>NZ_JAIUKW010000005.1:0-2632493 GCF_020165915.1 Bacillus sp. RSS_NA_20 | reverse complement strand
CAGTTACTCTTGCACTTGTTCTTCCCTAACAACAGAGCTTTACGATCCGAAAACCTTCATCACTCACGCGGCGTTGCTCCGTCAGACTTTCGTCCATTGCGGAAGATTCCCTACTGCTGCCTCCCGTAGGAGTCTGGGCCGTGTCTCAGTCCCAGTGTGGCCGATCACCCTCTCAGGTCGGCTACGCATCGTCGCCTTGGTGAGCCGTTACCTCACCAACTAGCTAATGCGCCGCGGGTCCATCTGTAAGTGACAGCCGAAACCGTCTTTCATCCTTGAACCATGCGGTTCAAGGAACTATCCGGTATTAGCTCCGGTTTCCCGGAGTTATCCCAGTCTTACAGGCAGGTTACCCACGTGTTACTCACCCGTCCGCCGCTAACATCCGGGAGCAAGCTCCCTTCTGTCCGCTCGACTTGCATGTATTAGGCACGCCGCCAGCGTTCGTCCTGAGCCAGGATCAAACTCTCCGAAAAAGTACAAAACCGAAGTTTTGTTTTTCGTCAGCGTTTGACTGACTACCTATGATGTATCATAGGATTTTTTTATAAAAACTCGAATTAACAGGTACGTTTTGTCTTGTTTAGTTTTCAAAGATCATATTGGTGGAGCCTAGCGGGATCGAACCGCTGACCTCCTGCGTGCAAGGCAGGCGCTCTCCCAGCTGAGCTAAGGCCCCATAAAAGATGGTCGGGAAGACAGGATTCGAACCTGCGACCCCTTGGTCCCAAACCAAGTGCTCTACCAAGCTGAGCTACTTCCCGATCTTAATGGCGCGCCCGAGAGGAGTCGAACCCCTAACCTTTTGATCCGTAGTCAAACGCTCTATCCAATTGAGCTACGGGCGCTTATTTTATAATGCCGAGGGCCGGACTTGAACCGGCACGGTAGTCACCTACCGCAGGATTTTAAGTCCTGTGTGTCTGCCAATTCCACCACCCCGGCGTGGATGGTATAAGCGGAAGACGGGATTCGAACCCGCGACCCCCACCTTGGCAAGGTGGTGTTCTACCACTGAACTACTTCCGCATTACAGGATTTCTTTATGTTGTTTGGCAATGCGGGTGAAGGGACTTGAACCCCCACGTCATAAAGACACTAGATCCTAAGTCTAGCGCGTCTGCCAATTCCGCCACACCCGCATGAAAATGGTGAGCCATGAAGGACTCGAACCTTCGACCCTCTGATTAAAAGTCAGATGCTCTACCAACTGAGCTAATGGCTCGCTTTTAAAGCGACTTGTCTATCTTACCATATGAAAGTGGTGCCGGCAAGAGGACTTGAACCCCCAACCTACTGATTACAAGTCAGTTGCTCTACCAGTTGAGCTACACCGGCTTTATCTATCCTAACATTATGTAAGAATAAATATGGTGGAGGATGACGGGCTCGAACCGCCGACCCTCTGCTTGTAAGGCAGATGCTCTCCCAGCTGAGCTAATCCTCCATATTGTGTCGTTTCGAATGTCTCTCGATCTGACAAATAGTATTATATAACGATAAGATATTGTTTGTAAAGACTTTTTTAAAATAATTTTTGAATTTATTTTAAAGCTGTTTTTTCACATCTTTTCGTTAAGGCACCTAAAGAAGTTTACCACTTGTCTCTTCATTTTAAAAGCCTTTTTTTCATTTTTTTATGTTTTTTTGTTAAAAAGGGTATTAATAGCGCTTTCTCAAAGTAAAAACAGCTCTTTTAAAGCTGAAAAATGTTTGTTTTATTCCTTAAATCCTCAGATAACGTGCATATAGAAACGAATTTTTTTATTATTTTATTTTTCCGAGAAACCATTTTGTATATTTGCTTTATATTCAATTGATAATGTTCCCTTGCATCATCAATTATTTTGTTGCTTAACTCAAATCTTCTTCCTCTCTCTCATTAGAAAACCAAGATGCCCTTTGCTCTCTTATGTAGGTTTCAATGATCTAGCAGCAAGCGCAGTTCGCTACATATGGTTGCCAGAGGAGAAGATCCTTTTTAGACATGTTTACTCTTTTGATGTTGACTCTTAGCAAGATGAGCGAGCGACGAGATTGAATGATAAGAATTTTATAGAATGTCTAGAATTCCAGTGAAGGGGATGAAATCAATGAGTTATTGAGAATGTAGTGAAAGACCACTATTTTCAATATAAATAGATATATCATTTATTAAAACACAAAAAAGACCAGTTCCGACTGGAACTGATCCTTTGAAAAGCTTGGCGGCGTCCTACTCTCACAGGGGGAAACCCCCAACTACCATCGGCGCTGAAGAGCTTAACTTCCGTGTTCGGTATGGGAACGGGTGTGACCTCTTCGCTATCGCCACCAAACCTGATGGAGAGAATGTTCTCTCAAAACTAGATAACAACGTTCATTTTTCACATTAGAATATAGGTTAAGTCCTCGATCTATTAGTATCTGTCAGCTCCACGTGTCACCACGCTTCCACCTCAGACCTATCAACCTGATCATCTTTCAGGGATCTTACTTCCTTGCGGAATGGGAAATCTCATCTTGAGGGGGGCTTCATGCTTAGATGCTTTCAGCACTTATCCCGTCCGCACATAGCTACCCAGCGATGCCCTTGGCAGAACAACTGGTACACCAGCGGTGCGTCCATCCCGGTCCTCTCGTACTAAGGACAGCTCCTCTCAAATTTCCTGCGCCCGCGACGGATAGGGACCGAACTGTCTCACGACGTTCTGAACCCAGCTCGCGTACCGCTTTAATGGGCGAACAGCCCAACCCTTGGGACCGACTACAGCCCCAGGATGCGATGAGCCGACATCGAGGTGCCAAACCTCCCCGTCGATGTGGACTCTTGGGGGAGATAAGCCTGTTATCCCCGGGGTAGCTTTTATCCGTTGAGCGATGGCCCTTCCATGCGGAACCACCGGATCACTAAGCCCGACTTTCGTCCCTGCTCGACTTGTAGGTCTCGCAGTCAAGCTCCCTTGTGCCTTTACACTCTGCGAATGATTTCCAACCATTCTGAGGGAACCTTTGGGCGCCTCCGTTACATTTTAGGAGGCGACCGCCCCAGTCAAACTGCCCACCTGACACTGTCTCCCTGCCCGATAAGGGCAGCGGGTTAGAAGGTCAATACAGCCAGGGTAGTATCCCACCGATGCCTCCACCGAAGCTAGCGCTCCGGTTTCCAAGGCTCCTACCTATCCTGTACAAGCTGTACCAACATTCAATATCAGGCTGCAGTAAAGCTCCACGGGGTCTTTCCGTCCTGTCGCGGGTAACCTGCATCTTCACAGGTACTATAATTTCACCGAGTCTCTCGTTGAGACAGTGCCCAGATCGTTGCGCCTTTCGTGCGGGTCGGAACTTACCCGACAAGGAATTTCGCTACCTTAGGACCGTTATAGTTACGGCCGCCGTTTACTGGGGCTTCAATTCGCACCTTCGCTTACGCTAAGCGCTCCTCTTAACCTTCCAGCACCGGGCAGGCGTCAGCCCCTATACTTCGCCTTACGGCTTCGCAGAGACCTGTGTTTTTGCTAAACAGTCGCCTGGGCCTATTCACTGCGGCTTCTCGGGGCTTTAACACCCTAAGAAGCACCCCTTCTCCCGAAGTTACGGGGTCATTTTGCCGAGTTCCTTAACGAGAGTTCTCTCGATCACCTTAGGATTCTCTCCTCGCCTACCTGTGTCGGTTTGCGGTACGGGCACCTCTCACCTCGCTAGAGGCTTTTCTTGGCAGTGTGGAATCAGGAACTTCGCTACTAAATTTCGCTCGCCATCACAGCTCAGCCTTCACGGGAAACGGATTTGCCTATTTCCCAGCCTAACTGCTTGGACGCGGATATCCAATACCGCGCTTACCCTATCCTCCTGCGTCCCCCCATTGCTCAAATGGTGAGGAGGTGGTACAGGAATATCAACCTGTTGTCCATCGCCTACGCCTTTCGGCCTCGGCTTAGGTCCCGACTAACCCTGAGCGGACGAGCCTTCCTCAGGAAACCTTAGGCATTCGGTGGACGGGATTCTCACCCGTCTTTCGCTACTCATACCGGCATTCTCACTTCTAAGCGCTCCACCAGTCCTTCCGGTCTGACTTCACTGCACTTAGAACGCTCTCCTACCACTGTTCGTAAGAACAGTCCGCAGCTTCGGTGATACGTTTAGCCCCGGTACATTTTCGGCGCAGAGTCACTCGACCAGTGAGCTATTACGCACTCTTTAAATGGTGGCTGCTTCTAAGCCAACATCCTGGTTGTCTAAGCAACTCCACATCCTTTTCCACTTAACGTATACTTTGGGACCTTAGCTGGCGGTCTGGGCTGTTTCCCTTTCGACTACGGATCTTATCACTCGCAGTCTGACTCCCAAGGATAAGTCATCGGCATTCGGAGTTTGACTGAATTCGGTAACCCGGTAGGGGCCCCTAGTCCAATCAGTGCTCTACCTCCGAGACTCTTACCTTGAGGCTAGCCCTAAAGCTATTTCGGAGAGAACCAGCTATCTCCAGGTTCGATTGGCATTTCACCCCTACCCACACCTCATCCCCGCACTTTTCAACGTGCGTGGGTTCGGGCCTCCATTCAGTGTTACCTGAACTTCACCCTGGACATGGGTAGATCACCTGGTTTCGGGTCTACGACCACGTACTCATGCGCCCTATTCAGACTCGCTTTCGCTGCGGCTCCGCATCTTCTGCTTAACCTTGCACGGGATCGTAACTCGCCGGTTCATTCTACAAAAGGCACGCCATCACCCGTTAACGGGCTCTGACTACTTGTAGGCACACGGTTTCAGGATCTATTTCACTCCCCTTCCGGGGTGCTTTTCACCTTTCCCTCACGGTACTGGTTCACTATCGGTCACTAGGGAGTATTTAGCCTTGGGAGATGGTCCTCCCGGATTCCGACGGAATTTCACGTGTTCCGCCGTACTCAGGATCCACTCTGGAGAGAACAACATTTCAGTTACAGGGCTGTTACCTTCTTTGGCGGGCCTTTCCAGACCTCTTCGCTTATATCGTTCCTTTGTAACTCCGTATAGAGTGTCCTACAACCCCAAGAGGCAAGCCTCTTGGTTTGGGCTGTTCCCGTTTCGCTCGCCGCTACTCAGGGAATCGCATTTGCTTTCTCTTCCTCCGGGTACTTAGATGTTTCAGTTCCCCGGGTATGCCTTCTCATACTCTATGTATTCAAGTATGGATACTACTCCATTACGAGCAGTGGGTTTCCCCATTCGGAAATCTCCGGATCAAAGCTTGCTTACAGCTCCCCGAAGCATATCGGTGTTCGTCCCGTCCTTCATCGGCTCCTAGTGCCAAGGCATCCACCGTGCGCCCTTTCTAACTTAACCATTTCTTACTTTAGAAAGAATCACTATGTGTGATGAACTTTGCATTGCATTCAATGTGAATGTATTACTTATTGTTATCTAGTTTTCAAAGAACAATCCTGTCTCGCTAGAGACATGTTTGAAGGAATGATCCTTCAAAACTAAACAAGACGAAAACGCACGCTGCTCCATATATCCTTAGAAAGGAGGTGATCCAGCCGCACCTTCCGATACGGCTACCTTGTTACGACTTCACCCCAATCATCTGCCCCACCTTCGGCGGCTGGCTCCATAAAGGTTACCTCACCGACTTCGGGTGTTGCAAACTCTCGTGGTGTGACGGGCGGTGTGTACAAGGCCCGGGAACGTATTCACCGCGGCATGCTGATCCGCGATTACTAGCGATTCCAGCTTCACGCAGTCGAGTTGCAGACTGCGATCCGAACTGAGAACAGATTTATGGGATTGGCTAAACCTTGCGGTCTCGCAGCCCTTTGTTCTGTCCATTGTAGCACGTGTGTAGCCCAGGTCATAAGGGGCATGATGATTTGACGTCATCCCCACCTTCCTCCGGTTTGTCACCGGCAGTCACCTTAGAGTGCCCAACTAAATGCTGGCAACTAAGATCAAGGGTTGCGCTCGTTGCGGGACTTAACCCAACATCTCACGACACGAGCTGACGACAACCATGCACCACCTGTCACTCTGTCCCCGAAGGGAAAGCCCTATCTCTAGGGTTGTCAGAGGATGTCAAGACCTGGTAAGGTTCTTCGCGTTGCTTCGAATTAAACCACATGCTCCACCGCTTGTGCGGGCCCCCGTCAATTCCTTTGAGTTTCAGTCTTGCGACCGTACTCCCCAGGCGGAGTGCTTAATGCGTTAGCTGCAGCACTAAGGGGCGGAAACCCCCTAACACTTAGCACTCATCGTTTACGGCGTGGACTACCAGGGTATCTAATCCTGTTCGCTCCCCACGCTTTCGCTCCTCAGCGTCAGTTACAGACCAGAGAGTCGCCTTCGCCACTGGTGTTCCTCCACATCTCTACGCATTTCACCGCTACACGTGGAATTCCACTCTCCTCTTCTGCACTCAAGTTTCCCAGTTTCCAATGACCCTCCCCGGTTGAGCCGGGGGCTTTCACATCAGACTTAAGAAACCGCCTGCGAGCCCTTTACGCCCAATAATTCCGGACAACGCTTGCCACCTACGTATTACCGCGGCTGCTGGCACGTAGTTAGCCGTGGCTTTCTGGTTAGGTACCGTCAAGGTGCAAGCAGTTACTCTTGCACTTGTTCTTCCCTAACAACAGAGCTTTACGATCCGAAAACCTTCATCACTCACGCGGCGTTGCTCCGTCAGACTTTCGTCCATTGCGGAAGATTCCCTACTGCTGCCTCCCGTAGGAGTCTGGGCCGTGTCTCAGTCCCAGTGTGGCCGATCACCCTCTCAGGTCGGCTACGCATCGTCGCCTTGGTGAGCCGTTACCTCACCAACTAGCTAATGCGCCGCGGGTCCATCTGTAAGTGACAGCCGAAACCGTCTTTCATCCTTGAACCATGCGGTTCAAGGAACTATCCGGTATTAGCTCCGGTTTCCCGGAGTTATCCCAGTCTTACAGGCAGGTTACCCACGTGTTACTCACCCGTCCGCCGCTAACATCCGGGAGCAAGCTCCCTTCTGTCCGCTCGACTTGCATGTATTAGGCACGCCGCCAGCGTTCGTCCTGAGCCAGGATCAAACTCTCCGAAAAAGTTCAAAACCGAAGTTTTGTTTTTCGCCAGTTTGACTGACTACCTATGAAATATCATAGGATTTTTTTATAAAAACTCGAATTAACAGGTACGTTTTGTCTTGTTTAGTTTTCAAAGATCATTTTCTTTATCGCTCGTAAGCGACTTTAATATCTTAACATTTCGCTTCGGTTGAAGTCAAGAACTTTTTTCATTTTCTTTTTTCAACCTCGTTGCTGTTTTGCGGCAACGAATAATAATATACCATCTGGATTCTTTCCTTGCAATAGTTTTTTTAAAAAAAGTTTCATTTTATGAAAAATAGAAAGCGCCATAAATAAAATGGCGCTTTGGTTGATGTATTAGCGGTTTCTCATTTGTGGGAAAAGCAGTACATCTCTGATTGATGGAGAATTTGTTAAAAGCATGATTAATCGGTCGATTCCGATTCCTAGACCACCTGTTGGAGGCATACCGTATTCTAACGCTTCAACAAAATCGTCATCCATTAGATGTGCTTCGTCGTTTCCTTCTTCACGTTCTTTTAATTGAGCTTCAAAGCGTTCTCTTTGATCGATCGGATCGTTTAGCTCTGTGAATGCATTTGCATGCTCGCGGCGTACGATAAACAGCTCAAAGCGATCAGTAAAGCGCGGGTCTTCAGGATTTTTCTTAGCTAATGGAGAAATCTCCACTGGGTGTCCGTAAATGAATGTAGGCTGAACCAATGTTTCTTCTACTTTTTGCTCGAAGAACTCATTGATAATATGACCTACTGTCATATTTTTCGTGATTTCAACACCATGATCAGCCGCATGCTGTTTTGCTTCTTCAACAGACATCTCCTGCCAGAAGTCTACACCTGTTGCTTCTTTGACCGCTTCAACCATATGAAGTCTCTTCCATTCAGGTTTGAGATCAATTTCATCTTCTCCATATTGAATGGTTGTTGTCCCTAGCACCTCTTGGGCAATATGAGCAATCAGGTTTTCTGTCAGATTCATGATGTCTTTGTAGTCTGCGTATGCTTCATACAGCTCGATCATAGTGAATTCTGGGTTGTGACGAGTCGATACACCTTCATTACGGAATACACGGCCAATCTCATATACTTTCTCTAGACCACCGACAATCAGACGTTTTAAATGCAGCTCGATCGCAATACGCATATAAAGCGGCATATCAAGTGCATTGTGATGAGTAATGAAAGGACGCGCTGATGCACCACCAGGGATGCTATGCATTGTTGGTGTTTCAACTTCTAGGTATCCTTTTGAATCTAAGTATCTTCTCATTGATTGAATGATTTTGCTTCGCATGATGAACGTCTGCTTACTTTCTGGATTGACAATCAAGTCAAGGTAACGCTGACGATAGCGTTGTTCTACATCTTTTAGTCCGTGATATTTATCAGGGAGCGGGCGAAGTGCTTTTGTCAGAACCTCAAAGCTAGTCGCTTTAATTGAAAGTTCTCCTACATTCGTTTTAAATACGGTTCCCGTCACACCGATAATATCGCCTAGGTCCGAGCTTTTGAATAATTCGTAAGCTTCTTCTCCTACACTATCTTTACGTACATAGATTTGAATTTGTCCTTCTAAGTCTTGAATGTGTGCAAAGCCAGCTTTCCCTTTTCCACGCTTTGTCATCATACGGCCAGCAATTGTTACTTGAGCTGCTTTTTCTTCTAAGTCTTCTTTTGAAAACTCGTCATATTCAGCAATAATTTGTGCAGATTGATGAGAACGGTCATATCGTTCACCGAATGGATCGATACCCTCTTCTCTCATTTTATTCATTTTGTCACGTCTTACTTGGAATTGATCATTTAATTCTTCGTTATTAAGCCCTTCATTACTCATTTATATCACTCCAATAATGTATTTTGCAGAGAAAAGCAGAAAAACTGCCAGTACGTGCACTAGCAGTGAGCTACAAAAAGAAAGATAGTCTTATCCTACTTTTATTCTTTGAAGCTCTTTTGCCTCGGCTTCGATCGTAAAGTCATCTAGAACTTTTACAAGCTCCGCTCTCGTTTCACTTTGATTGATTTGGTTTCTTACATCTGCATTGCCTCGGACACCTTTTAAGTACCATGCTGCATGTTTTCTCATTTCTCTGACAGCCACATGCTCGCCTTTCAGGTCTATGAGTCTGTCTAAGTGAAGTTTGCACACAGACATTTTCTCACGCACATTAGGCTCTTCTTTTAGTTCACCCGTTTCTAAATAATGAACCGTCCGGTAAATCATCCACGGGTTTCCTAGTGCGGCTCTTCCGATCATGACAGCATCTGCACCCGTTTCATCAAGCATACGTTTTGCATCCTGAGGGGTTTTGACATCTCCATTGCCGATGACTGGAATGGAAACAGATTGTTTGACCTCTTTTATAATATCCCAATTCGCTGTTCCTTCGTACATCTGCACACGTGTCCGTCCGTGAAGCGCAACCGCTTGTCCACCTGCTCGTTCAACAGCACGGGCATTGTCGATAGCGAAGATATGGTCTTCGTCCCAGCCCATTCTCATTTTCACCGTAACAGGTTTATCTACAGCATCTACAACAGCAGAGACCATTTCATAAATCTTGTTTGGATCAAGCAGCCATTTCGCTCCTGCATCACATTTCGTGATCTTTGGTACAGGACATCCCATATTAATATCAATAATGTCCGCCGTTGTATTCTGGTCTACAAACTTGGCCGCTTCTACGAGCGTGTCCTTTTCTCCCCCAAATATCTGAAGGCTCAACGGTTTTTCACGTTCATCAATGTACAGCATGCCCATCGTTCTGGCATTATTAATCAAGATCGCTTTGTCACTGACCATTTCAGCGCAGACTAAGCCCGCTCCAAACTCTTTCACCGTGAGTCTGAAAGCAGAGTTACACACACCAGCCATTGGTGCGAGCACTACTTTGTTTTTAATTTCGATATCTCCGATTTTAAACATCATGTCCCCTCCTTTCTTCTTCAAGAATTGGTGAAAGTTCTTCCACCGTTATATTTAAAGCATCTGCTATTTGACCAACCATTTGGTTTGTTGGTAATCGATTGCCTCGCTCAATTTCCCCTAAGACAGAGACAGAGATGCCCAGTCTTTTGGCGAACCCTTCCTGAGTATACCCTTTTAGCTTTCGGTATGCACGAATTCTTCTACCCCACATGTCTTTTTCCATATGCTTACACCTTCTTGGTCTGTTACGGCGTTTATCTGGGCTTCGCCGATTTCTGGGCAAATCTCACTCATCGGAACAAGAACGAATAAACGTTCGTACATTCTAGGATGCGGCACTACAAGTTGTTCTGTTTCAATATTTTCACGATTATAAAGTAAAATGTCAAGGTCAGCTGTCCGTGGACCCCACCTCACTTCTCTTGTTCTGCCTAACTCCTGCTCAATGTTCTGAGTCAGTGATAGAAGTTCTTCAGGACGAAGCGAGGTGGAAATCTTCACAGCCATGTTCAAGAAGTCATCCTGATTCTCGTAGCCTACAGGTGTTGTCTCATATATAGATGAAATGGATTCAACTTGAACACCTGGATGTTCGTGAAGTTTTTTGACAGCTTCTTTTAAGTATGTTTCCTTTTTTCCTATGTTTGAGCCTAAAGCGATATATGCTGTATTGTTCATGCGCGTGATCTCGTCATTTCAATGGCAACGGACTGATAGTGTCCTGGAATTGGCGGATCTGGTTTGATTACTTTTACTGTACATTCTTGAACTGTCGAAAAGTCCTTTAACACTTGATTTGCAATTCTTTCCGTCAGCGTTTCAACGAGGTTCACTGGGACTCCTTCTACAATATTTTTGCAGATGTTGTAGAGCTCAGCATAGTTGATGGTCTCATTTAGGTCATCCGTTTGTCCTGCCTTACTTAAATCAAGTGAAGCTGTTAGGTCCACACGAAAGCGCTGGCCTAGTTTATTCTCTTCTGCAAATACACCGTGATAGCCGTAAAATTCCATTCCGTTTACATATACTTTATCGATGATAAGCGCCTCCTTTATTCAGCATGGCATCCATCATTTTTGCCATTCTTGCGATTTCTTTTACATCGTGCACTCGGACCATTGCGCTGCCCTTTTGAATCCCAAGACAGACCGTTGCACCCGTTCCTTCAGTACGTTCTTCAGGCGGCAGGTCTAAAACTGCACCGATGAATCGTTTGCGGGATGTTGCTAGCAGCAGCGGATACCCAAGGTGACAAAAATGTTCAAGTTCATTCATGACCATGAGGTTGTCAGTTTTATTTTTCGCAAATCCTACACCAGGGTCTAATATAATCATGTCATCACGGACACCCGCTTGTTTCACAATTTGAACACTTTCTTTCAGATCTGCAATCATATCTGAAATCAGATGGGTGTAATTCCGCTCTGGTCGATTGTGCATTAAGATGATTGGCACGTTGTGCTTCGCTGCCACATGCGCCATTTGAGGATCAGCTTTCGCCCCCCATACATCATTAATGATTGAGGCTCCTGCTTTCACTGCCTCATCTGCGACATGGGCTTTATACGTATCAATAGAAATAGGTATGTCCAATTCTTTTGTGATCTTCTCAATGACAGGAATGACCCTTGAAAGCTCCTCTTGCTCTGAGACAAGTGCCGCTCCCGGCCGAGTCGATTCACCGCCAATATCAATAATATGCGCCCCATCTTCTATGAGCTGCGCTGCATGAACCAGCGCTTTATCCATTTGATTGAATTTTCCTCCATCTGAAAAAGAGTCCGGTGTGACATTTAAAATGCCCATGACCAATGTCTTTTCTTCATAACTAAGGGTATGGTGCTTGGCTTGTATGATTTTAGGCTGTTTTATCAATTGTTGTGTCATTGTGTCCACCTACTCTTTATAGTCTAGACGTGCTTTTGTATATTCTGTTCTCAGCTTGGTCGAAATCGTTCGGTTGTGGTTTTGCAGGACGGTGTCTCCGATATTTTTAAAAGGCACAATTCCCTGAACCGAATTGGTCATCCACGCCTCATCAGCTGAGAGCAAGTGTGAAAGTGGATATCTTCCTTCTATTAGTGAGATCCCCGAAGCTCGCAGCGTTTCGATACAATATCGACGGGTAACCCCGTTTAAAATGCCGGTATCAAGTGAAGGTGTATAGATCACATCTTTTTTTCGCCAAAATAGATTTGACGTAATTCCTTCTGCCACATCGTCTTCTTTTGTTAAAAAGATCCCTTCTACAGACGGATCGTTCCCTACTTCTCTTTTCGCCAGCAGGTTGTTCATGTAATGATGCGACTTGAGCCGTCTTGGACCTTCCGGTGTGTTTCTTCTTGTATCAAGAATGATTCCCTGTTTTTCATCTACTATTGATTCTGGCCGGAATGGGGAGATCATCACAAAAACAACAGGCTCCTCATAAGGGTCTGCAGAAAATCCATTGCCTCTGCCCGCAGAAACGTTGAAGCGGATCCTCGCATAACCGTCCGTTATTTGGTTTTGATTGAATAATGTATGAATGATGTCGAGTACAAATGGTTTCTCTATTGTGGATTCGATGCAAAGGTCACGCAATGATTGATTGAGCCTTTCAAGATGCCAGTCTAACAAGAAGACTTGTCCTGCTAGAGAGGTAAATGTTTCGAATACACCGATGCCATATAGAAAACCATGATCAAAAGGAGAAAGAGTCGCGTCTTTCTCCTCTATATACTGACCGTTCAGGTAAATGATCATGCGTTTACTTCATTCCCCTTTTTACGATAGGTTTCAATGAAATTTCTGAGCATTTCTTTACCGAAGGACGTCATAATCGATTCTGGATGGAATTGAACACTTTCAATCGGAAGTTCTTTATGGCGAATGGCCATGAGTTCGCCTTCCTTTGTTCTCGCTGTTCTGACAAAGCACTCCGGTAGCGTCTCGTCTTTAACAATTAATGAATGATATCTCGTTGCGACGAGCGGATTTTGGAGTCCCGTGAAGACACCTTTGCCGTCATGTTCAATCTCTGATGTTTTCCCATGCATTAACCGCTCCGCACGAATGACATCTCCACCAAATACTTGTGCAATGGATTGATGACCTAAACAGACACCGAAGATCGGAATCTTCCCAGCAAAATGTTTGATCGCTTCCATACTAATTCCTGCTTCATCCGGACTGCAAGGTCCTGGAGAAATCATCAGAAAGTCAGGCTTGAGCTCTTCGATTTCTTGAATAGTGACTTGATCGTTTCGTTTTACAATCAGTTCTTCCCCAAGCTCACCTAAATACTGGACCAGGTTGTACGTAAATGAATCGTAATTATCAATCATTAATATCATACTCTGCTCACCTCTAACTCAAAATAGTCTCTTCTTTGCTCAACTGTAATGCTTTTTTCACTGCATAGGCTTTTTTAATCGATTCTTTGTATTCGTGCTTTGGTACAGAATCGATGACAATGCCTGCACCTGACTGCATGAAGGCTCTGCCCCCTGTACAATAAGCCGTACGAATGACGATATTAAAATGCATATCTTGATTGAATCCAAACCAGCCTATAGATCCAGTATAAAGCCCACGCCTTGTTGGCTCAAGTTCTTCTATGATTTCCATTGTTCTCACTTTTGGCGCACCTGTAATCGTGCCGCCTGGGAATACAGCTCTCATGACATCTACCGCATCACAATCATCACGCAGCTCCCCTTGGACATTTGATACAATGTGCATCACGTGTGAATATTTCTCAATGGCCATAAACTCGTTCACCTTGACTGAGCCATAAGTAGACACTCGTCCAAGATCATTCCGCTCAAGATCAACGAGCATCACATGTTCTGCGCGTTCTTTTTCATCTTCAATGAGTTCTTTTGCCAGCGCTTGATCTTCCGCATCATCCTTGCCTCTTGATCTTGTGCCAGCGATCGGTCTTGTTTCGAGCTGAATGCCTTTTTTCTTAATAAGCAGCTCTGGAGATCCACAGACAATTTGGAAATCTGGCGTGTGCAGATATGACATATATGGAGATGGATTCACGTGACGTAATGTTTTGTATAAATGATATGGGTGGGTATGAAGCTGTTCATCTTGTCTAATGGATAGGTTCACTTGGAACACATCACCGTTCGCGATATATTGTTTAATCGTTTCTACAGCTACCCCGAAAGCTTCTTCAGTAAAAGGTGCAGCAGGTACACATTCCGAAGAAGACACGTTGACAGGTGAATGTGCTGATTCTTCTGATGTGCTTGTCCAGCTTTGCTTTAATTCTTCGAGTCTTTGATGAACTTCACTGACAGGTTCATCTCCTTCTGTATGAGTGATCAGCCAGAGGGCGTCTTCTTTATGATCAAAGACAGCGACATCATTGAATACGAGGAAATACAAATCAGGCGTCTTCAAATCATCGATGGACAGCATTTTGAAATGCTCGATATATCTTGCGTAATCATAGCTTAAAAATCCAATCGCTCCACCTTGGAAGTCAGGATATTCGTCGTTCGTTTCGGTTTGTAGGGTTTGAAACCAATCAGCAAATGCCCTGAAAGGATCTCCCTCTTTGAACAACACCTCATTCTGATAATGGATGGTGGTCATCCCGTCCTTCCCTTTCGCTTTAGCGATCGGATGAATGCCGGCAATACTGTATTCTCCGCCACGTGCACTTTCAAGAAGGACGTGATGTGATTCATGAGCCGTTAATTGTTCGTATCGTTTCAAGAATGCATCTTTCGTAAAAGGAATTTTGATGCCCATCGGCCTACGTTGTGTCATGTAATCATCCTTTTTTATTTTCATTAATCTTATTGTAATGCAATCCATTTTAATTAGAAAATAGTATTTGCTTTCCATCTTCAGAATTCATGAAAAAACCCCAGCAAATGCTGGGGTGTATTGTTTAATCAAATTGATAAAGCGGCGTACTAAGGTAACGTTCACCATTACTTGGAATAATCGCTAGAACCTTTTTCCCTTTACCAAGCTTCTTCGCTGTTTGAAGCGCTGCATAAATGGCTGCTCCTGAAGATATACCACCAAGGATTCCTTCTTCTTTCGCTGCCTTTCTTGCAAGTTCAAATGCATCTTCGTTTTTCACTTGGATAATGCCGTCATATACTTCTGTGTTTAAGATAGACGGAACAAACCCTGCTCCGATGCCTTGAATTTTATGCGGACCTGGTTTCCCGCCTGATAGTACAGGAGAATCTGTTGGTTCTACCGCATAAAGCTGAATAGATGGGATGGCTTCTTTCAGGACTTCACCAGCACCTGTAATCGTACCGCCCGTACCAACTCCTGCAATAAATGCATCAAGGTCGCCGTCAAACTGTTCAAGAATCTCTTTCCCTGTTGTGCGGCGGTGAATCTCAGCATTGGCTTCATTGCTGAACTGCTGAGGCATGAAGTATCCGTGCTCTTCTGCTAATTCTTCTGCTTTTTTGATGGCACCTTTCATTCCTTCTGCACCCGGTGTTAATACAAGCTCTGCACCGTAAGCGCGTAAAAGGTTGCGGCGCTCCTGACTCATTGTATCCGGCATAACTAAAATCGCATTGATTCCTTTTGCAGCCGCGACCATCGCAAGACCGATTCCTGTGTTTCCACTTGTTGGCTCAATGAGTGTGTCACCAGCTTTTAATGTACCTTTTGCTTCAGCATCTTCGATCATCGCTAACGCAATACGATCTTTTACACTGCTGCCTGGGTTCATATATTCAAGTTTCAAGTAGACATCCGCACTGTCTTCATCTACTAAACGGTTTAATTTAACGACTGGTGTATTTCCTATTAGTTCAAAAACTGAATTTGCAATACGAGCCATCACTAACACCTCTATCTCCGAGTAATTTTATTGTATTAATATTAAATTATCAATTTCGAAAAATTTTGTCAATGCTTTTAGTCCTGCTCTCCATCGTAAAACCATGTGACTTTTGCTTCTTTCCACAGGGTTTTGACATTCGCCTTTTCACCCAGATCTTCCATGGCGATCTGCCTTTTGATCTGATCTTTGACTTCTTCATAAGAGAAGGAGCGGCCATTTAATTTTTCTTTTAATTGTATGATGGCATAACCATTTTTGATCTCGATCGGCTCTTTCGTCCATTCATCTGGCTTAAGCTTTTGGGCTTCTTGTATGTATAGGGCTGGAATGCTTTCTTGCTCTTCTGTGACAAATCCAAGATCTCCGCCGTAAGGAGAGGTATATCGATCGGTGGATCGTTCAGCTGCTACAGCTTCGAAACTAGATCCGCCCTTTAAATCTTTTAATACACTTTGTGCCTCGTCTTTTGTTTTCACAACAATGTGGCGAATTCGGTATGAGTCATCATATTGATACAAGTCTTTGTTTTTTTCATAAAAGGATTTGGCTTCTTTTTCAGAAACGACCGCATCTCTCGTTAGAAGCTGTTCTAATAAAATTTGATAACGAATCTGCTCTTTCCATTCCTTTTCACTTGTATGACCGTCTTCATAGAAATTATTAGATACCGCTTTCAGCATCAGCAGCTCACGATTGATCTCTTTTGAAGATACCTCCAGCTTGTTTTCTTTCGCAAGCTGATTGACTACCTTCTGATTGATCATTTGTTCAAGTGTTGCCTTTCCGTAGCGGTCTTCCATTTTCTTTAACCATTCTTGACGTGTGACTTTCTCTTTCCCAATAGAAGCAATTTCTTCACCGCTCTTCCCATTTGAAGAAGCCTGCGACATTTGTGACTTTGTTAATACATATGCAATGACAACGGCATTAATCATGAGCAGAACGAGGATAAATGTCCACACCACTCTTGCTTTCAGTCTCATCTTTCGTCTCCTTTCCATTCTAAAAAGAAAACCCGCTGCTTAGAGCTTAGCGGGTTATTTCTTCACGTAGCTCTTCTAGCTCTTCTTTTGTAAATACATACGTTTCGTTACAAAAATGGCATTGAGCTTCTGCTTGTCCGTCTTGTTCAATCATATCCTCAATTTCGGCTTTCCCTAGGCTGATAATACCGTTGGCAAACCGTTCTTTTGAGCAGTTACAAGAAAATTCGACAGGTACAGTTTCTAAGATTTGAGGTTTTTCACCGAGCACTTCTTCTAAAATTTCTTCAGGAGTCATCCCTTTTTCAATCAGTTTAGAGATCGGTTCAATGGTTGATAATCTCTTTTCGAGTCTTTCGATGACTGCATCTTCAGTTCCAGGCAGCAATTGAATGATGAAACCGCCTGCTGCAAGGATCGAGTTGTCTGGATTGACAAGAACACCCACACCTACAGAGGATGGCACTTGTTCAGAGGAGACCAGGTAATAAGTAAAGTCATCTCCAATTTCACCTGAGACAATTTCCGTTTGCCCTGTAAAGTGGTCTTTCAGTCCGATATCTTTGACAACACTTAACGTTCCCGATGTTCCAACAGCACGTCTAACGTCCAGCTTCCCATGTTCATTTAAATCAAAGTGAACTTGTGGGTTTGAGACATATCCGCGCACCTGACCTTTTGCGTTTCCATCTGCAATGATGGCTCCGATCGGCCCACCGCCTTCAATTTTGACAGTTAATTTATTCTCGCCTTTCAGCATGGCTCCCATCATGACAGTCGCTGTCATTGTTCTGCCGATTGCAGCTGAAGCAGTTGGCCACGTATGGTGTCTTCTCTGCGCTTCGTTGATTGTATCTGTTGTGTTCGCAGCATACGCACGGACTTTCCCGTCATATGCTAACGCTTTAACTAAATAATCCATTTTGATTAAACCCTCCTATAATACACCGACACGATTGCGTTCATAAATTAATTGGAGTCCTTTTAATGTGAGGAACGGATCGACAATATCAATACAGTCTGATTCATTTCCAATCAATGTAGACAAACCGCCTGTTGCAATGACTTTCGGTGTTTGTTTGGCTTGCTGCTTCATCCGTTTCACTATTCCCTCGACTTGACCAACATATCCATACAGGATACCTGATTGCATCGCACTAATCGTGTTTTTCCCTACGATATGATCCGGACGAACAATTTCAATCCTTGGCAGCTTAGCCGCTCTTGTATATAAAGCCTCTGTTGAGATGGTAATACCCGGTGCAATTGCGCCACCCATGTATTGTTTTTGTTCATTGATATAGCAGTAGGTTGTGGCTGTTCCAAAGTCTACCACAATGAGAGGGGCCCCATACAGGTGAATGGCCGCCACTGCGTTTACAATTCGATCAGCACCGACTTCCTTTGGATTATCACACATAATGTTTAATCCAGTCTTCATGCCAGGCCCAACGATTTGAGGAGTAATGTGAAAATACTTTTCGCACATTCTTTCCAGAGCAAACATCATTGGCGGGACAACAGAAGAAATGATAATCCCTTCTATCTGGTCAAACATCAGCCCTACATAGTCAAATAAGGATCGGATTGCCATACCAAATTCATCTTCTGTTTTATGACGGCTTGTTTCAATCCGCCAATGGTAGTTCAAATCGCCATTATGATAAACACCTAAAACGGTATTTGTGTTTCCTACATCTATCACGAGTAACAACTTCATCACCACTTTGAATAGTGTCTCAAAAAGAGCATTTTTCGACTTTCTATCATACCATACACGAATTGAGTTCCATTTGTAAACAATTCGAAACCGATCCATTCATGATTCGAAATAAAAAAAGCTGCCGGTGAGCCCGACAGCTTTTTATAGAAGGAGATTAAATCTCCTCGTCTTCTTCTTTTTTCTTGATGTTCACTTTCACATCATCGTTTTTCTCTTCGTCATCTGCGTATACACGCTCTGGAAGCTTTCCAGTTTCGTAAAGAGATTTGATTTGTTCAGCATCTAATGTTTCCACTTCTAGAAGAGCTTGTGCGATGATTTCTAGCTTATCTTTATTCTCAGTGAGAATTTGTTTCGCACGTTCGTAGCTTTCTTTGATGAAGCGCTGAACTTCTTGGTCAATTTCGTAAGCGATCGCTTCACTATAATTCGGCTCATTGTTGAAATCACGGCCAAGGAATACTTGACCTCCTTGTGATTGACCGAATTGAAGTGGACCAAGTTTATCAGACATACCGAACTCTGTGACCATTCTTCTTGCAATGCCTGTTGCACGCTGGAAGTCGTTGTGAGCGCCTGTACTTACTTCACCAAACGTAATTTCCTCTGCAACACGACCGCCGAGCAAGCCGACGATTTTATCAAGAAGCTCTGGCTTCGTTTGGAAATAACGGTCTTCTCTTGGAAGCATGACCGCATAACCGCCTGCCTGACCACGAGGAACGATCGTTACTTTATGCACCATGTCAGCTTCGTCAAGGACAAGTCCAATGACGGTATGACCTGCTTCATGGTACGCCACGATATTGCGTTCTTTCTTCGAAATGACACGGCTTTTCTTAGCCGGTCCAGCAATGACACGGTCAGTTGCTTCGTCGATATCACGCATATCAATTTTCTTTTTGTTTTGACGGGCAGCAACAAGTGCTGCTTCGTTTAGTAAGTTCTCAAGATCTGCCCCAGAGAACCCTGGTGTTCTGCTTGCGATGGCTTTCAAGTTGACTGTATCATCAAGCGGTTTGTTTTTCGCATGAACCTTCAGTACTTCTTCACGGCCAATGACATCTGGGCGGTCAACCGTAATTTGACGGTCAAAACGTCCCGGACGCAGCAATGCAGGATCTAGGATATCTGCCCGGTTCGTTGCAGCAATGATAATAATCCCTTCGTTGGCACTAAAACCATCCATTTCAACAAGAAGCTGGTTAAGCGTTTGTTCACGCTCATCATGACCACCGCCAAGACCTGCTCCACGCTGACGACCCACTGCATCAATCTCATCAATAAAGATTAAGCAAGGTGCATTCTTTTTCGCATTTTCAAACAAATCACGTACACGTGATGCACCGACACCGACGAACATCTCGACGAAGTCAGAACCACTGATGCTGAAGAAAGGAACGCCTGCTTCTCCTGCAGATGCTCTCGCAAGCAATGTTTTACCTGTACCTGGAGGTCCTACTAGTAAAACCCCTTTAGGGATTCTTGCGCCAAGCTCCGCAAATTTACGTGGATCTTTTAAGAATTCAACCACTTCTACGAGCTCTTGTTTTTCTTCATCCGCACCGGCAACATCTTTAAATTTCACACGTTTCTTCTCTTCTGTGTAAAGCTTCGCCTTACTCTTACCAAAGTTCATGACACGGCTTCCACCGCCTTGAGCTTGATTCAATAAGAAGAAGAACAGGATAAAGATGATGATGAATGGAATGATGGTTGTCAGAACTTGCAGCCATCCATTTGTTTCAGGTGCTGGTTCTACTTTTACATCTGTATTCTTCAGTGCACTGTAAATTTGGTCAACTCCTTGACCGTCTGGAACGTGGGTAATGAAGTATTCATCTTTCTTCGCGCCATCTAATTGACCACGAATTTCATAAACCCCTCTTACAGGCTGGATGGAGATACTCTCCACTTTTCCCGCACTTAAATTTTGCGAAAATTTGCTGTAAGACATGTTCTCAGGCTTTTGATTAGGGGATCCTAACCAACTGACAACCCCTATCACAAGTAATAAAATAAGTATATAAAAAATCGTATTACGAAAAACCCGATTCATTCCTTACCTCCTCCCACAGTAAGCACAACTATGTTCAATAGTATCATAGAAAATCATTCCAACACAACCAATAACCTCATGTAAACGTGTGCTCATTAGCCTTCGTAAACAGATGGTTTTAACACTCCAATATACGGGAGGTTTCGGTAACGTTCGGCAAAATCCAATCCATAGCCAACAACAAATGCATCTGGTACTTCAAACCCAACATAATCTGCTTTGATGTCTGCTTTGCGGCCGCTTGGTTTATCAAGCAATGTCACAATTTTAATGGAGTTTGCTTTACGGTATCGGAAAAGCTCTACCAGATAACTCAAAGTTAACCCACTGTCGATGATATCTTCCATAATTAGAATATCTCTTCCTTCAACAGAAGTATCTAGATCTTTGATGATCTTCACTTCTCCAGAAGATACGGTAGACTTTCCGTAGCTAGATACATCCATAAAATCAAGCTCTAAATATGTATCAATGTGTTTGATCAGGTCTGCCATGAATGGAAGAGCCCCTTTCAAAACACCAATAGCCAGGGGAAATTTACCATCATAATCGCTGGTTAATGTTGCACCCAGTTCCTTCACTTTTAGCTGGATCTCTTCTTCTGAGATCAAAATCTTTTCAATATCTTGTTTCATGCTTTTGCTTGC
Organism: Bacillus sp. RSS_NA_20; assembly: GCF_020165915.1. Classification (NCBI taxonomy): domain Bacteria; kingdom Bacillati; phylum Bacillota; class Bacilli; order Caryophanales; family Bacillaceae; genus Bacillus; species Bacillus sp. RSS_NA_20. The sequence continues at coordinate 2,611,286 of NZ_JAIUKW010000005.1, read as the reverse complement.
CCCCTACAAATTTTCGTGCTGTCTATATTGTAATACAATGAGATCGCTGTTTGTCATATCAATTTCTTCAAAAACGGATTTTTTCAGACCTGGGATCCAGATGATTTGATGATCCGAGTCAGTGACGATCGGCCAGCTGTCTCTTTCTGCAAGAGGCACTTTTTTATCAATAAATATATCTTTCACCTTTTTTGATCCATTCATCCCTTTAAGTTTGATTCGATCACCGTTTTTTCGTGAGCGAATGATCAAAGGAAGACGAACATGATCTTTTTGAAGCAAGAAAAAATAGTTTCCGTTCCGTGCATCCTTCGGAACATGATTTGATACCAAGATAGACTGTCCATTCGGGAGAAAAAGTTCCTCGCCAAGCTCACCTTGTAAATGATGAGTATATGACTGATCTATGACAAGCGATCGTTCAAAGGTAAACATACAGTGATCATAAGATTTGACAGCTTGTAAACCTTTTGGCAAATCTAATGATCCAGACGGTTGATCAGTATGAGATAACCAGTCCAAAGTCCCTAGAATATGCTGGTTTGAAAACGCTGATTGAGTGTTTTCATAAAGATAGTTTAATATTAGTTGAATGCCTCTTCTTTGTAAAGGCAAAGGCAGGTCAAGCAAAGGCTTCGTTTTGATCTCAATTTGCTTAGGCGTTTGATTCGTAATGACTTGATGCATTTGATCCTTTGTTAATGCCTGCAAGTACTGCTCATCCTCAGTCAGCATGTCACTTACAAACTGAAAGCTTTCATGCACATGAGGTGCCTCTTCTTTTAACACGGGAAGAACGTGTCTTCTGATCCGGTTTCTCAAGTAGTCATCGGTGTGATTGCTTTGATCAATGACATAAGGAACTTGTTCTTTTTCGCAAGCAGTGAGTACATCATCCTTAGAATATCCAATCAGCGGACGAATCAGCCACCCTTCATGAAAAGGGCGCTTTGCTTGCATACCTGCAAGTCCTATTCCAACAGTCCCCCTTGTCAGCCTCATCACCATTGTTTCTACTTGATCGTCTCCATGATGTGCAAGCGCTATAAATTGAGCGTTGTACTGTTCCATCAATTGACGAAAGAAAGCATATCTGCACTCTCTTGCAGCTGCCTGTTTGTTTAAGCGGTTTTCTTTTGCATATTGGGTGACCTGTATACGAGCCGATTCAAAAAGGATCTCATGCTCTTTACAGTACGCTTCAACAAATGCCAAATCAGCAAAGGATTCTTCTCCTCTGAACATGTGATCTACATGGGCTGCAATCAGCTGAAAGGAACCTTTTCGACGTTTGTTTAGTTCATGCAGCAAGAGCATAGAATCTGGTCCGCCAGATACCCCGACAATGACTGTCGTATTTTCAAGGAAAACATCATGTTTTTTCAAAAAAGATTCAATTCTATTCACAACTTCCTCCTCACAAAGAGCAGGTAATTTAAAGATATACATATCCTATCACTTTCATTAGCTCCAAGCAAAGAAGAAGCCTGCTTTTTTACAGCTCTATAATAGGAATAAAACCACATAGGCACAGTAAAGAGCGAGCACACTGCATAAGATGAGAATGGTTTCAAAAAGACCGCCTGATTTTTTGCGTACCGATGTTCTTTTCGCAGCAGCAACTCTTGATCGTGAAGGTGCGACCTGTTGATGTTGGGGAACAGCTGGCTTTTGCCTATTTTGCTGTGATGGCTTCTTTTGTCGTGATTTTCTTGAAGCAAGCAATTGTCCTTCTTTCAGCATCGCGCTTTTCATGTCTGCCGCTGATTGATATTTGCCTTGGAGAGCCGCTTTTAACACCCTCTCATATCGCTTTAATAAAGGATGTCCTTCAATCGCTCGATAAAGCTGTTTTTCTGGTTCTGCCCCTTTTTTAAATTCTTTTTTATAGGCACAGTTCACCATGACCATACTTAAGGCAAATAGATCATAAGAAGAATCTGCTTTTCTTGTACCGAAGCCCCAGTAGCCTCGGTCAAAAAACTCGGTGTATTCCTTAATCGCCCTTCCTGCCTTCGTTGTTCCTCCAACATCAATACATCGAATCGTAGCTGGGGGGCCTGAAACGATGAGATTATCAGGCTTCAAGTCACCGAAGATCCAGCCTTCCTTATGTAAGTGAGCAAGGTTAGACAACAGTTGAATCATGAGAACGACGATCCATTCATCGCCTTTTTGTTTCACAAATTCAAGTAGCAATGGCCCTCTGACATACTCCATGACATAAAACGACCGTTTCTCTGACATTCCAGGATAAAGAGCATCATCCATATCATAAAAAGAAGGCCCCATGGTTTTCACAGGAGCCTTTGAAAAGGATTTTAATACATTGACTTCAGATGCAATGAGCATACTGTCATCACTCACTTTAAGGGCCACTTGTCCCTTTGGCGATTCGGCCAGATAAACCACACCGTTCGCCCCTTTTCCCAGCTCTTTTACAATGCGGTAATGTTGGTGATGCCACTTTCCCTTTATCATCGTACCTAATGGGATGTTAGAAGCCGAATTCATCATGTTTTTCCTTCGCTTCAAGCAGCCCTTTTCGTGAACGAACTGATTTGAAATGCTGGAGTGCTTCTCGAATTGCTGGTCCTGTCGGTGTAATTCCTCCTGTTGTCAGCTTCGGGAAAATTGATGATAACGAATCGAACCGAGGCGTCCAGTTCAACACAATTTCTGCATCTGAGTTTTTCCCGGGAAATACACACATCCCAAACTGATTTTCACCAATTCTCGAATTTAGACTAATAGAGAGATCGATGAGTGCTTCTTTGACCGTTGGCAGCTTCGGTTTCATACTTGCACTCGTATCCACAAGCACAAGCACTTGAAGATGAACCGTCTCACCGAGCTCGTCCACAACTTCCATCACTTCTCCACGCTTATCTGGGGGGAGTTCTTCAATTTCAGTATCTTTGCCAAGAATTTGCTGCAATTCTTTATTCACAACACCTTGTAACGTTTGCGTCATCGCCTTTTTTGTAACCATTTGTACGGTTTGAGACAATTGCTGAACGTAGACAACCTGATGAATGCCTCCGCCTGCTAGAGCAATCCCCTCTACTTCTTTCATCGCTTCATGATCGTGTCTGTTCTCTTCCATAATGCCAATGACATTGACTGTGATCCCTTGCTCCTTTGCCAATGCGGCAATCGCAAGTGGGTCTTCCCCATGATTTGAGCAGCCATCTGTAATCAGTAAGATTTGGTTTACGTGACCTTTTCGCATCTTCATTCCTCCTGGGATTGTAACTGAATGCTTATATCCCCATCATCGCCAGAAGAAATTCATATTATACGATATTTCAAGAAATCTCTTGTTTTTGAAGATAGAATGTACCTGTCGGAATGGATGCCCATTTTGGTGTATTGTGGTCGAGCCTAATGACGACAACCGTCATATCGTCATCGATTTGACCTGCTCTTGTGCGAATGACCTCCTCCATTAATAAATCAGCAATCTCTTGCGGATCTTCTGTTTTAAAGCTCTTCATTTTTCGTTTGACCCACAAATCATGATTTTCGATATGCTTTGGTCCTTCAAAGATACCGTCGCTCATCATGATAAGGAGGTCTCCTGCCTTCATCTGTTCACTCACCACTTCTACTTCAAATTCATCAATAATGCCAATAGGCAAGTTGCTGGCCTGTACCTTCATCACTTGATCACCACGTTTAATAAAACTTGGGGTGGAGCCAATCTTGAGGAACTTACAGCTCGCATCCTGTAAATCAATGATGGATAAGTCTAATGTGGAATAGACTTCATCTGTTGTCCGTAAAGATAAAATGCTATTAATCGTTTTAATCGCTACTTTTTCATCAATACCAGACGCCAAGATTTTTTCTAACAGCTTGATCGTTTCATTGCTTTCAAAATGGGCTCTTGCTCCATTTCCCATCCCATCACTAATAGCTGCGGCATATTTACCTGCACCCAGCTCCATCATGCTGTAGCTGTCTCCAGATACTAATCCTCCGCCTTTCGCTGCATGTGCTACACCTGTAGACACTCGATACGATTTTGCAGAACCGAATACAACATGACAATAACCTGTTGGATGCTCCGCACACTGCTCTGCTTTGACTAAAACCTGCTCTTCTAAAATATCAGAGAGCATTGGAGCGATGATTTTTTCACATTCCCCATGACCTTGGCAATAAGGAATTCTCATCTCTATATCAACATTGCCCTGCTCTAAGCTATAAATTTCAACTTGCTGAATTTCAATTCCAAAGTTCTGAAGTGCTTCTATCATCTGCTCTTCCTGAATAAAATGCTGCTCTCTTTCTCGTTTTATTTCCCGGGAAAAATCCTCCATGACTTGTGAGACACCCATGAGTTGTTCAGCCACAAGGCGCCTGCTGTCTTGGACCTTTTTCTTTAAGGTCTGGTTTGCTTTATAGTAAGCTATCTCCTCTTCAATCAATTCTTCTACATGCTTTGATTTTGAGCAGTGCTGACTGAATTTCTTTTTCAACTTCCGGTTATGCTCGTACGTTTTTTCATCAGATTCATGCATAACTTGTTTCATGAGTTCATAGGTTGTATCAAAGTTCTGCACCCAGCATTTATTTTTCTTATAGCACGTTTGACAGGAACGTTCTGTGATCGTACTTAAAAAAAGATCTACATCCTCTTCCTGCTTCTTCTCCTCAGGAATGGATTCGTAAAATGTCGCAAAACTCTCAGACAGCGCATGAAATACATTAGAGAATTGATCTACCTTTTTTGCTGTCACGTCTCGTACTTTTCTGGCATATTGCTGCTGTTCCTGTACATGCTCTACCGTACCAGGAATATATTTTGCCACCTTGGACGTTACTGACTGTGGCGTGAGCAAAAACAGTGCAACTGCGATGAGTGATTCATATAGCGTTGTCATTAGCCCTGCTGACCCTTCACCGTAGAGGGAGATTAGTAAAGAACCCACAATCAAGCCTATGGCGGCTCCTGCTTTTTTCCCCTCTTTTAGTAATCCGCCTAATAAGCCCGAAAAGGCAAGCAGACTCATCTGATAAAGGTTGCCGATGTTGGCGAGACCAAGAATTAATCCAGTTACAACACCCACTGTACAACCAATACTCGCTCCTCCAATAAAGGCAAAGCTCAGCACTACATATCGTGACAAAATATGCTCTGCCTGCATTCCTTGAAATGTGATCCCAGCCAGACCTGTTAAAACTGAAGCGATTAATATCATAAAGCAAATAATTTCTTCAACCTTTAAGGAGTGTTTGATTTTCCTGACTGTAAAAATCGGCAAACTTTGAAGAAAAATCAGTGTCAAAATGAAGGCAAGTCCAGCTTCAACCCCTGCCATCACATAGTCATAGCTTTGAACCGCACCCTGCTCGAGGTATACAAAAGCTCCCCTGGTCATCAGCATTGAGAGCACAATCACAACCGGTAATGTTTTCACCGGGTCTTTGATGATAAATGAAACGACCTTTGACATGAGGAGGAACACGATCAATGACGCAAATACGAATAATGCATTTTGAGGTGATATCGTCATCGCTCCAGCGAGTAAAGCAAGACAAGCAAGCATCGCTTTATCCCTTTTAATGAGCAGCATGGACCCAAAGAAAGGCAATGCAAACGGCATAATTTCAGATAAGATAAAGGCTCGTCCCAATAAAAAGCCCAGAACAACATAAATAAACCCTTTATAGAAAAAAAGAGAATGCGTATGATGAAGAAACAGGTTTTTCATCTTTTTTAACCCTGCACTGATTCTTTCAAACCCGGCTCCCGTTAAATCAGTTCTTCTTTCTAGTTTTTCCATCTTTTCATCCCCCACCTGATATTCGTTGCTTGTCATTATAGCGAAGGTGAAAAAGAAATTTTGTCAAAAGAAGTTGTCGTTTCCATAAAACGTTCGACGCTTTATTTGCCAAAAAGGCATACTTTCTTGAAAGTCGATGTCTTTCATCAGAATTTTACGAAAGCACAAAAAACAGCTTTCCTATAGAAAGCTGTTTTGAAGATGACCCGTACGGGATTCGAACCCGTGTTACCGCCGTGAAAGGGCGGTGTCTTAACCGCTTGACCAACGGGCCTTGCTTATTGTTCTTTTTAAAAGGATAGCGGCGGAGGGGATCGAACCCCCGACCTCACGGGTATGAACCGTACGCTCTAGCCAGCTGAGCTACACCGCCATAATGTAAAATGCGCTAAGAAGCACAAGAACTATAATACAAAGGATTCGCTTGTCCGTCAATAGAAAGTTTTAAATTAAATGGCAAATGCACAAAAAACGTTGAATTTGTATTAAAAAAAGCACCCGCTAAACAGCAGATGCTTTGTTGTGAAAAATATATAGAAAGCAGCAACAAGTTAACCTCTTCTTGCTCCGCGCCCCCCACGTTTTGATTCCGTGTTACGTTTTAAAGATGTTAAGCGATCTTCGCTATCTTTTAAGAATTTGTTCATTTTTTGCTCAAACGATTCCTTCGGACGGAAATCATTTCTGCTCGGTCTTGATTGTTGTTGTTGAGGACGATCTTTTGCTTTTTTAATGGACAAGCCGATTTTACCGTCTTTTTCAACGTTAATCACTTTCACTTCAACTTGTTCACCGACTTTTAAATGCTCATTAATATCTTTTACATAGTTATCGGCTACCTCACTGATATGAACGAGACCAGTTGAACCGCCTGGCAACTCCACAAAAGCTCCAAAATTTGTAATGCCCGTAACTTTCCCTTGTAACTTGCTGCCAACTTCAATCGACATAAAAAAAGTGCTCCTCCTTAGACTTATAAAAAAATCTCATTTGTTCAATTATACATAAACTGAATTTTAAGTGTCAACAAGGCTAATCGCTCTTATTGCCCACATCAAAGATTTTTTCGCCTTTTTTAGACATATAATAGTCCCGTCGTGCCAGTTCGAGTACGTATTCTTTGCTTTTCAGCTTTTTGATTTCATCAGAAATATCTTCCTGCTTTGTTTGTAATTGCTTCAATTCTTTTTCAAGCGCAACCTTCTTCTCTTCTTTTTCTTTCAATGCAGACGATTGCGACCAGAGGGCACTTGTTACCAAAACAGCAAACATGAGCACAATGACTCCAAACACGGTAAGCCTTCTAAGGAGTCCCCGGCGTTTGCGTTTTAGGCGCTGCGCTTGCTGTTCCATTTGTTTTTGATAATCATTTTGAATTTGTGCGATATTTCTTTTTCTCTCGTTCAAGGATGAAGGCCTCCTCTCTTACTTTGTCCAGAATTGTTTCCATTTCGTTTTCATGGTACGAGATAATTTCTTGATCCCTTGTAAAATTCCTGCTCCTTTTGAGAAAAACAACCTCATTGATGTTCGCCATTTTTCGGGAATTCGATGAATAATGGTCACATTGAGTAACCAAATAAGCGGATAACAAACAATATACAGCACCTTCCACACGAGTCGAAACGCAAAACGAACAAGGCGTAAGAGCGAGTGGAACAAGAACAGAAGAACACTTATGATCAAACCGACGATCCAGCGAATGGGCTGGAAAACCATCGACATGATCAGCCTTTTCAGGAAGAGAACAGTCTGATAAATACACCTCATCACAAACTTGAGGATGTTCATATACAGCTGTTTCATCAATGCCTGGTACATCGAGAAACCTAAAGCAACAGCTAGAAAAATATAAAGTCTGAATTCTCCCTCATTGGTTAGCAGCAGGACATAAAAGAACAACAGACCCTGCACCACCCAAAAAAGGAGGTCGTGAATGACCAGCAGCCATTTTGCTGTTTTTTCCCGGTTCACAAACAGCTTGTACGTATCCAGCGATGCGCCCAGCCAGATGCCCATCGCCGCCATCGAAAGCATCGTATAAAACTGGACCGTCAGTGTCATTTAAACAGCTTGCTAAAAAATCCTTTAGCTTTCTCCCCGTGCTGCTCATCTACATAGATTAAGTCAAAGACACGCCCTTTAATGGACACAACGCCCTTTTCTACATCTAAGTTTTTCATTTGCAAATTTTCTCCGCGAATGGCAAGGACTCCCATGACAGTCTCAAGCAGAAATTCTTCATTATCAAAGCTCTCGACTTGTTTGACCCCAGTAATATCTAAATGCTTTCTGTTGCGCATTGTGACATGATGCTCGGCTTCTGATGACAACTTCGTGCCTTGAGGTTGATTATAATATTGATTCATTTATACATCCCCCATATCTCATACTTGCATTGTTACTGCATTGTATGTGACAGGCGGGACATTTAGAACAAGCCCTATTCTGCTGTTTTTTCTTCTTTTAGCACGGTATACATGCCAGCAGCTTCTTCTTTTTTCGTTGTGTCTTTTAACTCGTTGACTTGAACAGTCACAAGCTTTTGGCCAAAGCGGATTTGAAGCTCGTCCCCTTCTTTCACGTCAGAGCTGGCTTTCGCCTGCGTGCCATTAATGGAAATTCTCCCTTGATCGGCTACTTCTTTTGCCAATGTTCTTCTTTTGATTAAACGAGACACTTTTAAGAATTTATCTAGTCTCATGTAAGTTCACCTCTTTCTATGCGTTTGGCATCGTTCCACAATTCGTCCATTTCTTCTAGGGTCAAGTCCTCTAGTGAACGCCCTATGTCCTTTGCTTTTTGTTCAATATGCTGAAAGCGCCGCATGAATTTTGTGTTTGCAGAAGAGAGGGCGGTTTCAGGCTCTAGATGATAAAATCTGCCGATGTTGACGAGAACAAATAAAAGATCCCCAAATTCATCCTTCATCTGCTTTGTTGCACCTTCATCCGTTTTCTCTGCCACTTCCACAAGGAATTCCTGCTTTTCCTCTTCGTATTTGTTCCAAATATCCTCCACGTCTGTCCAATCGAAGCCCACTTTTGCTGCTTTCTTTTGGAGCTTATAGGCTTTTGTTAAAGCTGGAAGAGTCGTTGGAATGGATTGCAAAATAGATGCTGCACGCTCCGGTTTTTCCTGCTGCTTGATTTTTTCCCAGTTGGCGACGACATCTGATGCTTCAGACACATCGGTATCACCAAACACATGCGGATGTCGTCGAATCATTTTTTCTGTGACATGCTGGATGACGTCATCCATTGAGAAATAACCATCATCTTCACCAATTTGGGCATGGAGTAAAACTTGAAGCAGGACATCTCCGAGTTCTTCAACCATATGATCTGGATCGTCTTCATCTATGGCTTCCAGCAGCTCATAACATTCTTCAATTAAATATGGTTTGAGCGACTCATTCGTTTGTTTTTGATCCCAAGGACAGCCGCCAGGACCTCTTAATGTACGAATGACTTCACGGAAAGTGTCAAATTGTTGATAGAGTAGCTTTTCATCTTGGATTGGAGGCACATAAACACTCGTTAAGTTATTTATCGACACATCTCGATCAAGTTCAAATAAAGGAACACCTGTAATCTGTTCCTGACTGCTTCCAGCTGCCGTTACGATAAAGACTTCATAATCGTCAGGTAGCTTTTCCATGAGGGTCAGCTTCACATTCGAGGCTGTCATCTGATCATATACTTGACAGATCAGCACATGCTGGGTCAACTTTAGATCATCCGCTCTCATATCCCCTGCGTCAACGAATTGCAGCCCTTCAATTGGGTCAATCTGTAAGGAATTAAACGTCGCATCCAAAAAGCTTTGTCCACCAGCCACGTACACCTCAACCCCGCGCTCCTTCTGTTGTGAAACAAGAAGCTGCACTGTCTTTTCCGCTACAAACGGGTGACCTGGTACTGCATAAACAATATCTTTCTCATCAGCCTCTCGGAAGAGAATGTCTGTGATTTCCTCATACACTGCATCAAACTGATCATGTTTTTCATATATCTCATCAAAAAAGGTCAGAGACGGGACCTCCTGCATCAATTCTGCGGTGAGTGGATGATCCTGCGTTCTCATGTATACTTCTTTCGCCTGCTTCAGCTGCTTATATACACCGAGCGTCAGCTGATCCATGTCGCCTGCCCCAAGACCAACGACTGTAATCTTACCTGCCATTTCGATTCCCTCTCATCTGTTTAAAATATAAAATCTTTTCTCCTAATGGAATGAGTCTCCATTCCTCTTCCGTAAATACGTCTAGCTTAAGAATACTATATAAAAAGGCGAAACCACCAATAAAAACTGAAGTCAGGCTCTCTAAAACAGAAAACGGACGTTTCTCAAAGGGAATGACCCAAGAAAACAATGCCTGATATCCAATTAAAACAACGGCCATGAATGCTGCTGATAAAAGAATTTTCACTGGGAATAGCTCTCTTATTGAAATCCACCCTTTATGCTTCAAATACACCGCATTGAGCGCAGCGGCGGCGAGAAACCCACAAACAGTCGACCAAGCAGCTCCATAAATGCCGAATAACGGGACAAGAGCCAGCGTCAGCCCCCATTTCACCAGTACACTGATCAGGACCACAACAGCCGGGTACACGGTATGTCCCAGACCCTGAAGCAAAGCGGTTTGCGTAATCGCCATTGATGTAAAGGCAATGGATATGCAAAATATTTGCAGCGCATCTGTCCCTAAGTCATTACGAAAAAGCATGATGTTCACAGACGATAAAATACATATAAGACCGACAGCTGAACCAATCCCCAGCACCGATGTTGCCTTAAACGATGTACGTACTTTTTCACGAATTGCTTTATGCTGCCCTTTTCTTAAGGCCGACGACAAAAACGGAACAAGAGACGTCCCGATACTAATTGCAAACACCGTCCCGAGCTGCAAGAACGGCTGACCTCGGTCATACACGCCTTTTGCCGCCTTTGCATCTGCTTCACTCAGTCCCTCACTGCGCAGTAGCGCATACAAGTGAAAAGCATCGATCATTTGCATCCATAGGATCAGCAATCCACTCACACAAATCGTCAATGTATACAGAACCAAACTCTTCAGCACATCTTTTTTCCGCAGTGTAGCCTGTTTTAATGTCTTGCTCGCTGACAACCGCTTCCGATAGGTCAGCCAAAGGAAAAAAAGCAAAAGGAGTGAAGCAGTACTTCCAGCTATAGAAGAGAACACCGCACCCGCTCCTGTTTCATAAAGCGAATAGCCATGTCTCACAAAATAGAAAGATAAAACAAGCAGGACGCCTACTCTGATGAGCTGCTCAGCCAATTGAGAGACCGCAGTGGGGAGCATCAGCCCATCACTCTGAAAAACACCCCTCAGCATCACGGTAAGTGGCAGAAATAAAAACACAAACGAACTCATCTGGATGAGAAGCATTAATTGACTGTCCGCCATGAGATTCGCAATTGTGCCTGCTCCTATATATAAACAAAGAAATAAGACCAAGCTCAGCAAAGTGATATACACCAAGGATACCTTTGTAATAATTCGGCGATTCTCCTCACCATGCTCGCTCAGGAGCTTGGACACCATCACAGGAAAACCAGTGGTGCCGAGCATAATCGCAATGCCAAGAAAGGGATAGACCTGCTGATAAATATAAAAACCTGTGTCTCCTACGATATTTTGAAAAGGGACACGATATACGGCACTCAGTACCTTTGATAACAAGCCTGCGATGGTTAAAATCACCGCACCTTGGAAAAGCCAATGCGGCTGATTCACAGCATTTTTCATGGATGACTCCTTTATGTTCAATCAAAAAATATACCTGCATTTAAACGCACTCATTATATCATACGTGACTGGCAAGCCGTTTCTATCTAAGGAGTAGACGATACATTCATTGTTTTGTTTCATCCCATATAAAAAACGCCGACAAAATCAGATGATTTCATCGGCATTCTTTCGTTTTATCAAAATGATATAGAATTATTAGACCTAATGTTCCATTTGACGGGCTAAGAAGCCAGCTGCCGTTTCTGCCGCTTTATGCTCCACTTCTCCCATTGAACGCTCTTTAGAAAATAAGACGACGGCGCCAATTGGATCTCCGTTTGCAACAATAGGTGCAATGGTATAAGCTGATACATCATCATCAATACCATCCACAAGCTGAATTTCTTTCTTGCTGTCCTCTAATACAGAATTACGCTGATCCATAGTTCGTTCAAGTAAATCACTAATGGATTTGTTTAAGTACTCTTTTTTTGAACTGCCGGATACAGCAATATACGTATCACGATCACAGATGAGGATAGAATGACCCAAACTGTCGAATAAAGCATCAGCATATTCCTTCGCAAAGTCTCCTAGCTCACTAATCGGTGAATACTTCTTCAAAATGACTTCTCCATCGCGGTCGACAAAAATCTCAAGTGGATCTCCTTCCCGGATGCGCAATGTTCTGCGAATCTCCTTCGGTATAACCACTCTACCTAGATCATCGATGCGGCGTACAATTCCAGTTGCTTTCATTCACTGCTGCCTCTCTTTCGTTTGATGATGTGTTGGGTGAATGGAACAAAAGCGTCCACTTTATGCAACATTCACCACTTGACCCTGAGATTAGTATCTGTCACATCAAACGTAATATACACGAGAGACCAACAAAATTTTATGAAGATGGAATGGTTTCTTTTTTCACATCTTGAAGACCTCGAAGCATACGAAGAACGACTTCAAGCCACTCCTCCGTTTTCTTGCCTTTTGTTTGGACAGAAATAATCAGCTTGCTGCCTTCCATGCCAAGACCGATATCACGTCCATATTGACTGCCAAGCTCAAATAATTTTTGACCATCGATGTCGCTGCTAGCTTTTTCATCGAGAGTAAGTCTGACAATGCCTTTCTCCATCTTGATCAACTCGACACGTTCCTGCACAGCGTACACCTTCATCGTCGCAATCGTGAACAAATCAGCCACTTCTTGCGGATATTCTCCGAATCGGTCAATCATTTCATCTTGAAGCTCTTTCCGCTCTTCTATTGATCCAATCGCTCTAAACTGTTTATACATCTCGATCTTTTGTTTGCCATCAGAAATATAGCTATCTGGAATGTAGGCATCAATTTGGAGATCAATTTCCGGCTCAAATTTTTCTTGAGCAGTCGTATCGCCTCTTCTTTCTTCAATGGCTTCTTTCAGCATTTGAGAGTAAAGGTCGAATCCAACAGAATCAATAAATCCATGTTGCTGTGCACCAAGTAAGTTCCCTGCTCCTCGAATCGTTAAGTCACGCATCGCAATTTTAAAGCCTGACCCAAGCTCGGTGAATTCTTTAATAGCTTGAAGTCTTTTCTCAGCTACTTCAGAAAGCACTTTATCTTTTCGATAAGTGAAATAAGCATAGGCCACACGATTCGAGCGCCCAACTCGTCCTCTTAACTGGTACAGCTGCGAAAGCCCCATTTTATCAGCATCGTGAACAATGAGCGTGTTCACATTTGGTATGTCTACGCCCGTTTCGATAATGGTTGTACTGACGAGTACATCCGATTCACCTTCTAGGAAATTAATCATCACGGATTCCAGCTCGTTCTCACTCATTTTCCCGTGTGCGTAGCTTACTTTTGCGTCTGGAACAAGCATCGAGATTTCATCTGCTTTTCGTTCAATATCCTCCACTCGGTTATAAAGGAAGTACACTTGACCGCCTCTTGCCAGTTCTCGCTCAATGGCTTCTCTAACTAACGCACCATTGTACTCGACAACATAGGTTTGAACTGGGAAACGGTTCTCAGGTGGCGTTTCAATAACAGATAAGTCACGTACGCCAAGCATCGACATATGAAGCGTACGAGGAATTGGCGTTGCCGTTAACGTCAGCACATCAATATTGGCTTTCATTTGTTTAATTTTCTCTTTGTGCGTCACACCGAAGCGCTGCTCTTCATCGATAATTAACAGTCCTAAATCCTTGTACACAATGTCTTTTGAAAGAAGACGATGCGTCCCAATGACCATATCAATCGTTCCGTTTTTCAGCCCTTTTAAGGTTTCTGTTGTTTCTTTTCGTGTACGGAAGCGGCTAAGCTGAGCGATTTTAACAGGATAGTCTTGGAATCTGTCCATAATCGTGTCAAAATGCTGCTGCGCTAAGATCGTTGTTGGTACAAGCAGTGCCACCTGCTTCCCGTCAGCAATGGCTTTGAAGGCCGCTCGAATCGCCACCTCTGTTTTTCCATAGCCCACATCTCCACAAAGCAGACGATCCATCGGGCGCTCCCGCTCCATGTCTTGCTTGATTTCATGAATCGAGCGAATTTGATCGTCTGTTTCTTGGTAAGGGAATGCAGATTCAAACTGGCGCTGCATCTCATGGTCAGGCGAGAAGGCATACCCTTTGCTTGCTTCACGTTCTGCGTACAGCTTAATTAGATCATCTGCAATGTCCTGCACAGATGATTCTACTTTTTTCTTCACGCGCTTCCAGTCGCTACCGCCTAGTTTGTATAGCTTTGGTTCTTTCCCTTCTGACCCTACATACTTCTGCACCTGATCAATTTGTTCAACAGGGACATAAAGCTTGTCGCTTCCTTGATAATGAATATTTAAATAATCTTTATGAATGCCGCCAATTTCAAGCGTTTCAATTCCTAAATACTTACCGATCCCGTGGTTAATGTGCACCACATAATCGCCCACTTGCAGCTCTGAATAGCTTTTGATTCGCTCTGCGTTCGTCAGCTTTTGCTTACGTGCCTGCTTCTTCACACGTTTCTTGAAAAGTTCACCCTCTGTAATGACAGCAATTTTGGATAAAGGCAGTTCAAAACCGGTTTGCAGCTCACCTTGTAAAATATATACTTGCCCGCTGACAAGCTCAGCATCAGGTTTAGCAAGAGCTGCTTCAATGTCATAATCATGCAAGACAGATGACAGCTTCTCTGTCCGCTCTTCATCCGCACCTAAAAAGACTACCGTATAATTCTGCTTTTTGTAGCGTTCAATTTCACTTGCAAGCACATTCATCTGCCCGTGGAAATTCTGCATTTGCTTACTAGATACATTAACGATATTTTGCGGATTGGTCTGCTGAACATGTCTCAAAAATAAGGAATAGTACAGAATCGATCTCGATTGCTGATTGAACAGCTCTTGAAATGGGAAGGAAAGGGCTAGATCATGCAGGATATTCCCTTCTTCCAGCAGACTAATTGTCCAATCTGCTTCTTCCTGTTCAAGCTGTTCTTCCATCTCCTGAATTCTGCTGATTTCATCTAGAATGATAATCGTATCCTGCGATGTATAATCTAGCAAACTAGCAGGCTTTTCATAGAAATAGGACAGATACTTCGTCATTTCTTGTGTCACAATACCTTCTAGCAGCTTCTCACGATCAGCAGAAATATTCTGATGGAGCAGTTCTTTTTGTTTATCCGAGTTGAATTTCTTTAAGCTACTGGCAAGACCTTCGTCAAGCTGTTCAATCGCTCTCACTCGTTCAGGCCCTCTTACAATCAGCTCTTTCGCCGGGCCAATCTTGATTTCTTGAAGTGTTTCCAATGAACGCTGCGTGTCAGAGTGGAAGGACCGAATAGAATCCACTTCTGTATCAAACAGCTCAATACGGATCGGGTGGTCTTCCGTTAATGCATAAATGTCAATGATTCCTCCGCGCACACTAAAGTCTCCGGGCGCAGCGACCATGGACGTCCGGTCATAACCGATTTGCACGAGTTGTTTTGAAAACGCCTCCAAATCAATTTCTTCACCAACCTTTAAATGGATCTGACTCTCCTTCCAGAGCTCAACAGGAGGAAGCATTCTACGCACTGCAGCTGCTGGGGTCACGACAATCGGATTTTCTCCATTCGCGAGACGATTCAATACATCAAGACGCTGCGCTCTAAGCTCCGGGCTTGCCACAGCAATTTCAGATGCAATGAGTTCATTGACAGGATAAAGAAGAACCGAGCGATCTGGCATCACACTTGCTAGATCATCTGTGACCTTCTGCGCTTGATATAAGTTGTGTGTCACAATAAACATCGGCCGCTTTAATTCGTCTGATATGGCGGCTGTAAATAAAGATCTGACGGAGCCTGATAGTCCGGCGAGCAGTTGTTCTTTTAAACCTTCCTTTAGCCCATTAAAAATGGACTGAAAATCATCACTTTGTTTGATAAATGATTGTATATTTTTCATTTGGCTCCTCCTCCCTGCTTGTTTAAAACAGAAAAACGCTTTGGTCTATTATCTACACCAAAGCTTTTTATTGAATAAAGGTATGATACTGATGGTAATCAGGATTTCTTTCGAGCGCCTCTTGGCAATCCTCACAAATGGTTTGTACATGTAAATCACCATTTTCCCTATAAGAAATCATATCGTTTCTTTCCTCATTTGTTAAGTGATGAAATCCAAGTGCTTCACTTTGGACAGCGGATTCATCTAGACTGCCAACCTTTACACCACAGTGCCGGCAGTAATAGTGCAAAGCCATACGTGATCCTCCCATGCTGAGATTTTATGATCAGTATGTGCTTTGCTTATCATTCTTATACCTTCTTGTTAAAATCATTCATCACTTCTAAAAATGGCTTTGTTAAAGCCGCTTCACAAGCTTCAACAGATGCTTGAATAGCAGATGAGATATCAGGCTGTTCTTCCTCCGAGAAGCGTCCTAGTACGTAATCGACGACCTTCATGCCGTTTTGTGGACGGCCGATGCCGATACGGAATCGGTCAAATTCTGGTGAACCTAAATGCTGAATCAACGATTTGATTCCGTTATGTCCGCCTGCACTTCCTTTAGTACGCAAACGAATCCGGCCCGTTGGCAAATCAAGATCATCATAGATGACCTTCAAATGTTCAAGGGGAATATCATAGTAATCCATCAGCGGACGCACACATTCCCCTGATAAGTTCATATATGTAAGAGGCTTCACAAGTAGAACCTTTTGCCCCGAAACAAACCCAGTTCCATATTGTCCATGGAATTTTGATTGATTTAATGGGATGTCCCATTTTTTTGATAGTTCATCTATTGTCATAAACCCGACGTTATGTCTTGTTTTTTCATATTCTTTTCCTGGATTACCCAATCCAACGAACGCAATCATGAAACCAATAACCTCCTTTGTCGCACATGCACACGCCTAAAAAATGAGCCAATGTGATTGCCTCATGCAAAACGTATGAATTCTTTTCATTCTAGCACAAAAGACGTAACCGCGGGAGGGTTACGTCTCTAATTGACCAGTTATTCTTCGCTGTCATCTTTTTCTTTAATGGCCTCAGGCTCTTGCGTTTCCTCTTCACTATCTGGCTCTGGAACCTCTGATTGCTGAGGCGGTAAGATCGAAGCAACAACTTCTTCTGGATCATTATTAATCTGATACGTAGACTGAACAGACAGATCACCAACTGTTAGTACGTCATTTACTTCTAAGTTCGTAATATCAGCTTCAATATTTTGCGGGATATCCTTTGGTTTTGCTGTAATGGATAGCTCAAATAGTGGCTGCTGAAGCACACCGCCATCCTTTACACCTTTGGATTCGCCAATGAGTTGTACAGGTACATCTGCGTCAATTTCTCGCTGTAAGTCGACCACTTGGAAATCAGCGTGGACAAGCTCATTTTTCAACGGATCTGTTTGCAGTTCTGTTACCATCACAGATTTTGTTTCACCGCCAACGTCTAATGTGATGATTGTGTTTTTTCCTTCATCACGTAATGTCTTTAATAAATCAATACTGTCTAATGAAACAGCAAGGTTGTCTGTATTTTTTCCGTATATGACACCAGGAACGTGTCCTGAATGACGGATTTTTTGCAGTGTGGAACGTTTGAAATCAGTTCTTTTATTTGCTTTTAAAGTTGCCATATTCAGCACCATCCTATTTCTTTTTTGTCACTACTTTCATAAATACCCATAACTGAATCATTTTAAACATGTTTGCCTTTCATTTATCACAGCAAAAAGACCCCAAGCTGATGCCTAGGGCCTTTTCCAATCAGAAAATTAGCTGAAAAGGTAGCTCACAGATTCTTCTTCATGTACACGGATGATGGCTTCTGCAAGCAAAGGCCCAACTGAAAGCGGAATGAATTTTCCAACTTTCTTGTCATCTGTTAAATGAATACTGTTTGTCACAACTAATTCTTTAATTTTAGAGTTTGTAATACGTTCTACTGCTGGTCCAGACAATACTGGGTGAGTACAACAAGCATAGACTTCAGCCGCTCCATTTTCCACAAGTGCATTTGCAGCAAGTGTAATCGTACCAGCTGTATCAATGATATCATCGATGAGAATCGCCGTTTTGCCTTCAATGTTCCCAATGATGTTCATCACTTCAGCCACGTTCGGCTTCGGACGACGTTTGTCGATAATTGCGATTGGTGCTTTCAGGCGGTCCGCCATTTTGCGCGCACGCGTAACACCACCGTGGTCAGGAGACACAACAACGATATCATTCAAATTTTTCTGTTCAAAATAGTTTGTTAAGATTGGCACAGCCATTAAGTTATCGATTGGAATATCAAAGAAACCTTGGATTTGCGGCGCATGAAGGTCAAGTGCAATGACACGTGTAGCACCTGCTGTTTCAAGTAAGTTCGCAAAAAGCTTCGCCGTGATTGGCTCACGAGGTTTCGCCTTACGATCTTGACGTGCATATCCGTAATAAGGGATGACAATATTGACCGTTTTCGCAGAAGCGCGTTTTAGTGCATCTACCATAATGAGTAGCTCCATAATGTGCTCATTGACTGGCGCACTAGTAGATTGAATAACATAACAATCACAGCCGCGGATACTTTCTTCAATATTGATTTGGACTTCACCGTCACTAAAACGTTTAACAGAGCTCTTTCCTACATCAACTCCGATACGATCGGCAATTTCTTTGGCAAGTTCAGGGTTTGAATTCAAAGAGAATATCTTTAAATTCGCATCAGCATAACGATTAGACATGGTAAACCTCCGGGTATTTGGATTATTTTTTATGAATATTTTTCACATAATCTTCTTTATTGACTTGTCTTGCTCTAGCAATAGACAATGCATCCTGCGGTACATCTTCTGTAACCGTTGAACCGGCTGCAACATATGCCCCTTTTCCGACAGTGACTGGTGCAACGAGATTTGAATTACAGCCAATAAATGCGCCATCTTCAATCTTCGTTAAGAATTTGTTCTTCCCATCATAATTAACTGTAATAGATCCACAACCAAGGTTTACATCCGTTCCGACCTCTGCATCTCCAATATAGCTGAGATGAGACGCTTTGCTTCGGTCACCGAAAACTGTTTTCTTGATTTCGACAAAATTTCCGATCTTCACTTCATCGCCAATTTTCGACAATGGGCGAATATGAGCAAACGGTCCAATTGTCACATCTACCCCAACTTCACTATCGCAGACAACAGATTGCTTAATGACTGTCCGATCTCCAATTACGCTATCAACAATTTCAGTGTTCGGACCGATTGTGGCATCTGCACCAATCTTTACATTCCCTTTGATGACCGTCCCAGGATAAATCATTGTATCTTCACCGATGACTGCATCTGGCGAGATATACGTGTTCTCAGGATCAATCAAGGTTACACCATTCTTCATATGCTGATGATTAATACTTCGCTTCATGAATTGCTCTGCTTGTGATAGAGCGATACGATCATTGACTCCAAGTGTTTCTTCAAAATGCGGTGTTTGATACGCTGCAACCGTCTGTCCTTCATTCTTTAGAATTTCAATGACATCTGGCAAATAGTATTCACCTTGTGCATTTTCATTTGACACTTGCTCAATCACACGGAAGAGATCTTCATTTGAAAAGCAATAGGTTCCAGTGTTAATTTCATTCACTTGACGTTCAGCATCATTTGCATCTTTATGCTCGACGATTTTTACTACAGCACCTGTTTCATCACGAAGAATACGTCCATAACCTGTTGGATCATCCGCGTGTGCTGTCAAAATCGTCACTTTTGCTTGTTGTTTTTGATGCTCACTTAACATGGCTTCCATTGTTTCCGCTGTCAATAATGGTGTATCTCCACAAATGACAATGGTTGTTCCCTTTTCCTGCGCGAGGAACGATTTAGCTTGTTTGACGGCATGTGCTGTTCCCAGCTGTTCTTCTTGAAGTGCATATTCACTTCTTTCCCCAAGCTGCTTCTTGACGTCCTCTGCTCCATGACCGACAATCGTCACAAGCTTGGCTAAAGATAGCTTTAACGCTTGATCTGCCACATGCTCGACCATTGGCTTTCCGCAAACTGGATGAAGTACTTTGTATAACTTTGACTTCATTCTTGTTCCTTTTCCCGCTGCTAAAATCACTGCGAACCGCTTATCCATTGATTGGCCTCCAATATCCCTATTATCCATAGAAAAATATATCCTAAATAAGGACTGATTTCAAGGATACAAGAGGAAGTACATTAATTTTCTAATGGTTGAAACCTAGAAGAATCATGAGGAAAAACGCAAAAAAGACAGCATTTAAAAGAAAACATTCATTTTCTCTTAAAGCTGTCTTTTTAGGTTCACATATCTTTAAGAAGCTCCAGCTTCTTCATATTCAATTGTCTCTTCCTCTTCGCCTAAGCGATGATACTCATTTAAAACAGCATCTTGGATTTTACCCCGAGTGCTTGAATTAATTGGATGTGCAATGTCGCGAAACTCTCCATCAGGCGTACGTTTGCTAGGCATTGCAACAAACAAGCCATTGTTTCCATCAATCACACGAATATCATGAACAACAAATTCGTGGTCCAGCGTGATGGATGCAATCGCCCTCATGCGACCATCGGTATTCACGCGGCGTAATCTTACGTCAGTAACTTCCACAGTAGTTCACCACCTTTTCCCAATATAAAAGCATTAATTAGGTATTCAACGATTGTGGTGATTCTCCTGCTCTTTTTTTAAACTTTTTTTGAAATATCGGGATATTTATACATTTTTTGTCATTTTAATGACGACGCTTACATCGGTTGCGTGAAAAAAGACATCATGACGATGCCTTTTCATACATATAATGAAACCAAACGGCCTCCAAAGAGATGGCCTGTTTATTTCACTAATGCCACAACTTCAATTTCTACAAGTGCATCTTTTGGAAGTCTGGCTACTTCTACACATGAACGAGCTGGCTTATGTGTATGGAAGTATTCACCGTACACTTCATTCACTTCAGCGAATTGTTCCATATCTTTAATGAAAACCGTTGCTTTCACGACTGTTTCAAAGGAAGCACCCGCTGCTTCAAGGACGGCTTTAAGATTATGAAACACTTGATGTGTTTGTTCTTTAATATCTCCATTCACAAAATCTCCAGCTGGCGTTAATGGAATCTGCCCTGAGCTGTAAAACATGTTATTGACGATAATCCCTTGAGAGTAAGGTCCAATGGCTGCTGGCGCGTTTTTGGTTTGAACAACTTTTGTCATATCAATCTCTCCCATTCAAATACATGTTTGATCAAAGCTTAAGCTTTCGAATGAAAAAACTCGTGGAAATTACCTTCATTAATCTCAATGATTTTCTGCTTCATATCAATGGTTGAAAGCTTTAAAAGTGATACATATTCATCGACAAGACGTTCATCTACGCCTTCATCTTCTAATAAAACACCGATCCCTGCAACATTTGCATTAAATTCCTCTAGAAGATTCATCATGCCATTAATGGTTCCGCCTGCTTTCATAAAGTCATCAATAATCAACACATTGGATCCTTTATCTAAGCTCCGCTTTGCAAGTGACATGGTTTGAATTCGGTTAGAAGAACCTGATGCATAATTAATACTCACAGTTGATCCTTCAGTTACCTTATTATCTTTTCTAACGATCACAACAGGCACATTTAAATAACCTGCAACAGAATAGGCAATCGGAATACCTTTCGTCGCAACAGTCATGACAACATCAATCGGTCGATCCGAAAAAATGGTCGCAAAAAGCTTACCGATTTTCGCAAGAATCGATGGATTGCCTAAAACATCAGTTAAATATAAATAACCGCCAGGAAGCACACGTTCAGGAGTTGATAATGCCTCTCCGATATCGTTGACGACTTCGTCTGCTTCTTTTAGATGAATCTTTGGAATATATTTCACTCCGCCAGCAGCGCCAGGTACAGTAAGTAAAGTCCCTATTCCCTGCTGTTCGAAGGTCTGTTTGATAATCGTTAAGTCTTCACTAATAGAGGACTTCGCAGATTGATATCGCTCTGCAAAAAAAGTTAAAGGTACTAGTACGTGCGGGTGGGTTAACAAATAATTTGTTAAGTCCACCAATCTGCCGCTTCGACGAAACTTCATGAACTTACCCCCAGAACCCGAATAATTTATGAATAATATAACTTAATATACGGATTTAATCAAGGGTATTTTGTTCGCCGATCATGCGGACAGCGTAAACCTGATCACAAAATCCTCTCAGTCCGTTATATATTCTTTGTACCTTCGATTCATATTGAATCAAGCCAAATACAGTTGGCCCGCTGCCGCTCATTAATACAGCATCTGCTCCGAAACGCTTCATCTGTCTCTTAATCATATCGACTTCCGGATACATCTTTAATGTCACAGATTCCAACACGTTACCGAGTGAGCCGCACATCTCTTTATAATCTTTCGCTTCAATTGCTTCAATCATACGCTGTACATTTGGGTGTTCTACTTTGCTTGCGTCATATTGTCTGTAGACCTCAGCTGTAGATACCCCAATCACCGGCTTCGCTAAAATCACCCAGCAATGCGGCGGTGTCGCAATATGCTTTAGTTTCTCTCCACGTCCTGTCGCTAGCGCTGTCCCTCCGTGTACACAAAAAGAGACATCTGAGCCGATCTCCGCTCCAAGCTCAGCTAGTTCATCTAACGTGAGATTTAACTTCCACAAACGGTTTAAGCCGCGAAGCGCTGCTGCGGCATCACTGCTGCCTCCAGCTAAACCTGCTGCGACGGGAATTGCTTTTGTGATGACAATCGATACGCCTTTTTGAATACCGAATCTTGTTTTTAATAATTTAGCTGCCTGATAAGCCAAATTCCGTTGATCATCTGGCACAAAACGATTATGAGATGATACACGGATTTCGTCTTTGTCCAGCTCCGTCAGCTCTAGTCGATCTGCAAGATCTATTGTTGTCATCACCATCTCCACTTCGTGATATCCATCCGGTCTTTTTCCATGAACATCAAGTGAGAGATTAATTTTTGCCGGTGCTTTTTCTAAAATACGCAAACATTTCACCTACTTCTCCATCTAAACATAAGTATCAATATTGTATCACATTTGATGGATCTGATGAATATTGGCTTTTGCCCCCAGCACACTCACTTTTTCAAGCAAAAAAGACCAGAGACACCCGAGGTATCCCTGATCATTTCTTTATCGTTGATTCTCTTCTTGAGCCATGTGCTGTTGAGCTAATTCAATGGCACGTTTGACCATATTTCCTGCGTCACGCGCACGAATCTCTCCCCAGCCTCCATTTTTGACGGTATCATAAAATCCAAGATCCTTCGCCAGCTCGTATTTGAACTCATCTGACATAATGCCTCGGCGTCTACCCAAACGAAACAGCCCCTTTGGTCGAGAATTCGAATCATCGCCACTCCTTTGTGGCTTTCTTATTTTGCATCGATTCCTGCCTTTTACCCCTTTCAAATAATGGACAGCCTCCCATACAGAAAAAAAGGCAAAACAAAAAGCAGTAAACAAAAAGTTCACTGCCCATTAATAGGCGACTGAGCTAGCGGTATCATCGAACGTTAATTCGACCGTCTCAGTCAGTATATCTGCATAACTGTAAGAAACTCTTTCAAACGAATTCTCATCTTGATCTAATTGAATCACAAAAACAGAAGGGTACGTTTCAGCTAAAATGCCCGAACGCTCAATTGTTTTTCGGCGGCCTCCGTTAGCCTTTAACGTCAAACGTTTACCTAAGTTACCATCAAGCGATCTTTTGATGTCGGACAAAGTCTTCGCCATTGCATCCACCTCACTGAGATAATTATACAACAACGGCCCATTTTTGTCAAATAAAAATTAAATTATATCAACCAACACGAGCCATTGTCAACAAAATAATTTTGACAAACTTCTACCTTTTCTCCTCCCTATTTTTCTCAAATTCCGGTGAATTATGTATTCATATGAAATTTCTTTTTGAGCATAAAAAAAACCAGACTGAAATCAGTCGGGTTATGTCGATTCATGGTCTCTTTTATATGGCATACCTACCCTTAAAACACCCCTTGTTTCAATCCCTCCGAGACCTTTTTCTCTCGTCAGTGTATTTCGGAGCACATCCCACACGTTGATTCGATCTACAAATGGAGTGAAGCTGATCTTGGCAACAATATAGACGGGGTCAAGTGCATGAATGTTGACACGTGAGGGTGAGCTTGCAAAATTAGCACCTGCTTGAATTAATGATTCAAAATGAGATTGGCAGGCACCTGCAAAGATCACGAGCTGATCTAAATGCGGAACCTTCCTTCTTGCCTTTTGAACCGTTTCAACGAAATGACGAGAATGACGATATGCACCGATATCGTGTACACCGCCCTTTTGTTTAGAATACGCATCATGTCCTGTGATGACCAAAATATCAGGCCGGTATTGATCAATTAATGAATCAATCATGCTTGGCATTTTCTTCTCGTGGCAATGCACACCATACACAGGTACACCAATTCTTTCATATACATCTAAGCATTTCTTTAAGTATGAAGCATCTCCATCTAAATGCAGAACCTTTCCGGGCATATGAAAATACTGCTCCTGATGCTGATATTGTCCAGACGTATAATACTCTTGTTTTTCACGAAGCAGCTGATAATCTTGCCTGAGTAAGTCGAGCGATTCGTTAATTTTCCGTTCATCGTCTTTCTCTCTTGTCAGTTGCTCCTCTTTTTGAATCAAGACCAAATCTGACATCTTCGCATCGGCGATCAGCCTCACTTCATTCCCATGCAAAATGGCGGTGGCTTCGTGCTGGTCTGTCTCATCAATTCGAATGATACGAAACATAATATCCATCTGATAGGATGCCCTCGTCACCATATCTCCTATTTGAAATTGCATGCTTTTCACTCCACAATCAGGCTCTTATCCTGTTGGTATCGTCTTACGCTACACTTGTTCTTCTTTCAGGTGTGTTGTTCTTTCTAGCCTATGCCTGAACAGGTGAAGTGGTGAAAACCAAAAGAAAAAAGCCCTTATGAAAGGGCTTTGTCTTCTTTTCAGCGTGATAGAAAACCTTTGCAGTCTAGGAAGGACGAGTACTGGCGCGGAGCGAATTTGACATTCGTGAGCACCAGCGCGCAGGACTGACAACGAATGCGAGGGTTTGGCTACACGCTGAAAAGCCCTTATGAAAGGGCTTTGTGTAAAACATTGGACAAACGGGCAAATTCATCGATTGACAATGATTCACCGCGGCGTTTCCCATCAACCTCAGCTGTTACAAGGGCTTCTTCAATGATGGCTTTATGTTTCTTGCCATCTGGCAGATTGTTCATCAAATTATTCATCAATGTCTTCCGGCGCTGGCCAAAACTCGCACGAATCAGTTGAAAGAAAAACGTATCATTGTCTACTGAGACCGCAGGCGTTTCACGAACAGTTAGTTTGATCACCGCTGAATCCACATTTGGTTGTGGGACGAAAACCGTTTTCGGCACAACCATGACCGTCTTCGCTTTTGTATAAAATTGCACTGCAATCGACAAAGAGTTATATTCTTTTGATGAAGGAACAGCAGCCATGCGATCTGCTACTTCTTTTTGCAGCATGACAACGATTCCTTTCAATGGAAGGTTTTCTTCAAGCAATTTCATAATAATTGGTGTCGTCACATAATAAGGAAGGTTTGCTACGACCATTACTTCTTTACAGTCAGCAAATTGTTCTTCAATCACCTTTCTTACATCTGCCTTCAATACGTCTTGATGAATAATGGTGACATTATCATATGGAGAAAGCGTATCGTTTAAAATCGGCAATAGGCGCCGGTCGATTTCAAAAGCCGTGACTTTCTTTGCCCGTTTGGCGAGCTGTTCAGTCAACGCACCGATACCAGGGCCAATTTCAATCACACCGGTCTCATCCGTTATCTCTGCATGATCGACAATGCGATCTAAAATATTCGTATCAATTAAAAAGTTTTGCCCTAAGCTCTTTTTAAAAGAGAAACCGTACTTCTTCAGTATTTCCTTCGTTCTGATAGGCGTCGCAATATCTTTATTCATCGGCTTCCTCCTGCATGACGGTCTTTAAGGCCGCAATAAAATCCTCTTTCGTTATTTGGAACATGTGAAGACGCTTTTGCAGCTGCTTCGCATTTGTATATCCTATATTTAAAAGCACACCTAATCGTTCGCGGCGGCGTTTTGATGCTTCGCCTCCGATAAGGCCTGCGTCAAATAAATCGTCTAACGTAATCTCGCTTTCTGATTCTTCCATTTCCTCATGGACATGTGCAAGGCATGCTCGAATACTGTCCAAGGAAGCATGCTCGACACCAATTCCTTTGTCCCGCTTCGCTTTCGCAAGGTGTTTTGGTAAAAAGGCGTGCTTACAGCCAGGGACAGCCTCTGCGATGGTTTTACGGATCTTTTCCCCAGGGAAATCAGGATCAGTTAAAATGATAACCCCTCTCGTCTCCTGAGCAAGACGCACTTGTTGAATGACTGTATCGCCAATGGCAGATCCATTCGTTTCAATCGTATCTGCATCAACTGCCATCTTTACTCTAGCAGTGTCGTCACGACCCTCCACCACAATGATTTCTTTGATTTTCATGTATTCCTCCGCTTGCAAAAACAATCTACATTTTTTTGTCAAAAAATGAAACCTTCCATGCTGTTTTTGCGTCTAATTAATTAGAAAACAGTGCTTCTATTATAACCAAAAAAACAGAGGGTGCGCAAAGCCCTCTGTTCATATAAATGATTTGATGTGTTTATTTGAGCACTCTAATTTTCACTCGTTTATTTCCCCATTGATAAGCTGCCGACTTACTTGGGACGAACACATCAATTTTATTCCCTTTTATAGCAGATCCAGTGTCTGATGCAACGGCATACCCATAGCCTTCCACATACACTTTAGAGCCCAGCGGAATGACACTCGGATCAACTGCTATGACCTTTGCACCCGGATTTGCTTTTAAATTAAAGCCTGTAGACGTTCTACCCGTACATCCAGCACAGCCCGCTGTATAAGCTGTGGACGTCACATAGAACTCTTTTCCTGACGATTCATTACTTCTTGAAACCGCAGGGGACGCTTTAGGTTCTTTCTTGGACACTTGTGTACCAACGGCCACTAAACGATCCTTACTGTCTTTTGCAGTAACCTCTTTAATTAATTCTTTAGAAACCACTTTGCCGTTTTCTTTCACAATGGCATAGTGCTTCTTCAATTTACCTTCTTCACCTTTTTCAAGCACCTTCTCTTTTCCTTTTTCAAGAGATCGATCCTTTTTATGTTTGGTATCAAAAGCAATTTTCTCTTCCACTACATCGGTGACTTTTTCCACCCGAGTGATCTTCACATCTGCGCTTTTTTTAGAAAGGTGACTATGTAACGCAGGTTTGATCTTATCGTGCTTCTTGAGCTTCAGCTCTTGTTGCTTTAAAAAGTCAGCGACCGTAGTCGAAGTGGTCCACACTTTCTTATCCTTTCCTCCATCGTTTAAGCTGACCTGGAAGGCCTGCTGAACCACAAGATCCATATTCTTTTTAATCTTGTCATTCTTTCCTGGAGTTACTTGATCGTGCTTCCCAATATCTATCTTCTCATTCTTCAATAATGCTCCAACCGTCTGATCTGTTGTCCATATCGTTTTCTCTTCCCCATCTAGGGTGAGATGAACCGGTATAGCCGCATCATACACAATGTTCATGTTGTCTTGAATCTTTGTATTTAGACTTGGAGAGATATGATCCTCCGCCCTGGTCCTTATTCCAAGGTCTGAAAGCAGCTGTGCTACTGTCTCTTCATGTGTACGAATTGTCTTCTCTTTGCCATTGATTGAAATGGTAATAGACTGCTTAGTGAGCTCATGCGCACCGTAAGCCGTCCCAGTTCCAGCTAAAAGCAAGCAAGTGACTAGAAATAAAACCTTGCCTTTTCCTAGCTTGACAGAAAACAGATTTTTCATTTTTTGTACGATGAAAAACGCCTCCTTCTCCTCGGAGAGATTATATAGAGTATCTCAAAACCTGTCAACCCTTCCACCCACTGTACAAAAATGCTCGATTGTAAACCTATTATGGGAGATTTTTGGAAGGAAGGGAAGAAAGACTTATCGACAACTTATCCTATGAGGAGGCGCGAACGTGTAGAACTTTTTCGTTATGTTTCACAATTGGACAAGCTTAAACAAGGATTGACATCATATACTGTCAGTTTATACGGAAAACTTTTTTCGCATTTTCTGTTGTCAATGCAGCAAGCTCTTCAAAGCTCATTTCACGCAATTCAGCAATTTGTTCTGCGATATATTTCACATAGCTCGGCTCATTTCGTTTCCCTCTAAATGGCGCTGGAGTTAAATACGGGCAGTCTGTCTCAATCAGAAGACGATCGCTTGGAATATCCTTTACAACTTCTTTCGGTTTTTTCGCATTTTTAAATGTCACAGGTCCACCGAATGAGATATAAAAGTTCATTTCCATACACGCTTTTGCAATTTCGAGGCTGCCAGTAAAGCAGTGCATAATTCCTCCGACTTCTGCCGCTCCTTCTTCTTTTAAGATCGTCACTACATCTTCCGTAGCGTCACGGTTATGAATGATAATTGGCAGATTCACTTCTTTTGCAAGAGCAATTTGACGTCTAAAGACTTCTTTTTGCACATCTTTTGGCGACTTGTCCCAATAGTAATCTAGACCCATTTCTCCAATGGCAACAACCTTTTCATGCTGAGATAATTCTTTGATCCAAGCCAAATCTTCATCTGTCATATCAATGGCATCAACAGGATGCCAGCCGATGGCTGCATACATAAAATCATATGCTTCAATTAGCTCCATCGCTCTCGTAATGGTTGGACGATCAAACCCGACCACCACAATCTTCTCTACCTTTTCACTTTTTGCTCTTTCAATCACCTGCTCTAAGTCTTCATTATATTGTTCAGCATTTAAGTGGGCATGTGTATCAAATAACATGGTTGATGGCTCCTTTCGACAATTCTTCTGAAAAACAAAAGGTGTTCGACGAAATGTTACACGTGGAACACCTTTGTTAAATTATAAAATTTTCGTTCCATTTGCTAGAGATTGATCTACTTCAAGAACCTGCAATTTACCACCAGTTTCTCCAGTTAAAATCATTCCCTGGGAAATTTCCCCTCTTAGTTTAACTGGTGTGAGATTCGCTACGCAGACGAGCTTCTTCCCTACCAATTCTTCTGGTTGATAATGCTTGGCAATCCCTGAGACAATTTGTCTCTTTTCAAATCCAAAATCAAGCTGAAGCTTTAAGAGACGGTCAGCTTTTTTCACTGGTGCTGCTTCCAATACTTGTGCTACACGAAGGTCAACTTTCGAAAAATCATCGAAGGCAATTTCGGCACCCAGTTCAGGTAATTCAGTTTCTTCTATTTCAACTGACTCTTCTTCTACCTTAGGCGCACTTCCTTGCATCTTCTCTTTAATGTATGCCACTTCTTCTTCAACCTCTAAACGAGGGAACAACGGCTCACCTTTTTGTACCGTCGCTTTTTGAATCGCACCGAAAGAAAGAATGCTTTCCCAGCTTTTGAGTTTCTCTTCTTCAATTCCAAGCTGGAAGAAGATTTTCTCAGGTGTTTTTGTTAAGAATGGTGTTAACAATACAGCTGTGATTCGAAGTGATTCTGCTAAATGGTACATCACAGAATGCAGTTCTTTTCGTTTTGTTTCATCCTTCGCTAATACCCAAGGAGCTGTTTGATCAATATATTTATTCGTTCTGCTGATTAATGTCCAAACATTTGAAAGAGCCACTGAGAATTCGAGGTTTTCCATCGCTTCTTCATAGGCTTTCACCGTTTGTTCAGCTACAGCTTTTAGTTCCTCATCAAACTCATTGACTGGTCCCTTATAGCTGCTTAATGTACCGTCGAAGTATTTTTGCACCATCGCCACTGTACGGTTAAGTAAGTTCCCTAAATCATTGGCAAGGTCATAGTTTACACGTTCCACGAATCCTTCTGGTGTAAACACACCGTCTGCACCAAATGGTACTTCGCGTAGCAGGTAATAACGAAGAGCATCAAGACCATAGCGATCAATTAACGTAACAGGATCTACTACGTTCCCTTTTGATTTAGACATTTTGCCATCTTTCATGAGCAGCCAGCCATGTGCAAAAATTTGTTTTGGCAGCGGCAGATCAAGTGCCATCAGCATAATTGGCCAGTAAATTGTATGGAATCGTACAATTTCTTTCCCGACTAGGTGTACGTTGGCAGGCCAATATTTTTTATATTTTTCATCTTGATCGGTTCCGTAGCCAATCGCTGTTAAGTAGTTGAATAACGCATCAATCCATACATAGATGACGTGCTTCGGATTATTAGGTACTTTAATGCCCCAATCAAAGGTTGTTCTTGATACAGCTAAATCCTCTAACCCCGGTTTAATAAAGTTATTAATCATTTCATTCTTTCTTGATTCAGGCTGAATGAACGACGGGTTCTTTTTGTAATAGTCTAGTAAGCGATCTGCATACTTACTCATACGGAAGAAATATGATTCCTCTTTAATCAATTCAACAGGGTGTCCACTGTCTGGGCTTTTCCCTCCAATAACTTCCCCTTTCTCATTTCGCTCAACATCAACAAGCTGTGTTTCCGTATAGAATGTTTCATCAGGAATACTGTACCAGCCCTCATATTGATCTAAATAAATATCTCCTTGATCAAGCAACTTTTGGAAGACTTGCTCAATGATTTTCGTATGTCTTTTTTCCGTTGTACGAATGAAATCATCGTTTGAAATGTCGAGTTTCTTCCATAATGATTTAATGTCAGCAACGACCGGATCTAAATACTCAATCGGTGTAATATTTTGTTCTTCAGCTTTTTGCTGAATTTTTTGTCCGTGCTCATCTGTACCCGTTAAATACATCACATCATAGCCTTGCAGACGTTTATATCGAGCCATGGCATCCCCTGCCACTGTCGTATAAGCATGTCCAATATGTAATTTTCCGCTCGGATAGTAAATTGGTGTAGTCAGATAAAACGTTTTTTTCTTTTCCGGCATGTCGGAACCTCCTGCTTGTGTGTAAATGTCAAAAACTCCCGCCCAATGGACGAGAGCGGTCATCATACTTCATTAAAATGTGTCAGATCATTTCATTATGTTTTGCACTTGTGCTTTCTCTATGATACCATCTTAGCCTTTAAGATCAAGCATATATACATAGAACAGATTGAAATGAACGAAAAAGATGAGTTTTTCGAAAAAAACGACAAACCGCTCGACATTTTGTCGAATATTGTCGTATGAAATCTATTTCCAGATTTACAATTGGCTAAATTAGGGCAAAAGTCTTGTTAATCTGTTATCGTCATTTTTCATATTTTTATAGATAAATTCTGAAAAATCCTTATACACCGGTAGTTTCAAGGTCCTTTGACTTTAAGAGTCATATTTTACAAACAATAGTAAACAAAATGATTGACGATTTATGGAAACCTTGTTATGCTAGGAATGTAAGGAATTTGTCGAATAATGACGAAGATAATATTATATTAAGAATAAGAACTTTTTGGGAGGAGAATGAAGATGAAATCTACAGGTATTGTACGTAAAGTTGACGAATTAGGACGCGTGGTGATTCCAATCGAGCTTCGCCGTACGTTAGGAATCGCAGAAAAAGACGCTTTGGAAATTTATGTTGATGATGAAAAAATTATCCTAAAAAAATATAAACCAAACATGACTTGCCAAGTAACAGGTGAAGTATCAGACGATAACCTTAAACTTGCTAATGGTAAATTAGTTCTTAGCCGTGAAGGTGCAGAGCAAATCATTAACGAAATCCAAAACCAACTTCAATCACAAAAATAAGTTTTATATAAAAAGGTTCTTGCACCGTTTGCAAGAACCTTTCTTTATTGTTCAATATGATACGCATCATAGATCGTCCGCTTTGGCACACCACGTTCGACCGCAGTACGTTTAATAGCCTCTTTTGACGTTAACCCTTCCTCTATGTAATGGATCACGTGCTCTTTTTCAGATAAAGAATTCCACCAAGCTTCTTCATTCAGTTCTTCTTCATCCTGATCATTTCCTTTTACGACGAGACAGAACTCACCACGGATTTGTTGTTCTGTCACCCAAGTCAGCGCATATTCTAAATCTCCACGAATAAACTCTTCAAATTTCTTTGTCAGTTCTCTCGTAATGGCAATATTCCGGTTCCCCCACACTTCTTTCATCACAGTCAGCGTTTCTTTTAACCGATGGGGCGCTTCATAGAAAATAATTGTTTCTTGGCGTTTCTTCAATGCTTCCAGCTGTTTTTTCTTTTCCTTTTTTTGACGATCAAGAAAACCGTAAAAGAAAAATGGCTGTGGTGCGATTCCTGACGCAATGAGTGCCGTAAGTGCTGCATTTGCACCAGGTAACGGAATGACATAGCCTCCGATGTTCGTAAAGTCGCGAACCACTTCGGCTCCTGGATCAGAGATCGTCGGTAAACCGGCATCGCTCACGAGTGCAATGTTCTTTCCTTCTTTTAACCATTCGATTAACTTATGACCACTGCTATCTTTGTTATGTTCATGATAACTCGTTAATGGGGTATCAATTTCATAGACATGACAAAGCTTTTTCGTTTGTCTCGTATCTTCTGCGGCAATATAGTCTACATCTTTTAACGTTTGTATCGCTCGAAACGTCATATCTTCTAAGTTTCCAATCGGGGTTGGTACGAGATAAAGAATACCCATTTCTGATTGACCATCAAAGCTTTTCTGTGTCTTTTTCATGTGCCGCCTCCTTTTTGATTCGCTTTTCTTCTATATACATGTCCTTTTTTCGACGTGTCCACGTTTTGAAACGATATTCCTGTTGCATGGCTTCTCTTTTGGTTGAAAAACATTCGTGATAATAAAGTTCCACCGGTCGTCTGGCTCTCGTATACTTTGCACCCTTCCCACTATTATGGGCAGTCAGCCTTTTTTGTAAATCATTTGTATACCCAGCGTACAAACTACCATCTGCACATTTCAATACATAGAAATAATGACTATGCTTCTCCATACAGTATCGTCCTGATTTCTTTTGTATACTCTTGGTCTTCTCCATAAACAAAAAGCGGCGGGAGAATTTTCAAATCCGGCTTTCCATCTTTCATGCCTTCCACTAAAATGGTATTCGCTTCTTTTCCTTGTTTCGGATATACAAATTGAATTCGTTTTGGCTCAATTCGGTATTTCTTCATCATTTCAACAATCTCAAGCAGCCGTCCAGGACGGTGAACCATTGCCAGTTTGCCTCCTTGCTTTAGCAAAGTGGAAGAAACACGAATGACATCTTCTAATGTACAATGAATCTCATGACGTGCGATCGCCAAATACTCATTTTCATTGATTTCATCCTTAGAAGGAGTCTTAAAATATGGCGGATTACAAGTAATCACGTCTACTTTGTGGTTTCCGTACCGTTTAGGCATATCATTTAAATCACCATGGATCAACTCAATCTGCTGCTCCAGTTGATTATGCGCCACACTTCTCTTTGCCATATCAAACAGGCGTTCTTGAATTTCAACCCCTGTAATAGAGGCTTTAGATCTCGTCGAAAGCAGCAATGGAACGATGCCATTTCCCGTACAAAGATCAATAATCTCCCCTTTTTGAATCGGCACATACGCAAATTTTGCTAATAACACTGCATCCAATGAAAAGGCGAACACCGTTTTACTTTGAATAATTTTCATATCTTCTGCAAGCAAGTAGTCTAAACGTTCATCTTCTCTTAACGAAACCATGATGTATCCTTTCTTTTCCTGTGAAAAAGGCTCCCGATTCAGCGGAAGCCTTTTCTCATTTTTTATTTAAAAATGACAGACAGAACAAACAGTCTCCCTCTTTCCGAATGCTCCCATAATGTACATTACAAATATGGAAGCCCTCCTGATATAAACGAGCTAGGTTATCATGACCTTCTCCTATATCAGAATGACTTGGCTTCTGGGCAGAATCATGCTCTGCCTCAGACGATTTATCTCGATCGGATTGATCCAGACGTTCACGCAAGTGCTGATTCTCCATCTGCAGCTGATGATTTTCTTCAATCACTTCACCGATATGATTTTTCAAATCACCTAGCTGGCGATAAAGAGAACCGATTTGTTCTTCTAAATTAATCACCGTATCAAATAGTTCCTTTTTATCCAAGGTGGCACACCTCGTTACTCAGTTGTTTGTGCAGATACAACGCCTTCTTGTAATAATTCTTCCCAAGTATATTCTATCACTTTTTCTTGCCCGGTTAATTCAACTTGCAAAATTCGTTCTAAAATATTAAGCCCTACTACCTTTGCAGAGCCATTAGACGTCTGAATCGTTTCACCGATGTCCGGTAATTGTTCTTTTGCTGTTTCGTACTCATCATTCTCATATTTCAAGCAGCACATTAAACGGCCGCAAAGCCCTGAAATTTTGGTAGGGTTTAACGAGAGGTTTTGATCTTTTGCCATTTTAATGGACACAGGTTCAAAATCTCCTAAGAAAGTTGAACAGCAAAGCATACGTCCACACGGACCAATGCCGCCTAGCATTTTTGCCTCGTCTCTTACACCGATTTGACGAAGTTCAATTCTCGTCTTAAAAATAGATGCAAGATCCTTGACCAGCTCACGGAAATCTACTCTGCCATCCGCTGTAAAATAGAAGATGACCTTGTTGCGGTCGAATGTAAATTCGACATCGACCAGCTTCATTTCCAGGCCGTGTTCACTTACTTTCTGAAGACATGTGTCAAAGGCTGCCATCGCTGCTTCTTTGTTCTCCTCAACGATGAGCCGGTCTCGTTCGTCTGCGACGCGAATCACCTTACGCAAAGGAAGAACCACATCGTGTTCATCTACTTTTTTATTGGCGATGACCACTTGCCCGTACTCAACACCTCTGACTGTTTCTACAATGACACAACTATCATTTTCTATATGAAATCCATTAGGATCGAAATAATAGATTTTGCCCGCTTTTTTAAAGCGAACACCAATTACGTTGTACAAGCTTATCCCTCCTGCAACATCAACACCAATTGCTCCATTAGCCCTTGGGCATTCACGTTGGATTGAAGTCTCTTTTTCGCTTCTAATACAGCAAGGATCTGATTCGTCACCATCTGCTGTGTGGAATGCAGCGCGTGCTGCTTCATTGTCTGGAATAAGTCTTGATAAATGACTTTATCTTCATTTCCTATTTGAATCGACAATACATCACGATATATAAATAAAAGCATATCAAGACCAGTTTCTTGAAGGTCTTTCTCTTTGAAAAAAGGCATCCATTGATCTTGTATATAAAAAAATGCATGTTCTTTTCGCTGGTGTAAGACTTCATACAATTTTATCACTTTCGCTCTAGACTCTGCAAACTGATCATTTCGACTTAATTCGAGTGCTTCTGCTAAATTATTGGTTAAATTCGACAAAAGCCTTGCAAGATCCTGAGACACGCCTTCTTGTAAAAGCTGCTGCTCCAAAGATTGCGGCTGCAGCGGCTTAAAGCTAAGCATCTGACATCTTGAAATAATCGTATCCAGCATTTTATGCGATTGTTCAGTGATTAAAACTGCCATCGTTTCCCGGTTGGGCTCCTCTAGGAACTTTAATAAACTGTTCGCAGCATTGACCGTCATTTTGTCCGCATGGAGAATGATATACATTTTCCGATGCGATTCTACGCCTGCTTTTGTAAATTCCTCCTGCAAAGCCTGCACTTGCGCCTTCTTAATTGATTGACCGTCAGGCTGCACTAGATGTAAATCTGGATGGTTGCCAGACTGAATTCTTTTGCAGTTTTGACAGGACTCACATGGTTTCACTCCTGCTTCCAAACAAAAAAAGCTCTTCGCTAAAAGCATCGCAGCATCTAGCTTTCCGGTCCCTTTTTTTCCTTCAAATAAGTAAGCATGAGCCAGTCGGTCTTTATCAATACTATTAAAAATCAGCCGCATGACGCGCGGCTGCAACTCATTCATGTCATTCCAGCTAATTGCCATGTTATCACTCTCTATGTGTAAAGGTTAATCAATAAACCTTTTATTTCTCCAATACGTTCAAGTAAATCAATCGAGGGTTTCTCCTGATTCATCATATCCTCTGTTAACTCAATCAGCTTTTCATCTAATGCTTTGACTAAAGCGAGTGTTCGTGTGTTGCCATAAATGTCAAAGCTCCTTGATGTCTCTATATTTAATCCATTATCGACTGTTTCTTTTACAAAGCGTTTCACAAGTCCTTTAAACCTAGCCAAATCTTTAAGGTTTCGTGACTTTGTCAGTTTCTTGCCGAAGACTTCGATATCGCTCAGCATGACTGTCAGCTGCTCTAAACGCATTTTACCACTTTGTGTCTCCATCGATGATTTAAACGATGCTGAAGTTTGGCTTCCTTTCATCGCTTGAAGTTCACGCTTTTCTAAAAGCAGCCGCATATCTTGATTAATTTTCACAGCAACCCATCCTTAAAATTGATGAAATTGTTCAACTGGCAGAATAAAGACGGTAGCTCCACCAACTTCAACCTCAACAGGGTATGGTACATATGAATCTGCATTTCCACCCATTGGTGATACAGGCGCGATCATTTGATCACGTTTACGGCAATTTTCCTTGATTAGCTGTAACGCTTTATCCACTCGGACATCATCACAACCAATGATAAAAGTCGTATTCCCAGACTTTAGAAATCCACCAGTCGAAGCTAATTTTGTCACGCCGAATTGATGTTCAGTCAATATTTTCAATAACTTGCTGCTATCTTGATCCTGTACAACGGCAACAATTAATTTCATTTGAATGGCCTCCTTCATTTTAGGCACAGGTGACATGCCGATGTCTTCCTCTATATTATAACAACGATTGGGAATGAGGTCATATTTGATTTTTCTTTAATGTGTCCTGAATCAGCTGAAACACTTCATTAAAGACATCCTGAACAGGCTGAGACGCATCTACTACACGGAATCGTTCTGGTGATTGCGCAATCAGAAGCTCATATCCTTCTCTGACCATTTGATGAAAATTCAGTGTTTCCATGTCTAATCGATTTTTTTCTCTTCCTTGATTGGCATCAATTCGCTTTAGACCTTCCTCTGGTGTAATGGAAAAGTAAATGGTCATTTGTGGCATCGTGCCATCAATGGCGAAATCATTAATGGATTTGACTTCTTCAATCCCAAGCCCTCTCGCATAGCCCTGATAAGCAAGGGAGCTGTCGACAAAACGATCACATAAAACAGTTTCCCCCCGCTTCAATGCCGGTTCTACTTTTTCAGCCAAATGCTGCCTTCTAGCTGCTGCATAAAGCAATGCCTCTGTTTTTGCGTCCATTTTTGTATTTTTTTCATTTAAAATGACTTCACGAATTTGCTCTGCAATGTCAATGCCTCCGGGCTCACGTGTCGCCATCACTGCATAGCCTTGACGTTCCATTTCTTCGTACACTTTTCGAATCACTGTCGTTTTTCCAGCACCCTCCGGTCCTTCAAACGTAATAAACATACCGCTCATAGTGTCTCCTCTTCTATATAAACATATAATTTTCTCTGGTGAATCACCTGACTTGCTTGCACATGAACTTGATGCCCAAGCAAACGGCTTAACGTCGCAATTTGATCTGATTCAATCGGTTCTCCTTTAATCATCAAAGGAATACCAGGCGGATAGGGAATGACCGATTCTGCACTAATCCGGCCAGCTGCTTTTTCGAATGGAACAGCTTCTACATCTCGCTTTTGCTGATCGTCCTCTAAGAAGAGCGATCCCGTTTGAAGCTCTTTTTTTACAAGCAATGAATCACTTTGCTGAAGAGCCTGCTCTATAGCTGTAAAAGGAATGTCCTTTGTATGTCTTAGACCAAAAACGAGTAACACTTGATGTTCATCCGCAAGTTCTGGGTGAACATCCACCGACTCAAGCACCTTTTTGAGTTCATAGCCTGTCAGCCCTTTTGTTGAACGAATGACACATTTTAATGGATCCATAGGTAAAGAGTCAGACTCAACCACTTCGAGATTGGAGATCATATTGAACTGTGCTTTCAGCTTTGCCAAGTCTCTCATGATTTCATCCATTAACCCTTTTCCCTTCAACTCCTCCACATAAGCTCTCGCCAAATCTAACGAAGCCATAATTGGATAAGAAGGTGAACTGCTTTGAAGCATCGTTAATAACGTCTTTATCCGCTTCACATCCATTCGGTCTCCTTGAAGATGGAGATAAGACCCCATCGTCATTGCCGGAAGGGTTTTATGTGCTGATTGTACCACCACGTCTGCTCCATAGGAAAGGGCAGATGGAGGAAAGGCACCGCCTAATACAAAATGAGCACCATGTGCCTCATCAACTAATACAATGATGCCAGCTTCATGACACATTTGAATGAGTCTTGATAAATCAGCTGCATGTCCGTAGTAGTTCGGATATGTCAAAACAATTGCCCGGCAGTTAGGATGTGTCGCCATAGCTTGTTTGACTGTTTCCTCCGTCACATGGGTTGGGACGTGCAAGTACGGATCACTCTCAGTTTCTAACATAATAGGCGTCGCTCCCGCAAGCTCAATCGCATGGAACACAGACTTATGACAATTTCGCTGAACGAAAATGCCCTCCCCAGCCTGACACGCAGACATCACCATCGCCAAATTGCCAACGGTTGTGCCATTCACAAGGAAAAAACTTTGTTTAGCTCCATATAGCTTTGCCAATAAATCCTCTGCCTCTTGAATCACCCCAGTCGGATGGTGAAGATCATCTAGACCTTCAAGTTCTGTCACATCCAGCTGAAGAATGGGTGCATAATAGGACCGTGCCTCATCAAAAAAGACATCTCCATTGTGATGTCCCGGAACGTGAAAAGAATAGGGCTTCTTTTCCGCATGTTGTGATAATGCTGTATATAAAGGTGTTTTCAAACAAATCGACCCTTTTCACTTAAACGATATCTTATATCTATTATAACGTTCAAACAAGTGAACTGAAAGATGGATTCTCATTCCTTTATTGGTTTATGATTCACCAGCTTCTGCTCTGCCTCATGCATGCTGCTTTTTAATTGAGCTCGTTCTTGGCTCCCATGTTCTTTTACCTGCAACGTTTCCTGCAATGTTTCGGCCAATTGGCGCTGAACCTTTTTCAACGTATCTATAGGCGTTAAGGATGCATCTTCAAGAAGCTGTCCTTGCTGCTTCGATATCTGTTCATATGTTTGCTGGATACGCTGTTCAAGTGCTGAATTGGCTCGCTGCTGAATATGATTGAACGCAATCGACATTTGGTTGATCCATAAAGGAATTGATGCGGAAACAGTTGATTGAATATGATTGGCTAATGTATGGTTTGTATGCTGAATCATTCGAATTTGGGCATTACATTGCAGTGCGATTTGACGGCTCAACAGCAAATCATACTTCCGTTCTTTTAATCTCTCCATATATTCTTCTTCATCGACTTCCCGACTCATCAATTGTTCCTCAAATGTCCGATCATGTGACTGTGATTCTGTTAGGGCATGTTGCTCTAACAGCGTCAATTTTGCTTCAACTGCTGCAACCTGTAACGTCATCTCTTGAAAGTATGATTGATTTTCTTCAAATAAACGCTCCAATAACTTATGGTCCGAAATTAACACACCTCTGGCGTAACGAAGCCTTGCTGACAATCTCTCTATCTGTGCTTCTGCTTGTTTAAAACGAGATATGATCTCCTGAGTAGAACGCTTTTCTCGCTGAAATAACCTTAAAAAAAAGCCTCGCTTCTTTGGCAATAAATCCTCTGGCTCCACTAAATGCAGTTGCTGTAAAAAAGCTTCTAGAACGTCTCCGATTTGGTCAATATCTTTTTTCTCCACATATTGCATCATTTGTTTTGATTGTTCTAACAATCGTTCCTGCACACGTGTGCCATAGAAAAGCAGTTTTTGTGGATGGTCAGGGATCTTCTCAGCTCGCTGTAGCGCCTCCTGCTTTTCCTCATCAGATAAGGTATCAAACACCCGAAACGGAAGATCTGTAGTAGATGGGGCTGGTGGTATGACTGGATCTTCTGGTTTCATCGAGTTTGACTCCTTTCATATCTATTTTTTAATCATTTTATCGGCCACTTCAAGTTCAATATGAAGTGCTTCTATATCTCTTCCTAAAACTTGCTGTAAATCATTCGTCAATTGCTTTTGCAGTTCAGTCAGCGTAACTCGAGTTTGGCTTAATGTCATTTCAAGCTCATGGCTACGATTCGGCTGATTATACAGCAGTGCATATTTCTCAGTTAATTCAACAACAGAATCCAAACTCTCAAAATAAAACCGCTGTGCATCATAAAACCGGTTCGGTTCCTTTTTTGTTATCGTATAGATGCGTCGTGCAAGCCGAAGAATTTCATAATTATGCTTGATCGTCTGTACGTTCTTCACAGCAAATAAAGCTTTTTTCAAACGAACCAGCTTTTGCCCAGCTTCTTTTAAGTGCTGTTTAATATATACATAATCACTGCGAGACAGTCCGTGTTTCTTCAAAAACAACTGGAAGGCAGCCCATCGGCTTCCTGCAAACATCACACCCCACCCAATCATCGCATACAGTATCGACAATCCAACATGATGATGGAAAACACCAATACTGACAGTTAAAATCACCAGCGAAAAAAGAGTAGAGAGAACGGCCCATACAAATGTGTAAAAAATTGATTTCATGTTCATCGACTCCTATGAATAATCAGGCTCTCTGTTTATCTTATTATTTATTACGGTTGATGTCCAAACTAAGTTCCAAAAAACAGGCCCAATCCCCGATTGCCCATAAAAAAAGACCATCTAATGGTCTATGAATACAAAGGCGGCGTATGAAGATTTTTAAGCTTTCTTACATAATCAGCATAACTAGGATCCGAGGTTGATGTAGAAATTAACTTCCGTTCACAATCTCGGCATAAAAACTGATGATATAAATAAATTCCCTTTGTTTTTTTCTCTTCACAAATCAAACAAATTGCTTCTCGCTCTTTTTTGCTCATTGTGACACCTCCACTTATAGCTTCAGTATGCCCTAGCGCTTTCAATTGTATACAAAATTAAGAATGTTTTAGATGATAGTTTAGTATATGTATCCATGCCAGATCGAGTGTTTGTTCCTTTTTTAAAATACAAAAAAGACCAGTTCCGATTGGAACTGATCCTTTGAAAAGCTTGGCGGCGTCCTACTCTCACAGGGGGAAACCCCCAACTACCATCGGCGCTGAAGAGCTTAACTTCCGTGTTCGGTATGGGAACGGGTGTGACCTCTTCGCTATCGCCACCAAACCTGATGGAGAGAATGTTCTCTCAAAACTAGATAACAATGTTCATTTTTCACATTAGAATATAGGTTAAGTCCTCGATCTATTAGTATCTGTCAGCTCCACGTGTCACCACGCTTCCACCTCAGACCTATCAACCTGATCATCTTTCAGGGATCTTACTTCCTTGCGGAATGGGAAATCTCATCTTGAGGGGGGCTTCATGCTTAGATGCTTTCAGCACTTATCCCGTCCGCACATAGCTACCCAGCGATGCCCTTGGCAGAACAACTGGTACACCAGCGGTGCGTCCATCCCGGTCCTCTCGTACTAAGGACAGCTCCTCTCAAATTTCCTGCGCCCGCGACGGATAGGGACCGAACTGTCTCACGACGTTCTGAACCCAGCTCGCGTACCGCTTTAATGGGCGAACAGCCCAACCCTTGGGACCGACTACAGCCCCAGGATGCGATGAGCCGACATCGAGGTGCCAAACCTCCCCGTCGATGTGGACTCTTGGGGGAGATAAGCCTGTTATCCCCGGGGTAGCTTTTATCCGTTGAGCGATGGCCCTTCCATGCGGAACCACCGGATCACTAAGCCCGACTTTCGTCCCTGCTCGACTTGTAGGTCTCGCAGTCAAGCTCCCTTGTGCCTTTACACTCTGCGAATGATTTCCAACCATTCTGAGGGAACCTTTGGGCGCCTCCGTTACATTTTAGGAGGCGACCGCCCCAGTCAAACTGCCCACCTGACACTGTCTCCCTGCCCGATAAGGGCAGCGGGTTAGAAGGTCAATACAGCCAGGGTAGTATCCCACCGATGCCTCCACCGAAGCTAGCGCTCCGGTTTCCAAGGCTCCTACCTATCCTGTACAAGCTGTACCAACATTCAATATCAGGCTGCAGTAAAGCTCCACGGGGTCTTTCCGTCCTGTCGCGGGTAACCTGCATCTTCACAGGTACTATAATTTCACCGAGTCTCTCGTTGAGACAGTGCCCAGATCGTTGCGCCTTTCGTGCGGGTCGGAACTTACCCGACAAGGAATTTCGCTACCTTAGGACCGTTATAGTTACGGCCGCCGTTTACTGGGGCTTCAATTCGCACCTTCGCTTACGCTAAGCGCTCCTCTTAACCTTCCAGCACCGGGCAGGCGTCAGCCCCTATACTTCGCCTTACGGCTTCGCAGAGACCTGTGTTTTTGCTAAACAGTCGCCTGGGCCTATTCACTGCGGCTTCTCGGGGCTTTAACACCCTAAGAAGCACCCCTTCTCCCGAAGTTACGGGGTCATTTTGCCGAGTTCCTTAACGAGAGTTCTCTCGATCACCTTAGGATTCTCTCCTCGCCTACCTGTGTCGGTTTGCGGTACGGGCACCTCTCACCTCGCTAGAGGCTTTTCTTGGCAGTGTGGAATCAGGAACTTCGCTACTAAATTTCGCTCGCCATCACAGCTCAGCCTTCACGGGAAACGGATTTGCCTATTTCCCAGCCTAACTGCTTGGACGCGGATATCCAATACCGCGCTTACCCTATCCTCCTGCGTCCCCCCATTGCTCAAATGGTGAGGAGGTGGTACAGGAATATCAACCTGTTGTCCATCGCCTACGCCTTTCGGCCTCGGCTTAGGTCCCGACTAACCCTGAGCGGACGAGCCTTCCTCAGGAAACCTTAGGCATTCGGTGGACGGGATTCTCACCCGTCTTTCGCTACTCATACCGGCATTCTCACTTCTAAGCGCTCCACCAGTCCTTCCGGTCTGACTTCACTGCACTTAGAACGCTCTCCTACCACTGTTCGTAAGAACAGTCCGCAGCTTCGGTGATACGTTTAGCCCCGGTACATTTTCGGCGCAGAGTCACTCGACCAGTGAGCTATTACGCACTCTTTAAATGGTGGCTGCTTCTAAGCCAACATCCTGGTTGTCTAAGCAACTCCACATCCTTTTCCACTTAACGTAT
The DNA here is from genome assembly GCF_020165915.1 of Bacillus sp. RSS_NA_20. Lineage (NCBI taxonomy): Bacteria > Bacillati > Bacillota > Bacilli > Caryophanales > Bacillaceae > Bacillus > Bacillus sp. RSS_NA_20. Next base: position 2,567,995 of record NZ_JAIUKW010000005.1, on the reverse strand, counting down.
ACTTTGGGACCTTAGCTGGCGGTCTGGGCTGTTTCCCTTTCGACTACGGATCTTATCACTCGCAGTCTGACTCCCAAGGATAAGTCATCGGCATTCGGAGTTTGACTGAATTCGGTAACCCGGTAGGGGCCCCTAGTCCAATCAGTGCTCTACCTCCGAGACTCTTACCTTGAGGCTAGCCCTAAAGCTATTTCGGAGAGAACCAGCTATCTCCAGGTTCGATTGGCATTTCACCCCTACCCACACCTCATCCCCGCACTTTTCAACGTGCGTGGGTTCGGGCCTCCATTCAGTGTTACCTGAACTTCACCCTGGACATGGGTAGATCACCTGGTTTCGGGTCTACGACCACGTACTCATGCGCCCTATTCAGACTCGCTTTCGCTGCGGCTCCGCATCTTCTGCTTAACCTTGCACGGGATCGTAACTCGCCGGTTCATTCTACAAAAGGCACGCCATCACCCGTTAACGGGCTCTGACTACTTGTAGGCACACGGTTTCAGGATCTATTTCACTCCCCTTCCGGGGTGCTTTTCACCTTTCCCTCACGGTACTGGTTCACTATCGGTCACTAGGGAGTATTTAGCCTTGGGAGATGGTCCTCCCGGATTCCGACGGAATTTCACGTGTTCCGCCGTACTCAGGATCCACTCTGGAGAGAACAACATTTCAGTTACAGGGCTGTTACCTTCTTTGGCGGGCCTTTCCAGACCTCTTCGCTTATATCGTTCCTTTGTAACTCCGTATAGAGTGTCCTACAACCCCAAGAGGCAAGCCTCTTGGTTTGGGCTGTTCCCGTTTCGCTCGCCGCTACTCAGGGAATCGCATTTGCTTTCTCTTCCTCCGGGTACTTAGATGTTTCAGTTCCCCGGGTATGCCTTCTCATACTCTATGTATTCAAGTATGGATACTACTCCATTACGAGCAGTGGGTTTCCCCATTCGGAAATCTCCGGATCAAAGCTTGCTTACAGCTCCCCGAAGCATATCGGTGTTCGTCCCGTCCTTCATCGGCTCCTAGTGCCAAGGCATCCACCGTGCGCCCTTTCTAACTTAACCATTTCTTACTTTAGAAAGAATCACTATGTGTGATGAACTTTGCATTGCATTCAATGTGAATGTATTACTTATTGTTATCTAGTTTTCAAAGAACACGTTGGTGGAGCCTAGCGGGATCGAACCGCTGACCTCCTGCGTGCAAGGCAGGCGCTCTCCCAGCTGAGCTAAGGCCCCGATTTAATAGAAGATGGTGGGCCTGAGTGGACTCGAACCACCGACCTCACGCTTATCAGGCGTGCGCTCTAACCAGCTGAGCTACAGGCCCATCTTTCATATCGAAGATATGATGTTGTAGGATCTTTTGCAAGTTCCTTCAAAACTAAACAAGACGAAAAACGTACGCTGCTCCATATATCCTTAGAAAGGAGGTGATCCAGCCGCACCTTCCGATACGGCTACCTTGTTACGACTTCACCCCAATCATCTGCCCCACCTTCGGCGGCTGGCTCCATAAAGGTTACCTCACCGACTTCGGGTGTTGCAAACTCTCGTGGTGTGACGGGCGGTGTGTACAAGGCCCGGGAACGTATTCACCGCGGCATGCTGATCCGCGATTACTAGCGATTCCAGCTTCACGCAGTCGAGTTGCAGACTGCGATCCGAACTGAGAACAGATTTGTGGGATTGGCTAAACCTTGCGGTCTCGCAGCCCTTTGTTCTGTCCATTGTAGCACGTGTGTAGCCCAGGTCATAAGGGGCATGATGATTTGACGTCATCCCCACCTTCCTCCGGTTTGTCACCGGCAGTCACCTTAGAGTGCCCAACTGAATGCTGGCAACTAAGATCAAGGGTTGCGCTCGTTGCGGGACTTAACCCAACATCTCACGACACGAGCTGACGACAACCATGCACCACCTGTCACTCTGTCCCCGAAGGGAAAGCCCTATCTCTAGGGTTGTCAGAGGATGTCAAGACCTGGTAAGGTTCTTCGCGTTGCTTCGAATTAAACCACATGCTCCACCGCTTGTGCGGGCCCCCGTCAATTCCTTTGAGTTTCAGTCTTGCGACCGTACTCCCCAGGCGGAGTGCTTAATGCGTTAGCTGCAGCACTAAGGGGCGGAAACCCCCTAACACTTAGCACTCATCGTTTACGGCGTGGACTACCAGGGTATCTAATCCTGTTCGCTCCCCACGCTTTCGCTCCTCAGCGTCAGTTACAGACCAGAGAGTCGCCTTCGCCACTGGTGTTCCTCCACATCTCTACGCATTTCACCGCTACACGTGGAATTCCACTCTCCTCTTCTGCACTCAAGTTTCCCAGTTTCCAATGACCCTCCCCGGTTGAGCCGGGGGCTTTCACATCAGACTTAAGAAACCGCCTGCGAGCCCTTTACGCCCAATAATTCCGGACAACGCTTGCCACCTACGTATTACCGCGGCTGCTGGCACGTAGTTAGCCGTGGCTTTCTGGTTAGGTACCGTCAAGGTGCAAGCAGTTACTCTTGCACTTGTTCTTCCCTAACAACAGAGCTTTACGATCCGAAAACCTTCATCACTCACGCGGCGTTGCTCCGTCAGACTTTCGTCCATTGCGGAAGATTCCCTACTGCTGCCTCCCGTAGGAGTCTGGGCCGTGTCTCAGTCCCAGTGTGGCCGATCACCCTCTCAGGTCGGCTACGCATCGTCGCCTTGGTGAGCCGTTACCTCACCAACTAGCTAATGCGCCGCGGGTCCATCTGTAAGTGACAGCCGAAACCGTCTTTCATCCTTGAACCATGCGGTTCAAGGAACTATCCGGTATTAGCTCCGGTTTCCCGGAGTTATCCCAGTCTTACAGGCAGGTTACCCACGTGTTACTCACCCGTCCGCCGCTAACATCCGGGAGCAAGCTCCCTTCTGTCCGCTCGACTTGCATGTATTAGGCACGCCGCCAGCGTTCGTCCTGAGCCAGGATCAAACTCTCCGAAAAAGTACAAAACCGAAGTTTTGTTTTTCGTCAGCGTTTGACTGACTACCTATGATGTATCATAGGATTTTTTTATAAAAACTCGAATTAACAGGTACGTTTTGTCTTGTTTAGTTTTCAAAGAACTTGTTTACCGCTTCAGAAGCGACTAGAACATCTTATCACGTCCAAGTTGTTAGTGTCAACAACTTTTTTGTTATTATGTTTTTTCGTTTCTTCGTCATCAGCGACGTATATTAATTTACCACCATATATAATCAAAGTCAACAATATTTTGCATTAAATAATAAACTTTTCAATTACGACTAAAGCTGCTACACCTGGAATGCCCAACAAACCACTAATTCCACTCGTTACAGGGTTAATGGAAACATGAAGCCCTAAACTCTCACCGAATAAATTGAGACAAAATAAAAAAAGAGCACCTGCGACAAACTTAACTCCAATAAGCCCTAACCATTTGAATGGATTCGCTTGAACACCTGACATAAACAACAATAAAACAGCTAACAAAATTGAACCAATCACAATAACAGGTTCCATAATCCTCTCATCTCCTCTTCATATGAATAGTACAAGCATATGAGAGGATTATGTAAAATAGACCTGCTATCTCCAGTTGTTTAAACGTAAATTTCTCTTTTTCGCTTCTCTCAGATAGAAAAAGTACTTCGCTTGAGCAAGCTTTAATTCGAATAGAATGTCCGGTGAAGGCTCAACGCTATTTGCGACAAGCTTTTTTTGTCTGTTCCATTCTTCCTTTTGCTTAAAAAGCTGTTGAATTAATATCTCATCGAATTCTTTTCGAATTGATTTTCTGCGAAGAAAACCCATGTACCGTACTTCTCCTTCCTACATCTCACGTCTGCCTTCTAGAGCCTTAGAAAGTGTGACTTCATCCGCATACTCTAAGTCTCCACCTACTGGGAGTCCGTGAGCAATGCGAGAGAGTTTAATTCCTGATGGTTTCAACAATCTAGAGATATACATAGCTGTCGCTTCACCCTCAATGTTTGGGTTGGTTGCAAGAATGACCTCTGTGACTTGATCGTCTTGCAATCTTTTTAATAGGTCAGGAATTTTAATATCCTCTGGTCCAATTCCGTCCATTGGTGAAATAGCACCATGAAGCACATGATATAAGCCGTTGTATTCTTTCATTTTTTCCATTGCGATCACATCTTTTGGATCCTGCACGACACAGATCACAGATTGATCTCTTCTTGTATCTTCACAAATATAGCAAGGATCCTGGTCGGTGATATGTCCGCAAACAGAACAATAAGTTAAATTACGCTTTGCATTAACAAGTGCCTTCGCAAAATCCAGCACGACGTCTTCCTGCATACTAAGAACAAAAAAAGCCAGACGGACCGCAGTTTTAGGTCCGATTCCTGGCAATTTCATAAAGCTATCAATCAGCTTTGATATTGGTTCAGGATATTGCATCTTCAGTTATTCCTCCTAGAATAAACCTGGCATGTTCATTCCTTTTGTGAATTGACCCATTGTTTCATTCGTTAGTTCATCAACTTTTTTCAATGCATCATTTGTTGCTGCAAGTACAAGGTCTTGAAGCATATCGATGTCTTCAGGATCAACAACTTCTTCATTAATCGCCACATCAATGACTTCTTTTTGTCCATTTACTTTTACAGTGACCATACCGCCACCCGCAGTACCTTCAAGGACTTTTTCTGCAAGCTCTTCTTGAGCCTTAGCCATATCCTTCTGCATTTTTTGCATTTGTTTCATCATTTTTTGCATATTTCCCATTCCACCGCGCATATGAACACCACTCTCTTTCAAATTGTTAATCTTTAATTTCAATTAAATCGGTTCCTACTAACTTCTTTGCTTCTGCAATTAATGGATCTTCTTCAGCAGAAGCTGCCTGACCATCTGCTTGTTCTTCAGGCTGATGATCTCTTAAAAATTCTTCTCTTATTTTACCCCATTGAGCGTCAGGAACGCCAACTAATTCCACTCTTTTTCCTAGCATAGATTCTAGCAGTTGCTCAAGATTGGTTCGAACACCACTTTTATCTTCGGCCACCATCTTACAATGTATTTCAAATTTGAATTTTAAAACAAAGGCATGAGTTGCCGCCGCAACTGGTTCACTATCTGTTAATAGCGCAGCGTGAGATACCTTATTTTGCTGTTTTAATTGGGCAAGAAGCTCTCCCCATTTGCCTTTTATTTTTTCTAGTTCCGGTCGCTTCGCTTCTTTTAAAATCTCATGAATTCGACCGACAGGTGCACGATAGCCATTTTTATTACTCGTTTGAGGTCGAGGTGCTTCCGTTTTTGCTTGAGGACTCTGAGACTGAGTCATTGGAACACCCTCAGCTTTTAGCCTAGATAGCTCCTGTTCCAGCCTGTCTATTTTATTCGTTAACGCTGTTAGGTCGGAATCAGCCGGAGATGATACAGCACCAGCCGTTGACTGACAGAGCTTAACCACAGCTACTTCAAAGAAAATTCTAGGATGGTTTGTCCATTTCATTTCCTGATGGCTTTTATTCAGCACTTCAATCGTTTCATAAAGAAACTGAGGTGCCACACGTTCTGAAAGAGCCACAAACTTATCGTCGACTTTGACTTTTTCAAGGACACCTTCAAGATCCGGTGCTGTTTTGAATAGAAGCATATCTCTAAAGTAGAAGATCATATCCTCTATTAATTTCGCAGCATCTTTCCCCTGTTGAAGCAATTCATTTAACGTATCCAGCGCTATCGCAATATTTTGCTCAAAAATGGCTTCAGCAAGCTGACTAATGAAATGCTGAGATACAGCACCTGTAATGAGCAGTGCATCATCAATTGTTAGCTGTTCACCACTAAATGAGATCGCTTGGTCAAGGAGACTAAGTGCGTCACGCATGCCTCCATCTGCCGCACTAGCAATAATCTCGAGTGAACCCTCTTGTATATTTAGGCTTTCTGCATCTACAATTTTCTCCATTCGTCCAACAATATCTTTTGTCGTGATCCGTTTAAAATCAAATCTCTGACATCTTGATATGATGGTAAGAGGAATCTTATGAGGCTCTGTGGTAGCCAAAATAAAGATACAATGAGCAGGTGGTTCCTCTAGCGTTTTAAGAAGTGCATTAAATGCCCCGATAGAGAGCATATGTACCTCATCTATAATATAAACCTTATATGTAACCGCTGAAGGAGCAAATTTCACTTTATCACGTATATCCCGAATTTCATCTACCCCGTTATTTGAGGCAGCATCTATTTCAATCACGTCTGAAATCGAACCGGTCGTAATCCCTCTACAGGCATCACACTCATTACACGGCTCACTAACAGGTGACTTTTCACAGTTCACTGCTTTCGCAAAAATCTTGGCAGCACTTGTTTTACCTGTTCCTCTAGGACCTGAAAATAAGTAAGCATGAGAAAACTTTTTCTGCAAAAGGGCATTTTGCAACGTTTTTGTGATGTGTTCTTGTCCAACAACATCCTCAAAAACTTGAGGTCTGAACACTCGGTATAAAGCTTGATAACTCACAAATACGCCCTCCTCCATTTATCATCATGTTCATTATACATGATGCAACGATCAATTCAAAAGTACACCTTTATTTTCTAATAAACGAAAAAGAGCATTTCCTTTAAAGACTTTTTACTTTTCTTGATTAAAAAACGTGTTTTCCTGCTTTCTGAAAATGTCTGCCAGATCAATAAGAACATTTGTTCCACTTATAAATTACTTCAAAAATACCTCACCCCGAAAATGGCTTTTTTGCTATTTGTATAAACAAAACAACTGATATATTCTTTCAATAGCAACAAAAAACTCACCTAGATAAACTAGATGAGTTACATTTAATATTGATTTACCGTGCACCTTCTGTCGATTCGCTACCCCAAGCGTTACTTAAACAGTTAGCTCGGCCCAGGCAACCCTGCGGCACATGAGAGGTTTCACTTAATGCTGCTTCCTTCCGGACCTGACATGGTTCATGAATTCCCATTGCGCAGGACCCAGACGTCAACACCACTTATTTAAGGCAGACCTTGAAGTAAACGAACCTTGAGAAGGGATTCGGCCTCGCTAGAGCGGATTGCGAGTACAGGGCACCGCTACCTCCCCGCTTAGCACGGCAAAATGAATATTAAATTGTTGGTGACGCAGACATAAGTATACCTTCTAAGTGATAAAATTGCAAACGACATCCATTCATTTACTTTTCGCCTGCTTCTTACGCTGACGGAGGTCTCGAAAGAACTGACTTAACAGCTCACCACACTCATTTTCAAGCACACCGCCAATGACTTCAGACTGATGATTGAACCGCTCATCGTCCAATAAATTCATTAAAGTACCAGCACATCCACCTTTAGGATCATAGGCACCAAAAACGACCTTTTTCACTCTTGAAAGTACAATAGCGCCTGCACACATTGGGCACGGTTCGAGTGTAACATAAAGTACAGCATCTTCTAAACGCCAGCTACCAGTCATTTTACAAGCTTCATCAATAGCAAGTAATTCCGCATGAGCAATTGATCGCTGTTCACTTTCCCTTAAATTGTGAGCACGGCTTACAATTTGATCATCAACAACGATGACGGCACCGATTGGAACTTCTCCTATTTGTTTTGCTTTCAAAGCTTCAGAAATAGCTTCTTGCATAAACTGTTCATCTTTCGTCATAGCACGGCTCTCTTTTCATGTTTTTTTAAAGGATATTGAGGTTAACATATTATCACAATCTTTTAAAGGGGGTCTTGATTTGCCAAAACAACAAAAGGCACTACTTATTATTGACATGATCAATAATTTTGATTTCGAAATGGGACATGTGCTCGCTGAAAAAACAGAGCAAATGACCAATAAAATTTTAGCCCTTAAACGACACGCTTTCAAGAAAAATTGGCCAATTATCTATATCAACGACCACTATGGACTCTGGAAGGCTGATATCAAAGCTGTTATGGAAACATGCAAAAACGAAAGAAGTGCCCCTATTTTAGAGCAAATGGCACCATCTAAAGATGATTACTTCTTAATTAAACCTAAGCACTCTGCCTTTTACGGAACAGCACTAGAGACACTCCTAAATGAATTAGGTGTGCAAGATCTTATTTTAACTGGAATTGCCGGAAACATCTGTGTCCTGTTCACTGCAAATGACGCTTACATGCGAGAGTACAACCTTACTGTACCTAAAGATTGTATTGCTTCAAATGATGATAGGGACAACGAGTACGCTTTAACGATGATGGAGAACGTTCTTCTTGCCAAAATCACAACAACTAAAGAGATCACGGATGAAAATCAAACATGATTTATCCATCACCCTCATAAATTGTTAGCAATAACAAAGGGGGCGTTGACCATTCAAATTTATGTTGTCAAAAGAGGAGATACATTAAATGAAATTGCCATGCGTTTTAAAACAACGGCAAATGAAATCATTCGGACCAACGACATCGAAACACCAAATCAACTAGTCGTTGGACAAACAATTGTCATCCCTATTAGAGGTCAATTTTATGAGGTCAAACAAAATGATACACTTTATCAAATTGGAAGAAGATTTCAAATTTCGGTAGAAGAATTGGCACGTGTGAATCGGATTCGGCCTGAAGCCATATTGCCTATTCGTTTTTTGCTTTATATTCCACAAAGACCGAAAAGAAATATTAATTCTAATGCTTATATAGAACCTCGCGGAAACCAAGTCAGCGAAAATTTAAAGCAAGCAGCCAGAGAGGCATCTCCATACTTAACACATCTCGGTGCCTTTAGTTTTCAAGCACAAAGAGACGGCACACTTCGCGAGCCACCTTTAGATCAATTACCTCAGATTGCCGCTCAAAGCAGAACGGTTTTAACCATGGTAGTCACAAATCTAGAGAATGATAAATTTAGTGATGAACTCGGGCGAATCCTTTTAACAAATCAATCTGTCAAAACGACATTATTAAATGAAATCGTCCGCGTTGCTCAAAAGTATCAATTAAAAGAAATCCATTTTGACTTTGAATATTTACGCCCTGTTGATAAAGAAGCTTACCTTCAATTTTTAAGAGAGGCAACAACTCGTTTTCATCAACAGGGTTGGACTATTTCTGTGGCACTCGCTCCTAAAACAAGCAGTGAACAGAAAGGAAAGTGGTATGAGGCGCATGACTATGAAGCAATTGGTAAGATTGTTGATCATGTTGTACTGATGACTTATGAGTGGGGCTACAGCGGCGGGCCTGCACAAGCCGTCTCTCCGATCGGCCCTGTCCGCCAAGTCATTGAATATGCACTGACTGTCATACCTGCCAATAAAATTGTGATGGGGCAGAATTTATATGGTTATGATTGGACGCTTCCTTATGTTCAAGGAGGCCCTATCGCCAAAGCCGTCAGCCCTCAACAAGCGATTGCCATTGCTAGAGAGAATAATGTATCCATTTTATATGACGAAACAGCACAAGCACCTTATTTCCGTTATACAGATGCTAACAACAAAGAACACGAGGTTTGGTTTGAAGATGCGAGATCCATTCAAGCCAAATTTAATCTCATTAAAGAGTTAAACCTAAATGGAATTGCTTACTGGAAATTAGGTCTATCCTTCCCACAAAACTGGTTGTTGTTATCAGATCAATTTAATATTGAAAAAAGAACGACATCGTAATTCATTCGCTCTATCTCTCAGAAGGGGTATGGTACAATATACATTGGTTTGACAACTTTATAGTTAGAGGAGAACGCCTATGTATCCTGCCCCTTTTATTGCAGTGGAAGGCCCAATTGGAGCCGGAAAAACAACCTTGGCTACAATGCTTTCAAAGGAATTTCAATTTCCTTTAGTAAAAGAAATTGTAGAAGAAAATCCATTCTTAGATAAATTTTATGAAGATATGGAACAATGGAGCTTTCAGCTTGAGATGTTTTTTCTATGCAATCGGTTTAAACAGTTAGAATCTATTGAAGAGAACTATGTCAAAAAACAGCAGCCGATTGTCACTGATTATCATGTCTATAAAAATATGATATTTGCAGAAAGAACCTTATCCAAAAAGCACATGGATAAATACAGAAAGATCTATCACTTGCTGACAGATGATCTTCCTAAACCAAATGCCATGATCTATATAAAAGCCAGCCTTCCCACCTTACTTGATAGAATAAAGATGAGAGGCCGATCTTTTGAAGAAGACATTGATCCAGCTTATTTAAAAACCCTGATTGAAGATTATGAGTTGGCCATCGAGCATTTAAAACAAACTGACCCAGGTCTTCCTATCATTACAATTGAAGGCGATCATACAGACTTCGTTTCCTCACAGCAAGATTACCAGCAAATTGTACAGAACATAAAGGAGCAAGTACTATGAAAAATATTGAAATACCAAAGGATGCTGTCATTACAATTGCAGGGACAGTTGGTGTCGGAAAATCGACCATGACGAAAACAATAGCGGACAAGCTAGGGTTTCAAACTTCTCTCGAAAAAGTAGATGATAATCCATACTTAGAGCCTTTTTATTCAGATTTCCAAAGATGGAGCTTTCATTTACAGGTCTATTTTCTAGCTGAACGTTTTAAGGAGCAGAAACGAATCTTCGAGTCTGGTGGAGGTTATGTACAAGATCGGTCAATTTATGAGGACACTGGTATTTTTGCTAAAATGCACGCAGACAAAGGTACCATGTCAGAGGTAGACTATGAAACGTATACAAGTCTATTTGAGGCGATGGTGATGACACCTTACTTCCCTCACCCAGATGTCCTCATTTACTTACATGGGGATTTAGATCATATATTACATCGTATTGAAGAGCGCGGGAGAGAGATGGAAACTCAAACCGATCGAGCATATTGGGAAGAAATGTACACTCGATATACGGAATGGATTGAACAATTTGATCTGTGCCCTGTGATTAAAATTAATATTGAAGATTACGACTTACTTCATGATGAAAGCTCACTTGATCCAATTCTTCATGAAATTGCTTCTGTTATTCAAAAAAATCGCTCTAACACAAAATAAAAAAAACCGCTGCATTTCTCGAATGCAGCGGTTTGACAATTTCCAATTTTTATGCGTTTCAATTCAACTAAGGTAAAATCAATATGGCGGAGGAAGAGGGATTCGAACCCCCGCGGGCTTTGACACCCCTGTCGGTTTTCAAGACCGATCCCTTCAGCCGGACTTGGGTATTCCTCCGTATCGACAAGAATTAATATATCATATCATCTTATTTTAAGTCAACATCTTTTCGAAAAAAATTTCAACATTTGATTTTGGTATGATGTTTAGCCTATAAAAAGCAGCCGATTATCGGCTGCTCTTCATCTCTTACGTATCCTGTCTAATGTCTTCTATAAAAAGATTCATCTCTTCTTTAAAATCATTTAATGACTCAATTATCTTTGTAAAGTCTGTCACTTGTTTAGCTTGTTCGTTTGTTGAACTGCTGATTTGTGAGATATTTTCAGATAAAGTGCCAATGCTGTCTTGGATTTCTTTTAAAAATGCATTAATGGTTTCAGCTGCTTCCTTTGATCCATCTGATAACTTACGTACCTCGTCTGCAACAACAGCAAAGCCTTTTCCATTTTCACCTGCTCTTGCCGCTTCAATTGCAGCATTGAGTCCTAACAGGTTTGTTTGTCTCGCAATACCGCCAATGGTTTTGACGACTTCTTCAATGTTTGCGGATTTCTCTTCTGCTCTTCCGGCCTGCTCACTAATTTCTAAGCTTGTCGCAGCCAGTTCTTGAGAATGAGCAGCAATTTGCTCAATTCCACCTTGTAACTCTTTCGCTACTTTATTGATATGTTCCATATAGCCGCTTAATTTCTTCTCACGATGATGTGAAAAAGCCACTAAAAAAGAGCCAATCACTTTTCTATCTTCATCAAAAATCGGATAACCTTTTACAGCAATTTCATAACCATATAAAGACTCTGGCAAATGCCCATCATATTCTTGTCCTCTTAATGTCGTCGCCACGTTTTGGTCCTCTGGGTTTAAAGCGTCCCCTACTTTAATGCCAAAATCTACTGTGGTCGATGGATAATAGCAAAGTACCTTTTCTGTATCAGTGATGCCGAAAAGAACACTTTCATCTAGAACTTTTCTGAGTAATTGAGCCATTTCAACATAATAGTCAAGCCTATTCAAGGTTATTCCTTCTTTCCTAGATGCTTTTAGTTCTTTTATCGGCTTATTTTAGAAAAGCTGTAGAAGTTTAGGTAAAAAGAATAAGATGCCATGACGGCATCTTATTTTATCACTTCTTTATTTCCCATATAAGGACGTAACACCTCAGGAATGATCACTGTTCCATCTTCTTGTTGATAGTTTTCTAAAATGGCTGCAACAGTTCTTCCTACTGCTAAACCAGATCCATTTAATGTGTGGACGTGTTCTGGCTTTGCTTTAGGCTCAGGGCGGAAACGAATGTTTGCTCGTCTCGCTTGGAACGCTTCAAAGTTACTGCAAGAAGAAATTTCACGATACGTATTTTGGCTTGGAATCCATACTTCGATATCGTATTTCTTCGCAGCCGTAAAGCCTAAATCTCCTGTACACATGCTCATGACACGGTATGGCAGGTTCAATAATTGAAGAACTTTTTCTGCTTGGTTTGTTAGTTTTTCTAATTCTTCATAAGAATCTTCTGGTCTGACAAATTTCACAAGCTCTACTTTGTTAAATTGGTGCTGACGGATGAGTCCGCGCGTATCTCTGCCAGCAGAACCAGCTTCTGATCTAAAGCAAGCACTAAATGCTGCATAGTTGATTGGCAGCTGCTCTCCTTCAAGAATTTCGTCACGGTGCATGTTCGTAATTGGCACTTCAGCCGTTGGAATGAGGAAATAATCTTCTTCTCGAATTTTAAAAGCATCCTCTTCAAACTTTGGAAGCTGTCCAGTTCCTGTCATACTTGCTCTGTTGACCATATAAGGTGGTAGTACTTCAGTAAAACCAAATTCATCTACGTGTAAATCCAGCATAAAGTTATAAAGTGCACGCTCTAACCGTGCGCCTAGCCCTTTATAAAAAACGAAACGGCTTCCTGTCACTTTTCCTGCACGTTCAAAATCCAAAATTTTCAGCTCATCGGCTACATCCCAATGCGGCTTTGGTTCAAATGAGAAGGCTGGCTGTTCGCCCCATTTTCTCACTTCAATGTTGTCATCTTCTGTTTCACCGACTGGTACAGAGTCATGAGGGATGTTTGGAATTGAGAATAGGATGGTTTGCAGGCTTTCCTCTACTGTTCTTAATTCATCATCTAACTTCTTAATCTCATCGCCTACCTCACGCATTTCTTGAATAATGTGATCGGCGTCTTTCTTTTCTCTTTTTAGAACAGCCACTTGCTGTGATACTTCATTTCTTCGGCTCTTTAATACTTCTGTTTTGCCGATTAATTCTCTTCTTTTTTGATCCAGTTCACCAAACTTATCAAAATCCGCTAAATCTTCGCCTCGATGGGCTAATTTTTCTTTGATTTGATCAAAATCCGTGCGCAGTTGTTTAATATCCAGCATGTGTAACACTCCTTTTTTATCGAAAAATAAAAAGAGCCCTCATCCCATGAAAGGGACGAGAGCTCTCGCGTTGCCACCCTGATTGAAAACACGCCAAAAGCATGCTTTCCTCTTTCCTCTGTAACGGCATCACCGTAAATGCTTACTTCGTGTTTCAGCATTTCGCTCAAGGATGGATTCAGAATGCATCTTTCACCGATTCTCACCAACCATCGGCTCTCTGAGAAAGAGGGGCTTCTTACTATTTCCCGTCAACGCTTTTTCGATCTTTGATTGTGATTTTAATGTACTATAAGTTTTATCTCTTTTCAACCGTTTTATACAGCAAGCTTCGTTTTATAGGACTCCACCATCTCAACAAACAGCTGTGTTAACCGATGGTCGTCTGTCAGCTCTGGATGAAAAGAACAACCTAAGATATTGTTTTCTTTCGCCATCACAATCCTGTCGTCATACTCAGCCATGACCTCTACGCTCTCATCTGCGCTGATGATATGAGGCGCACGGATGAACACTCCTGTAAACGGCGCATCCAGTCCTTTCACTTCTACATCTGCTTCAAAGCTGTCTACCTGTCTGCCAAACGAATTACGTGCAACAGATACATTTAACAGTCCAAGATGAGCATCTTCTCGATCTTCTATATGCTTTGCCAGCATAATCAAACCGGCACAAGTCCCAAATATCGGTTTACCTTGAGCAGCGAACGCTTTAATCGGTTCAATGAATTGGTACGTATCCATGAGTCTTCTCATCGTCGTACTTTCACCACCAGGGATAATGAGACCGTCAACAATTTCTAACTCCTCTACCCGCTTGATGATCTTTCCCGCTGCGCCACAAGCTTCAATCGATTGAATATGCTCTCTCACCGCTCCTTGAAGCCCTAGTACACCAATTGTTAGCATGTTCGTTTGCGCTCCCTTAATTACCAGCCACGCTCTTGCATACGCTCTTCTGGCAATAGATTTGAAATTTCAATTCCTTTCATCGCTGTTCCAAGCTCTTTAGAAAGCTCGGCAATTAGACGGTAATCTGTGAAATGAGTCGTTGCTTCTACAATCGCTTTTGCAAATTTAGCTGGATTGTCTGATTTGAAGATACCAGAGCCGACAAATACACCATCTGCTCCAAGCTGCATCATTAATGCTGCATCTGCTGGTGTCGCAACACCTCCAGCAGCAAAGTTTACAACCGGTAATTTGCCTTCTTTTTTAATTTGAAGCAATAATTCATAAGGTGCGCCTAAATTTTTGGCTTCTGTCATCAATTCATCTTCACTCATTGCCGCCACTTTACGAATTTGAGCATTGACCTTTCTCATATGACGAACAGCTTCTACAATATTTCCTGTACCAGGCTCACCTTTTGTACGCAACATAGATGCACCTTCTGCAATACGACGAGTCGCTTCACCTAGATCACGGCAGCCACATACGAAAGGAACCGTGTATTCATTTTTATTTAAATGGAATTCCTCATCTGCGGGCGTCAGCACTTCACTCTCATCAATATAATCAACACCAAGTGCTTCAAGAACACGAGCTTCCACGATGTGGCCGATACGTGCTTTTGCCATGACTGGAATCGTTACTGCATTTTGTACTTCTTCTACGATTCTTGGATCTGCCATACGGGCAACACCGCCTGCTGCACGGATATCAGCTGGTACCCGTTCTAGTGCCATTACTGCCACTGCGCCTGCTTCTTCTGCGATTTTTGCCTGCTCAGCATTGACGACATCCATAATGACGCCACCTTTTTGCATTTCTGCCATTCCACGTTTTACTCGTTCAGTTCCCTTATTGCTCACAATTGTTTCCTCCCATTTGTCTATTCGATTGATTCAACACCTTTATCATACAAGCGATAGAGTATAACAATAAAGAGAATAGTATAACAATTCAATTAGCTCATAAAAAAGAAGAAACCCTTATATATCAAGGTTTCATAGTTAAAAAGGCATCATTCCCTCTTTTAAGTGTTATTAACATGTTATAATGCATCTATAACAATTCGAAACCATCTATAACAATTCCACACCCATTGGAGGATTTTCATGCATATTGATATCCATCGACATTCAGATACATCTCTTTCAAATCAGATTTATTTTTCCATCGTTGATCACATTCAATCAGGTCTGCTTCAGCAAGGCGATAAGCTGCCGACTGTACGTGATCTAGCGAAACAGCTAAATGTAAGTCTTGTCACAGCGGCAAAAGCCTATACACGGCTTAAGGACGACGGATTTTTAACGACTGTACAAGGGAAAGGTACGTTTGTGAATGAGCAGCATGAGCAAACCGACATCCCGGTTCAGTCATCTACTTCTTTCGATTGGCAGTTATCGATCCCTGATTATTTACCAAGGTCTCAATTCGCTCAGTATCACTATGTCGAAGAAGCCATTAATCTTTCTTCCTCTATGATTGATCCTGGTCTTTTACCTAACCGGTATTTAGAAAAAGAAATGCAGCATGTCCTAGCCCGGCATCCTCAAATCATGTCAAAATACGGTGAAATACAAGGTGACCTTCAGCTTCGTCAGGTCATTCAATCATTTCTAGAAAAATTAGATGTTCCTTCTACTCCTGAAAATATCCTTGTCACTAGCGGTTCTCAGCAAGGGCTTGATTTAGTAGCACGTACATTTATCGGGCCGGATGATGTAGTTGTCATGGAGGCGCCCACTTATCCAGGCGCAATTGATGTCTTTATGGGGAGGGGGGCACGAATTATTACGGTTCCTGTCGATCATGAAGGAATGAACATGAAACAGCTTCAAAGCATTTGTGATAAATATAAACCAAAGCTCATCTATACCATTCCTACTTTTCACAGTCCTACAGGTGCTAGTATGTCGATGAAACGAAGAAAACAGCTGCTTTTACTGGCACAAAGCATTGATTGTCTCATTGTAGAGGATGATCCTTATCGTGAGCTTTATTTTGAAAAGAAGCCGCCGGCACCCATTAAAAGCCTAGATCACGATGGACACGTCATTTATTTACGAGGATTAAGCAAGACACTGGCTCCAGGATGCAGAATTGGAATTATTACAGCGTCAGGCTCTATATTTAACCGTTTATTAGCTGCAAAAGCCAATAATGATTTAGGGAGCCCGCTTCTCACCCAAAAGGCGATCTTACCGTTTCTCACTTCCAAGAAAATGATCGATCATACGAAAAAATTAAGAACTGCCTTGAAGGTGAGACGCGATTTGATGATGGATGTGTTGACAAAGCATGCGCCAAAGGACGTCACGTGGCAAATCCCACAGGGCGGGCTCAATTTGTGGCTTAGCTTTCCTTCCTGGGTCGATACACGTGCCCTATTACATGAGGCACGGAAGCAGCAAATCACCTTCCTGCCTGGCTCTGTCTGCTATCCTGGGGAGCCGAAGCAGAATTATATACGCCTTAGCTTTTCTTATGTGAATGAAAAGGCACTGACGGAAGGTATGGAAAAGTTATGTGGTATTTTTCAGCAGGCCTTGTCTACACCTCAAAACCACAAACAATCTCTTTTCTTTTAACGATAAAAAAACTGCTCTCACATATAGAGAGCAGTTTTTTTATTAGAACCAACCTTTTACTGTGTCGACGATTCCGCCCCAAATGCCAGCGAAGAATCCACCTACACCACGCATTGCAAGGATGAACCAGTTTGCTTTTTCATCACCTGTTTTCGTCACAAGCTCAACACCTGATTGGTCTTTACTCAAATAGCCGTAGTCCTTCTCATCACCAGAATAAGAAGTCGTCAGCATGCCAACCTTCGTTCCTTTTTTAATAGGAGCTTCTAGGTTCTTTTTATCAATATTTACTTTCGCTTTATAGCTCTTCTCGTCACCATTTTTAACCGGTACAGAGAAAGCTTCTTTCGTCACGACGGGTACTTCTTTATCTTTCCCTTTATCGACTTCGATGTTTTCATGTCCCTTGATTTGTTGGCCTTTTTTGTACATTTCTTTCATCGTGAAGTTTTTAAAGGCATAATCGAACAATTTTTTCGCCACATCAAATCGAGCTGTATGAAGATTTCCTTTAGCATTCAGGACAACTGCGATCACACGCATGTCACCACGTTTTGCTGTACCTGTGAAGCTAGAACCAGCTGAATCAGTAGAGCCCGTTTTCAGACCGTCTACGCCTTCATATTCTTTCACAAGTCCTTTAAGCATAAAGTTCCAGTTTGGCATGTCCATTTCGTCATCTGTGCCTTCTCTGAACTTTGTTTTCGCGATGCTTGCTGTTTCAAGAATTTCTGGATGATCTTTGATGAGATGCTGTGCAAGCAAAGCCATATCCTTTGCGGAAACTTCGCTTTCTTCATCAGGTCCCGTACCTTTTGGCTGTTTGCCATGTAAGTCTTTATTTTCTAATCCAGTTGCATTCACGAATTTGTAATTGGTTAAACCAAGTTCTTTTGCTTTTGCATTCATTTTTTCAACAAACTTTGATTCTGATCCAGCGATTACCTCTGCTAGACCAATTGCTGCTGCATTTGCTGAATAAATAGCCGTTGCTTGATAAAGTTCTTTGACAGTATACGAACCATCTTTCCTCAATGGAACATTGGATAAACTGCGGTCCTGAGAAATTTCGTACACGTAATCATCTGGCGTATATGTTTGATCCCATTTCACTTTGCCTTCAGCAATTGCCTCTAGTAATAGATACTCTGTCATCATCTTTGCCATACTTGCAATAGGCAGTCTTTGTTCTGCGTTTTTACTATAAAGAATTTTACCTGTAGAAGCTTCAATAAGGATGGCTGCTTTCGCATTCACATTGAATGGATCTTCAGCCGCTTTTGCTTTGGACATTGGGGTAAATGCAGTAACAATCAATGCCAATGCAAGGATAGAGACCATAAGCTGTTTCAACATCTTGCTGTTCAATCGTCATACCTCCGTATTCATCTTTTTTCGACGTTTTTCATATATATTTAATCCACAAGGGCTTATTTCGACACAACAGTATAAATTTTATCACAATAAAGACAAAAAAAATAGACAGAGTCATAGACCCTGTCAAATGTAATTTGATTGTCACAATTTATCAAGAAATTGTGTAGTTTGGTGATTCTTTTGTAATTTGTACATCATGTGGATGGCTCTCACGAAGACCTGCACCTGTCATGCGAATGAATTGTGCTTCTTCTCTAAGAGTACGTAAGTCCTGTGTTCCACAGTAGCCCATACCAGAGCGAATACCGCCAACAAGTTGGTAAACAGTGTCAACAACTGGTCCTTTATACGGTGTACGTCCTTCGATACCTTCTGGAACGAATTTTTTATTATCTTCTTGGAAGTAACGATCTTTACTTCCTTTTTCCATTGCAGCAACAGAACCCATACCACGATATACTTTGAAACGTCTACCTTGGAAAATTTCTGTTTCTCCTGGGCTTTCAGATGTACCAGCAAGAAGGCTTCCCAGCATAACAGCATGTCCACCAGAAGCTAATGCTTTCACGATATCACCTGAATATTTAATTCCACCATCTGCAATAATAGATTTACCATGTTTTCTTGCTTCTGTTGCACAGTCATAAATCGCTGTGATTTGTGGTACACCGACCCCTGCAACAACACGTGTTGTACAAATCGATCCTGGTCCAATACCCACTTTTACAATATCTGCTCCAGCTTCAAACAATGCTTTTGTTGCTTCAGCTGTTGCAACGTTACCAGCAATGATGTTAAGAGAAGGATACGTTTCACGGATTTTCGATACAGTGTCTAGAACACCTTGAGAATGACCGTGTGCTGTATCAATGACGATCACATCAACATTGGCTTCTACTAATTTTTTCACACGAGTCATTGTATCGCCAGTGACACCTACAGCGGCACCAACAATTAAACGGCCATGTGCATCTTTAGAGGAGTTAGGGAATTCAATCACTTTTTCAATATCTTTGATGGTGATGAGACCTTTTAATGTTCCTTCGTCATCTAAAAGAGGTAATTTTTCAATTTTATATTGCTGAAGGATTTTTTCAGCTTCTTCTAATGTTGTTCCAACAGAAGCTGTCACAAGTTCCTCTTTTGTCATCACGTCGCTAATCTTCATTGAATAATCCGAAATAAAACGAAGGTCACGGTTCGTAATAATCCCAACAAGCTTTTGATCTTGTTCGTTATTAACAATCGGTACACCAGAAATACGATATTTACCCATTAAATGTTCTGCATCGAATACTTGATGATCCGGTGTTAAGAAAAATGGATTTGTAATAACACCACGCTCTGAACGTTTTACTTTGTCCACTTGTTCAGCTTGCTGCTCAATAGACATGTTCTTATGGATGATTCCAAGACCACCTTGACGTGCCATTGCAATCGCCATTTGTGATTCCGTCACAGTATCCATTCCTGCACTAATAATTGGAATGTTCAGCTTTAAAGTGCTTGTTAACTCAACTGATAAATTGACATCACGCGGAAGCACCTCAGACTTTGCTGGAACAAGCAACACATCGTCAAACGTCAAACCTTCTTTTGAAAATTTACTTTCCCACATTAGTAAATCCCCCTCTTTTCGGCAAAATATTATATGTAGATTATCAACTAGGAAACAGCATGTCAAGGAAGCAACAAACAGTTGCAATTTTTAGAAAATATAAAGAGAGTTGAGGAAGAAGATGAAAAGTTCAGGATGGAAGGATTTAAAACGTTTTTACTCACTTGAAACTTCCCAAAAGTTTCTATTTCAACAGTACGAGAAACGGAACATTCAGGAGGCAAACCAGCAAGCCTATAAAAACTGTGAACGATTTATTTACTTTTTAAAGCACGGTCATACATTTTATGACCAAGCCGCATCAGCTCCGCTTGAACTAAAACCGATTTTATTGTTTTATGGAATGGCACAGCTGTTAAAGGCATGTTTGCTGACAGTGGATCCCGACTATCCTTCTCAAACCTCTGTCTTAGCTCATGGTGTCACCTCAAGAAAAAGAAAGAAGCAACATTATCGTTTTAGTGAGGATGAAGTCAAGATTCAGCGAAACGGATTATGTATGCATGTATTAAAGCACTTATTTCATTTAAATGGTCTTGAAGATGAACGATTTACGATGATCAATCTCCTTTCAAAAATACCTGAAATGGGTCATATTCTGGAGTTTCAAAAACAACCCGCGACTTTAGTGAAAATAGAACAAGCAAATGGCATGTTGATTCAAGATCATATTCCCTTGCTCTATAACATGTCTGCCGAACGTTTTATTGAATATTTTGAGTTCCATACAACTTGGAAGCTTAAGCAACGAGAAGCTAAAAAACTAACATTTGATGTATTTTCAGAAGAAAACCCTGCTCTTGCTACTCATCTTCATTATGATTTAGAAATGAATCAATGGTTCATTCCATCAACGCGAGATGCCTTTTTAGGGATTCCTGAGATCATCAGCCATTACTTGTTAATGTATAATCTCAGTATGATTGCCCGCTACGAAACAGAATGGTGGTACGAGCTTTTATCTCAATACATTAGTGATGATTATGTCATGATTGAACGTTATATGGAGATTGCAGAGGACAAGTTTCCGGCTTATATCATGATGCTGCTAGAAGAAAACACAAAAAAGACCAGTTCCGACTGGAACTGATCCTTTGAAAGGCTTGGCGGCGTCCTACTCTCACAGGGGGAAACCCCCAACTACCATCGGCGCTGAAGAGCTTAACTTCCGTGTTCGGTATGGGAACGGGTGTGACCTCTTCGCTATCGCCACCAAACCTGATGGAGAGAATGTTCTCTCAAAACTAGATAACAATGTTCATTTTTCACATTAGAATATAGGTTAAGTCCTCGATCTATTAGTATCTGTCAGCTCCACGTGTCACCACGCTTCCACCTCAGACCTATCAACCTGATCATCTTTCAGGGATCTTACTTCCTTGCGGAATGGGAAATCTCATCTTGAGGGGGGCTTCATGCTTAGATGCTTTCAGCACTTATCCCGTCCGCACATAGCTACCCAGCGATGCCCTTGGCAGAACAACTGGTACACCAGCGGTGCGTCCATCCCGGTCCTCTCGTACTAAGGACAGCTCCTCTCAAATTTCCTGCGCCCGCGACGGATAGGGACCGAACTGTCTCACGACGTTCTGAACCCAGCTCGCGTACCGCTTTAATGGGCGAACAGCCCAACCCTTGGGACCGACTACAGCCCCAGGATGCGATGAGCCGACATCGAGGTGCCAAACCTCCCCGTCGATGTGGACTCTTGGGGGAGATAAGCCTGTTATCCCCGGGGTAGCTTTTATCCGTTGAGCGATGGCCCTTCCATGCGGAACCACCGGATCACTAAGCCCGACTTTCGTCCCTGCTCGACTTGTAGGTCTCGCAGTCAAGCTCCCTTGTGCCTTTACACTCTGCGAATGATTTCCAACCATTCTGAGGGAACCTTTGGGCGCCTCCGTTACATTTTAGGAGGCGACCGCCCCAGTCAAACTGCCCACCTGACACTGTCTCCCTGCCCGATAAGGGCAGCGGGTTAGAAGGTCAATACAGCCAGGGTAGTATCCCACCGATGCCTCCACCGAAGCTAGCGCTCCGGTTTCCAAGGCTCCTACCTATCCTGTACAAGCTGTACCAACATTCAATATCAGGCTGCAGTAAAGCTCCACGGGGTCTTTCCGTCCTGTCGCGGGTAACCTGCATCTTCACAGGTACTATAATTTCACCGAGTCTCTCGTTGAGACAGTGCCCAGATCGTTGCGCCTTTCGTGCGGGTCGGAACTTACCCGACAAGGAATTTCGCTACCTTAGGACCGTTATAGTTACGGCCGCCGTTTACTGGGGCTTCAATTCGCACCTTCGCTTACGCTAAGCGCTCCTCTTAACCTTCCAGCACCGGGCAGGCGTCAGCCCCTATACTTCGCCTTACGGCTTCGCAGAGACCTGTGTTTTTGCTAAACAGTCGCCTGGGCCTATTCACTGCGGCTTCTCGGGGCTTTAACACCCTAAGAAGCACCCCTTCTCCCGAAGTTACGGGGTCATTTTGCCGAGTTCCTTAACGAGAGTTCTCTCGATCACCTTAGGATTCTCTCCTCGCCTACCTGTGTCGGTTTGCGGTACGGGCACCTCTCACCTCGCTAGAGGCTTTTCTTGGCAGTGTGGAATCAGGAACTTCGCTACTAAATTTCGCTCGCCATCACAGCTCAGCCTTCACGGGAAACGGATTTGCCTATTTCCCAGCCTAACTGCTTGGACGCGGATATCCAATACCGCGCTTACCCTATCCTCCTGCGTCCCCCCATTGCTCAAATGGTGAGGAGGTGGTACAGGAATATCAACCTGTTGTCCATCGCCTACGCCTTTCGGCCTCGGCTTAGGTCCCGACTAACCCTGAGCGGACGAGCCTTCCTCAGGAAACCTTAGGCATTCGGTGGACGGGATTCTCACCCGTCTTTCGCTACTCATACCGGCATTCTCACTTCTAAGCGCTCCACCAGTCCTTCCGGTCTGACTTCACTGCACTTAGAACGCTCTCCTACCACTGTTCGTAAGAACAGTCCGCAGCTTCGGTGATACGTTTAGCCCCGGTACATTTTCGGCGCAGAGTCACTCGACCAGTGAGCTATTACGCACTCTTTAAATGGTGGCTGCTTCTAAGCCAACATCCTGGTTGTCTAAGCAACTCCACATCCTTTTCCACTTAACGTATACTTTGGGACCTTAGCTGGCGGTCTGGGCTGTTTCCCTTTCGACTACGGATCTTATCACTCGCAGTCTGACTCCCAAGGATAAGTCATCGGCATTCGGAGTTTGACTGAATTCGGTAACCCGGTAGGGGCCCCTAGTCCAATCAGTGCTCTACCTCCGAGACTCTTACCTTGAGGCTAGCCCTAAAGCTATTTCGGAGAGAACCAGCTATCTCCAGGTTCGATTGGCATTTCACCCCTACCCACACCTCATCCCCGCACTTTTCAACGTGCGTGGGTTCGGGCCTCCATTCAGTGTTACCTGAACTTCACCCTGGACATGGGTAGATCACCTGGTTTCGGGTCTACGACCACGTACTCATGCGCCCTATTCAGACTCGCTTTCGCTGCGGCTCCGCATCTTCTGCTTAACCTTGCACGGGATCGTAACTCGCCGGTTCATTCTACAAAAGGCACGCCATCACCCGTTAACGGGCTCTGACTACTTGTAGGCACACGGTTTCAGGATCTATTTCACTCCCCTTCCGGGGTGCTTTTCACCTTTCCCTCACGGTACTGGTTCACTATCGGTCACTAGGGAGTATTTAGCCTTGGGAGATGGTCCTCCCGGATTCCGACGGAATTTCACGTGTTCCGCCGTACTCAGGATCCACTCTGGAGAGAACAACATTTCAGTTACAGGGCTGTTACCTTCTTTGGCGGGCCTTTCCAGACCTCTTCGCTTATATCGTTCCTTTGTAACTCCGTATAGAGTGTCCTACAACCCCAAGAGGCAAGCCTCTTGGTTTGGGCTGTTCCCGTTTCGCTCGCCGCTACTCAGGGAATCGCATTTGCTTTCTCTTCCTCCGGGTACTTAGATGTTTCAGTTCCCCGGGTATGCCTTCTCATACTCTATGTATTCAAGTATGGATACTACTCCATTACGAGCAGTGGGTTTCCCCATTCGGAAATCTCCGGATCAAAGCTTGCTTACAGCTCCCCGAAGCATATCGGTGTTCGTCCCGTCCTTCATCGGCTCCTAGTGCCAAGGCATCCACCGTGCGCCCTTTCTAACTTAACCATTTCTTACTTTAGAAAGAATCACTATGTGTGATGAACTTTGCATTGCATTCAATGTGAATGTATTACTTATTGTTATCTAGTTTTCAAAGAACACGTTGGTGGAGCCTAGCGGGATCGAACCGCTGACCTCCTGCGTGCAAGGCAGGCGCTCTCCCAGCTGAGCTAAGGCCCCGATTTAATAGAAGATGGTGGGCCTGAGTGGACTCGAACCACCGACCTCACGCTTATCAGGCGTGCGCTCTAACCAGCTGAGCTACAGGCCCATCTTTCATATCGAAGATATGATGTTGTAGGATCTTTTGCAAGTTCCTTCAAAACTAAACAAGACGAAAAACGCACGCTGCTCCATATATCCTTAGAAAGGAGGTGATCCAGCCGCACCTTCCGATACGGCTACCTTGTTACGACTTCACCCCAATCATCTGCCCCACCTTCGGCGGCTGGCTCCATAAAGGTTACCTCACCGACTTCGGGTGTTGCAAACTCTCGTGGTGTGACGGGCGGTGTGTACAAGGCCCGGGAACGTATTCACCGCGGCATGCTGATCCGCGATTACTAGCGATTCCAGCTTCACGCAGTCGAGTTGCAGACTGCGATCCGAACTGAGAACAGATTTGTGGGATTGGCTAAACCTTGCGGTCTCGCAGCCCTTTGTTCTGTCCATTGTAGCACGTGTGTAGCCCAGGTCATAAGGGGCATGATGATTTGACGTCATCCCCACCTTCCTCCGGTTTGTCACCGGCAGTCACCTTAGAGTGCCCAACTGAATGCTGGCAACTAAGATCAAGGGTTGCGCTCGTTGCGGGACTTAACCCAACATCTCACGACACGAGCTGACGACAACCATGCACCACCTGTCACTCTGTCCCCGAAGGGAAAGCCCTATCTCTAGGGTTGTCAGAGGATGTCAAGACCTGGTAAGGTTCTTCGCGTTGCTTCGAATTAAACCACATGCTCCACCGCTTGTGCGGGCCCCCGTCAATTCCTTTGAGTTTCAGTCTTGCGACCGTACTCCCCAGGCGGAGTGCTTAATGCGTTAGCTGCAGCACTAAGGGGCGGAAACCCCCTAACACTTAGCACTCATCGTTTACGGCGTGGACTACCAGGGTATCTAATCCTGTTCGCTCCCCACGCTTTCGCTCCTCAGCGTCAGTTACAGACCAGAGAGTCGCCTTCGCCACTGGTGTTCCTCCACATCTCTACGCATTTCACCGCTACACGTGGAATTCCACTCTCCTCTTCTGCACTCAAGTTTCCCAGTTTCCAATGACCCTCCCCGGTTGAGCCGGGGGCTTTCACATCAGACTTAAGAAACCGCCTGCGAGCCCTTTACGCCCAATAATTCCGGACAACGCTTGCCACCTACGTATTACCGCGGCTGCTGGCACGTAGTTAGCCGTGGCTTTCTGGTTAGGTACCGTCAAGGTGCAAGCAGTTACTCTTGCACTTGTTCTTCCCTAACAACAGAGCTTTACGATCCGAAAACCTTCATCACTCACGCGGCGTTGCTCCGTCAGACTTTCGTCCATTGCGGAAGATTCCCTACTGCTGCCTCCCGTAGGAGTCTGGGCCGTGTCTCAGTCCCAGTGTGGCCGATCACCCTCTCAGGTCGGCTACGCATCGTCGCCTTGGTGAGCCGTTACCTCACCAACTAGCTAATGCGCCGCGGGTCCATCTGTAAGTGACAGCCGAAACCGTCTTTCATCCTTGAACCATGCGGTTCAAGGAACTATCCGGTATTAGCTCCGGTTTCCCGGAGTTATCCCAGTCTTACAGGCAGGTTACCCACGTGTTACTCACCCGTCCGCCGCTAACATCCGGGAGCAAGCTCCCTTCTGTCCGCTCGACTTGCATGTATTAGGCACGCCGCCAGCGTTCGTCCTGAGCCAGGATCAAACTCTCCGAAAAAGTACAAAACCGAAGTTTTGCTTTTCGCCAGTTTGACTGACTACCTATGATGTATCATAGGATTTTTTTATAAAAACTCGAATTAACAGGTACGTTTTGTCTTGTTTAGTTTTCAAAGAACTTGTTTGTCACTCTCTCAAAGCGACCACTTAAATATATCATATATCTCTATCAATAGTCAACATTTTTCTTGAAAAACATTTTATTTTTTTAAGAAGTTTTTGTTATGAAAGAGATAAAAAATAGAGCCTCTTTTTGCTCCTTTGAAAGATTAACACATATCTATGAAAAAAGCATTATAAACTTCAAAAAAAATCATGTTTTTTCAAAAAAAAATAGAGCCGGTGAAAAACCGGCTTTATTTTTACTCAGATTGCTCTTGATCTGACTCTACATTTTCTACGTTTTCTTCACTATTCTCTTCATCGTCTTCTGGTGATTGTTCTACTAATGCCACTGTAGCGACATGTTCATCATCACCTAGACGGATCAGGCGGACACCTTGAGTGACTCGGCCTGTTGTGGAGATATCTGAAACAGCCATACGGATGATGACACCACTGCCTGTGATAATCATCAAGTCTTCTTCAGCTTCAGCGTTAGTCGCCTTCACTGCAACAAGCGGACCGTTGTTGTCAGTGATCTTGCACGTTTTCAGACCTTTACCACCACGGCTTTGGACACGATATTCTTTTTCAGGCGTTAATTTACCATAACCTTTTTCAGTTACGATCAATACATTTGCATCTGGCTCAAGGATTTCCATTCCAACGACGATGTCATCCTCAGAAAGTGTGATCCCTTTAACTCCAGCTGCTGTACGTCCCATTTCACGAACATCTGTCTCGTCGAAACGAATGAGCATTCCTTTTTTCGTTCCGATGATGATTTGTTTTTCACCATTGGTTAAACGAACAGCCATCAATTCATCTTCATCACGCAGGCTGAGTGCAATCAAACCGTTGTTACGGATGTTTGCAAATTGAGACAATGACGTTCGTTTTGATACACCGTGTCTTGTTGTAAAGAAGAGATACGAATCTTCATCAAATTCGCTGACTGGAATAATGGCGTTTATCCACTCTCCCTTTTCTACTTCAAGAAGGTTAATAATCGGAATCCCTTTCGCTGTTCGTCCGAATTCAGGGATCTCATAGCCCTTCGCTCGATAGACCTTCCCTTTATTAGAGAAGAAGAGAATCGTATCGTGCGTAGATGTTGAGATCAGCTGTTCAACGAAATCATCTTCGTTGGTTCCCATTCCTTGTACACCTTTACCGCCTCTTTTTTGACTGCGGTATGTTGATGCAGGCAGGCGCTTAATATAACCATTATGAGTCAGTGTGATCACAATATTTTCAACAGGAATCAAATCTTCGTCTTCGATTGTTTCTATACCCGCTGTCACAATTTCTGTGCGGCGCGTATCATTGAAGCGTTCTTTGATTTCTGTTAATTCTTCTCTAATGATTTCTAGAACTTTCTCATTGTCTGCTAGAATGGCTTTCAATTCAGCAATCAATTCAACAAGCCCTTTGTATTCATCTTCTATTTTCTCTCTTTCTAAACCAGTCAAACGCTGGAGTCGCATATCGAGAATGGCCTGTGCTTGTTTTTCAGACAAGCTATAGTTTTCCATCAAACCATTTCTTGCAATTTCAGCAGTTTGAGAGCCTCTAATTAAGGCAATGACCTCATCTAAGTGATCAAGCGCAATTCTTAAGCCTTCTAAAATATGAGCTCTTGCTTCCGCTTTACGCAATTCATACGCCGTTCTTCGACGAATGATCACTTTCTGATGCTCAAGGTAATATTCAAGACATTGTTTGAGAGACAACACTTTCGGCTGTCCATCAACAAGTGCAAGCAAGTTAATACCGAAGGACGTTTGAAGTGTCGTTTGTTTATAAAGATTGTTTAATAGAACATGGACGTTTGCGTCTCTTCGTAGTTCAATGACAATTCTCATTCCATTACGGTCAGATTCATCACGAAGATCTGTAATGCCATCAATCTTTTTATCACGGACAAGATCAGCGATTTTTTCGATCAAACGAGCTTTATTAACCTGGTAAGGAATCTCGTTAATGATAATGCGCTGCTTACCACTAGATGTTTCTTCGATATTTGACTTTGCACGTAATGTAATAGAGCCGCGTCCTGTTTCATACGCTTTACGAATACCGCTTCGGCCAATGATTTGTCCAGCAGTTGGGAAGTCTGGACCTGGAATGATGTCCATTAGTTCCTGTGTCGTCATTTCAGGATTTTGACTAATTGCCAATACCCCATCAATCACTTCACCTAGTTGGTGAGGCGGGATATTCGTTGCCATCCCTACAGCGATTCCAGTTGCCCCGTTCACTAATAAGTTCGGGAACCTAGCAGGCATAACGACTGGCTCTCTTTCACTGCCATCGTAGTTATCTTGATAATCAATGGTGTCCTTTGTGATATCACGCAGGATCTCCATCGAAATTTTAGAAAGACGTGCCTCGGTATAACGCATGGCTGCTGCACCGTCTCCATCGACAGAACCAAAGTTCCCGTGCCCTTCAACCAGCATATTACGATAGTTGAAATCTTGCGCCATCCGAACCATCGCTTCATATACAGCGCTATCACCGTGAGGGTGGTACTTACCGATAACTTCCCCAACGATACGTGCAGATTTCTTAAATGGTTTATCACTTGTCATACCTAGGTCATTCATCGCATACAAAATTCTTCGATGCACGGGCTTCAATCCGTCTCGCACATCTGGTAATGCACGCGAAACAATAACACTCATTGCATAATCTAAAAAGGACGTACGCATTTCATGGCTAATATTCACTTCGCGTACATTTGGTGTATGTTGTTCACTCACTATAAGAACCTCCCTTTACGTATCACATGAAATAAATTATGTGGGAGTAAATATGTATTTATCTTCACAAGACTATTCTCCATTATATCAATAATCTTGCCTTTATACACATTTATTTACTAGAAAATCAACGAAACGCAGAAAACCAGGACATTCGTTTCACGCCCCTGTTTCTTGAAAAACAACCTTATTCCAAACAAGAAATAAGGTTGCTCTCAAGGGGGGATACCTATCTAAATATCAAGATTTTTTACGTATTGTGCATTTTCTTCGATAAAGTTACGTCTCGGCTCTACTTTATCTCCCATTAGCATTTCAAAAGTCTCATCAGCATCGATTGCATCCTCAAGTGTCACTTGAAGAAGTGTTCTCGCATCAGGATCCATTGTTGTTTCCCAAAGCTGAGTAGCATTCATCTCTCCAAGACCTTTATAACGCTGAAGTCCAGGTTTCGGTGTTTGAGGCAGTGTTTTTAACAGTTCATCTAGCTGTTTATCGTTATACACGTATTCAACACGCTTTCCTTGCTGCACTTTATATAAAGGCGGCTGTGCAATATACACATAACCGTTTTCAATGATTTCACGCATGTAGCGATAGAAGAATGTTAGGAGTAGCGTCCGAATATGCGCTCCATCAACATCAGCATCAGTCATGATCACAATTTTGTGATAACGTGCTTTCTCTAAAGTGAAGTCTTCTCCGATTCCAGTCCCTAGCGCTGTAATCATTGAACGAACCTCGTTGTTAGATAAAATTTTATCTAGTCGTGCTTTTTCAACGTTTAGGATCTTCCCTCTTAACGGTAAGATCGCTTGGAAATGTCGATCACGACCTTGCTTAGCAGATCCGCCCGCAGAATCTCCCTCTACGATATAAAGCTCAGAGATGGAAGGGTCTTTAGAAGAGCAATCCGCCAGTTTCCCCGGTAAGCTGGAGACTTCCAGTGCGCTTTTACGTCTTGTCAGCTCACGTGCCTTTTTGGCAGCCATTCTTGCACGAGCTGCCATCACACCTTTCTCCACAATTTTCTTTGCAGCATCAGGGTTCTCTAGAAGGAATTTCTCAAGTGCTTCGGAGAAGAGGGAGTCGGTAATGGTTCTTGCTTCTGAGTTACCGAGCTTTGTCTTCGTTTGTCCTTCGAATTGAGGGTCTGGATGTTTGATAGAGATAATGGCTGTTAAGCCTTCTCGTACATCTTCACCGCTCAAATTCGAGTCACCATCTTTGAATACGCCATTTTTACGAGCATAATCATTGATCACACGCGTCAGACCGGTTTTAAAGCCTGCTTCGTGTGTTCCGCCTTCATATGTGTTGATGTTGTTGGCGAAAGAATAAATATTGCTTGTATAGGAATCGTTGTATTGCAGTGCAACTTCAACGGTGATTCCGTCTTTTTCACCCTCGATGTAAACTGGTTCTTCATGAACGACTTCCTTCGAGCGATTCAAATGTTCTACATAGCTCTTAATACCGCCTTCATAGCAGTATTCGTTTCTTCGCTCTTTACCTTCGCGTAAGTCTTCAATGATGATGTTGACGCCTTTTGTTAAGAAAGCTAACTCACGTACACGGTTAGCAAGTGTGTCGTAATCAAATTCAATGGTTTCAGTAAAAATTTCTGGATCTGGCACAAAATGAGTGGTTGTTCCTGTAACATCTGTTTCACCAATGATCTCTAAATCTCCAACTGGAACACCGCGTTTGAATTGTTGATAATGAATTTTCCCATCACGGTATACAGTCACGTCTAAGGTCGTAGATAACGCATTAACAACAGATGCCCCTACGCCATGCAAACCGCCAGATACTTTATAACCGCTGCCGTCAAATTTACCACCAGCGTGAAGAACCGTCATAATCACTTCTACAGCAGGACGTCCCATTTTCTCATGAATCCCAACAGGAATTCCGCGGCCGTTATCTTTCACTGTGATGCTATTATCTTTTTCAATTTGCACTGTAATGTCTGTACAATAACCAGCTAAAGCCTCATCAATACTGTTGTCGACAATTTCCCATACAAGATGGTGAAGTCCTTTTGCACTGGTTGACCCAATGTACATTCCTGGACGTTTTCTAACCGCTTCTAGTCCTTCGAGCACCTGTATCTGATTTTCATCATAACTATTATGTTGCTGTTCCATTGCCACGTACATTCACCTACACTTTTCTTAAACGATATATTTATATGAATTGAGCTTTTAGACTTCAATTTCAATCACAAATGAAGCACGTTTTTTGAGCGTGCTTGAGGAAAGAGGAGAGTAATAAACAGATTTAGTTGTGACGACGATGGATTTGGGTGTCCCTTGTGACAACGAAATGATTTGTTCTTCTTGTTTTTGAAGAAATTCCTCTACAACAGAAGATGACCTCATTTTGTAATCAACAATTGCGACAATCTCTCGTGTAGAAACAACACAATCATCACCTAAATGAATATACAAGACCCACACCTCATTTATCAGTCAATTACTTTTCCACTGGCTACTCTGAAAATTTCCGCTTCTTTCAAGGTGGCGTGATCGATGCCTTCAACACTTGTTGTGGTGACGAAGGTCTGTACACGTCCCTGAATGGTATGGAGCAAATGAGACTGTCTGTAATCATCAAGTTCAGATAAAACATCATCGAGTAGAAGAATTGGGTATTCACCGATTTCTTCATGAATCAGATCAATTTCTGCCAGCTTTAGTGAAAGAGCTGTTGTTCTTTGCTGCCCTTGAGAGCCATATGTCTGAACATCCCGACCATTCACAAAGAAAAGAAGATCATCTCTGTGAGGCCCCCATAGCGTCACCCCTCGGTCTATTTCTCTGTCTCTTAGTTTCTGAAACGATTCTTCATAGCTATTTTTTATTTTCGACAAGTCTGACGCTTCTGATACCTCTATGGCCGTCTGGTATTGGAGCGTGAGCGTTTCCAGCTCTCTTGAAATCCCAAAATGCAGCGGCTGCGCCCATTTTTCGAGCTGTTTCGTAAAAGTCAGTCGTCTTTTGACAACCTTCGCTGCCGCATCAATCAACTGCTCTGTTAAAATCTCCAGCATCGCTTGATCCGTTTGCTTTCTTGTTTGCAATTGTTTCAAGTAATGATTTCGCTGAGTGAGGATTTTTTGATAGAGCGATAAATCATGCAAGTAGACAGCAGACACTTGTCCAATCTCCATGTCGAGGAATCTTCTGCGGATTTGCGGGCTACCTTTCACAAGGCTGAGATCCTCTGGTGCAAACATGATGGTGTTCAAGGCACCAACATAATGACTGAGTTTCTGTTGTTCAATGTGATTGACCTTACCCTTTTTTCCTTTTTTTGAGATCACGAGCTGCATGGGGAGTGGACCATTTTTTTTGATGACTCTACCTTCTATTTTAGCATAGTCTTCGTCCCATCGGATAAGTTCTTTATCATTTGACGTACGATGAGACTTTGCCATCGACAATACATAGATCGCTTCCATCAGGTTCGTTTTACCTTGGGCGTTCTCACCAATCATCACATTCACCTTATTGTCGAATTGAAGCTCGGTGTGTTCATAGTTTCGGTATGAAGTTAACGCCAGACTTTGAATGTACATGTATTGTCACCCGTTTCTAATTCACAACTTGAAATGTGCCGTGACCTTCTATCTCGACAACATCACCTGGGTATAATTTGCGTCCCCGTCTATTATCTGGCTCTTGATTGATGAACACCTCATGTTCACTTAAAAACCACTTTGCCATTCCACCAGATTGAATGACTTCGGCTAATTTCAAAAACTGCCCTAATGTAATCATTTCTGTTTCAATCGTTATCAGATTAGGCATTGTATCGACCTCTTTCAATATCACTAATATCTAATTGTACTAAAAAACAAGACAAGAAGGAAAGGGGGAAAGCGAACTGGGATGAAAGAAAGCTGAGGAAACGAGGAAAAAAGCTGCTGTGCGCTCACACAGCAGCCATTTTAGACCAAATTAATACGTTCTAACTGGAAGAATCAATTGCAAAATGGAATCATCATTTGGCGTGCGTAATAGGAATGGTCTCATTGCGCCAGTGAAACTGACATGAATCTCTGTTCCCTCTAATACTTTTAAAGCATCAAGCATATATTTCGGGCTGAAAGAGATTTTGAGATCCTCCCCTTTAATGTCATCTGCTTGCACCGTTTCAACTACTTTACCGATTTCAGGCGAATTAGAAGAGATTTCAAGGCTTTGCGCAGGATCAGCAGAAAGCTTCACAACGTTGTTACGCCCTTCTCTTGCTAAAAGTGACGCGCGATCAATCGCTTGAAGGAATTCTTTCGTATTCACCACTACATCCGTTTTACTTTCTTGCGGAATGAGGCGAGCTGTATCTGGGTAATTACCATCCAGCAATCTTGAGAAGAATAGCACGTTCTGTGCTTTAAAGAGAACCTGTGTCTCCGTAATGACGATGCTCACAAGATCTTGTCCATCATCAAGAATTTTACTTAGCTCTGTTAAACTCTTTCCTGGAATGACCACATTGTACGAGCTTTCCTCGTTAATATCCAACTTCGCTTTTCTTAAAGCAAGACGATGGCTATCCGTTGCTGTGCATATTAATTCACCTTTTTCAACCTTCCAGTTTACACCTGTCAAGATAGGTCGTGTTTCTGAGGTGGACACTGCGAAAACCGTTTGACGGATAAGGTTTTTAAGCAAATCTGTTGGAATTTGAAAAGCATGATGCTCTTCAATTTGTGGCAGATGCGGATATTCTTCAGCATCTAAGCCGTTTAAATTAAATTCTGCTGAACCAGAGCGGATGATGGTCAGATGATTTTGTTCTACCTCAATTTCGACAGTAGACATAGGCAGTTTCTTAACGATTTCGCTAAAGAAGCGGGCTTGCAGCACAATACTTCCCGGTCGATCAATTGTAATGACTTCTAAATCTCCATCTCTTTGAGGAATAAAAGATTCGATTGAGATATCAGAATCGCTCCCTGTGAGAGAAACCCCTTCATCAGATGCAACAATTTTAATCCCTGTCAAAATAGGAATCGTTGTTCTAGAGGATACGGCCTTTAATACATCTTGGACACTTTCAACAAGACGATCTTTTTGAATCGTGAATTTCATAGTGGTCCTCCTAATTTTTCTTAATGACATATATATATTTATTTAATAAAAATCGTAGAAGTACTAGTAGGGCTTGTGAATATGTGGATAAGTCAGTAGAAAGAAAGGAAAGACAGCCTATCCACATGTGGACAGACTGTGTATGACTATACTCTAGTTATTCACATTTTCCCGTACTTATTATATCAGCTAGGTTATTTTAATTGTTCTTTTATTTCTTTGACGTGCTGCTGAAGCTGTTCATCCTCAACCATTAATTTCGAAATCTTCTCATGAGCATGAATGACAGTCGTATGATCACGACCTCCAAATTCTTCTCCTATTTTAGGCAGAGAGGAGTCGGTCATTTCTCTAGAGAGATACATGGCAATTTGTCTTGGATAAGCAACTGACTTCGTACGTTTCTTCGCTTTGAAATCCTCTAAACGAATATTAAATTGCTGCCCTACAATTCTTTGAATATCTTTAATTGTAATGACCCTTGGCTTCGACGATGGAATGATGTCCTTTAGCGCCTCAGCTGCTAGATCTGCATTGATGTCTTTATTGATTAAAGAAGAGTAAGCAACAACACGAATCAAAGCACCTTCCAGTTCCCGAATGTTGCTGTCGATTTGATTGGCAATATAAAGCATGACTTCATTCGGAATGTCTAAACCTTCTGCTTTTGCTTTTTTACGTAAGATCGCAATACGCGTTTCTAGATCTGGCGGGGTAATGTCTGTAATTAAGCCCCATTCGAATCGAGAGCGTAATCTGTCTTCAAGTGTCGGAATTTCCTTTGGCGGCCGGTCACTAGAAATGACGATTTGCTTACTTTCTTCGTGAAGTGTGTTGAATGTATGGAAAAACTCTTCTTGTGTTTGTTCTTTTCCTGCTAAAAATTGAATATCATCTATCAAAAGCACATCTACATTCCGATAGCGATTACGGAAATCGACTGCTTTGTTGTCCCGGATTGAGTTGATAAATTCATTTGTAAATTTTTCAGATGATAGATAGACCACTTTGGCTGATGGATTATGGTCGATGACGTAATGACCGATCGCATGCATTAAGTGAGTCTTTCCTAAACCAACGCCCCCATAAATAAAAAGCGGGTTATATGCTTTTGCTGGTGCTTCTGCAACTGCAAGTGAAGCTGCATGAGCAAAACGGTTGCCTGAACCAATAACAAAAGTATCAAATGTATATTTTGGATTCAGCATATTTTGTGGAATTTCAACGGGTTCTTCTTTCGACATTTTTTTGATTGGAGATTTTGGCATGGCTTCCTCTTCGTCCTGATTTTGAGGAATGATAAATTTGATGCTGAGCTCTTCGCCTGTCAGTTCATAGATGGTATCTGCAATTAAGTGAAGGTATCTTGACTCGAGCCAGTCCCTCGCAAATTCATTAGGTGCAGTAATAGTCAGCGTATCTCCTTGAAGAGAATGGGCTTTAGTGGACTTCATCCATGTTTCAAAACTAGGTTTGCTCAATTTTGTCTCTATTTTTTGAAGTGCTTTATTCCACAGATCCAAAATATTTTCCATAAGGCTTCTCCCCCCTCCTTTTCTTTTTAAAATGACCAGTATCAAACTGTTATAGAACACGAAAAAGAGCAAATGGTCATCACCATTCGTGCACATACTTTGTTGAAAACAATTAATATAGTAGAAAAACGTCTTTTCGACAAATTACACAGGTTGTGGATAAACAATTCAACAAGCTGTGTAATAACTTTCCACAGGTTATCCACAAAGTGTGGATAAGATAAATAGGCCAGATAAGTAATTAAGAGTTAAAACACAAATATAATATCAAAATAAACAAGATGGTGCAATGGGTGTCACAAACTTATCCACACACTTTACATCCTGTTGAAAAATAATTATCCACATAGGTTATTTGTGTGAAAAAAATGTCGATAATGGATGTGGATAGTCAAAATATGCCGGAAAAATATCCACAACCTTGTTTTGAAGGTTTTTTTGAAGGAAAAAAAGAATAAAATGCTGGAAACTAAAAAAGAAGGTTTCTTCACTTGATAACTTGTGTTATGCTTATAAGGTTGATAATAAGAGTTTTATCATTGATATTGACAATCGATGGGTTACACAAATATAATGAGTTAGACTGTCTTAAACAGCTATTCCTCAGGGAGGTGTCATAAATGAAAAGAACGTTTCAACCAAATAACCGTAAGCGTAGTAAAGTTCATGGCTTCCGCAGCCGTATGAGTTCTAAAAACGGACGTCTAGTTTTAAAGCGACGCCGCAGCAAAGGTAGAAAAAAATTATCAGCTTAGGCCACTGAATAATGTCAGTGGTCTTTTTTACATAAAATCGTAAATGAACTGTCAGTTTTTATCGGAGTGGAAGAAAACATGAAGAAGCGAAACAGGCTAAAAAAAAATGAAGAGTTTCAAACAGTGTTCAAAAAAGGTCAATCAATGGCTAATCGCCAATTCGTCATTTATCAGCTGGACCAACCAAATCAAGAAGAACTGCGTTTAGGATTGTCTGTCAGTAAGAAGATAGGTAATGCAGTGATAAGAAACCGGATTAAACGATTGATCCGTCAGGTGTTCTTAGAGGAAGGTCATAAGCTAAAGCAAGAAAAAGACTACATTGTTATCGCACGAAAACCAGCAAGCGAATTGACCTTTGAAGAAACAAAGAAGTCTCTCCAGCATTTATTTAGAAAATCCGCTGTTTATCAACAACAACCGAAAAAGTCTTCGTAATAGAAACTTTCGTTGAATCAATTTTTAAAAGCGCTTCCTTCATCTAGTGAATTAAAATGAAACCACCACTTTGTAATGAAAAAATGTTACCATACTGATTAGGTGAGTCACTTTCGTAATCAATTCCAACTTAAATAAAGTTTGAAGTAATGGGAGGAATCTTGTTGAAAAGGCGATTATTACTAATATTTAGCTTGATTGGCGTGTTGGTTCTATTGGCAGGATGTACACAAATCAATGAACCAATCACATCAGATAGTAAGGGATTCTGGAATTCTTACATTGTATACCCGCTATCTCAATTAATCACTTACATGGCAAACTTAACTGGTGAAAACTATGGTGTAGCGATTATTATTGTAACTCTTTTGATTCGTTTGCTTATTTTACCATTAATGATTAAACAATTAAGAAGTACAAAAGCAATGCAAGCACTTCAGCCAGAACTAAAGAAGCTTCGTGAAAAATATAGTTCAAAAGATCAAAAAACACAGCAGCAGCTTCAACAGGAAACAATGGCTCTTTTCCAAAAGAATGGTGTAAATCCATTAGCAGGGTGTTTCCCAATCTTAATTCAAATGCCAATCTTAATTGGTTTTTATCATGCGATCATGAGAACAGCTGAAATCAAGAAACATACTTTCTTATGGTTTGACTTAGGCAGTCCAGATCCATTATTCCTGTTACCGATTATTGCAGGTGTAGCTACTTTTATTCAGCAGAAGCTAATGATGGCTGGAAATCCTTCGGACAACCCTCAAATGGCGATTATGCTTTGGGTGATGCCGATTATGATCATTGTATTTGCAATCAGTTTCCCAGCGGCACTTTCACTGTACTGGGTTGTAGGTAACATTTTCATGATCATTCAAACGTTGGTCATTAAAACACCTCAAGTAAAAGTTGATACAAAAGAAAAAGCTGGCGGGAACAAAAAATGAAGGAAATAACTGCTGTCGGTCGCACAGTCGAAGAAGCAGTAGATTCCGGACTGAAACAAATTCAACTACTACAAGAAGAAGTGGATATCACAATAGTAGATAAAGGAAACAAAGGATTTTTAGGATTATTTGGTAAAAGACAAGCTGTTGTCAAGTTAGTAGAAAAGCGAGATGCGCTCAAATTAGCAACACAGTATTTAGATAAAATTGTTAAATCAATTGATCCTAAAGCAAACATTGTTTCGAAAAAAGAAACGAAAAAGATCTCTTTTCACATTGATGGAGACAAAACTTCATTAATGATTGGAAAAAGAGGACAAACACTGTACTCTTTAGAAACCTTGGTGCAGTTAGTGTTTAATCGTTATTCTGATCAGTATCATCATATTACAATTGATATTGGAGATTATAGGAAGAAACGACAAGAAGCACTTGAACAATACGCAATCAAAACGGCAAATCGTGTTTTAAAAACGAAGAGAAAGGTTCATTTAGAACCGATGCCTTCGAATGAACGAAAAGTCGTTCATGATACGATTGCAGCATTTTCTAAAGAACTTGCCACGGCATCCGAAGATACAGGCAGCAAGCGTCATGTTGTGGTGATGTATAAAAAATAGCAGAAAGGCTAAGATTCAGCAAAGCTGGATTTTAGTCTTTTTTTATTGAAAAATTACCTTTTAATAGTAGATTAATCCTTTATTTCTAAAAAGTTAGTGTGTTATTTAAATCGAAAACGTCATTTTCCCTTAGTTGCAAAGGGAGAAGGACGTTTTAATTTATTGGATTTAGGTGTAAGATGTGAAGACAAGTTTAGAACGTCGTTATTCACATGTGGATAAGTTAAGTGTTAAAATAGACAGGGTGCAAAACTGTGGATAATTAAATGTGGGCTACTTTCGCTTCGCATGCATTTGTGGTATCTTTAAATTTTGGATTAAGCGTTTTTGATATAGAGATGGACAACGTCCATTTAATAGATATAAGACTGTCTATTGAATAGAGAAAGAGGTGAATGAGCGGTGGATACAATTGCAGCAATTTCTACACCAATGGGTGAAGGGGCAATTGCCATTATACGTTTAAGCGGGCCTGATGCAGTTCAGATTGCTGATCGCATGTATAAGGGGCCTAAGGAAAAAAAACTTGTATCAGTGGATTCTCATACCATTCATTATGGTCATATTGTAGATTCAAATACCGAGCAAGTGATAGAAGAGGTCATGGTGTCTGTATTAAGAGCGCCAAAAACATTTACGAGAGAAGACGTTATTGAGATCAACTGCCATGGCGGAATTGTCACGGTCAATAAAGTCTTGCAGCTTGCTTTAAAAGAAGGAGCGAGATTAGCGGAGCCAGGTGAGTTTACAAAACGTGCTTTCCTAAATGGAAGAATCGACTTGTCACAAGCAGAAGCCGTAATGGACTTGATTCGTGCAAAAACTGACCGTGCGATGAATGTCGCAATGACTCAAATGGAGGGACGTCTCTCCGGTTTGATTAAACGTCTTCGTGGTGAGATATTGGAGACACTTGCCCATGTAGAAGTGAATATTGATTATCCAGAGTATGACGATGTGGAAGAAATGACACATCGAGTCTTAGTTGAAAAGGCGACATCTGTGAAAAAGGAAATTGAATCGCTTCTAACGACTTCACAGCAGGGGAAAATCCTACGTGAGGGCTTATCCACTGTTATTATTGGAAGGCCAAATGTTGGGAAGTCTTCCTTATTAAATAGTCTTGTTCAGGAAACAAAGGCGATTGTGACCGATATTCCTGGAACAACCAGAGATGTCATCGAGGAATATGTGAATGTAAGAGGAGTACCGCTCCGTTTAGTAGATACTGCGGGTATACGTGAGACTGAAGACATTGTTGAGCGTATTGGGGTCGAGCGATCAAGACAGGTCTTAAAAGAAGCTGACCTGATTTTACTTGTGCTCAATTATAGTGAAGAGTTATCTGAGGAAGATATTAAGCTATTTGAGGCTGTCTCAGGTATGGATATTATTGTGATTGTCAATAAGACAGATCTTGAGCCTAAACTTGATGTAGAAAAGGTAAAAGAGTTAGCGAAGGATCGTCCGGTTGTTACAACATCTTTATTACAAGAAAAAGGGATTGATGAGCTTGAAATGGCCATTCAATCTTTATTCTTCACAGGCTCAATTGAAAGTGGAGATTTAACGTATGTGAGCAATACTAGGCATATTGCGCTCCTTCAAGAAGCAAAACAATCGATTGAAGATGCTCTAGAAGGAATTGAAATGAATGTACCGATCGACATTGTTCAAATAGATTTAACACGCTGCTGGGAGCAGCTAGGTGAAATTATTGGGGATGCTGTTCATGAAAGCTTAATCGATCAGTTATTCTCTCAATTCTGTTTAGGAAAGTAAAGGGAGGAACAAAAGAAATGGGTTATGAAGCTGGCCAATATGATGTAATCGTCGTCGGTGCCGGTCATGCTGGTGTTGAGGCTGCTCTTGCTTCTGCAAGACAGGGCGCCAAAACACTTGTATTGACCATCAATCTCGATATGGTTGCTTTTATGCCATGTAATCCGTCCGTAGGAGGTCCCGCTAAAGGGATTGTCGTCAGAGAAATTGATGCGCTAGGCGGGGAAATGGCACGAAATATAGATAAGACGCACATTCAAATGCGTATGCTGAATACTGGGAAAGGACCTGCTGTCCGTGCGTTAAGAGCGCAAGCAGATAAGTTTCAATATCAGCACGAAATGAAAAAAACAATGGAAAATGAACCAAACCTAACAATGCTGCAAGGGATGGTAGATCATTTAATTGTAGAAGATGATGAATGTAAAGGTGTTGTGACTCAAACAGGTGCAAATTATCGCGCGAAGTCTGTTGTTCTAACGACTGGTACTTTCTTAAAAGGCCGCATTATTTTAGGTGATCTTTCTTATTCAAGCGGTCCTAATAATCAGCAGCCTTCCATTAAATTATCGGATCATCTAGCAGAATTAGGATTCGATTTGGTTCGCTTTAAAACTGGGACACCACCTCGAGTAAACAGTCACTCGATTGATTATAGTAAGACGGAAATTCAACCAGGTGATGATGTACCACGTGCGTTTTCTTATGAAACTGTGGAATATATTACAGATCAATTACCATGCTGGTTAACATACACGAGTTTAGAGACTCATCAAATTATTGATGAGAATCTTCACCGTTCTCCTATGTATTCAGGTATGATTAAAGGAACAGGTCCTAGATACTGCCCGTCTATTGAGGATAAGGTGGTTCGTTTTAATGATAAACCGAGACATCAAATTTTCTTAGAGCCAGAAGGCCGTAATACGCAAGAAGTGTATGTTCAAGGTTTATCTACAAGTCTGCCAGAGGATGTACAGCAGCGAATGCTGTCAACCATTCCAGGGCTTGAAAATGTACAAATGATGCGAGCGGGTTATGCCATTGAGTATGATGCGATTGTGCCTACACAATTGTGGCCGACACTTGAGACGAAGAAAATTTCTGGATTATATACAGCTGGCCAAATTAATGGTACCTCTGGTTATGAGGAAGCTGCAGGTCAAGGAATTATGGCAGGTATCAATGCAGGAAGAAAAGCATTGGGTAAAGAAGAAGTCATTTTA
This sequence comes from Bacillus sp. RSS_NA_20, assembly GCF_020165915.1. Taxonomy (NCBI): domain Bacteria; kingdom Bacillati; phylum Bacillota; class Bacilli; order Caryophanales; family Bacillaceae; genus Bacillus; species Bacillus sp. RSS_NA_20. The sequence continues at coordinate 2,526,582 of NZ_JAIUKW010000005.1, read as the reverse complement.
AGCCGATCTGATGCATATATCGGTGTTCTCATTGATGATCTTGTCACGAAGGGTACAAATGAACCTTACCGTCTTTTAACTTCTCGTGCAGAGTACCGCTTACTTCTGCGTCATGACAATGCTGATTTAAGATTAACGGAACTTGGATATAACATTGGTTTAATTTCTGAAGAGAGATTCCAAGCATTCACACAGAAAAAAGAGGCTATTGAAGCAGAGAAAAAACGTTTATATTCTGTCATTATTAAACCTACAGCAGAGACACAGGAATATATCCGTTCTCTTGGTGGAAGTGAATTGAAGGACGGTATTCGCGCTAGTGATCTGATGAAGCGTCCAGAGATGAACTATGAATCTGTTGTGAAACTAGCTCCTGCTGACACACCGCTTCCTGCTGATGTGTGTGAACAGGTAGAGATTCAAATTAAATATGAAGGTTATATTGAAAAGTCGCTCCAACAAGTTGAAAAGCTGAAAAAGATGGAAAATAAAAAGATTCCGGATCGAATCGATTATGATGCCATCAAAGGGATTGCAACTGAAGCGAAGCAAAAGCTAAAAGAAGTCCGACCGCTTTCTGTTGCACAGGCTTCTCGTATTTCAGGCGTTAACCCTGCTGATATTTCTATCCTTTTAGTGTATTTGGAGCAGGGACGTATTGCGAAGATAGCAGAGTAGAAAGGATGTCGGCATGAACATTGAACAATTTACAGCAGCACTAGAGGAGAAAGGGATCACTCTTTCTCCAGTGCAGCTTGAACAATTTGAAACTTACTTCCATATGCTTGTAGAATGGAACGAGAAGATGAATTTAACGTCCATTACAGAAAAGGAAGAAGTATATTTAAAGCATTTTTATGACTCGATATCAGCAGCATTTTTTATTGATTTTCACAATGTGACAACAATTTGTGATATTGGAGCTGGTGCTGGTTTTCCAAGCATTCCTCTTAAAATTTGTTTCCCTCATCTACATGTGACCATTGTTGATTCTCTCCAGAAACGCATTACGTTTCTCAATGAGTTAGCAAAAGGGTTAAACTTACAAGATACTACTTTTTATCATGATCGTGCGGAGACCTTTGGACAACGTAAAGATCAACGTGAAAGCTATGACCTTGTCACCGCTAGAGCAGTTGCGCGCTTATCTGTCTTGAGCGAACTATGCCTGCCTCTTGTGAAAAAGGAAGGTTTGTTTGTTGCATTAAAAGCATCTGCTGCAGATGAAGAGATGCAAGCAGGAAAAAAAGCTGTTACTGTCCTCGGAGGAGAGGTTGTTGAAAAGCATTCCTTTGTTCTTCCTTTAGAAGAAAGCGAACGGAACATCATTGTCATTGAAAAGAAAAAACAAACACCAAAAAAATATCCTAGAAAACCAGGAACACCTAATAAATCACCAATAGAGGGTTGATCATGTAAAAGGTCGGTTTTTCTTCAATATTTATGATTTTACAGAAGGAAAAAACATGAGAAAATAGAATTATAAAAAGGTAGTTTTTAAAGGTGGTGTAGGTTCATGAAGCATTCACTCTCACGCTTCTTCGGGCTTGGTGACAAAGAACATCCTGAGCGTGATACCGAAATAGAGGCAGAGATTGCTGAGCATGAAACATTAAAGGAAGAGATACAGGAGCTCCCGGTCGACACAATTATGCCTAACCGTTTTCAGCCACGCACCATTTTTTCAGAAGAAAAGATACAAGAGCTGGCCACAACCATTCATACCCATGGCATTATTCAACCGATTGTTGTTAGACCAACAGAAGAAGAAGGAAAATATGAACTGATCGCCGGCGAAAGACGTTGGAGAGCGGTACAAACTCTTCAATGGGAGAAGATCCCCGCTATTATAAAAGATTTTACTGATACGGAAACGGCATCTGTGGCATTGATTGAAAATTTGCAAAGAGAAGAGCTGTCTGCAATTGAAGAGGCTCATGCTTATGCACGTCTTCTAGAGCTTCATGATTTAACGCAAGAAGCGCTTGCTCAGCGTTTAGGTAAGGGACAATCGACTGTTGCAAACAAACTAAGACTTTTAAAGTTGCCTGAAGAGGTACAGCAAGCCATTTTGGAGAAAAAAATCTCAGAGAGACATGCCCGTTCACTTGTACCTCTAAAGCTGCCAGAATTACAGATCACGCTGTTGCAGGAAATCATCGAAAAGCAGCTGAATGTGAAACAGACTGAAGAGCGTGTAGTGAAGATGCTTGAACAAAAAACAGATCGCAAACCGAAGCCGAAACGTAAGGCGTTTAGCCGAGATACGCGAATTGCGATGAATACCATTCGTCAGTCTCTCCACATGGTAGAAGACAGCGGACTTAAAATAAATACCGAGGAAGAAGAATTTGAGGAATATATCCAATTAACGATTCGAATTCCTAAATAGAAAGAAGCTGATGAGCATTACTCGTCAGCTTTTTTGTCTTTCTCTCCCTTCAATTCATGATATTTACTTATTATTAATTAATTGGTAAAATATGATTTTCATAGTAGAAGGGAGGTGACATATAACTGATGAAAATGAAAAAGACTATTTTTGCTATTATCTGTTATTTACTAATCTCTTTTTCTCTTTTTTCAAATGAAACGACTGTGTTTGCTGTGAGCACGTCAACGAATCATGATACTCATTCAGCGGAAGAAACGATTACGAAAGAAGAACTGAGTACTCTGAAGAAACAAGGTGTGGTTTCGACAGATGTAACGGTTCAACAATTAAATCAAGAGCAAGCGTCTCAGGACGATGCGATCGATGTAATCACAGCTGATGATGATTTGGAGAACTATGGTTTAAGGCAAAACAAACAGGATGAAATGGTAACGGATGAAAGGCCGAATACCATTCGCCATCTTTTTGGTAAACCGTATCCTGGAACCGATATTATGCCTCAAAAAGGGGATATATTGGTGACGAGCACTGGTGCTTTGAATGGTTTAATTGGTCATGCAGGCATCGTCATTAATGAGAAAAGCTATGCATCCATTCCTGGGTTCCGGCAGCATCCCAATATTGATTCCATTCAAAGCTGGTTTCGCTATAGTGCCAATACAAAGGTGATTCGGATTAATCATCAGGAAAAGGCAGATTTAGCTGGGGATTGGGCGCACGATTACGTGAAAGACCATCCGAAGGCTCGATATTCGATCACTATGTCTATTCAATCCTTGGACCCTACTTATTGTTCAAAGATTGTATGGCAGGCTTACGCGAAAACCGGGGACGCTGTTGGACATGCCACATTTACCATTAAAGCACCCTATGGGTTTTTGAAAAAGAAGAACTATAAAACAGTGACACCTAAAGTCATTGTAAGTGAAGGCCGAAAAATTGGCGGGCTAAACTTTTGATTGTATCTCCCTCACTTTTATAAAAGTGGGGGTTTTTTGTCTCGTTATTTTCTTTAAAAAGATATATCAATATATCTTTCGAGCGCATTTTTATGCATCTATTCATGTACGGAAACACAGATTCATCCACGAATTTATAATGGGGGAACAAAAAAAGCAAACGTTTCATACTTTTTTTGATAGAATAGGAAGTATGAATGAATGAGAAACTTGTTAAGTTGAAAGTGGGTGACATCGTGGGGAAAATCATAGCGATTACCAACCAGAAGGGCGGCGTTGGGAAGACGACAACTTCTGTTAATTTGGGTGCGTGTTTAGCATACATAGGAAAACGAGTGTTGTTAGTTGATATTGATCCGCAGGGAAATGCCACGAGTGGTATTGGGATTGAGAAGGCCGACGTAGAGAAGTGCGTGTACGATATTTTAGTAGACGATGCAGATGTACTTGATGTGATTAAGACGACAGAGGTCGAAAATCTTGATGTCATTCCTGCGACGATACAGCTTGCAGGGGCGGAAATTGAGCTTGTGCCTACGATCTCACGTGAAGTGAGGCTGAAAAGAGCACTTGAATCTGTGAAGCAAAATTATGATTATATGATTATTGACTGCCCGCCATCACTTGGATTACTGACGATTAATGCGTTAACTGCATCCGATTCTGTTTTAATACCGGTTCAGTGTGAATATTATGCGCTTGAAGGATTGAGTCAATTGTTGAATACGGTTCGTCTTGTGCAGAAACATCTAAATACCGACCTTGCCATTGAAGGTGTCTTACTGACAATGCTGGATGCAAGAACAAATCTTGGAATCCAAGTCATCGAAGAAGTAAAAAAATACTTTAGAGATAAAGTCTATCAGACCGTGATTCCGAGAAATGTGAGACTAAGTGAAGCGCCTAGTCATGGGAAACCTATTATCTTGTATGATCCACGTTCAAGAGGTGCAGATGTCTATTTAGACTTAGCAAAGGAAGTGGATGCGAATGGCTAAAGGTCTTGGAAAGGGTATTAATGCGCTATTTAACAATGTGGATTCCAATGAAGAAACTGTCGAAGAAATTAAGTTGAAGGATTTGCGCCCGAACCCTTATCAGCCAAGGAAAACGTTTGATGATGATGCATTGTCTGATCTCAAAGAATCGATTCAGCAGCATGGTGTTTTACAGCCGATTATTGTTCGTAAGTCCATTAAGGGATATGACATTGTCGCGGGAGAACGCCGTTTCCGTGCAGCACAACAAGCTGGTTTGACAACGATTCCTGCGATCGTCAGGGAATTTTCAGAAACACTGATGAGGGAGATCGCTCTTTTAGAAAACTTACAGCGCGAGGATTTATCTCCATTAGAGGAAGCGGAAGCCTATGCCTCCTTACTAGATCACTTAAGTGTGACTCAGGAGGAATTAGCCAAGCGATTAGGCAAAAGCAGACCGCATATTGCGAACCACCTTCGTTTATTAACATTACCGGATGAAGTACAGAAGCTGATTGCGGATGGAACATTATCCATGGGACATGGACGCACGCTGCTTAGTTTGAAAAACAAAAAGAAGCTGGCGCCATTGGTAAAGAAGGTCGTGGACGAAGGATTAAATGTCCGTCAGGTTGAGAAACTTGTTCAGCAATTAAATGAAAATGTTCCACGTGAAACAAAGAAAAAAGAAGCACCAAAGGATCGCGTGTTGAAAGAAAGAGAATCTTTCTTACAAAATTACTTTGGTACTTCAGTGACGATCAAGAAACAGAAGAAAAAAGGGAAAATTGAGATTGAATTTCTCTCAAATGAAGATTTAGAAAGAATCCTTGAATTGCTTTCTACGAGAGAATCATCGGAATGACCATCTTGATATGAGATGGTCTTTTTTATATTCTTCCCGTGATATTTTGAATAGGGGTGAAAAGAGAACGGCTTTTTTCTCTCGTCCAATCCATTTGATCAATGTGGGATAGACTTTCAGAAAGTGTATTGGCCATAGACATTACAAGATGAAGACGTGTGTTTTGGAGAACGAAGTATTCCATAAAACCGCTCACGTTGACGATTCCATTAATATGAATATTGCCTACTTCTGGCAGCTCTTTTTGCACACCTGCACCGGGCTTTAACGGTCCTTCTCCAATTTGAAACGATCCTACACTTTTCACTCTACCTAAACAGGCATCAACGGCTACGATAAATGGATGTTTATGAGCTTGTTCAATTTCAGCGAGCTTTTCCTTTAAATTGACCGCATGCACTGGGTCAGAGAGAGTGCCGTATACATGCAGCTTTTTTAAATCAAGACTTGAAAGCTTTGTTCCTACAAGTGGACCTAGAGAGTCACCGGTTGAGCGGTCTGTTCCTATGCAGACGATGGCAACGGGTCTTTTTCCTGCTTTCTGAAGATGCGAGAATAAAATACTTTTAAGCTGCTGAATGGCATTTGTATCCGTATGGGACACGTATTCTTTCACCCTATTTCTTAAAAAAAGACCGTTCTTGCTATTCATAGGTCTCACTTCCTTGTCATAGTAGTTAGTATCAGTATACGGAAACAAGCTTAATTCTATACCTATGAGGTGATGATTGTGTGGAAGGCTGGTTCAAGGTGGACGCTTTTAATTTTAGGAAGCTTGATAGGAGCGGGATATGCCTCCGGTCAAGAAATATGGCAGTTTTTTGGCCTTGATAGCGGACTAGCCATTCTACTGTTTACGCTCATGTTTATGCTGTCGACCTATGTGGTGTTAAAAATCAGTTATGAGGTGCGTGCCGATCATTTTGTGCCGGTGTTAGAGCGTCTTGTAGGTCCTTGGCTGGCCAAGGTGTATGATATTTTAATTGTTCTTTATCTATTCACGACAACAACAGTCATGATTGCCGGTGGCGGGGTGACACTTGAGATGTATCATGTGCCATTTTGGGTTGGAATCGGTGCATTTTGTTTATTTTCATTTATGATTTTTTTCTGGGATGTGAAAGGTCTCTTATCTGTGAATGCTTTCATTATACCAATTTTGGTGGTGGGGCTCATCTATGCGTTTGTTTTTTATTATATGAATCATGATCATATATGGAGAATTGATTTTGGCCAGCAATACAATTGGCCTGCCAGTATCGTCTTTGCTTCTTTGAATATATTATCTGTTGTGGCGGTGCTTTCTTCAGTGGGGAAAGAAATGAAGGGGCTTGGAGAGGCCAAGGTTGCGAGTATATTAAGCGGCTTGATTTTTGGTGTCATTTCTTATGTGTATAACGAAATACTAGTTGATATTTCTGGGAGTCTTTCAGCAGAGGGGATTCCTTTGTTTACAGTATTAGAGGGGGCACCAACATCATTGTTTGTGTTTATGACCATTGTTCTTTGTTTAGCGATTTATACAACAACCGCTGCGGGATTATTTGGTTTATCCAGCCGCATGCTCTCTTTTGTACGAATGCCCCGCTGGTTCATTGTATTCATCATGCTTCTTTTGATGGCACCTTTAACCTCTCTTGGATTTGCTGATTTGATTGCTTTCTTGTATCCGATTTACAGCTTGCTCAATCTTTATTTGCTTGTCTGTTTAATGCTGTATCCGATTTTAAGTAAAAAGATATTTTTCCGTTCTAAAAATTATACTGATAAAATAAAATAAACACCTCTCTTTCAAAGAGAAGTGCTTATTTTATCCGAATGGAATCAATCGCTTCCTTGATATCGTCATATACAGGCATGTGCTGGAGACGCTGCATGCGTTCCTCTATTTCTGAGATGGCTTGTCCCTTTAAATGCTGGGATACATGCTGTTTGACAATGGTTGTCTGGTTCATCATGTCTTCTGTTTTGGACAATTGGTACTCCAAGTGCATGCGTGTGTTTGCCAATTCATCGTGAAGCCGCATTTTCAGCAATCGCTTTAAATCTTTTCGTTGTCCTTCTCTGCGCATGGCCTGAATAGCGGCAATTTCTTCAGGTGATTGCGATTGTGTTTGTGGTGCAGATTGACTTTCGAATACAGACATGGAGCGGCGGGCACTCACATTTTGCAAGAAACGCTGGGCGTCACTAGGAGGTTTATTTTGATTGATCATATGGCGACTCCTTTCTTAACGAATACCCATTTGCATCGCAAGGCGTCTATCTGCCTTGGCATAGTCATCACCCATTGTGTACATATGTCTTGAAAGGGTGGAAAGTTCTTGTTCGTAGTCTCTCAAGGTGTACAAGGCATTCAGTTGTTTTTCATGAGAATAAAAGGATGATTGCGGCTGCTCCATCCTTACTTCCTCTAACAGTGCTTCTACATCGCTATGGGTTAATAAATCATAGTGACCGAAGCCGACAAGTCCTTTCAGTTCTTGTTTTACATGATGGACGGCATCTTTTACACTATCATCAATTCCATCTATTTTCTCAAATACAGTGTGTACTTCATGTTCAATAATACTTTGTAGATCATATGATGAATTTTTTAGTAAATGGGATTTTATGATAATTTCAAGCCCGCTTTGTGCATATGCACGGCCTGAATGGATGTCTTGTAAAAGCATCGCTGTAAAACTTGTATTGTGATCAAGCTGTTCATCTAAAATACGAGCGGTTCCATTCGAATGGAATGAATACCCATTTACTTTAAATTCTCCTGAAACGAGAGCTAAAAATGCATTTGTATCAAACGATTCGTTCCACTCTATATTCATTGATGCAAAAGCTGATCTTAAAAAGGTGTCAATTTCTCTTGGTTTATATTTTATGGATTCTTGGACCGATCCCTGCTCCCGGGGCGGTACGGTGTACTTGACTTGTCCAACTCCATGATCATGGCGATTGAGTAAACCTACATAATGATTGGGTTGAATATATTCCGTGAGAACATGGGTATATTTTCCTTCTACTGCTTTTTGCTGAATGGAAGGTGCCAGGCTGCTCCATATATTTGGGCTATCGAATGTGATGGCTTTTTTGACAGCTGGCTGTTCTGTCGCAATGTAAGCACAAACAGCACCGGCAAGCGCTTGTCCAGTGAGATAGATGGTTGCATTCGGGTGCTTCTGACAGACGTCCTCGATGTATTCCTTCCCTTTAAAAAAGACATGATCTTGTTTTCCGGCTAAGGATTTTCTTTCAATGGGGTAGGCATAATCCGTTTTTAACAATGATTGGGTAGCCGTTTGAACATCTTGTGTCGATGTAACCGTCATTTGTTTTGGCAGAGGACAGTGAAACGCGACAATGAACTCATCTGACTGTTCCTGCTGCATCGTTAAACCATATAATTGATGATCTATTTTTAGAAAATCGTTGACAGTGAGCGTATGCTGACCTACTTCTATCGTATGGTTCTGCTGGTAATTCTCTGCGTTTCCAGCGTGATCGGATATGATTTTATAATCTTTGTCGGTTAATCTATCCTTTCGATTGACCATCGTACCTGCTCCCTCACATAACATTTATGCAGATATCATAAATCAAAAAATATGGAAAAACCACAGCGTTCTACCAATAAAAACCTTTTGACCTACAGTGTTTGTGACAATATTGAAAAAAAGCGGAGTTTAAGTAACTATTGGTCACAAATAAAATGATCTAAAAGAAGGGTTTTTTCTATAAAAAAGAACGGGATTGATACATGACAGCGGCTCTTTATTTTGTGCATTGCTCTCTATCGTCGTTTTTTTGTACAATAGATTTAATGAAGTGAGCAAGAGAGGTGAATGCTGATGGCAGACAAAGCATTTGGGTTACATGACGTCGTTGAAATGAAAAAACCCCATCCATGTGGCGCCAATCGGTGGAAAGTCATTCGTTTGGGCATGGATATTCGTATTAAATGCGAAGGGTGTGGGCACAGCGTGATGATCCCAAGAAGAGATTTTGAACGAAAAATGAAGAAAATTCTCGTCAAGCATGAGGAGCCAACTGCTTAAGTAGGCCTCATGCTTTTTTGATGAAATTTGTCTTTTGTTCAGAGAAACAGATGCAATTTCTCATTTTAAAGCTCCGATTTAGTCTTTTTGGTAATGTTTCTTCTATTGAAAATGCATGATGGTTAGCTTGTCTTTTCATGTAAACCTACTTATAATTGCTCTAGGTTCATATTACGCAGTATAACGAGCACGTTTCATATAGAGGAGATGAAAGAATGGCTTTAACAGCTGGTATTGTTGGCTTACCTAACGTCGGGAAGTCAACGCTATTTAATGCAATTACACAGGCTGGAGCGGAGTCTGCTAACTATCCGTTCTGTACCATTGATCCAAACGTCGGAATTGTAGAAGTTCCAGACGAGCGTTTGCAAAAACTGACAGAATTAGTGCAGCCAAAAAAGACAGTTCCGACTGCTTTCGAATTCACTGATATTGCTGGTATTGTGAAAGGTGCATCTAAAGGAGAAGGTTTAGGAAATAAATTCCTTTCTCACATTCGTCAAGTAGATGCGATCTGTCACGTGGTGAGAGCTTTTGCTGATGATAACATTACACATGTGTCAGGTAAGGTTGACCCAGTGTCAGATATTGAAACGATTAATTTAGAATTGATTTTGGCTGATCTAGAAACGGTTGAAAAGCGTTTAACTCGTGTGAGTAAGCTTGCGAAACAAAAAGATAAGGAAGCGGTAGCTGAATTTGATATTTTGGAAAAGCTGAAGGACGCATTTGAAGCTGGAAAATCTGCAAGATCGGTTGAATTTACAGATGAGCAGCAGAAGCTTGTGAAGCAGCTTCATTTACTCACGTCAAAACCTATTCTGTATGTAGCAAATGTGAGTGAGGACGAAGTAGCAGATCAGGACGGAAACGAATATGTACAGCAAATTCGTGAGTTTGCATCTGGCGAAAACGCTGAAGTCATCGTCGTTTGTGCGAAGATTGAGTCTGAAATTGCAGAGCTTGAAGGAGAAGAAAAGCAAATGTTCCTTGAAGAGCTTGGCATTAAAGAATCAGGTCTAGATCAGCTGATTAAAGCGTCTTATTCACTTCTAGGTTTAGCTACGTATTTCACAGCAGGTGAGCAAGAAGTGCGCGCTTGGACATTTAAAAAAGGAATGAAGGCGCCGGAATGTGCTGGAATCATTCATACGGACTTCGAGCGTGGATTTATTCGTGCTGAAACGGTTGCTTATGAAGATTTACTAGCTGGTGGAAGTATGTCTGCTGCAAAAGAAGCAGGAAAAGTTCGTTTAGAAGGTAAAGAATATATAGTGAAAGATGGAGACGTCATTCATTTCCGTTTTAACGTATAGGTTCTTGTCATAGGCAAAGTAATTTGTTATAATATACAATTGTGAGTAATATAATTTATTGCTCCTTGCCCGTATAGGGCCGCTTAGACCAAAAGGAGGTGCAATCAGATGAGAAAGTACGAAGTTATGTACATCATCCGCCCAACAGTTGACGATGAGGCTAAAAAAGCAGTTATCGACCGTTTTAATAACGTGTTAACTTCTAACGGTGCGGAGATCACTGGAACAAAGGATTGGGGTAAACGTCGTCTTGCATACGAAATCAACGATTTCCGTGAAGGCTTCTACCAAATCGTAAACGTTCAATCTGACGCTGCAGCAGTTCAAGAATTTGACCGCTTAGCTAAGATCAGTGACGATATCATTCGCCACATTGTTGTTAAAGAAGAAGAATAAATCATTGAAATATATATTTAAAGGTGGTCTTTCAATATGCTAAACCGTGTTGTATTGGTCGGAAGACTAACAAAAGACCCTGAGCTTCGCTACACGCCTAATGGTGCGGCTGTAGCCACGTTTACTCTAGCTGTGAATCGTACGTTTACGAATCAATCTGGAGAGCGTGAAGCCGATTTCATTAACTGTGTTACTTGGAGAAGACAAGCCGAGAACGTGGCTAATTTCTTGAAAAAAGGAAGTCTTGCCGGTGTAGACGGTCGCTTGCAGACAAGAAACTATGAAAACCAGCAAGGACAGCGTGTCTTCGTGACAGAAGTTCAAGCTGAAAGTGTTCAATTTCTTGAGCCTAAAAGCGGCGGTGCTGGTTCAGGTGGATACAGCGGCGGTGGTAATAGCGGAGGCCAGTATTATGGCGGCAGCCAAAATGATCAGAATCCATTTGGAAATGAACCAAGTCAAAATCCATATGGCAATCAAAACAACCAAAATCGTAATCAGGGAAATAGCTTCAATGATGACCCATTTGCGAATGATGGTAAACCGATTGACATCTCCGATGATGATTTGCCATTCTAATTGATCTGAAAAAAATGACCAAAGGAAAGGTGTGAAAACAAATGGCAGGTGGACGCAGAGGCGGTCGTGCGAAACGTCGTAAAGTATGTTTCTTTACTTCTAACGGAATCACGCACATCGATTACAAAGATGTTGATCTTCTTAGAAAGTTTGTTTCTGAGCGTGGTAAAATTTTACCTCGTCGTGTAACAGGAACTAGCGCTAAGTATCAACGTAAATTGACATTAGCGATTAAAAAATCACGTCAAATGGCATTACTTCCATACGTTACTGGTGAGTAAGTCGTTGACTTAAAAGCGAAGGGCCTTGAGCTCTTCGCTTTTTTTATTTGTCTCACTTTTATGAGAAAGTCGTTTCTGGCAGTCTAACTAGGGGAAGTATGTAAAAAGAGAGTCAACGTGACAGTTTGTTCTATACAAATACTAGGTTAATCTGTCATATTGGTATTTTAAAATATACTTGCAGTCAGGGCGTGGGAAGATGATTGAATTTAAGAATGTATCGATGCGGTTTTCTGATGACCGCTATGCCGTTCAATCTGTTGATTTGGAGATTCAGAAAGGTGAATTTTTTGTATTGATTGGACCTAGTGGGAGCGGGAAAACGACGACTTTGAAAATGATCAATCGTCTCATCTCTTCTACAGAAGGTGAGATTTACATAAAGGGTCGAACCATCAGCGATTATGATATTTATGAGCTGCGCTGGGATATTGGTTATGTGCTTCAGCAAATAGCGTTGTTCCCTCATATGACCATAGAAGAGAATATTGCTGTAGTGCCAGAGCTGAAACAATGGAAGCGGACTGAGACGAATCAGCGTGTTGATGAGTTGATGTTCATGGTGGGGCTTGAGCCTTCTACCTATCGACATCGAAAGCCAGCAGAGCTTTCAGGAGGACAGCAGCAGCGAGTCGGCGTAGCACGGGCACTTGCTGCTGATCCTGAGATTGTCCTAATGGATGAACCTTTTAGTGCGTTAGATCCACTGACGAGAGAGAAATTACAAGATGATCTGCTTGAGTTACAGCGCCGTATTCAAAAGACCATCGTTTTTGTGACACATGATATGCAGGAAGCCATGAAGCTTGGAGATCGGATATGTGTGATGAATGAAGGAAAAGTGGTGCAGGTTGGACGCCCAGAGGAATTGATACAGCATCCAGTTAATCCATTTGTGCGGGAGTTTGTTTCAGGAGCTGCCCGTCATGTAGACCATCAAGCATTTGAGCTGACAACTATTTATCAGCCCATGCCTCAAGAAGATCTGTTAGGCGATGAGGTGGTCTCCATCCATGCGTCGCTAGAAGAGGTTCTATCTCGACTGGCAGAGCATGAAGAGCTTGTTGTTGAGAAGGATGGAGAACGGATCGGGCTCATCACTCGTCAAGCGGTGATTCAGTATTTAGCCGGTACTTCTGCTGAGAGGGGCGAGACACATGAATGAATGGACTAGTGTGCTATGGGCTCGAAAAGATCAGCTCGGACACGCCTTACTTGAGCATATTCAAATTTCCTTCATTGCGTTATTTCTAGCGATTTTGATTGCCATTCCATTAGGGATTTATTTAACGAGAGTCCCTAAGATAGCAGAGTGGATCATTGGGGTGACGGCTGTCTTGCAGACAATTCCGTCTTTGGCGCTGCTTGGACTTCTGATTCCTCTCGTTGGGATTGGTCAAGTGCCCGCAATTATCGCTCTTGTCGTCTATGCTCTGCTTCCTATTTTAAGAAACACATATACAGGCATTCGTGAGGTCGATCCGTCGCTCCGAGAAGCGGCGCTCGCTATGGGGATGAATCACCGCAAACGCTTATTAAAAGTAGAACTCCCTCTTGCTATGCCTGTGATCATGGCAGGTATCCGAACAGGGATGGTTCTTATTGTAGGGACAGCCACTCTTGCAGCTCTTATTGGGGCAGGCGGATTAGGGAGTCTGATTCTGCTTGGAATTGATCGGAATGATATGTCGTTGATCATCATTGGTGCTATTCCAGCTGCATTACTTGCGCTCTTATTTGATGTGGTTTTGCGGACACTTGAGAAAATCTCCTTTAAAAAAACCGTGATCTCTGTGACGGTCTTTGCTGTAATAGCAGGAGCAGTTGTCGCTGCCCCATTGCTGTTTCAACAAGAAAAGAAAGAGATCACCATTGGAGGGAAGCTGGGGTCAGAGCCTGAAATTTTGATCTCCATGTATAAGCTTTTAATTGAGCAGGATACAGATATCCAAGTCAATCTTAAGCCTGGTCTTGGTAAGACGTCCTTTGTTTTTCAAGCACTGCGATCTGGTGATATTGACATCTATCCTGAATTTACAGGGACAGCGATTTCTGAATTTCTGAAAGAAACAGCGAAAAGCACGGATAAGGAAAAAGTGTATGAGCAAGCGCGTCAAGGTTTGGCGTCATCCTTTCAGCTTCAGCTTCTTCAGCCGATGGCTTATAACAATACATATGCTTTAGCCGTGCCTCAATCACTAGCGGATCAATATGATTTATCAAAGATTTCAGATCTGGGTCAAATCAAGAATCGTATACGTGCTGGCTTTACTTTAGAGTTTTCTGATCGTCAGGATGGATATTTAGGCATTCAAAAAGCTTATCAGTTTTCTTTTGGCGATGTGGTCACGATGGAACCGAAACTTCGATATCGAGCCATTCAAAAAGGGAATATTCAGTTGGTCGATGCGTATTCGACAGACAGTGAATTGAGACAATACAAGTTGAAGGTGCTTGATGATGACAAGCATGTTTTCCCGCCCTATCAAGGAGCGCCCTTGCTAAGACAGGAGACATTAAAAGAGTATCCTGAGATTGAGGCCTCTCTCAACAAGCTCGCTGGTCAAATCACAGATGATGAGATGAGAGAAATGAATTACGAAGTCAATGTGAAGGGGAAAGATGCATTTCAAGTAGCCGAAGTCTATTTAAAAAAGAAAAAATTGCTTCAATAATCAAGGGAAAGCAGGTCTGCTATAACAAAGCGGCCTGCTTTTGAAAAGAAAAAAACAAAAATCATTGACATCTATTTCAAAAAAGAATATTCTTAATTCGAGATAAATATATTTTTTGGTCATATATCTCGAATTCGAGATAATATAAAAGCGTCAGTCAAGACATAATGAGTAGAGACATGTTACGTCATGAAGAGGAGGTCATTAGAAGTGAAGAAAACAGAAGGAATTCACCATATCACAGCAATTGTTGGTCATCCTCAGGAGAACGTTGATTTTTATGCAGGTGTTTTAGGTCTGCGTCTCGTGAAAAAGACCGTCAATTTTGATGATCCAGGCACATACCATTTATATTTTGGAAATGAAGGAGGTTCTCCAGGTACCATTATTACGTTTTTCCCTTGGCCAGGTGCACAAAAGGGACAAATTGGAGCAGGTCAAGTAGGTGTGACAACATATGTCGTACCGACCGGTGCCTTCTCTTTTTGGAAGGAACGCCTTGAGCAGTTTGACGTTTCTTATGAAATGATTGAACGCTTTGGTGAGGCCTTTCTCTCATTTGAAGATCCGCACGGTTTATTGATAGAACTTGTAGAGCGTGAAGAAGGAAAACAGAATGACTGGACATTTAATGGGGTGACACCAGAAGTAGCGATTAAAGGGTTTGGCGGAGCTGTTTTATTAACTTCACAGCCTGAGCAAACGATGCAGCTGCTAGAGCAAACGATGGGACTTGAAAAAGTCGGCACAGAAGGAGATTATGTGAGATTCCGTTCGTTTGGAGAAATCGGCAATGTCATTGATGTGAACAAGACACCTGTTGCACGAGGACGTATGGGCGTGGGAGTTGTACATCATATTGCGTGGAGAGCAACAGATGATCAGGATCAATTAGATTGGCAAAGACATGTTGCGCAAAGCGGATATCAAGTGACGCCTGTGCAAGATCGAAATTATTTCAATGCGATTTATTTTAGAGAGCTTGGCGGCATATTATTTGAGATTGCGACCGATCCTCCAGGGTTTGCACACGATGAATCTGTGGAAACGATGGGTGAAGCGTTGAAACTACCACCGCAATATGAGGCGCAGCGTAGTCAAATTGAACAAATCGTGCTGCCGATTGAGGTAAGAGAAATCAAAGGGAAAGGGGATTCATGATGAAGCATCTTTTTCAAAAAGGAAAGAATGAACAAAAGCCTGTCCTTCTCATGCTGCATGGAACTGGCGGGACAGAGCATGACTTATTGCCGCTTGCAGAAGTGGTAGACCCTGAAGCATCTGTTCTTAGTGTGAGAGGAAATGTATCAGAAAACGGCATGCCGCGTTTTTTCAGGCGTTTGGCAGAGGGTGTTTTTGATGAGCAAGATTTAATTGAGCGTACAGAGGAATTATATACATTTATCGGGGAAGCAGCAGATAAGTATGGATTTGATCGTCACAATGTGGTAGCCATCGGCTATTCAAACGGGGCGAACATTGCTGGAAGTCTGTTATTCCATTACGGAGATGCGTTGAAAGGAGCGATCCTGCATCATCCAATGGTCCCAAGACGAGGGGTTTCATTACCTTCATTAGCGGGGAAACAAGTCTTTATAGCAGCTGGTGAAAATGACCCAATGTGCCGTCCTGAGGAATCTCAGGAACTGGAGCAACTGCTTCAGGAGGCGGGAGCATCCGTAACGCTTCATTGGGAAAATCGTGGACATCAGCTAACGAGAGAAGAAGTCGATGCTGCGGCATTGTGGTATCGTCGTCAATTTAAATAAGGTGGGGAATACAGGTGGGATTTTTACAGAAGCTATTTGGGCAAACCAAACAAAAGGAGATGGAACAAATGGAAAACGTAAAACTAGCGATTATTTATTATAGTTCAACAGGTACAAACTATCAGATGGCAAAATGGGCTGAGGCTGGAGCGAAAGAAGCTGGTGCTGAAGTCAAAATTTTAAGAGTTCCTGAATTGGCACCAGAAGCAGTTGTTGCATCAAATCCAGCATGGAAAGCACATTTAGATGAAACAAAAGATGTCCCTGAGGTTCAGTTAAGTGACTTAGAGTGGGCGGATGCCATTATTTTCAGCATGCCGACACGTTTCGGTAACTTACCGGCTCAAATGAAACAATTCTTAGACACAACAGGCGGTTTATGGTTCCAAGGGAAACTAGCAAACAAAGCAGTGAGTGCGATGACATCTGCACAAAACCCAAATGGCGGACAGGAGCAGACAGTTCTGAGCCTGTATACAACGATGTTCCACTGGGGAGCCATTATTGCCGCTCCTGGATACACGGATGATTCCCTATACGGCGCAGGGGGTAACCCTTACGGTGTGAGTGTGACTGTTGACCAAAATGGAAAGATCCAAGAGGATGCAGAAGCAGCCGCAAAACATCAGGCGAAACGTACAGTGAATGTAGCAGAATGGATCAAAAAAGGTCAAAACGCTTAATAGATGTATACAAAAAGAATGCAGCCACTCCGCTGCATTCTTTTTTCATTAATAAGGATCTGAAGGGGTGCTGTTGTTGATCGCATCATTGACAGCCTGTGCCGCGCCTGTTGATCCAATTGGTCCGCTTGGCTCCTCTTGTTTGAAGGCTTTTAAGCCATCGGCCACACGTTTTCCGTAGTCAGGATCAGCTTTTGTAAAGTTTTCGATCATTTGGTCTTGGATGTCTTTTTGGCAGGTAGCTAAGGTGTTGACTAAGTTTTTAATCAGTTCCTCACGTTCCCAATCATTGAAGCGGCGATAGGTTTCTCCCGCTTGTCCGAAATTGTTCGGGCGGTCAATGGCTTCTCGTTTGACTTCACCCTCTACAAAAGGCGTATGATCCTTTCCATCTTGCTGCGCTTCTTTTAATCCCCCGAGAATGGACGGTTCATAATTCACATGGGGGTTTTGTCCTTTTCCTTGATCCACATGATATTCCATTTGCCCATCTCGCTGATTGGTGGCAACATGCTTTTTCGGGGCATTGATCGGCAGCTGTAAATAATTTGGCCCGACACGATATCGCTGCGTATCAGAGTATGAGAAGGTACGTCCTTGCAGCAATTTATCATCTGAGAAATCTAATCCGTCTACAAGAACCCCCGTCCCAAAGGCAACCTGTTCCACTTCTGCAAAATAATTTTCTGGATTTTTGTTTAGCACCATTCGTCCGATTGGTTTCCATGGATAGTCATCCTTGTACCAGAGCTTTGTCGGATCGAGTGGATCAAAGTCTAGATGGGGGTGGGTGTCATCTTCCATGATTTGCGCGTATACTTCCCATTCAGGATGATCCCCTTGTTCAATGGCTTCATATAAATCCTGTGTGGCATGATTAAAGTTTTCCCCTTGAATGGCTTGGGCTTGTTCTTGTGTCAGGTTGCGAATCCCTTGCTTCGGTTCAAAGTGATATTTGACCAGTACTGCTTTTCCTTCATGATTCACCCATTTATAGGCATGGACGCCAGAGCCTTGCATGTGCCGGTATGTGGCAGGAATGCCCCATGGCGAGAAGAGAAATGTCACCATATGTGTTGCTTCAGGTGATTGTGAAACGAAATCAAAAATGCGCTCACCATCCTGACGATTGGTGACAGGGTCAGGCTTAAAGGCATGAACCAAATCAGGGAATTTCAAAGCATCTCGAATAAAGAAAATTTTGAGGTTGTTCCCAACGAGATCCCAGTTGCCGTCTTCTGTATAAAATTTGATCGCAAATCCCCGCGGATCGCGTAAAGTTTCTGGTGAATGTCCGCCGTGAATAACAGAAGAGAATCGAACGAAGACAGGGGTCTTTTTTCCTTTCTCTTGAAATAATTTGGCTCTTGTATAAGTGGAAATGTGTTCGTCACCGAATGTACCGTAGGCTTCAAAGTATCCGTGTGCGCCGGTACCTCGTGCGTGAACGACACGTTCAGGGATGCGTTCACGATCAAAATGACTGATTTTCTCTAGGAAATCGTAGTTTTCAAGCGTAGTCGGTCCTCTATTCCCAACGGTTCTCATGTTTTGATTATCTGTTACCGGGTGACCTTGGCGATTCGTCAAGGTTTCTTCTGACTCTGAAGATGATGTAGGCTGTTGATCTTCTTTCAAGGTAGAATCCCTCCTTCAATATCTCCTTAACAATATGGTCATGTTGCTCCCTATTTCATACAAGGATTGATATAATGAGTGAAAACTTTTATGAGGAGCGGACCTAATGATTCGATTACACTGCCTTCACGCACATCCATCTAATATTTCTTACATTGACGACGCTTTCTATGACACAGGATTTGATCTGCATCACATCGTCGATTCATCATTTATGGAACGAGCCAAACAAGATCCCGCATTTGATCTTGAGCAGCAGCAAACCTATGCGATCAACAGACTCATGCAAGAAGCAGAGGCTGATCTTGTTTTATTAACGTGTACACAATACATTGCGGCACTAGGGGAGCAGCACCTGTTCAAACAACCAATTGTTCCGATAGATGAGCCGTTATTTGAGCAGATTTGTGAGCGAGAGGGTCCGCTTCAGCTGGTGTTTTCAAACCCAGATACAGTAGAAGGAACGATGAAGCGACTGTCTTCATATGTAAAAGAGCGGGGAAAGCAGTTGAAGGCAGAAGTGGTTGTGCTAGAGGATGTCTTTCATCTTTGCTTGAACGGTGATATACAAGCCTATCATGAGCGAATCATGGAACAGTTAAGGCAATCTGTGAAGCAGCAGCATGGAGATATTTGTGTGATGCAGCTCTCGATGGTTCACGCTGCAAAGCAGGTGGAGCAGGAAACAGGAGTGTCCATCATTCATCCGCTATCACCACTCAAACCATTTGTTTATCAAAAAATAACGGCTTTAAAAGAGTGAACCCGTCAGGTTCGCTCTTTTTGTATAGAAACGTAAATGGGATGACATGTTAAAAAAATAATGGAGCGCAAACTATTTTTAACAGGTGCGCGTCTATCCAATGTAAGAAATAACAGATGCGCATTTAAGATAAAGGAGCTCTTTGTAAAATGAAGAAACGAAAGATTGATGATCAATTTGCGGATTACGTAATGGAGCATAAACACAGTTTTTATCGATTGTCCTATAGCTATGTCAAAAACCCAGAAGATGCGATGGATGTCGTTCAAGAGGCGATTCATAAAGCACTCAAATCTGTTCACCGATTAGAGGATGCGACCAAGATGCATAGCTGGTTTTATAAAATCGTCGTAAACGCTGCCCTCGACTTTTTACGAAAGAAGAAGCGTGTGCAAGTGACAGACGATGACACGCTGGAATTTTTATCACAGGGTGAATCGGATGTCTATGAGGATCAAGATGTCAGACGGGCGATAGAAGATTTGCCGGAGATGTATCGGGTCATCATTATATTAAGATTCTTTGAGGATTTAAAGCTAGAGGACATTGCTCATATTCTTGGAGAAAATGAAAACACCATTAAAACAAGATTATATAAGGCGTTGCGGCTTTTAAAAGTAGAATTATCGCAGGAGGAAATATAAATGGATAAGCATTTGGAACAGTTAAAAGAGGAATATTTAGAAATCCCTATTCCCCCGGAATACGATGCTATGGTTGAACGGACATTAAAACGAAAAAACAAGAAACCTCATTTTCAGAAATGGACGATCGGACTTGTTGCTGCGGCTGCTTTATTTGTCACCACTGTAAATGTCAGTCCGCAGGCAGCAAGAGCGATTTCAGAAGTACCCGTCATTGGAGAGCTTGTGAAAGTCGTGACGTTCACAGAATTTAAAAAGAGCGATCAAGGAACAAATATTGATCTCAAAACACCACACGTTTCAGGGCTTGGGGACGGAACATTACAAGACAGCCTGAATCAAAAATATTTAGCTGAAAACAAAAAGCTGTATCAAGATTTTGAAAAGGAAACAAAGGGTTATAAAAATGGTCATTTGAGTGTAGAGAGCGGATATGAAGTAAGAACAAATAATGATCAAATTCTTTCACTAGGTCGATACAAGGTGACGACTCAGGCTTCTGCGGCAGAGGAAATGACATATGATACGGTGGATAAGAAAAACCATGTACTCATTACATTACCAAGTCTATTTAAAGATGACCGTTATATTGATGTGATTAGTGAAAATATTAAAGAACAAATGAAGAAACAGATGAAAGAGGATTCAAATAAGATTTACTGGATGACGAAGCAAGATACGGTTGATCCGTTTAAGAAGATTCAGCCAGATCAAAGCTTCTATATCAATTCAAAAGGCAAACTGGTGATTTCCTTCAACGAATATGATGTGGCGCCTGGTTACATGGGTGTAGTTGAATTCACGATTCCAACAAGCGTGCTAAAGGATATTCTTGTCAGCGATATGTACATTCACTAAAAGAAGAAAAAAGACTGCTGAAGATGTCAGCAGTCTTTTTGAGTTTATGAAGAAAGTGCGTCTGTTAGTGCAGGCACGACTTGTTTCTTTCTTGATACAACACCTTTTAGTAAAGCAGTGTTGTTTTCAAGTGTGACATTAAATGCTTTTTCTACTTTTGCTGCTTCAGCACCAAGTGCAAGCGCAAGAGAGTCATTTTCTAGAATGTCTGTGATCACTAAAACAAATAGATCAAGACCTTTCGCTGCGATAACTTCATTGATTTTTGCTTCGATGTCAGCTTGTCTTGCTGTTACTTCAGCAATATCAACTGTATTAACTTGTGCAATTTCGACTTTGCTGTTACCTAGTGCAAATTCTTTTGCATCCAGTGTGATTAATTCTTGAACTGTTTTTTGGCTTAGGTCAGCTCCTGCTTTCAGCATATCTAAACCATATACTTCAGGGTCTACTCCTGCGATTTTTGCCAGCTCATGCGCAGCATCAACATCCTGCTGTGTGCATGTTGGGGATTTGAATAGCAAGGAATCAGAAATGATCGCAGACAAAAGCAAACCAGCGATTTCTTTTTCAATTGTGACTTGGTGCTCTTTGTACATTTTGTTTAAGATCGTTGCTGTGCAGCCAACTGGCTCAGCACGATAGTAAAGAGGTTCACTTGTTTCAAAGTTGGCAATACGGTGATGGTCAATGACCTCTGTCACTTGTACTTGATCAATATCGCTTACACTTTGTTGGAATTCGTTATGATCGACAAGAATGACTTGTTTTGTTTCGTTTGCAGCCGTTTCAATGAAACGAGGTGCTTCTTGTTTAAAGAAATCTAATGCGTATTGTGTTTCTCCATTGATTTCTCCAAGTCTGACAGCTTCTGCTTGAACGCCAATTTTGTTTTTCAGATCAGCGTAAGCGATAGCAGAGCAAATCGTGTCTGTGTCAGGGTTTTTGTGTCCGAATACGAGTGTTTTTCCCATGTGAATTCTCCTTCTTACTTTTATTGATGATGTTTCTATTCTAACAGCTTTTGACCTTGAATTCAGGGTTTATAGCTAAGAATAATCTAAAAAATTGTAACATGCTGTCTGAAAAGTTGCATGTACAAGACGATCTAAGTTGTTCCACGTGAAACGTTCTTGAGATAGCCTGCATTTTACTTGAGATTTACGGCTATGGTAAAATAAAGGTTGGGTCAAGATATGACGGAGCGTACATCGTACGTATACATAGAAGTACACATTGAGCAAGATATAGAAAAATGATTGGATTGAGGTGAAGGTGTGAAACAAACAAAAGCGTTAGTAGAAGGCGCTATCATGATCAGTATTTTTGCGGTAATGACGCTGTTTTATTTGTATGTGCCACTTTTAGCCATTATTTTCTTCATGGCTGCTCCGATTCCGATCATTCTCTATACAATCAGGCATGGCTTGAAAAAAGGAATTGCGGCTGGCGCTATTGGCATAGTGATCAGCTTTTTAATTGGGTCTATTAATGGGCTGTTAAGTGCGCCAATGCTGATTGCTGTTGGAGTAGGTATGGGTGTTTTCTACAGCAGGAGGCAGCCAGGTCAGGCGATTATTACGGGTGCGCTGATCTACTTATTCAGTTTTCTCATTTACTTTGTTGTCAGTGTCCAGCTGTTTCAAGTAGATATACTGGGTGTTGCAAAGGAATCAATTGACCAAATCATGCCGATGGTAGAGAGTACCTTAAAACAATCTGGCGCTTCTGATCAGGACATAGCAAAACAACTCAAGCAGTTTAGAGAATTGCAGGATACGGCATTAAATTCTTTACCTGTAGCGCTTTTGATTTTTGTCACGCTGATGTCTTTCGTCAATCATTGGTTTGTGCGGCCGTTGATCAAACGGTTTGTTCCAGACATGCCAGCTCTTAAGAAATTTAAGGATATGCGACTGCCAAAAAGCATGGTATGGTATTATTTACTCACACTGCTTTTGATGCTGATTCAGCCGGAGAAAGGCAGCTTTTTATCGCTCGTGCAAACGAGTGCTTTTCAAATTTTATTTATACTGGTGCTTATTCAGGGCTTTTCTTTTATCTTCTATTATTGCCACGAAAAAAACATCTCAAAAGTGGTACCCATTTTTGCCGTCGTATTGACGATTCTCTTTCCGCCAATCGGTGTGATTGTGCGTATTATAGGGATTGCTGACATAGGCTTTGATTTAAGAGAAAAAGTAAAAACAAATAATTCACTCTGAATGTTGAGGAGTTGATATCAGTGCCAAGCTTCTATCGAAAACCTGTCATCAAGTATCCGATCTTCGCGTTAATTGTTCTTGCGGTGATCACAGTCCTCCTCAACCTTTATTTTAATTGGATCATAGGAGCGGTTGGTCTTTTAGTCCTTGCGGGTGTGCTCTACTTTTTAAAGTGGGCAGATACGCAGGTGCAAAAAGAGATTGATTCATATATTTCAACATTATCCTATCGAGTCAAAAAGGTTGGAGAAGAAGCATTAATGGAGATGCCAATTGGTATTATGCTGTTTAATGACCAGTATTATATCGAATGGACCAATCCATTTCTCGCTTCGTGCTTCCATGAAAGCACACTTGTCGGCAGATCCTTGTATGATACATTTGAATCCATTGTGCCTCTTATTAAACAAGAGGTTGAGACAGAAAATGTGACGCTGAATGACCGGAAATTCAAAGTCATTATTAAACGGTCAGAGCGCCTTTTATATTTCTTTGATGTCACGGAACAAGTGCAGATTGAAAGACAGTATGAAAATGAACGAACGGTGTTATCTTATATCTTTTTAGACAATTATGATGATGTCACACAAGGTCTCGATGATCAGGTGCGCAGCGCGATAAATAGTGAAGTCACATCGCTGTTAAACAATTGGGCACAAGAATACGGCATTTTCTTAAAAAGAATTTCATCTGAACGATTTATGGCGGTATTAAACGAGAGCATCTTAGCAGAGCTTGAAGCGTCGAAGTTTTCCATTTTAGACGAGGTTCGTGAGAAAACAGGGGCACATAGCGCCACACTTACCCTTAGTATTGGAATCGGTGCGTCTGTTCCTTCTTTAAAAGAACTTGGCGCACTTGCGCAGTCGAGTCTTGACCTTGCCCTCGGACGAGGCGGGGATCAGGTAGCGATTAAACAGCCGAATGGGAAAGTGAAATTCTACGGTGGAAAAACCAATCCAATGGAAAAACGGACACGAGTACGCGCACGGGTCATTTCACATGCTTTAAAAGAAATTGTATCTGAAAGCGGTAATGTCATGATCATGGGGCATAAGTTCCCCGACATGGACTCTATTGGTGCCTCGATCGGGATTTTAAAGGTTGCTCAGGCGAATGGAAAAGAAGGTTACATCGTCATTGATGCCAACCAGATTGGGGATAGCGTTCAACGCTTAATTAGTGAAATTAAGAATTATGAAGAACTTTGGTCCCGTTTTATCACGCCTGAGGAAGCGATGGAGCTTGCAAAGGATGACACATTGCTTGTGGTCGTAGATACACATAAACCGTCGCTTGTGATGGAAGAACGACTGCTAAATAAGATCGAAAACGTCGTTGTCATTGACCACCATAGACGTGGTGAGGAATTTATCCGTGATCCTTTACTTGTCTATATGGAGCCGTATGCTTCATCTACAGCAGAACTGGTGACAGAGCTGTTAGAGTATCAGCCGAAGAAATTGCGGATTAACATGATTGAGGCCACAGCACTTCTTGCTGGGATTATCGTGGATACGAAGAGTTTCTCCCTCAGAACGGGGTCAAGAACGTTCGATGCAGCATCCTACCTTCGTGCAAAAGGGGCAGATCCTGTCCTTGTGCAAAAGTTTTTGAAAGAGACAGTCGATCATTACATCAAACGGGCAAAGCTCATTCAGCATACAGAGCTGTATCAAAATCAGGTAGCGATTGCTTCCTTGCCGTCTGACAGATCTGAGTATTATGATCAAATTACGATTGCACAGACGGCTGATTCTCTCTTGTCGATGAGTGAGGTTGAAGCATCGTTTGCTGTCGCAAGGCGAGATGACGATACGGTCTGTATTAGTGCAAGATCGTTAGGTGATATCAACGTTCAAATCATTATGGAAGCATTAGATGGCGGCGGTCATTTGACTAACGCTGCGACCCAGATTTATGGTATAACCATTGAAGAAGCGGTAGAGAAGTTAAAAGCTGCCATAGACGAATATTTCGAAGGAGGGGTTCAAAGATGAAAGTCATCTTTCTAAAAGACGTAAAAGGCAAAGGAAAAAAAGGCGAAGTCAAAAATGTAGCTGACGGATACGCTCACAACTTTCTCATCAAACAAGGGTTAGCTGTTGAAGCAACTCCAACGAACCTAAGTGCATTGGAAGGGCAGAAAAACAAAGAGAAAAAGAATGCCATCCAAGAGCTTGAGCAAGCGAAACAATTAAAAGAAACACTTGAGGCGCTGACAGTGGAACTCACTGCTAAATCAGGTGAAGGCGGTCGTCTATTTGGTTCGATTACAAGCAAACAGATCGCTGATAAATTGCAAAAAGAACATCAAATCAAACTCGATAAGCGTAAAATCGAGTTGAATGATGCCATCCGTGCGCTAGGATACACAAATGTACCGGTGAAGCTTCACCCAGAAGTACAAGCAACATTAAAAGTGCACGTCACAGAACAAGCATAAACAGAAAAGAACCCGTCTCCTCGTGAGGCGGGTTCTTTGTTTATGATGGATCTGAAATATAGACGCTTCGTCCAGCACGCATACCGGATATAAACATAAAAAATAGGACGATGATAAATATGATAATGGCTGGCGTCCATGTATGTGTCACATCAAAAAGGATACCGATCATGAATGGACCAACAGCGGCTAATAAATAACCGAGTGACTGCGCCATTCCAGAGAGGGCAGCTGCTTGTTCCATATTGGTTGTTCTTAATCCAATAAATGTGAGGGCAAGACTGATACTGGCCCCTTGTCCGACGCCGATGAATAGCACAGAGATGACAAGAATAGGCGTCGACCCTCCGAGAAGGAGACCAATCATGCCGAGTAAATACACAAGGACAAGGCCGACGACAAGCGGTCTTTGCGTTTTTAATTTTTCTGCAAAAACGGGCGTTAAGAAGGTCGATGGCAGACCAGTGAACTGCATAATGGATAGCATCCATCCTGCCGTTGCCAGGTTCATGCCATGTGATGTCAAAATATCAGGAAACCATGCGATACTGCTGTAGAAAAGGAATGATTGCAAGCCCATAAAAAAGGTCACCTGCCATGCGACACGTGAACGCCATATTGGCTGCTCTTTGAGTGAAATGCTTTTGACAGCCGCTGTGTTCTGATGAAGAAGCTGCGGCGCCCACACCATCATCGCAAGAAGGGCAAGTCCGGCCCAGACAAGGAATGATGTATTCCAGCCGCCAGGCATCGCATGACTGAGCGGAACGCTGACACCAGATGCAAGTGCAGCAAAAACGGACATCGATGTCGTATACACGCTTGTCATTAATCCAGCATGTGCAGGGAATTTATGTTTCACAAGTCCAGGTAAAAGCACATTACAAATCGCAATCCCGACACCGACTAGCGCCGTTCCCATCATTAAAAAGGTGATGCTGCCAAATGAACGAATGACAATCCCAAAGAGCAGGACAGCAAGCCCAAGCCAAAGTGTTCGTTCATTCCCAAGACGTTTTCCGATTTTAGGTGCAATGGGAGATAGCAATGCGAATGAGAGCAGTGGTAATGTCGTGAGGAAACCAGCCAGTCCATTTGAAAGCTGTAAATCAGAACGAATGGCACCGATCACAGGGCCAACAGACGTAATGGCTGGCCTCAGGTTAAAGGCAATGAGTAAAATCCCAGCAATCAGCAAAATGGTTTGCCCTGTACTGCGAGGATGAAATGTTGATTTTTCTAGTTGTTGTTCCATGAATGTAAACTCCTTTATTTCTTTAAGAACGATCTTTCTTCTGTTCAAGCTCCGCTAATTTAGCTAATAAGATGTGCTGCGGCATATGCATGATTTGCTCTAACGGTACATTGAGTGATGCAGCAAGCTTTTGTGCGGTATCGGCTGAGATTTGTAAAGGTCTCATGCGCAAATCCCTCCTCTTTCAATCTATACGTTCCAATATACCATATCGACTTTGTGACTTGCTGATAAAAAATTTGGGTTTTCTTTTATAAAACCACTTGATGGCCGATAAGAAATTTTTTTGAAATTGTTTCAGATGGTGACCCTCTCCTTGTTCAATGTGAAAGTGAAGCTTTCGTTCCTGCATCCCTTTCTGTAATAAAAGATCATGGAGTTGTTTGTTGAATAAAGGCATGTGCTGTTGGGCAGATGTTTTGCCTTTCCCTTCTTCACTGCCTACAGACAAATAGACAAGGTGGTTCACAGACTGAATGCTTTGTTGTTTAGCAAACGGTAGAAAATCTTGATACCAAAATGACCCAGAGATAGATGCGATGTTTTTAAAAAGGTCAGGGTACATGAATAAGGTATAAATAGCAAAGAGTCCACCTAATGAAGCACCTACGTGGCTATGTTCATGACCGGTCTGTTTAACTGGGTATTCTCTTTTGATATATGGAAGCAAGTCATTTGCTAAAAATGACACATATGTCTGTGCCTCACCTTTAAAGTCAGGGAATCCAGAATGCAGTGATGATGCTTTCCATGGTGTATATTCGTCAAGTCGATTGAAGGGGTGTATACCGACGATGATGATTGGCGAGATGGTTTTGGCTTCAATCATGCTTTCGATCTCTAGCAGGTGGGTTCTAAACAAAGAAGAGCCATCTTGTACAAAGACAGCTGGAACATCAATAGAGGTGTCCGATGGAAGGTAAATATCAAGCTGCCGCCCGTTCAATTCGTCATATAGAAACGTTCCGTTCATGTGTATTCTCTCCTTCAAGTTTTCAAGCTCCGCTGAAAAGAAGAACAAAGGACTAAAATGTTTAGCCCTTTGTCAAGATGCGCATCTTTTTAGTTGGTTTGATCTAGCCATTTGACAGCCTGATCAAGGAAGGTGGTTTTGCTTAGTGCTGTTCCTCCCTGAAGCATAGGATCAACGACATTTTCATTGATGTGTCCATTTTTCACAGCTTTTAGGCTGTTCCAAATTTTATTTCCCTCTAAGTCCTTCAATGCATTTGGATTAGATGAGTTTTCCTCTTGGGAGAATTGAACAAAGATATAATCAGGATTGAGTTCACCTAGGCGTTCCAATGAAATCATTGCTTGTGCTTTGGCTTTTTTGATATCACTTGGTGCTGTAAATCCTAAGTCCCCATATAAAGTAGAGTTGAAGTATACGTCTTCAGGGTACACGTACAGGTCGCCCTGTCTAATGCGTAAAATGACAGCTGTTTTGTTGTTGCTTTTGTCTTTCAGGGTTTCTTTCGCTTGTTTGAGATCTTTCTGATAATCAGAAATGATGCTTTTCGCTTCTTCACTTTTTCCAGTCAGTTCACCGAGTAATAAAAGGTTGCTTTCCCAGTCGGAAGAGACATGTGATACTGGGATCGTCGTTTGAACTTTATCTAGTTTTTTAATTGTTGCAGGCGGGAACTTGGTTGATCCGAGTATCACGTCTGGTTTTAGTTTTAAGATTTTTTCTAGGTTCGGTTCTGTTTTTTCCCCAATGCCTTCTGTTTTTGCTGTAATGTCTTTAAATAATTCAGGGAAAGTGCCGCCGACAGTAGAAGCACCAATAGGCTCGATACCAAGTAGTTTTGCATCTTCCATCGATTCTAGGCTTCCAGCAATGACGACTCTTTTCACTGGTGTTTTGAGTTTGTACGTTTGATCTAAATATTTGATGTTTGTTTCTGCTGCTTCAGCTGACTTGCTTTTGGTTGTGTTTGAAGCCGGTTTATTTTCTGCAGCACCACAGGCTGCTGCGGTGATCGTCATGATACAAAGGATAAGCAATGCGAACCATTTTTTCATTTGTTTTCTCCTTTAACTGATAATTGTTCTCAATTAAAGATTGTAGTAGTCATTCGTCCTTTTATCCATAGACAATGATCTGTCTAGTGATGGACTTTTTACGGAAAAAAAGATAAAAGGTCCTGAATGACTCGTTGATGACTGGCTGCTGTGTATTCACGCCAAGGGTCAGAAGCGAGTGGATAGACGGCTTGTTGCGTCACAGCCTTGAGATTTTGCCAAGCCTCCTGTTGCTTTAATTTTTGATAAAAAGCAATGGTTTTTGGTTCTTTATGCAACAAAAGGAAGATGGCATCTGGGTCTAACTGCTGTATAGAGTGAATGCTGATTTTTTTTTCGATGAGCTGGCCATCATTCTGAAAAGCTGGCAGAAGGCCAATGTCATGAAAAATTACTTCTGACATGGTGCGATTGACAGATAAGTAGAGCTGATCTTGAAAGATACGAAGAGGCAGGACGGTTCTTGGTGGATGATCAATAAGGCATGCCTTTTTCGCTTGAATGACGAGTTCTTCGTAATGAAGCAGCCATTCTTCTGCTTCCCTCGTTTCGTTTAAGAACAGAGCTGTTTGTCTGAATTGAGCGCGCCAATCCAATTGTGTGAATGGAACAAAGTGAACAGGACAGATGGTTTTCAACACTTGTTTTTCTTCCTCTGTCACATGATCATTGGCAATGATCAGCTCAGGTTGTGCTTCCTTCAATTGCTGTAAATTGGCTTCAGCGTGTTCGTTGATACGATGTGCACTCAGATGAATCGGAATTTCTTCTGCATAATGCTCAAAATCATGTGCTGTCCATTTAGGGTGAAGAGGGGCAGCATATGGGATGATATGAATGGGTGTGAGCTGACCGAGTATGGAATGGCCATAGGCAGCCATTTTCCGTTGACGGCTTTTCATATAAGCAGAAGGAGTGATACCCGTTTTTTTCTTAAAGATACGGCTAAAGTAATAGGGGTCTTGATAGCCGATGTCCTGTGCAATGTCTTTGAGCTTTGCATGACCTTTCACCATGAACTGTTTGGCTCTAGCCAGTCTTTTCTTGGTGATATAATCAGTGACACTCACATCAAAATGCTTTTTAAATAGCTCGCTGTAATGATTGGCGCTGATACCAGCCATATGAGATAGACTTGTAAGGCTGAGAGGTTCTTCGGAATGTTGATCGATATATTGTTTTGTTTTGAAAAGGGCGTGTGTTGTGTCACAAATGTCTTCTTTATGCAGTGTGAAAAGCTGCAGGATGAGCTGTTGAAAAAGGGTTTGGCTTCTAAAAAAGCTAATGGATTCAGGTTTTTGCCATTCTGCTGTCATGTCGGACAGTAAAGAATGAATGTGTTCAATCGAGCTAATATCGATAAATTGCCATACATTCAGTAAAGATCGGGCTTGTTCAGTTGATACTTCTTCTATGCTTTGACCTTGTGGCGTGTACATCTGAAAGCGAAACAGATAGAGCTCGTGTTTTTGATGTGGCTCTGTTTTCAACATAAATGTTTCCCCAGGCATCATCGTATAGAGTGTCAGATTTTTCAATCGCCATCTTTGATCATTCAATGTAAGTAAACCGCTGCCGCTTATGTTGAAGAGGAGGCAGAAAGTATCTGACAACTGCTGCTCCGTATGTGGAAGATCTGCATTATTTATTTTTTCAGTATATGTTAATCGATAAATGCATTGTTCAGCATTTACCTTTGTACATAATTGATGATTGTTTCCCATAAAACCACCTGATCTCTTATTAATTGATAAATATTCTCAATTGAATTGTATCAGAAAGAGCTGGAAAATGGTGTGTTTATTCTGTCAAAAAAGCACCCTGATGGAGATCAGGGTGCGTAGGGTATAGAGAAATACTTGCATTCGTTGTCCGTCCTGCGCCTGTGATAAGGGCAATCTTTTGAGATAGATCACTATATTTCGTGTGTTCACTAGCTTTTTTTCATGTCTGTGGTTGTTAAAGGATCATCATGATAGAGTGCAAAACGAAAAGCATAATTCATCAGCACCGGCAAAACGGACGTATGTCCTTCTTCAGGGAACTCGTGATAGGCAGTATGCAAGCCGTATGACGATAAAGGCAACATACGATTTGCTAGTGAATTGGCATGATCATTCATTTGACATGGATGATGTTTTTCTAACTCACCTACACCTACAAGCAGCCTGACATCCATAGGCACCTGACGTATATAGTTGGTGAATTGGTGTTCTTTTTCTAGAAATAATTTTTTGTTCCAGTGGATAGAAGGGCTCCCTGCAATATATGTCTGATAAGCATCAGGGTGCTCAAATAGTGTGTGTAATACAAAAAGACCGCCAAGAGAATGCCCAAACAGTGTTTGACGACTTTGGTTGATCGGAAAGCGTTGTTCGATATAGGGCTTTACCGTCATTTCTAAAAAAGAAAAGAAAGTAGAAGCGCCGCCATATGTATGGTTGGAGAAGTCCTTTCTTTTCCTCCCAATGGAAGCATCAGGGGCGGTAAGAGTGAGATCATAATGCCTAAGCGGATGATAGGATTCTTCTGTTTGATAGCCAATTCCAACAATGATTGCAGGTATGATTCCTGTTTTTTCAGGTCTTCTTGACTGTAAACGAATGGCTTCGACCATTGTGCCAAAAAGCGAATTTCCATCAAGTACGTACATGACTGGAAAACCAGCCGCTGGAGGAGTAGCATTCGGTTTAAATATAAAAAGTCTGTATGGGTGTGCTGTGATATCCAGTTGCTCCGTCCCAGGTATAAAAAAGGGGCGGCTTTCTCCGAAAAGTGAATTCTCAGTACCCATTCCTTCAGGGTGTTTCAACATATATAAAAATTCCCTTCCTCAAAATGATCCTCATATGGTGATAAAAGCAGACTTGTGAATATTGGTTGGATGAGAGTATTACTTGAAAACTTCAAATGAAAATGATTCTCAATTATCATGTGAGCAAACCAAATAATAATAGTTATTAATTATAAAGTCAAATGTTCATAAAGTTATGTAAATGTTAATTTCGCCCAATTCATTGATGCGGCCTGCTCTGCTTCTATATTTTGCGTAGGCAGCCGGTCATCGAGAAGTTCCGCCATACCAAGCACCGTCCTTTCATACAAAAATACACTACTCTTCTTTTTAACATTTTCATTCATAACAAAATGAAATGGTCAGTCGGGGTTCTGCTAGAGAGCGTGTTGAAAGAGGAGGGGCTGTTTTAAAAGTGGCGAAATAACATATAACATCAAAATTGAGGCAATAAAAAAAGTAAGGGATGTGCCCTTACTTTTTGATCATATTGGTGTACATATCTGTAAACATCATTCAATTAAAATCCATCTGTGACATCATATTCGTAACGGATATCGGCTTTGACATTGCTCATAGTAGATCTCGCGGTAGCTTTTGCGTTGTACTTAAAGCTCCATTTTTGAGCGACTCTTAATTGATCATCCAGAGATATACGATAAGAACCACTTGTTGCAGAGGAGAAAAGTGATTGATACCAAATGTTACTATCACTAGCCATTAGTTTGTGTGTGACATTCCCTTGGTTGGGTGTTTGAGTGCTAGTTGTCGTAATCGATTTGACAATTGCACTTTTAGGAATAGAAGAATTGTTCGTTAAATCCATTGTAATGACAGAAGAATCAACCCCTAAAAAATTTAAAGAAGAATTCCCCAAGTTTGTAGCCGTCCCCGTAAAATTGAATGTCCCATTTCCAGATTTGATACGATCTTGAATGGAAACAGAAAAATACATGTCTCCGGTATATGTACCACGGGTTACTTTCACAAAATAAGTTTCTGAAGTTGAAGTCACGTCACCAGTATTTGCAAAAATAAAGGGTGTTACTGAATCAGGATTAATTACTTCTGTTTTCGCATCAGAATATTTTGAGTTATAAACCTCGATTTTCATCCCAGTATATTGCTTATTATACGAACTTCTGACATAAACTCTTTCACCTTTATTGATCGTAAACTGATAATACGCTTCATTTTCACCTTCAGGTAAGATTGTCGTGTCTGAACGACTATTTTTCCAATATCCCATTGAACTTGCAGTGTTAGGACTGTTATTCCCGGTAATTGCTGCTTCCGCTGACTTAGGTGCAAAAAAACTAGTAACAAGCGCCAATAATAATGCTGGTAATAATAAACGTTTAAAGATAGTATTTGTCATATATTAACCCTCCTTGTAATAATTACTATATCGACATTAAACTAACAAATTTTAACTGAATTGCCGATATATTTAATAATCACTATTTTCTTAAAAAAGGAGAATCAAAATGAATATTAATACGTCATATACAGCCAGTTCTTCGAACAATCTGAACCAAATAGATTCTAAAGGTCAATCAGCTATTAAAAGTACAAATGAAGTGATGACCGAATCTGATAGACGGATGAAAATATTAGATGAAAAATACGAAAAAATAAATGAACAAAACAAACGATTCAAAGATCCTCATGGTCATATATTTGATAAGTATCGAAATCCATACTCTCCTTATTTCAGAAGTGACCTAACCAAACCAGAAAGAGATGCTGCTTACTCTATGGAAATTGGTTGGGCTAACCATGGGAGAGGAGGGTATTATAATTTTAATGATGCCGCCTTCCGTAATGAAAATCGGTACGACCCTACCCAAGAAAGTGTAGAAAAGAAACTATTGAATCGTCAAAAGGTGAACGAACAACTGCAAGCTTTGTTTTCTACCAATGGTTTGAATATTCCTAAAAACGCCAATTTAACTTTTACCATTGACCCAAATCATTTCAAATTAGTGGTGAGTGGATCAACTGATGAATCACTGATAAAACAAGTAGAAGACATATTAAATACAAGCAACAATACAAGAGAACTATTTTTTCATATTATGAAAAGTAGAAATGATGATTCAACTCAATTCACGCCGGATTCACTTGCAAAGTTCCACCTTGTCAATCAAATCAAAACGGTGACAGGCTTCGACTTAAAAGATTTAAGCATTGTAAACGGTCAATTTGTAACGGATACCGGAGCGAACATTTTTGATATCTACAAAGAAGAACTTCTGAAAAATCCATACACAGCAGAAAATGCCCGTATTGCTGCATCACATTATGGTGCACAGCTCTTTGACTTAGCCAAAAACGGATATGATTCTATTCCCGATTTGGTGCTATCTATTGGGTATGAAAACGGGTCTTTATATGACATTGGACAAAAGGTGAATTACGGAGTATCAAAGTGAAGATCAATA
Source organism: Bacillus sp. RSS_NA_20 (assembly GCF_020165915.1). NCBI lineage: Bacteria > Bacillati > Bacillota > Bacilli > Caryophanales > Bacillaceae > Bacillus > Bacillus sp. RSS_NA_20. The sequence continues at coordinate 2,492,537 of NZ_JAIUKW010000005.1, read as the reverse complement.
CATCAAACGCAGCAACTGTTCTAAACAATCAGCACCTTACCGACTTCAATAGCCAATCAGCTATTAAAAGTACAAACGAAGTGATGACCGAATCTGATAGGCGGATGAAAATATTAGATGAAAAATACGAAAAAATAAATGAACAAAATAAACGATTCAAAGATCCTCAGAGCCATATATATGATAAGTATCGAAATCCATACTCTTCTTATTTCAGAAGTGATCTAACTAAAGTGGAGAGAGAAGCTGCTTATACGATGGAAATGAGTTGGGCAAGGAATAATAAAGGTGGACAATATGACTTCAATGATGCTATTTTCCGTAATGAAAAACGGTACGATCCTACCCAGGAAAGTGTAGAAAAGAAACTATTAAATCGCCAAAAGGTGAACGAACAACTGCAAGCTTTGTTTTCTACCAATGGTTTGAACATTCCTAAAAACGCCAATTTAACTTTTACCATTGATCCAAATCATTTCAAATTAGTGGTGAGCGGATCAACAGATGAAACCTTGGTCAAACAAATAGAGGACATATTGAATACAAGCAACAATACAAGAGAACTATTTTTTCATATTATGAAAAGTAGAAATGATGATTCGACTCAATTCACGCCGGATTCACTTGCAAAGTTCCACCTTGTCAATCAAATCAAAACGGTGACAGGCTACAATTTAAAAGATTTAAGCATTGTAAACGGTCATTTTGTAACGGATACTGGAGCGAATATTTTTGATATCTACAAAGAAGAACTTCTGAAAAACCCATACACAGCAGAAAATGCCCGTATTGCTGCATCACATTATGGTGCACAGCTCTTTGATCTAGCGAAGAACGGGTATGATTCTATTCCCGATTTGGTGTTATCTATTAGTTATCAAAATGGCTCCTTACAAGACATTGGGCAACAGGTGAATTATGGAGTTAAGAAAACGATAGATTAAAAAACGCACCTGATATTTGCAAGGTTTGATCATGTGCGTGTTCATGCCATGTTGGAGTATCGATCACATGTGTGAACAACAGCTACAAATCCCATAAGCGAGACAAAGGACTCTATAACAATTTATGTTACAGGGTCTTTTCTATTTGAAGGGTGTTGTTTCGCTGTTCAACGAAACAGCCACATGGTAATTTTGACTATAGTTGATGTTTTTCACTTTTTTATTGATGAAAATGTTAAAATGATGAGTAGCGTATTTTTTTATGAAAGGACGGTGCTTGGCATGACGGAACTTCTCGATGACCGGCTGCCGCCGCAAAATATAGAAGCCGAGCAGGCCGTATTAGGTGCTGTTTTTTTAGAACCATCTGCGCTAACGCTCGCTTCTGAAGTATTAATTCCAGAGGATTTCTATAGAATGTCGCATCAAAAGATTTACAATGCGATGCTTGTACTTGGTGATAGAGGGGAACCGGTTGACCTTGTCACGGTGACATCAGAACTTGCCAATACAGACTTACTAGAAGAGGTAGGCGGGATTTCGTATTTAACCGATATTGCGAACTCTGTCCCAACTGCCGCAAACATTGAATATTATGCAAAAATTGTAGAAGAAAAATCCATTTTAAGACGTCTGATCCGTACAGCGACAACCATTGCACAGGATGGATATACGCGTGAGGATGAAGTAGAAGATTTATTGAGTGATGCTGAAAAAACCATTATGGAAGTGGCTCAGCGTAAAAACTCAGGAGCTTTCCAAAACATTAAAGACGTTCTTGTTCAGACATATGATAATATTGAACAGCTTCATAATCGAAAAGGTGATATCACTGGGATTCCAACGGGTTTCTCAGAGCTTGACCGGATGACAGCTGGCTTCCAGCGAAATGACTTGATTATTGTAGCGGCTCGTCCGTCCGTAGGGAAAACAGCCTTCGCGTTAAATATTGCACAAAACGTCGCGACCAAGACAGATGAAAGTGTCGCCATCTTTAGTTTAGAGATGGGCGCTGAGCAGCTGGTCATGCGTATGCTTTGTGCCGAGGGAAATATCAATGCACAAAACCTAAGAACCGGTAATCTCACAGAAGAGGACTGGGGTAAGCTGACAATGGCGATGGGTTCGCTATCAAACAGTGGGATTTTCATTGATGATACACCTGGCATTAGAGTCAGTGAAATTCGCTCGAAATGCCGCCGTTTGAAGCAAGAAAACGGGCTTGGCATGATCCTGATTGACTACTTACAGCTCATCCAAGGGAGTGGACGATCAAGCGATAACCGTCAGCAAGAGGTATCTGAAATTTCTAGGGCTTTAAAGTCACTAGCAAGAGAACTTGAAGTGCCGGTCATTGCCTTATCACAGCTTTCTCGTGGGGTAGAGCAGCGTCAGGACAAACGTCCGATGATGTCTGATATTCGTGAATCAGGAAGTATTGAGCAGGATGCCGATATTGTGGCGTTCCTTTATCGTGATGATTACTATGACAAAGAATCAGAGAATAAGAACATTATTGAAATTATTATTGCGAAACAGCGTAACGGTCCAGTTGGAACGGTATCACTGGCTTTCGTGAAAGAATATAACAAATTCGTCAACTTAGAGAGAAGATTTGACGATGCGGGTGTTCCGCCCGGTGCTTAAAGCCCAGCTCAAGAAGCTGGGCTTTTTTTGATCCATCTACATCGAAAGAATGACTGAAAAACAGTCGAAATGAGGAGGAGTGGTAGAAAAAGAGAGCGTATACTAAAGGGAGAGAAAAGGAGTGATGACTGATGAAATTTCAACAATTCGAAGCCGCTCAATTACGCATCGCACGTCCGACCGTCAACATGAAAGAGGTTGTTTCTTTTTATGAAGAAGGTTTAGGGCTGAAACGAATTGGCTCATTTGATCAGCATGAAGGGTATGATGGGGTCATGCTTGGGCTTCCTCACCAGCATGTTCATCTGGAAATCACCAAACATGAAGAAGACGAAAGCTTGCCTGTTCCCCACCCAGAGCATCTGCTTGTATTCTATATTCCGAATGAAGAAGAATTTCAGCAGATGAAAAAGAGACTGATCGCATTTGGTGGACGGCATGTCACCTCTACGAACCCGTACTGGGATCGAGGAGGCGTGACGATTGAAGATCCAGATGGATATCGAGTGGTGCTCATGAATACAGAAGGAATTACACCTGATTAAGAAAGACTCCCATCTTGTGGGAGTCCCAGCGTGTAGACAAACCCTCGCATTCGGTGTCAGTCCTGCGTGCTGGTGCTCACGAATGATAAATTCGCTCCGCGCCAGTACTCGTCCTTCCTAGGGCTGCAAAGGTTTTCTATCACGCTGAAAAGAAGACAAAGGGCTAAAATCAACACCATTTTAGCCCTTTGTCAACAACCTGAGACTCCCATCTTGTGAGAGTCTCAGATTGTTAGGAACGAGGCGTGACACGGAGCTTCAGTTCTTTTAGTCCATACATACCGCTGCTTGTCATTGGGACGTAAGAGAGAAGCTCTAGTGATTCATATCGTGACTGTATGGCTTTGATGGCAGTGTATGCTTCCAGGCGAGCAAGAGGTGCGCCTAGGCAGAAATGAATGCCATGGCCAAAGCCAATATGGGGATTAGGGTGCCTGTGTATATCGTACTCATGTGCGTTTGGAAATTGACGCTCATCCCGGTTCGCAGAAGCAAGAAAGACAATCACACTGTCTCCCTTTTTCAAGACTTTTCCTCCAAGTTCGGTGTCTTCTGTGACATACCGGACGATGGTAGGCGCAGGGGCACGAAAACGGACAGCCTCCTCCACAGCTCGAGGAATGAGGTCAGGTGATTGAGCGAGCGCTTCATACGACCCCGGATTTTCTAACAAACTAAAGATCATATTGGAGATCAGGTTGGTGGTCGTTTCGTTGCCTGCTAACAGGAGAAGATTGCAGAAAGGAATTAATTCGTCTGCGGACAGCTTATCTCCATCTTCCTCCGCTTGGATTAAAAGCGAAATCAAATCCTCACTAAGGTTCTGCCGCTTCTCTTCAATGATGTCAGCAAAAAACGCCATCATGTCCGCTTCGCTTTGATCCCGTGTTTTTTGCCATTCAACGACATCTTTTTCATGTTCACTTTTAGGCATGCTGACGAGAATATCGGACCATTCTTTAAAGGATTGTTTATGTTCTGTTGGCACACCTAAAAGCTCTGCAATGACTATCACAGGAAGCGGATAGGAGATGTCTTGAACAAGATCAATCTCTTCCTTACCTTCTATTTGTCCAATGAGATCATCCATTAACTCTTGAATGCGTGGTTCCCACAATTTCATCACCCGGGGTGTAAAGGCTTTGCTCACAATGGAACGGATTCGTGTATGTTTTGGCGGGTCCATCATGACCATTGTTTTCATCAGTGAATGTTTCCGGTGGTCTTGAGGAGGTTGACTAGAAAAGGTATCTTTATCGATGGTGACGCGCTTTGCTTCTTCATAGGTGAAGACACTCCATGTTTGGCTGTGTTCATCAAAATGAACAGGGGATTCTTGACGCATTTTGGCGTACCAATCAAATGGGTGATACGGGTCCTGCTTATTTTTCCCTCTTAATAACGCTTTTTGAACGGCACTAGGTGTTGTTGTTTCCATGATCATCACTCCTTATGGGTTGTCAGATGATTCCTTTTTTTCACTGTGTTAGATTTAAAGGTAATTCATCAGTAGAAAGGATTCAACCAACAGAAAGGCGAAATCTGTTGAAGAAAATGGGAAGGGGAGAGCGGCTTGTGGCGGACTGCTACAGAGGGGATAAGCGCGCAACTGAATCAAAGCAACAATTAAGAAAAGCGTTATTTCAGTTATTAAAGGAGAAGGAATGGGGGAAGATTTCTGTACAAGATTTGACGAACAAGGCAGGAATCCATCGCACCACCTTCTATCAGCATTATGAGGATAAGTTTGACTTAGCTCAGCAGGTCATGGATGAGATGTTTGATGTCATGAAAACCGCTATTTTTGCTCCTGTACATGAAAGTGAGTGGAAGAGCGATCATGCAGCATATGTGTATATTTACCGCTTTTATCAGCATTTGCAGGAACATGAAGAGGAGTATCAGATTCTCTTGAAAAGGGGAAGAGAGCTTAATATTCATCAGACGGCCAGTGCTTTTTTTGAAGAAAGCTTTACTTTGGGGCTAGAAGAAGTCACAGGTTCACCACCTGATCCACAACACGTTCCTCTCGAGATGCAGAAGCAATTTGTCATTTCTGCTTATGTTGGAACAGCTGAGTGGTGGCTGAGAAAAGGCAGACCATATTCACCCGACTTTATGGCAAGTTCGATGATTCAATTGATTGAAAATCACTGAACAAACGGAAATGAGAAAAACAGTAATTTTGATCGAAATCTTCTTGTTTAAGCGTAGAATGAGTAATTAAAGCGCTTTTCCTCACATGTAAAACGAACAAAATTTGATTTCGAGATATTAATGTTCGGATTTCACGTTGACTTTTTCAGTGTGCATTGATAAAATAAATGTGTTTGAAAGAGATAACGTTTTGAAAGGTTAACGGAGGTGCACGATATGTCTTCAGTAGTCGTAGTAGGTACGCAGTGGGGTGACGAAGGGAAAGGGAAAATTACCGATTTCCTTTCAGAAAATGCAGAGGTGATTGCCCGTTATCAAGGGGGAAACAATGCAGGTCACACAATCAAATTTGATGGAGTGACTTACAAGCTACACCTCATTCCGTCCGGTATTTTTTACAAAGAGAAAACTTGTGTCATCGGTAATGGAATGGTGGTTGATCCTAAAGCGTTGGTCACTGAGCTTGCGTATCTTCACGAACGGAATGTGAGTACAGATAACCTCAGAATCAGCAATAGAGCCCATGTCATTCTGCCTTATCACTTAAAATTGGACGAGGTAGAAGAAGAGCGGAAAGGGGCTAACAAGATCGGTACGACGAAAAAAGGAATCGGACCAGCTTATATGGACAAAGCTGCCCGCGTCGGAATCCGTATCGCAGATTTATTAGATCGTGAAGTATTTGAAGAGAAGCTTGCCCGTAATCTAGAAGAGAAAAATCGTCTTTTAGAGAAAATGTACGACACAGAAGGCTTCAAAATTGAAGATATTTTAGATGAGTATTATGAATATGGTCAGCAAGTGAAAAAATATGTCGTGGACACATCTGTTGTATTGAACGATGCTCTAGATGAAGGCCGCCGTGTTCTTTTTGAAGGGGCACAAGGCGTTATGCTTGATATCGATCAAGGGACATATCCGTTCGTGACGTCATCTAACCCAGTGGCTGGAGGCGTGACGATTGGTTCTGGTGTAGGTCCTACGAAAATTCAACATGTGGTCGGCGTATCAAAAGCTTACACAACTCGTGTAGGTGATGGCCCATTCCCGACAGAACTCCATGATGAAATTGGCGATCAAATCCGTGAAGTTGGCCGTGAATACGGTACGACAACTGGCCGCCCGCGCCGTGTTGGTTGGTTTGACAGTGTTGTTGTCCGTCATGCGCGCCGTGTGAGCGGAATTACAGATTTATCTCTTAACTCCATTGATGTACTGACAGGGATTGAGAAATTGAAAATCTGTGTTGCTTATAAATTGAACGGAGAAATCACTGAAGAATTCCCAGCAAGTCTAAATGAATTAGCGAAATGTGAACCTGTCTACGAAGAAATGCCAGGTTGGACAGAGGATATTACAGGCGTGAAGAATTTAAGTGAACTGCCTGCAAATGCCCGTCATTACTTAGAGCGCATTTCACAATTAACAGGTATTCCACTTTCTATTTTCTCAGTCGGACCAGACCGTTCCCAAACGAACGTTGTCCGCAGCGTGTACCGTCCATCATTATAGACTGATCAGACACCAGTAAAATTACACATTTTACTGGTGTTTTTTTTGTTTAAATATTCCTTAATTTCTACGGAACTGACTTCCCGATATTACCAAAATATGATAACTGTATAAAAGGGAAGGAGCGTTCTAGTGAAAGAAAGAATACGATTATTAGATATTTTACGAGGTTTTGCGATATTAGGTACATTGGGTACAAACGTCTGGTTTTTTGCATACGCAGGGGATACCTTTGCGACAGATCAGATTGCGGATGAATATGAAAATGGCAGTTTTCTTGAAAGTCTTGTCTCTATGTTCGTTTATGGCAAAATGCTATCGCTGCTCACAATCATGTTTGGCGTAGGGCTAGAGCTGAAATACCAGCAGGCGAAAAGAAAAAATACGACTTGGCCGGGTACATATTTATGGATTCTTTTATTTTTATTGATTGAAGGCTTTGTCCATTTTGCGCTAGTGATGGAATATGATGTGCTCATGAGTTACGCCATCACGGGTTTGCTTGTGGCGTTTATTGTCCGTGGAGGAAGTCGGCGCATCAAAAAAGGCATGATTGTCTCGGGTGTCATTCATTTGTTGGTGACGGCTTTTCTCGTTGTATTTTCTTTCTCTGAATTGGAAAATGAATCCTATGACGAGAGCAGTGAACCAGCGTACGAAGAACAACTGCCGGAGACATGGATATCTCAAGTTCAAGACCGATTACAGCACTTTTTGATGTACCGAGAAGAAGCAATCTTTATTATCCCAATGAATACCTTTTTGTTTTTATTAGGTGTGCGGATGATGAGAGCCGGTGTATTTTATGCAAATGAGCGTGGGCAAACTCTGCGGAAAACATTGTTCCGAATGGGTTTGTGGATTGGACTGCCGCTGAATGCGCTCGTCTTTGTACCAAATGACATAGTGGAATTCGTGGTGCGCTATGTGTTTTCGCCATTCCTCTCTATTTTCTATATTGCTGTCGTGGCGAAGCTTCTAGCACGCACGGAGTCATGGTTCATGTGGACTTGGTTTGAATATGTAGGGAAAATGGCGCTTAGTTGCTATATCCTGCAAAATGTCATCTGCTCAATCCTTTTTTACAGCTGGGGATTGGGTCTTGGCGGTCAAATCAACGCCCCCCTTATCGTCTTGTCATGGTTGTTGATCTCTCTGCTGCAAATCGCCATTTCAGCCCTTTGCTTACACGTCTGGCGTATTGGGCCAATGGAGTATATCAGATCACGGGCACTTCGCCGTGTGACAATGAAGAAAGCATCTTAAAGGGGAATAGATACAATGTTTTTCAAAAAAACGACGAAAAGAGAACAAGCCAATGCACAAAAAGCAGCAGGATCGGCGTTTGTTTTTTATCTTCTAGCATTAGGAGGACATGCGTCTTACGCTTTTTTTCAAGGTGAGAGTACACCTGTGACTTTTGTGATTTTAATGACAGGTCTTCTTGTGTTTTTCACCGCAGATTGGCTATACAACAAAAAACATTCATAAAAAAGAAGCCCTCTGATGAGAGCTTCTTTTTTATTTTAGGCTTTTATATTGGCCTTTTAAATTTTTACGAATGTATTGAATGATTTTGCGCAGTTCGTTGGCGTGCGGTCTGCCAAATGGACTTGTTTGTCTTTGTTGATAGAGGACTTGGCCTTTTTCATTTAATAAGAAGTAGGCGGGTTCTCCGTGCACCCCGTGATCTTCATATGGGGCATCTTCCCCGTGATAGAAGACTTCATAGGCTTTCAATGATGTGAGGTCTTGGTCAGACATGATGGGGAAAGAAAGTCCCTCTTTGTCTGCAAATTCTTTCAAGTCTTCAGGGTTATCTGTTGAGATCGTCATTAAGTGAATATCCTTTTCTTGAAAATAGGATTGCTGTTTTTCCAGCTCTTTTAATTCCTCGACACATACTGGGCACCATGATCCTCTAAAGAAAACGATGAGGTGCCAGCTTTGATGCTCCTCTAAATGTTTGTAAAACTCAATGTGATCGCCCTGCACTGTTGGCAGTGAAAAATCGGGCATTTTATCTCCTAATTTAAATGAACTCATCCTATGCTTCCTCCTTTTTCAATCACCATGCTGTTTGTTTCTTGTATAACCAATATTGATCGGAATCAAACGTTTCTGTGTGCTGGATTGGGCAGTAGCCAATGATTGAATGAAGGCGTTTGCAGGATTAGGCGGTTTAACAGAAGATATCAAATCCGACACTTTTTTTAAAAAAATGTCGAAAAACGTATTGCCATATGTAATTACTCTATGATATTATAAATCTCGTTGTTGCAAAGGTCTCTGAAACTTGTTAAGATGCGATTTTCCAGCTTTTAAAGCGATTGGTTTGACGCAGTACAACTTCTTCAGAATTACTTTTCACAAACCGAGAGCCATTAGCTCAGTTGGTAGAGCATCTGACTTTTAATCAGAGGGTCGAAGGTTCGAGTCCTTCATGGCTCACCATGTTTTGGCCCGTTGGTCAAGCGGTTAAGACACCGCCCTTTCACGGCGGTAACACGGGTTCGAATCCCGTACGGGTCATTGATTTACTTTAGCGTTAAGCTAATTTTTCCTCACTTGCTTGAAGGAGCACCACGATTGCTTTTTCGGGCAAGTTACTGAGGTCCGGTAGTTCAGTTGGTTAGAATGCCTGCCTGTCACGCAGGAGGTCGCGGGTTCGAGTCCCGTCCGGACCGCCATTTATACATATTCATCTTTTGATGATGGCTCGGTAGCTCAGTTGGTAGAGCAACGGACTGAAAATCCGTGTGTCGGCGGTTCGATTCCGTCCCGAGCCACTTCCAAACGCATCTGCAATCGCAGGTGCGTTTTTATTATGAAAAGAAGGCATAAAAAGGGAGAAGCCGGACCTAGGTAGGGCCCGGCTCCATAAGAAGAAGACGTTACATGTATATAGACGTTTGGTGACTGGAAAAGTTTCAATAAAAAAGGAAAAAGTCATCAAATCTTTTGGGTGAAGTTCTTCTATCCAACGTTTACTAGCAAAGAAAGCCGTTATTATTTTTATCTTTGCCTCGTAAAACGTTATAATAGACAGTGAGCCTTTTTTTTCGTAAATGAAGAAGGCGTAATGAGACATGCAAAATGGAATGACATAGATGCTAAAAATGCAGGAGGAAATCACAATGGAAAAAAAGATTCTTGTCGTAGATGATGAAAAGCCGATTGCGGATATATTGGAATTTAACTTAAGAAAAGAGGGCTACGAGGTTCATTGTGCGTATGACGGAAATGAAGCCCTTGAAATGGTAGAAGAAATTAAGCCAGACATCATTTTGCTCGACATTATGCTGCCGAACAAAGATGGCGTTGAAGTATGCCGTGAAGTGAGAAAGAAATATGATATGCCGATTATCATGCTGACAGCAAAAGACTCTGAAATCGATAAAGTCATTGGTCTTGAGCTTGGCGCGGACGATTATGTCACAAAGCCATTCAGTACACGCGAGCTGCTTGCACGTGTAAAAGCAAATTTAAGAAGACAGACGGCTGCTCCGCAATCAGAGGAAGAATCTGAATCAAATGATATCGAGATTGGTTCACTTGTGATCTACCCAGATGCGTATGTCGTGTCTAAGCGTGACGAAACGATTGAATTAACGCATCGTGAGTTCGAATTGCTTCATTACTTAGCGAAACATATTGGACAAGTCATGACACGTGAGCACTTACTGCAAACGGTTTGGGGCTACGATTACTTTGGAGATGTCCGTACAGTAGACGTGACAGTCCGCCGTCTTCGTGAAAAAATTGAAGACAACCCTAGCCACCCGAGCTGGATCGTGACAAGACGAGGCGTCGGCTACTATTTAAGAAACCCAGAGCAGGACTAAGATTCTTATGAGTAAAGTAGGTTTTTTTCGCTCGATTCACTTTAAATTGACCTTGATTTATGTGCTGCTGATCATTGTCGCCATGCAGATCATTGGCGTGTACTTTGTGAAGCAGCTAGAGCAGTCCTTAATTAATTCATATGATAATTCCTTGAATCAGCGAATCTACTCGTTATCGTATTACCTAGAACAAGATTCATCGAAAAGCAAGGCAGAATTAAAAGAGGATGCTCAAAAGATATTAAACGATTTTAACAACAAAGATGAGTCTAATGAAATTTCTGAAGTCAGCTATATTGACGAAAGCAGAGAGGTCATTGCCTCTGTGAATAACGGCAGTCAAGAGATTGCCGGGAAGAAAATCACAGATCAAATCATTAGCCGTATTTTCGCGGTTGGCAAAGACTACGAAAAAAAATTCTATGACCCAGAATCGAATAAACGAGTCCGCATATCAGCGACAGCCGTGAAAAATGAGAACCAAGAAACTGTTGGTGTCATTTATGTGGTCTCATCCATGGAAAGTGTTTTTAACCAAATGCGAACGATTAACACCATTTTGGCGACGGGTACACTCATCGCACTTGGGACGACCGCTCTACTTGGTATATTCATATTTAGAACCATTACACACCCAATTTCGGATATGAGAAAGCAAGCGATCGAGCTCGCCAAAGGGAACTTTTCCAGAAAGGTCCGAAAGTATGGACATGATGAGATTGGTCAGCTAGCAACGACATTTAACCATCTGACGAGAGAGCTGGAGGAAGCGCAGCTGATGACAGAGGGTGAGAGGAAAAAGCTTTCTTCTGTTATCGCCTATATGACCGATGGCGTCATTGCCACGAATCAAAACGGGGCCATTATTCTATTAAACAGCCCGGCACTAGAGCTGTTGAATGTTTCACGTGAAACAGCTCTAGAGATGCCGATTACATCCTTGCTTGGCTTAGAAGAAACTCATACATTTGAAGATTTAGTCGAAAATCAAGACTCCATGCTGCTAGAAATTGAACGTGAAGATCAACTGTCTGTTTTGCGTGTCAATTTCTCAGTGATTCAGAAAGAGCATGGGAAGATTGATGGCTTGATTGCGGTCATTTATGACGTAACCGAGCAGGAAAAAATTGATGCGGAACGACGTGAATTCGTGGCGAACGTATCGCATGAGCTGCGCACACCGCTTACGACGATGCGAAGCTATCTTGAGGCACTCGCTGAAGGTGCGATTGGTGATAAAGAGCTTGCGCCAAGGTTCCTGAGTGTCACGCAAAATGAAACAGAGCGCATGATTAGACTTGTGAATGACCTGCTCCAGCTGTCTAAGTTCGACAGCAAGGATTATCAATTCAATCGTGAGTGGACGAATTTTATCAGGTTTATCTCGCTCGTCATTGATCGTTTTGAAATGACGAAGGAGCAGCATGTCGATTTCATCCGGAACCTGCCGCAGCGTGAAATATATGTGGAAATTGATCAAGATAAAATCACTCAGGTGCTCGATAATATCATTTCCAATGCTATGAAATACTCGCCAGAGGGTGGACATATTACTTTCACTGTCGATTTGGATGAGGAGCAAGGTCTTGTGTTATTCAGTGTCAAAGATGAAGGAATTGGTATTCCGAAGAAGGATATGGATAAAATCTTTGAACGTTTTTATCGAGTGGATAAGGCAAGAACAAGAAAGCTTGGCGGAACCGGCCTAGGTCTTGCGATTGCAAAAGAAATGGTTCAGGCTCATGGCGGAGATATTTGGGCTGACAGCATTGAAGGAAAAGGAACAACGGTAACCTTTACCCTTCCGTACAATGAAGAACAAGAGGATGATTGGGATGAAGCGTGAGACCTTTAAAACCATTATATTGACAATCCTAATTGCGATCAGTCTTGTGTTTACGTGGAATATTTGGATGTTCCAGCCCGTCATGCAGGATCAGGCGGATGCCGGCACACAGGTCGTGGAAACGAAGAAGATTTCAAGCGACGAGCCTCGGAGTCTCATTGATGTCGTGAAACCGCGTGAGATGTTCATCCATTCCAATGGAGAGCATTTCAAAGTGGATCAAAAGGAACTCTTCCAAAACTTTTGGAATGATGTGAGCCTGTGGGATGTCAAAGAGATTGCCGATGTGTCGGACCAATATTCCGAGCAGAAATTTAAGAATTTCTTCTATGGACGCGAGGGGCAAGGCAAAACATTGGATCTTGTGTTCAATGATCCGATTCCGATTGATATTTTCCAAGCGCTGTTTAAATGGCCGAATAAATCCATTGAATACAACTCATTTGACCGGATGATTGTGCCGTTCGCTCAGCCGGATAAGGCCAATAAGAAAGTCTATTTGGTTTCATACAGCAAGGAATCGGTGCTTGAGCTGACGATTGAATCTGCCAACTATCGTAATCTGATGGATAGTATTGCAGCCGCTCAAAACGAGATGCCGCGCTATGACCTATATACTTTCTCTACAAATTCAAAACGAGATTTCCTTCTGCCGCAGAAGCAAAAGCAGCTTGAAGCGAAAATGTTCTTTATCGAAACGATTAAGACAAGCAAATTCAAGGACGCTTTGTTTACAGACCCAAGTCTAGTTGGGGAGGAATCTAATTTAAACCGGACGGTGTATACGGATGGAACGAGTCGTCTTGAAGCAAATCAAAAAGACCACCGCATCCAATATCAGCATCGTAATATCAATTCTAGTACCGTATTCCAAACGGGAGATTTGATCAAGCGAAGCGTGAAATATTTCAATGATACCGGAAGTTTTACCGATAATTATCAATACTTCGGCATTAACAGCAACCAGCAGCTGTCCTTTAATATGTTTATGGATGGACTGCCGATCGTCAACAGCACAAAACATCCATTTGGTATGACATCACTTGAAGTACAATGGGCGAATGATGACATCTTGAGTTATAAGCGTCCAAACTACATTCTCGGCAACAAAGCGAGTCAGAGTGAACAGGTCAAACTGATGAATGGGACAGAGCTGAAAAACTTGATCATCAAGCAGACGAAGTATGATGATTTAGAGAAAATTGAACAGATTTTCCCTGCCTATCAAGCGACATCCACGGCATCAGATCAGGATCAAGCGATGTTTGTCTGGCTAGAGCCGGTATGGTGTATGAAATATAACGGAAAAACCGTCATTTTAACGAATGATTTGCTGACAGAGGGGAGCGAGAATCATGGAGTGGAATAAGACCAAAACGATCTTTATCCTAGCCTTTCTCGTTCTCGATATCTTTCTAGGTTTTCAATACTTTGAAAAGCGATCGACCGATCATTTTGCGATTATCGAAAAAACAGATACGCTGGAAGAAATGAAGGCAGACGGAATCAAATATGGCAATCTATCAGATGAAGCGAAGATTGGATACCGCATTACAGCTGAGAAAAAGCAATATACGAAAAAGGATGTCGACGGATTAGCTGATCAAAAGACGAAAAGCACATTCCCGAAAACCGAGAAAGATGATCCTGTCACCTTGCTTGAAATGACCTTCAATAAACCAGTTGCATTGCCGAAAAAAGATATGAAAACAGCAGCGACCAATCTTGTGAGCCAGCGTTTACTGGATGGTAAGAATTATAAGCTCTGGAGCATCGATGAAGAAACAGGTGAAATCGTCTTTTTCCAAACGTATAAAGGAAAATACATCTTCCAAGAAGGTCTTGATGACACCGAAACTATTGGGAAGATCACATTGGATGTGAACGATCAAAACGAGGTCGTCTCGTATCGGCAGTCGATGGTGACATCGATTAATGAAGTGAGAAAAGAAACCCTTGTCCCAGCGCTTGAAACGGTGAAGGACTTATATACACAAAATATGCTGAGCCAAAACACGACAGTGAAAAAAGTAGAGCTTGGCTACTACACGCAATACCCAGGTGCAAGCACTCAAGTCATGGTTCCTGTATGGCGAGTAGAGATTGAAGGCGTGGCAACTGGTTCAAAGAAAAAGACAGAAGAAGAATATTTGATCAATGCCATTGATGGCTCAACACTTGATCATATAGAGAAAGAAGACAAATCTTCATTGGAGTGAGAGAACATGAGCTTGCAGTTCAGTGTACTAGCGAGCGGAAGTACGGGGAACGCTTTTTATTTAGAAACAGACGAGCATGCTTTTTTAGTAGATGCGGGCTTAAGCGGCAAACAGATGGTAGAGCTGCTTGGTCAAATCGACCGAAAGCCAGAAGACTTGGACGGAATTTTTGTCACACACGAGCACTCAGATCATATTAAAGGACTTGGTGTGATGGCAAGAAAGTACAAGCTTCCTGTTTATGCAAATGCGAAAACATGGAAGGCGATGGAGTCACATATTGGGAAAGTGGATACGGAGCAGAAATTCCACTTTGATATGGAGACGGTTCAATCATTCGGCGGTCTCGATGTTGAATCATTTGGCGTATCACATGATGCGGCAGAGCCCATGTTTTATGTATTCCATTATGGCGGGCGTAAACTTGCCCTCATGACGGATACAGGCTATGTGAGTGATCGAATGAAAGGAATTATTAAATCAGCCAATACGTTCGTATTTGAGAGCAACCATGATGTCGGCATGCTGCAAATGGGGCGCTACCCATGGAGCATTAAACGCAGAATTTTGAGCGATGTCGGACACGTATCCAATGAAGATGCAGCTCTTGCTATGACAGACGTGATTGGAGACGCCACCTCACGCATTTATTTGGCCCACTTGAGTCAAGACAACAACATGAAGGACTTAGCCCGTATGGCGGTCCAGCAGACGCTTGAAATGAAGGGCTTTGTTGTAGGGGATGGCTTTGATTTATATGATACGGACCCGAAAAAAGCAACCCCACTTTGCGCCGTATGATTTTTACAATCGTATGATTAAGATAAGAGCTTCTTACCAACACTATATACATCATCTATTCACTGAAAGGAAGGAAACATAGTGGATTATCGCGATGTAGAGTGGAAGCCGAGACGAAGCAGAAAAGGATATTTCCTATCTGGTCTGATCGGTGTATTGGTAGGAGCTTTTTTAATGGGATTCTTTTTCCCCTATGTGTCTGGACAGAGCGGCAGCCCCTTTGGATGGCAGTCAGCTGGAGATCAGCAGGCATCAGAGGGCCCTTTAAAGACCGTCAATGTGAACGTGAATGATGCGGTCACAAAAGTGGTATCGAGTATGTCGGATACAGTTGTCGGCGTCATTAACATTCAAAAGTCGAGCTTTTGGGAAGAAGGCGGTGAAGCAGGCAGCGGGTCAGGTGTGATTTATAAAAAAAAGGGAGACACCTTTTATATCGTGACCAACCATCATGTCATCAAAGGCGCAAACCAGCTTGAAGTGAGCCTTCAGGACGGGACAAGGATCGGGGCAAATCTTGTCGGCAGTGATCAGCTGATGGATTTAGCGGTACTCACGGTCAAAAGTGATAAGATCAAGAAAACCGCCGCCTTCGGCAATTCAGACCATGTCAAACCAGGTGAGCCGGTCATCGCCATCGGAAATCCATTAGGCCTTGAATTTGCTGGCTCCGTCACACAAGGTGTGATTTCTGGAACAGAGCGTGCGATCCCTGTTGATTCTAATGGTGATGGACAGACGGATTGGAATGCGGAAGTTTTGCAAACGGATGCCGCCATTAATCCTGGGAACAGCGGCGGAGCCTTGATTAATATGGACGGCAAAGTGATCGGCATCAATTCAATGAAGATTGCTGAGTCAGAGGTGGAAGGGATTGGGCTGTCTATTCCTGCGAATCTGGTGATCCCTGTCATAGAGGATTTAGAGCGCTATGGAGAGGTGAAGCGTCCGTACCTTGGTGTTGGGATGAAATCACTAGCAGATATTGCGAGCTATCATTGGCAGGAAACGTTAAAACTACCATCAAAGGTCACAACCGGAGTCGTCGTGATGAGTGTCGAGCCTTTATCTCCAGCAGGAAAAGCAGGGTTAAAAGAGCTGGATGTCGTGACGTCGTTTGACGGCAAGGAAGTACAAAATATCGTTGATCTGCGTAAATATCTTTATCAAAAGAAAGTCGGCGACAAGGTAAAGGTGCAATTTTACCGAAGCGGAAAGAAAAAATCAGTTGAGATCAAACTCTCCCAAACCGATCGGTTCGGAGGCTAGCCAGTTCCTATAGGGGACTGGCTTTTTTTACATGCTCGGCATATGATAAAGGAAAGGGGGAGATACGTTTGGTCACATTACAGCCGATGTCACAAACGGATTATGACGTCTTGATAGAGGCATCCATTAAGAGGTACGCAGAAGAAAAGATACTCGCAGGGACGTGGGGTCAGGAAGAAGCGCAAAAGAACGCAGAGGAACAATTTGAGCGGCTGCTACCTGAAGGTCTTCAGACAGAGGATCATGAGCTGTGGACATTCATGCATGGAGACGAATCCATTGGGTGGGTATGGCTTTGCTATGATCCAGATCATCCCCAGCATGAAGGATTTATTTATAATTTTATTTTGTTTGAAGCGTATCGAGGAAAAGGGTTGGCAAAACAGGCCATGGCGGCATTAGAAGAGCAGGCAAAGTCATTAGGTGTGAAGAAACTATCGCTGCATGTCTTTGCCCATAATCAAATCGCCCGCTCACTTTATGAGAAAACGGGATTCGCTGAGACTGGGATTTACATGAGCAAGCCTTTATAAAAAAAGAGAAGTACCGTGCGGCGAGCGTACGGTACTTTTTTATGTGGACATCATGGCATCTTGCGCCGTGACTCGGTATAGGTCGACTTTGCATTTCACAAACGCACGGATGATGGCTGGGACTTGAGCTTCTGAACGAATCAACAATGAGGTCTCGTCATCTCTGATCACAAGGTCTGTTCCCACACTTTGTAAGTACTGCGTGAGAACAGGCTTCACCTCATCATCAATCCATGCATGCTTGAAGGTGGCACGAATGGTTGAGGACGTGATGGTTTTCTCTTGAGGATGAGTACTTGAGGACACGATTTTTCCTTCAGATATGAAAGCTGTTTTGGTACAAATAGGCTGGGTGAACCTTGGCTCGTCTGCTGTTAAAAAGACAGTTTTTCCTTCAAATTTTAACGATTCAATCACCCGCTGGATATGTAAGATAGAATCTGCATCAATATCCGCAAAAGGCTCATCAAGTAAAATAAAGTCAGGCTGATGAGCGATGGCCTGAGCCATTCCGAGCCGCTTCTTCATCCCAGGTGTAAAGGCACCGACTTTCTCTTGATGATAACGATGTAAGCCAACAAATTCGAGTAATTCTTCATAATAGCTCGTTTTTTGGCGAGTACCCGTAATTTTCGATAAATAGGCAATATGCTCAATAGCAGTCAGCCCTTCATATAAATCTGTATATTCAGGCAGAACACCGATATGATGACGTACTTTTTTTAACGACGTCATGTTCATCATGATAAACGTGCCAGAGGTGGGGCGGGAGATCCCTGTAATGATATTAAAAAAGGTTGTCTTACCAGCACCCTTCGGTCCAATGAGGCCGAAGATATCCCCTTGATGGATATCAAGATCAATATGATTTATTGCGACTTTTGTCCGATATTTTTTTGTCAGCCCTTTTGTGTGAAGCACTTAGACATCCCTCCTCTGAAACAGTAGTGCCGTTCCAACGAGTAAGACAACAGTCAATGCGGCATTCATCAGCACATAGGTCAGCGGTTCACTCCAGCGCGCATAATAATAAGGCGTCACGTATTGGAACCAGTGAATCAACCGTTCTGAAGAAAGAACAGACATCATGCTCATGATTGGAAATAGAAAGGAAAACAACATGCCAACAAACATCGATTTCTGTGGTGTTGGAAAGAGCATGGACAAAAACAAAGCACAGGAGATGCCGACACTGATAAACGTTAATATTTTTAAGGCATCAGAGAACAGAAAACGATGTGAAATCACCATATTTAATATATATGTGGTCATAATGCAACTGAGCCAAAACAGCATCAGCCCAAGATATTTCCCGATGACAATGTTTAAACGGGTCGTTTTGCTGACGAGAAAACGAATGGTTTTCAAATGAATTTCGCGGCTCAAAATATCATGAGATAATAAAAAAATAAGGAAGAAACCAAATAACGAAATCACTAGTTCATTCCCAATGGAATAAGGGTCCTTTGCTTGTTCCCACTTCCCTTGATAAGCAGCTATAAATGGAAGACTTGATACAAAAGTAGATAAAATGAAAATAATAACAATAGTTAAGATGGATTTTGTGCTTTTGAAGAGCTGCTTAAATTCATTCATACAGATGGTCCACACACACTGTACCTCCCTTCATCTTTATTATACCGCTAGAAAAGAAAGACACCATATCTCGCTCTTTAACATTTGCTTAAATTTTATAAAAAAGAAGACTCTTCCAGAACAGTTAACTCATTTTTAAAAATGTTCAGAAAAATATCTTGATTTATCAAAAAACATCATGTATGATAGCTTTAATTCAAGATAGTTAAACAGGCAATGACGAGAGAAAGTACAATCATCAATTTTTCCACAGAGAGCTTCGGCAGCTGAAAAGAAGCAAAAATAATGATTCGAAAAATGGTCTCTGAGCCTCGTGCTGAACATATCCATGATATTAGTAGGTGACGACGAGAGTTGGTACTCGTTATCAAAACCACAGTATATGAGCCAAATTGGAGCTTTGTACTTGTAGAGGCTGTTTAGCGCGAGCAAACAGTAAATAAAGGTGGTACCACGAGACAAATACCTCGTCCTTATGATTCATAGATAAGGATGGGGTATTTTTTATTGTCCACTTTTTTTCATACAAATGTTCAAATGTTCCACGTGAAACACCACTACCATTTTTTCAAATGAAAGGGAGATTAACATGAGTGAACATGCATTGGTTTTACAATCAGATTTCGGTATTGATGATGGAGCGGTCAGCGCAATGTACGGCGTAGCCAATACAGTGAGAAGCGGCATCCGCATTTTTGATTTAACTCACAACATTCCCCAATATGACATTTGGGAAGCGTCGTATCGCTTGCTTCAGACGGTCACATATTGGCCGGAAGAAACGGTGTTTGTCTCCGTTGTTGATCCAGGCGTTGGATCAGAGCGAAAGAGCCTTGTCGTCAAAACAACAAGCTCACACTACATCATCACACCTGATAATGGGACACTTACGCATGTCGCACAGGATATTGGCATCGTGGAGGCTAGGTATTTAGATGAAACCATCAACCGTCTGCCGAAGTCAGGAAAATCACATACATTCCATGGTAGAGACATTTACGCCTATACAGGCGCGAGAATTGCTTCAGGTGTGATTTCTTTTGAAGAGGTCGGGCCAAAGGCGAATATAGAGGACATTATTCATCTTCCAGTCGTACAAGCTTATGCGGAAGAAGAAGTGATCACAGGGACGATTGATATTTTAGATGTGCGGTTCGGAAACCTATGGACAAACATTCATCATACGTTATTTGAACAGCTTTCAATCAATTATGGGGATGCAATAGAAGTTACCATTGCCAACGGGCCAAAAAATGTGTATAAAAATATCATGACCTATGGACGATCTTTTGCCGATTTAAAGGTAGGCGAACCACTCGTATATGTCAATTCACTCGATCATTTAGGCGTGGCGATCAATCAAGGGTCATTTGCAAAGGCTTATAACATCGGTACAGGCACAGGCTGGCGCCTTTCGATTCGCAAAGCTCCGCGCATTATATACGAATAAGAGGAGGAAACATCATGGCAGGTAAACAACTTTCAACGAAAACTGTCGTTGCCATCGGGATTGGCGCAGCCGTCTTTGTCATTTTAGGACGCTTCGTCTCCATTCCAACTGGGATTCCGAATACACAAATTGAAACATCGTACGCGTTCCTTGCATTAATGGCCGTGCTATTTGGTCCTATTGCAGGCGCATTGATTGGATTTATTGGTCATCTCATTAAAGATGCCACCACATTTGGACCTTGGTGGAGCTGGATTATCGTTTCGGGTGTTGTTGGTTTATTGATCGGCCTCATTTCGAACCGTTTAAAAGTAGAAGAGGGCGACTTTGGCTGGAAAAAAATCACGCTCTTCAACGCCGTCCAAGCCGGCGCACAAGCATTAGGCTGGTTTGTCATTGCGCCGGTACTCGACATTGTGATCTATGCAGAACCTGCAAATAAAGTGTTTGTTCAAGGCATCGTAGCAGGAATCTCAAACATCATCACAGTCGGTGTACTAGGCACCATCATCATTGCGGCTTATGCGAAAACAAGAAGCAAAAGCGGCAGTCTATCGAAAGAAACATCATGAAGCAAGGTGGAACACATAAATGAAGAAACCGATGATTCAATTCGAACATTTCGGATTCAAGTATCGCAGTCAGGCAGAACCAACATTGAAAGATATCAACCTGACCATCTATGAAGGAGAAAAAGTCCTCATCGCAGGCCCGTCTGGATCGGGAAAAAGCACACTAGCCCATTGTATCAATGGGCTAGTTCCTGCGTCTTATAAAGGTTCTATGGAAGGAAGTCTTCACATCGGCGGGAAAAATGCAGAGAAAGAGAACATTTTCTCTCTTTCACAGCTCGTCGGAACGGTGCTGCAAGATCCTGATGGACAATTTATCGGGCTGACCGTAGGAGAAGATATCGCGTTCACACTAGAAAATGATCAAGTCACACGCGAAGAAATGAAAACACGTGTCGAGAAAGCGGCAAAATTAACAGAGGTAGACGGCAAACTGGCATCATCCGTGCATGAGCTGTCAGGCGGTCAAAAACAACGTGTCGCCATCGCAGGCGTACTTGTCAACGATGTCGACATTTTGCTGTTTGATGAGCCACTGGCAAGCCTTGATCCCGCAACAGGCAAAGAAGTGATCGACCTTATTGACCGTCTGCAAAAAGAAACGAAAAAAACGGTCGTGATGGTGGAACATCGATTGGAAGACGTCCTCTTCCGCCATGTCGACCGCATCATCGTTGTTAATGACGGCACGATTGCAGCGGATATGACACCAGATGAATTGCTCGCCTCAAATGTATTAGAAGCGGCGTATTTACGTGAGCCTTTATATGTGAGAGCGATGAAATATGCAGGTATTCCGGTTGAAGCAGGAGATCAGATCGCTAATTTACAGCATCTCACCTTAAATGACGAGGCAAAAGAGAAAATCGAACAATGGATGGAAGCATCTGAGCCATCAGTCGAGCAGAATGAAGCGCCGGATTTACTAGAAGTGCGTGAGCTGAGCTTTGATTATCCGACAAGACCTAACACACTGAACAATATCTCTTTTACCGTCAAAAAAGGAGAAATGATCAGCATCGCCGGTGCCAATGGCGCAGGCAAGACGACACTATCCAAGGTGCTCTGCGCATTTGAAAAGCCAACAAAAGGGACAATCCTTTTAAATGGCGATGACATCACAGGAGACACCATCAAGCAGCGCTCCGAACGAATCGGCGTCGTCATGCAAAACCCAAATCAAATGATTTCGAAACAAATGATTTTTGATGAAGTCGCCCTCGGTCTCGTTTTAAGAGGCGTAAAGGAAGACGACATCAAGGATCGTGTAGAGCGGGTTTTAAAAGTATGCGGGCTGTATCCATTTCGAAATTGGCCGATCTCAGCACTCAGTTTTGGACAGAAAAAACGCGTCACCATCGCATCCATTCTTGTGTTAGAGCCAGAAATCATCATCCTAGACGAGCCAACCGCCGGACAGGATTTTAGACATTACACAGAGATGATGACATTTTTAGAGCAATTAAATCAGCAGGGCGTCACGATTTTGATGATCACCCATGATATGCATCTCATGCTCGAATACACAACAAGAACCATTGTCATTTCAGATGGAGAAAAAATCGCAGACGATACACCAGCTAAAGTACTGACAGATCAGTTGCTAGTCCAAAAGGCGAGCTTAAAGGAAACGTCGCTGTATGAACTGGCGCTAAAAGCAGACTGGCCACATCCAAATGAACTCGTGGATCGCTTCATTGAGGTTGACAGAAAGGAACGAATGACATGGCTGTAGACATGCTGTCTTATATCGATCGCCCGTCGCCAATTCACCGGCTGACAGGCGCCACCAAACTCATTTGCTTTATCCTCTGGTCATCCGCAGCGATGCTCACGTATGATACAGGCGTTTTAGTGTTTATGTTGGTAGCCAGTATCGTGTTCTTTCAACTGTCGAATGTGCGATTTCGTGATATCTCTTTCGTAGTGATTGTCTTGGCGATTTTTCTTGTGATCAACAACATCGCCATTTACATCTTTGCTCCCCAGCAAGGTGTCGCCATCTACGGAGCAAAGCACGAGCTATTTCATATTGCAGGCTGGTACAACGTCACACTTGAACAGCTTTTCTATCAATTGAACATTACACTGAAATACGTGACTGTGATGCCAGCGGCGCTATTGTTTATTGTCACAACAAATCCAAGTGAATTTGCCTCATCGCTCAGCCGAATTGGGGTCAGCTACCGGATATCGTATGCGGTAGCGATTGCTCTGCGTTACATCCCAGATATTCAGCGTGATTTTCGAACGATTGCCATTTCTCAGCAAGCAAGAGGCATTGATTTATCGAAGAATGAAAAACTGGGAAAACGGATTAAAAATGCGCTTTCGATTGTGATGCCGCTGATTTTCTCCAGCCTAGAGCGGATTGAAACGATCAGCAATGCGATGGAATTGCGCGGGTTTGGAAAGCATAAAAAGCGCACATGGTTTACGGCGAAAGACTTTCAAAAAGCAGATTATGCGGCGTTAATCTTTGTTGGAGTGGTACTGATTGTGTCGCTAGTGATTACATTTGTTAGAGGAACGAGATTTTACAATCCGTTTTGATAGAAGGAAGCCTTCACAGGAGTGGAGGCTTTTTTATTTGGTTTGTGGATAAAAGGTGTGGAAAATGGTAAAAGACTATTAACATGTGAATAAATCGGTTATATTGAACAATGAGCGAAACACTTGTGAATAACCAAACAACATATTGGAGGAATTAGAAACTTATGAACAAATCACTTTATGCTTGTGCAGAACATATAGAAACCGTACTAGACATGTACATAGATGATCACGAAACACCGCCAGAATTCAGAAAAATCGAACATACACACAGCTTATCCACAACCTGTGAATTGTGCGATGAACCTGCAATATATATAGTGGGGAACGAATGATCGGACACAAAATACACAAATTTTATCCACAATTGTTGATAACTTATATGAATAACTTGTTCTTAAGGTGGGGATGACCTGTGAATATATCAATTATCACAGTAGGAAAATTAAAAGAGAAATATTTAAAGCAAGGCATAGCCGAATACACAAAACGATTACAAGCATACGCAAAAATCGAGATCATTGAGCTCGCAGACGAAAAAGCACCCGAGAATCTCAGCGAGCAAGACATGAAAATCATCAAAGACAAAGAAGGCGAACGCATCCTAAGCAAAATCAACCCAGACGCCCACGTCATCGCCCTCGCCATCGAAGGAAAAATGAAAACTTCCGAAGAATTAGCCGATACAATAGATAAGCTGGCAACATACGGAAAAAGCAAAGTATGTTTCGTCATAGGTGGATCCCTTGGCTTAAGCGACGCCGTCATGCAGCGCGCGAATGAGAAACTGTCGTTTTCGAGGATGACGTTTCCGCATCAGTTGATGAGGCTGGTGTTGGTGGAGCAGATTTATCGGGCGTTTCGGATTGTGCGGGGGGAGCCTTACCACAAATAGGTAGCGGTTTTCTTTAAAATATAATCCCCTAAGTATGAGGGGAGAGCTTTTCGTAACCATATTATGTAGTGAGGAGTCATCTGGACTCCTACTACTTTCAGGTATATGAGCAATAAAAGAAAATTGAATATCTTTTAATTTTTTATTGCTTACATCAATTTTTTTGATAGATGCTACAAGTAACTGCCTGAATTCCAATATATCTAATCGCTCTTTTAGTTCTAAGAATTCTTGGAGTTGAGTACGTATAAAATCTTTGCTTACCTCTTTTACCATATTATCCTTAACTTCATTATTACTTTGTAGCTTAGCAAAGGAATCTTTTAAGTCATTAATCTCTACACGGATTTCAGCAATTCTTTCTTTAGCTTCTTGGTGTGTGTAGAATCCAGAACCAGTCATTGCATCGTCCTGGATCATTTTCTTTTGAGCCTCAAGTTCTGATATACGCTTTTCGATAATTTTTGTTTCATTACTACTATCGTTGTTGGTGAAATCTCTAGCAATTTTTTCATTTATGTTTTGTGTTATTGCACTGATTATCGAATCAGTTTGTAGTGCTTTGGTAAGCCTGCCATAAACGGATTGTTCTAGTTTGTCAGCATTTACAGTGTTTGGATTACAGACAGCTTTTCCACCGTTATGATATCGACCACAAACATAGTAGCGTCTTTTTGTACCATCTTTACGCTTCGAACCGTACATACTTGTCATATAAGCACCACATTCTGGACACTTTGCGATAGAGGTTAAGGGGAATTTTCCAGTGTACTGTCTTGGTGTACCTGTTGACCGTTTCTTTATCATGGCGTTAGCCTTATCCCAAGTCTCTTCATCAATAATTGGTTTGTGAATCCCTTTGACGATAATGTGATCTGGGTTTGTACCTTTTCTTCTCTTTTTCTCCCAATCTACTACTTGATTAAAACGAATATATCCCTTGTATACAGGATTTTTCAGTATTAAATTCACGGTTGATTGAGCAAATTCTTTGTTGTTTTTTGATCGTTTACCAATTTTATTGAGATGATTGGCAATTTTCTTCGTGCCCCAGTTTTCATTAACATATTTGCTATAGATCATTTTTATAATCTCTGCTTCTTCAGGAATGATTATTAGCTCTTTATTTTTACTACGATACCCAAGAACTCTTCCACCGTTAAATTTTCCTTCTTTAGCCCTCTGGGTCATTCCCATCTTAACGTTTTCAGCAAGTTCCTCTCGCTGATATTGAGCAACAGATGATAAAATATTGAACTGTAAATTGCCATGAGGCGTACCATATTGCCCTTCTTTTATGGATATAAATTTGACACCTGAATTGTGTATCTCTTCGACAAGTGATAGGGAATCAGAAAGGTTTCTACTCAATCGGGATACTTTATAGGTTATGATAGCATCCAAGTACCCCTTTTTGACATCTTGCATCATACGATTTAATTCATGTCTACTGTTTGTTGATTTTGCACTTATCCCTTCATCTACATAAAACCTTACAGTGGTATCGTCTCCATAGAGTCTGTGGGCGGCTTGAATACCTTCCTCCTTTTGGCCTTCCAAGGAAAAACCTAGCTCTGCTTGTTTGCTTGTTGATACCCTGATGTACAAGCCCACTGTTTTTATCTCTTTTATCATCTTTATACACTCTCCTCATGATGGTCTGAAGTTATTTTGTTGAAAATTGCTTTGTAAATTATTGTGGAAATGATTTCAATGCTTTCTGTGTTATCAGTTTCAGTAGAAATGTGTTCAGTATTCTCACGCATATTTAATTACCTCCGAAAAGAATTTTTGATAGATTCCTTTCTGTCGGAGGACACATTTTATTTATAGAGAGGGAGCCGGACCAAATTGGAGTGCTATACTCTTTGAAAAAAAATAAAACGTCTCCACGTATAAAATGACAGTTTTGTCTAAAGTGTCTTTTACGTATGATTACGTTTTATCAGGTAAGTGTATTTTATTGAAGATACAGTACATTCTTACTTTACATAATGCCAATGGGCGTTAAATACACAGTGTCGGTGTTTAACGATATCCAAACATTGCAAAGTGTTAAAAAACTAGATCCTATACAAATCTGTGGATTAATGCAAAAGCAATTTATCTATAAAGTGGTGAGGATATTTTAGTTCTTTCAAAAACTAGGGAGTAGGACCTTTAAGGATTACATGCCTAGATTGGAGAAAGAGTGATTTACACCTCGACTTACATTAAATCACCATTAGTTTACAAAATGTAGAAGTATATTGTCAATATGTTTTGCTCGTAGTTCGATGAACGATGCTAAGTGGACTTTAAGAGGACACATTAAATTAGGTTATGAAGAGAAGGGATACGGAATTTGCGGCTAGGTGTCATGATGGATAGAACAATATATACGTATTTCTATTTTTTGATAGCCAGGTGTTTTCATTTTAAAAAGGATGAATTAACAATCTGATCAATGTATTAAATGAGTGACGAAACGAAAGTATTAGAGAAACTAATGGAACGCTTATATAGGAAAATAATATTAAATGGAAACTTTTAAATATACTTCAATGCGACGAGTATGCTATACAGCTGCCTATTTTTCTCATATGAATATTATGTGTATGGTATTTAAGTATCTAAAAAAGCACAAATTTGTCCCTTTAAAATTATGCCTTAGAATAATATGCTGAAATAAACTAATTAGGAGGAAACCCAATGGTTGTGACTATAGGAAGAAGATTAAAAGAATTGAGAGTATCAGTTGGAAAAACACAAAGTGAAGTGGCTGGTGATATAAGATTCCATACCAAGACTCTTCGACGTTATGAAAAAGATCAGCAGTTACCCAGTACGGATTACCTAATTGAACTAGCAAGATATTTTAATGTAACAACTGATTATATTTTGGGTTTAGAAGAGCATATTCCTGTAGAAGTAAATAATGTTGCATATACAGATGAGGAGAATAGGGATATGTTTTACGAAAAAGTTGAAGGAGATGCAGAATATTATTGGATCTATTACGTGGAGCAAGAGGATGGCAGCGCTATCTTAAGGTACCAGAGTCAATGGTTGGGTTTTACTAATGAAACTCCACCAAAGGAATTGCGAGGTCCCGTTAGCGTTGATGCTTATAAAGTTTATAATATATGTACTGAAAGGTACACCTCTCCTATGATGATTAACAATACTGAGGATATGCTGGTTTTTCAACAGAAACGTGGACATGCAGTTATTAAAGCGTGTTTATGTACTGAATACTTTCCAGAAATGATAGAACCTATAGTCGTCTAATCTCTCAGATTTACATAGTTCGGTTAATATTTAGTATTGGAGGCTTACATGTCAATTATTAAAGGTGGTGCAGCAGGGTTTAATAGTGTTGTTCTTTATTCTGAGAATTTTAAATCGAAAGCGATAAGAAAAAAAGATGGGAAAATTAACATAGAACTGTCTAAGCGAAAAATCACTCCTAATTTCGAAAAATTGATTTTGCGAATACCATTAATTCGCGGAGTATTCCTCTTTGTAAAGCCTGTTATTGTTATGTGGAAGTTTTATTTAATAGTTTATCTCCTACTCTTATTTTTACTACTATCGAGTGGGGAAGCTTCAGAAAGTGCCTCAGATAGTTCAATGTTATCGACTTTATTAATTATGGCTAATTTAATAATTAATCACTTTTGGTTGCTCATAGCTGCCATATTGGCTATTTTTGCAATTATTATCAAGCTCAGTAACCTTGGCAAGTATCATGGAGCTGAGCATATGACGGATGCATCGTTTAATTCATTGTCTAGCCTTGCTATTTCAGATGTAGTTAAACAATCAAGAATTCATAACTATTGTGGAACAAACTTTGTGGTATTTTTATTTGTAACTTATTTCATATTCTCTTTTTTCTTTTCACATTTTGTTGTATTAATTGTACTTAGTATTTGTTTAGGATATGAAGTATTTCATATTCAATCAAGAATTATGGCACTTTTTTATTGGGTTGGGGGATTTTTTCAGTATTTTTTGTTTACTTCTAAGCCGTCAACAGAACATTTAGAGGTTGCTATAGCATCATATGAAGCGGTGATAAGAGCAGAAAGAGATTATAAAAAAGGTTAGCTTTCAGAAAAACTAAAATGAAGGTTATCATAGAATATGAGTTGATGTTATCTGCTAGTGATGATAAAAAAATATTGACCTTTTTTGATAATTTTTGTAGGATAAATTTACACGAATAGAAAAATAAATATTATAAAACACTTTAGATAAAACGCTCAGGCGTCAATTATAAGTAGTTCAACTGTTTTGTTGTGCTATCGATATATTTTGACGTACTGGGCGTTTTTTGTTCGTAAAAATCTGAAGGGAGACTTAGTAAATGAAGAATATTTCTCTAGAATTTGCTGAAACGGAATTGAAAGAAAGAATGGAGCAGGTTCAAAAAACGAGACAAAAGTGGATCGATGAGGGTGATCAGCTTTTGAAGTGGCGAGAAAAGTTAGGATTATCAAGATCATTTATTGCTCGAGCAACAGGCGTGAACTACGGAAGAATAACTAGATTTGAGCAAGGGGAACCGGTTAAAGAAGCGAAGTTAATAGGTCATGTTTATAAAATGACATTAGAAAAAGTAGAAATACGAAGAGAGTTCGAAAGAATTATAGAAAGCATTGAATCAAAGAAAAAAAGTAAAGCTGTTAATCCTCTCCGATTCTCTAAGCTTCATGAGGGTACTAATCATTTAAAGTGAGTAAAGATTAGGTCTTTCACAAACTGAAACAGATATTGGATCTACTCACATTCTAACTAGGTGTAACCGAAGGAATTTGTATCATTTTATAAAAACGAAGAGAACATGATAAAATCAACGTTTTTAAAGGATGAGAAATTAAAACGATAAAGTCTTGGCAATAAAGGGATTTGAATCTGTTGATATATCAATATCTAGTAAAAATATTAGGATATGATTTTGCTAAGGATGTTGAGATAAGCATTATACAAGGGTAATTCTATTTGTTTACGATTCAACTAGCATTTTTCGACAAATCGTATTATATAGCTCAAAATTCGAGTAATGAAACTATTAGAAGCTAATGAAAGGATTTGAAGCTATGAAATTTAATCACAACAAGCTAAGAGAAGCAAGAGGACAAAAGAAACTAACGCTTGAAGATATGGCTAAATCTATGCACATGGATCTCTCAGCATACTGGCGGTTAGAAACAGGAAAAACCAAGGTGAAAGCAGAGCAATTAGTCATGTTCATGGAGATCTTTGATCGACCATATGCTTATTTTTTTGATTCCAACAATCCTATTCGTTTTATTAAAGTAGAGGTTGAATGCATACCTGATAAACTGCAGCTTATTTACGATTTCCTTAAAGCACATCCAGGGATCGTAAAGGACTGGGAACAAAACGTATTGAAGTTGGAACAAGAGTTACATTCAATAAATTTTTAACTAATGAAAAAATTTTTTAAAAAGCACTGAATAAAGCAAAGTAAGCAAGGTAAAGAAAAAAAGAATCACAGCATGATGCACAAATTAACAACAATTACAAAGGGTATTATTGCTGTTGTATCAAGGATTACAGCGATAATATCCTTTTCCGGTTTTATATGAATAGGAGTGATACGACGTGATCCATACATTTGAATTGAACTGCAAAATAAGTGAGAAGAAGGCAATTAAGCTTCTTACAGAGCACTATGAATCGAATGAGACACAAAAATTGCTAAACGAGTTAAAAAGGGAAAAGATTGCAATAAAACTTCCGTTAAGCATACCTGGGATAATCTTAGCCTCCATTACTTTTGTTGGTGAAAAGTATTACAGAATCTACATTAGAGTTGAGCCCCAAAGTCTTATAATAGGCAGAAGAACCATTGATGTGTTTGACTGTTCATTTGGATCGGTAGAAAGGCTTAGAACAGTTCTAGATAAAGCGATTGAAAGTTTAACTAGTACACTTCCTCAATCGGACAGATGGTTTGTCTCGCGTATAGACTTTACTAAAAACCTAACTACTGATTACGTACAAGAGTGTGTTGCTTTAGCTAAGAAGGGAAAAGATCCATATCGCTATAATGATACCATCAACAAGCCTGGCAGCTCTTACAGGGCTTCTAAGAGCGTCATATTAAACTTTTATGACAAGTTGGATCATATTTCAAAAAAGGTAGATCCTAAATCCTTTGATGCACATCTTATTGAAGAAGCGCATAACACTTTTCGTATCGAAGTACAGTGTTTGAATTTCAACAAGTTGAAGCATCTACGAAAGAAGTTCGAGTTACCTCATAAAAGCAATCTATATAACTACTTACGTAAAGATGTAGCAGAAGGGGTGATCTTCTACTACTATGAAAAAGTAATTGGAAGTGCTGACTATTATTCTCTTTATGAAGCATTAAAAATTGTGGAGATGAGTGAAATGAGCGCTAGAAAAAAAGAGAATATCAAAAAGTGGTTACGGCTAGTAGCTCAAGCTAAGGGTGTGTCTAAAGCGAGGGAACAGTTCATTGCTGGGACAACACTCGGCCATGCAAAGATAGCTATAAAAGGTAACCAAAATACCTTTAGAAACTATGAAAATGCTTGCAAAAAAATAGGAATCAATCCTGTAACGATTCCAAAGGACTGGGGAATTGACTATATCCCGAATCCAATAAATTCATTAGATACTAGTGGAAGGACTGAAATCAAATAATGAGCGAAAAAAAGATTAATACAATGTTTGAATATTTAATTGAGAAGCATCAGGCGAATGCAAAAAGGATTGTGAGCCGTTGGTTGAAGGCATACATAATAGAACCAACTCTAATGCAACGCATACCACCAGAAGCATATTTAAAAGGGTTTGATCGCAAGAAAGCGGCCGAGAGTTGTTACGAGTATTTGGTACTTACGAAACAACTGAACGATTCTCTTTTACAAGTTGATAAGAAGAAACTGGTTAAAGATATCGCCATGTATATCGATCTTCGTACGCCTTTTATATACAGTCATAAACAATAAACAATTTGGAACACTTGATTATCAAATTGATAAGCAATTACTTGAAGAGATACCATTTCACTTTAAATCGAATAATCGTAAAGCTACATCATTAATACAAGAGGCTCAAAAGAGCATGGTACTTAACCATAAAACAAAATGGATTAGTGAGAAACCATCTGTGAAGCAGATACAGCTAATTGAGAATAAGTTGAAAAAGAAAAAGCAAGTACTACGAATTAATATAGAGGAAATCAATAAATACCAAGCTGCTATTTTGATCCCTTATTTATTGGAAAAACAAACTTATGATCAAGAAGAGCTTCAGGGATTATTGAAGTCACATTGAATAGAAGCCAAATTGGGGAATAATGTTCCCTTAATCGTATAAAAGATTGTACCAGTAAATATGAAGACTTAAAACGGGCATTTATTGCCCGTTTTGTCTTTATTCTCTTAATCGAATATCATAAGGTTCAATGACTAATGTAATATCTTCGGTTGTTACCTCTGTATCTTGAGCTAGTTCCTCTTTCAAGTAGCTTAAAAACCCTTCATCATAGGATTTTAAATTGACTCTACCAAATTCGTTTCCTCCTTTGTCATAAAAGGCAATGGAATCCTCGGGTTGAATTTTACGTATACCAAACATCGGATAGAAAACAAGCTCTCCATCAAACCTAAACGGCTTTAGTGATTGTATGAAACATTTAATACAAGAGTAGACCTTTCCTTCATTTTTTGAACCTACAAAAGCTTTAGAAATGCTAGTGTGACAGAAATGACAAGTATACATGAATCATTCATCCTTCCAATTGTTTTGATTGTTATAATGATGTGTTCTAGGTATATGACATGATTAAAAATTTGCTGTAAGCCTCCTTCCGAAATGATGTAGAACAAAGATAAGAAGATGTAATAAGTGATTTATGATCATCACAATAACAATAGAAAGTATGAGGGGAAAGGTTTTGAGGTTTTAAAAAGCAATTTCAAATCAAATAGAGCGGGGTAGTGCGGGTATTTGTGTCAGAAGGAAGGCTTTCCTTTACCCGAAGGGCTTTGTTCTACATAGTAGACTTTCATCTAATATCTTTACTTTTGGATTGACATACCCGGGGCTCAAATTACCTTGGATATGAATATAATTAATACTAGGTAGGTCGAGAAAAATTTTATATTTTTAAAAATACAAAAAGGAAATTTTAACTTTAGTTGGATGGGGAAAAATTCGGAGCTAGTCTCCGATGAAGCCCACTGAATACAAAGTGGATTTGATGTGGGATTTACTGTTCAAATGCCGCATGTCCTACCAAATGTATTATTTATTGGTTTTTCAGGTACGCCAGTTCAAACAGTTCAAATATTAAGTACCATTACACAAGAAATCTTTGGACAAATTATCCATAGATACGATTTGGCTCAAGCTAGTGAAGATAAAGCTGTATTACCATATTACTACGAGAGTAGATTCATTCCGCCAGATTTAACAGGTGGAGACATCAACGAAGAGTAAAAACAAATGGTGAAAGACCTTGGGCCATTATATGATGAAATGATTGAACCTTTATAACAAAGATTGATAAAAAGCCAAATGAAATATGGAACGAAGAAATCTGATTATCTAAAAAACATAGCATAGTAAAAAAGGATATAAACATCGAGCGAAGTTATTGATTAATAAAATGATATGAATGTAGCTGTTAAAAATGGTGTAATTTGTAATTAGAGGATTCCTAGTTCAAATTAACTGATATAATAAACACATATAAGATATAGCATACAGGAGGAAACAACATGGTAACAGCAAACTTAGATTTTGAAGAGAAACTTTAGAAAATGGCAGATAAATTAAGTGGGTCAATGGACTCTGTTTATCGATAAAAGATGAGTAATACTGAACTAAAAGACGCTGCGAAAGTAAGTAGCAACGTCATCGAAAAAATGGGGGGAGATGTTGTTATGGCAAAAGTAACTCCTAATAAGGACCAACAAAAGGCAATCGATACGATAGATGGACCAGTATTAATTTCGGCTGGACCCGGCACAGGGAAGACGGCCACGCTAGTTAATCGATATGTAAATATGGTGAATAATCATCGCATCAAACCTGAGAATATCCTGATGGCGACTTTTACGGAAAAAGCAGCAAAGGAAATCATCACGCGTATTTCTTCTATAATTCCAGATTTTGATTTGAATGACGTTTATATTGGAACCTTCCATTCAATCTGTCTAAGAATTGTAAAAGATAACTTAGCATTTATCCCGACTTTGAAGAAAAACTTCA
The DNA here is from genome assembly GCF_020165915.1 of Bacillus sp. RSS_NA_20. NCBI lineage: Bacteria > Bacillati > Bacillota > Bacilli > Caryophanales > Bacillaceae > Bacillus > Bacillus sp. RSS_NA_20. The sequence continues at coordinate 2,458,892 of NZ_JAIUKW010000005.1, read as the reverse complement.
CTTTGATGGATGATTTTGACCAGAAGTACTTCATCTACCAGCGGTATTATTATGATTTTAGACCTTTGCCACACTTTAATGATTTGATTAGTGAAACCTCAGGTGTATGGAGAAATGTCAGTAAAATAGCAGATCTAGTTAATGGGCTAACGGAAGAAAAAATAAATGCGGAGCGATTACTTACGGATCCGAATCCACAAATAGTTGCCTTGGGTGAAATCAAACAAAAATACGATGAACTATTGCAAGCAAAAAATAGACTGGATTTTGCGACGATTCAGTTGACCGCCTATCAGCTACTCATTGAAAATCCGGAAATTCTGGAAAAATATCAAGAACTATTTCAGTATATGATGATTGATGAGTATCAAGATACCAATTCGATTCAGGAACAAGTGATCTTCTTACTATCGAAAACTAATAATATATGTGTGGTTGGTGACGATGACCAGTCAATGTATCGATTCCGCGGTGCTACGATTCGAAATATACTGGAGTTTGAAAGTAAATTTAAGAGAGGTGAGTGCAGCGTTATCCACCTTTCCACTAACTACCGCTCGGCTCCTGAGATAATTGAGTTCTACAATAGGTGGATGAAAGAGTACTCAGAAACTCACTTTCAGTGGAATCAGTTTCGAATTGATAAAACAATCTTACCTAGTCCTGAGAAAAGTCATAAAGAGTTGACACCTCCGGTAATGAAAATAGCCGGAGAGTCGACTGAACAATGGCATGAAAGAATTTTTAGATTCATCAAGATGCTGTCAGATGACGGATACATAAGTAATTACAACCAGATTGCCTTCTTATTCCGTTCTGTGGCGAAGAAAGAAACTCAGGAACTAGCGAATTACCTTGAAAGCAAAGGAATTCCAGTTTATTCTCCAAGGTCAAAAATGTTCTTCGAACGTGAAGAGATAATGGCAGCTATTGGTGTATTACTTGCAATTTTCGGTGACTATTCGGATGAGCTAGTTGATAGACCTGAGGAATACCTTGAAAAGCTAACTGATTATTATGACCGCTGCTTGGATATTGCGGAGCAACTAATGGATGACGATGAAGATTTAGAAGATTGGGTTAGCTATCGAGAAGATGAGCTGGACAACCTTGTTGGAAATACGGATTACGCATTCACACAATTGTTGTATCAAATGTTTAGCTTCGACTACTTCCGAAAGATTATCGATACTGATTTATCATCCGGAGTTGCTGACCAAAGGGCAATCCGAAATCTCGCTATTTTAACAAAAGTACTTGCCAAGTATGAAGCAAATGAAAATGTTGACGTCATCTCTGATGTTAAGAAGGATCAAGTTGTTTCTAAGCTATTTGAAACGTATTTTAGATTCCTCTTTGGAAGCAATCATGGCGGTGGTGGCATCGAAGAATATCAAGACGAATCCGAATATGCTCCGAGTGGTTGCGTTTCATTTATGACGGTTCATCAATCGAAGGGCATGGAGTTCCCAATCGTTATTACTGATTCCTTATACGACAGGCCCGCTGATAATAATCAAGGAGTACTTGAACAGGTATATGATGCTTATTCGCACCGGGAACCATTTGAACCAACTGATAGGATTAAGTTTTTTGACTTCTGGAGGCGTTATTATGTTGCGTACTCACGGGCTGAGGAATTACTTATTCTCACTACACCAATTCGCACACGTGGTGCTTGGCCTATGCCGGGGAAAATGTTTAAGGAAGCTTTCAATGACCTAGAAGACTATTATGACCATCACTATTCATTTGAAGAGTTTGATTTTAAACCAGTTAAGGCATCAGATTTGAAGCAATCATATGCTTTCACATCTGATATTTCTAAGTATGAAAGATGCTCAGTTGAGTATAAGATGTTCCGTGAGCTAGGCTTCTCTGAAATCCGTGTTGGTTCTACACTTTTTGGCTCCCTAGTTCATCAAACAATTGAAGATATTCATGATGCAATTCTTCGAGATGAAGTATCATCTATTCCAGATAATATTGAAACGTGGTTTGATAACAATTACCAGGGGCTTGTTCTCAGCGAACATAGTTATCTGGCACCAAAATCAAGAAATGTCGCACTTAAGCATGTCAAAAACTACTTTGAGAATTCTGAGGACCTTTGGAAAAACATCAGGAAAGCTGAAGTTCAGCTTAGCTATCCTATGGAAGACTTTATCTTGAATGGTCAAGTTGATATGATTAAAGGAAAAGGCGATACTGTAGAAATTGTGGACTTTAAAACAGGGGATAAGCCGAAACCTGGTGATGAATCGCTCATTAATTATGAGAAACAACTTCAGGTTTATGCAAGACTAGTTGAGGATAAGGAAAATGTCACTGTTTCAAAATTAAAGCTCTACTATCCAAGTGACCAAGAAAATCCGATTATTGAATTTGAAAAAGACAGCCAACAAATTGATAGGATAATTGAAGAATTCACGGATGTAGTTCATAAGATTGAAAAGAAAGAATTTAATCAACGAACCACAAATTACTCTGTTTGTCGCGAGTGTGATATGCGATTTTATTGCAACAGAATCAAACCAAAATAATCTAGGGGGAATTAGCGCGTGAATAAAGAATTACAAGAATTACTGCTTTCAAAAGAAGAATACGTAGTAGAGGGAACACTTAACAAAAACTTGGTGGGTCAGCTTGCACGAAATTACGATGCTGGGCTTTTGAATATCCTTCAATCAAACGAAAAGATTAAAGCTCACTTTTTCTCTTCAACTGATGGGGGACTTATTTTTAAGCTTGACGTTTTTCTTCAGTTCTTGAATAACAAGGCATTTTTGCCTGATAGTTATACAATTTATAAACAAAAAATTGGACTAGCAAATAAGGGGGAGGTAGATTTACTTTCACAAAATAAAGAAATCGTCCTTAACTGGCCATACAAGGATTGTATACTTGAAGGTGGGCAACACAAGGAAGATGCGAAGCGAGATGAATTATTTTTCAATGAAGTTTTGTCACCAACAGAGGTGACAAGGTTGATGGAACCAAAAGCTTTTTCAAATTTTGTTCTTCATGATTCGACAGGTGTTTCAAAGTTAGAAAACATTTCAGGTGATGAAAACCTAATAATAAAAGGCAACAACCTTTTAGCTCTGTCCAGTCTAAAAGAAAAATTCGCGGGAAAAATTAAATTGATTTATATCGATCCACCGTATTATTTCAACGCCAATAAGTCTGAGGATACTTTTCGATACAATTCAAATTTCAAATTATCAACTTGGCTGGTTTTTATGAAAAATCGTTTAGAACTCGCAAAAGAGTTATTAGCAGAGGATGGTGCAATTTTTGCTCAAATCAGTGATGATGGTGTTGCCGAACTACACTTGTTGATGAAGGAGATTTTTAACACTCCAACAACTAACAACTTTATTAATAAGATTACAGTAAAAACAAAATCACCTTCAGGTTTTCAGAGTGTGAATCCTGGAGTTTTTGAAACTGCAGAATATATTATTGGCTTTGCAAAAAATAAATCCAAGTGGACGTATAATCGCCAATATGTTGAAGCCGACTACGATGCAAACTACAAATGGGTTGTAACGAATATTGACGAGGATTTTAAGAATTGGAACATCGTTGATATTAAAGAAGTAATAGCTAATGACTTAGGTTTGACGTTAGAAGATTTCAAGAAAAAATACGATGGCAAGTTAATTTTGGGGTTGATGGCGGAATATGCTCTAAAGAATCCAGATAAAGTATTTCGACCAGTCGCAATTAGTAATAAAGCAGGAGCACAAATCAAAAAAGTAAGAGATGAATCTAAATTAAGCCCCCATGAAATCTTTTTAGTGAGAAGAGAAGGCCAATATGATGTGTATGTAAATAAAGGCCAAGAAATGGCGTTTTATCAGAAAAAAATTAGAAATATAAATGGTGAAATGGTACCTAGTGTCCAAGCAACAAACATGTGGACTGACACACCATATGAAGGGATTGCATCTGAAGGAGGAGTAGTTCTAAAAGGTGGAAAAAAACCTGAGAAACTTCTCAAGCGGATTATTGAGATGGGTACTGACTCTGAGAACGATATAGTCATGGATTTCTTTTTAGGAAGTGGTACAACGTGTGCGGTTGCCCATAAACTTGGTCGAAGATACATTGGTATTGAGCAATTAGACTATATTGATGAACTTGCCATCCCTCGACTGGAATCAGTTATAAACGGAGACCAAAGTGGAATTTCTAAAATACAAGGATGGACTGGAGGTGGTTCATTTGTGTACTGTGAAATTAAGAATGATGCAAAAGAATTTGTGAATAGAATTGAGGAAGCAAGTGATGATGGAGAGCTACTTGAGCTATTCGAATTAGCGAAGAAATCATCCTTTATTTCATATCGAGTTGATCCTAAGAAAATGAAGTCTTCAGAATTTGAAAAACTTTCATTTGCAGAACAAAAGCAATTACTGCGCGAAATCATTGATAATAACAACTTGTATGTGAATTATTCTGATATTGAGGATCAGTCGTACGGGATTAGTGCTGAAGACAAAGTGTTAAACCGTCAATTCTATGGGGAGGGTGAGTAGATATGGCACAATTCTTATACGAAAAATATGATGGGGGACTAGGAATTTTTGCTAATTACTTTAAGGCTCAAGTTCCTAACTATATCACTGAAAATCTCCGGCATGAGTTGCGCGAGTATCAATTAGAAGGTATTGGTCGCTATCTGAACTATGCGCATAGGGATGAACAAAATCGAACCTATCCCGAACAATTGCTCTTTAATATGGCAACTGGATCAGGTAAAACGATGATGATGGCTGCAATTATTTTGGAGAAGTACAAGCAGGGTGAAAGGAACTTTCTGTTCTTTGTAAATAACTCTAACATTATTGAAAAAACGCGGGCTAACTTTCTCGATTCAACTTCAGGAAAATATTTGTTTGCTGATTCCATAATGATTGCTGATGAGTTGGTAGAAATCCGGGAAGTTACAGATTTTTCAGATTCGAACGAGGATGCAATTAACCTCTTATTTACAACTATCCAGCAACTGCATATCGACTTGAATACTCCTCGTGAAAATCGACTCTCTTATGAACAATTCGAGGACATTTCCGTTGTAATGCTCGCCGACGAAGCACATCACTTGAATGCCGGACTCAATGCGGATGAGAAAAAGGATAATGCCAGTTGGACTGCGACAGTTGATAATATTCAAAGAAATGCAAAAAAATCTTCTCTTTTCGAGTTCACTGCAACGATAGATTTGTCAGATGCTGACATTGCAGCGAAGTACAGAAAACACTTACTGTATAAATATGATCTTAAAGATTTTCGATTGGATGGTTATAGTAAAGATGTTTTGTTCCACCTGGTAAATAATGAAGTTGATGTGCGTATGCTTCAAGCAATAATCATCAGTCAATTCAGAAAGAAAGTCGCATTAAAAAATGGGATTAACTTAAAGCCACTAATTCTATTTAAGTCACAAAAGAAGACAGAGAGTGCAGGGAATCTATCTGATTTTCTTGAAATTTTGGATGGTCTAACGGCTTATCAAATTGAACAACAAAAACAATCTTCAACTGGCCTTGATGGTATTTTGACACAGGCGTTTGACTTTTTTGATGAAAATGGCATTACTCATGAGAATCTAATTGCCGAATTAAAAGAAGACTTCCGCGAAGAACGATTAATGCTTATCGATAGTGATAATAAGACGAGTGATAAGTTGGTTGAATTAAATACTCTGGAAGATCCCAAAAATGAGATTCGGGCTATCTTTGCTGTTGATATGCTGAACGAAGGATGGGATGTACTAAATCTATTTGATATCGTTCGCCTCTACGATACTCGTGATGGGAAGACGACGAAAGCTGGATTTAAGCCCGGGGCGACAACTAATGCAGAGAAGCAACTTATTGGTCGTGGAGCTCGTTACTATCCATTTGTCATCAATAATGATTTAGCTATGAAATACAAGAGGAAATTTGACCATAATGAAGCGGCCGAACTACGCGTTATTGAACAACTTCACTACCATTCGAAAGACAACCCGAGGTATATTTCTGAGCTGAAGCAAGTTCTTCGTGAATCCGGAATCTATGATGACCAATCTATGGTTGAAAGGCAAATCAAATTGAAACGATCCTTTCGGAAAACAGGCACTTATAAGAACGGTGTCGTATGGGTCAACAGTCGAGTTGAGAAGCCATCCGTTACATCAGTGCAAGGGTCCTTATTTGGGGATGATTGGGAAATCATTCTTCCAGAGGAACTGGAAGTTCATCTTCCAGCTTCTGGTATGGGCGACTTTGCAGCCTTTGAAGGAGATGACAGAGAGGTTTTTCAAGTTAAGAAAAAACAAGATAATCGAAAGTTTAAAGTTGGAAAAGAAATCACCCTCAATGTTTTGAGAGCAGCAGTAAACCTAAAAAATAAAGATTTTAATTTTGAGAAACTGCATAAATCTTATGTCGGACTACCAACTTTGGAAGGCTTCTTGAAAGAAATTCAAAACAAAGTGTCTGTTATTGTTTTTGGTGATGAAGAGGATGTAAAAACTCTTTCTCAAGATCACAAGCTGTTTATTTCAAATGCAATTCTGCAGGCTATTGCAGATGATTACATTAATGTTGAGAAACAGTACGAAGGATCGTTGGAATTCGAAGCAGTCAAGATTAAAGATGTTTTCGAGAAGAGAATTCAACGCAAGTATGTTATTGATTCGAATAGCAACAAGGAGAATGGTATTTCTCAAAAAGACTTAACTGAAACCAGAATCTTCGAGGATATCGATAAACTTGACTGGTATGCTTATACAGATAACTTTGGTACAAGCGAGGAAAAATTAGTAGTTAGAACCATCAAACAACACATGGCTGAGCTTGAAACAAAACTAACTGATATCTATTTGCTTCGTAATGAGAAAGCAGTAAGAATTTATAGTTTTGATAAAGGTACTGCTTTCGAGCCAGACTTTGTCATGTTTGCAAATGATGCGGAAACTGGTAATGTTTCTTGGCAATTCTTTATTGAGCCGAAAGGAAGTCAATTTCTAGATTCAAATGGTCAATTCGACGATGGTAAAGAGGGTTGGAAACAAGCTTTTCTGAAGCAAATCAAGGAAAAAGATGAAGATGGCCTTTTAGTTGATGATGATCATTATCGTATCGTTGGCCTTCCATTTTACAATCATGAGCGCACAAAAGAAGCTTTTCTTGATGAATTAAGGACGTCACTTAATATCTCGGACGAAGTAAAAATTAAAGCTAGTCATTCTGTTCAAGATAGCCTCTTTGATGACCACTAGTATCTTACGCTGGTTGCCGAAGATGATCCGGAACAAAAATAATTAATAGAATTTCGTTGACCTTAAGTAAGGTGCTACTGACAAATCAAGATCCCTGCCGCTCCAACCGAGTAGCAGGGATTTTTCTATTCTCTGACCAATTTCCATGCTGTCGGTGATATCGCAATCAAGCGCCTCACAGATGTGAAGGATGGACCTGGAGCTTTGCTAGAATTTAAATATTAAGATTGAGTGACTTCATAAATAAATCTGCTTAATATATAATAATGATAAGGGTATAGGTACTGGTAATATCTATAGCCAAGAAATAAATTGCCGATTAAGAGCGGCCAACAGAATATTATGGATGAGAGTGAGTAATCACCTAATTCTCAGGTCACAGCTAAGGGTGATTACTTTTTTATCCACGATCATGATCACAAAAGAAATAAGCCACCTTTAAGCATAAGCTAATTTGGGTGGTTTATTTCTTTTGTTTAATAAAAATAATGGCAAGTGCTACTCTTGATTTTATCCTTTTGTATTCACTGTCAATTCACCACAAGTGGATTTAACCCACATGAGGTTTATTATTAAGCACCATAAAATTTTATACTTAACCTTTTAAGTCGTGCTTTTTGCTACCTTTAAATTGTTACGGTGAACCGTTTCATAAGTAGATGAGTTTTTTTATAAAATGCCTCTTCTTTATCTGGGGAGGCATTTTTATATTTTAAAAGTATCTAACTGCCTTAATATTAAAACAATTAGTTTGAAAGGTTGTTTCAAGTAGCGTGTCATATTATTGAAAATGGCAGGGGAGGCAGACTATTCTTTCCTTAATATTAGTTTGATACATTATCTCTAGAGAATTTATCTAAAAGTCCTTGTACTTAATTAGCTAAATGCTTACGTAGATATAAAGGCGATGAAGAAAGCTTAAGAAAAGGGAAAGTGAATTATCTAAGCTTTAGCTATTACATGTCGACAACCGTGGTATATGCTTGTCCGGGTTTTTCTGTTTCTTTCGACAAAAATGGTGAGTATATCCTTTTGTTTACAAGAAATAAGTCTTATAATTTAGTAAGAATATTTATGGGATGGAATAGGAGAGAATCGTTAATGACGAAATGGTGGATGGTTCGTGCAGGTGACCAAAATGATTTAATTTCAATTTGGGAAAAGGAAGGTATTGCATCGATTGGGTGGCCGAAATTAGGTAATCCAAAACAATATCAAACAAAGCAAGAGATGAATGATCGAGCTGATGTCATATTCGCCGAGAACAAACCTTTTACAAGGAGAAGCTGGGTTAGTCAGATATGGAGGTTCAGTAGAGAAATTAAAAAGGGAGATCGAATCATTACATATTTAAAAGAGAGTCGTGAATATCGAGTAGGTACTGTGACTGCTCCGCATTTTTTTGATGAAGCAGCTGGAGATAAAATGTATCCAAATCACATTAAGGTGATTTGGGAGCCAATCGCCGTTAAACGAGATTCCCTCAGTCAACCAGCTAAGAACAGCCTCGGTTCTATATCAACTGTTTTTCGTGTAGATGATTGGGGGCAAGAGATTGAACATTTACTCAAGAACCCTACTTCTATTGCAGCATACGAAGATGAAACAGAAGAAGATGAAATTATTGAAGATTTAGTCAGCAAAGCAACTGTTATGATTGCTGATAAGGTAGATAAACTGGATCCGTGGCAGATGCAAGATCTAGTCGGGGGCTTACTGCAAGCCATGTCATACAATGTTCGCGTAAGCCCAAAAGGGCCTGATGGCGGTGTTGATGTATTAGCTTATAAAGATGCATTTGGATTTGAAAAACCTATTATTAAAGTACAAGTTAAGCATCGGCAAACCTCAGCCAGTTCCCCAGAAGTACAACAATTATTAGGGGCTAATCCCATGAATGCAAACAGTTTATTCGTTTCTACTGGTGGATTCACTTCAAATGCCAAAGCTGTTGCGAAGCATAATGAAGTTCACCTAGTGGATTTAGAAGAACTCGTAGACCTTATTGTACATTGGTATGAGCATATGCCAGCTGAGACAAGATCTTTATTACCTTTGAAAAAAGTGTATGTACCTGAGTGATTTTTTATTGCCTACGCTTTAATGCCTGAATAAAAAGGAAAAAGAGGGTAATAACAATAAAATAGTTCATTGAGTTTTGAAAGATATTGATGTTCAAGGATAATTGTAGAAAAATCCAAAAGCCGAAAAGCACCATAATTTCAGAAATGATTCCTTTATACACATTGATTCTCCTTTCGATTTAGTTGGCATTATCTCATATCACTGAAGAGTTTGAACAGGGATTAATGTTTTAATAGGTTCTATCACAGAGTTTGGATAAAGGACCAATCAATGATTATAAATAGGAAGAAGGTAAGGTTAGACAGAGCAAAATGTATTGTCTATCCTATTTCTATTTCCTGCTTTTGTCGAGATAGAGAGTCTATTCCAATTTTTGTGTCATTTAGTCTATTTTTCCGTTTTGGAGGTCACGGTAAAATAGACTTTATGATCAATAATGGAGGGAGTGGCTTAATCTGGGCAAGATACTTGATGCAAAAGCACTAACCAGTGCCATGGATACAAGGGCAAAACACTATCAGGAACTCCGCGAACAAATGATAGATTTAAAAAAGGCACTTCAAGGTGTTGCCAATCTCGGTGACGCCTTCACTGGAAAAGGTGCCGATAACATTAAAAGCTTCTACAAAGAACTCGCAGGAAATGTGGACATGTTTATTAGCTTCATTGATAAACAAAAAGCCTTTCATGAAGGTGTTTCTGGGACACTGGATGATACAAACTTTGGCGGCGATACCTTTGTAGAAGAACACTTTTTAGACAACGCAGTACATATGGGCATCAAAAACGCCAAAAGCATTGTAAAGGATCAAAAAAAGGCACTCAAAACCATTTTTCAAGACATTGATGACCTTATTTCCCTAGAGGTATTTGATAGCCAAACCTTTGATGAAAAAATAGAAGATGCGGAAGATGAACGAAAAAAGATGGTCAAAGAACTAAGAGAGCTTGATCAAAATTTAAAAGATGAATATGCTTTGTCAGAGACGGAGCAGCAAGCTACAATGGCATTGTACGCTGAAATGATCAATGCGACAAATGACGGAAAAGCGATTTCACCTATGAATTTTGATAAGAAAGCGTATCAAAATAGTGACATCTACAAGGCAAAAGGTGATATTGAAAAACAAACTTCTGAATATCTGAAAATCAAAAAAGAACAAGAAGAAGCCCGCAAGATCGCAAAGGAACAAGAAGCCCTCGCCAACCGTCCTTGGTATGAAAAAGCGCTCGATTATGGTGGAAACATCGTGAATGAACTGACTGGCGTGAACGATGCAAAACGTGCCGCAACAGGCGTTGATCCAATCACAGGCGAGGAACTCACCGCAGGCCAGCGAGTCGCGGCAGGAGGCATAGCAGCAGCAGGCTACATCCCAATCGTCGGCTGGGCAGGCCGCATTTTCAAAGGAGGAAAGGCTGTCTATAAAACGACTCAAGCCTCGTCTGCCGCAGTCAGAGCAGTCGACATTTACAAGACATCACAGAAGTCTTTCGATGCGTTAAAAACATCACAAAAAGGCTTATATGGCCTCACCGCCACAAACGGTTTCAGCGAAGCGATCACAGGCCGAGACATGTTTGGAAACAAGGTTTCAAAAGAACAGCAGGAAGCGAGTATGAATGCAGCACTTGCAAGGATTTTGCCGTTTGGGGTGAAAGGGTTTCAGGGGAAAATGGGGATTAAGGGGAGTGCTCCAGTACCTACAAAGCCAAATGGTGGTACTAACCCCAAAGATTTTGTTAGTCCACATTCTGAAAAACATATGTATGACTCAAGTAGACCGTCAACTCCTAATAGGTCTCAATATGGTAAAGATGTAGATGTTTCTAAGTTAAGGGAAGAAACAATGACTAATCCTGATAAGGCTTATTCAAACTGGCCAAATCCTAATAATCCGAACCCAAATAAAATAACCAAGTATTATAAAGAATTTGATGGGAATATCAGCACACCTGATACACCAACTGGGAGTCACAGGGTATTTGAAAACTTAGATGATCCAACAAGAAGTTCACACTTCCCTTACGTTCCAAGAAATAAATAGAGAGAAGGTGATTACATGAGTGACTTACTATACCATGCATATTTTCCCGAGAGTCATGAGTTTCATGTTTCACAGCAGGAAGTCATGAACAGTGGCATTAAATATTCTACGAAGTCAAATCATAGATATAGTAATGGTGGAAGAGTGAAATTAGAGATAACAGAAAACTTAAGACCTTCTAATATTCCTAAATGGATTAATTTCAAAGAAGCAATAGGCGCTGATATAATCAATCGTTTTTCCGAGTCTTTTTGTTTTCCTATATTTACGGACAAGATATTTGTATTTGATAGTGAAATTTCGCTTTCTATTTATGATCAAGCATTCTATGAAGATATGAAAGAGTTTGATGAGGAAGCTTTAAATTTTGACACTGGAGAAGCGATTGAATATTGGATTGAGCAGTACTGGAAAAGTATGATCCCACTCAAAGATTATTTGAGGGAAAGGCCTTATCCAAAGCCAGAGGTATTAATATTTGAACCTGTACCGAAGGAAATCATTAGTTTTTGTGAAGAGTGATAAGCAATTTCTAATTTAAATGTAGTTCTAGAGATCTTCCAACATAAAATAATATTTTAAGAACCTTGGTAGAGGTTGGTTTCCACCAAGGTTTTTTAATAACTTCATTTAAAGGCATCACGGTGAACCATACCAGAGGAAGAAGGAAAACAGAAACTTTTAAGGAATCTCAAACAACACATGTTGACATATCGTTATTTATCGATATAATGTTTTGTATGGAGCCAATAGAAGTTTTCAAAGCCTTATCCAATGAATCCAGATTGCAAATTTTACAATGGCTAAAGGAACCTGATCGTCATTTTACACCTCATGAAGGGATTGATATGAATACTACAGGGGTATGTGTTAGTCAAATAACAGATAAATTGAAAATGACGCAATCAACAGCATCTCAATACCTTTCAATTTTACTACGAGCTGGATTAATTACGACAGAGCGTATAGGTAAATACACGTATTATAAAAGAGATGAAAATGCCATAAAAAAAATTGCTAAGATTCTAGAAAAAAATATTTAATAAATGAACTGAATTCATACATCAGAATTCAGTTTCATTTATTAAATACAAATCGACTTATCGTAATATGTTTTTTTGTCCATACATATTAACAATTCTAGATATGTAAATGTATTATATATAAGGAGTGATCTACATTGTCAAACACTGTAAAGATTTACATTTTAGCTATTGTCAGTTTTTTAGTTGGTACATCAGAGTATATTATCTCTGGTATTTTGGATAATATTTCTGAATCATTAGGGATTACGATAGCTGCAGCCGGCCAGTTAATTACGATTTTTTCTCTTGTGTATGCCATCTTCACCCCATTATTAATGGCTTTAACATCGGGAATGAATAAACGCAAGTTAATGTTATTTTCACTTAGCGTTTTTATTTTAGGTAATATTCTTGCATTCGTCCTCCCTGGGTATCAATTATTTATTGTGTCAAGAATTATTATGGCTCTTGGAGCGGGGATGGTCGTAGTTACTGCATTAACAATTGCTGAAAAAATCGCACCAAAAGGTAAGCAAGGTACAGCTATTGCTACAGTAGTAATGGGATTTACAGCATCATTGATTATTGGAGTCCCACTAGGCAGGATGACTAGTGATTTCTTTGGTTGGAAAGCTGTATTTGGAGGAATAGCCTTACTCGGATTATTAGCTATGGCTATAATTTCTCTTACGATTCCAAAAATCCAAGGGGATAAACCTGTACCTTTAATTCAACAACTCGCTCTTTTAAAAAAACCAAAAGTAGTGTTGGGATTAGCCATCACCTTTTTCTGGCTTGGTGGTTATTCAATTGCCTATACCTATCTATCCCCTTACCTTTTAAATATATCAGGTGTAAGCAGCAAATTGCTGAGTGGAGTTCTCCTCGTATTCGGGATTGCTAGTCTAGTTGGGTCAAAGTTTGGTGGGTTTAGTACCGATCGATGGGGTGTGAATTTTACTCTGATTAGTGGAATGACATTACATGTCATCATGCTCATATTGCTCTCACTAGTTACGCATTCTTATGTTGGAGTATTGCTCATTTTAATATTATGGTCATTTGCTGCATGGTCTTCTGGCCCGACTCAACAATATCACCTAGCTACAATGGAGCCAGAGTCATCAGGTATACTATTAGGTCTCAATCAGTCAATGATGCAATTGGCGATGGCTGCAGGTGCAGCTATTGGAGGTATCTTTGTAGAGAGGGTTTCTCTTTCTTCCGTTACTTGGGCAGGTGCTTTAGGCGTTGCAATCGCGATCATTGTAACAATATTGGCTTCGCGTGCTACTTCGAGTAATGAAATTCGATATACTTAAACAGTAGAACGATGGGAAAAAACGTGATTCAATTTATAAAATAATGACAGAAAGTAGGAAGCACCTTTGCACTCAATTAAAAAAATAGGTCGGAGTTTTTGGTACATCACACCAGTATCACTAACCGACCGCCCTATCCTAGGTATGGTCGCAGGCACTAACAAAACCTTAATGATCGATGCTGGTAACTCGGAAGATCATGCCAAATACTTTATCAAAGAAACCTTAAAACACGAGAACGCCAAGCCCGATCTCGTTGTCCTCACGCATTGGCATTGGGATCATATTTTTGGTCTGCCAGCGCTGCCTGATTCGGTTTCGATTGCTTCTGCAAAAACCAGAAAAGAAATGGAGGAGCTTGTTCCGTTTTCTTGGTCTGATGAGGCGATTGATGAGCGGGTGAGGGAAGGAACGGAGATTGAGTTTTGCGCGAAGGCGATAAAAGAAGAATATCAGGATCATCGAGATATTCAGGTGGTTTTACCGGATGTGACGTTTGACCGTCGGATGGAAATTGATCTTGGCGGGGTTACTTGTGTCGTGCAGCATGTTGGAGGCGATCATGCTGCTGATTCAGTGATCGTGTATGTGAAAGAAGAGAAAATTCTGTTTCTTGGTGATTGTATTTATCCGAAAATGTATGCAGAAAAAGTACATTTGACGGTAAAAGAAATTTTGCGTCTTTTAGATGAGTTAGATGCTTTTGATGCGGAGACGTATATTCCATCGCACCAAAGACCGTGGACAAAAAAGGAGTTTCGTCAGGAAACAGATAAGCTTCGGGTGATGGCGAAATTCACTGTTCAATGTGGTGGGGATCACCAGAGAATCATGAGTGAATATCAAGCATATGTGAACAGAGAACTGAAAGAAGATGAATTAGAAACCATTGCTTACTTTGTAAATGGGTATTAAATAACCACTAAAAAAAGTCTCATTTGAGTGATTTCCCTCAAACGAGACTTTTTTTGCATCACGTATTGTGACAGACTTATTTTTAGCATGAATAATAAAAAAATCCCAAGTAGGCTTGAGTGTTCCTTATTAGGAGGAAAAAAACAGGTGGACAAAATAACTGACCCATACGATACTTTCAAAACCAAAATATCCAAGTATCCAATCGAACAAAATCATTGGCAAGCCTTCAAAGAAGGAACAACGATTAAACAATTAAAAGCGGGTACATGCATAATCAAGGCTGGCGATCCAGTGAAGCATGCCTATTTCTGCATAATAGGTCTCTTCCGTCTCTTCTATTTGTTACCGGATGGAAGGGAGTACAACGTGGCTTTTACGTTGGAAGATGATTTTGCTACGTCTTATGCAAGTATGATCAACGGGCAGCCTTCTCCTTATTCGATTGAAGCGATGGAGGATTCTATCGTGATTGAAATTCCGTATGATCTGCTTCAATTGTTGATGGACAGCAGTCATATGTGGGAGCGGTTTGTTCGGGTGAGTGTAGAAAGGCTGTATACGAGAAAGGAAGAGCGTGAGAGGGAACTGCTATATTTGCCAGCCATTGAGCGATATCAGGCGTTTTTATTGAAATATCCCGGGTTACATCAGCGTATCGCTCAATATCATATTGCCTCATATATCGGTATTTCTCCGGTTTCGCTGAGCAGGCTGCTGCATCCTGCTGAACATTAACCTATGTTAATGCGCATTCTCTAGATCTGGCGTACAATCATCACATCATAGAAGAAACGAGGGGCATGATGATGAAATATATGATGGTTGTTTTATTAGAGTTCTATCCATCTTGGCTTGCTTTACCACGAGAGGAGCGCAGAACCCATGCGGCTTCGCTGCAAGAGTTGATGCAGAAATATGAGGAACATGTGACGGTGCGCTTTTTTGATGCTGAAGCTCTTCCAGGTAAGGATTACACAGATTTGTGATGTGTGAAACGGATGACCTGAAGTTCTATCATTTTATGTGGGAAGAGATTAGAGATTCTATTCCTTACACAAGTGGTTATGTCAAAATTAAAGAGGTCATCATGGGAATGGAAGATGCTTTTCAAACATATGAAAAAGAATCTCTGAAAATGGATCAGTAATCGAAAACCACCTGCTATCAGGTGGTTTTTTGCACATTCTATTTTTTGGTATAATCAGGGGTAAGGTAAGAACGGATAAATTTTTGAACTGAATCGGAGGTACTTATGAAGCAGCTGTATATGAAGCAAAAGGTATTTAGTCTGAGCGGCAGGTTTACGGTAAAGGACCAACAGGAGAACGATGTATATGTGGTCGAAGGCAGCTTTATGAAGGTGCCAAAGACGTTCACCATTTTGAATACAGAACGAGACGTCATCGCTGTAATTACGAAGAAAATGTTTAGCTTTTTACCGAAGTTTTTAGTAGAAGTCGGTGGACAAGAGATATTGACGATCAAAAAAGAGTTTACATTCTTCAAAGCAAAATATTCAATTGATGCTGGTGGTATCGAAGTACAAGGGAACTGGTGGGATATGAATTTCCAAGTGCTGCAAAGCGGCGAAGTGATTGGTCAGGTAAAGAAGGAATGGTTTACTTGGGGGGATAGCTACAAGGTGGATATTTTGAAAGAAGAGATGGAGCCTGTGATGATTGCATTGGTTGTTGCGATTGATTGTGTGAAAGCGGATGAAGCAGCGTCTAGGTCTTCGTCGACGACAATGAATAATTAATTGGAGGGTTTAAAGTTGGACAACCTCACCCGCATTTTAAGATTAAGAGATGCAGAGATATGGGAGTATGAATTTCTCGATAATAAAGACATCATCGTCTATTTCTCGATTATAGATTTAAATAGAAAAGCAACGATTCATGATAACCCTCTGGCTACTCAAGAAGAACTGGATGAAAGAGATAATTACATATCAATGGATGTGCACAGCCATCTAGATCTCAAGAAAACGCTAGAAGAAGATATATTTGATGACTTTATCACCAATATCTCAGCTTTAGTAGAGCATATGCATGATTTTCACAATGCGCATGTTTTTATTCATATGCATGTGCATGACAAAATCGAATTAACAGATTTTCAGTTAGAAAAAGATGAAGAGATGCATGGCGATGAAAAAGAACAACTCTATACATTTAAACGTTTATGGATTCAGCAGGCATGTTTTCAATTGGTCGAACAACAATTAAATCTAAAAATCACAGACATGTCTAACAGTAGGTTTTGCCAAGAACTAAAGTGAGGTGAGCAAACGAATGACATTCCCATACAAAGTATTTCAAACAGTCGTCGAATGCGGCAGTTTTACAAAAGCTGGTGAGAAGCTTGGGCTAACGCAGTCTGGGGTGAGTCATAATATGGCGAAGCTTGAGTCAGAGCTTGGGATTGTGCTGCTTCATCGGAATCGAAACGGGCTGTCGCTGACAGATGCAGGTGAGCGAGTGATGCCCCATATTCGCCAAATCATTCATCATGCGTCATTGCTTGAGCAGGAGGCGGCGTTGATTCAAGGGATGGAAGTGGGGAGTATCAAGATCGGCACGTTTTCTAGTTTTTCTTCAAAAATGCTTCCGCAGCTCATTCATCGTTTTACGAAAAGTTATCCCAATATCCAATTGGAGTTATACGAAGGCGGCTATGAAGAGATTGAAGAGTGGATCGCATCTGGCACAGTTGATCTTGGATTTTTAACACAGCCATCTAGAGATTTGGAAACTGTTCCACTGTTTCAAGATGAATTGGTGGTGCTCATGCAAGAGAGTCATCGTTTCCATACAAAGAAGGTGATGGAAGTGGCTTTGTTCCAAGATGAACCATTTATTATGCCAAAAGCGGGCTGTGATCAACTCATTAAGAAAATATTAAAAGAAAGAGGCGTAAAACCCCATGTTTTATTTGAGATTGGGGACAACAATACGCTCATCTCTATGGTTCAGGAAGGCCTTGGGCTCACGATCATTCCGAAGTTGATGTTGCCGTCTCAGGTGCCTCATGCGAACGTAATTCCACTTGAGACCCGTGTTTATCGCGAAATCAATATGGCGTTTAAATCTTTTAACGCAGCCTCTCCTTCTACTAAAAGATGGATTGAAGCAGTCAAAGATCATTTTAAATAGATTCAGCTTGAACGAGAGTCTCTATTCAAGCTGATCAATTTATAGCGTGACCACCCCGCGAATGGTAATAACCGCTGCACCTGCTACTTTAATGACCGGCTTTGCTTCATTCGGAATGACCGTGATACGAAGCAATCCTGGTCTGCCGATTGCATCACCTTGGGCAATGTGTAGATGAGTGGTTTCTTGCTGAGAAATGATCCCTTCCAAATAAAGATATCCGGCCAATGCCCCGTTTGCTGCTCCCGTTACAGGATCTTCGGGTATACCAATGCCAGGTGCAAAATCCCTTGTATAAAGATCACAGTCCTTTGTGGATTGAAACGTATAAAGGTGAGTCGTTGTGATATCCTGCTCTTTATTCATTTTTCCTAAAGTTGTTAAGTTTGGTGCTGCTTGATCAATGTCATGCTGGTGTTTCAGCGGAACCAGAAGATGCCAGTTTCCGGTGTTTGCTAATTTTATAGGATAGGATGGATCAATCCTGTCACTGCTTATACCGAGCATGTCACTAAGCTCTTCTACATCGATGATAAAATCTCGCGTCTTTGGCGTGACCTGTGTCATCTCCACATCCACAACTTTGCCATTCTCTTCGTGCCATACAACGGGAACATGGCCGATCTTTGTTTCTAACACCACCCCTGATTTTTCTTTAGCCATATCTAGCTCCGTCGCTAAAAGCCAAGTCAACCCAACCGTCGCATGCCCGCAGAAATTGACCTCTTCCGTTGGAGTGAAATATTTCACTCGATAATCGGCTTTCTCATCATGTGCCGGCAGCAAGAAAACGGACTCGGGTAAGTTCAACTCCTTGGCGATATTCTGCATCTCATCCTCCGTTAACCATTCCCCATCCAACACCACCCCAGCGGCATTACCTCCAAACTTCTCAGTTGTAAACGCATCGACATGATACACCCTAATATCTTTCATCTGACGAATCCTCCTAAACATGTTGTTATGTTTATCATAAGTGTGTATGATGCATTCGTAAAATGAATATTTTTGATGTGATGAATTGGAATTGTTCATGTAACATCAAACAACTAGGCGCTAAGGGTGGAAAGGTCTACGTTACCGTTACAGGAAAAGGAATGTCAGAGAGTAGTAAGACAGTAAAGACGTTTAAGGCTGAAAGAAAATAATACCGGATCAAAAGGCAGGTTCAAAAGAATCTACTTTTTTGTAGTATGCTTGAACAAAACATAAAGAAAGCGAGGGGTTCAACATAGCTTTAGGAGGATATATCAATATCGGATTGGTATTCTATGATGACATTCATTTAACAACCACTTTTCACCAACTGACTGACTATTTAACAAAGAAAGGCATTTCAATGACAAAAGTAAAGTTTAGTCAGGACGCTAATGGCGAAGTATGGATCGAACATGATGTAAAAGAAAATAAAATCAAAAACAATTACTTAGAAGGTTTTTATACAGAATTTGAATTGGCGGGAACATGTCTAAAACATACGACCATGAACATACAAAAAGAAGCTGGTTTTGTTGGATTCGTTCTGTGTTTAAACTGGACAGAGGTTGTTTCACATGATGTAGTTCGTATTCAACAGGAGATCGTACAGTGTCTTGTAGAACTTTATCATACTCTTACGTTCGAGTATGCATTTATTGGACATGAAATGGAAGTCGAGATTCATCCAGATGATGTTGAAAAGAATCTGCAAGAACATGATGCTTTTCCGGTTGTTCTTAAAGGTAAAGAGGATTATTTAGTCATTTTTTATGGTGATACTGCCATTGACGGGCTAACTACTCAAGAGAGAGGGAAGAAATATTTAAAGGTTAAAAGAGAACAGTAGAAAAGCCTCCTGAATGTCTCAGGAGGCTTTTTCCATCCATCACCCATAATAATTATTCGCCTGAATAAAAAATTGGGATTGCATGTAGTTATATGTGATTTTCGAGAAGTCGAAGGGCTGGCCGTTAGTGAGATGAAAGACGGTTTCGACACGAAGAGCAGGATCGTCTTGTTTAAGTCCGAGGTGCTTCGCTTCAGTTTCGTTTAGTTTGCCAACTTGCAGGTACATGTCAGAAAAGCCCACTTTAAGACCAAGGCCTTCACTAATGAATTTAAATACAGAATCGGCTGCAATTTCTGTGTTGAGGTAAGGAATAATGGTTTTCCGGTAATAGGACTCTTCTAAACATAAAGTTTGTCCATTGATGTAACGAATGCGTTTAAGGTAGAAAACATCCTCATCTAGTTCAATGTTTAAATTCAGCGCAGCTTCTTCTGGCGGTTTGACTGTATCTAACGTGAGAACTTCTGATGTCAGTTGAAATTCCTCTAAATCTTTTTTAAACCCTTGGTTGGATAATAGGCTAATATAGCCTTTGCGCCTATGCCTTCTCACAAAGATGCCGCTGCCCCTCACCTGATAGACAATCCCTTTTCTTTCGAGTAAATCTAATGATTTGATAATTGTACTTTTGCTCACAGCAAATTGATTCATGAGCGTCTCAAGCACAGGGAGTTTGTCTCCTTGCTGCAGCTCATGTGTGACAATATATTTTTCAATATCGCTCGCAATTTGTTGATATTTTAACATAGCCATTCCTCTTTGTTTTCACGATTTATTGTCTTTGTATTATAGCACATCCCGATTTCTCTTTGATATGCAAACTCAAATTATATATGTATTGATAAATTGTACCGGTATAATTATAATGTACATATACTAGTAGTGATAAAGGGGGGGGTTATATGTCAAAAGTGAGGGATTATCAAAAGCTTGCAGAAGACATCTTAGAAGCAGTTGGCGGAGAAGAAAATGTGGTGAGTGCCGCAAGATGCGCCACGAGGCTGCGTTTGGTGCTGAAGCGTTCTAATCCAAAGGCAAAAGAAGCAGTCAACGCCATGCCTGGCGTCATTACAGTGGTGGAAAACGGTGGTCAGTTTCAGGTTGTGATCGGTCAGCATGTAGGTGAGGTATATGAGCATTTTTCCAACCTTGTTCAGCTCCAAACGTCGGATGATGACCAGCCGAATGAAAACAAAGGAACGATACTGAATCGGGTCATTGCGACCATGTCCGCTGTGTTTGCGCCATTTGTGTATATTTTAGCCGCAGCTGGTATTTTGCAAGGTGCACTTATCTTAATAAATTTGATATTTCCAAGCTTCTCGAAAACAGGCACTTATGAAGTGTTTAGCTTTATTTCTTGGGCACCGTTTACGTTCTTGCCCATTTTTATTGCGATAACTGCAGCCAAGCATTTCAAAACGAATATGTATATTGCGGTTGCTTGTACAGCAGCGCTTGTCAGTCCTTCTTGGACAGAGATTGCCGGACGTGTAGCATCAGGGGAAGGTGTGACCTTTTTAGGGATTGCGTTATCTGAAACGGTTTATACATCATCCGTCTTGCCACCGCTTTTCTTAGTATGGATTCTTTCTTATGTAGAAAAATTCTTAAACAAACGAATTCATGAGGTTGTCAAACCGCTATTTGTCCCATTTCTATGTATGGTCGTCATGGTTCCGTTAACCATTCTATTAATCGGTCCTCTTTCGACAGCAGGTGCAAATGGGATTGCAAACGGATACAATGTCTTAGCTGAAAATGTACCAGCTCTGGCAGGGGCCATTATCGGCGGTTTCTGGCAAGTACTCGTGATTTTCGGTGTTCACTGGGGCATCACGCCAATGGTACTTGCGAACTTTGAACAATATGGACGTGACTCCTTTCAGGCATATCAAACCATCGCTGTTATCGCTCAAGTCGGTGCGGTGCTGGGAGTTATTTTAAAAGCAAGAAATCGGGAAACACGGAAAGTTGGGGTTTCAGCTGGAATCACAGGACTCTTCGGTATTACGGAGCCTGCGATTTACGGTGTCACCTTACGTTTTAAAAAGCCGTTTATTTTCGGGTGTATTTCTGGAGCGGTCGGTGCCGTTGTAGCCAGCTTCTTTACGCCTTATTACTTTGCATATGCAGGGCTGCCTGGCCCGCTGACCATTGTGAACGGAATCAGTGCAGAATATCCAACGTCTATCATTGGTATTTTGATTGGTGTGGCCATTGCGCTCATTTTACCAGTTGTGCTCATTCAAATGTTCGGATATGGAGAAGATACAGTAGAACAGTCAGCTAGTGAAACACCTGTTAAAGATCAAGACGGAGAAACGCCAAATACTTCTATGAACAATGAAGAAATGATCACGGCTCCACTTACAGGAAAAGTGCTTCCGTTATCTGAAGTGCCAGATGCCGTATTTAGCTCTGGGGCGATGGGGAAAGGCTTTGCCATTCATCCGACCGATAACAAACTGTTTGCACCGTTTGACGGCAGTGTCGTCATGCTTGCACCAACAAAACATGCGATTGGTCTGCGTTCTGAATTTGGTGTAGAGTTACTTGTTCATGTAGGAATTGATACGGTCTCTCTAGATGGATCGGCATTTACACTCAATATCAAAGAAGGCGACAAGGTGAAAAAGGGTGACTTGTTGATGACATTTGATCAGGAAGCAATTGAAAGCAAAGGATTACAAACAATCACACCTGTTATCATTACCAATACCCAAGCATACGAAGATGTGATTGTAGAGAAACGTTCGACATGTCAGCCAACTGACGTGATGATGACAATTGTGAAATAGGAGGAATAGATAATGACTTTACCAAAAGATTTCTTATGGGGCGGGGCATTAGCCGCTCATCAATTCGAAGGTGGATGGAATGCAGCTGGCAAAGGGCCGAGTGTTGTAGATGTGATGACAGCAGGTGCTCATGGTGTACCAAGACAGATCACGGAAACGATAGAAGAAGGAACTTTTTATCCAAACCATGAAGCCATTGATTTTTACCATCGTTACAAAGAAGATATCGCCATGTTTGCTGAAATGGGATTAAAATGCTTGCGAACATCGATCGGCTGGAGCCGAATTTTCCCTAAAGGGGATGAAGAAGAGCCGAATGAAGCAGGCTTACAGTTTTATGATGATGTGTTTGATGAACTGATTAAACATGGCATCGAGCCTGTCATTACACTGTCTCACTTTGAAATGCCCCTCCATTTGGCAAGAGAATACGGCGGATTCCGAAGCAGAAAAGTCGCTGAATATTTCGCGAAATTCGCGGAAGTTTGCTTCAATCGTTACAAGGACAAGGTCACGTACTGGATGACATTTAATGAAATCAATAACAAAATGGACGTCAACAACCCGTTGTTCCTTTGGACAAATTCAGGGGTATCTGTCAAAGAAGGCGAAAATGCCAAAGAAGTCATGTATCAAGCGGGCCATCATGAATTGCTTGCAAGTGCATGGGCAGTGGCAAAAGGAAAAGAGATCAATCCGTCCTTTCAAATTGGAGCGATGGTGTCCCACGTGCCAATTTATCCATATTCCTCAAACCCAGAAGATGTCATGCTGGCAGAAGAATATATGAGACAGCGCTATTTCTTCCCAGATGTCCAAGTGCGTGGCTACTATCCAAGCTACGCGTTAAAAGAATTTGAGCGCGAAGGCTATCATATTCCATTTGAAGAAGGCGATGAAGAAAGTTTAAGAAAAGGAAAAGTAGATTACCTTGGCTTTAGCTATTATATGTCAACAACGGTCAAAAGCGATGCAGTATCTGATCACAAAGGAGACATTGTCAATGGAGCACTGCCACATGGTGTAGAAAATCCGTATATCAAATCAAGTGACTGGGGCTGGTCCATTGATCCGACAGGTTTAAGGTATACATTGAATCGTTTTTACGATCGCTATCAAATCCCGCTATTCATTGTGGAAAATGGCTTTGGTGCCATTGATCAAGTGGAAGAAGACGATTCTATTCATGACCCAGAGCGAATTCAATATCTCGCTTCTCATATTCAAGCACTGAAAAAAGCGGTTGAATATGACGGTGTGGACCTCATCGGCTACACACCTTGGGGCATCATTGATATCGTGTCATTCACAACCGGTGAAATGAAAAAACGCTACGGCATGATCTATGTTGACCGCGATAACGAAGGTAATGGTTCAATGAAGAGACTCAAAAAAGATTCGTTTACTTGGTATCAAAACGTCATTGCAACGAATGGCGAAGAAGTGTAACAAAGGAAAATGCAGACCCGGATGAGTGTGGTATACGCTTGTTCGGGTTTTTGTGTTTCTTTCGACAAAAATGGTGCGCATATCCTTTTGTTAATAAGAAATAAGTCTTATAATTTAGATAGAATATTTGATGATGAAAATAAGAGAAGATAGATGGAATGGGAGAGGTAGTAAATGAAGAAATGGTGGATGGTTCGTGCGGGTGACCAAAACGAATTAATTACAATTTGGGAAGAGAAAGGCATTGCATCGATAGGGTGGCCTAAATTAGGTAATCCAAAACAATATCAAACAAAGCAAGAGATGAATGCTCGAGCTGATGTCATATTCGCTGAGAACAAACCTTTTACGAGAAGAAGCTGGGTCAGTCAGGTATGGAGGTTTAGTAGAGAAATCAAAAAGGGAGATCGAATCATTACGTACATAAAAGAAAGCCGTGAATATCGAGTAGGTACGGTGATTGCTCCGCATTTTTTTGATGAAGCAGTTGGAGATAAAATGTATCCAAATCATATTCAGGTAAATTGGGAACCAATAGCAGTTAAACGAGATTCTCTCAGTCAATCAGCTAAGAACAGCCTCGGTTCTATATCAACTGTTTTTCGTGTAGATGATTGGGGGAAAGAGATTGAACATTTACTCAAAAACCCTACATCTATATCAGCACCTGAAGATGAAACCGAAGAAGATGAAATTATCGAAGATTTAGTCAGCAAAGCTACTGTCATGATTGAAGATAAAGTAGATAAATTGGACCCGTGGCAAATGCAAGACTTAGTCGGAGGCTTACTGCAAGCAATGTCATACAATGTTCGCGTGAGTCCAAAAGGGCCAGATGGCGGTGTGGATGTATTAGCTTATAAAGATGCATTTGGATTTGAAAAGCCTATTATTAAAGTACAAGTAAAGCATCGGAAAAATTCAGCCAGTTCGCCAGAGGTGCAGCAATTATTAGGTGCTAATCCAATGAATGCTAACAGTTTATTTGTTTCTACTGGTGGGTTTACTTCTCATGCAAAAGCTGTTGCGAAGCATAATGAGGTTCATCTAGTGGACTTAGAAGAACTCGTAAATCTTATTGTACATTGGTATGAACATATGCCAGCTGAGACAAGATCCTTATTACCTCTGAAAAAAGTGTATGTACCTGAGTGATCTTTTTATTGTCTATGTTTCAATAACTCCTGAATACAAAGAAAAAAGAGGGTAATGACGGTAAAATAGTTCATTGGATTCTGAAAGATATTGATGTTCATTGATAATTGAAGAAGAATCCACAGACTGAATACCACCATAACAGCAGGAATAATTAATTTATACACAATGGTTCTCCCTTCTAAAGTAGTGCGGTTTTAGTTGGCATTGTCTCATATCATTGTAGAGGTTGAAAAGAGGTAAAGGTTTTAATAGGTTCTATCACATAATTCGGTATAATTGGTCTATAAAAACGATAAATGGTAGATAAAGAATAGGAGTTGTTGAAATGAATCAAACTCTGCAAATGGGTGCCAATACCGTACTAAACTCTCCAAAGGGACAAGTATCCATCAGTTATGAAGTATCATCTGCAATTGATATTTCTTTAACAGCGTTTCTCTTAACAGATTCAGATCTAGTTCAAGGAGATAATGGCATTATTTTTTACAATCAGCCGGAGAGTGCAACGGGTGTCGCGACACTTTTACCAGCAGAGATATCAGGTCAGTTGAAAAGGCATCAATTGAATTTTGATATGAGCAAAGTGCCCGTTGGAATCACAAAGATGGCTATTACACTAACAGAGGATCGAGGAATCTGCTTTTCTCATGTGAAGAATCTGCAAGCAGAAATTCGAACAGGTGATGAGGTGCTATACTTAACACCAGTAAGCTTTACAAATGAAAAGGGTATTGTCGTAGTAGAGCTATACATAAGAAATAGTGAAACGAAAGCACGATCCATCTGGCGTGGCTTCGATTCTGGATTGGAAGGGCTATGCAAGCTTTATGGGGTGGAGGTTGAACCTGATGAACAGGATGTTTCTACACCTCCTCCAATGGTTTCTGAAAAACAAATTAATGAGCCTGCTCCAATGAACACAGCCGCTAAAGAGAAAGTCTCTGCACCTATTAGCTTAGAGAAGGTTCAAGGTAAAATTAGTCTAGACAAAGGTCATAAACCGATCATCATTGAAAAAACACCAGAGATTACGGCTACAGTATCTTGGGAGTCTGGAACCGATTATGATATCTACGCATTGGTCTATACGAAGTCAGGAAAACAAATAGATGTGGCCATGTTTGGCGCAAAAGGTGTTCCCGCTCTCAAAAGTTACGGTAACGGGGCTGTTGAGCATATGGGAGATGTCGGTAGAGATCGTGAATCAATGAAAACGGAAGTCATTAAACTAAGGTTAAATGATGATATCCTTGCGGTGGTACCCGTTGTTTACTCTGCTCAATCAAATGGAACAGGTTCTTTCTATAGATATAGAGTGTCTATGAGTATCGATAATCATCAAGGAACGTCTGTCACGATTCACGCGAAACATGCAAATGACAATGATCGAATTTATTCTTGTGTTCCAGGGATACTTCAAAACACAAATGATGGCGTGATCATCCGTCCACTAGAGCTTTACAGTAAACCAAACTCTGAGCGTAGACCGAAGTTAAAAATGAAATATTCAAATGAGATCGATGTTTTGATGGATAAAGGACCAATCAATGATTATAAGTAACGTGAACATGGCTAGACAGAGTATAATGAACTGTCTGGCTTTTTCTATATCCTACAATTAATAAACTCGTTTATCCAAATTAGTGGGTAAATTGGATAGAGAGTTCATTCCATTTTTTATGTCATTTAGCCTATTTTTCCGTTTTGAAGGCCACGGTAAAATAGACTTTATGATCAATAATGGAGGGAGTGGTTTCTTCTGGGCAAGCTACTTGATGCAAAAGCACTAACCAGTGCCATGGATACAAGAGCAAAACACTATCAGGCACTCCGTGAAGAAATGGTTGATTTAAAAAAAGCGCTACAGGGTGTGGCGAATCTCGGTGATGATTTTACCGGAAAAGGTGCCGATAACATTAAAAGCTTCTACAAAGAACTCGCCGGAAGGACGAAAAGATTGCAGATGCGGAAGATGAACGCAAGAAAACGGTTAAAGATTTAATAGAACTTGATCAAAATCTAAAAGATGAATATGCTTTGTCAGAGACGGAGCAGCAGGCTACAATGGCATTGTACGCAGAAATGATGAATGCGACAAATGACGGAAAATCCATTTCGCCTATGAATTTTGACAAGAAAGCGTATCAAAATAGCGAAATCTACAAGGCAAAAAGCGATATTGAGAAGCAAACTTCTGAATATCTAAAAATCAAAAAAGATCAAGAAGAAGCCCGCAAGATCGCAAAGGAACAAGAAGCGCTCGCCAACCGTCCGTGGTATGAAAAAGCTCTTGATTACGGAGGAAATATCGTCAATGAACTGACAGGCGTGAACGATGCAAAACGTGCCGCAACGGGCGTTGATCCGATCACAGGTGAAGAACTCACCGCAGGCCAGCGAGTCGCCGCAGGTGGCATGGCAGCAGCAGGATACATCCCGATCGTCGGTTGGGCAGGACGCATTTTCAAAGGCGGTAAAGCCGTTTATAAAACGACTCAAGCCACCTCAGCCGCAGTCAAAGCCGTCGACATTTACAAGACATCACAGAAGTCTTTTGACGCCCTAAAAACATCTCAAAAAGGCTTATATGGACTCACCGCAACAAACGGCTTCAGCGAAGCGATTACGGGTCGAGATATGTTTGGAAATAAGATCTCGAAAGAACAGCAGGAAGCCAGTATGAATGCGGCGCTGGGGATGCTTTTGCCGTTTGGGGCAAAAGGGTTTCATGGGAAGATGGGTGTAAAGAGTTCAGGTATACCTAATATTTCAAAAAGGCATGATGAAATTGCTCATAAAAGTTATTATGGTAGAAAAGATTTTAGAATAAAGATAAATAGTGCAGTATATTCTCATCATGATAATAAGCATTTAAAGGCTAGAACTGCCGAAGAAGCGAAACGTTTTAGTGAAACCGGAAGACGAAATGCTCAATACCTACCTGAAATAAATAATAAAGTGATAGAAAAAGAAGCTCTTCAAAGAGGGCATATTATTGATAATGGCAATAATAATTTTTACTTCATTTATGATACTGGTAAAGTTGTTGGTTATGATAATGGAAAATCTACTAGTTGGATTAGAGGAGAACTAACGAGTGGTAATGTGTATCACGGTCATCCAATAGCTGGTGATAGATTAAATAAGTATTTAAATAAATTAGGAATAAAATAACTATAAAATTAACAAAGAGGTCGGATAAAGATGAGAAAGCATGTGAAACTTGATATTCCGGAAGTAAACATTCATCCCTTGAGGATAACTGAAGGTTGGAATGTCCGTTATAATCATTTTTGGGAAATTGACCCTAGAAAGTTAGAAACAGAAGATGAAAGATGGTTTATGTTCACTGAAAGTTTGTTACAGCTTTATCATGAGAAATCATCAATAACATTGGACGTAGGTTGGTATCCCGATTTATCTTCAGATGGCAACTATCTTGTTCTAATAGTCAAAAATACAGATTGGGACAATCCTATTCAGGAGTTTAGCTCTGATGACTATAGCAAAGTGATAGATTTTATAGAATTTCATTTAAAAGAAATTACATATAACTGGTGGAAATAAAACTGTATGTATTTCTACGAGGTTAATAAGGCTATTGCTTCTCTGTTTTGCCGTTTTTATGGTGGTGGTCTTATAATGAATAAAAACCAAACAATGCTTAAAAAGCAAAATATGTGGAACCATCATTGGAGCATTAAAAATGTATATAAAACTGGATAAACTTTTATCCGCTGATAAATACTAGTAAGTGAGATACTCTTGTATTTTAGCCTAAACGATTGGGGAGAACTATCAAAACAGGTACTCAATAAACCGATAGAGTGGCAGCGAAAAATTGCGTACTGTCTCGATAATGAGTGCAATGAATATGAGTTTCATATTTTATTGGATTTGCTGAATTCTAATGATGTTGAATTATTTGAGATTTGTATTGATACATTAAGAAGTTATCCTATTGAAGAGGGTACAAAAATAGTACTGAAACATTCTCAGATTACAGAACGTATAAATCAAATGTTGACTACTACTGCGAACCTACCAGCAAAGACAGTTCTTCAAGACTTCATTTCAAAAATACATTCAAATTAGTCCGTTATTGCTGAAATTTAATGATGAAATAAGATCTTGATTGGTTTTATACTGATCAAGATTATTTAATTTACACTGATGAAAAATGTCACATTGTAAAAAGAGTAAGTAGGAATGTATTTATTCGGGATTTTAAACAACATAAGATTCATTATTACGTACATGTAATTATACAAAGTCCCCATTTATATTGATTTCCTAGATTTATATCCGGAAATTTTGAAAAAAAGCATAGTTATCTAGAAATCAGTTCATTCCACCGTGTAGCCTGGTGGAATTTTCAAGGGGGAGATGTCTAGAGACCAATGTTTATACGCCTTGTGGAGGTGCTCCTATGAATAATAAAGGAAAAACAAAAATCGAAACCTTAAAAAGAAAAAGCAGAAGAAAGCACTTAATAAACGAATTAAGCTATATGACACTTCCAGAACCCCCTTTTTTGGAGGTCGAAGAGAATCAATTTTTTTGTCAGAAGGTATTTACTTTCCTGCAATCAAGGGAACATAAAAGTCAAATACATGGAGACAACTATCTAGAGCATATTGAAAAGTCTACACAAATGTTAAATGAAATGGTCGGGAGGATAAAAGAGACTCCTAAACAAGGGAGATTGCTTTTTTTCCGAGATCATGAAATTGAAGCGCTTTTAGTGAATGTGGATGAAGTGTTTCATCATTTAAATCAACTTCTTGAGCAAACCAAATTTTTAAGTGGATACGGTGATTTCATTTTAATAGCAGAGGATTTTCATTTTGGATGATGCATAGAGCGTAAAGAATATTTTTATGAGTTTAGTCTTTGGGGAATGTGAGTTTAGAGGGATTTTTTTCTATCACCAATTCCCTCAAATTTAAGCAATTCACTATCATTACCTTTCACATTCATATAAAATAAGAGCTAGTGAAAATTTGAAGAGATGCTTGATAAATGAAGGGCATGTAAGCTGTATGAAATGATGAGTTGTTTCAAGTACGTGAAGGTTGCAAAGCTGTTTCTCCTCACGCATGAATCTTGTAAGCGTAACCATTATTTGTCACTTCATTGCAATGTGTTGAGGGGTGTGTCAGCATGAGGAATCCGTATTTGAGAACGGCTTCTAGTCTTTATATCAATTATTTTTTATTAGGTATGGTCAATATTATTTTGGCTTCTAATATGCCATTTTTGATCAAACAATTAGATACAAATAGTGCGGGGATTAGTTATATGATATCTGCACTCGGTATTGGCAGGGTGCTCACGTATGGTCTATCGGGTGTACTGTCAGATCGTTTTGGACGAAAGCCGGTCATTTTGGTTTCGGGGGTGCTGATGGCAGTGTTCCTCATTGGAATCCCATTGTCTCCGAATTATCAAATCGCGTTTGCGTTTGCGATTTTGGCAGGGGTGGCGAATTCGGCGATGGATGCAGGGACGTATCCGGCTTTAATGGAAGCTTTTCCTCAAAACTCGGGATCTGCAAATGTGATGGTGAAGGCGTTTATTTCGATTGGGGCGACCATTCTGCCGCTCGCTATTTTCTTTTTAGCAGAGCATGATCTGTTTTATGGATTTGCGTTTTTTGTACCTGCTTTTATCTATTTAGTGAATGTGATGATGTTGTGGACATTGCCATTTCCGAATCATCGCAAGGTGGAGCAAGTTCAGGTGACGGAGCATGATGGACTTCCGCGCTTCTCATCAGAGCCTACGTTTTGGAGAGAAGGGGTCGCACTGATTGTGATCAGTTTTACATCAAATGGTCTGTACGCCTTGCCGCAAATTTGGCTGCCTACGTACGGTGAGGAAATATTGGGAATGGCTTCTGGCAGTGCTGTGAAGCTGCTTAGTTACTATAGCATGGGCGGTTTGCTGTCTGTCTTATTGCTCGCATTTCTTTTGCGCCGTATTGTTCGTCCGGTCACCGTGCTGCTACTCTATCCGATTATTACATTAGCCTCTATCTGTGTGCTATTGGTCGTGAAGTCTCCAGTCATTGGGACCGTCAATGCATTTGTATTGGGCTTTTCAACAGCGGGTGTCTTTCAGCTGACGTTAACCGTAATGGCTGAGTTCTTCTGGAAAAACAAAGGGACGATGACAGGAATTATCTCAACAGCAGGCGGAGTGTCCGCCATTGTGATTCCGGTCGTCACTGGTTTGATCGAAACCCACTCGACGATTTTGCAAATCTTTATATTTGATGCGGGTGTCGCTGTTGTTGCGATCATCGGCGCGATGTATATCCTTTATCGATATCGCCGTGTGATGATACACGAATAAAAAAGACGACTTCCAAAGCGGAGGTCGTCTTTTTTATGTGTTTCGTTTAGAAACGGTCATTTTCAAATAGAATTTGTTTCACTTGTTCAACTGGCATATCCTCGCCAGTAAAGAGTTTGTACGCAAGGGCACCTTGCCATAGCATCATGCCAAGACCGTTAATCGTTTTGGCACCAGCTTCTTGTGCTTGAGCAAGAAGTTTTGTTTTTTGCGGGTTGTAGACGACATCTGTCACGATTAAGTCTTTGCGTAATACATCAAGGGTATCGTCAATAATGCTGAGCTCATCTAATGGTTTCATGCCAAGGCTTGTTCCGTTTGCTAAGATCGCACTTTCAGCTACTTCACGACGGAAAACGTCTTTGTCTTCAAGTGGGAAAATGTTTGCTTTGACACCGAATGATTTCATTTCGTTGTTGATGTAATTTACATTTTCTTCTGCTTGAACAAAGTATTGGTCATTACGAGCAAAAATACTAATTTCACGAATACCTGATTGTGCAAGCTGAATGGCAATCGGAGTTGCAGCGCCGCCAGATCCAACGAGTGTGACCTTTTGT
The DNA here is from genome assembly GCF_020165915.1 of Bacillus sp. RSS_NA_20. Classification (NCBI taxonomy): domain Bacteria; kingdom Bacillati; phylum Bacillota; class Bacilli; order Caryophanales; family Bacillaceae; genus Bacillus; species Bacillus sp. RSS_NA_20. Next base: position 2,426,910 of record NZ_JAIUKW010000005.1, on the reverse strand, counting down.
CCAGCTAATTCAACGCCATGTTCAATTAAGTTTCTTACGTAACCAAGACCATCTGTGTTGTAGCCAACCAGCTTGCCATCTTTGTTCACAACTGTGTTGCTTGCACGAGTATATTTTGCAGAATCATCTAGTTCATCTAAGTAATCGAGCACTTTCATTTTGTTCGGCATGGATACGTTAAATCCAGCTGCACCCATCGCTTTCATCCCGTTTACTGCTGCTTCTAGTTCATCATTTCCTACCTCAAAAGCAAGGTAAGCATAGTTGATTCCTGTTAGTGTATAGCCAAGGTTGTGCATCCGTGGTGACAGGCTGTGCCCGATTGGTGTTGCAAGAAGACCGACTAATTTTGTTTTTCCATCAATATTACGTTCATGTATGTTTGTCATGATTGACATCTCCTTTAATTATCTAAACAATTTTTTCATGCGTCGTAAAACAAAGACTGCTAACAATACGCTGATGACCGCAATGATCATATCGAAGAATAAAGTCATTTTAATATCGTACGTGCTAACGAGTCCGCTTGTAATCAGCGGAACAAGGATAAACGCTGAGCTTGCCGCAATGTTGACATATGATGAAGCCGTTGCTTTGTTTGTAGGGAATAATTTCATCATAATACTCATCGCCAACTGGAAAATGCCGGCTGTAAATAATCCTAAGAAAAAGGTACTAACAATGACAATGCCGTATGTTTCGATTTGAAATAGTGAAAGCATGGCAAGGAATGCCCCGATTGGGTAAATAATAGCGACCATAATCGGTGAAATGAATTTATCTAATACGATTGAAAGCAATAGAACAGATACGAGTGCACCAATACTAAAATAAGAAAGAAGCTGCGTCGCTTGTCCTGAGCCAAGCCCAATCAATTTCAACCCGAGCTGTGGAAGCCAAGTTTGCCATACGACAAATAATGCAGTAGACGTGAATCCCATAAGTACAACAGCTAAACCTTCACCAAACATTTTCGGTTCTTCCTTCATTTGCTCTTGAACGGGAAGATCGTTTTGAGAAGCCGTTTGCTTATGATTTGGGAACGGCATAAAGATCAAGTAAATGCCTACAAGTAAATAAAGAAGTCCTAGACCAAAGAATGCCCAGCCCCAGAAGATGTCATGTGCAATAAGGAATGCCAAGATAAATGGAAGAACAGTCGCACCAATTGATACAGACGCCTTCACTAATACAGAAGCTGAACTTGCTTTTTTAGGAAATGACTCTGTCAAAGCAGGATATGTCCCTGAATCAAGCAATGAGTTTGCAATCCCTGCGGAAATGGCAAAAATGAAAGCCAATGTATAATTGGTCGTCGTTGGAATCCCAATTAAGAATAATAAGTAAAGAAAGTTACCTGTAATAATGACAGGTTTTCGCCCCCAGCTGTCTGCCAGCCTACCAGAGAAAAAGAGAGCAATTAATTTACCGATACCGATTGCTGATACAAGCAAGCTGATTTTTGGAATATCTACATGGTAGCGTTCAGATAAGCTTTCCATGTTTGATGCCACAATAATATTGATCATGCCTAGCATGAAATAGTTTAAGTACATGCCAAGTGATGATTTAATGTATGGATTTTTCATGTTCCCACTCCTATATTTGAAACCCTGTTCGGGCCAAATTCTTGTTACCCTTTGTTATTTCCTTAAACGTAAATAATATTAAGTCCATCACAACACCCCTTGTGTGATTGATGAAAAAATAATGAATATTCATCTGTTCTTCAAATAAGTACATCGTTCTACTAAATAATTAAAAATAATAACAGTTATCATAAGTTGATGGACTTCCTCGATTTGATCAGAATCAAAAGATCCATCTTTAACTGTAGTTGATATCATAAATAACGATATGTTCACAAAAGGTATAACGATATACTAAAAGAAGCAACGAGATAAATATACTCCTGCGTTTAAAATGTGTCAAGTTTATGACTTTGCGATTTAAAAAAAGAAAAATGTAATAAAGAAATAGTTGACTTGCTCAAAAAAAAAAGGAGAATCGCTTTGCAATTCTCCTTTCAGCGTGTAGACAAACCCTCGCATTCTTTGTCAGTCCTGCGCTCCGGTGCTCACGAATGTCAAATTCGCTCTGCTCCGGTGCTCGTCCTTCCTAGACTGCAAAGGTTTTCTATCACGCTGAAAAGAAGACAAAGGGCTAAAATCAAGTTCATTTTAGCCCTTTGTCAACAATCTGAAAGGGAGAATCGCTTTGCAATTCTCCTTTTCATGATCATGTCGAGGTTTCTCGAATATGAAGTTGAGGCTTTAATATCAATCGCTGCAGTTCTTCATCCTGCTCGTTCATTTTATGATACAAAAGGTTGGCTGCTTTGACTCCAATGGATCGTGGAAATGATGAGACTGTGGTGAGCGGCGGGTGATACATCTCCGCTTCAGGGATGTTATCGAATCCAACTACATCAATGTCTTCACCAGGCTTGATGTCACGCGCTGCCAATTCTTGAATCACCCCAAACGCCACTAAATCACTGAAGCAAAAAATAGCAGTAGGTGGTTCGGGAAGGTCAATCACTTGGGCAAGGGCTTCTTTCCCGCCTTCACGGGTAGGTACCATATCGATAATAAGAGATTCATCCATCGTCAGGTCTTCATCATCATGGGCTCTTTTGAACCCTTTCATCCGTTCAATCCAAGTCGAGGAGGATTTGACTCCGCCTAAGAAAGCGATGCGGCGATGCCCTTTTTGAAGAAGATGACGCACCGCCATCCAAGTACCTTGTTCATAATCAACGCCGACATAATCACAATGGACATCTGCTAATTCACGATTTGCCAATACTTTTGGTGTGCGAATGTTGTTTAATTGTTTCACCGTTCGTGTCGAGCTCTTCGATGCTGGATTTAAGATGATTCCACCCACTCGGTGCTCTACCATTGTGGAGATGAGACGCTCCTGCTTATCTACACTATCAAAGGTTGTCCCAAGTAAAACGGTATAGCCAAGTGATTCAAGTGTGGTTTGCACACCAATTAAAAATTCAGAAATAAAGGTGTTTGAAATATCCGTGACGATCACACCCACAATATTTGAACTTTTCGACCGCATGTTGGCAGCGACGCGATCGTACACGTATCCCAAATCCTCCATGGATTGCAGCACTTTTTTCCGGGTGGCTTCAGAGATCCTAGGGTTGTTGCGAACAACGAGTGAGGCCGTTGAAGTCGATACACCGGCATGCCGAGCGACTTCTTGTAATGTCACACGCTGTTTGTTCATTTTTTTCATTTGTCTTCACCAACTTCATTGGATTGCCTAACTATGGTTCATCATCAAGATGGATGTCTCCACCAAACGAGCCGAACATTCTTTGTTTCATTATACCTTAATCAAGGGGTGTTGATGAAGTGATGTCATATCGGCTTCAGATAAGGAGGAAACAACATCTTAAAAGATTACCATTGACAGCTTTCTTTTAGAGGCGTAAAATATAAAATTATTCAGAAATAGCAACATTTAAAGTAAATATCGAAGGCTATGATTGCTGTGGGTCACACTATGGCAGGAGCAGCTTCTGGAGAGACCGCATGTATGTGCGGCGCCGAAGGGTTCACAATCTCAGGCAAAAGGACAGAAGAGTACGAAATATTGTATTTGTGATGCATGGATCATACTGTGTATTGCTTTTCTCTATTTTGCTATTCTTTTATGACCGTGAGATTGGAGCGCATCCAATCTCTTTTTTTATGGACTTTTTGAGTGTTCATTATTTCAGTATAGGATCGTGTCGTAGGAGGGTGTTGAAATTGGCACAACAAGAGTTAAAGCGAGATTTATCAAACCGTCATGTTCAATTAATTGCCATTGGCGGAACGATTGGAACTGGGCTATTTTTAGGGTCTGGAAAGGCTATTCAATTGGCAGGACCATCGATCATTTTTGCGTACTTAATTGTCGGAATGGCCATCTTTTTTGTCATGAGGGCACTTGGAGAATTGCTCTTATCTAAGACGGGCTATCAGTCTTTAACGGATATAGCAGAGGATTATCTTGGACCATGGGCTTCCTTTGTGACAGGATGGACGTATTGGTTTTGCTGGATTATGACAGCGATGGCGGATGTTATTGCGGTCGGGGTGTATGTGCAGTACTGGTTTGATATTCCGCAGTGGATTCCTGCTATTATTTGTTTATTGATTTTGCTAGGATTTAATTTATTAACGGTGAAGCTTTTTGGAGAAATGGAATTTTGGTTTGCACTTATTAAAGTGATTACGATATTACTGTTGATTGGCGTTGGAATTGTCCTGTTAATCATTGGTTTTCAAACAGATGCAGGACCCGTGACGGTAACGAATCTGTGGTCACACGGCGGATTATTTCCAAATGGTGTGACAGGCTTCTTATTGTCATTCCAGATGGTGATTTTTGCGTATGTGGGCGTGGAACTTGTCGGTGTGTCAGCAGCAGAAACAGCGAATCCGCAAAAAAATATCCCGTCTGCGATTAATAAAATTCCATTAAGAATTCTATTTTTCTATGTAGGTGCGATTTTTGTATTACTATGCATCAACCCATGGACAGAACTCAGTGCATCAGAAAGTCCTTTTGTGAAAACCTTTGGGCTCATTGGGATACCAGTAGCGGCGGGACTCATCAACTTTGTCGTCCTGACATCTGCGGCTTCTGCTTGTAATAGCGGTTTGTTCTCAACGAGCCGAATTTTGTATAATCTCAGTCATCAAAAACAAGGACCGGCATCTTTTGGCCGTCTAAATAAGCATGCTGTTCCAAGTAATGCCCTGTTTGTGTCGACGATTGTGGTGTCAGTAGGGGCTCTTTTAAGCAAGCTGATTCCTGAACAAGCCTTTGGTATTGTGACAACGATCAGTGCCATTTGTTTCATTTGGGTATGGAGTATTATTTTAATATGCCATCTGAAATATAAGAAGACACGTCCTGAACTGCATAAGGCGTCTACCTTTAAAGCGCCATTTACACCTTTTGTGAATATAGCGGTTCTTGTGCTCTTTGCTGCTATTCTTGTTATCATGCTTTTCGCTGATGCAACACGTCCAGCATTGTTATTGACACCCGTATGGTTTGGGTTCTTATTTTTGATTTATGCACGAAAGAAACGCCGTTCAGCATAATGAACGAAAAAAGCACAGCCTTTTTAAATGGCTGTGCTTTTGCTTATTTAACGATTTCGAATCTTCAACATATAGTATGCATTAAGAATGATCAGAACAAGTCCAACGACGATGATGGAGAAGAGCTGAGAGTGATTGGCGCCAAGAGAATAGACAATCAAAATAAACATGGCACCGGTCAATAAAATATTCATCATTTGGAAAGTGTGAAAAAGCCCATCGAGCATCACATGCTTTTCGCCTTCATCAGAAATGGCGAGCAGTTTTTTGCCATAATCTTTATCGGTTGGACTAGGTAGGTGACGATTAGGATAGACGAGCTTTAGGACAGAGATCGATGCATAAGAAAGAATGACGGTGATCAAAAATAAGGCAGCATTTGCGAGAATCAGCCAGAGTGGCTGCTCGGTTACGATGGAAATTCCAATTGCAATAATCGATAAAATGGTACTCACCGTATTAGCTAACGTTACATCAGTAAAGGTTCGGTACTGTTTTACCTCGAGTTCATCCTCCTCATCACCAGATACTGAAAGAGAGACTCTTTTCTTCATGCGCGAAATGCCTGAAAAACAATAAATGATGAATAGAACTGTCAGGCCAGTGATGACAAGAGTCGCTTCAAATGCAGCTTGCAGAAGTGTCAGCTCAAATTCGGCTGCCAGCAAACAGTAAGCACCGAGAAAACCAAGGAGAGCACCTAAGAGCATTTTGTATACAGTTTTCATGTGAGTTCATCCTCCTCGAATAGAAAAATATGTTCAATGGGTTCTTGAAAAATACGTGAAAGCCTCATAGCAAGTAAGAGAGACGGCATTAATTCATCTCGTTCCATTAAGCTGATCGTCTGGCGGGAAACCTTTGCCCGTTTCGCAAGCTCCGTCTGGTTTAAACCATCACGCGCCCGCAGCTCTTTTAGCCGATTTTTCATTCTGTCACCTCAACTCTGATCAAAATGTTATCTTGATTGTAAAGTATTATATTCATTTTGACAAGTATATTTGTCAAAATGATAAAAATAATTGTCAGAAAGATCGCCTTTATTCAAAAGGGAATCAATGATACGCTAAAGAAAAGAGAAACAGAAAATAGGTGATGCCCATGTTCATTGATCAATTAAAAAGTGACTTACATCAATCACAGCCGCTATTTATCGGAGAAGAGACAGCGTTCAAAGCGGCAGTCCTTGTCCCTTTGGTGCAAGTAAACGGGGAATGGCATGTTTTATTTGAAGTGCGATCACTGACGATGAGAAAACAGCCTGGCGATATTAGCTTCCCAGGAGGCAAACTCGACGGCGGCGAAACCGCACAAGAAGCTGCACTGCGGGAAACATATGAAGAACTAGGGATTCCGCCCGAATCCGTCAAGGTTTTAGGACAACTCAGCCCTTATATTGCCTCTCCATCCTTTGTGGTATATCCATTTGTCGGAATCATTGATGAACAGCAGGTCAAACATTCCTTTAATCAAGAAGAAGTAGATGAGACCTTTACTGTGCCTCTATCATGGCTCAGCCAATACGAACCGTACTTACACCATGTATCGGTGCAGCCAACACCAGGAGAGGACTTTCCTTATGAAAAAATCATGAATGGTGAAAAATACAGCTGGGGGAGTCGTTCGATTGAAGAGTGGTTTTATGATTACAATCGTTACACCATTTGGGGATTAACTGCCCGCATATTAAAACATTTTGTGATGGTTGCAAAAAGAAATTCCTAGAGAATCAGCTCTAGGAATTTGTTGTAGAAAGGCGTTCTTTTGCGGTTTCTTTTCCTTTCCCTTTTCCAATTAGGATGGGCGCTTTAGCTTGGCTCAATCCATATGAAGGCATGTTCACGTAGATAGATTCATATGAGCCGGCTTGAATTTGATACGTTTCATGATAAATTCCAACCGCGTCATTATGTCGTGCTCTTTGGTTAAATTCTTTCCAAGCAGTCAAATGCTTCTCCATCTTGGCATAGGCAAGGAGGTCCTCTGTTGATTTCCAATATTGGATCATGGTGGTAGTGCGTAAACCGAAGTAATTTTCTGTCCCGAGAAAACCAAGTTCATCTTGATGTGTATAAAGTTCTTTGATCATCCCCGGCATCGCCTTAAATACTGGCAGCCATTGATGGACAGCCCAGCGTTTATTGATTCTCATTCCGATAATGAACACAACAATCGGCTCAGAATTGTCTGTTGTATACCTGCCAGCACGTATATTTTTTTTCATTTGTTCACCCTTCTTCCTTCATTGATTCACAGGTCTCCACGCACCAATCAATTCCAGCCTGAGCCACTTTCTTTCCGTAATCTAACGTATACAGCCAATACTTCGCATCAGCTTCATCTGGATACAGCTCTTGAATGTTTTGTTCAATCGCAACATATGTCTCATAACGGATACGGAGCTGCCTCTCATAATCCTGTAAAAGCACCAATTTTTTCTCAAACGAAAGATATTGACCAAAAAATAACTTTAATAACACCTCATTTCGTTCTGATGGTACTTGATCGAGCGGCTGCGCCAGCCATTGCCTCAACGTGTCCAGCCCTTTTTCAGTTAGATGATATTCCCGCTTGTCTGAGCGGCCAGTTGTAGAAGTGGGTGAAACCTTCGCAAGCCCTTCCTCGACTATTAACTTTAAAGCTGGATAAATTTGTCCATAACTAATTTTCCAAAAGTGATGCAAGCTCCTATCAATTAATTGCTTCACTTCATACCCAGACTTACAATCTGTCGTTAAAATCCCCAAAATCGCATATGTCGTATCATTGTATTTTTTCATTGATCAACACACCTATCTAAAAGATATATCATTTAGATATATAATAAACGATGTATAACTGCAGATACAAGAGGTATGAGAAAAAAATAAATGCTAGAAAGGAGGTGAAGAGATCACTGATTTGTTAATCAATGAGATGAATCCTTCATATAGAGTGAACGATCATAGTTTGGAGGGGACATATGAGTAAATCGAAAATCTGGATCATGACTATTCTGGCGGTACTACTGATTGGTGGAGGCGGCTGGATAGCCTATCAAGCAATCGCACAAAAGAGTGGTTTGAATCATCCCTACGCCTTTGCATATAAGACTCATGATCGTGTGAACTGGTTCAAGGTAACGGAGAGAAACGGAAAAGTAACAGGCCAGCTGAACGAAACCATTTTAGAGGAAAATCCGCAAAGGCATTATGATCCCAATCTATTTATCAACAAATATCAATTAACCGGAAAATCAATTGAAAACGGTTACGAATTTTATGTGAAGCAAGGGAAAGAAACGGTCACATATGAAGTTCACCTTGCCGAAAAAGATCTTTCTGTGAAAAAACAAGGTGAAAAGCACAGCATCACATACAAAGCAATTGATCAAAAAAACCTACGTGCTGTTCAACAGGACATTCATACTCGATATGAGAAACTGATGGATGACACGGAAAATAGATTTCATGATTATGTACGAAACTTCATTAAGAAAGTAACAGGCGCTTATGGTTATCTGTATACAGCAGAGGATGGTTCATACCAACTATTTTTAAAAGTAAAACGAATGTATATGCAGTCTGAATGGGCAGGTTCTTTTCTAATGAGAAAGGTTCCAGGAGATGGTGGTGAACCTTATAAAGAAACGAAACATACAGCAGGTGGAGTTTCAGATGGGATAATGTTTGATTTGAGTACTTATCCTGCAATTGAAAAGGGTTTTATTTTAGGGGAAACTGACCGAGACGCAACATACATTAAATTTCCTTTTAAAATGGCAGGCGGGATTATAGAATTTAAAGCGGTCACGAAAGAGGAATATCAAGAACAAACGGAAGCATTCAAAAAGAAGGCGAAAGAATGGCAACAGTAGATCGTGTTGGAACAGATGATTGTTGTGAATGGGATTTCAGGGCGATCAGAATAAATAGGGATCATGAAGGTTTTTCAAAACATATTTGAGTGGAGGTACGTATGAGTAAACTGAAAATGTGGGTCGTGTCTATCCTGGCAGTACTCATCTTAGGTGGAGGCGGCTGGACAGCATATCAAGCAATTGCACAAAAGAATTCATTGAATCATGCCTATGCATTTGCGTATAAAACGAAGGATAAAATGAGCTGGTTTGAGATATCTGAGAATAAAGGCAAAGTAACGGGGCATTTGAATGAAAAGTATATAGAAGAAATATGGTGGGATCCCAAAATATATAAAAAACAATATGTAGTGTCCGGGAGTTCAAAGGAAAACGGTTATGAATTTCGAGTCAAACAAGGCAAAGAAACAATCATATACGAAGTTCAAATGTCCGGTAAAGACCTATCTGTGAAAAAACAAGGTGATAAGAAAAGCAGAATATATAAAGCAATCAATCGAAAAAAGCTAGATTCGTATCACAAAAAAATTCAAGATCGACATCAACATCTAGTTGATACATCAGAAACTAGATTTTATGACAATATGAGGCACTTCAGGGATAAAGTAGCCAAGGTATATGGTTTTCTATATACGGCAGAGGACAAACAACTATTTTTACAAGTGGAAAGCATGCATATTGAGAATGGATGGCTCGGCTCTTTTCTAATAACAACTGTTTCTGAAGATGGTTGTAAGCCATATAAAGAAATGAAATTAGAAGTCGGAGGCTTTACGGATGGTGGAGGATTTTTAGACATGAGCTATGATCCTATAATTGAACAAGGTGTACTGATAGGTTCGACTGATCGAGATGCAAAATCAATCAAACTGCCAGTTAAAAAGACCAACGGTACAATAGAGTTAAGAGCTTTCACGCGTCAGGAATATAAAAAACTCCCTAAACCATATATCATGACAGGCGATTCGGTAGAGTTAAAAGCTGTCACGAAAAAGGAATATGAAAAACAAGCGAAAGCATTTAAAAAGAAAGCAGAAGAAAAGAGAAAATAGGCGTCTTAAACCAGATGAGTGAATCAACTTATCTGGTTTTTTATGGAGAAACATTTTGTTGATTGATGATAGAAGGAACAAAAGAGTTGCTTTAAGTAAATAAAGAAAAGTATTTTGGGTATATAGACCTTAATAAATTTCAGAAAAATAAATGTTGACGCTTTCATATAATCAATATATACTAAAAACAAATCCAATATAAATAAATTAGACATGTGACTGGTCATGCAGGCAGGATCTAAAAACGATGAATTTCTTTAATTTGTCGTTTTAGATCCTTTTTTTATTGCCAAAATATAGGTCTCATGTATGAGAAAAGGAGGAGAAAAAATGGATTACACACAAGTCGCCAAAGATGTTTTACAGCATGTAGGTGGTAAAGAAAACATTGCGCACCTTGAACACTGCTCAACAAGACTTCGCTTCACACTAATTGATCAGAAAAAAGCAGATGTACCAGCATTAGAAAAAACACCAGGTGTCATAGCTGTCAGAATGTCAGGACAATGCCAAGTGGTCATTGGGAATGACGTGATTGAAGTGTATCAACAGGTAACAAATTTAATGGGCGGCAGCTCGTCTGGGCAAAGCATGCCATCCAATCAGCCAAAAGAAAAAAGAAAAGCAGGCACAGTTCTATTAGATTTCATTGTGGGTGTCTTCCAGCCGCTTGTTCCGGCTATCGCAGGCGGAGGGATTTTAAAATCATTTCTTCTCCTCTTCTCTTTATTAGGATGGGTGGATGCAAAAGGCCAAACCTATCAAATACTGAACATGGTGGGTGACGCACCACTATACTTCCTGCCATTACTAGTCGCTGTCACAACGGCAAATAAACTAAAGGTAAACCCACTGGTCGCATTATCAGCAGTCGGTGCACTCCTTCTTCCGAACATGACAGCCATGCTTACTGAAGGTGCGCAATTAATGTCATTCGACGTAAAAAATATAGCTTATGCGTATCAAGTGTTTCCAGCAATCCTTTCTGTATTGCTTTACGCTCAAATGGAAAAATTCTTCACACGATTTTCACCAAAACCAATTCGGATTTTCTTTGTCCCAATGATGTCATTAGTCATTACTGTACCCGTTACGTTACTGTTATTAGGACCACTTGGTTTTACAGCAGGACAAGGGTTTTCATCCGTTATTCTTGCGATGTTTAATACAGTAGGTTGGGTAGCTGTCGCAATTTTAGCAGCGGTACTCCCGTTTATGGTTGCATCAGGCATGCACAAAGCAATGGTCCCTTATGCAGTGACAACGATGGGGAACCTCGGGAAAGAAGCACTTTATTTACCAGCATCACTTGCGCATAATATTGCGGAAAGTGGAGCATGTTTCGCAGTGGCACTACGCACGAAAGACAAGGTACTCAGATCAACAGCTATTTCGGCAGGAATTTCAGCATTTTTTGGCATCACAGAGCCTGCTTTGTATGGTGTGACACTTCAAAATAAACGCGTACTTGGAAGTGTCATGATTGGTTCGTTTGTTGGCGGGATCTTCATTGGATTAGTTGGTATACAAGCTTTTGTACTTGTTGGTCCTGGATTAGCAAGTATGTCGATGTTTATATCAGATGAGCTTCCACGAAATCTAATGTTTGCTGTCATTGGAGCTGTCATTTCCTTCGTTGTTGCTTTTATCGCTGCTTTTGTATTAGGTAAGGATAAAAAAGTAGAAGAAAAGACAAATGATCAAGATGCATTTGCTGAACAAATTGGAGCAGGGGAAACTTTCAAAAGCCCTGTGATTGGTCAAATGATCTCTCTAGCTGAAGTAAAAGATGATATTTTCTCTTCAAAGGTCATGGGAGACGGAATTGCCATTATTCCTTCAGAAGGAGCGTTATATGCACCAGTAGATGGTGAGGTCACCTTGCTGTTCGAAACAAACCATGCACTTGGTATGAAAACGGACAAAGGGGTTGAAGTATTATTCCATATTGGCATTGATACTGTACAGTTGGAAGGACAGTATTTTTATCCAAAAGTGCAGGCAGGAGATCGTGTACAAGCAGGGGATTTACTCATTGAATTTGATGTAGAAAAAATCATGGAAGCAGGATACGATCCAGTTACGCTTGCTGTCATCACGAATACAGATCAATATGATATTAAGGTACAGCCATTACAAGAGGTCAATCGCCAAGATACATTGATGGTTATCACCCAATTAGGAGGCTAAACATATGACGACAATAAAAGGTTTTCCAAAAGGATTTTTATGGGGCGGCGCCATTGCCGCCAACCAAGCAGAAGGCGCTTGGAATGTAGATGGAAAGGGCCCATCTGTTGCTGATATTGCGATGTACCGGTCTAATTTGAGTGTAGAAGATTATGAAGGGCATCTAGCTGTTACTTCTGAAAATATAGATCGAGCGATGAAAGACCCAGATGATAAAAAGTATCCAAAACGCAGAGGTGTTGATTTCTATCATCACTATAAAGAGGATTTGGCTCTATTTGCTGAAATGGGTTTTAAAACTCTTCGCATTTCTATTGCATGGAGCCGTATCTTCCCAACTGGAGAAGAGAACGAACCAAATGAAAAAGGACTCCAATTTTACGATCGTGTATTTGCAGAAATGAAAAAACACAACATAGAACCGATTGTGACACTGTCACATTATGAAATGCCGTTAGCACTGAGCGTGAAATATAATGGCTGGGTTGAAAGAAAAGTCGTTGATCTCTTTGTTAAGTTCGCCAATGTATGTTTTGAACGCTATAAACATGATGTGAAATATTGGCTGACCTTTAATGAAATAGATAGTATTCACCGCCACTCTTTTATTACAGCAGGAATTATTCCTGATCGCTGTCCAGAAGGGAAAGAGGAAGAGACGGTTTATCAAGCACTCCATCATCAATTCATTGCCTCTGCACTCGTAACAGCAGATTGTCATCGCATCATACCAGGCAGTCAAGTAGGGTGTATGCTGACAAAATTAACAACGTATCCGCACACTTGTCATCCGAATGATGTGGAGCGGGCATTGAAACAAAACTTAGAAAACTATTTCTATGCAGATGTTCAGGTATTTGGTGAATACCCGCCGCTTATCAAGCGCATGCTTGAGAGAAAAAACATTCATATCCAAATGGAATCAGATGATCTTTCTATTTTAAAAGAAAATACAGTAGATTTTATCTCGTTCAGCTACTATATGTCTTTAACTGAATCAGCTGATGAAGGATTAGAAAAAACGGATGGAAATACCATCCGTGGGGTCAAAAATCCTTACCTTCCATCTACTGATTGGGGATGGCAAATTGATCCGGTTGGTCTGAAAATTTCTTTAATAGAATTATATGATCGTTATCAAAAACCACTGATCATTGTAGAAAACGGCATGGGTGCAAAAGATGTTGTTGAAAGTGATGGATCAATTCACGATGATTATCGTATTAACTATTTCAAAGAGCATTTCCGCCAAATGAGAGAAGCGGTGGAAGAAGGCGTTGACCTCTTCGGATATACGAGCTGGGGCTCAATTGATATTATTAGTGCAGGTACATCACAGATGTCAAAACGATACGGGTTCATTCATGTAGATCAAGATGACGATGGAAACGGTACATTAAAACGTTCTCGTAAAGACTCATTTTATTGGTACAAAAAGGTCATTGAAACAAATGGTGAATCGCTTGATTGAAAAACCACAATCATGAAAACAGGTGATGACGATGTTTAAAATCAAAAAAGTTTTAAACTCGAGTGTGGTTCTGGCTGAAGATCAGAACCAACAGGAGATGGTTCTATTCGGCCGGGGGATTGGTTATGGACAAAAACCAGGTCAAATGATTGAAGAAAAGAAGGCAGATCAAGTGTTTATGTCTGTCGATAACATGAGAGCGAAGGAATTTCTCCAACTATTAGATTCAATGCCACAAGAGTTTATCGATTTAACTCAGCATATTGTTCAATATGCTGAAAAGCGCTTAAACTCAAGTCTGAATTCTGGTGTCTATTTTACCTTGATGGACCACTTGAATTTTGCAGTAGAACGGCACAAGAAGAATATTAATATTACAAATCGAGTATACTGGGAAATCAAAAACTACTATACTGAAGAATTTGAAGTAGGTAATTATGCGCTTGAGTTAGTCAACGATACATTGGGCATACAATTACCAAAGGAAGAAGCGGCCAATATCGCCTTTCATTTAATTAATGCGTTAGGTGAAGAGTCCGATTCCAAAGATGGCATGAAGTATGCCAAGATGATCGGAAGTATTGTGAATCTCGTCCGCTATACGTTGAATATGAAAATGGATCAAGAGAATATTCATTACAGCCGATTTATTACACATGTGAAATTCTTTGTTGAAAGATTTTACGCAAATAAATTATTATCAGATCAAGAAAATGAGTTGTTTGAACAAATTGCACACTTGTATCCTCAAGCGATGGATGTGGCTTTCAAAATCAAAGATTATATTAAACAGGTGCACAGTATTGTTATTCCAAATGACGAACTTACGTATCTGGCGGTACATATTCACCGCCTCATTTCTTATCAAGAACTAAAATAAATGTGGACCACTTGCCTTGTAATGAGGCAAGTGGTTATTTGTATTGTATCGGTTTATGTTCCGATAGGTCGTTCTGTTGGGTTAAGATTTGTATCATTTAACGAATTGTAAGACACCGTTTGTCCGAAAACAACGATGGCTAAAGCGAAAATGAGTAAACTCACTTTTTTCATCATAATTCCTCCAGTTAAGTGTAGTGTGTTCCAATTGATAGGCATCCTTCAAAAAGAGATATGCTTGGTGAATTGAACCCAGCTCTTCAAAGTGTTTGGCAGCTAGTGCACTTAATTCACGGGCACCTTCAACATCCTTTAATTCTTTCAGAATACTGATGTCATCGAAACAGGTTTGAGCTTTTTTGGATATGTCTTCAGTGAAATATAGGTGATAGAGAAAATTCATTTTTGCTGTATAGATGGGGTTTCTGTCTATTTCTTGTTTTTGTTTGACCAAGTCAAAATAATAGAGAGCTTGCGACTTTTCATCAATGGAGAGTAGCTCTTTTAGTAACATAAACATGGAGTGTTCGAAATAACAAGATGAAAGGTAGTCATCATCACTAAGAGCCTTTTCTAGGGCATCAATACATTTTTTTGATTCTCCAACTTCGGCATATAGAATACTGATATTGTGATAAAGCTGTGATGCTAGAAAATGATCGTTTAATTGATTTGAGATGTGTAATGCTTTTGTGTAGTAATTCTCAGCTCTTTTGAAATCGCCAATATCCATGAAGTTGGTGGCTGCGATCACAAAAGCTGCTGCCAGTCTTCTTTCATAGCCATCATGACCTTTGAAAATATCGATGGCATTCTGAATATAATGAAGTGAAATCAGGCTTTGGTGAAGCATCATATATAGGTTTGCGACCTTCGTATGGAATTCTGCTACTTCTATTTCATCAGGAATGTTTTGTAGTTTTTTCTCAGCAATTTTAAACAGTCCGATGGCTGATGCATAGTCTCTGTTATATGAAGCGTAAAGGGCTTTATATAGGTAAAAATAATATTCAATTAAGTCGTTTGTTTTAGAAGGGTATTCTAGCACTGTCGGTTCATTCAGTTTTTTACCTCTTCGTTCATATAACATGAGCTTAAACTTGCCTTCTAGCAATGAATAGTAGGTCAAGACCTCCTGATTCTCTTCCATCTCTTGAAGTAATTCCTTTAATTCTGTGTAGAGTGTCTTTGCATTGTGTACATCATGCTTACGAATGGCAATTCGCCAATCATTTAAACGGTTCCCCACCTGTTCAGCTGAAATGATTTTCATGGAAATTTCACCTCTTTAACATCCTTTCGCCTGTTTCAATAAAAAACGATATCACAATTTTTGGTAAAATATAATCGTTTCTGGGAGGTGATTGACAGGAGGTAATAAAAAGGACCTTATGTCATGAGATGTACGTTATTGTAATGATGATTGATTGTTTATTCAAATGAGTAAAATCTTTTTTTGGAAGTCTAAAAACGTGATAGATACTATTAGTTTTAAGTTTATGGTCGAAAATACCATCTGAATATATGAAATAAAGCTATTTTAGCTATGAGAAAAGAACAATGAAAGGTCGATCTAGAAGGGAAAATCAGTTATGATGTTGCTAGATGATTTTGGAAAAGAAACTGGAAGTTACTGAGAAAGGTGAATATCCGAGACAAGTGTTGACCTTTCAGAAAGGATGTTGAAATGAAAAAAAGATTTCAAATGTTAAACTGGCAAATGACAATTGTGATGACGACGCTTTTACTTGTTTTAGTCACTCTTTATATCTCAAAGAGATACTTTTATAGCAAAGAAATTGAGTTGCTGACAGAATCTTGTCAACAAGAAGACGGCAAAATCATACTAGAAACAAATAGTATGACTATGGATTACTCCTTTGAGTGTAAGAAAAAATAAAACAGGCAGCTTTCTGCCTGTTTGACACCAATTAAAACCCTAAGTTTTGTAACCACTTGTTTAACAAGGCCTCTCGTTTCTCAGCGGTGAAGCGATCGTATTTTCCTAAATTTAAATGGGCTGAAATTTCACCGTCATTCATAAATAAAATTCTTTCAGAGCAAAGGGCCACTTTTGGATCATGGGTGACGAGAAGCAAAGTTGTTCCTTCAGAATTGATTTGTGAAAAAATATCCATGACTTCCTTTGTGGTGCTTGAATTAAGAGCACCTGTGGGCTCATCGGCAAAAAGAATGTTTGGTTCATTCATAAGAGCTCGACAGATAGAGGCTCTTTGGAGCTGTCCTCCTGATACTTCTGATAAATATCTATCAGCTAAATGATCAATATCAAGTTTCTCCATTAGATATTTTGCTCGTTCATTGACTTCTTTTCTCGGCATTTTCTTCGCTAAGTAAGCTGCAGCAATGATGTTATCAAATAGATTGAGGTTTTTTAGTAAGTGGCTGTGTTGAAAGACGAATCCCATCTCTGATAAGCGCAAAGCTGTTAACTGTTTGTCTGTCATTTCTGATAGCAGTTGACCTTTATATTTGATTTCTCCTCTGGAGGATGTCTCTATACAGCTAAGTTGATAAAGCAAAGAGGTTTTTCCGCACCCTGAAGGTCCCATAATGGTGACAAATTCTCCACGTTTAATGGTTAAGTGAATATTTCTAAGAATGGTCTGTTTTTGTCCTTTAAATGAATCAATTTGTAAAGACAATTGTTTCGCTTCAATTAATTGTTCCATGTGAAACATCTCCTTATGAAAGAGTATGACGACTGATTTTACTAGAAAAAAAGGACTTCAATAACCACGAGATGACAGTTAAATTCACTATAAACAGCAGGAGAGGATACACAATCCAAACCCATTTCGGGGCTAACCACTGAAGGCTGGATGCTCCTAATGATGCGCCGCCTGCACTCATCAACGCCGGACCAATAGTATGAACAGCGATTGCTCCAATGAAGGCACCAATAGAGAGAACGACGATAAAACTTGTTAAGTATTGATAGGTTAAATCTTTTTGAGAAAAACCAATCGTCCTTAACAAGTGAGTACGATTTAAATCTTTCGCCCTTAACATGTGCAGAAACATCATTAACATGAGGCTGGCTGTTCCAAAAGCTGCGATGGTTGAAAATAATGCAATCACTTTTACTAGAGATGCGGTGCTTCCTATTGTTTGATGCACATATTCTTTCATATCCGTCACTTTTGCAGGAGACATATTTGTTTCAAGTGCTGCTTTTTTCCCTGCCATATCTATTCCTTGTTTTAATTGTATTTGAATGGTTTTCCAAAGGGATGAATGAGGAAAAGGCTGAGATAATGATTTAGCTGTTTTCCCTCCGTTAGTGACGTCTTGATAAATGCCGGTAACCATTTTTTGAACTTGCTGTCCATTTGTGGCGAGAGTGACTTTTTCGCCTATCTTTTTCTGAAGTGAGTCAGCACTTAACACCGATAAAGCAATCTCTTCCTCCTTCAACGGTTCCCTTCCTTGTAAATAGGTGAGAGGGAATGCTGATAGATCACCTGTTTCTAAATAGAGCGTTTCTAGTGTATTCTCCATTGTTTTGGCTTGTAGAGAAGTTGTTTCATAGACGGCAAATGTTTGAATGTCTTGGTCTACGCTAATCATAGACTCTATTTTATTTGTACTTTTCTCTAAATGATTTCCCTGCCGAATATCAATTCGAAGGTCACTTTTTCCTGAGCCAAGATATGTGACGAAATCTGGTGATTGTAATGTGTACCATAACTGAATCGGCATTAACATTAAAAATGTACAAAGCGCAATAATACAGGTAATTGTTGAATACATCTTTATTCGCGAGAACAGATCTTTCAAACCAAACCAAAAATTGACTGGGAGGAATCTGTTTTTCTGGAGGTGCATAGGAATTTGTTTTTTATGGCTTGGTGAGCTTATGCCGCCTTGAATGGCTTGAGCTGCTGATATTTGACCAAATCTTCTTAGGACAGTATAGCTGAATGAGATGACGATCATTGCCGTCAAAATTGATACCAAAAGCGGGATCACCTGATGAATAAAAGAGAGGCGATTCCCCATATATTGCTGAATATTGGTTGTAAACAAATCACCAAACATGAGTGTCATCAAATATCCTGCTATACACCCTATACAGGCAAGCACAGCATACTTCCCAACGTATAATTTTTTGATTTTTGATAAAGGAATTCCTAGCACTTTTAAGATTCCAATTTCACGTTCATCCTCTTCTATAGCGGCCGTCATAGCGAGACGAAGAGAGAGGAGGGAAATGCTAATGAGCAGAAAGCAGACAAGAAGGAGAATGGCGATCACCATACCATCTGTTAGGGCATTCAGCATGTGAAGCAGGGGTAATGTGACAGCAGGCCCTTGTTGTGGCAGCTCAGATGATTGATAGAGTGATTGAAAAGCATCTGCTTGACTAGCATCATGCAATAAGAATTCAATTAAGTACTCCTTTTTTTGAAACACTTGATTCAGTGTCGCCCAGTCCGCATCATGCAGAAGAAATCTCTTTGAACTGACAAGACTTGGATTCATTTGGGCATCTCGTAAGAACGTTTTGATTTGAAAAGAGAATTGATGAGAGCCTTTTGTAATGAGTAACCTTTCGCCAATCTTTAAATGGTATTTTTGTTGAAAATAAATAGGGACTGCTACTTCTCCTTTATTGACAGTGAGCTTTTCATTTCGTTCGTTTAAAAGAAAATCAAAATAGCGATTTTGTTTTACAAATAAATGATCCATCACACCCGCTTGAGCAGGCTCCTGCCCGAACTTGATGCTGACGTGTTCGATCGGAATCATTGGAACAATTTGATGTGCCTTTACCATCGACTGTTTACTTGAAAATATATCGACCGCTTTTTCATCTAAGCTGCCATCGTGCATTTGGACAAAGTCTGGTGCTTTGGCTGATTGGAGTAGATCAGAAATGGAACCATTCAGCTGGACCGTCATTTGCGCAGCGCTTGTTGCTAAAAATGATGTCATCATGATGCAAAGGGTTAAGCCGATTGAAATGAGACGGTGGCGGGTTAGGTCTTTCTTGATAAACGTCAATCTCATGAGGCTGATTCTCCTTCATGTCGAAGCATATTTTTTGTAAGGAAGGCAAGTGCAAACATCAAGGCACTGACGATTAACACGGTCACATACATGCTGGCGGAAAAAGTGTTGAACAAGAACCCGTACATCATTTGACCGAGCGGTGCAGCACATTGAGAGACCATTGTCAGATTGGCCATGACTTTTCCTAATTGAGCATTGGGTGTTTTCTTTTGCACATGTGAGATGACAACGATCGAAATCATGGTGAGCAGCATGGCAATTGGGAGACACCCTGCTAAAAAGAGAAAATAGGCTGGAAATGTACCAAATTGAAGAGCCATCTTGGATGTTGAAAAAGCAACAGGCAGCAAAATGACTGCGATGACGAGCAGCCAGCGATACAAAGTAGGAATGCGCCAATGTTTCGCTACAAGCCCAACTAGCAGGGCGCCTGCGATGACGGCAAACTCAATGATACCCATTCCTATTCCGTACATGATGTCACTGCTTTTCATTGTGACCCTTAAAATAATGGGACCTCCAACGATAAAAAATGGTGTGAGGATGAAATTTAGCAGCGCTGCAAGCAGCATGGCTCTTTTTAAAAATGGCTGGCTTCCGATATAGGAAAATCCTTGTTTCATATCTTTCAAGAGTACTTTGGTCATCGGTTCTGCGAGTGGGCTAGGTGAGAAAGAGATATTTAACCGTAAAAGCATGCATGCTGATAGAAAAAATACAATGCTGCTAGCGCCTATGATGACCTGGCTCCCAATGAGTCCGTATAAAACGCCGCCAATGATAGGAGCGACAACACCTGAAAGGGCCTGCACGCCATTCACGATGCCATTCGCTTGTTCTAATTTGTCTTCTTTCACTAGCTGAGGAATACTGGACATCACAGCAGGAGCATAAAACGTACTCATGACACCAAGGAGAATCATGACGGCTCCAATCATATAAAGTGAATCATGACCTGAAAATAACCAGAAATAAAAAGCCAGAATCATAATGCCAGTAAGAACATCAAATAAAATCATCAAATTTCTTCTGTTAAACCGGTCAGCAATTGCTCCTGCTAATGGCGAAAGGAGGAGCGGGATATTGGATAAAGCGAAAAGCAGAGCATATAAATCAACACGATGTGTCATATCCAAGACGTGTAAAGATAGAACAAAACGAATCAAGGAAGACCCGAAAACGGAAATAATTTGCCCGAGAACGAGATAGATAAAATGGGTGGAGCCATTTTTGGCTGATAACGACATGAAAATCACTCTCCTTTTAGACCGACCGTCAGTCTATAATGTATGCAGGATTGGTATTGAAGTGACCAATCACTGATTATTGTCTTCCGGTTCTCCAGTTAAACGTTGGAGAAGGAAGGAGAAACTTCCCTTTTCTGCATGTAATGAGGCTTCAAGGATTGCGATAAATGCTAGAGCTCGTTGTATGCTTTCCGCTGCGGTCCATTGGAAAAGTCCCTCATCAAAGATAACCTGAGCAGAAGCGAGGAGAAATTCGACAGTTTCTTGCGGGTAATCCGTTTGAAATATCCCTTCTTCTACCCCTTGCTGAATGACTTCTGCTAAAACGGGTGATAGCTCTGTAATGGCTTTGATCAAGCTTTTTTGATGCATCTCTGCATTAGCAGGCTGATGAAATTGTTCGATCATGCCTTCTTTATGGCTGCCCTGTTTAGGAGATTGTGCCATGATGATGCGAAATAATTTATCAACCACTGAGATATCTGGATCAGCGGCAATACGCTTTGCCTCGATGATATCTGCTTTTATGATCCGGTCAATGATTGCATCCATCACTTCTTCTTTGGAAGTAAAGTAATAATAGAATGTGCCTTTTGCAATGCCAACGGCTTTGAGGATGTCAATAATTGTGGTTTGCTGATAGCCTTTGGTTGAAAAAAGCTTCTCTGCTGCATTTAAGATGTCATTTTTGCGTTCCTCAGGATGTTTAACGGTTCTCATAAAGCCATCCTTTCTTTTGACTAGACTGTCGGTCGGTCCCTTGATTTGATTAAACACTTTTTGGCGTATCTTTGTCAACGGCTGTTTTTTTCAGCTTTGCATTTATTGTGCAATGACACTATGATACATTGAATGAAAACCCCTTCAGGAGAGATGCTGAATGCAATTTTTAACCAGTGAATTGGCGCAAGAGATGGTTGAACGTACGATGCATATTTTACATCAAAACATCAATGTCATGAATGCGGATGGTGTCATTATTGGGTCTGGTGAACGAAAAAGGATTGGACAAAAACATGATGGAGCACGTCTAGTGCTGTCAAGCGGAGATAGTGTGGAGATTGATCAGGAGACATCCCACCGCTTAAAAGGCGTGAGACCTGGAATCAATCTGCCTATTTGCTTTCGCGAACAAGTTGTTGGTGTCATTGGGATTACGGGTGAGCCAGGGGATATTCGTCATCATGCCGAGCTGGTGAAAATGGCAGCTGAGCTCGTATTAGAGCAGTCTTTTCTACTTGAACGCTTCCAGTGGCGGCAGCGAATAGAGAGTGAAATTGTGAATCAGCTCATCTCCGAGTCTGACATGGGTGATCATCAGCTGAAGCACCGTGCTGACTGGCTTGGAATGGATTTAGACAAGCGGCGAATGGCTATTGTTTTTCAGCCGATTCCATCGTCCGAGGATACGGTACACAAAATGATGCATGCCATTCAATACGATAAGAATGCGGATGATTTACTAGGCATGACCTTCCGTCATGAATTGATCCTGTTAAGACAGCCGATATGTGACCATCAATTCAAGCATGTGATGAAACAGCTACAACAAACAATGGCAGGTGCAGTTGATGGACAAGTGCTCGTGGGTGTAGGAACTGTCGCTGAGGATATGAGTCAATTACCGTTGTCCTTTCAGCATGCGAGAGAGGCCCTGCGGTTAGGAAAGGTGCTCCATCCAGAGGAAAGCATATATGTCTTTGAATCTTATCAGCTTGAAAGCTTGTTTATAAAAGCGAGAGCCGCCAAAGAGGGCAAACGGTGGAGTGATTTTTATCATCCGCTGATACAAGAAACGGAACTCGTTCAAACGTTAAAGGTTTACATTGAAGAGGGCGGGGACTTACAAAGAATCGTTGATCGTCTATTTATTCACCGCAATACACTGCGATATCGTTTAGATAAAATCCAGGCATTGACCGGAAAAGATCCTCGTCATGTGAAACAGTTGATGGAGCTGTACATAGCACAATTGGACCATCAACTGTCTTAATTGTGCATTTGCACAACTGGATAAAGAAATAAATAAAAGAAGTTCATCTAGATTCACAACTCGATCCCAATGGGTAAACGCTTACAATTAAGAAAAGACAATCAGGAGGGATGGAGTATGGGTGGAGATGTGACAGTAAGTACATTGGGCGCATTGACTGCGCTTGTGATCGCTATTGTTCTCATTCTAAAAAAAGTATCACCTGCTTATGGCATGCTGGCAGGCGCATTTATTGGCGGTTTGGTTGGCGGTGTAGATGTTGTGCAGACCGTGAACGTCATGATGGAAGGCGCAAAGGACATGATTCCGGCTGTTCTTCGAATCATGGCGGCAGGTGTACTGGCAGGGGTTTTAATTGAGTCGGGTGCAGCGTTATCTATTGCGGAGGCCATCGTGAAAAAACTTGGAGAGGCGAGGGCACTTTTAGCACTCGCACTTGCAACAATGATTTTAACAACGGTGGGTGTTTTTGTAGATGTAGCAGTCATTACAGTAGCACCAATCGCACTTGCCATTGCCAAGCGTGCAAAACTTTCTAAAACGGGGATTTTACTTGCGATGATTGGAGGAGGGAAGGCGGGGAATATCATGTCACCGAATCCGAATGCCATTGCAGCCTCTGATGCCTTTGGTGTACCGCTTACTTCCCTGATGGCGGCAGGTGTCATACCGGCTATTTTCGGGATAGCCGTCACATATGTATTAGCCAAAAAGCTTGCGAATAAAGGGACACCTGTTCTGGAAGAGGGAGCTGACCAAGGCGAGGTTCAAGTACCTGGTTTTCTACAAGCGCTTATAGGCCCGCTTGTGACCATTCTCTTGTTAGCCTTAAGACCGTTGTTTCAAATAAATATTGATCCAATGATTGCCTTACCAATAGGAGGAATTGTTGGCGCTCTTTTCATGAAAAAAGGGAAGTTTCTCAATGATTATGCGATGTCAGGGCTGCATAAAATGTCAGGTGTAGCGATCATGTTACTAGGGACAGGCACATTAGCTGGAATTGTATCGAATTCTTCCATGAAAGAGGTATTTATTCAGGCGCTTGACGCTTCGGGATTACCTCCTTACTTGCTTGCACCAACGTCTGGAATTTTTATGTCGGCAGCCACAGCTTCGACAACTGCAGGGACGGCAGTTGCAAGTGGTGTATTTAGCGGAACTCTTATTGGTCTTGGTGTATCTGCCCTTTCAGGCGCAGCTATGATTCACGCTGGCGCAACTGTTCTCGATCATATGCCGCACGGAAGCTTTTTCCATGCAACGGCGGGAAGTGTTCAAATGGATATAAAAGAACGGTTGAAATTAATGCCCTTTGAATCGTTAATTGGTTTGACATTAACTGTGGTATCGACCATTATCTTTGGTATTTTCCAGCTGTTCGGCTGAGGACTTAATGAGAAACGAGGGGTTTTTGGATGAAAATTGTGATCGCACCAGATTCATTTAAAGAAAGTTTATCTGCTTATGAGACAGCATGTGCCATCGAACGAGGATTTCGCTCTATTTTGCCATATGCAGAATATATGAAAATCCCAATGGCAGATGGAGGAGAAGGCACAGTTCAATCGTTAGTGGATGCGACAGGCGGAACCATTGTCCAGCAAGTGGTCACAGGTCCGCTTGACAAACCTGTGGATGCCTTTTTTGGTATGTTGGGAGATGGGCAGACAGCTGTCATAGAGATGGCAGCAGCATCAGGATTACATCTTGTCCCGCCAGAAAAACGGAACCCCTTATTCACAACGTCTAGAGGGACAGGAGAATTAATGCTTGCAGCGCTGGATAAAGGAGCGAAGCATTTAATCATTGGGCTTGGCGGAAGCGCAACAAATGATGGTGGCGTTGGCATGATGCAAGGTTTAGGTGCTTCTTTTCTCGATAAAGCAGGCCAAGACCTCACGCCGGGCGGTGGATCACTGAATCAATTAGCTTCTATTGATCTATCTCGACTGGATCCAAGATTGCGATCAGTCCGTCTGGAAGTGGCGTGTGATGTGGATAATCCTTTAACTGGTGAAAGAGGAGCGTCTGCTGTGTTCGGTCCTCAAAAGGGAGCAGATACAGAAATGGTTCAACTGTTGGACAAGAATTTATCTCATTTTGCACAAGTGGCTAAGCAGCAGCTTCATGTCTCCTTTGGGGATGCGGCAGGTGCAGGAGCGGCAGGAGGACTCGGCGCGAGTTTATTAGGCTTTTTACAGGCTGATCTGCAAAAGGGAATTGATATTGTACTGAAAGCCGTACATTTTGCTGACGTACTCAAGGACGCTGACCTAGTCATTACAGGGGAAGGGCGGATTGATCAGCAGACCATTTACGGCAAAACGCCGATCGGTGTAGCCAAAGCTGCGAAACAATATGGACTCCCTGTCATTGGCATCGCTGGGTCCCTCTCAAAAGACAGTGCAGTCGTACATGATCATGGCATTGATGCACTTTTTAGTATTGTCCCAGGCATCACGACTCTGGCTGAAGCCATGCATGATGCTAGTGTGCATGTAGAGAGAACAGCAAGGAATATTGCGGCTGTCATAACATTTGGAAGAGATAAGTAAATGATGAAAAATGTTTCCTTTTCTATCACATTCCTTTCTATAGAAATGTGGTAAAATGGTTCTAAATGAAAAAAAGTTGGAGGAAACACAAATGTCTAATCTACCGAATTGTCCATCGTGCAGTTCAACCTATACATACGAGGATGGCAGCATGCTTATTTGTCCAGAATGTGCGCATGAATGGTCGCTAGAACAAGAACAAGCGGCAGAGGAGCAGCTTGTTGTCAAAGATGCGAATGGAAATCTATTAAGTGATGGTGACACGGTCACTGTGATTAAAGATTTAAAAGTCAAAGGTTCTTCTTCGGTTTTAAAAATAGGGACGAAGGTCAAAGGGATTCGTTTAGTCGAAGGCGATCATAACATTGATTGTAAAATTCCTAGCTTTGGCGCGATGAAGTTAAAATCGGAGTTTGTGAAGAAAGTATAATATATGAAAAGAGGCTGTCGATCATCAGCCTCTTTTTTATTTCGATATTTATAGGTGAAAGGTATAATCTTAAACATCATTTCATACATATGTACCTATTGAAAATCATTCTTTTTTTAAAAAATCAAGCCTCTTTTCTTATAAAAATTCACGCTTTTCTTAACTCTACCTTAAAAAAGGCAGATGATTCTCTAAATTTTGCCTAATCCCCTTCACAACTTTTGGGCATTGCTGTACCATATGGAAGTGTTCTTCTATTTTTGACGGATCATGGTGTTTATCAGGAAATAGATGATAGATGATACTTAGACAAAGAAGGAGAGGTAACGTGACGAACGTTTTAGAACTGCAACATGTATCTAGGCATATTCGCGGGAAAAAGATTGTTCAAGACTTGAGTTTCTCTGTCCAAGCGGGCGAAGTCTTTGGCTTCTTAGGACCGAATGGCGCAGGAAAAACGACAACCATTCGCATGATGGTCGGTCTTTCTCCCATTACATCCGGTGACATTCTGATTAATGGTCATAGTATTCAAACCTCATATCAGCATGCCATCCAAGATGTCGGTGCAATTATTGAAAATCCAGAAATGTATAATCATTTAACGGCAAGACAAAACCTTGTTCATTTTGCCAGAATGAATGGAAAAGTGGATGAAGGTCGAATTGATGAACTGCTAGAACTAGTTAGTTTGCAGCATGTGAAACATAAGCGTGTCCGTACGTTTTCATTAGGAATGAAGCAGCGTTTGGGGATTGCTCAGGCATTGATACATAAACCGAAACTGCTAATCTTAGATGAGCCGACCAATGGACTAGATCCAGAGGGAATTCGTATGATACGAGATTACTTGAGAAGGCTGGCAAAGGAAGAAGGGCTTGCTGTCATTGTTTCAAGTCACCTCATGTCAGAAATGGAATTGATGTGTGATCGTTTCGCCATTATCCAAAAAGGAAAGCTGATTGCGATTGAGGATCAGCGTGCAGAGACGAAGCAGGATGATTTGGTCAACTATCGTATGAAAGTAGCATCAAGTGAGCTAGAAGAAACTCAAAAGCTCATTAAAGCATTTGAGGAAGGCATCACAGTTAGAGAAGAGGAGCAGTACTTATTCTTCTCCATCCTAGAAGAGAAAATGCCACAATTGATTCGTCATTTGAGCGAGGCTTCTATTCATTTGTACGAAATCAAAATAGAAAAACAAACCTTAGAAGATAAGTTCTTAAGCTTAACAGGTAAAAAGGAGGCAGACGTATGATTCGCCTCATTCAAAACGAGTGGATGAAAATCAGTTATCGTGTGGGTACTTGGATTATGGTTGGGCTTCTTGTTTTAGGTATGATTGCGACGTTGATTTTTGCACTTAAAACAAACGACGAAGATCAATCATCTGGAGCATGGAAAGCCCAGCTAGAGATGATGAATACTGAGAACAAGAAGGAACTCAAAGAAATAGAAAATGGTTACTTTAAAAGAAACCTTGAAAAAGAGATCGCTATTAATGATTATCGAATTAAGCATAACTTGCCGCCAGCTGATCAGTTTAGCGACAGTGTATGGGACTATGTGAAAACAAACGCCAGTTTACTTCAGCTTGTAGGTGTGTTTGTGATCATTATCGCTTCCACCATTGTCTCGGCTGAATACAAGCATGGTACAATTAAATTATTATTGATTCGCCCACCATCAAGACTAAAAATCTTAATATCTAAATATATTACGGTGCAACTGTATGCTCTTCTACTGGTGGTGGTGCTGTTTATCTTGTCATTTATATTGGGTGCCATTTTCTTCGGACTCAATACTGATTATGTGAGTGTGATCTATCAAAATGGTGAAGTGATTGAACGTTCGCAGTTTGCCAATATGGTTTTTTATTATTTAGCTAATTGCGCAATGTTTGTTGTGTTAGGGACACTTTCGTTCGCTATATCAACAATTTTCAGAAGTGAAGC
Source organism: Bacillus sp. RSS_NA_20 (assembly GCF_020165915.1). Taxonomy (NCBI): domain Bacteria; kingdom Bacillati; phylum Bacillota; class Bacilli; order Caryophanales; family Bacillaceae; genus Bacillus; species Bacillus sp. RSS_NA_20. The sequence continues at coordinate 2,399,119 of NZ_JAIUKW010000005.1, read as the reverse complement.
TATCTCCATTGCCATTAGTGTGTTAGCTTATATTGTAGGTGGAACGATTACAGGTATTTTAATGCTCTTCTTTGATTGGACAAAATATTTGTTATTCGCAAATGATCCATCCCAATACTTTATGGAACAGGTTACTGTTATCGAAGGCATGTCCCTAGGTTTCTCACTAACGGTCCTAGTCATTTATTGGGCCATCTTCTTGGCGGTTGCTTTAATCGTCTTCCAAAAGCGAGAAGTAAAAACAGGTTAATTTAACTTTTTAGGAGGTTTCTATCAATGATTAAGCGTAAAGGTGAAAAAATTATGGGGATTATCAGTATTGTCCTCAACGTAATTGGTGTTGGTTTTGGGGCATTGATGCTCTCTGTGGACCCAGCATTTTATGAAGAAATGAATGAAATTTTACAAGAGGAAGGCAGCGCCTTGCCAGTTGAAACACTCGAGGCATCGGTTCATGCCTTTGGCGTTCAGTTTATGGTTGTTTCCGCAATTGCGGCTGTTTTAGCCCTTGTTGGTGTGATTGTTTTGAAAACAGACCGCCGTGCCGTGCTTTCTGGTATTCTTTTCTTGGTTTCCGCTGTGACTCTTTTAATTGGAACTGTTGGTCTTGCTTTCGTTCCGATGATCTTGTTGCTAATCGTTGGATTGATGTCACTGATTAGAAAACCGAAAACAGACATTCACACGAGTGAATATCCTTCATAATTCAAAAGAAAAAGACATGCGCTGGTTTGCGCATGTCTTTCTTTTTATATGATGCCAATCAGTTTGGCGATGATGAGTAAAACGATACTGAACCCCCACATCCAAAAGAAGGAGTAGCGGATATGTTTCCCCATATCGACCCCTGCAAGACCGATGGCAAGCCATACAGCAGGTGCAAGGGGGCTGACAAAGGTGCCGATGATATTTCCAATCATCATGGCGTATGCCGCAGATGTCCCTGACACACCAACCTCTGATGTAATCGATTCGACAATCGGCAAGAGTGCATAATAATAGGCATCCGTACTTGTCAGCATATCAAGCGGAACCCCAAATATCCCCACAATGATATGTAAAAATGGCAGTAAGAAAGCTGGCAAAATGTGAATACTGTCCACTGCAATCGCCTTCAGCATGCCCGTTCCTTCAAGAATCCCTAAAAAAGAACCTGCGGAGAAAATAACAGCCGCCATCATTAGTGCACTTGGAGCATGTGCCTTAATTCGCTCCATTTGTACATTCACATTCGGATAGTTCACCAAAAGTGCTAGTGAAAGACCAATCATAAACATATAACTAGCAGGAATCACGTTCAGCACGAGAAGGACAACAACAGCTAAAAATAGAATGAAGTTGACCCAGATTAAGTGATAACGCTTTAAAGACGCATCGCCTGTTTCGCTGATTGATTGAATGGCACGATCCCAATCAGCGCCTTCTAATTGAACCGCAGCTACTTCATTTGCTGCAACTTTCACCCGAATTCGTTTTTCTTCTCTTTTTCCTAAAATGAATGCCATTCCTAATATGAGCACGACCCCGATCAACTGAATTGGAATGAGCGGTACCCACAGTTCAGATGGGTCCATATTAAGGACACTCGCTGCCCGTCCTGTGGGGCCGGCCCAAGGCACCATATTGGTTAATCCAGCACTTGTCCCGATTAACAATAGCAGTAAGTAAGGACTCATATGTAATTTTTTATAAAGTGGAAGCAGTGCAGGTACAGTTAATAAAAAGGTTGTAGCGCCTGCTCCGTCTAAGTGTGCGATGACTCCAATCAAGGCAGTTCCCATCGCAACTGTGACAACATTCCCTTTTGTCAGCTTGATTAACGCTTTAATTACAGGTTCAAAGAACCCTGTATCTTGTAAAATGCCAAAAAATAAAATGGCGAAGATGAACATGGTCGCCACTGGCAATACTTTGATAATCCCTTGTTCAAAGAAAGTTTGAATGTCATTGATACCAAATCCTGCGATGAGCGCCCCTATTAAAGGCACCATGACCATGGCGACAATTGGACTTGCTTTCCCCCAAATCAGCAAAACAACAATCGTTAAAATAATCAACAATCCAACAAACGTTAACATAAGCCCCTCCCCCTACAATAAACCGTTTACATTTGTTTGTTTTTTTACCAATGCAATCCCACATTTGCATTGAAAAAAAGAGTATCAAAAATATGAGTATTAGGCAACCGCTTTCATACCTATACAATGGTAAAAAAGGATGGCGGGGCCAATCAGGGTGTGGTGTTTAATATGTCAAAAAATTTAGATAAAAAATAATACTTCTATTTATAATCTACTATCGGGAGAAAATATACAGGTATTTAGATTCAACAAAAAGTAAAAAGCGCCCTTTGGATGGACGCTTCTTTCACACTATTTTTTCAAAATAACATATTCGTAAGGATTCAGTTGTAACCGTTGAGATGTATGCTGTCCAGTCAGCATATTTTCATAGCTTTCCGCTGAATCTAGTGAAATGTTCTGTTGCTGTTCTGTAAAATTCATCATAAACACAAAGTCCTGCGATCCATCTGTTCGTTTCTGGACACTGACGCCCTCTGGAATTGAAGAGGATAGGATCGGTTTTATCCCTATTCCTGTGATGAGATCTTCGTAAAAATCATCATAAAACGCCTGCTCATTTTCAGAAGCCATATAGTATGCTTTCCCTTTGCCAAATGGACGGACAGTAAGGGCGGGCTGTCCTTCATAGCAGCCATTCTCAAAATGCCCTAACACAGAGGCTGTTTCAGGATGAATGGACTCGCAATATTGCCCGACATGATAAGTGCGACCATTTCCTGTGGTCATTAAGACGTGTTCATCTGGCATCAATGTGTTGATTTCCTCTGCCCAAATACCAAGTACATGACGGAGAGGACCGGGGAAACCACCAAGGAAACAGAGGTCGTTTTCATCGACCATGCCGCTCCAGTACGTTGCCACAAAAATGCCGCCCTCTTTGACAAATGCTTCGATCTTTTCTGCCACACCTGGTTTGATCATGTAAAGCATTGGTCCCACAAGCACTCGATAGGATGAGAAATCCTTTTCCATCCCGACAATATCAACAGGGATGCCCTTTTTCCAGAAACTGCGATAGTGAGTTTGGCAAGCCTCTACATAGCGTTTGTTGGTATTATTTAAGCCTTGCGCATCATCAATTGCCCAATGGTTTTCCCAATCATATATGATGGCGACTTCTGGTTGAACGGATGTACCCGCAATCGGTTGAAGCTGCTCCAGCTGTTTTCCTAAATCAGCGACTTCTTGAAACACACGCGTGTGTTCATGTCCTGAATGATCCACAACAGCGCCGTGGAATTTTTCAGAGGCGCCCCGGCCTTGTCTCCACTGGAAATAAAGGACGGAGTCGGACCCGTGGGCAATCGCCTGCATGGCAGAGAGGTGTGCCATTCCTTTATGCTTCACCTTATTCACTTCATGCCAGTTCACGAGGCTTGGTGTGCTTTCCATCACAAGAAACGGCTGACCGCCCTTTAATGAACGATACAAATCGTGAACGAAGGCGACGTTTGACGCTAATTCTGCAGTGGTTTCTCTGCCGCTATGCCATGCTGGATAGCTATCCCATGAGATCACGTCGACTTCTTTTGCAAATTGATGATAATCCAGTCCAAGGAATGGACGCATATGCGGATAGTCGCCCATAAAATTGGTGGTTACTGGCACATGAGGTGTTAATTCTCTCAGAGGTTCAATTTCATTTTGATAAAAATTGATCGTTTGCGCTGTGACAAAACGCTTCCAGTCTAGGTTCATGCCGTGAATCATGTGCTCTCCGTGCGGTGCAGGTGACTCGATTTGTGACCAATCACTATATGTGTGGCTCCAAAATCCCGTCCACCATGCTTGATTCAAAGCTTCAAGGTCATGGTTGTATTTGTCTTTCAAATAGTCTCTAAATGCTTCTTGGCAAAGATCACAATGACATTCGCCGCCGTATTCATTTGAAATGTGCCACATGATCAGCGCTGGATGGTCCTTGTAGCGTTCAGCAAGCAAACGATTGAGTGTATTCGTTTTTTCTCGATAAACCGGTGAGGTGAAGCAATGATTATGGCGAAGTCCGTGTAAGTTGCGCTGGCGGTTTGCTTCAACGCGTAAGACTTCTGGATATGTTTGCGAGAGCCAAGCAGGTCTTGCTCCGCTTGGCGTGGCGAGAATGGCGTGAGCCCCCTGCGCTGCCAAGCGGTCCATGATATCATCCAGCCAGGCAAAATCATATTCCCCTTCTTTTGGCTCGAGCTTGCTCCAAGCGAAAATGTTGATAGAGAATGTTTGACAGTGTGCAAGCTTCATTAATCGAAAATCTTCGTCAATGATCTCCGGCATATGAAGCCATTGATCAGGATTATAGTCGCCACCATGCAAAAAGCCTTTCACATTTGGGTGAACGAGTGGGTAACGCTTTCCCATTTTGTCACGTCCTATCTGTTTAATTACGGTGTCATTTGTTTAAATACATCAAGAGAAGGCAGGGCTTTTCCGTTGAAATCAAACATGGCCTGATTTTCCCAAGCATTCCCGACTGTGCCGGTTGTTTGAATATAAGCGAGCCCGTATTGACTAGACCACGGAGCACCTTTTGCTGGAATCCAAAGCGGCTCCCAATAAAAGAACCCTTTCCCGCGATTGTTTTTTACTTGTGAAATTTTTTCTGATAGATCTCGTATAAAAGATGCCTGCCCTTGTGGTGATGCTGGATAACCGGCCGTATTGACTGAATCTTGGTTAAATGAGTTATCGAGGTTGTCACCATTTGCTGTTGTAAAGCCGTAGGCGGTTTCTACCACGATGACATCTTTGTTATAGCGGGCGCTAATATCATTCATGTTGTTAGTAAGACCGCTAAATCCCCCGTCCCAATACGGGTAGTAAGATAAACCGATCGTATCGAACGAAACGCCTCGTTTGGTGATTTCATCAAACCACCAGCGAGATGCACCATTGTCCCCTCCATGTGCAAGATGAAGCATGACTTTGATGTTTGAATCGACAGAGCGGACAGCATTTGTCCCCGCTTTTAGCAAAGCAGCGAGTCGGTCAAATTCACCGCCGCCTTCACCCCAGCTCTTTCCGTTCGGCCAAAGCATACCTGAATTTAATTCATTCCCGACCTGTACCATATTTGGTAGGGCATTTTGTGCTTTCATCGCTTTAAGTACATCGCTTGTGTAAGTGCCAACAGCTTTTTCTAAATCGCTTTGGGAGAGATTGGTCCAAGCTTTCGGTTTGAACTGTTTACCGGGATCGGTCCAGAAATCACTGTAGTGAAAATCAAGGAGCACTTTCATATTTTGTGCTTTTGCACGTTTCGATAGAGCAATGGCGGTATTTAAATCGTTTGTCCCCCCGTTATAGGCACGGCCTTGGTTGTCGTATGGATGGTTCCAGAGTCTGATGCGCACATAGTTGACACCTTTCTCTTTTAATAGCTTGAGCGGATCAACCTGCTGCCAGTTTTGGTTGTAGTATTTGCCGCCGCTTCGCTCCACTTCTGCGAGCATGGAGATATCGGCTCCTTTGATGAAATCACCTTGCAATCCATTGATCGGTTTCACCGAAATCGTATCAGCCTTTGCTTCAGGCAGAATACCTAACCCCATCAGAAAGAAAACGACAACAGTGACAAGCAACCATTTCTTCATCAAATCTCCCCTTATCCTTTTGTCCCGCCTTGTGTGAGGCCGGATACAAATTGTTTTTGTAAAACAAGAAACAATAAAGCAACTGGAATCGCAATGAGTAAAGCCCCGGCTGCAAAGGTCGTGTAGCTGGCACCCATTTTGTCTGATACAAGATTGTATAGACCAATTGGGAGCGTATACATTTCGGGTGAACGGACAATGACACTGGAGATGATGAAATCACCCAGCGGTCCTGTAAATGAGTTGATGGCAACAACGGCTAAAATCGGCTTGGCAAGCGGCATAATAATTTGGATGAAAATCCGGAAATGCCCTGCGCCATCCATTCTGGCTGATTCATCGAGATCCTTTGGAATCGCATCAAGATAGCCTTTCATTAAATACGTATTCATCGGAATTTGTCCGCCTGCATAAATCAAAATCAATGCGAGGTGGCTGTTAATGAGTCCAAGCATTTGTGCCAATACAAAAATGGCAATCAGCGCTGAAAATTGAGGAATCATTTGCAGCAGCAAAAAGAGCATCAGTCCATTCTTGCGTCCTTTGAATCGGAACCTAGAAAAGGCATAACCTGTAAAGCTGACAAGTATCAACGTTAAGAGCATAGTCGCAATACTGATTTTCATTGAGTTCCAATACCATTTTGCATAAAGTGCTCCCTGACCGAAGAAGAGTTCTGTAAAGTGGCTGAACGTTGGATTCTTCGGAAACATGCTTGTGCTCATCAGGCTGTTCCCAGGATTAAAGGAAGCGCCGATCGTCCAAAGGAGTGGATATAGAATACAAACGGAGGCAATGAAAAGGATGAAATAAGTGATACTCAGGCGAATGAGCTTATTTTGTTTTGATCCCATATCACATCATGTCCTCCTCTTTGAATGAATTCGTTCTCTTAAACTGCCAAAGTGCAATGGCAATGACGAAGATTGACAGTAAGATCGTAACAGCGGCAGCGAGTGCATATTGAGAAGACTGCATCGTCAGTTTGTAAATCCAAGACACCAAGATGTCTGTGCCCCCCGCTGTAGATCCAGCCACAGGCGGTCCTCCGCCATTAAATAGGTAGATGATATTAAAGTTGTTAAAGTTAAACGTATATTGCGTGATTAATATAGGTGCAATTGAATAGAGGACAAGCGGTAATGTAATGGAACGGAATTTCTGGAAGAAATTTGCCCCATCAATGGTTGCAGCCTCGTATAAATCTTCAGGAATGGCCTGCAAAACACCGGTTGTCATAATGAACACAAAAGGAAAACCAAGCCAAGTTTGCATCGCAATAAGAGCGATTTTGCTCCAAAATGGATCTGTCAGCCATGGTTTTGGATCAATTCCAATCGATGCAAAAAGGGTATTGTTGATCGCACCAAACGTGTCGTTAAACAATCCAGCAAACACCAAAATGGTCACAAATCCTGGAACAGCCCACGGCAGAATCAAAATCGTTCTGAAAAACCGTTTTCCTTTTAAATCTTTTTGATTGAGCAGAACCGCTAGGAAAATGCCGACAGCACATTGAAGGGTCGATGCAGCCAACGTCCATACGACCGTCCAGCCCAGTACATCAATGAATGTGTCTCTCCAAATATCGATTGAAAAGATATTTTGAAAGTTTTTGATGCCTACCCAATCAATGAGATTGGCAGGAGGCGAGTGGTATAAATCATAGTTTGTAAAGGCCAGCGCAAAGCTGAACATAATAGGAAAGACAACAGAGAATAGAAGTAAAAAGAAAGCAGGAGTGCTCATTAAGTAAGGAAAGCCTTGGTCGATGAGCTGATGGTATTGAGCACGGATGGAATGAAGCGGAACCCCTTGATCACGTTTCTTTCCGTTCATAAATGCATCTCGTATCATGAGTACATAAAAACCGATGCCAAATCCAGCTGTTAAAAGTGCAATAATTCCTTTTGCTAAAAGGAAAACAGAGTTGTCACGAGGCAGCATTGTACCAAGTGTGAACAGCCCCCAGAAGCCAATATTGAATAAATCATAAAACACTACTAGAAAAGAAACGCCAAACAGGAAAAAGAGTGCCCCTTTGCCATACTGTTTGTTGTATATTTGCCCCATCCCGGGTATAAGAGAGAACATTAGCGCCCGTCTCCGGTGTGTCTTTGATTCCACTATGTGTGTGCGGTCTAGTTCAAGGTTACCCGTCACGTCTAACACCTACTTCATATGAAATTAGAACAAGTGCAGGCAGCATGATAGATGAACAGCTACCTGCGCTTGATGTTTATTTGGAGTGATTCGCTTTAATTTGCGAGTCGATTTGTTTGACCGCGTCATCAAATGCCTTTTTCACATCGGTACGGCCAGTCGCAATCAGCCCTAATGCGCTGTCAATCGGCTTCCACACCTCTGCCATTTCTGGATTGTTCGGTGTCAGCGTGGCATATTTCGTTTGCTTTGAAACAGCATCCGCATTTGCGTTTTCAGTAATCACTGGGTCTTTCATCAGCTTTTTCACTGGTGGAATTTCCTCTGTGACTTCAAAGCGCTTTTTCGAATTTTTTTCGTTCGTGATAAACTCAACAAATTTCTCGGCAAGTTCTTTATTTTTAGAATAAGAGGAGACGTTGTAGCTCTTTACACCTAAGAACGAGCTCATATGTTTTCCGTTAGGGAGTGTTGGCAGTTCTGTCACGCCATAGTCGATACCCGCTTCTTTATAAGGACCAAATGACCATGGACCAGAAATCACAGCCGCTGCCTTTTTCTCAGTGAATAAGGAATTGAGGACATTGATTCCTTGCTCACCAATGATGCCTTTGGGGAAAAGTCCTTCGCTAAAGAATGTCTGAATGTATTTTCCGCCTTCGATGGCACCATCGTTATTAAGACCAATATCATTGACGTCATAAGACCCATCGTTTTTCTGTTTGAAAATATAGCCGCCTGAACCGCCTAATACACTTTGTGCGTAATAAATTTCATCCCACTTCGCAACAAAACCGTATTTCCCGTCCTTTGTCAGCTTTTTCGAAAGGTCATACCAGCCATCGAGTGTCGTTGGTGCCTTTTTCACAAGGTCTTTGTTATAGAAAAGCACAGTGGTTTCAACGGATTTTGGCAGGCCATACAGCTTACCATCTACCGTTTGTGATTGAATCGATTCGTCTGTGAAGGAATTGATCACTTTTTCATCTGGTTTGATTTCTTGTAACAATCCCTCTGTGACAGCTGATCCAATTTGGTCGTGAGGCATGGTGATGACATCTGGACCAGTGCCGGCTGCGCCATCAAGACGAAGCGCTTCAATTTGGTCGGCATATGCTTTTTCGACTACTTTGACTTTCACGTCGTTTTGTTTTTCAAATTCTTTGACAGCGTCTTGAATCCCATCAGACTTTTTGACATCCTCCCACACTAGCAAGGTCTTTGTACCTGTAGATGCCGGCTGTGTACCGCTTGAATTGTCATCTCCTGGTCCGCATGCTGACAGTAGCAGCACAGCAGTACCAACGACTGCCGATAATGTCGCCCATTTTCCCTTTTTCATTCGTAATCCCCTCTCGTTCTTTTTTCACAGATGATAAGAAAACGCTTTCTTAATGTGAGAATATCAACTTGAGTAAAAAAAGTAAACACATTTTATTAAATTTATTAAGTAAAATTTTTTACTGAAATAAAGAGAAAAGAAGCCCACCATATACGGCAGGCCTTCCAGCTGTTTATATCGTGCTTTTCCGAAAGACAGGTTCTGAGGCAATCAGCACGGTTTTTGGTAATGTTCTGCCATCAACAAGTCTTTCTAAAAGTAAATCGACAGCTGTTTCGCAAAGTAAAGAGGTATGGATGTGATAAGTTGTGAGCGGTGGTGACACATATTGAGAGACGTGAATATCGTTGATACTAAAGACACTCACTCGATTTGGTAAAGAAAAACCGCGTTCATTTAATGCTTGTAAACAGCCTATCGCAAGAGGATCACTTGCGACACAAAAAGCGGTTGGCAGGTGATCGCCGAGCTCGTCGATCGCCTTCATCATCAATGAATAGCCTTCATCTACAGAGAAGTGGTGACCGATATAGACCAATTGTTCATCCAGTTTGTTGTGTGCTGTCATGTACTGGCGGAAGGTCGTTTCACGAATATCTGGAATACGCCTATTTGTATTGAGATCAAGATCTGTCCCGCCAATAAATCCGATGGATGTGTGCTGTTTTTCGATAAAAGAATCAATAATCTTTTCTACAATTCGTTTCAGGTTTGGTTTCACAGAATCAAAGCGGTCTTCATCTGGTGATGTATCAATAAAGACGATATGTTTTGTGATCGCATATAATTGATCAAGCTCAGTTTTTTTAAATCGACCGATGGCGATGATGCCTTCTGTAGAAGGATCAATCGATTGAAGACCATCAGATGGGTTGTAAGCGGTAACATTTAAGCTTCTGGTATTGGTGAGTTCCTCAATGCCTAGACGAATGGATTTAAAATAAATATCTTCAAGCTCTTCTTTTTCGGTCATCCAATAGAGAAAGGCAATTTTTTTTAGTGAATGTTTGAATGTCTTTTTTTGATAGGACAAAGCTTCTGCTGCCGCGTATACTCTCTCACGTGTTTGATCCGTAACCGATAGGTTGGGATCTTGGTTCAGTACGCGAGACACGGTGGCGATGGATAATCCGGCTTTTTCCGCAATGTCCTTTATTTTAGCTGCCAAGTCAGCACCTCCTATAGAAAATATCTCCTTTCAGTATAGAGTCTTTAAAAAAATTAGTAAATATTTTTATTAAATTGATTGGTTTAGGCTATTCTTTACGAGTTGGAAAGGAATTAGTAAGATATATGTATTGAAGATGTAGGATTAAGATTTCTGATAGGAGAGGGACAGATGTATTATGATGCACTGAAGACATTTGTGACAGTGGTAGAAGAGAAAAACTTTACAAAAGCAGCTCAGAAGCTACGGATTTCTCAACCGAGTGTCAGTCTTCACATTAAGAACTTGGAGCAGGAATTTCAGACGGTTCTGCTCAATCGTTCGCCAAAGCAATTAACGGTGACGCCAACTGGGGATATGCTGTACCATCGATCAAAACAAATCATTCGTTTATATGAACAGGCGAAGCAGGATATTTATGAGCATCATCATCTGGCACGAGGAAAGCTCACGATTGGAGCGAGTTTTACCATTGGGGAGTATGTGCTGCCGCAAATTTTGGCACAATTTCATCAGCTCTATCCGCATGTTGATATTGAGGTAGTCATTGATAATACAGAGGCGATCGCTAGACATGTTCGGTTGTTCCATGTCGACATCGGACTGATTGAAGGACAAACCAATGACAAAGAACTCTCTGTAGAAACGTTCCTAGAGGATGAACTGTATATCGTTGCCCCATTAGACCATCCGTTTGCAAAGAAAAAGGATGTCACCATTGATCAATTGCAAAATGAAACATGGATCACAAGAGAAGAAGGATCTGGGACAGGAGAATACTTACAGCACGTCCTGAAATCAAATGGACTGAAAGCGCGGACCTTTGTGACATTTAGCAGCAATCAAGCGATTAAAGAAGCTGTCATTCATGGAATGGGGCTGTCTGTTTTATCTAAATATGTCCTCCAGCGGGGCAGCATTGGCGGGGAATTGGCTGTCATTTCTGTGAGGGGAATGGACTTTAAACGGACATTTTCCTATGTCGAATCCCCGATGACAGGTGGGAATAAAAATAAGGAATTGCTTGTTGAGTTGTTGAGAAAAGAGAAAAAAGACGCTTCTCCGCAGTAGGGAGAAACGTCTTTTTTTATAACCCTTTGATGTTGATTTCATCGACTGGGAGGAAAATCTCACCTGTATCTGTGTACTTCATGTTGACTTGATCGCCTTCTTTTAAATAAATAATAAGAGGCTCTTTTTCAGATGACATGGTGTAGTTTTTCCCATCGTCTAGTAAGAAGGTGACGGTTGTATAATCACCGGTCTTTTCCTTATACACCCTCTTCACTTTGCCTGTCGACTCTTTCTTTTCTTGCTTTGATGAACTATTGACGGTACCGCCGCCTTTTTGAAGAGCTGTTTTATAGGCTCTTAGTGCTTCGTTTGGTGTAGAAGCATATGCGGCGATTTCAGGATTGGCTGCCGAAACAATAAAGTAGTTTTGCAGGAACCCGTTTGAATCGAGAACAGGTGTAAGCCAGCTGGCTTCCCCGTAGAAATTATAAAGAATCGGCATGCGGCCCTTCCATTTCTTCTCGATAAATCGTTTCTCAATAATTTGCAAAGCTCCCTGTGAATCCATGTAGGATTCTTCAAGATTACCCGTATAATACGTAGCTTTTCCTGTTCGGGCATTTGTCAGTGCATACCCGAGCATGGAATCAACGCCCTCTTTTGGACTGGTGAAATCTGTGAAGTAATACATATCCCCTTTTGAATCAAACACTGGACTTACATTGGCTTCCGTTCCCTCGTCTGAAGGCAGTTTCACATCTGATTTTCCAAACATACTGTTCCAGAAACCATGAACATAGTTGCCGAAGTAACTATTTTGCAGACTGACGGCCTCTGGCGAAACAGCGCCATCAATAAAGGCTGGTACTTTGTCTAAGGAATATTTCTTCGTTTCACCCGTTTTGGCATCCACAACAACCACACCTGAAGCTTTAAACCCGTTTCGTGCAGAGATGAAATCTCCAAATGTTTGGATGTAATAAGGCTTGCCATCATCATTGATCTCGAGCTGCGTATCTCCATAGAAAATCAAATCTGGATACTGAAGACGGATATGCCGCTCAATTTCCTTATTGAAATAGGAAGAAGGCGTATAGACCATCTCGGTTTTCACAAACTTTGGATTGGCAGATGAGTCGGTCGCACTTAATGTAAAGTAACCTGGTGTGCTACCAGAACGAATCCATTTAAAGAAATCGGAGAACTCGACGGGTGCGATATACACATACTCACCATTGACCTTCTGAATTTGCAAGCTGCCAAGCTCGTAGTAGCTCGTGTTTGGCACCTGTCCGAACGATTTCTTCATCTTATTGCGAGCAAATTGCGGTGGTACACTCGCAGGTGTTTCTGTCTCATCAAACGCTTTGATTTCGACTTTTTGATCCATCTTAGACACGTCGAATTTCTCATTTGCATTGAATAGAAAAGCGGTTGCCATATAAACACCGAGCAACAATAATATGAGAAATAAAACGCCCTTGATCTTCCGCTCCAATCCCACTGATAAAAAGGCACCTGCTGCTGTCACAACAAGTCCAATGAGCCACAGTGATGATGGGTTGCGGTCTAAATTGGTGATGTAGTAGAAGCCGAAAATCCCGATGATAAACAGCAGTGCCAGTCCCGCAATCCACATAAGCGGCACCTGTTGTTCAGTTCCTTTCTTTCTAACGATTAACCTGAGTGGTGTGAGCAAAAGGGTCAGGACAAGACCGATCACAACCGAAAATAACAACATATATCCCACAAACAGATCTCCTTTCAAATCAATCACTCTTTTAGTATATACGAGTGAGACGGGGAAAAGATTCACCGGATGACAGGTTCATTTAAATGCCGATCGAGTCGATGGCGGATTGAACATCTTCTTTCAGTTCAAAAAATGTGAGTCTTTGTTCGATTTTTTCGATTAAGGCGTCAATGGCTTCACCTGACATATGGATTTGGATGTTCCTTTGATGTTTGTACACGTTAATCAGAAGGTCATCAATCAGATCTACTATTTTTTTGGCTTCTTGGCGATCCTCTGCAAATTCATTTTGCAGCTGATGCCGGATGGCTCTGATAAGCGCTGTTTTCTGTTCTTCTTTGATCTTTGCCTTCAAAGCAGCCAGCTCTGCTGGTGTCATGTCTTCCGTGTTAAAGTTTGCTTGAGAGAAGATGGAGCTAGATGTATGCGTATCTGTGACTCTCTGCAAAAAACGATCTGCGTCTGTTGGTTGTTTCTTTGAAAATTCCATTTGTCGTACTCCTTAAGAAATACCCATATTCTTGGCAAGGGTTGTATCTGCATCGTGGTATTGTTTTCCTAGCTGGCTCATATCATCTGATATTGAGTCCATCCACCTTTTCATATCCATCGCATGATCAATCGCTGCATCATACTTTTTGACCGAATAGAACTCATTTTCAAGACCCTCTGTTTTTAAGTGGCGAATGACAGCATCCACATCTGAAGCCGTCAGCTGGTCATACGAACCAAAACCGACAATTTGTTTGTATCTTGAACGAACGCGTTCCACCGATTGATCCACTTTGTCATCGAGTTTCTCAATTTTGCGAATGATTTGCTGCATATGGTGCTCGGCATATGTAGAGAATGTACGACCTGTGTTCATGAGAACATGCGACTTGATTAAAATCGCTACCACACTTTGCGGATGGACATTTGATTGGCTCAATTGATGTAACATGGCGGCAGTGAGAGAAGGGTTTTTTCTCAACATATCATCAATGGTTTGAACGGAGCCATCTGACGAAAAGGAATACCGGTCTAAGCCATGGCTGCCGGCGAGGGCTTCAAGAAATAAATTCGCATCAAGTGAAGGGTTCACACTCATTGCCCGATTGAGGAGATTTTTCATAAACTGGACGGCCTTTGAGGAGTCCTCAGTGTAATCGACGCCTTCAGGTAAAGCGGCATCATACATCACTTTCACACGACCGATTTCTGTCGTATGACGATTTAAGAGAGATAGCCCGTCATTGAGATTGATATATTCTGTTAATCTACTACGGTAATCACCTTTTAATGCTTTGGCTTGCAGACCATCCGATAGATTTGGGTAAATATTCGGATTCTCAAAGGTGACCCCGCCTTGAATAAAATCATTTTTGACAAGAACATAAGAAGCATTTGATCCGCCAAGTGAATGCCCTGTCACATACATCTTCGCATTCGGCATTTTCTTATGGATCTCTTTCGCATACCGGTCCGCTTGCACCATTTGATTCTCTGCACCGTGTTCAAAAGGGATATTTTTAATCAAATACTTCGTATCTGAAATCAACCAATCTTGTACAATCTCATTTGTATAGGTCGTTGTCCCTGTCGTCATCTTCGTCGTGACTTCCTTTGACGTCTCTGACTGGCTAAAAGGAGGAAGCTTTGTCAAAATGGTAGAAAGAAGATCATCTGACTCTTTTTTTCCATGTTTTTTAATGGTATCTTTATATTGGCCTGCCCCAATCGGTTCTGAGCCGCGGTAGGCGATGACGGCGTTTTTGATTTTTGTGAGGTCTTTTCCTCCATCGGAGCGATCAAAATCTTCTTCGGAAACGATAGTTAGTGCATTAAGACCTTTAGTTGTTTCTTTATAATCAATGACATACATGGTCTTATTTTTACTAATTTCTATTTCACTAGAAATTCTATAGTAATCTATTTTATAAGATGCATTGGAAATAAGATTATAGTCTTTATCAGAAAGTTCGTTTTGGGCTACGGTTTTAGACAAAATTGTCACTCCTGTAATATTTATCTTATATATTATATGATATTGTATGATAGATATCTATAAAAAGAGGATTAAAATCCTCTAGATTAACAAAGGTGGATTTATCTAATGAAAAACACAATCAAAGTTGTGATTATATTATTTACTATCGTTATTATTCTAATAGTTTCTCTTATTATCCAACAAAATAAGAAAGAAAAATCGAATGATTCAGGAGGGGAAACTGTTGTGAAAGAGAAAAGTGATCAAGAAAAAGCAGAAGAGTTCGCAGAGAAAATGAAACCAAAAATAGAAGAAAGATTACATAAAAAGGATATCTATCATTTTATAGAAAAAATAACATTCAAAAAAAAGGTATCCATTAGTCCAATGGGATATGTAACAGTTGATGGTTATATAAATGATGATCCTGAAAAATTTTATTTCTCAGCATCTTTAATGCATAAATCTAATGAAATTGGTTCTATGAGCTTTTCCCCAGAGTTGTCATATCGTTTTAAAGACTGGAATAAATATAAAGATGAGCCTGAGATAAAAGAAAACTACCTTAACAGACTCTCTGAAAAAGAACGGGAGCAATATCTAAAGGACATTGGAGAAAAAGAGTAAAGCAGGTACTCACTTACCTGTTTTTATTTGTGTCAATTTCATTGGTAGATTGATTAAAGGTTCATAAAGGAGTTTTTATTTTTTATGAGAAATACAATGAAATTTTCTATATTAATTGTGGTCGTCATCATCTCAGTAACTGCTTTCATTGTAGAGTACATTAATCAGAGTCTGTCGGATGATGTAGTGGAAGAGAAGAGCGATGAAGAAAAAGCAGAAGAACTCGCAGAGAAGATGAAGCCTAAGATAGAAGAGCATTTACATAAAAGAGACATTCATCACTTTATTAAAACCATAACGTTTGAAAAAGATGTGACCATCAATCCTATGGGGGATATTATAATCGATGGCTATATAAATAATGAACCGGAGAAGTTCGGATTTTCAGCTTCTTTACAATATAGAGCTAAAAAAATAGGTTCAATGAGTTATGATCCTGAGTTGTCATATCGTTTTAAAGATTGGGATAAATTTAAAGATGAACCAGAATTAA
Organism: Bacillus sp. RSS_NA_20; assembly: GCF_020165915.1. Classification (NCBI taxonomy): domain Bacteria; kingdom Bacillati; phylum Bacillota; class Bacilli; order Caryophanales; family Bacillaceae; genus Bacillus; species Bacillus sp. RSS_NA_20. The sequence continues at coordinate 2,382,919 of NZ_JAIUKW010000005.1, read as the reverse complement.
AGGAAAACTATCTTAAACGACTCTCTGAAAAAGAACGAGAGCAATATCTAAAGGACATTGGAGAAAAAGAGTGAAGCAGGTGTCTACCCACCTGTTTTATTTTTTTATTATCATTAATTGAGAAGTTTTGATTGTAAGGAGTGTTGCGTTGTATGAAAAATACTTTAAAACTTGTATCTGTTTTGGTCGTTATCATCATTGTCTCAGTGACTTCGTTAATCACTCAGCACAATAAGCAAAGTAAAACAAATGATGTGGTAAAAGAAAAGAGCGATCAAGAAAAAGCAGAAGAGCTCGCAGAAAAAATGAAGCCTAAAATAGAAGAATGTTTACGCAAAGAAGACATCCATCACTTTATTAAGACCATAACGTTTAAGAAGAGGGTAACTATTGATCCAATGGGCTACATCGTAATTAGAGGATATATAAATGATGAACCGGAAAAGTACGGTTTCTCAGCTTCTTTACAATATAGAGCTAAAAAAATCGGTTCAATGAGTTATGACCCTGAATTATCAGACCGCTTTATAGATTGGGAAGAATATAAAGATGAGCCGGAAGTGAAAGAAAATTACCTTAAAAGTTTTACTAAGGAGGAACGTGAACAGTATCTGAGAGACATTGGAGAAAAAGAGTGAAAAATATCCGTTAGCCGTATGTTCTTTAAAAAACGATGACCAAAGTAATATGCTATCATTCCCCTAACAACACTTACAAACAAGGGAGAGCTTTCAAACATGGCAAATAAAAAGAAATTGATCTTGGATGTAGACACTGGAATTGATGATGCGATTGGTATTTTGCTTGCAGTGAAAAGTAAGCGATTTGATATGTTGGGGATCACAACGGTGTGCGGGAATGTGTCTGTTGAAGCGGCTACGTTGAATACGTGTAAAGTGCTTGAGCTGGTTGAGGCAGAGGAAATCCCTGTCATCAAAGGTGCAGCGACGCCTCTTTTGAGAGCCCCTCATTATGAACATCGGGTGCATGGGGAGGATGGAATTGGCGGCGCTTTAAAGGACGCCCGGCCTAAGAAGACCGCGGATGAAGGTTTTGCGCCTGATTTTATCATTGACCAAGTGCTGAAGTATTCGAAGCAGGTTACGCTCGTGTTGACAGGGCCGTTAACGAATTTAGCCCTTGCGGTAAAAAAATGCCCTGAGCTGATTCATCATGTGAAAGAAGTCATTTTTATGGGGGGTGTCGTGCAGGGACAGGGAAATGTCACACCGGTTGCGGAATTTAATACATATGCAGATCCAGAAGCGGCGAAATTGGTGCTGGAGGCTGGTTTCCCTTCATTGACTCAAGTAGGGCTTGATGTCACAAGACAGGTCTTGTTAACGGATGAGAGAATTGATGCCATTCAAAATGAAACGTTAGCCATTTATATCAGAGAGAGCACAAGCATTTACCGCCAGCGCTATTTTGAGCGGAATGGGGTGTGGGCATGTGCCATGCATGATCCGCTTGCTGTAAGTCTTGCAATTGATAAACAACTTGTGAATACACAGGCTTTTCATGTAGAAGTGGAGACGAAGAGTGAGTTCTGCGATGGTCAAATGATATGTGATTTTCAGCATCAATGGGGAAAAGATCGCAATCTTCAAGTGTGTATGGATGTAGATGCTGAAGGGTTTTTTGATTTAATGATCAAAGTCTTGAATTCTTAAAAAAGAAGTCTGTGCAAACAGGCTTCTTTTTTATAAGATGGGAACATGAGGGAATGTATGCGCTCACATGAATGAGGAAGGAGTGAAGTCAATTGGCTTCTGTCATTTTAAGTAGTATGGATAAGATAAGGGCAGCAAGCAGAGGATTGCCGCCAAAACTGAAAGCAATTGCTGAGCACATTACAAGTGAGCCCCGCGACATCATCCATTTGTCGATTGTCGAGCTTGCCAAAAAGACAGCGAGCTCAGAGGCAACGATTTTTCGTCTTTGTAAAAGGCTTGGATTTGAGGGGTATCAAGATTTGAAGATTGCTATTGCCCAGGAAATAGACCAAACGAAGCCTGATTATGTAGATGAAGAGATGAGTCTTGACGATGATACTGCCGTTTTTATGCAAAAGGTATTTCAGGCAAACATCACTGCATTAAAGGATAGTTTTCAATTGTTGAATCCAGAAGATGTAGAAAAAGCCGTACAATTAATCCATGGGGCAGAGCGCTTAGAGTTTTATGGCAGTGGTGGGTCTGGCCTCATCGCCACAGATGCTTTCCACAAATTTATGAGAACAGGCATCAACTGTATTGTTCATACAGATTCTCACTTTCAAGCGATGTCGGCAGGTCTGCTTGATCAAAAGAGCACAGTGCTTGGTATATCTCATTCTGGTCGAAATAAGGATTTACTGGATGCGATGAAAACAGCCAAGGAAAAAGGAGCGAAAACCATTGGCATTACAAGCTATCAGCGTTCTCCATTGAGTCAGCTTGCAGATGTCACGCTGTATACATCAACGCAAGAAACGGCTTTCCGAACGGAAGCGATGTCTGCTAGGCTTGCCCAGCTTACTGTGATTGATGTGCTATATTTTGCGCTTGCACATTTAAGGCAGCAGGAAACATTAACAAACTTAAAGCAAATGAGAGAAACCATCTCTCAAAAAAGAGTGTAATGGTTTCAAAAATAAATTTTTCTATTAGTGAAAAATGCTGTTGTGGTAACGATTCTAAGGTTTTAAATGAAAATTATTTTCTTTTTGATCGTTGAATGTCGAAAAAAATATTCCTATAATGGGATTTATCAGGTACACCGGCACCACGACACTTTATTTCAAATCAATGATTGGGCGTGATACAGATGAAGGGAAACCAGGCGGTAATTGGTTTGGATATTGGAACAACAAGTACAAAGGCGGTTCTATTTGGACCACAGGGGAAAGTCATATCAAAACATTCTGTTCCTTATGACCTCATTCACCCCCAGCCAGCATGGGTTGAGCAGAACCCTGAACATATTTTAGATGCTGTGATTGCGAGTGTAAGAGGCGCATTGACGAAAGCAGCATTTGATGCAAAAAACCTCATAGGTGTGGGAATTAGTACGGCGATGCATTCGTTAATCGTCATGGATGAGAATGGAAAAGCATTAACAAACAGTATCATTTGGGCTGATAACAGAAGTGCAGAACAAGCGAAACGAATCATAACGGACTTAGATGGCTTTCAAATTTATAAAAGAACCGGAACACCGATCCATCCAATGTCACCGCTTTCAAAAATACGATGGATCAAGGAAATGACACCTGACGTCTTCAATCAGGCAGCAAAATTCATTTCCATCAAAGAGTATGTTCTTTATCATTTCTTCGGTCAGTATGTGGTCGATTATTCAATTGCATCAGCAACAGGACTGTTCCGATTGGAAACGCTTCAATGGGACGAGGAGGCCCTACGTATTGCAGGAATTCAGGTGAATCAGCTGTCTGAACTTGTTCCAACGACGCATCAGCTGCGTGGGCTTCAGCCAGAAATTGCGCTGCGAATGGGCATTGAAGAAGATACACCATTTGTTGTGGGTGCAAATGACGGTGTCCTAGCGAATCTTGGTGTTGGTGCGATTGGCAAAGGTGAGGTAGCAGTCACGATTGGGACAAGTGGTGCAGTACGTACAGTCGTAGATCAGCCGATTACAGATGAGCAATCAAGAACATTTTGCTATGCATTGACGGACAAGCACTGGGTAGTCGGAGGACCGACCAATAACGGCGGGATTATGCTGAGATGGCTGAAGGATGAATTTGGGTCGTCAGAGGTGGAGGTAGCGAAGCGTCTAGGTGTAGACCCTTACGATCTGATGATTGATATTGCAGAGAAGGTTCCAGCTGGCTCAGAAGGACTGCTGTTTCTACCATTTTTAACAGGTGAGCGTGCACCTTATTGGAATCCAAACGCAAGAGGCACGTTCTTCGGGATTGGTCTTCAGCATAAGCGCGAGCACTTTATTAGAGCCGTGTTAGAAGGCGTCATTATGAGTGTTTTCTCGATCGGTGTGGCACTAAGAGATTTAACAGGTCCAGCGAAGGATGTCCGGGCTTCTGGTGGATTTGCGAGATCCCCGCTATGGAGGCAGATTTTGGCGGATACGATGGGCAGAGAAGTTCTCGTTCCAGAAAGCTACGAGGCTTCCGCACTTGGGGCGGCTGTCCTTGCACTTCATAGTTTAGGTCATATGGAAGAGATAGAAGAAGTACAGGAATGGATTCGTATTTCTGCTCGCCATGAACCAAATATGGAGAACAACGAAACATACATAGAGCTATTTTATTTATATGAGCGTCTCTATGACAAACTGAAGGATGAATTTGATGTCATTAGTGCGTTGCAATTAAAACAAAATCGTTAAACATCGGGGAAAAGGTGGGAGAACATGCTTTTATTCATTGTGATTGCGGCGATTGTCCTTTTACTCATTCTCATTACAGTCGCTAAGTTGAATCCGTTTGTGAGTTTGATTATTACCTCTATGCTAGTAGGTTTTGCTACAGGAATGGATTTACAGGAAATCATTCAATCGATTAAAACGGGATTAGGGAACACGTTATCGTTACTGGCGATTGTGCTAGCGCTTGGGACCATGCTTGGGAAAATGATGGCTGAGTCAGGGGGCGCTGAGCGGATCGCTCAAACACTCATCAGTCGTTTTGGGACGAAGAATGTGCATTGGGCGATGATGTTTGTAGCCTTTATCGTGGGGATACCTGTCTTTTTCCAGGTCGGATTTGTTCTTCTCATTCCCTTACTCTTTACCATTGCGATTGAAACGGGCATTTCGCTCGTGACGATTGGGATTTCATTAATCGCAGGCTTGTCTGTTGTGCATGGGCTAGTCCCGCCTCATCCAGCTGCAATGGCAGCAGTAGGCATCTATCATGCCAACGTGGGGAAAACGATTTTCTTTTCAATCATCGTCGGTTTGCCAACAGCTATTATTGCTGGACCGTTGTATGGTAAGTGGATTGGAAAACGAATACATAAACCAGTTCCAGAGATGCTCAGAAAGCAATTCACGGAACGACATGCTGATCGGAAGCTTCCTGGTTTTGCGAATACGATGTTTACCATTTTGGTGCCGGTCATTCTTATGCTGCTTGCCACGTTGGCGGATATTATTTTGCCAGAGGATAGTATGTGGTATCAGATGTTCAAGTACATTGGAGATCCCATAACAGCTTTATTGATTGCAACAGTGTATTCTTTCTTTAGCCTTGGCTTTATACAAGGGATGAGCCGTGACCGAGTGCTGTCATTTAGTAATGAATGTTTGGGACCGATCGCTTCCATTCTGCTTGTGATTGGTGCAGGCGGAGCGTTCAATAATGTACTGATCGATTCAGGTGTTGGGGATTATATTGCTGATTTAGCCAAACACTCCCCAATCTCACCGATTTTACTTAGCTGGCTAATTGCTGCGGTTATTCGTGTGGCAACAGGATCTGCTACAGTATCCATGATGACAGCGGCCGGAATTGTAGCCCCAATCGCTGCATCCATGCCGGATGTGAGCAGAGAGCTGCTTGTTTTAGCAACAGGAGCGGGTTCACTGATTTTGTCTCATGTCAATGATTCTGGTTTTTGGCTGATCAAAGAGTATTTTGGTATGACCATTAAAGAGACGTTCTTGACATGGACGGCTATGGAGACCATCATTTCCGTTAGCGCCATTGCATTTATTATGATCATTAATATGTTTATATAACGGCACAACAGCTCAATTCTTCGGGATTGGGCTGTTTTTGGCTTGTTGTTATGCCGCTTTTGACAATTTAGGATAAAATAATGATATTGAGCTATGGGAGGCGGACATGATCGAACCTTTAAAACATGTATATAATGAACCATTTATTCAACATTTAGCAGAAAAACTTGCGCAAGCGTCAACTGTATTTGATGCTGATCACTTTCAGCAGCTCGTGTTTCAAGAGGATTGGGAGCAGCTGGAGTTAAAAGGACGAATGAGAAGAGTGACTGAATCGATGCACGCTTGTCTGCCTGAGGATTATGAGAAGGCAATCGATGTACTGCGTCAGACAGCACCGCATTTTACAGGGCTCAGTGCGCTCGTATTTCCAGACTACGTCGAGACATATGGTGTTGACCATTGGGATATCTCGATCAAAACACTTGAATTCTTTACACCGTTTTCCACTGCTGAATTTGCCGTTCGACCTTTTCTCATACAAGATCAAGAGAAAATGCTGGCGCAGATGCTTGTGTGGTCACAGGATCAAAATGAACATATTCGCCGTCTCGCTAGTGAAGGATGCAGGCCTCGTTTGCCGTGGGGATTATCCGTCCCTGCGCTGAAAAAGGACCCTTCTGTCACGCTGCCCATTTTGGAAAACTTGAAGTCAGATTCGGCCAAGTATGTGCAAAAAAGTGTAGCGAATCATTTAAATGATATTTCTGCAATTCAGCCAGACCTCATGAAGCAAATGGTCAAAAGCTGGTATGGAACCAATGAACATACAAACTGGATTGTCAAACATGCATCCCGTACGTTATTGAAAAAAGGCGATCCAGATATCATGGCTTTATTTGGCTATGGAGATGATCCGTCTATCCAAGTAATGGATTTGAAGGTGATGCAAGACCCCGTTCGTATTGGAGAGAAGCTGACCTTTCATTTTATTCTTCAGGCAGATAAGCCATTAAAGCTGCGCGTAGAGTATGCTGTTGATTACGTGAAAGCTCGTGGTACACGCAATCAAAAGGTATTTAAAATCACAGAATTTGAAACAGGATCGACGCTGCATAGAGAATTTGTCCGGTCACAGTCGTTTCAAAATATGACAACGAGAAAGCACTATGAGGGCATTCATACATTAACCATCATCATCAACGGCATCCCAAAAGCGTCTGTTGATTTCGAAGTCGCAGCAGCTGCTCATGAAAAAACCCGCCACTGAGGCGGGTTTCAGCGTGTAGACAAACCCTCGCATTCGGTGTCAGTCCTGCGCGCTGGTGCTCACGAATGTCAAATTCGCTCCGCGCCAGTACTCGTCCTTCCTAGACTGCAAAGGTTTTCTATCACGCTGAAAAGAAGACAAAGGGCTAAAATCAAGTTCATTTTAGCCCTTTGTCAACAATTTGATACCCGCCACTGAGGCGGGTTTTTGCTTCGTTTCTAAGCTTTCTTTTTCATTAAAAATGAAGCAATGATGGCGGCTGCTAAGAAACCAATGCTGATAATCGAGCTAGGTAAGTTCTCCGGTCTGAATAGGAACAGAACAAAACTGACACTGAGTACAAGACCAGCAAATAAAGTGAAATACGGAAATAACCAAACTTTGAAATACGGCTCTTGCGGATATCTTGGACGCAGTTTCAAATGTGCCAGACAGATGCTGATCCAAATAAGAGAAACCGCAAAACCAGGGATAGCCAGCATATAGCTGAAAATTTGATCTGGGTACAAGTAAGCAAAGAATGTTCCGATTAAAAGAAACAGAACGGTCACCCATAAACTTAAAATAGGTACACCTCTTTTGTTGACCTGTGCCAGCTTTTTTGGACCGCCGTCTGATTTAGATAGAGAATGAATCATTCTCGTCGTACCGTAAATACCAGAGTTGGCGGCAGATAGAACAGCTGTAATTAAGACGAAATTAATGAAGTGAGAGGCACCTTGCATGCCAGCTGCTGAAAAGACTTGGACAAATGGACTGTTATTCGGATCAATTTGATTCCAAGGAATGAGTCCACAAATAATCAAAATCGGCAGTGTGTAAAACAAGATGATGCGCCACATCATACTTTTGACAACACCAGGTAACACCTTTTCTGCATCCTTTGTTTCTGTAATGGTCAGCCCGATCAATTCTGAGCCTCCATATGAGAAGATCACCACTAATAATGAAGCAAAGACAGCGCCCCATCCGTTCGGGACAAAGTTTTGGTAATTGGTGAGAACAGGCGTGCTTTGTTCGCTCGGAATGATTCCAAATAATAATGCAGCACCGAGAATAATAAACACAATAATAACGAAAATCTTCATTCCAGCGAACCAAAACTCAATTTCACCAAAGTATTTTACATTATTTAAATTAATTCCGATGACTAAGAGTGAGCAAAGTAAACATAAAGACCATAAAGGTACGTTTGGCATCCAATATTGAAGTAAACTCCCCGCTGCAATGATTTCAATGACACATACAGTGAGCCACATAAAACAGTAAACCCATCCGACAACAAATGAAAAACGTTGACCAAGCGCAATCTGTATGAGGTCGCGAAGGTTATTCCCCGGGTAGACGATGGCCATTTCAGCTAAAGCCGCCATGACAATGAGAAGAAGCAATCCAGCAAATACATAGGAAAAGATGACTCCAGGACCTGCTAAGCCGATTGTATCGGCACTTCCTTTAAAGATTCCTGTACCAATGACCCCGCCCATCGCAATCATGCGAATATGACGCGGCGATAAAAGCTTTTTTAATTCGTGTTGTTCCTGATTCGCGCTCATGACGTTCTCCTTTTTTAAAATGCTTATGTTCCATTTTCTTTTTTCGAGCGGTCAGTGTCAATATAAAAAAAGAGATTTTTCAGACAAAATAGGTGGTTGATTCTATCAAATGATCCGTTTTCTTCCATAAATCCTTTCCATGACCCATCCCCAAAATCTGAAACTTCGTGAAAAAATGATCATTTGCCTTCATTCTGACATAAACAATTTTCAGTTTTTGTCGATATATCTTTTGTATTACTAAAGTCCTAATAAAGAATTATTTATAACTGTAAAATATTTCAAAAAAGTATGGAAGAATGAAAGGAGTTATTGAAGATGTTTATGAGAAAAGCAAGTGATTCATCGTCGGGGGCCCTTCTTAGTGAAAGCAGTCAATTAGTTGAACGAATTGAGAAGGGAGATTTTTCAGCCAGAATTGATACTGCTGCATTCTCTTCTAGTCAAACAATAGAAGCAGTGGCTCAAATAAATGAAGCGTTGCAAAAGATGCAAGAAGCGCAAGAAGATATTCATATGCGTATGAATTTAGTGACAAAAGCGATTAAAGTGGGTCTATGGGATATGACGGTTGTAGCAGGAGATCCTGTGAATCCAAAAAACGAATTCACATGGACAGATGATTTCCGCAGAATGCTAGGTTTTCAAAATGAAAACGATTTTCCTAATGTCTTAGACAGCTGGGCATCTCGAATTCATCCAGATGAGCAGGAATACACCTTGAATGCATTCTCTACGCATTTATTGGATCATTCTGGCCGTACACCGTATGATATCGAGTATCGTCTGAAGTTGAAAAATGGCGAGTATCGCTGGTTCAAAGCAACTGGAACGACGATTCGAGATCGAAATGGGGTACCTCTTCGTGTGGCAGGGGCTCTTTTTGATATTCATGATCAGAAATTGAAAGAAGAAGAGCTGCAAGCATTCGTGACAAGATATGACTTGATCAACCGTGCGCTTGTGGAAGCGCCTTGGGATATGGTTGTAGAGGCTGGCGATTCTGTCAATCCAAACAATGAATTCTGGTGGTCTCCACAGTTTAGAAAAACGCTTGGTTTTACAGATGAAAAAGATTTCCCGAACGTATTGAGCAGCTGGAGTGATCGTTTGCATCCTGAAGATAAAGAATCGGCTCTCCAAGCCTTTGCGGATCACTTAAATGACCATTCTGGGCGCACACCATTTGACATTGATTATAGATTGCAGAGTAAAAATGGCGAGTATCGCTGGTATCATGCGGGCGGTGAAACCATTCGTGATGAGAAGGGTGTCCCTTTACGTGTCGCAGGAACGATTCGTGATATTACGTTAGAAAAAAATAAAGAAAAAACAGCCAATGAAATGGCTTCCCAAGTAGAGCAGCTTTCAAGTTCTATTAGTGAAATGGTATCTGGCATCAGTTCTGTGACAAACCAAGCACAAGAGCTTGCTGTCGCCCAAGAGCAGTCAACGTCTGCTGCTAATTTGGCGAAAAACAGTGCAGATGAGACGAAGAACATTTCAGACTTAATCAAAGAAGTGGCAAACCAAACGAATCTGCTTGGTTTGAATGCCGCAATTGAAGCAGCAAGAGCAGGCGAGCAGGGCCGCGGTTTCTCAGTCGTTGCCGATGAAGTACGTAAGCTAGCGCTTCATAGTGCCAATGCGACAGAAAATATCGAATCTAGTTTAACTGAAATGAAAACACAAATCGATCAAATTCTTGAAAATATCTCCAATATGACAGCTCTTACGCAAACACAGGCTGCTTTAACAGAGCAAGTGAACGCTTCAGTTGATGAAGTGAATCATATGTCTCAGCGTCTGGTGGCATATTCAAAGAGTATCTAATGTCACAAAAAACCGCCTTTTCATCAGAAGGCGGTTTTTTTATTTAAGCATGATCTGCTGGGAAAACAATACCGGCGTCTTTCCTAGCGTCTTCAAGAACCTTCATGACAGAAAGACTGTCATCAAGCCATTCATAACACTTTTCGACATTTCCTGTTTCAATGATATGCTGAAATGCTTCTGCTTCATAAAACAGGCGGTTTGAATTGGTTTGTGCATTGAGTGAAGTGACTTGGTCTCCTATATGCAGCAACACTTCCTCACAGCCATTCGCACCATTTTTGACATGCAGGAACCCTTTTTCCCCTTGAATCAAAGCGAAATTCATACTGCTTGTATCTTTGCTGCCAACACTTGTGGCGATGAAATCATTGTAAGTAAAAGTTAAAACACCAGATGTGTCGATGCCGTTTGGATGGCGGTTGGCCTGGTAACGAACGTCTTTCGGTGAACCAAATAGATTCATAATGAAATGAACATTGTAAATGTTAATATCCATGAGGGCACCGCCAGAAAACTCTGGGTTAAAGACATTCGGCGTTTCCCCGGCGAGCAGCTGATTATATTTACTTGAATATTGACTATAGTTGCATTGAACGAGTTTGATTCTGCCTAATTGATGAAGGTGTTTTTTGATTAAATGATAGTTGGGCATATGAACGGTCGTAATGGCTTCAAATAGGAAGAGCTGCTTTTCCTTTGCGAGAGCGATTAAGGCTTCTAGCTCTTTCACATTAGAGGTAAAAGGCTTTTCGCAAATCACATGTTTTCCGTGTTTCAATGCAGCCGTGGCATGCTCGCTATGTAAACGATTGGGTGATGCGATATATACCGCTTCTATATGGGGATCTTCTAACATAGTGGTTAAATCCGTATAAGTCGTTTGCACCCCAAATTGATCTGCGAGTTTCTTTGCCGTCGCTTCCTTTCTTGAATAGACAGCGTGGCAAGAAGCACCTTCAAGCTGTTCAATTGCCTGGAGGAAACCTTCCACAATCACACCTGTTCCAATGGTTGCTATTCTCATTCTATTCATAACCCCTTCCATACGATTGATGTCACGTCAAGCTGTCTCTAGTATACCTGATGTTTTCATACAACGTGTACTTAACAGCTAGGCGCAGAGGGGTGCCAGTAAAAAATACCGGCACATCTTTGGCAGTCTCTACAATTAACTAATGTTAGCTAATGTTTGTTTCGTTAACAGTTGAATGGCCGCCTTCCTCTTTTTTAACTCTTGAATGGATTTTTGAATATCTTCTACTTTTTGTTCGAGCAGCTGTTCCGCTTCTGTTTTCGACTGTTTCTCGAATAGTGACGTGATAATTTCTCGAATTTCTTTGAGTGAGAAATCTAGCTTTCTTGCTTCAGTGATAAAGGATAGCATGAGTACATATTTTTTATCATATAAACGATAGCCGTTATGTGCTCTCTTAGGCTCGGGGAGCACACCCTCATTTTCATAAAAACGAATGGTTTCAATATGTACACCAGACATTTTTGACAATTTTCCTCTCGTAAATGTAATCATTCCCTGCACCTCCTTTCTTTGCTATCCATCATACAATTAGATTTGCTAGTTTCAAAATATTCTCCGATGAACATTTGTTCCTTTTCATACTGTTAAAATGACAGGTCTCTTCTATTCACAGCGGATTCTATAGAATAGGTTATAATAGATGAGGATGAAGTGATTTTTTGTTACAGATAGGAACAAGTAGACAGCGTGAGAAAAAAACGATAGGCTAAAATAGGTATATAGTATGATGAATAGCATGTGATCATGTAGACGATCACTCAAAATAGTGACAGCACGTTTTGCTGAGAAAAGGGGAGCAGTGAATGTATAAATTAGTCGCAATTGATATGGATGGTACGTTATTAAATGATCAGCATATGGTGCCGGATGAGGTGTTCGCTGCGATTCAACAGGCGAAGGCAGAAGGCGTTAAAATTGTTTTATGTACAGGCCGGCCGATTGGCGGGGTGCACCGCTATTTAAAAGAGCTGCAGCTTGATCAAGAGGGGGATTATGTCATCGCCTATAATGGAGCGCTTGTACAAAACAGCCATACAAATGAAGTCGTATCAGAATTAACTTTATCCTATGATGATTTGACTTCTTTATATGAACTGAGCCGTCAGCTGGATACACCTATGCATTATTTCGATTCGGCTCATCTATACACACCAAATCGGGATATTAGTGAATACACGGTACTTGAATCGTATTTAACGAAATTGCCGCTTAAGTATTTACCTGTCGAAGAGGCAGACCCATCCATGAGACTTCCGAAGATGATGTATATTGATCAGCCGGAACGTTTGGAAAAGACGATACAAGCCATTCCATCTGAAGTGAAGGATCAGTACATGATGGTAAAAAGCACAGATTTCTTCCTAGAAATTCTTCATCCTGATGTGAGCAAAGGGAATGCCGTGAAGCTTCTAGCGCATGAACTTGGGATTTCTCGTGAAGAAGTGATGGCGATTGGTGACAATGGGAACGACGTGTCGATGCTAGAATTTGCGGGCTGTGGCGTTGCGATGGGAAATGCCATTGAAGATGTCAAAGCAGTTGCGGATGTTGTGACAAAATCCAATAACGAAGCAGGAGTCGCACATATCTTGCATGAGCGAGTCATCGGAAAATAAAGAAAGAGCGGTCTACCAATGAGGGGACTGACCCCAAAAGATGAGACAAATAAAAAACACCTTTAAGTTTGAAAACGGATCGTTGTGATCCGAAATAAAACATGGAGGTGTTTTTTCTATGGGGACAAGAGTGAGTTATCCGGTTGAAGTCAAACAGAAGGCTGTAGAAATGAGATTGGCAGGCGTACCTATGAAAGAGATCATGCAGGAATTGAATATCAAGAATAAGACGCAGGTTCAGACATGGGTGAGATGGCATAAAACTGGGGATACACACAGGTTCGAACAACCTGTTGGAAAACAATATACCTATGGAAAGGGTCCCGAGTACTCTTCAGAATTAGAGAGACTTCAGGCAGAAAATCGCTATTTGAGTCAACAGAATGAGGTTTTAAAAAAGTACAACGAATTGGAAAGGAAGTTGATAAGGAAACGTCAAGCAAACTGGTAGATGAATTGTGCAAAACGATGACGGTACAGGACATCTGTGTCCATTTAGGCATCTCACGCACTTCGTATTATAGATGGAAAAAGAATCTGACTCAGAATCATTCTAAAAGACAACTAGAGAAACAGGTCGGCACGTTGTGCCGAAAGCACAAATATCGATATGGTTATCGGAAAATCACAGCCATACTAAAAATGGGAATGCGTATTAACCATAAAACTGTTCAACGTATCATGCAGAAAAACCAGTGGCAATGCCGGGTTAAAATGAAAAAGCGTAAGAAGAATGGGCAGCCCTATGCCGTGGCTGGTAATATACTGGATCGGAATTTTCAGTCTGATCGCCCTCTTGAAAAACTAGTCACGGACATCACGTATTTGCCTTATGGACAGAAACAATTGTACCTTTCCAGTATATTGGATTTATATAATGGAGAAGTGATTGCTTTTACAATTGGTGATAAGCAGGACACAGACTTTATCTTAAACACACTTAATCAGCTCCCAGCACTTCCTGAGAATTGCGTGTTACATAGCGATCAAGGTTCTGTGTATACATCTTACGAGTATCAGAAAGCTGTTCATATAAAAGGCATTACCATGAGCATGTCCCGTAAAGGGACGCCCGCTGATAATGCCTCCATCGAATCGTTTCATTCCTCACTAAAGTCTGAAACGTTCTATCTTAACAGGATTGATCGCACTACGACCACCATCGTAGAACGCACTGTCAAAGAATACATTTATTATTATAACAACATTCGTATTCAAACGAAACTAAACAACCAATCACCGATAAACTATCGGCAATTGGCTGTTTCATAAAGGTGTTTTGATCCCTGTCTCAAAAACGGGGGTCAGTCCCGAGGTAGCCGCTTTTTTATATGTGTGAGAAAAAGTAAACAAGCATACGTCTGCTGTTCAAATTTGTTTTTTCGAGCATCGCCTTTACATGATCATGCACCGTATGAGGCGAGATAAATAACGTACTGGCAATTTCCTTTGTGGATTGTCCTTTTATTAAACAGTCAAGGACGTTCATTTCTCTTTCTGTTAGCCGATATGTTTTCGCTATATAAGGAAGGATGTCACTTGTTTGAGCTCGCTTAATATGAATCATGACAGCCTCTTCCTCCCCGGCTGCCTGTGCTAATCGAAATGCTTGAAGAGAGAGAAAACGCCCTGTCGGCATTCTGGTGATGCTGACCGCTGTTTGGTCACCGCCGCCATATAAAAGCTTAGCACCTAATGCTCTAAACGGACGGGGCATGATGGCACCGTCATGAATTTGCTCAAAGGTTTGGAAGGTGTGGAGCCAATGAAGTCCGGTTTCATTTCCATAAAGAAGATGGTAATCGTGTGAAAGAATGAGGAAGCCTTGGTGTTCCGCCGTTTCATCTTCTTCCGTTTCTCTTCTTTTAAAAAGTTCATCTCTCAGCTTGGCTGCGAGTGCTGGTGTTTGGCGACTAACCGCTTGTATATCTTGTTCATGAAAAGGTTCCTTCTCCTTTTTCCGATAAAGGCTGGCAATTCCCCAGCATTCACCTTGAATCACAAGGGCTGCCCGCAATTCATCTGTCCATCCGTTAGGTAACAAAATGTGCTGGTATCGACCACTATTGATGTATTCTCCGCTTTGGACGAGACTTGCAGCGTGGACAGGACCTTTCGCTAGATCTTCATGCTGGTGCACATCTTTTTTTAAATATTCATTTTGAAACAGCTCGTTATGTATGGCTTCAATCGGTTCATCTGTAAAAGAACCCGTCGAGAGGAGAGTAGCTGGATCAATGGTTGTGATACAGGCAGCATCAAAATCACAGATAGCAGCAAGTTCATCTCGAATGCTTTTTCTCAGCTGCTGAAAATGAGCGGCTGGATTGTTCATTTGATCTCCTCCTCAATATCCCTACTTTTAGGGATCGTTTTTTCTCATCTATCTTCTTACAATGAAGATAACATACCGTTAGTGTAAAGGAAACGAAGCAAAGCGGAAACTGGAGGAGAAGACATATGAGTGTAAATCAACATTGGCATGATCCTGTTGCTGAATCCTATGCAGCGACAATTGCACATAAAGTACCGGGCTATCATCTTTTGCATGAGCTGACAGTGGATAGAGTAGAAATCGAATTAATGGGAGCGGCTTCTCGCATGTTAACAGTCGGAGCAGGTGGGGGCGAAGAGATTATCAACATGCTTCAAAGAAATAAAGACTGGCATATCACAGGGGTTGATCCATCTCCAACCATGCTTGAGATGGCCAAGCGCAGAGTGGCACAGCTTCATATGCAAGATCGCGTCACATGGTATGAAATGGCCTTAGACAAAGTGCCGGTTGAAAAGTCGTACGATGCAGCAGTAAGTTTGCTTGTCATTCATTTTGTAAAAGATCAGCTGACCTTTTTACAGGAGATCGCCCGCCGGCTTCAACCAGGTGCTCCTCTCGTGTTGGCGTTTATTCAAGGAGACCTGGAAACGCCGACATTTCAGCAGGAGCTTCATATGCTTTCTCTATTCATGAATCGTCAAGGCTTGGGAAAGGAAGTGTTTACGTCCTTCCGAGAAAGGCTGGGTGTCACAACATATCCCGTGTCTGAAGAAAAGATGACAGCACAATTAACCGAAGCAGGATTTCAAGACATCAGACCTTATTTTCAAGCGGGCATGATCAAAGGGATTGTTTGTAAAAGAGGCGATAGAAAGGCGGTTGGAAAATGAGGTCAAAAGTGATGGTGATAGGCGGTTATGGACATGTGGGGCAGCAAATATGTCTTCAATTAAGTGACGTGTATCCTGGGCAAGTCTTTGCGGCTGGCCGAAGTTATGAGAAGGCTGAACAATTTGCACGCCAAACGAATGGGCGTGTACGTCCATTTCAGATAGATGTCAGACAACCAATGGATACGGACTGGATGGATGAAACGAAACTCGTAATCATGTGTCTGGATCAAGATGACACGTCATTTGCTGAAACATGCTTACGGTCAGGTATTGATTATCTCGATATTTCGGCAAAAGGAGCCTATATTGAGAAGCTAGCAAAGGTCCATCAACAGCAATTGAACGCAACGGCTGTGCTGAGCGTAGGTCTTGCACCTGGTCTCACCAATTTGCTTGCAGCGAAGGCGGCATCTATTCTGACCTCTGTGGAGCAAATTGATATTAGTATCATGCTTGGGCTAGGTGACCAGCATGGAAAAGCAGCTATTGAATGGACGCTTGATCATGTGCATACGGATTATGAGCTAACGAAGAATCATCAGCGAAAGAAAGTCAAAAGTTTTACTGGAGGGAAACGCATTGATTTTGGCAAAACGCTTGGAAAGCGGCAAGCCTATCAATTCCCTTTCTCTGACCAGCAAACATTGCCTTCAACGCTCCATGTGCCTTCTGTGACAACAAGGCTCTGTTTTGATTCTGGTGTAGCGACACGTGCATTTGCTCTCACAAGGAAACTCGGAATGACGTCCCTTCTCACGATGCCGAAAATCAAGGAACGAGCCATTTCACTGATTCAATCTGCTCAAATGGGTACAGATCAATATGCAGTGAAAGTGGAAGCGGTAGGAATGAAGGGTAACGAAATTCATCAAGCAGCGCTTGGAATAAAAGGTCGCGATGAGTCTCAAGCAACGGCTCAAGTCGCCAGTGCTGCGGCACTGCATGTATTGAGCAGGCAGTTTCAGGCAGGTGTCTTTCATATCGAAGAATTATTTTCATTAGCGTATGAGAATGGTGATTTTGCGTTGGTGGATCAAAAAACGAAGGAAAAGCACGCATTAGCATTGAGAGCCAGCCTTTTAACGGCATAAAAGAAAACGACAAAAGATACGCATCAGCTCAAAAGTACAGGTCAGTCATGTGGGCGCTTTATTCATGATCCGAAAACAACCGCTTGCTCTCCATGTAAATGGCCGAGAGGCAATCAAAGATGGTAGTCGGAGCTGATATAATGGTTACATTGGGCAAATAAATCTCAAGTGGGTGTTTACAAGTGTTAGATACAGAACAAGATGTAGTGAAGAATTATATAGATTCACCCCAAAAATTGAAAAAATTATATAAACGAGTATTGTTCGTTGTCAGTCTATCGCAAATATTTGGAGGGGCTGGAATAGCTGCAGGAATTACGGTAGGTGCCATTTTAGCGCAACAAATGCTTGGAACTGAAGCCTATGCAGGAGTCCCAATCGCTTTATTTACTTTGGGGTCAGCTGGGTCAGCTTTCATTGTAGGAAAGCTTTCGCAATGTTATGGACGACGCATCGGTTTATCGACAGGTTTTGTTGCTGGAGGGCTCGGAGCAATTGGCGTTGTGCTGGCAGCTATGATGAATAGTGTCACTTTATTATTTGCATCGCTCTTCATTTACGGAGCAGGAACATCCACGAACTTACAAGCGCGTTATGCTGGGACGGACTTAGCGAATTCTAAACAGCGTGCAACTGCCATTAGTACAACAATGGTCATGACAACATTTGGAGCAGTAGCAGGTCCGAATTTAGTTGAAGTGATGGGTAAATTTGCAGTGTCCATTGGTGTTCCAGCACTTGCCGGTCCTTTTATTTTATCAGCAGCAGCATTTATTGTAGCTGGTCTTGTTCTTTTTATTCTGCTGCGTCCTGATCCATTAGACATTGCCCGAAGAATAGCAACTTACAAAGCAGAACATGGGCATGGAAATAAAGCAGATGCTGCTGATAAAAAAACAGATAAAAAAGGGCTTACAGTAGGTGCCACAGTGATGATCTTAACTCAAATTGTCATGGTGGCACTCATGACCATGACACCGGTGCATATGCAGCATCATGGTCATGGATTAGCCGAAGTGGGCATTGTGATTGGTTTTCATATAGGGGCCATGTATCTTCCTTCACCTATCACGGGTGTACTTGTAGATAAACTAGGACGAACAGCTATGAGCATAGCGTCGGGCATCACATTGTTACTTGCTGGTTTATTAGCAGCATTCGCACCAAGTGATTCAATGATTCTATTAATCATTGCTTTGTCTTTACTTGGATTGGGATGGAACTTTGGTTTAATTAGTGGTACTGCTCAAATAGTGGATTCTACAGATCCATCAACCCGGGCAAAAACCCAAGGAACACTCGATGTTTTTGTTGCGTTAGCAGGTGCTTCTGGCGGTGCCCTTTCAGGAATGGTCGTTGCGAATACGAGTTATGCTACATTATCTTTAAGCGGAGGAATTTTATCGTTAATTCTCATCCCTGTCATCGTTTGGTCTTTTAAAAGTAAAACATAATGCAGCTCCGTGCTCATCCATCACAAAAAAAGACATGCCTCCAATCATAGGAAAGCATGTCTTTTTTGAATCTCTCTTCACAGGATGCTAGTCTTCTTATGATGCCGAGGACACATCTCCTTTTTTCTTGATACTGGCTTTAATGAGCTCAGTCAATGTGTCAGAGCCTTTTGTGGAAAGATGAACACCATCTGGCTGAAAATAGGATGGCTGTCCTGTGGCAGCTGAATGCCAATCGACTAAGCTCACGTTGTGATGTTGATTGGCCACACGTTCAATGACTGCATTCACATCATTTTCCCAAGATCTTGGAACGCGAGTGTTCACAAGAAAAATATGAGCCTTCGAGAAATGTTGAATGAATGAGGTCAAAGTCCCCTCTGTAAAATAACCATTTGTGCCAAGCTCAATAATAACAGCGGCATCAGCCTTGTTAAAAGAAGCATATTGAGGGGCGATGCGGATGGCTTCGTTCATTTGCCTTCCGACCCTTGCGTCAATGGTGATGGGTTCATAGGCTTTTTCTAAATTTGAAGCAATGTCTAACATGACGGAATCACCAATGGCAAGAACTTGGTGAAATTGTTTAGGATCCGCTGCTTTTTTCTCATGTTTGTCTTTCTTTTTCTTCACTTTTGATTCTGTCTGACCGCCTGCCTTTTGGGGCGCTGTCTTAATTTGTGTTACTTCTTGTGCATGCGGGGATGTATGAGACGAGCTAGACATGCCAATGGTAAATAAAATCAAAAGGACTGCGGCAATCCCAAGAAACACTTTATTGGACATAGACCATTGCTTGATTCCTGTTTTCCAAATCGACCAAGAGGCAAAATAGTGTCTAAACCCGAGTTTACGAATCGGCTGTTCGATCAAATGATAGGAAGCCTCTGATATGAGTAGAATTGCGATGAGCTGCAATGTGACACGTCCCATAGAAGGCTGTCCAATCTCAATGACCGGTGTGGTCAGCACGATAATTGGATAATGCCATAGGTAGATGCCATAAGACCGCTTCCCGAGCCAAACGAGTGGTTGAAAAGACAGCCATTTCCCAATAAGACTGGCAGGATGGCAGACACACGCAATTAAGATCGCTGCATTCAGACAGAATAAAAGCATACCGCCTTGGTAGAGAAAGCCGTCAAATTCATCGACTGCATAAACACATAAGAGGAAAATGACCATCGAACCGAATCCGGCTATATGTAGTATACGTCTGCCGACAGGAAGTAATTTTCTGCTGGAAAGTCTGTGCATGGGCCAGACAAATGCAAGACTGCACCCGATGAGGAGTGCAAACGCACGTGTGTCTGTTCCATAATAGATCCTGCTCGGGTCAGTATCCGGTGAATAGAGAATGGCCATCCATAACGCAGATACAAGTGCCAGACCAAAGGTGATCATAGGAAGATGGGATCTATTTTTCACCCATTTCAGTCCAGCAATCAACAGTACCGGCCAAATGAGATAAAATTGCTCTTCAATCGCCAAAGACCATAAATTTTTTAGTGGAGATACAGCATTGAAGCTGTCAAAGTAAGAGAGCTGATGAAAAATATACCACCAGTTACTCACATAAAAAAAGGACGATAAGGCATCGCCACGAATGGACATTAATGCATTTGAACCAGCAATGGCGCACCAGCTGACGATTAAAAAAATCATGACGTAGGCAGCTGGAAGCAGCCTTCTGATGCGGCCCATCCAAAAAGGCAGAAGCTCTTGATAGCCCAAATCCTGCTTATGCAGCAAGATGGTTGTAATCAAGTAACCAGAAATCACAAAAAACAAATCAACGCCAAGAAACCCGCCGCTTGCGGGTTCAATATGTAAGTGATAAGCAATGACCGCCAATACGGCAACAGCTCTCAGCCCATCTAATCCTAATATGTAACGTAAACGGTTTTCCTTGCTGTTCATGAAAAAGAATCCCCCATCAATGTCAAACGCGTCTTTTTTGTTGTCACTCCAAAAGAACAACGATTCTTTTATTTTATATAAGATTAGACGAATCAGCATTACATTTTGTTGGCGAATTTCTGTCTTTTTTAAAATTTTTTTATATGAAGAATTATTCTAAGGCTTGAGGGATTCTTATTTTTATACTCAAACCGAAAATCCCTGTCATAATAAAAGAAGAAGGAAAGGGGATGTGTTGAATGAGAACGATTGAAAATGATCTGTTATTGGTTCAAATCAATGAGAGAGGTGCCGAGGTGAGAGAGGTGCTTCATAAAGAAAGTGGACGTCAATATATGTGGTCTGGTGACCCTGCTTATTGGGGCAGGGTGTCGCCCGTCTTATTTCCGATTGTCGGACGGTTGAAGGATGATCAATACAAGATAGACGATCAAACGTATCAACTCTCGCAGCATGGATTTTTGCGTGATGTTGATTTTGAACTATTTGAAGAAGCAAAAGATCAGGTGATTTTTCAATATCAATCAAATGGCCGTCACACGTCACAATATCCGTATGAATTTACAGCGCGCATCAGTTATGCACTGTCGGAAAATGGACTAACGATTTCCTGGGAAATTGTTCATGAAGGAGATGGCACGATGTATTTCTCGATTGGTGGGCATCCGGCATTTCATGTCCCGCTTGTTGAAGGCGAGCAGACAGCTGATTATTCACTCACATTGATCCCTTCCACCGAACATGATCCAATTCAATATGAACTTCATGATTCACTTGTGAGAGAGAAGAAGAAAGGTGTTGAGTTTGAGTCGATTCAACTTCGCCCAGAACTTTTTCAGAACGATGCAATGATCTTTAGTCATATTGAGCAAGTATCATTGACTTCTCAAGCAGGTCACGGCGTTGAGGTCGATCTCAGTGGTTTTCCGTTCGTTGGTATTTGGTCTCCATATGATCAAGAAAAGGGAACAATGGCTCCTTTTGTTTGTATTGAGCCTTGGTATGGGATCGCTGATATGGAAGGGACAAACGGGCAGTATAAGGAGAAATTCGGCATTCAAACCTTAGAGAAGCAAGAGACCTTTCACGCAGCTTACACCATTTTCTTTAAATGAACATTTGTGCATGGTGAAGTGAACAATTTGTTATGATAGAGGAAAAAAGGAGGCGTACGAATGGATCGGGACAAACAGCAATTAAGTATTGAAGCAGCAAGGCTCTATTACTTATCTGATTACAGTCAGCAGGAAATCGCCAAGCAGCTTGACCTGTCGAGGCCAACGGTGTCTCGTCTGCTTCAGTATGCGAAGGAAAAAGGGTACGTCCAAATTACAGTGATGGACCCATTTGAGGATTTAAATGAGCTGTCCTTATTGCTGAAAGAAAAATATGATCTGCTCGAGGCTCATGTGGTATTTTCACCAAAGGACGATTATCCAACGATTACGGATTACTTGAGCCGGTTTGGTGCAGATTATCTTCAGAATACGGTGAAAGACGGCGATATCGTTGGAGTGAGCTGGGGCACCACGATGTATCAAATTGCTCAAAAGATGCAACCTAAACAGGTAAAAGGGGTAGAAGTTGTTCAGTTGAAAGGTGGAATCAGCCATTCACATGTGAATACATATTCTGCGGAAACGATTCAGCTGTTCGCATCAGCTTTTCAAACGGCACCACGCTATTTGCCACTGCCTGTTGTGTTCGATAGTGCCGCCGTTAAAGAGATGGTCGAACAGGACAGACATATTCATCGCATTATTGAAATGGGCAAACAGGCAAATATCGCTGTGTTTACTGTTGGGACGGTAAGAGATGAGGCGCTTTTGTTTAGGCTTGGTTATTTCCGTGAAGAAGAAAAGGCGCTGCTCAAGACATCCAGTGTCGGAGATATCTGTTCGCGTTTTTATGATCAAGAAGGACGCATTTGCAGTGAAGCGATTAACAATCGCACAATCGGTGTGGAGCTGGATGATTTGAGAACAAAAGAGCGCTCCATTCTTGTGGCTGGTGGACATCGAAAGGTTGCCTCTATCCATGGGGCGCTGAGAGGAAAATATGCGAACGTATTGGTGATCGATCAGCACACAGCAAGAGCTCTTTTAAATGTCACAAAATAAATGAACAAAATTTCATAACTATATTTACAATTGTTCAATAGTCATTTAAGATGAAAGTATCATATTTAAAAGGAAGTGTGAATCATGACAATAGCAAAGCTCATTGATCATACAGCACTAAAACCAGATACATCTAAAGCTGCGATCATGCAGTTACTAGAAGAAGCAAAGACATATCAATTTGCTTCCGTTTGTGTGAACCCAACTTGGGTATCTCTTGCGGCGAAAGAACTAGAAGGAACAGGCGTTGATGTATGTACAGTCATCGGTTTCCCGTTAGGTGCAAACACCACAGCAGTGAAAGCATTTGAAACAAAGGATGCCATTGAAAACGGTGCAACTGAAGTGGACATGGTCATCAATATTGCGGCATTGAAAGATGGCGAATATGATGCAGTTGAACAAGATATTCGTGCCGTTGTAGACGCAGCAAAAGGCAAAGCCTTAGTGAAAGTCATCATTGAAACTTGTCTACTCACAGATGAAGAGAAAGTACGAGCTTGTGAACTTTCTGTAAAAGCTGGCGCTGATTTCGTCAAAACATCGACTGGATTTAGTACAGGCGGTGCAACAGCTGAGGACATCGCATTAATGCGTAAAACAGTTGGACCTGATATCGGTGTCAAAGCATCAGGCGGCGTGAGAACAAAAGAAGACGTAGAAGCGATGACAGCTGCAGGCGCAACCCGTATTGGTGCCAGTGCAGGCGTTTCCATTATTAAAGGGGATCAATCAGCTCCTTCTAAAGACTATTAATTCATACGATCCTATGGTAGGATAACAATCATGACTCATTAGATGATGAAAAAGTCATATGCGGAAGGATCTCATTTCTGGGATTTTCTTCCGCAATTTGTTTGCGAAATAGGGTTTGTTCCATACAAGCACATTAATGTAAACGAATTCATTCAAGGAGGAAAAACATGAAATACGTCATTGGTATTATCGGTTTGCTGGTGATTCTCGCCATTGCATGGCTGGCAAGTAACGGGAAAAAGCGAGTGAAATTCCGTCCAGTCATTGTCATGATTGTACTGCAATTTATTTTAGGTTATATTCTGCTCAATACAGGTGTTGGGAACTTCCTAGTCGGGGGCTTTGCAAAAGGATTCCAAATGCTTCTAGGCTATGCTGGTGAAGGGATCAACTTCGTATTTGGTGGTTTAATGAATGATAATGCGTCAACTTTCTTTATCAATGTCTTGCTCCCGATCGTCTTCATTTCTGCCTTGATTGGTATCCTGCAGCATTGGCGTATCCTTCCGCTGATCGTACGCGGAATTGGGTATTTGCTTAGTAAAGTCAATGGAATGGGGAAACTAGAATCTTACAACGCCGTAGCGTCAGCGATTTTAGGTCAATCCGAAGTGTTCATTTCCATTAAGAAGCAGCTTGGATTATTACCTCAACAGCGTCTTTATACATTGTGTGCATCTGCGATGTCGACTGTATCAATGTCCATTGTCGGTGCGTATATGCAAATGATTAAACCGGAGTACGTTGTTACAGCACTTGTGCTGAACCTATTTGGTGGATTTATTATTGCGTCTATCATCAATCCTTATGAAGTGTCTAAAGACGAAGACATGCTTGAAGTCGTAGAAGAAGAAAGACAATCTTTCTTCGAAATGCTCGGCGAATACATTATGGATGGTTTCAAAGTAGCCATTGTTGTGGCTGCGATGTTGATTGGATTTGTTGCATTAATTGCGATGATTAATGGTATTTTCACAGCTGCCATCGGTGTTTCTTTCCAAGATGTACTTGGATATGTGTTTGCACCATTTGCTTTCCTTGTTGGTGTACCTTGGAGTGAAGCGGTACAAGCAGGAAGTATTATGGCGACTAAAATGGTATCTAACGAATTTGTAGCGATGCTTGCTCTATCTGGCGACGGTCTTCATTTCACTGCTCGTACAGAAGCGATCATTTCTGTATTCCTTGTGTCATTTGCGAACTTCTCGTCTATCGGTATCATTGCTGGAGCAGTGAAAGGCTTAAATGAAAAACAAGGAAACGTTGTCGCACGCTTTGGATTAAAGCTGTTATTCGGTGCAACACTCGTCAGCTTCTTAACAGCAGGCGTTGTCGGTTTGATTTACTAAACTAAAAAAGGAATGGTGAAAACAATGAGAATGGTAGATATCATTGCGAAAAAACGTGACGGAAAAGAATTATCTTCAGAGGAAATTTCTTTCTTTGTCAAAGGTTATACGGACGGAACAATTCCTGACTACCAAGCAAGCGCCTTGGCGATGGCGATTTTCTTCCAAGATATGACGGACCAAGAACGTGCAGATTTAACACTCGCTATGGCAAACTCAGGGGACACAATTGACCTGTCTGCTATCGACGGCATTAAAGTAGACAAGCATTCAACAGGCGGTGTAGGCGATACAACAACGCTTGTACTCGCTCCTCTTGTTGCAGCACTTGATGTACCTGTTGCAAAAATGTCTGGGCGTGGTCTTGGACATACGGGTGGAACTGTCGACAAGCTAGAGGCAGTCAAAGGCTTCCACGTTGAAATTACAAAAGACGAGTTCATCGAGCTGGTGAACCGTCATAAAGTAGCGGTCATTGGACAATCAGGCAACCTGACACCTGCTGATAAAAAACTGTATGCCCTTCGTGATGTAACAGGGACTGTTAACTCAATCCCGCTCATTGCAAGCTCGATTATGAGTAAGAAAATCGCTGCTGGCGCAGATGCAATCGTATTAGATGTGAAAACAGGTGCAGGTGCTTTCATGAAAACACCTGAAGACTCTGAGAAGCTTGCAAAAGCAATGGTTCGTATCGGAAATAATGTTGGCAGACAAACGATGGCTGTCATCTCAGACATGTCTCAGCCGCTAGGATTAGCGATTGGAAATTCCCTTGAAGTGAAAGAGGCGATTGACACGCTTAAAGGCGAAGGCCCTGAAGACTTAAACGAGCTTGTGCTCACATTAGGAAGTCAAATGGTCGTTCTTGCGAAAAAAGCAGAGACACTTGATGAAGCAAGAGAAAAGCTAATTGAAGTCATGAAAAACGGCAAAGCACTTGAGAAATTCAAGGAATTTTTAGAAAACCAAGGTGGAGACGGCTCGATTGTAGATCAACCGGAAAAACTGCCACAAGCACCTTATCAAATCGAAGTGCCGGCAAAAGAATCAGGTGTGATCGCTGAAATCGTCGCAGACGAAATCGGTGTTGCAGCGATGATTCTTGGAGCAGGACGCGCAACAAAAGAAGACGATATCGACCTATCTGTTGGCATCATGCTTAACAAAAAAGTAGGCGATCGTGTAGAAAAAGGTGAATCTCTCGTGACGCTGCATGCAAATCGTGAAGATGTAGCGAATGTCATGGAGAAAATTTATGACAACATCCGCATCGCTGACCATGCTGATGCTCCGACTTTGATTCATACAGTGATTACAGAATAAAGAGAAAAAGACAAAAGTGATGAATCGCTTTTGTCTTTTTTTATGTAAATTTTAGGTAGCGCTTCTTCTAGATATGATAAGTTAGATGAGTGGGAGGGGATATACCATGAGAATGCTCAAACTCATTCTCTTTATTTTTGTTGTCTTGATGATTATTGGATTTATCAGCTACTATGTGGGACCAACATCGACACCAAGTTCTTAAGGCGAGCAAAAGCTCGTCCCAGCGTGAAGACAAACCCTCGCATTCGGTGTCAGTCCTGCGCGCTGGTGCTCACGAATGTCAAATTCGCTCCGCAAAAGTAGCTGTCCTTTCTAGACTGCAAAGGTTTTCTTTCACGCTGAAAAGAAGACAAAGGGCTAAAATAAACTACATTTTAGCCC
Source organism: Bacillus sp. RSS_NA_20 (assembly GCF_020165915.1). NCBI lineage: Bacteria > Bacillati > Bacillota > Bacilli > Caryophanales > Bacillaceae > Bacillus > Bacillus sp. RSS_NA_20. The sequence goes on along the minus strand of NZ_JAIUKW010000005.1, from coordinate 2,356,388 downwards.
TTTGTCTACTGTCTGAGACGAGCAAAAGCTCGTCTTTTTTAATTGAAATAAAAAATTTCACTTTATGAAACAAACCTCTTGCAATCATGAAACAATGGGTGTATATTAGTTGACGAGTCAATGATTGATATATCAACTAATTGATCTGAATAGAAAAGAGGGGATGGCATTGACTGCATTTTGCTCTGAAGAAGCAGAGGTATTATATCGTTTGCAGTGCGTGAACCGTATGATGGGTGTGAAGTTCGAAGCATGCACGGGCATCAGCCAATCAAGACTGGAGTTACTATCACTGTTATTCCAAGCCGACGAAATCAGCCAATCCGATTTGCAGAAAAAAGTAAATATTGATAGTGCGGCTGTGACGCGTCACTTAAAACAGTTAGAAACAAAAGGAATGGTCACGCGCAGAAGAAAGCCGGAAGATAATCGAGTCACGCTTGTTCGTCTGACAGATGAAGGCAGAACAAGAATCGAAGCTTCTAAAAAAGAAAAAGAACGATTTATCTCAGAAATGCTTGAAAACGTAAGTGATGAAGAACGAAAGCTTCTCACTGATGTGCTCATCCGTATACAACAAAACATCGAAAAGATTCAAACAACCTAAAGGAGTGTTACACATGGCTACAACATTAAAAACAAACGATTTTATGGATATTATGAAAGGGCGCCGCTCCATTCGTAACTATGATCCAGCAGTGAAAATTAGCAAAGAAGAAATGACGGAGATTTTAGAAGAGGCAACAACAGCACCATCATCAGTGAATGCACAGCCTTGGCGCTTCATGGTCATTGACAGCCCAGAAGGAAAAGAAAAGCTTGCACCACTCGCAAAATTCAACCAAACACAAGTAGCTACATCAGCAGCTGTCATCGCTGTGTTTGCAGATATGAAAAACAATGAATACTTAGAAGAAATTTATTCAAAAGCAGTAGAAAATGGCTACATGCCGCAGGAAGTAAAAGAAAGACAAATTGCTGCATTAACTGCACATTTTGAAGCTCTTCCAGAGCAAGTGAATCGTGAAACGATCTTAATTGACGGTGGACTTGTGTCAATGCAGCTGATGCTTGCTGCTCGTGCGCATGGCTATGATACAAACCCAATTGGCGGATATGACAAAGAAGTCATCGCTGAAACATTCGGCTGGGATAAAGAGCGCTATGTACCAGTTATGCTTCTATCCATTGGGAAAGCGGCTGACGAAGGTTATGCTTCTTACCGTTTACCGATCGATCGCATCACAGAGTGGAAATAATTTTTAAAAAAAGGGAGACGATCATATGATTATTATTCATGCAGGGATGACCATTCATCCAGAGAAAGAAAACGTATTTCTAGAAGAAATCAACGGTTTAATGAAAGCTTCACAGGAAGAAGTAGGAAATGTGTCCTACAAGCTTTTCAAGGATACAGAGAAAGAAAACACCTTTTTAATGGTCGAAGTGTGGAAAGATGAAGCAGCGGTTCAAAGCCATAATGCAAGTGCACATTTCCAAGCTTTCGTCGCAAAGGCAAAAGAATTTTTAGCCGCTCCACTTGATGTTGTTGCATATCAAGGAGAGCAGCTATCATAGAAAAACAACAAACACCCTAGGCATTTATAGCCTAGGGTTCTTTTATTTTCGACGATTCGTTTCACCTATTTCAATCTCGTATTGTGCATTTTCCACAAAATTTCTGAAAATAAAATGTTTTTCGACTTAAGTATATTGGAATATGCTAGAATTAGATATTATTTATTACCAAATTAGGGAGGAACCAATATGAAAAAAGGGAAATGGACGAGCATCGCACTAACAGCTGTCCTCAGTTTAGGCACATTGACAGCTTTCAGCACCCCTCTATCTGCCCACACCTCAGAAAAGTCAACATCCTCAGATGGTGGTCATTATTCAGGTATTCCATTCGACGCAAGTGTTGTCAATGAAGACCGTCTCATCAAAGCCTTGAAAAAACAAGGAAAGATCAAAAAGAATGCCAATGAGGCAGAAACCCAAAAAGCATTAAAGAACTACCTAAAGAAAAAAGAAGAAGCAGCGATGAAACAAAGCGCAAGTACCTTAACAGAAGAACCTGAATTCCTAAAAGAATACAAACAAAATGTACATAATAAACTAGCCAAAAAGAAAAAGTTAAAGAAGCATAAAGGAAAAGAAGGCAATCAAGTAAAGCCGGTGAAAAAGGAAAAATATAAAGGCGACGTCCGTAATGATAAAGTTTTGGTCTTATTAGTAGATTTTAAAGATTATAAGCATAATAGTATTAAAAAAGAAGAGACTGATATGTACTATGACAAGTACGATCAGCAGCACTACCAAGATATGCTTTTCGGAAAAAATGGCTACATTGGTCCAGATGGTAAAAGAAAAGTATCTATGAAGCAGTATTATGAAAAGCAGTCCGGTGGAAGCTACACGATTAGTGGAACAGTAGCTGGATGGTATACAGCCAAGCATGAAGCAGCATATTATGGCGGGAACGTACCAGACGAATCAGGCAGTGACGGCAGACCGCGCGAATTGGTGAAAGAAGCCCTCGAAGCAGCGGCAAAGGATCCAAACATTGACCTTGGTGAATATGATCAATGGGACCGCTATGATATGGATGGGGACGGTGTTTATAATGAGCCGGACGGTATCATTGACCACCTCATGGTTGTACACGCTGGCGTAGGTGAAGAAGCTGGCGGCGGACAGCTTGGCTCTGACGCGATTTGGTCGCATCGCTGGTCACTTGGTGATGTATTTGAGATTCCAAACACTGAATCAGAAGTGGGTCAAGGCGGAAAGTTAGGCGCTCTAGATTATACGATTGAGCCTGAAGATGGCGCAGCAGGTGTGTTCACACATGAATTTGGACATGATCTTGGTCTGCCTGATGAATACGATACACAATACACAGGCAGAGGAGAGCCCGTTTCTTATTGGTCTATCATGTCAAGCGGAAGCTGGGCAGGTAAAGTACCTGGTACGGAACCAACAGGTTTTAGTCCATATGCAAAAGAAATGCTTCAAAACTTGCATGGCGGCAACTGGCTTTCTGGAAAAACCATTGATGGTAAGACATTAACAAAAAGCAAAACAGTTTTAATCGATGAAGCAGCAACAAAAGGAACCAACCATGATGCGGTTCGAGTCGATTTGCCAGATAAAGAGATTGTGGTCACTCAGCCTGCACAAGGGCAATATTCATACTTCAGCGGAACAGGTGACAATTTGAATGCTACCATGACGACATCTGGGATTGATTTGTCGAAGGGAAGCAAAGCCGAGCTTACGTTTAAAGCATGGTACGATATCGAAGAAGATTATGACTATGCGTATGTAGAAGTTCGTGAAACTGGGACAGACAAATGGACAACCATTGCTGGTAATATTACGAATGATCGAAATGAGGCAGGAGCGAATGAAGGCAATGGCATCGATGGAAAATCAGATGGATGGGTAGATGCATCCTTTGATCTTTCTGCTTATGCAGGGAAGAAGATCGATCTGCAATTCCGCTATACAACCGATGCAGGATATTCACTGCCAGGTTTATTTGTAGATGATCTAAAGATTACAGCAGATGGATCAAAAGTGTGGTCAGATGATGCCGAGGGAACGTCCACGTTCACTTTTAATGGATTCTCTCAATCTAATGGAAAACAATATGCCGCTCAGTATTATTTACTAGAATGGCGCTCTTATGCTGATGTCGATAAAGGCTTAAAGCATATCAAACGAGGAGCAAGTCTGATGAGCTATAATAACGGTTTGGTCGTGTGGTACGTCGATCAATCGTACAGTGATAACTGGGTTGGAAAACATCCAGGGAACGGCTTCCTTGGAGTCGTAGATGCAGATCAACAAGTGTTGAAATGGAGTGACGGCTCTATTGCAGCGACAGGTTTCCAAGTACATGATGCAGCATTCTCTTTGAATCCAAGCACGAAGCTGAATATTGATTATACAGCGACAACAGGCTTAACCTTAGAGGATCGTTATATCCGCCCAACGCGTACATTTAGTGATAAAAAGAACTATGTGAATCCAAATAACCCGGATGCAGGACGTGATGTGCCAACATACGGCCTATCCTTTAAAGTCGTCGGACAAAGTAAGGACCGTTCTGTTGGAAAGGTATTAATTTCTAAAAGCAACTAAACAAAAAGCCGGATTCTATCCATGAATCCGGCTTTTTGATACGTTAAGACATGGATTTTTAGCGTATGACTCGTCTTTGATCGAATGTTTGTTCTTTTTTATTTTGATATCCGAATGAAACCATTATATAATAGAGGTTGGAAGGTTTTTCTTTCATTCAATGTTCTTTTTAGTTGTTAAAAAACCAAGAAAGGATGAGCGTTACCAATGAGTTGTGTCACTGCCAAGCAATTAAAGGTGATTCGAGGGACGATGCAGACTTTTTGCAGCCATTTAGAGTATGATGGCCACGGTAAGCTTCATATTAATACCATCATGGCTTTTATTAAAAAGGAATTTGGTGTAAGAAAAATGAAAGACATTCCACAAAGTCGTTTTCATGAGGCGTTAGAGCTAATCCAAGACTTTGATTTATACACGGACAAAATACAAATACGAGACCGTCTATCAGAAAGGAATTCACTAAATTGAATATTTTAGCAATGATTTTAGTAGGAATTGTCGCTTTAGAGCACATTGTCATCATGTTACTAGAAATGTTTTTTATGGAATCAAAAATGGCGAAAAGATCTTTCAATCTGCCTGAACACTTACAAAAGGATCCAAATGTGAAAGTGATGTTTGCTAATCAAGGGCTATACAATGGCTTTCTAGCTGCTGGACTCATTTGGGGGCTCATTCTTGGTTCGAATACCGTAGGATATATGATTCAGCTATTTTTCGTTCTTTGTGTGTTCATCGCAGCAGTATTTGGCGGGGTGACGTCTAATAAATCGATTATCATCAAACAAGGGTTACCAGCTTTTCTTGCATTAATTGCACTTATCCTGGCTATATAATCCTATCAGCGTGATAGAAAACCTTTGCAGTTTAGGAAGGACGAGCATCGGAGCGAATTTGACATTGGTGAGCACCGAAGCGCAGGACTGACACCGAATGCGAGGGTTTGTCTACACAGTAAAGCCGCCCCAGAGGGCGGCTTTTATCTTTTACGCATTCCCATCAAACGAATAATGGACGTAAGACAAAGGGCAACAGCGACAGCCAATATGATTTTTCCATACATGACGCCCGTAAGATTCATTAAAAAGACAGCCAATATGATACAGAGCGTGATGATAATCATCACAATCGAATAGGTTTTCATCTCTTTTTCCACTCCTTTTAAATTCCCTCTAGCGCAAGAGGTCTGTCAATTGTTTCTCATATTATATCATTTCATCACAATTTTACATGAAATTCCCTGTCAATAGAATGTGACAGAATGATTAGATTTGAAGTGAGGCTATATTTTTTAAAAAATCGGGTATAACATAAAGAGTTGTATCCAAGTCTGATTGCTTGATATTTAATTGTGCAAAATATAAAATAGCCACATGATAAATAGAAAGGATGATAAAGTTGAGCAAGAACGTTTTATTAGTATCAACAAGCAGCTCAGAAATGAACGGACACCCAACAGGCTTATGGCTAGAAGAATTGGCCGAGCCATTTCATATTTTTAAAGAAAATGGACTCAACGTGCAAATTGTTTCAATAAAAGGTGGAACAGTACCGATCGATAAAAATTCAATTCCTGAAGGAGTTCCAGCACAATATCAAGATGTGTATGAATTACTTCAAGACACAAAGGCACTGACAGATGTAAACCCAGCTGAGTATGATGGCATTTTCTTTGCTGGAGGACATGGCCCAATGATCGACTTTGCATCCAATCAATTGGTTGCCGATGCGATCTTAGCGATTTCAGACAAAAATGGAGCCGTTGGGGCAGTTTGCCATGGCGTTTCTGCCTTTGTTGATGTGAAGGATCGTGATGGAAAATCATTTATCGACGGCAAGAAAATAACAGGATTCACAAATGAGGAAGAGGATGCTGTTCAGCTGACATCTAAAGTTCCATTTTTATTGGAAACAAAACTTCGCGAGCAAGGGGCAGCATTTGAAAAAGGCGATGCATTTGCGCCATTCGCTGTTGTAGATGGACAAATCATTACTGGACAAAATCCAGGATCAAGTGCAGAAACAGCACGCTTATTTGTCAAAACCATTGCATAAATCATCAAAAAAACCAGTCGTGACTCATACGGCTGGTTTTTTGTTATAAAAATTTCCTAAAAAAGTCCAAAACAAGTATTAGAAAAATGGTAAAATAATCACAGGGTAAAAAACCCAAATTAGGGAAAAGGGGATGTTCCTGTGAGAGCATTTTATGTCAAAATCACCGCCGCCTTACTGTCTATTTTATTGGTCACAACAGGTTTATTTTCACCAGCAATCAAAGCAGAAGATGCACCAAAATCAAGTGAAAAAGTATCGTCACTGACTGAAAAAGCCATTCAGCAAGTGCAAGAGTCGTTTGAAAAGCAGGATAAAGGGACTGCGGTTCAACAGAAGGAAGTAAAAAAATCATTTAAAGTAGATAAGAAAAAGGGAATAAGTATTAAACGAAAAGCGGCTGCAGATGGAAAGATGCGCACGTCTGCCGTTCGCTCTATTGATGGACTAGCCATTAATCAATCGGCAGTTTTAAACGAGGAAGATCCAGTTGATTTATGGTTCTTAAGTACATCGTCCCCTCAGGCGCTCATCAGCAGGATTACCTCTCCAAATGCTGATTATTTCGTTCAGTTATTTGTTATTGATTATGAAGAAGGACAAGCTTATCCAACGGATCTGATTCAACCGGCAGGCAGTCTGCTTGCGTTAAGCAATTTACCAGCGGGTGATTATGCGTTTGGTATTACTAGCGGTGGAGACTTTGGAGACTCATATACATTACAGGTGAATGCAAAAAACCCACCAAATTTCACAGGTGCTGAATCCCTGTCATCAACATTGCAATACTTTGTTGCTTCGTATGCCAATGGGGATGTTTTCGCAAATGGTACAAAAGTGTATAACAAACAATCTAAGACCGCTGATTATAAATGGGAGCGTGTATTTTATTTCTCATATGATGGAAAATATCAACAGAGAACGCATTCTGTTGACAGTGTAAAAGTGAAAAGTATTTCGGCACCAGTATCGTACTCTGCTCCATATGCGAGTTCCTCTGAGGCCATTCTTGTCTACTTAGATGTGGAGACATTATTTATGTATCATGAATCATCGTTTGCTAGTGGGCAGTACTACCATAGCAGCTTTGTTGATACTCTCGGAAAGACAACGCCAAGGCGTTTAGACATTGATGACCTGACAAATTACGGCGATCATATTTTGGCTGTTGATTTAAAGACAGGAAAGCCAATTGATTTTTTCAGTGTCCTTAATTTCTACTATGCAGCAGGGATTGAGAAGCTGCCAACGATCAATACATTGAATTAAGATCGGCGGTTGACATCAAATCGCCACATGTGTAGAGTAAAGATAATTAAATGACAAAAGTCCACTAGGGGAGTCATGTATGACTGAGACAAGAGGAAATCTTGGACCCTTTGAACCTGATCTAGTTTGTACTAGCGGAGGGAAGTGGAGCTGGACCTTGTCTTATTCATGATTGAATCGATAAGAAGGCCGCTCCATTTGGGGTGGCTTTTTCATTTATTCAACTGAAGAAGAGGAGGCTTTTTTTATGACATTTTCAACCCAATTAAGGCAAGAAGCAGAACCATTATTTGAAGCGATTTATCAGCATCCGTTTGTGAGAGGACTCGCAGCAGGAGAACTCGAAAAGGAACAGATCATTCATTATGTCAAACAGGATGCAGAATATTTAAATGCCTTTATTAAAATTTATGCGGCAGCCATTAGCAGATGTACAGACAGAGAGGACATTACCTTTTTCCATCAACAAATGGCTTTTGTCCTTGATAGTGAGACACATCCTCATCAAAACCTTTGCCGGGTGGCAGGTGTCGCTTATGATGAACTGCAAGGTGCATCTTTGGCGCCAAGTGCTCATCACTATATTCATCACATGCTGCAAGTCGCCGAGGAAGGGACGCTAGGAGAAATCATTGCGGTTTTGCTCCCTTGCCCTTGGACCTATTGGGAAATAGGCAAACGAATGCTCAGAGATGTAGAGCCCGATCCTGCCCATCCATTCTATGAGTGGATCACGTTTTATGGCGGGTTAACGGACTCTGTTACAGTGGAGCTTTGCAAACGGCTTGATCAGTGGGCGGAAGGAGCAAGTGAGAAGGAAAAGGAGAAAATGAAACAGCACTTCATCTTAAGCTGTCAGCTTGAGTATAAATTCTGGGAAATGGCCTTTACTGTCGAAGAGTGGCCAGTCCAAATGGAGGTGCATTCTTCATGACATGGAAGATGAAAGAAGTCGTTCTCGCTGTCATTTTATCAGTGGCATGCGGAGTTATCTATTTAGGGTGGTCGACGCTTTATTTACCGATTACAGCCCTTGTCGGTCCAGCAGGAGGCAACATCATGTTCGGAATTTGGGTCATTGCTAGTCCAATCGTTGCTTACATTATCCAAAAGCCAGGCGCTGCCCTCATCGCAGAAACAGCTGCTGCTGCCGTGGAATTACTGACAGGCAGCCACTTCGGTCTTTCTGCGCTTTTGATTGGTGTATGCCAAGGACTTGGAGCAGAAATCGCCTTCGCTCTATTTGGCTATAAGCGATATCGCATGTGGACACTCATGTTGTCTGGTGCCTTTGCAGCAGTAGGGGCAATGGCATATAGCCTCATTGCCAATGGATTCGGCTATTACACGCCTCAAGTGTTACTCATGACTCTTGTCACTCAAGTCATCAGCGGTATGTTACTCGGTGGTTGCTTGGCAAAGGTTGTGGTGGATGCTTTATCTAAAACGGGTGTGCTGAATCAATATGCCATCATGAAAGAAAAACGAAGTAAGGGTGACCAGCATGGATTCATTTCTCGCGTGCAGTAATCTCACTGTCCGTTTTTATGAACAGGCGAATCCCGTTCTTCATCAAGTATCTATTTCTATTCAAAAGGGGGAAAAGGTGCTGATATTAGGACCAAGTGGAAGCGGGAAATCTACGCTGATTTCTGTGCTTGCTGGCATTATTCCAGAGCATATGGAAGCTGAAGTACAGGGAGAAGTGATGCGGCAAAGGCATACTGGTGTCATGTTTCAAGACCCAGATTCGCAGTTTTGTATGCACCGAGTCAATGAAGAAATTGCGTTTAGCTTAGAGAATCGATCTGTCCCTCGAGAACAAATGGATGACATGATTCAGCATCTCATGAAAAAGGTACAGCTGGATGTCGACCCAAACACAGATATTCATACCTTATCTGGCGGAATGAAGCAGAGGTTGGCGCTTGCTTGTTTACTAGCATTAGAGCCAGATGTCCTGTTCTTTGATGAACCGACTGCACAGCTTGACCCAGCAGGAAGAATGGAGATATTTCAATTGCTTCAGCAGCTTTCAGCTGAACAGAATCAGACGATGATTTTTGTGGAGCATGTGTTAGACGGTGTCATCGAGTGGATGGATCGGGTGATCTTATTAGATCATCAAGGCCGTATCATAGCAGATGGAACGCCAAAAGACGTGATGAACACATTTGAGGGAGAAATGAAAGAAGCCGGCATTTGGCGTCCGAAAATATTTCCCGAGAAATGGTCCACTATCGTACAAAATCCGTTTCATCCACTGAGTCAAACACTCTTGCAAACCTTTGAGGCGAGAAAAGAACGTCATGAGACATCAACAAATCGAGAGACAATCATTCGCACAGATCATCTACAATTAAGCTACGGGAAAAAAAGCATTATAGATGACCTGCACCTTGATATAAAAGCCGGAGATTGGGTTGCGATCATCGGTGAAAATGGAAGCGGAAAAAGTACGTTTCTTAAACATGTCATCCGTTTAGAACCAATAAAGAAAGGTCACATTTTTTTAAAAGGAAAACACCTGAAAAATTGGTCTGACCGAACATTATATGAAAAAGCAGGCTTTGTATTTCAAAATCCAGAACTTCAATTTATACAGGACACAGTGTTTGATGAAATCGCATTTGGTGGGAGACAGCGAAATTGGCCAGAGTCTGTGGTGCAAGAAAAAACGAATCAGCTATTGGCAGAGTTCGGTCTAGAGAAGCATAGAGACGCGCATCCTTTCACCTTAAGCTTAGGACAAAAAAGAAGATTAAGTGTTGCCACGATGCTTCTTTTTGATCAGGATGTACTCATTTTAGATGAGCCGACCTTCGGGCAGGATGAGAAAACGGCGAGGGAGTTAATCCGGCGTTTAAAAGAACGGCAACGACAAGGCACCACCATTATCATGGTCACACATGATATGGAACTCGTTGATGAGTGCGCTGATCAGGTGCTTGTTTTTCATCAAGGGGAGCATGTTTATGATGGTACGCCTTTTGATTTATTTTCTCATCAGGAACTTGTCACTTCCTGTGAGCTGAGAGTGCCGATACATTATCGCTATATGGCTGAAAGAAAGGAAGTGATGACGATTGCAAAGTAATCACTCCTTTCTATCCACTGTAAATCCAGTCATGAAATTACTCGCCCATCTCCTTGCGATGTGCTGTCTGATGGCGATTTCTGATCCTAAAACGACGTTCATCATCTGGCTGTTTGCACTTGGAATTGGACTTGTCCTAGGCGGCTGGAATTTGAAATACCTCATCACCAGACTTGTACCTTATCTGCTCTTTTTCATTCTCGTGTTTTGGATGATCGCGGCCTTTGGCAAGGGAGATCATACAGTTTGGAAGTGGGCATGGTTTCATATTACAGAGGAGAGTTTAAGAAATGGGCTGACCATTTCTTTTAGAATGCTTGGCTTTGTGACATTTGGTCTCCTTTTTACATCAACAACTGATTTGACGGCCTTTATGATGAGCTTAATCCATCAATGCCGAATGTCACCCAAATGGGCATATGGGATGCTGGCAGGCTTCCGGTTTATCCCGTTGTTTCAAAGTGAATTGAAGCAAATGAAGGCTGCACATAAAATTAGAGGTTACAAGCAAAAAAACAGCTGGAAAGCCTTTATACGTTATGCACTCCCCCTTTTCACGCAAGGCGTACGGAAATCTGAACGACTAGCCATTGCGATGGAAGCAAGAGGCTTCACAGGGACGAGGGAGAGAACGTATTATCATGTCATCAGCACTTCATGGATCGACTGCATGTATCTTTTTTTCATCGTCATTAGTGTGTTGATATGCATCTTCTTCTTTTAAAAACAGCCACATTCTCTTGATAGAATGTGGCTGTTTTATATGTCTTAGGTCATTTGGTTGATATTAGTACACATTGCAGGCTGTAATAGATCATATAAAGAACCGATAAAGAGAGTGTACTGAGAAAAAGAGAGGATGAACGTGAGCGAATGTCACAGAGAATTGATAACATAATAGACGCTTTACCAATCGTTGGACTAGCTATGAGAGAGCAGCTAACCTTTTCTGTATTAGGGAAAGAGAAGGTTCTTTATTATCAGCAGCACGGGAACATTGACTTAGGGTTTAAAGCAGGGGACGTTGTAGCTCCCGGGTTCCAAAACTTTTCGATGTTGAAAAATGGGAGAGAGCCATCATTTATCCAGATTCCTAAAGAGGTGTACGGTATTCCTATGGACATCGTCGCCGTCCCGATTAAAGATGACAATGGTCAAGTGATCGCTGCCTTCTGTGTAGCATATGACCAAACGAATCAACAACGATTAGAACACATTATGACGGAAAGTAACGATGCTTCCGAAAAACTGGTCGCGATGGTACAGCAAGTGGCTGCACATTCAGAGGAACTACAAGCGACAAGTGAACAAATTCTACAAAATACAAAAACCACTGTCGAAAATTCCTCTAAAATCAACCAAGTGTCTAATCTCATCAAAGGTATCTCTGATCAAACGAACTTACTTGGACTCAATGCATCCATTGAGGCTGCAAGAGTCGGTGAAGCAGGAGCAGGCTTTGGGGTGGTTGCTACGGAAGTGAGAAAGCTGTCTACTCACGCGAAGCAAGCAACGACTGATATTGAAACAGCGCTAAAAGATGTGCAAGGCTCAATCAAAGGAATGGAAGAAGAAATAGCACAAATCGTGGCTTCTTCTGAACATCAAGCAGAACTCGTTGGCACTTTCACAAAAATTATTGAGGGGCTGCACGAAACGAACGAAACGATGAAAACATTGGCAACAGACTTAGTGAATTATCAAGTGAAATAAATAAACGAATCACAAAACCTCCAGCCGTATCGGAGGTTTTTTAACGTGTTGAAGTGAGTTTTTTGTCATGATATTGACGGGTTTTTCACTGACAGGGAAGTTACACTTCTGTATGATAGAAAAAGATAGACCTGTTTTGATCATTAGACCTATTCATAAGGAGGAAGACCATCTTGACACAATCAGCAAAGCTGCAAGAAGTACTTGCGCCTTACCGTCCATCGTTAGATCAAACTGAAAAACCACTGATTCAATTACAGATAAAACAAGGAAAAACAGGACCATATGACAGCAAAATAGCAGGTGATCCTTATTTCCCCAAAAACGACGAATATCCCGTTGATGGAGAAGGCCATCCTATGAAGCTGCTGGCACAAATCAATTTCGGCCAGCTACCAAAGCTGAAAGATTACCCAGAAACAGGACTTTTGCAAGTGTTTATTTCTGTACATGATGATCTTTATGGGATGAATATTGACCAAAAAACAGAGCAAAAAGATTTTCGGATCAAATTTATTGAGGAACCTTTCTTAGCTGAAGAAGACTTATTGACTGATTTTTCATTCGTGAAAATTCCTGACGAATTTTATTTTCCAGTTACGAAGGAAGGTGCGATTACAGGTGAATTATCAAGCGAAACGATCAGTGTAGGAGATTTCCGCTTTGAAAAAGTCACAGGAAAGCAAAGCTGGGATCTATTCGAAGATGCTGTTGGTATTGATGGTGATGAAGCAGATCAATTGCTAGATGAATTTTATGAGACAGCAAGTGGTTTTGGCCATAAAGTTGGCGGATATCCAGGTTTTACACAAGAAGACCCGCGTACCTATGTAGACCAAGAACATACTGTGCTATTATTGCAAATTGACTCAGATGATGAAGTGGACATGTTGTGGGGAGATTGCGGCATTGCTAACTTTTTTATCAAACCAGAAGACCTCAAACGAAAACATTTCGAAAATGTCGTCTATAACTGGGATTGCTCCTAATTTTGTAAAAAACACTCTTTTTGAAGAGTGTTTTTTGTCTATTTTTAGCCTTTTTGCCCCTAAATCGTCATTTCTGAGAGGTAATATGTCATTCTTTCTAGTTGACCGTATCAAAAAAAAATGTAAAATCATCTTAAAGTCCTCTTTTTTGAAAATAATAATAAAATGACATATCAATCAACAATGAAATGCTCGAAAAAGCGGAATGTACTGGGGGGGGATCAATTGATCATTTCGAAAGTAATCAACAATAATGTGGTCAGTGCGTATGATGACGAGCAGCATGAGCTGGTCATTATGGGCAGAGGGATTGCGTTTCAAAAGAAAAGCGGAGACCCAATTGACGAAGAACGTATCGAAAAAGTATTTTCCATTCAAAATAAAGATATATCAGAAAAATTCAAAACCCTGCTTTATGATATTCCGATCGAGTATATGCAAGTGTGTGAGGCAATTATCGATCACGCGAGAACGACCCTTAACAAAAATTTAAATGACAGCATCTATGTCACATTAACGGATCATATTACCTTTGCTATTGAACGTCATCAAAAAGGAATGGACATTAAAAATGCCTTGCTTTGGGAAATCAAACGGCTGTACAAAGAGGAATTCATGTGTGGTGTAGAAGCGATTCGGATCATACAGGACAAGCTCAACATCCATCTTCCCGAGGATGAAGCAGGCTTTATTGCGATGCATATTGTCAATGCAGAACTGAATGAGGAAATGCCGAATGTCATTCAAATTACAAAACTGATTCAAGATATTTTGAACATCGTAAAGTATCATTTCCAAATTGATTTGGACGAAGAATCATTAAATTATTTCCGTTTTGTCACGCATTTGAAGTTTTTTGGACAGCGTCTGTTTAACGAAACACAAATGGAAAATCAAAATGAGTTTCTGTATGAAGTGGTAAAGGAAAAAAATACAGCCGCTTTTCAATGTGCGGAGAAAATTAATGACTATGTTCAAAAAGAATACAACCGAAGTCTCATAGAAGATGAGATGTTATACTTAACTTTGCACATCGATCGAGTCATAAAAAGAAAATAAATCAAAAAGAAAGCGTTGACATATCAAAATTAACATGCTAATTTATAACTATAAACTCAATAACCCACAATCTTTTAGGATTGTTACTGGTCAAGCAGGCAAAACCTAAATCATTGTCCCTATCTTTGATAAGGCATGATTTAGGTTTTTTTGTATCTAAAGGCTTATAAAATTGAATAACGATCAATCGCTATGAAGGATTGTTACTGGTTAAGCAGGCAAAACCTAAATATCGATTAATGTCTGAATCGCTATTTTTCGGGCATTAATGGATGTTTAGGTTTTTTCTATATCAAGATGAAATCAACGATTGGAGGGTAACACAATGAACCACAAACAAACAGCAAAAGAAGTTCTAGAGCTTGTCGGCGGTGAAAAGAATGTAAAGCAAGTCACGCATTGTATGACAAGACTTCGCTTCAATTTATACGATGAAGGCAAGGCGGATAAGGAGAAGCTGCAATCAACAGATGGCGTCATGGGCGTGAATCAAAGCGGCGGTCAATACCATGTCATTATTGGCAACGACGTATCAAACGTCTATCAAGCAATGATTGCTGATTCTGGGTTATCAACAGATGTAAAGTCAGGCGATTCAGAAGAAGCATCAAAACAAAATGTGATTTCAAAGCTTTTCGATTTTATCTCTGGTGTCTTCACACCGATTCTTCCAGCCATCGCTGGAGCTGGTATGATCAAAGGGATCTTGGCATTAATGCTGACGTTCCAATGGATCTCAGATAAAAGCAGCACATATGCGATTTTAACAGCTATCGGAGACGGAGCCTTTTACTTCTTACCGATTCTGCTCGCTGTAAGCGTAGCCAAAAAAATTGGCACAAATCAGTATATCGCTGCTGCCATTGCAGCAGCCGCACTGCACCCGCAGCTCACTGCTTTATTAGGTGCAGGAAATACAGAATTTCTAGGCTTGCCAGTGGTTGCCGTTGTGTACTCTTCATCGGTGATTCCAATTCTACTCACTATCTGGCTCGGCTCATATGTGGAAAGATTCGCAGAAAAATACAGTCCGAAATCACTAAAAATCATTCTTGTTCCAACAGTTACACTTCTTGTCGTGGTACCAGTTATGCTCATCGCGGTTGGACCGCTTGGTGGGATTATCGGAAATGGCCTTTCAGGTGGAATTGATTTATTGTTCAAACATGCAGGTATTTTGGCCGGACTCTTAATCGGTGGCTTTATGTCACCATTGATCATTACGGGCATGCACTATGCACTACTTCCAATCATGATCAACAACATTACATTAAACGGTTTTGACTTCATTCTTCCAATGATGTTTGTAGCGAATATGGCACAAGCAGGCGCAGCATTCGGTGTCTTCTTAAGATCAAAAAACAAAACATTCAAATCATTGGCGATGTCTACAAGTATCACTGCATTAATGGGTATTACTGAACCTGCTATGTATGGTGTGAACATGCGATTGAAAAAACCGTTCCTTGCAGCCCTCATTGGTGCAGCAGCAGGCGGCGTGTTCATGTCCATCTTCAAAGTAAAGTCATATGTGATATCTGGATCAGCAGGTCTCCCAGGTCTCCCAACGTTCATTGGACCGACATTTGTTTACTCCATCATTGGATTAGTGATCGGCTTTGTTGTAGCAACCATCATGACACTTGTTCTAGGATTCAAAGATGTACCAGTGAAAGATGATACAAAAGCAGACAAACCAGAAGAAAAGAAAGACACAGTAGCGCTTCAAAATGAAGTGGTACAAAGCCCGCTTGAAGGTCAACTAAAGCCGCTCAATCAAGTAAATGATGCAACATTCTCTAATGAAATCATGGGTAAAGGAACAGCCATTGTCCCAACAGTTGGACGTGTAGTAGCACCGTTCAATGGCAGAGTTGAAACCATTTTCCAAACAAAACATGCCATTGGTTTAAAGAGTGATCAAGGCACAGAACTTCTCATCCATGTGGGGATTGATACAGTAAAACTTGGCGGTAAACATTTCACAAGTCATGTGCAGTCAGGTGATCTCGTTCAAGCAGGAGATCTGCTAGTTGAATTTGATATCAAGGGCATTCAGCAAGATGGCTATGATGTAACAACGCCAATTATCGTCACCAACACAAATGATTTTGCACAAGTTGATGCGAAAACAGATGGGGCGATTACAGTAAAAGAGACATTGCTTACAGTCAGTGTAGAAGAAAATGAGGAGGGCATTCAACATGACGAATTTAGAAAAAACATTTCCTAAAGGTTTCTTATGGGGCGGCGCAGTAGCCGCCAACCAAATTGAAGGCGCTTATAACAAAGATGGAAAAGGCTTATCGACAGCGGATGTATCACCACATGGTATTATGCACCCATTCGATGAATCAATGAAAGACCTTAACTTATATCATGATGCGATCGACTTCTATCATCGCTACAAAGAAGATATTGCCCTGTTTGCAGAAATGGGATTCAAGTGCTTTAGACTATCCATTTCTTGGCCACGTATTTTCCCAAATGGCGACGATGCGGAACCGAATGAAGCAGGCCTCGCTTTCTATGAAAAAGTATTTGATGAACTGCATAAGCATGGAATTGAGCCAGTTGTCACGATCTCTCACTATGAAATGCCGCTTGCACTTGTGAAAAACTATGGCGGATGGAGAAACCGTAAGCTTGTGGGTCTTTATGAAACATACGCTAAAACATTGTTCACTCGCTTTAAAGATAAAGTGAAATATTGGATGACTTTTAATGAAATCAACGTTGTGTTACATGCTCCTTTCACAGGGGGTGGCCTTGTATTTGAAGAAGGCGAAGACGAGAAGAGCATTCAATATCAAGCAGCGCATCATCAGTTTGTTGCAAGTGCTCTAGCTGTTAAAGCAGGACACGAAATCATTCCAGATGCGAAAATAGGTTGTATGATTGCAGCGATGACCACATATCCGTACAGCTCAAGACCTGAAGATATGTTTGCTGCGATTGATCAAGATCGTAAAACATTGTTCTTCTCAGATGTACAGTCAAGAGGCTATTACCCTGGATACATGAAACGTTATTTCCTGGAAAATAACATCAATATTGAATTCCAAGACGGTGACGAAGACATTCTAAGAAACCATACAGTCGACTATATTGGCTTCAGCTATTATATGAGTTTTGTGACAAGTACAGATCCAGAGGTTCTTGGACAAGTTACTGGTGGTAACCTATTTGAAGGCGTGAAAAACCCTTATCTAGAAGCAAGTGATTGGGGCTGGCAAATTGATCCAAAAGGACTTCGTACAACACTAAACCAACTATATGACCGCTACCAAAAACCATTGTTTATCGTAGAAAATGGATTGGGTGCTGTGGATCAAGTAGAAGAAGACGGCTCCATTCAAGACGATTACCGAATTGATTACCTCAGAAGTCATTTGCTTGAGGCAAGAGAAGCGATCGCAGACGGCGTTGATCTGATCGGCTATACAAGCTGGGGCCCAATTGACCTTGTCAGTGCATCAACAGCTGAAATGAAAAAACGCTACGGCTTCATTTATGTCGACCGCGACAATGAAGGTAACGGTACATTAGATCGAAAGAAAAAGAAAAGCTTTGATTGGTATAAACAAGTGATTGCGACAAATGGAAAGCATTTAGACGCATAAAAAAGAGAGACAAACCGCTGATAAAACGGTTTGTCTCTTTTTTTTGTCAGTGGACTATGATGTCCACACTTGATCCGCAATCTCAATCACATGACGCAGCTTTTCCCATTGCTGTTCTTCTGTTAACAAATTGCCTTCCTCTGTTGAGGCGAATCCGCATTGTGGGCTCAAACAGATTTGGTTGATGTCCACATATTGAGCCGCTGCCTCGATTCGTCTTTTGATCTGATCGACGGGTTCAAGTTCTCCGTACTTTGAAGTAACAAGACCTAGTACGATTTGAAGGTTTGGATTCTTCACATAACGCAGGGGTTCAAATCCGCCAGAACGGTCATCGTCGAATTCTAAGAAGAGACCATCCAAATCGAGACCCGCAAAAATCGTTTCTGCCGCTGCCTCATAACCACCTTCGGCTGCCCAAGTTGATTTAAAGTTACCACGGCAAATGTGCATGGTGATCACTAAATCATCTGGTCGATCGGCAACCGCTTCATTGATTGTTTTCGCAAACGATTCACGAAGCTCATCTTCTTCGCGGCCAAAGGCTTTGATTTGTTCATGTCCTTTTTCAGAAAAGAACACAGCCCAAGCTGTATCATCTAGCTGTAAGTAACGGCAGCCTGCATCATAAAAAGCACGGATGGCTTTTTTATAAGCTTGTGCCACGTCATGGTGAAAATCATCTAAGCTGTCGTACACACCTTCTTCAAGCTTTCCACGGAAAAAGAGCATATTCGGACTTGGAATCGTCATTTTAGCCGTATGATCACCCGCGATGCTGTGAAGGAAGCGATAATCCTCTAGCATTGGATGATCAGTAAAATCAATCTTACCTGTTACTTTGATGCCTCTCGCTTTTGTCGTCGTATTGTGGAATTGAATGCCTTGGTCTGCTTCAAATCCTTCGACCCCATCAAGCCCTTCTAGAAAGTCAAAATGCCACCATGCACGTCTGAATTCTCCATCTGTGACAACCTCTAATCCAATTTCCTTTTGCTTCTCTACAATACGAGTGATTTCTTCGTTTTCAATTTGTCTGAGCTGTTCTGCTGTCAGTGTACCGTCTGCTTTTTGCTTGCGGGCTACTTTGATGCGTTCAGAACGAAGTAAACTCCCTACTTGATCTGCGCGAAATGGCGGCTTTGTTGTTTTCTTACCAATGGTTTGTACTTGTGTCATGCTGAATCCCTTCTTTCTTCAGGTTATAAATCAAATAAAAAAGCTCTTCCTTAGATAAGGAAGAGCATCATATACTGTGAGATCTCTGCCTTATCTTCAAACAAGCATCAGCTTGCTTAAGGAATTAGCACCATTCTGTTCCTAGGAACAGCGGTTGCCGGGTTTCACAGGGCCAGTCCCTCCACCACTCTTAATAAGGTTACCTTTGATTCAATTTTCTTAATAAACACAATTATTCAATCTTTTCGAGAAAAAGTCAATGGTTTTTACTATTTATTTTCCTACATAAACAAATCAGCGACGAGAACACCTGCTAATCCAACAAGTGATAGAACAGTCACCATCAATGTCCACGTTTTAAAAGTTTGAGCCATCGACAAATTAAAGTATTCTTTGTAAATCCAGAAACCTGCATCATTCACATGAGAGAATGTTATACTGCCGGCGCCTGTTGCAATCACCATTAATTCTGGGCTGACTCCCGTCAAACCAATCAGCGGTGCAGAAATGCCAGCTGCTGTGAGACCCGCGACAGTCGCTGACCCTAAAGAGACACGAAGGACAGCTGCAATTAGCCAAGTGAGGAGCAGAGGAGACAGTGTGCTTCCTTGCATAATCCCTGCAATGTATTGATCAACGCCGCTGTCAATGAGCACCTGTTTAAAGGCGCCGCCACCTGCAATGATCAATAGAATCATCGCAATGGAGCCAATTGAATCCGTAATCGACTTCATGACGTCCTGCATGCTCTTTCCTCTGCCAAGACCAAATGTGTAGATGGCAAGCAGCACAGAGATTAATAGGGCAATCGCCGGCTCACCTAAAAATTCAGCCGCCGGTAGCAGCGGGGAGGACGGGAAGAAAATTTCTAAACATGCTCTGAATGTCATGAGCAATACAGGTAAAATAGCGGTGAAAATACTAATGCCGAAGCTTGGCATTTCCTCTTCTGTAAATTCCTTTGGATTAAACAAGTCCTTTGGAATGTGTGCATGCAGTTGGTCTTTCTTAAATAGTTTCGTAAACAGAAGTCCGCCTACTAAAACAGCAGGAATGGCTAAAATAATTCCAACCAATAAGGTTTGTCCCATGTTGGCTTGAAATACATTGGCAATGGCTGTCGGCCCTGGGTGAGGAGGGAGGAAGCCATGTGTTGTAATGAGTGCAGCGACGAGCGGCATTCCCACATATAACACAGGGAGTCTTGCGGCTTGAGCAATGGTAAAGACTAATGGAATAAGAATAATGAATCCGGTTTCATAAAATAGAGCAATTCCGATAACAAATCCAGTCAGCATCGTCGCCCATTGGATTTTCCCGATACCAAAGCGGTCGATGAGTGTCATGGCAATACGCTGAGCACCGCCAGAATCAGCCATCAATTTACCAAGCATCGCTCCAAAGCCAAGAACTAACGCCAGATGGCCGAGTGTACTTCCAAGCCCTTTTTCGACTGAAGCAATCGCTTCAAGTGGTGACATGCCTTCTAAAACGGCAACGATTAAAGAGACAATAATCAACGAAATGAAAGCGTTTAACTTAAAGACAACCATGAGTAAAAGTAATAACAAAACGCCAAGTCCGATAAAAACTAACGACATGATCTTTCCTCCTTTGTGCTGCATAAGGGAGCGTGAACGCTCCCTCTGCTTTATCCTTCAAGTATGTCTACTGCTTCTTTTAACGTATCCTTTGAGCCAACATTTCCCGGGAAAATCACATAAGACATAAATGGGAATTTGCTTTCTTCTCCTGTTTGCCAAACGGGAATACCTGGTTTGATTTGACCTGCGACGGTCGCACGTTTGACGCTGAGTCCTCTTGTTCCAATATCGCTTGAGGTAATTCCACCTTTGGCAATGAGGTACTTAGGGCGAATGGAGAGGCGCTGAACAATGCTTGTCACAGCATCACTAATCTGAACAGACAGCTTCAATTCTTCCTCTTGACGATCGTCCCCAAGATCAAGCCGTTCTCTCCTTGTATAAATAGCAACCGATTGCCCGGTTGTTAAAAGCCGTTCAGTTTGTTGAATCACGCGGTCCATTTCCTCTTGAAATGCTTCAGGTTCTAACACGAGGTGTGTATCAAATTCAATAAATGCGATGTCTTTATTTTGCTGCAGCGCTCGCAATTGTTCGGTTGTTTTTTTGACATGGGAACCGACCATGATGAGGCCACCGTGCGTGCTTTCTTCCTGTATTAAGTCTTGTCTAGTTAAAAGTGCTTGATCCTCAATGCCGCCAAGCACTTTTGTGAGAGCGGCTGCACTTCTAAATAGAAAGTGCTGACCTGCTTTGATGGCATCTATGAGGGCAACGACAAAGACTTTGACATCGTCATAGTCTACTGCATTGACAACCACTTTTTGAAAATCCTTCACGGTCATCAGCTGATCCTTGATTTGTTCAATACGTAAAGCCCGGATATCTTCTAAAGAAATATAAGTAGTGTTTTCCTTAGTGAACGATCCGTTTGATTTCTCTTCAATCCATTCTCCAAGGTGGGAAGATTGAAATCCGAATGTACGATCCAATGCAAATTCTGTGTCACCAGCAGGAATTAATTCGTGACCTTCCTGTACGTAGTGAATATTGCCAATCGTAAAACGGCCGCCTTCTTTAAAAAAGGGAAGAAGGATTTCGCCGTCAAATTGGCGGGAGCTTTGCTGTTCAATGGTCGTTCTGAGAATGTCAGTCTCTAGCGGGAAGTGTCCACGTAGGGTGGAGTCCCCCCGGCTGACAATGATGAAATCTTGATCAAGCCGTTCAGCCGTTTTCACAATCGTTGATGCGATCGTTTCATGAAGAACCGCCGTTTCTTTCTCTGTCATACTGCGAGAGTTGGTTAAGATAAAGAACATACGGCTGTCTTCAAAAAAACCAGCTTCAATGCTTTTCTCTGACCAATCGGTGAAAACAGAGACGCCGTGTACGGTTTGAATGCCTGTTGGGTCATCGTCTAATACAATCACTTTATGGTGAAAATGGTTTAGTGCTTGTTCGTATGCTGATTGAATGCGGGCTGAATCCGCTTTCGGAATGGCATTTAGTATCTCAATGCTTTGTTTCATAGAACCTCATCCTTTCTTCACTTCAACATGAGCCATTTTTTCGTAATATTGAACGATCCCGCCGTGATCAAGTCCAGACTTTCCGTCCGCTTTGAGGGCGTGGAAGATTTCTAGCAGCTGACTAGAAAGCGGGAGAGGAACGCCGATATCGTGGGCAGTTTCCATGACATTGGTTAAATCCTTTAAGTTGATGTCAATACGTCCGCCAGGCTCAAAGTTTCGTTCTAAAATGAGAGGAACCTTCGCATCGAGTACAGCACTTCCTGCCAGTCCACCTCGGATGGCTTCATACATTTTATCAATCGCAATGCCAGACTTAGCGGCAAGAACGAGTGCCTCGGACATGGCAGCGATATTTAAGTTGACGATGATTTGATTCGCAAGCTTAGCGGTTGTCCCGCTTCCATTTGAACCAACTAATACGACATCTGTGCCCATGGCATAGAGGACATCCTTTACTTGTTCAAAGATCTCTTCTTCTCCGCCCGCCATAATCGCAAGTGTCCCGTCTATCGCCTTTGGCTCTCCGCCACTGACAGGAGCATCGATAAATTCGACCTGATGCTGTTTTGCCAGTGCCGCTAAAGCTCTAGAAGTAACAGGTGAAATAGAGCTCATATCTATAATGATCGTGCCAGGTTTTGCTGTAGCCAATATGCCTTGTTCACCTGCTACGACTGCTTCTACATGCTCACCTTTTGGAAGCATCGTGATGATGATATCGCTTACAGATGCTGTCTCAGCAGCTGATGCAGCGGCATTTGCGCCCACTTCTTTTAATGCTAGAACAGCTTCTGTATGAATATCGAAAACAGTCACAGTATGACCGGCTTTTAATAGATTAAAGGCCATAGGTTTCCCCATAATGCCTAATCCAATGAATCCAATTTTCTTTGCCATTTTGTCCGCCTCCTATTTAGAAACCCCTTACAAAAAGCGCTTTCTTTTCTTTTTGTTAGTATATATACTATCGATTTAAATTAATAGTAGGAAATAAACTATTGTTCATTTAATGTACATGACGAAATAGGAATGTGTCAACGGAAAATATGAGAAAAGTCACAAAAAAAAGACCGGAAACAGCTCCGGTCTATGGTCGATTATGTTTTATTTTTAGCTACAGCTAATCGAGAACGTTTGACGTTGTCGATTGCATTTGATCCTAATTCTAAAACAGCTGTGACGTACAAAACATCAATAATCACAAGCTGATTAATACGAGAAATCATTGAGTCAGAACGATAGGTTGTTTCTCTCGATGAACTGAGCAGATGAAAGTCGGATTTCTTGGCGAGCTCTGATTTCGGATAGCTCGTGATCGAGGCGACCGTTGCACCTTTTTCCTTTGCAAATTGCACGGCATCAAGGATTTCTCTACTTTCTCCTGAATGTGAGATCGCGACGATAAAATCATGTTCCGTTGCATGTGTTGCAATCATATTCATCATATGAGGATCACTGCATAGACTCACTTCAAAGCCAAGCTGGAGAAACTTATGATAGGCATCTCCGGCAATAAAACTGGAGGCACCTGCTCCAAAGAAGACGGTTTTATGAGCCTGTTTCATTTGTTCAATAAATTGTGTCACAGCTTGGTCTTCTAAAATATGTTTCATATCCTGAATAGAGTTGGTTGTTAACTCTATGACCTTATGTTTAATATCTGCGACACTATCAGATGCTTCGATCTCACCGTATATGGATTGAGGTGTATTGGTCGCAATATCCTGCGCGACATGGACACGAAACACTTGATAGGACTCATAGCCAATTTTTCGCAGAAAACGAAAGATCGTCGTTTCACTTGTGTTGCATTCAGCAGCGAGTGCACTAATCGAATGAAGCACAACTTTCTGAGGGTTTTGTAAAATGTAATTGGCAATCTTTTTCTGGGTAGGGGACAAACTATGAAATGTTGTCCGGATATGACTAAAAATATTCTCTTCTATGATAAACACCACACTTCATCTAACATTCTATCTTAAGCATACAGGAACTTATGAAAACGGTAAACAAACCTCACATGAAAAATAAAGAATAATATGGAAAAGAACACTTCTTTTGGTTCTTTTGTCATGGTATACTCAATTGGTAATAGACAAAAATGGGGGTTTTTACTATGACAATGAAAAAAGGCCTAACGATCAGCCTGCTCATTTTTTCGCTGATTGTTTCATTGTTTGCGCCAGTTGGATCTGCGGATGCCAAACAAGTGAAAAAAGCAAAAGTAAGCACACACTATTATAAAAAGAAAAAAACGTTTAAATATGCACAGGTGAAAAACCTTAGTAAAGCGCATATGAAAACCATCAACCATGATTTAAAAGAAGATATCGCATTTTCCTATTCTACGTACTTGTTCTTAAAGGACGAAGCGAAAAAAGAAGGCATTGGGAAGATCACATACGAGAGATCGTTTAAAACGAAATTTAACAATGGGAAGAAACTAAGTATCCTAAACTATGATTACATGAATGACGGTAGTATGCACGGGGATACGATGGTTACGAGCATGAACTATGTGTTAACAAAGAAAAAAACAAAGCAACTGTACTTTACAGATGTGGTAAAAACAAAGAAAAAGCGTACAAAAGTAAGAGATTATATCTATAACTACACAAAGAAGCATAAAAGTAAATTCTATGCGAATCTGAAAAAAAGCGATATTCAAATCGGCTACGACACGCAGTACTACTTCACGAAAAAGGGAATCGCTGTTGTCTTCCAGCCATATGAAATTTCACCGTACTATGTAGGAATTCCTATGATTCAAGTACCTGCGAAGGTGTATAAATAAACAAGAGAAACGGCCATGAATTTGGTCGTTTTTTTATACATAAAAAGAGCCCCTAGTGATGAGGCTCTTCTTTTACATTTATACTTGTTTGGGTGCATCGTTTAGTGGGTGACGGCGTTTGCCGTTGTAGTGGCGGCGCATACGAAAGATTTCAAACTCCGAAAGCTCTGCGCTTTTTCGTTTTTGGGTGCGGTTATCTTTTTTGAAAGAGAATAGTAAGTAGCAGCAAAGTGAAGCGATAATCAATAAAATCATCATATGACATTCCTCCAATTCATCCTATTCTTTAAGTGTAGACAGGGTGAGTGATGTTTATAACTGAAAATAGTTAGCAAATAGCGTTTAGTTCTAAAGGTTTATTCTTGTTGTTTTTTTAGGTCTAAAATACTGGTTGTTTTTAACTATTATATTTCCAGTTATTTCACTCGTCAAGAAGAATTTTTCTGGGGTTGTCTCTATTAGTACGATTAAGTGTCATAAAAGTTTCAGAAAATTGTAAACTTTTATTAAAAAACCGTTCCCGAACAGGAACGGTTGTAAACATGTTTATGCTTTTTCTTCAAATAAACGTGCAATTTCCACGATCACTTCTGACGCTTTCAGCATGTTCTCTACAGAGATGAATTCAAATTTACCGTGGAAGTTTTCCCCGCCAGTAAAGATGTTTGGCGTTGGAAGTCCTTTATATGAAAGCTGTGAGCCATCTGTACCGCCGCGGATTGGTTCAATGACAGGTGTCACTGAGCGGTTTTCCATGGCTTCATGAGCGATGTCTACGATATGTTTGACTGGCTCAATTTTTTCTCTCATATTGTAATATTGATCCTGAATGCTAAGGGTGATGCTGTTTTCGCCGTAGACCGCTTTTAAGTCGTGTGCGATTTTTTCAAACAGTGCTTTGCGCTTGTTGAATTTCTCTTTATCAAAATCACGAATAATATATTGTAGCTCTGCTTCTTCTACTTCTCCTACAAATCTTGTGAGATGGAAAAAGCCTTCGTATCCTTCTGTGTATTCTGGAGATTCATCTGAAGGAAGTTTGTTGTGAAAGAGCATGCCGATCTTTGCAGCACTGACCATTTTGTCTTTTGCTGTCCCTGGATGGACGTTGTTTCCTTTAATTGATACTTTTGCACCTGCGGCGTTGAAGCTTTCATATTGAAGCTCTCCTAGCGGGCCGCCGTCAATCGTATAAGCATAAGAAGCGCCAAAGGCATCAACATCGAATTTGTGAGGTCCTCTGCCGATCTCTTCATCTGGTGTGAAGGCGACACGAATTTTTCCATGCTTGATTTCTGGATGCTCAATCAGGTAATGCATGGCGGTCATAATTTCTGCGATACCTGCTTTGTTATCTGCACCAAGCAGGGTCGTGCCATCAGTCGTGATGAGCGTATGTCCTTGGTATTTTTGTAAATTTGGAAACTGTGCTGGAGATAATACGATATGTAGATCTTCGTTTAACGTGATGTCCCCGCCTTGATAGTTCTCATGAATCTGCGGTTTCACGTTCTTGCCAGTGAAGTCAGTGGCTGTGTCGATATGAGCTAGGAAGCCAATGGTTGGCACTTCTTTGTCTGTGTTAGATGGGATCGTGCCCATGACATAACCGTTTTCATCCATTGTCACTTCTTGAATACCGATGGATTTCATCTCTTCAACAAGCTGCCTTGCTAAGTTCAGCTGTCCTTCAGTGGATGGACAGCTCTCTATGTCTGCATCAGACTGTGTATCCACTTTTACATAACTTGTGAATCGCTGGATCATTTCCTCTTTCATCAATACGTCACTCCTTTTGTAGAATATGTTCATTTTATCATGTCTTGAATGCGCTTCATAACAAGAAAGGCTTTCTCTGGCAATTAGAGAGGAAAAAGACCTACTTTTATTTTGCGATGTGCTGAATGGTTCTTTAGGGTGATTTTTTCGGGTGTCTTTTTATTTATAATGAGGACATATAAAATCATCCATTTGTACGTTAATTTGGGAGAAAGGGGTGCGAAAGTTGGATTCTAGTCAAACACTTGCACTCGCTCAAAAGTTCCAGGAAGCTGCTGATGGCATTCGGCAGTCGAAGCAGCTGCTTGAGAATCGGCTGAAGGCAGTTGGATCAGGCTGGCATGGGGAAGCAAGAGATAAATTTGATCAAAGCTTTGAGGAAACAGTGACACGCTATGATCAATTTGAAAAGGACTTGCTTGAAACAAGTCAGGAACTGCGGGATGCTGCTGTCAAAATCGAGGAACGTAAAGCTGAAATCGCCAGAATGGAAGAGCTTGAGCGAAAAAGGCGAGAAGAACGGAGAGAAAGAAACCGAGAAGGGAGATGATGTGATGGCGCGTGACATTGTAGTAGATCCAGATCAGCTGACAGGGCTGGCGAATGATTTTGTAGGAGAGCTTTCGGCCATCGAAACAAAGCACCACGATTTACATAGTGAACTGGATGGCCTCATCCTAGGCTGTGATCCCCGTTATCGAAGCTGTTTTTCTGGAGTAGGAGATGCGTGGGGTTCTGGACAAGCCTTAATGAGCAAATTGAGCAGTGACGACATTGCCATTCGTCATGTAACGGATAAAATGGTCGAAGCTGATGATATTTTAAGGAAAATGTACAGTTTGTATGATCAATATGGTACACTCACGAGCTTAGCTGGTATTGTGATGATGCAGGCGAAATACTATGGGCTTGGCATGACAACCTTTATCAAAGAAAATGGCCGCTATGCTGCGCAACATTCAAAGCTCCTTCTTGATGTGACCGGACGGGTAGAAGGAACGAGATTTGACCGGCTGGCAAGGATTTGGCTGAGCAAAAAAGAATTATTAAAACGATCGAATTGGTCGATGGCTGACCTAGTCCATAAGAAATTTACGAAATTTTATCCTAGCGATACAGTTGCGTTCACGAACAGTGTACGTGATTTCACAAAAGGAAGTATCAATTGGAAGGACACAGCTGGCATCAAGTCTGTTCTGAAAAATGGTGCAAGGTTTGCGAAAGGAAATGCCATCATTGCAACGGTCGTCACGGGTGCAACAGAAACGGTTGGCTGCGGTCTGAAAATTGCGGAGAACTATGCGGAATTTGGGGATCAGCCAGAAGTTCTCAAGCGTGAAAATGCAAAGGCTGTTGGAAATGCAGTGAATAATACGGTCTTTATTGCAGGCGGATCTGTTGCAGGTGCCGTTGTGGGCGGCGCTCTTGGAAGCTTTGCAGGACCGATTGGAACAGTGGTTGGCGGTGCGATAGGATCAGCAGTAGGTGGCTTTATTGGTGAAAAAGTCGCCAAGCTTACTTCTGGTTTTGCAGAACAGGTCGCAGTGAAATTAAAAGACCCAATTCATGCGGTTGTCGATAAAGGAAAAAAAGCATTTGAACTGGCAGGTCAAGGTGTTAAAGCAGTCAATGACACCATTGATCAAGCAAATCAGGTGATACATAAAGGAATAGAAAAAACAAAAGAAACCGCAGATTCGCTGTTGAAAGGTGCAGGTGATTTCTTGAAGGGCGCATTTTCTTTTGGATAAGGAGAGATCAAGTTGGATCAGCTAAGTCTAAGTATCGAGGAACTCATCTTTAGTTTTTACAGTGAAGGCTATTTTGAGCAAGGGATGTCTTTAAAGGAAGCCTATTATCCAGATGTAGAGGATGAACGTCTTGGATTTTTATTTGAAATTGCATGTCGCTCTTTGCTGGCAAAAGACGTGCTGGAATTTCGAAATAGACAATACCGTTATAAAGAAAAATACCGGCATTTTATTCAGGCCATGAACGATGCATCACATACCGTGAAAGCTTCAAGGTTTGGTGCATTAGATGAAGAGGTCAGTACGTCCTTTCATACGACTCAGGCAGGTGTGTATTCACACCATACGCTTTATGATCAACAAGTGCATCAGATTCACAAACTAAAAGACGATCAGCAGACTGTGGAGCAAGTGACAACCTTTTTGAACATACACATGAGTGAACACCTCACACCAGTCATCAATTTGCAGGCGGAAGAATTTGAACTGCTGTTAGAACAAGCCAGTCAAGGGAATGAGGATTGCCCTTCTTTTCTAAATAAAGCAGAGAACCAAGAGCTTGTGCGGGCATTTGTTTCTGATGTAAGGGTCAGAAAAGGAAAAATGGATTCTTTGATGAAGGTCACTTATGATAAAAATAATACGCCGGATGTAGAGTCTATGATATTTGTTATTCCGGGGCAGAAGCATTCTTGGCTAGTGTCGGGCATGAAGGAAAATGAATTTCGGATAGAGACGGCTCATAGGGACGGATTACGTTCTATATTCTAATGGAGAAAAGGAGAATGGCGCTTGAATCCAAGTGAAGTAATAGAAGTGAGGAGCAGACCCTTTCTAAGAGTATGGGCATTCTTAGCAACGGGCGGGTTTGGCATCATCGGTATTTGGTTATTTTCAGAAGCTCTTACATTTGAATCGAATTATACGTTGTTTTTATTTTTAGGCGGATTATTAGGCATTGTCTATGGGTGGATCTCTTTTTTGATGATTCTTCCGGCTTTTACGAAGAGGGGAAATGTAATTTTTCGCATTCAGCGAGGAGAGAATGGCGCTGTTTTATATCGGCAACAAACAATCCCTTTTCAAGACATTCAATCTATTGATATGCGCAGGCATCGTTACAGTATGAGGGGATTTCTGTTCATGGATGTGCTCATTCGGAAAATGGATGGGAAATTGATCAAGATTCCGGCGTACAGTATTTTAGATGAAGAAGTATTTGAGCAAACGGTGAAACAAAACATTTATCCATATTTACATGAGACTGCCCAAGAGAATTGGAAACAGCAGCATGGTCATGGTGAAAAGCAGAATCAATAGATGTTTTCGCCATCATTCCATGAGGTGAGACGCCACTTTTTTTAAGAAATCGTGTATGATGTCAGTAAAGACTGAACAATCAAGAGGTGATGAGAGATGGACAAAGAAATGGTAATCGACCTCGTCACAGAACAAATGGCACGAATTCGAAAAGAAAAAGACTATACGCAGGACCGTATGGCTGAGGTGCTTGGTCTATCCAAGCGGCATTTGCAGCAGGTAGAAAAGAATCGTCTTCGCCTCAACTGGACGCAATCTGCGGCCGTATGTGCATTATTCAGGGATAGTGACATTTTAAAAGGGACACTTGGGGATGATCCGCTTGAGATTTTGGAAGTCGTCGCCCACGATGAATTGCATTTATCTGTTGAACGTACGATTGGTGGAAAGGTTTGGTGGCGGACGTCTGTGAAAAAAGGTACGTTTCGTCTTCAGCAGAATGTACTAAGCCAGCATTACCGAATCTTAGATGATGAGAATTATCGCTATTATAGTTCCTTTAATAAAGAAGAAGCGAAGCGGCGGTTAGAGGAATTAAGTGAGCTGTCGTAAGCAGAAAAAGAGAGGTCCCTCTATGACAGGGACCTCTCTTTTTTGTGTTGTTTATACTTTCAGAGTGTTTTTCGCCCGAATAAAGGCAACAAGCTGTTTGATTTCTTCATCTGTTAGTGGAACGCCGTCTACATGGATGGTTCCTTCTTTTGCTTCCGTCAGCTCAATTTTGATATCAGAGATTTTGCGTTGGATCTCTGGCTCGTCCGTTCTACCAAGTAAAAAATCAATGGACGTATCATACAAATCAGCCAGCAGTTTCACTGCTTCAAGCGAAGGTCGTCGGTACCCAGATTCGTAACCGGCATAGGTGCTTTTGGCGATACCTAGGCGATCTGCCGTATGCTGGAGAGACCATTTTTTCTTTTTTCTAAGGGTGGTTAAACGATCGAGTATCATACATGAACGCTCCTTTATATACAACAACAGTATATCATATTTTGACAAAGAGTGTACGCGTTATGCGTAATAATTTCTTGATTAATTCGCGTTATGTGACTATAATGGCAATGAAGGTACGCGTAAAGCGTATATTATAGAATAGCACAAGCTGGCTTATAATATGTGTGACAAACGAAGTAATTTTACTGAAAGAGGTGGACCTGTTGAAGAAATTATTGCTTTTAACCACTGGTGGGACGATTGCATCTGTAGAGAGTGAAAATGGTTTAGCTCCAGGTGTTAAAGCTGAGGACCTTTTAAGCTATTTAAACGAAATTAATGCAGACTACACAATGGACACAAAGTCCCTAATGAGTATAGATAGTACCAATATGCAGCCTGAATACTGGGTTGATATCGCAACAGCCATTTATGAAAATTATGATCAATATGACGGATTTGTCGTCACGCATGGTACGGACACAATGGCCTATACATCAGCAGCACTATCGTATATGCTGCAAAATCCTGATAAGCCAATTGTCATTACAGGATCACAAATCCCAATTACGTTTAAGAAAACAGATGCGAAGAAAAACATTACAGATGCGATTCGTTTTGCATGTGACGGTGTTGGCGGCGTATACGTCGTGTTTGATGGCAGAGTCATTCAAGGAACTCGCGCAATCAAACTAAGAACGAAAAGCTACGATGCATTTGAAAGTATTAACTACCCATATATTGCATCGATTGAAAATCATCAAATTGAATACAATAGCAAAGTAAAAAGATCATCAATGAAACCGCTTAAATTAGATGCATCCTTGAACACAGACGTTTGTTTATTAAAACTGCATCCAGGACTGAAGCCTGAGTTTTTAGATTCAATCAAAGGTTTGTACAAAGGGGTCGTCATTGAAAGCTACGGCAGCGGCGGAATTCCTTTCGAAGGAAGAAACCTTTTAGAAAAAATCAACGAATTGCTGGAAGAAGGCATTTCTGTTGTGATCACCACTCAGTGTCTCGAAGAAGGAGAAGACATGAGTGTGTATGAGGTAGGACGTAAAATCAATCAAGAACTGGTTGCTCGTTCAAGAAACATGAACACAGAAGCCATCGTGCCAAAGCTCATGTGGGCATTAGGTAAAACAACAGATCCACGAGAAGTGAAAAAGATTATGGAAACGCCAATCGCAGAAGATTTAGTGATTTAACTATTCTATAGAAAGCAGGTCATACGAGATGGTTCAAGCAACTTATCGTTACGAGAAGGATTTTCTAGGTGAAAAAGAAATTCCCGCAGACGTGTATTATGGTGTTCAAACGCTTCGTGCAAAAGAGAATTTCCCGATTACAGGATATCGCATGCATGAAGAACTCATTCGAGCATTTGCCATTGTCAAAAAAGCAGCAGCTCAAGCCAACATGGAAGTCGGACGTTTATATGAAGGAATTGGAAATGCGATCGTTCAAGCTTCAGATGAAGTCATTGAAGGCAAATTCCATGAATATTTCATCGTAGACCCGATTCAAGGCGGCGCAGGAACGTCTATGAATATGAATGCCAATGAGGTCATTGGAAACAGAGCCCTCGAGATCATGGGACATCAAAAGGGCGAATACATTCATTTAAGTCCAAACACACATGTGAACATGTCACAATCGACAAATGATTCGTTCCCAACGGCGATCCATATTGCAGTGCTCAAGCAGTTAGACATTTTACTTGAGACGATGCAGGCCATGCAGGACGTATTTCAAAAGAAAGCAAAAGAATTCGATCATGTCATCAAAATGGGGCGTACTCATTTACAAGACGCTGTTCCGATCCGTTTAGGACAAGAGTTTGAAGCATACAGCCGTGTGCTCAGCCGTGATATTAAACGAATCAACCAATCAAAACAGCATTTATATGAAGTAAATATGGGTGCGACCGCTGTTGGGACAGGCCTCAATGCAGATCCTCGCTACATTGAAATCGTAGTGAAAAAGCTTGCTGATATTTCTGGACTGCCATTAGTAGGCGCAGAGCACCTCGTAGATGCGACGCAAAATACAGATGCATACACAGAAGTATCTGCTGCCTTAAAAGTATGCATGATGAACATGTCTAAAATTGCGAATGACCTTCGCTTAATGGCATCTGGCCCACGTGCAGGTCTTGCTGAGATTGCATTGCCAGCCCGTCAGCCGGGATCATCCATTATGCCTGGGAAAGTCAATCCAGTCATGGCAGAGCTCATTAACCAAATCGCATTCCAGGTCATTGGGAACGACCACACCATCTGTCTTGCTTCTGAAGCAGGCCAGCTTGAGTTAAATGTGATGGAGCCTGTTCTGGTCTTTAACTTGCTTCAATCTATTAGTATAATGAATAACGGATTCCGCTCATTCACAGATCATTGTTTAGCGGACATCGAAGCAAATGAAAAACGTTTGAAAGAATATGTCGAAAAAAGTGCAGGTGTCATTACTGCGGTAAACCCTCACTTAGGCTATGAAGCCGCGGCTAGAATCGCAAGGGAAGCCATTTTAACAGGACAATCGATCAGAGATCTTTGCCTGCAAAATGATGTGTTAACAGAAGAAGAACTTGATATTATTTTGAATCCTTACGAGATGACAAAGCCTGGTATTGCGGGTGCAGAGCTCCTAGAGCGATAATAATATCAAAAATTTTATTTTATTAATATGTGGAATTGCCTGTGAAATAGAGAAAAACAGGCAATTCACTTTCTTTCGAATTGACACACTTTTTTCACAATATTTTGAAAACGCTTAACGCACGCACAAAGGGAGGAAACAAAATGAAAACACCACGTCTACCGTCTATTTTAGAAGTCGTGTCTGTACTTGGCTTATTTTTAGCAATTGTTTTATCATTCACTCTTTACTTCAAATTAGATATTCAGCTAGCATTGTTCATCTCATGGTTTATGGTTATTGCATTAGGTATTCGATTAGGGCATTCCTATAAGGATCTCCAAAATGCGATCACAAAAGGGATATCGAATGGGTTAGAAGCCATTTTGATCTTAATTGCAGTAGGTGCACTTGTTGGAACATGGATTGCAGGTGGAGTTGTTCCTACGCTCATCTACTATGGTCTAGAATTCATTCATCCTAATATTTTCTTATTAGCTACACTTGTCATCTGTGCAATCATGTCCATTGCAACAGGAACTTCTTGGGGTACAGTTGGAACGGCAGGGATTGCGATGATCGCAATTGGTGAAGGTCTTGGTATTCCACTTCCGATTGTTGCAGGGGCCGTCTTATCTGGTGCTTATTTTGGAGATAAATTATCCCCATTATCAGATAGTACAGTGCTCGCTTCCTCTCTTTCAAAAGTGGACGTGCTGGCGCATGTTCGAGCAATGATGGTTTTATCCATACCAGCCTTTGTGATTACAGCGATTATGTTTACGGTTACAGGCTTTATGTATGGCGGACGCAACATTGATCAAGGTAAAGTAGAGTTTTTGAAAAATGCCCTTCATGATACATTCACAATCAACATTTGGATGGTCATCCCAGCAGTAGTGGTTGTATTACTGCTCGTATTTAAGAAACCTTCAATGCCAGTTATTGCGATTGGTGCACTTTTAGGAGCCATTTGGGCAATGGCTTTCCAAGGAATGAATCCAGCAGATGCGATTGGCTCAGCATACAATGGCTTCTCTATTAATTCAGATGTAGATTTCTTAAATACGCTGTTAAATCGTGGCGGTATTGTGAATATGCTTGGATCTCTAGTGGTCATTATTCTCGGACTTGGTTTTGGTGGCGTACTTGAATATCTTGGCATCTTAAAAGTAATTGTCGCTACTTTCGAGAAGAAATTATATAATGCGGGAAATGTGACCTTATCTACACTTGTTGTTGCATTCTTCGCAAATATCTTCGGCTGTGCGATGTACGTTTCATTAATTCTCACACCGAAAATTATGGAAAAAAGCTACGATAAATTGAAAATAGACAGACGTGTTCTATCTAGAAACGCTGAAGTCGGTGGAACAATGACGTCTGGTATGGTTCCATGGTCAGATAACGGAATTTACATGGCAGGGATTCTAGGCGTCTCGACATTCTCTTATTTACCATTTATGTGGCTGAGCTTTGTTGCCATTGGTCTTGCCATCATCTACGGATATACAGGGAAATTCATTTGGTACGTGAAAAATCAACAAGACTCAGAAGAATCGGCATCATAAGCCACTGCAAAAGCCGCCCCTCCCCCGGGCGGCTTTTGTTTGTCCTAGGACCGTAAGACTATGTGTGTTTCCAGAAGGGTGGTTGTGTATTTTGACCCCCTATAAAAGAGGGCTTAAGGTGTGGTATGAAGCAGATCGAAAGCATATTTATACCATAAAAAGGGCACAAATCCCTATTCAAACATGAGTCTTTGAACCTTATAATAACAATATTGGAAAAAGTGCGATTCATCATTACGCTCGTTTAGAGGACTCTAAGCAGCGTTTTTATTTTTGACAGGAGGAGGAACCCATATGAGCTTATCGGATATGCTGTCTGCCCTTAACGGTGGCATTTCAAATAAAAAGGCAGAGATCGAAGAGAAAATTGCTCGACTCAAAAAGGCAAAAAGTAAGATTGAACGTGAACAAGATGCCGCAGAAACAGACCTAAAACAAATCAAGCAGCCAAAGCTTGGGGCCTCTTGGAAAGGTGAACGAAGCCAAGATTTTAAATCAGAGCGAAATGAAGCGCATGATGCGCTGCAAACGATCGTAAGCGATAAATACCCACGCTACGTGAGCCGAATTGAATTCAAAATCAGTACACTAGAAGCAGAGCAGGCTGCCTTATCCTTTGCCAGCTCTTTAGCTGGAGATGCCGCACGTTTGGCTGAAAAAGGAGAAGACGCAGTAGAAGACGCAAAACGCTTGATCTCAAAAGCATGGAGCAGCTTGTAAGCGAGCTTCTTGCTGAACAAATCTGGAGGATATCATAATGGGACAAATTAAGTTAAACTACCAAACAGTGATGGATAAACTAGATGAAGTCTCCCAAGCAGTTGAAGCTTTAACAATGAAAAAAGCAGCAGATAAAGCTGGTGAAAACAGCCTTGAATTTGTAACCAAATGGACGGCACGTGAAGCAGAGGTGGGCGAAATGGTCTCAAGCTTTAAAGAAGCCTTGATCAAAAACGTTCAGGATACACGCTCAAATGTGAAGACGCTAAAAGAACAGGATGAAGCGATTGCGGCAAAATCATAAGCCCCAATCGTTTTATTGATAGCGTAGCTGAGTGCGATGTAAAATATAGTCGTAAAGACTCATATATAATTCGGGATTTATGACCTTATATTATTCCGTTTTTCTTCCAAACACCATGTTAAAAGGACACCTTTTCCCTATTTAAGCCTAAGGCTTTTCACCTTATACTATACTTAATGAAAGCGAACGATAGAAATGTCAGGACTGGAAAAAGCAGATGATCTGCTCGGTTTCAAAAACGCTGACGCCGTGCTTTCTTATGAGGTCTAATAGAGGTGGATGACATGAGTTTATCCGAGATGCTGCACCATCTGCATATGGGGATTGAAAACAAACGTGCAGAATTTGACGAAATGATCTCTCGGTTAAAGACAGCCAAAAGTAATATTCGAACAGAACAAGATCTTGCGCAGTCTGACATAAAGGAAATCAAGAAGCCTGCTCTAGATTCGTCATGGAAAGGTGAGAGAGGAACGGACTTTCACCGTCATCGGAAAGAAGCCTATCACGTGCTGCACGACATTGTGAACAATGAGTATGAAACCTATATTACGGAGATAGACCAAAAAATTATGCACTTTGAGTTAAAAAAAATGGAACTCGCTGTCGCTAGTAATTTTGCAGGAAGAGCCCAAGATGTGATGGAAAAGGGCGAGGATTTTGCAAAGGATGTCAAACATTTAATTGAACGGGGCTGGAAAGCTCTTTAATAAAATAAACGAAACAGCCGGCTGAACAAGCGGCTGTTTTTTTTGGTTTAGTCACATCCGCCGCTACCACCTGAATCACCACCGCAGGAGGCATCAGAAGCGTGATGTGTATACGAATCAGTATAGTTACTGGTTGTTGAACTGTGATGTGCAGAATGCTTAGAAGATGATCGCTTATCTTTTGGTGTAAACATGTGGGCGGCAATGGCGCCTAAAGAAGCTAGTATGATGATGATAACAAACATGATGTATCCCTCCTCTTGTTTCATATTCATACGTTTGAGCCATAACAAAGTTCCCGGTCGGAAAGAAAAACTGGGCAAAGAGTTCTATTTTCGTTTATGATGATAGGCAAAAGTAATTGACCAAGGGAGGGGAGTCTATGTTATCTCTACGTCAGGAGGAGCTGTTGAGGCGGTTAATGCAGGCAGAGCAGGAGCTGACAGGTGAAGAAATTGCACGCCTGATAGGCGTCACATCACGAACAGTTCGAACAGATATGAAAGCGCTTAAATCAATATTAGAAGCACATGGGGCAACACTTCATATGAAACGTGGAGCAGGGTATACATTGACTGTCGAAGATTATGGAGCATTTCGTACTTTTTTGAAAAACTCAATGAGAGAAAGAAATGAAAAAAAGAATCAAGTCATTCCAAATCAGCCGGAGGATCGTATCTCTTATTTATTGAGAAGGCTTTTATTGTCCGAAGACTATATGAAATTAGATGAATTGGCCGAGGAATTATTTGTGAGTGAATCTACTGTGAAAAATGACCTGAAAGCAGTCAAGCATATTTTCTCTTTACATGGTCTCTCTGTTGCACATCGACCTAAATATGGACTGAGGCTGACTGGAGATGAAATGAAATTAAGGTATTGTCTAGCTGAGCATGTGTTTCAGCAGGAGCATCCGAACCCTGCCCTTTTACCTGAAGAAACATATCAATTGATTCAAGATATGGTGCGTTCACGAACAAAGGCAAGCGGTCTTCATGTGTCAGAGATCGGTTTAAGCAACTTAGTGACACATATCGCCATTGCGTGCAAACGAATTGAAGAGAAAAAATTGGTGATGATGCCGGAAGGAGAACTCAAAGACATTCAAACACAGCCCGCTTTTCAAGTGGCGAGGCAAATGGCAGAAGATATGCGTCACGTACTCGGTATAGATTTTCCATTATCTGAAATGGCCTATATTGCGATTCATTTAATGGGGGCCAAAATGATGGCGTATGGAGAAACGGGCCACACGCTATTTCACATGCTTGATGAAGAGCATTTCCGTTTAACT
The DNA here is from genome assembly GCF_020165915.1 of Bacillus sp. RSS_NA_20. Taxonomy (NCBI): domain Bacteria; kingdom Bacillati; phylum Bacillota; class Bacilli; order Caryophanales; family Bacillaceae; genus Bacillus; species Bacillus sp. RSS_NA_20. The sequence continues at coordinate 2,318,357 of NZ_JAIUKW010000005.1, read as the reverse complement.
CACCAATTACTTGGTTATGTTGAAGAGCACATGTCACTTGATATTCAGACAGACAAGGAATTGATTGTGGGACTAAGTCTTCACCTGAGATCAGCGATTCATCGGTTCCGATATGATATGAACATCCGTAACCCCTATTTATCAGACATAAAAAGGCATTATCCGATTGCTTTTGAAGCAGGTGTCTATATGGGAAGATGGTTGAAGGAAAAAGAGAATGTAGAGATTCATGAAGATGAAATCGGATATTTGGCGCTGCATATTGGTGCTGCCATAGAGCGGACAAAAACTCAGACTGTGAGAAAAAAATGCTTGATCGTGTGCGCAACGGGTGTCGCGAGCAGTCAGCTTCTTCTCCATAAGCTGAAGGCCGCCTTTAGCGAAAGGCTAGAGATTGCTGGTACTGCAAGTGTCAGTGACCTTTTGTCGTATGACTTGAGAAGTATTGATTTGATCATTAGTACCATCCCGCTTCAGAACACACTACCTGTGCCAGTGATTGATGTACATACGATCCTCAGTGAAGACGATATGTTGAGGCTGAAACGATTTGTACAGGGGTCACAAGAAATGGGGGTCTTGCGATATATCAGTCCGAAGATGACCTTTTTTCAGCAAGATCTACAAACAAGGGAAGAGGTTCTTCAATTTTTCGTGAATGTATTGCAGGAACAAAACCGAATCCCGGATGATTTTGAACAGTTATTGCTGGAAAGAGAGGAAGTGTCACCTACGTCGTTCGGTCATTTGGTCGCGATCCCTCACCCAATCAAACCGGCAACAGATGATACGTTTTGTGCGATCTGTACGTTGAGGAAACCAGTGCTGTGGGGCGACGATCGGGTACAGGTCGTCTGTTTGTTAAGTATACAGAAGACGTATCAGAAAGAATTGCAGTCACTTTATCAATTTCTTGTGCGTTTGACAGAGCAGAAGGAAGTGGTGGAGCAAATCATCAAAGCTGCTTCATTTGAAGAACTGACGGCGGCGCTGCACGTGTTGGAACAGCCAGATGAAAAAAAAGGACACCCATTTCCGCATCTGTGAGGAAAAAGATTGGATGTTAATGAAAGCGCTTTTAAAATAACATCAAAAAGGAGGATGATCACGAGTTTTTGTAAAGGGGGAGACGGATCATGAGCTTTAAAGAGAGAGCGGCCGACGTCATGGGACATGTCGCTTATCGTATTACAAATCAGAAATATATTATGGCGATTAAGCAAGCATTTGTCACATTAATGCCAATCATCATTACGGGGGCATTTGCTGTACTGGTCGCAAATATGATCATGAGCCCGGAAACGGGGCTTGCCCATTTTGAGATATTCAGGTTTTTAGCAGAGCTTCAGCCAATTATGAAGGCAATCAATTATGCCACGCTGAACTTTTTAACGATCGGGGCTGTGTTCCTTATCGGGATTGAGCTCGGGAAAATCAATGGACACAAATCATTGTTCCCAGGATTAATGGCATTGATTTCATTTATATCCGTTATTCCGACGACACTTCTTCTTGAAGTCGATGGATCAATGCGTGAGGTTGTCGATGTGTTGGCGAGGCAATTCTCCGATCCAAAAAGCTTATTTTTGGGTATGATCATTGCCATCGTCTCTGTAGAGATCTTTTGTAAGCTTACCGAGGTGAAGTGGCTGCAAATTAAGATGCCAGATTCTGTTCCATCAAATGTGGCGACATCTTTTTCTTCACTTTTCCCATCAATTATTACGATTACAATCATTAGTTCATTCGGATTTGCGTTTCACCGTCTGACAGGCATTTATTTGCATGAAGCGGTGTATAACGTCGTGCAGCGTCCGCTTGAAAGTGTTGTGCAGGGACTGCCTGGTATTTTAACGTTAATGTTTGTGGCTCAATTTTTCTGGGTGATCGGTATACATGGCAATCAAATGATTAAACCGATTCGCGAGCCGCTCTTATTAGGATCAATTGCAGTGAATATGACAGCATTTCAAGAGGGCAAAGAGATTCCAAATATTATCACGATGCCATTTTGGGATGTGTATATGAGCATTGGTGGTTCGGGTGTGACGATTGGTCTGTTGATCGCCATTTTTATAGCGGGTAGAAGGGAAGAGATGCGTAGCATTGCCAAGCTTTCATCGGGACCTGGACTGTTTAACATCAATGAACCAGTTATTTTCGGATTACCTGTCATGCTGAACCCTGTGATGGCGATTCCGTTTATTGTTACACCACTCGTGACAGGTACGATTGGTTATATCGCAACCGCTACAGGTTTTGCGGGGAAAGCGGTGGTGATGGTGCCGTGGACGACACCTCCGATTGTGAATGCTTGGCTGTCTACCGCTGGCAGTATGGGGGCTGTCATCACACAGCTTATCTGTATTGTTGTCGCTGTTTTCATCTATTTACCTTTTGTTCTCTTATCCAACCGGAAGCCAGAAGCAGCACCTGATTCAGAATAGAAGGAGGGCTCATGAATGAACATGCAATTTAGATGGTATGGCAAAGAAGATCCTGTCTCCCTTTCATATATTCGGCAAATTCCCGGCATGAAAGGGATTGTCAGTGCAGTCTATGATGTGCCGGCTGGTGATCTGTGGCCGGAGGAAAGTATTACTCACTTAAGAGCTGAAATCGAACGTCACGATCTTGCTTTTGAAGTCGTAGAAAGTCTCCCGGTCCATGAAGATATTAAGCTGGGAAAGCCTAGCCGGGATGTTTATATCGAGCATTATCAAGAAAATATCCGGAGATTAGCAAGGCATGGTGTGAAGGTCATTTGTTATAACTTCATGCCAGTCCTTGATTGGACACGAACACAGCTCGATTTCCCACTAGCTGATCAATCGACGACTCTTGTTTATTTTCAGCATCAGCTTGAACAGATGGATATAGAAAAAGATCGACTTTCCTTACCAGGGTGGGATACGTCTTATACGCAGGAAGAAATGAGAAAGTTGATGGCTGCATACAGGGCATTGGGGGAGGAAGGGTTGTTTGAGAACCTAGACTATTTCTTGGGAAATATCCTTCCAGTTGCAGCGGAAGAGAACATGAACATGGCACTGCATCCAGATGACCCTCCTTGGAACATATTTGGTCTGCCCCGCATTGTCAGTTGTGAAGAACAAATAGATCGTATCCTTCAGCTCGATGAACGCTCACAGCATGGACTGACCTTTTGTTCCGGTTCCCTAGGCTGTAATGCGAAAAATGATGTTCCTTCACTTGCGAGAAAGTATGCCAAAAAAGGGCGTATACACTTTGCTCATTTACGCAATGTCAATTTGTATGAAAACGGTGATTTTGAAGAGTCGGCACACCTGTCGTCAGCAGGTAGCCTCGATATGGGAGCGATTGTGAACGCATTGTTTAAGGAAGGATTTGCTGGCTATGTCCGGCCAGATCATGGACGAATGATCTTTGGTGAGACGGGCAGACCTGGCTATGGATTATACGACCGAGCACTTGGAGCTATGTATTTACAAGGGATGTGGGAAGGACTTCAAATTCACACGAAGAAAGGTCAGGTGGCAACATGAACAAAATCGACATACCCAATGACTTTATTCTAGGTGCTGCGGCTTCTGCTTGGCAGACGGAGGGTTGGAAAGGGAAGAAACCGCATCAGGATTCGTATATAGACCTTTGGTATAAGGAGGGGTATCACGTATGGCACGAAGGATACGGACCAGCAGGAGCAACGAATTTTTACGAGCGCTATCCTGAAGATGTAGCCCTTATGAAGGAAATTGGGTTATCTCATTACCGGACATCGATCAATTGGTCGAGGTTTCTCATAGATTACGAGAATGGAATTGTAGATGAGACCTATGCTCGTTATATTGATGATTTCATCAATGAATTACTTGAAGCAGGTGTAGAGCCAATGTTTTGCTTAGAGCATTATGAGCTTCCTGCCGTTTTGCTTGAAAAGTACGGCGGCTGGTCATCTAAACATGTTGTCGAGCTGTTTGTTCTCTATGCAGAAAAGGTGTTTGAACGCTATGGAGACCGGGTCAAACATTGGTTTACCTTTAATGAACCGATTGTTGTTCAGACTCGTGTGTATCTAGATGCTATTCGTTATCCTTTCGAGCAAAATACGAAGAAGTGGATGCAGTGGAACTATCATAAAGCCTTGGCGACTTCAAAAGTGGTGAAGCTGTTTCAGGAAATGGACTTGAAGGAATCAGCCGGTGCAAAAATCGGTGTCATTCTCAATCCAGAAGTGACGTATGCGAGATCGACTGCGTCGCATGATCAAGAAGCTGCCCGCATGTATGATTTGTTTTTTAATCGCGTGTTCTTAGATCCCTCCATTAAAGGCGAGTATCCAGAAGAACTGCTTGATGTATTGAAAAAGCATGACATTCTTTTCGATGCAACGGAAGAAGAGCTTCAGATCATTAAAGATCATACAGTCGATGTGGTCGGTCTTAATTTATACTATCCGCATCGCGTTAAGGCACCTAGCAAGGCTTGGAACGAAAACACACCGTTTCATCCATCTTATTATTACGATCTATTTGAGCTCCCAGGGAGAAAAATGAATCCATTCAGAGGCTGGGAAATCTATCCGAGTATCGTCTATGATATGGGCATGAGAATAAAAGAAGAATACGGCAATATCGAGTGGTTTGTGGCTGAAAACGGTATGGGGGTCGAGCAGGAAGAGCGGTTTAAAAACGAAGACGGCATCATTGATGATCAGTACCGAATTTCATTTATCAGCCAGCATTTGAAAAAAGCCCTTCAAGCGAAAAAAGAAGGTTCAAACTGTAAGGGATATATGCTCTGGGCTTTTACGGATAATGTCTCGCCGATGAATGCATTCAAGAATCGCTACGGATTAGTAGAGATCCAACTGGAGAATGAACGGAATCGTCAGATGAAAGCGTCAGGGTACTGGTTCAAAACATTAATCCAAACGAGGAAATTAAGGGATGAACCAGATGTCATTTATCAATAGGAGTGATGGGATATGAAGCGAATCATTCTCGCTTGTGCAGCAGGAATGTCGACGTCGATTGTGGTATCTAAAATGAAGGCAGCCGCAGAAGGAAAAGGGCTGGATTATGAAATTTATGCGATACCTGAAGGGGCCATTGCGGACGAATTAGAAGAGCATGGGGACGATGTAAAGGTCATTTTGCTAGGGCCGCAAGTTAGCTTTATGAGAAAGGCAGCAGAAAAAACAGCGGCACCTTATCATATACCTGTCGATGTGATAAATGTAAGATTATATGGAACAGCGAATGGAGAAAAAATTCTAGAACATGCACTGAAACTAGCAAATGAATCTTGAGCAATCGGAGGAGAAGCAGATGACGGTATTAGAGGAAATGCAGGGAGCAGCCTTTCAAATCATTGCCCATGCAGGTGAGGCACGAAGCCATTATGTAGAAGCCATTCGTCTAGCAAGAGCGGATGACTTTGAAGCAGCGCAGCAGTTGATTGAAAAAGGGGAGGAAGCGTTTCGAAGCATCCATAACCTGCACTTGTCGCTGATACAAAAAGAGGCGGCAGGGGAACAGCTTCCCTTTTCTTTACTGCTCATACATGCAGAAGACCAAATGCTCACAACAGAGACCATCCATCTGCTTGCCATTGAAATGATCGAAATGTGTAAAAAAATGAATACCCTGTCAAAATAGATATCAGTTATTAACCAATTTCTGTTATAATCATTCGGTAGATAAAGAGAAAGCAGGATTGGTGAATGAAAAAAACATGTATGTGGCTTGCAGTTGGTGTAGTCATGCTGCTCATTTCGGGCTGTATGGGTACGAAACAGCAAACAGAAGGAAACCAGCAAGCCATCAAAGAGGTAAAGGGTCAAGTACAAACGAAAGAAACAACAGAAACGCAGCAAATTGAAGCGGCAGAGATAGACAAACAAAACTGGATTCAGCAAAAGGAACCCGTTGCGCTTCCAATCTTGATGTATCACAGTATTTCCAGCGGTAATTCGTTACGTGTGCCAAAAAGCGAATTTGCGGCTCATATGAAATGGCTGAAAGACAACGGCTATGTCACGCTGTCGCCGAAAGAGGCATATCAAGTTCTCGCGACCAATTCGACACCAAGTGAAAAGTATGTTCTTATCACATTTGACGATGGATACACGGATAACTACACAAAGGCATTTCCGATTTTAAAAGAATATGGAATGAAAGCCACGATTTTTATGATCGAGCAGTCCATTGGCCGTCCGCATCATTTAACCGATGCTCAAATGGATGATATGATGGCGCATGGTATTTCAATAGAGAGTCACACCATTCATCATTTAGAACTCAATCGTTTAACACAGAAGCAGCAGGAAGAAGAATTAAAAGGATCGAAGGTATTCTTTGACCAGCGGTTTTCTCAACAAACGATCATGGTCAGCTATCCGGTCGGTCGCTATAACGAAGACACACTGAAGCTGGCGAAGGAAGCAGGATATGAAATGGCTGTGACCACTGAACCAGGACATGCGAAAAAGGAACAAGGCATGATGTCCTTACACCGCCTTCGCATTTCACCAGGACTTTCACCCGAAAGCTTCGGCAGGCTGATAGAGGGAAATTGATCAATATTAGATCACAGATGTTTCACATGAAACATTTTACGACACGTTTCGTGGAGATGATTTGTGGATCGACAACATCATCGGGCTTGAGTACACATCTAGGTATATTCTTCAGACGTGAACGTCACACATAATGTTTTTTAAATGATGTGAAAAGGGAGAGAGCAAAGATGTCAAATTTTCTTGGAATTGATCATGTCCAGTTAGCTGCCCCAAAGGGGAGTGAAGAGAAGGCACGTTTGTTTTTTGGGGAGATTCTAGGAATGAAGGAAATACCTAAGCCTGTTCACCTAGCAAAACGTGGTGGTGTTTGGTTTCAGTGTGGCAATCAACAGCTTCACATTGGCATTGAAGATCAGTTTCAAGCAGCGAAAAAAGCTCATCCAGCTTTTCAAGTAAAAAAATTATCAAATTTAAAAGAGACATTAATGAAACATCATATTCTTATAAAGGAAGATCAGCCGTTAGATGGAGCCATCAGGTTTTATGTAGATGATCCATTTGGAAATCGAATTGAATTTTTAGAGAGACTGTAGAAAATAAATCTTGTGAGAAACAATAAGGATGTCGAGAAAATCTCGACATCCTTATTTTATGAAAGTAGGTTATTGATAAACAGGATAACCCGTTATCTTTATATCTTTTCCGAGTGGTTCAAGAGAGAGTTGATCGAGTTCAATTGCATCACTCATGAGGCGTATGCCTTCGCCTCCGAAAAAAGAAGGAGAGAGTCGTCCGCCAATGAGCTTGGGCGCCATGTAGATGACGAGTTTATCGACCAGCTGCTGTTCTAAAAATGAGGCATTGATTTGTCCTCCGCCTTCAATCATCAGGGAGGAGATATTTCTTTCTCCGAGCACTTGAAGTACTTCTTGTAAGGGCACCCGGATATCGCTATCCGTCATGATGACGCTGACGCCAGCTGCTTCTAAAACAGCTCGTTTTTCTTCATCGGCTTGTTTTGTTGTAAAGATCCATGTTGGCGCCATTTGATCCGTGACCACCTTTGCCGTCAGCGGGATAGACAGCTTAGAGTCTAAGACAATTCGAATTGGATGATGACCGTTTGGAATCCGTGCTGTTAATGAAGGATCGTCGTGAATGACGGTTTGCGCACCGACCAAGATCGCATCGTTGATACTGCGAATGTGGTGCGCATCATAACGGGACGTTTCTGATGTAATCCACTTGCTGTCAGACGTAGCAGATGCAATTTTTCCGTCTAACGTAATGCCTGCTTTGAGTGTCACGAAAGGCGTTTTTTTCGTAATAAAGTGGTTGAACACTTCATTCATGAGAATGGATTCCTGCTCCATGACGCCTGTGATGACTTGAATACCTGCATCTTGTAAAATGGCAATCCCGCGCCCGGCAACAAGCGGGTTCGGATCCAGTGCAGCAACGACGACTTTTTCTACGCCAGCTTTCACAAGTGCTTCAGCGCATGGGCCTGTGCGGCCATGGTGGGAACAAGGCTCTAGTGTTACATAGATCGTGGCACCTTTTGCCTTGTCTCCAGCCATTTTAAGTGCATGAATTTCTGCATGTGGTTCGCCGGCCTTCATATGCGCCCCGACCCCAACAATTTCATTTTCTCGCACAATCACAGCCCCGACAAGCGGATTGGGAGATGTCTGACCTTTCATTGCTTCAGCATTTTCAAGGGCTAGTTTCATATATCGCTCATGATGTGGCAATCGTACGCACCTCTTGATCCGCCTTCATATGACCTGAGCGGTTAATTTTTGTCTGCAAGTATTTCTCATTGAACTCAGAGACATCACCCCAAAGTGGAATCCGTCCAGAAAGAGAAAGGCCTGCATGGCTGATGGCATCCGTCTTTTTCGGATTATTTGTGATAAGTCTGACTGGCTTTGTACGAAGTGTTTGAAGAACAGCAATCGCTTCTTCATATTGACGTGTATCATCTTCAAAGCCCAGTGCTTCGTTTGCTTCTACTGTATCGTAGCCGTTTTCTTGCAAGATGTAGGCCATGGCTTTACTGAAAAGACCGATCCCGCGTCCTTCATGGTTGGCTAAATAAAACAGTGCGCCTGCTCCATTGTCCTCAATCATTCGCATAGACTGTTTCAATTGGAACCCGCAATCGCAGCGTTTGCTTCCGAAAATATCGCCGGTGTGGCAGATGGAATGCATGCGGATCAGCGCTTCATCAGCATGTTCGAAATCTCCGTAAACAAGGACACTTGATTGCTGATGATCTGCAAGCTCACGGGAGGAAAGGCTTTCGATTAAAGCTTCATCTGATAATGGTTCTTTCCCATCGTCTTTTAACCATGAATACCAGTTAAACATGACCGTTCTACCGTCTAAATTCACTGGCAGTTTAATAGGTCCAGTGATATATATAAATCCGTCTTCTTGCTGTACTCGTTTGATTTTATCTTTTAAAATGGCTGTTTTAACCTCTGTGTGTTTGTCCATATTCTGCACCTTCTTTTTTGTCTGTTTCTTCAATCTGTAAACGAACGAGAACGCCAAATGGATCAATAAATTCGTTACTTTTTCCTGTCGTGTTCATGTGAACACCTGCTTTTGTCAGACGTTCGACGACGGATGTTCTATCGTCTTCTTTTGGGAAAACCAGTGTATAGCTTCTAATTCCTGAAAAACGTGGATCAATGGCTCCTTTTCTCCCGCGTCCCCATGCATTAAAGGCAAGGTGGTGATGATAGACGCCACCAGCAACGAATAAGCTGGCTGGGGGAGCCATTCGGATATGAAAACCGAGCGTGTTCACATAAAAGGAATCGGCTTCTTCTGGGTTGAGATGGAAATGCAAGTGTCCCATGACTGTACCAGCCGGGAGTCCTTCCCAGGTGGAATCAGCGGCTTCTTGCAGGAGACCATCTCCATCAAGCGGAGCATTTCCGCCACCTTTCAGCTCTCCATGCTCACCTACCCATATGTCCTGAGGACGATCAGCATAAATCTCAACGCCGATGCCATCTGGATCACTTAAATAAATGGCTTCACTGAAAAAGTGATCGCTTGCTCCAATTAAAGGATAGCCTTTTTTGATCACATGCGCCAGCCATGTGCCCAGGTTTTTTCTGGTAGGTAATAAAACCGCAAAATGATAAAGTCCTGGCTCATGATCCGGCTTCTCTTTCAGCTGCACATCTTCTTTCAGCACAAGGATTGGTTCCTTTGAGTTGCTGCCAAGCGTGACAGTAGAATCCGTTTGTTCTAATAAAGTAAAACCTAAAATGTCTGTATAAAAAGGCAAAGAACGCTCAAAGCTGGACACATGTAATTCTGTTACACCTAATCTTACCTGCTCTATTGTATTCAAAGCTCGGTCATCTCCTTCATGTTATATGCATCTGTATGTTCAATGGTTTATTGAAAATTGATAAAAATGATTACCTTGTTACTTTTAGTAACTAAACTATATAATAGTTAGTGACTTATTTCAAGTAATTAATTATGTTATAATGAAAAAAAGTAGAGAAAAGCAGGAGGGAGTAAAGTATGGCTCAAGTAGATGGCTGCCCAATTACAGATGCCATGGAGATTTTAGGGAAGAAGTGGGTGATTCTCATCATCAATCAGCTTTTGACAGGGCCAAAACGTTTTTGTCAGCTAGAAAATGAAATGAACATCAGCGGACGGTTATTATCAGAAAGGCTGAAAGATTTAGAAGCTGAAGGCCTTGTTGAGAAAAAAGTATATCCCGACATTCCCGTGCGGATTGAATATGAACTAACAGAACAAGGAAAGAAAATTGAACCAGTCATACGGGAAATGTATGCTTGGTCTTTAGAGCGTAAAAATAGTGAAAAGGGTGAACATGTCCCTTCTTAATCGATTTCGATCAGTGTCCCTGATCGATTTTTTTTGTGATTTTCCAAAAATCTAAGTCAATAGTATGAAAAATGATGTTGACAATAAATTCATTCATCATATAATATCAAGGAGAAGAGGGTTCTTTTCCCTGTAATGGAATGGGGAGGTTATGCCATGGTATCATGAATGGGACAGATTACCTAAACCGTGTATCACTACATCATGTAGCAGCAGACATCTTTGACTTGTCGAAAGCAAAGATTTATTTTTTAAACTCAATTGATAATGATTATCATAATCATTTATGAGTGTGATTCATACGCTGATAAAGGTTATTTTTTTTATTATCTATTGAGAATAATTATCAATATCAATTAGGAGGATATATATGAAATCACTTCGTTCAGCATCACACGTCTTATTATTCTTTAGCTTTGTTCTATTGTTTGCTCTAGCCCCGGTTAGCTCTGCCTCAGCAGCAGGCTTAGCAGATGGTCAATATTCAGCACAATATGTGGTATGGAAAGCAGACAGTGATTCAACTTCAACAGCAAATACGTATTTTGAAAAACCAGCTAAGCTTGTTGTGAAGGACGGAAAAATCAAAGCGCAAGTCACGTTAACGAACAGCTCTTGGATTACAAGCTTTAAAACATTGGATCAAGGTGTCTACAAAGATGCGAAGGTGATCAGTACAAACGCAGCTGCCAACAAGAGAACGGTAGAGTTCAATGTCAACAGCCTGACAGATGTTGTACCAGCTAAAGTGAGTGTGACTGTACCGGTCATTGGATATACAGGCAATTACGATATTCGCGTCAAGTTTGATGCAGCAACTGTTCAATAAAAAGGGAGGAAATTCATCTGATGAAAAAATGGATCAGGATGCCAGCCTTTGTGGCTGCATTATTGCTGGCACTTATACTGCCTTTTTCAAATGCACAGGCTGCCTCATTAAATGATGGTACATACTCCGTCAATTACACTGTGATGAAGGCCGAAGGAACTGCCGTTTCGATGGCAAATGATTACTGGCTGAAGCCGGCAAAAGTGATCGTGAAAAATGGCAAGCTGACTGTGCAAATGACCATTAAAAACAGCAGCTGGGTAACGGAATTTAAAGTGCCGGGAAATGGTGGCTATGTCGATACGACGGTTCTATCAACGAATAAGAAAGCCAATACAAGGCTTGTTCAATTCCAAGCACAGAGTTTGTCTAAACCAATCAAGTCAAAAATCCATGTCACAGTCAAATCGGCTGATTATGATCACGACTATACCATCCAGCTGAAATTCGATGAAAGCAGCATCAAGTCACTTTCTTCTGACAGTTCAAAAGAAACAGCAGGTGCAGCAAAACATCAAGAAACATCAAAAGAAACAACCAAAACAACTGATTCATCCACCAAAACAAAACAAGAAGAAAATCCTCAAACTGGTGATACAAGCCAGATGGGATGGCTCCTTGTGCTTGTCTTATGTTCAGGCGGGTTTTTAGCGAGAAAGTGGATCATCAAGCATTAACGGAAGGAAGTGTCATCTTTTGAAACGTCTTTTTCATCTACAGACAGCTATTCTGCTCGTTTTATTCAGTTTGTTGACTGCGTTTCAGCTGCCTCAAGGAACGGCTCAGGCGGCATCATTGGCTGATGGTGAATATACGGCCGGATTCACCATTTTAAAAAATGGCAGCACTGAAGCATCCATGATGGATACGTATACAGAAAAGCCAGCTAAGCTCATCATCGAAAATGGCAAGACGACTGCCTATCTTACGCTGAAGCAAAGCAAAGAAATCACAGATTTCAAGGTCGAACAAAATGGCTCTCTCGTCACCACTGAAACGGTCAGTGAAGATGAGACAGCGAATACGCGTGTGATCAAATTTGATGTAGCCGATGTATCAGCCAAATTAAATGGCTGGGTCAAAATTTACTGGGACTTAGGCGGCTTTATTTATGATGAGGCGTATGACGTACAGATCGCTTTCGACGAGAGCAGTCTCACACTTGTCACGCCTGCGAAGCCAGACGATAGTGAAACAACACCAGATGATCAAAACGGTACGACGCCAGGCGACAGCGAAACAACACTAGATGATCAAAATGGTACGACGCCAGGCGACAGCGAAACAAAGCCGGATGATCAAAGCGGCACGACGCCAGGCGACAGCGAAACAAAGCCGGATGATCAAAGTGGCACGACGCCAGGCGACAGCGAAACAAAGCCAGATGATCAAAACGGCACAACACCAGTTGATTCGACGCAGAACCAATTAAAAGATGGTGTGTATCGTATCAACTACAGTGTGCTGAAGGGCGATGAGGATGAGGCATCTCGGATGAGCCAATACTTCTCACATCCAGCATCGTTAACCGTTAAAAATGGAACGCAAACCGTTTCCTTTACGGTGAAGGATCATACGTCAGTTGATTCTTTGAAAATAGAGAGAAACGGTTCTTATCAAGAAGTGAAAAACGTGAGCACAGATCAAGCAAAGAACACAAGAGTGGTTTCATTTGAAGTGTCTGATCTGAAAAAAGCAGTTAACGGAAAAGTACACATTGTAGTAGCAGCCGCTCACTATGATCAAACGTACGATATTCGTTTTCAATTTGATTCAAAAAGTATCGTTCCACTGAAGGACGGTCAAATAGAGGAAGAAACCCCGGCTACACCAGAAACACCAAAACCAAATAAACCAGCACCAGACACAACGAACGGCGGAACGAATCAAGAGACAGTTCAGCTAAAAGACGGAGTGTACAAGCTTCCTTTTTCAATGAAAAAAGCAGACAAAGATGAGCTTTCTCGCATGAACGATTACGTCGTGAGCCCTGCGACATTGGTGGTGAAAAATGGCCGCCATTTCGTTTCATACACTGTGAAGAACAGCTCAGCCATCACGTCGTTCCAAGTAGGAACCGGCGGTAAATTTGAAGAGACGCTAGTTGCAAAGGCTGATCAAAAAGCAGATACACGAGTGATTCAATATGAAGCAAAAAGTTTGAGTAGTGATCAGGCAGCACGCGTGAAAATTGACATTCCAGCTGCAAATTATCATGAGCAGTACGATGTCAAACTTGTCTATGATACGAAAGGTATCGCAAGTGGTGAAGGAAGCGGAATTGCGACGGTGATCGGAGACGATGAGAGCATCGGATTTGTGAAAAATCCAAATGATCACGATTCTCAACCAAACCAGCTTGCGAATCTCGCCCCTGAGGAAACGGGTGCAGAGCAGATGACCTTTACGCCATCAGATGACCAAACCAAGTCTGAGACAGGTCAGCTGAACCCAAAAACAGGAGATACTTCACTTCTTTGGGTGTACATTCTTTTATTCGGCGGGTCACTATTCGTGCTCGTCAGAAAGTATCAAACTCGTACAAGATAAAGAATCTATGTTAAGTGAGGTGCGCCATTCATCTCGGCGCATCCACTTCCTTTTTTTCGAAAGGAGGCTTCCGTTTTTTGAAGCATCGAATGTTATGTACCCTGATCACGGCTCTATGTGTGTGCGTCTTTTTAGCAGGCTGCTCACAATCAGCTGAAAGCTCAGCGAAAGGCAAAAAAAGCGCAGCATCAAGTGCCCGCATTGTGGCAACGACTGTAGCTGCTGCTGAGATCATGGATGCGCTAGAGGTGGATCTTGTCGGGGTGCCAACAAGTCAAAAATCCTTGCCGGCTCGATACAAAGGACTCCCAGCAGTCGGTAACCCAATGAGCCCGGACATGGAAATCATCCAATCACTTCAACCGACAGATGTCCTGTCTGTCACGACCCTTCAATATGATTTAGAAACGCCTTTTCAACAAGCTTCTGTCCCTGCGACATACCTCAACCTTGAGAGCCTGGACAAGATGGAGAACGCCATCACAAAGCTTGGAGAAAAATATGATAGAAAGACACAAGCGAAACGCATTGTGGATGATTTTGAACAAAAAAAGAAAGACATACAAGAGAGAACGAAGGGAAAAGCGAAGCCATCCGTTCTCATTTTGCTTGGTGTACCAGGCAGTTATTTAGTGGCAACAGAGAATTCGTATATCGGTGATCTTGTGCGTATTGCAGGAGGAAAGAACATCGTAAAAGGTGAGAAAATGGAGTATTTGGCATCCAATACGGAGTATTTACAAAAAGCCAATCCAGATATCATTCTCCGAGCCGCACATGGGATGCCGGATGAAGTCGTCAAAATGTTTGATCAAGAATTTAAAACAAATGATATTTGGAAACATTTTAATGCGGTCAAACAAGACCGGGTGTACGACCTCGAAGAAAGCTTATTCGGGACAACAGGCAACTTAAAGGCAGCAGAGGCATTAGATGAATTAACTCGTATGTTGTACCCGTCATAAGCGGCGAATCTTAATGATAAAAGGACGTTCAAGATGAAAAAAACAGGGATTTTATTTCTGATAGTCAGTCTCTTACTAGCCGGCGTATTTATTTATTCCGCCATTACGGGGAGCATTCATGTTACACCGATTGAATTATTGGAAGGGCTTATGACAGGTCAACATGCACAGGTAGAAATCATTAAAGATTTAAGAATCCCCCGCATGCTCATTGCGATGTTTACAGGGGCGGCTTTATCTGTCTCCGGTGTCCTCTTGCAGTCTGTGATGAGGAATCCATTAGCAGATGCCGGTGTTATTGGTATTTCATCGGGAGCTAGCTTCTTTTCTTTAATGGCAATTACAGCGCTTCCTCAATTTTATTTCTACTCTCCTTTATTTTCAGTTTTAGGCGGGGCAATTGCCTGCTTCCTCGTATACGTGTTGTCTTGGAAAGGCGGCTTAAGCCCGATTCGAATGATTTTGGTGGGGATCGCCATCAATGCCATGTTTACAGGGATGGCAGAAGCGTTTGTGACCATTTGCAGCTATTTCAATATCACCATTAATCAGTCGGGACAGTCGAATCTGACGATGAAAACGTGGGGAGATGTCCGTTTAATTGGTGTCTATGGCGTCATTGGGCTTGTGGTTGCGCTTTTCTTTAGCAGATGGTGTAACTTGCTTGCCCTTCAGGATAAGACGGCGAAAAACTTAGGATTGCGTGTGACCAGAATGCGCCTTTTGATTTCAATCACGGCGGTGTTATTAGCAGCGGTGACTGCTGCGGTAGCGGGCGTGATTGCCTTTGTCGGTTTGCTCATTCCCCATATCTCTAGAAGGCTCGTCGGTTCGGACCATCGGGTACTGATTCCATTTTCTGCGTTAAGCGGGGCCTTGCTCATTTTGACGGCTGATACGCTCGGCAGAACGCTAGTGGCACCAAATGAAATCCCTGCTTCTACAATCATGGCTGTCATTGGCGGACCGTTTCTGATCTTTTTATTAAGAAGGGGGGATCGTCTGCATGGACATTCGTGAGGTGTCGTTTTCCTATGATCGGCAGAGGGACATTGTTCAATCGGTCACCACGCACATCGAAAAAGGAAAAATCACGACCATTATCGGTCCAAATGGCTCTGGCAAATCCACGCTGCTTTCTTTGATGGCACATAACCATTGTCCACATAAAGGACAGATTCATTTAAATGGACAAGAGCTGAATGCGTTCAAGCCAAGGGAACTCGCGAGAAAGCTGGCAGTCGTACATCAGCAAAATGAAGCGCCGCTCGATTTAACGATCGAACGAGTCGTGGCATTTGGGAGAACGCCGTACCAAACGATGCGCGGTAGTGACAAGGAAGAAGATGAGAAAGCAATCGAGTGGGCGCTGTCCTGTACCAAGCTGACGGATAAGCGAAAGGTGCCACTCGCCTCATTGTCAGGCGGAGAACGGCAGCGTGTATGGATTGCGATGGCTTTAGCGCAAAAAACACCGATGCTTTTCTTAGATGAACCGACGACTTATTTGGATATGTATTATCAATTTGACATTCTGGAGCTCATTCGAGAGCTCAATGTCGAGCATGGATTAACCATCGTGATGGTCCTGCACGATATGAATCAGGCGATTCGCTATAGTGATGTCATCATCGCCATGAAAGATGGACAAATTATTCGCGAAGGACGGCCCAATGATGTGTTAACAGAAGAGATGGTGCGGCACATTTATCATGTGTCCGTCACAATTAAGCAGGATGCAGAAACAGGGATGTATATCGTGCCTGTAGGCATATAAGTTGTGCAAAAAGCAGGTGAGACAGTGTGAAACGAGGGAAAAGGATCGGGCAGCGAATGCTGACGATCGTCTGTTTAGGTATTTTTCTATATAGCGGTACTGCCATTGGCTTGGAGCTCTTTGGCTATTATCAAAATCGTCAGGTGCTTGCAAAGGCTCAGACACTTTACACACACGAGGATGGAATGAAACAGCGAAAACCTGGAGAAATTCGTCAGTCATTTGATGATTTGCGAAAGGTGAATGAAGACATTGTCGGTTGGATTGATATGAAGGACACGATGATTCAGTATCCAATTGTTCAGTCAAACGATAATGCATTCTATTTAACTCGTAATTATGTAAAGGATGACACACGGGCAGGCAGTATCTTTATGGATTATCGTAATGACGTCTTGCATGAAAGTCCCAATACAGTGGTGTACGGTCATCGAATGAGGGATGGCTCTATGTTTGCTGGTCTCACAAACTATTTGAAAAAAGATTTCTTCCAAGATCATCGCACATTTCAGTACGATACGCTGTACCAAAGCTATGAAGCAGAGATTTTTGCTGTGTATGAGACGACAGTCGACTTTGATTATATTCAGACTGATTTTCAGGATCTTGGTGAATATGCGCACTACTTGCAAGCTGTGCGTAAGAAGTCCATCTATCAAACGAAAACAGACGTATCCACAGATGACTTGATTCTCACATTATCGACCTGTGATCATGTGCTGGCACCTAAAAACAAGCGTCTCGTGGTACAGGCGAAGCTAAAGAAAGTTTACTAGAAAAGGAGAGACAGACGGTTGAAATGTTTACATGTGATTTGGGCAGGACTCGTCGTCGTGCTTCTCCTCGGCGGATGCAGCCAGGCGGCGCCTGTCGAGAATGGGAGCAAGCAAGGTGCGCTCAACATTCAGGATTTTGCCGGCAGAACATTATCGTTTCATGAATCACCTGAACGGATCGTCTCGTTGTCAACTGGCGACATGAGCATCATTTATGCCTTAGGTGGCCAGGTTGTCGGCCGGCCAACTGCCGAATTGCCAGACAATCTACAAAAGGCAAAGTCCGTACAATCAATTGGCACAACCCATCAATTTGATGTCGAGCTGATCACGAGTTTAAAGCCCGATGTGGTGCTTGGGAATGAATCATTAAACAGCAAGGATATCTCTACTATAGAAGGAATTGGTTCACAGCTTCTTTTGACAAGTGCCAACTCAGTGAAGGATATCCAGCGTCAAGTTACTTTATTTGGTGATTTACTTGGAAAGCAGCAAAAGGCCAAAGCGCTCAATACTCAAATCGATCAGCGGATTAAGCAAGTGAAGCAGCCTGAGAAAAAAGTAAAGACACTCGTTGTATATGGTGCGCCCGGCACATATATGGCTGCACTTCCACAATCTTTAAGTGGTGATCTGCTGCGGATCGCTGGTGGGGCGAATATTGCTGAAAATGAACCAGCACTCGAAAAGTTTCCGCAATATGCACAAATCAATGCAGAAAAGGTAATCGAGGCCGATCCAGATCTCATCTTGCTGATGACCCACAGCAATCCTGAAGATGTCAAAGCAGGCTTTATGAGTGAAATGAAGCAAAATGCGGCGTGGCACGATGTATCAGCTGTCAAAAATGGACACGTTGAGATTCTGCCAAGTGACCTATTTGGGACAAATCCAGGCGCAGAAGTCATCAGAGCGATCGATGAATTAGAGAAGAAATTGAAGCGATTGTCATCATGAAGATGAATGCAGAACTAGATTTTCAAAAAAGGCAGTCAAGACGAAAATGGCTGTTACCAGGATTGTTCCTCTCTTTATGTGTGGGCGTCTGTCTAGGACTTGCGGTAGGTTCTGTCCAATTGTCGCTGACGGATTTAATGGCTGTGTTCACGGGATCAGGTCTGCCTGTTCATGAAAAAATTGTCATGGATTTACGGTTGCCGCGTGTGCTCATTGGTTTTCTCGTTGGGGCCTGCCTCGCAGCATCAGGAGCGATTTTACAAGGAGTTGTCCGAAATCCACTGGCTGACCCTGGAATCATTGGTGTGACTGCGGGCGGCGGGTTAGCTGCTGTCCTCAGCATGATTGTTCTTCCGCAATTCACGTATTTGCTTCCGGCAGCCGCTTTTCTGGGCGCCTTATTAGCAGCTCTTGTCGTGTATATGCTGTCATTTGATCAAGGGGTTTCACCGCTTAAATTGATCTTGGCAGGTGTTGCCGTCAATGCCTTGCTTGGTGCGGTGATGAATGGGTTTATGGTGCTTTACAGTGAGCGTGTGCAGGCTGTTTTGCCTTTTCTATCAGGGGGATTAAACGGGCGGAGCTGGCATCATCTTAGCTTTGTGTCGCCATATGCGCTGGCTGGATTATGTCTTTGTTTTTTCGCCATTAAACCGTCCAATCTCCTTTTGCTTGGCGATGAATCGGCTCAGCTATTGGGCCTTCGAGTAGAGCGGACTCGATTTTTTCTCATTGCGCTGGCCGCTCTTTTAGCTGGAGCAGCTGTCAGTGTCAGCGGTTTAATCGGTTTTGTCGGGCTTGTTGTACCCCATTTTATCCGTCTTTTAATCGGAGATGACTACCGGTATTTGCTACCGATTTCAATGCTTGGAGGGGGCGTGCTTGTGGTCTTTGCCGATACAGCGGCACGGGTCTGGTTTACACCGGTTGAATTGCCTGTAGGGATCTTGCTTGCCTGCATCGGTGCACCTTTCTTCCTCTATTTATTAAAAAAGAAAGGGAGGGGTTAAGATGGATGTCATTGCAATGGATGACGTGAGTCTCAGTCAAGGCGGCTTTCGGCTGTCTTCCATTTCAGCAGCTGTTCCTAAAGGGAGTGTGACCGGAATCATTGGCCCGAATGGGTCAGGTAAGTCGACTTTTATCAAAGCGGCCGCACGACTGACCTCAATCGAAAGCGGCATGATTTACATTCACGACATCCCGCAAAAAGAGATGACGGCACAGGAGATCGCCAAGGAGGTGGCAGTTCTCATGCAAACAAGAACCGCCATTCCATCGATGACAGTACGTGAGCTAGTCGCACTTGGACGCAGTCCGCATCGTTCCATCTGGAAAAAAAGCACCACGTCAGATCATGAAGCGATTGAGTGGGCGCTTGAGGTGACGAATAGCCGCATGAATGAAAACAGAATGCTCCATACATTATCAGGCGGAGAAAGACAAAAGGCATATATTGCAATGGCACTGGCTCAGAAGACAGAGACTATCATTCTGGATGAGCCAACCACTTATTTAGACATTGCGCATCAGCTTGAATTACTGGAGCTGCTCAAACAGCTGAATCAAACACATGGCATCACCATTTTAATGGTTCTCCATGACTTGCAGCAGGCCGCAAAATATTGTGACCGTCTCATTGCTATGAAGCGAGGTCAAGTGCATCAAATTGGCTCACCAAAAGAAGTGTTAACAGAAGACTTTTTCAAGGAGGTTTTTGGGATTCAGGCGGAGGTTCACTTAGACGGACCGCATCCGCTCATTATCCCCATTGCCTCCATTCAACAACAAAAGGGAGATGAACCAAACATGATTATTGTAAACAACCAAGTAAGAGTAGAAAAAGGCAGTGCAGACCACCTTGTTAAACGGTTTAACAAGCAGGGACAAGTAGAATTTATGGAAGGCTTTTTAGGAATGGAAGTATGGGTCACTCAACAGACAACTGATTACGATGAAGTGACCATTCACACCCGCTGGAATCGAAAAGAAGACTTTGTGAATTGGACAAAATCTCAGGCATTTGGTGATGCGCACGCTCATGGAAAGGCGAAACCTGAAGGCCTGTTAAAAAACAAAATTACGTACTATGAAGTGCAAGTCACAAGACCCGCTTTACAGAAAAAAGCCTAAATATTCAAAAGCGCTGCAGCGAAGAAGCAGCGCTATTTTTTTGTGATTGTCTCTTTCCGTCACATATTTTTGACAAAGTATTCAAACAACTGACACAATCCCATCCAAATTTTAGGTAAAATTTACTTTATTTTTGAAGCGCATGGGTGTAAAGTACAGGTATAAATAACTAACCGAATGAAAATCAAGAGTAAAATTTCACCGAGTGAACTATATCAAATGGACTTTCATTTGTGAATCATTGAACAAATAGTGAACTTTTTGTGAAATGTTGAGCATAAATATCTCGAATCATTCGGCATGCGAAAGTAAGGGAGGATGTAAGGCTGTGAGTGAGCTGTTTTTAGCAAGATTTCAATTTGCCTCAACGACATTATTTCATTTTATTTTTGTTCCTATGTCTATAGGTTTGGTATTTATCGTTGCATTGATGCAAACCCTTTATGTGGTGAAGAAAAAAGACATCTATAAAAAGATGGCAAAATTTTGGGGTCACCTTTTCTTAATTAACTTTGCAGTAGGTGTGGTGACAGGGATTCTGCAAGAATTCCAGTTTGGGATGAACTGGTCTGATTATTCAAGGTTTGTCGGTGATGTCTTTGGTGCACCGCTTGCCATTGAAGCGCTATTGGCCTTTTTCCTTGAATCGACCTTTATTGGTCTTTGGATATTCGGCTGGGACCGTCTACCGAAAAAAATCCATTTGTTATGTATTTGGCTCGTTTCTCTTGGTACGATCTTTTCGGCGTTTTGGATTTTACTCGCCAACTCATTTATGCAGGAGCCAGTTGGATTTGTGATTAGAAATGGCCGTGCAGAAATGAATGACTTTGGCGCTCTTGTAACGAACCCGCAACTTTGGGTAGAGTTCCCGCACGTTCTGTTTGGTGCATTGGCAACCGGTGCTTTCTTTATCACAGGAGTCAGTGCCTATAAAATGATCAAAAAACAAGAAGTCGCCTTTTTCAAAAAATCTTTCCAGATTGCCATGGTGCTTGCTTTCATTTCTGGCTTAGGTGTAGCGTTCTCTGGACATGATCAAGCGAAACACTTAATGGAATCACAGCCGATGAAGATGGCAGCAAGTGAAGCCCTTTGGAAGGATAGTGGAGATCCAGCGGCTTGGACACTATTTGCCAACATTGACACAGATAAAAAGAAAACTCTGCGGAGATCAATATCCCGTTTGCTTTAAGTTACTTGGCCTATTCTAAGTTTAGTGGAGATGTGCCAGGCATGCTGACCCTTCAAAAAGAATATGAAGCCAAGTTTGGTCCTGGAGATTACATTCCTCCAGTCAAAACAACCTTCTGGAGCTTTAGAATCATGGTGGGTGCCGGCATGTTGATGATTTTTGCTAGTATGATTGGTTTGTATTTGAGCTTTAGAAAAAAACTAGAATCAAACAAATGGTATTTACGCTTCATGGTATGGATGATTGCGTTCCCGTTTATTGCAAACTCAGCTGGTTGGATCATGACGGAAATTGGGCGTCAGCCGTGGACAGTCTTTGGTATGATGACAACCGCACAATCCATTTCACCAAACGTATCGTACGGCATGTTGCTATTCTCAGTCATTAGCTTTACGACCATTTATCTGATTCTTGCCATCGTGCTTGCCTACTTATTCATTCGAGAAATTAAAAAAGGTGCACATTCTGAAGAGAATACAGATCAAAAGGATGAAACGGACCTGTCTACAGATCCATTTGATGGAGGCGCATATCATGGCATATCTTAACGAGATTTGGTTTATTCTTGTCGCAGTACTGTTTGTTGGATTTTTCTTCTTAGAAGGATTTGATTTTGGTGTCGGGATGTCCATGCAGCTTCTTGGAAAAGATGCACATGAGCGCCGCATTTTAATCAATACGATTGGCCCTTTCTGGGATGCGAATGAGGTCTGGCTGATTACAGCTGGCGGGGCTATTTTCGCCGCTTTTCCTCATTGGTACGCTACGATGTTCAGCGGATACTATATTCCGTTTGCAGTTCTTTTATTAGCGCTCATTGGGCGGGGGGTCGCCTTTGAATTTAGAGGGAAGGTCGAGAAGGCTTCATGGATCAAAACGTGGGACTGGGTGATCTTCTTTGGCAGCCTACTTCCGCCATTTTTACTCGGCGTGCTATTCACAAGTATTTTACGAGGAATGCCCATTGATCAAAGCATGAATATGTACGCTGGATTTACAGACTTTGTGAATCTTTATTCAGTGATCGGCGGGGTAGCCGTGACGGTTCTTTGCCTTCTGCATGGATTGATTTTCGTCACACTCCGCACTGAGGGTGATTTAAGAAATCGTGCAAGAAAGCTCGGTCAGCGTGTTTTATTGATTGCACTACCAGTTCTTGTTCTATTTGTTGGTGTGTCTATTCTTGAAACAGACATTTATACCGTGCGTCCGATCATCACAATCCCTTTAACTGTACTCATTGTGGTTTGTTATGTAGCGGCTCTATTCTTTATGAGAAAAGAGCGTGATGGATGGACATTTTTATTCACAGGTGCAGGTATTATGGTGACGGTGACCATGCTTTTCACAGCATTATTCCCGCGTGTCATGATTAGTTCGATCAACCATGCATTCGACCTCACCATTCAAAACGCTGCATCAGGATCTTATTCACTGACGGTCATGACGATTGTTGCCATTTCTTTGCTACCTTTTGTGCTTGGGTATCAAATCTGGAGCTACTATGTCTTCCGTAAACGTGTAAGCGGTAAGGAGCCAATGACCTACTAATGGATAAACGTTTGCTTCAACTAAAAGGAATGAGGGGGCTTCTTGCCCTCTTAGGTATTGTGTCAATCATCCAAGGAGCAAGTATTATTTTTCAAGCACAGTGGCTGGCACATGCCATAACAACGCTGTTTGACGGGAAGAGCCTCATGCAGGCAACGCCTTATGTCTTGCTGTTTCTTGCTGCCTTTCTGGTGCGGCACGGTCTCACCTTGATGCGGGAGAAGGTCATGTTCACCTATTCTTCCCGAATTGGAGCAGACGTGAGAAAGCAGCTGTTGGACCAGCTGTTTCGTTTAGGTCCAGCTTTCACGAAGAAAAAAGGAACAGGAAAGCTTGTGACATTGGCGATGGAGGGCATTGCCCAATATCGTCAGTATTTACAGCTGTTTTTGCCGAAAATGGTGAACATGGCAGTTATTCCGGTGATGGTGCTTGTCTATGTTTGGACATTAGATGAAACATCTGCTGTCATTCTCATTGTCACGCTGCCGATTTTAATTGTTTTTATGATTTTGCTAGGACTTGTCGCTCAGCGTAAAGCGGCCAAACAATGGAAATCGTATGAGAAATTATCCAATCATTTTACTGATTCTCTCCGTGGCCTCGAAACGCTTCGCTACTTAGGGATTAGCAAAAAGCATTCTCGCAATATTGGAGAGGTCTCAAAGCGTTATCGAAAGGCGACGATGAGCACACTGAAAGTCGCCTTTCTTTCATCTTTTGCTCTCGATTTCTTTTCTATGCTGTCCATTGCGACTGTTGCTGTATTTCTCGGCTTGCGCTTAATTGAAGGAGATCTTTTGTTATTGCCGGCTTTGACCGCACTGATGCTTGCGCCAGAATATTTCTTGCCAGTCCGTGAAGTGGGAAATGATTATCATGCGACGTTAAACGGTAAAGAAGCGAATGAGGCGATTCAAGTGATTTTAGAGGAAAAGGGCTTCCGAGAGCAGGAGACACAATCTGTGCAGCTGAACGAGTGGAATGAGCAATCTGAGCTCACACTGCAAGATGTCAGTGTTTTGCATGATGAACATGCTCCTTATTCGATTCAGGATGTCGATCTCACTGTGAAAGGAAAGAAAAAGATTGGGATCATCGGTGCCAGTGGTTCGGGGAAATCGACGTTAACGGATGTTCTCGGCGGTTTTGTTGAACCGTCTGCAGGTGAAATCATCCTAAACGGCAAGCCGCTTGCTCATTTACAGCTGGCGGCATGGCAAAAAGAAGTCGTTTATATGCCGCAGCATCCTTATTTATTTTACATGTCACTGAGAGAAAACATTCGTTTTTATGAACCGAATGCAACAGATGAAGACGTCGAAAGAGCGGTGCAAGAGGCAGGTTTGTCTCAGCTCGTAGCTGATCTCCCCAATGGACTGGATGAGGTCATTGGCGAACAGGGCAGAGGACTGAGCGGTGGACAAGCGCAGCGGATTGCCCTCGCTCGTACAGTGCTCGGCCAGCGATCCATTATGCTGTTAGATGAACCAACGGCTCATCTGGATATTGAGACAGAGTATGAATTGAAGAAAACAATGCTTCCATTGTTTGAAAATAAACTTGTGTTCTTAGCCACACACAGACTTCATTGGATGACGGATATGGATGAAATCATTGTGATGGATCATGGGACGATTGCAGAGATGGGGACTCATGAATCATTAATGGAAAGAAAAGGTGTGTACTATCAATTGGTACAGGAACAAATGGGGGCGGTCACACATGGTCAGTAAAGGCTGGTTTATACCTTATATCAAGGAGAATCAAAAGCTGTTTGCCTTGGTGCTTTTTTTAGGGGCGATTGCGGTGTTTTCTGCTTCTATGCTCATGTATACGTCAGGGTTCCTCATTTCAAAAGCTGCCACAAGACCTGAGAATATTTTGATGGTCTATGTCCCAATCGTGGCAGTACGTACCTTTGGTATTTCACGCTCAGCGGCTCGTTATGCAGAGAGACTGGCGAGTCATCAGCTCATTTTGACGATGATTGAAAAAATGCGGGTACGTCTTTATGACATGGCTGAACGAAGTGCCAAACAGACGAAGCTTGGAACAGGTGAAATGCTTGGGCTGTTATCAGAAGATGTGGAGAGATTACAGGATGCGTATTTAAAAACAATTTTTCCATCCATCGGTGCGCTGCTTTTATATGCCGCTTCGATTGGAGCACTTGGGCTTTTTTCTTGGCCTTTTGCCGGATTGATGCTGCTTTATATGGCGCTGCTCGTATTTGTATTCCCATACATCACAGTACTTGTGAACCGGGCACGACAAATTCAAATGAAGAAAGGCAGAAATGAACTGTACAGCCATTTAACAGATGCCGTCATGGGCGTAAGTGACTGGTTGTTTAGCGGCAGACAGAACGATTTTGTTGAAGGCTATGAACGAAAAGAAGCAAAGCTATTAGCGCTCGAAGCGGCAAAGCATCGGTTTATCCGTCTGCGCCAATTTTTAGCACAGCTAGTCATTGGAGGAGCAGTCGTCCTTGTTGTGTATTGGAGCGGCTCAGTCGTTCAGGCTGGTTCTATGCCACACACGCTCATCGCAGCCTTTGTGCTTGTGCTGTTTCCATTAACAGAAGCCTTTCTTCCGCTGTCAGATGCAGCAGGCGATATTCCTGTTTATCAGCATGCCGTCAGCAGATTAAATCATTATGAAGAGCAGTCGTATGAAGGATTAGTGGAGAGGAAGGCAGCAGAGGAGACACCCGTCTCTGATGGCGTTGAAGCGGTCTGTTTTGATCAAGTCACCTTCGGATATGAAGCAGATCAACATGTACTCAAGCATTTTTCGTTTTCACTGAAGCAAGGTGAATCGCTCGCTCTTTTAGGAAAAAGCGGTGCAGGCAAATCGACCATTTTAAAATTGTTAGAAGGGGCAGTCGTGCCAAATCAAGGGGTTGTCAGCATTCAGGGGAAACCGGTACAAAGCATTCAAGAGGAGGTATCCTCTTATGTGTCTGTGCTCAATCAACAGCCCTATTTATTTGATACATCTGTTTTAAACAACATTCGCTTAGGCTCTCCAGAAGCGACAGAAGAGCAAGTAAAAGAAGCCGCGCGGCAAGTGCAGCTGCACGATTACATTGAGTCTTTACCAGAAGGTTATCACACAGGTGTACAAGAGACAGGGGTTCGTTTCTCTGGTGGAGAAAGGCAGCGTATGGCTCTAGCTCGGATTTTGCTGCAAAACACACCGATTGTTGTATTAGATGAACCAACCGTTGGGCTTGATCCACGCACAGAGCGTGAATTGCTTGAAACAATCTTCCGTGTGTTAAAAGGAAAAACAGTCATGTGGATCACCCATCATCTCACTGGCTGTGAGGCATGCGATCGTATGATGTTTATTGAAGGTGGACGCATTGAGATGCAGGGGCAGCATCATGATTTGCTGAAAGAAAATGTGCGTTATCAAAAGCTGTATGAAATGGACCGTCCATTTTCGGTCGTGTAAAAATTGAACGACAAGAACGTTCGGACAGAAGATTTCTGCCCGAACGTTTTTTTGAGCTTAAGGATTTACTTTTCCTACACCCGCATTTGATACAACTTCTGATTTCACATTGTTCACGTTAAGCAAAGAGTAGTTATAAGGAGGGTTGTACGTACCTGTTGAAGACGTTGGCAGGCTACCTGTGCTGTTAATATATGAGTTGTTGATGACATGCCATGTACCGACTTGACGGCTGTCCCAGCTGCCAATGGCATTGTTTGTATTTTCAAATACGTTGTGCTCAATTCTCATTTTTGCGCCCATACGAGAGTTAATCGCAGTTGTATGGATGCCTTTGTAGTAGTTGTTATACACATGACCTTCTCCGTAGCGCATAGACGGTACACGAGAGTTCAAGTTTTCAAAGCGGTTGTTGTGGAATGTGATTTTTCTGTTGTAGTTATCGTTATCGGAGCTGCCCATCAGCATTGTTTTCCAGCTGTCATGGACATAGTTCCATGAGAACGTAATGTAATCGGAGTCATTTTTCACATCGAATAACCCATCATAGTCATCTTTCCCAGAGTTCAAAGTGTTGTAGAGTTCATTATGGTCGACCCATACGTTTTTAGAACCACCTTCGATTCCGATGGCATCTTTATCACCGATTTTGCTGTGATGGATTTTGAGGTTGCGGATGATGACGTTATTGGCACGCCATACTTTAATACCAATCCCATTAAATTCGCCGTTTGTCCCTTTACCGACGATGGAGACATTGTTTGTATCTTTCACATCAATTTTATTGGCCGATGTATTAGAAGGAGTAATCGTTCCGTCTACCACGATTTTCAATTTTTCATTTGTTCCTTTGCTTTTGAGGGCAGCTAATAGTTCATTTCCGGTTTTCACCGTCACCGTTTTACCGCCTTCACCGCCTGTTGTACCGCCATTTAATGTGGAGAATCCTTGCTGATTAAAATTGGCCATAATCGAAGGGCTTTCTGGATATTTCGTTGCTGCTTTTGCCTCCCCATTTGGCGCAAATAATGAAGTCACGAGACCAACCGCTAACACACCAGCTAACATTGGAACTTTTTTCTTCAACATGAACATCTCCATTCTCTATTTTGTTTTAATGTAAACGTTTCCAAAATAAGCTGCGATTCAACCGCTCCTCCTTCCTTTGCCAGCATCGCCTCTTTCGGAATGTAGGAAGAGCATAGCACGCAAAAAGGTATCATCGGCTAAGAATTGAAACGAAGTATTCCACGATTTTCAAGGAAACTAAGGCAATGATTATTTCAATTTATCTAAATGAGACAAGGATCATTGACGATAGGTATTGGGGTAACCTAGTGATTATGAAAAGGACGTTCCCCATTTGAAGGAAAATCAAGATGATTACGAAAGCGTCATTTTGTTAGAGACAAAGACATGTCATAATCATTACATAAGAAAAAATTGGATATCAAATAGATCCGTGCGCTAAACAACAGGTAGACAAGGCTCCAATTAAAAAAAAGAAGGTCTATTTTAAACGATGCGATCACTGGTGTCGTCTAATCAATAAGAGATAGAAAGGAAGGAGGGACGTGTTTGGAGCAGACCGAGGAGACTTTATGGATTAAGCGGGCAAAACAGGGGGATGATGCCGCATTTACCGCCCTTTATCGGCATCATTATTCGTTTCTTTACCGTTATTTGATGAAATTGACCCTTCAACAAGAGCTGACAGAGGAGATCATGCAAGAAACGATGCTCAAAGCGTACATGAAACTTTCTTCTTTTAGAGGAGATTCATTATTTTCAACATGGCTCATGTCCATTGCATCTAGACAATTTTTAGATCATCAAAAGAAAAGAAAACGTGAACAAACGAGAGAAGGGAAGGCGAATCAAGAAGCCATCCGCCGGTTCAAATGGGATGTTCAGCAAAAAGGCCATACTTGGCATGACATGTGGGATGCTTTAAATGAGTTAAAGGCTCAGGAGAGAGTACCGATCCTTCTCCATTACTATTATGGCTTTACTTACCCTGAAATCGCTTCGATGCTCGAGGTGAGAGAAGGTACGGTGAAATCGAGGGTTCATCATGGGATCAAGAAAATTCGAAAGGAGTGGGACTGATGAAAGAAGATCGTTTGGCCGATCGTTTAAAAGAGGAGCTGCAGGAGCTCGATGAACAAATCGAAGTAGAAAAGCCGAGTGAACAAGCTTTGATGTTGATGCTAAAGCAGGCAAAGGAAAAAGAGAAAAAACGTTTTAAACAAGAAGTGCTGGCGTACATCCTCGTCAGTCTGACCATCATGACACTTTTTGCAGCTGCCATTACTCATTTGCCCATCATCTTCATTCTTCTCCAAGTGGTGAGCGTGCCACTCTGTGTGGTTGTCGGCATCAAGGAATATCAACAGATTAAAGGAGGGTCTTCCTTATGAGTCAGACGGAAATGATCATCTTATTGTGCGCATTACCGTTACTGTTTGCACAGGGATTTCTCTTATTTATGGATGCCAAGAAAAGAGGGCGTTATAAATGGTTCTGGGGTATCATTGGGTTAATCAACTTCCCATCTTCTTCTATTTTATATTGGCTGTGTGTTGTCTTACCTGATCGGAAAAGAGGAGAAAAGCTCAGAAAAGATTGAAAGACGTTGTAAAACTTTTGACCTTTTTTTTGAATGATCATCATCTAGAAAAAGTGAAAGTTTCATGAATGTGTCAAAGAAAGCGGGATGTTGAACGTCCAGTTCGTCATTTCTAGCACGATAGTCATTTTTTGAACGGGTCATTTTCATGACGGAAGGTGATTCTGCTTGATCTATCTCATTTCGGCATCGTTTTCATCTGTTATCAATATTGATCAGTTTTTACAAATGGTGTTAAATTAATCTCAATATGCGTTAGAAAATCTAACAACCAAAGAGTGAGATATTGACAAGGAGGCAGATGAGACATGTTGACCTTAGATCGAGCAGCACAAACAGCACAAAGCTACATCCACCGTGTGCTAGAGGATGTAGAAAAACGGAATCCAGGCGAGGCGGAATTCCAGCAAGCCGTGAAAGAAATTCTGGAATCCCTCGTCCCGGTTTTTGCAAAACACCCAGAGTATGAAAAACAGGGGATCTTAGAACGCTTAATTGAGCCTGAGCGGCTTGTGATGTTTCGTGTACCGTGGGTAGACGATGAAGGCAAAGTACAGGTGAACAGAGGATTCAGGGTTCAATTTAATAGTGCCATCGGTCCTTATAAGGGGGGCATTCGGTTTCACCCATCGGTCAATGCAAGCATCATCAAGTTTTTAGGATTTGAACAAATCTTTAAAAACGCACTGACAGGTTTGCCGATCGGCGGAGGGAAAGGTGGATCAGATTTTGACCCTAAAGGGAAATCTGATGGAGAAATCATGCGTTTTGTTCAAAGTTTTATGAGTGAACTCAGTCGTTATATTGGACCTGATCAAGATGTACCGGCAGGAGATATTGGGGTAGGTGCACGCGAAATTGGCTATATGTTCGGACAGTACAAAAAAATGCGTGGTGCGTATGAAGCAGGTGTCCTGACAGGAAAAAGTCCTGGTTTTGGAGGCAGCTTAGCGAGAAAAGAAGCGACAGGCTATGGACTGGTGTACTTTATGGAAGAAATGTTAAAAGCCCACGGAATGCAATTTGAAGGGCGATCTGTTGTTGTGTCTGGCTCAGGGAATGTATCGATTTATGCGATGGAAAAAGTATTGGAATTAGGCGGAAAGGTTGTGGCTTGTAGTGATTCAAGCGGAGCCATTTACGACCCTCAAGGCATTTCACTTGAGACAGTGAAGCAGCTGAAGGAAGTCGACAACCAGCGAATTGCTGCCTACATAGACATTCACCCGCATGCTGAATTGATTGAAGATTGCGAACAAATTTGGTCTCTTCCTTGTGACATTGCGCTGCCATGTGCGACCCAAAATGAAATTTCAGAGTCGCAAGCACAGCAGCTAGTGGCAAACGGTGTCATCGCTGTAGGAGAAGGGGCCAATATGCCGTCCACACTTGGGGCCGTCAAAGTATTTGAACAACATGATATTTTGTTTGCACCAGCAAAAGCGGCAAATGCTGGCGGAGTGGGTGTTTCGGCGTTAGAAATGGCGCAAAACAGTGCGAGAATGTCTTGGACTTTTGAAGAAGTAGATGGTCAGTTGAAACAAATGATGCAGTCGATTTATCGTCAGTGTACTGAGACAGCTGAAGAATACGGATACGCTGGAAACTTAATGGTAGGCGCAAATATTGCAGGATTTCGCAAAGTGGCAGATGCCATGATCGCACAAGGCGTCATTTAACTCCTGCTCTCCCGCACCTGTTTATTTCATGACAAGATCGGGAATTGTCTTGTAAGAATGACAATAAGGAGGCGCGGGAGAAAATGAAAAAGTGGCTGAAACAAATTGTCAAATGGGCACCAGTGATTTATCCAGTGGTGAGGAAAATATACAAAGAACGAAAAGCATCCAAAAGTCGTAACGTATCAGCCGGGTAATCCGGCTTTTTTTTATGAAATGAATGAAACAAAAAAATATGCTGTGGGAATGATCCATTTCACTTCTCTCGCCGTTAAGTACATAACAAACGGAAAGAGGAGGCAAAACAGATGAAAATGAAAAAAGCATTTTTAACGATCCCGCTTAGTGCAGCATTATTATTACCAACTGCTCAAATGGCAAGTGCACACGAAGGACATATGCATGGGGATGCAAAAAAGTCGTCATCATCACAAGAGGTGTCAAATAAAGCAACGGATCTTCGCGCAGCGCTTGATCAGCTCTTCTCAGAACATGCTTATTTAGCAGTGATCACGATGCAAAAAGGAATTGATGGCAGTAAAGATTTTGACCAAGCAGCAGCAGCGTTAAATGAAAACACGAATGATCTATCAGATGCGATCGCCTCTGTGTATGGAAAAAAAGCAGGGAAACAATTCAAAGAGATTTGGTCAAGCCATATCGGTTACTTTGTTGATTATGTACAAGCAACAGCGAAAAAAGATGAAGCAGGTAAAAAGAAAGCGGTCAAAGAGCTTGATCAATACCGCATGAAACAAGCTGATATGCTTGATAAAGCAACGGATGGAAGATTGAAAGCAAGTGAACTTGAAGAAGGTTTAAAAATGCACGTCAATGAACTGCTAAAAGCTTTTGATAGTTACACAGAAAAGGATTTTGATACAACCTATGAAACGGTCAGAAAATCCATTCATCATATGTTTGAAGTAGGTAAAGGTGTATCATGGGCGATTACAGATCAATTTCCTGGGAAATTTGATCAAAAATCAGTCGATACTCCAGCCGCAGATCTTCGTGAGGATTTAAACTACTTGTTCTCAGAGCATTTGGCACTCGCGGTAGTGGCTATGCAAAAAGGGAATGATGGCAGCAAGGACTTTGACCAAGCGGCAGCAGCGTTAAATGAAAACACGAATGATCTATCAGATGCGATCGCTTCTGTTTATGGAAAAGATGCAGGAAAACAATTTAAAACGATCTGGTCAAGTCATATCGGATATTTAGTTGATTATGTTAAAGCGGATGCATCAGGAGACGAGCAAGCAAAAGAGAAGGCTGTTAAAGATTTAGATGCTTACCGTATGAAACAAGCAAAATTTTTAGATCAAGCGACAGATGGCCGCTTGAAGGCGGCTGACTTAGAAGCCGGGTTGAAAACCCATATTGATGAGCTCATCAAAACGTACACGTCTTATCACAATGGCGAATATGATCAGCTGTACCCGACTGTCAGAGAAGCATACGGCCATATGTTCATGGTTGGTCAAGATGTCGCATCAGCTATTGTCGATCAGCATCCTGAATTATTCAAATCCAACATGCCAAATGAGATGCCGAAAACAGGTATGGGAGGCACAGCCGGTCCATTAGGTATGTCATATGAAGCATTTGCTGGGATGATGGCAAGTCTCATCTTAGCCGGAGGTGCAGTGGGGGCGTTCTTCCTCATTCGCCGTAAACCATCAAATTAAACAATATCAAGACAAGAGGGAACGTGCACAATCGTGCCGTTCCTTTCTTCAAAAGGAGGTCGACTTGCGTGAAAAGATGGCTGTTTAGTATTCTTACGCTTCTCATCATCACGGGCTGCGCATCCCAATCAATAGATGAAAAGTCATCCTCTGAAACTGCATCATCTCCTGAGCCAATGACAGCAAAACAAGCCAAGAATCCATCTCATTCACACGACACGTTAAAAGATGAGCCATCGGGTATTGTCCCCGCTGACATCTCCATTCCAGCGATTGATGTCCAAGCAAAAGTGGAGAAAACGACTTTATCAAAGGATGGCAGTATGGGTGTTCCGCAAAATACAGATCACACGGCTTGGTTTGAAGATGGTCCGAAGCCTGGTGATAAAGGGAATGCTGTCATAAATGGTCATGTTGATAATAAATGGGGTCCAGCTGTTTTTTATCGACTAAAGGAGCTAAAAAAGGGAGACAAAGTCATTGTGACATCCTCGTCAGGGGAAAAGCGAACCTTTGAGGTTCTCAAGGTGAAAAGCTATCCGCGCGAAGAGAAACCAAATGCTTTTTTCGGGTACGCCTTTACACGGAATCTCAATTTCATCACATGTACGGGAACTTTTGATCATGCAGCCGGTACACATGAAAAAAGATTGGTTGTCTTTACACAACTGATTTCCTCATAAGAAAAAGGCGGATACACGGAGGTGTAACGCCTTTTTTTCATGATTTCCACAACAGCATCTTAGAAGAAGATTCATAGGTCATTAGATATGGTTGGTTGTATAAATAGGGGCGTTTGTCATATAAATGAGTTGGCAATTTTTATTTCTTTTCAGTAGAATATGAGTAATGAAGAGAACTGTAAGCGTATACAACCTGTCCAAACAAGGCAGATTCTCCACCCTAAATGAAGGAGGCCGACCTAATGCTGAGTAAAAGACTGGCGCACATTTTAAGTCAGCTGATGGCAGCTGAGACTCCTCTCACGAGCGCAGCGCTTTCTGTCAGTTTACAAGTGACAAGCCGCACCATCCGAACAGACATCAAGGAACTGAATGAGCGTCTAGCCCCATATCAAGCAGCTGTATCAGCTGTTAGAGGCGCTGGCTATGAGCTGTTGATCAACGATGAGAATGCCTTTCGCCGTTTTATGAAGGAAGAACTCGAACAGGAAGAACCGCTTGCTGTTCTTCCAGAAGAACGAGTTCGATTTATTTTGAAAAAGCTGCTTCTAGCGGAATCATATGTGAAGCTGGAAGACTTACAGGAGCAGCTGTTTATTAGTAAATCGACGATGAGTAATGACATGAAATGGGTCAAACGTAAGCTCGAACCCTTTGATCTGAAGCTGGAAGCAAAGCCGAATAAAGGCTGCCGGATCAAAGGATCTGAGATGAAAATCCGTTATTGCATGTCAGAATATTTATTCAATGAACGGCGTTCCTATCAAACCATGCTGAACACGGCGGTTACGATTTTGCCAAAACATGAGCTGGAATTGATTCAGAGAACTATGATTGATTATATCAACGAGGAAAAAATGAATCTATCAGACATTTGCATGAATAATTTAATTGTTCATATTGCTATTGCCTGCAAACGGATTAGACACGGAAACTATGTATCTGTGCTGCCTGAAGAAATCAACGAAATCCCAAGGGCAAAAGAATACAAGGTAGCCAAAAAAATGGTTGAGCGTCTTGAAGGGCTGCTGGATGTCTCATTTCCACAAGAGGAAATCGTTTATATCGCCATTCATTTGCTAGGAACAGCCAAAATGGTACAGTCTTTTTCAACGGGCGGTCAAAAACAAATTGTGGATGATGACACGAGCCGTCTTGTTCAGCTGATGCTGAAAGCCATTGATCAAAAATTGCAGCTGGATTTAGCGGGAGATGCGGAATTGCTGATTGGCCTCAGTTTGCACTTAAAGCCGGCGATCAATCGGTGTAAGTATGGAATGAATTTAAGAAATCCAATGCTTGATGAGATCAAAGCGGGCTATCCAATTGCCTTTGAAGCAGGGATTGTGGCGAGCAGGGTCATTGAAGAAGAGACAGGTTTGTCCATTCATGAAAATGAGATCGGCTATATGGCACTTCATTTTGGTGCGGCCTTAGAGCGCAGGAAAATGGAGATACCACCGAAGCGATGCCTGATTGTCTGTGCGTCTGGTGCAGGGAGTGCAAGGCTACTTCAAGATCGTTTGCGGTCACAATTTGGGTCGAAGCTGACCATTTTAGGCACAGCAGAGCTTTATTCCCTTCCGCATGTCTCTTTACATGCATTGGATTTAATTATTACGACCATTCCCATTCATATGGAGTTACCGATTCCGGTCATTCAAGTGAACACGATTTTAGGAGGCAGTGATTTTTTAAAAATAGAAGAAGCTTTGACAAGTGAAACAAGAGTGACATTAGCCACGCAATATATGAAAAAGGAATTGGTCTTTACAAAATGCGCCTTTCAAACAAAGGAAGAGGTCATACACTTTCTCACGCAAAAGGTCATTGACATGGGCTTAGCGCCAGCAGAACTTACACAATCTGTGATGGAAAGAGAAGAGTCTGCACCGACTTCATTTGGGCATTATACAGCGATTCCGCATCCGATGACCCCGCTGACAGAAGAGACGTTTTGGGCGATCTGTACATTAGAAAAACCGATCATTTGGGGAGAGAAAAAAGTTCAATTTGTGTGCTTGCTTTGTGTCGAAAAGGAGAACGCCAAAGACTTAAAAGGCATGTACCGTCTGCTTGGAGAGCTTGTCCATCATGTGAAATTTATTCAGCACCTCATCACCTGTGACACCTTTGAAGACATGCTGGATGTCATGGATAAAAAAGCGCCTTCGTACAAGAACTAATGGTGTGATATTAACTTTTTCCGCTTCCTAAAGGAAAAAGTATGGGTGTTTATGAAAGCGGTTTCATAATATGATGAATGTGTAAAGAAAAGCTTCATACTTCAAAAAGGGGGCGTTTACAATGAACATTTTATTAGTTTGTGCAGCAGGTATGTCAACAAGCTTACTTGTCACAAAAATGGAGAAGAGTGCACAAGAACAAGGAAAAGACTATCGTATTTGGGCAGTATCTGGAGATGCTGCTAAAAATCATATTGATCAAGCCGATGTGCTTTTATTAGGACCTCAAGTTCGTTATTTATTACCGCAAATGAAAAAACTCGGAGAAGACAAAGGAATTCCAGTAGATGTGATTAATACCGTGCATTATGGCGTATGTAATGGCGCTGAGGTTTTAAAATCTGCTGAACAGTTAGTGAACGGATAAAGGGGGCGGAAGGGATGAATGGATTCAACCGATTTCTAGAAGAGAAGGTTATGCCGTTTGCAGGGAAGATTGCCGCTCAAAGACATTTACAAGCATTGCGTGACGGAATTGTTTTAACCATGCCTCTCATTATCGTCGGTTCACTGTTTCTTATTTTAGCCAACCTTCCGATTCCAGGATACAGCGATTTTATGGCAAGTGTCTTCGGAGCCGAATGGGCCACGAAACTATCCTATCCTGTGAATGCCACCTTTGACATTATGGCACTTGTTGCGACCTTTGGGATCGCGTACAGGTTAGCTGAAAAGTATGCAGTCGATGCACTGTCATCTGGTGCAATTGCTGTCGCAGCTTTCCTCCTAGCCACACCTTATCAAGTACCGTTCACACCTGAAGGATCAACAGAAGCTATCCTAGTGAATGGCGGTATTCCCGTCACACTGATGGGCAGTAAAGGGCTATTCGTTGCCATGATTATTGCCATGCTTTCCACCGAAATTTATCGCTTTATTGTACAGCGGAATATCGTCATCAAAATGCCTGATGGTGTACCGCCAGCAGTTAGTAAATCGTTTATCGCACTTATTCCAGGTTTTGTGGTCATCACGCTGATCTGGGTCGCTAGGCTTCTGATTGAGATGACACCTTTTGAGAGTATTCATAATATCATCACGGTCTTAATCGGCACACCACTATCCATTCTTGGTGGAAGCTTAGGCGGAAGTATCGTTGCCATCGGTGTGCAAATGCTCCTCTGGGCATGTGGTATTCACGGAGCCACCATTGTCGGAGGAGTCATGGGTCCGATTTGGCTCGGTGCGATGGATGAAAACCGTCTTGCCTTCCAAGCAGGAGAAGTGCTGCCGAATATTTTCACAGCGCAGTTCTTTGAAATCTTTATCAATGTCGGCGGAAGCGGCGCGACGCTTGCTTTGGTACTGACCATGATCTTGCGTGCGAGAAGTAAACAAATGAAACAGCTTGGCCGTCTTGCGATTGGGCCAGCCATCTTTAACATCAACGAACCGATCATTTTTGGAATGCCGATTGTGATGAACCCAATGCTTCTCATTCCGTTTATCCTTACGCCAATTATGATGATCATCACCACATATATCGGAATGAGCACAGGACTTGTAGCAAAACCGGCAGGGATCGCTGTCCCGTGGACAATGCCGCCAATCATTTCAGGCTATCTCGCAACAGGCGGGAAAATCTCTGGCGCGGTCATGCAGCTGATTAACCTTGCCTTGTCATTTGCGCTATACTATCCATTCTTTAGAATGTGGGATAAGCAGAAATTGAAAGAAGAAAATGAGCTTGAAGCAAAAGCATCAACAGATGAAAATGTTGTCAGCATGTAATAGAGGGAACAAGGGGGATGCGGCCGATGGAAATGGAACAAATTGTGTTTCAACTCATCTTGCACGGTGGTAATGGCAGAAGCTCGGCCATGGAGGCCATTACATGTGCAAAGCAAGGCAATTTTGATGAGGCGAAGCAAAAATTGCAGGAAGCACAAGACGCGTTAAATGAGGCGCATCACGCACAGACAGAGCTAATCCAAGGAGAAATCAGAGGAGAGAAAACCGACGTCAGTCTCTTGATGATTCATGCACAGGATCATCTGATGAACGCTATGACCGTCAAAGAGCTTGCAGCTGAAATCATTGAGCTCCATGAAAAAATGAAGCAATTCGGAGGTGTCAATTCATGAAAGACGGAATTAAAATTGTCACAATAGGCGGTGGATCAAGCTATACGCCTGAGCTCGTCGAAGGGTTTATTAAACGATATCAAGAATTGCCTGTAAAGGAGTTATGGCTTGTGGATATTGAAGCAGGTCAGGAAAAGTTGAACATCGTGGGTGCTCTTGCAAAACGTATGGTTGAAAAAGCAGGTTTGCCGATTGAAGTGCACCTCACCCTTGACCGCCGGGCAGCTCTGAAAGATGCGGACTTTGTCACGACACAATTCCGTGTAGGACTGCTCGAAGCCAGAGCCAAGGATGAGAGAATCCCGCTTAAATATGGCGTCATTGGACAGGAAACGAATGGTCCAGGCGGGTTATTTAAAGGTCTACGCACCATTCCAGTCATTCTAGACATCGTGAAGGATATGGAAGAGCTTTGCCCAGATGCCTGGCTGGTGAACTTTACAAATCCAGCAGGCATGGTCACAGAGGCGGTGTTACGCTACACGAATCTGAAAAAAGTGGTCGGTCTATGCAATGTGCCGATTGGAATCAAAATGGGCATTGCAAAAGCGCTGGATGTCGATGTCGAACGCATTGAAGTACAATTTGCAGGCCTCAATCACATGGTCTATGGCTTAGATGTGTATTTAGACGGGGTCAGCATTATGGATCAAGTGCTCGATGAATTAGGAAATCCAAATAGCCAGTGGTCCATGAGGAATATTGAAGCGA
Source organism: Bacillus sp. RSS_NA_20 (assembly GCF_020165915.1). NCBI lineage: Bacteria > Bacillati > Bacillota > Bacilli > Caryophanales > Bacillaceae > Bacillus > Bacillus sp. RSS_NA_20. The sequence goes on along the minus strand of NZ_JAIUKW010000005.1, from coordinate 2,280,049 downwards.
AAAACTGGGAGCCTTCTTTCGTCAAAGGCTTAGGGGTCATTCCATGTCCGTATCATCGTTATTACTATAAAACGAAAGATATGCTGGAGGAAGAACAAAAAGCGGCTCAAGAAAAAGGAACAAGAGCAGAGGTTGTGCAGCAAGTCGAGCATGAATTGTTTGAGTTATATAAAGACCCAGATTTATCGATTAAACCGCCGCAGCTCGAAAAAAGAGGCGGGGCTTATTACAGCGATGCAGCATGTAATTTGATCAGCTCCATCTATAATGATAAACATGACATTCAACCAGTAAATACAGTGAACAGAGGAGCGATTGCCAGTATTCCGGCCGAATCAGCGGTTGAAGTGAACTGTATCATTACAAAGGACGGACCGAAACCAATCGCGACAGGTGATCTGCCTGTGGCTGTGAGAGGACTCGTTCAACAAATCAAGTCTTTCGAGCGTGTGGCAGCTGAAGCAGCTGTGACAGGAGATTACGAGACGGCTCTTGTCGCTATGACCATCAATCCACTCGTTCCATCTGATGAAATTGCAAAACAAATCTTAGATGAAATGCTTGAAGCGCACCGTGAATATTTACCGCAGTTCTTCAAATCAGTAAATGCGTAAAATAAAATGGCCCCTTTATGGGGTCGTTTTTTATGATTTTTTCATATGGAAACCGGAGAAAGCAGTGTATGATAGAAAAAACAACATGTACTGCTTCAAAGAAAGGACGGTTAGAATATGGTGGCAATTGGGTTAATGCTTTACGGCTTTATCGTTCAACCTCTACTTAGTTACGGCACAGTGGTTTTGTTTTTGTATGGAATCATCGCTTCATTTATTGGCCTGATTCGGCATAGACAGGATGTGTGGATGTATGTTCTCCGCTTGCTCGTTTGTTTTACCATTCCAGTAACCAATCTGTTAATGTATTTCGCAACCATCGGTGGAGATGAAAGAGACTTTGATTTCCAGCCGATGCCGCCAGTTTATCATCTTGTTTTTATCCTAGAAATCATCATCGTCTTTTTACCAGAGATCTTTTTACTGATCGAGAGAAAGCGGAGTATCAAAGGCAAACAGTGGATATATGCAGGGGCCATTGTGGGGATAACGGTCTTGTTTTGGTGCACGATTTGATGAGAGGCTGATGGACATCTAAGTCTTTTTCGCCTTTTTGTTGCGCAACCTCTTTCGCCTCACTTTTACAAAAGTAATGGAAAGAACAAAGATAGAAATCCCGAGAAACTTAAATAGAAAACGGGTGAAGAACGGTGAATCGTCGAAACCTGTAGCGATGATGATTGATCCGATGCAAATCCCAAAGAACGCAAGTAAATAAGTAAAAAACATACCATCACTCCTTAAGTGTGGAATAGATCCATATTTTCCATTATGAGGTAGTGGAGGAGATAAAGAAACAAAAAAAGAACCCTTCATCAAATGAAAGGTTCTTTCGCTAGCTTATGCCTGCTTGACGACCGAATCGACTTCTACTGTCCAGCCGAAGATGTCTGGCTGAGTTCCTTTTTGGATTCCGGTAATCGCTTCGTACAATTTCTTCGATACTTCGCCTGTTTGACCATTTTGAATGACGTATGGCTGATCGTGATAAATTAATTCACCGACAGGAGAAATGACGGCTGCCGTTCCTGTTCCGAAGATTTCTTCAAGTTCACCTGACTGATGTGCTTCAATTAACTCATCAATTGAAATTTTACGTTCTGTCACAGGGATTTCCCAATGCTTTAACAGCTCAAGCACAGAATTCCGTGTGATCCCTTCTAAAATGCTGCCGTTCAGTTCAGGCGTCACGATTTCTCCATTGATTTTAAAGAAGATATTCATACTACCGACTTCTTCAATGTACTTTTTCTCGATGCCATCAAGCCACAGGACTTGTGAAAATCCTTTTGTTTCAGCAACTTGCTGTGCTTTCAAGCTCGATGCATAGTTTCCAGCTGTTTTGGCATTTCCTGTTCCGCCTTTAACAGCGCGGACAAATTCGTTTTCCACCGCAATTTTGACCGGATGGATGCCTTCTTTATAATAAGAACCTACTGGAGATAAAATGATGATCAGCTTGTAGGTGCTTGACGGTGCAACACCTAAATAGGGCTCAGTAGAAATAATGAATGGTCGAATATACAAAGAAGTGCCCTCTGCATCAGGTACCCAATCCTTATCAATGCGAATGAGTTCATTTAAGCCTTCTAAAACCGTTTCTGTATCAATTTGCGGGATACATAGGCGGTCATTTGATCTGTTTAAGCGTTCCATATTTTTTTCAGGACGGAATAAGAGAATCTTTTGATCCTCAGACACATACGCCTTCAAGCCTTCAAAAACAGATTGGCCATAATGATAAACCATAGAAGCTGGGTCCATTGGAATCGCCTGATAAGGAATAATTCTCGGATCATACCAGCCTTTATCAATTGAATAATCCATCACAAACATGTGGTCTGTGAAGATTTTTCCGAATTCAAGTTGATCAGATTGAGGTTTTGGTTTTTTTGTTGAACTAAGTTCAACGCGGATGGGTTGTTTTGGCATCGTAAATCTCCTTGCTGTTTGATTATTTGAAAATTCTAATAATATGAAATAATTATGATTCTATTCTATACCTTCACAAAATATTAGCAATAGGTTTTCTGGAATTCAGACAAGAAAAATCTGTTAAAGCGCTTTCCTCCTCTCTGTCGTGGTTTTACTGAAGTTTCCCCTTAGAAATAAAATCCAATTTCGTTATTAACTGATTAATCTGACAATTTAAAAGCGATTTATTTTCCTGTAAGATATTCTTTCAACCATACACCTTTTGACTAGTACATTGCAAGGGGCATTGCCATATTTTAATCCTCTTTTTTTTAACCGATAAAGGTAGAAGAGAGTGGAAGGGAGCAAACAACGAGATGAAACGAATGATATCAGGCGCCTTATTGATTTTATTGATGACCGCCATTAGTTTTGGCTGTCAAGCGATGACGGAGGAGGCTGGTGCGAAGCAAGGTACTGCCTATTACGTCGCAGCAAATGGGAACGACAAACATCCAGGGACAAAGCAAAAGCCTTTCCGTACGCTGAAAAAAGCGGCAAGTATCGCGAAAGCTGGAACAACAGTTTATATGAGAGGCGGTACATACAAAGAGAAATTGATTGTCCGCCATTCTGGAACAAAGAAAGCACCAGTTGTTTTTCAAGCGTATGGAAAAGAGAAGCCTGTCATTAGCGGAGCATCTCTTAAAGGAAATCAAGCAGACGGTGGTCTTGTGAAGATTGATCAAAAAAGCTATATCACCCTGAAAGGGCTGACAGTCGGTCATATTAAAACGAATCAAGAAGATGTGACACCCATCGGTATATTCATCACAGGAAGCGGCAAAGGCGTCAAACTGCTTAACAACCGTGTGTACGACATTCAGACGACACATCAAAATGGGAATGCTCATGGCATTGCGGTCTATGGAACGAAAGCACCTGCAGCCATTGAAGACATTGAAATCAAAGGAAACACTGTGGAAAAGTTAAAGCTAGGTTTTAGTGAAGCCCTTGTGCTAAACGGAAACGTTAAAAAATTCCGCGTGACACATAATACAGTCCGGCATACGGACAATATCGGGATTGATTTAATTGGTTTTGAGAATGTCGCACCTTCTAAAAAGTATGATCAAGTGCGAAATGGTGTCGTATCTAGAAACAAAGTTTATGAGATTACGAGTGTTGGGAATCCAGCGTACGGCAAGGACATCTCCGCAGGAGGAATCTATGTGGATGGCGGGAAAGACATCGTGATTGATCATAACATCAGCCATCATAATGACCTTGGGATTGAGGTCACAAGTGAACATAAAGGGAAGATGGCCGAACGCATTCGCATTGAGCACAATCAAGTATATTTAAATCGTTATACAGGCATCTCCATTGGCGGCTATGACAAGAAGCGGGGCGGAACCACAAACGCGACCATCTCCCATAACATTTTGTACAAAAATGACACAGCCGGCTTAGAAGGCGGTCAATTGCTCATGCAATATCAATCGGTGAACAATCGAATCACGAATAATATCATGACAGCCAGTGCTTCGCATTACTTAGTCGTGAATCTCTACGAAGTGAACAAGAAAAATACATTCCAAAAGAATGTCTACGATGACCGCAAAGGTGCAAAAGCCTCACAGTGGGTATGGCGCGGGAAATGGCTGGAAGGCTACAAAACGTATCGCTCGAAAAGCGGTCAAGATAAAGGATCAGCACACCTCAATCCCCAATTTGTGAATGAGAAAAAATATGATTTCCGTCTTAAGGCATCATCACCTGCTAAGAAAATCATCGGCAGTTAAACAAGGTATTCGGTGCAAATGATCATTTTAGAAATTTTCAAAAAAGTCATTGACATTGATGAGACATCACATTAAAGTAAAGAAGACATTTCAACTAAAACAAATTTCATAACGGATCTCTTATCAAGAGAGGCAGAGGGACTGGCCCTATGACGCCCAGCAACCGTTTCTATTTAAGAAATTGGTGCTAATTCCTGCAAAGCTGTTACAGCTTTGACAGATAAGAGAGGAAGACTTCCCGATACATGTTTCATGCAACGGTGATCAAGCCTCTCTTTATCAAGAGAGGCTTTTTTTGATCTCTTTTTTTAGAATCAAAAGACTGGGTTCACAAGCATATTTCCACTTTTTTACCTAGTTTTCCGATGTGAAAAATAAAACAACTTGAGGAGGAACAGCAATGAAACGTAAATATTGGACATCATCTCTTGTATTATTGACGGTCCTGACCGTGCTATTATCTGGTTGCGGTACGGGATCAAGCGCAGGCTCAAAGGCTAATGCAAACGAAAAGGTCTCCTTTGACAATGTCCCGAAGCGATTTGCAAAAGGACAGGGAGCAAAAATTAAAGTCATCCGTAAAATTGGCGGAGACGATCATACTGCTCAGTTTTTAGCAGGAACGAAGGCAGAAGGTGAAGCGCTAGGCTTTACAGTAGATGTCTACACGGCAAATGGTGATACGGCGAAGTTTCATGATGCCATTTCTCAAGCACTAGAAGAAAACTATGATGGCTTTATCATCTCTCATGGGGATGATGAGGCGACAGTCGCTGATGTGAAGAAGATCACAGCGAAAGGCATTCCAGTTGTGGCGTTTGATTCAAATCCGAAGCTGAAGGACATCAAAGGGGTCACAGTGACGTCTCAAGATGACGAGCAATTAGCGAAAAAATCATTAGATGCACTCGTGGCTGATTTTAAAGGGAAAGCAAATATTGCGTATCTTTGGGTAGACGGATTTCCTCCAATGGTGAGACGAAACAAAGTGTACCAAGAAACGCTCAAACAGCATACAGGAATCAAGGAACTTGACCGATTTGGCGTTGCGGCCTCTGATACATCAGTTCAAACACAAAATGCGGTTGCGGCTATGCTAAATAAATATCCAAAGGGCAAATTGGATGCGATTTTTGCCACGTGGGATGCATTTGCGATTGGTGCCGCAAGAGCTTTAAAAGAAGCAGGGAGAACCGAAGTGAAGATTTACGGTATTGATGTGTCTAATGCCGATCTGCAAGAAATGACTGCGAAAGACAGTCCTTGGAAGTACACTGCCGCTGTTGACCCGAAGCTCATTGGCGCAATCGACGTAAGGATTCTTGCGAAGAAACTAGCTGGCGAGAAAACGCCATCTTCCTATGACCTTGAGGCCTCTCTCATTTCACAAAAGCAGCTTCAGGATGCAGGAAAGGCCATCAATATGGTCAATCTTGCAGATGAAGTAAAAGGATTCGGATCATCGACTGCTTTTGAAGAAGACTGGATGAAGACCTTGAAGAAGCATTATGCAAAATAAACAACGTGCACTCTCTTTTCATAGAGGGTGTTTCGTTTTTCAATTGACGATCAGGAGAGAAGGAGGACACCTATGACAACGCCGCTTGTTCATATGAAAAACATTTCGATTGAATTCCCAGGAGTCAAAGCGTTAGATCAAGCAAATTTCACATTAAAAAAAGGCACAGTCCATGCCCTGATTGGGGCGAACGGCGCTGGGAAGTCAACGTTAATGAAAGTTCTCTCTGGTGCTCATTCACATTTTGAAGGAACCATCCACATCAATGGCGAGGCGGCGACCATTCATACACCGAAGGATGCGGCCTCATACGGTGTGCAGACCGTCCATCAAGAAGTGGATACAGCTCTAGTGCCATATTTAAGTGTTGGCGAAAATATGATGATCCATGAAATGGAGAAAAAAACATTCGTCCGTTGGAAAGAGATTCACCGCAAGGCAGCACAGCTGTTACAAGAGATGGACATTGACATCTCAACGAAGCGTCTTGTGAGTGATTTGACACTGGCAGAAAAACAAATGGTGCTCATTGCCAAGGCTGTGTCGATCAAATGCAGCATTTTAATTTTAGATGAACCAACCGCTCCACTTAGTCATGCAGAAACAAGCAAGCTATTCTCAATGATTCATCAATTGAAAAAGAACGGCACAGGCATCATTTTTATCTCGCATCGCATGCCAGAAATTTTCAACATCTGTGATGAACTGACTGTGATGAAGAATGGAACCGATGTGGCGGCGCACCTCATTAAAGAAACCGATCCAAAGCAGGTCATTGAAGAAATGCTTGGCGCGCCATTAGAGGATCAATTCCCATCCCGTACACCGCTTGAGGATGCACCGATTGTGCTTGACGTGAAAGAGTTGCATGACCAGCATAAATTAAACAACATTCATCTTCATGTGAAAAAAGGAGAAATTCTCGGGATTGCAGGACTAGTCGGTGCTGGTAAAACAGAATTGTGCAAAGCCCTATTCGGCGCCTCAGAAAAAAAGTCAGGCACTGTGCAGCTGCATGGTCAAACCATTCATATCAAGTCGCCTCATCATGCTGTGAGAGCGGGTATTGCCCTTGTGCCTGAAGAACGGAGAAAAGAAGGGATTCTAACAGAAGAAACTGTTGGATGGAACGTAACAGCTGCAAGTCTACGTTCGTTTACACGGCCGTTCAGCTTCTTACATCGTTCTAAGGAACGGAAGGCAGCAGATGGAATCGTCAAGCGGCTTGGCGTCAAGACACCTTCTCTTGAAGCGAAGGTGAAGCATCTCTCTGGTGGAAATCAGCAAAAGATTGCGATTGGAAAATGGCTGTTGGCTGAGGCAGATGTCTATCTCTTTGATGAACCAACCAAAGGTGTAGACGTTGGAGCCAAAAAGGACATTTTCTCCCTCATTGCAGAACTAGCTGCAAGAGGAAAAGCGGTTATTTATGCTTCAAGTGAGCTTTCAGAAATTGCAGGAATTGCCGACCGAGTATACGTCTTATATGATGGCAGCATTGCCCGGGAAATGACGGCACCAATGACTGAAGAAGAGCTTTTATATCATTCAACAGGAGGACAATCATGAGTGAACGACAAGTTTCAGCCCCAGTTCAACAAATCAAGAAACAGCGGCCATCCTTTCATCTGTTTGATTTCTTTTATCAATATGGCACCATCTTAACGATTGTCGTATTGATTGTTGTCTTTGCGGCAGCCAATCCGGCATTTTTACAGTCAGGAAATATCATCAACATTTTACGATCGATCTCGATTGTAACCATCATTGCAGTAGGGCTGACGATCTCATTAGCAGTGAATGGCTTTGATTTATCTGTAGGTTCAGTTGCAACGTTATCAAATGCAATTGTGATTTCCATGTTTGTATGGTTCTCGCAAAACCCACTCATTGCGATCCTTTCTGCGCTGGCGGCTTCTCTTATTGTCGGTTTGCTGAATGCTTGGATGATTGTCAAAATGAAGATTCCAGATATGCTCATGACACTAGCCATGATGTTTATCATTCAAGGGCTGGCACAAACCTATACGAAAGGTGCGACCATTTCTGAAAATATGGTGCTGCCTGATGGCACTTTTTCAACTGGCACCATCCCTGCCTTTTTCAGCAAGATTGGGCAGGTCCCCTATATCATTTTGATTATGGCGGCCATTGTGCTTTTTGCACATGTTTTTATGACTTACACAAAGCATGGGCGGTTGATGTATATCATTGGTGGAAATAAAGAAGCCGCCCGATTATCTGGTATTCATGTGAACAAATACAAAATCGCAGCATATCTGTTGTCTGCCTTATTTGCGGCGATCGGTGGTATCGTGCTGGCATCAAGGGTGATGACAGCAGAAATTAACGCAGGAACGCCATATTTAATGGATGGGGTAGCTGCTGCTTTTATCGGGTTTTCAGTCATGGGAGCAGGTAAACCAAACGCATTCGGTACGTTTATTGGTGCGGTGCTCATCGGTATTTTGCAAAATGGACTTGTGATGATGTCTGTCCCGTATTATGCAATGGATATCGTGAAAGGATCTGTGCTTGCACTGGCACTCGCGCTGACTTATTACAAACAGCGTGGCTAAGATGTATTTTTTTAAAACCATTTGCGTCCTCTCTCCGTCTAGTAAACGGAAAGCAGTGTAACAGCTGTTTGCCAAAAGGAGATGACAAAAAGAAATGAATATGTCAGCAACTCATGTAGAAGATTTGAAAAGTGTCATGGAAGACTGGAAAAATGAATTATTAGTATATAAATTTGCATTAGATGAAATGGATACAAAGTTTTCGATTATTAGTCAGGAATATAATTTAATCCATGGACACAACCCAATAGAGCATACTAAATCACGGATCAAATCCTTTGAAAGCATCGTGAATAAACTAGCGAGAAAAGGATGTGACATCACCACACAATGTGCCAAGGAGTACATACATGATATCGCTGGTGTCCGCATCATCTGTTCGTTTATTCAAGATATCTATAACATTATTGATGTTCTGAGGCAAAGAGAGGATTTAAAGATCCTTGAAGTGAAGGATTACATTCAGCATCCGAAACCAAATGGCTATCGAAGTCTTCATTTAATTGTTGAGATTCCTGTTTACTTAACGAATCGTGTGGAGCATGTGAAGGTTGAAATTCAGGTGCGGACCATTGCGATGGATTTCTGGGCGAGTCTCGAACATAAAATCTATTATAAACTGCAAAACGATGTTCCTCATCAGCTCACCGATGAACTAAAGGAAGCGGCAGATATCGCTCACTACTTAGATGAAAAAATGCAAAATATCAAACGAGAAATTGATTAACCAATAAAAAGAGTAGCTGTTTTGAATGACAGCTACTCTTTTTAGTCTTATTAAGGGTTGGTGCCTCGATCTCTCTTTTGAATGATCGTACCGTCATCTTGCGATTGTGCAGACGGGCTGCCTTTTTGTGTAGAAGTACCAATCCAAACACCTGTGAACAAGAGCGCAAAAATCGCACTTGAGATCAGCCATTTTTTCATCATACATCACTCCATCTTCTTAACAAGTTTTGAATGACAATGCCTTGTTCTGAAAATACATTGCTTCTTTCGGAAGACCATTTTCAGTTAAGTAGGCGGCTACATCCTGACAGATAGCCTCAAGATCAACAAGGAAATTCATAGATTCTAATTGATCACAATAAGAAATGATCTGCTCAATCATGTTGTTTGGCTGGAGCATCAATGTTTCTAAAATGGATAATTTAAGTGAAATGTTTCGTTGTTTTAAATTTTCTGCTTTTTGAAGTGAAAGCTGTACATAATAGTGGAACAAACCAGGCTTTTTCAGCTTAAATAGCGCTTTCGTGTAGGCATACAAGGCCAGTAAATAACCGCCTGGAGAAGAAGTTTCGAATGCCTCAATCAATAAAGCTTTTTCTAGGAGCGGCACAGCTTCACTGTATTCACTTCTTAGACTTTTAATAAAGGCTGCATTGCAATATGCGTGACCAAGTAAATCTGGATCCTCCATCTGTTCTAGTGAGTGAATCACCTGTCCAAACAAAGTTTCTGCCTCTTCATATTTCGATTGATCCGCATAATTCAGAGCAAGCATCATTTGACAGCTGATTGATTTTTTCACATAACATGGATCTGCGTCGTAAATAGACGAAGCCTTTTTTAAGTGGTGGATGGAGAGAAGTGTGGATCTTATATTATAGTATAGACAGCCTGTTTTATAATGGAATTCTGCTTTTTCAATGTCATCATGAACGAGATCTAATTTATCCTCTGCCAATTTCAAATGGTGAAATGCTGAATCTTGATTCCCTCTGCGCATTTCATACATGCCTTTAAAGAAATAGAAATAGTAGCTGAGCATATCATCTGTACGAATCGCATTTTCATCCACAAAAAGACTGTGATCTAACGAAGCTGTATCTTCGACTAAATCTTTGAAACGATATTCTAAAAGTTGATAGTAGAGTAAGACGTCTTGATTCTCTTCCATTCGATCAAATGCTTGAAGAATTTCTTCTTTTAGCTGTATTGCTTCTTGTATGTCTCTTTTTTTCATCAAGACATACCAGTCATTTAGCATATTTGCTACATCAACGGATGACAAAACACCTGTTTCTGCCAATTGGTATCCTCCTTTCTTCACCTATTCATTTCTGCTGATTCTTATTTGTCTGAATCATCTTTCCATATTAAGTATCTTCTTATATTTTAAGCGGTCTATCTCAATTTGTAAAACATGTTTTTTGATGTAAATTCAACCAGTAGTGAAAAAAATAGGGAGTAGGGATCGAATTGTATACGCTTACATTTTTTTAGGTAAAAAGAGGATGTTGAAAAAAATATATCAGGATATCAATAGAGGAAGAGAGACAGTGAAAGAGGGTTTTTTCATAGGTGAGAAAGAAGTGGTATTGATAAAGGAGTGTTCGCGGTTTTTTGTGAGATTATATCACATGAATATTGTGAAACATGCTTCTTTCAGAATAAAATGAGTTATTCGCAAAAAAGTAAAATTTAAAGAGACTATCGATCTAGAATTGTATGGATCTTTGGTATTGATAAAAAATATCACACAGTATAGCTTTAGCGTGGTATAGTAAGATTGTTATTGCGAATATTTAGACAAAACTGACAATTGGGGGTCGTGTTTTATGAAGAAATCGATGTTACTGATCATGGGACTAATTGTTGTGCTCGTCATGGCAGCCTGTGGTTCAAAATCGGACAGCGGTTCGGGAGAAGGCAAAGGCACATATAAAATCGGGATAGATACAACATATCCGCCATTTGAATTTGAAAAGGGCGGTAAATATGAGGGAATAGACGTTGATTTAATTAACGCCATTGCGAAAGACCAAGACTTCAAAGTGAAGCTTGAAGCAATGGATTTCTCAGGGATCATTCCAGCGATGCAAGCAGGTCAGCTTGATGTTGGAATGGGTGGTATGAGTATTACAGATGAGCGTAAAAAGAAAGTGGATTTCTCAGATCCATACTTCGACGCTGGTCTGACAGTTGTTGTGAAAAAGGACAGCAGCATCAAATCGATTGATGATTTAAAGGGGAAAAAGCTAGCTGTTAAAAATGGGACAACAGGTGCAAAATTTGCAACAGATAACGCAGACAAATATGGGTATGAAGTAGTTCAATTCAATGACAGTCCATCTATGTTCCAAGAAGTATCTAATGGAAATGCAGATGCTTTAATTGAGGATTACCCTGTCATTACGTATGCGATCGCACAGCAAGACTTGAAATTGAAAACAGTTGGAGATCGCTTGAATGGAGACCAATACGGGATCTCAGTGATGAAGGGGAAAAACCAGGACTTATTGAAGAAAATCAATAAAGGGCTGGAAAACCTAAAGAAAAACGGTGAATATGACAAAATTATTGAGAAATATTTGAAGTCATAACACAAGCGAGGCGCGCTCAGAGCGCGTTTTCTTTATGTGTCAACCGTATGTGAATTAGGGAGGGAGAAACATGGATACGATTGTTAATGCATTTCCGTATTTAATGGAGGGTTTGCAAACCACTTTATATATCTTTGTTGTTGCTATCATTTTAGGTTTTATCATCGGGTTGATTGTGGCGCTATTCCGCCTGTCACCATTTAAAATCTTGAACTTTATTTCACTCGTTTTTGTCAATGCCATTCGAGGGACGCCATTTATCGTACAGCTATTCTTCATTTATTTTGGGCTTAATACACTTGAATTCATTTCGCTTGATCGAGTGCCAGCAGGGATTATTACAGTAGCGATTAATGCAGGGGCTTATTTCTCAGAAATTATTCGTGCAGGGATTCAGTCCATTGATAAAGGACAAACAGAAGCCGCACGCTCTTTAGGATTCACAGGTGGACAAAACATGCGTTTTATCGTTCTTCCACAGGCATTCCGCCGTATGCTTCCAGCCATTACTAACCAAGCTATCATCAGTTTGAAGGACACCTCTCTCTTATCGATTATCGGTATTGCTGATATCATGCAGCGGGGACAAGTTCAAGCATCGGCTACATTTGATCCTTTGAATGTCTGGCTTATTGTCGGTGTCATTTATTTCGTGATCATTTATTTACTTTCTCTACTGGCTAGCTACGCAGAAAGGAGATTTGATGTGAAATGAGTATGATTACGGTGAAAAACTTGAAGAAATCCTTTGGTGATAACGAAGTCTTAAAGGATATTAATGCAGTCATCGAGGAAAAAGAGGTTGTATGTGTCATTGGTCCTTCAGGATCAGGGAAAAGCACATTTCTAAGATGTCTCAATAAATTAGAGGATATTACGGCTGGGGAAGTTGTTGTCCACGGACATACGATTACAGACCCAAAAGTGAATATCAATAAAGTACGACAAGAAGTTGGCATGGTGTTTCAGCACTTTAATTTATTTCCTCATAAAACCGTGTTAGAAAATATCACGATCGCACCGGTGAAAGTAAAAGGGATGGAGAAGAAAGCGGCAGTCGATAAAGCATTAGACTTGCTTGAAAAGGTCGGCTTGAAAGACAAGGCCAAAAGTTACCCTAACCAATTATCTGGTGGACAAAAACAGCGTGTTGCCATTGCAAGAGCCTTGGCGATGGACCCGAAAGTGCTCTTATTCGATGAGCCGACATCTGCTCTTGACCCTGAGGTCGTTGGGGATGTTTTAGCTGTTATGAAACAATTAGCAGTCGAAGGAATGACGATGATTGTCGTCACACATGAAATGGGCTTTGCAAGAGAAGTGGGAGACCGCGTGATCTTTATGGATGGCGGATATATCGTCGAAGAAGACAAACCAGAAGCACTCTTTGGAAACCCGCAGCATGAGCGTACCAAATCATTTCTTAGTAAGGTGCTATAAAAAAAGAGTAAGAGCAGGTATGCTCTTACTCTTTTTCTTTTGTGACGAGAATGAATATACCGATTCGCATGCATTTCCTAGGAAATATTATCGTTGGAAGAACTCAATCCACTCTTGGTCTGGCCCTCGGAAAAAGAAGTAGCAATAGCCATTGGGTAATGTTGTGATTTCTTCATCTATTAGCTCAATTTGCAGCTTTTGAATACGGTTAAATTCTGCGTGAATATTATCTGTTGTGAAGGCGAGGTGGTGGACCTTTCCTTCAGATGGAAGGTCACTGCTATACCCTTGAATGAGTTCAATTTCCGTTTCCGTTTCGTCTTTAAAGCCAAGAAAGGCAAGTTCAATGACTCCGTTTGTATGAGTGATGCGATCCTTTAATTTCATGCCCACCACTTTTTCATAAAAATCAATGGACTGATCAATATTTGTCACCATAATCCCTGTATGATCTAAGCGTAATGTTGTCAAAAAAGAGCCTCCTCTATGTCGAGTTGATATTTTTCTCCTCATCTTATCATAATAGAAGTAACGTATACATTCATATGGTAGGATAGAGAGAGTCAATTTAGGATAAGGATGACACAAATGAAAAAAATCTCATTAAAACAAACATTTGCAGAACAAGTGAAAAAGGGATATCCGCTTATTTCAAAAGATGCTGTGTCGCGTGTGAACGGTGTACAGGAAGGCGAGCTCATTGAATGGGTAGATGAAAGAGGCTCTTTTTTAGGGAAAGGATATTATGGTGTGCAAAATAAAGGCATCGGTTGGGTACTTTCCTTTGACGCTAACGAAAAAATAGATCAGCCCTTTTTTGTTTCTAAACTTGAACAGGCATCCAAAAGCAGAACGCATCTATTTCGTGATGCACAGACGACAGCTTTCCGTGTGTTCAATGGGGAAGGGGATGGAATTGGTGGAATCACGATTGATTATTATGATGGATTCTATCTCATCCAATGGTATAGCGAAGGTGTTTATACATTAAAAGAAGATGTATTGGCTGCGATTGAGCAGGTGTACCCTGACTATAAAGGCATTTATGAAAAGAAACGATTTGATACGTCTGGACAATATATCGAAGATGACGATTTTGTAAAAGGGGAGAAAGGTGAATTTCCTCTTATCGTCAAAGAAAACGGGATGAACGTGGCGGTTTATCTAAATGATGGTGCGATGACAGGTATTTTCCTTGATCAGCGTCATGTGCGAAAAGCAATTCGAGATCGCTATGCAAAAGGAAAGACCGTCCTTAATACGTTCTCCTATACCGGCGCTTTCTCTGTAGCAGCAGCGCTTGGCGGAGCAAACCGTACGACAAGTGTAGATGTTGCAAACCGCAGTTTGAAAAAAACATCTGAGCAGTTTGAAGTGAATGGCATTGATGTAGACGGGCAGGATATCAAAGTCATGGATGTCTTTAAATATTTCCCGTTTGCGGCGAAAAAAGGCTGGAGCTATGATGTTGTGATCTTGGACCCACCATCCTTTGCACGAACGAAGAAACACACATTCAGTGCAGCGAAGGATTATAAGAAACTATTAAAAGAAGCCATCCAGATCACAGCTGAGAACGGCGTCATTGTGGCGTCAACCAATAGCAGTGCATTTGGGATGAAAAAGTTTAAAGGATTTATTGCACAGGCCTTTAAAGAATCTGGGAAAACGTATCGTATTCTTGAGGAATATACACTTCCTGAGGACTTCCGTACAACGAAAAATTATCCTGAGGGGAACTATTTAAAGGTTGTCTTCATCCAAGCATAAGAAAAAGCCATTTTCCGATAAGGGGAAATGGCTTTTTCTATAGGGCAAACGACATTAGGACAGGCGCTGCACATAATGTAATAATGGCCGAAATGATCATGGACACACTTGAGATCGTGCCTGAGACCGAGCTCAGTTCAAAGGCCTTCGATGTGCCTGCACCATGTGCTCCTGTACCAAGCAGAACGCCCATTGCAATGTCATTATCAATACGGAAATAACGGATAACCAATGGCCCAATGATTGAGCCAAATAATGCTGTTAAAATGACGAATACAGCCGTAACGGACGGCATCCCGCCAATCATTTCAGACACACTCATTGCAACGGGTGTTGTGACGGATCTTGGGACGAGGCTCTCGATCAGACTCGTATCCAAATGAAACAATTTGGCGATAAACGCTGTTGATAAAATCGCAACGATAGAACCGCAAGCCACATTTAAAATAATTTCTACTGCATGCTTCTTCAGAATGTGAAAATACTTATATAAAGGAATGGCAAATGCCACAGTCGCAGGTTGAAGCATATTTGTCAGCCATTTTCCGCCTTGATTGTAAGCATCGTAAGGAATGTTCACGATTAACAGCAAGACCACAAGAACAACCGGTGTCACAAGTAAAGGGGAGACATAGACTTTCGGATGACGTTTATAAACCGCTTTTGATCCGAGATAGATCAGAATGGTTAAGATCAAAAATAGTCCGCCAACTAACATAGCTTTTTTCGCTCCTTTCTTTTCGCAATCATCTGCGTCATCATGCCAGTCGAGAGCATGACCACAAAGGTACTAAGTAAAACCACAAGGACAATACTTGTGCCAGATTGAGAAAGTAATGTTCCGTAATCAATCACACCTACTGCTGAAGGGATAAAGAAGAGCAGCAGTTCTCCGAGCAGCCATACGGCGCCAAGTTCAATCCATTTTAATTTAATGATGTTAAAATGAAGTAATAAGAAAATGACAAGAATGCCTAAGATCGTGCCCGGAATTCTTAAATGCAAAAAGGCCGCCAGCACATTCATCAATTTCGCAAAAGCAAATAAAGCCATAATCTGAAGGGTAGCAATCAGCGACGTTTTGAGCAATTGCACTTTCTGTTCACTCCTTTTTCTATATAAATTGTTCACTGTTTCACAAAAACAACACAACGTTCTAATTGGTGAGCTTACTTTAAAGTGTACAGCACGTTCTATTATAGGTAAAATACATATATCGAATAGTTAGTATTCCTTTTGTCTATAGAAAGGGTGAACCATGTGGACATCAGACATTTAACATATTTTTTAGAAGTGGCACGGTTAAAGAGTTTTACGAAAGCATCGCAATCGCTCTATGTGTCGCAGCCGACCATTTCCAAGATGGTCAAAAACCTAGAGGATGAGCTAGGTGTGCAGTTGTTTTACCGTAATGGCAGACAGGTTGAAATGACAGATGCTGGACAAACCATGTATACACAGGCGAGTGAAATCACACAATCCTTTCAGAATTTAACGAGTGAATTAAATGATTTAATGAATGTGAAAAAAGGACATATCCGAATAGGACTGCCGCCCATGATTGGATCAAGCTTTTTCCCAAATGTGATGGGGGAATTCCGCCAGCAGTATCCAGATGTCACCTTTCAATTGGTGGAGCACGGCTCCATTAAAGTAGAGGAAGGGGTAGAGGATGGATCATTAGATATTGGTGTCATTGTTCTGCCTGCAAATGATAAAATTTTTCATACATACACCATCATTAAAGAGAATATGAAGCTTGTCACCCATCCATCACATCCGATGGCAGGACGTGATGAGGTTCATTTGGCTGATTTAAAGGAAGAGTCTTTTATTTTCTTTCGAGAAGATTTCGTTCTGCACAGCCGAATCTTAAATGAATGTATGAATGCGGGATTCAGGCCAAACGTTATTTATGAAACGTCACAATGGGATTTCATCAGTGAAATGGTTGCTGAGAACCTTGGAATCGGGCTTCTGCCTGAACGGATTTGCCGTGATCTAGATCCTGATAAAGTGAGGATCATTTCCTTAAATCCGTCTATTCCGTGGCATTTGGGTGTCATTTGGCGAAAGGACCGCTACTTGTCCTTTGCTGCAAGAGAATGGTTAAAGCATACAAAATCCTATGTGTGGGATGCAGAGTAAAAGGGAGGACGATACAGATGAAATTAAGCTGCGTGTCTCATCTTTTGGAAAAGGTTCGAGCGGAAAATCCGCTTGTCCATAATATCACCAACCAAGTTGTGACGAACTTTACAGCGAATGGACTGCTTGCTTTAGGTGCTTCTCCAGTCATGGCAAACGCCAAAGAAGAAGTGGCAGAAATGGCGCAATTAGCGGATGCACTTGTGCTGAATATCGGCACACTAACACAGGATACAGTGGAGGCAATGGTCATTGCTGGACAAGCGGCCAATGAAAAAGGTGTACCAGTTCTATTAGATCCTGTTGGTGTTGGTGCGACAACGTTTCGGACGAGTGCGGCGAAACAGCTGTTACAGCAAGTGGACATCACTGTTGTCAGAGGGAATGCTGCTGAAATGGCTCATTTAATTGGAGTGGAGGGCTGGCAGTCAAAAGGCGTGGATGCAAAAGGGGCAAATGGAGATGTATCGTCTTTAGCAAAGCAGGCGGCAAAAGCACTTCAAACCGTTGTGACGATTACAGGGGAAGTGGATGTCGTGTCAGATGGAGAAGAGGTTCTATCTATTCATAATGGACACGAATGGTTAACCAAGGTGACAGGGACCGGCTGTTTACTCACCTCTGTCATAGGGGCATTTTGTGCAACAGGGGAACGTCCCATTCATGCGTCGGCATCAGCTCTGCTGTTTTATGGTGTCGCTGCAGAAAAGGCAGCTCAGCAGACAAATGAGAAAGGGCCAGGGACCTTTCAAATCGAATTGTTAAACGCGCTGTCCAATACAAATGGTCAAGATGTGATCACGTTAGGAAAAATAGGGGGAGTTTTGCATGACGAAGGTTGATCAGCAGCTAATCAAACAGCAATTATCGGTTTATTTTATTATGGGAACAGCGAATACAAGCCGGCATCCGCTTGATGTGGTGAAAGAGGCCATTCAAGGCGGGATCACGATGTTTCAGTTTCGTGAAAAGGGTGAAGGTGCTCTGCAAGGTGAAGAAAAGAAAAAAATCGCTCGGCAGATTCAAGCACTTTGCCAAGAAGCGAATATCCCCTTTATCGTAAATGATGATGTACAGCTTGCAATCGATCTTGATGCAGATGGTGTCCATGTTGGGCAGGAAGATACACTTGCACAAGATGTACGGCAAAGAATCGGGAATAAAATATTAGGCGTGTCCACGCACAATCTAGATGAAGTGAGGCAAGCGATGAAGGACGGGGCAGATTACGTTGGGATGGGTCCAGTCTATCCTACAGAAACAAAAAAGGATACACGCAGTGTCCAAGGTGTTTCTTTAATCAACGAAGTACGTCAACACGCTCTTCACATTCCCATTGTGGGCATCGGCGGTATCACATATGAAAATGCGGCACCAGTCATCCAAGCGGGAGCCGATGGCATTAGCATCATTAGCGCCATTAGCCAAAGCGCTAATCCGAAAAAAGCTGCGGAAGAACTAACATCTCTCGTCGAGTCAGAGAAAGCAGCTCTTTCATCTGTAAAAGACATGGATTGACTCATCCATGTCTTTTCTACCTGCGTGAAAAATAGACAGAAGAGATACAATTGTGTACAATCAAATTGTTTGATTGTTTTCGAAATGACAGGTAAATAAAGGAGAATGAATCATGGAAGTGCTCGATACGTATTTTCGCCGATATGATGAAGCGGGAAAAGGGCAAGAGCAAATGAACGAATTGCTGGCATTGTTTTCTGATGATGTCATGATTGTCTTAAATGGTGCTGAAAAGCCTGGCATCCAAGCGTTCACACAGTTTTTGAACACATTTTTCCACGTACATGAAGACATTAAGCACATGTGGGATGGCTGGGTGAAACGAGAAGATGGGAAGTATGAAACAAACTGGGCTGTTTGCGGAAAGTTAACAGACGGTCGTGTATATACAGCAGAAGGCATTGATATTGCGGAGCTGGATGATCAAGGAAAGATCGTTTATTTAGAAAACGTCCCGAAAAACCCAGAGTTATTCCAGCGATATTAAAAAGCCGGCAGAGCGGATATTATCCCCTCTAATTAGACAGTATGAGATAATAAGCAAGCATGGGGCTTGCTTATTATCAGATTTATTTATCCGTAAATAGCTTATCAATCAAACTTATAGCAACAAAACAAAATGGAAATGCAATGAAAATGTACAGAACGTTTTTAGGTACAAACATATTGTAATAATAGAAAAATACACTCATAAATAAAATCATCACTGCATACTTGATTATCCTCTTCACAACAGTCCTCCTAATATATATCTACCCAACCATTATTAGTGCACTTATCCCTCTTATCTAACTGTTTAGCAATTTGAGTTCACACACTGGTAGCTTAGGCTTCTTTTATTTGTCTAACGAATAAGCGTCAATCGCTTCTTTAGCAGATGTTTCTTGATCAAAAAGAAGATATCGGCTGTACACTTCGCTTAAATGCAGGGGACCTTCGTCTAAGTTTTCAACTAGCTCAAAGATATCTAGTACGGCTGCTAGTTTTGTGGTTGTTTGTCCATGATCTCCATTTTCAAATGTCTCATCTGGAAAATGGTCTTTGACGATTTGTTTCACTTTTCGTTTGTTTTTTGCTCTCACTAAAATGATTCGTTCCTCAAAGATTTTATCCGGTCTCACCTTTGGTGAGGAGCTAGATTCAAATAATAATTTTGCTGAGTACAATTTATGCATATGTTTCACTTCTTCCTTGTGGGGTGAATTTCCAGTATGTGTTTAAAATGATAACATAGGAATAACAAGAGAATTGAAGTCTATGGGGGTAATAGGGTTGAAAAGAATCATTGATAACAGAGGAGAAGTTCATGAAATTCTATTGATCATCATCACATGCTGTTCGTTGATCACGTTGAGGAAATGTGACAAGTTAGAAAGATATAAAGAGAGATTAAAAGGCCAATTTATCCCATATTGAGTACAGTTTTGAAATAGCAAGAACACTGAAAAAGCCGGCAGAGTAGCCGGCTTTTTCTCATCAATCTGTATCCATATGCATGCCTGTGTGTGCTTTTACTTGAATTTCTGTAAAGGTGTCTTCATCTGCTTTTTCAGAGGAGAAAATGGTGCCTAAGTAAGCTGCAAGGAATCCGAGCGGGATCGAGATAATCCCAGGGTTCGATAGTGGGATAAGCGGCTCTCCTGTGAAAATGGCTGCCCCTGATGGGTCCCAGACGCTTGGGCTGAGTGACACGATCAGGAGTGCGCTCAGAAGACCTGTTAAGCTTCCTGCGATAGCACCTGTTGAGTTAAATCGTTTCCAAAAGACAGTGAAGATAATCAACGGTAAATTCGCACTTGCTGCCACTGCGAAGGCAAGTGACACAAGAAAAGCGACGTTTAAAGATTGCGCAAATAATGCAAGAATGATGGAAAGGATGGCCACGCCGATGGAAGCAAAGCGTGCCGCCTTCACCTGTTCCCGTTCACTCGCTTTCCCTTTGCGGATAATCTGGCTATAAAAATCATGGGCAAAGGCAGACGCGGCGGATAAAACGAGACCGGTGACCACTGCCAGTATAGTCGCAAAGGCAATAGCGGAAACAAAGGCAAATAATAAATCTCCCCCTAGGGCCTGTGCAAGCAGTGGTGCAGCCATGTTTCCTGCTGCATCGGCTGCCGTAATTGCATCTGTTCCGACAAAAGCAGCGGCACCGAAGCCGAGGAAAACCGTCATTAAATAAAAAATCCCGATGATCCACGTAGCGGATAGAACAGATTTACGCGCAGAAATGGCATCCTTTACCGTATAAAAACGGATCAAAATATGCGGCAAACCTGCTGTTCCAAGCACAAGTGCAAGGTTCAGAGACAAGGTCTCTAAAGGCACATCATATTTATTTCCCGGGTGAAGAAAAGCTTCACCAAGCGGGGTCGCTGTTTTCATCTGTTCAAACATCTTCAGCAGGCTAAAATCAAACTTAGCAAACACAAGCAGCGAAATAATCAGTGTGCCCAGCATGAGAAGCACAGCTTTCGTGATCTGTACCCAGCTGGTTGCGATCATGCCGCCAAACACGACATAAATGGTCATCAAGACACCTACGATCAGCACCGCAATCCAGTAATCTATGCCAAGAAGCAGTTTGATTAATGCACCTGCCCCAACAAGCTGCGCAATCATATAAAAAGTCGAGACTGTGATTGTGTTAAATGCGGCTACCCCTCGAATGGCAGGACGCTTAAATCGTGCAGCAATCATATCAGCCATCGTATATTTTCCTAGATTTCGAAGCGGTTCAGCCACGACATAAAGGACGACAAGATACGCTACAAGAAAGCCAATACTATAGAAAAAGCCGTCAAATCCATTTAAGGCGATCATGCCGGCGATCCCTAAAAATGAAGCAGCAGACATATAGTCCCCGGCAATGGCAAGGCCGTTCTGAAACCCAGTCAGACCGCCGCCTGCGGTGTAAAAATCACTCGCATTGCTTGTTTTTTTCGCAGCAAAATATGTGATGACCAATGTGAGCCCTACGATCGCTATGAATAAAATAAAAGCGGTCATGCTCATTCGTCATCACCTCTTGATTCAATTTTTAAAGCGCTTACATATTTGTCGAACTGAGCTGCTTTTTTTGCATAAAGCCCACATAAAACCCATGTCATCACAAATTGCGTGAGGGCAAATAACCAAGCCCACGTGATCGCTCCAATTGCTGGCGTGTTCAAAAAGGTGAAGTAGGATGTAGCAACCGGAAGTGAAAAGTAAAAGAGAAAAAAGAAAATCGTCATCGGTACGATAAATCTGCGTTTTTCCTCAAGAAGTTTTCGAAAATCCTTTGAAGCGGCAACCTTCTTATAATGAACGTTTTTGTCTGCCATTGTTTCCTCCTTTGTACGAATTAGGGACAAGGTACTCCAATGCATATGAGACGATCTGGTTGTTTATGACAGTATATCATAAAAAAGGCACCCGAAAAGGGTGCTTTCTACCGATAATGCGCAAGAAATGTTTGTCTTGCTTTTTCATATGCTTCTGCATCAAAATGATCTCCGCATTTGTGAATACACCAGGGCTCCACTTGCCTTGCAATCCCAACCTCATATCCTTGCTGTGCAAACTCAAAAGATTGTGACACATCATAAAAATGAAAGCCGTCTAAAAGATCCTCACGCCACTTGATATCATATTGTGTTGCCATAAAAAGACCGTCAATAGCAGAAGCTTTGATATAACCTTGGGGCTCTGTCTGTGGATGACCAGATTCAAACGTCAGTAGCTGATAGGTGTCGTGCCGATATTCAATGACTTTCCCTCTGCAATCATGGCTCTCCCACCAGATTCCATTGTCTGGCACACTTTCTGCACCTATTACCCCAAGCATGCCAAGAGATGGATTTTGCAAGAAAAGTGGGATCAGCTCGAGAAGCATATGCTGTTTGACGATGAGTGTATCTTGATGAAGATAAATTTTAAACTGTGCAGGATGAGTGAGAGCTTCATTGTATCCAGAGGCCATACTTGATGCATGTCTAATGGGCAAAACCTCTACATGATACCCGTGCGGAGCAGGAAGTGAAGCGAGCTGCCGGAAGCAAGCTTGAAACATCGACTCATCATTTACACATAAAACAAATAAGATGGTGGGGCTACTCATTGAGTTGAACCGCCTCAACCACGTATTGATAGGCTGTCGCTGCCTCGTTAAAATCAAAACGGATGCCATGTTTTACGAGTAATTCATGTAGATCATTCATGACGCCCGTATAGGAAGGGTGTTGTACACGAATGGTTTCAAGCTCACGAACATGAAACCCGGCTGACTGAAAGAGGGAATGAATTTCGTGAAGGGTAAAGAAGCGTAAATGTGTTTGATCCATTAACCCTGCATCTGTATAAGAAAATCTCCCAGCCAGTAATTCTAAAACCGTTGAAATATGACCAATATTCGGAATGGAAGACAAGATGGCCCCTTCCCTTTTTAGAAAGGGTTTGACCTTTTTTAAAACGGCCCAAGGGTCCAATAAATGTTCAAGAACATCTCCGAAAATGATGCAGTCAAATTGTTCATGCTGATAAGGCAGCGCCATCTGTTCAATATTGCCGCATAAAACATGATCCAGCGCTTTCTCAGCCTGCTTTGCCGCATCTTCAAAAGATTCAATTCCATATATGGTACGGTCTTGTTGTTTTAAGACTTTTCCAAGCTGACCTGTGCCGCATCCGATATCCAAGATAGACGTCCATTCCTTGCGAATACGATGGACAATCACAGGGTTCACACCGTGATAATATTGATCCTTCTTTTGATGATAATAAGATAGGGAATCTGAACTCACGCGCCACCCACCTTTCTTCTTTCTTGTGTCTTATGCTTAATATATGGGTGGGGAGCTTGGTTTTATAACGAAAATGGGCAATTTTCATGAATGACAGCTAAAAAGGGGTCATATAAAGAACAGGGAACGGACTGTCCTCCTAAAAATAGAAAGACAGAACCCCATTGAGTGGAAGGGATTGGTATGATGAGGTGTTCAATTATTGTAGCGTATCGTCATGAAAGGATGTTTAAAAGGTCAATTGACAGGTTAGAACTTTAGCCAAAGCAATCTGAAAGACAAAGGATAACGGCGTTGATTACGGTTTGTTTATCATCTTCTGATCACCGTTGGATGTTAAAAAAGCTTGTATTTCCTCGATGCCTAGTCCAATTTTTTTCGCTTCTTGAATCAAATAAACCCACTCTTCGTCAACTCTTCTTTTCACTTGCGTATCCATAATATCCTCCAGTTCAATAAGACATATTCATCTGCAACCAATGACTTGAACAAACCGTCTAGTAACTGTACGTGTATGTGAATGGAGTACAAAAATAGATTTTTGTCGAAAAATGATGACATTTAACCTATTTTGTAAAATCTATCACCTACCACGTCCCTAAAAAAATGACTAAAAAACCCATAAATATTGAATTCTTACTTCTCATAATAAACAATTGTAAAGTCAGTTAAAAGATTATAAATTAAAATAATGATAAAGACCTAAATCATTTGACTCATATAAACCCATAAGGTTGACATATGCCATCAGCGAGAACAAATTTCATCTTTACAGGACGCACATATTGTTCGTTTGGGAAGTTCTTCTTAAGATGGTATTCTAAAAGAAACAGAATTCACCAAGAAGGAATGAAGAAAGACATGTATAGCCTTTTTCAAAAGTATCAAGAAGTTGTCATGTATCTGATCATGGGTGTGTGTACAACCATTGTCAACATAGTCAGCTTCTATTTATTCGTTGAGATGTTTTCTATGGATTACAAAACAGCAACGGTTGTTTCATGGGTATTTGCTGTGCTCTTTGCTTATATCACCAATAAGAAGTATGTCTTCAAGCAAAAGGCTCGTGACACAAAAAGCCTGATGCGTGAGCTTTCTTCATTTTTTAGTGTCCGTCTCATGTCTCTAGGTGTAGATCTGGGGCTGATGATTTTATTTGTGAGCCAAATGGCGCTCAACGAAACCGTCGCAAAAATCCTTGTTAACTTTGTGATTGTCGTGGTCAATTATGTCGCCAGTAAATGGTTCGTCTTCAAGAAAACAAAAGAAGATGCGATTTAACACATGAAAAAGATAGGTGATGTGAAATGAGCAGCAGGCCAGACGAATTATATGATGCCATATATCAACAAACAGAAAAGCAGCATGAACAAGTGTTGAGGCTAGTCAAAGAAATGACCGCACATCCAGAAGCATTTTCTGAACAAGAAAAGGAAAAGATCAACCGAATGGACATTGCGCTTCAAACAGCGACGGACATTTTAGAAAATTTAATGACCCCTGATACGCAAATGACCATTGTTTTAAGACAAGGGAGAATTCGTGTTGACCTAACGAAAGCGTAAAAGAAGCAGCCAATTGAAAAGCGGCTGCTTTTTATTATGCATCGCTTGTTTCCCGGAGTTGCTTTGGAGACATGCCGATTTTCTTTCGAAAGACTTTATTCAAGTAATTCGCGTTTCGGTAGCCGCACTGTGTGGCGATTTCTTCAATCGAGTATTTCGTTGTTTTCAGTAACGTTTCCGCCTTTTCTAAACGAATATTGGTTAAATAATGAATCGGTGTGAAGCCAGTTGCCTTTTTGAATTCCCTCGTAAAATGACTTTTGGATAAACGTGCCGCAGCTGCCATATCGTCAGGCCCAATCTCCTCGTGAAAATGGTGGCTTGCAAATAAGGCCGCTTGGACGATGGGCTCAGGCCATTTCTCCATTTGTCCCTCAAGCTTTGGCAAATATGAATACAGTTCCATGACAAATTGATAAGCAAGGCTAGACCCCTCAAATGGATTGGTAATCCGTCTTTCACTGGCTTCATCATAAATCTTCTTTAGCAGGCGGATCGGTTTGGAATTCGGATGAAAACGCATGACCTGCTTTCCTTGATCGATAAATTGATCAAAGCAAAGGTCACAGGCTTCCCCATAAAGTGTTAAATAGAGAAATTCCCAATGTTCACTGTCTTCTGGAAAATAGTATTGATAAGCACTGGGGCTTTTCACCAGAAAGGCCTGTCCAGGCAATACTTTGAATCGTTTCTGTCCGATTTCAATCATGCCGTGTCCAGACAGTGTGAGCTGAAAGATGCACTTGCCCTGATCCTTCCGCTCTACGCCATTCCAGCTGTATAACGAAGATGATTGAACTTCCCAGCCAACAGACCAGATTTGGGCCGGCAATGTCACATCAGAATGGTGAAAACGAAATGCAAATGCTTCTTTCTTCAAATTGGAAACCCTCCTTCACAGCAAAAAACAACCTTTTTCTATTTTGAATCATGTTACACCTCATATCACATCGTACCATTCACAGCAAAAAAAGGGTATTTTTTAACGATTTTTTTACCATTGAACTTCAGCTGATGGGGCAACTAAAATAAGATTATCAGAAGAGAAAAGGGGAATGGATATGATCGACACATTACGAGCAGCATTTCACCAGCAATTTGGAGATCAGGAAGAACTCCGCTATTTTTTCGCCCCAGGCAGAGTCAATCTGATTGGTGAACACACAGATTATAATGGGGGCCATGTCTTTCCATGTGCACTCACTCTTGGTACATATGCTGCGGGAGCAAGACGATCAGATGGACGCGTCAGAATGTATTCCTTGAATTTTGAAGAAGAAGGTGTGAAAGAGTTCGATCTTTTTGAAATCGCTTTCTCAGAATCGGACGGCTGGGCGAACTATCCGAAGGGAGTATTCCAACAGTTTATTGAAGCAGGCATGGGTGTGAAAGAAGGCTTTGATATTGTGTATGCTGGCAATATTCCAAATGGCGCAGGTCTGTCATCTTCTGCCTCTATTGAGCTCGTCACGGCTGTCTTGATCAATGAATGGTCGTCATTCGGCGTAACGCAAATCGACCTAGCCCTTCTTGCGCAGCGTGCTGAAAATGAGTTCATTGGTGTGAATTGCGGCATCATGGATCAATTTTCAATTAGTCTTGGAAAAGATGGTCACGCTATTTTGCTCAATTGTGACACACTTTCCTTTGAATACAGTCCATTTCGGCAAGAGGGTCTGGCACTAGTCATTGCCAATACAAATAAAAAACGAACACTTGCAGATTCCAAATACAATGAACGCCGTTCGGAATGTCAATCTGCTTTAAGCGATCTTAGAAAAGAATTAGATATCGGTCATTTATGTGAGCTCACGGTGAATGAATTCGCTAAGCATGAACATTTGATACAAGATGAAACGTGTAGAAGACGTGCAAGACATGCCATCACGGAAAACGAGAGGACCATGAAAGCAGTAAATTTTCTGAAAGATGATAAAATGGAAGAACTAGGTGCACTCATGAAGGCATCTCACCTTTCTTTAAAGAATGATTATGAAGTCACTGGGCTTGAGCTAGATGCACTGGCGGAAGCCGCATGGCAACATCCAGGGGCGATTGGTTCCCGTATGACAGGTGCTGGCTTTGGGGGTTGTACCGTCAGCATTGTGAAAGAAGAGCTTCTGGACTCATTTATAGAAGAAACAGGTGCGATTTATCAAGAAAAAACAGGCATTCAAGCCTCTTTTTACACAGCTGGAATTGGAGGCGGCGCTAGAGAATTAACGAAGGAGGAATTTTGATGGCAATTTTAGTATGTGGGGGAGCAGGTTTTATTGGCAGTCATGCGGTAGCGGCTCTTTTGGCTAAAGGAGAACAAGTGGTGATTGTGGATAATTTGCAGACAGGTCATAAAGAGGCAGTCGTAAAGGGTGCCGTATTAGAAGAGGGAGATTTAAGGGATCATGCTTTTTTAAGACGGGTTTTTCAAACGCATGACATTGAAGCGGTCATGCACTTTGCGGCAGATTCTCTTGTTGGAGAAAGTGTAACAGACCCGCTGAAGTACTATGACAACAATGTCGGAGGGGCAACGGCTTTACTTCAGGTGATGAATGAATTTGATGTAAAACGCATTGTATTCTCTTCAACTGCTGCGACATATGGTGAACCAAAGCGTGTACCGATCGTTGAAACGGATGAGACGAACCCAACAAATCCTTATGGGGAAACGAAGCTCGCGATTGAGAAAATGCTGAAGTGGTCTGAGCAGGCATATGGTATCGAATACGTTGTGCTTCGTTATTTTAATGTAGCCGGTGCTCATACAGAAGGGATTGTCGGTGAAGATCATCAGCCAGAAACGCATTTAATCCCAATTATTCTGCAAGTGGCTTTAGGAAAACGTGATCAAATCATGATTTACGGTGATGATTATGAAACAGAGGATGGTACATGTATTAGAGACTACATTCATGTCATGGATTTAGTAGAGGCGCACATTCTAGCGGTTGAGCGTCTGCGTGAAGGAAAAGGAAGCGCGACGTACAACTTAGGGAACGGCACAGGCTTCTCTGTGAAGCAGGTCGTAGAAGCTGCAAGAGAAGTGACGGGGCATGCCATTCCAGCACAGGTGGCAGAAAGACGTGCGGGTGATCCAGCTAAGCTGATTGCTTCATCAGAAAAAGCGCTGAAAGAACTAGGATGGAAGCCGCAATATGCAGATCTCCACACCATCATTCAAAGTGCATGGGAGTGGTTTCAGAAACATCCAGATGGCTATCAAAGTGAGTAACGTGTAGCAGGCAGGGGAGGAGACAAAGGGAATGGCGATTGATATTTTTGAAAAGCTAGAACAGCTGATTCAATATGGGGTTAATAAAGAGCTGATATCACCACTAGATATGGATTATACAAGGAACCGGCTGCTAGAGGTGCTTGGTCTCGATGATGCTGAGGCAAGAACAGTCTCAGGAGACAACGACCTTGAAGACATCTTAATGCCGATGCTCGATTGGGCAGTTGAAACAGGCCTTATTCCTGACGGGACAGATACGTATCGTGATTTATTAGATGCCAAAATCATGGGCTGCTTGGTGGCGCCTCCGAGTGTCATCTATGCAAAGTTTGAAGAGAAACGCAAGCATTGCGGACCAAAGGCAGCGACAAGCTGGTTTTATGAAATGCAGCAGCATGCCCACTATATTCATACAGGCAGAATCGCCAAAAATGTGCAGTGGTTTACACCGACAGAAGATGGTGAGCTTGAGATCACGATTAATCTATCGAAACCGGAAAAGGACCCAAAAGCGATCGCTGAAGCCAAAAAGCTTAGTCAAAAGCAATATCCTCTTTGTCTCCTTTGTAAAGAAAACGTTGGGTTTGGGGGACGCATCAATCACCCAGCAAGACAGAATCACCGGATTATTCCGGTGACACTTACAAATGAGTCGTGGTTTATGCAATTCTCGCCGTATGTGTATTACAACGAACATTGTATTGTGTTCAAGGGCGAGCATGAACCAATGCAGATATCTAAAAAGACCTTCGAGCGTCTGCTTTCCTTCATATCTATATATCCGCACTATTTCATAGGATCAAATGCTGATCTTCCCATTGTTGGAGGGAGCATATTAAGTCATGACCATTTTCAAGGTGGTGCTCATGAATTTCCGATGGCGAAAGCAGAGAGGGAAGAAGTGTTTTCTCTCGAAAAGTTTCCGAGGGTGAAGGCAGGCATTGTGAAATGGCCGATGTCAGTGATCAGGCTTCAAAGCAGCGACCAGCAGACACTTGCGGAGGCAGCGGATTTTATATTACATGAGTGGAAAATGTATTCAGATCCAAAAGCGGGGCTGTTCTCTCATACAGGAGAGACCCCGCACAATACCATTACACCAATTGCACGCCGCCATGGGGATGAGTACGAATTAGATCTTGTGCTACGAAATAATCGTACAGACAAGCAGCACCCAGGCGGAATCTTCCACCCGCACAAAGAAGTTCATCATATTAAAAAAGAGAATATCGGTTTAATTGAGGTCATGGGTCTCGCCGTCCTTCCTGGAAGATTAGCAGAGGAATTAAGCCAGCTAAAAGCGGCGCTGCTATCCAAACACCCTCTTGAAGAAATCAAAGCCTGCCCGTCTATCATGAAGCACGAGTCATGGGCAGAGCGTCTGATCGAAGAGAATACCTTTACGAAGGACAACGTAGAAGCCATTTTACAAAAAGAAATCGGCCTCATTTTTTCTCGTATACTCGCGCAGGCGGGTGTGTTTAAAAGAACAGAGCAAGGGAAAACAGCATTTAAACGTTTCATTCAAACACTCCATACAGGCAGGTGATGAGTTGATGATTGAACAGGTAAGAACTTTAATGGAAGAAAAACAACTCGACGGAGTTCTCATTCAAAAGCGTAATAACTTTTCTTGGCTTACAGGAGGAAGAAGAAACCACATTGTGTTAAACACGCCAGAGGGCGTTTGTCAGCTACTTGTGTTGAAAGACGATATTGTCCTAGTTGTGAATCAAATGGAAGAAAAACGAATCATTGAAGAAGAAATGGCGTATTTTGACCATCCCTTTCAAGTCGTCACAATGGATTGGTTTGAGGATGAGACTCCTTACATTCAAACACTCATAAAAGACAAACGAATCGGTGCGGACATTCACATGGAAGGAGTGGAATGGATCGAACCTGATTTGTCTCGTGTTCGATCGATCCTTTCAGCGCCACAGCTCAGCCAATACGAAACCCTTTGTCATGAAACAGCGGTTATTGTAGAAAGTGTCTGCCAAGAAATCGTTCCAGGACAGACGGAGCATGAAATTGCTTCGCTTGTTGCTCAAAGAGCGATCGGGCAGGGGATGACGATAGAAGTGCTGCTTGTGGCGACAGATGACCGGATTCATCAATATCGCCACCCGATCCCAACAGAAAAAGCACTTCAAAAGCATGCACTGGTTGTCCTTTGTGCTGAACGGCATGGACTCGTGGCAAATGTCACAAGATCCGTTTACTTTGGACAGCTACCAAAGGAGCTTGAAGAAAACAAGGAAAGGCTTGCGCGAATTGACACGGTCATGAATGCGGCTACTCGTCCAGGGAAAACCATTGGAGATGTATTGAAGGCAGGCATTGCTCAATATGAAAAAGAAGGATTTCCTGATAGCTGGAAAAAGCTTCACCAAGGAGGCAAGACTGGATTTGTGTCTAGAGAGATCATTGCAGTTCCTTCATCGGTGGAAGAGATCCAGCTTCATCAAGTATTCACTTGGAATCCTTCCTTACCAGGATTGAAATCAGAAGATACGATGGTCGTCGAGAAAGAAGGAAATCGCTTTTTAACCTATACAGGCAAGTGGACGTATATAGACATAGAACATGAAGGAAGCATCTATAGACGACCAGACATTTTGGTGAGAGATGAATAAATGAGAAACCGGCGATGAGCCGGTTTTTTGCTGGAAGTCTTTAGCGAGTTTCCACTCATTTATCACCATTACCAATCATTACAGCGCATAGGCGGAGGATCGATACTTTCTTTTCTTGTCGACTTGCGTTAAAATGAGTAAGGTTTTTGTTAAATATGGGGATACCTATTTTAGAATTGTTTACCTAGATAAAATTTCATTAAGTTAAATTGAAATTTGACCAAACTTTTTTATTGTGGTAAACCTAAATTTGACAAAGTTCTTGATTGTTTGTCCTTTGCCTTCAACTCTCAACTTTTCAAATTCCTAGAAATTTATTGTGTGTGCAATAATATAAATTTATGGCGAATTTATGACATTTCAATAGAAATCTGTTGAAAAATAAATGAACTTTTGAAAAAAGGGGAGCTAACTCCAACAGATTTTGATAGCATTACAAAGGGAAGAAAAGTTTTCGAAGGCAGATGGCTTTTCACAATTATTCAGCAATTTATACATTATTTAAGGAAGGATGGTGATCTTCTTGTTCAGAGCCATTAAACCTATGCTTTTATTAGCGATGCTCGTGAGTGTTTTTGTATTAGGAGGTTGCAGCAATATCGCTGTTTTAGATCCTAAAGGACCAGTCGCAGCACAACAAAAAGACTTAATCCTTTTATCTATTGGATTCATGCTCTTTATCGTTGGTGCGGTATTTGTACTGTTTACCATCATTTTGGTTAAATACCGTGAGCGTAAGGACGTTGGAAACGCCTCTTATAACCCAGAACTACACGGGAATACGCTTCTAGAAGTTGTCTGGACAGTGATCCCAATATTAATCGTTGCTGCCCTTTCAGTTCCAACTGTAAAAACCATTTACTCTTTGGAAGAGGCGCCTCAAGCAACAAGTCATAAAGATCCACTTGTCGTTTATGCTACAGCAGTTGATTGGAAATGGATCTTCAGCTATCCAGAGGAAAATATTGAAACAGTGAACTACTTAAACATTCCAAAAGATCAGCCGGTTTTATTCAAAATCACTTCCGCTGATACAATGGCATCACTATGGATTCCTCAGCTAGGCGGGGAGAAGTATGCGATGGCTGGAATGGAAATGGAACAATATCTTCAAGCTGATGAAGTAGGCACATATGAAGGAAGAAACGCCAACTTCACAGGCGAAGGCTTTGCTCAGCAAAAATTCAAAGTCAATGCGATGACGCAGTCTGACTATGATAAATGGGTAAATAAAACGAAAAAAGAAGCACCAAAGTTAACGAAGAAAACGTATGACTACTTGATGCTTCCTGATGCTGCAGATGTGCAGACATTCTCATCAACACATTTATCTTTTGCGAAGCACGGAGAGGATTCTGAATATGCACTCCAAGCACGCAAACGTTTAGGTTACCAATCAGTTTCTCCGCATTCCAAGACAGATCCTTTCGAGAATGTGAAGAACTATAAAAGAAAACTAGAAAACGAATAAACTGACTAAGGAAAGGAGGAGGCCGTTATGCATTTAAAATGGGATGAGTTTTTTGTAACTGGAGACCCATTAATTCTTGGTGCGCAAATTTCTATCGCTCTTACTTCCATTGCCATTGTGTTTGTTTTAACCTACTTCAAAAAGTGGAAATGGCTCTGGAAAGAATGGCTGACATCAGTTGATCATAAAAAGCTTGGAATCATGTATATCCTTGCTGCTGTGATTATGTTCTTCCGCGGTGGGGTAGACGGACTGATGATGCGCGCGCAGCTGGCGCTTCCTAATAATACGTTTTTAGATTCAAACCACTATAATGAAATTTTCACAACGCATGGTACGATCATGATTTTATTCATGGCGATGCCATTCTTAATTGGTTTAATCAACGTCGTGGTTCCTCTTCAAATTGGTGCACGTGACGTTGCATTCCCGTATTTGAACAACTTGAGCTTCTGGACATTTATGGTCGGAGCAATGCTGTTCAACATTTCCTTCGTTATTGGAGGATCACCAAGTGCAGGCTGGACGAGTTACATGCCGCTCGCCGGAAATGATTTCTCACCAGGACCTGGACAGAACTACTACTTGCTCGGGCTCCAAATTGCAGGTATTGGTACACTAATGACAGGTATTAACTTCATGGTGACCATCTTAAAAATGCGTACAAAAGGTATGACGCTTATGCGTATGCCGATGTTTACATGGACAACATTGATCACGTCTGTCATTATCGTTTTCGCATTCCCTGTTTTAACAGTTGCTTTAGCACTTATGACATTCGATCGTTTATTCGGTTCAGCATTCTTTACACTCGAAGCGGGCGGTATGCCAATGCTTTGGGCGAACCTTTTCTGGATTTGGGGACATCCTGAGGTATATATCGTTATCCTGCCAGCTTTCGGTATTTTCTCAGAAATCTTTGCGACGTTCTCAAGAAAGCAGTTGTTTGGTTACAAAGCGATGGTTGTATCGATTGTGGCAATCTCTGTTCTTAGTTTCCTTGTGTGGGTTCACCACTTCTTTACAATGGGGAACAGTGCAGCGGTTAACTCATTCTTCTCGATCACAACAATGGCGATTTCTGTACCAACAGGTGTGAAAATCTTTAACTGGCTCTTTACAATGTATCGAGGCCGTATCAGTTTTACATCCCCAATGCTTTGGGCACTTGGTTTCATCCCGAACTTCGTAATCGGTGGTGTGACTGGGGTTATGCTTGCGATGGCAGCTGCGGATTACCAGTACCATAACACGTACTTCTTAGTATCCCACTTCCACTATGTATTAATCGCAGGTACTGTATTTGCTTGTTTTGCAGGTCTTGTTTTCTGGTATCCGAAAATGTTTGGTTACAAGTTAAACGAACGAATCGGCAAATGGTTCTTCTGGGTATTCATGATCGGATTTAACATCTGTTTCTTCCCGCAGTACTTCTTAGGACTGCAAGGAATGCCAAGACGTATTTATACGTATGGACCAGAAGATGGCTGGACTGCGCTAAACTTTATTTCAACAATTGGTGCATTCATGATGGGTATCGGATTCATCATCCTTTGTTATAACATTTACTACAGCTGGAGACACGCGAAACGTGAAGTGTCTGGAGACAGCTGGGGAGAAGGACGTACACTTGACTGGGCGACATCTTCTGCAATTCCGCCGCATTATAACTTTGCAGCACTTCCAGAAGTGACGTCACCAGATGCATTCCATCACTGGAAGCAAAACAATGTAGACGTTCATCCTGAAAAAGAATTCAAGAAAATTCACATGCCGCACAATTCAGGCAGACCGCTAATCATGTCTGCATTCTTCGGACTTGGTGCATTCGGTCTTGTATTTGAATGGTACTGGATTGGCGTTATCGGCTTAATCGGTGTATTCGCAACAATGATTTTACGTTCATTTGAATATGACGATGGCTACTATATTCCTGTTGAAGAAGTGATTGAAACAGAGAAAAAGAATAAGGAGGCGCAGAAGTAATGGGACATAATGATAGCAGCTATGCAAATGCACCGCTTGAATATCAGTCTGAAACAGGACGTTTAAACATCCTTGGTTTCTGGATATTCCTTGGCGCGGAAATCGTGTTATTCTCAACACTTTTTGCGACCTACTTTGTTCTTCATGGCAGAACAGCTGGCGGCGTTTTGCCAGCTGAGCTATTTGATATGAAGCTTGTATTGATCATGACATTCCTGCTATTGGTGAGTTCATTTACATGTGGGATTGCCGTTCATGAAATGCGCCGTGGAAGTACAAAAGGGGTTGTCATTTGGACGATTCTGACACTGCTTCTAGGTGCAGGTTTCGTTGGTTTTGAGATTTTCGAATTCTTCCATTATGTACATGAGGGTGCGAGCATCCATACAAGTGCATACTGGTCTGCATTCTTTGTTCTTTTAGGAACTCACGGATTACACGTATCCATCGGTATCTTCTGGATTACAGGTGTCTTGTTCCAAATTAAAAAACGTGGATTAACACCACAAACAGCAGCGAAGATCTTTATCTCAAGTCTATACTGGCATTTCCTTGATGTTGTATGGATTTTCATCTTCACAGCTGTGTACTTGATCGGATTAGGGGGGCTTTTGTGATATGGCTGGAAAAACACATTCCTCAGCAGAGCACGAACACTTCCCTTGGAAACACGTAGTCGGCTTCATTCTCTCCATTGTGCTAACCATCTTAGCATTCTGGATTGCCATCGGAGCTGAAATTGGCAGTTCTGCGAAACTATGGATTATCTTTGGTTTTGCCTTCATTCAAGCATTCTTGCAGCTGTTCATGTTCATGCACATGACAGAGAGTGAGAACGGAACTGTTCAAGTCGGAAATACTTTGTTTGGTCTGTTCTGTGCGATCATTTTCGTCATCGGGTCTGTTTGGATCTTTGCGGCTCACTACAGCCACGGAGAGAACAGCAAAGACGGTTATTCACCATCTGCGCCAAAGCAGTCTGAGCATTCAGAGAAATAATAAAAAACCACTCATCTTTCATAGGTGAGTGGTTTTTATGCTGATTGTGATAACGCTTCCAATTGATGATGCGATATCTATCTGCTGCTGAATCTTTTGCGAATGAATGGAAGTCCATAGATGAGGAAAGCTGCAATGTGAGCCAGAATCACGTTAATGGCAAAGAATGCGATCATGAAGGTATGTCCTGCTGGAGATAAACTGCTTGTCATGTAAAGACCGAAGAAAATCCACATAATCATGATGGGTGGAATAGATGCTAATGCAATCTTTCTGTTTTCCAACCATAAAAACAGGGGTGTAGCTGTTGCAATACATAGGTACGCAAAGAACATATCCATCGTATCCAACTCCTTTGTAAGTTGATGTTCAATTCAAATGAGAGGTCAGGATGCAATTGTGTCTGTTTTTAGGAGATATTGTGAACATTTTGTTACAAATATTATACCACAATTGACTTTGAAGTAAACTCAATAATTGGAAAATGGGCCTTATTCCGCAGAAATTGTTTTTTTTCTTATACCTCAGTTAAGCTTATGCTGGCAAGATGTGCACCTTTCATATCGCCACATAAGTCATTGAATTTTCCCCTTAAAATCTGTAAAATAATCTTTTTAAAGGACTTATGATCGGTTGTCATGATAGAGTGGAAAGGAATTTTTTCCTATTGTTAGGATGAAAAGTATTTCATTTTTTGAAATTAGAATGGAACCTTTCAGGTGTCACTTCCGTCATATTTAAGGTGAGTTGCTTTTGTGAAAATTTCAATCTAATATAAATAAGGGCTTTTATGTTTTGTAATAAGGGTGGTTAGTTCATGAACAAGCAGAATACATCTCCTTACTATCAAGGAGATTTGATTTTTATATTTTTAGCCTTCTTTGCCATCAGTGTCATCGCTATTTATGCTGCGGGACAGTTTGGGCAATATGGATCTAATGCATGGACCAGACAGATCATTTACTACATGGTCGGGGTCATCTGTATTGTGGCTATTAATTACTTCGATCTGGAACAATTAGAAAAGTTAAGCCTATATATTTTTATAGGCGGCATTATGCTCTTAATTCTTTTAAAAATTGCTCCTGCACAAATTGCAGGTCATGATTTTGCTCCAATTAAAAATGGTGCAAAAAGTTGGTTTGTGTTACCGGGAATTGGAACATTTCAGCCTTCAGAGTTCATGAAAATTGGTTTGATTATGATGCTCGCCTCTGTCATTGGGAAGGCAACCCCAAGAGGAAAACGAACATTAGAAGATGATATTTTCCTACTATTAAAAATTGCCGGCGTGGCTGCTGTACCAGTCGGACTCATCTTTTTGCAAGATGCAGGTACGGCTGCGGTATGTATGTTTATTGTCGTTGTCATGGTCTTTTTATCAGGGGTCAACTGGAAATTGATCTCTCTCATCGGTTCAGTGGTTGTGCTCTTAGTTGCCGCTGTGTTAGCCGTGATTATTCTATTCCCTGATTTTGCACAAAAGATCGGGATTCAGCAGTATCAGATCAATCGGATTACCGCTTGGCTGCCTGATAGTTCTTCGACAGCCAACCAAGCCCAGACACAGGATGCATCTGGATCTGATAAATATCAAGTCGAGCAAGCCATTATGGCAATTGGGGCAGGACAAATTTTCGGGAACGGTGTTAAAAACTTAAAAGTGTATGTTCCAGAAGCACAGACAGATATGATTTTCTCTATCATAGGGGAAGCCTTTGGTTTTGTCGGCTGCGCATTTGTTGTGATCATGTTCTTCTTCCTGATTTACAGGCTTGTTGTGTTGATTGACCGTATCCATCCTTATAGCCGGTTTGCGTCATTTTTCTGTGTAGGATATACAGCATTGATTGTCATCCATACATTCCAGAACATTGGCATGAACATAGGCGTCATGCCTGTAACAGGGATACCGCTCTTATTCATCAGCTTCGGGGGAAGCTCTGTTTTATCTGTTCTGATTGGATTTGGTATCGCCTATAATGCAAGTGTTCAATTAACGAAATATCAAAGTTATTTATTTAAATAAAACGGGTAAAGGGCAGTCTAAGCGTAGGCTGCCTTTTTGGTGTGAGTTCTAACTTTTGAAAAGCAATATTCATTTGTCTTATGATAGTAGGAGTGAAGGAGGTCTTCGAATTGAATAAAACGATAGAAACCATCTTAAATCATCGGTCCATCCGTTCGTTTACAGATGAGCGTCTGACAGACGAAGAAGTGCTGACACTTATCAAAAGTGCACAGGCTGCTTCGACATCAAGCTATGTACAGGCGTATAGTATCATTGGTGTAACAGATCAGGAGAAGAAGGCGAAGCTTGCTGAACTGGCTGGAAATCAGCCATACGTTGAGAAGAATGGGCATTTTTTTGTTTTCTGTGCAGACTTGAAACGCCACGACTATATCGCAAAAAAAGCAGGGAAAAACCATCAAGAAGCGCTTGAGAATACTGAAGCCTTTCTGATCAGTGTGATTGATGCGGCGCTCGCTGCGCAAAATGTCAGTGTCGCCGCAGAATCTATGGGACTTGGCATCTGCTATATCGGCGGACTGCGTAATCAGCTGAAGGAAGTATCAGAATTACTTGAAACGCCTTCCTATGTGCTGCCGCTATTCGGCCTGGCCATAGGACATCCTGCCAATTCATCATCTCAAAAGGAACGGTTGCCCGTTGAGCTGATCTATCATGAAAACACATATCAGCAAGACGAAGCTCATGTGGATCGTTATTTAAAAGAATACGATGATCGTATTTCATCATATTATGAAGAACGAACAAACGGTGAGAGAAAAGATACATGGTCTGAGCAAATGCTTCGAGGCTTTAGCCAGCCAAAACGTGCTTTCCTCGGAGATTTTGTGAAAGAGAAGGGCTTTAATCGAAAATAAATCAGGAAATCCCCCTTTCAAGTGAGAGAGGGGGATTTCTGTAAGAGGTGCGACATCATGAAATTAAGTATACTGGATCAATCTCCATTGATTGGAGATGCGACGCCTGCTGAGGCGCTGAAGCAAACAGTCGAGCTGGCGAAGCAGGCAGAGAAATGGGGTTATCATCGATTTTGGGTATCAGAGCATCACTTTTCAAACCGGCTCGCAGGATCGAGTCCAGAGGTGCTTCTCGGTCATTTATCAGCTGTGACGTCACATATCCGTATTGGTTCAGGTGGCGTCATGCTGCCCCACTACAGTGCCTATAAAGTAGCAGAGAACTTCAGAGTGCTCGAAGCCTTGGCTCCGGGCAGAATTGATCTTGGCATTGGACGTGCTCCTGGAGGTATGCCGATCTCCTCCATTGCCCTTCATCATGGAGAACGGAAGCGACTTGGTGATCAATACCCTGAGCAGGTAGAAGAATTAAGGGTGTATTTACATGATTTAGCCGATGAATTTTATCCGCTGCCTCACCTGACCGCTTCTCCGAAAGTAGATACTGCCCCAGAGGTATGGATGTTAGGTTCCTCTGGAGGAAGTGCACGGCTTGCCGCAAAAGCAGGTGCAGGCTATACGTTTGCTCTTTTCATTAATGGAGAAGGCGGAGAAGACTCTGTGTCGCAGTATATCAACCGATTTGAACCTTCAGAATTTGGTGGTGAGCCGCGTGTCAGTCTTGCGGTCTTCGTTTTATGTGCAGAAACAGAGGAACAGGCAGAAAAATTGGCTGTTAGCTTAGATTTATCATTATTAGCTAACGAACAAGGACAGAACCTTGGCGGCTTTCCTTCATTTGAACAGGCAAAGGACTATTCCTACAGTCCATATGAACAAAAACGAGTAGCAGCCAATCGACAGAGAATGGTTGTTGGCACGCCAGCCTCTGTGAAGCAGCAGCTGACAGAACTCGCAAAGGCGTATCGTACAGATGAAGTGATCGCTGTGACCATCACACATCACATGCAAGAACGTCTCACATCGTATCGTTTATTAAAAGAAGCTTTTGACGCATAACTTATGTGAATTTACCGTCTGCGCAGCCAATAAAAGGGATAGAGGAGCATCATGGTGAGAATAAAGGCAGCTGTCACCGCCAAGCTAAGCGGATAAATGCAGGTGGTATAGACAGTCAGTTCACATGCTTGATGAAAAGGACGAGGCTGTTTTGCATGTAAAAAGGTAAAAAAATAAACCAAGGTGATCGTGAGAAAAAAAGCCGTCATAAAAGAAACGATCCATAGCCATATCAACATGAATTTCTCTTTCCTCCATATATGATAGAAAAGCCTTGTTGAGCTGATGGGCTCATACAAGGCTTATTATGTGATTCTTGTTTATTCAGGATAAATATCGAATGGTTCTTTCGTTTGAACCGTATCTGATTTGCCTTTCAGGCTTGCATACGCAAGCATTGTATACTCACCTGCTTCTAACTTCTGTCCTTTATTGATCGTGCCATTCCATTTCACACGATGCTCTCCTTTATCAACATGTTGATAAACTCCTGCTTCACCTAAATACTCTCCATCTGTCGAGTAGACGAGGAATGCAAGATTTTCAGCACCGCCTGGGAGATAGCTACTAATGACATAGCTTCCAGCACGGTTATCAGGCTCTACGGAAACCGAAGTGACGCGCGGGTAATCAGGCTCTTTTACAATCAATAAAGTAGGGATTTCAGTGACCTTTCTGCCATTTTCGCGAATGGTGATACTGCCTTGGTACGTTCCTTTTTTCGTTTTTCCATAATTCACTTGTACTGCGGAAGTAAAGGACCCTGTGGAATTCCCTTTTACTGTGATTTTTTTCGTGCCGTTTGTGCTAATGCCATTGCCATCGAACTTGTAATCAATGGTATAGGTTTTCGGTGCTTTTGACAGGTTTTCTACCTTGAACTTCTTCGTTTTGATTTGAACGCCCTTTTCTTTTAAGAAAGTGCCGTACGAATAGCTTGCATCAGACACAATAGAAGACGCTTGAAGTGATTCGATGATTCGAACGCTGCCTGTGCCCTGCGTATTGTGAGGGAACTGGCTGCCATTTGGGTCATACAATGTTTCTGCTGTATTCATCATCAGCGCTTTAATTTGCTCTGTAGAATACGATGGTTTTGCTTGTTTAATAATCGCTGCTACTCCGGCTACATGAGGAGATGCCATGCTTGTTCCTTGCTTCGATCCATAGCCGTATGGCTGAGAAGGATCGTGTGTCGGAATGGTGCTGACAATACTCACGCCAGGTGCTGAAAGATCTGGTTTGATCATCCACGTATCGACAACAGGTCCGCGAGATGAGAAGTCAGCGACTTGTTCACTTAACTCTTTCACAAATTGAATCGAGAAAGTTGTTGTATTGTTACCAGCCTCAATGGCTTTAACAAGTGCTGTTCCTTCCGCTTTTGACAGCTTAATCGTCGGAAGGGCTAGACCTGGTACATCCACAGGGATTTCTCCATCGGTATTGTTGTACATGACAACGCCGATCGCACCAGCAGCTTTCGCATTGTCCACTTTATCAACAAAGGCAATGGCTCCACGTTCAATCACTGCCACCTTTCCTTTGACATCGATGTTTTCAAAAGCTTTTTCGTCACCGATGCCTGCTTGGACGAGTGTGACTTGTTTTTGGTCAAGTGCTTTTAAATCATTTTCTTGATAGTAGCCCATCACTTTTGCTGTTGAATAGTTCGGGAATTTCACGTTGTATAAACTGTACGGAAGCTGAGTGGCTCCGACAGAAATAGCATCTCTTGATGTCCCAGGAGATCCAACGGTCCAGCTGTTTGGCCCACTGTTTCCGTTTGATGTCACAGCAACAACCCCTTCAGACATGGCCCAATCCAGTGCGATGCTTGTTGCATAATCAGGGTTATTCACACTGTTCCCAAGAGAAAGGTTCATGACATCGGCTCCGTCAGTGACAGCCCGGTCGATGCCTGCAAGGACATTTTCAGTTGTTCCTGATCCGCCTGGTCCAAGGACACGGTAGGCGAGAAGGGTAGCGTCTTTAGCGACACCTTTAATTTGTCCATTTGCCGCAATTGTTCCTGCGACGTGTGTACCATGATCTGTCGATTCGCCTCTAGGATCTCCTTTTGGTGTTTCTTGTGGAGAATAGTCATTATCAACAAAGTCATAGCCTTTGTATAATCCGAAGTTTCCTTTTAAATCAGGGTGGGTATAGTCTACTCCAGTATCAATGACAGCGACTTTTACCCCTTTTCCAGAGTAGCCGGCATCCCATGCTTTTGGGGCACCGATAAATGGAGCACTTTTATCCATGAGTGGAGAGACATCCTCATTAGGAAGCTGGACGCTTTTCTTTTTCACTTCATCTGTTTGATATGTAACATCCGGATAAACGGCTTTTACTCCGTCAACTGCGAGCAGTTTCGGGATTTCGTTTGCAGGAAGTTTCATAGAGAAACCAGAGAAGACTTTTTCATATTCTTGACGAACACTCGCTTTATCTAACTTTTTGAGTGCTGCATTCTTTACTTTCGTTCGAGATTTTTTGAGGGAGGCCTTTGTTTGTGCTTCGCCTTCTTGCTTGGCTTCAACTAAGGATTTTTCCTTTAATTCAACAATGACAGTGGTGTGTTTTCTAGACTTAACATTGATTTCGCCGAAGATTTCTGCTTTTTCCAGTTCCACCTGTTTGTTCGATGGAGCGGCAGCAGCCTGACCTGAAAAGAATGTGGATAAGGTAAAAATAGTGGAGAACAATAGAACAGAAGAACGAGAGATTACTTTTTTCAATTAATTTTCCCCTTTCTAGCTGTGTATTTAGGGAGATAGCCTTTCTTTTTGTGGATAAATAGGAAAGATTCACTGCCCGTTATTAAGTATTCCATACGATGAAACCAATTCCTTTACTAAAATGGTCTTATTTTACATAGTCATAAAGAACTATTTTGTTTATAAAGTCACACTTATGCACAATAATCTGTTGATAACTCGATTATTCAGATATATATATGGAAAATAAAAAAACCTCATACACAAAATCTAGTAAGAGGGTGTTGATATGTGGATAAACCCTGTTGATAAGATGTGCTTATCTTTGGGATAGTGTGTGTATAAAATTTTCATAGAAACATTGTGGAACATGATCATCTTCTGCACTTTTCAACAAAACTTCTGAAAACTAGTTCGTTTTTTCACCCAGATTGTGACAAACCTCTCTTTTTTCTCGGGATATGATAGGAACAGTTAATTTGCTAGAACTGCTAGATTCTAAGTAAATCGGAGGGATGTTCAGTGAAGAAATGGAAGAACTGGTTGAGTGTATGGTTTGGTTTTGTGATGAATGTGCTTGTGAATCCTGGTGAGCTGCTGAAGAAGCAAGGGGTGAAAGTGACAGCAGTGGATGGAGGATTCTTTCTTGCGGTGAATGAGAGAAAGCTAGAGAAACTGGCAGTTGAAAAGAAGAAGAAGCGCAGGATAGAAAAGCCGTTTCAAGAAAGTCTGATGATGCTTGATGAAAAGACAACGAGAGAGGCTCGTGCCGGTCCGTTCTTATCTTTACAGAAAAGTTGAAACAGGGTAAAATCCCACATAAGACACGTTATCTGTGGGAGAGGATGCCCCTTGAAGATATATAAAATATTGAATAACAATGCAGTGGTTGTAAAGGAGGGTGATCAGGAGAAAATTGTGATGGGGCCCGGAATTGCTTTTCAGAAGGGGAAAAATGACGTCGTTCCCGTTCAAAAAATAGAGAAGATTTTTGTTGTGCGTGAAGAAAATGAGAAATTCAAACAAATTCTTGCGACATTGCCAGAAGCGCATATTGAGGTGGCAGAGCATATTATTAGTTATGCAGAGGGTGAACTCATGATGCCGCTCAGTGATCATATCCACATTTCACTGACAGATCATTTATCCTTTGCCATTGAACGCGTTCAAAAAGGCATTGTCTTATATAATAAATTGCTTGGTGAGATCAAAGTCTTATATAAGCAGGAATATGATATTGGAAAGTATGCCATTCGTTATGTAAAGGAGCGGCTTGGGGTTGACCTGCCGGACGATGAGGCAGGGTATGTGGCACTTCATATTCATACGGCCAAAATGAATACGGAGTCCATGAAGAAGACGGTCAAATACACAACGATGATCAAAGAAATGATCGAGCATATCGAAAGCGTTTTTGAGCGCTCGATTGATGAGGATAGTATTTCATATCAGCGCCTTGTGACACATTTGAGGTATGCATTAGGCAGGTTGGAATCGAATGAAGCATTTCAAATCATGGACGATGACATGCTGACTTTTATCCAAACAAAGTATGATTCGGCTTACCGGTGTGCACTTGGACTGGCTGATTTGCTGAAAAAAGAATATGGACTTCATCTCCCTGAATCGGAGATCGGCTACATCACGCTGCATGTCCAGCGTCTGCAGGATGCCGAATTGGTGTAAAGGTTGTGCCTGTCCGCAGGCTTTTTTTTATGCACACTACTCTAATTAGTGTATATGGGTCATTTGATTCGAAAAAATAGGTTGACGCAGGTCACGCTCTTATACTATGATGAAAGCGTAATCAAAAACCAATATCGTGGGATTGTGACTGTCAGGCAGGCAAGACCTAAAATTTGCGTAACGAGGGGACGTGTATGTCCTTTCATCGTTAGTGAATTTTAGGTCTTTTTTGTTTTAAAAAAAGGGGGAGACAACATGGATTATCAAAAAACAGCCAAAGAATTAACAACATTATTAGGCGGCAAAGAAAATGTCATTAGCGCAACACATTGTGCCACACGACTCCGATTGGTGATGAAAGATGAGGCGTTAATTGACAAAGATGCCATTGAAGAACTTGAGGGTGTGAAGGGTGCCTTCTCAAGCTCGGGTCAATTCCAGATCATATTTGGAACAGGTTCTGTCAACAAAGTATATGAGCCTTTTGCGCGTGAGGCGGGTCTTGAGGCAGACGACGAGAATCAAAAACCAGCCAGCCATGATGAAGCCGTGAAGCAAAAAATGA
This sequence comes from Bacillus sp. RSS_NA_20, assembly GCF_020165915.1. NCBI lineage: Bacteria > Bacillati > Bacillota > Bacilli > Caryophanales > Bacillaceae > Bacillus > Bacillus sp. RSS_NA_20. Next base: position 2,235,815 of record NZ_JAIUKW010000005.1, on the reverse strand, counting down.
ATCCACTTGCACGTTTTGCCAAGACGCTATCGAATATTTTTGTACCAATCATTCCAGCGATTGTAGCAAGCGGTTTATTAATGGGCCTATTAGGTATGATGAAAGCCTTCAAATGGGCTGATCCAAGCTCTGCCATCTTCCAAATGCTAGATATGTTCTCAAGTGCTGCCTTTATCATTTTACCGATTTTAATTGGGGTTAGTGCAGCCAAAGAGTTTGGTGGAAATCCATATTTAGGAGCTGTCATTGGGGGCATTATGATTCACCCGAGCTTGCTGAATCCATGGGGACTGACAGACGCAAAACCAGAATATATGCATCTATTCAACTTTGATATTGCGCTTCTTGGTTACCAAGGAACGGTCATTCCCGTGTTATTAACTGTGTATATCATGTGCGTGATTGAAAAGAACTTAAGAAAAGTTGTGCCGAACAGTATTGATTTACTTGTGACGCCGTTTGTGACGGTGATTGTGACTGGATTTGTGACGTTTATTGCTGTAGGACCGCTAGGGAGAATGCTCGGTACAGGGATCTCGAATGCACTCACTTATGTTTATGACCATGCAGGATTCTTAGCTGGACTGATTTTCGGAGGTGCTTATTCTTTAATTGTACTGACAGGTGTTCATCATAGCTTCCATGCGATTGAGGCAGGACTTCTGAATGATATTGGACGGAATTATTTGCTGCCGATCTGGGCCATGTCCAACGTCGCTCAAGGCGGAGCTGGGCTAGCGGTCTTTTTCTTAGCAAAGCGTGCAAAAACGAAAGAAATTGCTTTACCAGCAGCATTTTCTGCTTTCTTAGGTATTACAGAGCCGGTCATATTCGGTGTGAATCTTCGTTATCGTAAGCCATTTATTGCTGCAATGATCGGAGGTGCATTAGGCGGGGCGTTTGTCGTCTTCACGAAGGTAGCCGCCAACGCTTATGGTTTAACAGGGATTCCGATGATTGCCATTGCAGCTCCATTTGGTTTACAAAATGTGGTAAATTATGTTATTGGTATGTTAATAGCTGTTGCTGTTTCATTTATTCTTACCATCATCTTTAAAGTCAAAGAAGTCGAAAAATAATCAAGGAGTGGTCACAGTGATGACAACAACGGACGCAGCACTTCGTCAAAAGGTAACAGATCGTATTCGAAACTATGAGCATTTGGTGAAAAAAGATGTGTACCGTCAGAACTTCCATTTAATGCCGCCAGTCGGTCTTTTAAATGACCCGAATGGATTGATTCAGTGGAAGGGAGTCTACCATGTGTTTTATCAATGGCAGCCATTTAAAACAGGACATGGGGCAAAATTCTGGGGTCACTACACATCAACCGATCTAGTGAATTGGCAGCATGAAGAGGCTGCCCTCACGCCAAGTGATTGGTTTGATCAAAATGGCTGTTATTCTGGCAGTGCAGTCATTGACGATGGTCGTATGTACGTGATGTATACCGGAAATGTCCGTGACGAGCAAGGGAATCGTGAGACATATCAATGTTTAGCTGTGTCAGAGGATGGGGTTCATTTTGAGAAAAAAGGTGTCGTGGCGACTTTGCCAGCGGGATTCACTGCACATTTTCGTGACCCGAAGGTGTGGAAGCGGAATGGAAAGTGGTACATGGTCCTTGGAGCACAAAGTGAAGATCTCAAAGGACATCTTGTTTTATTCACATCTGATACATTAGACAATTGGACGTTTCAAGGCATTATTGCAGGCAGTGGAAAGAATGGATTAGACCATTTCGGATACATGTGGGAATGTCCAGATCTGTTTGAATTAGACGGTCAGGATGTATTGATCGTGTCACCACAGGGGCTGAAGCCTGATGGATTTAAATACAACAATACACATCAATCTGGTTATTTTGTTGGTACATTCGATGATCGTACCTACCAATATACGCATGGAGCGTTTGAGGAGCTGGATCGTGGCTTTGACTTTTATGCACAGCAGACTTTCCAAGATGAATCGGGCAGACGCATTTTAATGGGATGGATGGGTGTACCAGATCAAGGGGAAGAGCATCATCCAACTGTCTCTTATCAATGGATCCATTGTTTGACGATTCCGAGAGAGCTTCGTTTAGATGATGAAGGACGTCTTATTCAAAAGCCGGTAAGTGAACTTCGATCTATGCGGACAAATGAGCAGGAGCATGTTTTTCACGTTAAACGATCTGTTCACTCCATTCCTGTTGAAGATTTGACGAGCGCAGAGGTATTCATTGATCAAATTGAAACACAAAAAGGATTTGAATGCTGTATCCGTGCTGCTGCTCGTATCATTTATGATAAAGATGAAGGCAAACTAACATTAGAGCGAGATCGATTTGAAGATCGAACAAAGGAAGTTCGTGAAGTAGAAATTGATGAATTACAGGATCTGCATATCTTTATTGATGCATCATCGATTGAGATTTTTGTCAACGGAGGCCGGGAAGTATTTACTGCACGTTACTTTCCTTCCCCGGGAAATAAATCAATCTCCATCAGTGGTAGAAATGAAACGAAGCTTAAATTGAAGACGTGGCATTTGCAAAAAGAAGCAGATCAATGATCTGCTTTTTTCTAGTGAGATCAGCCTGTATCTTAAAGCCTATATCATGTATATACAAGGTTGGCCTGAAGCGGTTTGATGACGTTTTACATATATGATAACAGGTTCAATTATGGTATCATTTTAAAATATATACAGCTGAGGCTGACGTTTATCCAAATGCGGTAGGACAAAAAGGGGTTGTTTACTTGAATTCAAAACAGCAGCCGACGACTAGAAAACGCTTGGAGACAATGGCAGATCATGTTGAAGATAAACGTGAAGAATATAAAGAATTGCTAATTCAAGTCCAATCTATTCTCGGTGAACCTTCTCTAGAGCAGGAAGAATTAAAAGAGAAGCTGTCAGATACGTATAAACAAATGAAAGAATATGCCTTATTTGTTGAATCCATTGAAGCCTTTATTCGAAAAATGGCGAAAGAATCTGATCAGCAAAAGTAGGTGAAAAATTATGGTGAAAGAGTGTACCTGGGAGCGGGTATGCTTTTTTTATTTAAAGATTATCTATGTCAGTTTTATTCTAAATCTTAATGTATGAAGATAATAGAAATTTGTAGATAGAATATTTAATGTATATGAGTTATAAAAGTGCAAGAAACATTACAATGCGGAAGGATAACCATTCTTCTCAAAACAGAGAACTGATATCCATATTTTATTTAATATATGAGTAGATAGTAAAAATAATCCTAAGGTCTGTCTTAGGATTATTTTTTGAAATTCTTTTATGTATTTCTTGAACCCACTTTCAATCCAGTAAAGTGAGATCAATTATTGTATTTTGTATCTTATGGAATTGTGGAATTTATTTTTATGGCTTTAATAATAGTTTTTGATCTCCGTATATAACATTTCTTCTAGTTTTTTTTCCTCTAGTATACTAAGGACTGTTACAGCTTTTTCAGTATACTCTTCAGGTGAATCCATGTTTAAGTTTTTTAGACATATCCCTTTACGACCATAGCAGATTGCCATCTCCCTGTATGCACCATGTCTTTTACAGAGAGGGATTGCTTCTTCTAATACAACTAATGCCGACTTAAATTTATTGTATTTTATTAAAAGAAGCGAAAAATTAACTCGAATATTAATTTCAATTTTATAAGTATCTTGAAAATTCTTATATATATTAAGTCTTTTCAATGCATTCTTTGCTATATGTATAGCGGTTTCTATAGGAAATATAAAAAGTATAGAGTTTATCAGTCTAATATCAATCAGGTACCAATTTTCATGCTTAGAAAGACGTTCCCAAACAGTATCTACGTGATTGCAAGCTTGTTCAATACTACCCGTTTCATGAAGCACTATTAAAGCTGTACAAATACATTGAATATCACTGACCAATTGGTCCTCCGAATCTGATAGCAACCTTTCAGATTCTGTTATCAATTGTCTTAATTTGTTCGGATGATTGAAAGTCGTACGAAAAAAATCGTTAATAAACTTTTGCCTTCGAGTATATTGAAAATCGTTCATAATATAGTGAAACTCATCTAAAGAAACGTCTACTTTTTCCAGTAAAGCCATAAAAGATGACGCAAGTATGTCGATTCGATGTAGTTCAAACTTTGAATAAGCACTTTGTGATAGCAAACCACTAGAAACATAATGCTGAGTATATCCTTTGTTCTTTCTAATTGATCGCATAGTCTGTCCTATATTGTTAAGCAATTTTAATGTCCCCTTTCAGTCTTATTTGACTAAAATGTTATGAATGGTTCATACCATAATATAATAAATCCTGGAAATTGAAAAAAGCGTAGAGAACTATTTATAAACAGCATTACAAATATAGAGGAGAGTTGACTAAATGATAATTTGGGCTTTAATCACTACAATAGTATCTTTTATTTTAATTTTTTATTTTTGGAATGAAGATAGAAAAACATCATATGTATTCATAATGGCGACTATTTTTCTTATTTTTCTTGACCTTGGTTTAATATTTATTTGAGTATTGAAATTGTGTTTATTTTGCGGGTTGAAATAAGAATATTTGTCGTGATGATGATTTCTCGCCTAATATTAATAACTGCTACGAGATGAAATCAGGAGAAGTTCGACTTAAAGAGTACCAAAAATTGTCGCTTTATGTGAACTCTATGTTCCACGGAAGATGTGGAAAGGTATCTTTGGAAAAGATAGTATCAAAACGAATTAAGATTGATTAAATCAAATGAATGGAACATTCGGAGTTTATAAAAATAGGAGATTTCAGAAAATATCTAAGTGGAAGAACTCTTATAATGACTGAGCGGAAGGCTTGTAATACTGATATAAGTTGAACCCCAAAAATTGACTTATTACATATAGAATGCAACAAATATAAAAAGGGGGTTCAACTGTTGATGAATTGTGCAATATTAAAGGAATGACTAGTTTACACATCAATACGCTCTGTAAGTTTTATAAATTACTTTGAAATTTATTTATACATATGGTTTATTGCGATAATTTTCCCCTTATTTGTCCAAACGATGTGCGGAATGTTTCGTTGGTCCGATGTATTCGTTTAGTTGGAAAGAGCCTTTAATGGCAGCTGTGATGAATTCTTTTGCTGCATAAATGGCTTCTTTCACGTCTGAGCCGTTGGCTAGTTCAGCTGTGACTGCGGCTGAGAATGTGCAGCCTGCACCGTGTGTGTATTCTGTGTCGATCTTATCTGTTTCAAGGCGTTCGAAGGTTTGTCCATCATAAAGCAAATCAATCGCTTTATCAGGGCTTAGCTTACCGCCGCCAGTGATGACCACATACTTTGCACCAAGTTCATGGATGCGTTTTGCGGCTTCTTCCATTTGTTCCATCGTTTTGATCTCGCCAATGCCGCTTAATTGACCTGCTTCGAAAAGGTTAGGTGTGATAACTGTTGCCAGTGGCGTGAGCTTTTCGCGCAATGCTTCAGCATGCTCTGGGTAAAGGACTTCGTTCGCACCTTTACATACCATAACAGGATCAATGACGACATTTTTCAGCTCATATGTTTTGATCGTTTCAGCTGCGAGTTCAATGACGTCAACTGTTGGCAGCATACCTGTTTTTAACGCATCTACACCGATGCCTTCCACGATCGTTGAGAGCTGCGCGCGGATTGTTGATGTATCGATTGGAAACACTTGATGATCCCAGTTGTTATGAGGATCCATTGCAACGACAACGGTTAAAGCTGTCATCCCGTAGACGTTTTTTTCTTGAAACGTTTTTAAATCTGCTTGGATACCTGCACCGCCGCTTGAATCCGAACCTGCGATGGTGAGTGCTTTATTCATAGACATAGTTGCTGAACCTCCAATGTGATGTGTAACAGTTACTGTTCTATCCCTTATTATAATCAGCTTTTCCATTTATCACAATGAAACGGCATAAAAAAGCGTTCCACTCTTCATGGAACGCCTCATTCTTTATCTTTTACAAATCACCAATTTCCCTTTTTTCAGCTCCTCTAAAAGCGTTAAGGCTAATTCTTGATCGGCGCCGGTCGACATGATTTTGGCCATCAGTTCATCATCCCTGGTGCGAATGACATTGGCGATCTGATCTAAAATCCCTTGATCGACAGCTGTCATGCTCTTTGCTTCCGTGTACTCAGTAACGGTATCAGAGCGTTCGGGGTCATACGCAAACACAAACACATCGTCCTTTGTGGATTGTATCTGTTCGATCGTCTGTTTGGCTTCTTTACTATTCTCAACTGTGAAAAATTCCATCATCATCACTCCTTTTCATCAAAAATTCCCATTTTCTCGATCAATCAAACCGCCTTTTATATCATGAGAAGAAAGCCGATTTATGTTTTAATGAAAAAGACGAATCTATTAAAGGAGTTAGGCCGATATGAAGATTTCTTTACTAATTGTGACACATAACCGGCTGAGCGCATTGTGTGAACTGCTTGAATCCATCTCGAGACAAAGCGTACAGCCTTTTGAAATTGTGGTCGTAAATGATGCAGGAGAGCGAGTGGACGTGATTCAGGAACTCTATCCCGAGCTGCCAATCCGCTTGATTCATTTAGATGAGAATGTCCAGCATGTGAACGCAAGAAATGTTGGGGTGCGGGAGCTGACAGGTGACGTCATTATGCTGAGTGATGACGATGATTATTTTACACCTTGTCATATTGAACGTATGAGCAAGGCGCTGGAAGACGCTGATTTTGTCTTTTCGGATGCGGAAATTGTTTCGTTTGAAGAACGAGGTGCGACTCGTTTTCCAGTATCAAGACGTTTGTTTGCTTATACAGCGGACATTGAGGACATGCGTGTTTTTTCTACATATGTTCCTTCTGGCAGTATGTACAAACGCCGCATACATGATGAGATTGGCTATTTTGATCCAGCGATGCATCACTACTGGGACTGGGACTTTTTCCTGCGTGTTACGCAGCATGCACGAGCCAAACGAGTGCCAGCTGCCAGTGTGATCTATGCGTTCTTTGATGGTGGGGGCAATCAGTCGAGTGATCTTGGTGAAACAAGGAAGAACTATTTAGATGATCTGAGTGAAAAGCATGGGCTCGGTGATTTGCCGACAGCGAACTTTGCTGTCCTATTAGAAGAACCAGCGATGAAAAAACGAGAATCAGAGAGTGAGATTGTATGGGATGGAAAACCGATGATCTCAAGATTGGCACAGCAGACAGAAGGAGGACAACCGAAATGAAGCCATTTTTAAATGATAGCTGGTGGGCTGTGATGAAAAGTGAATTTGAACAGCCATATTATCAGGAATTACGTGAGTGGGTAAAGGAAGAATATCGTACGCAGATCGTGTTTCCAAAGCCAGATGACATTTATCGTGCCCTCCATTTGACGTCGTATGAAGATGTGAAGGTCGTGATTTTGGGACAAGACCCTTATCATGGGCCAGGACAGGCACACGGATTAAGCTTTTCTGTTCAGCCTGGTGTCAAACATCCGCCATCTTTGAGAAATATTTTTCAGGAGCTAAAGGATGACCTCGGCTGTCCGGTCCCTAACCATGGCTCGCTTGTCAGCTGGGCAGAGCAGGGTGTCTTGCTGTTAAACACCGTGCTCACTGTAAGAAAAGGAGAAGCGAACTCGCATAAAGGCAAAGGCTGGGAACGTGTGACAGACCGCGTCATCGACGTCCTGAATGACCGAGATCAGCCAGTCGTTTTTGTGCTTTGGGGCAGACATGCGCAAAATAAAAAAGAACGAATTGATCAAAGCAAGCATTACATCATTGAGTCACCTCATCCAAGTCCTTTTTCTGCAAGAAACGGCTTTTTTGGCAGCCGTCCGTTCTCAAAAGTAAACGCCTATTTAAAGCAAATGGGGATCGATGAAATCAACTGGTGTATCAAGGACATTGAATCAAAATAGGACGAGGGAAAATCCCTTCGTCCTGTTTATTTTAAAAATTTACGGACAATGTCGAGTCCGTTTTTCGCATTTGGATAGCGGAAAGAAAAATCAAAGCGATTGGTCTGGCGCAGAACGCTTTTTTCATGGGTAAAGGTGAAAAAGCTTTCTTTTCCATGATATCGTCCGATGCCGCTTTCACCAACGCCTCCAAATGGTAAATATGGAGTGGCGACATGCATCAGTGTATCATTGATGCAGCCTCCGCCAAATGAGAGGTTGTCTAGAATATAAGCTTCTGTTTCTTTATTTGTTGTAAATAAGTAAAGAGCGAGCGGCTTCGGTCTTGCCTTAATCATGTCAGCTGCCTCTTGAAGAGAGTCAAATGTGATGACAGGCAAAATAGGTCCGAAAATTTCCTCCTGCATCACAGGATCTTCCCACGTAATATGATCTAAAATGGTCGGTGCGATTTTGAGCTCTTGTTCATTGCGCTGTCCACCTGTCACCATCGTGCCATTTGAGAGAAATTGTGAAAGCCGATCAAAATGACGCTGGCTGACATTTTTTCCGAAATGCGGATTTGTTTCAGGCTGGTCCCCGTAAAAGTCACGGATACAGGTCGTCATTTCACGCAATAGGTCCTCTTTGATCGATTCATGAACAAGTAAATAGTCTGGTGCAATGCATGTTTGACCAGCATTCGTGAATTTACCAAAGGTGATTCGTTTTGCAGCGAGCTTGATGTCTGCATCAGGCATGACAATGCATGGACTTTTTCCGCCGAGCTCAAGTGTGACAGGTGTCAGATGTTTTGCGGCCGCTTCCATGACGACTTTGCCGACGGCTACACTTCCAGTAAAGAAAATATAATCAAATGGCAGTTTCAGAAGCTCTGTGCTGACATCCACACCGCCTTCAACGACCGCTGCAAGATCTTCTTGAAACACGCTTTCCACAATCGTGCCAATCACGTTTGAGACGTGCGGCGTTAATTCTGACGGTTTTAAAGTAACGGCATTTCCCGCAGAAATGGCTCCAACTAATGGCGAGAGGGCCAATTGGAAAGGATAGTTCCAAGGGGCAATAATCAGAACACTGCCGTACGGTTCCTTAATGATCATACTTTTTGATCCGATATGGGTCAGAGGTGTTTTCGCGCGAGATGGTTTGGCCCATTTGTGAAGATGTTTGACGGTATGATTGATCTCTTCATATACCATGCCAATTTCTGTTGTATAGGCTTCCTGTTCGGATTTATGTAAATCATGGGCTAAGGCTTGTAATATGTCCTTTTCATGATGTTTAATGGCTTTTTTTAAATCGTTAAGAAGACGGATTCGATCTTGAACCGCTGGTGTTTGCACGTTTTTTTGTTTGTGAATGAGTTCAGTGAGTTTGCTCATCTTTCAGTCCTTTCAAAGACGATATTGTTTCTTTTTTATTATGTGTGAATCTTGGGGAAGGGTCAAATCAGATGAACAGAAGCACACAGCTTTGAAAAAATGAGCCCATTCGGTTTGTTCATTTGGTAAAATAATGTTGGAAAACGAATTTTTTAGATTGGAGGGTCTACCCTTGAATATTCATATATCAAGTCTGCTTCAAAAAATGGAGGAAGCCATTCAAAAAGCAAAACAAAGTGGAAATGATGAAGAGGTGAAACGTCAAGCGGCGGTCATCTCTTCACTATGTGATGTCATTCTCGACACATCATCACAGGTGCAAATGCCGCAGTCTTCGGTCATTTCACCACCTCCATCTATACAGACACCATCTGCACCGGCTGTGTCTACGGATCAAGCCATGCTAGAGAAATTGATGGGCACTAGCGGTGCAAAGAAATTTCAGCATAAAGAAGAGGGTCAACAAGAGAAAGATGGCAACGGTGACTCTATTTTTGATTTTTAATGGTCTTGTCACGACAAAGGGAAGGTGATCGGGTTGAAACTATTTTTGGGCGCCATTCAGTGGATGGCATTTTTTATCGCAGCTTCTATTGCTGTGCCGATTGCGATTGCACAAGCATTTGAATTAAATCAAGTGCAGTCGGCGGAACTGATTCAGAGTACATTCTTTTCACTTGGACTTGTGGCGATGGTGCAGTGTTTATGCGGTCATATGCTGCCGATCAATGAAAGTCCAGCAGGGCTGTGGTGGGGGGTATATACCCTTTATGCAGGCATGACAGGGACGATTTTTGCTACATATCCTGAAACCTTGCAAGCATTGCAAGGGGCGTTAATTTTTAGTGCAGCGTTCTTTTTTATTTTTAGTCTCTTTAAAATCATTAATTGGCTTGCGTCTTTATTTACGCCGGTTGTCACAGGTATTTATTTGCTGCTGCTTGTTGTGCAGTTAAGTCAGCCAATCATGAAAGGGCTGATGGGGATCGGCTATCGGGGAAATCAGGTAGATGGGCTTGTCTTTTGTCTATCGATCTTGATTATTGTCATCACCTTCATGATCAGCCGCTCAAAATGGCATTATTTAAGACAGTTTTCTGTGTTATTTGCACTTGCAGGCGGCTGGCTGTTATTTGCTTTACTCGGACTAGCGAAGCCTGTTCGCATTCCTGAGCAGATCATTGAGTTTCCAAAACTGTTTCCGTTTGGCATGCCGGTCTTTGACAGTGGACTGCTTGTCACGTCCTTTTTTATTACGATCTTACTCATTGTGAATATGCTGGCAAGTATTCGAATTGTGGAAAGTTCCGTCAAGGCATTTGGTGAACTGCGTGAGCGGAAACGAGCCAGACCGGCTGGTTTTGTCGCCGCATTTGGTCATTTGCTGAGCGGACTGATTGGTGCGATTGCGCCTGTCCCTATTTCAGGGGCAGCGGGTTTTATACAAACAACCAAAATTCCATCGAGAAAGCCATTTTTCCTTGGCAGTCTGCTCATTGTCCTCATTAGTTTATTTCCATTATTGATGAGCTTTTTCTCTGCATTGCCTTCACCTGTGGGGCTGGCTGTGAACTTTGTGGTGTTCTCTTCTATGATTGGGATTGCCATGTCAGAATTCGATCAGTATGAAAAAGAAGACATCCCGCGCATTCGATTTGTGCTTGGTATCGCTGTTTTAGCAGGCGTGGGCGCAATGTTTGTGCCACAAGGGGCATTGAAAGGCATGCATCCTGTGCTGATTTCTTTATTGAGCAATGGTCTTGTTCTTGGCACACTGATTGCGATTGTGGTCGATCAAGTGCTGCTGCGAAAGAAGAAGAAATCCGACAATCTCGTGTCAGCATCATAGGAAAGTTGAATGTTGGATAAGACCCGCGCTATGATAAACATAATTGATGAGATAAGGAGAATGACGAATGAAACTATTTTTCATATTAGGTGCCATTAACGCCATGCTTGCGGTTGGTCTTGGAGCCTTCGGTGCACATGGACTGGAAGGGAAAATTCCTGAAAAGTATATTGAGATATGGAATAAAGGGGTTCAATATCAGATGTTCCATGCCATTGGCCTGTTTATTGTCGCCTTTCTGGCAGATAAGCTGTCAGGTGTTTCCCTAGTGCCGACCGCTGGCTGGGTGATGCTGGCAGGCATTCTATTTTTCTCAGGAAGCCTTTATGTGCTTGCCTTGACTCAGGTGAAGATTTTAGGTGCTATTACGCCAATTGGCGGAGTGGCATTTATCGCTTCTTGGATCATGCTAGTGATTGCAGCAGCAAAAAATTTATAAGCTAGGAAAACCGATGCCCTCATAGGGGCATCGGTTTTTTTCTTAACTCCAATAAGGAGAATAGTTCGGAGGTGCTTGATAATAAGGTACATAGTGAGAAGGCGGGACAGGGTGCGTTTGTGTCTCTTCCTCCCGGTGGCAGAAAGGCCCGATAAATACACCAGGTTTCACAGGCTGCGTCGCCTGCTTCCACTGCGTTTCGTTCATGCAATAAGTATGTGCCATGATGTGTGAAGGCGTGAGGGTTAGAAGGTCTGAACCTAAGATGACTTCTGGCGTCGATGCGTTAAAAATGGCTAACAAATGGGTTTTGTCCTGTAAGGCGACTTCGTAATGCCACCAGCCTTGTGGCACATTGGCTACCTGCCCGGGGGTAATGGTGTAGGTGGACAGCTTTTTTGTAAAAGGGTTCAGCATGGATACAGCAGCAGAGCCGGCGATACAATAAACAAGCTCGGCAGCATTTTGATGATAATGAGGCTCTACTACTTTGCTTTTACTCAAATATATATCCAGCAGAGATACTTGATCGAGCGAATTTAATTGTTTTTTTCCTAAAACATTAATCAGGTTGTGTTGGTCATATTTCACAAGGGGGCTTTGATTCAAATCAAATGAATATTTGACATTCGGCGATGTATAATCCAGCTCAACAGTCATTGATGTCACCTCTAGGCGTTTAATAAAAACTACTAGGCATCTTATGAGCCTTCCCCCGAAGGTGTGTCAAAAACCTAGACAAAAGAAAAAAGCAAGGGCGTCTGCACCTTGCTGCTGATATGACCTTGAGGTTATCTCGGAGAATACGTAGACATCGAGTATGGATAGTCATATTGAATTTCCCCATCAAACGTAATGTAATCAAGGTAGATTGTTAACAATAAGTATCGTGTCCCCGTTTTGTTATCACTAATGATAATGTGATCACGTCCTGCGGCCTCAATGACTCCTCTAAAAATCTTAGAGTTCCATTCTTTACTTGCCTCAAACGTCATATAGATCGTGGCTACTTTGCCGCGGTTTAATCGTAAAATATTTTCAATATAGGACTGCTCAAGCGGCAGCTGACCGGTGACGTTCTGCTGATAAATCGGTCCCGAAGGAATTTGATAGGGCTGCCCGCCACTTTGCCCACCTTGGCCTCCTTGTGAAGTACCAGTAGACGGCATTGGCGAATACCCCTGCTGCATTTGACCTTGCATTTGACCCTGCGTTTGGGGAGGGACTGAATAACCCATCTGCTGCGCAGGATACGGATTTGCTCCATATTGTTGCTGGCGAAAATCTTGACCTTCGAAACCCGAACCTTGCCCAAATTGATTTTTCAATTTCATAACGTTCCTCCTCTTTCCTCATGGTGTTCTAAACAGAAGGCGGAAAAGCGCCTGTTGTTTCCATAGCATTCTTTTTCTCTTTCACACTATGAGACAGGAAGAGAGAATATGTACATTGAACGAAAAAAAGGAACTGCTTTGTGCAGTTCCTCAGCGTGTAGACAAACCCTCGCATTCGGTGTCAGTCCTGCGCTTCGGTGCTCACGAATGTCAAATTCGCTCCGCGCCGATGCTCGTCCTTCCTAGACTGCAAAGGTTTTCTATCACGCTGAAAAGAAGACAAAGGGCTAAAATAAAGTTCATTTTAGCCCTTTGTCAACAATCTGAGGAACTGCTTTGTGCAGTTCCTCAGTATTCAGACAAACCCCATATTCGTACTGCCTAGACTGCAAAGGTTTCCAACAATCTAAGGAATGCCTGTTTACATCAACCAATTCATAGCTCGCTGGACGTCATAGATAAGGGTCATGATGAGGAAAAATAAGGCGATGGGTGTGATGGCAATGATAAAGGCCTGCCATATTCTCAGCTTCATCACAGCGACAAGGCCTAAAACAGCCATCCCAAATATCCATGTCTTGGTATACGCATCAACCAGTGGTAAAACACTGAGATAATACCATACTTCATAGTGCTGGTCTAAATAGGGTGAGATTTTCACAAATGTATACGGACCAAGCAACCCCACAGTAAAAATCCAAGTAAGAGCAAATAAGGTGGAAGGAAAAATGACCGTCAGTGTGCAAGCTTTGAGCACATCTCGATACGGCGCTTTACTGCCAAAAAACAGTCGCCCTAACCACTGTAAAATGAATGAACCGAAAAATAGAAGAAAATTGCCTACTAAAATACCAAAACCTGCTCCGTGTAACAGAATAAAAGGATATGGAATATGATTGCCCATATACTCACTAAAATACCCTTCGTACATCCAGCTAGTACCAGCGATACTTGCAAGGAGTATCATCAGCCACATGGGAATAGAGGTATGTTCATATGAGCGAATAATCGTTTTTGTCGCGACAAAAATTTTAAAGAATCGAAAAAAACCTTTTGCTTCCTCTTCTTGGGAGAGATCACTCTTCATATACTCCAATGTTCTTTACTCCTTTAATACACATAAATGATTACTTATATTACCAAAATTTTTACGTTTTTCAAAGATAGATCATGAAAAAAATCCAATTTTATAAAAAATAGGTCACTCTACAGTCTCTTTAAGAGGAGACACATATGATAACCATAGTTTAAAAGAGACCGAGGTGAAAACATTGACGAAAGTAACGGTCATTATGACGAGCTACAACAAAGCGGCCTACGTTGGAAGATCAATTGAAGCGGTGCTGCAGCAGACCTTGTCAGACTTTGAACTTTTTATAATGGATGATGGATCAAACGAACAAACCCTTGCTGCTATTGAGCCTTTCCGTAAAGATCCACGCATCCATTTTATCCAAAGCGGGGTGAAAACGCTGGAGGAAAGAACGGCGAAAACACGCTATGCCGTCCTCATTAATCAAGCATTAGAACAGGCAAAGGGCGAGTATATTTCCTATGCCACAGATGACAATGTCTATGCACCAGACCGTTTAGAGAAGCTCACGAATTATTTAGATGCTCGTCCAAATGAACATATTGTCTATTCTAGTTCAAAAGTTATCTATTTAAATAGCGAAAAAGAGCCAGTAAAGGAAACGATTCGACCTGCGCAAACAGTGCAGTGGAATGCACCTTGTGCTATTGATCACTGTTCAGTTGTACATCGTGCATCCATTTTAACAAAGATTCGAGCTGAGTTTGGATCCTACTGGGACGAGAGTCCGCATTTTTATCGAATAGGGGATGCGCGGTTCTTTTTTAGATTAAATCACTTTTATCCGTTCTACCCTTTTGATGAGGTATTGGATACAAACTACATCACAGAACAGTCTATTCATTATCAGTTGGCAGAAGATGAGAAAAGCGATTTTATTCAAGCACTTCCTCCACAGTCTACCTGCAGGGAGCTCCGTCATATATTAAAACAAAGACATGGGAGGTGACCTTAAGTGTCGCATTATATTCATCATTATTGGCAGGTGTACTTTGAGTATGTGAATCTGATGAAAGACTTAACCTATCGCCACATCCCCCTTGGATTAATCAGTAATTTTTATCAATACATCAGCCCTGAAGTGAGGGAACGTATGGAAGATGAGGCGTTTGGTGAAGAGCTGACAACGACTTGTCCAAAGCCGCAAGACATTCAGCCCTTTTTTGATCAGCATAAACAGCAGATCAAGCGTATCCCTTATCGTCCGAGTCATGGAAAGGTGCTGCTTCACTTTGAACACCTGCGTTTTACTGAACAAAATTACACGCGGTTCCATCCGAACCAAACAGTTGTGCTCGCGCGCTGGAAGAAGGCTGATTATTTCGGATTACCGGTGATCAGCAAGCCGGAATTAGCCGGAGAGGTTAATAAAGAAGCCCATGTTGAATATATTGAAAAAGCAAATGCTCTATTGAAACCTTACGCCCAGCATCCTGTCTTTGGCAATGTCTTTTTTAGAGAAAAGCTTCGGAAGGACATTGTGCAATTTATTGATGTGATTGACCAGATAGAAACGCTATTTGAGATGCAGCCCATCACAGCTGTCGTGGTTGGTACGACGGAGGATGCATATAGCCGTGTGCTCGCCTTGCAAACCGTGAAGCGCCATCTCACAAGTATTTGTCTTCAGCACGGTGCGCTCATGGGAGACGAAGCCTTTTTGCCGATTTTCACCACCTGCCACGGAGTGTTTGGAAAATATGAAAAGGACTGGTATGTAGACAAAGGCTGTCAGCCTGAGCAGGTGGAGATCACAGGTCACCCGAGATTTGATTTGGTGCAGGAGCGAACACCGCTTCAACAGGAAATGGTCTTTCGTAAATTGAACTTCAATCCTGCCAAAAAGACTGTGCTCGTGGCAACACAGCCGTTTTCAGAAGCCTTTTACGGTGATGTTCTTAAAACGATTGCAAAACGGAAAGATATTCAGCTGATTATGAAGCCGCATCCGTGGGAAATCGCTCGAAATCGATTAAATGACTACACAGCGATTGAACGTGCGGGGAACCATGTGAGATTAATTAAAAAAGAGATCGACTTGTATGACCTCCTGCCGTATATGGATATGGTCATAACGCTCACATCAACAGTTGGTCTGGAAGCAATGCTCTTTAAAAAGAGTGTACTGATTGGAAAAATGACAGAAGGCAGAAGATACCCTTATTACGAGTCGCTTGGCAGCTGCCACATGGAAAACCCTATTGAGTTGGCCGAGAAAGCGATCCGTATTTTATCGGATGAACAAGAAATGAAGCTGGCGAAACAGCAAGGTGCTCGTTTCATTCAAGAGCATTATCCGCATGCACAATCGACCGATGTTCTGCTTTCTCTGCTTAAAACAAAAACAGGCGTGGATTTTCAGAGATGAAGATAGGGGTGTGCAAGCGATATGGGACAAAAGAGAGCACAATTTCTTCCTTATGCACTGCCTTTTATTGAACAGGAAGAAATTGATGAAGTCATTGGAACATTAAAGTCCGGCTGGTTGTCCACCGGACCAAAAGTTAGACAGTTTGAAGAAGAGTTTAGGCAGCTGACTGGAGCGAAGCACGCAATAGCAGTCAATTCATGTACAGCTGCTCTATTTTTAGCGTTAAAGGCGAGAGGCATTGGAGCTGGTGATGAGGTCATCACAACGCCTCTGACGTTCTGCGCAACAGCCAATACGATCATCCATACGGGGGCAGCCCCTATTTTCGTGGATATTGATCCGGCGACACTCAATCTAGATGCGAAAAAATTAGAAGCGGCCATTACACCACATACGAAAGCGGTTGTCCCTGTACATTTTGCTGGTCAATCGTGTGATATGGACCAAATTTTAGCGATTGCCAGAAAATATGATTTGTTCGTGCTGGAGGATGCCGCTCATGCCCTCTATACGACCTATCATGATCAACCGATTGGATCAATTGGTGATGCGACCGCTTTTAGCTTCTATGCAACGAAAAACATAGCGACTGGTGAAGGCGGCATGCTGACGACAAATGATGATGCACTTGCGGCTAGAATCAGAAGGCTGGCGCTTCACGGGATGAGTAAGGGAGCGTGGAATCGTTATGGAGAAAAGGGAACATGGTATTACGAGGTCGAGGAACCGGGCTATAAAATGAACATGTTTGACGTGCAAGCATCGTTAGGGCTCGTTCAGCTAAGCCGGTTGAAGGAGATGCAGACACGTAGAGAACAGATTGCGAAGACATACAATCAGGCATTTCAACATGAAGCTGGTCTCATCTTGCCGCCTGTACATGATGAGGGAAGACATGCGTGGCATTTATATGTGCTGCAAGTTGATCCAAAAGAAGCACTGATCACACGCGATGACATGATTGATCAGCTGCAAAAGGAATATAAAATCGGCACGAGTGTTCATTTTATTCCCGTTCACTTGCATCCATATTATCAAGAGACCTATAACCATTCACCAGAGGATTTCCCTGAGGCACTCACTTATTACAAACGAACGCTTTCGCTCCCGCTCTATCCAAGTATGACAGATGAAGATGTGCAGGATGTCATCACCGCAGTCGTGTCAATTTTAAAAGACAAGAAGGCCTCTTCATGAAAGTCGTTCATGCAATAGACGATCAGGCGCTGGCAGCTTGGCTCAAAACATATGGTCATGAAGCGGAACGCATGGCAGGATTCAAGCAGTTTGCTCTTGTCAGCGGTGCTAAGCTCAAAGCAGTGCTGCTATACGAATGGTCCAAATGGGAGAGCGGCATTTTTGACAAGCATATTTTTCATGTGAAGTTTGTGAAAGCTGAATCAGCGCTGCTCTTTAAAGAATTGATGGAGAGATTCATCAATTGGATGAGAACAGAAAAATGTGATTTTTTCTTTTTACGTCTTGAGGCGGCTGATCTTGAAAAAAACCGCATTGTTCAAAAACTATCCCATGTGTATTATGTCGGTGGTCTCACTAGGCTTGAGGCACCGCCTGCCCTCATGGAGATGCCATCATCAGATCAAGATGTGGTGATGGGTGTGCCAGATGAAAAGGATTACGATGAGGCGGTCTTACTAGGTGATCAGGCTTTTGTGAAAAGCCGTTATGCCCTTGATCCATATTTAGACCAGCGGGTTGTTCAGCATTTTTATCAGGAGTGGATGAGAAACAACTTACTCGGACGCGCAGATATCAACCTCGTTGCCAAGGTGAATGATGAAGTGGTTGGCTTGATTCAAGGTATGACAAAGGGGCATGAGATGGGGCTTGAGCTTTTTGCGATTAGACCGGATGTTCAAGGAAAAGGGATCGGAAAAAAGCTGTTTATTGAGATGATGAAAGTGTCTCATCACAGAGGGCATCACTTCATTTCTGCGGGGACACAGCTTCATAATACGACAGCCATCCAGCTGTACGAAAAGATGGGGTTTAGGACAACAAATGCCTTTTTGTATTACCATGTGTGGCCGAAAAAAGGAGAGAGGTAAGATGGCGCATTTCTATATCGGAGATCGCAAAGTGGGAGATGATGCGCCTGTCTTTATCATTGCAGAGGCAGGCATTAACCATGATGGAAAGCTGGATCAGGCACTTGCTTTAATTGATGTGGCAAAAGAAGCAGGGACTGATGCGGTGAAGTTTCAAATGTTTCAAGCGGATCGGATGTATCAAAAGGAACCGGGGTTATACGAAACGGCCAAAGGAGAAGAAGTGTCTATTTTTTCTTTAGTGGAACAAATGGAGCTGCCGCCAGAATGGCTGCCTGTCTTATTGAGACGTTGTAAGGAGAAAGGACTGATGTTTTTAAGCACCGTGTGTGATGAAGAATCGGCTGATTTATTGAATCAAACGAATCCGCCTGCTTTTAAACTGGCATCCTATGAAATCAACCATTTGCCTCTTTTGCGTCATACGGCTTCTTTTCACAAGCCGATCATTTTTTCAACAGCTGGGGCCACCATTGCTGATGTTCATGAAGCATACGAAACGATTACGAGCCAGCAAAATAAGCAAGTCGCCATCATGCATTGTGTGGCAAAGTATCCAGCTCCTAGAGCATATACGAACCTGCGGGTAATTCAAACCTTAAGGTCCGCTTTCCCTGAAGCAGTCATTGGCTTTTCAGATCATAGTGAACACCCGACGGAAGCGCCAGTAGCCGCTGTGAAGCTCGGTGCAGCAATGATTGAAAAACATTTTACAATAGATAAAACATTACCCGGAGCGGATCATTCATTTGCTCTTAGTCCTGAAGAATTAAAGGAAATGGTTCAGCACATTCGAGCAGCAGAAAAGCAGCGGAATCAAGCGGAAATAGACGTTCATTCATTACCAGAGGAGCTTCTTGGCAGTTCTTATAAAACGACAACAGCCATTGAAGGGCAGATTCGAGAATTTGCGTATCGAGGAATTTTTACGACCAAAGGCATTGCAAAGGGAGAGATCCTCACGTCAGAAAATGTAGCTGTGCTGCGCCCTGGACAAAAAAATCAGGGGTTGCATCCGCGATATATGCCGATTTTACTTGGCACAAAGGCTGTGAGAGACATCCCAGCCCATACAGGCGTTTCGTGGAAAGACGTACTCATGCAGGAGTCTCGAGATGATGCATGATGTGCTTTTTGTCATTCAGGCTAGGATGGGATCAACAAGACTGCCCAAAAAAGTGATGAAACCGATCGGCGGCATGGCGCTGATTGATTTGATTGTGGAGCGGGTGAAGCAATCAGATGATTACCATCACAACATGCAAAACCTTATGATTGCCACAACGGTCGAGCCAGAGGATGACTATTTGGCTCAATATTGTATGTCAAAGGGTTATAAGGTGTTTCGAGGCAGTGAGGCAGATGTGCTTGAGCGGTTTGCACAGATTGTCCGCCAATTTGAACCTAAAACGGTTGTACGTTTAACGGGAGACAATCCATTTATAGATCCTTCGCTTTTGTCGAAAATGCTTGAAAAACATAGACAGGAAAAGGCTGATTACACATATACGAACGGAACATCACTCGGTATTTCCGGGGAAATGATTGAAGCATCTATTTTATGTGAAATCGACAAATTTCCTCTCACTTATTCAGAACGTGAGCATGTCACGCTGTATATCAGAAAGCATCCCGAGCAATTTTCCCTTCAATTATTCACACCGCCCAAAGAACTTGCATATCCTGCTTATCGATTCACGATTGATACAGAAGAAGATTATGTGTTTGCTACCCGTTTACTAGAGAAAGCTGGTGGTTCTATTGCTGTGCCGACAGCTGAGCTCATTTCCATCTGTGAACAACATCCAGACATTGTTCGTTTGAATCAATCTGTGAGACAGAAGGATGCTGAATGAACAAAAAAATCATGATTGTTGTTTATGGGGGTTTTTTAAGAGGAATGGGTCATGTTGTCAGAATGAAACATTTGGCAAAAGAACTGCTTCAGGAAGGGAACGACTTATATTTCTATACAAATGATCAGATTTGTGTCGAAATGCTTTCGCACCCAGAGTGGCACGTTCACATGGTGTATGAGTCGAATGCGCTTCTCCAGGTCCAACAAGACATCAAAAAGCTAAAGCCTGACCTTTTAGTCATAGATGTCCTTGATTGTGATCTTCAGTTTCTTCAAATGATCAAAGACTCCTGCGATAGTGCGAGGCTGGTCTTATTTGAGGAAAAAAGAGAGGAAGCCTGTCAGCTTGCAGACACGGTCATAAACGGCATTTATGGCGGTCTGGACGGGAAGCACGAGCAGCTTAATGGCACGGCTTATTATCATGGAACGCCCTATTTATTGTTAGATCACGAGTTTAAACGATTCAAAGACACATATGAGGTTCGGAAAGAATGTAAAAAGGTGGTCATCAGTCTTGGCGGTAGTGATCCGTGCGGCCTGTTATCAAAGGCTGTATCGGCGCTTCTTCAAACAAATCACCTAGACATTTTAGCGGTCGCAGGAAAAGCCTCTCACATCAAAGAGCAAGTAGAGGCGGAACATATCCAATTCATTCAACATACAGATCAACTACCGGTTCTTTTATCAGAAGCTGATGTGGCTATCGTAGCAGGCGGTATGACGTTATATGAGGTAATTTGTATCGGGGTGCCCAGCATTGTCCTATCGCAAGTAGACCACCAAGCAGTGACAGCGAGCATGTTTGCGCAAAAGGGCGCTTGTTTTCACCTTGGATTAGGTGACCTTGTGGAAGAAAAAGACCTGTTGCAAGCTGTTCAAAAACTGTCTGACAGCTATTTTCTCCGCAGAAGCATTCATCTTAATGGACGTTCACTCATTGATGGAAAAGGAATCGAACGAGTGAAAAACATTCTTATACACCTCATGAATTCACACCAAAAAGAACATAAGGATGTGTAGATGTGAAGGGAGTTATTTTAGCAGGAGGAAAGGGATCACGGCTGGCACCATTAACGAAGATTTTCAACAAACACTTGCTGCCGGTTGGTCCATACCCGATGATTTATTGGTCATTATTCAAACTGAAAGAAGCAGGAATTGTAGATGTGATGCTGATTTCACAGGAAGAACAAATTCCGTTGTTTCAAAAGTTACTGGAAGATGATCGTGAACTTGGGATGAACATTGTGTATCAAGTACAGCCAGAAGCGTCTGGTATTTCCGATGGTTTATCCTATGCAAAGTCCTTTGCTCAAGGGGAAAAATTTGTGCTGATGCTTGGTGATAATGTATTTGAAGATTCATTACGCCCTTTTGTCGACGCCTTTAGGCAACAAGAAAGCGGAGCCAAGGTTTTATTGAAAGAGGTGGCAGATCCAAAACGGTTTGGCATTGCAGAAATTGATCCTGCTCATCACCGAATTTTATCAATTGAAGAAAAGCCAGAGCATCCGACGTCATCTTACTGCGTCACGGGCATCTATTTTTATGATCAAGACGTCTTTCAATATATCGAGGAAATCTCGCCGTCAGATCGAGGTGAACTAGAGATTACTGATGTGAATAATCTCTACATCTCAAATAGCCAGCTGACCTATGATATGTTAAAAGGGTGGTGGATTGATGCAGGAACTCATGAATCTCTCCACGAAGCATCAACAAAAATGTTTGAAACGATGAAGGAAAAAGAGGGATACGAATGACGAAGTCTTATTTAATTACAGGTGGAGCAGGGTTTATTGGACTGAATTTTGTGAAGCTGCTGCTTCAAGAATCCGATGTCCGGCTGACCGTATTTGATAAATTAACATATGCCAGTCATCCAGAGGAGATGGAATATTTATCAAAGCTGCCTCATGTCCGTTTTGTCCAAGGAGATATCACGCTGCAAGACGAACTAGATCAAGTATTTGATGAAGCCTATGATGCCATCATTCATTTCGCAGCAGAATCACATGTCGATCGCAGTATTGAGTCAGCAGAACCCTTTATCCAAACAAATGTCCTTGGTACCTATCGTATGCTTGAAGCGGTCTTAAAGGGAAAGGCGAATAAACTCATTCATATTTCCACAGATGAAGTATATGGAGATTTGGAGCCGGATGATCCTGCTTTCACAGAACAAACACCACTCTCACCGAATAATCCTTATTCAGCAAGCAAGGCAAGTTCAGACCTGCTTGTGAAATCTTATATCCACACCCACCAATTACCCGCCATGATCACAAGATGCAGCAACAACTACGGACCTTATCAGCATGAAGAAAAATTAATCCCAACCATTATTAGAAAAGCGGTCAATGGTGAAAAGATTCCGATTTACGGAGACGGCCAGCAGATTCGCGATTGGCTCTATGTAGAGGATCATGCGAGAGCCGTAAAACAAGTAGTAGAAAACGGAACAGCCGGTCAGGTGTACAATATTGGCGGCGGCAACGAGAAAACAAATCTTGATTTAACCAAAACCATTCTCACACATCTAGGCATCTCTCATGATCAAATCGCGTTTATTCAAGACCGGAAAGGGCATGACAGGCGGTATGCCATTGATGCCAGTAAGCTAAAAGAAGAGCTCGGCTGGGTGCAGGCAACTTCATTCGAAAAAGGTATCGAAAAAACGATCGATTGGTATCGTGCCAAATATGATCAAAGTGAAGAAGGGTGACCGATGAAAGTTTTAATCACCGGTGCAGGCGGCCAATTAGGGAAAGAATTGACGAAACAGATGAAAGAAAAAGACATTACCGTCATTGCTTTAACAAGGAGTATGCTGAATATCGCAGATCAACAGGCAGTCAGACATGCAATGAGACATTTCCGTCCGGATATTGTTGTCAGTGCGGCTGCTTATACGTCTGTGGATCAATGCGAAATAGAAACGGAAAAAGCCTATCTTGTGAATGGGATTGGCGCCTACTATACAGCGCTTGAAGCTAAAAACGTAGGGGCTGATGTATTACATGTCAGCACAGATTATGTGTTTGATGGGCAAGCGAATACCCCTTACCAAGTTGATGCACAAGCAGATCCGCAAACCATTTATGGAAAGAGTAAAAAACTTGGAGAAGAATTGATTCATCTTGTGTCAGATGAAGTGAAGATCATTCGGACATCGTGGCTTTATGGACATGAGGGACATAACTTTGTGAATACCATTCTTCGACTGGCTGAAACGAAGGATCATTTGCGCATCGTCAATGATCAGTTAGGGTCTCCTACTTATACAAAGGATGCCGCAGAAGCTTTGATTCACTTGTTTGACCAGAAAGCAGGTATTTATCATGTCAGTAACCGAGCAAGCTGTTCATGGTTTGACTTTGCGACAGAAATTGTGGCAGCAAGCGGTCTGTCTACGATAATTGAGCCCATTTCCACTGAAGAGTATGGTTTCCAAACACCTCGGCCCGCCTACTCTGTGTTAGACCTGCAAGCGATTGAAGCGACAGGCTGGAAGCCAAGACATTGGAAAGATGCACTTCACGAATACTTGCAGAAAGAAGGGAGATTCGAGCAGCATGATTGATGGTGTACAAACGAAAAAACTCATGAAACATTGTGATGATCGCGGCTTTTTCGCAGAGCTTATTCGAGATGACGAACCGATGCTGAAGCGCTTTGGGCAGGCGTCGTGGTCGAAAAGTTTCCCGGGAGTCATCAAAGCCTTTCATTATCACGAAAAACAAGACGATGTTTGGTTTTTCCCAGCAGGTCATGCACAGGTCGTTTTATACGATTTGAGAGAAGATTCCCCGACAAAGGGTCAAACCGATGTGTATTATATGGGGGAAGATAATCCGATGCTGCTCCTCATCCCAAAGGGAGTTGCACATGGCTACCGCGTATTAGGGGAGACGCCGCTGCAGATTGTGTATTTTACAACAGAATCGTACGACCCAAAAAACCCAGATGAGAAGAGAATTGCGTGGAATGATGAGGCGATCGGATTTAACTGGGAAACGACATTTAAATAGAGAAGAGAGGCCTTTCGCAGGAGAAAGGTCTTTTTTTGTTGAAATACATTCTATATGTGTCATTTTATGTATATTGATGAAAAGGGATGTGGATGAGTTTGTCTAAAAGAATTGCATTTGTAACAGGGGCAAGTACAGGCATTGGAAAGGCAATCGCAATAAAACTTGCCGCTCAGAGCGATATGAAGGTGATCATCAACTCTAGAAATATGGCCTCACTTGAACAGACGAAACAGCACATTCAAGATATGACAGAAACAAAGGAACCGCTGTCTCTATTCTGTGGAGATATGTCGCTTGAAGCAGTGAGGTCGGAAGCCTTTGAACAAATAGAAAAGGAGTTTGGCAGACTCGATGTGCTGATCAATAACATTCCAGGAGGAAAGCCAGATACATTTGATTCATGTGAAACTGACCAGATGCTGGCTGCTTTCTCCCAAAAAGCCATCGCCTACGTCGATACAATGAAGCGTGCAGCAGCATTGATGAAAAGACATGAATATGGACGGATCATTCAAATTGTCGGGAACCTGTGGAAGGAACCTGGTGAAAAAATGTTTACGAATAGTATGATGAATGCAGCGATTATTAATGCCAGTAAAAATGCAGCGACACAGCTCGCGTCGTCTAGTATTACGGTAAATTGTTTAAATCCAGGTTTTATTGCAACCGATCGGTATGAACAATTTATCGGCAATATGATGACGAATCAGGGATTGTCACGAGAGCAGGCTGTACAAGCTGTCGCATCAGGTATTCCAATGCAAAGAGTGGGCTCAGCGAGTGAGATGGCGTCATTGGCAGCTTTTATGGCATCAGAGGAAGCTTCTTATATCACAGGTCAACAAATCTCCGTAGACGGTGGAACGATGAAAAGTATATAAACTGAAAAAAACCCGCTATAGGCGGGTTTTTTGATGAAATCGAATGGGGAGGATGGACAGGCGATCGATAAAGAGAGCAAGCTCCTCAATCGGGGCAACCATGGAAATGCGTACATGACGGCTTCCATTGGCTCCAAATACTCCTCCAGGCGTGACGACAACATCGGCATGTTCGAGTAAATAGTCAGCAAAGGCATGAGAATGTTCAAAGTCATCAGGAATCGGAGCCCATAAATAAAAGGCGCCGGGTGGACGTTCGATTGTCCAACCAAGCTTTCTCGCCGCTTGCCGGATGAAGAAATTGATTCGTTGAAGGTATATCGCCTTTAATGATTGAATATGACGGTCATCACTTTGCAAGGCAGCAGTCGCTGCATGTTGAAATCCGCCATACATACTGACAAACACGTGGTCTTGGAAGGTGTTGATGGCTTGGATGATCTCCTCATTTCCAACAGCAAAAGCGACTCTCCATCCTGCCATATTAAAAGTCTTTGATAGAGAATATAATTCCACTCCTACACTTTTCCCGAGAGGAGTATTCATGAAGCTCACGGGTGTTTGTTCATAATGAAATGAACCATAGGCGAAATCATGAATAACATACAGTTCGTGAGCGGCCGCAAAGGCAGCAACCTCTTCGAAAAATGCCTCATTTGCGACAGCACCCGTGGGGTTATTCGGATAATTCAAGAACAGTACTTTTGCTTTTTTGACTATGTCAGGATCAATTGAGGAGAGATCTGGTAAATAGCCATTTTTCTCTTCAAGTTTGATACTGTATGGCTGGGCGTCCGCCATCAAAATGCCTGAATGATATTCAGGGTATCCTGGATCGGGAACGAGTGCGATATCTCCTGGATCAAGCAGACACTGACTCATGACATACAGCCCCGTTTTTCCGCCAGTGAAAAGAGCAATTTCCTTCTGCGGATCAATCTCAGCACCGAATTCCGATCTATAAAAATCTGCAATGGCTTGTTTGAAAAAGTCAAAGCCTCTAAAAGGGGCATATTGTTGAAATGGCAAAACACCCGCTGACTCCTGTAGGGCACTCACGATATGGGCAGGAGTTGGTAGATCAGGGTTCCCCTGACCTAGATTCATGATGTTTGCTCCGTTTTTTGTCTTTTGAGCTATTTTTTCAAAAACGGTGCCGAATTTCTGTTCAGGCAGCCGTTCAATCATTTTAGATGCTAACATTTTCACCACAGCAGCCTCTCTTTCTATCCCTTCACTAATTC
The DNA here is from genome assembly GCF_020165915.1 of Bacillus sp. RSS_NA_20. NCBI lineage: Bacteria > Bacillati > Bacillota > Bacilli > Caryophanales > Bacillaceae > Bacillus > Bacillus sp. RSS_NA_20. The sequence continues at coordinate 2,209,352 of NZ_JAIUKW010000005.1, read as the reverse complement.
ATCCATTAACTGAATCGTTGCCTGTTTCTGAATGTTGCGGATGGACGCGGCAACATCTTGTGAGGATGATCCTTTTAATTCAAGAGATACGATTCCATTAAAAGCTTCAAATAATTCAAGATCCACAATAGTCCCTTTGGTAGGGAATGATTGACTGACAATCGCAGTATCTCCAACGAATGCTTCCTGCGGAATAGACACATGATCAATGGTGATATGTGTGGATTCAGGTGGTATGTGCCCACTCTCTTTAAAATGCTGAGGGTACAGGTGGCAGTCCGCTACATAAAATGTATGTCCAGAAAGTAGCTGTTTTGGCAGTACAGCCTTTTTACCATCAACTAATACATCAATCAATAGCTTCGCCATATCGACGCCAAAGACTTTTTTAATATTCGGGATCATATTCCAGCCAGCGAATCGAGCCGCTGATTCGATCAGTCCAGTTTCTCGATTTTTCATGAGTTTGATTTCTGTATGGGTTGCACAATGTTCAAGACCTAGCCCTTCATTTGCCTTCCTTGCTGCTTCAATGATGATTTGCTTGGCTTCATTGTCTAAGATCGTCGGAGTGATATGAGCCGTTTCTGTAAAGCCGATTTGAGGGGTTTTATCATGTATGACAAAAGGGAGATATTCGCCCTCTACGACCAGCCCTTCTACACTGACATAATCAGCATATCCTTCATCTTCATACCAATCTTCGTAAGCACCCTCTAAATACGTTTCAGCGACAAACGGTGCTTCATACGTGACAGCGTCTGGGACTGGTATGGTTTCCAAATACGATTGTACTTGTAAAAACAAGTCATCACTTCCGGCTTTGTCATGAAACAAGGTGACGCCAATAGAACTGGCTAAATATGTAGGCTTTAAAATGAGCGGTGTTCCGATAGACTCAATGGCTTTTTGGAAATCAGATAAAGTCGTGACAGGCTGAGTTTTCACCGCTTTGACGCCAGAGGCATTGAATGCAGCCCTCATTTGGCTTTTATCACGCGCCATTTCGGCTGCCTTGACACCGGCACCTCGTAGCCCAAGACGTTCAGCGGCCTTTGCCATCGGTGCAATGAATAATTCATTATTGGTCGTGATTGCATCTGCTTTGAAAAAGGAAGCCACTCGAATGAAGTCTTCCACAACTTCTTCTTCTGATTTTGGATAATCATCATGTGCCCAGTAAATAGAATCAGGGTGTTCAAAAGAAGGGTGTGTCTCAAAATAATCACGGTCTTTGATGACGGCAATGGAGTATTTTTCGATTAGCTCGGCATGTCCCTTTGTAATCGCAAAGGGTCTTGGGATATAAGAAACGATATGGTATGATGCCGCCACGCTTTCATAAAACATATGGGGCGGGCACCCTCCTAAGTCAGCAATGACAAGTACAGTTTTTTTACTCAATGAAAGCACTCCTTTTATCTAGCGGTGTAACCGCCATCTGCAGTGACGACACTTCCAGTCATATAGCTGGATAGGTCAGAGGCGAGAAACAGCATCACGCCAGCAATTTCTTCAGGTTTTCCAAGCCGTAGCATAGGATTTACCTTTGCTTTTTCCTTTTTGACGATCTCGAGACTTTCTGTGTGATTGTCTAAAAAGGACTTCTCGTTTAATGGTGTATCAATGATGCCAGGGGCAATACAATTCACCCTGATTTGATGAGCGGCATAGTCGATGGCCATTGATTTGGTGAGCTGAATGACACCGCCTTTTGTTGCGTTGTATGCAGGAATGTCAGGCCAACCCACAAGACCTCCGACAGATCCGGTATTGATAATACTTCCACTCTTCTTTTCAAGCATATGCGGCAATGTATGCTTACTCATGAGAAAGACGCCGGTCAGGTTGACCTGAAGAATACGATGCCAATCCTCCAGTGCCATCTCATGAATGGGTGAGACAATTTCGATGCCTGCATTGTTAATGAGGACATCAATGGCACCGAATCGGCTCAGCACGCTCTGAACGGTTTGGTGACAGTCAGACTCCTTCGTAATATCTGTTATAAAAAATGCAAGGTGCTCATGCGGTAATGACTCAATGAGTTGGTTGCCGCTGCTTTCATTGATGTCAGCGACAGCTACTTTTGCTCCATGCTCGAGGAAGAGCTTGACAGCAGCAAGCCCAATACCCGACGCACCTCCTGTAATGAGGACAACTTTTCCGTCTAACTTCATTTCTTCACCTTAGATGCTTTTGGTTTTAAGCGATTATAGCGGGGAGGGAAGAAGAGATTAATAGACTTTGAAGCTTCTGGCTTTGGATTGATGGCCCCGTGATCTTCCCGTGGGTCACAGAAATAGGTGGTGCCAAATTCCATCTTTTCTGTAAAGCCTTCGATTGTCATATCATACCCTCCGCTGATGCAAATGCCGATTTGTTCATTTCTATGTTTATGAAAAGGCATTTCTCCACCGTTTCCAGGGATATTGGCAATCATCAGCTCCATCCAATCCTCCACAAAAAAAGTCACTTCCATGCCAGGGAGTAAATCCCGTGTTTTGAAAATGTCTAAGAAATAAGTGGGGGGAGCTGTATATTCTTCGTCATCCTTTAATCTCTTAATATCAATGGCGATCACTTCTTCATCTGTCAGATTTGAAGCGCCGTGAAGGACAAACGGTGGTGCGATATAGGCTGATTCTAATGGGGTGAGCAGTTGAGTCGATTGGCCGACAGTCATTTGAAGCTCGCCTTTTAATACAATGCCGATTTGTGCTTCGGGATGTTCGTGAGGTTCAATGATTGTGTGGGGAGGGACGTATGAAATTAACACTTCCGTACCGCCTCTTACAGTGGAATATTGGATAACGCCATTATCCCATTCTAATTTTTTCGCTTGAGGAAAATATCGTTCTTGCGTCTTTTGTTCAGTTTGCATCTTATATCTCTCCTTTTCCGAATATGGACCAACTCATGGGTATACTTTTAAACGTTCGAATGAAGATGAGGCCATATGTGGCTCTTGCCACCTCATTCGTTAAAGCAAAATCAAATTCGCCGTCCCTTACTTTCTGCGCGGCAGTACTTGTAGAATTAACAAGTTCAAATTCAGCATTTTGGTGAATGAAATATTGAATTAAATTGACAGGTGCAGGATGTGAGACAATTTTTAAATGGTGGAGCATTTGTTCATTGAATGGGAAATCAGGTCTGACAGCCAAACCATACATGGGCGTGTCACATCTGAAAATTTGTAAAAGCTGTAGATCTGGTCTCATGTAGAAGTGTTTGATGCCTTCATATGCGTGTGGGACGAGAGTAAATTGAAGTGGTTGAGAGAGAGTATGTTCAATGCAAGTTTCGAATGTGTCATAAAGGGATAGTTTCGTATGAGTGCCGAGTGTAGTGGTGGATTGAGAGATGAAATGTTTTGCTGCGTATTCACTGCTTGTCCCCTTAGGACCTAGTGTGTTGACTGTAAACATCTTGGGTGAAGGGCTAGGCTCTTCTTTGAAATGAAACACATCATTCTTTAGGATCATGTTTACCATCCAATCTTTTTCAAATTTTTACTAGATTATAAAATTTAAAATTGGCAATTGTCAACAAATTTTATAAAAAATGTAATATACAATGATATTAAAAATTGATCTAAAAAACTGCACATATCGAGATGTGCAGTGAAATGTGCTTACGTTTCAAGTGTAGTTGGCTGTTTTTTCTGTAAGGCACGTTCTCGTTTATAGCTGCCGAAGCTGATGATAAAACCAACAAGTGTGATCAATGCACAGACAAGACCTACCGTATGATATCCGAAATGGACATAAACGGGTCCCATCAGTGCGGAACCGAGCATAACAGCAAGGTTGGAGGCCAGGCTGTAAAAAGCCATCACTTTCCCGCGATGGGTTTGAGAGCAGTCGCTTAGAACGGTGCTTAGAAGCGTGACAGATAAGCTTTGCATTGCACCCCAAATAAATAGGGCGAAAATCAGCAACATCCACGAGAATGGCGCATAAGGAAGCAAGGCTAGAACAAGCGCAATTCCACCCAGCACGAAGACAAGGGAACGGGTTTTACCGAACCAGTCTGCTAATTTTCCAGTAAACATACTCATAGAAAAGCCGACGCCATAAGCCATAATAAGAAGTCCAGCTGTTGATTGTCCGCCATCAAACAGACTTTGCAAATAAGCACCTAAAAACGAGTACATGCCGTAAAATCCAAGCATATTGCAAAACGTCACAGTCAAATAGGCAGGCACACGATCAATTTTCAAAGCTCCCCATAAAGAGCCTGTTGTCTCTCTAGCTTGAGGTGCCTTCGGATCAGCTGCTCTGACTTGTTTTCTTGATTCAAGGATGACGAGCAGCAGGACAATGAGACTCATCATAGCGAAGATCCAAAACGTCCAGCGCCAGTTTAAACTCTGGCCGATAAAGGCGCCAATGGGCACACCAAGGACAAGAGAAAGAGACCAGCTCGATACAATGAGTCCCATCACTTTGCCGCGGTATTCGTATGGAACCCGGTCGCCCACAAGAGCATAGGCTGTTGGCACAAATACACCTGTCGCCAGCCCTGAAATAGCACGGCCTGCAAAAAACACTGCCAAATTTGGGGCAGCAGCACACATCACTGTTCCAATTAAAAAGAAGGACAGCCCAATTATCAAACACAGCTCTCTTGAATATCGGTCCCCTAAAGGAACGAGTAGCGGAGCTCCAACCAGCACAGCTAACCCATAAATGCTGATGGAAAGAGCGAGAACATCAAGAGAGTGCTGAAAGGAGTTTGATAAATCAGGCAGCAGTGGTGAAATCACCAGTTCCTCCGATCCCGCCGCAAAAACGCCAAGTGTGAGTGCAATGGCAAGTGTGATGGGAAATGTTTTAGAAGCCTGGCTGTCTAAAGATTCTTTCATCAAGTGATCCCTCCATACTTGCTTTTTCATTCAATTCCGTTAAAATAAATTCTACCATTATTTAGTTTTATTTTACATTTCGTATCATAAGTATCATCATAAAATACTTTTCAAATGGAACGATTTTGGGATAGGAGCGTAACGAATGAAAATCACCGATGTGGATGTGCATATTTTAAACGAATTGAGAGAAGATGCCCGCTTATCAATGAGGGAATTGTCCAAACGAGTGAATTTATCGGCGCCTGCGGTAGCAGAAAGAGTGCGAAAACTAGAGGATGCAGGGATTATCGAAGGGTATTCTGTTCAAGTCAATTATAAAAAGCTGGGTCTGATGATAGACTGTTTACTGGAAGTCACCGTATTAAATGGGGAGTATCAGCGTTTTGTGACATTTATGAACCAGCATCCACGTGCATTCTTTGCTTATCGAGTGGCAGGACAGTCCTGTTTTTTCATTAAGCTGTCTGTTTCTTCTCTTGAAGAAATTGAAGCGTTTATTCAAGATGTGTCTGGCTTTACAAAAACGGTCTCCCATATTGTCTTATCAGAGCATTCCTTTACCCATCCCATTCAGGAACGTGTGAAACAAATAGAAGAGCCAGAAATGACCGTGGTGAAATAGAAAAAGGACCTGCCCTCAGGTCCTTTTGATTCGTTTATCTGACTGATAGCTCATGATCGTAATGATCAATCCAATGAATGTCACACCTGCCGCAAAGAGCGGGACAAGCTGTAAATGTGTGATTTCAATAGCAAGACCGCCAAGCGCTGCACCGCCGGCATTTCCAATATTAAAGGCAGAATGACTGAGCGTTGATGCGAGTGTCGGGGCTTCATGTGCCATGTTCATCGTGCGGAATTGCAAGGTAGGAACGAGAATAAATGAAATAATTCCCCACACAAAAATCGTCAGCACGGCAGGCACTTTAAAGGCAGATGTATATGTGAATAACAACAGAACAGCCATCAGCAAGATCAATGTGATGATAATACTCGGCATCAGCTTCCAGTCGGCAAGCTTTCCGCCGACTAAATTCCCAATGGTGACCCCAAGCCCAAAGAGGACAAGAATGAGGGTGACCCCGTTTTCCTGAAAGCCAGTCACTTGCAGCAGGATCGGGCTGATATACGTAAAGGCGGTAAACACACCCGCAAAACCAAAAATCGTCATCGCAAAGGAGACGAGGACCTGCGGCTTTTTCAACACCGATATTTCATTTCGAATATCTAATACTTCTTCTTTCGATTGATTTGGTACTAAACTGATAATACCGATTAAGGAAATGAGACCAATGACGGCAATGACGAGAAATGACATGCGCCAGCCGAATTGATTTCCTATAAAGGTACCAAATGGCACACCCAGTACATTGGCTACTGTCAGTCCTGTAAACATGAAGCTGATCGCACTTGCGCTTCGCTCCTTAGGAACAAGCCGTGCAGCCATAATGGCGCCGACACCAAAGAAGGTACCATGAGCAAATGACGTTAAAATACGTGCAGCCATCAACAGACCATAAGAAGTCGATACAGCGGCGACAGCATTTCCCGCCACGAAAAGAATCATTAATAGGATGAGGAGACGTTTTCTCGACATTTTTCCAGTTGATAACGTTAAAATAGGGCCGCCAACTGCGACACCGAGTGCATATCCGGTAATCAGTTGACCTGAAGCAGAAATAGATACATGGAGATCATTTGCGACATTTGGCAAAAGACCCATGATCACAAATTCAGTCATGCCAATCGAAAACGCACCGAGCGTTAACGCAAAAATAGCGATGGGGAAGTTTTTCATGATGAGATCACCTTTCTAAACAAATACATAAAAAGGCTTCGGAGAGATCCGAAGCCTTAAGAGTTTATCATACATGGAAATAAGACGCTAGCTGCTCGTTTGCTAATCGGTTTCCAACAAAGAAGGAACCAAACTCGCCGTAACGTGCACTCACTTCATCAAATCGCATTTCGTAAACCAATTTTTTAAATTGAAGCACATCGTCAGCGAAAAGAGTGACGCCCCACTCATAATCATCAAAGCCAACAGAACCTGTAATGATCTGTTTTACTTTCCCAGCATAGCTTCTGCCAATTAAGCCATGGCTTCTCATAAGGGATTTACGTTCATCCATTGAAAGCATGTACCAGTTGTCATTGCCAGAACGTCTTTTATCCATTGGATAGAAACAGACATATTGAGAAGAAGGAAGCTCAGGATAGAGGCGCGCACGTACATGTGGGTTCTCGTAAGGGTCTCCGCCATCTCCGCCTCCTGCTAAGTAGTTGCTGAGTTCAACAACTGACACGTAAGAATAAGCTGGAATCGTAAACTCGGCTAGTCGTGTCTTGTTGAATTCAAGTTCAATTTCACCTAGTTCTTCCATGGTCGGACGTAAAATCATGAGCATAATATCTGCTTTTTGGCCGACAATACTATAGATTGTTTGGCTTCCAGCCTGATGGTGCTCGGCTGTTTTCCATTTTTCTAATAGACCTGTGAACTCATGAATGATGGCTTGACGCTCATCGCTTGTCAGCAGCTTCCAAGCTGTCCAGTCGATCGTTCTAAAATCATGCAGCGCATACCAGCCATCTAGTGTTTGAGCTGCTTCATTTGTTGTATGTTGTTCGCTCATTTCTTTCACTCCTATTTACAGTTTTCCATCTGTTCCAACTATAACATAGTTTGTCCAAATGAAGATGTGATCAAAACTTGAACGACGAAAACGCTTTTCTAGAAATTGATTTAATTAGTTTGAAAAATAAGAATTTAAATTGTAAGCGCTATAATGTAAGTTGGTAGTTTGAATTTATGTAGAAGAAGAGTATGCTTAAAAGAGAACGCTTTTTTTGTAAAATCAAGGAGGGTATTGAAGTGGCAGATATTTTTTCAACAGTTCAGGAAAAGGTTGCAGGTAAAGGAGTTAAGATCGTTTTTCCTGAGGGAATGGACGAACGCATTCTAACAGCCGTTCAAAAACTAGCAGATGGCAAAGTATTGCAGCCAATTGTTGTAGGTAAGAAGGAAGAAGTAGAAGCAAAAGCAAAAGAATTAGGTCTTACACTTGATGGTGTTGACGTGTATGATCCTCATACATATGAAGGTTTTGACGATCTTGTACAAGCTTTCGTCGAAAGACGTAAAGGCAAAGCGACAGAAGAGCAAGCGAGAAAAGCATTACTGGATGAAAACTACTTCGGTACAATGCTTGTGTATAAAGGCCTTGCAGACGGCCTTGTAAGCGGAGCAGCACACTCAACTGCTGACACAGTGCGCCCAGCACTTCAAATCATTAAAACAAAAGAAGGCGTAAAGAAAACTTCTGGCGTCTTCATTATGGCTCGCGGCGAAGAGCAATATGTGTTTGCTGATTGTGCGATCAACATTGCACCAGACAGCCAAGATCTTGCTGAAATTGCGATCGAAAGTGCAAACACAGCAAAAATGTTTGACATCGAACCACGTGTAGCAATGCTTAGCTTCTCTACAAAAGGTTCAGCAAAATCAGACGAAACAGACAAAGTATCTGAAGCGGTTCGCATTGCAAAAGAAAAAGCACCTGAGCTTGTTCTTGATGGAGAGTTCCAATTCGATGCAGCTTTCGTTCCTTCAGTGGCAGCGAAAAAAGCACCAGATTCCGTCATCAAAGGCGATGCTAGCGTATTTGTTTTCCCTAGCCTTGAAGCAGGAAACATTGGCTACAAAATTGCCCAGCGCTTAGGTAACTTTGAAGCTGTAGGTCCAATCCTACAAGGTCTAAATCAGCCAGTAAACGATCTTTCAAGAGGCTGTAATGCCGAAGACGTTTACAATCTTGCGCTGATTACAGCAGCTCAAGCACTATAAAATAGCATCTCGACTAGAGCAGTCAGTACGATAGATTCGTGCTGGCTGTTTTTTTATTTTGTCCAAATGTGTACAATAAAGAGTGAAAAGAAAACACGAATCGTAGATAAAGCCGATAGGATAGGCAGGTGCTATAATGGAGGATTTAATATATAAACTTCAGCATAAGGTCGCATTTTTAACCGATGCGCAGAGAAGAATTGCAGATTATATCGTACAAAATCCAATGGAAGTCGCTTTTTTAACTGTCGATAAATTGGCGTCAAAAGTCGGGACGAGTACAGCAACGATCATGCGATTCTCTGCTGCGATGGGGTATTCCGGTTTTTCTGAGTTCCAAAAAGAGCTTCAGTCAGCTATGAAGCATAAAGCCGACCCTCAAACGAGACTTGAAGCGAATCTCAAGCATTCAAATAAGAATAAGCTCCTGCATGAACATGTAGAACTTCAATTTCAAAATATCCAGTACGCACTGGACAATATCACGGAAGAAACCTTTCAGCAGATTGTTGGGAAAATAGCCAGCGCACGCCACGTTTTGTGTACAAGTGTTCGAAGTGGAAGACCTGTTGGTGAGTATCTGTCACTCGGAATCAATCGGTTATTGGGGAATTGCCAATACATTGATGCAGACAAAAGCGACTGGGTGGATGATTTGGTTCATTTCGACTCGGGTGATTTCATTATAGCTGTCAGCTATCCGCGGTATGCAAAACGCATGAAGGACTTGCTCGAAGTAGCGAAGTCTTATGGGGTGGAAGTGCTTTTAATCACAGACAGCTACAGCTCTCCATTAACCAAATATGCACAATATGTATTACCATGTTCCTCAGCAAGTGTCGGCTCTCATAACTCTGTCGTATCTGCTATCTTTATCGTCGATTACATTTTAAGTGCCTTAGCGATGAATGATCCTGAAAGAACAAAACCACGTTTAGATCAAATCAATCATATGTTAACGAAAATGAGTTACCACACAACACATTAGTCGTGTGGAACTCATTTTTTTATTTTTTGAAAGCGCTTTACTAATTGAAAATGAGGTGGTATGATCATAGCACGAAAGTAATAAATATTACTTTAAGAAAAATAAGTGTAATGAATATAACTCAAAGGGGATGATGGAAACAATGAGTACTGTTCATTTCGTGTCAAATGATCTTATCGCTAGGGCAAAAAAGCTTAACTCGACCTTGCTGTCAGACGTAATGGGATGCACCGGCGCGATGGATCATCAAATCAAACCAGTTGCGAAAGGCATGAATGTAGTCGGCACAGCTTTTACTGTTAGCTTACGGCCAGGGGATAATTTATTTCTTCATCAAGCGATCTACTCTGCTAAAGAAGGAGATGTACTGATTGTGGATGGGAAAGACCATAAGGGTCATGCCTATTTAGGGGAATTGATGGCACATTCAGCAAAGGCTGTAGGAATAGAAGGAATCGTGATTGACGGGCTTGTTCGCGACAAACTCTCTTTAGAGGAGCTGGCTTTTCCAATCTACAGTAAGGGATTTATGCCAAACGGACCTTATAAAGATGGTCCTGGGGAATTGAATCAAACCATCTCGTGCGGCGGTGTCAAAGTAGCCCCAGGTGATCTAGTCATTGCTGACGATGATGGAGTCGTCATCGTTCCAAAGGAAAGGGCGGAACACCTGCTGACACTAGCGGAAGAGAAACAAGCGTATGAACATCAGAGATTAAAAACGATTCAACAGTATGTGGACGAAGGAAAGCAAGACATCAGTCTCTTAGCACCGGCATGGCTGGAAGGCAGAATGAGAAAATTTCAAGGATAGGGGAATCGGTGATGAAAATAGGCTTTATCGGATATGGTGAAGCAGCATATGAGCTGTCAACGGGATTGAAAACAGAAGGGTTAAATCAATTTTATGCGTATGATGTCCTATTACAAAGTGAGAAATTAGCTGGCTTGTTGAAAGAAAAAGCATCGCAAACAGGCGTTCAATTAACGAGCAGTATTAGAGAAGTCATTGAGAAATCTGATCTTGTGATTGCAGCTGTGCCAGCGAATAAAACCTTAGAAGTGGCACAATCCGTATCGGGAAGTTTGAAAAAGAATCAATTATATGTAGATGTATCGGCATCAACACCAGACATCAAAAAACAAGTAGCAAACGAAATTGAAAAGCAAGAAGCTCTATTTGTAGATGCCGCCATGCTAGGGCCTCTTCCAATCAACAAACACAAGGTTCCGATCACGGCAAGCGGCAGTGGAGTTGACCAATTCATGAAAGTAATGAATGCTTATGGCATGAATATCACAAAAATTAGTGACCAGCCAGGAGATGCTTCGGCACTAAAGCTAATCAGAAGCATTTATATGAAGGGGATTGTCGGTCTCTTGATTGAATTTTTGGAAATTTCCAAAAAATATAATGTGGAACATCAAGTGATTTCTTCACTAAGCGATACAATCGATAGCAAAAGTTTTGAAGAGACCATGAACCGTCTTGTGACAGGGAGTGCATTGCATGCAAAAAGACGGGCAGTAGAGCTTCTTGGCTCTATTGAAATGCTAGATGAAGCAGAGATTGATGCCAGTATGTCTCGGGCAGCACAACAGAAGCTTGAGAGATTAGCAGATTTTCACTTTGCTGAACGATTTGACGGGGTAAAACCTGCTAGCTGGGAAGAAGTCATTGACGTGATGCAGCAAGGGGAATAATTTGTAAGCGTTTTATTTAATGAAGGGGAGGCGAAGAAACGATATGGGTTTTATTGCGTTGATTGTGTTCATAGCTGTCATCATTATATGGAATGTCGTCGTGAAGCGGAATATGGGAGAAGCCATGCTATTAGGCTTTATTGCGACCACATTATTTGGCGGATTGGATGCGTTAAGACTTTTCTGGGATGGTTTAATCTTTGCATCCACATATGAGGTGCTTTATGCAGCTGTCGCATTTGTATTCATGGCCTATTTAATCGAAAAGTTGGAATTAATTCATGCACTCTTACGAATCTTGAATTCTGTTGTAGGGAAACTTCCTGGTGGAGCAGCTTATATGAGTACGTTAGGTTCAGCAGTGTTAGGCGCTCTTTCAGGTTCAAATTCTGCAAACACAGCTGCGACTGGCTCTATCACGGCCTCTTGGATGATTAAATCCGGGTGGAGCCGGACCCATACGGCCACGATTCTAGCAGGGAATGGCGGACTTGGAGCGGCACTGCCTCCGAACTCTTCCATGTTTATCATGCTTGGGTTTGCCCCAGTTGCCGCCCTTGTATCTGAGGGAGATTTATATATAGCCCTTCTAATAGGAGGACTGTATCAAGTCGTATACCGATTTATTTTGGTGTATCTCCTGGTGAAAAAGAATAAAATTCAGGCCATGCCGCCAGATGATATTCTTCCTTTCTGGGAAGCGGTAAAACAAGGGTGGAAGTCGATCTTTATTTTTTTCGGTGCCTTGATTCCTATCATTGTCACGATTGGTCCTCTGGCAAACTATTTAAAAAGTAACCCAAACATCGGACCAGAGGCAATGGATCAAATATCTTTAATTACATGGATTCCGATTCTCATGATGCTGATTAGTTTAACAATTGGAAGAAGCAAGGCGTCTGCTTTAGATTGGTCTCAGTTTTTCAAGTCTGCCATTCCTAAGTTTACAACGATTGGCGCTTTGATGCTGTTTGCAGTGGCTGCTAGTCAAGTGCTTGCTGAATTAGGACTCGCAGAAGATTTGACGCAAATCACATCAGTACTTACCATTCCGAAATGGCTCATGGTGCTCATTGTGGGTGTTCTTGTCACACTGGTGGCAGGCCCTCTATCTTCAACAGCCACGTTAACTGCTGTTGGGCTTGTCTCATTTTCAGCTTTGATCTCAGTTGGAGTGGACCCAGTTGTGGCTGTAGTTGCCATTCTTGCTTTTTCATCAACTGAAGGCGCTTCCCCGCCTGCATCAGGGTCCATATTTATCGCTTCTGGTCTAGCAGGGGCCAGACCAGAAAAAACCTTTATCCCACTGATCCTCTATTATATGCTTCCGATCGTTGGCATTGGCTGGCTCATTGGAATGGAGATACTTCCCGTATAGAAAGGAGAAACAGATGAGAGTATTGATGGAATTCTTATTTAAAGTGCTGCTTGTCCTATTCCTAACGTCAGGAACGTTGTTGGTATTCGGTCAAATACTAGGAATACTCTTGCAAAAGGGAGATATGATCATTGCTAGTACGAACCTATTTAAAAACCCAACACTGGTGTTAAGTGCCTTTTTTAGCCTTGTCGGGTTTTCACTCCATTATATCCCTGAGAAGAAAGACGCTGCATGTAACGATCATGACCCAGCATCAGTCACTGAAACTTTAAAATAACCATCAAAAGCTGGATCCTATCGAAGGATTCAGCTTTTTTATGTGAATTAGGTATAAAAACCCAATACATACGATTCATTTTTTAGTGAATTCGTTTTCAATCATATGCCTCTTGTGCTAGTAAATGGTAACATAACGGAGGACTATTTGAGGAATAGAGGTGTTTGACGATGTCTGGAGCTATCATCGGTTATACAACAGCCTTGTATTCGTTAAAGGCAGACATATCCATAAAAAAAGAACAAATCATAGAACTGAACATGTGTCGAAAAGAAATCAAAGAAGCAAAGTCTGCTCTGGCAGATGCTAACAAGAAAATGACTCATCCAGATCTGACATCACATACATGGTTTGGCCATCTCGCAGATACGTTTGATGACATTCGAGACGAGATGGTATCCGCCAGTCAAGAGATAAAAAGTGTACAGCTGACCAATCTAGTGAACCGAATTGATGAGAAAATCAGCGACTTAAAATCAGAGATCCATTCATTAGAACATGAAATTCATTCGGTTGAAAGAAAAATAGAGAAAGAAAAGCAGAAACAACTGGAAGAAAAAAGAGGGTAGTCACATGAGCAGAGAAATTAAAATAGATGCCAGTCAGGTCAAACGAGTATTGCAGCATGCAAAACAATCAGGCGCTCAAATGAATGCAACACTTCCAACAACCATCAAAGGAAGAAATCAGCTCCTGACGGCAGACACATTAGAAAAAATCAATCAGCAGCTGAACGAATTAAGTACGTCCTACATAGACATTCTTCAGAAACAACTTGTACAAACAGAACAAGCGGTGAACACCATGATCGAAACGGACAAGGCGCTTGCTTCCAGCAGTAAAAGAAAATAAAGGAGAACGCAATGAAAACCCTTGATGCTTTTGCGCTAATAAACGGAATTGACCAAACGCTGAATACATTAAAACAGCAATCACAACAGATTAGCTCCATAGAAAAACAAATCCAACAGATCATCTCACTTGATGGCGCACTAAAGGGAGAGGCGGGACAAGCCATCCGCTCCTTTTATACAGAATGCCATATTCCCTTCCTGCAATTTTTTCAGGTTGTCATTGAGGAATACAGCTCTGCGCTCAAACAAACAAAGCAGGCGCTTCATACACTTGAATCAAATCAGCACGGCTTTATATCACAAGCATTTATTGAACACGAACTTGATCAAGGCTTAAAAAAAGCAGAGCGAGCGATTTCTGACATTGTTTCAGATGTGAGCCAGGCGATCGGCAGGGTCAGTCATATCGTTCACTTGCCTCATGTAGACGAGTCTGCTTTTCAACAGAGCTATCAAAAAGCGTGGCTTGAGACATCCAGAACCATTGGACTGCTCCATGCCTTTGACAGAGAACAAACAAGTGCTATGAATGAAACAACAAGTGCATTGCAAACAATGAAGCAATACATCAACACGCTAAGCACCATGTTCACCGGTCCAAAAATCGAGATCACGAGCTATCAAAAAGGGTCTATTTTCAAAAATGGAAAAGAAGAAAAAATAAACAGCACGATCAGCGGATTGAATGACAAAATAGACAATCCGAAAGACAATCCGATGATGATCATGCTGAAGAAATTGAATGAGAAAGAACAGGCGAATGTGGATACGGTGGTTCGAGAAATGTCGTCTAGTAAAATTAATCAAACCACCGTAACCTTAAATGGAAAAGTATACAAGTTAAATGAGTACAAAAAGATTAACTTCGAAAATGCAAAGACGGTTGAAGTCATGAGAGATGGAATGCTGTATCGGTTACGGATATCAGAAAAAAACAAAGTAACGATTGAGAGCGTTAAACCGATTTCTGATGTGAAAACAGGCGATCAACCCCAAAATATTTTAAATGCAGCAGTTGAATTTACAGGAATAAACGACGCGATTCGGGTTATTACAGGAAGAGATCCAATAACAGGTGATAAAGTCGCAGGTATGGATCGTTTGGTATCAGGGGTGTACATGGTTCCAAGCGCTAACATTGTTAAAGTGGGGAAATATGTTTTTAAGATTATTAAAGGGGAGAAGGTAGCTAAGAGGGTTGAGAAGAGTGCAAAGGGTATTGGAAGAGGAGAACAAATATTAGATAAAGTTAAAACCTATGAACAAGCCAGAAATAAGACAGTAGACTTAGTTGGAGACCTAGGACCCAATGCACAACCATATACAGGTACGCTTAAGTCGAGTGCTGGGTATGGTAAAGTTGTTGGTAGGCAGTCTGCTGACGGAAAAGTAAGATGGAGATTAGATTATGATCCTAATAAGGGACCACATATAAATATTGAAGATTTTCGTAATGGCAAAGGAGCTAATGCAAAGAAAATCGCTATACCATTTGAAGGTAACGAAGGTACTTTTAAATCTTTATTAAAACATCTGAATAGATAAGGAGATTTTATATGAGTTTATTTGAAGAATGTATTGAGGCACTTGGTGAGAATGTACACGTTTTATATGATAATAGTAGGGAGAAAATATTAAGCCATTTTGAAAGTTCATTTCCATTTTCTGATTGGGGGCAAATTGAATGGAAAAATTTATCTTCTTATGCTGAAGTGAATACGTTTGATGAGATACAATCCTTTTTAAATCAAAAAATGGATGAGTATAATGATGTTGTTTATATCATTTGGGATGAAGGGACGTTACCAATTATTCAATCTACTTTAGATAAAGTTTTTGAAGCTATAGATGATGTTACTGCAGTCAGTTTTGATACATGGATTTTTTCACCATCTTCTGGTTATGTTATTGAAATATTTCATGATGGTGAAGTGAAAGTAGGATTAAAGTAGGGATGTAATAGAATGATGAATAATGATTGGATAACTGTTCAGGAAGTTGAAGATGATACTCAAATATGGGCCGGAACCGTAGTTAGAGTTTTTACGGAGGAATTAAATAAGGATAACCTAGAAGGTAATTTCTATGATTACATCGTTTCTTTTATTTATGATAACAATGAATATTTACAATTAACCTGTCTTACTCAAGGTGAGGGTGGAAATATTGTTTGTGTATTGCAAACAGAACCAGATTCTAATTATTCATTAGGTAAGGAATTAAAAAGAATGATGGATGATGGTACAAACTCTGTTTTTGTGAAATTTTCACCTGAATGTATCGTTAACTGAACCTCTAATAGGAGTGGGAAAGACCAGGTTCTTTTCGAAAAAAATGAGAATAAGTGATAGAAAAGGTGACCGTATTGAAAATAAAAAAAATAAACTGGATTTCACAAGAAGCCTCAGAAGCTGAAGTGATTGTAACAGATGGCGAACTGGAAATAATGTGTTTTGCTCAACCATTAAATTACCTTGAAGAAAATGAACTATTAGAACCTATTTATTGTTTAGACGTGTCAGACTTAGTGAAAGCTGAATTGTCAGAGTATAGAATTGAAAAATTAGATGATAATTTCAGTTATAGTTTTTTAGGACAATTAATTGATAAGCGTGATGAAAAAGTGAAGGTAGGCGGACTTTTATTAGAATTAGATTACAATATACCGGGAGATATAAATGAAGGCGATTTTATAAGTTTTAATTGTCAACGGTTAGATATTTATTAGTATGAGCCGAAGTCTTGAGGAGCATTAAATGCACAAAAAACAAGAACTAAAGAAACAAATCCAAACGGTCATCAACATCCTAGAAAAAGAATATTCGCAAGAGATCCATCAAGGTGTACTTGAATTAATATATAGAAGATACAAGAATGCCCAAAGAATCATGCAAGCCAATGATGATCTCCAAAAGATCTTTATCATTGGCGGAGTTAGGGCTTACTTGGATAGTCATAATGACTATCTAAATCCATTCTTAGATGAATTACATAAAGCGGAAAGTCTACTAAAAGAATTGTTGTATTGATTATATAGTGATAGGTAGAAGTCTTTGTATTAGAAAGCGATACAAAAACACAGAAAGGAATTCGTATGAATCAGAAAAAACACATCAACAAAAAAACAGTCAATTGGCTATTAAGCATCAGTGTTCTTCTCGTCATTGGGACAGCTTTTATGAGAGGGGTTTATGTCCCACATGCCGGTTCGGTTTATCGGGGTTTTCCCATTGATTGGCTAGTCCTGCATTCAAATTATGGTGTTGAATTTCTATTTTTTGGTTTTATACTCGATGTCATCATTTTCTATTTTCTATTAAAGGTGCTCCTGCGGGTGTATAAAATGATTATGACAAAATCAGCTGAATAAACGCTAGTTCAACCTTTTAGGAGGCTTTCAAAATGATTCATTTTTCTCAGATTCCCAACCTGGTCATAAACAAACCAGCAAGTGATATACATATCAAAGAGGCAGAAGCTGAACTAAATATGATGTTTCCTTATGCCCATCAAGTCTTACTGAAACAATCAAATGGATGTTCCATTGGAGGCGACCTGCTTTTATACGGAACTGAAGACATTGTAGAACGCAATAAAACATGGGAAGTCCATCATTATGCCAGCGGCTATGTAGCCATTGGTGACGATGGCGGCGGGCGAGTATTTCTTATGCGGCAGGCAGAAGAAGAGAAAAAAGTGTGGATCGTCGATGTTGGTGTGATGGACCCTCAGCATGCGGAATTAGTGGCTGAAGACTTGTTAAGCTGGGTAAGTCACGGCTGTTTCATAGAAGTTTAGTCTATTAAGGAGATGATCGATTTGCCGTGGAACACATTGATCGCTGCATGCCTCGTGGTTGGGGTTCCTGTCGTTTTGATTGCAGCTGTTTATTTCATTTCGAAAAGGAAGAACAAGAAAACCAAATCCAGTTGAAAAGCTCTGTGACGTTCCTTGTCATAGAGCTTTTTTCTCTCTCATTCTCCCTCCATGTTATAATAAACACAGTTTATGAACGAGAGGATATGCAGGACATGAAAAATGAACCTATTGAGTTATTGACGCAGCCGACATGGCGAATCATAGATCAATCGAGCCTTGGTCTCTATGTAGACCCAAAGCAATCTTTTGCGATGGATGATACGCTTTGTGCGTCGGTCGGGAAAGGACTCTCACCAGCGACAGCGCGTTCTTGGGTGCACCACAATACGATCGTTCTTGGGATTCAGGATACAAGACTTCCATTTCTCCAAGATGGTGTAAAGCTTCTTGCGAAAGAGGGATATCGCGTGATTGTGCGCAATTCAGGCGGTCTTGCTGTTGTGCTGGATGAAGGCGTACTGAATGTGTCTTTAATCTTTGCGGAACAAAAGAAGGGCATTGATATTGACCGAGGATATGATGCGATGGTGGAATTGATCCGCCGGATGCTGTCGCTGTATGAGGTGGACATTGAAGCTTATGAGATTGTCGGATCTTATTGTCCGGGCAGCTATGATCTAAGCATCAATGGAAAGAAATTTGCCGGCATTTCTCAGCGTAGATTACGCGGAGGGGTCGCTGTGCAGATCTATTTGTGTGCAGATGGAAGCGGCCGGGAACGAGCTGATTTGATTCGCCGTTTTTATGAGGCGGCCTTAAAGGATAAACGGCATGAGGTGAAAGCGGTATTCCCTGATATACAGCCTGATACGATGGCATCCCTATCAGAATTAACTGGAGAACCCATTGACTGTGCGCTTCTCATGCGTCTTTTACTAGAAGAACTTCAAAAGCTGAGCGAGCAACTGACCGCTTCAGGGTTGACCACCGAGGAACAACTGGAGTTTGAGAAGAACATGACACGGATGATTGAGCGGAATGAGAAAGTGTTCTCGTAAACATATCTTTCCAGCCATCTTAAAAATAGGGGTGATGTAATGGAAACGAAACTTCTGAAAGCGATTGAACTTCGAGAAAGTGGACATCTTCAAGAATCCAATGACATGCTCATCCGTCTTGTAGAAGAGTATCCAGATCATGCCTCCATTCACTATCAATGTGCTTGGAGCTATGATGTGTTAGGGAAGGAAAAACAAGCTGTCTTTTTTTATGAGAGGGCGCTTGAGCTAGGTTTGTCTTCAGAAGAAAGAGAAGATGCTTTTTTAGGATTAGGAAGTACATACAGAACCATAGGGGAATATGAACAGTCAAAACAGATATTCCTCCATGCGATGGAAGCTTATCCGCATAATAAAGCCATTCAAACGTTTTATGCCATGACTTTGTATAATTTAAATGAACATAACAAAGCCATGGAAATATTACTGAACTGTTTAACTGAAACGACAAACGATCCTGCTATTTTGAGTTATCGAAAGGCCATTGATTTTTATTCAAATCAGTTAGATCGATTGTGGAAATGATTTATATAGACATGGAGGGGCAATGTAATGGAAGAATCCCCTCCTTTGCTATGACATTTTATATGTGATAGTCCTTTATGACATAAGAAAGAAGGAAAATGTATTGTCATTCATCACCACGTATTACCCGCTGTTTATGCTTTGTATTTTGTCTCTGTTGTATATGATATATCGTATCCAGCCAATGGCCTCTACTGTGAAAAAAGTCATCATTGTGCTATGTGTGTTAACAAATGCTGCCTATATTTGCTGGCGCCTCTTCTTTACATTGCCGCATGAAGGTACTTTTAATGTTGTCATGGGCATTTTGCTTGTTGCCTGTGAATGCATTGGGTTTATCCAGTTGCTTGTGTTTTATACACTGGTTTGGAAGCCTTCAAATCGGAAACAAGTCATGATCAGTGATCTTGAAAGGCTGCCAACAGTTGATATTTTCATAGCTACATATAATGAACCAATTGAGGTGCTGAAACGCACTGTTGCAGGTTGTTTGAATCTCTCTTATCCGAAGGAAAGCGTTCAAATTTATTTATGTGATGATGGCAATAGGGAAGCAGTAGAGCAGCTTGCTTCTGCGTTTGGTGTTCATTATCTGACAAGAACAGATAACAGATTTGCTAAGGCAGGTAATTTAAATCATGCGATGTCTCAAACGGATGGAGAGCTGATTCTGACACTTGATGCAGATATGGTCCCTCTTCCTTCCTTTTTAGAAAAAACAGTGCCCTATTTTCATGATGGAGCAACTGCGTTTGTTCAAGTTCCACAGGCGTTTTATAACGAAGATCCTTTCCAATATAATATGTTCTCGAAAGATCGAATTCCAAATGAGCAGGACTTCTTCATGCAAACTCTCCAAGCTGGTAAGGATCGGTTTAATGCCGTCATGTATGTTGGGAGTAATACGGTATTTAGAAGAACGGCATTAGATGAAATTGGCGGATTTGCGACTGGAGTTATTACAGAAGACATGGCAACAGGAATGCTTCTTCAGGGGAAATTCAAATCTGTGTCTGTCGGAGAAGTATTAGCCGTCGGTCTGGCACCTGAAAGCTGGCTTGATCTGTTAAAGCAAAGAGATCGCTGGTCGAGAGGGAACATTCAGTGTGCCCGTAAGTTTAATCCTTTGAAGGTGCGCGGCTTAACGCTTATGCAGCGTGTTCTTTATTTAGATGGCATTGTATATTGGTTTAACGGTTTGTTTAAAATGATTTATATTCTCACACCGATTTTATTTTTATTGTTTGGTATTCAAAGTTTCTGGGCAGATTTCCAGTCGGTTTTCATGTTTTGGCTGCCGGCGTTCTTTAGCTCGTATTTAGCATTTAAACTTGTGTCGAATCAAAAAAGAAGTATGTTTTGGAGTCATATTTATGAAAGTTCAATGGCATTCCACTTAGCTGGTGTGGCACTCAGTGAACTGTTCTTGAAAAAACGTGTTGAATTTCTGGTCACACCGAAGGGAATTCAAACGGACAAAAGGCATTTTCATTTGAAAACGATGATTCCCCATCTGATCTTCTTGCTGCTCTCATTGCTTGCCCTTGTGAAAATAGGTTACGATGTGAAGGTAAATGGGACGATGAACGCTGATCTCATGTTGATTAATATTTTTTGGGTGCTTTATAACGGTGCA
The DNA here is from genome assembly GCF_020165915.1 of Bacillus sp. RSS_NA_20. Classification (NCBI taxonomy): domain Bacteria; kingdom Bacillati; phylum Bacillota; class Bacilli; order Caryophanales; family Bacillaceae; genus Bacillus; species Bacillus sp. RSS_NA_20. The sequence continues at coordinate 2,188,390 of NZ_JAIUKW010000005.1, read as the reverse complement.
GGCTTATTCATGGCACTGCTTGTGGCGTTTGATCGACCGCGTTACCGGAAATCAGAGCGATTTGTCATTGAAAAAGAGGGGCATCTTCGTTCTGATCATCAAGATCAGTCGATTGCTTGTTTTCTACTAGATATGAGTGATTCAGGTGCGCGTCTATCCATTCCATTGGACCAAGCGTCTTCTCTTTATCAAGGACAAACGCAATTATTCTTTTCAGAGGATGAAAGTGTGGCGTGTGACGTGGTTTGGAGCTATCCAGAGGGAGACAAGCTGATGGTTGGTGTTGCTTTTACTGACACACAAAAATCAGAGTATTTATCACTGATCCGTTTCTTATTCACACGAGAGCATGTAGCGATGACGGATCGTGAGAAAAAATCGTATGCTGTTCGGACGTTTCTCCGCTTTTTAAGAGAAACGGAGAAGGTACCAAAGGCTCTGCGGCGCAAATGGATGAGAAGGCCTTTGCAAGGTGTGACAGGTACGATCGCCTATGAGGACCGACTAGAAGAGAAGATGCCGGTGATCATACATGATATCAGTTTATCTGGGTGCAAAATTGAGTTTGAAGATTCAATTGAATTAAATGGAAAAGTGCGGATCACCATTGACACAGAATCTCTAACGGATCAGCCGGCGATTGCGATTTGGACATCACAAAAACGCAGACGTACAATGGCCGGACTCAAGTTTGTTCAGCCTGAAATCAAGCAGATAGAAGAAAGAGAGGGAGTGTTTTCTTGAAATCCAAAAATGGCGGTTATCTCTATTTATTATGGCTTCCTGTCATCATAGGAGCCGGCTACGGCATTTCGCTTTTCGTGCCGTTTCTTCAGCCTGTACTGACGCTTGGTATCGCAGGGCTTTATATTTTTATCTTTGGTGATTTTCAGGTGAGGCAAGTTAGGTACATTTTTATGTTCGTCTTCTTGATCAATGTCCTTTTTAGCGTGATGCTATTTTTGGATATTTAAAAAAGTGCTTCCCGCAGGTGGGGAGCACTTTTTGGTTATTCTGCCATTTTTTCAAGGTTGCCGTTCCGGTCCATTTTAAAGGTTGGTGCGGCACTGTCGTCCTCTTCAAACAAAACTAGTTTTCTTGCACGGTTCATGATTTTGACGAGTGTTTCATAATCTTCTTGAATGGTGAGCTGATCCTTTTCAAGCTTTTTCACTTCAGCTTCTAGTTGAGACACTTTATGTGAAAGTTCGTTGTTTTCTCGTTTTAACCGGCTGTTTTCCATCCGTAAGGCAGATGATTGCTGTCCATCGCCTTCATAGCGGCGTAAGAAATCAATGATATCCTCAATGGTTAACTCTTGGCGCTGCCCAAATGGATTGGCTTCTGGCTTTTTCTCTGTCACTTGAGAAGCCTGTGACAATAAATGTGATAAACTAGCTAACTCTTCATTGTAGCTTTGATCCACAAACTGAAGTTGTTCGGCTGTTTCGGCTGCAGGTGCAAATGTTTCTTCTTGCGCAGGTTCCAGTTCTTGAGAGAACTCTTCCTGTGTGATCGTTTCTTCAACTTGCGGCTGATAGAGCAAACGTTTTTTCGCAGGCTGTCCATTGCCGAGTGCACGCATGCGTTGTTTACGCTGTTTTTTGGCAAGTGCCAATGCTTTTTCATATTGATGCCTCACGACAGCATTCCATCTAAATCCGCATGCCGCTGAGGTACGGTTTAGCTTGTCTCCAACTTCTTCAAATGCGTTCAGTTGTGTACTGCCCTCTCTGACGTGACGTAAGACGGTTTCTGCCAGAAGGAGATCATTTTCCTCTGACCAAGCATCTTGTCTTTGTTTTGACATGTGTTTAAACCCCCATAAGATTTGATGGTATTAGATTAGCCAAGTTGAAGAAGGTTTATACAAGTTTGCTAAAAGGATAGTGGAAAATACTAGCTTTTATGTGAATACGTCTCTGTGCTGACAATGCTTCTTGCAACTCCAGTCGCTTCGATGTACAATGTTGGGTGGTATATTATTCACTCTTAGTTGTCCAACTGTTTCATATAGAATGAAGTTTCATCATTGAAAGGAAGCGTAAGAACATGGCTAATGAGTTTCGCGTATGTGACGATTGTGATGCGACGAACCTAAAAACGTTATTGCCTCGACTTAAATCGGTTGACCCTGATGCAAAAATTGAGATTGGCTGTCAATCGTATTGCGGTCCAGGACGAAAAAAGGCTTTTGCGTTTGTGAACAATCGCCCATTATCCGCACCAACAGAAGATGAGTTACTCGAAAAGGTTCAAAAAAAAGTCAAATAAATGTCACTGAATGTGTTCAGTCGACCTAAAAAGAGGTCCGTCCCTGTCAGGTCGGGCTTTTTACGTCCGTTCAATCTATGAGAACACATTCGCCAGCAAATTCAAGGATGTTTTCGGGAAAAGTTACCCGATATAATAGAAACACGTCTTAAAAAAAGAGGGACGAAACGATGGCGTATCCAAAAGGGAAATTATCCGAAGAAAAGGTATTTAAAGATCCTGTGCACCGCTATGTTCACGTACGGGATGCATTGATATGGGATTTAATCGGAACGAGAGAGTTCCAGCGCCTTAGACGAATTAAACAGCTAGGCACCACTTATTTAACGTTTCATGGGGCAGAACACAGCCGATTTAATCATTCACTCGGTGTATACGAGATTGTCAGACGAATTGTGGATGATGTGTTTAAAGGAAGACCCGAATGGGATGAAGGGGAGCGTGAGCTTGTACTGAGTGCCGCCCTGCTTCATGACCTTGGACATGGTCCGTTTTCTCATTCCTTTGAAAAGGTCTTTCATTTAGATCATGAATCGTTTACAAGAGATATCATTTTAGGGCAGACGGAAGTCAATGAAGTGCTGCGCCGGGTCAGTGACGATTTTCCAAAGCATGTAGCAGAAGTCATTGCCAAAACGTATCAAAACAAACAGGTGGTCAGTTTGATTTCAAGTCAAATTGATGCCGACCGAATGGATTACTTGCAGCGTGATGCTTACTATACAGGCGTCAGCTATGGTCACTTTGATATGGAACGTATTTTACGCGTGATGCGTCCAAGAGAAGATCAGATTGTGATGAAACAGAGCGGGATGCATGCCGTAGAGGATTATATTATGAGCCGCTATCAAATGTACTGGCAAGTGTATTTCCACCCAGTGACCCGCAGCGCGGAGGTCATTTTAACAAAAATCCTCCATCGTGCAAAAGAGCTGCATGAAACTGGCTACATTTTTACACATGCCCCGGTTCATTTTTATTCAATTTTTGAAGGAAATGTCACCACAGAGGACTATATTAAGCTGGATGAATCCATTGTCTTATTTTATTTTCAGGCGTGGGAAGATGAAGAAGATCACGTGCTGGCTGATTTGTGCCGCCGTTTTATGAACCGCCGTTTATTCCAATATACAGAGTTTAATCCAAACGAAGAAATGACGAAATATTTCAAGCTGACTGCTTTGTTCAAAGAAGCAGGAATTGATCCTGACTATTATTTAGTGGTCGATTCTTCCTCTGATTTGCCTTATGACTTTTATAGACCGGGCGAAGAAGAAGAGCGGCTGCCGATCCACCTTTTGACGCAAAGTGGTCATATTAAAGAACTGTCGAGACAGTCAGATATTGTTGACGCCATTTCCGGTAAACGAAGAACCGATCATAAACTTTATTTCCCGATGGACTTAATTGTAGATATGTCGGAAAAAGCTGAAGAAAAGAAGGCGATCATGAAGCTGCTTGGATTGGGATAAGGAAGTACTGAAAAAGGAGATGTCGGGAATTTGTTGAAAGAGCATGCAAAGTTGATGAAGGTGTTCTCTGAATCTGGGGAAATCGTTGGACGGAAGAAGCTGCAAAAAATGATTTACATAGCAAAAAAGCTAGATTTGCCTTTTTACGAGAAATACGATTTTCATTTTTATGGCCCCTATTCAGAGGAGTTGACGCTCAGAATTGAAGAGCTGTGCAACCTTGGATTCTTGGACGAAATGAAGGAAAAAAAGGGCGGATACTATCAATATCGTTATTCGCTGACGGACAATGGGAAAGAGTTTCTCGATCAGTGTGAAGTGGACATGCCTGACCTCAAAGTACTGACGCAGCAGATGAATGAGCAATCGTCTCGTTTTCTAGAGCTTGTCTCAACGATTTTATACTTTGATGATCTGCCAAAAGATGAGGTAAAGGAAAAGGTCTTCACCATTAAAAGCAAGCAGCGCTATACGGACGAAGAATTTGAGGCAGCTCTTGCTTATATTGATCAGTTGAAGGAATTGAACTAACTTTTCAAAAGCCCAATTTTTGGGCTTTTTTTGTTTTGTAAGACCCGGACCGAAAGCGCTATTTTTGAATGAAATGTGTGTCAAAATATCCGAAAAATTAGTGAAAATGACATGTTTCGACTTTCTTCCTGTATATCCAATTCCCTGTTTTTGACTGAATAGAAGGAAAATGGTGAATTTTCAGTGAATATATAACCTTGTGAAAAACAAAGGAGGGATAGGAATGAAAAAGCGTTCAGTCTTTTTGTCATTTTTATTGGTAGGTAGTTTGTTACCGGGGGTAAGTTCAGCATCTGCACCAGTTGCAAGTGCAGGTCATGGGCATGATCATGGTCATGCGCCGTTTGAAACACATATTAGTGAAGGGTTGCCAAAGGCAAACGATTTTAAAGATTTGACGAAGGCACCTCCTATTGAAAGAGATGTGACAACAAAAATTTTAGACGAGTCTGGTAAACAGGTAGGGTCTAGAACCTTTAAAGCAAATACAGGAGATTCGATTTCAACAAAAGCTAGTACAGGCAGTCAGAAAGTGACCGTCTATGCAGTAGCTGATGCGCAGTATCGTGCGAAATATAGTGATTGGCAGACGCGCATTGTCAGCATCATTGAGCAAGCGGATGTGACATTTAACCGTGATCATGATGTGGACTTTGTTGTACAAGCCGTAGGGTCTTGGACGTCCTCAGGATCAAATGCATCACAAATTTTGTCCAACCTTCAGCGCAGCTTTGATGGCAGAGGATACGATTTTGTCACAGGATTTACAGCAAATCCAAACTTTGATGCTGGCGGAATCGCTTATGTTTACAATAGTGCACCGAGCGGAAGTGCATTCAGTGTCAACCTTGATCAAGGAACAGCGAATACAGCAAAAGCGGCTACACATGAATACGGCCATAACTTTGGTTTGCCGCATGACCCTCAAGGCAGCGGAATTGTCTGCTTAATGAATTATGATTATTCTTACACTGTCGATTACTTCGATGCGGCTCATAAAAATCAAGTGAACCGTAATAAAGCTTGGTACAGATAAGGTAAGAGACAAAAGGACAAACACCGAAAAAGTGTTTGTCCTTTTTATATGCTTACAGGTCGCTCATTCGCTTTCCTGCTACAGCATAATGTTCTTTTTTCATTTCTTCAATAATGACAGAGACTTTTTCTGCACCTGCGCCTGTTGTTTCAACAACGGCATCTGTGACTTTCTCCACAAGAGCTCTTTTCTGCTCATCTGTTCTTCCTTCAAGCATTTGAACGGTGATAATTGGCATGGTGAAAACCTCCTTTTTCCTTTCATGCTACGCTTCCCTTTAGTTTAAGGGACTTCTTATAGTATACTGAATGAAGTAAATCATTGTATAGAAAGAAAGAGGGATTCATGCCTTTGGACCAATTTCTTGTTTATCCATTAGAACTGATTCCATATGTCGCCATTACGCTTGTTGTGGCTTTTACGATGCACGAGCTGGCGCATGCATATGTTGCGTATCGTTTTGGAGATCCGACAGCTAAAAATCAAGGCAGACTGACGCTCAATCCATTGAAGCACCTTGATGTTTTCGGGACGATCTTGATCTTTGTGGCTGGGTTTGGCTGGGCGAGGCCTGTACCTGTGAATCGGTACCATTTCAAAAACCCGCGCTTAGCAGGAATCTGCGTCTCGATTGCTGGCCCATTAAGTAACTTGGTGTTGGCGTTTCTAGGCTTTTTTGTGTATGTGCTTCTTCAGAAATTTGGCGGGGAGTCGCTCATGCGCTTTGAGCCGGGGATCGATTATTTCTTCCAAATCTTTATTAACTTGAACGTGATTTTGTTCCTATTTAACTTATTACCGATCCCGCCGCTGGATGGATATCGTATTATTGAGGATGTTGTCAGTCCCGGCATCCGTGCAAAGATGACGCAATTTGAACAGTATGGAATCATCATTTTCCTCATCTTCGTCATCACGCCGCTAGGTCAGTTTGTTTTTGTTCCGTTGATCGGAATGCGGGATCAAATCATATACTGGTTTAATCTTATTTTGAAGCCGCTGCTTTAGGAGGTTTAATGAATGGAAGGTAAAAAGAAGAAACCAATTGGTTTTAATATCATTAAAAAAACAGATGCAACGGATGGGCATGGAGGTTTTGGGGCAGGTGCCCTCAGCCTTGATAATATCTCACCAGTGATCATTGATGTGGAGGAAAAGGAAGCCGTCATTGATATTGGTGCGATGCATGCAAGAAGTGCCGTCGAAAAAGGAATTAAATTTTTAAAAACCAAAGAAGAGGTACCTAACGGAAAACCGTATTGGCTCGTATGGGTGACGATTGACCGCAGAGAAGAAGGACCATATTATGCAGGAGTCACAGCTTGTGAAATGACGGTTGACCGCTCGATCCGCAGAGGATATAAGTCGCTTCCTGAGCATGTGAATTTAATGGATAAATCCATGAAGCGTAAAATCGTTGTCAGTCATATGGATGATGGTTCGAAAAAGGTGCTCGCTGATTTCTTGAAGAGTCACAATGAGGCGTTATGGGAAGCATCCACAGATGAATTAAAAGAAGGATTGGCTGTTCCTGAGTAATTGTGAAATTTTTGTGAAGAATGATGAATGGATACCAATTCCAGTCGTTTTTTCAGTAAACTGGTGTTAAAGCTAGGACATGGAGAATCCCGAGATGCAGATCTCGGGGTTTTTCATGTCCATTTTTAACGCTTCAGCCATTTTTCCCACCATTTCTTAGGCTGTTGATCTTGAGCTTTGTCTTGCTCAGATGCTTTGTTCTCAGCACCATAGCAGACACCGGTCGGCTCCGTTCCTTCTATAAAATAGGTAAATACCTTTGATTCGCATCCTGGGCCTGCGAGATCACCGGTTTTTGGATTGATATATACGCCTTTTACACCGTCTGGCGGCATGAAGGAGGAGGCTGGCTGATTCGAGAGGGCTGATTCCATAAAGGAAGCCCATATCTTTTTCGCATAGGCGGTTTCTTTGACCGAGTCAATGGTGCGTCCTTTATCGTAGCCGGTCCACACACCTGTGACGAGCTGGGGAGAGAAGCCGATCATCCAGCTGTCAGCGCCTGTCGTCCCTGATTTTCCTCCATAATTTCTGGTAAGATCTTTTGAAATGGTACGTCCTGTGACACTTGTATAGCCATTTAATTGATCATTGAACATCCCTGACATCATGTCAGTGGTGACAAATGCTACTTTTTCATCTAGTACTTGCTCTCGTTTTTGTTTCTCCTCAAAGAGTACGTTGCCCTTTGCGTCCGTTACTTTCATAATAAAGGTTGGCTTGACACGTTTTCCTCCATTGACCAGCATCGCGTAAGCATTGGTCATTTCGATTGGTTTGACAGGTGAAGTACCTAGCGCAAGTGAAGGCACTTGATCTAGTTTTTCGTGAATCCCGAACGTTTTGCCTGCACGTACAAGCTGTTCCATTCCTAAAAATAGATGGGTTTTGACCGCATAAATGTTATCAGATAGAGCCAAAGCTTGAAGCATCGTAATACCGTCATTGGCGTAATAGCCGTGATAGTTGCTTGGGGAATAAGCAGCGCCGCTTCCTTGTTCATCCAGTTCAAAAACGGTTTCCTCACTGCGCATCACCGTTGCTGGAGTGAACCCATTTTGCAAGGCCATGTAATAGAGAAGTGGTTTCATTGTTGAACCGGGCTGTCTTTTCGCTTGTGTGACCCGGTTGAATGGGCTTTTCTCATAATCTCTTCCCCCGATGAGTGCAAGCACATGACCTGTCTGGGGATGAATGGCGGTTAAGCCAATTTGGATACCTGATTCAGAATCCATGATGTTGGTTAAAGTCTTTTCAGCGATTTTTTGTAATTCAGGTTGTAAGGTCGTTTCGATATGAAGACCATACGTTTCAATTTGTTCCTCGGTTAAACCCAGCGTTTGTTTCAGTTCGCGAATGACATCATCATAAAAATACGGGGCCTGCTTTGCTTGCAGCTGCTTTTGCTTGAGCGGGCGATAGGACAGCTTTTCCTTGCTGGCATCAGCAGCCGCTTTTTTTGTGATCATGCCATCCTCTTGCATTTGCTTTAGGATCATCTTTTTTCTTGCTTCGGCTCTTTCTTCGTTCACATAAGGGGAGTAGAGAGAAGGCCCCTTTGGAATCCCGGCAAGCAAGGCAGACTCAGCTAAAGTTAAGTTCTTCGCTTTTTTTCCAAAGTAAAGGCGGGATGCCGCTTCCACACCGTATGCGCCGTGGCCATAATAAATGGTGTTCAAGTATCCTTCCAATATCTCATCTTTTGTATAGTTTTGTTCTAAGCGGATGGTGTAAAAGGCTTCATTCCACTTCCGCTTCCATGTTTTATCATGATCTAAATATAAATTTCGTGCGTATTGCTGGGTGATCGTGCTGGCGCCTTGTACCTTTGCCATTGCACGAATGTCTGCCACCGCAGCACCCGCCATGCGTTTTACATCAAAGCCGTGATGCTGATAAAAGGTTTTATCCTCAACCGCGACCACTGCCTGCTGTATATGAGGGGACATGTCCTTTAACGGAACCCAATATCTCTTTTCTCCAAAGCTTGATTCGCCAAGTTTAGACCCATCGGCTGCATAAATGGTCGTGGATTGGGGAACTTGAACAGAGGGAGCGCCTTGCCACTTAGCAAGTAAAAGAATCGTCAAAAAGACTGTGCCTGCAAATAGAAAAGCGAGCAAGCCGATAAAAAAACAGGCCCGAATCGTTTTCACGGTCATGCGGATTTTTTTATTACTCATGATTGTGTCCATGCAAAGCCCCCATTTTGACGGTTTTTTATCAGTATGGGACAAAGAAAACCGTTTTAAACAGGCGACTGCAAGGGTGTGCTTTAAAAATGAAGTTATCTCATGCGGTTCTTTACAATTTGATACGAATCCACTATACTTTTTTCTTGGACAATCGATATAGTCATAGCCGATAAAAGGCGCTAACAATAGATGTTTGTTTATTATTGGATGAGAGGAAGATGAACAATGAGCGAACTTTGGTATACAGAGAAGCAAACGAAGAATTTTGGCATTACATTGAAGGTGAACAAAACCCTTCACACAGAACAAACAGATTTTCAGCATTTAGAAATGGTGGAAACAGAAGAGTTTGGCAATATGCTGTTTTTAGACGGTATGGTGATGACATCAGAGAAAGATGAGTTTGTATACCACGAAATGGTGGCACATGTTCCTCTTTTCACTCATCCAAACCCGGAAAATGTCCTTGTTGTAGGCGGAGGAGACGGTGGTGTCATTCGTGAAATCCTGAAGCATCCAAGTGTGAAAAAAGCGACACTTGTTGATATTGATGGCAAGGTCATTGAATACTCGAAGAAGTTCCTTCCTTCAATTGCTGGGAAACTAGACGATCCTCGTGTAGATGTGAAAGTCGGAGACGGCTTTATGCACATTGCGGAAGCCGACAACGAATATGACGTGATCATGGTTGACTCAACTGAGCCAGTTGGACCAGCTGTAAACCTGTTCTCTAAAGGATTTTACGCAGGAATCTCAAAAGCACTCAAAGAAGACGGTATTTTCGTTGCACAAACGGACAACCCTTGGTTCACACCTGAGTTAATTACAAATGTACAGCGTGATGTGAAAGAAATTTTCCCGATTACCAAGTTATATACAGCGAATATCCCAACATATCCAAGCGGTCTTTGGACATTTACTATCGGTTCTAAGAAGTATGATCCACTTGCTGTAGAAGACAGCCGCTTCTTTGATATTGATACGAAATATTACACAAAAGAATTGCACAAAGCGGCATTCGTTCTGCCGAAATTTGTGAGCGATTTAATCAAATAAATCAAGCGAAATGGAAATGCGCAAATGTCAGTTTGCGCATTTTTTGAAGCGTAAAAGGAGGAATCTTGTATGAGATTCGACGAGGCTTACTCAGGAAAAGTGTTTATTGGAAGTCATCCGACATGGGAAGATGCGAAAGTCATTTTATACGGGATGCCGATGGATTGGACCGTCAGTTACCGTCCAGGCTCACGTTTTGGCCCGAACCGTATTCGTGAAGTATCCATTGGATTAGAGGAATACAGTCCTTATTTAGATCGTGAACTGCACGAGGTGCCATTCTTTGATGCTGGCGACATCCCGCTTCCATTTGGCAATGCACAGAAAAGCTTAGATTTAATTGAAGAGTATGTTGACAGCATTTTAGAAAAAGGGAAGTTTCCATTAGGAATGGGCGGAGAGCATCTTGTGTCTTGGCCGGTTTTCCGTTCGATGTATAAGAAATACCCTGATTTGGCCATCATCCATATGGACGCACATACCGATCTTCGTGAGGAATATGAGGGTGAGCCGCTTTCACATTCGACACCGATTCGTAAAGTTGCAGGACTTATTGGACCTGAAAATGTATACTCTTTCGGCATCCGTTCAGGGATGAAAGAAGAATTTGAATGGGCAAAAGAAGCAGGCATGCACATTTCTAAATTTGAAGTGCTGGAGCCATTGAAGCAAGTATTGCCAAAGCTGAAAGGCCGTCCAGTTTATGTGACAATTGACATCGATGTACTTGACCCAGCTCATGCGCCTGGTACAGGAACGGTAGATGCTGGCGGTATTACGTCAAAAGAACTGCTGGCATCTATTCATGCCATTGCTGGTTCTGATGTGCATGTCGTCGGTGCAGACCTTGTAGAGGTAGCGCCTGTATATGATCATTCTGATCAAACGGCGAATACAGCAAGCAAACTTTTACGTGAAATGCTGCTTGGATTTGTGAAATAAAAAAAACCTGTCCAATTTCTAATTGGGCAGGTTTTTCAAAAGTAACTTTTACCAATTTATACAAACGGCTAGGCCGCCAACACCTGTGATTTCGGCAGCAAGTCCTTTAAAAGCTTCTCCGCCAATTTTTAACTTTTCCTCCCATGATGTAGCACCAGCTAATAGTTTTGCAGTCTCTTTTATTCCACCTAATTCTTTTACGTATTTTTTTACTTTTATAATTTTAGCTGCAGCAAACAAGTTAGAACCTATAAACCAAGCTATTGCTGCTGAACATGCAGCGATCTTAGACCAATCTGGATCAGCAATAATTGGGAAAGCAGTTTTGCTATTAAAATCTACAACTTGTATTAGTGTATTTCCATCAGTTTTATAATAAGTAGGGACATCTTGATTATTGGCATCCTTTGCCCAAGCTGGACTAAATATAGAAGTGATCATATTTTCTTTGTTAACTACATAAACTTCTCCTGTGTCGAATTCACTACCCAAATACTCCGCTGCAGTTACCAATTTACTACCCCTAGGCAGATTCATTTTAAATCGATATTCTTTAGGAGCTTTTTGGTCATTAATCTGTATTAAACTCTTTAGACCGTCATTTGTTGGTTGAACAGCGTAAATTACATTTTCCTTATCATTATTTTTATAAACTACAGTTCCATTTGGAGAAATTACACCTTTTTTAATATTTCCGGAAGGCAAAGATATATTAGTTGAGACATCAAGTTGAATAGGTTTATTGGGATTTTTTGACACTTCATATCCTTTTGTAGTATTTCCATACTTGTAAGTATTATTACTTTTGATTGATTTCAATATTCCGTTTATTCCTGTAATATTTTCTATATCACTAGCAGGGTTCATTTCTTCCTTAGCATGCGTTATTTTAGGGTTAATAATCGTTCCAATTAGAGCTAACGTGATTAGAATAGGGATTGATAAGTACAATTTTCTTTTCATAAAAACTCCTCTTTCTTAAATTAGTAGATTCCATATATAATATTTAACATAAATTATATTATAAGTAAATGGAGGAATAAAATGTTATCTTCTATATTCATGGTGTTACTCGCTTTATGTGTTTTAGCGGCAGGCTTTATTACACTGAAAAAAGAGTTGGCAACTGATCCACCAGTTTTTGCTTCTAAAAAGGAAGCAAAGGAGGAGTTAGTTGGTTTATTTCAGGATCGAGGTTTTTTCTATCTTACGGCCATTGCTTTATTTATGCAGGTGGTATTTAAAAAGGGACAAATCGTTCCATTTGATTTTTTTCAAGTGTTTTTGGCGAGTTCGGGAATACAAGCTCTTTTTTATTTAATTAAAAGAAAAGATTTGGGGTTAAAGGCAGTACTTGTTGTGTTAGTCAGTTTTATCTTCCTATTTTTCTAAAGAGCAGTTTATCTGCTCTTTTTTTATGTTAGAAAAAGTTTAATCACCGTGAAGATGAGAAATGATGGGATGATAGGCAATCGGGATTATGGTATACTATTTTAGTTAAACGGGTCTTAGCAAAGGAAGTGCAAAATGACACAAAACCAAATTTCAATTCATGTAAAGTCAGTGATGAAACCAGAGACGGAACCGGCTGAAACGATCGAATTCCGAACAACTGGAACGTATCAAGAGAAGAATGACAAAACGTATCTCACTTACCATGAAGAACATGAAATGGGTCAAGTAAAAACTGTTGTCAAAATAAGTGAAAAAGAAATTTTTGTCATGAGATCAGGTGCGATTCAAATGAAGCAGCGCTTTCTCATTGGAGAAACGACCGTGACACATTACACGATGCCATTTGGCACACTTCAGCTCGATGTGCACACACATGGCATTGATCTTGATGTAGACAATGGGCTTCTGCACATTACGTACGATATGCTGACAGGTGAAGATCAAAAGCATTTACATACATTATCGATTTCATATAAGGAGGATTTACGTTCATGAATATCGCAGAACAGGTCAAAGATGCGTTAAAAGAAGAAATCATTGCGGCAGTCGTCAAAGCAGGACTTGCTGATGAAAGCCAGGTGCCGGATGTTCTTTTGGAAGTGCCAAAAGACAAAACTCACGGTGATTATTCCACCAATATGGCGATGCAGCTTGCACGCATTGCGAAAAAAGCACCTCGTCAAATCGCCGAGGACATTGTGAATGCATTTGACAAAGGCAAAGCTTCGATTGAAAAACTGGATATCGCAGGTCCAGGGTTTATTAACTTTTATATGAACAATCAATATTTAACGAAACTGATTCCGGCAGTTCTTGAAGCAAAAGAGGCTTATGGCGAAACGAATACAGGCGGCGGTCAAAAAGTGCAAGTCGAATTCGTCTCAGCCAACCCAACAGGTGACCTTCACCTTGGACATGCCCGCGGCGCCGCTGTAGGAGATTCTCTTTGCAACATCCTTGATAAAGCAGGCTTCGACGTGAGCCGTGAATACTATATCAACGATGCAGGCAATCAGATCAATAACCTTGCTCTATCTGTAGAAGTACGTTACTTTGAGGCGCTCGGTCTTGAAAAAGAAATGCCAGAGGACGGGTACAGAGGAGAAGACATCAAAGGCATCGGGCAGAAACTTGCGGATGAATTTGGTGACCGTTTCGTGCATGAATCAGAAGAAGAGCGTATGAAATTCTTCCGTGAGTACGGTTTAAAATATGAACTAGAAAAACTACGTGTCGACCTAGAGAATTTCCGTGTCCCATTTGATGTGTGGTATTCTGAAACGTCTTTATATGAAAACGGAAAAATCGAACCAGCGCTAGAAACACTTCGCGCTAAAGGCTATGTCTTTGAAGAAGATGGCGCAACATGGTTACGTTCAACTGATTTTGGTGATGACAAGGACCGTGTCCTGATTAAAAAAGACGGCAGCTTCACGTACTTGCTTCCAGATATCGCATATCACAAGGACAAATTAGACAGAGGTTTTGACCAGCTCATCAACATTTGGGGAGCGGATCATCACGGCTACATTCCTCGAATGAAAGCGGCGATCCAAGCACTCGGATATCCAGCGGACAAACTGGAAGTCGAAATCATTCAGCTCGTTCACCTTTACAAAAACGGTGAAAAAATGAAGATGAGTAAACGTACAGGTAAAGCCGTCACAATGCGTGACTTGATTGAAGAAGTGGGCTTAGATGCTACTCGTTATTTCTTTGCGATGAGAAGTGCGGCAACTCATATGGACTTTGACCTAGACTTAGCGATTTCTACGTCTAACGAAAACCCTGTGTACTATGCGCAATATGCACATGCGAGAATATGCAGCATGCTCCGTCAAGGGGAAGAAAAAGGCTACGAGCCAAACCTTGAAAAAGCTGATTTCTCTCACATTCAGTCCGATAAAGAATACGATCTTCTGAAAATCATCGGCAGCTTCCCAGAGGTTGTAGCAGAAGCAGCAGAAAAACGTATTCCGCACCGCGTCACAAACTATATCTATGATCTAGCATCAGCCCTTCACAGTTTCTACAATGCCGAGAAGGTCATTGATGTTGAAAATGAAACAAAAACAACAGCACGCCTATCACTGATGAAGGCGACACAAATTACACTAGCCAACGCATTAAAACTCATTGGCGTATCTGCACCGGAAAAAATGTAATGCAAAGAGCCCCGCTCTATTTTATGAGCGGGGCTTCTTTATATAAAAAACCCGCTATTCTCGAGAGATAGCGGGTTTTGAACATTAACCAAGCGTATTAATAATGTTAGAAATAGAATCGAATAATTGACTAAGTACATCAGAGAACATGAGCGTATCCTCCTTTCAGAAAGCATGTAGTATGTGCGTGTCATAGGAATTACCCAAGTGTGTTAATGATGTTAGAAATAGAATCGAATAATTGGCTAAGTACATCAGAGAACATAGTTTGTATCCTCCCTTCAGAAAGCATGTAGTATGTGTGCGTTAATGGGATTATCCAAGTGTATTAATAATGTTAGAAATAGAATCGAATAATTGACTAAGTACATCAGAGAACATGTTTTTGCCTCCTCTCTTTTCTTTTTACATCTACTTAACGAAGGGGATGAAGGGTTGGATCACTTTTTCTAAAAAAATTTTAAAAAGAAATGATGGCATAGAAAAAGCACCAACAAATGAGGGTGCTTTTTAGGTTTTATTTATGGATGAACACGCCATTGGATTTGTCCGCCGTAGCAGGATAGTTCAGCACTCCCGCCAATCGGCAAGGTGAAGACCGGCTGTGTATGTCCTATGTCTACATCATAGATCACCGGGATGTGTTTGAGCATTGGATGTTTATCTAGAATGAACCTCAAATGTTCCTCTGTCATCTTGGATTTCTTTTGAAAACGTCCGATGATTAACCCTTTAATAGATTCGGCATGTTGCAAGAGCGAGGCAAGGTCTCTGGCAAACATTTCAGGAAAGACCAAGTCATCATCCTCCACAAATAAGATGGCATCCTTGAGGTGAGGCATAAAGGGTGTCCCTTGCAATAAGTTCAGTGTACAAAGATTTCCGCCATACAAGGTGCCTTCAGCTGTTCCTTCCTGATAAATCCCCCATGTTGTCGGATGAAACTGCCTATTTGCTTGATCAAGATACCACGCATCATCACTCCACTTTGTAGAAGGGGTGACATCAAATGGCTCGCTACTCATCACGCACGCTTGAAACATGGCTGTCTGCTCCTCTTGTCCTTGTTCCATTTGGAAACTGGAGAAATGAGGACCTGAGTACGTCACCATGTCACATTTGGCGGTAATGGCGTTTGCAAGTGCGGTAATATCACTGTAGCCGCAAAGAACTTTTGGGTGCTGACGGATCAAATCATAATCTATATAAGGCAAAAGCTCATTGCAGTTAAAGCCGCCGATTGCTGTCAAAATACCGTCGACTTCATCATTTGAGAATGCCTCATGTAGATCAGATAAACGGTGTTCAATAGAAGAAGTGGAATGCAGATCACATTCAAACACGTGTTGTCCAAAAGAAACAGTGAACCCTAATGCCTCTAAACGTTTTTTCGCCTGAGCCATTCCTTCTTCTGATAAAATGCTGGCACTTCGGCTTGGAGCAATTACCCGAATGTGGCTTCCCTTTTTTAAAGCAGATGGTGTACGCATCAGTCATTCGTCCCTTCCTTCACATATTTTCCATTATATCGGATCAAAACGCTCCAGTCTGTAAAAGCTAAAAGAAAGCAGCAAACCGTGCGTTTCAGACAAGCTGTGCAAAGGGTATGGAAAAGAAAAAGACAGAATGAGGGCGGAGAATGTGAAAAAGAGGAGACTGGAATTTCTATTTTTATATTTCATGATATTTGGGGCATATGTGGTGTTTTGGTGGCCGGTTCCAGCGTGGGGTTTTCAGCTTTACGCAGCTAGTTACATCGCCATCATTTTATTTAGTATTATCTCGCTTATGCTAGAGAACCGGACATCACAGCACACGCTGTTATGGATGTATGTACTGATCTTTTTCCCGATCATCGGCTATATGTTTTATTTGTTCTCAGGACAGCTTTATGTCAAAGGACATTTGTTTAAATCAAAGAGAATGTATAACCGAGAAAAATTACGCAGAATATCAGAGCTTGAGAGTAAGCCGGATGAGACGCGTTTAACCGATAATCAGCGTGCTTTTTTTCATTACACAGAAAAAGCAACAGGGATGCATGTAAATACAAATAGTGATATGGAGATTTTAAAGAATGGAGAGGAAACCTTTCCACGTATTTTTGAAGAATTAAAAAAGGCAAAAACGTTCATCCATATAGAATATTACATGTTCAAATCTGATTTTCTCGGTCACCGGATGATGGAGATCCTAATTGAAAAAGTGAAAGAAGGAGTAGAGGTTCGATTCATCTATGATGCGGCTGGCAGCATTCGCTTCTCACGAAAAGATATTAAACGATTGAAGCAGGCGGGGATAAAGGTCGCTCCTTTTCTGCCATTAAAATACGGATTCTTTAATCAAAAATTCAATTTCCGAAATCACCGAAAAATCGTAATTATTGATGGTGAAACAGGATTTGTTGGTGGGCTCAATGTGGGGAAGGAATATGTAGGACGCGATGAAAACATCGGCTTTTGGCGTGATACGCATACGATGTTAAAGGGTGAAGCCGTTCAGACACTTCACTCCATATTTATGCTGGACTGGGAGTATGTATCAGATGAAGTGTTAATTGATGATCCGAAGTATCACACCCCGCATCCTGTGACAGGAGAAGATGTCATACAGGTCGTGCCGACTGGACCTGATATGAAGGAAAGTATGAGTGATTTATATGACGCACTCATTTCGAATGCACAGCAATTTGTCTGGATTGCGACGCCTTATTTTGTCCCAAATGAATCCATTCGCACAGCGTTAAAAATTGCGGCCACAAGAGGGGTGGATGTGCGTGTGATGGTGCCTGAGATAAACGATGGCTTTCTCACGCAATACGCCACACGATCTTATTTTTCTGAGCTTTTGAAAGAAGGCATCAAGGTGTATCACTATCAAAAAGGATTCATGCATCAAAAGGTCATGATTGCAGACGGAGAGCTTGCCTCTGTCGGAACGGCCAATGTTGATATGAGAAGCTTTCAACTCAATTTTGAGGTCAATGTCTTTACAGCGGCAAAGAAACCGATCGAGCAATTGATGGCTCATTATGAGGAAGATATGAAAGAATGTGAGCAAATGGGGCCGGTTCATTTTTATAAAAGGGGCTTAAAGGAACGTTTAAAGGAATCGTTTGCTCGGTTGTTTTCAGGTGTATTGTGAGGGTTTCCAGGGAAAGAAATCATTTCCTGATCTAGTATTTCTATAATGATTCCTCTATAATTGAAAATGATTATCAATTATAGAGGAAGTGAGGTTCTTTTACATATGCTAAAACGCTTTTTTGCCTATTACAGGCCCTATCGTGGTCTGTTCTTTTTAGATTTCTTTTGCGCTGTTGCCGTCGGACTCATGGAACTAGGTTTCCCGCTGATCGTGAACTACTTCATTGATACATTACTGCCGACAGGGAACTGGACGGTCATTGCCTGGACCGCACTTGCGTTGTTTGTCATTTATGCGATCAGTTCAGTGATGCAATTTATCGTGTCGTATTGGGGGCACATGCTTGGCATTAATATTGAGACAGACATGAGAAAAAAGCTGTTTGATCATTTTCAGCGTCTGTCCTTCAAATTTTTCGATAACAACAAAACAGGCAAACTCATGTCACGGATGACAAATGACCTTATGTACATTGGAGAGGTGGCGCATCACGGACCTGAGGATTTGTTTATTGCGATTATGACCATTCTTGGCGCCTTTGCCGTCATGCTCATGATTAATTGGCAGCTTGCCATTTTAACCTTCTTAATTATGCCAGTCATCATCTGGTTAGCCCTTCATTTTAATAAAAAAATGACACAGGCGATTACACAACTCAACAATGACATTGGAGATTTTCATGCAAGGGTTGAAAATAATATTGGTGGTATTCGTCTTGTTCAAGCCTTTGCAAATGAACATTTCGAGAAAAAGCGCTTTGCTGAAAACAACAACCGCTTTCGAAAAGCGAAACTTCTTTCCTATAAAATTATGTCGGTTAACGGATCAATCAGCTATATTCTCACAAGGCTTGTGACGCTGTTTGTCCTTCTGGCAGGTACATGGTTTGTTCTTCAAGGTCAATTAACGGCAGGCGGATTTATCGCCTTTGTCTTGATCACAAATGTGTTATTCAGACCAATTGATAAGATCAACACGGTGATTGAAATGTATCCAAAAGGCATTGCCGGTTTTAAAAGCTATGTCGATTTGCTTGAAACAGAGCCAGATGTGAAGGATACAGAAGGAGCACGTGATCTTTACGGCTTGAAAGGTGAAATTGAGTATCGAGACGTGACATTTGGCTACGATGAGCACAGTCATGTATTGAAGGATATCAACTTGAAGATCAAACAAGGGGAAACTGTTGCGTTTGTCGGGCCATCAGGAGCGGGGAAATCGACCATTTGTAGTCTGCTGCCTCGTTTTTATGATGTGGACGAAGGAGACATCACCATAGATGGTGTGAGCACAAAATCGATGACCTTGTCCTCTTTAAGACAGCAGATTGGCATTGTGCAGCAGGATGTCTTTTTATTCTCAGGCACCATTCGTGAAAACATTGCGTACGGTAACCTAGAAGCGAGTGATGCAGACATTTGGGAGGCGGTGCGACGTGCCCATTTAGAGGAGCTCGTTCAGCGTTTCCCAGAAGGGTTGAATACGGTCATTGGTGAACGCGGCGTTAAGCTATCCGGCGGTCAAAAGCAACGTCTGTCAATTGCACGGATGTTTTTGAAAAACCCATCTATTCTTATTTTGGATGAAGCGACGTCAGCACTTGATACAGAAACAGAAAAAGCGATCCAAGACGCACTAAGCGAACTGGCAGTCGGCCGGACGACACTCGTCATTGCTCACCGCCTTGCGACAATTAAACATGCAGACCGAATCATCGTCGTGACAGAAAAAGGCATCCAAGAACAAGGCCGCCATCAAGACTTAATCCAAATGGGCGGTGTCTATAGCAGACTGCACGAAGCGCAGTTTGGTCATTGAAGAGAAGTGATTGAATGAGTCCAGCTATTAAGCTGGGCTCTTTTTGATAGAATAAAATCTTCTTTTCCATTTAAATGGAATGTTGATATACTATAAGGCAATTGGATTCAAAAGGAGAGGATGGCTTGAGTGAAACGGCAAAAACAGTCATGATCAAAAGCATTCACTATGTGACGCTCGTTGGCTTATTTATCTTAATCATTCCCGCTGGACTCAATCCAGTCTTTTTTTATGTGGGAATGATTTTGTTTGGCATCAATACTGGAGTGAACATCATAGGTAGTTCTCTGAGCAAAAAAAAGATATTTGCGACGCTCGCCATCAGTTTTGCTGTCATATTGTTTGGGCTGTTTAAGCTCTTATATTAAATCTTAGCCCTTTTGAAAAAGGGCTTTTTTTGCTAGGATAGTAAAAACTCGTGTAGGAAGGATCTGATGGAATGAAGGGGCTTCGGCGTTTACAGAAGGGCGATAAAATAGGTATTTATTCTCCCTCAAGTCCAGCATCTGCTACCTCGCCTCTTAGGTATGAGCGGGCGAAGGAATGGCTTGAACAAAAAGGATTCATTGTGGTACCAGGATCATTAACAGGGAAAGAGGATCACTATCGTTCGGGAACGATTCAAGAACGAGCAGCTGAGCTGAATGAGCTGATGGCGAGAGAAGATTTGTCCTGTATCATGTCGATGATCGGGGGGACGAACTCGAATAGTTTGCTGCCTTATCTCGACTTTGAGCTGCTGAAAAAGCATCCGAAAATCATGATTGGTTATTCAGATGCGACGGCGATTCTTTTAGCGGCTTATGAAAAAACGGGTCTGCCTGTTTTTTACGGGCCTGCACTTGTGCCGTCTTTTGGAGAGTTTGAACCATTTGTCAATCATACATATCAATCTTTCGAGGACATTCTCATTCATCCGCAGCCCATCCCATATCAGGTGAAAAAACCGCCCTTCTGGACGGACGAACGGATCAACTGGGAAGAGAAAATACGAGAAAAAGAAAAACGTCCAAACGATTGGATGTGCGTCATTGAAGGGCAGGCAGAAGGCAGACTGATCGGCGGGAACCTAAATGCCATGTATGGCATATGGGGAAGTGAATTCATGCCTCAAATCCAAAAGGGCGATATCCTTCTCATTGAAGATTGTATGAAAACCGCCTCCATCGTCGAAAAGAACTTCTCTCTGTTAAAGATAAATGGTGTGTTTGAACGGGTATCTGGTATCCTTTTAGGGAAACATGAGCTGTTTGATGATGAAGGGACGGGCAAAAGGCCGCACGATCTCTTACTTGAAGTACTGGGAGATACAAAGAGGCCGCTCATTGCGGAATTTGACAGTGCCCATACGCACCCGATGCTCACGATGCCAATCGGTACACAAGTAAAAATGAATGCAACGTCACGCGAGGTTTGGCTGACAGAAGCATGGATATAAGAAAAAGAGCAGCCCTAAGGCTGCCCCAGCGTGTAGACAAACCCTCGCATTCGGTGTCAGTCCTGCGTGCCGGTGCTCACGAATGTGACATTCGCTCCGCGCCGGTACTCGTCCTTCCTAGACTGCAAAGGTTTTCAACTACGCTGAAAAGAAGACAAAGGGATAAAATAAAGTTCATTTTATCCCTTTGTCAGCCTAAGGCTGCCTTTCTTTACGATTACGAAGCATTCTCTTTTTCAAATGGCTGAAGGAGGTCTTGTGCCTCTTTTCCTTCTACCACGATTAAATAGTCTGATTCTAAATGAGTGAGCCTAAAGGTCTCTAGCTCTACGATGTTCTTAATGTTGCACATTGTTTTTTTAGAATATACATATAAACGATGCTGAGCGTGCTGGCACTTTTCGTATAGAGAAATAAGCTTATGTAAATTCAATGCTTTCGCAGCAATTCGGATTGAATAGATTTGTGACATCTTCATATCCTCCTGTTAAATACTTTCTCACAATAGCTTTGTTACCCCCGTTGCGATAGAGGTAAACCTTTCTCTACGATTTCCACTCAATGGTGCCTCCGCCCGTCCGCCGATTGCCTCTGATCGCTGACAGCTCCTCAACAAGACGGAGTAAGGCCTGATCCTTTTTCTTTGCCTCAATCATAAAATCCACATCACGACCATACGGCTTTAAAGCTTGAAAAAGTGGCAATACAAAGGACATCTCCACTCCATCCGCATGGCTTCGTATCGCCTTTTCTGATTTTGGTGAGGATAAGTGGATTTTAGGCGGTATGCCAGTGTTTGCCCACGTGTCAAACACTCTTGGCAGAATGTCATCAAGTGCCGCATCATCATCTTTGTTTGCCATATGATGGTGGTAATCAAATACAAACGGGATGCCATGCTTTTCACAAACATCAAGCGTTTCTAATGACGTGTATGTTTTGTCATCATTTTCAAGCGTCATTCTCGCCTTGATATGTGCAGGAAGCTGCTTTATATTTTCATCAAAACGCTGTAAAGCAGATGCCTTGTCGCCATATGCACCTCCGACATGAATGTTCATATAGCCTTCCTTTTCAAGCTCCATGGCCTCAAGCATTTCATAATGATAGGTCATATCAATGACGGCGTTTTCTGTAATGGAAGGTTTTGGACTTGTGAACAAAGTAAATTGATTGGGGTGAAAGCTCACTCGTAATCCGTGCCGCTTTACGAGTTGACCAATCTCTATAAATTCTTTGCGAAAGGGTGTCACAAAGTCCCACCGCACCTCAGGATGGGTGGCGAGCGGGACAATCGAGCTTGAAAAACGGTAAAGCGGAATATCATGGGCAATCGCAAAATAAAGCGTTCTTAATGTATTGGCGAGGTTGGCTTTCGTCGTTCGCAATAGAGCCTCTGTCCTCTCTTCCTTTGAGAGCTTACTGTATCTTGCAAAGGTCAGCGACTTGGCAGGTGAAGCTTCCCATAAAGTGACGGCGTTGGATACATAACCAAATCGATAACGCATAGGTCAACTCCTTTATAAAAAATACGAGAACAGGGCGCCTATCCACTCAATTGGACGCGTGAGAAGTGGGCGTTGTTTGTATTTTTCTTCAGTCATCAGTTCTGACACTTCCATGTGTTCACGAATCTTTTCCTCTACATGTGCGGTGAAGGCGGGATCATCAATGGCCACATCCACTTCTTCGTTGAAAAACAAACTTCGTTTATCAAAGTTCGCTGTACTGATCATACAACGGCTATGATCGATGAGAATGGCTTTCGCATGATAAAACCCTTTATAAAAACGATACACAAGACATCCAGCAGCAATCAGATCTTTCAAATAATGAAATCCAGCTTCTTTCACAAGCGGGTGATCTGCCTTCATTGGGATGATGATGTCGACAGTCACGCCTCGCTTCCGTGCGTCAAGAAGGGCGCTTAGAAGAGGAGCGGATGGAATAAAATAGGGCGTGCAGATGGTGATTTGCTTTTTCGCCTGTTGAATATCGTGAAGAAATAAGGCTTCTAAAGAAAAACCTGCCGTCGCACGTGTAGTGCACTGTAATGTTCCCGGTTCCAGTGTAGGAAAAACCTCGTATTGCAGCTGGTGAATACCAGATGACCGGTACAAATCATTCAGAAACACGTGCTGGAGGTCTGCGACAACCTGTCCTGTCATGCGCAGGTGATAGTCTTTCCAAATGCCAAACCTGCCGTTTTTCCCTACATATTCATCGCCGATATTAAACCCGCCAATGTAGCCGATCTTCCCATCGATCACCGTGATCTTCCGGTGATTTCTCATGTTCAAGCGATAAATGAAAAAAGGAAAACGTGGTTTGTTTAAAAAGTAAAATTGAATGCCACTTTTTTCGAGCATCTGAATGGATGTTTGATCAAATGGATAGGAGCCTAACCGATCAGTGAGCAAAAAAACCGAAACACCTTGTTCTGCTTTCGCTTTAAGTGCTTGCAGAATCCTTTGCCCAATCTTGTCGTTCTTTACAATAAAGAACATCATATGAATAGAAGAAGAGGCTTGCTGTATATCCGTAAGCAGCTGATCAAACAGTGGTTCGCCATCATGATAAAAAACTGCATCGCCGCTTGTTTGGTCAAAAGACCGTTCAAAAGCATGGGTATAAAAATATTTTCTCCCTATATAAAGATCTAGCCTGACGAGTAGAACAATGACGAAGACGACGAGTAGAATGATCCATGCGATCATGAAGGTTCCTCCTTTTTTACATATGACGATAGTGTACCCAAATGGGCAAAAAATATTGACTGAATACTCATTCATTATTTATGATAGAGGTACAACATGGAAACGGAACAAAGTGGGTCTTGGGGAATGAAAGGGGGAGCAAGATGAATAGCCTTTTAATTGTTAACTTGATTGCATTTGCGGCAGTGACCGCTTACGCTGTGTATTTGTTTATTTATCTCATTCGAACACGAGCCGCGTATATTCGTCTTGGCAAAAAAGAAGAATTTCAGAAAGACATGAAAAAACGCTTAGAACGTGTTTGGGTGAATGTGTTTGGTCAAAAGAAACTGCTCAAGGACAAGAAGAGCGGCATCATTCATGTGCTGTTTTTCTATGGATTTATTTTAGTGCAGTTCGGAGCCCTTGATTTTATTATGAAGGGACTTGTTCCAGACAGCGGGCTACCATTAGGTCCGCTTTATGGTGTCTTTACGTTCTTCCAAGAGGTAGTCACACTTCTCATTTTAGTGGCGGTGGTTTGGGCGTTCCATAGAAGATATGTCGAGAAGTTAGTACGTTTAAAAAGGGGCTTTAAGTCAGGGCTTGTCCTTTTGTTTATTGGCGGATTGATGCTGACCGTATTACTGGGAAACGGAATGAACATCATTTGGCATGGGCACTCACTATCAGCAACTGAGCCAATTGCTTCCGGCATTGCTTTCTTGCTGGGCTGGCTGTCACCACTTGCGGCAACAATTGTGTTCTATGTCGCATGGTGGGTGCATCTTCTTATTTTACTGACGTTCTTAGTGTACGTCCCGCAGTCTAAGCACGCCCATCTCATCGCTGGCCCGGTCAACGTATTTGTCAGCAGATTGGACCCGCCAGGCAAACTGCAAAAAATTGATTTTGAAGATGAGACACAAGAAACGTTCGGCGTTGGGAAAATTGAAGATTTCCGTCAATCTCAGCTGATCGATCTTTACGCTTGTGTGGAATGCGGACGCTGTACCAATATGTGTCCAGCGACTGGGACGGGGAAAATGCTGTCTCCAATGGATTTGATTTTACGATTAAGAGATCATTTAACAAATAAAGGGGCTGCCATTACATCAAAAACACCGTGGGTTCCGCAGCTTGCTTTCAAGCAGACGACAGGAAATCAGCTGGCATTACAGGCAAGAGGAGCCGGAGCGGAAGAATCTGCGGCGAGCGCAATGTATCATCCTTCTCTCATTGGTGAGGTCATTACAGAAGAAGAAATCTGGGCATGCACGACATGCCGAAACTGTGAAGATCAGTGTCCTGTCATGAACGAACACGTCGACAAAATCATTGATATGCGCAGATACTTAGTGCTGACTGAAGGAAAAATGGACGCAGATGCACAGCGTGCGATGACAAGCATCGAGCGCCAAGGGAACCCATGGGGATTGAACCGAAAAGAAAGAGAAAACTGGCGTGAACTAAGAGAAGATGTTCATGTTCCGACAGTGAAAGAGCTGAAAAAAGCAGATCAGACCTTTGACTATTTATTCTGGGTTGGATCGATGGGTGCATATGACAATAGAAGCCAAAAGATTGCTCTTGCCTTTGCAAAACTGCTCAATAAAGCAGGGGTTTCTTTTGCCATCCTAGGTAATAAAGAGAAAAACTCAGGCGATACACCGAGAAGACTTGGGAATGAATTTTTGTTCCAAGAACTTGCTGCAAAGAACATCGAAGAATTCCAAAAAAATGACGTAACCAAAATTGTCACGATCGATCCGCATGCTTACAATTTATTTAAAAATGAATACCCAGACTTCGGGCTCGAGGCAGAGGTGTACCATCATACAGAATTACTGGCAGAGCTAGTAAAAGAGGGAAAATTAACGCCTATTCATGAAGTGAACGAGGTCATTACTTTCCACGATTCTTGCTACCTAGGCAGATATAACGAGGTCTATGATCCGCCAAGAGATATTTTAAAATCCATTCCGGGTGTGACACTGAAAGAAATGGAACGGAATCGTGAATCCGGGATGTGCTGCGGTGCCGGCGGCGGTTTAATGTGGATGGAAGAAGAGACAGGTACTCGGATTAACACAGCGAGGACGGAGCAGGCCTTACAGGTACAGCCATCCATCATCAGCTCAGGATGCCCATATTGTTTAACCATGCTTGGGGATGGGACGAAAGCGAAGGAAGTAGAAGAGCAGGTCGGCACATTTGATGTCGCAGAACTTCTTGAAAAATCAGTGTTTGGCGAAACGAGAACGCAGGCTTCATAAAGGTGTCAGGCCGATGGATCTACTGTTCATCGGCCGATAGATACCGATGTTTTAAGAGCTGTGCAGCATTTATGTAAGCGGTAACAAATAGGAGGGGAAAGAAATGAGCACGACGGTCATTGTATCTGGAGTGAGAACACCATTTGGAAAACTAGGTGGAACTTTAAGTCGTTTGACTGCTGCAGAATTAGGGGGGATGACGATAAAAGCTGCGCTGGAAAGAGCCTCAAATGTTCATGAAGTGGATGAAGTCATCATGGGTAGTGTCCTTCAAGGAGGACAAGGTCAAATTCCTTCAAGACAGGCAGCTAGACATGCAGATCTCCCTTGGTCGGTTCCGACGCAAACCATCAACAAAGTCTGTGCTTCAGGAATGCGCAGTGTCACGACAGCCGATCAAATCATTCGAGCGGGAGATGCCAATGTGATCGTGGCAGGCGGCATGGAATCCATGTCTCATGCTCCTTATCTTCTGAAAAAAGCACGATGGGGTTACAAAATGGGAGATGGTGCTGTACAAGATGCCATGATTTTAGATGGATTAACCTGTTCGTTTACAGGTGTTCATATGGGTGAGTATGGAAGCATGGCGGCGAAAGAGCTTGGCATTACACGAGAAGAACAAGACCTTTGGGCGTTAAGAAGTCATGAACGAGCCATTGAGGGGCAAAAAAGCGGCTTTTTTAAAAATGAGATCATCCCCGTTACCGTCAAGAATAAAAAAGGAGATCAGCTGATTTCAGAAGATGAAGCCCCGCGGCGTGATACGTCATATGAACGTTTGTCAAAACTGATGCCCGTTTTCGATCAGGCAGGTACGATCACCGCTGGCAATGCACCTGGTGTCAATGATGGTGCAAGTGCGCTTCTATTAATGAAAGACACATACGCCATGCAGCAAGGTGAAAAACCTATGGCAGTTGTGCTTGGGCATGCCCAAGTAGCAGTAGAGGCAAAGGATTTTCCGAAAACACCAGCCTATGCCATCGAAAAAGTGTTAAAGAAAACAGGGAAGCGAGTAGAGGATATCGATTTGTTTGAAATCAATGAGGCTTTTTCAGCGGTTGCATTGGCATGCGAAAAAATGCTTGGACTGGATCGGCGGAAAATGAATGTGAACGGAGGGGCAGTCGCGATTGGTCACCCGATTGGAGCAAGCGGAACACGTATTATATTGACCTTGATCCATGCACTCAGACAAAGAGGCGGCGGGATCGGCATTGCGGCGATTTGCAGCGGCGGGGGTCAAGGTGATGCGATCATGATCAAGGTGGATTAAAAGGGAGGCGTTCATTGTCATGAGTATAGAAGAGACCGTCATGGTCGTTGGGGCTGGTCAAATGGGCTCGGGTATTGCCCAAGTATTTGCACAGTCAGGTCATACCGTCCTGCTCCATGATACGGCAGAGGAGCAGATTCATCGAGCCATTTCCTCTATGACCAAACAACTGACGAAACGAGCAGAAAAAGGAAAGCTGGCACATCAGGCAGTCCGTGATATTACACAGCGACTGGCTGTTTCAACAGATCTAAAGGATGTACAGCAGACGCATTTAGTGATTGAAGCCGCATCTGAACAAATGAAGATCAAAAAACAAATCTTTGAAACCCTCGATCAATTTGCACCTGATGACACGATATTTGCGACAAATACGTCTTCCTTGTCGATCACAGAATTAGCAGCCGTGACGAAGCGGCCTGAGAAAGTGATCGGCATGCATTTTATGAATCCAGTTCCCGTGATGAAACTTGTGGAAGTAATCCGTGCGCTACAAACGGATGATGCCACGTACCAATTTGTTTTTGACACCGCAAAGACATTAGACAAAACCCCAATTGAAGTGGAAGACTTCCCTGGGTTTGTGTCAAATCGCATTTTGATGCCGATGATTAATGAAGCCATTTACACCCTTTATGAAGGCGTGGCAGATGTAGAAAGTATTGACGGCATCATGACGCTTGGAATGAACCATCCAATGGGCCCGCTTCGTCTTGCCGACCTCATCGGGCTCGATACTTGTTTATTTATTATGAATACCCTTCACGAGGGTCTTGGAGATAGCAAATATCGACCTTGTCCTCTTTTGAAAAAATACGTGAACGCAGGCTGGTTGGGCAAAAAGACAAAGAGAGGTTTTTACACTTACCACGACCACTCATAGGGGGAGTCAAGATGGATGTGTTGCTGACAGAAAAACAACGTCTTTGGAGAAAACGAGTAGCAGAATTTGCACGCCAGCATGTATTCCCTGAAATAGAAGCGATGGAACAGGGCGTGTTCCCGAAAACGCTTTTAGCTGAAATGGGTCGGCTAGGCTTTTTAGGCATTCCGATCCCAGATAAGTATCACGGATTAGGGGCAGATTTTACAACCTATATCATGGCGATTCATGAATTATCCAAAGTAAGTGCAACCATCGGTGTCATTGTATCCGTTCATACATCTGTTGTGACGATGCCGATTTTGGCGTTTGGAACAACTGAACAAAAAGAATCCTACGTTCCCAAGCTTGCGTCCGGGCAGAAGCTGGGCGCCTTTTGTCTAACTGAACCGAAGGCAGGATCAGATGCCTCTAGTATTCAGTTGAAAGCAGAGCGCGCAGACGATCACTATGTATTAAATGGAACGAAAATTTTTATCACAAGCGGCGGTGAAGCGGAAGTCTATCTTGTATTTGCCGTGACAGACCCTGCTTCTGCTAAGAAAAATATATCAGCATTCATTGTGGAGAAGGGGACACCAGGATTTACGATTGGAAAAGATGAGAAAAAGATGGGCCTGCATGGATCAAAAACAGTCACACTTCATTTTGACGGTGTTCGAATTCCCAAAAAACAGCTGCTCGGTGCAGAAGGAGAAGGCTTTCGGATTGCCATGTCTAGCTTAAATGCGGGGAGAATTGGCATTGCGGCTCAAAGCCTTGGTATTGCAGAAGCCGCATTAGCTGAGGCAGTGACGTATTTAAAGCAGCATCCAGCGGGCCTTGAAACGACCATTCGGTTGGGCGATCTGGGCACCAAGCTGGAAGCGGCAAAACTTCTTGTCTATCAAGCGGCTTCTTATAAAGAGGCCAATCGCCCTGTCACGAAGGAAGCGTCGATGGCGAAGTTATTTGCATCTAAAACAGCGGTTGATATTAGTACAGAAGTCATCCATTTGCTTGGTCTAGCCGGTTACACGAAGCAATACCGAGCAGAGCGGTACTTTCGTGATGCGAAAATTTGTGAGATTTATGAAGGAACAAGTGAAATACAAAGGCTGGTTATTTGTAAACAGCTAATATGAAGTGAGGTGGCTCATGATGCAGTTCCAATTAAGTGACGAACACGAAATGATACAAAAAATGGTGAGAGATTTTGCGAAAAATGAAGTGGAGCCAACAGCAGCAGAGCGAGATGAAACAGAATCGTATGATCCCGCTATTTTTCGTCAAATGGCGGAGCTTGGTTTAACAGGAATCCCTTGGCCAGAAGAAAATGGGGGGATTGGTAGTGATTATTTGGCCTATGTCATAGCGGTTGAAGAGCTCTCACGAGTGTGCGCCTCAACAGGCGTCACCCTATCTGCTCACACATCACTCGCCTCATGGCCGATCTATACATTCGGAACAGATGAGCAAAAGGAGACGTATTTAAAGCCGCTTGCAGAAGGACAGAAGATCGGCGCATACGCACTGACCGAGAGCGGCTCGGGTTCAGATGCCGGCGGAATGAAAACAACAGCAGTAAAAGCAGGGAATGAATACGTTTTGAACGGGGCAAAGATTTTTATTACCAATGGAGGCATTGCGGATTATTATATTGTGTTTGCTGTTACTGACCAGGATGCTTCATCGCGTAATACAACCGCTTTTATCGTAGAAAAAGAGACGCAAGGCTTCTCAATCGGCAAAAAAGAAAGCAAACTGGGCATCCGCTCATCGCCAACGACAGAAATCATCTTTGAAGACTGTCGTATACCCGAAAGGAACCGGCTTGGTCAAGAAGGCGAAGGTTTTAAGATAGCGATGATGACACTTGACGGTGGTAGAAACGGTATTGCTGCACAAGCTGTTGGTATTGCTCAAGGTGCTCTGGATGCAGCAGTCAATTATGCAAAGGAGCGCAAACAATTCGGTAAACCAATCATTCAGCAGCAAGGCATTGCTTTTAAGTTAGCGGATATGGCAACGGCAATTGAGGCCTCAAGACTGCTCACCTATCAGGCAGCATGGCTTGAAACAAAAGGGCTTCCGTATGGGAAAGAATCAGCTATGTCCAAGCTCTTTGCCGGTGATACAGCCATGAAGGTGACGACAGAAGCCGTACAAATCTTTGGTGGATACGGCTATACAAAGGATTACCCAGTCGAACGATACATGCGTGATGCGAAAATCACTCAAATCTATGAAGGTACACAAGAAATCCAGCGGCTGGTCATCTCACGGAAACTGCTAGATATGTAGAAACCAAGTAAAGACCACCTGATGTGAGGTGGTCTGTTTTTGTCTCAAATGTGAAATCCTCTCCAATGTGATCTCATATCACCTGATCGTTATGGTAAAATTGGAAAAAGAATCAAAATGGAGGTTATCATGATGAACACAACATTGATTGGCATTTTAGGAATCGTCACAATGATCATATGGATTATGGTCTCCACAGAGCTTTCAAATTCTCCAAAAAAGAAGGAAGAAAAAGAAAACAGCCGCAGAAAACTCATTGTACTCATGTCTGCGGGCACTTTATTCACCGTACCTTTGGTTTTTTCACTCATTCAGAATATCCAGCTGTAACATATCCCTTCGACTAAACCGCTGCTGTCTGTTTTAATTTCATCCATTTGAAGAAAACAAAACGGACGAGTGGTCCCATAATCAACATCTGCAAAGGGAACGCCAACATGACATTATGGCCGAAAATCGTTAAGTAATCAGATAGAATCGATTGTGTTTGAAATCCTGTGCCGATGCTTTGAACAACATATCCGCATAAAGACATGAGACACACCATCCCAAACACGATAAAGATAGAAAGAGTAAGAATAAAATAGATTTTCTTGCCTTTTGGGGCAAAACGGTTGGCTGCTTTTTTTGCTGAAGGCCCAACAATACACATCTCAATCAACAACGTGATGGCAAAACCGATCACATAGGTGAGTACACCTTCTAACCATGTCATATGTCCAAGCCGTCCATTTAGAAATAGGTTATAAAAGAACATCACTGAAAACATACAAAAACACATCAAGACACCAAATTGTATATCTTCTTTTTTTGTCATTGGCAATTCGATCAACCTCTCAAAATTAGTCTATTTATTATAGATTTCTGTTTCAATTCGTCGTAAGTGAACATTTTGTGAAGGAATAAATCCCCTTTTTTAAGAAGAGTAAATGGCTTTGTATTCATCAAAAGAGAAGACAAAAAAGCATGCAAAATGTGTACTTCACACATGAATTATGCCAATTCGGCGCAAATGATTGACCGCTAGAGGCTCCTCATGCGAAAAAATCAAAAATTAACATCAATAAAGGTGGCATAAACTCTCCTAATTTGTTTATAATGAGAGGTATGGTTTGTCGTAAGAATAAGGTATAAATACTTATTATTTCACTGATAAATGGATACATACATGTAATAGAAAGGGAGTGTCTGACCTTGAGTTTGAAAGAATACTCACAGGAACAGCTCAAACAAATGTCTTTAGTTGAACTTGCTTATGAAATTTTCAGAGACAGCAAAACACCGATTACGTTTTCCGAGTTAATAGATGAAATTGTCCGTTTGCAAGGGATACAAAAATCTGATCTTGATGATCGACTTGCTCAATTTTATACAGACTTAAATATAGATGGCCGCTTTATTTCGTTAGGTGATCAGAGATGGGGACTTCGCAGCTGGTATCCAGTTGATCAAATCGAAGAAGAAGTTCAGCCAGCTGTGAAAACAAAAGCGAAAAAGAAAAAAACAAAAGCTGCTGTCGTTGAAGAAGACTTCGATGATATTGAAGAGGAAGAAGAAATCGACGAGCTTGAAGAAGATCTTGATCTTGTTGAAGACGATGAGGACCTTGACCTAGATGATGAAGAAATCGATGAAGAGATAGAAGACTTCGACGAAGATGATGATGAAGATGATGACGGCTTAACGGAAATTGATGAAGACGATTTAGACGATGATGAGGAAGACAAATAACCCTCACAAACCGGTCCTGAAAACAGGACAAAACCGTCTTGACTTTCCAGAGTGAACTATGTAGTATGTATTTTGGGCTCTCTAAAAAAGAGTACGTAAAGATACGTTCATTTACGCTCCCTTTCATTTATTTGAAAGGGAGCTTTCTTATTTTTCAAGAGATTTAGGGATACACTCTAAAAGGATGAAGCTGTGCATGTCTAGTCATGCAAGGGTAAAAAAGAGAGGAGCATACGAAATGACAAAGTATATTTTTGTAACAGGAGGAGTTGTTTCCTCACTTGGAAAAGGGATCACGGCTGCATCGTTAGGCCGCCTTCTGAAAAATAGAGGGATGGATGTCACCATTCAAAAATTTGATCCATATATCAACGTAGACCCAGGGACAATGAGTCCATACCAGCACGGTGAGGTATTTGTTACAGACGACGGTGCTGAAACAGACCTTGACTTAGGTCACTACGAGCGTTTCATTGACATTAACTTAAATAAGTACAGCAACGTTACAACAGGTAAAATCTACTCTACTGTTTTGAAGAAAGAGCGTCGCGGCGACTACTTAGGTGGAACAGTACAGGTTATTCCCCACATTACAAATGAAATCAAAGACCGTGTGTACCGTGCCGGAAAAGAAACGGGTGCAGATGTGGTCATTACAGAAATCGGTGGAACAGTTGGAGATATCGAATCCCTTCCATTCCTAGAAGCGATTCGTCAAATGAAGAGTGACATCGGCCGTGAAAACGTGATGTACATTCATTGTACCCTTGTTCCTTACATCCGTGCTGCAGGAGAACTGAAAACAAAACCAACACAGCATAGTGTAAAAGAACTTCGCAGTCTTGGTATTCAGCCAAACGTCATTGTGGTCAGAACTGAAATGCCATTGGCACAAGACATGAAGGACAAAATTGCGCTATTCTGTGATATTGATACGAAAGCAGTCATCGAATGTCAGGATGCAGATACCCTTTATTCGATTCCGCTTGATTTACAAAAACAAGGATTAGACAAGCTTGTATGTGAGCACATGAAGCTTGACTGTCAAGATGCGGACATGACGGAGTGGACGGCGCTTGTTGATAAAGTACAAAACCTTTCAAAACAAGTTACGATTGGTCTAGTAGGGAAATATGTTGAGCTGCAAGATGCATACATTTCTGTCGTTGAATCACTTCGTCATGCAGGCTATGCATTTGATGCGGATGTTCAAATCAAATGGATCAACGCAGAAGAAGTCACAGCAGAAAATATGGCTGATTTCGCTCAAGATGTAGACGGCATTATTGTTCCTGGAGGCTTCGGAGACCGCGGAGTAGAAGGGAAAATCATTGCAACACAATATGCGCGCGAAAACAAAGTGCCATTCTTCGGAATCTGCTTAGGTATGCAAGTCGCATCTATCGAATATGCGAGAAACGTACTAGGTTTAGAGGGAGCACATTCCGCTGAAATTGATCCAGAAACAGCATTCCCAATCATCGACCTTCTTCCAGAACAGAAGGATGTTGATGACTTAGGTGGAACACTTCGCCTCGGCCTATACCCTTGTAAATTAAACGAAGACTCAAAAGCATTTGCTGCATACAATGACGAAGTCGTGTACGAACGCCACCGTCATCGCTATGAGTTTAATAACGAATTCAGACAGCAAATGGAAGCAGCAGGTTTTGTCTTCTCTGGTACAAGCCCAGACGGACGCCTTGTTGAAATCATTGAACTGAAGGATCACCCATGGTTCCTTGCTTCTCAGTTCCACCCAGAATTCATTTCAAGACCAACAAGACCACAGCCGTTATTTAGAGATTTCGTTGGTGCTTCACTACAGGCATCTGAATCAAAATAAAACAAAAAACTGCCGAGAATATCATCTTCTCGGCAGTTTTTTTTATTCATATTCCTCAACGATTTCTTTCACAGTAAACGATAGAGCATGGTAGACATATAAGCAGGTCATCAGTGCAGGATAGCCGAACCTTGTTCCATCTTCAGCAGGCACAAGTGGTTTTTTGAGCTGAAAATCAATGTGGACATCACAATGCTCTTCAATAAATGATGTCTCCTTTTGTGCAGGGCCGACACCGACAATAGGTGTGCCTTGTTCGTGCAGCTCTTTGACAAGGGATTGAATCTCTTGATCTTCTGGATCTGAATAAAATAAAAGCACCCTGTCACTTGGATGAAGTATGCTGCGCTCCTTTTGATCCAGCGGCAGAACCTTCGCACCCGGAAACGGCTCCTTGCTCTCAGATGCCTCTAAGGCTACAGCCGCCAGTTCATTCTTGCCATGAAAATACACGGCATGTCCACTGACAACGGCCTGAGCAAGAAGGCGTGCACCGTCTTCGATCGCTTCGGCCTGCTTATCTCCAATACGTGAAAAAATACCTGATAATTGGGTAGTGAAAATTTTTAACAAGACTCATTTCCTCCTTCTGTCAGATCATTTTATAATAGAATATAAAGAGAATATTAGGAAAAATGCTCAGAAAATGTCGTAAAGTAAACTATTATAATTAAAGGAAATGTGAAAATCAAACAGAATTATTTAACAACAGCTCTTTTTATGGCGAAAAATGAAAGCAATGGGGTGTAACAGATGAATGAGAAAATTTTAATTGTCGATGATCAGTACGGTATTAGAATATTGCTGAATGAAGTGTTTCATAAAGAAGGCTATCAAACCTTTCAAGCCGCTAATGGACTACAGGCATTAGATATTGTGAAAAACCATAGACCAAACCTCGTCCTGCTTGATATGAAAATTCCCGGAATGGATGGCATTGAGATTTTAAAACGCATGAAATTAATTGATGAAGACATTCGCGTGATCATTATGACAGCTTATGGCGAACTAGATATGATTCAAGAGTCTAAAGAGCTCGGTGCATTAACGCATTTTGCTAAACCATTTGATATTGATGAAATCCGTGATGCAGTCAAAGAATACTTGCCGCTCGAAACAAATGGCTAGATGGAAATGATTGAATCAAGTCATTCTGTTGCCGATTTGTCGAATAATTGGTATTCTAGATAAGAAGAAGAAAGCGATCTGACTTTGAAAGTTTACATATGGCGAGAAATTCTGGTCATGCTAGGGTGGAGAGCTTTTTTTAGTAAGCAAATTAGCTACATAGGGAGGATTTTTCATCATGCCTTTAGTTTCAATGACAGAAATGTTGAAAGACGCAAAGGAAAAAGGTTACGCTGTTGGACAGTTTAACTTAAATAACTTAGAATTCACGCAAGCGATTTTACAAGCTGCTGAAGAAGAGAAATCTCCAGTTATCTTAGGAGTATCTGAAGGAGCAGGACGCTACATGGGCGGCTTCAAAACAGTTGTCGCAATGGTAAAAGCGTTAATCGAAGAATATAATGTAACAGTTCCTGTTGCGATTCATTTAGATCACGGTTCAAGCTTTGAATCTTGTGCAAAAGCGATTCATGCAGGATTTACTTCTGTGATGATTGATGCTTCTCACCATCCATTTGATGAGAACGTAGCGACAACTGCAAAAGTGGTTGAGCTTGCACATTTCCACGGTGTATCTGTAGAAGCTGAGCTTGGAACTGTTGGTGGACAAGAAGACGACGTCATCGCTGAGGGCGTTATTTATGCTGATCCAAAAGAGTGCCAAGAGCTTGTAGAACGTACTGGTATTGACTGCCTTGCGCCTGCACTAGGTTCAGTTCATGGTCCATACAAAGGTGAACCAAACCTTGGTTTCGCTGAAATGGAAGAAATCGGTAAAACAACTGGACTTCCACTTGTTCTTCACGGCGGAACAGGTATCCCAACTGCTGACATCAAGCGTGCGATTTCACTTGGTACAGCAAAAATCAATGTAAACACTGAAAACCAAATTGCTTCTGCGAAAGCAGTTCGCGAAACACTTGCTGCAAAAACAGAAGAGTATGATCCACGTAAATATCTTGGACCAGCTCGTGACGCAATTAAAGCGACTGTTATCGGCAAAATGCGTGAATTTGGTTCTTCTAACCAAGCATAATTTGATGAGAACCGAAAGCCGCCTGAGTCACAGGCGGTTTTCTCCATATCATGAGAAAGCGCAATCAAATTTACATTTCAGACAATTTATTGATAGGAGAGTGGCACAGTTATGTTATTTTTCGTAGACACAGCGAATATCGCAGACATCAAAGAGGCACACGAGCTTGGCATTTTAGCAGGCGTGACAACAAACCCTAGTTTAGTAGCGAAAGAAAAGGACGTATCGTTCCACGACCGCCTTCGTGAAATCACTGACGTGGTATCAGGTTCAGTTAGTGCGGAAGTCATTTCTCTCAAAGCAGAAGAAATGATTGAAGAAGGAAAAGAGCTGGCTGCTATTGCACCAAATATCACAGTGAAAATCCCAATGACAACAGACGGTCTTAAAGCGGTCAAAGCGTTAACAGACCTTGGAATTAAAACAAACGTCACGTTGATTTTTAGTGCAAACCAGGCACTTCTTGCAGCTAGAGCTGGTGCGACGTATGTCTCTCCATTCCTCGGCCGCTTAGATGACATTGGCCAAAATGGTCTTGATCTCATTAGTGAAGTGAAAACCATTTTTGATGTTCATGGATTAGATACACAAATCATTGCTGCATCCATTCGTCACCCGCAACATGTGACAGAAGCTGCGCTTAGAGGTGCTCATATCGGCACAATGCCGCTGAAAGTCATCAAGCAGCTGACAAAACACCCATTAACGGATGCAGGCATTGAGCAATTTTTAGCAGACTGGAATAAATAAGTGATTGTGGCAGACGGATACGCATCCGTTTGCCGCAGTTTTCCTTAAATACGCTAAGAAATGTTTTGTGCAAAGAAGAGAACATCACAGCCTCGCAAAGCTTCGATTATTTTTCTTCCGACAAATTTCGTTTAACCTGTATTCTTTCTCTTGATATTGGCTAAATTTTGGACAAGACCTTTTAAAGCGCGACATCCACAAACAGTATAACTCCAACAGTGATCTTCTTTAAGAAGGGAGACAAATATGGAAAAGTTAAACATTGCCGGCGGTGACCCCTTGCGCGGGACCGTACATATTAGTGGTGCGAAAAATAGTGCTGTGGCACTGATTCCTGCCACGATTCTCGCTGATTCTCCAGTAACCATTGAAGGCCTTCCGCATATTTCAGATATTGACACATTACGAGATCTGTTAGAAGAGATTGGCGGAAAGGTCACATTTGAAAAAGGTGAGATGGTTGTCAATCCTGCCTCCATGATCAGTATGCCGCTTCCTAATGGGAAAGTGAAGAAACTACGAGCATCCTATTATTTAATGGGCGCCATGCTCGGTAGATTCAAGCAGGCTGTCATTGGATTACCAGGAGGATGTCACTTAGGACCTAGACCGATCGATCAGCATATCAAAGGCTTTGAAGCACTTGGAGCCGAGGTGACAAACGAACAGGGTGCGATTTATTTGCGCGCTGAAAAATTAGTCGGAGCCCGTATTTATCTTGATGTTGTCAGTGTAGGTGCGACCATCAACATCATGCTGGCAGCCGTGCTTGCTGAAGGGAAAACAGTGATTGAAAATGCCGCAAAAGAACCCGAAATTATTGATGTAGCGACACTGCTTGCAAGCATGGGAGCTAAAATCAAAGGTGCGGGGACGGATGTGATTCGGATCGAAGGTGTGGAATCTCTTCATGGCTGCAGGCATTCCATCATCCCTGACCGCATAGAAGCAGGTACATTTTTAATTGCAGGTGCAGCGATGGGGGATGAAGTTGTGCTTGATAATGTGATCCCAACTCATTTAGAATCAATTACGGCGAAACTTAGAGAGATGGGATTCACAATTGAAACAAGCAACGATCAAATGCTGATCGTTGGCAGAAATGAAGGACTCAAGCCTGTCGATATCAAAACCCTTGTGTATCCGGGCTTTCCGACTGATCTTCAACAGCCGATGACGGCTTTGTTAACAAAAGCGAAAGGCACGAGTGTCGTGACAGATACCATTTACTCTGCCCGCTTTAAACACATTGACGAATTGCGTCGAATGGGTGCTAACATGAAGGTGGAAGGAAGATCTGCCATTATTACAGGTCAAACGCAGCTTCAAGGTGCAAAGGTCAAAGCAAGTGATCTGCGAGCAGGTGCTTGTCTCGTTGTTGCAGGGTTAATGGCAGACGGTGTGACCGAAATCACAGGGCTTGAACATATAGACAGAGGATATAGTATGCTTGAGGAGAAGCTTGAAGGCTTGGGTGCAACCATCTGGCGTGAAAAGCTGAATGACCAAGAAATAGAAGAACTTCAAAATTCATAAGGCTTTGACTGTGAGAGGAGATTTGGACAAAAATGGAAAGAAGTTTATCGATGGAACTAGTACGGGTGACAGAAGCAGCTGCATTAAAATCTGCTCGTTGGATGGGTAGAGGTTTAAAAGACGAAGCGGATGATGCTGCAACAAGTGCCATGCGTGATGTATTTGATACGATTCCGATGAAGGGAACTGTGGTCATCGGCGAGGGAGAAATGGACGAAGCGCCAATGCTTTATATTGGGGAAAAGCTTGGAAACGGATATGGACCTCGCGTGGATGTCGCTGTTGATCCATTGGAAGGAACAAATATTGTGGCAAGCGGCGGCTGGAATGCTTTAGCTGTTATCGCTGTTGCTGATCATGGCAACTTGCTGAATGCACCTGATATGTACATGGATAAGATCGCAGTAGGTCCAGAAGCGGTAGGCTGCATCGACATTGAAGCGCCTGTCATTGACAATCTTCGTGCTGTTGCAAAAGCGAAAAACAAAGATATTGAAGATGTTGTTGCGACAATTTTAAACAGAGAGCGACATGAAAAGATCATTGCTGAGCTGAGAGAAGCTGGAGCAAGAATCAAGTTGATCGATGATGGTGACGTTGCAGGAGCCATTAATACAGCATTTGATCACACAGGTGTTGATATTCTATTTGGTTCAGGTGGAGCGCCTGAAGGTGTCCTTTCTGCTGTTGCGCTTAAAGCACTTGGTGGAGAAATCCACGGTAAGCTTCTTCCACAAAGTGAAGAAGAGCTGAGACGCTGTGAGAAAATGGGGCTGGATGTTGGAAAAGTCCTCAGAATGGAAGACCTCGTGAAAGGCGATGACGCCATTTTTGCAGCGACAGGTGTAACAGATGGCGAGTTATTAAAAGGTGTTCAATTTAAAGGCTCTGTTGGAACAACACATAGTGTTGTCATGCGTGCGAAATCAGGTACTGTTCGATTCGTCGATGGCAGACACAGTTTAAAGAAAAAACCGAATCTTGTTATTCGTCCGTAATCTGAAAGCGGGTATTCTTTACCCGCTTTTCATATAGGTGTCAAATATATATCATTTTCTTTTTAAAGTTGAATATTCCCTGCAAATGAGGTAAAACTAAAGAGTGCTGCGAAATTTTCTGCGAATTTACTTCTTTTAAGCTTCAACAAGTTTAAATACTGCCGCATCATGACGATATACTCATTATCCTTCTCTATGTTGACAAAGCTCAATTTCACATTGTTCCTATCTTTATGATAAAACGAGTGGGAGCGTTACCATGAGAGCAAGGTCATTCCAACAAAAAACGGAATTAAAAGCTAATCAAATACAATGGTCATGCATTTGTAATGAAATACATTGACTAGAAAAGTGTGGTGTCCATATTGAAAGATGTTTCGATTTCATCTTTGGAAAATATGAAATTAAAAGAGCTGTATGAGTTAGCAAAAAAGTACAAAATCTCTTATTACAGCAAACTAACAAAAAAAGAATTAATTTTTGCCATCTTAAAGGCGAACGCTGAGCAAGAGGATCTCTTATTTATGGAAGGGGTTCTAGAAATTATTCAGTCAGAGGGATTTGGTTTCTTAAGACCAATTAACTACTCCCCAAGCTCTGAAGACATTTATATTTCAGCTTCACAAATCAGACGCTTTGATTTAAGAAATGGTGATAAGGTGTCTGGAAAGGTACGACCTCCAAAAGAGAATGAACGCTACTATGGCCTCCTTCATGTCGAAGCGGTAAATGGGGACGACCCAGAATCAGCTAAGGAACGTGTTCACTTTCCTGCACTCACGCCGCTATTCCCTGATCGTCAAATGATTCTTGAAACACAGCCTAATCACCTGTCTACTAGAATTATGGATATGATGGCACCAGTTGGGTTTGGACAGCGTGGTTTAATTGTTGCACCGCCTAAGGCTGGGAAAACCATTTTGCTCAAAGAAATTGCCAACAGTATCTCTGAAAATCATCCAGAGGCAGAACTGATTGTTCTTCTTATTGACGAACGTCCAGAGGAAGTAACAGATATCGAACGTTCTGTTGCAGGGGATGTCGTTAGCTCAACCTTTGACGAAGTACCGGAAAACCACATTAAAGTAGCAGAGCTTGTATTAGAGCGTGCGATGCGTCTAGTTGAACATAAAAAAGATGTCATCATCTTAATGGACAGCATCACAAGGCTTGCTCGTGCATACAACCTTGTCATCCCGCCAAGCGGCCGAACGCTTTCCGGCGGTATTGATCCAGCGGCTTTCCACCGTCCAAAACGCTTCTTTGGTGCTGCGCGTAACATCGAAGAAGGTGGAAGCTTGACCATTTTAGCTACTGCACTTGTTGATACAGGATCACGTATGGATGATGTGATTTATGAAGAGTTTAAAGGAACAGGAAACATGGAGCTCCATTTAGACCGTTCTCTTGCAGAAAGAAGAATTTTCCCAGCCATCGACATTCGTCGTTCCGGTACAAGAAAAGAAGAACTGCTTGTGCCTAAAGAGCATCTTGATCGTCTATGGGCGATGAGAAAATCAATGTCAGATACACCTGATTTCGCTGAGAAATTCATGCGCAAAATGAGAAAAACAAAGACAAACCAAGAATTTTTCGATATTTTAACGCAAGAGTGGAAACAAGCAAATATGTCTGCATCAAGAAGATAGCTTCCTGAAAAAATACATTTGCAATCATAGACTTACACTGTTATAATTTTATCATGTGCGTTTCAGAATTTATTCTGAGATATTAACTCTGTTTCCGAATTGGATTCAGGGCGGAAGGAGATGACAGTAGATGAAAACAGGAATTCATCCTAACTACAAAAAAGCTACAGTCAAATGCGCTTGTGGAAATGAGTTTGAAACTGGATCAGTAAAAGAAGAGGTACGCATCGAGATTTGCTCTGAGTGCCATCCTTTCTATACAGGCCGTCAAAAATTCGCTTCTGCTGATGGACGTGTTGACCGCTTTAACAAAAAATACGGTCTTAAGTAATAATAGATACAATAAACAGGCAGGAATCCGTTCTTGCCTGTTTTTTTACGTGGATTGATGGAACTTTAAAACGGGGGAGAAGACCTTATGTATGTGATGAAACAAAGCGGTTGGCTTGAAGTCATCTGCGGAAGTATGTTTTCTGGAAAGTCGGAAGAATTGATTCGGAGAGCCAAAAGAGCCACCTTTGCCAAACAAGAAGTAAAAATATTCAAACCAGCGATTGATAACCGGTATAGCACAAACTCAGTTGTGTCACATAACGGTTCATCCGTCGATGGGATTGCAGTAACCTCACCAAAAGACATAATAACGCACATATCAGAACGAACCGATGTCATTGGCATTGATGAGGTGCAATTTTTTGATGAGACAATCATTGATATTGTCACTCAATTGGCTGATAAAGGCTACCGAGTCATTGTTGCAGGCCTTGATCAAGACTTCAGAGGAGAGCCATTTGGTGTTGTTCCGCATTTAATGGCATGTGCAGAGCTTGTAACAAAACTTCAAGCAGTTTGTTCGGTATGCGGCTCCCCAGCGAGTAGAACACAACGCTTGATCGACGGTAAACCCGCATCTTATGATGATCCCATTATTTTAGTAGGTGCGCAGGAATCATACGAAGCACGATGCAGACATCACCATGAAGTACCAAAATTAGATGTTGGTACAACACTTGACAATTAAAAAAATAGCAAATGCCGCTGTGTTTCGTTTTTCGAGATTTTGGCTGAACACCCATCATTTGTACTTAAATAAATTAAATAACGCTACGAAAAAATTATCTAATTTTCAACGCTTGCGTTTTGGTATAAGCAGGCATAAAATGACTAACTGTAGTGTAAAGCATTTAAACGAAAAGTTCGATTTCTTGTCATAATTTTTTTGATTAAGGATTTTTCTCCTTGATCGTTCTTTGTATTAATAGTTCACTTTATTTATATTTTAGAAAGAGGGTAGTTTTTGATGAACAACGTGAAGAAAACAAAAGAAGGGTACCTCGAAACCACTTTGACAGGTAAAGATGTATTATCGATTCCAACGTTGAACAAAGGCGTTGCTTTCTCTGAAGAAGAAAGACAAGAGCTTGGACTAGAAGGATTACTTCCTCCAACTGTTCTGACTTTAGAACAGCAAGCAGAGAGAGCATACAAGCAATTTCTAGCTCAGCCAGATCGTCTTCGTCAAAACGTATACTTAAGTGATTTGCAAAACCGTAACGAAGTATTATTCTATAAGCTTCTAACGGACAAGCTTCGTGAAATGCTTCCTGTTGTTTACACACCAACTGTTGGTGAAGCGATTCAAGAATACAGCCATGAATACAGAAGACCTCATGGTGTCTACCTTTCAATCGACAACATTGACGGTATTGAGAAAGCATTTGAAAACTTACATGCAACAGCAGGCGACATCGACCTCATCGTAGCAACTGACTCTGAGAGTATTCTTGGAATTGGTGACTGGGGTGTTGGTGGTATCAACATCGCAATTGGTAAATTAGCTGTTTACACGGCTGCAGCAGGGATTGATCCAAGCCGCGTGATTCCAGTTGTATTAGATGTTGGAACTAACAATGAGAAATTATTAAATGATCCATTGTACATCGGGAACCACCACAAACGTGTACAAGGTGAAAAATACGAAGAGTTCATTGATGCGTATGTAAAAGCAGCACTTAAATTCTTCCCGAAAGCATTGCTTCACTGGGAAGACCTTGGAAACAAAAATGCGCGTAACATCATGAAAAAATACAACGACAACATCTTAACATTTAATGATGATATCCAAGGTACTGGTGCCATTACTTTAGCGGGTGTTCTTGCAGCTGTCAAGAAAACTGGTACTCAATTGAAAGATCACCGTGTGATGATTTTCGGAGCTGGATCAGCTGGAATCGGAATCGCCGATCAAATGCGTGACACAATGGTTCTTGAAGGTCTAAGTGAAGAAGAAGCAAACAATGCATTCTGGACGT
The DNA here is from genome assembly GCF_020165915.1 of Bacillus sp. RSS_NA_20. Lineage (NCBI taxonomy): Bacteria > Bacillati > Bacillota > Bacilli > Caryophanales > Bacillaceae > Bacillus > Bacillus sp. RSS_NA_20. Next base: position 2,144,919 of record NZ_JAIUKW010000005.1, on the reverse strand, counting down.
TAGACTACAGAGGATTGCTAACAGATCAGTTTGAAGATGAAGTGCTTGATTTCCAAAAACCATACCTTCGTTCTTCTGATGAAGTAGAAGGCTGGGCTCGTGATGAAAAAGGACAAATCTCATTTGCTGAAGCTGTTCGCAAGGTGAAGCCAACTATTCTTATTGGTACATCAGGTCAAGGCGGCGCATTCACTGAAGAAATTATTAAAGAAATCGCAGCTCATACAGAGCGTCCAGTGATCATGCCGATGTCTAACCCAACACCACTTGCTGAAGCAGTACCGGAAGATCTATTCAAATGGACAGACGGTCGTGCGCTTGTTGCAACTGGAAGCCCATTCGAAAATGTCGAGTATAACGGAATTGAACATGAAATCGGACAATCAAACAATGCGTTCGTTTTCCCTGGACTTGGTCTTGGTTCAATTGTAACGGAATCAAAAATCATCACAAAAGGCATGTTCGTTGCTTCAGCGGATGCGATTGCTGAAATGGTTGATCATGATAAACCAGGTGCTGGTCTACTTCCAAGCATTGATAAGTTACAAGAAGTTTCTATCAAAGTAGCTATTGAAGTGGCAAAAGCAGCAATTAAAGATGGTGTCGCAAGAAAAACACCTGAAAACATTGAACAAGCTGTGAAAGATGCTATGTGGATTCCTGAATATAAAAAAATTGTAAGAGCATAATAAAATGTGTAACGCGGCATTGTTTCGGGTAATGTAAGCAATGCCGCTATAAAATAAGAAACATGTAAAGGATTCAAGGAGGAATAGTAAGATGGACTTTTTAAATATTTTGATCCTCCTAGCACCGATTTTTTTCGTTATCGCGCTGGGTTGGTTCGCAGGGAACTTCGGCAGCTATGACGCTAAATCTGCAAAAGGTGTAAGTACACTTGTTACAAAGTATGCTTTGCCAGCGCACTTTATCGCCAGCATTCTGTCAACACCAAAAGATAAATTCTATAGTCAAATTCCATTTTTCGTTGCATTGATTTTCGGAATCGTAGGCTTTTATATCATTATCCTTTTAGTTACGAAATTTGCTTTTAAATATGATTTAACAGATTCATCTGTTTTCTCATTAAACTCAGCACAACCGACCTTTGCATTTATGGGGATTCCGGTCTTGGGCAGTTTATTTGGGGCTCAAGAAGTTGCAATTCCGATTGCTATTACCGGAATAGTTGTAAATGCATTGCTTGATCCAATTGCTATTATTGTGTCAACTGTCGGTGAAAAAACAAAAGGAAAAGCCAAAGACGGCGAAAGTTTCCTAAAAATGACGACGAAAGCGATTTTACACGGCTTATCAGAGCCGCTTGCGCTTGCACCGTTAGCAAGTATCATTCTTGTTCTTTTAGGATTTAAACTTCCTGAAATCGGACATGAAATGCTAGAGGAAATTGGAAGTGTGACATCAGGGGTTGCGCTCTTTGCAGTCGGTGTCACAGTCGGTATCCGCAAGATTAAACTGAGCTTACCAGCTTTCAGTATCGCATTGCTCAAAGTAGCTGTACAACCGTTACTTATGTATTTTATCGCCATTCTTATGGGTCTTTCGGCGGATGAAATTACAAAAGCTGTATTGCTTGTTGCCTTCCCAGGTTCAGCTGTTGCGGCCATGATCGCCACTCGATTTGAGAAACAGGAAGCAGAAACAGCATCCGCATTTGTGATCAGTGCGATCATGTCACTCATTACGTTACCGATCATTATTGCACTTACCGTATAATATAGTAGAAAGGCTGCCTCGTTAGGCAGCCTTTCTTAGCGAAATGAATGAAACAGAGGGAAGAGCGCACGCTTTTTTTTCATTTCGGGGTGTGCCTTTTCCTTTTCTTCTTCTTTTGATGGTTTTGGTTTTGTCAATGTGGCTGTGAGGCGTTCTAATTTTGCAGTTAATTCTTCAATTTCTCTTCTGTGCTGGAGGAGCTGGTAGGAAACGCCTTCATCTGCTTTCTTAGCGAGTTTCCGTTCTAATTCTTGAAAACGGGCTTCAATATGACTGACATGTGATTGCTCTTGAAGGAGCTGTTTCACTTGTTCTTCTAAGGCTTCTATCCGTTTTGATGAGTCAGAAGTTTCTACAGTAGGTGATAATTGCTGGGCGGTTTCTTCATGGATCGGCAGTCTAATGTCATGGAGAATCACACCTTCGTTCATTTGGTGTTGGACCTCTTTGAGCAGCTGGACAATGTCATCATGAAATTCGTAATGTCCAAGTTCATTCCGGGCGACAGGGATGTTGAGCTGTTTGACCCAGCGCTGAATGGTTTTTGAAGATACACCAATTTCCTTTGCAACCTCATTTGTATTCAAACCAAATGCCCTCCCTTTTTTCAATTACAAGTACCATTCTCTTTCGTGAGCATCCGTTCCTTCACGTTAGACAAAACAAGTAACCAATCGCCAAAGATCGTGTTTTCTAGTGAAAAATTGCAGAAAATCAATTGTTTTGGAAATTTTTTTGACTGTCATACCCCGCTATACTATAATTAGACTGTTACGCACAAAACAGAGGTGAAGACCATGTTAGACCGTTTAAAATCAATTGAAGAACGCTATGAAAAGCTAAATGAATATTTAAGTGACCCTGAAGTGGTGAACGACCCTAAGAAGCTTCGTGAATATTCGAAGGAACAATCTGATATTCAAGAAACTGTTGAGGTATATAGACAATATCGTGCGGCATATGATCAGCTAAGTGATGCGAAAGCCATGCTGGAAGATAAGCTCGATGCCGATATGCGCGACATGGTCAAAGAAGAAATTTCAGAGCTCACAGAGGAAACAGAACGTTTAGAAGACGAGCTAAAAATCTTGCTGATCCCGAAAGATCCGAATGACGATAAGAACGTTATTGTGGAGGTTCGTGGTGCAGCGGGCGGAGAAGAGGCTGCGCTGTTTGCAGGAAACCTGTACCGTATGTACAGCCGTTATGCTGAAATGCAAGGCTGGAAAACGGAAGTCATGGAAGCGAGTGTCACTGGAACTGGCGGTTATAAGGAGATCATCTTTATGATTAGCGGTAAAGGTGCATATTCTAAACTAAAGTTTGAAAACGGTGCACACCGCGTGCAGCGTGTTCCTGAAACTGAGTCAGGCGGCCGTATTCATACATCAACAGCGACAGTTGCTGTATTACCAGAGGCTGAGGAAGTTGAAATTGATATCCACGAAAAAGATATTCGTGTGGATACATTCGCATCAAGCGGACCTGGGGGACAAAGTGTTAATACCACAATGTCTGCTGTTCGTTTGACTCACCTTCCAACAGGTGTAGTGGTTTCCTGTCAGGATGAGAAATCACAAATCAAAAACAAAGAAAAAGCGATGAAAGTTTTGCGTGCGAGAATTTATGATAAATTCCAGCGTGAAGCACAAGCTGAATATGATCAAACCCGTAAATCTGCTGTTGGAACAGGGGATCGTTCAGAACGTATCCGTACGTACAATTTCCCACAAAACCGCGTGACGGACCACCGCATTGGATTAACGATTCAAAAGCTTGATCAAATTTTAGAAGGAAAACTTGACGAGGTCATTGATGCATTAATTATGGAAGACCAAGCAAGAAAACTTCAAAATGCAAAATAAAGAGCGAACGATCTTTGAAGCCCTTAAATGGGCTTCTTCTTTGTTAACGGAAGCGGGCAGAGACCAAAACGCAGCAGAGTTAATGTTGATGCATGTGCTTGGATGGAGCAGAAGTGAACTTCTTGCCCGTTTTCATGATCCACTGCCAGAGGAGCAAGATTCACAATTCAGTGAGTTCGTCGCGCAGCACAAGCGTGGAGTGCCTGTGCAGCATTTAACGGGTGTTGAATTTTTTTATGGGCGTCCTTTTGAGGTAAACAAACATGTTCTGATTCCTCGTCCTGAAACGGAGGAAGTGGTGTTGGCGGCATTAAACATGATGAATCGTGTGTTTCCTAATGATCAGCCGCTCAAAGCTGTTGATGTAGGAACAGGTAGCGGTGCAATTGCGATTACGTTAGCTCTTGAAAAAGAATCTCTCACTGTGACAGCGACGGATATTTCACATGAAGCACTTGAAGTAGCAAAGCGAAATCAAGAAGCGCTTGGTGCAGACGTTCATTTTGTCCAAGGGGATTTACTTGAACCGATTATGGCTCAAGGCATTAAAGTCGATGTGTTTATTTCCAATCCGCCTTATATTGCGGCAGAAGAAATGGATGGTTTATCAGAGGTTGTCACAAAGCATGAACCTGTCAATGCGCTGACAGATGGGCGTGATGGCCTGTGGTTTTATGAGCGTATCGCCTGTGATCTCCACAAGGTACTTCATCAGCAAGCGGTGGTTGTCTTTGAAATAGGACATACACAAGCACAAGATGTAAAAGCGCTTCTTTTGCAGGCGTTCCCTTCAGCTGATGTTCATATCATCAAGGACATCAACGGAAAGGATCGAGCGGTTTGCGCACACATTCAAAACGGAAGTCCGGCTGAATAAAGTCGGACTATTTTATTATGTAAAGATGAAACTTATGGTAAAAGGGAAACGTATATATAGAAGAATGAACATTCTGATCATGATTTTTTACATAAATTTGTTTTGAAGGAGCGAATGGTGTGAACAGAAGGTATGCGATGGTGTTGGTCATCGTCAGTGTACTATTGATTGTGAGTGCTTGCGGTAAACCGAGCTTTAAAAAAGAAGCAGCAGCATTTGGGGAAAACTATAAAAAAGCACAATACACAGTGAATCGGACGGATGACCTATCTGACATGAAGGAGAAGTTGAAGGATTATTTAACCGAGCATGAATATCAAGAATATACACAAGACAGCATGTTTCCAAGTGTATTAGAAGCAGCAAAAGATCAAGATTGTCAAATTAAACTGAAAAAAATTACGTTTACACCTTCAGATGAAAGCGATGACAGGATTGAATTTGACTATGAAATGATCATTCAATTTATTGACCATAAAGGAAAGGTCAAAAAGGAAATTGAGAAAAAAGGTGCAATGACAGTGATCAAAACAGATGCGGGATTAAAAATCAGCCGAGATTGGGATGGGAGACTGTACCCTTCCGATTACCAATCCTCACTAAAAAGCCGTTCATAAGTTGTTGAGTGGCTTTTTTGCATGCAGAAAAAACATTGATTCGCTCACCTCATGTAGTTGTTTTTTACTCATAATCTATTAAAAAAATCATTTTTGCTGTTTACGAGATGCGTTTCCTGGACACAATGTTTGTAGCAAAGAGAAAAAGTGGGGGGAACACATCATGTTCAAAAGTAAAATGATGATTTGTCTTTATATGTTTCTATTATTATGTGGTGCTTTTGCAAACCTTGGAAAAGAGGAGACGGCGGCTGCTTCTGCTAATCAGCCTGTTGTGATTCCAGATGAAGCTATTCGTTTACGCATTTTAGCCAACAGTGACCAGTCGGCAGATCAAGATGTGAAACGAAGTATTCGAGATGAGGTCAATGCCAATATAACGGAGTGGGTGAAAGACCTCACATCCATTGAAGAAGCTAGACGTGTGATTCGTTCAAAGCTTCCAGACATCAATCGTATTGCCAAAGCAAAATTAAAGGAACAACACATTGATCAATCCGTATCGGTCAGCTTTCAAAAAGCCTCATTTCCAACAAAGCTATATGGCAACTTTGTTTATCCTGCTGGGAAATATGAAGCCATTTTGATTACGTTAGGGGAAGGAGACGGAGCCAATTGGTGGTGTGTGTTATTCCCACCGCTCTGCTTTATCGATTTTTCAAACGGAGAAGCGATCGCCTCACCAGAAGGAGATGATAAAGAGCAGGTAGCCGCAGAGCCATCAAATGAATCTGTCAATGAAGTGGTAAAAGAAGAAGAGACGGGTGAAGTGAAATTCTTTCTGTTCGAATGGGTCTCTAGTCTTTTCTCTTAAAAAAGGTCTAAATCTGTTTTTGCCTCATAGAGTTGAAGTAAGAGAACAAAAAGAGGTGAAAGCATGTATTATCAATTAAGAATAGCGACAGAAGAAGATGCCCCGGCCATTAATGCTTTTCTTGAAAAAGGCCAAGCAAAAGGCGGGATGACGATTGCAGAGCGTACGTCATTTGTGGTCATGGAAGATGCAGACGGTGAGCTTGCAGGCTGTTTAGGTCTTGAACGACTAAATGAACAAGAAGGATTGCTAAGATCACTTGTGATATCAGATAAACTTGGTCAGGGGCATATCGTTTCTCTATTCCAAAGTGTTCAAACGCTAGGGGAAAAGCAAGGTGTGGACACCTTTTATGTTGTAGCCAATCACTCCTCTTCACATGATTTTTTAGCGCTGATGGGCTTTACGCCTATAGAGGAAATCCCAGAAAGTGTGTGGGTATCTGCGCATGCAAAAGAGTCGTTGGGAAAAGAGCAGGCGGTTGTGCTGCAAAAAACAGCGAGTTAATCACATAACACCGGACTTATTCACATACTTATCCACTGTAAAACAAGCGTTATCCACAAATTGTGGACAACGCTTGTTTTATTTAGCATCATCTTTTATACTTTCAAAAGGATAATTGAGATATATCAACAGTTTTATCTTTTTTAAAAGGAGTTTGTATGATGTTAAATACAAAAAGGTGGTCTGTGGATTTAAAAAAGGATTTATCCACATACTATCCACAAATTGAACAAGCAGCTCTGTTGTTGCGGCAGAATGAAGTGGTCGCTTTTCCGACAGAAACGGTTTATGGACTAGGGGCAAATGCAAAAGAGACAGAGGCTGTGAAGAAAATTTATGAAGCGAAAGGACGCCCAAGTGATAATCCGTTGATTGTTCACATTGCGGATGTTCAACAGCTTCATGAATTTGCGCAAATAGAAAATGAAAAAGTAACAGCGCTGATGGATGCCTTTTGGCCAGGCGCTCTCACCATTGTTCTACCTTGTAAGCCGGGCACATTATCAAAGCAGGTGACGGCAGGTTTAACGACAGTAGGCGTAAGAATGCCTGATCATCCTGTTGCGCTTGAACTCATCCGAGCAGCTGGTCTGCCAATTGCCGCGCCTAGTGCCAACCGTTCGGGAAAACCGTCGCCGACACTTGCGGATCATGTCGCGAGTGATCTTGATGGGAAAATTGCTGGCATTGTCGATGGTGGTTCAACAGGTATTGGCGTGGAGTCAACGGTTGTATCCTGTATAGACGAGATTCCAGTGATCTTAAGGCCGGGCGGTATTACAAAAGAAGCGTTAGAAGAGGTCGTAGGAACGGTCAACATGGATCCAGGGCTGACGAAAAAGGATGAGGCACCAGTATCGCCGGGAATGAAATACACACATTATGCACCTGAAGCACAAATGTATATATTTCATGGAAGTGATGAAGACATGCAGCTGCACATTCAGAAGTACCGAGCTGAAGGGCTAAAAGTAGGTGTGCTGACAACAGAAGAAAAGAAGGAATGGTTTGCGGCAGATGTTATCTTTAGCTGTGGATGGAGAGAAAAGCCTGAAACGGTTGCGGCAAACTTATATCGTGTGCTGAGACAATTTGATGAAACGGATGTAGACTTGATCATTTCAGAAGCCTTCTCAGAGCAGGGAGTTGGTTCTGCGATCATGAACCGTCTGCAAAAAGCGGCAGGAGGGCGCACTCTCTCTTCATTCAAATAGTTCTAACCTCTCTTGGACAAACATAGGTTAAAGGAGAATGCGTGTCCAAGGGGGATTTACATGAATGAACTAGCTGGCGAATTGCTGACACTCAGTATCATGGCTTTTGCACTTGGAATGGATGCCTTTTCGGTTGGACTCGGCATGGGGATGATTCAGCTGAGATTCCGCCAGATCCTTTATATTGGACTTGTCATTGGGATATTTCATATGTTTATGCCGCTTTTTGGCATGCTAACAGGTCAGCTTTTATCTGGCTGGCTTGGGCTCCTAGCAACCTATATAGGCGGGGCGCTGCTTTTGGTGCTGGGTCTGCAAATGATCATCGCTTCTATCCGAAAAGAAGATAAGCCATTTATCGCACCTGTTGGGGCCGGTCTCGTTCTTTTTGCAACAAGTGTGAGTTTAGATAGTTTTTCCGTTGGCTTAAGCCTGGGGATTTACGGTTCTCGGGTGTTGATGACCATTTTATTGTTTGGCTTCTTTAGTATGATGCTCACGTGGCTTGGATTATTACTCGGTAAACAGGTTCGGTCATGGGTAGGTTCATACAGCGGGGCGCTTGGCGGATTGATTTTACTAGCCTTTGGAATCAAATTATTATTTCCGCTCTAGCCAGTCTCCTTACATAACATGTAGAATGAAATGCTATATAATAGAAGAAAAGGAGGTCGAAAGATGAATATCTTATTTGTTTGTACGGGAAATACTTGCAGAAGTCCGATGGCTCAAGCCCTTTTTTCCTCCATTGCAGATGAAAAAGGCTTACAGGTCACTGTAAAATCAGCGGGCATCTTCGCCTCTGATGCAGGGAAGGCTTCTCCTCAAGCAGTCGAAGCATTATTTGAGAAAAGCATTCCACTGAATCACTCGTCATCTAAACTAACAGAAGAACTTCTTCATGAAGCAGATTATGTCTTCACCATGACGATTCAGCATAAGCAGTTGATTGTGGAGCAATATGCTCATGTGAAAGACAAGGTCTTCACTCTAAAAGAATTTGCGACAGGATCAGAAGGTGACGTGTCGGATCCATTTGGAGGGAGTCTCTCCATTTATCAGGAGACACGAGATGAACTAGAGACGCTATTGTATCAACTTGCTAAAAAGCTTAAACAGGATCACAAATCCTCATAAATGGACAACCTGTAAAACCGTTGCGCAAACGGTTTTTCTGCTTTTGTTTGCAAATGACTAGGTAGAGGTTAAAATATAACTGTAAATAAAAAATGAATGTAAGACATGACAGATTAACTCACCCTTAGGAGGAATTGCCCGATGAAAGTAGCCATTGCATCCGATCACGGCGGAACGAATATTCGTGAAGAAATCAAACAACTAATGGATGAATTAAAGATTGAATACATTGATATGGGTTGTGAATGTGGATCAGGTTCTGTAGACTACCCTGACTATGCTTTTCCTGTAGCCAATATGGTGGCAAACGGGGAAGTCGATCGAGGCATTTTGATTTGCGGGACAGGTATCGGTATGAGCATTTCAGCAAACAAAGTGAAAGGCATCCGCTGTGCACTGGCGCATGATACATTCAGTGCAAAGGCGACGAGAGAACATAACGATACAAATGTTCTTGCGATGGGAGAACGAGTCATTGGACCAGGATTGGCAAGAGAGATTGCTCACATTTGGCTGACAACAGATTTTACTGCAGGACGTCATGCTGTGCGGATTGGTAAAATCGCTGATTACGAAGAAAAGCACCTGTAAGGAGCGCTTAACATGAACATTGGTCAAGATTGGCTTGAGATGTTAAAAGAGTTTCATCAAACAGTTGAACTGCGAGCCGGCCACATTTTAGTAATTGGCTGCAGTACATCAGAAGTGGCTGGCGAGCACATTGGGACAGCGGGAAGTGAGCAAATTGCTGAAGCTATTTATCAAGAGCTCGATCAACTGAGACGCGAGACAGGAATTGAATTGGCCTTCCAATGCTGCGAGCATTTGAATCGTGCCCTCGTTGTGGAAGAAGAGGTGGCTTACCGGCTTAACTTAGAGATTGTAGCGGCAGTACCTGTCCGTAAGGCGGGTGGTTCTATGGCGGCTCATGCGTATCAGCAAATGGAACACCCTGTGCTGGTTGAATCCATTTCAGCACATGCAGGGATTGATATCGGTGATACATTCATCGGCATGCACTTAAAGCGAGTAGCCGTACCGGTCCGTCTCAGCCGTCATCAATTAGGACAAGCACATGTGACGTTTGCAAAAACTCGTCCAAAGCTGATTGGCGGAGAACGAGCCGTTTATACAAGATCATAGTTCGGATATATTTCTAATATAATGTTGAATGATGAAGACGCTTCACCCTTTGAATATTCGGGTTTTCATAAAAAAGAAGTCGATTTTCCAAAAAAAACTTTTACATTTTACTCAAAAACCGTGTACAATGAGATGGTGAAAACATCGAATGGAAATAGATTGGAGAGGATTTCGCTGATGAAACATTTACCTGAGCAAGACGCACAAGTATTCAAAGCAATTCAACTAGAGCGGAAACGCCAGCAGGACAAAATCGAATTAATTGCATCAGAAAACTTCGTAAGCGAAGCAGTCATGGAAGCACAGGGCTCTGTCTTAACAAACAAATATGCAGAAGGTTACCCTGGTAAACGCTACTATGGCGGCTGTGAACATGTAGACGTTGTAGAAGATATCGCACGTGACCGCGCAAAAGAAATTTTTGGCGCTGAGTATGTGAACGTACAGCCTCACTCAGGAGCTCAAGCGAATATGGCCGTATACTTTACAATCCTTGAGCATGGCGATACAGTGCTAGGCATGAACTTATCACATGGCGGGCATTTAACACATGGAAGCCCTGTAAACTTTAGCGGCGTACAGTACAACTTTGTAGAATACGGTGTAGATAAAGAAACACAACATATCGACTACCAAGATGTACTTGAAAAAGCACGTGAGCATAAGCCGAAACTAATCGTAGCGGGGGCAAGTGCTTACCCACGTCAAATTGATTTCAAAAAGTTCCGTGAAATTGCCGATGAAGTCGGTGCTTACTTTATGGTGGACATGGCTCACATCGCGGGTCTTGTTGCAGCAGGTCTTCATCCAAATCCAGTTCCTTACGCTGATTTTGTGACAACGACAACTCACAAAACATTGCGCGGACCTCGCGGCGGAATGATTCTATGCCGTGAAGAGTTTGGTAAAAAGATCGACAAATCGATCTTCCCTGGTATTCAAGGTGGACCACTCATGCATGTGATCTCTGCAAAAGCTGTTTCTTTCGGTGAAGTATTGAACGGAGATTTCAAAACATATGCACAAAACGTGATTGATAACGCAAAACAACTAGCTGAAACACTTTTATCTGAGGATATTCAGCTTGTATCTGGTGGAACAGATAACCATCTTGTTCTCATCGACTTGCGCTCTCTTGGCATTACAGGAAAAATTGCAGAAAACGTTCTTGATGAAATTGGTATCACGGTGAACAAAAATGCAATTCCATATGATCCAGAGAAACCATTTGTTACAAGTGGTGTACGTGTAGGTACAGCAGCAGTGACAAGCCGTGGCTTCGATCAAGAAGCGATGAAAGAAGTCGGTTCCATTATTGCGCTTGCTCTGAAACATCATGAAGATGAAGCGAAATTAGAAGAGGCGAAAAAGCGTGTATCTGATCTGACAGCTCGTTTCCCTCTATATCAAGAATTAGATTATTAAGATGCAGACCCATTTGCCTATTTTTGGCATGTGGGTTTTTTTTGTAGGATTTGCGAATCATATTGAAAGATGATGTCTTTTTATGTAGAATTGTAGGAAGTGTGCAAAGTTCACCGGAAGATGACAGAAAAGGAGTTGTAGCAAGCAATGGCAAAGGTTTATGTATTTGATCACCCGCTTATTCAGCACAAACTTACATATATTCGTGACGTTCATACAGGAACAAAAGAATTTAGAGAGCTAGTGGATGAAGTCGCAACATTAATGGCATTTGAAATCACAAGAGACTTACCGCTTGAAGAGGTAGATGTAGAAACACCTGTACAAGTCGCTAAATCAAACGTGATCTCAGGTAAAAAACTCGGAGTTGTGCCGATTTTAAGAGCAGGTCTTGGAATGGTAGACGGGATTTTGAAACTCATTCCAGCTGCCAAAGTGGGACATGTCGGTTTATACCGTGATCCGAAGACATTAAAGCCTGTTGAATATTATGTGAAGCTTCCATCTGATGTGGAAGAGCGTGAATTTATCGTAGTAGACCCAATGCTTGCAACGGGCGGATCAGCAGTAGAAGCATTAAACAGCTTGAAAAAACGCGGTGCGAAAAACATCCGCTTCATGTGTCTGATTGCTGCGCCAGAAGGTGTAGAAGAAATGCAAAAGCATCATCCAGATGTTGATATCTACATTGCAGCATTAGATGAGAAGTTAAACGAAAAAGGTTACATCATCCCAGGTCTTGGTGATGCTGGTGACCGTATGTATGGAACAAAATAAGAATGATTATGAAAAGCCCACATGCAAACGTGCATGTGGGCTTTTTTTGAAAAATATGACAAACGGTTGATATCGTTCTTAGAAAAATCAATGTATACTGAACATTAGCAGTTTTTTTGAATGAATGTCACAACTCTCCTAAAGTTTGATGAAATTGTGAACATTTTGTGTGCTCTCTCATTATAGAAAAGTTTTTTAACTTTCAACGGATTGACACATCATAGACGCTATTGTATGCTAAACGAGGGTATTATGGTAAGGTTTTCATAGCCTATAGCACTCTACTAATCCTCATTGTGAACCCTTTAATAATCAGGGTTTGTATCAGCGAATGAAGCAGAATCCCATAGATCTAAAGATTTCAAGTCTGATTGCACAATTAGACCGATGGGTGATTGATTTTTTTCAAATAGGACGGCTTATCATAAGCGTCTTCTACGCAGTTTTCATCACCATTTATCACCTTTTTTACAATATTTTTCATCGGGAGTCAGATGAATGAACGATCCAAACGTCATTTTCCGCAGACAGAGTAAATATATGTTCTATTTATTGGCAATTTTTGTGTTTGGCTATGCCATGCCTGGTTTTAAACCACTGTTTCTTGGTTTCATTATCGGCACAATTTTTGCTTTCTTTAATTTATTCCTGCTTATTCGGAGAATGCATGCTTTTGATCGAGCAGTTAAAAAAGGAAAATCTATTCGTTCAATGGGAAGTACAGCCAGGTGGGCCAACGCAATTCTCGCAGTAGCGATTGCTTGGCGTTACCCTAACGAAGTTCATCTGGCAGGTGTTGTTATAGGATTAATGACAATATATCCTGTCATTATGATAGATTCCTTCATTCAACTTAAACGTTCTACTATGGAAGAGAGGTGAATACTCTTTGGGTCACAGTTCAAAAACTACAGAATTTTTAGGGTTAACGTTCAACTTATCCAATGTTCTCATGATTACGATTGCTAGTATCATCGTTCTTCTCATAGCGGTGCTGACTACTCGTGTTCTGGCTATTCGTCCGACAAAGGCGCAGAACTTCATGGAATGGATTGTTGATTTTGTTCGAAATATCATAGGTAGTTCGATGGACATGAAAACAGGAGCCCCATTTCTAGCGCTTGGCGTTACATTACTCATGTACATATTTGTTTCAAACATGCTTGGACTGCCATTCTCGATTACGGTCGATCACAACTTATGGTGGAAATCACCAACTGCTGATCCTGCAATCACAATGACACTAGCGGTTATGGTCATGGGATTGACACACTACTATGGTGTTAAAGCAAAAGGAGTCAAGGAATATACAAAAGACTACTTTAGACCAATCCCACTCTTAGTACCGCTGAAAATTATTGAAGAATTTGCAAACACATTAACACTTGGTTTGCGTCTTTATGGAAATATTTTCGCTGGAGAGATTCTTCTTGGTTTACTTGCAGGACTTGCGACTAATTTCTATTCGCAAAACCTTGCACTAGGTATCATTGGTACATTAGGTGCCATCGTGCCGATGATTGTATGGCAGGCATTCAGTTTGTTTGTCGGAACCATCCAGGCATTTATCTTCACCATGCTGACAATGGTGTATATCTCCCATAAAGTCAGCGACGAACACTAAAAAATTGAGAGTCCAAAAAGGACGTTATTTTAAAGGAGGAGCTTTTTAATGAATTTAATAGCAGCAGCAATTGCAATCGGTTTAGGAGCACTAGGAGCAGGTATTGGTAACGGTCTAATCGTATCTAAAACAGTTGAAGGAATCGCTCGTCAGCCAGAAGCTGGTAGAGAACTAAGAACACTTATGTTCATCGGGGTAGCTTTAGTTGAGGCACTTCCAATTATCGCTGTCGTTATCGCATTCTTGGCATTCTTTGGTTAATATGTGAGAAGCGTTCTAATATGAATTTTAATGGCGAAGATCAGATTAGTTCGAAACTTCGCCATTCCTTTATGTTTTGTTTCTTAACATATTATTTAAAGAAGGGAGTTGCCGTACTAAATGTCTCAGTTACCAGTAGTTTTAGGAGCAGGTCTAAACACCGGAGATATCATATTCCAGCTGATCGCTATGCTCATCCTGCTTGCACTTTTAAAGAAATTTGCGCTTAAGCCTTTATTAGGGATTATGAAACAGCGTGAAGATTATATAGGAAATGAAATTTCAAGTGCTGAAGAAAAGCACGTTCAAGCTGAAAAGCTTCTTGAAGAACAACGTGTCTTATTAAAAGAAGCACGCGAAGAATCACATACACTCATCGAAAATGCGAAAAAGATTGGTGAGAAACAAAAAGAAGATATCATTCAAGCAGCGCGTCAAGAATCAGAGCGCTTGAAAGAGTCTGCTAGAACTGAAATCGTGAAAGAAAAAGAACAAGCTGTGGCTGCACTGCGAGAGCAAGTTGCATCACTATCTGTATTAATTGCTTCTAAAGTGATTGAAAAAGAACTTGATGAGCAAGCACAAGAGAAATTGATCCAAGAGTATCTTAAAGAGGCAGGCGAAAGCCGATGAGCGTGACTATTGTCTCTAAGCGTTACGCTTCTGCTCTTTTTGACATCGTTCTTGCTTCTTCGGCAGTAGACGAAACTGAAAAAGAGCTGAATGAGATCAAAAAAGTTCTGAAGGCTGACCAAGAATTAAATGACTTTCTTGTTCATCCGAAGATTACGGCAGACAAAAAGAAACATCTGATTGCAGAAGCTTTCAAAGGTGTTTCGACATATGTTTTGCACACAATGTATTTACTGATTGACCGCGGGCGCACGAATATTTTTCCTGAAATGGCGTCTGAGTTTGTGAAACTTGCAAACCGTACGAAACAAATAGACGATGCGATCGTGTATTCAGTTAAACCGCTCAGCGGAGCTGAAATTCAATCTTTATCTGAAGTATTTGCCAAAAAAGCCGGAGTCACATCACTGCGTGTTGAAAACGTGATTGACAAGGATCTAATAGGCGGAGTGAAAATCCGTATCGGAAACCGCATTTATGACGGCAGTGTCAGCGGAAAGCTTTCCCGCATTGAACGTCAGCTTGCAGGCGAAAATCGTTAGAAGGGGTGAAACCTTAGTGAGTATCAAAGCTGAAGAGATTAGCGCGCTGATAAAGCAGCAAATCCAAAACTATCAATCTGAAATTGAAGTAAAAGATGTCGGTACAGTCATTCAAGTAGGGGACGGTATCGCGCGTGTACATGGCCTTGACAACATTATGGCAGGAGAGCTTGTTGAGTTCTCTAACGGTGTAATGGGTATGGCTCAAAACCTTGAGGAGTCTAACGTAGGTATCGTAATCTTAGGACCTTACAAAGATATCCGTGAAGGTGACGACGTAAAACGTACAGGTCGTATCATGGAGGTTCCAGTAGGAGAAGAGTTAATCGGACGTATTGTGAACCCACTTGGTCAGCCTGTTGATGGACTAGGTCCAATTTTAACAAGCAAAACACGTCCAATCGAAAGTGAAGCACCAGGCGTTATGGATCGTAAATCGGTACATGAGCCGCTTCAAACGGGAATTAAAGCAATTGATGCCTTGATTCCAATCGGACGCGGACAGCGTGAATTGATCATTGGGGATCGTCAAACAGGTAAAACATCTGTTGCAATCGATACGATCCTTAACCAAAAAGATCAAGACATGATCTGTATCTATGTAGCGATCGGACAAAAAGAATCAACTGTTCGTGGTGTTGTTGAAACACTTCGTAAGCATGGTGCGCTTGACTACACAATCGTTGTCACAGCTTCTGCATCACAGCCAGCTCCACTTCTTTACCTTGCTCCTTATGCAGGTGTAACGATGGGTGAGGAATTCATGTATAACGGCAAGCATGTGCTTGTTGTGTATGATGACCTTTCTAAACAAGCGGCAGCTTACCGTGAGCTTTCATTATTGCTTCGTCGTCCTCCAGGCCGTGAAGCATTCCCTGGTGATGTTTTCTATCTTCACTCTCGTTTATTAGAGCGTGCAGCGAAGCTTAGTGATGAAAAGGGTGGCGGTTCTATCACAGCATTGCCTTTCGTAGAAACGCAAGCTGGTGATATCTCTGCATATATCCCAACAAACGTTATCTCAATCACAGATGGACAGATCTTCTTACAATCTGATCTCTTCTTCTCAGGCGTACGTCCAGCGGTAAACGCAGGATTGTCTGTATCTCGTGTAGGTGGTTCTGCACAAATCAAAGCGATGAAAAAGGTAGCAGGTACACTTCGTCTGGATCTTGCTTCTTATCGTGAGCTTGAAGCATTCGCTCAGTTTGGATCTGATCTAGACCAAGCGACTCAAGCCAAATTAAACCGTGGTGCTAGAACAGTTGAGGTCTTAAAACAAGACTTGAACAAACCGCTGAAAGTTGAAAAACAAGTAGCGATTCTTTATGCACTGACAAGAGGATACTTAGATGATGTAGCGATTGCTGATGTCAAACGCTTTGAAGCTGAGTTATTCATGTACATTGAAGAAAACCATAAAGACTTGTTTGACACAATCTCTCAAACAGGAAACATGCCTGCTGATGAAGAGTGGAAAACAGCGATCGATGGCTTTAAACGTACGTTTGCACCAAGCAACTAATTAGTAATCTTTCCGAGAGAAAAAGATTCTCTTTTTCTCTCTTTTCACGTAAATGAACACGGATTCCTGAAAAAAGGTGGTGAAATCTTTGGCCTCATTACGCGATATTAAGTCAAGGATCACGTCAACAAAAAAATCGAGTCAGATCACAAAAGCGATGCAAATGGTATCAGCTGCGAAACTGAATCGTGCTGAAAATAATGCGAAGTCCTTTGTTCCTTACATGGAGAAAATCCAAGAAGTCGTTGCGGCAATTGCAACTGGAACAAGTGCTAAGCACCCAATGCTTCTTTCAAGACCTGTTAAGAAAACAGGGTATCTCGTCATTACATCTGATCGAGGACTTGCAGGACCTTTTAACAGCTCGATTTTACGTGCCGCTTACCAAGCCATTCAATCTCGTCATCAATCTGCTGATGAATATGCGGTGATTGTGATTGGTAAAATCGGACGCGACTTCTTCAAAAAGCGTGGTATTCCAGTTATTTCTGAAGTAACAGGGCTTGGAGACGAAGTAGCGTTTGCTGATATTAAAGAATTAGCAAGCAGTACAGTGCAAATGTTCTCTGATGAAGCGTTTGATGAGCTTTACATGTTCTATAACCATTTCGTCAGTGCCATTTCACAAGAAGTAACAGAGAAAAAATTATTGCCGCTAACGGACCTTTCGGCCGCAGCGACACCAAATAAACGTTCCGCATCTTATGAGTTTGAGCCTTCTGAAGAAGAAATTCTTGAAGTTCTCCTTCCTCAATATGCAGAAAGTTTGATTTTCGGTGCGCTTCTTGACAGCAAAGCAAGTGAACATGCTGCAAGGATGACAGCAATGAAGAGTGCAACAGACAACGCAAAAGAATTGATCGACAGCCTGACACTCTCTTACAACCGTGCTCGTCAAGCAGCGATTACACAAGAGATTACAGAAATTGTCGGCGGAGCAGCTGCCTTAGAATAGAAATAATTGTCAGGAGGGAATGCAATGAAAACAGGACGCATCAGTCAGATCATGGGACCAGTCGTAGACGTTCGTTTTGAAGACGGTCACTTGCCTGAGATTTATAATGCGATCAAAGTTTCGCATAAAGCGGAAAGCGAAAGTGAAGTTGATATCGACTTAACTTTAGAAGTAGCACTACATTTAGGTGATGATACAGTGAGAACCATCGCAATGGCATCAACAGACGGTGTGAAGCGCGGTATGGAAGCTGTAGACCTTGGAAAACCAATTTCAGTACCAGTTGGTAACGTAACACTTGGACGTGTATTCAACGTACTGGGAGATAACATTGATTTAGATGAGCCACTTGGTGTGGAAGCGCAAAGAGACCCAATCCACAGACAAGCGCCTTCTTTCGATCAACTTTCTACAGAAGTTGAAATTCTTGAAACAGGTATCAAAGTTGTTGACCTTCTTGCTCCTTACATCAAAGGTGGAAAGATCGGTCTATTCGGTGGAGCCGGTGTTGGTAAAACCGTTCTGATTCAAGAATTGATCAACAACATCGCACAAGAACACGGCGGTATTTCTGTATTCGCTGGTGTTGGAGAGCGTACACGTGAAGGAAATGACCTTTACTACGAAATGAAAGATTCTGGCGTTATCGAAAAAACAGCGATGGTCTTCGGCCAAATGAACGAGCCACCAGGTGCGCGTATGCGTGTAGCTCTAACTGGTTTGACAATGGCAGAGCATTTCCGTGATGAACAAGGTCAAGACGTATTGTTCTTCATCGATAACATCTATCGTTTTACACAAGCAGGTTCTGAAGTATCAGCCCTACTTGGACGTATGCCTTCAGCGGTAGGTTATCAGCCAACTCTTGCAACAGAAATGGGTCAGCTTCAAGAGCGTATCACGTCTACAAACGTAGGATCGGTTACATCGATTCAAGCGATCTATGTACCTGCGGATGACTATACAGATCCAGCTCCAGCTACAACGTTCGCTCACCTTGATGCAACGACAAACCTTGAGCGTAAGTTGACAGAGATGGGGATTTACCCAGCGGTAGATCCACTTGCTTCAACATCTCGTGCCCTTGCACCTGAGATTGTTGGCGAAGAGCATTATGCGATCGCGCGTGAAGTTCAGCAAACATTGCAACGTTATAAAGAATTGCAAGATATCATTGCCATTTTAGGTATGGATGAATTATCTGAGGACGATAAGCTTGTGGTACACAGAGCTCGTCGTGTTCAATTCTTCCTATCTCAAAACTTCCACGTAGCAGAACAGTTTACTGGCCAAAAAGGTTCTTATGTGCCATTGCAAGAAACTGTTAAAGGCTTCAAGGAAATCTTATCTGGTAAATACGATCACCTTCCAGAAGATGCATTCCGCTTAGTCGGTCGCATTGAAGAAGTGGTTGAAAAAGCCAAAGAGATGGGTGTAGAGGCCTAATCTGGTCCTTAGGAGGGTAAAAGCATGAAGACCGTTCAAGTCAATATCGTTACTCCCGACGGCCCAGTGTATGAAGCGGATGTGGAAATGGTCAGTGTAAGAGCAGAAAGCGGTGAGCTTGGAATTTTAGCTGGCCACGTTCCAATGGTTGCTCCGCTAAAAATCGGTGCAGTTCGCTTAAAACATAGTGGATCAACTGAATTGGTTGCAGTAAGCGGTGGATTTGTTGAAGTTCGCCCCGAAAAAGTAACCATTCTTGCTCAGGCTGCTGAAACATCAGACAAAGTTGATGTCGATCGTGCAAAGTCAGCGAAACAGCGTGCTGAAGAGCATTTGAACCACCCGAATGAAAGTGATGTACGCAGGGCGGAACTCGCATTAAAACGGGCATTAAACCGTTTAAATGTAGCAGGGAAATAAAACAGAAAATCCTTCTTATCATTGCGATAAGAAGGATTTTTTTTAGGATGACATGAGAGACTGATACATCGACACATACGGATGAGATGCTTGCTTTTCAAGATATAACTGCTCGCAAAATTGCGTACTGCAATGCCATGTTTTATTGTTTCTGCGTAAGCCAAGCGTATATTGGTGCGAAGAATCCATATAAGGCCGCACGACCCAGTCAGCATCTGAATGATGACGGATGACAACCTCTCCTAAATACACACTCATCATCGCTTCTAATGCATCTATTGGCATTTTCCACTCAGCAAAAAGCTGCTGACGGAAGGCATCGAAGTATAATGACTCTAACTGATAAAGGCTTTCCTCTGAGTAATCCAAAGAAATGTTATGAAAATGACACAATTGTGCTAATTCTTCTAGCTGTGTCTGTCTATAATCAAAGTAGAAAGCAATGGCTTCCCATTCATGTTCAAATGAGGGAACCAGTTCTCCGTACAAATCAACAAAGTCAGGAAAAGAATCTTTCAAATATGATCAGCTCCTTCCACCGCAGTATATCATCTCCTTCGCATCAGAATAAGAGGGGATTCACTCTAAATGTAGCTCTTTTTTCCAAATGATTCATCTTTCCGATTTTGGAGGATATAATGAAAGGGAGTTTTCCTTTACAGAAATTAATAAAAGGAGGATTCAAGTGTATGGAAGACGTAGGACAACAAGCAATTGTCAGTATTGTGATCCACCTATTTTTTATTGCCATTACGTGGTGGGCATTGCTTGCGGTGAATATCGATCCACTGATTAAAAAAGGAAAAATTATTCAAGCTAGATTGCTCATGATGCTGCTCACGATTGCTATTGCATCAGCAGTCAGCAATTTCTTCCTTGATTATTTAAATTTCTCCAGACAAATCCCTTATATGTTTTAACATAAAAGGTTTGGTCACTGCCTTCTGCGGGAACGTAAAAAGAAGTGTCAAAAATATGGCTTTTGATGACTTTTCCACGTATGCATTGATCTCCTTGCGGCAACACTTGTAGCAAGGGGGAATGACAAGTGAGAAAGTATTTAAAAGGTTGGCCATTATTTGCATTTATTCTTTTTTTTGTTCTGATGATTCAAGGTGTTCGGGCAGAAGAAACATCGACGCTCGCCCAAATAGCAGAAGGTATGAAAAACCAGCAAATCGAAGTAAGTGGATGGACGCTTCATGCCAAAACAAATATAAACATTTCATCCGAACAATTTTCAAAAAAAGTGAAACGTTTGAAAGACGAACTACGACAGTATGAGTGGACCGAAAAAAAAGAGAAACATGTCACCAAAGTCACAGGAATTTACAAAGATGAAAAAAATGATACATTATCGAAAATTTTACTCGTGAAGACCGACACAAAATCAAACCAAAAGTCGTATTTATTATATGAGCAAAAAGGTGCTCGCCCACTGAATACCTGGGAGCATACATATGATCAGTTCGTACGTCATGCAAAAAGCATATTACAAGAAAAATTTGTGATTTTTACTTGTCTCGATGGTCATGTAAATGGTATGATGGATGTTGTTTTGCAAAAAAAAGCTGAAATGATAGCAAATGAATTTCAAGCAAAACCTGTTGAGTATCTCGTTGAGTCTAATTTTGTGTCGCTTTCCGCTTACACAGAGAAGTGGGAACAGTTCATTATGACTTCAAATGATAAAATGAATGTTCAAATTGCCATCAGAAGTTCGGAAATGAACGAAAATCATACGATTACGGTTGGCACACCAATCGTAACGACTGAATATTAATATAGAGAATTTGGGACGCGGAGGGGAAGACCTTGGAAAAAATCATCGTCCGCGGCGGTCAAAAGTTAAACGGCACAGTTAAAGTAGAAGGCGCAAAAAATGCCGTTTTACCAGTTATCGCTGCATCTTTGTTAGCAAGTACAGAAAAAAGCGTAATTTGTGATGTACCTACGCTCTCCGATGTATATACAATCAATGAAGTGTTACGTCATTTAGGAGCAGAAGTACATTTTGAAAATAACGAAGTATCAGTAGATGCATCTCATGCACTAGAAACTGAGGCTCCGTTTGAGTACGTCCGTAAAATGAGAGCATCTGTGCTCGTCATGGGACCACTTTTAGCTAGAACAGGTCATGCAAGAGTTGCATTACCTGGTGGTTGTGCGATTGGTTCAAGACCAATTGATCAGCATTTAAAAGGCTTTGAAGCAATGGGAGCTAAAATTCAAGTAGGTAATGGTTTCATCGAGGCTGAAGTAAATGGCCGTTTAAAAGGTGCAAAAATCTATTTGGATTTCCCAAGTGTAGGGGCAACTGAAAACATCATCATGGCAGCAGCATTGGCTGAAGGAACGACGATTTTAGAAAACGTAGCAAAAGAACCTGAAATTGTTGATTTGGCAAACTACATCAATGCCATGGGCGGTAAGGTTCGCGGGGCTGGAACTGGTACAATCAAAATCGAAGGTGTAGAAACACTTCACGGTGCAAAACACAACATCATCCCTGACCGAATTGAAGCTGGTACGTTTATGGTGGCAGCAGCCATTACTGAAGGAAATGTTCTTGTAAAAGGCGCTGTGCCTGAGCACATGACTTCACTTGTGGCGAAAATGGAAGAAATGGGTATTCAGATCATTGAAGAAGAAGAAGGTTTAAGAGTCATTGGACCATCTGAGCTCAAGCCAATCGATCTAAAAACAATGCCGCATCCTGGTTTCCCAACGGATATGCAATCTCAGATGATGGCGCTATTGCTTCGTGCGAACGGAACAAGCATGATCACAGAAACTGTGTTTGAAAATCGTTTTATGCATGCTGAAGAATTCCGCCGCATGAATGGCGATATTAAAATTGAGGGTCGCTCTGTGATAATCAATGGACCTGTTCAACTTCAAGGTGCTGAAGTGGCAGCGACTGATTTAAGAGCAGGAGCAGCACTTGTACTTGCTGGATTAGTGGCAGAAGGTCATACACGTGTCACTGAATTGAAGCATATTGACCGTGGATATGTGAACTTCCACCAAAAACTAGCAGCAATCGGTGCAGACATTGAAAGAGTAAATGATGAATCAGCAGATGTGACACAAGAACAAGTTGTATCAGATCTGAACGCGTAATGATAAAAGAAATCAGTGTGTCCATTTGGGCATGCTGATTTTTTTTAGAATCATAGACTGGTTGCATTTTTAAAAGCTTATCATTAGTTTATCCAATCATTTTAAATTTTATTCATAAAGACGAACAGTAAATCAAATGATGAAGAGCACCAACATATCAGCAAAAGACTTGTCCAATGAATGAAAGAAGCTGTCATATTAGCTTGTCCTTGCCCATAGGATAAAAGAGATTCAATGACAAATGGGGGCAGCCAATATGAAACCAATGATATGGACAATCGCAGGAATTTGCATCATCATTTTAATGATTCCAACCTTACTCGTGTTGCCGACGTTCCAAGGAAAACCAGCAGCCAGCCAACACGTAGCAGCAGAACCATCAGTTAAAAAAGAAGTGAAAGGTTCAGTCAAATTGAAACAATCACCCGTCTCCATTCCCGTCTACCGTTCAGCGCATCAGCAGGTAGAAAACATCCCCTTAGAAGAGTATGTGATCGGTGTCGTCGCTTCTGAAATGCCAGCCGATTTTGAAATAGAGGCGCTCAAGGCACAGGCACTCGCCGCTAGAACGTATATCGTCAGACAAATGATCATTGATAAAACCGTCAAATCTCCACAGGGTTCCCTTGTAGATGACACCCAAATGTTCCAAGTGTACAAAAATAAACAGGAACTGAAGAAAATTTGGGGAAAAGCGTACAATTGGAAATTAAAAAAGGTTACAGAAGCGGTCGCCAGTACACAAGGGAAAGTACTGACGTATGACGAAAAACCAATTGATGCTTCCTTCTTTTCAACAAGTAATGGGAAAACCGAAAATGCAGAAGCTTATTGGAAAAATGAAATCCCTTATTTGAAAAGCGTCTCAAGCAAATGGGACGAAAAATCACCCAAATTCCAAAACAAGAAAACCATCACAGTGAGCGAATTTCAGCAAAAACTGGGTGTGACCCTTGGCCAGCAGCAGGTGGGAGAAATTGTAGAACGAACACCAGGCAATCAAGTAGCCAAAGCCGTCATTAACGGAAAAACTTTGTCGGGCAGAGACATTCGCGAATCACTAGGATTGCACTCTGCAGACTTTACATGGGAACGAAAGGGTCAGCAAATCGTGATTACGACAAAAGGGTATGGCCATGGTGTGGGCATGAGTCAGTATGGTGCACATTATATGGCACAGTCAGGCAAAAAAGTAGAGGCGATCGTGAAACATTATTATCAAGGGATAAAAATTGAATCAGCTGATCGCTTTCTGAACACATATATGGCTAAGAAATAAAAGCAAAGGTGCCTCAAAATGGGGGCATCTTTTTTTTATGTGTGAAGAGGTTTGAACAGAATGTGACAAATTGCGACTTAAGACGCACCTCAGGAAATCTTAAACATTTACATCCCGACAAGAACCGATGGCCGATACAAAGCCCCTCGAAAGAATGAGAAAACGAGGGTGACAAAAGAGTCTTTAGGTGAATATATCTAGACATCTGACAGAATTTTAGTGATTTTGATGAAAGAGAAAAAGGGATCGAGTCCTATACCATTCCAAGACAGAATATTTTACGATTAAGATGTTTCAATCAAATACATAAGGAGGAAGGAAAAGCATGTTGAAAAAAGTATTTACACTCGTAACCTTAGCTGTATTGACATTATCAATGTCAATCTCTTCACCAGTATTTGCAGAAGCAGCATCAGCCAAAAAACATAAGAAAGATGTAAGAGTGACCATCTTACTTGATGCAAGTGGAAGTATGGCAAGAAAAGTGGATGGAGAGCGCAAATTCGATTTAGCAAAACAAGAGGTATTTAAATTTGCTCAGTCTCTTCCGAAAGATGCTAAAATCCGTATGAGTTTGTTTGGGTCTGAAGGAAACAACAAAAACTCAGGTAAAGCTCAATCATGTGAAGTCATTAGAGGCGTTTATGGCGTTCAGCCTTATGAAAAGGATAGTTTCGAAAACTCTCTAAACGGTCTTGGACCAAATGGCTGGACACCGATTGCACGTGCTCTTGAAAGTGCAAAGCAAGCAGATAAGCAGCTTCATAAAGGAACAAAACACATTGTGTACTTAATTACTGATGGTGAAGAAACTTGTGGTGGAGATCCAGTGAAAGTAGCGAAAGAGCTTCATAACTCAAAGGGATCTACTGTAGTCAATGTGATTGGATTAGACTTTAACGATGGCTATGAAGGTCAATTGATGCAAGTAGCTAAAGCTGGTAAAGGTCATTACTACCAAGCAAGCACTGGGAAAGAAATGGGTTCTATCCTTACAGCAGAATCATTAAAACTACACGAATAACTTGCTGAAGAAAAGGGAAACGATTGATTGATGCTTTCGTTTCTCTTTTTCTGTACAAATGAAAAAAAGGGAGATTTTTTAATGAAAAGAAATATTATATTAACCATTTTAGCGAGTCTTGTTCTGCTTCTTTCTTCACCAGCTCATGCTGTAACGAAAAAGGAGCCTGCTCACGTGGTGATTTTACTTGATTTAAGCGGAAGCATGGCACAATCAGTTGAAGGCGAAAAGAAAATTGATATCGCAAAACGCTCGATCCAAAGTTTCGCAAGTATTTTATCAGAAGATACACAAGTCTTGCTTCGTGTTTTTGGTCATGAAGGAACGAATAAAAATGCAGGAAAAGCCGTTTCTTGTGCAAGTTCCGAAGCAGTTTATGGATTTGGAACATATGAGCAAGCAGCCTTTCAACAAGCGCTGAATGTGTATGGTCCAACAGGCTGGACACCACTTGCCAAAGCATTAACTGATACGAAACAAGATTTTGAAGATCACCAAGCTGAAGGAAAAAATATTGTATATGTTGTCAGCGATGGTGAGGAAACATGTGGCGGAAGCCCATCACAAGCAGCGAAGCAATTACATGAAGAAGGTATTGACACAATCGTCAATATCATTGGCTTCGATGTAAATGAAAAAGAAGCAAAAAGTCTAAAATCTGTTGCCAAAGCTGGTGGTGGACAATATCAACCAGCAGCAAATGCAGAAGAATTAAATCATATTCTTCAAAAAGAAGCGAACTCTTTTGGTCAATAAGATGTGAATAGACAGCTGGGGAGAAACCCCCAGCTGTTTTTTCATAAAGGATCAATTTAAAGTCGTTTCTAATTCATCAATTCGTTTCTCCACGTAGTGCTGATCTTTTCTTGCATGAAAGGTTTCGGCTTTTTCTAATATCGCGGTGGTATTGTATTCTGGAATCTGGGAATAGCTTTCGTAAACTCCTTTTGGTATTAACAAGTTTCCTTCAGGCCAATAAACTGCAATATTTCCACGTTTCAGCTCTCCGAATTGAGCAACTCCTTGGTAGGATCCATATTGATTGAAAAGGACAACAGGATCGCCTTCTTGGACGTAAAGCTCTTTCGCATCTTCTTCATTCATCAAGATAGAATGCCGCTTTCCGCCATTAAAGGCATCCTTTTCACTGTAAATCATAGAGTTGAATTGCTTGCCTCGTCTTGTCGTGATATTGAAATGCCCCTCAGTTTTTCGATATTGGGGCAGCTGTGCTGGGAGCAGGTGTCCTTTTCCATCCGGTGTTGGACACACCCCATCTTCGCAAAGCCATGCGCCACCCCATTGAAAGACATCCCCTTTATGACGCAAATGCTGGATCCCATCATAGTTCCGATTTGCGATGGCAATCTCACGACGAATGTCTTCAGCATGGTCAAAATGAATCAGCTTCGCATCTTCTGGACGAACCCTTTTTGCTAGGTCAATATAAATGTCCCATTCAGCTCTGGCTTCTTCAATGCGTGGCCCTTCAATTTCCGGACTGAAATACACCATGCGTTCCGTACTGGTTGATGTACCGCCGCCTGGCTGTTCATATCTTGTCATTGCAGGCAGAACAATCACAGTCTCTTCTGCTTCTACCAGTGTAGAGGTGTTCAAAATAATATCTTGATGGACACGGAGTTCAAGCTCGGATAGTGCTTTTTCAATCGCTTCAGGATTAGGCATCGTTTCTAAAAAGTTTCCACCGCTAGTAAACAGCATCTTCAGCTTTTGCGGGTGTTCTTTTGGAAGAGCCATTTTTTCAAATGATTGCCCAATCGTGTCACCATGCCATTTTGGAATATCAAATCCCCATATCTTCTCGATTCTTTTAATATTCTCTTCATCAAAATCACTGCCGGGCAATACGAATGGATCGGCACCCATTTCGCCTGAACCTTGGACACCGCTATGGCCACGAATAGGCATAACGCCACAATGTTTTCTGCCAATAAACCCGCGTAACATGGCAAGGTTTGCGACTTGTGATATATTATCAGTTGCAAAACGATGCTGAGTGAGACCCATACTCCAAATAAACACGCCTGAATTGGCATTGGAAAGAAGTACAGCGAATTCCTTCATTCTTTCTTTAGATAAGCCTGACGATGCTTCGAGATCCGACCATTTTAACTGAGTGACATGCTGCTTTACATCTTTTATGCCGGTTGTATGCGCTTGGATAAATTCATGGTCAAGAGCGGAATGAGGCGCTTGCTCTTCCATTTCAAACCAATGTTTGATGACACCATTCATAAACGCAATATCGCCGCCTATATTGACTTGATAAAAATCATCCGCTATTTTTGTGCCGAATAAAGCACTTTCTGGGATAGAAGGGACCCAATATTTTTCCATTGCAGGCTCTTTATATGGATTGATGACAATGATCTTGGTTCCTTTCTTTTTAGCGGCGTACATATATTTAGTGGAAACCGGCTGGTTGTTTGCTGCAACAGAGCCCCAAAAAATCAATACATCTGTTCCAATCCAATCACTGTAATTACAGCTGGATGCACCTATACCAAGGGATCGTTTAAGAGCGGTTTTGCTTGGTGAATGGCAAATACGAGAAGCATTATCGATATGATTTGTTCCAATATATCGCGCAGCTTTCGCCGCAGTATAGTACACTTCATTTGTAATCCCTCTAGCCGTTAAATAGAAAGCAAGCTGACGTTTATCAATCGATTTGATTTTAGCGGCGATTTGATCTAATGCACCATCCCAAGAAATGCGTGTAAAGGCATTCTCACCTTTTTTTCGAATCAGGGGATAAGGGATACGCCCAAGTTTTCGAAGGGACGTGCTATCCATTTGTTTGAGCCGCTCAATATCTTCGAACCATTTTGGATCAATAGCTGGCATTGTGTTAAGCCGTAGCACATTCAGTCTTGTTGTGCATATATGGGGTCCTGCTAGTGTTTGATCGTATAAACCTGATACACCAAGAGCACAGCCGTCACAAACGCCCTGAGTCAATATACGGTACGCATAGGGGAGGTTATCTTTGTTCTCCCATGCCACTTTCATCGTGTCTCGAATGTGTTTCGGTTTTACTTTTCCGAGCCCCATAGGAGCAAAAGAGGCCCATAGCTTTGGTGAGGGTTTTTTGTTGAGTTTAATAGGCCCCTTGTGTTTTGTTTTTCCCATGATATCGTCACCCTTCTATCATTTTGTAAAGCGTTTTCATATCTAAAAAT
Source organism: Bacillus sp. RSS_NA_20 (assembly GCF_020165915.1). NCBI lineage: Bacteria > Bacillati > Bacillota > Bacilli > Caryophanales > Bacillaceae > Bacillus > Bacillus sp. RSS_NA_20. The sequence goes on along the minus strand of NZ_JAIUKW010000005.1, from coordinate 2,116,768 downwards.
TACCTGTAGATTGTCATTCTGTCAAATTCATATTAAGAGCGGACCGTGACAGAAGAAGGAGCAGTAAGATTTGATTCACGAAGTTGTTTAATATCCTTCCGAATGAGAAGAGATATGATAAACGCAATGAAAAATAGGCCAGAGAAGACCATGAGACTTTGTGTGTAATTGCCTGTAATGTCACGAATAAAGGAGGAAAATAAAGGTCCTGCTAAACCAGCAGCGGCCCAAGCGGTGAGAATATAACCGTGTATGGCACCTAGCTGCTTGGTACCAAATAAATCTCCGATATAGGCTGGAATTGAAGCAAACCCTCCTCCGTAGCACGTATAAATGATCGCCATCACGATTGAAAAGATGAGCGGTTCTTTTAAGTAGGGAAGTAAGGGAAAAGCAATGAGCTGTATAGTAAAGAAAATCGTATACGTATTTGGCCTTCCGATATAATCAGAGAAGGATGCCCATCCGATCCGTCCTAGCCCATTAAAAGCACCTAAAATTCCAACAAGAGTAGCTGCTGCACCCGCCGTGAAACCAACACTTTCTTGAGCAAGCGGTGATGCTACAGAAATAATAGCAATTCCGCATGTGATATTAATAAAGAGCATGACCCACAAATAATAAAAACGCCGTGTTTTAATGGCTTCATTTGCGGTGAGCTGTGATAAATCTTGAGGAATTTTCCTTTGGCTTGTTTTTAGCACGTTAAATTGTTTGACATCATCAGGTGTTGGTGGTGATAAATAAAGAGATGAAACGACCATGATGATAAAATAAGAGATTCCGAGAATATAGAAGGTATTTGCAATATCAACTTTTTCAATGAGAAATTGAATAATGGGACTGCAAATCAGAGAAGCAAATCCAAAACCCATAATGGCTAAACCCGTTGCGAGTCCTCTTCGATCTGGAAACCATTTGACTAATGTTGATACTGGAGCAATATAGCCTACACCTAATCCGATTCCAGCGAGTACACCATAAAATAAATAGAGGAGAGGTAATGAAGACATGTGGACAGCAAACCCTGATCCAGTCATCCCAATGCCGAAGAAAATAGCTGAGAAGAGCCCTGATGCCCTCGGCCCATACTTTTCAACGAAATGCCCCATAAAGGCAGCTGATAAACCTAAAAATAAAATAGCGATGCTAAATGTCAGGCTTATTTCTGTTAATGACCATTGAAAGGTTTGATGTAAAGGATTCGTAAAAACACTCCATGCATAAACAGATCCGATAGATAAATGAATCCCCACAGCACTTGTAGCGATCAGCCAACGATTTTTTGTTTTATTCATTGTGTTCCCTCCATATAAAGCAAACAAAAAGTTTGATAAGATAGAAATATGTTACATTTTTATGACTTTTTAAAATAATATCACAATTCGTCTGGTTCATATAACTAAATTTGTGTTGAAAGGAAGATCAGATCATGAATCCTTCTGTTAAAACGAAACGGCGCATACACCAATATCGCAAAGGTCAAATGACATGTAAAACAGATGAAGTTGTAGAAGAATTCCCTTTAACCGTGCTGGTGAATGGTGAAGAGTTTGTCACACTCGTTTGTTCACCGGATCATTTGAAAGAATTGGTGATCGGTTTTTTAGCTTCAGAAGGAGTCATTCGATTTGAAAAAGAGATTAAAAGGTTTACAATAGATGAAAGTATGGGTTTTGCATATGTTGACTTACATCACACAACTCAGTTCCAATCCTCAGATTTTACAAAACGAGTGATCGGATCTTGCTGTGGGAAAGGAAGACATTTTTATTTTCTCCAAGATGTGAAGACGGCAAAAACAGCCATTGACCGAATCAGTATTTCTGCTGAAACTTGTATTCATTTAATGAAATGTTTACAGGAGGAAAGTCAGTTATTTCAACATACTGGTGGTGTCCATAATGCTGGACTGTGTGATACAGAAAAGCTATTCATCACTAGGACGGATATAGGACGGCATAATGCGTTGGATAAAATCTATGGATATTGTTTACTTCATAAAATCCCACTGAGAGATAAAATCCTTGTATTTAGCGGCCGGATATCATCTGAAGTTCTGTTGAAGGCAGCAAAATTAGGAGTATCAATCGTCATATCAAAATCAGCTCCTACTGAGTTAGCACTTAAAATGGCAGAAGAATTAAATATAACAACAGTTGGATTCGTAAGAGGAGAATCTTTTAATATCTATACTCATCATCAGCGTATTACAGAATAGGAGGCTAAGTATGGTCAGTATTTTGGATAAAAGACATCGACCATTGCGCGATTTAAGAATATCCGTAACAGATCGCTGTAATTTTAGATGTACGTACTGTATGCCTGCTGAAATCTTTGGACCAGATTATCCTTTTTTAGATAAAGAAGAGCTGCTTAGCTTCGAGGAAATTGAACGACTTGCTGCGCTTTTTGCAAAGGAATTAGGTGTGGTGAAATTACGTATTACAGGCGGTGAACCTTTAATGCGTAAAGATTTGCCCGTTTTGATAGAAAAACTCGCAAAAATTCCAGGTATTGAAGACATCGCGATGACAACCAATGGAACGCTGTTACCTTTGTACGCAGATAAGCTAAAGAAAGCAGGTTTGAATAGAGTCACCATTAGTTTAGATTCTTTAAATCCAGATCGTTTTAAGCAGATGAATGGAAGACACATCTCTATCCAAAAAGTATTTGATGGGATAGAGGCTGCAAAAAAAGCTGGACTTGCTATTAAGATCAATATGGTTGTCCAAAAAGGTGTGAATGATCAAGATATCTTACCAATGGCAGCCTATTTTAAAAAAGAAGGACACATTCTACGATTTATTGAATTCATGGATGTTGGCAATACGAACAAATGGAATCTCAAGCATGTATTGACGAAAAAAGAGATTATGGAGCTAATTCATTCAAAATACCCTATCAAACCAGAACCTCCTCGATATCAAGGGGAAGTAGCCAATCGTTATTTTTATGAGGATGGGTCAGGAGAGATTGGCATTATTTCTTCCGTTTCAGATGCTTTTTGTGGATCGTGTAATAGAGCTAGACTATCTGCACGTGGCGAATTATTCACCTGTCTTTTTGCATCATCGGGTTTTGATCTGAGACGATTCATCCGTAATTCAGAAAATGATGAATACCTAGTGAACATATTGAAGGAACTTTGGTCAAACAGACAGGATCAATATTCAGCTGAGAGAGAGCAAAAGAAAGATCAGAAAAAAGTTGAGATGTCCTACATCGGCGGGTAATGACAACAAAGTATCATGATCATCGATTTTTGAAAAGAAGAGAAAATGCTATAATCACTGTTGAAAATCTTCTTTTAACATCAGGACAATCTTTCCTATAAGGCTCGGCCCCATAAAAAAACAGCAGAGATTCTGCTGTTTTTTAAAATGCTATTTTGCACCTCAAAATTGACGGAGTAAGGATGAAAAAGAGGTTTTTATTCATTTTGTCATGCTTTACATTGACAGGAACTATGCTAAGATCAAATCAATCTTTACCAACTCGATTTTTTCACTCCTGGAATCTGTCCTTTATAGGCAAGCTCACGAAAAGCAATTCGAGACATTTTAAATTTTCTCAAGTAACCTCTAGGACGGCCAGTTAATTCACAGCGGTTTTTTAAGCGAGTGGGTGAAGAGTCTCTAGGTAGTTTCTGCAAAGCTTCATAGTCACCTTTTTCTTTTAGCTCTTTCCTTAATTGTGCATATTTCAAAACGAGCTGCTGCCGCTTTTTTTCTTTTGCTATTTTTGATTTCTTTGCCATTTAAAACCCTCCTGGTTTAAGTGTGTATGTTCCATTGAAAGGGGTCTTCAAACGTTGTCCAATCTTGATCAAATTCTTCAGGTGTAAGTAAGCATTGATCTAGTGTACGAATAATATCTGCTTTTGGTAAATCTACACCGATAAAGACAAGTTTTGTATGTCGATCACCAAACTCTGCATCCCACTCATCTAGAATGTCTGGTTCCTGATTTAAGATCCGTGATCGTTCTTGCTCAGGCAAGGCAGCAATCCAGTATGCGATTGGTTCAATTGCCACAGATTTTCCGGCTTGCGAAATTAAAATGGTTAAATCATGATGTGTCGCTAGCCATGTAAATCCTTTCGCTCGAACAATCTGCTCTGGCATTTGATCTAACCATGCATTCAGTCTGCGAGTATGAAAAGGGAGCCTTCTTTCATAAACAAAAGATGAGATTTGGTATTCTTCTGTTTCAGGCGTATGCTGAGAGTGTCCAGCATTAATTTCTTTGATCCAGCCCGCAGAAGCACTAGATTTTTCAAAATCGAATAAACCAGTATTCAAAATATCACTAGGCTGTACGTTACCTTTAGAGGTTCTAATAATAGTTGCTTCTGGTTGAAGTTTAGTTAATACGTGCTCAAGCCGATCTAGTTCTGATGCCGATACAAGATCACATTTATTGATAATGAGCACATCACAAAATTCAATTTGATCAATAAGTAAATCGGAAATCTCTCGTTCATCATCATCTGAAACTGCTTCTTTACGATCCAATAAACTTTCTCCTGACTGGAAATCTGTCCAGAAACGGTTTGCATCTACCACCGTTACCATCGTGTCTAATCTGCAAAAACGTGTCAAGTCTATGCCCATTTCTTCATCAATGTAAGAGAAAGTTTGAGCGACAGGAATTGGTTCACTAATACCTGTAGATTCAATGACAATATAATCGATATTCCCAGCCTTACAAAGGCGTTCTACTTCAATTAATAAATCTTCTCTCAATGTGCAACAAATACAGCCATTAGATAGTTCAACCAGTTTCTCATCTGATCGAGAGAGTTCGCCGCCTTGCTTAACTAATTCCGCATCAATGTTTATTTCACTCATGTCATTGACAATAACAGCTACTTTTAGCCCTTTACGATTCTGAAGAACATGATTTAATATCGTGGTTTTTCCAGCTCCTAAAAAGCCGCTTAGAACTGTGACAGGTATTCTTTTATCCATTTGTTTTAGTCCTTTTGAACATGCTCATTTTGTATGCCGCCTCACTTATATAGTAATGATTACGATTTAAATCTTAAAAATTATTTTGTTTCCCGATGAAGGGTGTATTTCTTTAATCGTGGAGAATATTTTTTTAACTCCAAACGGTCTGGGTTCGTTCGTTTATTTTTTGTAGTGATATAGTTTCTGTCACCTGTTTCAGTACAGGCTAAGGTGATTTTCACGCGCATAATTGCTATAACCCTCCTTTATTTCGTAATGATTACGATTTGTATTTTAAAATGATAAAGACTGATTGTCAAGTTTAGTATCAAGTCTATGCCAACTCAAATAAAAAAGGGGTATCGTATTTCATTGATACCCCTTTTCATTAATAAAAGTCACCAAGTTCTTCTTCGTAATAATCTTCGTACTGTTGGACATCGGTAGGAAGCTCTTGGAGAAAGGCTAGCCCGCCTAGTATAAACATCAAAACGATCGCGATGAATGAGAGAATAACGGCGGCAATACTTGAAATCGCAAACAGTGTTTGCATTTTCATCATCTTAGCATATTGTTCCAATAATTCTTCGTAAGAAGTATCAGGAGCTTGAATCAATTGTTCAGCAGCTTTCACGGATTTTTGGACATGAATTCCCATCATAATCAGAAAAACGCCAATGGCAGCAGGAAGAACAAGCCAAAACCCACTGAGGATGGATAGACCACCTGAAATATAGAGAAAGATGCTCCCAACCTTTCCCCACTTTGTTATTGAATGAAGAGATTGAATGATTTTCTCAGTTTGTTGCAATTGTGTTCACTCCTTTATGTATTCACTCTATATCATACTTGAGCAAGTAGTACTTTAGGAAGAGTGAATTGACCTTTTTCTATCTTTCATTTACTTTTTATGGATAAATGAATTATTTTTGAATAAGAAAAAAGTAGCAATTACTATAAATGTAATCTGCAGATTTTGTCATAAATAAGAAAAGTAGTTTGAAGTAATTAGAAAATTTATCAAAATATATTGTTAGTTGTCTATCAATTGGTTATTATTGTATTGTATTACCATAAAAATTGGAAGGTGGAATTCATATGTTAGATCGAATTTTAAACAAAATGACCAATGTTCAACCTGCAGCTGCTAGATGTATTTTGCAAAGATTGGTAACTTCTTGCCAATCAGCACCAACTTGTTTCCTTCAAGGCGTTGGAACTTTCCGTTACTATGTGGATCGTGACACAGGTGAGATTTGTACTAGCCAAGAACGCGTTAAATGTGGCTGCTAAATTTAAGTATCTTATTTATTAGGGTGTGAACGCATGAGCATAACTCCAATTTCATTAGTAACAAATGCTATGCAGACGTCAAATAAGCGTCAAGCTGGCCATACATCAAATTCTTTTTTGACCCAAGCAGCGCAAATTGTTCAAGGCGACCATTCTCCAGAAGAGAGAAAGGCGTTATTTCAACAACTGACTTTAGTTCAGCAAGGAAAAGATTTAGAGCTTCATGTTTCTAAATTAAAGGAACTAGAGAAAGAGGTTCAAAAAGAGGGGTCGTCTTCTGTTACTGTGAATCAGCACGGTGATCAAGTTGACATTTCAAATGAAGCTCGCAGTGAGTTTGAACAAGCTGAGGAACAAACATCCGCTTCAAGCGAAGCTAATGAAATCGCTGCAGAGGAAAAAGGGAAGGATGTTCAGCCAAATTCACAATAATAAAAAATGAGGCATGTGTTTGATGCTCTTCACATGCCTCATTTATCTTTAGTTTGCAGCTAGTCTTGAATAAAGACCGTCTGGAAAAGGTGCTGCATATGAGATGGTATCATTGTCTTCTACCATGATGTAGAACGGAAACTCCTGAATTTGGAATGCGTTTATCAATTGTTCGTCTACCGGAATAATTCGCAAGTCTGTTTCGTTATCACGATATAATTCTTGGTCCTTTTTTTGCCCGTTTTTCAACAAAATACTCAATGAAACGTTTAGTTTACGCTGCTTTTTTGTTTCTAGAAATTGTTCGAGTGATGGAATGCAGTGCGGACATGCTGTGTCAGTGAAGATCAGTAATTGTTGTGTACGATTTGTTTGCAGCAGATCATTCATGTGAATGGGTGATGGCTGTTCGAGAAGTGGATGCGCAAGTTTCTGCCCCACGTGTTCTATAGGTAAGATGATAAGCTGCATCTGTTGTTTTAAATAGATGATAATTCCAGCCGTTAATAGAAGACTGCAAATCATAAGAGCGAGCTGCATAAGCAAAATTGAATTCATCGTATATCGTCCTCTCAAAGTGAAGTTACGCAAAGCTATCATATTACAAATATCAAAAATATGTCAATTATACTAAATGGTGTAAGGTGGAGCATCTCATGAGTACAGTGAACCATTGTTTATATGCAATCTCCTATACTTGGAAAAAAAGTCGTTCTTATCTTCTTTTAACTTTGTTCATTCAAATGATCGTTGGTTTTATGCCTTTGGCTAGTGTCTGGATTATTCAAACTTTGATTAATGAAATTATTTTATTTATGACGTCTTCAGGTGACATCCAAAAGGTTTTGTGGTTATTTGGACTGCAAATGGTCATTGTGATTTTAGGATATGGACTTCAATTCATTCTTCAGCTTAGTCAACAGAAAGCGACAAATCTGATTGGTCTGCATTTGAAAGGTGAATTGCTTCAAAAAGCGATAAGACTGCCGTTTATTACGTTTGAGCACCCGTCCTTTTACAATGAAAGTCAACGTGTGATGAACAGTCATCAGCATGTTCTCAGTATGGTGAGAAGTATTTTTACAATGATGAGCGCGTTGATTACTGTTGTATCACTTCTTATTTATATGATCGGTATTCATTGGGGCTTAGCGGTCATATTGTTCTTGTTTACCTTGCCTGTATTATGGATTGAACTTTTCTTTGGAGGCGCACGTTATCGATTAAATCGTTTGTTAACGGCTAATGATCGAAGAGAAATGTATGTATCTGATCTCGTCGCACAGCGAGATTCTTTAAAGGAAGTTCGTTTATATGGAATAGGGAATTATCTTCTTCAAAAGTGGAGAGGTCACTACATTAAAAGTGCAGATGAAAAATATAATTTGCTGAAACGCCAAGTGCGCTGGGAGATGGCAGGCGGGTTGCTCATGACATTGGCCTATGTGTGCTGTGGTTTATTGATTGTCTTTCTTATTTTTCAAAAAAAATTAGCTGCGGGTACGTTTGTTGCAGTGCTACAAGCTGTACAAAACATTCAAAGTGGGTTTCAAGATTTAACGAGGGAATGTTCTAGTTTATATGAAACGAGCCTATATGTTGATGAAATGAGAGCTTTTCAAAAGAGAGAAGAGGAAATGCATGAACAGACGGAAGAGGCAGCGTCGCTTCAGGGAATTGAGCATATCCAGTCCATTACATTAGACAATCTCTCTTTTACTTATCCGAATATGAAAAAACCAGCGATTGAGCATATTCATTTTCATATGAATAAAGGTGAACGAATTGCATTAGTAGGAGATAATGGGTCCGGTAAAACCACTTTAATCAAATGTTTAACCGGCTTATACGATCCAGATCAACAGAATATGCACAAAGTCAATGGAGAGGATATTTCCACCATCCATAAAAAGACCTATCATGCGAGAATGGCTGTTCTTTTTCAAGATTTTATGAAGTACGAGTTCACTGTGAGAGAAAACATAGGGTTTGGCCGTATTGATGATATAGAAGAGGAAGAGCGGTTGATTTCAGCCGCCCGTCAAGCAGGTATAGAGAAAAGAATTAATGAAATGGAAGACACATATGATGCGCAGCTAGGTCGCTTTTTTGAAGAGGGACATGAATTGTCTGGCGGACAATGGCAAAAGCTTGCGATGGCGAGAACCTTCTTTAGAGAAAGTGATTTTATTATTTTAGATGAACCGACCTCTGCTCTCGATCCATTGTCGGAGATCTCACTCATTCGAAAGTTGTTCGATCATACGCAGGATCAAGGTGTTTTGTTTATTACACATCGTATGGGAGCGGCCCGCTTAGCAGACCGTATCATCGTCATGAAAGATGGTGCTTTCATTGAAGAGGGCAACCATGATGAACTGATGGCATTACACGGAGAATACAGAAGGCTATACGAGGCACAATCTCAACTATTTCAACAAAAGGAGATGGTGTAAGGTGAGTGTCTTTTATTTCATAGGAGTCTATTTACTAGGAATCATTTTTGCAGGTGCATGGCTCGATAAAGCAAGGAAACAGAAGGCACATGTCCAGCAGATCAATGCTTATCGGCTGCTGCCGCCTTCTTTCGCGGCACCCATGTTTTATGTATTTTTGTTGATTGAGTTGGTTTGTACGATTCATTTGTTTATATGGAACATGTCTGTCCTGCCTGCAGTGGGCCTTACAGCCCTGTTATGTATTTACACTGGAGCGGTTACGTTCAATTTAATGAGGGGGCATCGTGATATTTCGTGCGGTTGTGGAGGATTACTGGAAAACGATCGCCTGCATTGGGGGATTGTGATTCGCAATCTGCTGATGCTTACTCTTGTGGCAGGGTTATTTTATGTACATCCTAGTGTTGAAATGATTTCATTGCGGTTGAAAATGATTTGTTTTCTCATTGCAGCGGCTGTCTGTTTGATCATAGCGGTCAGCCAAGAAATTGTGCTATTGAAGCGAAAGTGGATCGACTCATTCCAGATTGCAGATGGATCAATTATAGAAGGAGATAAAATGAAATGACAGATATTTTATTAATCATTGTGTTATTAATTGTCATTGCCCAGCTGGCTGTCGTGTTTTTGCTTGCCCGTTTTATCGGGAGATTTATGAATAAAATAAAATCTCTTGATGGAATTGAATTGAAGGAAGCGGATATTGGTGACCCGGCTCCGTTATTTCGCAGTTATTCGCATGTAGGTGAAAAGGTGATCTTGAAGGAGTATTTGCAAAATGGGCGAGCTGTGATGCTGTTATTTGTGAATTCTACTTGTATGACTTGTAAAAGTATTTTGTCTGATGTGCAGCCTCAAACTTCACATGATGATGCTCATGTGATTGTTATTAATGGAGATGAACAAGCCGATGATGCCTCGCTTCTTCAATTGCTGCCGGAGCAAGCTGTTTATATGCGCTCATCACAAATTATGGAGTTGTATGGAGTAACAGTTGTTCCGCAAGCGCTTCTGATTGATGAACATGGTATCATTCTGAAAAGAAAATCGCTTCAAAATGCGAAGCAATTTGAGCAGTTGGTGCATGCTTCATAAAAAAAGCGTCTCTTTCTTCAAGAGACGCTCCAGCGTGTAGACAAACCCTCGCATTCTTTGTCAGTCCTGCGTGCTGGTGCTCACGAATGTGAAATTCGCTCCGCGCCAGTACTCGTCCTTCCTCGGGCTGCAAAGGTTTTCTATCACGCTGAAAAGAAAACAAAGGGCTAAAATCAAGTTCATTTTAGCCCTTTGTCAACAATCTAAAGCGTCTCTTTCTTCAAGAGACGCTCCGTTTATAATTCTTTTCCTAAAATATCTAAGTCGTACCGATTGCCGTCCATTTCTGCGATGCGTGGCAAATGTCCCCAAGTCTCAAATCCGTGCTTCTTAAATAATTTGATGCTGGCTTCGTTGTGGCCGAAAATAAAGGCAAGTAACGTTCGGATGCCTAATGAGGGTGCCAATTCGAGCGCCTCTTGTAAGAACAGTGACCCTAAACCTTTTCCTCGATAGTTTTGGTTCAAGTAAATACTCATTTCAACAGTACCGTTGTATGCAGGTCTCCCGTAAAACGTTTCAAAACTGAGCCAGCCGTAGATATTTCCTTCCTCATCTGTTTTCACATAGAGAGGACGTTTCTCTGAATGATTCAAAAACCACTGACGGCGGTCTTCTACTGTAACAGGTTCTGTATCGGCCGTTACTTCTCTTGAAGCAATCGTTGAATTGTAGATATCGACGATCTCTTTGAGGTCATCTTCTGTTGCCATGCGGTTGAAAGTTTTCACCATATGTACCCCCATCTTTTTTCATTCATCATACATACTATTGATGCGATTGCGCAAAATAAAAAGAAAAATGATTTCGTGTGTATATATTTTTTGAAAAGTGTTCAGAATGTTGCTGAGGTGATGAAAAATGAGAGAGGAAGAAAAGAAACGTACTTCCAAAATCACAAAAGTTCAGCAATTTTTCCGTAAGCGCTGGGTATTCCCTGCTATTTACTTGGTCAGCGCAGCGGTCGTGTTAACAGCCGTTCTTTGGTATCAAGCTGTATCGAAAGATGTGAAAGACCAACTATCTGATGGAAATCAAACAGGACAAGAACAGCGTGATGATGCCGTTGAAGTTGGAAAGCCAATTGAAAATGTTGCTATGCCGGTCCAGAATTCTGAGAATGTTTCTGTCGTGAAAAAGTTCTATGAAGCAGATGCTGATCAAAAAGAAAAAGAAGCAGCACTTGTAAACTATAATAACACCTATACCTTAAGCAAAGGTATTGATCTTGCAGATAAAGATGGCAAAGTGTTTGATGTCACAGCTGCTCTTAGTGGAACAGTCGTTCAGGCGAAAAAAGATCCAGTTCTCGGTCACGTTGTTGAAATTGAACATGAAGATGGATTGTCTACTGTTTATCAATCGTTGTCTCAAGTGAGTGTAAAAGAAGGCGATGAAGTGAAACAGAATGATGTCATCGGTGCTTCTGGTAAGAATCTATATGGTGCTGAAAGCGGCAACCATGTTCACTTTGAAATTCGTATGGAAGGTTTAGCGCTTAATCCACTTAGCTTCATTGATAAGCCTGTTTCTTCCATTGAAAAAGCAGCGCAAGAAGTGACGGAAGAAGCAAAAGAACCTGCTCAGCCAAAAGCTGATGACAAAATGAAGGAACCTGCTGCTGACGATAAGGCAAAAGAGCCGACTGAAGAAAAATCTGAAGATAAGTCTGATGAGAAGGGGAAATCCTCTGATCAAGAAAAGTCTTCAGATTCCTCTAAAGACCGCAGTCAGTCAGAAGAAACAAAACAATCTTAATGTCATGTCAGATCCTCTGTGTAGATAAATGCACAGAGGTTTTTTTCTGTCTTTAAAAAACCTCCGCCATATGGCGGAGGGATGCTATAAGGCGGCAGGTCCTTCTTCACCTGTCCGAATGTTGATTGTATTTTCTATCTCATATATAAAAATCTTCCCATCCCCTGGTTCTCCTGTACGAAGTACCTTTTGAGCCGTTTCCACGACCTGTTCAACAGGTACTTTGCTTAAGACGATTTCGATCTTTAAACGTTCGTACACATTGCTTTCCTTTTTGACGCCACGGTATAGTTCCGTATGTCCCTTTTGTAATCCGCAGCCGTGCACATTGGAAAAGGTAATCGAGGTGACACCAATCTTTCCAAGCTCCACCTTTAATGTTTCAAAATTAGCTGGACGTGTGACAATCTCCACTTTATACATTTCGCTCATAGAGACACCCCTTTTTCTTTAATCTTGATATGCTTTTTCGCCGTGCATCGTTAAATCAAGACCGACTGATTCTTCTTCTTCAGTTGCGCGAATCTTGAAGAAGATGTTGACGACTTTGATGATCACATATGTGACAACTGCAACAAAGACGTATGTGGCCACGATGGCGACAACTTGTTTCCAAAGTAAGCTTGGATCGCCATAAAATAAGCCGTTGGCTCCGCCATCATTGACAGATGTAGTGGCGAAAAGGCCTGTAGCAATGCCTCCCCACGTACCGCCGATTCCGTGGAGACCGAATGCATCCAGTGCATCGTCATAGCCGAACTTGGCTTTGAGTGAATAGACGCCCCAGAAACAAACGATTCCGCCGATGATTCCGATGATGATCGAAGCGAATGGTGTGACAAAGCCTGCGGCAGGTGTAATCGCTACTAGGCCTGCAATGGCTCCAGAGATTGCACCTAGCATCGTTGGTTTTTTGTTGATCATCCATTCGACTAACAGCCAGCCGATGATTCCTGCAGCAGCAGCTGTATTGGTGTTAATAAAGGCATACATGGCGACACTATCTAATGTGAGGGCACTTCCTACGTTAAACCCAAACCAGCCAAACCAAATCACAGCTCCACCAAGAAGTGTGTAGATCAAGTTATGCGGAGAAGAACTTGCCGCTTCTTTTCGCTTCCCGAGAACAATGGCTACGACTAGACCAGCCACACCGGATGATATGTGGACGACGTTTCCACCCGCGAAGTCAAGTGCTCCCATTTCTCCAATCCAGCCGCCGCCCCATACCCAGTGTGCGACTGGAGCGTATACAAATGTGACCCAAAGGAGTGTAAACACGACCACCGCTGAGTAACGAATACGTTCAGCGAAGGCACCAGAGATAATGGCTGTTGTGAGGACGGCAAAGGTCATTTGGAACATCATGAACAATGAATGTGGAATTGTATCACTATATGAACCAGGTTCAAAGCCAACGCCTTTTAGTCCAACCCAGTCAAAGCCTCCGATCCATGCATTGCCTGGCGCAAAGGCCAGTGAATAGCCAAACACGATCCAGACGATAGAGACAATGGCTAGTGAGGTTAAGCTGTGCATTGTCGTACTTAACACGTTTTTACTTCTCACAAGTCCTCCGTAGAATAAGGCTAAACCCGGTGTCATTAACCACACGAGTAGTGCGCAGAAGAACATAAATACTGTATCACCCATTTGCATGCTGCATTCCCCCGAATCATTCAGAATTAATAGATTTCTTAATTCTTCATTATAGAGAGAAAAGTCATATATAACATATTCATGTAAGTTTATCTAACATGGTTTTTTGGTCATTATCAATATAAATGGATGAAAAGTTCGTAAAAAATGAGAATAAACGTGCATGAATCACGAAAAATAAAGGGCGTTTGACCTATAAAATCGAACTGAGAAACAATTTGGTTCGCTCCTCTTGAGGAGAATCAAATAATTCTGATGGGGTACCTTGTTCGACAATTCGTCCTTCATGCATATAAACAACTCGGTCAGCTACTTCTTTTGCGAAGCCCATTTCATGAGTGACGATGACCATTGTCATGCCTTCTTTGGCAAGACTTTTCATGGTTTGCAGCACTTCGCCTACAAGCTCTGGGTCCAGCGCAGAAGTAGGCTCGTCAAATAACATGACATCGGGCTTCATGGCGAGAGCTCGTGCGATGGCAACGCGCTGTTTTTGACCGCCTGATAGCTTTGAAGGGTACACTTTTGCTTTATCCGCTAGTCCGACTTTCTCTAATAAGACATTGGCTTCAGTTATCGCTTGTGCTTTCTTTGTTTTTTTCACCATGACCGGTGCTTCGATGATGTTTTCAAGCACGGTTTTGTGCGGGAAGAGATTAAAATGCTGAAACACCATGCCTATTTTCTGCCTCATTTCATTTAATTGATCTCGTTTTGGATGAACGGGACTGCCATCAATGATGATCTGACCGTCATTTTTTATTTCTAAAAAATTCATACAACGGAGCAAGGTGCTTTTCCCAGAGCCGCTTGCACCAATTAAGACGACGACATCATTTTCATATACAGTGAGATCGATATCTTTTAAGACATGCAGCTCTCCAAAGTATTTATTCAGTTTTTCAACACGAATGATCTCTTTTGATTCTGTCATGCTTCTCCTCCTAATGATCACTGACTGAAAGTTTCTTCTCAACGGTTTGCACAGCGAATGTTAACAGCAGGACAAGAACTAAGTAATAGACAGCCACGACAAGTAAGTACGTCATGTTGTCAAAACTGTTGGAGCCTTGAGTGGTGGCTATGTTAAAGAGTTCATTGACGCTGATGAAGGCAGCAAGTGATGAATCTTTTAAGCCGATAATAAACTGATTGCCGAGAGGCGGGAGGGCGCGCCGCATCGCTTGCGGGAGAATGATACGTCTCATGGTTAGAAATCGCCCCATGCCAAGAGAACGTCCTGCTTCTTTTTGACCTTGATCGATTGATTGAATCGCACCTCTAAATATTTCTGCTATATAGGCACCGTTATGGAAGGCAAGCGCAATAGAGGCTGCCCAAAAGTCGGGTATATTTAATTCTGTCAGCCCAAAATACAGGATAAAAATCTGCACAATGAGTGGTGTCCCGCGTACAAGGAAGATATAGGCATTTGCGATATAACCGAAAACGGCTACGTGGGATATTTTTAGTAAGGCAAAGAAAAGCCCGATGAACATGCCGATGAAAATACTGATGACAGTGAGTTGTAAGGTGAGCAGCATTCCTTCTAAGAAAACGCCTCTAGAATCAATCAGCGTTTGAAAAAAGTGTGATAAGGTAGGCAAAACAATCATCTCCATTTGAAGAAAGTGCGCCTAGAGAAAGGCGCACAATCGTGGTTTTAATCCTGTTTGACGGTAATATCTTCGTCAAAATACTTTTCGCTAATTTGTCTTAATGTTCCGTCTTTTTTGAGTGCATCAATCGCATCATTGATCTCTTTCATGAGCTTTTTATTGTCTTTAGAGACAGCGATTGCTTGCTCACTTTGCCCGAGTCTTTCTTGTGCTTCAATTTTAAGTTTTTTCTTCATGGCTTCTGCACCTGTGGCAAAATCAGTGACGACCGCATCGTGTTTGCCGTTGGCTAGTGCTTCTAAAGCGACAACATCACTGTCGTAATATTTTGGTTCCTGCCCGCTATGTTCTTTGGCAAGATCCGCATAGGACGAACCTTTAGAGACAGCGATTTCTTTGTTTTTTAAGTCATCTGCACTGTGAATATCTGCGCCGGGTCTTGTGAAGATTTGCGGACCAGAGTAGTAATACGGTTGAGAAAAAAGGACGTGTTTTTTTCGTTCCTCGTTGATGGTATGACTTGCAACGGCCGCATCAAATTTGCCTGCTTTGACGCCTTCGACGATGCCTGCGAATTTATATTTTTTCTGTACAGGCTCTAGGCCCATCTTGTCACTAATCGCATTGCCGACATCAATATCAAAGCCGGACATCTGGTTTCCATCCATGTAACTGAATGGGTGGAATTCACCTGATGCTGCAAAAATAAATTTCCCATCCTCCAAAATCGGTGACCCTTTCGCTGTAGAATTACGTTTATCTCCGTTCCCATTTGTTTCATTTGAACCGCACGAAGACAGAAGTAATACTGCAACCGAGAAAAGGGCTGGGACCCAAAACCGTCTTTTTTTAATAATAAGCTTCTCCTCCTTTTCAGCCGTTCTCCGTATAAGGAGAAAGTAGGCTTTTAAATATGTGTAGCATCTTACCATTTGTTCCTCATATTCTCAATTTTATATGCGCTTTTCCAACACTTGCCCTTTTTAGAATGTATGTCTTGCTTTTCGGAGAGAGAACTTGAATTGCTAAGGGTAAAAAAGGGAAATGAATCTCATAATAACGAGGAGATAGACAAAGAACGTGTATGTCAAAAGAAGGGGGCGGGTGTATGATCAAATGGAAAAACAACCGAAAAGTCTTTTTAACGGCGATTGCTTTTGGAACGATGTTAAATCCACTGAATTCCTCAATGATTTCTTTAGCCTTGCATCAAATTCAGCATGAGTTCGGATTGTCGTTTACGACGGTATCTTGGCTCATTTCAACCTTTTATTTGGCCAGCGCGGTCACGCAGCCGGTGAGTGGACGAATTGGAGATCATGTGATGAGCCGGAGAACTTTATTTTTATTTGGACTAGTTCTAGTGGCAGTCTCAGCCATTTGTGCGCCGTTTGCCCCGACTTTTGCGTTGCTGATTGTAATCCGGCTTCTTCAGGCGATTGGAAGCAGTGCGATCTATCCTTCAGGTGTTGGACTGATTCGGGATCATGTGAAGGAACGACAAGCTTCTGCTTTAGCGGTATTGTCTATTTTTGCTTCAGCGATGACAGCACTCGGGCCGACACTTGGCGGGTTTTTGATGACAATCGGCAGCTGGCCGGCGATCTTTTTAGTGAATCTGCCATTCATATTGATTAGTTTTTTTCTAGGCCTGTCCTTGTTTCCTAAGGAGAAGAAGAAAAAATTGCGTATTGGAGACACTGTCCGAAAGCTTGATTTGCCAGGGATGTTTCTATTTACAGTTTGTATTGTCCTTTTGCTTTCTTTTTTATTATCACTATCTGATGGTATTCAGTATGTGCAGGGCATTCTCTGTCTTGTGAGTGCGGGTGCTTTTATATGGTGGGAGCATCAGGTGGATGAGCCATTTATCCAAATTCGGATGTTCAGGCAGGAGAAACGGCTTTCACTTGTGTATGTGCAATTTATCATTTTAAATATTTTCTTCTATTGCCTCTTTTTTGGCTTGCCAAGTTATTTTCAAGATGAATTGGGCTGGCGTGTGGAGATGACGGGCCTCTTTATGCTTTGCATGTCTGGCGTGAGCATAATGGTATCGCCGCTGACTGGCAAGTGGGTAGATCGCGGCGATGAACGGCATCCTGTTTTGGCAAGTGCTGTGCTGATGCTGGCCGGCGCTTCCGCCATGACTTTCTTTTTTATTCCTGCGCCATTCTGGGGGAAAGGACTGGTTCTTGCTTTGCTTGGACTCAGTTACGGGATTGGAAATGTTGCGCTTCAAGCTGCGATGTTAAAAGCGAGCCCTCAACAAATGATTGGCACGACCTCTGGGCTTTTTCAAACATGCAGGTACCTTGGTTCCATTCTATCATCTGCCGTGCTTGGCATGCTGTTTGGTGAGGAAATTGCAGGTTCTCATTTTGACCAATTAGGCTGGACATTGATCATGATTTCTCTTGTCGGCATTAGCGTCAGCCTTTATTTTTCGAGTATGGTCAGAGGAAAACAAACAATGAAAAAAGCGGCTGGGATAAAGTAGAAGAGAGGTCTTCCATACTTTATCGCAAGCCGCTTAAGAGTTGGACAGGTCTGACCCTTGGTCCTTTTGCTTCCTTCTGAAAATTTTGCCCACAATGTTCTCGTAAAATGTCACGATACGGTCAATTGGAGAGTCAAAGAACTTCCATAATTTATTCATGATAAAGACAACCACAATCGATACGATCAAGCTGCCTAATACATCAAATGGATAATGATGACCGACCCAGATGCGGGAGAACCCTGTCAGTAATCCAAAAACAAGCAAAATATTGCCGAGTTTTTTATTACGGGATCGAATGGCTAGTGAAAGAGCCAGTGCACCTGTTGTGTGGTCACTTGGGAAGGAAGCGTCTGCTGAGTGCGGGATGAGTGTGTCGACTTTGTGCGCCACAAACGGCCGCTCTTCATAATAAAACAGCGTAATGGCAAAATTGACGATGAGTGCCACGATGCCTGTTACACCAGAAAAGAAGACATGCTTCTTAAATTTGTGATTACCTAAAAACCAGCAAATCAATAAGACGAGGGCATATACGAGAATGGCCTTTTTCGTAATGAAAATCATGGCCTGATCTAAAAACTCAGAATGATGAGCCATCCCGTGTATGACTTTAAACAATTCGTAATTCAAAACATCACCTATACTTTCGCTTAACGCCAACTATTTTTCAAAAGACCTATCTGTTCATTTGAAATATCCTATATTTTAGCATGTTTTCAGTGAAGTTTAAAACAGTATCCTATTCTGATAGGGAAACCTTTTGTGCTTTTGCTTCTTGCGGTTTTCGTTCGCTCCAATAAAAAACGCCCATGCTGAGTAACACGACAACGCCAGCAATGAGATATACATTTGAAAAATCTGTGAAGCTGACAAGCAGTCCGAAGACAAAGGATCCAGCGGCAATCCCCGTATCATACAAGGTAAAGAAAGTTGCTGTGGCGTAGCCTGTACGGTGTGCTGGTGAGTGCTGTATCGCAAGTGTTTGTAGACATGGCACCAAAGAGCCGTAGCCAAGGCCGATGACAGCGCCGGATAAAAGAAGCATGGTGGCTGTTTGTGTAGCGGTCAGCATCCATAAACCAATCGCAAAGAGAGCAATAGATGGGTAGATCACAATATGAGGCCCGACTCGGTCAAACAGTCTGCCTGTAAATGGACGTGATCCAAGCATTGCAGCTGCAAAAACAATGAAGAAATAACTGCTTGCACCCATTAGGTTCAGGGAATTGGCATAGACTGAAATAAATGAAATGATCGGCGAGTAACAGAAGGAGATAATGATTCCAACTGCTGCCGTTTTTAAAGCACCTTTTTCAAACAGGTGAGAAAAAGTGAATCGAAAGATGACACTTCCGCCGTTTTCAGGCTCTGGCTGTCTAATCAGCATCGTGAAAGCTGCGCCGATGGAGACGATGATGGAAAAGAGCAGAAATAAAGAATGGAATCCTACTTTTCCGACTTGATTCAGTGCGATAAACGGACCGATGACCACGGCGAGGTTCATCGACATCACAAAGTATCCAAGACCCTCTCCTCGTTTATGTTTCGGAATCATATCAGCTGCAATAGCACTTGCTACGGTTGTCAAAATGCTGAAGAAGATTCCTTGCACGAAACGCAACATGAGAAGTGTTTGGAATTGATCAATTGGAATGTATAAATAAGTGAGCAGGGCAAAAGCCGTTGAAGAAAAAATCGCCATGCGTTTCTTGCCGAATTTCTCAATAATGGCCCCTGAAAATGGTCTTGTCACAATTGCTGATAATAAGAAGACCGTCACAAGGAGGCCGCCCTGTGATTCTGTTCCATTTAATTCATCCATTGTGTATATGGGGAGTAGTGTCAAAAGGGCATAAAAAGAGGTGAATGTAAATAAATTCACCAGGACAATCATGATAAAGTCTTTTGTCCAAATGCGTTCGTTCATGGTGTAAGTCACTTCCTATTCAGTTGATAATTTGTGTAAAAGTGTATGGAGGAGTTGTTTTTCTTCGTAGGTAAAATCTGAAAGACATTCTTCTTCAAATTGTTCCATCGTCTGTTTGATTTTTTTAAACTTTGCTTTTGCATCGTCTGTCATGACGATGAGATTCTCACGTTTGTCTTTTCCTTGGACTCGTTTCACCCAGCCGTTTGCTTCTAGACGCGTCACGGTTCTGGTAATCGTCGGTGCTTCGACGTTCAAATAGGTCCAAATGTCTTTTTGCGTTTTAGGACCGAATGTATCCAAACAAAAAAGTACAGTCCACTGGGACATGTACAAGTCATAAGCAGCAAGCGCTTCGTTCGCTTTTTTAGACAGCAGCCGCGCGCTTTGATGTATTTGATGTAAACACTCTCTGTTTAACGTATCCATAGGCTCACCTTTATTCATTATTTATCTAGGTAAATAAAATCACCTTTCCTATTTTACGTGTTACACCGATGCTTGTAAAGTGAAAATTTTCGGCACTCGAAATGATTTTTTGTTTTGTCTTTTCTGATAAATCCCTTGTCCCATCTTCATTTTTAGCATATTCCCTATGCAATGCTAATACACTGTTACAAACCTGACAAAGAGAGTGTTTGAGGTGAGGGATCGTGTTTGGCATTTGCTACCTAATGGATGAGAAATTAAGACGAACAAGCGCCGCTGAAAATGGATAATATTGATACGGATCTCATTTCACACTTCTCACATCCATTTTAGGGAGGTCGAGTGGTGTGCACGATTACATCAAAGAGCGAACAATCAAGATAGGAAAGTATATCGTGGAGACAAAGAAAACCGTTCGTGTAATTGCGAAAGAATTTGGAGTCTCTAAAAGTACTGTACACAAGGATCTAACAGAAAGACTGCCAGAAATTAATCCAGATCTGGCTAACGAAGTGAAGGAGATACTGGATTATCATAAATCAATCCGTCACCTGCGAGGGGGAGAAGCCACAAAGTTAAAGTATAAAAAAGAAGAAATTTTAGAAGGTGAGCCTGTAAAACAGTAAGCTTTAGTTCTTTGTTCATAAACATGATATATATATCTTCCTCTTATCGGTAGTTTCTAACCACAAATTTTGTAAAGACTTTTGTAAAGAAATATCTTTTTTTCTGCAAATTATGATAGAATATATAATTAGGGCAGAATGTGGTATTTGCTATGGAAACAGATTTTCAAGGAGGATATATATAGATGTTTGCTAGGGATATTGGAATTGATCTTGGTACTGCAAATGTACTGATTCATGTCAAAGGAAAAGGAATTGTGTTAAATGAACCATCTGTTGTCGCTCTTGATAAAAACAGCGGGAAAGTATTAGCTGTTGGAGAAGAAGCGAGACGTATGGTTGGACGTACGCCTGGGAATATTGTTGCGATTCGTCCATTAAAAGATGGCGTAATTGCTGATTTTGAAGTAACTGAAGCGATGCTCAAGCATTTTATTAACAAATTGAATGTGAAAGGGCTGTTCTCTAAGCCGCGTATGCTCATCTGCTGCCCGACAAACATTACATCTGTTGAGCAGAAGGCAATCAAAGAAGCTGCTGAAAAAAGCGGCGGGAAGCATGTATTTCTTGAAGAAGAGCCAAAAGTAGCAGCAATTGGTGCTGGTATGGATATTTTTCAGCCAAGTGGAAACATGGTCGTAGATATTGGAGGCGGAACGACAGATATCGCTGTCATCTCGATGGGTGACATTGTAACCGCCTCTTCTATTAAAATGGCTGGAGACAAATTTGACCTGGAAATTCTAAACTACATTAAAAAAGAGTACAAGCTGTTGATCGGTGAGCGAACTGCAGAGGACATTAAGATCCAAGTTGCAACGGTATTCCCAGACGCACGTCACGAAGAGATTTCGATTCGTGGACGAGACATGGTGACAGGATTACCAAGAACGATTACCGTCACAAGCAAAGAAGTAGAAGAAGCATTACGTGAATCTGTATCTGCCATTGTTCAGGCTGCGAAACAAGTTCTTGAAAGAACACCACCTGAATTATCAGCTGATATCATTGACCGCGGCGTCATCATTACTGGTGGCGGAGCGCTTCTAAACGGGCTTGATCAATTGCTTGCAGAAGAGCTGAAAGTACCAGTTTTCGTTGCAGAAAATCCAATGGATTGTGTAGCAGTTGGTACTGGCGTGATGCTTGATAATATGGACAAGCTGCCAAAGCGTAAACTCAGCTAATGATTTCCCTCATTCTTTTTAGAAAGAATGGGGGATTTTTATTAAAGAAGCCTGCCAATATGCCGATATATTTCATAGAAGATTGTGTACTGATGATTTTAGGTCATGTGAAAGAATTTGAATGAGGTGAGCACGTGTTAAAAGGACTATACACCGCAACATCTGCCATGATCGCTCAAGAGCGGCGGACAGAAATGCTTTCAAATAATATCGCAAATGCGAATACTCCAGGCTATAAAGCAGATGAAGGGGCCATGCGCGCATTTCCAGAAATGTTGCTAAGCCGAATGGAATCAGGACGTTTCCAAACATCTTCAGGCAAAGGCTTTAGTATCCCGCAGCAAACGGCGATTGGCGGAATTAATACGGGAACATACATGCAGGAATTGATTCCTCAATTTACACAAGGAACATTAAAAACAACGGATCAAACAACTGATATTGCATTAGTAGAAAATAATGTACCCATCAACCCGGAGACAAATCAAAAGTCAGCGCTTTTTTATGCTGTGAATACACCAGAAGGCGTTCGTTATACGAAAAGCAGTTCCATTACATTGAATGATCAAAATCAGCTGACGATCAATGGACGTGCCCTTCTCTCCGTGACGGGCCAGCCGATTACCGTTCAAAGTGAGAATTTCAAAGTGAACGCAGATGGAACCGTGAGTGAAAACGGACAAAACCTTGGACAAATTGATGTACGTGTTGCAATGGATACAAGAAACCTTGCGCGTGAAGGAAATGATTTATACCGTACAGCTGATAACCAGCCTCTTCCAAGTGCGGTCAATAACGGTCAAATGTCCTATACATTAAGCCAAGGTGTATCAGAGCTGTCGAACGTTGATGTGACGAAATCATATACAGAAATGACAACAGCCTACCGCGCATTTGAAACAAACCAAAAAGTGGTTCAGGCATATGATAAAAGTTTAGAAAAAGCAGTGAATGAAATCGGAAGAGTGTATTAATGAAGAAATGAAAGAGAGAGGAGGATTCTCATGCTTAGAACGATGATCAATGCAGCTGTGTCGATGAACGAGGTGCAAAAGCAGCTTGATATCATTAGTAATAACATCGCAAACAGTGAAACAACAGGGTATCGTGCGAAAAACACCCGTTTTTCAGAGCTGGTCAGACAACAGTTTAATCAGGTAGATGAAAAAAATGAGCAGGTGGCAAACAGTCGTCTGACACCTGCTGGTTTAAGGCTTGGAACTGGTACGATGGTTAATGCATCCATTAACTCATTGCAAGGGTCTATTAAAGAAACAGGCCGTGACCTTGATGTTGCATTTGGTGCGCCATCTCAGTATTTGCAGGTCAATGCTGGCGGTAACATCCGGTATACAAGAGATGGCTCTCTTTATTTACAGCCAGGAAATAATCGGAATCAAGTCCAGCTGGTGACAAGCGAAGGCCATCCGATTCTTGACGAAAACGGGAATGAGATTGTCTTAAATGCGAATTTCCGTGATATTTCTATCGATAAAAATGGCCGGCTTACAGCTATTTCTCGAGGCAATCAACCGAATCAGCAGGTGAATCTTGGGGTTGTTCAAGTGAATAATTCTTCAGCACTCATCTCTGAAGGAGAAAATTTGTTCTCAGTCGACGGCAACTATCAAGGCGCTTTAACGGCACTGAATGGGGCAAACCGTCAGGCCATTCAACTTCAGCAAGGTGCACTTGAAACGTCGAATGTGGACATGTCTAAAGAATTAACAGACCTCATGACAACACAGCGTTCGTATCAGATGAACTCAAGAACCATTACGATGGGCGATCAGATGCTAGGACTCATTAATACCATTCGATAATGAGCAGGCGGATGTCAGCCTCTCATGATAAAAAAGGCGGCTCGCTCAAAGTCGCCCTTTTTTTTATAAAAATCTGAGACATCTGCAAGCAGATCTTCAAGATCAATCCAGGCTTCTTTTCGTTCAAGACATGTGACGAGTGTAGCAATCTGTTCATCTGCCTTGGGCGTTTGGCTGTAGAGAAGGAATAAAATTTGGAACTTGATTCTTAATAGATCAAATTGGGCATCAACGGCTTCTTTTAGCCCTTTTTGAATATACTTCATTCCTTCATCAGTTAAATTCTCTTTAAAGCAGGAACGCACAGTTTCATAGAGACACGATACATAGGAGTGGGCAGACTTCCGGTATGCTGGGAGCCGAAGCGCTTTTTTAAAGTATTCTAGTGCTTCCTTATGACGATTCTGTCTCGACTTGATAAAACCAGCGTCATAATACACGATACCAAGCAGTTCTTGGTCATCAATCATTTTCACGTATTCGATAATTTCAATAAAAATAGCTTCTGCTTCTTCATATTTTTTTTGATCACTAAAGTTAAGTGCGAGCACAATTTTGCACCGATAAATGCTGTGGATATCCCCGTGCTTTGCAAAGATATCCATGGCTTTTTCAACATGTCGAATGGATAACAGTGAATAACGGTTGTTATAATAAACACCACTTGTACGGAAATGAAACTCCGCTTCCTCAAGCTCATCGTCTAGCAGGGGAAGTTTTTCTTCTGCTTTTTCAAGATAATGAATGGCATCATTTTGATCGCTCTTTAAAGATTCGTATAAACCGAGAAAAAAGTAAAAATAATATTGCAGTTGATCGTTCATTTGATCATTGTGGAGCATGAGTTCATGCTTCAGTTTTTCTAAGTCTTCTGTTTGGTTCATCCAGAGCTGGTGCCGAAAAAGTATAAGCTGATAATGTAAATGAAGCTCCTGTTTCTTTGATAATCTACGTTTATATTTGGTTAAGGACGTTTTGATCTCTTCAGCCTTCGAAAAATGTCGATGTTTTAGCATTGTATACCACGAATGGAGAAGTTTTTTAATGGATTTATCGCTTATAAAATTCATTTTTACCCTCTTATTCAATCAATGATGTAATATATATTACCATATTTGTGAAAAAACGATGAGTGTAGAGTGGATTATATTTCATGACAATAGGTAATGATAGATTCTATTTTTTACCATAAATGTTGGCTGAACGTTGAAAAATGATTGCATTCATAATATACTTCAATAGGAATCAAATGAAGATCAGCGATATAGAAAAGAAGGAGAGATCAAGATATGCTTGATGCTCAGCAAATTCAAGACATTATTCCACACCGTTATCCATTTTTATTGGTTGACCGTATTCTAGAAGTTGATGGTGAGAAAAGAGCGGTTGGAATCAAAAATGTCACAGTAAATGAAGAATTTTTTAATGGCCATTTCCCAGGATACCCCGTCATGCCGGGTGTGCTTATTGTAGAAGCGCTTGCTCAAGTTTTTGGGGTCATCATGTTAGGTAAAGAAGAGAACAAAGGGAAAATTGGTTTGTTTGCAGGGATTGACAGCTGCCGATTCAAAAGACAGGTCAAGCCAGGCGATCAGCTACGTTTAGAGGTTGAAGTCACACGTCTTCGCGGTCCAGTTGCCAAAGGAAAAGCAGTTGCAACAGTAGATGGCGAAGTGGCATGTGAAGCAGAACTGACATTTTCTATCGGTCCGAAAGTATCGTAATGTGTCTGACGGTTCATCTTGTATGAACCGTTTTTTATATGGAAACATTCAGCCAAAGCGGATGAGGACTTGCTTTTTTGACAAAAAAACGTCATATTAGACAAAAAAGATGAAGGTGATAAACAATGCTGAAAGAATTTAGAGAGTTTGCCGTCAAGGGGAATGTGATTGACCTTGCTGTCGGTGTCATCATCGGGGGAGCATTTGGCAAAATTGTCACTTCTCTTGTGAATGATTTAATTATGCCGCTTGTTGGTATTATTGTTGGGGGGCATGATTTTAGTGGATTGTCTATTAAAATCGGTTCTGCTCAAATTTTGTATGGAAGTTTCATTCAAACAGTGGTCGATTTCTTGATTATCTCCTTTTCCATTTTTATCTTTATTCGTTATTTAAATAAATTAAAACGGAAAAAGGTAGAGGAAGAGGAAGTGGTTGAAACGCCAGATCAAACGGAAGTGTTGTTAACCGAGATTAGAGATTTATTGAAAAATCAAAGCCAATCGAAAGATGTGCAATAGAAAAAGAGCGGCTCATCCCGCTCTCAGCGTGTAGACAAACCCTCGCATTCTTTGTCAGGGCTGTGCTCCGGTGCTCGCCCTTCCTAGACTTCAAAGGTTTTCTATCACGCTGAAAAGGAAGACAAAGGGCTAAAATAAAGTTCATTTTAGCCCTTTGTCAACCATCTAAGAGCGGCTCATCCCGCTCTTTTTTTATGTGTTCTGTTTAAAAGCATCCAGCAGTTTTTCTCCTGATAGCCCCTCTTTGACGAGGTCTTTTAATACTTCTTCGGTTTCTGTTCTGTAACGATTTGTGATCATTTTACCGTCGAGTAATACAGATATGTTTTCTTCTAAGGCAACGATGTTTTTGACTTGGACCGATAGATGAACAGGGCGGTTGTTTTCTTTTGTAATCGTCACGAGAATCTTTACTTCTGTATGCTGCTGGAAGAGCACCTCAAACACTTGTCTATGCTTCTTTGGAATCAGTGCCTCGATCATCCAGTGATTTTCGCCATCTTCTTTATTAATGATTAAGCCGTCACGAAGGGGAATGCTGGACATTTTATCTTGCTTTGGATCAAGTTCGATTTTTAAATCAATCAGCCTAAAGGTTTTCATATTTATCACCTCACAAGCGTTCATTATTCGTAAGTATCATTATAGCATACAACATCTGTATAAATGAAACCGCTACCTACTCAGAACTAGCTGCATATAAGTGAAAGGAGATGTTTTATGGAGTCCTATCAACTTCGAAACATACATATTGGTGAGGAAAAGGAAAGCAATGTGAGGGTCTATACATGGGGAGACATTCTCTCATTTTGTGATGTGTATATGGAAGAAGGGGAGTCCCTCACTTTTCAATACGTGACAGACGATCAAATGGACTGTTTTGAATTTCAATTGTCCATTCATGATGGAAGGCTTTGTTTTTATTGGTTTGCGTGGGACGGGTCTGACTATATTCACATGCCTTCTAGTAATTGGATTCATTCAGATGTTTTTTATCAATTTATGAAAAATAAGTATTTCGTCAAACAAAATAAGATGATGTTTTATACGCAAGCGGTAAAAAGTAAAAATGATTGAGGAAATAAAGAATTTGAAGAACGATTTTGTCATTTTCGTTTTTTGTCTCTTGTGCTATTTCTCAGTAGACTAGGGTTAGCTGAAAGGAAAGGAGGCAAAAGGCAAAGGTCTAGCATCTCGCGGCCCCCCTCTAGCTATAGCTGATAGACTTTGCCTTGTACACATATTCACTGCGTAATAGTAGAACCAAGGTTTATTTGTATCAGTCATGTGTCCCCTGTGAATCCCCTTATGCGTATCCGGTCATGTAGAGTGACCGGGTACTCTTATATTCATTGATAAGCCGATCATCCCTTGCAAATAGTGGATACTCATTTCATAATGATGATGGATTTGATAAACGGAAGGTCAACTGAAAATGCAGGCAAAAAAGGAGAGACCGATGACAAACATTCAATTAATCGCAACGGATTTAGACGGAACTTTATTGAACAGTGAGCACAAAGTGAGTCAGGAAAACGAGCAGGCGTTAAAGGAAGCAGCAGCGAGCGGGATTGAGGTTGTCGTTTCAACAGGAAGAGCGTATTTTGATGTGAAATCTATTTTTGATCAGCTTGGGATGAATACGTGGGTCATCAGTGCAAATGGAGCTGTGATTCATGATCCAGAAGGTCAGGTATATCATTCGGCTGTTCTAGAAGAAGAAAAAGCAAAACACATCTTATCATGGCTTGAGGAGCGTGATTATTATTATGAAGTGTTTACGAATGAAGCCATTTACACACCAAACCGCGGCAGAGAGCTTCTGGCGATAGAAATGGACCGCTTAAAGAGTGCAAATCCAGAAACGGATCAGCGTGTTCTTGAGCAAGCGGCTGAAGTTCAATACAGCCAGTCAGGTTTTGCTTATATTGATACATATCAAGAATTGTTTCGTGAGGATCAGAAGCTTTCATTTTATAACATCTTAGGTTTCTCATTTTTTCAAGACAGATTGAAAGCCGGATGGGATGCGTTTGGACATGATTCTGAATTAACATTGGTCAGTTCGGCTGATCATAACTTTGAAATTGGTGCAAAGGAAGCGTCGAAAGGGCAGGCGTTAACCAGGCTGGCGGAAAAGCTCGGTATTCCATTAAGCCAAACAGCGGCTGTAGGAGACAGTTTAAATGATGAATCGATGATTCGGGCAGCTGGGGTTGGAATTGCAATGGGGAATGCGAGAAAGGATATAAAAGAATTAGCTGATCACGTCACGTTAACAAATGATGAACATGGTGTGGCACATATGATTCAACATCTTTTGAAATAATTGAATCGTATGTATTTGTATAAATGACATAGGATGAAGCGCATTCTACAAAAGAGGAATTCAGAACTACTTCTATTTACACCTGCTATGGAACATCATATAATTTAATTATGAATATAACCCGCTTGTAAGGAAGTTAAGGAGAGTAAACGAATGGCGCTGGAATCTTATAAGTCCGACAATCTGCATTTAATCAAGGAAGCCTTAGACTATACTCAGGTTGGCCTGACGGTGACGGACCCGTCTTTACCTGATAATCCTTTAATATATGTGAACAAGGGCTTTTTAGATATGACAGGCTATCAAGAAACCGAAGTATTAGGAAAGAACTGTCGTTTCCTTCAAGGAGATGAAACTGAACAGATTGCTCTCAAACAAATTAGGGCAGCCATTGAAAACAAAGAGGCTGTCACTGTACAGTTGAAAAACTATAAAAAATCTGGTCAAATGTTTTGGAACGAGTTAAGTGTGGCGCCTCTATGGATTGATGAAAATGAAGGGAAACGCCTTTATTTCGTCGGTCTGCAAAAGGATGTTACGAAAGAGAAGGAACAGCAAGAGCTTCTTGAGCAATCTATTGATGAAGTATTGAATATTTCTGTCCCGATTGTTCCGGTGAAGGATGGTATTTCTGTACTGCCGATCATTGGTACGTTAACAGCGCCAAGATTTGATAAAATCATCTCAACGGTCTCCACTTATATCTCTCAATCCAAAGACGATTACTTCATTGTGGATCTGTCTGGTTTATTAGAGGTGGATTCATTTGTGGCGGATGCGATCTTTAAGCTGAACGATTTGATTTTAATGACTGGCACTGAACTGATCGTGACAGGTATTAAACCAAATCTTGCGATGAAAATGGGAGAAATGAGAGAGGACTTCCGTGAGTTGAATACGTATATGAATGTGAAATCTGCATTGAAAAAGCTACAAATTTAAGCATTCCTTTATATGAGATTAAAAAAAGAGGACTTTTCATCAAGTTTGAGAAAAGTCCTCTTTTTGCTGTCATTAAGATGATTGAGCGGCTGCACTTAACGTGAATAAATCTTCTAGTTCGTTCGTTGACAGCTCTGTAATCCAGCTTTCACTTTGGATAATTTGATCATTTAACGTTTGTTTTGTTTCGAGCATTTGATCAATTTTTTCCTCTATCGTGCCGGTTGTGATCATCTTATGGACATGAACAAACCGCTTTTGCCCGATGCGGTAAGCACGGTCTGTTGCTTGGTTTTCTACAGCAGGATTCCACCATCTATCGTAGTGAATGACATGATTGGCGGCGGTTAAGTTTAGTCCGGTTCCTCCTGCTTTTAAAGAAAGAATTAAGATGTTGAACTCTTTTTTCTGGAAGCGTTCCACCATTTTGTCCCGATCATGTTTGGATAAGCTCCCATTTAAAAATTGAACTGGTTCTCCAAACATCTTTTCGGCGAGCTGTTTGATCATGTTGCCCATTTCAATATACTGCGTAAAAATGAGGCAGCTTTCTCCTTGTTCGTGTATGGCTTTTAACAGCTCTGCTAATTTATCCATTTTTAATGAACGCTTCAACAATTTTACATCTGTTCCGCTCTCTTTTAAATAAAGAGCAGGGTGATCGCAAATTTGTTTGAGTCTGCCAAGCATACTTAAAATGATGGCTTTCCGCTGCATCCCTGTTAATGAGGCCATATGTTCGAATGTATCTTTGACCAGCTGTTCATATAAAGATGCCTGCTCTGCAGATAACGGGATGAATTCTTTTTCTTCTAGTTTCTCTGGCAGATTGAGTGCGACTTCTTCATCTTGTTTTGTCCGTCTTAATAAGAATGGCTTGATCAGCTGCTGCAGCTGTTGGATTCTTTTTTCTTCACGGTCTTTTTCAATCGGAAGGACGAATTTTTTATGAAAACTGGTCAGGCTGCCGAGATATCCTTTGTTCACGAAGTCGAAAATAGACCAAAGCTCTGTCAAACGGTTCTCCATCGGTGTCCCGCTGAGGGCAATGTGGTGCTGTCCTTTTAATTGCCTAATGGCTCTCGATTGTTTCGTATGGGCATTTTTAATGTTCTGGGCTTCGTCTAAGCAAATGGTATTCCATTTGGCTGCTGTTAATTCATCACGGTCAGAATGTGAGAGACCATACGAAGTGAGGACGATATCTGTTGATTCGTACGCTTTTGTAAAGTTCTCACCTTGTGGACGTGATGGTCCATAATGCAGAGCGACATTCAAATGTGGTGCGAATGTTTCTAGCTCTCTTTGCCAGTTCCCTAATACGGAAGTCGGTGCAATGATGAGAGATGGAGCGGCGTCTTGTTGATGCTCCTTCAAATAGGTGAAATAAGCGATCATTTGAATCGTTTTTCCAAGACCCATATCATCTGCTAAACAAGCCCCGAATCCATGAGACCTTAAGAACAGAAGCCAGTTGACACCGTGCTGCTGATACGGGCGCAGTGTGCCCTTAAAGGACTCACTCATCTCGTAGGATGGCAGCTCTTGTGTATCATTTAACTGATGAACAAGCCCTCGTAATTGAGACGAAAGTTCAAATTGAATATGGGCAAAGGCCGAACTGTCTAGCAGCTCAGGAATCGACTCAGAAGAGGCCTCTTGGTCTGCGAGTTCACGTGACAAAATATCCGACATATGAAGTCCTTCGTTCTCAGCGCGCTCCATCCATTTCTTCATTTGCTGGATAAAGGTCGGATCGATTTTAATCCATTGTCCACGAATATTGACAAGACGACGTTTACTTTGAACAAGCTCGTTGAATTC
This sequence comes from Bacillus sp. RSS_NA_20, assembly GCF_020165915.1. NCBI lineage: Bacteria > Bacillati > Bacillota > Bacilli > Caryophanales > Bacillaceae > Bacillus > Bacillus sp. RSS_NA_20. The sequence continues at coordinate 2,085,660 of NZ_JAIUKW010000005.1, read as the reverse complement.
ATCTTCTGTCAGCTCAATCCCGTTTGTGGCAAAGCGCCAATTAAAGTCCATAAGGGCATCCATTCCAACGTGCGATTCGCCTCGTGGTGTGGAGGAAATCCGTGCTTTTAGCATCATGGTGCTTTCTTTGACGATTTGCCACCATGATGGGAGCAGGATCTCAATCCCCATGTTCACAAGTGTTTCACTCGCTTCAGACAGGAAGAGCCACGCTTCTTCTTCTGACATGAGGGTGGTACCAGATGTAAATGAGAGCCAAGGGACAATCTGACCGAACCGCTCCAGCTCTCTGGTGATTTTTTCTTGAAACGGACGCCATGATTTTTTTAAAGAACGGATGCCTTCAAAGAAATGCAGATCACTGTTTTTCTTATCACGCAAAAACAGTTCAATTTTCCAATCATCTCCGTCGAAATCAGGCTCATTTAAACGCAAGCCGACAGTGAAAGGCGTCTCATCATCAATCCAGCCGATCGTTTCCAAGAAATCCTGTTCATCTAAAAAATGACCTTGGAAGGAGGAAAGAGCAGGCGATTGTGCAGTCATTCGGTTCCATTTGTGCTGCAAGGCATCATCATATTGAATGTAATCCTGTACGGCAAAGGAGAACCAATCAGCTGTGTAGCCATCTAACAGACCTTCTTTGTCTTTAAAGCGAAGCATTCCTTTTGTCCATGCCTCGAAATCTGGGACAAAATCTTCATCCTCGATGAATTCGTAAATGGTTGAGGCTGTTTTCATAAGCGGCTCTGTTTCATCCGTTAACGTCACATGGCTGAAAGTATTGAATGAATTTTTCCCTAGCAATTCAACGGTCATCCAAGGACTTAACAGGAAGGCAGGTGTGCCAATAAAGCTCACATCTTCTAAGAATGTTCCGTAAAAAGATGATTCGTGCCATTGGAAAAGCTGCCTCTTCATTTCATTTAGCGGTACAGGCTGTCCGTCCTCTGCTTGCGCTGAAATGGTGAAAGAGAAATCTTCGGTTTGTTCTGCATGAATGACAATTTGTTTATGGCGTGTCATCAATTAATTTTCCTTTCTTCATTTCCTCTTGGAACGCACGCAGCCGCTTTGTTGAATCTTGCAGCTGCTGTACATATCTTTCCCACACCGCGTTTTTCTTCGTTTTATGATAAAGCGTACGCAGTTTCTTGAGCATTTTCACAGATTCCCGGTAAGCACTTCGATTCTTTTGATCGAGAAGCAGTGAGATTTCCCGGTGGTATGAAGGAATGAGTGCTTCAGGCTCTTCCTTTGCAATCTGTTTTATTAATTCTTTCTCCAACTCACTGATAGAGAAACCAACGAGGCTGTGTATTTCAATCCATTCTGCATAGCGTTCTTGTGCATATAAGAGCTGACTATATTCAGTAAATGCATAAGGCATACAGATTTGGAGATAGCGTTCATACAAGAAATGATCTTTCGTCTGTTTAAAGTACGCGTCTAAATAAAAGAAGAAATCGCTGACGGCTCCACGCAGTTCTCTATAAGATAGGTCAAGCTGGCAATATTCTTCTAATACATATGTGATCTCTTGATACCAAAGTTTGAGACGCTTCCAGTCCTTGCGGTTTGTGAGATCCTTTAGCCAATTGAGCACATTCGGCAGCATATCTGCATTGAGCAATTTTAATTGCTGGAAGAGTCTTTCGTCTTCTTTTAGCAAATAATCCATATGCATCAGCCCAATGGTGCGCTCAACCGTTTGCTCCTGCTGTTGGGCGCTCTTGAGTAGTTCTGTTTCTTTTTTGACCCATTTCCCTCTATTTAATATAGTTCCCCACATTTCCATAAAGACCGCAACTCGTTCATGCTGGAAAGGTCCGCTGATTTGAAGAAGTGTCCGAACGGCAGTTGGTGTGTTTTCAAGAAACGGATCGAGGGAAAAGGAAAGGGCGTATGTCCTCAAATGATCCACTGAATCAAAAATGGTGTTCATGAGCTGTTCTACATATGGATTCATCGAATAAAAGTCTTTTTCGGCATCAAGACGGCCGAGATCGATTAGCTCATGGAGCCTTAACCACACATCGATGGACGTATGAATCGCATATAAACTCTTGAATTCAGGTGAAGTGGGTGCGTGTTTTTTCAGGATCGATAAATAGCCGTAATACAAATGCTGTGGTGTTTGCTGGTGCTTCGGTGTCCGTTTCAGCCAGAGGTGAAATTCCTCCTGGAAAAAATTCAGCCAGCTCTGAAGTGATTGTTCATCTGGGCGCTTCACTTGGAAGTGCTGACGAATGAGTTCTTTGCTGCGCTGTAATTCATCCTTCTCTGACCAATTTTCTGTAAAGCCGGTCACACTCTCTACTTGAGCGTATAGCGAAAAGAAGACAGCGAGGATGTGTTTACATAGTCCATCAGCTGGACATGAGCAGCTGCTTCTCACTGGAAACAGCACATGAAGGTGGACTCTTGCTGCCACGACATCATGTACATAAGCTGACCATTCGGTATCAGACTCTTGCTTGAGCCGATATACGCTGTCCTGTCTATAAGTAATCAATGCTTTTTTGATGAGTTGCTTGTTTTCATCTGTTGCAGGAAGAAGTTCTTTGATCTGTTCGGCTGTTTGTTTGATTTCTTCTTCGTTGATGTTGTGCTGAAGCATTTGATCCGCTCCTAACCAAGTAAAAGATTCCAATTCTTTTATTATAGCTCAATGGTGATTTATAAAAAAGTTTTTCATGAAAATGGTCATAAATTTCAAAAGCTGTCGAATGATGTATTAGAGTATTGCATAAACCAACCATACAGCATATAATAATGAAATTAGTGGAATCGAAAGGATACAGACATGGATAATAAGGGTTTAAATCAAGAAGAGTTTTTAAAGATTTTGATGTACGCTCATGATATTGGTGAAAATTCCAATGATGTCACAACAAAAGAAATGCTTGAAAATCTGATTGCTCATATTCGAAATGGCCTTGTTTCATAAAAGTAACCCCCTGCTCTCTCAGCAGGGGGTTTTTGTATGCTTTTATGAATGGAACGAAAATCCCCGGCATACGATGACATTACAAGCATAAGGAGTATGGGGAGCTGATGTGTCATGAAGGTTGCGATTGCAGGCTGTGGGTATGTAGGGCTTGTCACAGGGGTGTGTTTAGCAGAGGCGGGACATGATGTGACATGTATGGATATTGACCGGCGGAAGGTCATGCAGCTGAAGCAAGGGAATCCTCCGATGTACGAGCCGGGATTAAAAGAACTGCTCAAACGGAATATGGAGCAAGGACGCATTCGTTTTCATATTAATGGAGCGTCAGCCTATTCGCAGGCTGACGTGTTAATGATTGCTGTCGGTACCCCGCAGCAGGCAGACGGTCAAGCTGATTTGCAGTATGTCTTTCAAGCGGCAAAGGAGATGGGCTTACAAGCAAAGCCAGGCGCAGTGCTTGTCGTGAAAAGTACAGTGCCTGTCGGAACGGGCGATCAAATTGATCATTTGATTCATCACGTGTTAGGTCGTAAGGAGCCATTATCTATCGCATCGAATCCAGAATTTTTACGAGAAGGCTCTGCCATCTCAGATACGTTGCGAGCGGATCGGCTGGTGATTGGAGCCGAAACAAAGAACGGATTAGATCAGCTAGAGTCTATGTATGCGGATTTCCACATTCCATTCGTGAGAACAGATCGGAAAAGCGCAGAGATGATCAAATACGCATCAAATGCATTTCTTGCCACAAAAATCAGCTTCATGAATGAAATTGCTTCGATTTGTGGAAAAACAGGAGCTGATGTTGAGAGAGTTGCAGAAGGGATGGGACTCGATCAGCGGATTGGTACTTCGTTTCTTAGGGCAGGCATTGGTTACGGAGGTTCCTGTTTTCCGAAGGATACTAATGCCCTTGTCCAAATTGCAGGGCATGTGTCCCATGATTTTGAGCTATTGAAGGCTGTCATCAAAGTCAACAATGAGCAGCGAGCAAGTTTTATTCGAAGTGTGAAGGAGCGGATGGGAGAAAACTTGGAAGGGAAGAGAATGGCTCTCCTTGGCCTTTCCTTTAAGCCGAATACAGATGATATGAGAGAGGCGCCGTCAATCCCGATCGCTCATCAGCTCCATCAATTAGGAGCGGAGATCGTAGCCTATGATCCTGCTGCCGCTCGCAATGCAGCTCAAGAACTGCCTGATCAAGTCCTTTTTGCTCAAACGATTGAAGAGGCGATCAAGGATGCTGATGCGGTCTGTATATTAACTGAGTGGGCGGATATTCAGTCATTTCCACTTTCAGCTTATAAAGATTTCATGAGGCAGCCGATCATTTTTGATGGCCGGAATTGTCATACGCTTGAAGCGGCAGAAGTAGCTGGTGTCGAGTATCATTCTATTGGGCGCAGGCCTGTCTCTCCTATTTATATGTAATGAGAAAAACCGATAACTTCACGTGTTATCGGTTTTTGCGTTAATGCGGAAGAATGAATCCGCCATATAAAAATGCAGCCACAATCAGAAAGGCAGGGTGCAATTTGAATTTGGTCATAAAGAAAAATGAAATGGCAGCAATGGCAAGTGATTGTGTCCAGCCAATGGCTTTCACGGCATCTCCGCCAATTTCCCATGTTAATAAAAGCATCATCATGGCAATGACAGGCTGTACAGATAGGGTCATGCCTTTGACGACAGAAGATTGGCGAAAACGATCAATGAGTTTTAGCAGTAAGATCAATCCGATCGCAGACGGCAGTACCGTCGCAAGCAGTGCAACGATAAAGCCTGGCCATCCCATGACATCATAGCCTACATAAGCCGCAATTTTCGTAGCGATTGGACCTGGAAGTGCGTTGGCTAATGCGAGCATATTGGAGAACCCTTCGTTCGTCATCCAATGAAAATGATTGACGATTTCTTCATAATTGAGCGGAATGGAGGCAGGTCCTCCGCCATACCCTAACAGATTGGATAAGAAGAATGCCCAGAATAAAAAGAGAATCAGCATCATGAAGACACTCCTTTCTCTTTATTTGTTCGATTCCAGCGATCTTTCAGTCTAAAATGAAAGGCACCATAACATAAAAAGATGATGACAATGATTCCTGGATGAATCGAGAGTACTTGAAGACCGACAAATGCCAAAAGGAATAGGGCGATTCCGAAGATCATGCCGAAGCCCTTCAACGCTTTTTGTCCAAATTCATATGCCATCATTCCTAACAGAACGGCAATCACTGGTGTCACAGCACCGATCATATTTTGAATGATGACTGAAGAGCTTAAGACGCTGACAAGTGTAACAAGTGCCACCATAGCGAGACATGTCGGTAAAATATGTGCAGCTGTTGCAACAATGGCGCCAGATACACCTTTTAATCGATAGCCGAGGTATGCCGACATTTTCGTAGCAATCGGTCCGGGTAATGCGTTGGCGATGGCGAGTGTTTCTCCAAATTCGTCATCATTGATCCATTTGTATTTGACGACCGCTTCATGGCGAATGAGCGGGATCACAGAAGGTCCTCCGCCAAATCCCAGAATACCGGTTCGCACCATGGCGATCATGAGTTCAAGATATGATTGCAAGTGGTTCAACTCCTATCTACAATTTCATGCCCATTCGGCTTTTGTATCGTTTAATGAGCATTTGACAGTCCACACTGACGACGCCTTCAAGTGGGTACAGCTTCTTTGTCAGGAACGTCTCCATTTCCTGTTCATTTTGAAAAATGCCATGCATATGCAGTTTGCTTGGTCCTGTCATATGATAAAGGCTTGTGACGGCTGTTTCCTGCTCAAGCTGAAGGGCGACTGTTTCTAAACATTTCGGCTCAACCTCTACGTTAAAAAAGACAGAGACATGAATGCCGATCTTTGCTGGATTAATGACAGCGGTGAATCGTTCAATGACACCTGCTTCAATAAGCTGCTGAATACGGGCTTGTACTGCAACACGGGAAAGGCCGACTTGTTTCCCTAAATCTGTATAGGACATACGCCCGTCCTCGTGTAATAAGGAAAGAATTTGTTTATCTCTTTCATCTAATGTTAAGTTTGGAATGCGATATTCATGTGCCATCGTATAACCACCTTTCTTCTGTTGATATTCTATCATATTTTATTGCGAATAGAATGTTTGATTTTCAATTGAGTAACGAAATGAAATGGTAAAGGAATATAAAACATCTTTTTGCATAAAAAAACACCCCGGCATCACCGGGGTGTGTTCATTTTAATTTTCTGGGCTGCTTTCCGCACTGGCAATTTGTTGTGCAAGGTCAGCACGATCAATGTCTGCTTGGAAGAACTCTTGCGTATTTGGAAGGTGTAAATTCATGTGACGTTTTTGGGAAATTCGGATGGTCACTTGATCCACAGTGTAATCAAATACGTGCCCGCCGACACTGCGATCATCATCAATAAAGTGGAGATGATATCCGCTTACCGCAATGCCATGTGCGTACTGCGGTGTTCGGAATCCTGCAATAGTTCCGCGAATATCCTCGAAATCGAAAATAGGCTGTGACTTAACTGCTTCTACCATCGGAACGTAAGGTTTTTCCTGTTTTTCAACCGTACGGGTTTGAACCTTTTTGAATGACCCATCGATGCGGATCGCATAAAAGACATTTTTGCTCGGTAAGATTCGGTCGATTTCTTCCTCTAGCTCTTTGGACGTCATCGGTGCATCAATTCGATGAACGATGTCCGTTTCAAAGAATGCTAGAGAGCAGAATGGTGAATAATCTTGATCGGTTACTGGTGTGGCTGTTCCATCAGAGCGCAGTCGATAAAAAGCGCCATCAAAGCCGATTAGTTCCCCATCTAATTGATTGAATGTGCCAATGCCAAAATCACCGTGCTCGGGAATATGTGATAGGGAGAAATCTCCATCGTATACGGCTTCCAGCAAGGAGGTCATGGTTGATACTTGATAGACCTCTTGCTTTTTGTCCTGCGGTATTGTGTTGTTTTGTTGATTCATTGGGTGCATCATACCCATATCCGCTCACTCCTTTAACGTAATGTATCGAAGTCTTATCTGACGTTCGTTGTGTGTTTTTCACGAAAGACTTCTGGCCATTTTTGACTGGCGAGGTCTGGGTTGTCTTGATAGTCTATCGGAATATCAATAATAACGGGTCCTTCTATGTTTATACCCTTTTGAAGGACAGTTGAAAGCTCTTCAGGTGAGTTGACACGTAATCCAGTTGCTCCAAAGCTTTCTGCATATTTCACTAAGTCGATCTGACCGAACTCAACACAAGACGTACGGTCATACTTCATTTCCTGCTGGAATGCCACCATATCGTATGTGCTGTCGTTCCAAACGAGATGAACGAGATTTGTTTTCATGCGCACGGCTGTTTCTAATTCCATGGCGGAGAAGAGAAAACCGCCATCACCTGAGACTGAAATGATCTTTTCATCTGGATTCAATATGGAGGCTGCAATTGCCCATGGTAAAGCCACGCCAAGTGTTTGCATTCCGTTACTCACTAGGAACGTGTTCGGTTCATAAACACGGAAGTGGCGAGAGATCCAAATGGCATGAGATCCGATATCACATGTCACTTTCGTGTCATCTGGGATGATACGTCTCAACGTATGAATGACATCCAGCGGGTGTGATAAATGACTTTCTCTTTCTGGTGCTTTTTCGATATCACTTAACAGCTCTTGTAATTCTGTGACCAGATCTATGTTCTTTTTGCATAATGAAAGTGGAACGCTGTCGTGGGCTAGATGTTGCACCGTTTCAGATATATTGCCCACAAGCTCAAGCGTCGGTTCATAGAAATGGTCAATATCTGCCTGCATGTCATCCACATGAATGATTTGACGCTGCTGCGGTTTCAAATTCCAATGCTTCGGATCGTATTCGATTGGATCAAATCCAATAGTTAAAATCACATCCGCTTTCTCAATGAGAAGGTCCCCTGGCTGATTACGGAATAAGCCGATTCTGCCCACATATTGAGGCTCAAGCTCTCTTGAGAGAACGCCGGCTCCTTGGTACGTTTCGACAAATGGGATACCAAGTGTTTTTAATAATGTTCTTGTCGCATTTGCCGCAGCTGGACGGCTAGCTTTCATTCCCACAATTGCAACAGGTAAGTGCGCATTTTGAATTTTGGCGATGGCCGAACTGATGAGAGCATCCGGTGCAGGACCTAGTTCTGGAGAAGGGTGAGCAGACACTGGTGTTTGTGTGGTGTGTTCGGTCACGACATCTTGTGGAAAGCTGATAAATGCTGCTCCAGCTTGACCTCTTTGTGCCGCGCGAAAAGCATTTGTTAATGCTTCTGGTATATTGTTTACGTCTTGTACTTCAACGCTATATTTTGTCACTGGTTTGAATAATGCCGCATTGTCGAGTGATTGATGTGTTCGTTTGAGTCGATCCGCACGGATGACGTTTCCAGCGATTGCAACAACAGGGTCACCTTCTGTATTGGCTGTTAATAGACCTGTCGCTAAATTGGATGCGCCAGGACCTGATGTGACGAGACAAACGCCTGGTTTGCCAGTTAAACGACCGACAGCTGCTGCCATGAATGCCGCATTTTGTTCGTGTCTGCATAGCACAAGCTCTGGACCTCTGTCTTTTAATACATCAAATACTGCATCAATTTTTGCACCTGGAATCGCAAAAACATGGGTCACACCTTGGGCAATGAGCGTATCGACAATCAACTCTGCTCCTCGTTTTGTTAGGGGTTGTGTTTGAGAATTCATATACCCCGCACTCCTTTCGGCAAGTAAAATTTTTTATGAAAATATATTTTCATGATATGATTTACTATACATTTCACAAAATAAATTTTCCAATATATGTTTAACGTAGTTTTAATATGTTTCACGAATAAGTGTTTGAGGAGTGAAAGGATGGAACTGAGACATTTGCAGTATTTTGTCACAGTCGCGGAGGAGCTGCATTTCGGTAGAGCGGCCGCACGATTGAACATGACACAGCCTCCACTTAGTCAGCAAATTAAGCAGTTTGAGGAAGAATTGGGATTTCCTTTGTTTCACCGGTCTAAACGGGTGGTGGAGTTAACAGCTGCTGGAAAGGTTTTTTTACATGAGGTCCGGGGGGTGCTGCATCAGCTTGATAAAGCCGTTGATCATGCCCGGCATACGGCAAGAGGGGAGCTTGGGAAGATTATCATCGGTTTCGTTGGTACAGCGACATATGATATTCTGCCGCCAGTTGTCCGTGAATTCAGAGAGCTGTACCCCTCTGTCAGTATTGAGCTGCAACAGCTCTCTGTCCCGCAGCAGCTTGAGGCGCTTTTGAATGGTGAGATTGATATTGGTTTTTTGCATCCTACATCACCGCAAGAAGAATTGGTCAGTCGTTTAATGAAGCAAAGTGAATGTATTTTTGCGATTCCGAAAAACCATCCGCTGGCGGAAAAAGAAGCGGTCACGATTGAAGATATTCGTGATGAGCCGATTATTTCTTTATCAAAGGAATCATGGCCGTCCCTTTATCAGTATTTTGTCCTACTTTGTGAAAAGTATGGATTTTCACCTAATATCGTGCAGGAAGCAGCAGAATATCAAATGGTCATTGGGCTTGTCACAGCGGGAATCGGAATTGCTATCATTCCAACATCGGCCCGGCGTTTATTTAATTTAGATGTGGTGTATCGGTCAATTGAAGGTGAGCAGCTACTCGCGGAATGGACCATTTCTTATAGACGAGAAAATCATAATCCGGCATTGTTTCATCTTGTCCATCATATTCTCCATCGCGCTGAGCCGGAATAAGGGAAGAGAGAACGGGGTATGGTATGATGTCGTTACATACAAGAGGAGGCATGTCTGAAGTGATTACATTACAAATGGATCAGTTGTCACGAAAAGAAGCATATAAAGTATTATCTGGTTCCGTCGTTCCAAGACCCATTGCATTTATTACAAGCCTTTCTAAAGAAGAAGTCGTCAATGCTGCACCATTTAGTTTCTTTAATGTCATCAGCGGTCATCCTCCGCTGATCGCTGTTTCTATTGGACGTCGTCAAGGAGAGATGAAAGATACAGCAAAACATATCATCGACAGGGAAGAATTTGTTGTCCATGTGAGTGATGAAGCGATGATTGAAGATATTAATGAAACAGCTGCTACTTTGCCAGAGGAAGAGAGTGAGCTGACTCGTACCGGTCTTCATCAAGTGAAGAGCAGCGTGGTGTCAGTGCCAGGAATCAAGGAAGCACGCATTCGCTTTGAATGTCAGCTGGAAAGACATCTGACCTTTCAAAATGATGAAGGGGAGGTCACAGTCGATCATATCATTGGCCGGGTGGTGTGTGCGCATTTAGATGAGTCTGTCTATGATGCGGAAAAAGGATATATTTTTACGAATGAATTAAAGCCAGTCGCGCGCCTAGCAGGTAATGATTATGCCCATTTAGGCACGCCATTTGTACTGAAGAGACCGGAATAACATCTAAAACCCCCGAGGCTATCGGGGGTTTAGTGTTTATTTCTTTTGTTCTAGTTTCAATGGTGCGGCGATATTTTTTTCTACCTTTTTGCCTTTTAATACATCGTCAGCAGCGCCGACTGCCAGTTGACCGATCAGCTCTGGCTGCTGCGCGACTGTTGCAGATAGTTTTCCTGCTTTGATCGAGTTGAGTGCATCTTCGTTACCGTCGAAACCGACGACAAGAATGTCTTTTCCAGAGCTTTGGATGGCCTCTAGTGCGCCAAGCGCCATTTCATCATTGTGGGCAAAAACGGCTTTGATGTCAGGGTTTCCTTGAAGAAGGTTTTCCATCACGTTGAGCCCTTTTGTCCGGTCGAAGTCAGCGGCTTGTTTTGCTGTGACATCTAACTTTTTGTCTGCAATTTGATGGAAACCTTTTCCTCGTTCACGTGTCGCAGAAGCACCTGGTACACCTTCTAGTTCAGCCACTTTTGCGCCTTTACCAACCTTGTCGATGATAAAGTTAGCGGCCATTTCGCCGCCTTTGATGTTATCGGAAGCAACGAGCGCTTCAACCTTTCCGCTTTCTGCGGAGCGGTCTAATGTGATGACCGGTATGTCTGAAGCATTCGCAGATTCGACAGCCGTTGATATGGCAGAGGAATCGGCTGGGTTAATGAGTAATGCATCAACCCCTTGTTGAATTAAATCTTCTACATCACTCGTTTGTTTCGCTGAATCATTTTGTGCATCGGCAATGACAACTTCGATGCCAAGCTTTTTCGCTTCTTTTGTCACGCCGTTTTTAAGAGAAACGAAGAATGGGTTATTTAAAGTCGAGATCGACAGTCCGATTTTAATGTCTTTTTTCTTGCCATCCTTTGTTGATTTGGCCCACTCTGGCGGTTCAAGCGAGCAGGCAGAGAGCATGAATAATGAGAGAGTCACGATCAGGATTACATATTTTTTCATAGCAGCTGCCTCCTTAAGCAGATTTCTTTCTGTCGAGTAGGACTGCAATCAAGATGACAATCCCTTTCACAACAGATTGATAAAATGATGAAACACCAAGTAAGTTCATACCATTGTTCAAGACACCAATAATGAGCACCCCGATGAGTGTGCCGACAATTCGTCCTCTTCCGCCGGATAGGCTTGTCCCGCCAAGTACAACGGCAGCAATTGCATCAAGTTCATACGACGTACCAGCTGTTGGCTGGGCTGAGTTGAGACGAGATGTTAAGATCGCACCTGCTAAAGCAGACATAAAGCCGGCTAATGAGTAAATCATGATTTTGACGCGTGGTACTTTAATGCCTGAGATGAGGGCTGCTTTTTCATTTCCGCCAATGGCATACGTTCTTCTGCCAAAAGGTGTTTTATGAAGCAAGACCCAAAGTACGATAAAGGTGAGAAGCATGGTGATCGCTGGAACAGGAATTCCTAAGAAATATCCACGGCCAAATAGCTGAAATGCATAGTTAGAGCCAAGCCCTGTAATTGGATTTCCGTCTGTATAAACAAGCGTCAATCCTCTGAAAATCGTCATCGTCGCAAGTGTTGCGATAAAAGGAGCCATTTTTCCTTTTGTGATTAAAAGACCGTTGATCATTCCAAGGATGGCACCGATGATACATCCAACGATGATGGCAAGAATTGGGTCCAAACCAGATACAATAAAGCCGGCAGTCAGAGCACTAGACAGCGCTAGAATGGCACCGACAGACAAATCAATTCCTCCGGTTAAAATAACAAACGTCATGCCAAAGGCAATGAGGGCGTTAATGGAGATCTGTCTGAGTAAGTTTAAAATGTTTAATGGTTCTAAAAAGGCCGGATTTAAAATAGAAACAATGGCAACAAGGATGATGAGTCCTAAGAATGGCCCAAGCTTTTGCATGATGTTGTCAAATCGTCCATTTGAAGTAAGTGGTTTCATGTTACTTCCCTCCTGTAGCTAATGTCATAATTCGTTCTTGTGTAGCTTCTGTTTTACTTAATTCGCCGCTGATGGTTCCTTCATGGATGACAAGCACTCGATCGCTCATCCCAAGAACTTCTGGGAGTTCAGAGGAGACCATCAAAATCGCAACGCCTCGATCCGTCAGCTCGTTCATAAGCTGATAAATTTCTCGTTTCGCCCCGACGTCGACACCTCTTGTCGGTTCATCTAGAATGAGTACCTTCGGTTGAATGCCGATCCATTTGGCGATGACGACCTTTTGCTGATTTCCACCGGACAGGCTGCGTGCAGAGATTTCAGATGAAGCGGTTTTGATCGTGAGTCGTTTGATGAGAAGGTCAACAAAGTCCTGCTCGTTTTTCTTATCGATCAGCCCCTTTGGTGAGAAGCTGTCTAAGTTAGGCAAGCCGATGTTTTCCCGAATGGATGCATCCAGCATCAGTCCTTCATCTTTGCGATCCTCCGTGATAAAACCGATGCCAAGTTTGACTGCATCACTTGGTTTTTTAATGACAGCCTTTTTCCCATGAACCCAAATTTCTCCTTGATCCAGGGGATCGAGTCCAAAGAGCGACCGCATCATTTCCGTCCGGCCAGCGCCCATTAAGCCTGCAACACCGACAATTTCCCCAGCTTTGACGGAAAAACTGACATCTTGAAAGCGGCCTTTCCTCGTTGCTTGCTTCACCTCTAGGACGATATCACCAGTAGAAGGTGTGCGCTCAGGGTAACGATCGGTTAATTCGCGGCCGACCATTTTTTTGACGACTTCATGGAAATTCGTGTCTGGTATCGCTTTCGTATCGACCGTTTTTCCGTCACGCATGATCGTAATCCGGTCACAGATGGCAAAGATTTCTTCCATCCGGTGAGAAATGTAGACGATGGAAACGCCTTCTTTTTTGAGTGATTCAATGACCTGAAATAGCTTTTCAATCTCACGGTCTGTGAGAGCAGCTGTTGGTTCATCCATAATAATGACCTTTGCATCGGTCATTAACGCTTTCGCAATCTCAATCATCTGCTTTTGTCCGACAGAACAGCTTCCTGCCTCTTGATCGAGCGAGAGGTTGACAGACAATCGGTCGAGCTGCGCTTGGGCGAGGGCTTTCATTTTCTTGGTGTCTAGGAGACCAAGTTTTGTATAGATTTCTTTCCCGATAAATAAATTCTCGAGTACCGTCATATCAGGCCATATATTCAGTTCTTGATGAATGAAGGCAATCCCGTTCTGCTCGGCTTCTTTCGGATTTTTGAAAGCGGTTTCTTTTCCGTCGATTTGAATCGTTCCTTGATCCAGGGAATAGAGTCCTGTCAGCAGATTCATTAACGTTGATTTTCCTGCCCCGTTTTCACCCATAAGTGCATGGACTTCACCTGTGACGAGGTCAAAGGAGACCCCGGCGAGAACGGTGTTTTTTCCAAAGGCCTTATGGATGTTATGCATTTCAATGTTCATAAGTGGCTCCTCCTTTTAAAAGATGACACCGGCATGAAGAATGCAGTTTGCGTATGGGGTGGCTTCACCCGTGCGAATCACTGCTTTTGCCTGTTTGGTCATGTCTTTGAACGTCTCGTGATCGACTTCATTTAACGGATGTGAGAACGCTTTCTTTAGAAATAAATGATCTCTCTCATTGGCTTGTTTGATTTCACTGGCAATTGTGATGTGTTCAACGGCCATTTCCTCAAGAAGGAGGGAAGTAACCTCCTGAAAGGATGGTGTGCCGATGGATAATGCAAGGTCGATCTTGACCGGGCCTTCTGGAATGGGCAGGCCACAGTCTGCGATGACAATCGTATCTGTATGACCAAGGTCAGCAAGCACCTTGGCGATATGACTATTTAAAATACCATTTTTCTTCATTTCTTATTCTCCAATTCTTCTCTTGCTGGCATGCCGCCTTGGGCACCAAATTTTGTGACTGAGATAGACGCAGCTAAGTTGGCAAAAGCAAGTGCGTCGTATAGGGATTTTCCTTCTGTCAGTGCTACAGCTAGAGCGCCGTTAAAAGTATCACCAGCGCCTGTAGTGTCGACGGCTTTCACAGGATAGCCCGGTACCAACACTTCTTTTGATCCATCAAAGTAACGAACACCATTTTTTCCTTCTGTAATGAGTAATTTGTTTGGATATTGGCGCAAAGCTTCTGCTATGGTGAGTCCATCAAACATAAGAGCTGCTTCGTGTTCGTTTGGCGTGATATAGGCAGCTTGATCTAATATTTGCTGAGAGACTTTGCGAGCTGGTGCGGGATTTAAGATGACTGGAATCCCTTTTTCGCTGCAAATGGCGCAGACGGCTTCGACTGTTTCTTCAGGAATTTCCTGCTGGATGAGGACGATTCCGATATCTTCAATAGAAGAAAGAGCATCTTTTACATAGTGAGGTGTTACCTCATTGTTTGCTCCTTTGACGACAACAATGCTGTTATCCCCTTCAGCTAAAATGATATGAGCTGTTCCGCTTTCCATTTCGGTAACCGGTTTCATATAGGTGGTGCGAACACCTTGTGTTTGCAAATTGCGCATAATGTCCTGACCATACGCGTCATCCCCAACCCGGCCAATCATATATACATCTGCACCGAGCCTTGCGCTTGCTACTGCTTGATTTGCTCCTTTTCCCCCAGGGACCGTTTTAAATGATTCGCCTAGGACGGTTTCTCCTGCACTAGGACGTTTATTCGATGTAACAACTAAATCCATGGAACAACTTCCTACGACAACTATTTGACTCATTGTGAATCCACCTTTCTTGTGGTCTCTCGTTCAATAAAAGAGACGGGCATTTGAATAACTGCTTGATCTATTGGCTGTTTTTGAATGGCTTTAATGATCAGCTTTGCGGCTTCTTTCCCCATATCATAGGCAGGCTGCCGAATCGTTGATAAAGAAGGGAAGAGCAGTTCGCTTTGCGGAATATCATCAAATCCAATGATTTGGACGTCTTCTGGAATGGCTTTTCCAATTCGAAGTGCTTCGTGTACGACGGCTGCTGCGACGATGTCATTGCTGGCAATGATGCCATCTGTTTCAGGGTACAGCTTGAAAAGAGCCTTGGCGCTTTTTCGGGCTTCCTGAAAAGAAAAAGAAGCGTTAGACATCACATGAAAGTTAGCACCTTCTTCAGTCAGAACATCAAGTGCGCCTTTAAATCTTTGCCGCGCCGTTTGAAGATGAGCGGGCCCTTTTAGCAATGTGATCTGCTGACTGCCGCGTTTGATTAATTCCATTGCAGCCATTTTCCCGCCTGCCGTAGCATCTGCAAACACAGAAGGCGCATTTGGAACGGTACGATCTAAGAAGACAACAGGCAGTTCATCATCATTGTACAAATCCGATTCAGGTTCGTTTGTGACAGCGATGACACCGACCACCTGGTTTTGCTTAAAGGTTTGTAAATAGGCCATTTCCTTCTCCCGATCTTCATCACTGTTTCCGAATAATAACCGAAAGCCGTGTGCATGAATCTCATCCTCAACGCCTCTAGCCAGCTGAGGGAAGAAGGGGTTTGTGATATCAGGTAAGATGAGACCAACTAATCTTGATTCTCTTTTAAAAAGGGATCGTGCCACTTCATTGGGGAAGTAGTTCAGCTCCTGCATCGCTTGTGTCACACGGGTTTTCGTATCAATATGGACGTATCCAGTATCGTTGAGCACGCGTGAAACAGTCGCAACAGACACTTGAGCAGCTTTTGCAACATCTTTAATTGTAGCCAATGGAGTGCCTCCCTTCGTCGATGTGTAACCGTTTACACAGATAGATTATCACGAAAGCATTGAAAAGACAATCTTAAAAAAATAAAAAAAGAAAAGAAAGATGACTTCTTCCTTTTCTTAACTAATAATGCCTGTTTGTGTAATGTTTACTTTGATTTTTGGAATGATTTTCACTTTTGGATAATCGGTGACCCAATTCATTTTCATATACTCATCATAATGTCTGACCCGGTATTTTCTGCCGAGGCTTAAGACGTCAGAATTTGCTTCTTGTAATGTAGCAACAATTTTTTCTGCTTCTTTTGTCAAGATGGTTGAAAGTCTTTTATTGAGCATTTCAATTTTTTTGTCTGTATCTAGATTATCTTTTGGGTACTCAAGGACAGAAGTATTAAATTCAAATTTGAGTGAGTATGTTAAGTTCCGATGATCAGGATTCAGAATCTCGATGTCTCTCTTCACATCAGTGACTTGGATGGTGATGTAATTGTTTTCTTTTGACTTCATGTCACTTCTCACTTTTTTTGTGAAGTTGGCATACTTGCCCATTTTCCCGTCCATGACGGTGAGCAAGATCGCGTCTTGACCGTACAACTCGCCTTTCTTCTTCTCATTATCAAATAGAGCAACCCCTTTTACACTAATTAATTTCTTCGATTGATCAAAATAGATTAACGGCAGTGTGAAGTCCTCTCCAGTTTGAAGCATTTTAGATCGAATACTTTGAATGTTTTTAGGTGCTACTTGGGAGGAGCGTGATGCGGTTGTGATCAAGTTATTTAAATAGTCACTCACGATGAGCTTTTCCTTCAGCAGCGAGTTAATCACTTCTTCACAGGTCCCCCCTTGAACAACGGCAAGATTTGCGAGGAGGGGACTTTTTGGATCACGATAAAACATATCTAAGTAGGGCAGAAGACGATTTTGGGCAAATTCATCACCGATCAGCATCACCCGCATTTTCGACATGTCTATTTTTTGATCCACTATCCGGCTGAAGTTGGTTCTTGCTTTTCTTAAAGTAGGTGCTTCAGTTGTGAGAAGAGTGGTTAAAAAGCTGCCGGTATTTCCTTGCTCCATACTTTGAGACTGCTGCACCTTTCGATAAGTAATCGAGTATCTTGCATTTTCATCCTCTCCCTGATCAACAGCGGAGGTTAACACAAGAGAGATGTTCTTTAATAAATTTTGATCCCAGCAGCCAGGCATGAATATGAGAGAAACACACATGAGCAACGTCAGTATGTACTTATGACGCATGTGATTTCACCTTCCCTTTGCGATGTTTGATAAAGATGATAATGGCCATAAAGATTGGGAGTGTGTAAATAAATGAATATTGAGCGATGGTGGTAAAATCATTAAAACGCTGAATTCTAAAATTATCGGTTGCAAGGTAACAGCTAGCCGCATAGATCAAAATGGCAAAATAAAAGACATATTTTTTGTGTTCTTTTTTCTTAAGAATACTTGCCACGCCATTCGCACAAAAGTAAAGGTAATTGCTGAGTGTGGCAAGAATGATAAATACCCAGAAACTGAGAAAGATCAAGTCTGTTCGCTCAATCACACCGAACGAAATGGTTTTTAACAGATAAAGAACAGGGTTGGGAATGATATTGAGCTCAATCGGACTGAAGAACATAAAACAAATCAATGTAATAAATAGGTAGTAAAGCGTCGTGCATATATTGGCAATGGTCATGACTTTATATCGTTCCTTAATGGTTCCTTTCATCAATGGAGAGATAATGAGGATCATCTCGAACCCATTCATAGATAGAACGACGTCCTTTAATCCGAGTGAAACTTGAGAAACGTCCACTTGGAAAAAGGGCATGAGGTAGTCGATATTGGTTCCTTTTAATGAATAGAGCATTAAGAGAGACAGCATGAGCAAAAAGGGCGTCAAAATGAAGTTAAACCTGACAATCGCCGTAATTTGCTCCTTTGCAATGTAAATGATGGAGATCATCAGTAATAGATTAATGACCCAATTTGGTGTGAGCGGCAGCACCCAAATGCCAAGAATTCTTGTGAAAATGGATAAAACAACAATGCAGACGGAGGCGAAGTATAACGTATATAGTGCCACCAATGTCCGGCCGATCCATTTTCCGAACACTTCAATTAAGGCTTGGAAAAATGATGTATCAGGATACTTCTGAATGATGTAAATAAAAATGGTGTTAATGATTTGAATGAAAAAACAGGCTAAGATAATCGCCATCCACCCATCGTGTCCCATGTCTTTCATCAGCAAATGGGGGAGAGCTAAAATACCGACACCAATTTGAGATTGAATGATAAAAAAGACAGCTTGAGGTGGAGATATTTTATTTTTCATCTTTATTTTTCCATCCTCTCAAATTTTCAATTTGCTCTTTCTTTTTTGGATTTAAGTAAACAGGGCGCTTTTTGTACATCCACATCGGTAATCGGATCACAGTATCTTTTAAGTCCTGCCAGTTAAATGGAGCCACTGGTGATAAGTACGGGACACCTAGTGATTCGAGGCGGCATAAATTCATCAATACGATCGACAGGCCGAATGAAATGCCAATAAACCCAAACATCGATGCCATAAACATGAGAGGGAAACGAAGCATACGAATGGTGGACGTCATTTCAAAGGATGGGAGGACAAAGGATGCAACAGCTGTCACGGCAACAACAATGACAAGGACATTCGAAATGAGTCCAGCTTTTACCACAGCGTCTCCAATCACCAAACCGCCTACAATCCCAATCGTCTGACCAATTGGCTTTGGCAGTCGCACCCCTGCTTCTCGTATGAGCTCAATCGTAATTTCCATCAGCATTGCTTCAATTAACGGCGGAAAAGGAATGCCGATGATGGAATTTTTCATCGTAATCGCTAATTCATCCGGGACCACCTCATAATGAAAACCAATGACCGCAATATAAAAAGAAGGCAAAATCACTGCGATGATACAGGCAACATAGCGAAGAATACGAATAAATGTAGCCGGAATCCAGCGGCTATTATAGTCATCTGGTGATTGAAAGAAACTAAAGAACGTAATAGGCAGAATGATAGCCATTGGGCTGCCGTCCATTAAGACGACAATTCTTCCTTCAAGAATGGCGGATCTCACTTTGTCAGGTCGTTCTGTGTCAATAAGCTGCGGGAAGATGGAATACGAATCATCCTCAATCGCCTCTACAATAGAACCGGGGCTAAGCAGCGTGTCTACTTTAATAGAAGAAATTCGTTTGTTAACCTCATCTATCTTTTCTTGATTGGCAATATCAGAAATATAAACCGTCGCAACCTTTGTTTCAGATTTTGTACCGACCTTATGATACTGGATTGCAAGTTTTCGATCATTTAAGTGTGAACGCAGCAAATATAAATTGGTATCTAAGCTCTCAACAAACCCATCATGTGCGCCTGCAATAATACTTTCAGAAGAAGGTTCAGAAATGGAACGCAGAGGCGGCTGCCCAACAGCAAATATTTTGATCTGTGCGGATTTTTCATCAAGGAAGGCAATACTTCCGGCAATAATGCTGTCGACAATAAGCGTCAAGTCACCTGTTTCGAGTGAACTAAGAGATTTTGCATAGTCCTGCTTTCCAGGAGGGCCAAGCAAGTTGCCAATAATGAAGTTGTTTAATTTACTTTCATCCACTCTTGTTTTAATAAAAAACAGCACTGATTTCGTTTCATTCACCATCAATTCCCGGTATTCAAAATCAGCGCTTTGTTGAAATGCTTTTTTCAGAATCCGAATCTTTTCCTCAAAACCGCCTGATAAAAAATGTAAGCGTGTTTGCTCATTCGTATTTGGCATCTTTAGCCTCCTCTCACAGATTTTTTAACCATAGTGTAAGCCGAGAAGATGATTTTATGCGTCATCTTTGGGGAAAGCATGACATGCACCGACAACTTTCAACTAAAATCACATTAAAAATGTTAAGAAATGATGAATCTTGATAAAAAGAAATGAATAATGTTTCATTGTTTAGGTCATAAGGAGTGAATATCGTAAAGAGAGGCTATAACAAAATGATTAATATTTGACATCTTATCCCAATTTTTTGTGACCTGGAAATAAGCAGATGACTTGATTTTTTGACAGGTGACCTTTGTCATAGGTCAACACATAGCGTTCTGACCAATGAGGATGACTTTCTAACCTGTTCATTTAAAAATATAAAATATTCTAAAACACGCACTATTCATTTAAAGCACTGATATGACTGATTTCGTAGAGATGAAAGGACTTTAAAACATTGATTCAAAATACATCTTAATAATTGTCGAAAAATTTAGGGAGAAAAGGACAAAAGATTTTTCACTGTTTGATGGTAACGCTTTCTCTTGTTTGAAGCAGAAATTCAGCCGTCATTTTGTCCGTCTTTTGGCCTTTTCATTTGAGCGTGAGGTAGGCAAATACGCCTTCTGATTAGAGGAATTTGGCATACGAGGAAGTGAAAGATTATGTTACATAATACCGATTGTGATTTTATGCTGAACCTATATACTGTTGATTGAATTTACATATCACACTCATAAAAAAAGGAGATGTAGATAAGCGATGTGGTTAATCGTTATAGCCTGTGTCATCATGTTAGGGATTGGCTTTATTGAAAAGAAGCGTCATCAGAAAAATATCGATGCCCTGCCGGTACGCGTCAATATTAATGGTATACGCGGAAAGTCTACCGTTACAAGATTGACAACCGGTATCTTAATGGAGGCAGGTTATAAAACTGTCGGCAAAACAACAGGAACGGATGCAAGAATGATTTATTGGGATACGCCAGAAGAGAAACCGATTAAAAGGAAACCGCAAGGACCAAATATCGGAGAGCAGAAAGAAGTTATGAGAGAAACCGTTGAAAGAGGAGCAAATGCCATCGTCAGTGAATGTATGGCGGTGAATCCAGATTACCAAATTATCTTTCAGGAAGAGCTGCTTCAAGCGAATATTGGCGTGATCGTAAACGTTCTTGAAGATCATATGGATGTGATGGGGCCAACTCTTGATGAAATAGCTGAAGCCTTTACAGCGACAATTCCTTACAATGGGCACTTGGTTATTACGGATAGTGAATATACAGATTTCTTTAAAGAGATTGCGAAAAAACGCAATACTGAAGTGATTGTTGCAGATAATTCCAAGATTACCGATGAGTATTTACGGAAATTTGAGTACATGGTATTCCCTGATAATGCTTCACTTGCACTTGGTGTTGCACAAGCATTGGGAATTGATGAAGATACGGCATTCAGAGGCATGTTAAATGCGCCGCCTGATCCAGGAGCGATGAGAATTCTTCCATTAATGGACGCAAAAACACCTGGACATTTTGTAAATGGATTTGCGGCTAATGACGCAGCATCTACATTGAACATTTGGAAGCGTGTGAAGGAAATTGGGTATCCAACAGATGAACCGATTATTATCATGAACTGTCGTGCGGATCGCGTAGATAGAACGATCCAGTTTGCGGAGGATGTACTTCCTTATATTGAAGCAAGTGATCTTGTCTTAATTGGTGAAACGACAGATCCAATTGTGAAGGCATTTGAGGATGGAAAAATTCCGGCTGACCACTTACACAACCTTGAATATCAATCTACAGAACAAATTATGAACATGCTTGAGAAAAAGCTTCATAATCGAGTGGTTTATGGAGTCGGCAATATTCACGGCGCCGCTGAACCTTTAATCGAAAAAATTCAAGAATACAAAATTAAGCAGCTTGTCAGCTAGGAGGAAATATAGAAAATGTTCGGATCAGATCTTTATATCTCGTTAATTTTAGGTGTTCTACTCAGTTTAATCTTTGCAGAAAAAACAGGAATCGTACCAGCTGGGTTGGTTGTTCCAGGTTATCTGGCGCTCGTCTTTAACCAGCCAGTCTTCATTTTAGTTGTTTTATCTGTCAGCTTGTTGACATATGTGATCGTTCGTTTTGGTCTATCGAAATTTATGATTTTGTACGGACGCAGAAAGTTTGCGGCGATGCTGATTACAGGAATTGCCTTAAAGCTCATATTTGATTTCTTCTATCCAGTGGTTCCGTTTGAAATAGCAGAATTCCGCGGAATCGGAATCATCGTGCCTGGATTGATTGCGAATACGATTCAAAAGCAAGGTCTTACGATTACCCTTGGAAGCACATTACTTCTAAGTGGTGCAACATTTGCCATCATGTATGTTTACTATCTATTTTAAGATAAGGTGTGTCCAATGATGAATAAAAAATTGAGCTTTCAGGAAAAGCTGCTGAAAATCACAAAGAACCAAAAGAAAAAGACGAATAAACACGTACTGATTGCTTTACCGATTGTCATTGCTTGTACATTTCTATTTACATTTATCGGGAAAGCACAAGTACCAACTGTAGAAAAGAATCCAGAAAACATCCTGACCGCTTCGTTTGTCGGAGATATTATGTTTGGAAGAAATGTAGAGAAAGTAACAGACCGTTATGGAAAGCAGCACCTGTTCCGCTATGCGAAGCCGTATTTTGATGTATCAGATTATGTAACTGGGAATTTTGAGCATCCAGTGGCTTCAGATAAGGAACAGGCAGCACAAAAGAATATTCATTTGAAAACAGATGAAGATTCTGTACAAGCGTTAAAGGATTTGAATTTCTCTGTACTAAACTTTGCGAATAACCATGCAGCAGACTACGGTGAAAAAGGCTTAAATAACACGATTGATGCCTTTGAAAAAGCTGACATGGATTATACAGGGGCAGGGCGCAACGTCAATGATGCGAAGCAGAACATTTCATACAAAGAAGTGAATGGCGTTAAAATCGCTACCCTTGGTTTTACAGATGTATATGGAAAAGATTTTAAAGCAACAAATCGCAAGGCAGGTATTCTGCCAGCTGATCCATCTATCTTTATTCCGATGATTTCACAAGCTGCTGAAAAGGCAGATATCGTTGTTGTTCATGCGCACTGGGGACAGGAATATAACAATGAAGTAAACGACAGACAAAGAGAGCTGGCAAGAGCGATGTCAAAGGCTGGTGCTGATATCATTATCGGTGCACACCCGCACGTTCTTGAGCCGATGGAAGTCTATAACGGAACAGCGATTTTCTATAGCTTGGGGAACTTTATTTTTGACCAAGGCTGGTCAAGAACACGTGATTCTGCTATTGTTCAGTATCATCTGAATGAAGATGGAAAAGCGACATTTGAAGTGGTTCCAATGTACATCAAAGAAGCGACACCTGCTCCAGTCAAAGCAGGATCTCTTGAATCAAAATCGATTATCCGTATGCTGACAAATGGCACGAATGCGGATTGGAAAGAAAAAGACGGACATATTTTCTTTGAAGTCGATCATTCTGATAAAGTTCAAACATTAAAAGAAAACGAGGGGAAGGATAAAAAATGAAATTCCTTAAAGCAAGCTGGCCGTTTGTTGCGTTAATTTTAGTCTTTGTCTTTATGTCTGCTTTTAAATTTAGTGACAGCCTCACCGATCATGAGAAACAAAAGATCTCGGTTGAAATGCAGAAAATTGAACAGCAAAAGCAGTCAAAAGCGGAAGCGAGTAAATAAAGAAATGATGCTGAAAAGAGCACGCGAGGCGTGCTCTTTTTTGACGGAAAAAGGTGTAAAATGAAAGGGGTCATGTCGAAACTATAAAAGAAAGGAGGAAGAGAGGATGAAATGGAAAGGAATACTGCTTGGAGGATGTGCCGTTGTAGGACTCATGTTTATGTCTCAAACAGAGGTGTCTGCTCAAACAACCTCTCCTTTAAAACAAGCGGAAACGCTGATAGGCACGCCTTATCATAAAGGAGGAATTGATCCGAAAACGGGCTTTGATGCGTCTGGCTTTATACAATATGTATACAAAACAACAGGTGCATTTGATTTGCCGCGAAAGGTGATTGATCAATACCAAATCGGTGAAAACGTATCATGGGAAAAAGCGAAGCCTGGAGACCTTGTCTATTTTCGCAGTCTTGAAGAAACAAAAGACATCCCAACACATGTTGCTTTGTACGCTGGAAATGATCAGGTGATCCACATCACACTCAGTCAAGGGGTGGTGAAAACAGATGTCAGCAAAAGTAAATATTGGACCGATCGGTTCTATGCGGTCAAACGGCTGCCTGTCTCCCAAGAGATGTCGGATGATCAACTGGTGAAAGATGCGATGAAATATTTAGGAATCCCTTATGTATTCGGGGCATCAGATCCAAAAGTAGGATTCGATTGTTCAGGTTTTTTACAATATTTATTTGAAAAATCACTTGGGATTTATTTGCCAAGAAGTGCTGAGCAGCAATGGATGGTTGGAGAGAAAGTGGCACGAGACGATATTCGCCCTGGAGATTTTGTTTTTTTTAGCAACACGTATAAAAAAGGAATTTCACATGTAGGCATGTACATCGGAGGAGACCGCTTTATTCATGCGAGCCGTTCGGAAAGTGTGACGATTTCTTATTTGTCTGAATCGTATTGGCGTGAGAAATGGACAGGTGCGAAACGATTAACTGAGCTGAAACTAGCGAAAGAAGACCCAGTCGTATCAAAAGCCGCCACGTATATTGGAGAAGTACCCTATGTAAAAGGTGGTGCGAGCCCAAAGCAAGGCTTTGATACAGCAGGATTCACGCAGTATATCTATCAAGCAGTGCTTGGAATGGAGATGCCTCGCTATGCGCCGGGTCAAGTTAAAGCAGGTACACCTGTGAAACGATCGGAACTAAAGCCGGGAGATCTTGTCTTTTTTAAAGGGACTTCGTTGATGCCAGCCATTTATGCTGGTTCAAATCAAGTCATTCATGTGACGGTTTCAAATGGCGTTGTCATTACCAATATGAAAACAAGTACGTATTGGAAGGATAAATATGAGACGGCTGTTAGAATTAAAAAATAAAGAAAAAGCCCGATCAATGCTCAGATCGGACTTCTCGACTTCTCACTAGGCGCTGATCAGACAAGCGTCTTTTTTTCTTGAAATTGATTCTGCAAAAGCAGATCAATAAAATAAGCGACGCCATCTTCGTGGTTGCCTTTTGTGATATAGGTGCTTTTTTCTTTAATGATATCCACCGCATTCCCCATCGCTATCCTGTGTCCTGCTTCATCGAACATGGATAGATCATTAGGGCTATCACCGATCGCATAAATAGTGGATCGGTCTACGCCATAATGGGCTGCAAGTTTCTTGAGGGCATGTCCTTTGCCTGACTCTTTTGGCAGTACCTCAATGATATGTTCTCCAGATGAGGTCAAGGAGAGCTCAGGCATCTTAGAAAGAAGATCACGTGCTTCTTGCAGCTTATTCATATCAAATGAGAAGCATAGTAATTTATAGGTTGGTTCATTCGACTCAAAAATTTGACGGATGTCATCGACAGGTTTGATGCCAAACTGTTTAAATTGAGTCATCGCCCCTTCCCATAAATCAGCTACATCCTCGTTAGGATTGGCGCTTTTGATCATATCAAATTCAGCTTTGAGCTTTTCTTTTCCATCAAATGGGGAAAGGAGGGCATCGTCTGTATAGACCTCGAAATAAATGTTCCGTTCCACTAATTCCTTTGCAGCACGTCTACCAGCTTCTTGATCAAGGGTGATTCTGCTGAAGAGCTTGTACCCTTCTGTATGGACAGTTCCACCGTTTGCTGCAATGATGGGAATGTCCAAATCCCCAAGAAGCTCTTTTACATCAAAAGTTGCGCGCCCTGTACAAATGGTCACAATATATCCAGCTTCCTTCGCACGAATCAATGCTTGCCGGTTTTGAGCGGATATTTCACTTTTCGTATTTAAGAGTGTACCGTCTAAATCAATCGCAATCATTTTTTTCATTGCTGTTATATCCTCCTTCATTCATGCAATAGCCTCTTCAAAGTATGTACGATTTCCTTCATTCTCATGAAAGAGTCGGATCGTGGATTCCTCTCTTTAAGGCTAAACAAAAATGGTCAATTGATCAAGGATATAAGAAAAAGCGCCCAAAAGGACGCTTTTAGCGTGTAGACAAACCCTCGCATTCTTTGTCAGTCCTGCGCTTCGGTGCTCACGAATGTCAATTCGCTCTGCTCCGGTGCTCGTCCTTCCTAGACTGCAAAGGTTTTCTATCACGCTTAAAAGAAGAAAAAGGGCAAACACCTTTTTCAACACATAAAAAGCGCCCAAAAGGACGCTTTCTGTGTTTATGATAATTCAAGCTGTTTCTTCAATTCCGTTTTGACTTCGTTCAGTTGGTTTTGATCCAATTGGTAATAATAAACGCCATTTGGCTGGTAATCAGATCCTTTTAGTTGAATCGTATCAACAGATTTCAATGAAGTGAGTAGTGGGAAAAGACCGACTAGTTCTTTCATTGACAGGTTAGTTGAGACGTTATCACCTAGAGTATCTATGATATTGTCATAAGACGGAATGGACGTTACTGATTTTGATTTATCGAAAATGGCTTTTAAAACTTCCATTTGACGCTGTCCGCGCATGAGATCACTGTCTGCTTTTCTTGTTCTCACATAAGCGAGAGCTTGATTACCATCTAGTGTGTGAGTACCCGTTTGCAGCTGAACTTTGCCCTTTGTATCTTTAAGAATTTGTTTCACAACATATTCATCTTTAATGTTAACGGAAACACCATTCAATTCATTCACAATTTCCTTAAATGCTTTGAAATTACTTTCAATCACAAAGTCGACAGGGATATCTAGTAAATTCTCAACTGTACTCACCGTGAGGTCTGCATCACCAAATGCGTGTGCATGTGTAATTTTGTCATAACCATGACCTGGAATATTAACATATGAGTCCCTTGGAATACTTAATAATTTCACGGTTTTATTCGTACGATTTACTGTCGCTAATACCATTGCATCGCTTCGTGCTTGTTTGACGGTTTCGCCTGGTCTGCTGTCAATGCCAAGCAGCAAGACAGAAAAGCTGTCTTTCCCAGGATCAAATGCTTCAATCCGTTTGACAGATTGTGCACCGCGGTCTAGAGAGACTTGTGCTTTTTTCGCAGCCGATGTCACTTTATAGTAGGCATAGCCGGTGACAGAAGCGGTTGTCAGTAAAAGAATACCAAAAATAAAAAGAGTGACTTTCACCCATGGTTTTAAACGCTTTTTGCCTTTGCGTTTACTTCTTGTTTGATCCATATATTTAAACCCTCGCTATGATTTTATAGTAAAGATGTCCTTCTTCATGCTTACAAACTAAAACAAATATACCTTAAAACGGGATATAGTGCGACATTTTTTTCACTAACGCTTAATTGACGTTTCCTTATCTAAAAAAGTTTCAATGATACGCAAATGAAATATATTTGTCATAAAACATCGAAATGTTTGAAATGACAGGAAGTGAGGAAAATGATTTTTCATAGAGAAACATCCAGTCATTACATAGATAAAAGAGGGGTTATGATCATGAAAAATCGGAATGGGTGGCTTTATTTCTTCGGCGCACTTGGCGGCGCCTTATATGGTTACGATACAGGTGTCATTTCTGGCGCTATCTTATTTATGAAAGAGGATTTAGGTTTAAATGCATTTACAGAGGGACTTGTGGTCAGCTCGATTTTAATTGGGGCGATGCTCGGGTCTTCTCTTTCTGGAAAACTGACAGATCAATTCGGACGGAAAAAAGCGATTATTGCCGCAGCCATTTTATTTATTATCGGCGGATTTGGAACAGCCCTTGCACCGAATACGGAGGTCATGGTCTTATTCCGAATCGTGCTAGGACTTGCTGTCGGATGCTCGACGACGATTGTTCCATTATATTTATCTGAACTTGCGCCAAAGGAATCAAGAGGGGCACTTTCCTCATTAAACCAACTCATGATCACATTTGGTATTCTTCTTGCCTATATTGTGAACTACGTTTTAGCAGATGCAGAGGCATGGCGTCTGATGCTTGGAATTGCCGTTGTTCCTTCTGTTCTCTTGTTATGTGGTATTTTGTTTATGCCAGAAAGTCCTCGCTGGCTGTTTGTCCAAGGACAGGCGGACCGGGCGAAAGAAATATTGTCCAAACTTAGACAAAGTAAGCAAGAAGTTGAAGACGAAATTGCGGATATTCAAAAAGCAGAAAGTGAAGAAAAAGGCGGTCTTAAGGAATTACTCGAACCATGGGTGCGCCCCGCTTTAATTGCTGGTGTCGGTTTAGCCTTTTTACAGCAGTTTATTGGGACAAATACGATCATTTATTATGCACCAAAAACATTTACAAGTGTCGGCTTTGGCGATTCAGCAGCCATTTTAGGAACTGTAGGAATTGGTGCAGTCAATGTTGTCATGACGTTTGTTGCGATTAAAATCATTGATCGTGTCGGGCGGAAAGCGTTACTCCTATTTGGAAATGTAGGGATGGTTCTTAGTTTGATTGTTCTAGCAGTGGTCAATCGTTTTTTCGAGGGATCAACAGCTGCAGGGTGGACGACAATTATATGTTTAGGACTTTTCATCGTCATTTTTGCTGTCAGCTGGGGCCCGGTCGTATGGGTGATGCTGCCGGAGCTGTTCCCAGTACATGTCCGGGGAATCGGTACGGGGGTATCGACCTTCCTACTGCATACAGGGAATTTGATCATCTCGCTCACATTCCCAACCTTATTAAGTGCAATTGGCATCAGTAACCTTTTCCTTATTTATGCAGCCATCGGCATAGGTGCCTTCTTATTTGTGAAATATTTAGTCACAGAAACGAAAGGGAAAAGTCTTGAAGAGATTGAAGAAGATTTAAAAAAGAGAAACCGTGCCGTCGTGAATGACGAAGGGGAAACGGTATGAAAAAAGACCAGCTGCATGAGGCAGCTGGTCTCAGCGTGTAGACAAACCCTCGCATTCGGTGTCAGTCCTGTGTGTCGGTGCTCACGAATCTCTCATTCGCTCCGCTCCGATACTCGTCCTTCCTAGACTGCAAAGGTTTTCTATCACGCTGAAAAGAAGACAAAGGGCTAAAAAATTCATTTTAGCCCTTTGTTAAACAAACGTTTAATCAAGAAAGGACAATCACTCATCTTCTGAACGTGCTGCCTATGACATACATATGGAACAGGCGGGCGAAAGGTGGAAATGAGATGAAAGGAAAAACGAGCATTGTGATGCTGACGTACAATGAACTGCACCTAACGAAAAAATGTATCGACAGTATCAAGAAGCATACTCGGCGTGATGAATATGAACTCATTATCGTGGATAATGCTTCATCAGACGGAACAAAGGAATATGTGAGACAACTGGAAGATGTCGTGTTGATCGACAACGAGAAGAATCAAGGTTTTGCCAAGGGCTGTAACCAAGGGGCGAAAAAAGCAACAGGAGATAGTCTTCTTTTTTTAAATAACGACACGATTGTGACCGAAAACTGGCTTTTGCCTTTAAGAGAAGCCCTTTTTGCATCAGATCGTATTGGCATGGTAGGCCCTGTCTCCAATTATGTAAGTGGTCCTCAGCTCGTTCAGCCATCTTACACAGATGTGAAGGAGCTTCCTGCCTTTGCAAAGGCATATACGGCTTCGAGAAAAGGTCAAAGAACATATGTGCATAGACTTGTTGGTTTTTGTTTGCTGGTCAAAAGAGAGCTGATCGAGGATGTAGGGTTATTTGATGAGCGGTTTGTATATGGATCATTTGAGGATGATGACCTTTGTCTGCGCTCATTGCTGAAGGGGTACCAGCTTCAAATCGTCCATGATTCTTTTGTGCATCATCATGGTCATGCTACCTTCAATGCCAATGAAGAAACGAACATCTCTACGTTGTTTGCGGAGAACAGGCTTCGTTTTTTAGATAAATGGGGCATTGATTTAAATCTGATAACGCCCCATCCATATTTTGCAGCACTGCTCCCTGAGGATGCCGGATGTGTGCTGGATGTTGGCTGCGGTGCTGGGGCGACAGGGCTTGAACTGATCAACCGGCAGTCCGTTGACATGTACGGAGTAGAGGCGGATGCATTAAAAGCAGAGATGGCAAAGGCGTATTACAAAGAAGTAATTGAGACAAAAGCGGAGGCGTATCCTTGGTCAGAGAAAGAAGCTTTTTTTGATGCTGTGATCTTTTCTGATGTGTTAGAGCATGTGGCAGATCCATGGAAGATGATTGCTCAAGCGCATGCGTCTTTAAAACCAGGTGGCGTGATTATTTGCTGCTTACCTAATATGATGCATGCGGAAGTACTGCTGCCTTTAATGGCAGGTGATTTTACGTATCAAGATGTGGGGATTTTAGATCGAACACATATGAGATTTTTCACACCAAATACAATGCGGGCGCTCTTTCCAGACCATTTGTTTCATCGCGTGATTGAACAGCCCATCAATGTGCCAATTGATCAAAACGTTCAATTGTTTTTTGACGAAGTGGCGAGAGTAGGAGAGTCACTTGGCTTTCAAACAAAAGCATTATCTGATCAAGTGACGCTCTATCAGCTTTTGATCGTTGCACGTAAAAAAGGCGGTTCCCCCTCCGGGTAATCCGCCTCAGCGTGTAGGCAAACCCTCGCATTCTTTGTCAGTCCTCTGCGCCAGTGCTCGCGAATCCTTCATTCGCTCTGCTCCGGTACTCGTCCTTCCTAGACTGCAAAGGTTTTCTATCACGCTGAAAAGAAGACAAAGGGCTAAAGCAAAGTTCATTTTAGCCCTTTGTCAACCATCTAAGGCGGTCATCCGCCTTTTGTGCTACCATTTAAAGTTTTTCGTTGCGCCTTCTGCACCAAAGTTCAAAATGCTCACTTTTACGTCATATGCAATGTCTACTTCTTGAAATAGTGTATCCCATTCGTTGCGGTGCTGATCCCAAAAGTCTGGATACTTGATGCGCACCTGCCGGTTTAAAAAAATCGGGTCAACACCCACATCTTTTTGCATGTGATTGACAGCTTTTTGAATGCGCTCTTTGATTTTGCGTTCAAAAATGCGCTCAAATCGTTTGATGTATTGCTCATCGTATGAGTTTTCAGGGGGATATTGATCTTCTGATAGTTTCCCGTTTGTTTGTACACTAATTTTAAAGGAGATCTTTCCGTTCTTCAGATAGGGTTCAATCTTGGACTTTGCTTTCTTGATTTCATACGTAATCGGAAAGCCTTTGTAGGTGGCAGGTACGACTCCGCCTGAGATGCGATTCATGACCCAGTTTAAAGATTGGACATCTTTTGCTGGTATGAATCCTATCAGCTTTCGCGTTTTCCCATGGATAATGCCTGCACCATCATAGGTGAGTTCTCCGTTTACGACATCCACACTTTGGACAAGAAAGCTTGTACCCATCTGAAAGTAATCCGACGCTCGGCCAATACGTGTTGGCAGTAAAATCTTCCCGTTAAAGCTCCGGTTTTTTGATGTTTCAAAAATATGCTCGACTGGAACCTTTTGTTGTGATTTTAATTTTTGATTGATGACTTTTGATGCCTCATGGCGTGACACTAAGAGGTAGCTGCTTCTTCGAACCTCATCATCTCGTATAAAGTGGTTGAGTGTCCCTTGAATATCATGATGTTCAGCTTGATCTTTGCCAAACAAAAAGATTTTGAGGTGATCACTGTAAATCGGCGGGTCCTTCAAAGCGACATTGCTGACTGCTTCCAGTACATTTTTCCCCTTTGAGACGACATTCACATAGCCAGGGGAGTCTGCTTCTTGTGTTCCGCCCATTTTAGGGACAAGGTTTTGATAGGTGAGTTTGACTCCGTTATCATCTTCCTCGTCAATGCCAACACCGCGCACAAACGATAATTTCTCAATATCTTTTAAGTCCCAGCAACCTGTCGATAAAAGCAAAAGACAGCAAGACAAAAAGATGAGCCATAAACGCCGTCCTTTCATGCAGATCGACCTCCCCATTTTTTACGTATCATGAGCAGAATAGCTGTTATAAAAGGAATCGCTAAAACAGCGAATAATGCATAGCCGAGTAAAGTCGAGTAGTAAAAGACTTCATTGATATTTCTCGGAAAAAGAGAGAGAGCTGAGGTCAGCAAAAACAGTAACCATAGCAGTCTCGTTAAATTGGTTGTCTTAAACACCGTTTGACAGCCTTTAATAGCAAATTGGAAAAAGCCAAGCATACAAATAAACTGCTGGCACGTCCAGATCGTCAGTAAGAAAATATCAAAGCGTTCAATGAAGACCCCTTCTAGTTCTAGCGCTTGAATGAGTGAGACAGTGGGCCAGGTGAGTGATTTCGTTTCTCCAACTGTCATGGAACCAATCACAATAAAGAGCGTGAGGGAGTAAATAAGTGTGGTGATCCCTACCCCGATCGCTGCGGCCCATTTCGCTTTTGACCATTTGTCTTTATAGACAAGCGGTACGACAAACAAAATGACTTCAAAGCCTGTAAATTGAATAAATGTTTGAGAGAACAAATTACTAAAATCTTTAAACCCGTGAGCCATTACCGGGCGTAAGTAATCAAAATCAAATATTTTCAAACTAAACAGCATGAGCCCAATGTAAATGATCATGGTCATCGGATAAATATATGTCACCATTTTCACTACCGGAAAAATGCCGCTTTTTAAATGATAGATCGCCACCAGTAAAAAAATCATCACAATCACTGTCATCGGGGTCGATTGCAACAGGAAAAATTGAACCACTTCCCCCAGTACACGCGCCTCAAAGCCAACAATGGCTAGTAAATAACCGATCAGCATTAGGTTAAAGATCGTACCAAAGAAGGCACCGGCTCCTTTTGTATTCGATTCAAAAATGGTATCCGGTGCATTTTTCTCCGCAATCCAACCTAGCAAAAAAGCAACGAAAGCAAAGATGACTCCCTGTATCAATACAATGATCCAGCCATCAGGGAATCCTGAATTGGCAGAACTGCGTGGAATGGTTAAAATTCCAGCGCCTATCATTGTAGAACTGCACAGAATGGTGACTTGTAACAATGATAGCTTCTCAGCTCTGTACATCGTTTAATCTCCTTGTCTTTTGAGATTTTTTGTCTTGGCTGTTTTCGGTCTCGATTTAAATAGCCCTATTGGTAAACGAACGTACGTATCTTTTAAATCTGAAAACGGTGAAGACAAAACAGGTGTGAAATAGTCAAAACCAAAGGTCTTTAGCTGCATCAAGTGACAAAGTACAAATAAATAACACATGATGAGGCCGTATAATCCAAACATGGCTGAACTGAAGATCGCCATAAACCGCAGGATGCGTAAGGGAAAGCTGAAATCATATGATGGAGCAGTGAAATCGGCTAGTGCCGTCAGAGACACAATAATGACCATTAAGGCACTGACGATATTGGCTTGGACAGCCGCCTGTCCAATAATGACGCCGCCAATCAGTCCAATCGTCTGCCCGATCGCCCTAGGAAGACGAAGTCCAGCTTCCCGCAGCAGTTCAATCGTAAACGACATCAAAATGGCTTCCACTACAGGAGGAAAGGGCACATTTTGCCGGCTACCTGCGATGGTCAGTGCCATTCGTGTTGGTAATAAACCAGGATGATAGGAAACAAGGGCGATATAGAGTCCCGGTAAAAAGATCGTCAAAAGCACGGCAATATAACGGAGCAAACGCAAAAGAGTCGCACTTGTCCATCTTTGATAATAATCCTCCGGTGATTGCATCAAGGCAGTGAGAGTCATCGGCATAATGAGGGCAAATGGCGTCCCATCGAGCAAAATAGACACCTTTCCTTCTAGCACAGAGGCAATCACCCGATCAGGACGTTCTGTATTTTGAATCTGCGGGAAAATAGAGATATGACTGTCTTCAATCAGCTGTTCTATGTAGCCGGACTCAGGAATATCATCCATTTTGATTTGCTTCATACGAGAGAATACATCATCTACTAGTTTGGGGTCTGCGATATCACGAACATACACAAGAGCAGCAGATTTCTTGTTGCGAGTTCCTATGTTTACCTTTTGAATGACAAGGTTCGGATCATTTGCTCTTTCACGAAGCAATGCCGTGTTTTTTTCAAGATTTTCAATAAATCCAATCCGGGGTCCTCTTACAAGGACTTCTGATTGCGGCTCCTCTACTTCTCTAAATTGAAAAAGATTCGTATGGAGCGCAAGCGCTTGAGTGGCCCTATCCACAAATAAAATAGCCCTGCCGCTGTATAACTGCTCGATGGCAAGGTTCATATCTTCCAGCACATCATTTTGAATACCAAAGAACGTTTTAGAAAGGGAAGAAAGTGTGGTGTGGTCGACCTTGGTGATGGTCAGTTCCTTTTGCATAGGTGAAATGATTTGTTTGGAAAGCATCTCAAATTCTGTGAGTCCTTCAACGTACACGAGACATGCAGAGACAGCGGAAGGACCAAATGAAAAAGAGTGGAACACGATATCATCACTTTTGCCGGCAAAGCTTTTGACACGCTGAATGACGGACTCTATATCTTGTTCAATACGACTTTTCATAATACCTCACCCTCATGTCTTTTTTTATAGAGTGACTCGGAAGGAGAAGAATTATGCAAATAGAAAAAAGAGAATCCCCTAAAATAGGAATTCTCTTCACATGTTTATCTCGCCAGCCAGCCGCCATCTACGGCTAAAATATGACCGTTCATATAATCAGAGGCAGGGGAGCTGAGAAAGACGGCGGCACCTGCTAGATCTTCAGGCCGTCCCCAGCGTCCAGCGGGGATTCGTTTCAGAATCTCTTCATTCCGGTTCGCATCGTCACGAATGGCTTGCGTGTTATTGGTTGCAATATAACCAGGTGCGATCGCATTGACCTGAATATGCTGACTTGCCCATTCATTTGCAAAAGCTTTCGTCAAACCTGCGACAGCATGCTTACTTGCTGTATAAGCGGGAACAAAGACACCACCTTGAAATGATAGAAGGGAAGCGATATTGACAATTTTCCCTCGCCCTTTTTTCAGCATCTGCTGTCCGACCTTTTGCGTGAGGAAAAAGAGACTGTTGATATTCACATCCATCACAGTATGCCAGTTTTCCTCTGAATATTGAGCGGCCTCTTCTCTTTTAATGGTCCCAGCATTATTAATCAAAATATCAATTGAATGCTGCTTTAAAAGGGCATCAACATCCCGCTTTGCGGACTGAGGATCTGAAAAGTCTACTTGAATCGCATGAAATGATCTGCCGGTCTGTTCGACAAGTTCTTTTGTTTCATCAAGCGGCGTATGGTGGTAGGTGCCGATGATATCTGCACCTGAACGGGCAAGCGCTACGGCAATCCCTTGCCCAATACCAGTTCCAGGACCTGTGACAAGAGCTGTTTTGCCTTCGAGGGAAAAGAGGGACGCTACATATGATGTCGACGTCATCTCATTACCTCAGCTGGTCCATCGGGACAAAGTCCATATCTTTAAACGTATAGTTTTCTCCCGCCATTGCCCAAATAAATGAATAATTTGCTGTACCTGAGCCTGAATGAATGGACCAGGCAGGTGAGATGACGGCTTCTTCATTTGCCACAACGAGATGTCTCGTTTCAGATGGCTCCCCCATAAAATGAAAGACACGTGCGTCTTCCTCTATATCAAGATATAAGTACACTTCCATCCGCCGGTCATGTATATGAGCAGGCATCGTGTTCCATGTGTTATTGGTTTCAAGCTGAGTGATGCCCATCATAAGCTGGCAGCTTTGGATGCCGTCTGCATGAATGACCTGATACAGATTCCGTACGTTCGAGGCGGATGCTTCCCCTAAATGATTCGGTGTTAATTCAGCGATCGCAGCCTTTTGTGTCGGATACGCTCTATGAGCGGTGGCTGACACAAGATAAAATTTGGCCTGCTCACCTGATGAACTAGCAAACTGTACATGTTCGTGTCCAAGTCCAATATATAAGAAATCTTTATGCTCCAGCATAAATGACTCACCATCGACTGTAACCGTACCTTGGCCGCCGACATTTACAATGCCAATTTCCCGTCTTTCAAGAAAATATTCTGTACGTAAAAAGTCGCCGGCATCTAGCTTGATCGGTTCTGATGTCGGCATAACGCCGCCAATCACCACACGGTCCTCATGCGAATAATACAGCTTCAATTCACCACTGACAAAAAGTGTCGGAATATGAAAATGACGACGAAGTTCCTCTGTTGTAAAACGCTTGACCTGCTCAGGATGTACAGCATAACGATTTTCCATTTGAGATAAGCCTCCCTTTCCATCTGAAACATATGATTGTTTTATTTGGTATCGGTTTCAAGGAAAATTCTAGAGGAAAAAGAGAGCGGCGTCAACCGTTAATTTGAAATCGCTTTCTTTAATTGTATAAAAGCTTTTTTTCTTCATGTTCATGAAAAAAATCTTCTGATACAGTTCAACTTGTGGTATGCTTTTTTTAAGTTTATTTGAAATCGGTTTCGAAACAAATGAGAAGATCGATCTTGGGAGTTTTTTGTATGAAAGAGAAAAAGCAAACGAAAGTCACCATTAACGAAGTTGCTGCATATGCAGGTGTCTCAAAATCAACGGTATCCAGATACATCAATGGCAGAACAAATGAAATTTCTCCTGAAAAGGTAAAAAAGATTAAAAAAGCCATTGAGGAGCTCCATTACCGTCCGAGTCAGCTTGCCCAAGGATTGAAAGTAAGAAAGAGCAAGGTCATTGGTTTTATTGTGGCTGATATTACGAACCCGTTCTCTGTTGCGACACTACGTGGTGTGGAAGAGATTTGTGATGAATATGGATACAGCATCATGGTGTGCAACACAGATAATCGTCCAGAAAAAGAACGAGAAATGCTTCTGAAGCTGCATGCGCATTATATTGAAGGGCTGATCATTAATACGACGGGTCAAAACAATGACATTTTGCAAGACTTTAAGCAAAATGGTGTACCGATTGTTCTTGTTGACCGTAAGTTACCTGAACTCAAGGTCGATACCGTCACAACGAATAACCGTGACATCACGGCTCGTCTACTTCATCAGATGTATGAAAAAGGCTACGAACATATCGCTTTCTTTACTGAGCCGGTCGATGGGATTAGTCCACGTGAAGAACGAAAAGAAGCCTATGAACAGACGGCCATGAGTCAACATAAGACACCTATGATTGCAGAAATCAATTTGAAGCAAAAGGAACAAATGCGAGATGAGATTTGTCGGTTTTTACAATCAAACCATCAGAAAAAAGCGATTTTAGCAGGCAATGGATTACTTATGCTGAAGCTCATCAGTGAACTCGTCGATCTTGGGGTGAAGATACCTGAGGAGATAGGCATTGCTGGATTTGATGATACAGAATGGTATAAGCTGATCGGGCCAGGCATCACTACGGTGGCGCAGCCATCTCATGAGATGGGGAGAGCGGCGATGCAAAAAATCAAGACGCGTCTTGAAGGGGATAAGAGTGCACCCCAGACCATTCAACTTGATGGAGAAATCATTGTGAGAAAATCTTTATAAACGTCAGGCAGAGAAGAGTATACATACGTGCATGCTCTCTCTTTTTCAACTGTTTTGAAACCGGTACCAAGAAAGGGGAGAAATCAGTGAAAGCATTGGATGTGATCACATTTGGGGAATCAATGGCGATGTTTTATGCAAAAGAAATTGGCGAGCTTCACCAAGTGCATACGTTTCAAAAAGCACTTGCTGGTGCAGAGAGTAATGTTGCGGTCGGCTTGGCAAGATTAGGCTTTAGCGTTGGCTGGATGAGCAAGGTCGGGGCGGACTCACTTGGTACATTTATTTTAGAAGAGCTTCAAAAAGAAGGGGTCGATACGAAGGCAGTACTCCGTTCAAATGATGGAGCCAAAACAGGGATATTGCTTAAATCAAAAGTCATCGATGGAGACCCTGATGTGACGTACTACCGAAAAGACTCTGCTGCGAGTACATTGAACCCAAGCGATTTCCCGTCCACTTATTTTCAGCAGGCAGGACATCTTCATATGACCGGAATCCCGCCTGCTGTGTCTAGTGAAATGAGAGCGTTTTCTTTTCATGCCCTTAAAGAAATGAAAGAAGCAGGAAAAACCATTTCCTTTGACCCGAACCTTAGACTTCAACTATGGGAAGAGGAAGAAGACATGATTCATACGGTGAATCAGATGGCTGCTCAAGTAGATTGGTTTTTCCCAGGGCTTGCAGAAGGTCAAAGACTCACGGGATGTGATGATCCGGAAGCAATTGCGGATGTTTATTTACAAAAAGGCGTCAAGCTTGTGGTCATTAAACTGGGAGCGGAAGGAGCCTATTTCAAAAGTGCATCCGGCCAAGGTGTAGTGGATGGTTTCCATGTGTCTCATGTCGTGGATACAGTCGGAGCTGGTGATGGATTTGCAGTGGGAGTGATGAGCGGTCTGCTGGACGGTTTATCATATGAAAAATCGGTAGCAAGAGGCAATGCCATTGGAGCACTTGCAGTCATGTCCCCAGGAGATCACGAGGGACTGCCGACTCGAAAAGAGCTTCAGGCATTTATAAAAGAAGCCAAACGATATCAAAGGCGACACGATATGAAGGGAGATGAGAGGTATGGGAAAGTCAGCAAGTATGAGCGTTAAAGAGAAGCTCGCAGCTTGTAAACTCATTGCGGTGGTCAGAGCAGGTAGTGAAGCAGAGGGGATAGAGATGATTGCTCGTTTAAAGAAAAAAGGGGTGCGGGCCATCGAAGTGACATATACCACGCCCAAAGCAGAGCGGATCATTGCATCTTACCAGCATGACCACGACTTGATTGTCGGAGCCGGAACGATTACAACACTTGAGCAGGCACAATCAGCCATTGAAGCCGGCTCTCAATTTATCGTCAGCCCGGGATATCTTCCTGTCATCGGAGAGCACCTATCTTTTCACGATACACTTTACGTTCCAGGTGTTTTGACCCCGAGTGAAATTATGCAGGCAAAAGCAAATGGATACAGCGTGTTAAAGCTTTTTCCGAGCGGCGCCTTCGGTTTGTCCTATATGAAAAATTTGCAAGGCCCGTTTCCAGAGATTGAGTTCATCCCAACAGGAGGCATTCATCCAGTCGATGTGCCAAAGTGGCTTGAAGCAGGAGCCGTGGCAGTGGGTGTCGGCAGCCAGCTTGAAAGCAGTACAGCAGAAGAATTACAGGCTGTTCTTTCTTCCACCATCATGTAGTTCACATAAACAACCGGCGGATGACTGCCGGTTGTTTGTTCGTTTATCTGACATAAAAGATGGGAAGGCACTTCTCTTCACGTAAAATGAGCATAAAGGAGAGGTCGATATGTACATTCAACAAGATGAACTAAAAGATGGTCAAATTGAACAATTGATTCAAGCTCATTTAGAAGAGATGAAAAAACATTCACCGCCAGAAAGCATTCATGCCCTTTCGTTAGACGATCTGAAAAAACAAGACGTCACAGTATGGAGTGCAAGGGATGGAGAGGCGCTTCTTGGCTGCGGAGCCATCAAGGAGCTATCAAGTGAACATGGTGAACTCAAATCGATGAGGACGGCAGCAGCCCATATGCGAAAAGGCGTGGCGAAGCATCTGTTGACCCACCTTCTCCAAGAGGCGAAGCGGCGGGGGTATAAAAGAGTGAGCCTTGAAACAGGTGCGATTGCTTTCTTTGAACCGGCAAGAAAATTATATGAGAGCTTTGGCTTTCAATATTGCCCGCCTTTTGGTTCATACCAAGAAGATCCGAACAGTTTATTTATGACAAAGGAATTATAGAGGTCGAGAGAGTATGCTTTTATAAGCAGCTCTTTTTTTATGCGGCAACAATGGAAGGAGGCGGATGTGAATGAAAAGGTCGAAGTTGTTCGGAATAGGCGCATTTCTCACATTTTGTGTCGTATCTGTTCTTTTTTTATCTGTATTAGGTCAAGATTTAGTTAAAATTGAAAGCGCTTCCGAAGAGGCAGTATCAACTTATCAATATCACTTTGTTCTTGTACCGGAGGAACTTGATAATGAATATTGGCAATTGGTGCAAAAGGGAGCTGCTGATGCGGCGGAAGTTCATCGGGTGTATCTTGAATACCTAGGTCCAAAGCAGGCTGATTTGGATGATCACCTGAAAACCATTGATATGGCGATTGCTGGTCATGTGGATGGCATTATGACGCAAGGGCTTGATGCAAAGAGATACAAACCGCTCTTTCAAAAAGCAAGAGAGAAAGGTATAGATGTCGTCACAGTCGATACCGATGCAGAGGGGAGCAAGCGTCAAGTGTATGTCGGAACAGATAACTATTATTCTGGCTTTATCGCCGGACAGGCACTCATCGCCGATACAAAAGGTGAACAGTATGTGGGCATTGTGACGGGACGGCTTGATGCGATTCACCAGAAGCTTCGCGTGAAGGGGTTTCGAGATGCCGTTTCTGGTGAGAAACGCATTCATATTGCTGGAATAGAAGAGTCGGCGATTACGAAATCAGGTGCTTCCGGTGCTGCGTATAAATTGTTAAATGATCATACGCAGCTCACCGCATTTTATGGAACAAGTGCATTAGACGGTGTCGGCATTATTCAAGCAACAGAGCAATATCATTCATCTAAAGATGTTTATGTGCTCGCATTTGATACTCTGCCTGATACGATTCAAGCGCTGGATGATGGGAAAATTGATGCAGTGGTTGTACAGCACCCTTATGAAATGGGCTATCAAGCGGTTGAATCTCTTGTTCGTTTGCAACAAGGGGATAAACAAGAACCGCTGCAGTACACAGGGACGAGTGTGATTCGGCGAGGAGACCTGCCCCTTCATCAAACGGAAAGACCACAGGGGGTTCAGCCATGAAGAGAATTCGAAGTAAGTTATTATTGGCTTTTTTAATTCTTGTGCTCCTTGGCAATGTGGCCGCTTTTTTTGTGTATTGGAGCAGTTCAAAAATCACATCAGAATATAGCAAGAGCTTTCGTTCCTTTCTCCTGCTGAATGATATTTCGACAGAGGCAAAAACGATGTATGAAAAGGTCAACGCCTTTGCCATCGAAAAGGATCAGGCGTTTGCCAAGGGCTATGCTGAATCAAAACAGAAAATGACATCATATGACCAAGCATTACTCAAAGATGCAGGGCTTCATGCCGCCATCCCGTCCATTGAAAAATATCAATATATGATGCGGACGCTCATAAACGAAAGTGATGCGACAATGAATCATGTCAAAAAAGGGAAAATCAAAGAATATGCTGCAAGTGTGAAAGAAGTAAGAACCGTGTCCTCTTATATCCAAGAACAGACAATGACTCTTTTGGATGATGAATTATCTGAGTATCAAGTACTCTACCAATCCCTTCAAAAAAGACATCAAACGTATGCGCTTTTTACTCTATGTCTGTTTACATTATCGATAGGCATCGCTTTATGGATGGCCTATATCATTGCGGGTGGAATTTCAAGACCGATCGTTCATCTGTCTCGAAGTGCCAAAGAAGTATCAGAAGGAAATTTTGATGGTCCGAATTTGCATGTGTCATCAAAGGACGAAATCTCTGTGTTAAATCATGCCTTTGAGCGAATGCGGCGAGAGATGAAGGTCATGATTGAAGAGATGAAACAAAAGGCCGCTTTAGATCAGAAAATTAAAGACATGAAGCTGAAAACACTACAAAACCAAATGAATCCACATTTTTTATTTAATACATTAAACATCGTTTCACGTATGGCGTACTTAGAATCAGCTGATGCGACATCGAGATTGATACAATCCGTTTCTACGCTGATGCGGTATTCGCTATCTCCTCTCAGCGCATCTGTTACGTTAGAACAAGAAGTGAAAGTGGTAAAAGAATATTTTCATATACAAGAAACAAGATTTTCTGATCGTATTACATGCAAAACGACCATAGATGAGTCGTGTCTATCTGTTCACATTCCGAGCCTTACATTGCAGCCGCTTGTCGAAAATGCCTTTATTCATGGGGTAGAACCAAAAGAGGAAGGGGGGCTTGTAGAGCTCTCTATTGATCGAGATGATGGCTTTGTCATGATTCGGATTCGGGATAATGGACTTGGCATCAGTGATCAAGAGAAAAAGAGATTGCTATCGCAAGAGGAAGAAGATCATTCAGACACACGTAGTAAAGGTCACTCGACAGGAATTGGTCTTCGAAATGTGATGTCGAGGCTGCGTTTGTTTTACGGAGTGCAGGATGCCCTTCAAATTGATTCAAAGCCAAACGAAGGGACCACCATTCAATTGACAATACCAATCAAGGAGGAACGAGCATGCTGAACGTGCTGATTGTGGATGATGAAAAAATTGAACGAATGGCGATGCGTAAGTTCATGACCGAATGGCTGCCAGACTGTCATATTGCAGGGGAAGCTGCGAATGGAAAAAAGGCGGTGGAATTGGCGCGGTCTAAGCCAATTGACCTTGTGCTCATGGATATTCAGATGCCAGGCATGGATGGACTCACAGCGATCAAACAGATCAAAGCAAGCTGTCCTCATACTAAATTTATTATGCTGACAGCCTACGATACATTTGATTATGCCAAGCAAGCCATGCAGGAAGGGGTCAAACAATACCTTGTCAAACCAGCTGATAAAGACGAAACCATTACAGCGATCCGTTCTGTTGCGGCAGAAATACAGCAGGAGGTCTCCCTGCGGCAGGCGGAGAAAGTCAATCAGCAGTCAAAATGGCTGGAAGCTCATGTGTTGAACGGTCAATCTTATTCCTCCACAGTGTTTGAGCGGCTGTTTCAGGATTTTCAAGCAGGTCTAGTGATCGCTGTTCAGCGGACAGGCGGGGATCAACTCCTGAATCATTTGCAGGAGTCTGCTCTTTTTCAAGCAGTGCCTATCCAAGTGAGCGGTGAGCTGTTCACATGCTTGATTTACAGCCGTCAATCACCTGGTCATCTAAAGGCGAATGTACTGCAAGCCATTCGCGCTGCCATGACAAGCGAGCAGCATTCACCTGTCATTGTTGGCATGGGTCATCCTGTCTCAAATCCACTTCAACTTCAGAAAAGTGCGGCAGAAGCGAAGCTTTCCTATTATCAGCGAAAAAAAGATGACGGTGCGGTTCGTTATGGCTTTTACTATACAGATAGACAATCTTACGTATTGATCAACTTGCCTGAGCTTGCCGATGACATGATGCTGGCACTAGAAGAAGGGAGAAGAGATGATGCTCTTGCTTAC
This sequence comes from Bacillus sp. RSS_NA_20, assembly GCF_020165915.1. NCBI lineage: Bacteria > Bacillati > Bacillota > Bacilli > Caryophanales > Bacillaceae > Bacillus > Bacillus sp. RSS_NA_20. The sequence goes on along the minus strand of NZ_JAIUKW010000005.1, from coordinate 2,042,541 downwards.
TATGATGCCTTCCAATTAGAAGGTGCAACCATTTCTCATGTGAAAGAGCTGCTCATTTTACTCAAATCACGACTTCGTGCAGATGTGCCGATTCTGGCTATCACTACAGAAACAGAATGCCGCCAATGCTGTGAACATTTATTTGATCTGTATGAAGCAAGAACCCAGACGGTGAATGATATAGAACGGGCGAAACGATACATTCAAACACATTTTTGCGAACATATCACGCTGGAGCAAACGGCCGCCTATGTTGATTTAAGCCCGACGTATTTCACCAAACGCTTTAAGGATGAGACAGGTCTGACGTTTAAAGAATATGTGACGACCTGTAGGATGGATAAAATGAAGAAGCTACTGAAAGAGAGTTCGCTTAGTTTAAAAGAAATCACCTATCAAGCAGGATATACTGATCCGAATTACGTCAGTCGTGTGTTTAAAAAAATGGTTGGCTGTTCACCGAAGGAATATCGAAAACAGGTCGTAAAAAAATGAAGAATTTCATAAAAAAGTGAAGAAGTTTGCCTGAAAAAAGGCAAGGATCTGCCAGTATACTTATTTTGATAACGCTTACAAAATAGGGATGGGGGATCCATGATGAAGTTTAAATTAGGCTTTACTTTATTGGCACTCTGTATGCTGGTCGTCTCTGCTTGCAGTTCATCGACGAACTCAGATGCAAAAAAAGAGGGCGGAGCGGAGAAACTAGAAATTTTCTCTTGGTGGACTGGTGCAGGTGAGGAAGACGGACTGAAGGCACTCATTCAATTGTTTGAAGAGAAAAATAAAGACATTCCAATTGAAAATGCAGCTGTCGCTGGTGGCGCTGGTACGAATGCAAAGGCTGTTCTAACAAGCCGGATGCAAGGAGATGATCCGCCAGCTACTTTCCAAGTACACGGGGGAGCAGAGCTGAATGAGAGCTGGGTAGCCGCAGGTAAAATGGAGCCGCTGGATGACCTTTATGAGAAAGAAGGCTGGAAGGATAAATTTCCAGAATCACTGATTGACCTTGTGAGCAAAGACGGGAAAATCTATTCCGTTCCAGTGAATATTCACAGAGGCAATGTGCTTTGGTATAACAAAAAAGTATTTGAAGATCAGGGCTTAGAACCGCCAACGACGTTTGATGAATTTTTCAAAACAGCCGATGCCTTAAAGAAAAAAGGGATTACTCCACTTGCGCTTGGGGATAAAGAACCTTGGGCAGCAACTCATTTGTTTGAGAGCGTTCTTTTAGGTGTACTAGGCGCCGATGATTATCAAAAACTTTGGGCGGGCGACTTAAAAATGGATGATGCAAAAGTGAAGGAAGCGGCAGACATCTTTGGACGTATGCTCGAATACGTCAACGACGATCATAGCTCGCGTAACTGGCAGGATGCCTCACAGCTCGTGGCAAAAGGGGAAGCTGCAATGAATGTCATGGGCGACTGGGCAAAAGGATACTTTGTAAATGATCTAGATTTGAAGGTAAATAAAGACTTTGGATACGTGGCAACTCCTGGTACGGAGGGTAGCTTTATGGTTATCACGGATACATTCGGACTGCCGAAAGGTGTCAAACAGCCAGAAAACGTAAAAAAATTCTTATCTGTCTTAGGATCTGTGGAAGGACAGGATGCGTTTAATCCGCTGAAAGGGTCAATACCGGCACGTGTGGATGCAGATGTATCAAAATATGATGAATACGGAAAATCGGCAATGAAGGCGTTTAAAGAGTCAAAGCTGGCACCGTCTCTTGCGCATGGCTCAGCTGCTGAAGAAGGTTTTGTCACGAAGGCGAACCAAGCCGTCAATATTTTCGTGACACAAAAAGACAGCAGCCAGTTCGTTTCTTCTTTAAAAGATTCAATGAAATAAAGATGAAAGAGGCGGCCGTTAGGCACCGCCTCTTTTTTAAAAAAAGGAGTGTAGCTTCATGCGCATGGACACATCGCCGACCACAAAAACACCAGCAGCAAAAGTGAAACGTGTTCGGAAAAAATGGAATGGAGACCAGCTGCTTGCCCTGCTATTTTTAGCACCGTCAGCTGTTTTATTATTCATTTTTGTTTACGGCTTTATTGGCTGGACAGGATATGTTTCATTATCGAACTGGACCTCGCTTGTTCCTGATTTTTCTTTCGCAGGTATGAAAAATTATGTCATGCTGTTTCAAGATTTTCGCTTTCAGTCAGATCTTCGAAACACGGTCTTTTTTACATTATTCTTTATTGGAGCAGTCATTGCTTCTGGGCTTGTACTGGCCATTTTACTAGACCAGAAGATCAAGGGGGAATCACTTTTTCGGAATCTCTTTTTCTTTCCGATGGCCCTTTCCTTTGTGGTCACAGGTGTTGTGTGGCAATGGATCCTAAATCCATCAACTGGGGTGAATCTGTTTTTAAAAACACTCGGCATCCAGCCCAAGTGGTACACGGATACGAACATTTTAGCTGGATTTGTCTGGGGGAAAATTGAGTTTGGTGTACCGGCAGCAATGATTGCAGTTGTCATCGCTGCTGTGTGGCAGATGACAGGGTTCTCACTTGCGATGTATTTGGCTGGTCTTAGAGGCATTCCAGAGGAAGTGAGAGAGGCTGCTAGAATGGATGGCGCAACCGAGTGGCAAATCTACTGGAAAATCATTTTCCCGCTGTTAAAACCAATCACAGCGAGTGTCGTCATTATCATGGCACATATTTCTTTAAAGATCTTCGATTTGATTTACTCGATGACAGGACCAGGTGCAAACTTTGTCACCGATGTGCCAGGTGTGTATATGTTTGAAATGACCTTTAGAGGAAACCATTATGCAGGTGGTGCCGCCATTGCGATCGTTATGCTGATTTCTGTTGCGGTCTTTATCGTGCCGTATCTCCTGTCTAGCCGGAAGGGGGCTTCATCATGACCGCAAGAGGGTTTGTCCGTCCAGTTCTTTATGCGTTATTAATACTGTGCAGTTTGTTTTTTCTCATGCCTGTTTATGTCATGCTCGTCTCACAAGCTTAAAGCCATTAGGTGAAGTGACCCTTGAGCGAATGTGGTCGCTTCCATCTACACTTGATTTCTCAAGCTACAAAATCGCTTTTGAAAAGTTATCACCTAATTTAATGAATTCTCTTTATCTAGTCATTCCTGCTACCTTATTGTCAGCTGTATTAGGTGCGATGAATGGCTATGTGCTGTCTAAATGGCGCTTTAAAGGATCAGAAGTGGTGTTTACCTTCATGCTGTTCGGTATGTTTATTCCATACCAAAGTATCCTCATTCCACTTATTCAATTTTTACGTGAAATCGGCTTGTATAACTCCATTCCGGGACTTGTACTTGTCCATGTCGTATATGGCCTGCCAATCACAACACTCATGTTCCGCAATTTTTATGTGAGCATTCCTGATGAAATGATTGAATCAGCGAAGATGGATGGGGCCGGATTTATCGGGATCTTCAGACATATGATTCTGCCGCTTTCCATCACAGGGTTTGTCGTGGTTGCCATTTGGCAGTTCACAAATGTGTGGAATGAGTTTCTATTTGCGGTTACTATGACCACGGCAGAGAATCAGCCGGTCATGGTTGCGTTGCAAAATTTATCAGGCAGTCAAATTGTGCAATGGAATGTTCAAATGGCAGGGGCCATCTTGGCTGCGCTGCCGACACTTTTGGTCTATATTCTACTCGGAAAATACTTTGTGAAAGGGCTTCTTGCAGGCTCAGTCAAAGGGTAAATTGATTTTCTTGTTATCGTTTTCATTCGGTGTACTGAAAGGATTGACTTCTCTTTAGATAGCGTCATAATAAAAGTTGAGACTTGCTAGTTTTCATTATGCTAGTCAAGGATTATCAAAGGGTAGCAAAGGGAGGAGTCATCCTGAATGAAGCAGTCACCAATTTTTTTACTGCCTGAATTGAAGGAGAGAATATGGGGAGGTACAGCCTTAAGGGATCAATTTGGCTATGATATTCCTTCTGATCAAACGGGAGAATGCTGGGCAATTTCTGCTCATCCAAACGGACCAAGTGTCGTGCAAGACGGTCCATATAAAGGGAAAACGTTGATCGAACTATGGGACAATCACAGAGAATTGTTTGGGGGAATAGAAGGCGATCGCTTTCCGCTCTTAACAAAAATTTTAGATGCAAACCAAGACTTATCCGTTCAAGTTCATCCAGATGATGATTATGCGGAAAGACATGAAAATGGCGAGCTTGGAAAAACAGAGTGCTGGTATATCATTGACTGCAAAGAAGGCGCAGAAATGATCTACGGTCATAATGCAAGGACGAGAACTGAGCTTGTGACCATGATGAACAGCGGAGATTGGGAAGGCCTTTTGCGGCGAGTGAAAATTAAGCCGGGTGATTTTTATTATGTGCCAAGCGGTACCATTCATGCGCTATGTGAAGGCACACTGGTTCTTGAAACGCAGCAAAGTTCAGATACGACCTATCGGGTGTATGATTATGAACGAAAAGACCAAAATGGCCATGAACGTGAACTTCACTTCACGCAGGCCATTGATGTCACAACGGTTCCTCATGTAGACGGTTATGCAGATGAATCAGTAGAAACTCGTCCAGGGGTGACCATTAGAACATTTGTAGAAGCAGAATACTTCTCTGTGTATAAATGGGAAATTGATCAAAAAGTAGAGCTATCGCAAGATTATCCGTTTTTGCTGTGCAGCGTTATTAATGGGGAAGGGTCCTTAGAGCATAATGGACATACATATCCGCTGCCAAAAGGAGCCCATTTTATCCTGCCGGCTGAAACAGGGAACTTCACCATTGAAGGATCTTGTGAACTGATTGTGTCACATATATAAAGATAAAGAGGACTTCGGGAGTCCTCTTTTTTTCTATTGCATAAAGGACTTGAAAGAGACTTGTTTTTGTCGATAAAGAGATTAGTAGACTATTATGCAAAGTTAAGAGAGGGACAGGGACCGTGAAAAAAACCATCAAGATTATGTTACTCGCAGCTGCCTTTGGTATGACATTACACACAGGCAAAGAAGCGCAAGCAGCCTCCTATGTCGATCAATCCATTTATACGATTAGCACCTCAAAAGTATTTACAACAGAAGCAGAAGTCAAAAAAGCGGTTGACACGTTGAAAAAGGATAAGAAGTGGACAGCCACTTATCAAACGTCAGGAAATACATCGACTTATCAGCTAACTGCCTCAGGATATGACTCACAAGCAGCAGCGAGTGCAAGTGCCGCTGCATTAAAAAAAGAGTTAGGCATGAGCGGTACGGTGTCTCCAGTAGGTGACCGCCTTCCTTTACAGAAAATCGTATCTGATCCAATCAACGATGAAAGTCAGGCGAAAAAACTGACGCTCGAGCTGACGAAAACATCAGGACTCAATAGCGCGTATGAAGCTATCAATCAAAGCAGACCATCATATCAGGTCATTTCAGGAGCCATTGATTCTGAAACGAAAGTCAAAAATATTCAAACCGAACTACAAAAACAGGCCGGAGTCACTAGTACATATCAAACCGAAAACAAAGCTGGCACCGTGTATCAGCTGATCTCAGGCAATATTGTCGGACAGAGTAAGGCAAATACCATCCTGCAAGGTTTTCAAAAGGAATCTGGTTTAAAAGCAGTACTCCAAACGGTAGCAGCAGGCAAACCGTATTACATCGTCACATCTGCTGCACAAACGAATCAGTCTAAAGCGCAAACCCTTCTGACCCAGCTGCAAAAAGAAGCGAAAATTAGCGGAAAGATTCAGAAGGCTGGAGCTGTTAAAAATGTATATAGCATGGAATCAGGCTATTTCAAAGACAATAAAGAAGCAGCCTCAGCGGCGGCTCAGATCAAAAAACAAGCTGGTGTGTCAGGTACTGTGCAGCGAGTAGGAAAAACGAAAAATTATATCGTAAAGCTCAATCAATTAAATGACACAACTTACGCAAAAACAGTTGCCTTTTTCAAGAAAAAGAAATGGCGCTATACGTCTAAAAAAATCTCCTCTACACAGCCATATCAAGTAGTGACTGGGAATCTTTTGGGCGATGATCAAGCGAAAAAAGCAACGGCATTTTTCCAAAAGAAAAAAGTATCCGCCACAACGAAAAAAACAGGCAAAGCATCTGACAGCACGTATCGACTTGTTGTGAATCAAGCAACAGATCAGACAAAAGTAAATAAAGGTGCTGCATACTTAAAAGCACAAAAGGTGACAAGCAGCATCACAACAGGCAAGGGACAAGCCGTCAGTAAAGCATACAGCCTAATGACAGCTCCTGTATATGATCAAAGCAAAGTGAAGCAGGCACAAGAGATCATGAAAAAAAATGGAGTTGCTAGCAGTACAAAAACATTAACAGAAGCTGTTAAGCAATACCGTATTACGACAGAGGCAACTGTGAATCAGACAAAGCTGAATCAAGCCTTAAGCTATTTAACCAAACAAAAAATGAAAGCAGCCGCTCAAAAAACGGGAGCAACTGATTATGGTCAATATCAGATCAAAACAGGGGTTATTTCGACTGCTGCCTTAAGAGACCAAGGCATGACATTCTTCAAAAAACGAAATGAACCAGCTGCTTATACAACAACGACAAAACCGGCATATAAAATCAACATCACACAGCAGTTTACAGGGTTACCAAATGCGACTGCGGCCATTGCTTTTGTGAAAAGCCAATACGGCTGGACAGCCACAGCGACCAAAATCAAAAACGGTCCAATGGTGATGCAGACGAATTATAACCTCACAGTCAATGAGATGGTAAACAAACAAATGAAGGTGTCGCCGCAGACAGATGGTGCAGCCTATGTCTATGCGACATATGTAGATCCAGCGACGTCCACAGTGAATACAGACGGGCTAAATGTACGTTCTACACCTGATTCAAGTTCGGCTAGCAACATCGTCGCACAGCTGAACAAAGGGACAAAAGTGAAGCAGCTTGGAAAAGAAGGCAACTGGATCAAGATTAGCCTCGGCTGGAGAAATGCGAGTTCAGCAGAAGTATTAAAATATGTAGACCCAGCGAATATCGCGGAGGGCACTCAATCTTATTTTCAATTTCTCAAACTCTCTGAAGCTGCAAATCTCAATCCGACTGAAGTGAATACGAAGATTTTAGCAGGAAAAGGGATTCTTGCCGGAAAAGGACAAGCCTTTATCACAGCAGCGAAAACGTATCATATTAACGAAATCTATCTCATTTCACATGCATTGCTTGAAACAGGAAACGGCAGTTCCATTTTAGCGAACGGTACGAAGTTTAATGATAAAATCGTGTACAACATGTATGGCATTGGTGCATATGACAGTAACCCGAATTACCTCGGTGCAAAGTATGCGTATGAACAGCAATGGTTCACGCCTGAGGCGGCCATTATTGGCGGGGCAAAATTCATTGGCAACAGCTACATCAATAATGCCACATACAAACAAGATACCATTTACAAAATGCGCTGGTCTGCGACAGCCACTCACCAATATGCAACAGATATTGGCTGGGCTTCTAAACAGGTCACTCGTATGTATAGTTTGTATAACTTACTTGATAACTATACGCTGTATTATGATATCCCCGTGTATAACAAATAAAAAAACGTCCGTGCTTCTTAATGAGAAGCCGGACGTTTTTTGTGTAAGAGCTGATGTTCAATAAAGGAAAGAAGCTGCTGACTTGATTTCCCTTTTGAATATTGATTCCATTCCTCAGCAAAGGTTTTCAATAAGTCTTGATTGGCTGATTCGTTTAGCTGCTTAAGCTCCGTTAAGAGCATATCATGAGTGACGCAAGCCTTTCCTGGAATGATGTCTTCATAACGTTCGACTAAGCCGCGTTTTGTGCGATAAGTCTCTAGATCGTAAGTGAAGAACAAAACAGGCTTTCGGAGCAGCGCATATTCAAACACAATGGACGAATAATCTGTAATCAGGACATCGCATACAGAGAGCAATGGAAAGAGCGGCTGATCGGATGCATCAAAGATCCACTCACCATCTGTTTCTGCTTTGGCTAAATGTTTCACCGCAGGATGAAGTTTGACGAGCAGGATATAGTCACCATTCAGCTCTCTCTGCAATTGTTCTTTAGAAAAAGGTAAGACAAGACCGTCCATTGCAAAGTCCCGGTAGGTCGGCGCATACAGCAGCACTTTTTTGCCTTTTGGAAAAATATCCGTCTGAAAGGAAATAGGGCGCTCATCATAGTACGCATCTGTGAAGGGGACACCTGTTGGCAAAAAACGATCGTCGTTGACGCCAAATGAAGTTTTGAAAATCTCGCGCATGTGATCTGAGCCAGTAACGATATAATCGAAAGACGCATAGACCCGCTTGAAACGCTGCAGATCACGAGAACTACGGTGATGATTTGAAGCGTCTTCAAGACCGAACTTTTTCAAAGCACCATTGGCGTGCCACACTTGAATACAAGTGGTAGAAGGTCTATTTCTTAGCACACTTGTCATCAGAAAATAATTATCTGTGACGACAACTTTGCTTTTTAGCATCGTATAGATACATTGAATGAGATGAAAGGGATTTTTTTCATGAAAATAGCGAAATGACACATGAGGCACGTCCTTTTCTATCACGGAAGCATGCTTCGTATAGAGGACAGTGAGCTTCATTGTCATATTCGCCTGTTGTTGATAAGTATCGATAAGAGCAGCTGCATTCTCTTGGAATGAAACAAGCAGCGTCACCTGATTGTCACGAGGTTTCACGCCGCTCATGAGCCATCCAGCAAAAGAAACAAAAGCTGCATAGCATGAGATGATCATTGAGCGTATATTCATCATGTATCAGTCTCTCACAGCTGCTTCGTCTGATCTTTTACTTGCTCAGGATAGTAGCGCTTTTTCCCTTTGTTTTCTTTTAATACGGCAAAAGCGTACTTTGGGATATTCAGCATTCGTTTCCATCTCCACGGATTGACAATGAGTCTGTACAGCCATTCCGTATTTGTTTTAATCATCCAGCGTGGTGCACGCTTCACCGTTCCGCTAAATACATCAAAGCTTCCACCTAAACCGATGCAAACAGCTTGCGGGAACAAATGACGGTATTCATAAATAAAGTTCTCTTGGTTTGGATAACCTAAAGCAACAAACACCATATCTGCTTTTGAACGAGCAATTTGTTTTGCCACAAATCGTTTATCCGCTTGATAACCATCACAGCTGCCTGCAATCACCACATTCGGATATTCCGTATCAATTCGCTGTTTGACAGCCTCGAGCACTTCTTTTTTCGCCCCATATAAAAAGATACTTTTAGATTGCTTGTTTGCGAGATCAAGCATAGACATGAAAACCTCAAAGCCTGCAATTCTTGATTTCAACGGATGGTTTATAAGACGTGACATCAAGACAACACCTACACCATCAGGTAAGACATAGTCTGCAGAAGAGATGACTTTATGATATGCATGATCCTTCATAGTTGCATAGCCTATTTCTGGATTCACCGTTGCAATCATTGCGCCTCTTCGCTGTGAAAGGTGGTGTTGGTTCATATAACTAATAAATTCGTCTAAGTCGCCATTTACATAAGAAAGGTTAGAGACCACTTCTGTTTCCACTGTATAAACCCCCTTTTTCTTTTTGTTATCTATTGTACGATCATTGTAAATTCATTCTTAACCTACAGATCATTTTATCACAGTTGCTCCATGAAATATTAACAATAACTTTACAATCCTTTTAATTTCATGACATTTTAATAAACAACTAGTCTCTAAAAACGTTGAAATACTGTATTGACGCAGTTTCACTATTCCATCCATTAAATTGGAAATAGTTTGTCTTTACATTTTCTTAACGTTTTTTAGGCATTATGATATAATGAAGTTCCGAAGAGCGAAAAAACATGACCGATGAGAATAGGATTACGGATAAACATTACTGCTTGAAGCAGTCGAATAAGGATGAAGAAAGGAGTTTATGTTTGCAATGAAGAAAGTTATTACTTACGGTACATTTGATTTATTACACTGGGGGCATATCAAGCTGCTAGAGCGTGCAAAACAGCTTGGAGATTACTTAGTGGTAGCCATCTCTACAGATGAGTTTAATTTACAAAAATCAAAAAAGGCTTATCATAGCTACGAGCATCGCAAGCTGATTTTAGAAACCATTCGTTATGTAGATGAAGTCATTCCAGAGAACAGCTGGGATCAAAAAGTCCGAGACGTACAAGAACATGACATTGATGTGTTTGTTATGGGAGATGACTGGGAAGGTAAATTCGATTTCTTGAAAGAGCATTGCGAAGTCGTTTACTTGAAGAGAACAGAAGGTATTTCGACAACACAAATTAAGGAAGAAATTGCTGGACTATAATAGATTGAAAAAAGTACTTCTTATCTTTTGGTGAGAAGTGCTTTTTCATGTAAAATACAATAGCAAGTGATCATTTTTATAAGGAGAGCTTCCTGTGTTTCAAAATTGGATGAAGAAAAAAGGTGAACACACATTGGATCAACCTGAACTAAATGAAACAATGAAATCGGTTGAAATTCCTGACATGGACTACTACTTTATGATGGGGGATGTGCCAAAACAGGACAACACCTTAACGGATTCATTAAACTTAAGATTAAAATCATTGGCTGAGAAGAATAAACGAGCTACCATCTTAACTTTGAATTTTGATGTAAATGTAAAGGGGCATATTCGAAGCCTGGAGGAGAATTTCCACCCTCAAATTTCCATCTTGAATGTATTTGAACACTATATTTTACCGGAGAGCGGGAGTAAAAGGGTTTATTCGGAGTTTATTACAGGTACCGTATTGGAATCGATTAATGAAGTCGTTATATCTGAGGACAACTCAACCGTTCAAGTGACAAGATACGAACTACCTTCTTCCCCCATTCTGTATATAGATCAATTTAATGAAGAACAGCAATTGATGAAACGGGAAGAATACGATATACATGGCGCTTTACGAAGAGTACTTCACTATGTTCCGCATAAGGGTGTCCCTTTTCTGGAAGAATTCATTAGAGATGATAGAAGTATCTACATGGAAACCATATATTCTGGGAGTGCCAAGAAGAATACAGTAAGGCATATTAATTGGTACAAGAAGACAGGCATCACCACATTTGTGAAAAAATCCGATATCGTACAGCAATGGCTATCTGATATTCAAACAAAAAATGAACGCATGAAATTGATGATTGCAGAAGATCGAGAGATAGATCACGATCTGTTTAAAATGGAAAAATCTGATTCAGTATTTTATGCTGCTTTTGTGCATGACGCACACTACGAGGAAAATCCCCGTCAATTGCACACTCATTATGAAGAACTATTTAAACAAATCAGGAAGCAGCAGGTAGATGCTATTTTCTTTTGTCATCCGAAACATAAGGAAGATGTCGAAAAAGTTTTAGGGGAACAATCTTCCTTTTATCTATTGCCACAGGATGATGGTTCTTCTTGGGGAGCAGCTCTTCAGAATATGCTTGATAATCGAGTACTTAAAGAAGAACTAAGAAGTGTTGTGGAACATGTAAGATGGATGTTGCGTGATGTAAGCTCTGAGCATCATGTCCTTCATCTGCAGCTTGAGATGGAAGGCGAAATGAACATTGCGGATCAGGTAGAAATAGATTTTGCAGGATTTGATCGAGTCAATGGTGCTGAAATTATTTCTCAAACCATCAACGAAAATCAACAAGTGATTTTCCCGATTGGTCATTTTCAAACAAAGAAACAGATCGAACTAAATCAAACGAAACATGTCGATTTTTACATCCGAAGCAAGTCAAAAACACATCATCAAGAAGTACTACAGCGTTTAGAAGTGGAAGAAGAACTGCTCACCAACAAACCTTCGTCAATAGATGGGTGGTCTTACCAAACGAAAAATGGTTACTACTCTTGGAAGATCAATTAAAGAACGGACTGTATTCTTTGTGAAAGCATGTGAATGAAAATGAAAAAAATCGTTACAATTTTATATATCATCGTTTTTAAACTCTTGTTTTTGGGTGTCAGTAAACTGCAGCCAAAAAAGAAAACGGTTATTTTTGAAAGCTTTAATGGAAAACAATTCAGCTGCAACCCGCGTGCTATTTTTGAGTATATGAAAGAAAATCACCCTGACTATACGTTGATTTGGAGCGTTAAAAAAGGGTATGAAGCACCGTTTCAAGAAAAGGGCATCTATTATATTCATCGTCTGTCGTTTAAATGGATTCTTGCAATGGCAAGAGCCGAGTATTGGGTTGTAAACAGCCGTTTGCCGCTATGGATTCCAAAACCAGGCCACACAACTTACTTGCAAACATGGCACGGGACGCCTTTAAAACGACTGGCTGTGGATATGGACGAAGTTCATATTCCTGGAGCAAACACGAAGAAATATAAAAAGAATTTCACGAAAGAAGCATCGAAATGGGATTGTCTTATATCTCCTAATGCATACTCGACTGAGATCTTTACACGTGCGTTCCAATTTCAACAGACCATGATTGAATCAGGGTATCCAAGAAATGATTTTCTGTACAATCAGAATAATGAAGGAACGATAAGAGCGCTGAAGCAAAAGATGAACCTGCCTCTTGATAAAAAAATCATCCTCTATGCACCGACTTGGAGAGACGATCAATATTATACAATTGGAAAGTATAAATTTGAATTGGACCTTGATCTGCATGAGTTGAGGTCATCTATCGGAGAAGAATATATCATCATCCTTCGTATGCACTATTTAGTAGCGGAAAACTTTGATCTCGGACCATATGAAGGCTTTGCCTATGACTTCTCTCATTACGAAGACATTCGAGACCTTTATATGATTTCTGACCTACTCATGACAGATTACTCTTCCGTGTTCTTTGATTATGCAAACCTTAGGCGTCCAATGCTGTTCTATGTTCCAGACATCGAAACGTATCGCGACAAACTAAGAGGGTTCTATTTTGACTTTGAGCAAGAAGCACCGGGTCCGCTTGTGAAAGAAACAGCAAGTGTGATTGACTGGATCAAAGAGACAGAGAAATCGACCTTTACATTACCAGCTTCATTCACATCATTTTATGAGAAATTCTGCTACTTGGAGAACGGAGAATCATCTAAGCGAGTCGTAGAGACCATTCTGAATAAGGAAAAAAGATGAAGGGCATAAATCAGGTAACATACTTTCATTGTATGTTTACCGGATTTATGCCCTTTTTGTAACTTTAGTTTTAGATCTTTAAGCCTGTAAATGACAAAATCTCTCTAAAAAAACAAAACTTTTTTAGCGAAATTTGTTGAAAATTAAAAGATTTAAAGTCTTTAGAATCAAAAAGATGTTGTTTTTAAGGCAGCATAAACCTATAATTGTTGTTATAGTTAAAAAATTGTTTAAATATGTTGTGTTTACCAATATCGATTGTCAATTGAAAGTGCAGGGGATTTGATTGTCAAAAAGGATTTTATTAATTTCTCAAAATTTCTACCCTGAAATAGGTAGCGCTGGTAATAGACTCAAGAATATATTTTTGATGCTGCACAGAAAAGGATACGATGTGAAAGTTTTAACAACGGATCCAACTTATCCAGAAAAAAATTTCTATGATTCTCATGACCTTTGGGACGAAGAAGAATTAAATAGTCAGAATGAAAGATTTATAAGAGTGAAAGTAAAAAACAAAAAATATGCTTTTAACTTTTTGAATAGACTTTTCTATTATCTAGAAATAATGCTTAGGATGATCATATTTATTTTTAAGGATAAAAATAAATATGATCTAATTTATGTTACAACCCCCCCGATTTTTGTTGCCTTTGCTGGAATTATTGCTAAATTTAGATATAAGACAAAAATGATTTTAGACATAAGAGACTTGTGGCCAGACTCTTTAAAAGGAGTGGGGATATTCAAAAATCCCATGATCATCGGTTTTTTTAAACTTGCAGAAAAATTTGTCTATTCAAAATCAGATCATATTATCATTAACAGCCAAGGTTTTCAAAAGCATTTACAGGAGCAAGAAGCTAAATTAACGTTCATACCAAACTCTGCAAGGCGTGAAGAACTGCCAGAAATTTCAGTAAAAAACACGAGGAAAGAGTTTAAAGTAGTGTTCGCAGGCAATTTAGGTCTTGCTCAAGATGTGCATGTCTTTCGTGATATTGTTACGAGTTTAAAGGATTATCATATCAGATTTATGATTCTAGGTTATGGAGTCAATAAGAAAGAATTAGAGAGATATATCATTGAAAAAGAATTGAAACACGTTGAATTTATTGATCCATTATCAAGAAAAGAGTGTCTCAAAATGATGGCAAATTGTGATATTGGTATAGCAACGCTTAATCGTTCAGTCATCTTTGAAACGGTTTTGCCAGGACGTATTATAGATTACTTGAGCTGCCAGTTACCTGTAGTGGCTTCACTTTCTGGATATTCAAAAAAATTAATTGAGCAAGAAAATGTAGGTTTAGTAGCTAAAACAAAAACGAGTGACGAAATGGTTTCTCTTATTTTACACTTGTATCATCATCCGGAGTTGGTTCAAGAAATGAAAACAAATTGCGAGAACTTTATTGAAAAGAATTTTTTATGGGATAATAATATTATGATTTTAGATAATGTAATAAAAAATACTATAAAAAAGGTTAATGAAGCATGAAAAAAAATGTATGTATGTTTGTATGGAACCACTTTACCAACGATGCCAGAGTTTTGAGAGAATGTACAGCATTGTCAGAAGACGGATCTGATGTCGATCTAATTTGTATACACGATCCATCAATGCCTGGATTAAAGACATATGAGGAAATCAATGAAAGATTTCGTGTCCACCGAGTTAAAAGGTACCCTCGATGGTTAGTTTTATTTCAGTCTATGCTGACTTTGCTAAAGAAGAAAAAGTATCTTCTACTTCTTCTATTACTAGTGTGGGCTGCGGGTGTTTTTTATTTACCTATTATAACGATCGCCTTCACAATCCTATTTTCATCCTTACTTCTTAAAAAGGTGAGAACATTAATCATTAGATCAAGTATCTTTTTAAGAATGATTGTAAAAGGATGGAATAAAAATTATGATATCTATCATTCTAATGATTTAAATACTTTACCACAGGGTGTTATTTGTGCAAAGTTTAAACTTTTTAACAGAAAAAGACTCATCTATGATTCACATGAAGTTCAAACAAGTAGGACTGGGTATGATAGCAAACTATATGGGAAGATGGAATCTTTCCTTTTAAAGTTTGTTGATCAAATGATAGTCGAAAATCACACGAGAGCCAAGTACAACGAAGACCTATATGGTTTTTACCCAAAAGTCGTTCATAATTATCCGTTCGATCAAAAAAAAGAGATAGAGAAAATAGATTTGCATGAGATTTTAAACATTTCCAAGGATGAAAAAATCCTGTTGTATCAAGGTGGAATTCAAACTGGTAGAGGTTTAGAAAATTTAGTTAAGGCAGCACCTAATTTCGAAGAAGGCATCCTCGTCTTTATTGGAGATGGCCGAATTAAAGAAAGCCTTATGCAATTAACGGAAGACATGAAGCTCACTGATCGAGTGAAATTTTTACCAAAGGTGCCTTTGGAAGATCTCCCTAGGTATACAAAAAATGCTTATTTAGGTTTTCAGGTATTGAATAATGTGTGCTTCAACCATTATTCAGCCTCTTCAAATAAACTATTTGAATATATTATGGCGGGTGTGCCTGTCATAGCATGTGACTTTCCAGAAATTAAGAAAGTTGTTTCAGGTGAAAATATTGGAGTAGTCGTTGACTCTCACGATCCGATTTCAATCGCAGCGGGTGTAAACAAGTTAGTTTTAAATCCTGAATTGCGTCATCAGTACAGTGAGAATTGTCATCAGGCAAGGCTTAAATACAATTGGGAACAAGAAAAAAAATCACTTCTAAAAGTTTATGGACAAATTCAATCATAAGGAGAGTAAAAATAATGAAACTTTGTACAGTAGGTTTGGGGTATATTGGTCTTCCAACTTCAATTATGTTTGCGAAACATGGTGTTAAGGTCGTAGGAGTAGATGTGAAACCGAGTGTGATAGACTCTTTAAATAGTGGAACGATTCATATAGAGGAGCCAGGTCTCCAAGACGCTTTGACTGAAGTTATTAAACTTGAAAAATTTAAAGCTTCTTTAACACCAGAGGAAGCAGATGTCTTTATCATCGCTGTTCCTACACCTAACCGTGATGACATGTATAAATCATGTGATTTAACGTACGTAGAGAGCGCTGTTGAGAAAGTAATTCCATTCCTGAAAAAAGGGAATGTTGTAATTATCGAATCTACTATTGGTCCAAGAAGCATGGATGACGTGATTAAACCATTATTCGAAGAAAAGGGTTACGTTATTGGTGAAGATCTATATCTAGTACATTGTCCGGAAAGAGTTCTGCCGGGTCAGATTCTTCATGAACTAATCTTTAATAACCGGATCGTTGGCGGGATTACAGAAGCTTGTACAGAGGCGGGAGCAAAAGTATACGAAACGTTTGTTCAAGGTGAAATTATTAGAACAAATGCCAAAACCGCTGAAATGTCTAAACTAATGGAAAATACATTTAGAGATGTTAACATAGCACTGGCAAATGAACTTACAAAAGTATGTAATGATCTAGACATTAATGCGCTAGATGTCATTGAAATGGCCAATAAGCATCCACGTGTTAACCTGCATACACCTGGACCTGGTGTCGGCGGACATTGTTTAGCAGTAGACCCGTATTTTATTGTAGCGAAGGCCCCTGAAACAGCGAAAATGATTAACTTATCACGTTCAATTAATACATCTATGCCATACTATGTTGTTGAAAATGTTGAGAAGCTCATGGAAAAAGTAGAAGGAAATAAGGTGACTATTTTTGGACTTACGTACAAAGGTAATGTCGATGATATTCGAGAAAGCCCAGCAATGGAAATCTATCATTTATTAAAAAATCAGAATAAATATGAAATCGATGCATATGATCCACATGTGGATGAGGAGTTTGTCATTAAAAACTTAGAAGAAGCTGTTCAACAATCTGATTTAATTTTGATTCTAACCGATCATCAAGAGTTTAAAGAATTTGATTTTGAAAGACTTGATGGCATGAAAAATAAAATGATTTTTGACACAAAAAATGTTCTGCAAAATCGACACGAACAGTTCACTTATATTAATTTCGGAAATCTCTCTTCTGAAATAAAAAAAGAAGAAGCCTTGGTTTAAATCTGCTTTTCCTTGGTGAATGTAAAGCTTAGATTTTCTTAGAAAGGAGCAGTAATGGATATACCTTCAACAGAAATTTTCAATGTATTTAAAGAAAGTACGGAACAACCAGATAAATGGTTATTAACAAACACTAGGGGAAAAAGAGTCTTTTTTCAATTTGGTTTACAAGAAGAGGGTGAAAAATATTTATCCTTTATCGGTAAAGAAATCATTGAATTCAGTACTTTGTCCAATCAGCCAGACAAAATAGACACAATTGTGTTAGGTAATGCGACTGAATTTATGTCTGATGTAAATCGGTTAGTCGATGATGTGTTACCATTTCTAAATAATGATGGTGTTATGTTGTTTTGGATTAACCATGATCAAAATTCTGTGCAAGTAAAGTCAATAGTATCATTGATGCTTTATATGCATAAAAAGAATTTTCGAATTGAACAAGTCATCAGACCTTTATGGACAGGCTTTATAGCAATTCCTACTACAAACTCTAATGAGATTGATTTTGCTGAAAGTCTGTTGAAGGTTTTGGATCGGCTGAAGAAATCTGATGACACTGAACAAAATCAAAGTAGGGATGTAACTGCTAGCCTGCTAAAAAAATTAGTAGAAGCAAAACAAGAAAAATTAAATCTGATTACAAATGAGAAAAAAGTACTAGAACAAGCTAAGAAGACTGAAAAAGAACTGGACCTAATAAAAAGACGTTATGCAGCTCTATCCTCATCAAAATTAGGTAGGTTGACACTAGCTTACTGGAGATATAAATCTCGAAAAAGAAAGAATAGGTGAATTTGATGGGGAAATTTCAAAAACAGTTATTAGTAAACCAAAAGAAAAGAACGACTGCTAATCAGGAACTTTCTTATTTTAAGCAAATGTTAAAAGCCTTCGAAGAGAATCAAGATTTTAACGAGCTTGAAAAAAGCCTGGAAAATATACCTAATTTCCATGTGCCGGAGACCTTGGTAGATATACAAACTGAAAAGACTCAGACAGTTGAAAACCAAAGGAAAAAAGAGTACCTTCAATATTTAAAAAAGAATCACAAAAAAGGGTATTATGAATCCATAAAATCTCAAATAAATGTTTTGCCTTCTAGCAATGGAACGAGATTTTTTCAGAAGAGTCATGTCACAATTGGAATTATCGCAGATGAATTTTTGTACAAAAGCCTAAAAGATGCAGCCAATTTTATTTATATCAATCAAGATAATTTTGAAGAAGAGGCAGGAAGAATTGATCTATTCCTAGTATCAACTGCTTGGAAAGGATTAGATGGTAAGTGGAAAGGGCTCGGCAATCCTAAAATTAAAAAGGTACGAGACGAAATAAATGCGATTATCGAGCTTTATAAGAGTAAAAGTATTCCTGTAATATTCTACTCTAAAGAAGATCCAGTTAACTACGAGCAGTATATTGACTTAGCTCAACAAGCAGATCATATCTTTACAACATGTAGTGAAGTTCTAGAAGATTACAGAAAAGATTGTCCGAATGCCAGGTCATACGATGTACTAGAGTTCGCTGTAAACCCGTTGTATCATAATCCTATAGGAACCAGAATGAATAGAAGGGATGATATTCTATTCGCTGGGTCTTGGTATCAAAAGTATCCATATCGACAAGAGGATACTCAAGAGTTATTTGAAGGTGTGCTTAATGCCGAGAAAGATTTGACTATTATTGATCGGAACTTCTTCTTGAAATTGGAGCGCCATTTTTATCCAAAAAAATATGTACCTTTTATTGTTGAATCAACAGACCATGAAACGCTTCAAAAAATACACAAGTTATATGATTTCACTTTAAACTTGAATTCAGTAAAATATAGCAAGACGATGTTTGCAAATCGCGTATATGAGTTACAAGCAACAGGAACTATTGTCATTTCAAACTATAGTGTGGGAATTAACAGCAAATTTCCTAATGTGTTTTTAGTGAATACTAGTGAAGAGTTGAAACAATATTTGCTTAAATTGACTAAAAAAGAAAAGTATCAAATTCAAATGGAAGGTGTTCGAACCGTTTTAAAATCCGAAACGGCTTTCCATAGGGTAAACGAATTGATACAAATAGTTAATAATGATCATATAGGACATCTAAATCGAAAAGTCCTTGTTGTAGCAGAGAACCTAAATGAACATGTGATTGAAATGTTTAATAAACAGTCCTATCCTGATAAGACACTTATATCTCAAGATGAAATGTCGGAAGAGATGTATAATAACTATGACGTCATTGCGTGTTTTAGCAATAAATATGAGTATGGACAATTTTATTTAGAAGATATGATAAATGCATTCAAATATACACGTTGTGACTATATTACAAAAGATGCTTATGAGTATAATGGTGAGTTTACGACTGGTGTAGAGCATAATTATGTTGAAAGAATAGAAGACCGGTTTAGGACTGTTTATTGGAGAAAGTCATTCACCTGGGGAGATATTGAAAAGAGTTCAAATACCTCTATTTCCAATGGATATAGTGTTGATCCTTTGGAATTATCAGTGAATGTACGTGAAATCATGGATAATGAACCAACTCAAGAATATTTATTATCTGTTATTATCCCTGTTTATAATAATGGCAGACATCTATTATATAAATGTTTCCAAAGTCTTCAAAGAAGCTCTATATTTGAAAAAATGGAGATTATTTTAGTGGATGATGGGTCGACTGATAATATAACAGATCATATTGTACAGTCCCTTGATAAAGATTTCGAGAATGTCAAATCGTATTTGTATCCAAAGGGTGGAAGTGGTAGCGCCTCTCGACCTAGAAATAAAGGGCTGGAACTTGTGACAGCGGATTGGGTAACATATCTAGATCCAGATAACGAAGCAATTACAGATGGATATAAAGAACTCTTAGATGCTACTTTATCTGAAGAACATGATCTGTTTATTGGTAATATGATAAGGCTTTCTGATAAAAAGGAAGTATTCACTTACTACCCTAATATGATGTCCCTTAATGAGGGAGTAGATCACAGGCAAGGACCGCATTCGGACTTTTTAATAAATGTTGCATTTAAAGCAATGAGTATACAAGCTTTAATTGTAAAGAGAGACTTGTTGATAAAAAATGAACTGAGAATGGTAGAAGGAGCACTTGGCCAAGATACACTATTTTTCCAAAAAATGTTGTTAAAAGCGAAGTCTTTCAAGGTGTTAAACACACCTATCCATATTTATTATGCTATGGTTGAGAACTCTTCAATCAATCGAATCGATAAGAGCTTTTTTGAAAAGTACTTTATATTAGAAAAAGAAAGAATTGAATGGTTAAAGGAAGAAAACCTTTTAGCAGCTTATAAGAAGAAAAAGTTAGAGAAATACGTAGAGAATTGGTATTTGAAAAAGTTCAGCCTTATTCATCAGTATGACAAAAGTGAAGCAAGAGATATATTAAAAGGCATTTTGAATTTATACGAAGGTATGAAATGGAAAAATGATAACATAATAGAGTTTCTAAAAGAAAAAGATTAATTCTAACGCCTTATGGATAACATAAGGCGTTTCGTTCTTTGCAAAACACCAAAAACGGTCTGGGAATTACGTCGCTTAAGTCAATATTTGCTTTAATGAAAAAAGCATTTTGACATATTCGTCATTTAAATGTGAAGACTTTGTATAAGGCGAAAGGTGAAAAGAAGGAATTTTTCTGTTACAATTATGAGCGGTGCTTTTATCAATTTAAAGTCTATTCTATTCAATTAAAATTAAGGAAGATTAGAGTGAATGCATTGTATAAAATTCTAAAAGAGCAGTTTGGTTCAATGCCATTAATTTTAAGGTTAGCTGTATATGAAACCAAATCAAAATATCAATTGAACTATTTGGGCGTTCTGTGGCAATTATTGAACCCACTAATTCAAATTATGGCTTATTGGTTTGTGTTCGGTTTAGGTCTTAGAGGGGCCGGAAGAACCGCAGAAATGGCAGACGGTTCTCATGTAAGTATACCCTTTCTTATTTGGATGTTAGCAGGTTTAATTCCATGGTTTTTTATTAGTTCGACGATTACAGAGGGTGCGAATAGTGTTTTCAAACGCATAAACTTAGTATCTAAGATGAATTTCCCTATTAGTGCTTTGCCTTCAGTAGTCATCACTTCAAATTTATTCAGCTACTTTTTAATGATGGTTATTTATGTGATTATGCTCATAGCAAATGGCATCTATCCTGATATCCACTGGATTCAATATATTTATTATTTTATCTGTATGATTGTGTTTATGTTCGCTTTCAGTCTGTTTAATTCAACGATTAGTGTTCTTGTTCGAGATTATCAACAACTATTGCAATCCTTGACAAGATTACTCATGTTTTTGCTGCCTATCTTATGGGATATTGGAGATAAATTCACGGGTAAGTATGAATGGATTGCGACTACCCTAAAATTAAATCCCTTATATTATATTATTGATGGATTTAGGAAAAGTTTTATTAAAGGAGATTGGTTTTTTCAAGATGTCAAATATACGCTTTATTTTTGGCTGATTACACTTCTTCTTTTAATAGTTGGTTCATTGCTACATTTGAAATTTAGGGATAAATTTGTCGATTTTCTTTAAAAAGTAAGGAGATTATACGATGAAACTAAAGGTTTCGTTTCGAAACGTATCCAAGCAGTATTTTCTATATAAAAAGCAGTCAGATAAAATCAAAGGGCTGTTTTTTCCGAATAAAAACAATAAAGGTTTCTTTGCTGTTCGTAACGTTTCCTTTGATGTATATGAGGGTGAGACAATTGGTTTTGTGGGGATTAATGGATCTGGAAAATCAACCATGTCGAACCTTCTAGCGAAAATCATTCCACCGACAAGCGGTGAGATTGATATGGACGGCCAGCCTTCGTTAATTGCCATATCAGCAGGGTTGAACAATCAGTTAAGCGGGAAAGACAACATTCGTTTAAAATGCTTAATGATGGGTCTGACAAATAAGGAAATTGACGATCTTTATGAAAAAATCGTAGAGTTTGCGGATATTGGAGACTTTATTGATCAGCCTGTAAAGAGCTATTCAAGCGGAATGAAATCCCGTCTGGGCTTTGCCATATCAGCACATATTGATCCAGATATCCTCATTATTGATGAAGCATTGTCTGTAGGAGATCAAACCTTCTATCAAAAATGTGTGAACCGCATTACAGAATTTAAAGAGCAAGGAAAGACGATCTTTTTTGTCAGTCACTCCATTGGTCAAATTCAAAAAATATGCGATCGAGTTGCATGGATGCATTATGGCGAGCTTCGTATGTTTGATGCTACGGATAAGGTTGTAGAAGAATACAAAGAGTTTGTGAATTGGTTCAACAAGCTCTCTAAGAAAGAGAAACAAGAATACCAAATGGAACAGAAGGAAGCTCGAAAAGGAGTACACAAGGCAGAAAAAGTCACTCGTTATAAAGATAGAGGAGAGAAACGTTCATTTTTTGGTCCTGCATTTCAAGTGACCTTTGTTACAATCTTGACGATTTTACTTGCCCTTTCGATGTTTTCAGATCGCCCTCTTCGAACGCTGGCCACCTTTGGTGCCATTACGTTAAATAAAACAGAAGTGCCCCAGTCCACAAGTTCTCAACCGAAGGATACGTCTCTAAAAAAGGTTGATCAACAAGGTATTGTTGTGGAAGATCCATTAACAGTCTATAAAGACCAAGCCATGAAGGAAAAGGCAGACGTCTCGTTGTCGTTTGGACAAGAAGTACAGGCTGTAGGTGAAAATAAAAAAATCGTTCAAATTAAAACAGCAGCAGGAACGTATTTTGTGGAGCCGAAAGCCTTTAAGACGACGGATAAATTGAAGCCATTATCCATCGGACCAGGTCAGTTTAATTCTTATGTATCACCCGCATCTGCGGGTTCGTATGAGTACTTACTTTCTTTCCTTGGAAAAGAAGAGTCTGTGCTGAAGCAAAGAATGCAGACACTTAGCTCGGTCAAAAGTGAACAAGGCGATACCATTGAGCGGCTGACCACTGAGAAAACCGATTATGTGATTGAAAATGGCCATGCAAATACGATGGTGTTCCACGATATCATGCCCATCTCTCCTTCAACACTTGGGCTGACAGAACAAAATGTCTGGATGAATGAAAAACAAACGAAATTCGCAGTAAAAGGCGAAAATCATCTATTTGTTATCGATAATGAACAGCATACGCTGACTGTTTCAGTGAGTAAATAAAAAGCTGCCGATGCCGGCAGCTTTTTTTAATTCACTTCTTCTTTTTCAAGTAGCTGTTTCATAAATGGAATGAGTTTTTTCTTTAGCTCTTCATCTTGTAGGGCAAACTCTAGCGTCGTTTCAATGAACCCTTGCTTCTCTCCGACATCATATCGTTTTCCTTCAAAATCATAGGCAAATACACGCTGGATGTCATTGAGCTTTTGGATGGCATCTGTCAGCTGAATTTCTCCGCCTGCACCAATTTCTTGTTGATCAAGGTACATAAAGATCTCTGGCGTGAAAATGTAGCGCCCTAAAATGGCTAAATTGGATGGTGCGGTTCCTTGCGGCGGCTTTTCAACAAAGTTTTTCACTTGGTAGCGGCGTCCTTCTTGGGTAAGAGGATCAATGATCCCGTAGCGATGCGTATCGCTGTCTGCTACTTGTTGAACGCCGATCACTGATGATAGGGTTTTTTCATATTCATCCATCAGCTGGCGAAGTCCAGGTGTTTCGGCTTGGACAATATCATCACCTAATAAAACAGCAAAAGGTTCATCACCGATAAAGTTGCGTGCGCACCAAACGGCATGTCCGAGTCCTTTAGGTTCCTTTTGACGGATGTAATGAATATCAGCAATATTAGAGGATTTTCTCACTTTTTCTAAAAGTTCACTTTTTCCTTTTTCTTCAAGGTTGCGCTCAAGCTCTGGCGCAAAATCAAAATGATCCTCAATGGCTCTTTTTCCTTTTCCAGTGACAATAATAATGTCTTCAATTCCTGATTCAACAGCTTCTTCAATAATATATTGAATGGTTGGTTTATCAACGATTGGCAGCATTTCTTTAGGCATAGCCTTTGTGGCAGGGAGGAAACGTGTTCCGAGACCTGCTGCTGGTATTATGGCTTTACGTACTTTTTTCAATGAACTTTGCACCTTCCTTACATAGATAACCGATTTAATAATCAATGTTAGTTCTTGGTCGTCTTTATAAAGTGTAACTTACAAATCATAGGAAAGACAAATGATTTCACTAAAAATGATTTTTAGCTAGTTTACATTTTATATGTTAAATGTAAAGGAGGGTGAATGATAACGTTAATTCAATGTAAATTTCTTTTTTATATCATTAAATTTATCCTCCAAATTGTGTATAATTGAAAGTATTATACTAGGAAAGAGGCATAAACAAGTGAAAAAACTAAATGTAATGACTATTTTCGGTACTAGACCTGAAGCAATCAAAATGGCTCCACTTGTCCTTGAACTTAATAAACATCCACAAATAAATTCAATTGTCACTGTCACAGCTCAGCATAGAGAAATGCTAGATCAAGTTCTTGAGGCATTTTCTATTACGCCAGACCATGATCTAAACATCATGAAGCAGCGCCAAACATTATCTGAAATTACATCAAATGCATTGTTGAAACTAGATCAATTATTCCAAGAAGAAAAACCTGATATTGTGCTTGTTCATGGCGACACAACGACAACCTTTGCAGGAAGTTTGGCTGCGTTCTATCACCAAATTTCTGTCGGCCACGTTGAAGCGGGTTTAAGAACACACAATAAATACTCGCCGTTCCCTGAGGAATTGAACCGCCAAATGACAGGCACTATTGCTGACATTCATTTTGCCCCTACGGCTGAGGCGAAGCAGAATCTTTTAGTAGAAAATAAAAAAGAAGAGACCATCTGTGTGACAGGGAATACCGCCATTGACGCCCTGCAAACAACAGTCACAGAACAATATCAACATCCAATTTTAGAGAAGATCGGTTCTGATAAAATGATCTTATTAACGGCTCATCGCAGAGAAAATCTTGGTCAGCCGATGAAGAACATGTTTAGAGCGATTCGCCGTGTTGTCAAAGAATTTGAAGATGTTCAAGTCGTATACCCTGTTCATTTAAATCCTGCTGTTCGTGATGCTGCTCAGACAGAATTCAGTGATCTTGATCGTGTGCACTTAATTGAGCCGCTTGAAGTGGTTGATTTCCATAACTTCGCTGCTGCGTCGCACTTTATTTTAACGGATTCAGGCGGTGTGCAAGAGGAAGCCCCTTCTTTAGGAAAGCCAGTATTAGTGCTTCGTGATACAACAGAACGTCCTGAAGGCGTGAAAGCTGGTACGCTTAAGCTCGCAGGTACAGATGAAGAGACCATTTACAACATGGCAAAACAGCTTCTAGTCGATCAGAAAGAGTACGACAACATGTCAAAGGCGTCTAATCCATATGGTGATGGACAAGCGTCAAAACGAATTGTCGAAGAGCTTCTCCATCGTTATGGTTTAAGTGATGAAAAACCAGCCCCATTCCAATCATAAAAAAGAAGACTACATTCCTGTAGTCTTCTTTTTTACTGCTCCAAACTATCCTTCAATTCCTTCTTCACTTTCGCTAAACTGCTGTCATCAAGCTGATAGTAATAAATATTATTGATTCGTGTGCCTGTTCCCTTTAGTTCGTGCTGTTTCACTTTTTTCCTTGCATCACGATAATCATTCATCATCGTCCACATGTCGTCAAAGGACATATTGGTTTTCATGTTGTTTTCAACGACTTTAAACATATCGCCGAATTTCGTAATAGAGGAAATGTTAGCCCCTTTTGCAATGATGCCTTCGATGACTTGGCGCTGTCTTTCCTGACGGCCGAAGTCACCTTTAGGATCTTGCTTTCTCATTCTTGTATAGGCAAGGGCTTGATCACCGTTCAGGTTAATCTCTCCTGTACCAAATGAATGGCCGTCATAGCTGAAAGCAAACGTGCTGTTCACCGTAATCCCGCCAAGTGTATCGACAATGTCTTTAAAACTTTCCATATTCACTTTCACAAAGTAATCCACAGGTACATCAAGCAGTTCCTCTACTGTATCTGCCGCCATTTGTGTACCGCCGAAAGCGTAGGAGTGGTTGATTTTATCCATTGTGCCTTTTCCGACAATCTTTGTATATGTATCGCGGGGGATACTCACCATCTCAGTTGTTTTCGTTTTCGGATTCACTGTCATGTATATTAATGTATCTGCACGGCCGCGGTCATTCTTTCTTTCATCGACACCCATGACTAAAATGGAGATCGGGTCTTTTTTACTTAAATCGACATCTTTGTCACGCTTATCTGACTTCTTTAAGTTCTCCTGAATGCCTGCGACAGTTGATGCGGCTGTATTCCAAAGATGATAGGCATAGCCGCCCGTTACCAATACAAACAAGCCAATAATAGATAAAATAATCCAAAGTGCTTTTTTCTTATTTCTTTTTCTCTCTGCTCTCATTCTGTCCCTCACCTTTTCTATGATTCTTCCATGATTATAGGTTTACGAATCTTGATAAACAAGTTATTTTTTTACTCTGAACCTAGATATAGACGTTGTAACAAAAAAAAGGTTTCAAAAAACCTTAAATTTACCTTAAAATATTAAGTTATAAGACGATACAAAGACATGAGGTGAAAAAAATGAAGAAAATCGTCGTTTTACCGTTCTTAATACTACTACTAGGTATCGTGCTCACAGCATGTGGAACGGCTGAGCAATCCTCAGGAGAAAACAAGACAAGCAGTTCAACTCCTCAGGTGCTGGAAGAAAAAGCTGAATTTATTGGAATGGCTGATGCACATACAGTCGAAGTGAAAAAAGTGAATACGACCTTAAGCTATGAATTTACGGATAATTTTAAAGATGTATTAAATGAATTTAAACCAGGTGACAAAGTAGAAATCTCTTACTTTATCAATGACAATGGTCAAAAAGAAATTCAGAAGATTGAAAAACAGAAGTAAAAAAAGATGGGCGGGATGAACAAAATTGAAGAAAACAGGCATTACACTTATCGTTCTCATGACAATGACACTACTAATTGCACCTTTTCAGTCTGCCATGGCCAGCTCGACAATTTCAGTGAAATTGTCTAATTATATCGGAAACAAAACAAGCATGGATATTTCAACAACTGGGGAATACAAGCTGTCAGGATCCAATGTTGCTGTGACGAAAAGATATGAGGGGAATAATAGATACGAAGTAGCCAATAGTATTGCTGATGCTGGCTGGAAGAATCCATCAACTATCGTTGTCGTTAATAAGGATGCTTTCGATCATGCAATGACCGTTTCTCCATTGGCTTATAAATTAAATGCACCAATTCTTTATTCTGGTGCTGCGAAGCTAACAAAAGCAACTGAGAACCAAATTAAAAAAATGAAACCCGATAACATCTTAATCATTGGGAATACAAAAAGTATTTCGTCTACAACTGAGAAAACCTTAAAAAAGTACGGGAAGATTAGAAGAATAAGTGGAAAAGATAAATTTGAAATATCTCAAAAAGTAGCCAAAGAGATGGGGAGTTATAAGCAGGCAATTGTTGCTGGTGGGGCTTCCTTTATGAATGGGACATCTATGATCTCTTATGCAGCTAGAAAAGGTTATCCAATCTTATTAACAAAGAAAAATTCAATTCCGACTTATAAGATTCCTAGTAAGGTAATTGTAGTTGGAAGTACAAAAAGCATTAGCGAAAAAGTAGAAAAACAATTAAAAAAGACTTCACAAGTTACAAGAATCAGTGGTGAAAACCGCTATGAACTTTCAGTTAACATCATTAAAAAATTAAAGTTAAATGTAGATAAAGTATATCTTGCTAAAGGTTCTAGCTCAAAATATGCAATTCCTATGTCACTTTTAGCAGCGAAAAACAATCGTACTATGATTTATGTCAAAAAAGATTCTTTCTCTTCTTCTTTAAAGAAACTTTTAAAAGAAAACGGCACACATACATATCATATAGCAGGCAGTTCAAGTGTGCTTTCAGATACGCTCAAAAACGCTTTAGCCAAACAAGTCTATCTGAAAAAAAATCAAAACTACCAATTGAATATTTCTAACGGAAAAATTTCATTAAAAGGCATTAAGACGTATAACACAGTAAGAGTTGTTCCTGAGAAATATTCAACCAAAAATGTCCTTCAAATCGCAGGGAAGCCTTACTTAGGTAACGTCAACTTTGCCATTGAATCAGGATATATCAGGCCGACTAATGAAAATATTCCATTTGAAGACTATCTAAAAGGTGTTGTGCCAAACGAAATGCCTGCAAGTTGGCATGTTGAGGCATTAAAAGCACAAGCGGTTGCCGCTAGAACGTATTCAGTGAAAAGCATTGGAAAAGTCGTACCTGATACAACAGCCTTCCAAGTATATGGAGGATATAACTGGTACACAAATTCGACAAAAGCTGTTGATGCCACAAAAGGCAAGGTTCTAAAATACAACAATCAACTTATTTCAGCCACCTATTATTCTAGTAATGGTGGATACACTGAGGCGAGTGAAGAAGTATGGGGAAATGCACTGCCATACTTAGTCGCCAAGAAGGACACAAAAGATCCTGTCAATGCGTGGACACTGAAGTTGTCTAAAAAGCAATTAGGCACTACGTTGACTGCAAGTAAAGCAGCTTCTGAGTGGTCTAAGGCAAAAGAAGCCAATGCTGCCGACCTTGCTGGTCTAAAATCATGGCTGTTGAAAAATAAAGAAACAGCTGCATCTGACATGAGAATTGCATCTATATCAAGCCTGACATTCTCAGGAAAAACAAAAGGTCAGCGTGCGAAGACCGTTTCAATCAAGTTGAATTACCATCTGAAAAACAAAACAGGTACGTATACAGTGAACAAAAGTACAACGGCAAGTATGAAAATGACAGAGTTTAGAACAGTCATGGGCGCAACAAAGGTGAAAAGTACGTTTGCGTCAGTAAAGAATAATACAAATGATTTCACGATTTCAGGAAAAGGTTATGGTCACGGCATTGGGATGAGTCAATACGGCGCCAAAGCTAGAGCTGAATCTGGAAACTCGTATTCTTCTATACTTTCGTTCTACTATCCAGGTACAAAACTAACAAATTATTAAAGTTAAGGGAGGACACAGAAGATGCGCTCAATGATTAAAACAGCCATCCTCAGCCTCATCGCCATTTTCATTATTGTTCCAACAGCTTCAGCGGACAATTCTGTATCACGAATAGATGGGGGAAATCGTTACTCTTTATCTGTCAATGTGGCGAAAAAAGGTTGGGGAACAGCGAATACCGTTGTGCTAGTAGGGAAAAAAGCTTACGCTGATGCAACAGCAGCTGTCCCTTTAGCGTATCAACATAATGCGCCAGTTCTTTTTACAAATAGTAAAAACCTTTCATCAGAAACGAAGAAAGGATTAACGTCATTAAAAGCGAAAAATGTGATTGCGATTGGAACGACGGCAAGTGTTTCACATAATGTCATCAATCAAGTAAAAAAACTAGGGATTTCAACAAAACGAATTACGGGAAAGAACAGATATGAAATCTCTACGAATATTGCAAAGCAAATGAAAAAACCAGCTGGTGTAGTGGTTGTAGAAGGTCATTCGTATGCGCATGGGATTGCGATTGCGCCATATGCTGCACAAAAAGGTTTCCCAATTTTATATACAGATAAAAAGGGACTTCGTTCTGAAATTTCAACTTTCGCAAAAGCTAGTAATATTAAGCAAACAATTGTGATTGGCGGCGAATCGTATGTTACCAAAGCAGCATACAACAAGCTAAAGTCGCCAACGAGAATAAAGGGCGCTAACCGCTATGATATTGCAGCAAAGATTGTGAATAAGTATAAACTAAGTACGAGCAATACGTATGTTGCGAGAGGATTTGGTTATGCCTCTGCACCAGCAGCTGCTGGAATTGCAGCGAAAGAAAAGAAAGCTCTTTTATTAACAAATGAGAAAACTCTGCCTGTCCATACTCGGTCAATTATCGGCAGTAAAAACATATCGAAATTCACAGTAGTCGGAAATTCAACGACAGTGACGAATACTGTAGCATCTCAATTAAAGAACCCGGTTGTAGGTAAAAAAGTATTCCTTGACCCTGGCCATGGTGCTCAAGATTCTGGTGCTGTAGGATATGGTCTTTATGAGAAAAATTTAAACTTAGACGTAGCGAAGAGAGTGAACACTAAACTGAAAAATGCTGGTGCACTCACTACCATGTCAAGAACATCAGACACATTCGACAGTCTTCAAACACGGGTGAGCAAAGGTGCGTCAGCAAATGCAGATATCTTCATCAGTGTCCATGCGAACTCAAATGATAACAGCAGTGCAAATGGAACTGAAACGTATTATGACAAAACATATGCGGCAACAAACAGCTTGAAGCTTGCGCAAAATATTCAGCCTAAAATGGTCAGTGCATTAGGCACAAGAGACCGTGGCGTGAAGACAGCTGCCTTCTACGTCATTAAATATTCTAAGATGCCAAGTGTTCTCTTAGAAACTGGTTTTGTTTCCAGTCCAGTTGATTCAAATATTTTGAAATCAGCTACTTATAAAGATCGATTAGCGTCAGGTATTTCAAGCGGTGTTTCAGGCTATTTTAGATAAGAAAACATACAGATGAGGGGTGCCGAAGATACACCTCTTAGGCTGCTCGAGAAACGACTCTCGGCAGCCTTTTTTCAAAAGTACATGAAGTGTTTCCTGGGTTCCATGATGAAGGGCTCAAAACCAAGGAGGTTGACTTCATGCGTTCTTATATCAAATGTTTTGTTTTAATTGTGGTTTCACTATGTTTATATGCACCATCAGCATTTGCGCAGCACAATGTATCGAAGATTGAGGGAAGTAATCGATATGAGGTGGCAGTTAACGCTGCAAAACGAGGCTGGTCGACAGCACCTACAGTTGTTTTAGTAGGCGGTGAAGCTTATGCAGATGCGCTAAGTGCTGTGCCGTATGCCTTTCAGCAAGGAGCCCCAGTGCTGTTAACGAATACTAGCAGTCTTTCAGGTGCAACTAAGTCAGGTCTTCAGCAGTTGAAAACGAAGCGTGTCATCATTCTTGGCGGAACCGCAAGCATTTCGCAAAAAGTCGTAGCGCAGCTAAAAGCAATGAATCTATCCGTATCGCGAATACAAGGAAAGAATCGATATGAATTGGCGGCAAACGTTGCTAAGCAAATGAAGAGTGCTGATACAGCTGTGATTGTGAATGGTTCTGCTTATGCAGACGCTGTGGCGATTGCTCCGTATGCTGCAAAACAGGGTTTTCCTATTTTATTAACCGATGCAAAAGGGCTGCGGCAGGAAACAGCCAATCTATTAAAAAGCAAAGCGGTGAAACGGACGATTGTGATTGGCGGGGAAACAAGTGTCAATCAAGCAGCCTATCAAAAGCTGCCATCACCCGTGAGAATCAGCGGAGCCAATCGGTATGAAGTGGCAGCCCGAATTGCGAACACATACCCGATGAAGACAACCCAAACGTATATGAGTAACGGCTATGCATATGCCGATGCGGCAGCTGCGGCAAGTACGGCAGCCAAGCAAGGGCAAACCCTTCTTCTTACAGACGCTCAATCAGTGCCAGATGCGATTCGTCGTGTCATTGGGTCTAAAAAGATTTCAACATTTACAGTGTTGGGCGGAACATCAACCATACGAACCAGTGTGATCACACAGCTGAAAAATCATGTGTTAGGTGAAACCATCTTTATTGATCCAGGTCATGGTGCACAGGATGCTGGAGCGGTAGGAAATGGGCTGTTTGAAAAAAATGTTAATCTGGATGTCGCGTTAAAACTGCAAGCAAGGCTCAAACAAGCGGGTGCGCTGACGGTCATGTCTAGAACATCTGATACATTTGATTCCTTGCAAACACGTGTAAGCAAAGGATCACAGGCTGGTGCGGATGTGTTCATCAGCATCCATGCCAATGCAAATGATCATAGCGGTGCAAATGGAACAGAAACGTATTATGATGCGACGTATGCTTCGGCCAATAGTTTAAGGCTGGCACAAAAGGTACAGCCCCAGATGGTGAAAGCCCTTGGCACAAGAGATCGCGGTGTGAAGACAGCAGGATTCTACGTGATCAAGTATTCAAAAATGCCCAGCATCTTGCTTGAAACGGGGTTCGTAACTAGTCCGATTGATGCCAGTATATTAAAATCAACGACTGCCAAGGAGCGGCTGGCTTCAGGAATCGCAGCAGGTGTATCTCAATATTTTGAATAAAATAGATCGGATGAATGATATGTCAAGTTAAAAATACATTTCATTTCAGGTTATTTTTGTTATAATCGAAACATAGAGGGTGGATTTTTCACGTATTTGCCTTCCAATGACAGCAAATCGACAAATCATGAAGAGGTGACGATCTTGAAAAAATTAATCACAATGCCGTTTTTAGTCTTACTTCTAGGTGTAATGCTCACAGCATGCGGCACATCAAATCAGTCAAACGATAACAATACGGATAACAGCAAAAAAGAAACAACTGAAGCAGCAGATCAAAAGAAAGAAAATGCAACAGATGAAAAGACGGAAGACAAGTCTGCAAGTGAAAAAGCAGATGATGAAAGCAAAGAAACAGCTGCTCAAACAGAAGACCAAGCAGGTCAATCTGATGAAGATGCAAAAGAAAGCTCAAGTAAGGAAATCACAAAAGAAGAAACGACAAATGATCAGTCAAAAGCTGAATCTAAAACAAAAAAAGAATCTACAACGAAGAAAAATGAAGTCACCAAAGAAGGCACATATGTCGGTTTGGCTGATGGACATACAATTGCTGTCAACATTGATGGAAAAGAAGTAGCCATTCAATTCGGAAATACATTTT
This sequence comes from Bacillus sp. RSS_NA_20, assembly GCF_020165915.1. Lineage (NCBI taxonomy): Bacteria > Bacillati > Bacillota > Bacilli > Caryophanales > Bacillaceae > Bacillus > Bacillus sp. RSS_NA_20. The sequence continues at coordinate 2,009,501 of NZ_JAIUKW010000005.1, read as the reverse complement.
CTAAACAAGTGAACAGCCTAAAAGAAGAATCAAAAGTGAAAGTAACGTATACAAAAGATGCAAACGGAACGCTTAGACTGAAGACGATCGAATCCGTAAAGGCAAAATAAAAAAAGACACGTAGACCCGCAGATATGCGGGTCTTTTTTACGTTTAAAAGGGCATAACTTGATATAAGGGCACATTCTTAACACACTTTTACAAGACTTAACAGCCCATTTACATTTGCTTAATGTTGCTCTGCTAAACTGACTTTCATAGAACATCTCTTTACACAACAACTACTTTGAATGGTGAGGTGCAGGTCAGTGAGCGCAGAGAAAGCGATGAACCTTTACAGAGAATATGAAGTGAGACGAAACCACTCTTTTGCTTTAACAGAACATATGGTTCGATATTTATTTGCAAAACGTTTCATAGATGTCGTGTTCTCGTTCATCGGATTGATGTTGAGTACGCCAATCATTTTACTGTTTGCCCTTTTAATTAAGCTAGAAACACCAGGGCCAGCCTTTTATATGCAGGAAAGGGTCGGAAAAGACGGTGTCTACTTTAAATTATGGAAGCTCAGATCGATGAGAACCAACGCAGAAAGCGGAGGAGCGAAATGGGCGCAAAAAAATGACCCTCGTATCACCAAAGTGGGTGCATTCATCAGAAAAACAAGAATTGATGAACTGCCGCAATTTATCAACGTGTTAAAAGGAGAAATGAGTATTGTAGGTCCACGTCCTGAAAGACCAATGTTTACTGCCGAATTTAATCGGACGATTCCAGGCTTTACAAAAAGACTGACAGTGAAGCCAGGGTTGACAGGTCTTGCTCAAGTAAATGGGGGATATGAAATGAGTCCAAGTGAAAAATTATCACACGACTTACAGTATATTCAAAACTTGACATTTTCTCTCGACACGAAGATTATGGTAAAAACGTTAAAAGTCATCGTGACTGGTGACGGAGCCAGATAAGTAAAGTAGGGAAGAGAAATGGCAAGTATGAAAAATCGCCTGCTGGGCGGAGCAAAATGGACAAGCTTGTCCGCATTGATCATTACCATCATCCAAATTGCACAGTTCGCCTTTTTAGGAAACGTAATGTCACTGAAAGAATTTGGACTCGTTGGCATGATCACAACGGTCACAATATTTACACAGATTTTACTTGATCTAGGCATCGGTGCTGCGATCATTCAAAAGGAACAAACGACGGAACGTCAATTATCTACATTATATTGGATCAACTTGCTGACGGGAATTCTCTTGTTTTGTGTATTGATCCTCGTAAGTCCCTTGATTGCCGCCTTTTATGCCAGACCTGAGCTGGAAGGCTTGCTCAAGTTATTATCAATCATGTTTCTCATTGCACCAATTGGTCAGCAATACCAATATATGATGCAGAAAGATTTAGCCTTTAAAACCTTAAGTACGATTGAGACGATAGCGACGATCATTTCGCTGATTGTTCTACTGATCCTAGCCTTTTTTATCAATCCAATTGTGGCCTATGTGATCTCTCAAGTGCTGCTTCAATCAGGAAAAGGTCTCATGTATGCAGCGGCTTATTGGAAGAAGTGGCGCCCGGCACCCGTTTTCGCATTAGAGGAAGTGAAAGAGTTTTTCTCCTTCGGGGCTTTCCAGCTTGCGTCAAGACTCGTCAATCGGGCAGGCTCAAACATCGACATGATTTTAATAGGACGGTTTCTTGGAGCAGAAGCTTTAGGGATTTACAGCCTGGCTTATCAAATCGTCACAATCCCGGTGCTGAAAATTAACCCGATTGTGACGAGAGTGGCTTTCCCAGTTTTCGCAAAAAGTCAGCGTGATCATTCTAGGCTGCGTGAGGGCTTCCTCAGTATGACGAATATGCTCGCACTCATTAGTTTTCCACTCCTCATCGGTCTTGCTGCCGTATCAGATAGCTTTATAGAAGTGGTGTTTGGAGAGAAGTGGCTAGTGGCGGTCCCGGTTTTGAATATTTTGTGCATTGTTGGTCTACTCCGTGTGCTGATGAATCCAAATGGTTCCATCCTTCTTGCAAAAGGAAGAGCTGACTTAGCTTTTTATTGGGATACAGGCATGCTCATCGTATATGGATGCGCCTTATATGCAGGAGTCCATACCGGCAGTCTATTGACTGTAGCTTGGGTCTACTCAGGGGTCAGCCTGCTGAACTTCATTGTCGGCAGGTGGCTGATGGCTTATGTCATTCAGCTAAATATGAAGGTGTATGTAAAATCACTCGTAAAGCCTGCTGTCATGACGCTGTTAATGGCCGCCTGCGCAGTGACTGTTCATCAAGGGATGAAGCTGACATCAGCGGATATACTGCTTCAATTACTACTGACGATTGGTTTAAGTGCGGCTTTATATAGCTTGCTACTTGTCAAAATGTATCCGCAGATGGCAGGGAAATTATGGAGAAGAGGTCGTTCGTCATGAAGGTGCTATGGCTGACAAGTGTATATCCTAGTGAAAAACATCCAAGTGAAGGCGTCTTCCATGAAACGCAAGTGCAGGAGCTGGTCAAACAGGGCGTAGAAGTGAGCGTGATTTGTCCTACTCCTGTCAATCCGCCCATCTTACGGATGCTTAAAGCTTCCTATCGTCAGAGAAAAGATCTTCCCGAGCAGGAAGTGAGGTGCGGCGTGCCGGTTTACAGACCGCCCTATACAGCGCTGCCTGGACAGCTAAAATGGGCTCAGCCGAGTAAACGAATCGTAGCTTCTGTCCTGCGCACAATGGAGCGTTATGAACTGTCACCGGATTTCATCCATGCGCACTTTGCCATGCCGTCTGGCGGCGCAGCAGCTGTGATCAAAAAGGAAGCAAACATCCCTTATCTTCTGACCTTACACGGCAGTGATGTGAACGTCTATCCAACCTATGGCCAAGGGGCGCTTGCAGCCTTTAAAGCAGCAGTAAAACAGGCGTCTGCTGTTCTCACAGTGAGTGAAGAGCTGGCAAAGAAAACACATGACATGACAGAGGTGGATGCACAATGTCTCCCGCTGGGAATTCCGCTCAAGTCATTTTCTAGAACACCAGGGGATCAAACAGCGATCAGAAAGCAGATCGGTTTACCGCTTCACGACAAGCTCGTCGTTTTTGTCGGCCGTTTAGTTAAAGAGAAAGGTTTGCTTGAATTAGCGGAAGCTGTCAGCGGGATGGAGGGTGTAAAAGCCGTCTTTGTCGGAAAAGGCCCCCTCGCAAAGGAGCTAGCCGAACGGGCGGGAGAATCCATTATACTCCCGGGGCAGGTGCCGAATGAACAAGTCAAACATTATTTAATGGCAGCTGACCTGTTTGCCCTTCCATCCTACAGTGAAGGAATGCCGACTGTCGTCCTTGAGGCGCTCGCTTTAAAACTGCCTGTCATCGCAACACGGGTTGGTGGTCTCCCATCACTATTTTCTACCTATCAACATCTGCTCATTGAACCGCGTTCAACGAGTCAGCTAAAAGAAGCGATTCACGCTTATCTTTATGAAAACAGATGGAACGAGCAAGTGAAGAACGATCTTCACCACATCGTCCATACAGATTATTCATCATCACATAATGCTACGCTCCTGATTCAGCAATATGAAAAGGTGCTGAATCAATCAACATCCACCGTTTAAACAGGATGAAATGTGCAAAGACTGATAGATAAACAGTTTGGAACGACCAATATGCTTTTACTGAGAGGATGAAACATGTTGAAGAAAATTGCTGTGATTGGAACAGGATATGTCGGGTTAGTATCGGGTACTTGTTTTGCTGATATCGGAAATCGCGTCATTTGTTGTGACATCGACGAATCAAAAATCAACAGCTTAAAAAGCGGTCTCGTTCCAATTTATGAACCGGGCTTAAAGGAATTGATTGAGAAGAATACAGAAGAGGGAAGATTGTGTTTTACAACCAATATTCCCGCTGCAATTCGAGAATCAGAGATTATTTATATTGCGGTAGGAACACCAATGACACCTCAGGGGGAAGCGGATTTAACATTCGTGAAAGCTGTGGCTCAAACGGTTGGGGAACACCTGAATGGCTACAAAATCATCGTGAATAAGAGCACAGTGCCAGTTGGAACAGGACGTCTTGTTCAAGCCATTGTTCAAAAGGCTTCACGCAGTAAATATCCATTTGACGTCGTCTCCAATCCAGAGTTTCTGCGGGAAGGTTCAGCTATTCAAGATACGATGAATATGGAGAGAGCGGTGATTGGCTCTACAAGTGCACATGCATCCACGATCATTAAAAAATTGCATGATCCGTTTCAAACAGAAGTGGTTGAGACCAATCTAGAAAGTGCAGAAATGATTAAGTATGCGGCAAATGCCATGCTCGCCACAAAAATCTCATTCATCAATGACATTGCGAACATTTGCGAGAGAGTTGGTGCTGATGTGGAAAAAGTCAGCGAAGGCGTTGGGTTAGACAGCCGGATCGGGCATAAATTTTTAAAAGCAGGCATTGGATTTGGTGGTTCTTGTTTCCCAAAAGATACGATGGCTCTTCTCAAAATTGCCGAAACAGCTGGCTACCGGTTCAAGCTGATCGAATCTGTCATTGAAACAAACAACCACCAAAGAGCCCATCTTGTCAGCAAACTGATGAGTGTGTTCGGTGATATTAAAGGAAAAACGATTTCCGTTTTAGGGCTCGCATTTAAACCAAATACAAACGATATGCGTTCAGCACCAGCACTAGATATTATCCCAATGCTGAGAGAGCTCGGAGCTTTTGTCAAAGCCTATGATCCAATTGCTTATATAGAAGCAGAAAGAGAGCTTGGCCCGCAGGCGGTCTTCAGCAATGATCTCTATGAAACAGTGAAAGATACAGATGCTTGTCTCATCTTAACGGAATGGGATGACGTACAGAAGATGGATAAAGATCAGATCAAGCAGCTGCTTCGTTCTCCCATTTTAATTGATGGAAGGAATTTGTTTGATCCAGCAGAAATGAAAGAGAGAGGATTTATTTACCAGTCCATCGGCCGCCCAGGCGTATGGGAAACAGAATTGGTATCGAAGGCACAATAATAGGGGGAACTTGGATGAAGAAAGTATTGGTCACTGGGGGAAGTGGATTTATAGGATCTCATACGGTAGAGGCTTTATTAGAGAAAGGATATGAGCCTATCGTTCTTGATAACTTTTCAACTGGATCGAAGGAAAATATCGCTCATCTATCCGTACAATGCATTGAAGCAGATGTCACAAAATCAGAAACGGTCGATTTGATCAAACACATTGCACCAGATTATATCATTCATCTTGCAGCGCAAGTGAGTGTAGCCGTTTCGGTTCAACATTTCGTCTACGACGAAGAGGTCAATATTAAAGGCTCGCTGCATGTGATCAAAGCAGCGGCTGAAGCCGGGGTAGAGAAAGTGGTGTTTGCTTCATCGGCAGCAGTTTATGGAGACCCAGTCTATCTGCCGGTCGACACAGCTCATCCACTGCAGCCTGGTTCACCTTATGGCTTGTCGAAACTGACAGTTGAAAGATACTTACACATGGCAAAATCACTCTATGATGTGGACTACTGTATTATGCGGTACAGCAATGTATATGGTCCGCGCCAAGACGCACTTGGTGAAGGCGGAGTGGTTTCAATTTTTTCTGATAAGTTTGCAAAGCATGAGGCACCTTTCATCTTCGGAAACGGGGAACAAACAAGAGATTTCATCTATGTAGGCGATCTAGCCGCAGCGAATGTTGCAGCTTTAACAGCTCAATCAAACGTTTGTTTAAATATCTCATGTGGTCATTCCATCACGGTGAATGAGCTGTTTCAAACGATGAAGCGAGTCACGAGATCAGATCTTGAACCGATTTATAAGCCTCAGCGCGCAGGGGATATTGTGCATAGTACATTGGCAAATGAGGAAACGAAACAAGTCTTAGCATGGGAGCCTGTTGTGACTTTACAAGAAGGTTTGGCTCGTACTATTTCCTACTATGAACAGGAAGTAAAGGCTTAATCCCTCAAATCGGATGGGTTGCTTAGGAGGAACATGGGTATGAGTGTGAAACAAACAGCATGGCAAATCATAATCGGATGTATGTTATTAGCAGCAGGTATCGGGCTTGTACAAATGGCATCCGCACAGTCTATCGGGTTAAAGAAGATGGTGGTCATTCCGGTTTTGATTGTGGTGCTCATGGTGGCTGCTATATGTATGAAGCTCTACATGAATGGTGAACACATATTCATGTCAGCCATTTACCTTTTAATTGCATTAACATTTCTCAATAATGCTTTTTTCTCTATTAGTGTTGGGTTCTTTAGTCTCTTTCTCTACCGCATCATGCTCTTGGCTGTCTTTGCTTTATTCATATGGCGGATGAGAGACAAAGGAACGTACATATCCCAGTGGCAGCAAATTCGTGTTAAAGGCATTCTTGGTTTTTTCGCTGCATGGTTTCTTTACGGGCTCATCTCACTGCTTTGGGCTCATTCGGTCACAGACGGCCTGAAATATATGTCTCTTCTTGCGATGGGAATGGGTTTTGTCTTTCTTGTGGTCATGTACATTCAGCGAATGGATCAGATCGTGACTTTTTATAGTATTTGGCTAGTCATGACTGTATTTGTGATGGGAATCGGGTTCTATAATCACTTGACCTTGAATCATTTACCGAATACCTCATTGTATCTTGGACCAGCGTACAAACAGCACTATCCTACGGCTGTCTTCTTTAACCAAAATGACTTTGCGACGTTTTTATCTATTAGCTTTTTCTTATATGTGGCGTGCATGCGCCAAATGAAAAATGGTTATATCAAAGCGTTCGGATTACTAGGAGCCATCTTAGCGCTGTATCTTATTTTGTTAACAGAATCGCGCGCCAGCTTGCTTGGCATATTAGCTGGAGCGGCAATCTATGTATGGCTATTGATGCCTCGCTTTTTAAAAAAGTGGTCCATCATGGCAGCAGGCGGGCTTGGTATCATCTGTATCGCCATTTTTTCAGCCAAAATCTATTCTGTCTTTTATGACTTGTTTCTCGCTTCTCAGGTCGCTCATTCTTTTAGCGAACCACTTCCGTCCAACATTGCCCGTGCGAATTTAATCAAAAACGCCTGGCATTTCTTTACGAATTCATATGGATTCGGGGTTGGAGCGGGCAATGTGTCTTATTACTTAGCTCATTTTTCAATCTTTGATACAGATCAGGTCGTGGAAGTTCACAATTGGCTGCTAGAGGTGATGACGAATTTTGGGTTTGCCGTCATGCTAGGTTATATCTCAGTGTATGCCTATCTCATGTTCTCACTGTACAAACAATACCAATTGGCTGACACGAGATCAGCCAAGATGATCATTGAAGGTCTATTTGCTGCCATGCTGAGCTTTCTCGTCTCAAGTATCAGTCCGAGTTCGGTCTCGAATTTATATTTCCACTGGGTGTTTCTAGGTCTAGTGATCGCAGCGGTCAATATCATGAAAAATAAACAGCGTTTCAAGCCGTGGGCAAACGTGTGATACTGAGTTTGGATGGCTACACTAGTGAAAAATTAAATACGTCAATGTTGGGAGAATGAGCATGTCTGGTTTGATGTTAAGAATAGGGAAGCGAATGAAAAAATATATCGTCTGGCTTGTGCTGCTGCCCGTTGTATTGGCTGCTTTTGGTTTCTTTTTTGCCAAGGGAACAGTAGAACAGTCTAGTTACACAGCTGCTGTGACCTTGACGCTTGGGAAATATGACGACGGTGTGTATAACAATATGGAAGAAGTGACATCTCTATTAAAAAGTGATGCATTTCTGAATCAAGCACTCCGTGATGTAAAGGAAGAAGAAAGGCAGGATGTGAAAAATCGTTTGATTCTCACGAACCAGTCCGATACACAATTGCAGTTGTCGTTTACAGATGCTGATCAAGCTCGAGCTTTGGCGGTAGTGAAACAAGTGTCAGATACATTTTTAAAGCAGGACAAAGCCTTATTTACGAAAAGACAGCAAGTCATTGAAAGGAGACTATCCGCTCTTGAAGATGAATCTGTCAGCAATGACTCCAAGGTCGATAAAGAACGATTTTTATATGAATTGGAATCGACAAAGCTCGGGATGAAGCAGGCAAAGATTGTCGATCCTGCCCAAGTGCTTGATGAAGCAGGCAAAGGCATGTCAGCGAAAAAACGAGCACTGCTTGGACTTGTCATTGGCCTTAGCATCTCGCTTATGTTTGTGGTGTTACCTGAAGTGTTCAAAGAATCTTAATGATGAACTGGAGATGAGTCTTAGGTGAACAATCAACCGTTAGTATCAATTATTACACCGGCGTATAATGCGGAACGTTATTTAACGGATACAGTTCATTCCGTCCTTGCCCAAACCTATTCCAACTGGGAGCTGATCATTGCAGATGATTGCTCAACAGATGGCACAAGGAAGTTGTTAGGGGAATTAAGTCAGACGGACGACAGAATCAACGTCATTTATTTAGAGGAAAACGGGGGAGCCGCTATTGCTAGAAACACCGCCATCAAACAAGCTAAAGGCCGCTTTATCGCTTTTTTAGATAGCGATGATATGTGGAAACAGACAAAGCTCGAAAAGCAGGTCAAGTTTATGTTAGAAAATGATCATGCCTTTACTTTCACGGCATATGACATCATTTCAGAAAATGGAGAGCCGTTACAAAAAACCGTCACAGCACCGGCTCAGTTGAACTACAATGAAGCTTTAAAAAATACGATTATCGGCTGTTTGACGGTGATGCTCGATCTTCAACAAGTAGGACACGTGGAAATGCCAAACATTCGAACAAGGCAGGACTTAGCCACATGGCTCTCTATTTTAAAAAAAGGATTTACTGCCTATGGAATGAGTGAGCCGCTCAGTGAATATCGCATCGTGGGAAACTCGATTTCTAGTAACAAGTGGAAAGCAGCGAAAAAAACATGGTTTGTCTACAGAGAAATTGAGCAGCTTCATTTTGTGAAAGCATCTTGGTGTTTTATGCACTATGCCACAAATGCTGTCAAAAAGCGCTTATAAATAGAAGGGAAAAAAGGTGATAAAGGTGAAAGCAGAGTCGATCATACATGTGATTGTCGCAACGGGAGAATGGGGACACGATGGCCTAAGGTACAGACGGCATCGACTGGCGGAATTTCTTGCATCTGATCCAGAAACGAAAGAGGTCATCTGGGTATGCCCATCTGCCACTCGTCATTCAGCTCCCTTTCAGCCTATAACGGATCGAATGAAGCAAATGACCATTCCTGATGTGCTCAAGAGCAAGTTTTTTCGCTTTGGCCGTTATCAAGATATGTTTTATTTTCATAAATTATCTCCTCTTCTTGAGCATTTGCGTCAAGAAGAAAAGCAGGGCATAGCCGTCTGTTTATGGTATACGTTTCCGGGATTTCCGCTCTTATCTTCTTTATTTGAATGGAAACATATTGTGTATGATTGCAGTGACCTGTGGGGAGAGCCCATCAGCGGAAAAAACAACATTCTCTCTTATATGAGACAGCGAGTCATTGTAAAGGCAGAAAACCGCATTATTAAATATGCGCACAGCATTACATGCTCTTCACAATACTTACATGATCAAATCAAAAAAAGGCTCATGGGTGAACCGAAAGATGTCTTTACAGTGGAAAATGGCGTCGAGTATGATGTGTTTGCAAAAAGTAACCTCACTAGCAGGGAAGACGTGCTAGAGGGAAGAGAGGGAACGGTTCTTGGCTTTATAGGTGGGATCAAGCCGAAGCTCGATTTTGACATGATCGCTCAAGCTGCTCGCATGCAGCCAGATTGGACATTTTTATTTGTCGGTCCGGATGGAACGAATGGAGATCCATCTTTTCAGCATGCACTCAAACTGCCCAATGTCCTATGGACTGGAGCAGTCGCACCGGAAGAAGTGCCTGCTTATATGAAATTAATTGATGTAGGGATGATGCCATACAAACAGTCTCCTTACAATCAAGCGGTTTTTCCGCTCAAGCTGTATGAATTTTTAGCTGCCGGAATCCCTGTTGTTGGTTTAAATCTTCCATCAACGGAAAGGCTAAAAGAGAATGATGTGTATGAATATGTAGAGGGCGAAGATCCAGCTCTCTTCGTAGAAGCCTGCCAGAAAGTGATCAGTAAAAAAGATGACATGACATGCAGACATCTAAGACAAAGCCGGGCAAAGAAAAAAGATTGGCACGCACTGTTCACAAACATGGTGGAATTAACGAATATTAAAGAAAACGCATAATTCATTCAGGATTGTGCGTTTTTATTTGTTTCTTCTTCTTAGGGGGAGCTTGTGATCATCCTATATTCAATTGTATAATGGAAAGAGCGGCCAATATACAAAATACAGATTTCAATTTAGAAGGAGACTGACCTATGGATTACGAACGCGCCTTATTAGCGTTTTTTGTCTCTCTGGCTACAGTTTTAATTGTGACACCAATCGTCAAAAAGTTTGCAATTAAGATTGGTGCAGTGGACCAGCCGAATAAACGAAAAGTTCATGATAGAGTAATGCCTCGAATGGGCGGTTTGGCGATTTTTATTGGGGTAGCGGCTGGAGCACTAGCAGGCGGGCTGTTTCTACATAATAAAATTACAGCTATATCAGTTGGCGCTGTACTCATCGTCATTTTAGGTATATTTGATGATAAATATAATTTAAGTGCAAAATTTAAATTTCTTGTGCAAGTTCTCGTTGCTTGCTTAATCGTGAGCACGGGCTTAAAAATGGACTTTTTCTCTGTTCCTTTCTTAACAGATCGACTGGAGTTAGGATGGATGGCGTATCCCCTGACTGTACTATGGATTGTTGGGATTACAAATGCGATCAATTTAATTGACGGATTAGATGGACTGGCTGCCGGAATTTCGGTTATCGGTTTAACCACGATTGCCGTCATGGCATTTTCTGCGGACAAGATCCTGATTCTTTCGTTATCTCTTGTCGTCATTGGCAGTACCATCGGTTTTCTTTTTTATAACTTCCATCCAGCAAAAATATTTATGGGTGATACAGGTTCGTTATTTTTAGGCTATATGATCTCGGTCCTGTCACTTTTAGGATTGTACAAAAGTGTTACTTTGTTTAGTGTTGTTGTCCCTGTAATTATTTTAGGTGTGCCTATTTTTGATACGACCTTTGCGATCATCAGACGAATATTGAATAAACAGCCTATCTCATCACCTGACAAATCACACATCCATCATCGACTGATGGCCTTTGGCTTATCACATCGAATGGCAGTGATTGTGATTTACATGATTGGCTTAGTCTTCAGCTTAAGCGCGATTTTGCTGACAAGTGCCACCATTTGGCTGTCATTGATCATCATCTTTTTACTGGTCATGTTTATGCAAGTTATCGCTGAAGTCACTGGTTTGGTGAACGAAGAGTTTAAACCATTTACGAAATTCTACAAACGTATGGTCAAAAGACAATAAAAAACAGCCCGCTTCCAAGGAACGGGCTGTTTTCCTATTATTGTCCTGATGTGCTGGTCGAAGGGGCCTGTGTATCGGCTGACCCTGTTGCATCAGAAGATGAATCGGTTTGTGTATTTGTTTCAGTTGAGGACGATGACTCAGCAGGAAGCTTTAAATGTGTCCTTAACTCATTTTGTACCTCAGCCAAGTTGGTTTGATCTGGCTCAAAGAAGTATGTTCGATTTGGTCCTAAATAAAGGTCTGATCCTTTAATAGATAGTGTTTCAGTATCGTCTCCTTTAAAACCACTGTAAATTTGCTGTAGAGCAAGTCCTTCTGTGATGCGGAAGTTGGTTGTTATATGATCACTTACTTCTTTTGCAATATTATCCACGTTTGCAATGTTATGAGGTTTCGCCATTTGATCAATCATGGCACGTAAGATTTGTTTCTGACGATCGTTACGCCCGAAATCACCACGTGGATCTTGTTTTCTCATTCGCGCATAAGCAAGTGCCTCTTCCCCGTTTAAATGCATATTTCCTTTTTTAAAGTAAATCTTTTTCGATTTTTTGACGTCACTTTTTTCATTGAAGTCAAATGGAACGTCTATATCGATTCCCCCAACTTCATCAATGACATCCTTAAAACCGTCAAAGTCCACTGTTGCATATTTGTCAATTGGGACATGCAAGAATTGTTCGACAGTTTCAATCGTTTCGTCTTTACCGCCTTTAGCAAATGCCGCATTGATCTTTACTTTATTTCCCGTTGTGTCACTAGCAAGCTGTACTCGTGTGTCACGGGGGATACTGACCATTTTCATCGTTTTATCCTGAGGATTAATCGTTGCGACGATGAGTGAATCTGAACGGCCGTGATCACCATTTGTGGCGTAATCCTCTATACCAACAAATAGGACAGAGAAAGGTTTTTTCTTTATATCAATAACAGCATCACGGAGTTTCGATTTCTCCCCACGCTCTAATTCATCATAAGTTTTGTCAGCAGCCTGGAGTGTATTCACAATCTTATAAACTGCAAATCCGCCCATGCAGATGAAGAGAAGCAAAAATAAGACCAGAATCCGTTTGAAAATCTTTTTCTTCCTACTCTTTTTCTTTCGTACACGCACTTTTACTCGTTGTGCCATTCATCTGTCTCCTTTATCGGACCAACGTCCTTTTCTAAATAAATCAATTCGCCTTCTTTAGTAACACTCTTTCCATTAGTCAACTCAGTCATCCATTCAATAAACTGCTCTGTTTGTGTTTCTTCTACATACGTTTCAAAAATCACATCTTCTGCATAATGGATGTCTTTTAGCTGAAAAGATGAGGCTCTAAGCTCATTCTCTACCTTTCCAAGCCATGTATAATCTATTGTTGTGTGCATCGTACGCATTAAACAGCGTTCTACCATACCAACATGATTAATTGCTTCAGACACAGATTTTCCGTATGCGCGAATTAATCCACCGGCACCTAGCTTAATACCGCCGAAATAACGAGTGACGACAACTACTGTATCTTTCAGCTTGCGTTTTTTTAGCACTTCAAGCATGGGTACACCTGCCGTACCGCTTGGTTCACCATCATCATTTGCTTTTTGAATCAGATCATGTTCACCGATCAAATAGGCGGAACAATTATGAGTGGCGTTCCAATGTTGTTTTTTTATGGATTGTATAAAGGCTTGTGCTTCTTCTTCTGAGACAGCACGTTGTATATGACAAATAAAACGTGATTTTTCAATGACGATCTCATGCTCGCCACGGCTTTTTACTGTGAGATAGCGGTTCAGCAAAAGACATACCCTCCTGACAAGCAAATTGTAAGGCTAGAGAAAATTTGCATTGGTTTTAGAATTTTACAGCGTATTTTGTTATGATGATAGGAGCGGAAAAAGGGTCGTCATAAAAATTTCATGATTTATACGCATTCTTTCATTATAATTCGACATAAAATGCAGATCAATGACATTTATAATAAAAAAAGATGACATCACTGTTACGGGAGGGAAAAGCCATGACAACACCTAAAATGGATCCGAAGTTATTGGATTCAATCATCATGAAAATGCTAAGTACAGTTGATGGCAGTAAGGACGAAGTATTTAGAATCGGCGAACAGTCCCGTCAACAATATGAAAGCCTAGTAGAAGAGCTCAAGCAAATTAAACAGCAAGTCAACGAAGTAATTGATTTTGGGGATAAACTAGAAGTACATACGAGACATGCTAGAAATCGATTATCTGAGGTCAGCAGAAACTTCAACAAATTCAGCGAAGAAGAAATACGAGAAGCCTATGAAAAAGCACATAACCTGCAAGTAGAATTGACCATGATCCAGCAGCGCGAAAAACAGCTGAGGGAAAGAAGAGATGATCTCGAAAGACGATTGTTAAGCCTGCAAGACGTCATTGAACGCTCTGAAACACTTGTGAGCCAGATCACGGTCGTTCTCAACTACTTGAACCAAGATTTACGTCAGGTCGGTGTTTTACTTGAAGATGCTCAGGCAAAACAAGATTTTGGACTAAGAATTATTGAAGCCCAGGAAGAAGAGCGCAAAAGGGTATCACGAGAAATCCATGATGGACCTGCTCAGATGCTGGCAAACGTGATGATGCGTTCAGAACTAATTGAACGAATTTTTAGAGACCGTGGAACAGAAGAAGGCTTTAAAGAAATTAGAAGTCTAAGACAGAATGTGCGAAATGCACTGTACGAAGTGAGAAGAATCATTTATGATTTAAGACCGATGGCTTTAGATGATTTGGGTCTCATTCCGACACTGCGAAAATACTTAAACACAATTGAAGAATATGATGGAAAAACCAAAATTACGTTCCAATGCCTAGGGGATACAGAAAATGAAAGAATTGCTTCTCAATTCGAAGTGGCACTGTTTAGACTAGCCCAAGAAGCTGTCACAAATTCATTGAAGCATTCCGAAGCTGAAGAAATCTCTGTAAAAGTAGAAGTGACAAAAGACTTTGTCACGTTAATTATCAAAGACGATGGAAAAGGCTTTGATATGAAAGATGTGAAAACAAATAAAAACAAATCCTTTGGGTTACTTGGTATGAAAGAGCGCGTAGACTTACTAGAAGGTAAAATGACCATAGACTCAAAAATAGGTCTAGGGACATTCATCATGATTAGAGTACCGTTAACATTACAAAATAAAATTGTAAAATAGAGACAAAAGACATATTGACCATAAAGTTCAGGTGTAGAACAATAAACATGGGGAGGCGTAGCTTGTGACTAAAGTAAATATTGTAATTATCGATGACCACCAATTATTCCGTGAAGGTGTCAAACGGATTTTAGATTTTGAACCTACTTTTGAAGTAGTTGCAGAAGGAGACGACGGTGACGAAGCTGCACGTATCGTAGAACACTATCATCCGGATGTTGTCATTATGGACATTAATATGCCGAATGTAAATGGTGTGGAGGCTACAAAACAGCTAGTAGAGCTTTATCCCGAATCAAAAGTCATTATCCTATCTATTCATGACGATGAAAACTATGTGACACATGCATTAAAAACAGGAGCAAGAGGCTACTTGTTAAAAGAAATGGATGCAGATACCCTCATTGAAGCAGTAAAAGTAGTAGCTGACGGAGGTTCTTATTTACATCCGAAAGTCACTCATAACTTAGTAAATGAATTCCGACGCTTAGCAACAAGCGGCGTTTCAGCACATCCACAGCACGAGGTATATCCTGAAATTCGCAGACCACTTCATATCTTAACAAGACGTGAATGTGAAGTTCTTCAAATGTTAGCTGACGGAAAGAGCAACAGAGGTATTGGTGAGTCGCTCTTTATTAGTGAGAAAACAGTCAAAAACCACGTGAGTAACATCTTGCAAAAAATGAATGTAAACGACCGTACACAAGCTGTTGTTGTAGCAATTAAAAACGGCTGGGTAGAAATGAGATAATGTCCGGACAAGTACTCCTTTTTCGCCTGTTTTTAATTCTCTCACATTCAAGTTAGAGAGCAATGATAGGCAGGTAAGGAGTCTTTTTCGGATATAGCGGGCTTGCCTATTGATTAGGCAAGCTTTTTTGATTAGTATTATAAATCTAGTGAAAAACAATGATCATTCTTTTTTAAAAAGCAACTTAACGGATAAGGAAGGTATTTAAGAATGAAAATAGCCGTTGTAACAGACAGTACTGCTTATATACCACAAGAACTACGTAATAAACATCATATTCATATGATCCCTCTGAATGTCATCTTTGGTACTGAATCATACCGTGAAGAAGTAGAAATGGATTGGAAGACATATTATGAAGAAGTCAAGAAACATAAAGATCTTCCAACAACCTCTCAGCCTGCTTTCGGTGAACTTATAGAATTATATGAAAAACTTAGTGAAACATATGATGCTGTGATTAGTATACATCTGTCAAGCGGAATTAGTGGAACATACAATAGTGCGGCCTCAGCGAATGAACTAGTTGACGGGATCGACATTTATCCGTTTGATACAGAGACTAGCTGTATGGCGCAAGGTTTTTATGTGTTAGAAGCTGCTGAAAAAATCCAAGGTGGTGCTTCTCCAGAAGAAGTGATTTCCCATCTCAATTATCTGAAAGAAAATCAAAGAGCTTATTTTATGGTAGACGATTTAACTCATTTACAACGAGGCGGCAGATTAAACGGTGCACAGGCTTTTATTGGAAGCCTCTTAAAGGTAAAGCCTATCTTACATTTTGACAACAAGCTAATTGTTCCTTTTGAGAAGATTCGTACACGCAAAAAAGCCATTTCACGTATTTTTGAATTATTTGATGAAGATGCATCACGTGGTGTTCCAATGAGAGCAACTCTGATACATGGTAATAGAGAAGAAGAAGCAGATGAATTAATTGCGCACTTATTAGAAAAGTATCCTCATGTTGAATTTTATAAAAGCTACTTTGGTGCTGTGATTGGCACTCATCTAGGCGAAGGCTCTTTAGCACTTGGCTGGATCATCAGGTAGATATCAAAATCCCCTTTTCTCATGGAAAAGGGGATTTGTTTTTCTATTTTTACAATTAGACGAAAGGCCTTCTCTTTGTACATAATGGGTCAACATGAATGGAAAGGTAGTGCGTGAAATTGAATCTGGAAAAAGCAATGGAACTCAGTCACAAGCTACAATCAAGGCACCTTCTTCCTGTTGAATGTCAATGTACACAGTCCGAATTGGAGTGGCTGGAGAATCAAGGATTTATCCATAGAACACCTGCTGTCGATAGGGTGGCGAGTGGTTTGATCTGCTGCCGGTGCGGTGTATCAAACAAGCGCTACTTTGCCCTATCTCCGTGTGAAACATGTAAAAAAGACTGTTTATACTGTAGATCCTGCATCATGCTGGGAAAAGTAAGTGAATGTGGCTTTCTCTATGAATGGACGGGTCCACAAAAGAAAGAAACAAGACAAGTTGAATTAACATGGCAGGGAGAGCTTTCTAAAGGACAAAAGAGAGCGTCCGATAGGCTAGTAGAAGCAATCCAAAACAAATTTGATCTGCTCGTTTGGGCTGTTTGTGGTGCGGGGAAAACGGAGGTGCTTTTTCATGGAATAAAATATGCGTTAAATAACGGAATGAGTGTTTGTATTGCGACGCCTAGAACCGATGTTGTACTGGAGCTTGAACCTCGAATGAGAAAGGCATTTCAAGGACTGAATATAGCTGCACTTTATGGCGGGAGTTCTCAAAGATTTCAAATGGCACCGCTTATGATCGCTACAACCCATCAGCTAATGAGATATAAAAACGCCTTTGATGTCCTCATTGTAGACGAAGTCGATGCTTTTCCTTATTCAATGGATGAACGGCTTCAGTTTGCTGTTTTAAAATCAATGAAAAAAACAGGAGTTAGAATTTACTTAAGTGCCACACCATCTAAAAAAATGCAAAAGGATGTTGCTCGTAGACAATTAGAAGCGATCAAAATTCCTCTGCGCTTCCACCAAAACCCGTTGCCTGTCCCAACATTTCAATGGGTTGGAGATTGGAAAAAGAAATTAAAAAGAAATCGGCTTCCAGCATCTACAATGAACTGGTTGCATGAACATATCACAAAGAAAAAAAGAGTGTTACTCTTTGTTCCTTCTATTTCTACTATGAAGAAGGTAACTCATATTCTTCAAGTTCAAGATGTAAATGTACAGGGTGTTTCTGCGGATGATCAAGAAAGGAAGCAAAAAGTCCAGCATTTCAGAGATCATAGATACGATGTATTGGTTACAACAACTATTCTAGAAAGAGGCGTTACTATTCAAGATGTTCAAGTGGGCGTATTAGGTGCGGAATCTCCTATTTTTACAGAAAGTGCACTTGTCCAAATTTCTGGTAGAGCAGGGAGACATCCAGATTTTTTTAACGGAGACGTGTACTTTTTTCATTTTGGTTTAACGAGAAGTATGAAACAAGCAAAGAAACATATCGTAAAAATGAATAATACAGCTGAAGAAGAGTTTTCTGAAAAATAGTGTGGGTTCAACTAAATCATGGTACATTATATTCACAAAACACAAATGGCAGGAGAGACAAAATATGCTACTCAACGCAAAAGAAATACTACTTAAAGAAATTCTCTATCAATATCTCAACCAATTAAACATGATTTGTCATTGTGAAAAATGTATAGAAGATGTATTAGCCATTTCTCTAAATCAAGTGAAACCGCAATATATAACAGATATCGATAAAATATCCTACAGTAAATCCGAGATGGTGGATAAACAGAAAAATACGGCGATGCTCGTCATTCTGACAGAAGCTGCTTCAACGGTCACTACATATCCAAGGTGCGAAAATCATTTGCCGTTGAACAAAGAAAATCGTTGATTTGTCCAATTTGTGAGAGTCATTTTGTGGCTGCTTTTACATGGAAATCATTCCTACTATTAAATGAAGGTCGATTATGTGTAGCATGTAAGAACCACCTGATGAAGATTCAAGGTCCTACTTGTCCCAAATGCGGAAGAGCGCAATCAAATGATCAATTGTGTCAGGATTGTTCAAGGTGGAATAAACGACGGGATTTTGCTGAGATTCTTGTAATGAATCGGTCTGTTTATGCTTACAACGACTTTATGAAAGATATTCTAGCTCGATTTAAATTTCGAGGTGATACGGCTTTAGCTGATCTATTTAAAAAAGATGTACAGTCAGCGTTTAAACGTTCTTTTTCAATCAAAGAACCGGTCCTTGTCCCAATTCCTTTGAGTAAAGAGAGATTAAAGGAAAGAGGATTCAATCAGTCAATGATGCTTGCTTCCATGATTGGCGGATCTATATTGGAACCACTTATAAAAGTACATCAAAGTAAGCAGTCTAAGAAAAGAAAAAATGAACGTTTACATCAACAGAATTTGTTCCAATTAAGGCAGTCAATCCCGATCGTTCTAAAGGATGTCATATTAATCGATGATATTTATACAACTGGGGCGACAGTCTATCATGCAGCAAAAATTTTAAAAGACGCAGGCGCCAAAAGTGTTTCCTCTTTTACGTTGATTCGTAGTTAAAAATCATGACAATCAACCGATATTAAGAAAAGAAAATAACGTAAGGGGTTTTGGTTATGAATCAATTGGCAAACTGTCCACAATGTAATCAGTTATTTTTAAAAACCACCATCCAAACGGTTTGTAACAAATGCTTTGAAGAAGAAGAACGTTCTTTTGATATCGTTTATAAATTCTTGCGTAAGCAAAGTAATAGACAATCAACCATTGCTGAAATAGTAGACGCAACAGAAGTTGATGAAGAATTAATCCTGAAATTTATCCGTTTAAAAAGACTTCAAATTAGTCAATTTCCGAATATCAATTATCCTTGTGAAAGATGCGGCCAACCGATCAGAAAAAACAAGCTGTGTAGCCATTGTGAAAAGGATATAAAGACGCAAATCAGCCAAATGGACCAAGAAGAAGAGCGTAAAAGGGAGATTGAATCTAGGAAAAAAGACACCTATTATGCCATTAATCCTAAAAACGACTGATTCCCTAAACTAAGTTGCAGTTTGGTCGATAAAATGGATAGAATCAAGACAGACTGTAACGGAAAGCGAGAGGAATCCCGTGAAAATTAATCGATATGGAACACAACCAGTAAATCCTTACAAGAAAACATATGAGAAACAAACGTTGCAATCGAATCAAGCAAAATCAACTGACAAAGTCGAAATTTCTAAAAAGGCAATCGAAATGCAAAAGGTGCCGAATATCATGAAAGAACGTCAAGATAAAATAGACCAAATTAAAAAAAGCATTGAAGCCGGAACATATCAAGTAGATACAAAAGGCATTGCAGATAAAATGTTGAATTTTTATAAACAACAATAACAAAAGGGAGT
This sequence comes from Bacillus sp. RSS_NA_20, assembly GCF_020165915.1. Classification (NCBI taxonomy): domain Bacteria; kingdom Bacillati; phylum Bacillota; class Bacilli; order Caryophanales; family Bacillaceae; genus Bacillus; species Bacillus sp. RSS_NA_20. The sequence goes on along the minus strand of NZ_JAIUKW010000005.1, from coordinate 1,989,720 downwards.
AGCGTGAATGTCAGTAAAAATAATGATTGAAGAACTGCACCGTCTCTACGGATTACATGAACAGCTTCTAAAGCTGTCTAAGAATAAAACAGAAATGCTGAAAAATAATGAGATCGATGCTCTTTCAGAGGTTCTGAACCTTGAGCAAAAATATATTCAGGCCATTTCACAATTAGAAGAAAAGCGGATTGAAGCAGCAGTTCAATTTTTACAAAGTGATCAATCGCCGACAATCACCGCATGCATCGAAAAAGCTACAGGAACGGATCAAGAAGAGCTTATTTCGTTATATGAGAAGCTGAATGACATCATGGTGGAACTGAAAGATGTAAACGAACTGAACAAACAGCTTATTCAGCAGTCACTTCAATTTATTTCACTGACATTCGATCTTGTGAATCCTAACAAAGAAAATATGAATTACGGACAAAATGGTCTTGAGAGTTCAAAGCCTAAACAGCATAGGGCTTTGTTTGATTCAAAGGCGTAAAAAAGGAGGATATCTATGGGTTCTACATTCATGGGACTAGAAACGGCAAAAAGAGGAATCACAGCCCAGCGTGCAGGGCTTTATGTCACATCAAACAACGTATCCAATGCAAATACTGATGGCTACTCAAGACAGAGAGTTACCTTTAAAGCAGAGAATCCTTACCCAGTGATTTCTGTTTATGATGGCAAGACATACGGCCAAATGGGGACAGGTGTCCAAGTTGGAACTGTTGAAAGAATTCGAGACAGCTTTTTAGATCTTCAGTATAGAGATCATAACAATAACTTGTCTTATTATGCGACGAAGTCTGATGCTCTTTCACAAATGGAAGGAGTGATGAATGATTTGACAGATGAAGGCTTGAATAGAGCCTTTGATAATCTCTGGAAATCATTACAAGTCTTATCGGAATCGAAAAATGCTGATACTGCTTCAGCCCGTACAGTTGTTAAGACAAGTGCTCAAGCTTTAGTAGATCAATTCCGCCTGCTAAATTCTTCTTTAACAACGATACAAAAGAATTTAAAAACTGAACTCGATTCAACGGCAAAAAATGTGAACACCCTATTAACTCAAATTGATGAAGTGAATAAACAGATTGCAACAGTTGAGCCAAATGGTTATCTTCCCAATGATCTTTATGATACGCGAGACGCTCTCATAGATCAGCTTTCCTCACTTGTTGATATTAAAGTGAGCTACAACCCTTCTGGAGGAAATGCTCTGGAAATTGCTGAAGGAACCGTTAACATCGATATTATCGGTGCAAATGGACAATCTGCTGGAACAATTTTAAATGGCATTACCAATGAAAAATCTGAATTGCAACTTTCCTATGATAATACGACGGGACTTGTTAACTCACTCCAATTTGGAACGACAACCATCGCAGCTGATCAATTACAAGTGAATGGTAAAGTAAAAGCACTTGTTGAGGCGTATGGCTACATGTCTAATGGAGATGAAAAAGGCATGTACCCGGATATGCTTGCTGAGCTGGATGAAGTAGCAAAAGTATTTATGGATGCTTTTAACGACGTCCATAAGCAAGGATACACGTTAAATGGCACAAGTGGACAAGACTTTTTCGATATTGAGAATAACAATGATTTGAATAAAGGCTTGGCAGCCCGTATCAAAGTGAGTGACGTGATTTTAGCATCGACAGATAACATTGCTGCATCTCTTAATCAAACGCAAGGTGATGGTTCGAATGCTACGAAATTAGCTAATATTCAAAACTTAAAGCTACCAATCGGCGGAAATACCACAACAATTCAGGATTACTATCAGAATGTCATTGCCGAAATGGGGATACAAGCTAAAAAGAACATGACCCTTGAAAGCAGTTCAGCAGCTCTTGTGAATTCAGCCAATGAACGCAGGATGTCAACTAGTGCTGTATCTATTGATGAAGAAATGACGAACATGATCCAATTCCAGCATGCTTATAATGCAGCAGCAAGAATTATGACGATGCAAGACGAAGTATTAGATAAAATAATAAACGGCATGGGAGTCGTAGGAAGGTAGGGTAACTGATGCGAGTCACGCAAAGTATGATTTCTCAAAATTCACTTCGAAATATTAGTAAAAGTTATGAAAAACTCTCTAAAATTAATGAGCAGGCACAGTCTGGAAAACGTTTCACAAAAACGTCTGATGATCCTGTTGCAGCAGTGAAAAGTCTTCAATATAGTACAGCCATGTTTCGAAATGAGCAATACCAAACTAATTTAAATGAGGCACGAAACTGGATTGATACATCTGAAACAAGTGTCACTGAAATAATTGATATCATGTCAAATATACGAGATAAAGTACTCGATGCGGCCAATGGAACAAAACAGCCAGAAGATTTAGCTGCTATCGGAGTGGAAATTGGTCAGATGAAGAATCAAATCATTGATGCAATGAACACGCAGATGTTAGGTAAGTTTGTTTTTAATGGGACGAATACAAATGTTAAACCAGTTGTAGAGAATGCAGATGGTACGTTTACATTTAACTTTGAAAACTATACAGATGCAAACGTGGTTCAGTCGAACATTTCTGATGGAATCACATTAAATGTGAATTCAAATCCTCTTTCAGCTTTTGGTGGACAATCTGCCAGTGGTCAAAATGTCATTGAAATGCTGACTGATTTAGAAAACTCATTAAAAAATGGAACGTTTACAAATTCAGATGATGCATTAGGAAATATCGATCAGTTTAAAGAAGTGATGAGTGCTGAGCGTTCAGATCTTGGGGCTAGATCCAATCGTATCGATTTAGTCGGGAGCCGTTTGACTTCGCAATTTGAAGTGCTGAAAAAGGCTAAATCAGATGCCGAAGATGTAGAAAGTGAAAAAGCCATTCTTGATCTTCTTCAACAAGAGACTGTGAATAGAGCTGCTTTAGCGACGACAGCTAAAGTGATTCAGCCATCCCTTGTCGATTTCTTAAGATAAGAAAAAGCATCCGTTGGGTGCTTTTTTGCATCATGGAGGTGAACCTATGCAAATCCCTAGATTGTTAATGGAGCAAACTTATGCAAAGCTGCAAATGTCGACAACCCCTTCCAAGCAAGAAGTAGAGCAGCCAAGAGCTGAGCTTGAGATTCAGCAGCCAAGAGCTGTCATGAATATCACAAGGACACCGTCGAAATTAACCATAGATCAAACCGAGGCATTTGCCGATATGGATATTAAGTCGATTTTTAGGCGTTCAGAGGAATGGGCTGCTGAGGGGAAACGTGCGATTGGAGAAGGAATGGGACGTAGAGCGGAAGAAGGAAGTGAACTCATCAAGATCGAGAATGGTGGGAATGCGATTGCTGAGTTTGCGAAAATCAACGGCAGTCCTCCAGCAAAACAATTCAACATCGGTGTGATTCCTTCATTTTTTAGTGTGAAAATTCACTATCAGCCATCTGAACTTAAAATTGATGTGGAGCCGCAAAAAGCTATTATAGAGGCAACACCTCATAAACCAATTGTTAACTACCAGCCAGGTAAAGTTCATATTGATATGTTACAATACCCAGAATTAAAAATAGAAGTTGACGAAACAGGTCGAAATGGTGATAAGGTATAGTTAAGAAAAATGAAAAAGGTCGTGAATTATGATCATTCAAACAAAATACCATGGCGAAGTGACGATTAAAGAGGAGCAAATCATTCACTTCTCTAATGGGATACCAGGATTTCTGGATCAAAAACAATTTGTCATTTTACCTTTATCAGAAGAATCCCCATTTTTAGTTCTTCAATCTTTGAAAAATGCAGAACTAGGCTTTATTGTCAGCAGCCCATTTTTGTTCTTCAATCAATATGAATTTGACTTAGAAGAATCGGTTGTAGACATTCTTGGGGTAGAAGATGCCAATGATGTGGAAGTCATGGTTATTTTAACAATGGGATCTTCTATTGAAAAAACGACAGCCAATTTAAGAGCGCCTATTATTGTGAATCGGAAAAACATGAAAGCCAAGCAGGTCATTTTGCATGATTCAGCCTATCATACAAAACATTTGCTAGAGGTGGCTTCCTCATGTTAGTTCTATCTCGTAAATTAAATCAATCGATTCAAATAGGCGACGATATTGAAGTTAAAATTATTGCGATTGAAGGCGACCAAGTAAAAGTCGGAATTGAGGCTCCTAAGCATATTGATATTCACAGGAAGGAAGTATACCTGTCTATTCAAGAAGAAAACAGCCGTGCTGCTAGCTTGTCCTTTGATCTACTTTCTCAATTATCCTCACAAAAAAAGTGAGGATTTTTTTATCCTATTTGTCTATCCTCCTCCGTGTGAAACCGTAGAAGTACACCATCTATATGAAACTTTAACAAATCGGTCCATCTATATTTAATTTAATAATTCAAAGCCGATATAAAAGATAGATTAAAGCACAGGAGCTGAATAACTATGTCTGTTGGTAAGTTGACTTCGCTAGAGCCACTGATTGATGCATTTCAAACCCGTGTTACGAATCATCAAAATGACAATGCAAACACTGATTTACAAGCAAATGGAAAAGTCGTTTCAAAAGAAGAAATTGAGAAAACGCTTCAAGGAGCAAATAAGCTGATTGAACCTACTCAATTTCATCTTCAATTTGAATTGCATGAAAAACTCAATGAATATTATGTCAAAGTCGTAGATAACCAAACCGAAGAAGTCATTAGAGAGATTCCTTCCAAAGAATGGCTTGATTTCTATGCGGCAATGACAGAGATTGTCGGTTTATTTGTCGATAAAAGAATGTAATTGAAGGGAGAACATAAATCATGGTTAATCGAATTACTGGATTTTCAAATGTATTTGATATTGATGAAATTGTCTCAAAGCTAATGAAAACTGAGCAGGCACCACTTGATAAAATGACACGACAGAAACAAACACTTGAATGGCAAAGAGACAGCTACCGCGAGGTCAATTCAAAGGTCAAAGAATTAGATGATCTCATTGCCAAACTAAATTTAACATTACCAAGTACTTATGGCGCAAAAAAGGTGACAAGCTCAAACGAATCTGCTGTCACAGCAACTGGCTCAACAAATGCTGCCTCTGGCTCAATTAATGTGACCCAACTAGCGACAGCATCCGTTTTCAAATCTTCTAGTCCATCTGGATTTACTGCTTCAAACGGTACGTTTACGTTTGAGGTGATGACACCAGATTCTACAACACCTAAAACAGTGACCATTAATACCACTGATACAGATACCCTTGATACAATCGTGACAAAATTGAACAGCTCTCAACTTGGTGTCACGGCTTATAAAGGCCAGATCTTTGATGGAACCAACTACGTAGATACGATCGCCCTGACTTCGCGTACGACTGGTGAAGGTGTCAGTATTAAGGCAGCGGATGGCAATTCCGCTTCATTTTTAACGCAATTAGGCTTCCAAGTGGATGGAGATAATAAATTAGTTGCGACTACTCAAGGGCAGAAAGCGCAATACGAAATTAATGGTCTCAAAATGGAAAATAACAATAATACCTTCACGCAGGCTGGTATCACATATGAGCTGAAAGGAACAACAGATAAGCCTGTCAGCTTGAACGTTTCAACAGATGTCGATGCCATCTTTGATAAAATTAAACAATTTGTTGATAAATACAACGAACTCGTTGAATTGGTCAATGGTAAAGTGAATGAAAAGCGAAATAGAGACTATCAACCATTAACGGCTGAAGAGAAAAAAGCCATGTCTGAAAAAGAAATTGAGTTATGGGAAACAACCGCTAAGTCTGGCTTACTGAGAAGTGATTCTATTTTACGAGCTGGTGCCTCTAAAATAAGAAGTGATTTTTATGCTGATATTACGACAAGTGATGGGAATAAAATTCACCTGACACAAATCGGTATTTCTACTTCATCCTCGTATAAAGATGGCGGGAAGCTTGAATTAATTAATATTAATGGAGTAGAGAAATTAAAAAAAGCCATTGAAGAAGACCCAGACAAGGTAAGGCAAATGTTTATCTCTGGTTCTTTAAATGTTGATTCTAAAGACAAAGACAAAGCACAGCAGCAATATAAAGAACAAGGAATCATCTATCGCGTCAAAAATTCCTTATCAGCCTTCACGAAGAGTATTCAAACAAAAGCTGGTAGTACATCAATGGAGCTAAAAGAATATGGACTTGGTAAGGATTTAGATTCTTTGACAAAACGAATGGATACATTCCAAGATCGTTTAAAAATGGTGGAAGCTCGTTACTACAAAAAGTTTAACGCCATGGATAGTGCGATTCAAAAGCTAAACAACCAATCTGGCTATCTTTCTCAACTGCTTGGACAATAATTGGAGGTTTATAACATATGGCAATTCAGAACCCTTATGCCGCCTATCAGAAAAATTCTATTGAGACCGCAACACCGGCCGAGTTAACGCTTATGCTTTATGAAGGATGCTTAAAGTTTATTAGACTAGCAAAGCATGGCATTCAAAAAGAAGATGCTGAAATGAGAAACTTGAACCTGAAAAAGGCTCAAAACATCATCCAAGAATTAAATGTCACCTTAAATCGTACGTATGATGTATCAAAGAGCATGGCAAGTATGTATGACTACATCTATCGAAGACTGATTGAAGCCAATCTGCAAAATGACGAAGAGATCCTGAATGAAGTAGAGCAATATGTGACTGATTTCCGAGATGCTTGGAAGGAAGTCATTCAAACCGATCGAAAAGGGCGTCACCACTCTATTGGGGGATCTCTATGAGTATTGTGGATCAACTGCACGACCAAACGTTAAAAATGGCAGCGGAAATAGAGGCCAACCCGCAAAGCGAAACACTCGTTGAAGACTTTGATGCTTTTTTAGTTGAGAGAGACGAACTAATGAGAGACATTCAACATGAGCTTTCCGTTCAAGAAAAAGAGAAAATCAAAGAAATCATTCAAACAGATCAACTGATGGCCAAGCAATTAACGGAGATTCAAAATGGGATCAAGGCAGATATTCAAGCCATTCAACGTAAGAAAACAAAACAGCTGAATTATCAAAATCCGTATCAGCCCATGACAAGTGACGGCGTATACTACGATAAACGGAAATAAATAGGTGAGACCTGTGGCGTATCGTTCAGATGACTATATTTTATTAACCACATATTATGACCTTCTATATACGATAGAAGAGAGTCTAAAATATTTAGATGAAATTGAGAAGGATTTCGCTAAAACAGAAGGGGATCGGATCTTTAATGATCTGATCCATGCCTTCTTTCATTTAGAGACAACACATCCGCTTCTGCTTTCGATTATTGAAAATGAGCACTTTGCCAAGACGATTCGATCGTTTGACCAAATTTTTTTAAGTTTCGATATACTAGCTTTCTATACATTCCCTTCAAATCACTTCCAGTCATTCCTTACATCATATTTTATACCTGAATATAGAAAGTGGATGGATGAAATACATGCCTGTATGAGGCCGTATGTCATTCATTAATTTTTGTTCAATTCAGACCATTCGGAGGAATTTATGAGACTAAAAAATCAATTTTTATTTGGGCTTATTGTCATATGTGTATTGTTTGTCAGTATTTTGGGGTTTTCTAGTTTTATTTATTACAAAACAGATCAATCGTATAAAGCACTTCTCACCAAAGAAGTAAAGCTGTACCAGACCTCGCTGGAATTAGAGGCACTGCTACAAAAGCAAGAAGCACAAATTAAAACGTATGTGGTTGTTCAAGATGCTGAAAATTTACAGAAGATTGAGCAAACATATGAAGAAATCAATAAGAAAACAGCTGAAGCATCAAAAATGAGCACCGTTAAACAAGCAAAAAATCTGTTAGATCAAATTTCCGAAAAAAATTATCTTTACTACACCTCAACAAATCGATTATTTAATTCATTGAATATGCAAAATCAAAAAGAATTCAACACCCGCCTCAGTCAAGAATTACAACCTATCGAACAAGAAATACATACCTTTACAAAAGAATTTGCTCAAACACAATTGAAACAGCGGGATCAAAAAATCAGTCAGCTCAATGAAGAAAGTAACCAATTATTGCTGACGCTTATTCTCGTTAGCGCAGCGATTATAGTCGGCTTTTTAGTCATTGGCACAAGGTTTGTTCATCGTATGACAAAACCGATTGTCTCTGTCACACATGCAGCAAGAAGAATGGCAGATGGTGACCTCACACTTGAAGAGATTGAAGTAACCTCTAAAAATGAAATTGGCCAGCTCGGTACGGCTTTTAACCAAATGACAGCTCATTTGCGTCAGCTCATCTTACAGGTGCAAAACGGGTCAAGGCAATTAGCTGATTCTGCTGCTCAATTTGAAGAAACCATCAGTCAAACCATTTCGGCTAGTGAACAGACGTCTAGCTCGATTGAACAGGTCAGTGAAGCTTCACGTGAACAATCGGATGCAGTAGGAAAAGTAGCTTCGGCGATTCAAGAAGTCTCGACTGGTATGCATAATGCGGCTGAACATACGTCTGATGTTTCGGGTCACTCAATTTCAGTGACTGAAAAGGCTGAAGAGGGCGCATCCCTCATTCAACAATTTGTGAAACAAATGAGTTCTATTAAGGAATCTGTGAATGAACATCATTCTACAATGGCCAATGTACAAGTACAGTTTACTGGCATTCAAGACCTGTTGGGGAATATTCATGCCATTGCAGATCAGACAAATTTACTTGCTTTAAACGCAGCCATTGAAGCAGCAAGGGCTGGGGAACATGGACGAGGTTTTGCGGTTGTTGCAGATGAAGTCAGAAAGCTGGCGGAAGAATCAAGTCAGCTGACTGATCAAATTAGTCAGCTACTCGCCAACGTGAACAAAGATACTGAAAGATCGTCTCAATCTATGACGAAAGTGGAACGAGATGTAGCAGAAGGTGTGAAAGTATCGCAATTGTCTGAACAGAGCTTTCAAGAAATTCTGGAATCCATCCGTGATATCTCGATGAAAGCAGAGGAGCTTTCTGCCACGACAGAGCAAATCTCAGCTAGTACAGAAGAAATTTCTCAAACAATTGGTGTGATAGAAGAAGGAGCCAAGCGAAATTCTGAGGAAACAGAGTACATGTCGGCGGCTGTTGAAGAATCACTAGCGGCGAATGAGGAAATGAAAGCAGCTGCGGAAGATTTAAAATCTTTGTCTCAATCACTGAAAACATCTATTTCATCTTTCAAGATTTAACAGCGCCATGGTCTTTTTCAAGAAACAATCGAATATATATTCATCACCTATCAAGTAAAAGCTGAAGCACCGCAGGATTCGACAAATTTCAATAAAAATTCACATTTTTTTTACGTTTGAGCAGGAGAAAAGGAGGGAAAAGTAGAAATAAGTTTACATATCCTTAATTTTAAAGGAGGCGTTCTTTACATGAATTACAATGTCCGAGGAGAAAACATCGAAGTAACACCTGCACTAAGAGATCATGTCGAGAAAAAAATTGGAAAGTTGGAGCGTTATTTTGAGTCAGATGTTGATGCTTCAGTCAACGTGAACTTGAAATTTTACAACGATCAAGAATCTAAAGTTGAGGTTACCATTCCAATGACTGATCTAGCACTTCGAGCAGAGGTGCATAATGAGGATATGTACAATGCAGTAGACCTAGCAACCAGTAAATTAGAACGTCAAATTAGAAAACATAAAACGAAAGTGAACCGTAAATTCCGTGAGCAAGGTGCGAAAAAGCATTTATTTGCTGGAGGAAACGGTGCGTCCGAAGTAGCAGTTCAAGATGACGAAGAGATTGATGAAACAGAAATCGTCAGACAAAAACGCTTCAATTTAAAACCAATGGATAGCGAAGAGGCCATTCTCCAAATGAACATGTTAGGTCACAGTTTCTTTGTCTTCACAAATGCTGAGACAAATTTGACCAATGTGGTATACCGCCGAAATGACGGTAAATATGGACTCATTGAGCCGAACGCTTAATCATTCGTTCCTTTTGATCCGAAAATGACCTAAAAAAAGTAAACCCGCTCCCTTCATTAGGGGCGGGTTTTTTGTGCTAAATCATTGCAAATTCTTTGGAAATCAAGGAAGGTATGGTATGATAAATGCAGGTAAATATGGACCTGTCAAACTTTTGGACATGCCGAAAAATTGCATGAAATAGAGGAGCGTTATTATATGCTTGGAATCTTAAACAAAGTGTTTGATCCTACGAAACGTACGATCAGCCGATATGAAAAAAAGGCAAATGAAATCGAAGCTCTCGCTCAAGATTTTGAGAAATTATCTGACGAGGCTTTACGAAATAAAACGATCGAATTTAAAGAAAAACTTGAAAAAGGACAATCTGTAGACGACCTTTTGGTTGAAGCATTTGCAACGGTTCGTGAGGCTTCCCGCCGCGTGACAGGAATGTTCCCATTTAAGGTGCAGCTCATGGGGGGGATCGCCCTACATGAAGGGAATATCTCTGAGATGAAAACAGGTGAAGGTAAAACGTTGACATCAACGATGCCTGTTTATTTGAATGCTCTTTCTGGAAAAGGCGTCCACATTGTGACAGTCAACGAATATTTGGCAAGTCGTGATGCAGAGGAAATGGGCAAGATTTTTGAATTTCTTGGCTTAACGGTTGGCTTAAACTTAAACAGCTTAGACAAAGATGAAAAAAGAGAAGCGTACGCTGCTGATATCACGTATTCAACAAACAATGAGCTTGGCTTTGATTATTTACGAGATAACATGGTGCTGTACAAAGAGCAAATGGTTCAAAGACCACTTCATTATGCCGTCATCGATGAAGTTGACTCCATCTTAATTGATGAAGCGAGAACACCTCTTATTATTTCTGGACAAGCTGCAAAATCGACGAAACTTTACGTACAAGCAAATGCCTTTGTTCGTACGTTAAAAATAGAAGACGATTTCACTTATGATATTAAAACAAAAAGTGTACAGCTGACTGAAAGCGGAATGACGAAGGCGGAAAAAGCATTTGGCATCGAGAACTTGTTTGATGTCAAACATGTCGCTCTTAACCACCATATCGCGCAGGCTCTTAAGGCGCATGTTGCGATGCAAAAAGACGTTGATTATGTTGTGGAAGATGGTCAAGTCGTCATCGTTGACTCCTTCACAGGACGTTTAATGAAAGGACGTCGCTATAGTGAAGGTCTGCACCAAGCCATTGAAGCAAAAGAAGGTCTTGAAGTGCAGAATGAAAGCATGACACTTGCAACCATTACGTTCCAGAACTACTTCCGTATGTATGAAAAGCTATCTGGTATGACAGGTACAGCGAAAACGGAAGAAGAGGAATTCCGTAACATTTACAATATGCAGGTTGTCACAATCCCAACCAATAAACCGGTTGTGCGTGATGACAGACCTGATTTAATTTACCGTACAATGGATGGCAAATTTAAAGCAGTAGCTGAAGACGTCGCACAGCGTTATATGACAGGACAGCCGGTTCTTGTCGGAACTGTTGCGGTTGAGACATCTGAATTGATTTCAAAACTGCTTAAAAATAAAGGCATCCCTCATCAAGTGTTAAACGCAAAAAACCATGAGCGTGAAGCACAAATTATTGAGGAAGCTGGACAAAAAGGTGCCGTTACAATTGCGACAAACATGGCGGGACGTGGAACAGACATCAAGCTTGGCGAAGGTGTGAAAGAACTAGGCGGTCTTGCTGTTATTGGGACAGAGCGTCATGAATCACGCCGTATTGATAATCAGCTTCGTGGGCGTTCTGGTCGTCAAGGAGACCCAGGGATTACTCAATTCTATCTCTCAATGGAAGATGAATTGATGCGCCGATTTGGTGCAGAGCGGACAATGGCGATGCTTGATCGCTTCGGTATGGATGACTCTACTCCAATTCAAAGTAAAATGGTCTCAAAAGCTGTTGAATCTTCTCAAAAACGTGTTGAGGGGAATAACTTTGATTCCCGTAAGCAGCTTCTGCAATATGATGATGTTCTTCGTCAACAGCGTGAAGTCATTTACAAACAGCGTTTTGAAGTCATCGATTCTGATAACTTGAAATCGATTGTGATCAATATGATTCAATCGTCTATTGAGCGGGCTGTTGGATCTTACACGCCGAAAGAAGAACTTCCAGAAGAATGGAAACTAGATGGTCTTGTTGAATTAATCAACACGAACTATTTAGATGAAGGTGCCATTTCGGTCAAAGATATCTTCGGTAAAGAAGCAGATGAGATTACCGAATTCATCATGGAGCGGATTAAAGAGAAATATGATGCAAAAGAAGAGACATTTGGCGATGAACAAATGCGTGAATTTGAAAAAGTCATCGTTCTTCGTGCAGTAGATTCGAAGTGGATGGATCATATCGATGCAATGGATCAGCTGCGTCAAGGAATCCATTTACGTGCATATGCACAAACCAATCCGCTTCGAGAGTATCAAATGGAAGGATTTGCGATGTTTGAGCATATGGTCGCTTCAATTGAAGATGACGTCGCTAAATATGTGCTGAAATCAGAAATCCAAAACAACCTAGAACGTGAAGAAGTCGTTCAAGGACAAACAACTGCTCATCAGCCTCAAGAAGGCGATGAGGAGAAAACAGTGAAGAAAAAGCCGGTGCGTAAAGTGGTGGATATCGGAAGAAACTCACCATGTCACTGCGGAAGCGGCAAGAAATATAAAAATTGTCATGGGAAGACAGAATAAGTAATGGAAAGAGGTGAAAACCTCTTTCTATTCATGTCAGCCCCGATACATCTATGAGGTGAAGGATATGGAATTAGTAGAAATTAGACAAGAGCTTGAAAATATGGCTAGCAGGCTAGCTGATTTTAGGGGGTCTCTTTGACCTAGAAACAAAAGAAGTCAAAATCGCAGAGCTTGAAGCGACGATGTCAGAGGCTGATTTTTGGAACGATCAGCAAAAGGCTCAAGGGGTAATCAATGAAGCCAATGCACTAAAGGATTCTGTGAACTCCTATCATGAACTCAGTGAATCGCATGAAGAACTACAAATGACACATGACTTATTAAAGGAAGATTATGACGAGGAGCTTCATGCAGAGCTTGAAAAAGAGCTGAAGAACTTAACAAAACAATTTAACGAGTTTGAATTGCAGCTTCTTTTAAGTGAACCGTATGACAAAAACAATGCCATTCTTGAGCTTCACCCAGGTGCAGGTGGTACTGAATCACAGGACTGGGGCTCTATGCTACTCAGAATGTACACCCGCTGGGCAGAGCGCAGAGGTTTTAAGGTCGAAACACTTGATTATCTTCCAGGGGATGAAGCGGGAATTAAGTCTGTGACATTACTGATTAAAGGACATAACGCGTACGGTTACTTAAAAGCAGAAAAAGGTGTCCATCGTTTAGTCCGTATTTCTCCATTTGATTCATCTGGCCGTAGACACACCTCTTTCGTTTCCTGTGATGTCATGCCAGAATTTAATGAAGAAATTGATATCGATATTCGTACAGAGGATATTAAGGTGGATACGTATCGTGCAAGTGGTGCAGGGGGGCAGCACGTCAATACGACGGACTCTGCGGTTCGTATCACACACATCCCAACAAATGTCGTCGTGACGTGCCAAACGGAAAGATCCCAAATCAAAAACAGAGAACGTGCAATGAAAATGCTGAAATCTAAGCTTTATCAAAAACGGATCGAAGAACAACAGGCGGAATTGGATGAAATCAGAGGAGAACAGAAAGAAATTGGCTGGGGAAGCCAAATTCGCTCGTATGTCTTCCACCCATATTCCCTTGTAAAAGACCATCGTACCAACACGGAGATGGGAAATGTTCAAGCGGTGATGGATGGAGATTTAGATTCCTTTATCGATGCGTATTTACGTTCAAAATTATCATAAAAACTCGGCTTCTTGCCGGGTTTTTTTAATTGTGAGAAAATATAATGAATATAAAGGAATACATATGCCATACTGACTCTATATCCTTTGTATGATGAAATTAGCAATTAAAGGGGGAAATAATTTGGGATTAAAACCATTACAAGAGACGTGGGATTTAGATGCCTTTTTTAAAGGAGGCAGTTCTTCATCAGAATTTATCACATACTTAGAGCATATACAGCAGCTATTAGATGAGTTACGACAAAAGGTAGATGCCTTTTCAAAAGAAGATACACAAATTGAAAAAAAGTTAACAGCTGTCCTTGAAACGTATGAAATCACATATAAAAAATTAGCACAAGCAGGTTCATTTGTATCCTGTCTACAATCTCAAAATACAAAGGATATGAAGGCGGGCAGCCTCCGAGGGTCTATTGCCAAGCTGGAAGCTGAATTAGGAACCATTCTAGCCGGGTTTGATCAATCACTTGCTGCGATTCCCACTAGCCAGTGGGAAGAATTAATGGATTCAGCCGCTTTTTCAGATGTTCGTTACATATTAAATGAACGAAGAGAACATGTGAAAGATCAACTGCCTGTTGAACAGGAAACACTCATTCAAAAGCTAGCAGTAGATGGGTATCATGCGTGGGATGAACTTTATTCTAGCTTGGTGAACAAAATTACCATTCCATTTGAGCAAAATGGTGAAACACAAATGATCTCTGTAGGCCAAGCAGAAAATGCGATGGATGATTCAGACCGTGAAGTGAGAAAAGCCGTGTATCATAATTTAGAACATGCATGGACACAGGATGAACATTTGTTTGCAAGCACACTCAATCATCTCGCTGGTTTTCGTCTACAAGTATATGAAGCCAGAGGATGGGATCATATATTAAAAGAGCCTCTTGATATTTGCCGGATGAAACAAGAGACGCTCGATACAATGTGGTCTGTCATTGATGAACATAAACAGCCATTCATTGAATATTTACAACGTAAAGCTGACATGCTTGGGGTTGATAAACTGAGCTGGTTTGATGTGGGGGCGCCTATTGGAAGTGAGACAAAGACCTATTCTTATCAAGACGCAGCCGCTTTTATTATCAAGCATTTCGCAGGGTTTGGAAAAGAGCTTGCTGCTTTTACTGAAAAAGCTTTTAATGAACGCTGGGTAGAAGCTGAGAATCGCCCAAACAAACGAGTGGGCGGTTTCTGTACGAATTTCCCTGATAGCGGAGAATCACGTATTTTTATGACCTTCTCAGGGACTCCATCCAATGTAGCGACACTAGCACATGAGCTTGGTCATTCGTTCCATCAGGAAGTCATGCAGGATGTTCGGATGTTGAATCGTAAATATGCGATGAATGTAGCTGAAACTGCGTCGACATTCGCTGAAATGATTGTGGCAGATGCTTCATTAAAAGAGGCGGCCAATGAAGAAGAGCGTCTCAGTTTGCTAGAGGATAAGCTGCAGCGCAGTGTGGCATTCTTTATGAATATTCAATCACGCTTCTTATTTGAACAACGTTTTTATGAAGAGCGCAAACAAGGAGAAGTGCCAGCTGACCGCTTGAATGAGTTGATGGTAGAAGCACAGAAGGAAGCCTTTGGCGACTCTTTAGATGAATACCATCCGCATTTCTGGGCGTCTAAACTGCATTTCCATATTACAGGTGTTCCGTTTTATAACTTCCCTTACACCTTCGGGTACATGTTCTCGCTAGGTATTTACGCGAAAGCATTGCAGGCTGGGGCATCATTTGAAGAGAAATATATTGCGCTATTAAAAGATACAGCGTCAATGACTGTAGAAGATTTGGCATATAAGCACCTAGGTGTCGACCTTACTCAAAAAGCATTTTGGGAAGAGGCCATTTCACTGGCTGTGGCAGATGCTGAAGAGTTTTTAGAAGCGACGAAGGCATAAAAAATGAAAAGCTCCCATTATGGGAGCTTCAGCGTGTAGACAAACCCTCGCATTCGTTGTCAGTCCTGCGCTTCGGTGCTCACGAATGTCAAATTCGCTCCGCGCCGATGCTCGTCCTTCCTAGACTGCAAAGGTTTTCTATCACGCTGAAAAGAAGACAAAGGGCTAAAATCAAGTTCATTTTAGCCCTTTGTCAACAATCTTGCAGCTCCCATTACGGGAGCTTTTTTGCTGGTTTTACCCATTCCAGCATCGTCTGAACGATGTCTTTTTGTTGCGTGAGGACTGGAATGTCTGCAGGCTGATCCCCTTTTTGTTTGCCATACATGCCAAATTGAGCATGATTACCACCTTTTATCTCATGATACACCGTTTGAGAAGGCAGCTGCTTTTTCGATTTTTTGATTTTTTCTCGTGTTGCGAGACCATCTTTTTCGCCTGAAATAGATAATACTTGCAAGGAAGCCTGTTTCAAATCATCTGATGCAGGATAGGAGGCAAGGAAAAAGAGGCCGTCCAGCTTGCTTTGATTTTTCTCTGCATACATAGCGGCAGCTGTCCCGCCTAGCGAATGTCCGCCAATGTACCAATGCTTGATGGCCGGATGACTTTTGAGGATCTCCTCTGCCTTCTTCGTATTAAAAATCGCGAAGGAAAATGGCATGTCTGGGATAAAGACCGAATAGCCTTTCTTCATCAGCGCATTCCCAAGATAGGCATACGCAAGAGGTTCAACTTTTGCCCCAGGATAGAGAATGATGCCAGTATCGCTTTTCGATGCTTCAAATGAATATACCCCGTTTTTATGATCGACTTGCTCAATCTTCATCTGCTTTTTTAACGCTTCCGATGGTCCATATGTAAAGCGGCTCCATGTATAGAAAGCACCAAAAGCTAAGATGATGAGTGCAAGTAATGTAATACCGGTGATCTTCAGTATTTTCTTCATCGTATGTCCCTTCTTTCTCATGTACATATTAAATATACCATCATTCACTCTTCTGCCAAACGGCAAGTACGCTGATCCGGCTGTGTGATAAAGTATTAATCCATTAGCACTGCATTTGGCTGTTATTTACAATCTGAATGAGAGGGCTTAAAATAGGTGTGCATTCAGAAGTAACGGAGGAAGAAAGACATGAAGCAGGAACATTCTCAACTTTGGATTGAAGTGAAAAATTATGTACTTATTTTAATAGGATCAGCCATCGTGGCGGTTGGCTTTAATACGTTATTATTACCAAATCAGATTGCTGCTGGCGGTGTGAGTGGAATCAGTACCATTATGCAGTCATTCGGTTTTGAAGCTGCATATGTACAATGGGGTCTCAATATTCCGCTCTTTATCGCAGGCTTTTATTTATTAGGTGGAACATTTGGGATAAAAACGCTCGTTGGTTCTGTCTTTTTACCTTTAATGGTGTTCTTAACAAGACACATTGCTCCTGTCACCCATGAAGCACTGCTCGCCGCAATATTTGGCGGTGTAGTGATTGGGATCGGAATTGGGCTCGTTTTCCTCGGCAATGGTTCAACGGGAGGAACGGCACTTGCGGCCAAAATCATCAATAAATATACAGGGCTGACGTTAGGTACTTGTTTAGCGATGATGGACGGTTTGATTGTTTTGGCGGCCATGACTGTTTTTGGGATTGAAGAAGGACTGTACGCTGTGATCGGAGTGTTCATTTCTAGTAAGACGATTGATGTGGTTCAGGCAGGCTTTAGTCACTCGAAGATGGCCATGATTATTACGGGTCATGAGGATGAGGTCAGACAGGCGGTGTTTGATCAAATTGATCGTGGTGTAACGAAGATTTCAGCAGTAGGTGGGTACACCGACCATGACCGGCCTATTTTAATGTGTGTGGTAGGGCAGTCACAATTCACAAAGTTGAAACAAGTGGTAAAAGCGATCGATGCATCAGCGTTTGTCATCGTCATGGATGCAAAAGAGGTGCTTGGTGAGGGTTTTAAAAGGGCGTAAACAAGGATATAATAACGTTGACCAAATGATTGTAAGGGAGGGAAATACATGAAAAAGAGCGGATTAACGCTTCTTTTTGTCGCTATGCTTTTTGTACTTGCGGCCTGTGGAGGAAATTCAAGCAGCAGTGACAAAGAAGGCAGTAAAAGTGCTTCAAATGTGAGTAGTGGTGAAGAGATTTATCAGCAAAACTGTATTGGCTGTCATGGAAAAGACTTATCTGGCGGAGGCGGCCCAAGCCTGAAAGAAGTCGGGAAGAAATATAATGAAAGCCAAATTGCAGATATTGCCCAGAACGGTAAAGGATCTATGCCAAGTGGAATGGTAGATGAAAAACAAGCAAAAGAAGTCGCCAAGTGGCTTGCAGAGAAAAAATAAAACCTTTGTCTAATCGACAAGGTTTTTTTATTTTCTATTTGTAGAAAAAGACTTTTGGATAGTATGAAAGCGTATTATATTAAATTTTATTTAAAAAATAAGGGTAAAAAGACACGTTTTTCGGTTTTGGTTGCTCTATTTACCTTTTATTTATAAGTTTTGAAATATAAATGTAATACCATTGCGTCGATTCATGACGTATAATTGGAGTTGTTGAAATTTAGACCATTCAATTTTTTCATCTTTTTGGATGAAAAGGACATAAATTGCTTGTGCGTATCGAAGGGTATGTGCGTGACCATACATAACGTTTTTTGACGAGAAGTGTCAGAACATCATGATAAGCTGTTTGACAGCGAATAAGAAAAGATTAGGTGATTACATGATTGAAATGAAGGAAGTCTATAAGATCTATCCTAATGGTGTAAAGGCGATCAATGGAATCAATGTCTCTATCCATCCAGGAGAGTTCGTGTATGTTGTTGGTCCCAGTGGCGCTGGTAAATCCACGTTCATTAAAATGATGTATCGTGAAGAGAAGCCAACCAAAGGGAAAATCTTAATTAATAACAAAGATTTAGGCTCGATGAAGGAAAAAGAAATTCCTTATGTGAGAAGAGAAATTGGCGTAGTATTCCAAGATTTCAAACTGCTTCCAAGTCTTACGGTCTTTGAGAACGTGGCATTTGCTCTTGAAGTCATTGGTGAACAGCCAAGTATTATTAAGAAAAAAGTGCTTGAAGTACTTGATTTGGTGCAATTAAAGCACAAAGCTCGTCAATTTCCAGATCAGCTTTCCGGCGGTGAACAGCAGCGTGTATCGATCGCTCGTTCGATCGTCAATCATCCTGAGGTTGTCATTGCAGACGAACCGACAGGAAACCTTGATCCAGATACTTCATGGGAAATCATGAAGACACTCGAAGAGATTAATAACCGCGGAACAACAGTCGTCATGGCGACACACAACAAAGAGATTGTAAACAGCATGAAGAAACGCGTCATCGCAATCGAAGATGGAATGATTGTGCGTGACGAAGCAAGAGGGGAGTACGGAATTTATGATTAAAACTCTCTCGCGGCATTTACGTGAGAGCTTCCGTTCACTTGGAAGAAACACGTGGATGACATTTGCATCAATTAGTGCGGTCACTGTCACATTGATTTTAGTTGGGGTTTTTCTTGTTATTATGCTCAACTTGAATAACATGGCATCGAACGCTGAGAAAGAAGTAGAAGTAAAAGTTCTCATCGATTTAACTGCGAATCAAAAGCAGCAGGATGAATTAAAAGCAGAAATTGAGAAAATTCCTGAAATCAGTGATGTGAAATACTCATCCAAGGATGATGAACTAAAAGCACTGATTAAAAGCTTTGGTGAAAATGGACAATCAATGGGATTGGTTGATCAAGAAAATCCATTGAATGATGCGTTTATTGTGAAAACAACAGATCCCCACGATACACCAAAAGTAGCGAAGAAATTAGAAAACCTAAAAGGGACGTATAAAGTCACTTATGGAAAAGAAGAGGTCAGCCGACTCTTTAATGTTGTCGGAGTGGCGCGTAATGTCGGCATCGCACTTATTATTGGGCTTTTATTTACAGCGATGTTCTTGATTTCCAATACGATCAAGATTACGATTTTTGCTAGACGTAAAGAAATTGAGATTATGAAACTAGTAGGTGCAACGAACTGGTTTATCCGCTGGCCGTTCTTCATCGAAGGATTACTACTTGGTGTATTTGGCTCGATTATACCAATCGCTGTATTGCTTGGCACGTATCAATATGCTGTCGGCTGGGTGGCACCAAGGGTACAAGGTTCATTTATTTCAATGCTTCCATACAATCCGTTTGTCTATCAAGTATCACTGATCCTTCTATTGATCGGTGCCATTATCGGTGTGTGGGGAAGTTTAACGTCCATCCGTAAATTCTTGAAAGTATAAATCTATTTATATTGATGGCAGCACTCGAAGATTCTATAGAAGATGTGACCGGTTGATCCAATTCATCCGGTCGACTCTTTATGCAGGCAGTTGTCATGGGAGGGGAATATCGTTTTGAAAAGAAAGCTGATGATGGCTGGAATGGCAGCGTTTATTGGAACAACGTGGCTATACATTCCAGGGAACGAAAATCGTGCATTCGCATACGAAGACCTAGATCAAAAACGTCAACAAATTGAAGAGAAAACATCGAAGACTGAATCAATCTTGAAGAAAAAGAAATCAGAACTGGCAAAGCTTGAAAAGAAAGAATCAAAGCTAAAGCAAGAAATTGAAAAAATTGACCAAAAAGTAAGTGCCGCAACTGAAAAAGTCGCTGAAAAAGAAAAAGAGGTCAAACAGACGAAACAAGAGATCAAAAAACTAAAAAAAGAGATTGAAGTCATCAACGAGCGAATTGAAAAGAGGAAAGCGATTTTCAAAGATCGAATTCGTTCTATGCAAAAAAGTGGCGGTACAATCAACTATTTAGATGTGCTGCTAGGTGCTCGTAGCTTTAGTGATTTTGTCAGTCGTGTGGGAGCTGTCACAACCATTGTCGAAGCAGATAAAGACATGATTACAGAACACGAAAATGATTTGGAGCTAGTAGAGCAAAAAGAAGCAGAGCTAAATAAACAGCTAAGTGGACTTGAAACATCTTTGAAAGAGCTTGAAACGTTGAAAAAGGACCTATCTAAACAGCAAAAAGAAAAAGGAAAAGTCCTTGGTCATGTAACGGAAGAAAAAGAACATGCACATGATGAACTAGGAAAGCTTGAAAATGAACAAGAAATTTTAGCGAATCAAAAAGCGGCGGTAAAGTCTGAAGAGGCACGTCGTCAAAAAGAAGAAGCGAAGAAAGCAGAACAAGCAGTTGCTGAAAAAAGTGCACCTGCACCAAGTGGAGGATCTGATCAAGTGTCAGATACACCAGCAAGTAGCTCAGGTTTCATTAAACCAGCTGCAGGCCGTTTCTCATCAGGCTTTGGCGGACGTTCTGGCGGACAGCATTACGGATTAGATATCGCTGCAAAAGGCACTGTATCTGTCGTTGCAGCCGCATCTGGAACAGTCACGAACTCAAGCTACTCGTCGAGTTATGGGAACGTGGTGTTCATTACACATAACATCAATGGCCAAACGTATCAAACGGTATACGCTCATCTTTCAACAA
The DNA here is from genome assembly GCF_020165915.1 of Bacillus sp. RSS_NA_20. Taxonomy (NCBI): domain Bacteria; kingdom Bacillati; phylum Bacillota; class Bacilli; order Caryophanales; family Bacillaceae; genus Bacillus; species Bacillus sp. RSS_NA_20. The sequence continues at coordinate 1,968,456 of NZ_JAIUKW010000005.1, read as the reverse complement.
GAAGTGTGTCAACAGGTCAAAGAGTCGAGCAAGGTCAATTCCTTGGATATATGGGCAACACAGGTCAGTCTTATGGCCAGCATCTTCATTTTGAAATTCATAAAGGATTATGGAATGGCGCGAAATCAAATGCAGTCAATCCAGCGCAATATATCCGCTAACAAAAAGCCGATAACAGCATGTTATCGGCTTTTTTCATGTAGATGAAATTAAAATAACAGCAGTAATCCGGCAATAATAGGTGTTAAAAGCACAGCGGATTTTAAGAGAGGTTTCGGCGCAAGGCGTGTAAATTTTGCCCCAATAAAAGCCCCTAATACGGTACCGATTAAGATCTGAACGAGCAGGATAAAGTCAACATAGCCTTCTGAAATATAACCAATCCCACCGCCAATAGAGATTGGAATAATCACTAGCATCGTTGTGCCAACAGCTTGTCTAATAGACAGCTTCAGCAAAATCAAAAGCCCCACTTGAATAAATGGTGCTGATCCGATACCGAACATCCCTGAAAGCATCCCTGATACAAGGCCTAATATAATGCCCCTGATCAGCAATTGGCGTGAAGAAAGCGGCTGCTGCTCAGCATCTTCTTTTAGGACAAACAATTTGATCATCATAAAAACAGCAGATAAAAAGAGCATACCAGCTGTTAAATAGTGCAGGCTATCCTCTGGAATAAAAGGAGCCACTTTTGCTCCGGCAAATGAAGCAATACAAGCTAGTGCACCGACAATCAAACCTGATTTGAGCTGAATATTTCCTTCTCGGTAGTGGCTGTATGCACCAGATAAAGTCGTAAATGCCATAGCAGCTAAAGATGTACCAAGTGCAGTATGGATTGGTACATCAAAGATTAACGTCAGCAATGCGATGACAAAACCAGCCCCGCCAGCTCCTACAAACCCTAGTAAAATTCCTAATAAAAGCATAGTCAATATAATATACATAGCGATGACTCCTTCTCGATCGTAACAAAATAAAAATTACACCTAATGAAATGATTAGTCAAGCCTCCCTAGGAGAATGTCTTTACATGAAATCCCTTCTTCTGGCATATAATAACTCAGGTCATCAGGAAGAGTTGAAGAAGGAGGCCAAATATGAAAAAACAAATCGCATCCATCATGGCAAGTGTCATTCTCATCATCAGTGCAGGGGTTATGACGCATAAAGAGGCGACTCAAGCGGAGTCACCGAAAGCGGCTGCAGTGGCTGGACAAGCTCAATCAAGTGATCGAGCGAAGGAAAACGGAATGGAGAAAATTGAGAAAGCCTATGACCTCATTTCGAATGAATATGTAGAGGAAGTGGATCGTCAAAAGCTGCTTGAAGGTGCCATACAAGGAATGCTTTCAACCTTAAATGATCCGTATTCAGTATACATGGACAAGCAAACCGCAAAGCAATTTTCGGATTCACTTGATTCCTCATTTGAAGGAATTGGGGCAGAAGTTGGAATGGATGAAGGAAAGATTATCATTGTCTCTGCCTTTAAAAAATCCCCTGCGGCAAAGGCGGGTCTGAAACCGAAAGATGAAATCATCAGCATTGACGGTGAGTCGATGAAAGAAAAAAGCCTAAACGATGCTGTACTGAAAATAAGAGGAAAAAAAGGAACGTCTGTCGCCTTGAAAATCAGACGAAATGGAATTGAAAAAGAGCTAACATTCCATATCAAACGAGAAGAAATCCCGCTTGAAACCGTAACGGCTTCAATGAAAGAGGTCAATGGTCATAAAACAGGCTATATCGCGATCTCTAGCTTCTCTGAAGATACGGCGAAGGATTTCACGGCAAGCTTGAATAAGCTCGAGAAAAAGGGCATGGAAGGCCTTGTGCTGGACGTGAGAGGAAATCCTGGCGGCTATCTACAAAGTGTGGAAGATATTTTGAAACATTTTATCACAAAGGATCAGCCATATATTCAAATTGCAGAACGGAATGGCGATCGAAAACGATATTTTTCAAAACGAAAAGAACAAAAACCATACCCGGTCAATGTCTTAATTGATAAAGGAAGTGCATCCGCTTCTGAAATTCTGGCTGGTGCTTTGAAAGAAGCAGGGAAGTATGAAGTGGTAGGTGACGTTTCCTTTGGTAAAGGAACTGTGCAGCAGGCGGTACCAATGGGAGATGGAAGTAACATTAAATTAACGCTGTATAAGTGGCTGACACCGAAAGGGAATTGGATTCACAAAAAAGGCGTTGTGCCGACCATTGCGATTCATCAACCAGATTACTTCACCGTTGGCCCGCTCCAGCTGAAAGAACCGCTTCAGCTTGATATGAACAATGAAGAAGTCAGACAAGCACAGACATTGTTAAAAGGGTTATCATTTGACCCTGGCAGAGTAGATGGATATTTTGACGAAGAAACGAAAAAGGCTGTACTCGCATTTCAAAGCACATACAATCTCGATAAATCTGGTGTGATTGATTTAAAGACAGCGAAAATGATGAACAAGATGGTAGATGAAGTGAAATCTTATGAAAAGAATGATCTTCAGCTGCAAACTGCACTAAAAGCACTATATCTCAAAAAATAAAGAGGCGAATAAATGCCTCTTTTTTTTGGTTCATAAGTGTTACGAACATGTAATAATTTATTCTTAAAAATATATTATATCGAGAAATATATTCATTTATTTTACAAAAAACATAACATTCCTTCGAATTTACCCGATAAATATTTATATAAGAGACTTTCTGTTGATTTAAACATGTCATGAAAATGAAACTTTTGAAAGTTGTATGTTACATAAATAATTCTTACAATAAAAAGTAGCACTCATTTTAAATATTTTATTTTTTGCGGATATTCAGCTTAAGCATTGAGCTGTACCGAGGTTTGCGCTTTTCTTAAAAGAACTAGTAAATGGGGGTACACAATTGAAAAGGGCAAGTATTGTGAGAGAGAAAAAATATTACGAGTTGGTAGAGGAGCTTAAGAGTCGTACGAAAGATGTGACGTTTTCGGCTACAAAGGCATTAAGTCTACTCATGCTGTTAAGCAGGTACTTGGTCAATTACACAACGGTAGAATCAGTCGACGAGATCGATGAAGACTGTGCTGAGATATACTTCAATTATTTAATGGATAATCATAAGAGACTTGGTATAAACTTAACCGACATCAAGAGGTCCATGCAGCTTCTCGGCGGCATACTAGATGTAGATGTGAATCACTATTTAAAAGATTTTTCACTGTCGAATGTCACACTTTGGATGAATCAGGAGAAATAAACCTGATGTCAAGCATCGATTTATTTGATAGAATAAGAGAAAATGCTTGACTTGGGCGGTGAACGATAATGAGCTCGGAGTGGATGGGAGCCGGATTAAAAGCGGTCGGTCTGTTTTTAATCCATCCTCTTTTTTATTTTATGGTATTAATCAGCCTATTATATGGCTACATCCGCGTAAAGCGGGAGAGAAAAGCGTTTCAAACAAGAATAGAAGATGTTTACGATGAACTGAAATTTACATATTCAAAGGGATGGGTTCCAGGAATTTGTCTATCGATCATATCTGTAGGCTTAGGGATTTCCCTTCCGCCTGGATTCATCGTGCTGATTGCAGCGATGACCATCGTTTTCTCTTTATTCTTTAAGGCGAGTGCGCTTTCGTCTGCATACACACTCGGTTTCAGTTTTATTGCGGCATTTGGATTGATGTCTGTTCAAGTGAGCCATTCCTGGCTGCCGCAGCTTTCAATGATGAATGCATCAGCCGTTGTGATCCTGTTAGGGCTACTGTTAATGACAGAAGGCATGTTAGCCTATCGAACGGCGCATTTACGTACATCGCCTGCAATGGTGATGAGTGCGAGAGGACTTTTGATCGGTCAGCAGCGAGCAAACCGTCTGTGGCTTCTACCACTTGTTTTGCTGGTGCCGGCAGGTGAATGGACTTCTTCTCTGCCATGGTGGCCTGTGCTTCAAGTGCACGATCAAAGCTTTTCATTTATTGTGATCCCTTACATCATCGGCTTTGGCCAGCGTATTCAAGGATCGCTGCCAATTGTGAGTATTCAAATTACGTCACGCCGTATTATGATGCTCGGTCTAGCTGTAGCTGTAGTAGGTGCGGCAAGTATTTGGTTTGAGCCGATTGCGTGGGGAGCTGTTGTTCTAGCGATTGCAGGAAGAGCTTTTCTATCATGGAAGCAGAGGGCGAATGACAACGCTGCACCATTCTTTTTCTCTAAGCGGAATCAAGGGCTTATGGTGCTTGGTATCATTCCGAATACCCCTGCGGCTGATTTAAAGCTTGAGATCGGAGAAATGATTACAAAGGTCAATGGAATCGAGATCAAAACCGTTTCAGAATTTTATGAAGCACTACAAACCAACCGTGCTCTGACAAAGCTCGAGATCATTGGTCTCAATGGTCAGACAAGATTTGAGAAACGCGCCTCTTACGAAGGGGAGCATCACCAGCTTGGTATACTGTTTGTGAAGGACGATCCTCAGCAAGAGCCAACGGCGATTTCATCTTAAAAAAAGCTGCTAGAGATGGCAGCTTTTTTCTTTTGGGCGCGTTTCTCTCCCATAGGATTCGCCCCATTCACGCATGGCAAAGATAATGGGCTTTAACGTATTTCCAAGAGAAGTCAGTGAATACTCGACACGAGGAGGAACTTCCTCATAGACTTCACGGTGAACAATCCCGTCTTGTTCAAGTTCTCGTAATTGCAACGTCAGGACACGCTGCGAAATTCTTGGCAGAAGCCGGCGTATTTCGTTGTAACGCTTTGGACCGCAAGTCAAATGATAAAGGATGACGCCTTTCCATTTCCCTCCGATGACATTTGTAGTGATAGACACGGGACAGCCATGATTCACAATACTGACTGGATTGGATGGTGCACTCATCTCAACATTCCTTTCTTAAACGAAAATGGTCATAAACGAACATGTTTGTACCTAACGAACAAAAATGTGCGTACTTGAATCAATGGAAGCTTTTCTTTTACCATAGAGATAGGACATCACACATTCGGGTTGTTTGTTTTCCTATCATAACAATTTCTATGAGGGAATGGAAAGAAATTGGATTGTGGGAACACACCTGTTCATTAGAAAGGATGAATAATATGCGAGACAAAGAGCTATTAAAAAAAGAAATCATTGAGGCGTATGAATTCCGTCATGCGACAAAAGAGTTTGACCCAGCGAAAAAGATTCCAGAGGATGATTTTGCATTTATTTTAGAAACAGGAAGACTTTCTCCAAGCTCTGTAGGGTTTGAGCCTTGGAAGTTCCTCGTTGTTCAAAATGAAGCATTCAGAGAAAAATTAAAAGAGTATACATGGGGGGCGCAAAAGCAGCTTCCAACTGCCAGCCATTTTGTGATCATCTTGGCAAGAACAGATGCCCGCTATGATTCAGCATATGCAGAATACATCAACAAGCAAATCAAAGGAATGACAGACGAAACGTTTGAAATGGTCAAGGGGCGCTACAGAGAATTCCAAGAGAACGATCTTCATCTGCTAGAAAATGACCGTACATTATTTGATTGGGCTTCAAAACAAACGTATATTGCCTTAGGTAACATGATGACAGCTGCGGCACAGATCGGCATTGATTCATGCCCAGTTGAAGGATTTAGCTACGATCACATCCATCGTATCTTAGAAGAAGAAGGGTTACTGGAGGATGGTCAATACGACATCTCTGTCATGGCAGCCTTTGGTTATCGTGTCACTGAGCCAAAACGCGGCAAAACACGTCGCCCGATGGATGAAGTAGCTGTTTGGATTCGTTAATCGCTGTTTGTCTGAAAAAGGCTGTTGACAATTGCGTGGTTAGTCAGTATATTTAAAAAATAAAATCTTTGACGAATATACAAATTTGACTATAAACGCTTTGACTTGAGAATAGTAAATGAACATCCGTTTTTTAAGAGAGCTGCGGGTCGGTGCAACGCAGTAAAACGAATCATTGAACTCGCTCAAAGAGCGGTAAGACTGAATGAATAGTAAGTCTTTACGTGTGACCTCCGTTATCGGGTTTTAAGTTGGATTCAGCCATGGCTGAATCAATAAGAGTGGTAACGCGGTTGCAAGGTCAGTCGTCTCTTCCAGGAGATGGCTGGCCTTTTTATATGCTTTTATCTTATATTTGTCTGAAGATTCAAATTTAAAGGAGCTATAGAAAATGGAAAAGGAACATGTGCAGTTAAAACGAACAATGACATCAAGGCATATTATGATGCTTGCGCTTGGCGGTGCCATCGGTGCTGGTCTGTTTAAAGGAAGCAGTTCTGCCATTGATATTGCGGGTCCTGCTGTCATTTTGGCATACATGATTGGTGGTCTTATCTTATTATTTATTATGCAAGGACTTGCCGAAATGACCGTTGCACGACCTGGAGCAAGAACATTCCGTGACTTGATTGAACCTGTGTTAGGAAAATATCCGGCCTATTTCTTAGACTGGATCTATTGGAAAATGTGGGTGCTGAACATTGCAGCAGAAGCGATTGTGTCGGCCATTTTTATTCAGTACTGGTTCCCACAAGTGCCAATCTGGATGCTTGTGTTAATCATTTCACTTGTAGTCACAATCATTAATGTTTGCTCAGTCAAAATGTTTGCTGAGACAGAGTATTGGTTAGCTTCTATTAAAATTGCTGTCATCATCTTATTTATTATCATTGGATTCACCATGCTATTTGTCTCATTCGGCCAGCATGCAGCACCTGGATTGTCTAACTTAACGGATCACGGTGGATTTTTCCCAAATGGTACTGGCGGATTAATTGCAGCAATGCTGGTTGTCGTGTATTCATATGGTGGGACGGAGATGATTGGGGTCACTTTAGCAGAAACAAAAAACCCTGAAAAAGTCATCCCAAAGGCCATTCAAAGTACGTTTGTACGCATCATCGGTTTTTATGTACTACCGTTCTTTATCATTGTCAGCTTAATCCCTTGGAATCAAGTAAACAATGAGCAAGTAAGTCCATTTGTGACAGTGTTTGCAACAATCGGAGTACCGTATGCTAGTGACATCATGAATGGTATTATCTTACTAGCGATTTTGTCTTCTATGAACTCTGGCTTGTATGCTTCATCACGGGTGCTTTATACACAGGCAATGGATGGCCGTGTATGGAAAGGATTCTCCAAGCTGTCAAAACAGCAGGTGCCTGTTCGAGCCATCCTTGTATGTACATCTACCTTGTATGCAGCTGTATTGATTTCTCTTTTTGTAGGAAGTCAAACGTTTAATTACTTGATGGGCTCTTTAAGTTACACAGTTCTATTCATCTGGTTTATCATTGCCGTCGGTCATTTGAAATCTCGAAGCGTCGCACAGCCAGGCGGATATCGCGTGAAGCTGTATCCTTTCACAACGTGGTTTTCCGTTATTGCGATCATGGCCATTTTTGTTGGCGTTGTATTCAATACACCAATTGTTCAAACGCTGGTCACAATGGGCATTTATTTAATCATTACACTTTCTTTCTTTATTAACAGAAAACGGTTTGAAACAGCCGTCTAATTTATTAAAAAGCGTGCAGGACCTTCTGAAGGGTCTCGCACGCTTTTTTTAATACTGTTTATATTGCTTGAAATGGACAGGGGATTGAACGGGATGTGGCTTTGCCTGAAGGCCATAGCTCTCCCTGACGATATAAAGCGGCCGGTCCTTGGCTTCATCGTAGATTCGGCCGATATACTCTCCGATCATGCCTAACATAAAGAGGATGATCCCGCTAAAGAATAGCTGAATGACAATTAATGAACTCCAGCCGGTGATGGTGCTGTTTGTAAAAAGCTTTAAATATAAAACTAGAAACATCGAAATGAAGCCAATAGCTGAAAGGGCAATACCTGCTACGCTGGCTAGCTTTAAAGGTTTGTAAGAAAAAGATGTGATCCCATCCATCGAGAGCTTGAGCATTTTTTTGAGAGGGTACTTTGTTTCTCCTGCCAACCGCTCATCCCGAACATATTCTACCGCAATCTGTTTGAAGCCAACCCAGCTCACTAATCCCCGGACAAATGGGTTTTTCTCGCGTATTTTTTTCATTTCATGACACACTTTACGATCCATCAATCTAAAGTCGCCGGTGTCAATAGGAATATCTACTTCAGTGATTTGACGTAGCACTCGGTAGAAAAGGGAAGCCGTGTACTTTTTGAAAGCTGTTTCGCCTTTTCGTTGCGTGCGGACCGCATATACGACCTCATAGCCTTCCTTCCATTTTTCAATCATGTCTAAAATCAATTCCGGTGGATCTTGTAAATCCGCATCAATCACTACGACAGCTTCTCCCTTTGCATAATCCATTCCCGCTGTAATGGCAATTTGATGCCCAAAGTTACGAGAAAAATCAATAAGTCTCACATGCGGATCAGTCTGGCAGTACCCTTTAATCAGTTCAGCTGTTCGATCCATACTGCCGTCATTGACGAAGAGAAGCTCATATGCTTCTCCCGTCGAATCCATGACGGTCTTGAGGCGCTGATAAGATTCATGGATCACAAGTTCTTCATTATACACTGGGACTACAACAGAGTATTGTATGTTCTTTTCCATCAGTCATCGTTCCTCCCTTTTAATAGATGAATTAATCAACGGATAGTTCATAAAGAGTACCGCTCTCCATTCCGCCCATTCGTCCATTTGACTGATCATTTTGTTCTGATTGTTGGCTGTTTGAGCTGTCTGTTTGCTGGTTCGTTTTGGATGTAGAGCTGTTCTGCCATTTAGAAGCAGATACTTCTTTGCCATTTTTTTGAATCCAAGTGAGAATGTCAGAGCTGCCGCTTCTCATACCAGAAAGATAGAAGTATTTGATTTTGCCGTCTTTAACGAGCTGTTTGAATTCATTAAGCGTGAGAATGTTATCAGATCCACTAAATCCACCTAATGCCATAACAGCTTTTCCTGTTTTAATAATGTAAGGCGAAGCAGTGGTTGCATCTGTTGTCCCGAATAGGAATTCTTCTCCCGTATTGTTTTTTTCCAGATAGCTGATCAGCTTTTCATTGACTTGTGAACTCATGCTGCCACTTGAAGTTGCAAGCTGAGGACCAGCCTCTGGCAGCATACTGTTTCCTCCGTAAAGAAGAGGTGTGCTTGCCCAGTATAGTGGTGCGATCAGCATCCCAAGGATGGCAATGAGAGACATGAATTGTTTTAGTTTTTCTTTCCCTTTTATCAAGAGCAGAGAAAGGATCGTTCCAACACCAATGATACCGACTGCGATGCTTAGTCCAAGTCCGATCGTGCTTGTAAAAGTGGATAGGATAAAGATTTCAAATGCGGTTGTGACGAATATCGTAATTGGAAGCAACCATTTTTTAAAGCCAGTTCCTGTTTGGAACAATTGAGTCATAGAAACCCATCCTGCTCCTGCTAATACAGCAATTGGCGGTGCCAGCATGATTAAATAATAGTGATGGAAGAATCCTGCGACACTGAAAAATGCAGCAACAGGTATAAGCCAAGCTAACCAAAATAGTGTTTCTTTTTGTTTTGTATTGAGACGTCTTCTTTCAAAGGCTGTCGAGAAGAAGATACCAATCGCACCGAAGAGCGCAAATGGAAGCAGCCAGCTGATTTGATCGGACAGTTCAGATTGGAACAGACGTAATGGTCCTTTTGTTCCTGTTCCAAACATGCCAGAACCACTTCCCATTTTTCCGCCCCCACCATTTGGCGGTCCATCACCATTACCGCCTGAAGGCATATCAGGTGGTGTTGAGCCGTTTGCACTGCTTGGTGGTCCTTGCATTGAAGGCTGTTCCTGACTGGATGATTGGTTTGAATTGTCTGAGTTGTTTTGAGTTCCATTCGATGGCGGCTGAGGCATGGTGGATGAATTATTGTCATTTTGCTGATCACCCTGCTGTGAAGGTGGCTGTCCCTCACCCTGATTTGTGCCGCCTCCTCCGCCAGACTGTTGACCAGTCAACCGCTGAAGACCATTGTAACCAAAGGCTAATTCTAGTGCTGAATTCGATTGACTTGATCCCATATAAGGACGATTGTCTTTGGAAGTGAGATCAACCGCTATAGACCATGAAGCAGATACACCTAAAAGAACAATCATCGAAATCATCAGCGATAACAACTTTTTCTTCCATGTCGTTCGATAGGCAATGATGTAAAACAGGACGAGAGCCGGTACAATCATATACGCTTGTAGCATTTTTGTATTAAAACCGACACCGATCATTGCAAAAGAAGCAATCGCCCAAAGCACTTTCTGCTGTTTCACAGCCTTGAACATCATGGCTGTTGCGAGTAAAAGAATAAAGACGAGTAAGCTATCAATGTTATTTGTACGAGATACAGCAACTGCGATTGGTGTACACGCCATAATGAGCGCTGACACTCTTGCAGCAGCCAGGCCAAATGTAGGTTTGACTAGGCGGTAGATTAAATAAACAGATCCAATGCCAGCTAAAGCTTGGGGTAAGATCACACTCCAGCCATGCAGGCCGAAAATTTTGGCACTGATCGTTTGCAGCCAGAAGGCGAGCGGTGGTTTATCCACCGTGACATAACCTGAGGGATCGAACGAAGCAAAGAAGAAATTATGCCAGCTTTGCATCATACTTGTGACCGCCGCTGTATAATAAGCGTTCACCGTATCGTCGTTCCAAATGTTATAAATGTTTAAAATGGCAGATAAAATCAATATGAAAAATAAATAAAGATCAAATTTCTGAAAGCGTCTAATCAAAAGCTTGTCACTCCTTTTTCTTAACTTGAAAAAAGTGTAACAAGCAAATATGAATAAATTGTTAATAAAAAAAGGCCAATTCTTTATTTTTCTGTTGAATAAAAACAGCTCTAGAAAAGAGCTGTTTTGTTTAAGATGTCATCTTATTTTATGAGGAGACAGGAGGAGTTTCAGTGCTCTCTGCACTTGGTAATTGTATAATAGCGGTCGTACCTAGACCTTGTTCAGATTGAAGAACGAACGTGCCACGATGTTTTTTTATAATTTGATAAACAATGGCTAGTCCAAGACCAGAGCCGCCATCTTTTCTTGTGCGGGCTTTATTCACTCGATAAAAACGCTCAGAGACATGAGGGAGATCTCCTTTTGGAATTCCGCTGCCTTCATCTGTAATTCTCAATTCAGCAGTTTGTTGGTGAACGAATAATTCAATCGAAATCGATTTTCCTGAAGGCGTGTAATGGATGGCATTATCCAATAAATTACGAACGACTTGCTCAAGTCGATCGCTATCACCATAAATAATACAATCCTCTTCGAGTTCGCGGTTGAACGAGATTCTCTTTTGACTAGCAATGAATGTCATTTGATCAAGAACATCATGAATAAGCTGCGCAAAGACGATCGGCTCCATCGTTAGTGGGTAAGATTCCCCCTCTAACTGTGCGAGATCAAGAAGGTCATGTACGAGCCGGCTTAATCGTGTGGATTCGTCTTGAATAATCTGCATGCCTTTCTTTTGATCAATAATGCCTTCTTCAATTCCTTCGGCATAGCCTTTCATATAACTTAAAGGCGTTCTCAGTTCGTGAGAGACATTAGCAAGGAACTCTCTGCGATGCTGTTCAACTTTTTCTAACGTAGAGGACAGTTTATTAAAGGAACGGCTCAGCTGATTTAGCTCATCCCCTTTTTTGGTCACAGCCATGCGTTTTGAAAAATCACCAGATTCCATTTCCATTGCAATTTCTTTCATTTGATTGATCGTCCTTACGACTTTATTAGAACTTTTATATCCAATGAAGAAAATCAAAAGCAAGATAATTAAAATAGAGATGCCAAGCGTTAATCGAATTTGAACAAACGGTTCATACACATCAGATAAAGGCATAGAGAGGAAAATGGTTCCTGATAAATCATTTTTGTTTGAGAACACAGGGATGGCAATCCCGAGAATATCTTGATGAAACTGGGGGTGTTCTCTAATTAACACAACTGTTTCCCCCTGAAGAAGTTTTTGGCGTTCTTTAAACGTAATGAGGTTATCGTTTGTATTCGTATCGAAAGGGATACCGCTTGAAAGCTCCATAGGATCATCAGTAAAAATAACACTTGCCTGACTTGAGTCATTTGCCCACTTCATTCTGTCAGTAAAATATGTGTCTTTCCCGTGTTTGTGATAGATTTCTGCCAGCTTCTTTCCTTGTAAACTTAAAGAGTCAATCTGTTTATCTATATATAAGTGCTGGTATAAGTAATAAGTCAGGGCAAGAGCTGAGGCAGCAACGATGCCTATAACGGAAAGGATTAAGAAAAGCACTTTCCTTTTAATAGATAATGGCTTCATTTGTCCTCCTCAAACTTATAGCCGACACCCCAAACGGTCTTAATATACCGTTCCGCTTCCTTTAATTTCAGTCTTAGTGTTTTAATATGTGTATCGACTGTTCTTAAAGAGCCACTAGGTGAGTGTGATTCCCACAATTTTTGATAGAGCTGTTCACGGGAAAAGACTTGGTTTTGATTGAGCAGAAGAAACATAAGTAAATCAAATTCTCTTCTTGTTAAATTGATTGGCTCTTGCTTGAGATAGACTTGTCTGCCATCTTGATCGATCTCCAAGTCACCAATCATGATTCGACTGCGCTTTAAAGAAAGACCTCTAATTCGTCTTAATGTCGTTTCAATTCTAGCTGCAAGCTCACGTAGACTAAAAGGCTTCATGATGTAGTCGTCTGCTCCAATTTCCAGCCCCTTAATGCGATCCTCTTCATAACTTCTAGCTGTTAAAAATAAAATGGGGATTTGAGAGGTTTGCCTAATGCGCTGGCAGACTTCGAATCCATCCATATCTGGCATCATAATATCCAATACAACAAGGTCAATGGCCTCTTTTTCAAGCTGATGTAAGGCGCCCGTGCCATTATTTGCAGTTATCACGTGAAAGCCTTGTCTCTGCAAAAAGGATCCGATTAACTCAAGCATATCTAATTCATCATCTACTATTAAAATATTCATCTGTTCTTTCATTTCTTTTCCTCCAACATGATAGCATAAGGTCCTGCTGGGATGTTCAGTCGGTTCTTCAACATAAATGTATGTTTGTCGATGACGGATACTGAATTGTCATCTAAGTTACTGACATATATAGATGAGGAATCAGCAGTGATATAATTCGGATTTTGACCGGTCTCAACAGAGGAAAGCAGTTTGTTTTTCTCGGTATTGACTTTATATAGTGTATGGTCTCCATGACATAATACATATAAAGTAGAAGAGTTTTTTTCTGAAAAAAATGCGACTGGCATAACACCTAGTTTGATTTCTCGCTGTTTTTTACCTGTTTTAGGGTCGTAAGCAAAAATGCTCTTATTTAATGTGCCCGGTTTACCGTGTCCTCCAACCCAAATGGAATGCCCATCAAAATGAATGCCAGATGGCCGTTCTAGGACGGAAATCGTTCGTATCTTTTTTTTCTTTTCAATATCAATGACTGAAACAGAATGACTTTTTGCATTTAAAACAAACAACGTTCCTGAAGAAGACAACGCCATAGAAGAGGGTAATGTCCCGGTCTTCACAGTTGCTTTTATTTTCTTGTGCACTGTATCGATAAAATAAACGACATTTTTCTCTGAATCGGTCACAAGTAAAGTGTTGGTATCCGCATCATACGCAAGTGAAGTCAGACCTTTATTCACATCCATATAGTCCGTTGCTGTTCCTTTTTTAAAATTGATTTCTATAAGAGATTGTCCTTCCTTACTTGATGCAATGATCACGTCTTTGTTGATGTGAACAAGATCAGTGAGAGGGTGTTTTAAATCAACGGAAGAGACAATTTTATTTTTTTGTAAATCAACGATTGAAAAGGAGGCTTTTTTTAGTTGAGAAATGACAGCAATTGATTGAGAGCTGCCAGGGGGCGTAAATTGCTGGTCTTTTCCGCAGCCTGCTAGGAAAAATAGTAGAGCTGACAAGCATATTAAAAAATATTTCACTCGTTTCATCCTTCTGCTCCTTTGGTGCTCTATTTTCAAAAAGCATAACACAAAAATTGTGAAAAAAAATCGAAGTTATGAATGCTGGAAGATATGAAAAGAAGTTTTTAGGTGTGGAAGTAGAGGTAAATGAAAGCTGAAATTTCTTTTTCGTTTATTCATATGACATTTTTTCATGAGTAAAAGATCATTTTCACAGTTTGATCATTGTATTCATAATTGGTTACAGTAACAAATAATCATAGCTCCCCCGCCCTAAATAGAGCGAAGGGAGTCATTAAGCAGAGTGTTCAGATGAATGAGAAGTGGGTTTCGTTTTTAGACGATGAGAGAGGAGGAAACCAAGAATACCTGCGCCCATTAATACGATAAATAAAGATTGAAAACCACTTAATATACCAATTAAAGTAGATGAAATGATACTTCCGAAATATCTAAAGGTAGAAAAAATCCCAGATGCAGAGCCGGATAAACTCTGATCAACAGATGTTAAAGAAGCCATCTGCATGCTAGTCATGCCAATACCTGATGAGATCCCCCCAGCGACTAATGTGATGATAAGGAGTGGTATATTTGGATAGCTACTTAGTGTGATCAGCATAACACCGGATAAAGTAAGACAGAGAAATGAAAATCGAATCATTTTTTTGGCACCTTTTATTGGATGGAGCTTTGCTCCGAGTAATCCACTAATAGACATACAGAGTGAAAAGATCGAAAGGAAAATCCCGCTTTGTGTATGAGGAAGCGCGAGTTTTTGCTCCATAAACAGCGGTATAATGAGAAGAATCGCGTACATCACAAAATTACTAAGCATGATAGAAAGGTTAGCGTTCGTAAAGGTACTGTTTTTAAATAATGTCAAATCAATGATGGGATTTGTAACTTTCCGTACGTGTTTGAAAAATAAAGGAATGGAAATGACCGCTAGAACGCCATAGATCATGTATTCGTTTAATAATTGGCTTTTAGTAAACAAAATGAGTGTGGCGATCCCGATTGTTAAGTATAACGAACCGACGATATCTACATTGGCTTGTAAACGCGTATGTTTCATCTTCGGAATCATAAAAACGCCTGTCACAAGTGTGAGAATCAAAAATGGTATATTCACTAGGAAAATGGAATGCCAGTCAAAGCTCTGAATGAGAATAGAGCCGATAAAAGGTCCAAGTGCGGCACCAATTCCCGCTCCAAAACCGAAAAAACCCATAGTTTTAGAAAGCTTTTCATGTGATACTGTTGCTCGAATTAAAGCAATGCTGTTCGGTGTTAATATAGCTCCGCCTGCCGCTTGAATTGATCGGAAGCTAATAAGAAAAGCAAGATTAGGTGCGAAAGCACATCCAATGGAGCCAATCAAAAAGAGTATCACACCAGCTAAATACATGCTGCGGTGGCCGTATATATCTCCCAGCTTACCCGCAATAGGTTGAGTGACTGCCATGACAATTAGATAAATCGTGACCACCCAAGTAATGTTTGATATGGATTGATCGTAATAAGCTGATATGGATGATAGAGCGACTGCGATCATGGTTGAATTGACTGGAACTAAAATAGCTCCAAGCAACAAAGAATAAATGATCAAGTTCTCTTTTTTAAGATTCAATGTGTTTACCACCTTTGTAAAAAAGAAGAATTTCACCCAATTAAGTGGGAGAAATTCCTCTCATGAAAATGTGTGTGCATGTCTCAATAAAGTCTTCTTTTTGTGTTAAAACAAGCTGAATGTCTTGCTCTAGCTGTTGAATGAAAAAGCCAAAATACGTGCTAATAAATATATCTGCATAGATGTCTTCTTTTCCCTCTAATACACGATGCTGAGCACTCATTTTTTTGAAATAATGAATCAGCATGTCTCTCAATTCTTGAGGATAAATTTTTTCATGGTCTGTTAAATCTTTAAACATAGCGGGTTCTCTCATGCTGATATAGATAAATTCTTTTTTTGAAGTCAAATCTTCAAGGAAATAGCTACCGAGAAATTTTAAATCGGTGTATAAATCGTTTTTAAATTCAGCTTCAAGGGTTTTGGTCGGTGTTGATTTCATTTTCATAATGGCAGCAATCACGCCGCGTTTGTTTTTAAAGTTACGAAAAATTGTCGCTTCACTTACATTCGCTTTTGTTGCAATTTCTTTTGTCGTTGTTTTTTGATAGCCCTTTTCAGACAATAATTCCATTGTTGCGCGAATGATCCGCTGATTTGTTGATTTTAACAAGCATACTCACCTCAGGTTATGAATGTGTTTGCAACAAAGTAAGTATACCGATAAAATCTGTGACCGCCAATATGATCCAAACAGTGACGACTATGCCCGTGAATGCTGATTTAATAACTGGATACGCCCATTGGCTCCATCTACTGTCACGAGGTCACCGGATTTTAGTTTTTCAGTTGCGATCCGTGTACCTAAGACAGCAGGTATCATATATTCTCTAGCGATAATAGCGGAATGGGACAAAATGCCGCCAGAATCGGTGATGACTGCCTTTGCGTCTCTAAATAAGCTGGTCCATAAAGGGGTCGTTGTTTTACAAACTAAAATGTCATCTTTTTCAAATTGTGAAAATTCATCAGCAGATGTAATGACTCTGACTCTTCCAGAAGTAATGCCGCTAGATGCACCAATTCCATAGATTGCATCGTCTGTGTTGTTTTCATTTTCCCTTAGCGAACCGAGCATTCTTTCTACTTGCTGCAATTCAGCTTCAGAAGGCGTTCCTGTATAAGCTGGTGGTTGGATGGATTCATTTTCCTTCATTTCAATTTTTCTTTGCTGAATGATCGAATCGTATGTGGTCGAAGTTGTGAGCGCATTGAGTACTTCATCATCGTAAAGATACCAAAGGTCTTCTTGATGAGGGATCGCTCCTTTTTGAACAAGAAGTTCACCAATTTTTAAGAGATAGAGTCTCGCTTTTGCATCTAACATGGCATCAATGTAAAAGTGATGATCATCCCGAATATTGGCTGCATGGAGTGCAAAATGATAAAGTTCCTCAAATTTTGTTTTAAAAGCTGCATCTGTCACTTGATTGATAAACTCTTCATACGTTTCTTGCCTTTTGATCACGGCTTGTGCAAATTCTTCATCAAAATCAGATTGGTACCGAATGTTGTTTCTAATGATGTCCAAGACAAATTCAGGATTTTCCACCCATGTTTCCTCTGTGAAATCATGGCTTTTAACAGACCGCCAACCATAGACTTGGAGAAAATCTTCTACTTTGGAAATGAAGTTTTTCCCTTTTTCTGTATGATTGAGTGCATATAATAGTTCAGCATTCGCTGAATGATCTGTAAATGCCTGAAGAAGTTCCGAATCTTGAAGGACGTCTTTTGCCAAGTGAAATAGCTTTTGATCTGTTTCAAGAGACTTGTTCATCACACCTATCATCATTTCATGCAACAGGACGACTTGTGTTTGATCGCCATCATATGAGACAAGCATGTCTTCAATGATTGCTGATAGAATGACTTGAGGTATGACAATGTCAAAATGGTCGTCATACGCTCTTAGATAAATCTCTTTTAATTCTTGAAAGCCATTAATGGCTTCATCAATTGTCAGCGATTGAGTGATTTGCCGATCAAGTTTTTCGTATAATGGGAACAAGTTTTGCTCTAAAATGCGATACATTCTTTCGCTTAAACGAGGAAACAGTTCGAATAGGCTCTCGTCAAAAACTGGTTCGGCTGCCACTTCTGCTTCTGGCATAGACGGTGAAGAATACAAATGGCCTCTATAAAGCTTGATATCTTTAATATTAAGGTCTGGTACTTGATACTTCTCTCCGTTTTTCTTCATCCCGTTTTTTAAAGCAGGTATGATCAAACTTGAAAAAAGAGGACTTGTGGGTCCAGGCATATGATCGTCCATTGAAATCCAGAAGTCTTGCAGCTCTTCAGGTTTCATTTGAAAGGATGCACCTGAGGAGCCATTTGCTGTATTGGTAAAAGCAGCAGTAATCGGTCTTGCTTGAAGTAAATAAAAAGTACCATTTGACATGCCGAATTCGATATCTACTCCATGTCCATAAAGTTCTTCTACTTGTTTTGTCATTTTCGTGATTTGGATCAATTGATCATCTCGAAGACAAAATTGGCCAGCCATCTCTTCACCTACGGGTTGTTCAATGACGCCCTCTTGACAGGGGACAATTTGCAGTTCTTTTGTTCCTAGTGATTTTTCAATAGAGTACGTTTCTTTGTTTACAATAAATGTATCTGGCGTCACAAGGCCGGAGACGATGGCTTCTCCTAGTCCATAGCTTGCAGTCATCATGACTTCGTTTGTTTTTCCTGATACAGGATTCTCACTAAAGATGACACCAGAGATGTCAGAATGGATCAATCCTTGTACAACAACAGCCATGAGCGGCATCTCTTCCTCGTTCTCAATCATTTCTTCCTTATATTCTGTGACTCTTGCTGCGAAGTAAGACGACCAACATTCTTTGACGGCTTGCAAGAATTCTTCATTTGTTTTGATATTTAAATAGGTCTCGTATTGACCTGCAAAGGAGGCGCCTTCGAGATCTTCCGCAACAGAAGAGGATCGCACTGCAACGGATGGATATGTTTTCAACAATGATTGAAAGGATGAAAGTAATTCTGTCTCCATTTGTGAAGGAAACGAAGCTTCTGTGATTTTTCGGGCAAGGTTTTGATCAGTTGGATGGAAATTGTGATATGAAAGAAAGCTTGCAAAGCTGTTCGTTTTAATAATAAATCCATCTGGAACTGGCAGTCCGTGATTGTTTAATTTAATTAAATTCACGCCTTTTGCCCCTGCGAGTGATGCGGATTCTTCAGCCGCATGAAATAATACTGAATACATGGGAATGCCCCCTTATCCAAATAGCCAATGGTTTCATTTGTCTCTTTTTGTTTTTTTGAATGATAGTGCGCACTATCATTTTCATCATAGAATTTATTGGATGTAACTGTCAAAGACGTAAAGACCTATCTTTAGAAAGGGGACGTTTTCACTAATTTTCCTCCTCATCTATATCAAAAGTCTTCACCCGAGAAGAAAAAAAGCTGAAATCGAAAACTGTGAATTGTTCATTATGCCAATCTTTACTATAATCAAGGGAGTAGACCATGTAGAGGGAGGGTTTTTGTGATTACAAAAGCCATATTTGCACTTGTTTTTCCTTTCTTGCTCGTTATTTTATTTTCAAAGGTTACTTATAATCATTACGTTGGCATTGCATTAACAGCAGCGCTTTTATTTGCTTCGTATATGAAAGGCTATACAGAAACCTACTTTATCGTAGGATTAGATATTATTTCTTTAGTGGCCGGGGCATTGTTTATGGCCAAGAAAGAAGTCGAAAAAAGAGAGAAGGCTGAAAAACATCATTGATGTGATCCCTCTTGATGAAAAGAAAATGTTTTTGATACAGGAGCTGTGCTTACGATTTCTAGTGAGTGCAGCTTTCTTTTTTGTGGTTTTTCTGCTGATCGAATATCTCACTCCAAAATGTTCCATACTGAAAGGAAGGTTTCTTTAGAGGGTTATGAGCCACGGCAGAGAGGGTATGGTTGTATTGGAAATAAAAATCAAGTCAGACACGAACTTTAGTTCGTATTTTTGTGTTCTTTTATGATAATATATTCATTAGATAGATTTCGTAACGAAACGGAGGCTTTGATGTGAGTGACCGCTTTGAATTAGTTTCTAACTATCAGCCCCAAGGGGATCAGCCAAAAGCCATTGAAAAGCTTGTGGAGGGCATCCATCAGGGGAAACAGCATCAAACGCTGTTAGGTGCTACAGGTACGGGAAAGACCTTTACTGTATCCAACCTGATCAAAGAAGTGAACAAACCAACCCTTGTCATTGCGCATAACAAGACACTTGCCGGACAATTATACAGCGAGTTCAAGGAATTTTTTCCAAATAATGCTGTTGAATATTTTGTGAGTTATTATGATTATTACCAGCCTGAGGCGTATGTGCCTCAAACTGATACATTTATTGAAAAGGATGCCAGCATTAATGATGAGATCGATAAGCTAAGGCACTCCGCCACATCCTCATTATTTGAGCGGAGAGATGTCATCATCATTGCCAGTGTGTCCTGTATTTATGGCTTAGGTTCTCCTGAAGAATACAGAGAGCTTGTGCTGTCTTTACGAACTGAAATGGAAATTGAACGCAATCAGCTTCTTCGTAAGCTGGTGGATATTCAGTATTCTCGTAATGATATAGATTTTCAGCGCGGAACCTTCAGAGTTCGAGGAGACGTCGTTGAAATTTTTCCTGCTTCACGAGATGAGCATTGTATCAGAGTGGAGTTTTTCGGTGATGAAATTGAACGTATTCGTGAAGTAGATGCTCTCACTGGAGAAATTCTCGGTGATCGTGACCACGTTGCTATTTTCCCAGCATCTCACTTCGTCACAAGAGAAGAAAAGATGGAAAAAGCGATTATTAATATTGAAAAAGAGCTTGAGGAACAGTTGGAAAAGCTTCGTGAAAACGGAAAATTGCTTGAAGCACAGCGTCTTGAGCAGCGGACAAGGTATGACCTAGAGATGATGAGAGAGATGGGCTTTTGTTCAGGGATTGAGAACTACTCAAGACATCTCACCTTACGTCCGCCTGGTTCTACACCTTACACATTGCTTGATTATTTTCCGGATGATTTTATGATTGTTGTCGATGAGTCACACGTGACCATCCCGCAAATTCGCGCCATGTACAATGGGGACCAGGCAAGAAAACAAGTGCTTGTTGATCACGGATTCCGTCTGCCGTCAGCACTTGATAATAGACCACTCACATTTGATGAGTTTGAAAAGCACATTAACCATATTGTGCATGTATCCGCAACACCGGGCCCATACGAGCTTGATAAAACGCCAGAGGTCGTGGAACAAATTATTCGTCCAACCGGTTTGCTTGATCCAATCATTGAAGTTCGTCCGATTGAAGGACAAATCGATGACTTAATTGGGGAAATTCATGCAAGAGTTGAGAAAAATGAGCGTGTGCTTGTGACGACTTTAACGAAGAAAATGTCTGAGGATCTGACAGATTATCTGAAAGAAATCGGAATCAAGGTCAATTATCTGCACTCAGAAATTAAGACACTAGAGCGGATTGAGATTATTCGTGATTTACGTCTCGGAAAATATGATGTGCTTGTTGGGATCAACCTTCTTCGAGAAGGTTTGGATATTCCAGAGGTGTCGCTCGTGGCGATTTTAGATGCGGATAAAGAAGGCTTTTTACGTTCAGAAAGATCCCTCATCCAGACGATTGGCCGTGCTGCAAGAAATGCAGAAGGCCGGGTTATTATGTATGCAGACAATATGACGAAATCAATGGACATTGCCATACAAGAAACAAAGCGGAGACGTGAGCAGCAAGAAGCGTATAATGAGAAATTTGGTATCACTCCGCAAACGATCCATAAGAAGATTCGAGATGTGATCAAGGCAACAAAAGTACATGAGGATTCAGAAGAATACGAAACAAAAGCAGCACCAAAGTTGTCAAAAATGAGCAAAAAAGAACGAGAAAAAGTGATCGAAAACATCGAGATGGAAATGAAAGATGCAGCAAAAGCGCTTGATTTTGAAAAAGCAGCAGAATTAAGAGATCTATTGCTAGAGCTAAAAGCGGAAGGATGAATGCCAGATGGCTATGGAACGAATAGAGGTGAAAGGGGCAAGAGCCCACAACCTTAAAAATATTGATGTCAATATCCCGCGCGATCAGCTAGTGGTCATTACGGGTTTATCTGGTTCGGGAAAATCGTCGCTTGCCTTCGATACCATTTATGCAGAAGGTCAGCGCAGGTATGTTGAATCACTGTCAGCCTATGCACGTCAATTTCTCGGTCAAATGGACAAACCAGATGTAGATGCGATTGAAGGGCTTTCTCCAGCGATTAGTATTGACCAGAAAACGACAAGCAGGAACCCTCGATCAACCGTTGGGACTGTTACAGAAATTTATGATTACTTGCGTCTATTATATGCTCGAGTCGGAAAACCGATTTGTCCTATTCATGGGATCGAAATTACATCACAGACGATTGAGCAAATGACAGACCGCATTTTAGAGTATCCAGAACGAACGAAACTACAAGTGCTTGCTCCGATCGTATCTGGACGTAAGGGAACACACGTGAAAGTACTTGATCAAATTCGGAAGCAGGGCTACGTTCGAGTCAGAGTTGATGGCGAGATGGAGGACCTGTCAGAAGAGATTGAGCTTGAAAAGAATAAAAAGCATTCCATTGAAGTGGTGATTGATCGAATTGTCGTGAAAGAAGGCGTGGCGGCACGGTTGTCTGATTCTCTTGAAACGGCACTCCGACTTGGTGAAGGTCGTGTGATGATTGATGTGATTGGACAAGAGGAGCTGTTATTTAGTGAGCATCATGCTTGTCCGCACTGCGGATTCTCTATTGGGGAACTTGAACCAAGAATGTTCTCGTTTAATAGCCCTTTCGGTGCATGCCCAAGCTGTGATGGGCTTGGTTCTAAACTAGAAGTAGATCCAGAGCTTGTGATTCCGAATAAGGATTTGACTTTACGTCAGCATGCCATTGCCCCATGGGAGCCTCAAAGCTCACAATATTACCCGCAGCTTCTTGAGGCGGTATGTACACATTATGGAATTGACATGGATATTCCGGTAAAAGATATCCCGCCGCATTTATTTGATAAAATTTTATATGGTAGCGGCTCTGAGCTGATTTATTTTAAATATGAAAATGATTTTGGCCAGGTCCGTGAAAATGAAATCGAGTTTGAAGGTGTGCTTCGTAACATTGAACGACGCTACAAGGAAACGAGCTCCGATTATATTCGGGAGCAAATGGAAAAATATATGGCCAATCAGCCATGCCCGACCTGTAAAGGATATCGCCTGAAAAAAGAAACGCTTGCGGTTCTCATCAATGGCAAACATATCGGAGAAATGACCGATTTGTCTGTATCTGATGCCCTTGATTTCTATGAGAAAATTGAGTTGTCTGAGAAAGATTTGCAGATTGCCCAGCTCATTTTACGTGAAATCAAAGAGCGCTTGTCCTTCTTGAATAATGTGGGGTTAGATTATCTGACATTAAGCCGGTCTGCTGGCACATTATCAGGCGGGGAGGCGCAGCGGATTCGTTTGGCGACACAAATCGGATCAAGACTGACAGGCGTTCTTTATATTTTAGATGAACCATCGATTGGTCTGCATCAACGGGATAATGACCGGTTGATTGGAACATTGAAAAACATGCGAGATATCGGAAACACACTGATTGTCGTAGAACATGATGAAGATACGATGCTTGCCGCTGATTATCTCATTGATATTGGACCAGGTGCAGGGGTTCATGGAGGAGAAGTGATTTCAGCTGGAACGCCAGAAGAAGTCATGAATGACCCAAAATCGTTGACTGGACAATATTTATCTGGTGAGAAATTCATTCCGCTTCCGATTGAGAGACGAAAGCCTGACGGCCGCTTCATTGAAATTAAGGGGGCAAAAGAAAACAACCTTAAAAACGTGAATGCGAAGTTTCCTTTAGGTGTTTTTACCGCTGTGACAGGTGTGTCAGGATCAGGGAAAAGTACACTTGTGAATGAAATTTTATTGAAATCCCTCGCCCAAAAACTGCACAGAGCAAAAGCGAAGCCAGGACAGCACAAAGAAATCAAAGGAATGGATCACTTAGACAAAGTCATTGATATTGATCAATCTCCAATTGGCCGTACACCAAGATCCAATCCTGCTACGTATACAGGTGTATTTGATGACGTGCGGGATGTCTTTGCGCAAACCAATGAAGCGAAGGTACGAGGCTATAAAAAAGGGCGATTCAGCTTTAACGTGAAAGGTGGACGCTGCGAAGCGTGTCGTGGAGATGGCATTATTAAAATTGAAATGCACTTTTTACCTGATGTATACGTGCCTTGTGAAGTGTGTCACGGGAAACGTTATAACCGTGAGACGTTAGAGGTCACGTATAAAGGGAAAAATATTTCCGATGTTCTTGAAATGACGGTAGAGGACGCACTTCAATTTTTCGAGAATATCCCGAAAATTAAGCGGAAGCTGCAAACGATCTTTGATGTTGGATTAGGATACATTACACTTGGGCAACCTGCCACGACATTGTCTGGTGGAGAGGCGCAGCGTGTGAAATTGGCATCTGAGCTTCATCGCCGTTCAAACGGAAGATCCTTGTATATTTTAGATGAACCGACAACCGGTCTTCATGTGGATGATATTGCTAGGTTGTTAAAAGTGCTCCAGCGCTTGGTCGAAAACGGGGATACGGTATTGGTCATTGAGCACAACCTTGATATTATTAAGGCTGCCGATTACCTTGTTGATCTAGGACCAGAAGGCGGTGCTGGTGGAGGAACGATTATTGCTTCAGGAACACCTGAACACATTGCTAAAGAAGAAGCTTCTTACACCGGTCGATACTTAAAACCGATTTTAGAGCGTGATCGTGAGCGAATGAAACAGTTAGTCAAAGAAACAGAAAGTGTGACATCCTCATAAAGAAAAACCCCTCCGAAAGAGGGGTTTTCCTTTTATTGCACATCTTCCTTTGGCATTAAGTTACTGAGGTGCGTTAAATCCTTTAAAATATGAGTGCTGCTACTATCGAGCAGTACTTTTAAATAACGGATATCACCATACTTCGGATGAGACGGATGAATGGCCTCTAGCTCCTTGATCATATCGCTGTTCATGCTTTTCTGTTTCTGTATAAGGTCTAAAAGCGTTTGTGCCGTGTGGTTAGCATTATGATGATCTGTCAAAATAATTACCCCCTATAATGATAATCACCATCTTTTCAACATATTTTAAAGGGTAATCCATGAAGAATCTACACTTAGGTGCAAAAAGAAATAATTTGTGTCTAAGGTCATATGTAAATCGAATGAGTTTGAAACTTTTTATACGCCATAAACGTATGAGTTAGAAAGGAATTTTCATCATGAAGGAGCGAATATATATGAACAGAGATCAGTCGATCATTGCATCTATTTGTTATTTTAGTGTATTTTTCATGCCGTTTATTGTGCCGATCGTGGCATATTTTGTAGTGGATCAAAAGGAAACGAAACGGCATTCGCTGCGTGCATTGTGGTCACATGTTTTGCCAGTCGCAGCGTGTGTGCTGCTGGTTTTTGGAGCTATCCCCTTTTTATTGACGACACAGGCAAGCGACTCACTCGTTCCAGTGTTCACCGTACTTATCTTGTCCTTTTTAGTCGCCATTGGCTTTTTGATCTCTGTCATTTGGAATATCATTCAAGGTATTAAAGTGCTTCAATCCATCAAATCGTAGGAGGGCTTTGTATGAATGAAAAAGAACGCATTTTAAAATTAGTAGAAGACGGGACATTATCTGCAAAAGAAGCGATTACGCTGCTTGAAAAACTAGAAGAAAACCAGTCCATTTCACTAGAAAAATCAACGGCTGATCATACCTTTCATGAAGAAAAAGCTGGCACAGAGAATAAAGGAACTGGTACTGAAAACCTCGGTGCAAAGCTGTTTGGGTGGTTAGATTCGGCGGTAAAAAAGGTCAAAGATGTAGATCTTGATTTGAACTTTGGACAGTCCGTCGACGTTGAACACATTTTTCAATTCAAAGACGCGGCACTGTCTCATTTAGATATTCAATTGGCAAATGGCAGTCTCAATTTGATGCCTTGGGATGATGGGGATGTTCGGGCAGAGTGTCATGCGAAAATTTACCGTGCAGAGGATGGAGAGCAGGCAAGACAGCAATTTCTTCAACATCTGGATTGCGGGCTTGAAGGGGACAAATTTTTTATCCGAACTGAAAAGAAGACCATGAAGGTCAATGTCACCCTGTATGTACCACGTATCCAATATGATAAGATCAAAGTCAAACTGTTTAATGGACCGATTCGCGGGGAAAAGCTAAAGACAAAAGAACTGGCTGCAAAAACAACAAATGGCGTCGTCTCTTTTGCCTCTTTACAAGCAGAAAAAGTCGGAATTGAAACAGCAAATGGACAAATCAAACTGGCTGATCACGAGTGTGGTATGATTGAAGTAGAAACCATTAATGGGCTCATTGACCTGCGTGGGAAAAGTGAATCAATTGATGCACAGAGCTTCAATGGGAACATTGCTGTTCAGCTGTCAGATGAGAAATGCCGTTCGATCTATGCAAAAACGACAACAGGCAGTGTGGACGTTCAGATTCCGCGTGCTTGTGCAGTGACTGCGGAGCTGAAAAGCAATCTCGGATCGATCTCTCATGAGCTGCTTGATGCAAATATGATTAAAGAGAAAAATGAAACGCTGCAAAAAGAGAAAATGATTAAAGCCAATCAACAGGCGGAGCACAATATATCCATTTTTGCAGAAACAAAAACAGGCTCAATCCAAGTAAAGCACCAATCAGACAAGGAGTGATTCTACATGAAGAAGCTTTATCGTTCAGCGACAGATAAAAAAATAGCGGGTGTTGTCGGTGGACTTGCTGAATACTTAAGTGTCGATGCATCCCTGCTTCGTATTTTAACGGTGATCATCGGATTTATGACAGCATTTATGCCGATATTCTTGATCTACTTCATCTGGTATTTTGTTGTTCCGGAAGAAGGCACTAACTAAATGCTTAGATGGATCGTTAGTATTTTCGTCAATGCATTACTTTTAATCGTCATTGCTGGATATTTTGATTCAGGCATTTTGCCAGGCCTTGGTAGTGTGTATATTGAAGGTTTTGGCGCTGCGATTGTAGCAAGTATTATTTTGTCCTTGCTCAATATTTTAGTGAAGCCGTTTTTGATCATTTTAACGCTGCCAGTGACAGTACTTTCACTAGGATTGTTCCTCTTTGTCATTAATGCCATCACACTGATGATGACCTCAAGCTTTATGGGAGATAGTTTTAACATTGATGGGTTTGGAACGGCCATTTGGATGGCTGTCATTTTATCCATTTTCCATCTGCTCATACAAAAAGGAATCGTGGAACCGTTAGCGAAAAAAAGCTAACGGTTTTTTTGTGTGAATTTATATCGTTTCCCCGTTCCATCTGTCATAAAAACCGTCTTCAGGAGACACAATATCCGAAGGGAGGCGGTGCACGATGGTGAATGTGAGCAGACAAATCATTCTTTTGCTTTTTTTGAGCATTCTTTTTTGTTTCAGTCAGCCTGCTTCAGCAGGATCTTTGACACAAACACAAGTGAACATACGAAATAAGCCCTTTTCACCTTTTATCTTTGATCAATTTCAAGTAGATGTCCGTCCAGTTCAAGGAAAAAACCGTGATCTTCAATTTCGGGCATCTATTAGTCAGTCAGAGCAAATTTTGTCTGCAAACTTGTACTATAAACAGAGTGATGAACTGGGATATCGATTGATCCCGATGGAACGATTGCCGGGGATGAAACCAGAATTTACAGCAAAAATCCCGACAGATCAATTGTGGAATCCAACAGTTCATTACTATACAGAATTCCTGACGCAGAAGTCTGTCATCAAAACAACCGAACAAGCTGTTCACTTAAACGGATTTGAAGAGGATCTCTCACAAATTCCTGAGCTATTGATGACAGAAATCGTGGTGAATTCAAAAAACCGCAAAGGCAAGGATGCTTTTGAATTCATTGAGGTGTATAACACAACAGATGCACCCATTTCACTTCGACATTATCAGCTTCGCTATCGCAATCCAGCGCAAGGCGTGGAGATGGATGATATATATTCATTCCACACAAGTCCGATCACCATTTCTCCTGGAAAACCGTACGTATTTTGGCTTAGAAAAAAAGGACAGGAGCATTTAACAGTAGCGGACTTTAATGCGATGTACAAAAGCCATTTAAAAGAGGGCGAGCATCTATCTGTAATCGAGAGCAAAGGATTGTCCAATTCTAAATCCCGCCTTGTTTCTATCACAACAAATATAGGAGAAGAGGTATCGTCGGCATCCTATCGTTTAAAGCCTTCATTGTTTAGCGAGCACAGATCGTTACTGTTCAAGTATCCAATGGATGGAACGACACAAATGAAGCTGATCTCGAAAGTGGAGGAAGAGCCGACACCCGGAAAAGTGTTAAAAGCACAAGTTCCAACTGAAAAAAAAGAAATATCACAAGATGTTCATAAACCTGTGATCGAAGATATGACAGACAATCAACCGATAAAACCAACTGAAGGCATTGAAATGAGAGCAGATGTGCAGGATGATCAGTCCGTCAAAACGGTCAAATTGCGATATCGAACCAATCGTCATGAAGATTTTAAAGAGGTGCTGCTTCAAAAGGATCATAATGATCGGCTGTTTCACCATATTATTTATTCACCTGAGCTCATCGGTAAAGAACGATTGGAATATCAGATTGAAGCGTCAGACGGCGAAAATCAAGCAATGACAATGAAAAAAACAATTGATGTGGAACAAGTAAGCAAAGCTCACGGCCTTCGATTGAATGTAGAAGAAGGAGATACGGTTTCTGGCGTATTTCACTTAAAAGCAACAGCAGATCAGAAAAAAAGCATACAATTAATGATAGATGGAAAACCGATTCGACAAGTATTCCCTGCACTTGAAGCAGATCCATATCTTGCATTTGATGTCAAAGGGACAAATTTATATTTTAAGAATGGTGTATCTATAGGTAAGCACTTACTTTCCATTTTTGATGATTCGACAAAAGTGTATCGCACCTATACAATACCAATACCAGAAAAACACTTAGAAAAGGCAGGTCCACAAACGATATCATTCCATGCTGGGACGAAGTCATCGCCGTTTGACCGATTTCCTGGAGAAAATCACGATGATTTTGAATTGAAAAATGTCCAGATGATTTTATCGAATGGAACTCAAATTCTGCCTCTAAATGCGAGCCAGCATGAGGAATGGAAAATGGGCGACGGTGGCAGCGCTAAGAAGGTAAGAGCATTTCAGTTTCAAATCCCGAAGCAAGCATATGCTTCAAGCTATATTCAGTGGGATACAAGAAGGCTGAAAGAAGGAGTACATGTTGTTCAGGCTAAAACCGCAGACGAATCTCAATCTGTACGTGTGAAAGTCGATAACACGGGTCCGAAAATCAAGAGTAATATACAGGCAAATGACCAATATAAAGGCGTCTTTACGTTAAAGGCAAAGGTGACGGATCGTTGGAGTGACATAGTGGAGATGAAGGCATATTTAGATGGAAAACCGATCTCTTTGCCTTATCAGACGTCCTCTAGCGAATTAGAACCTGGGGAGCACACATTGAAGATAAAAGCAAAAGATGCCGCTGGAAACAAATCAACTTTGAAAAAGGTTTTTAAGACGGTACATGAACACCCTGAGACGCCAGAGAGAGTGTCAGATAGGACAAAAATGGAATCATCTAAGCAAACAGTGCTAACCAATGATCCTACTAATGATCAGTTAGATTACTCCTTTTACCGTGCCTATCAATATACATCGCTGCATCCGTCCATGAAGATTTTCAAATATGCAGCGGAAACAGAGCCGCCAAAACATTTAAATGAAACAGGGGAAATGATTTTTTCTGATCGAGAAAGAAATCGCATTGCATTTGCTGATGGTAAATCAGTGGAAACGAAAGATCTACAGCATTTTCCTTATCATCGCTTTCAAATCAAGGTTCATCACGATGTACGTGAAAAGGATGTTGTCGAAGCTGTATGGAAAGGAAGCTCATTATCAGGGAGAAAGGTAACGATGTACGCTTGGAATCATCAGCAAGAAAAGTGGGATAAAATCACTCATCACTTTGCCAAGGATGAAAAGGAATTTTACCTGAAAGGGCTGCTGTCAGTCAGACAGTATATGAAAAATCAAACGTTTGATTTGCTTGTACAAGATGAGGTCAGTAAGACGTTAAAGCCTTATAAGATGGTGTGGATGTCTGATACTCAATATTATGCCAGAAGTTATCCTCACATCTTCAAAAAAATGGTCGAGTGGATCAGAGATCAAAGGGACCCATTAAATATTCAATATGTGTTCCATACAGGTGATATTGTGGATGATTCAAAGGATAAGCAGTGGAATCGTGCCGATACATTTATGCGTGTGTTAGATAAGCATCATATTCCTTACGGTGTATTAGCTGGTAATCATGATGTCAGGCACAAAGACGGCCATTATAGGGAATATGGGAGGTATTTTGGAGCGAAACGCTTTGAAGACAAGCCGTATTACGGTGAATCCTATCAAAACAATCGAGGTCATTATGATCTTATCTCTGCTGGTGGCAATGATTATATGATGGTGTATATGGGCTGGGGGATCAAGCAAAATGAGATTGACTGGTTAAATCGAGTCATTTCTGAACATCCAGATCGAATTGTCATTTTAAATTTCCATGAGTA
Organism: Bacillus sp. RSS_NA_20; assembly: GCF_020165915.1. NCBI lineage: Bacteria > Bacillati > Bacillota > Bacilli > Caryophanales > Bacillaceae > Bacillus > Bacillus sp. RSS_NA_20. The sequence continues at coordinate 1,938,149 of NZ_JAIUKW010000005.1, read as the reverse complement.
TTTGTTAGTGAGCGGCAATCGAAGCCCAATTGGAGATTTGATCTTCCATCAAGTGGTAAAGCGTCACCCGAATATTGTCGCAGTATTTAGCGGCCACTACCACGGAGCCAGTCGAAAAGTAGATGAGATTGACGATGATCATGATGGAAAAGTGGACAGAAAAGTATATCAAATCCTTGCAGATTACCAGTCAGGTCCTGAAGGCGGTCAAGGTTTTATGCGGCTGATCACTGCGGATCAAGAAAAAAATAAACTTCATTTCACCACATATTCACCCTACTTGAATCAAGAACATTTCTATGATCCAAAAACGTATGGAGATCAAGATGAATTTTCAATTGATGTGGATTTAACACCTAAAATGAAATCCGTTAAAACCAATTATTTTGAATTGAATGTCTACACAAACGTTCTTCTTGGAGAGGTCAAAGGTGTGAAAAGTGGTAAAAAAGCAAGCTTTGAATGGAAAGGGTTAAAGCCAAATCAAGAATATTATTGGTACACTGTAGCAAAAGACCGTTTCGAAGGGAAAGCGATTTCGCCTATATGGAAAATTCATACAAAAAATGATGATCAATCAACATTTCTTAGGAAATAAAAAAACTGTGCTTTCAGGAGCACAGTTTTATCTTTCCATTGTGTGAGTGAGTTTGTATCGATCCCCTCTATAAACGGACATGACATACTCGAATGGAAGGTCATTTTGAAAATAAGTTGTTCTTACAATGGAGAGGACAGGGTCCCCTAAAGAAATAGACAGCAGGTCAGCTTCTTCCTTTGAAGCAACATTGGCTTCAAGCTCCTGCTTGGCATGGGCAATGGTTAGACCTGTGTTCGTTTCTATATATTCATATAAAGATCCAGTTAAATGGTCCTTTGTGAGCTCGCCAGCAAATTTTTCAGGTATATAACTCGTTTCAATAGCCATTGGTTCATTGTTTGCAAGGCGGATTCGTTTTAATTCATAAACATCTTCACTGTTCGACAGCTGTAATGATTGCAGCAAGTGCTCTGGGCATGCGACTTTTTTGAAATCAATCAACTGACTTGAAGCTTTGAACCCACGTTGACGCATATCTTCTGTAAAGCTTGTTAAGCCCTGAAGCGGTTGTTCAAACTTCTTTCGGCTAACAAATGTTCCTTTTCCTTTTTGCCGGTATAAATATCCTTCGTTCACAAGGTTCGATAAGGCTTGTCTGACAGTCATTCGGCTAATACCAAAGCGTTCGGCATATTCTCTTTCAGAAGGAATGAGTGTATCAGGTGCTAACGTTCCATCCTCAATCTGCTTTTTCAAGTTCTCCATAATCTGATGGTACATGGGGATAGGTGACTGCTTATCAATAAACATGTGAAAATCCTCTCGTGTTTAGCGTAGTGAACCAGCTTCTCGATCAATAAAAATCGTCACATCTTCATGAAGTTTCAGAGCAGATGCAGGGAAGTCTGGGTGAATCTCTGTTCGTTCTAAATATTGTATCACGTCCGCTTTTGATTTTCCTGATGCGAGAAGGAGAATTTTTTTACTTGAAAGAATGCTTGCAATTCCCATTGTAATGGCATGTGTAGGCACCTCATCAATAGAAGAAAAGTATCTTGCATTGGCTTGACGAGTGTGTTCATCTAATTGAACGACATGCGTCTTTGAGTCAAAGGGAGTACCAGGTTCATTAAACCCGATATGTCCATTTTGTCCGATACCAAGTAGCTGAAGATCAATGCCCCCTAAATCTTCAATGAGCTGATCATACCTTAAGCACTCTTCTTCCAAGTGAGAAGCAGCACCATTGGGAAGGAAATATTGATCTGACGGGAGATCAATATGGTCAAATAAATGTCGCTTCATGTAAGTCATATAACTATTTTCATGATTTGGATCAATTCCCACGTACTCATCCAGATTCACTGTTCTTGCTTGTTTGAAAGACAATTGTTCTGTTTGATGCAACTGAATTAACTCTTTATAAGTGTCAATTGGTGTACCGCCAGTTGCCAGACCGAGAACCGCATCTGTTTTTGATTCAATGGTACGTGCAATGAAAGCAGCTGCTGCTTTTCCTAATTGATCTTTATCTGCAAATTCGATGATGTTCATCAGTGTGTGGCCTCCTTTTTTTCATAAACGATTTGTCCATGGCAGATCGTCATCATGAGTTCGCCAGCTTCATCCCAAATGACCAAGTCTGCCAGTTTTCCAACTTCGATCGAACCGAGCTGATGATCGATCCCGAGCTGAGTGGCTGCATTTGTTGAGGTCATTTGAGCAATTTCTGTCCATCCGCATTGTGTGATCTGTCTCATACGTTTGACCCCATCTTTCATTTGTAAAATCGATCCTGCAAGTGTTCCATCTGCCAGCAATGCTTTTTCACCGCTGACTGTCACTGTCTGCCCACCAAATTCGTAGGTTCCCTCTCCAAGTCCTTTTGCACGCATTGAGTCTGTAATCATGATCAAACGTTCACTTCCCTTTGCCAAATACGCAAGCTTTACGGAAAGAGGATGTGAATGAATGCCATCTGTAATCAGCTCAGTCAAAAGCTTTTCGTTTGTAAGCGCAGCCCCTGCAACATTGGGCTCACGATGCTGAAATGAACTCATCGCATTATAAAGATGCGTGACATGACGCGCACCGTGCTTTGCTGCTAGTTCAATCATGTCATGAGGAGCATTTGTATGTCCAATAGAAGGAATGATATTTTTTTCTTTTAGTAAGGAAAGAAATGCAAAATCATCATCTTCCTCAGGTGCAAAAGTGACAATTCGAATCAGCTGATCAGATGCACTCAGCCATTTCTCAAAAAGAGGAAGGTTAGCCTGCGTAATCCATTGAGCAGGCTGCGCACCAGCTTTATCTTTAGAAATAAAAGGACCTTCTAGATGAATGCCTAAACATTGTGCCTGACTTCCAGCCTGCTTTTCATTATAGGGTCTCCACTGTGCGACATTTTTAAGTGCTTGCTCAATCTCTTGATGATTTTGTGTAATGGTTGTTGCTAAAAAGCTTGTCGTTCCTTCTGCGGGTAAGTGATCAGCAAGTGTATTCATGGCTTCTGGTGTCGCATCCATCATATCTGCACCATATCCCCCATGGATGTGAATATCAATCATTCCGGGGAGTAAATAAAAGTTTTCCCGGGAAATATATACTTTTTCATAATTTCCTGTCGGCGGTGATGTTGAAATATAGTCGATCTTGCCATCGCGTAAACCGACAAAACCGTTTTCAATGATTTCTGTCTTTGTCACAATATGAATATTGGAGAGCAATAAAGAACTGCTCATGATTGTGCCCCCTTATTCTCGTCGTTAGATTCAGTTTACCTTTTTTAAGTATAGTTGTCTATACCAGTGAATGTGTTGAAACAGGATCAGGATAAAATACTGTTTTGGGTTCATCATTGAAAGTGATAAAATAGAGCTGTATTTCTGAAACGCCTGTGATAAAAGGAGGAAGAAGCGTGCCGAAAGTTCGTACGAAGGACATAATGGAACAATTTCATCTTGAACTGGTAAGTGGGGAAGAAGGGATTAATCGTCCCATTACAATCAGTGATCTTTCCAGACCAGGTATTGAAATGGCTGGATATTTTACATATTACCCAAAAGAAAGAGTTCAACTTTTAGGGAAGACAGAGCTTTCTTTTTTTGAACAGCTCCCAGAACGCGAACGAAAGCAGAGAATGATGTCTCTTTGTACAGATATTACCCCTGCCATCATTTTGTCACGAGATCGTGAAGTACCAAAGGAATTGATCGAAGCTTCAAATGAAAATGGAGTGCCGGTTTTACGCTCAAGCTTAAAAACGACAAGACTTTCGAGTCGATTAACGAACTTCTTAGAAAGCAAGCTTGCACCAACGACTGCGATTCATGGCGTACTCGTAGATGTATATGGTGTAGGTGTACTGTTAATTGGAAAAAGTGGCGTAGGAAAAAGTGAAACGGCTTTAGAATTAGTGAAGAGAGGACACAGGCTGGTTGCAGACGATTGCGTGGAAATCAGGCAAGAGGATCAGGATACGTTAGTTGGAAGCGCACCAGAGCTGATTGAGCACCTTCTAGAAATCCGTGGATTAGGCATTATTAATGTGATGACCTTATTTGGAGCGGGCGCTGTCAGAAGCTATAAGAGAATTACGATTGTTATGAACCTTGAGCTTTGGGAACAAGGCAAACAGTATGACCGTTTAGGACTTGAGGAAGAAAAAATGCGGATCATCGATACAGATGTACCAAAGCTGACCATCCCTGTACGTCCGGGACGAAATTTAGCGGTCATCATCGAGGTAGCTGCTATGAACTTCAGATTGAAACGAATGGGACATAATGCAGCGGAACAATTTACAAGTAAACTTGCCGATGTCATTGAAGACAATGGCCAGGATGAATAGGAGCTGTCTATATGAATGAAGCAATTCAACCAATTGATCCGATTGCTTTTCAGCTCGGACCTATTTCGGTTCATTGGTATGGTGTGATTATTGGGGTCGGAGCTCTGCTTGGACTCTGGCTCGCATTAAGGGAGTGTGAAAAAAGAGGCATCAATAAAGATATGTTTATTGATCTCATCTTATTTGCCATTCCTATCGCCATTATTTGTGCACGAATTTATTATGTATCCTTTGAATGGGATTATTATCAGCAGCACCCAAATGAAATCATCAAGATTTGGAATGGTGGAATTGCCATACATGGCGGACTGATAGGGGCGGTGCTGACAGCGATTGTCTTTACTAAAGTGAGAAAGGTGTCCTTTTGGAAAATCGCCGATGTCGCAGCGCCTAGTATTTTACTAGGGCAAGCCATCGGGCGCTGGGGGAACTTTATTAATCAGGAAGCGCATGGTGAGGCTGTTTCAAGAGCCTTTTTAGAAAATTTGCACCTGCCTGAGTTTATTATTAATCAGATGTACATTGACGGGACCTACTATCACCCTACGTTCTTATATGAATCATTATGGAATATCGCAGGCGTTTTGATATTAATCTTATTACGTAGAACATCATTGCGTCGAGGCGAAATGTTCTTGTCTTATTTAATCTGGTATTCAATCGGTCGTTTCTTCATTGAAGGAATGAGAACAGACAGCTTAATGCTGACTGAGCATCTTCGAATTGCACAGATGATTTCGATTGTCATATTTGCAGTGGCTGTTTTGCTGATTGTGTTTAGAAGAATCAAGGGATATGCATCTATACGGTATAAAGAGAACAACTCATCAAATTAAGCAAGGGGGATAAAAGATGAGGGAGACATGGAAAAACGGCTTGAAAGCAGGGTTATCGACAACTTGGGCACTTGGAAAAGTCATTTTTCCGGTTACCATTCTCGTTAGTATCTTGCAGCATACACCTGTGATGGATTGGATGATACAATTCATCCGTCCATTTATGGGTCTGTTTGGTCTTTCAGGGGAAGCGGCCATTCCGCTTGTTTTAGGAAATATGCTGAACTTGTATGCGGGTATTGCAGCCATCTTGACATTAGAGCTGCCTGTGAAGGAAGTGTTCATTTTAGCGGTCATGCTCTCTTTTTGTCACAACTTGATCATCGAATCAACAGTGGCGGCGAAGGTTGGGCTGCGGGTGTCTATCATTTTGCTAGTCAGAATCAGTCTTGCCGTCGTGTCAGCAGTTGTCATTCACCTTGTTTGGCAGGGAGGCGAGGAGCCGGCGCAATATGGTTTGCTGACAGCTGCTCAGTCGGCTGATGTGCCTTCTAGCTGGTATATGATCGTACTTCTTGCTTTACAGAAAGCTGTTCTTGGTGTGTTGCAGCTGGCTTGTATTGTCATTCCTCTCATGGTCATCATTCAATTCATGAGAGACTTAGGGTGGCTCCATACGCTGTCTAAGTGGCTGTCTCCTTTTACGAGAATGCTTGGAATGAAAGAAAATACGTCTATGACGATGGTGGCTGGTTTAACCATTGGTCTTGCCTACGGGGCAGGCGTCATGATGAAGGCAGTGGAAGAGGACGGTGTCAGCAAAAAGGATTTAACGCTTGCTTTCATTTTCCTTGTGGCGTGTCATGCGGTGGTCGAAGATACACTCATTTTCATTCCATTAGGTATTCCAGTCTGGCCGCTTCTTCTTATTCGCCTTATTTCTGCTATTTTATTGACAGCTGCCATCAGCTATATTTGGCGGAGGCGGGAACATGCAGCTGTTAGAAAGGAAGCTATATGAACCAATCAACTATTAACACAGTGCTATTTGATTTAGATGGCACATTAATCAATACAAATGAATTAATTATTGCTTCATTTCAGCATACGCTTGATCATTATTACCCTGGTCAATACAGCCGTGAGGATATCCTTCATTTCATTGGTCCATCATTATTTGATACATTCTCTGCAATGGATCCGAATCTGACAGATGATATGATCCAGATGTATCGAACGTTTAATCATGAACAGCATGATCTGCTTGTGACGGAGTATGAGACGGTGTTAGACACGTTGAAAATTCTTCAGGATCAGGGATTTAAGCTTGGTATTGTGACAACAAAAATCCGTGATACGGTCTTAATGGGATTAAAGCTGACTGGATTGGAGCCATTTTTTGAGGTTATTGTCACACTTGATGATGTACAAAATGAAAAGCCGCATCCAGAACCAGTTCAACTGGCATTATCCAAGCTCGGCAGTGATCCGCATGAGGCGATCATGGTTGGTGATAATTATCACGACATTTTATCTGGTCAAGCGGCAGGGACGAAAACAGCAGGTGTTGCTTGGTCTATTAAGGGAGAAGAAGCCCTGTTAAAGCATCGCCCAGATTATATGCTGCAGAAAATGAGTGATCTCTTGGCAATTGTTGGAGCTGATTAAGTTGAGAAAAACAGATCGTTATCCTGTCAAAGGGGTCAATTCGCTTAGACAAGTCTATCGAACAGTCCCCTTTCTCAAGGTTGTGAAAAACTTTATCTTTATTCAACTGGCAAGGTATACGCCTTTTATGGGAATGAAAAATTGGATTTATCGCACCTTCCTTCGAATGAAAGTCGGGGAGGATACGGCGTTTGCTTTAATGGTGATGGTCGATCTCATGTTTCCTGAGAAAATCACTGTCGGTCGAAATAGTGTGATTGGCTATAACACGACCATTTTGTCCCATGAGTATTTGATTAAAGAGTATAGGCTTGGGGAAGTCTATATTGGTGATGAAGTGTTAATTGGAGCAAATTCAACGATCCTACCTGGAGTGACAATTGGTGATGGTGCGATTGTATCGGCGGGAACTCTTGTGAACAAAGATGTTCCGGCAGGCTCCTTTGTTGGAGGAAATCCAATGCGGATGATTTATACGAAAGAGGAAATGGAAGCACGTCAATCTTCGTCTGCTGAGTAGCTCGGCAGACTTTTTTGTTGACATTCTAACATGGTGTAACTATAATGATTACAACAGAGGTGAGAAAACATGAAAATCAGCAGCAGATTTACTGTCGCTGTCCATATTCTGGCCTTGCTATCACTTGAAAAAGGATCATTACAGACATCGGAGGATATCGCAGGAAGTGTCAATACAAATCCAGTGGTGATTCGCCGTATCATGAGTAAGCTCAAAAAAGCAGGCCTAATCTCAACGAGTCTTGGCAAAGGCGGTTCTCAATTAAACCGAAGTGAGGATGACATTACACTGCTCGATGTGTATAAAGCGGTTGAAGTGGTGGATGAGGGAGAGTTGTTTCAAATTCATGAAAGCCCAAACCCTGACTGTCCGATCGGTGCAAATATTCAAGCTGTACTAGAATTAATTTTGTGCCGTGCTCAAAGTGCGATGGAGCAAGTGCTTGCTGAGATCAAATTAAGTGAATTAACGCAGGTTTTAATCAAAAAAATTGGATGATCTATTCAATTTTTTTTACCTCTGTTGTAACCATTACGGTTACATCTTTAGCGATCAAAATAACAATATATTGTAGGAGGAATTTACATGAACATTGGAATCATTGGCGCAACAGGTAAAGCAGGACAACACATTTTAAAAGAAGCTCAATTGAGAGGGCACGAAGTAACGGCAATCGTTCGAGATGCACAAAAAGTGACTAATTCATCAGCAGCTGTTTTAGAAAAGGATGTTTTTCACTTAGAGGCAGGAGACGTCAAAGGTTTTGATGTGATCGTAAATGCATTTGGTGCCCCAGCAGGACAAGAGCACCTTCATGTAGAAGCAGGAAAAAAACTCATTCATCTCTTAAAAGAGACACCAGAAACGCGTTTAATCGTTGTGGGAGGCGCTGGAATTTTATTTGTAGATGAGGCCAAAACAACTAGACTGATGGACACACCGGAGTTTCCAAAGGAATACTTTGCTACTGCTTCACAGCAAGGAGAAAATTTAATAGATCTTCAAAAGACCGAAGGAGTAAAATGGACATTTTTAAGTCCAGCAGCCTTCTTTAATCCAGCAGGCAAACGGACAGGTGCTTATGTGAAAGGCAAAGACCATCTTATCGTCAATTCAAAGGGTGACAGCTATGTGAGTTATGCTGACTACGCCGTTGCACTTGTCGATGAGATAGAACAAGCTGCTCATGTTGGAGAACGTTTTACTGTGGTTTCTGAAGCAGAATAAGTAGAATAACATGCGTTTCATTGTCACTAAAAAACGCTGAGTGAGGAGTCTGTCTTATGAATGATCAAGAAAAATCTTTTATCTATGTATGGGATGCGTATTGTGGCTGGTGTTATGGATTTTCCAACAGCATCCGTACTTTACACGAAAATCACCCTGAGATACCACTGACAATTGTATCGGGCGGTTTATTTGTAGGAGAGCGTCGTCTATCGATAAAGAATTATCCACACATTTCAGAAGCAAACGAGCGTATCAGTCAGCTGACAGGTGTCGAATTTGGAGACCGTTACGAAGAGTTGCTAGAAAACGGAACATTCATTTTAGACTCTGAGGCTGCTGCAATTGGATTTTCAGCATTAAGATCCATCGCACCAGAGCATGCATTGTACTTGGCTTCATCTATGCAAAAGGCCTTTTATCAAGACGGAAAAAGCCTAAGTGATGAAGAAACTTATAGAGATATCGCTATGAAACACCAACTTGACCCTGATGTATTGGTTGAACGAATGAATGAGACAGAAACGATCAATGATGCGTATGCCGATTTTGCAAAGGTTCAGCAATTGAACGTGAATGGCTATCCTACACTTTTACTAAAAAAAGGGGATGAATACATCAGCCTTGGTGGGGGTGCGATGACGGCTGAAAAGCTTGAAGACCGTCTGAAGGAAATACTAAAAAAATAAATCATTCAAAAACATCCTCCATTCGTATGGAGGATGTTTTTGATGCATGTGTGCATTCTCTTCAATGGGAGAAGTGGTTTATGCTTTAATGATAATCGCCTGGCTGCCCATCTGTTTCCAAGAATCCTCAAACTGTTCACGATCGACTTTTTGATTCTTTTCTCCGTATGGATTATTTAAGTAGACATGATCTTTGTCATAGCCAGTGATGACGACGCTATGCATATTAAAGCTGATATCTATTTTTCCATTTGGTGTATTCCATGTTTCAATGTTATCTGTTTTGGCAAAGGTCGAAGTTGTAATGACCCAGACAGGATAACCTTTTTCAAGTGATTGGTAAATGGCTTTTTTAACTGGCTTGCCGGTCAAGTCCACCGCTTGATTACCTGCATATTTTTTCGCAAGCTGATAAATGGGTTCGTGGTACACACCAAGACCTGGCCCATTCTCCATATCGCCTACAAACCCGTCATGAGGGTCTCCTTTTAAGCCATTCTCATAATTGAGTGGGATACGCTTAATCTCGTTTGCCAATGCGTTTTTCGTTATATGCTCATAGCCGCTGTAATGAAGAAGCATGGCTAAGCTCGTGACTTCGCATCCGTTATAAAGCTTTGGTGCATCCATTTGATTAAAGAGGATGACGTCCATGGCTTTTTTATTTCCTTTTAAACTAGAATGTGTCGTTTCTGTTTTCTTCGTAGAACGTGTTTCTTCTGCTGCTAGTGCGGTATCATTTTCTTTTTCTTTGGCTTCTTGCGGTGACGTTGTTTTCTTGACTTGGTCGAATTGTGAAACGTAAATAAAGCCGAAATAAACAAGACATGCGCACAACAAAGTTAAGATTAATGTCTGGATGAATTTCACTGTAATCTCCTGTGTTATTCAATATTTTTAAGTATTATAGCATGTTCCTAAAGCAAAGAGATCAAAAAGGATTAGGTGTCATTTTAATGTAATATATGAACAAATGATTAAGGAAAAAAAGGGGAAAATAAAAATGATTGATTTAATTACTTTATTTTGTTAGCATATTATCATATTAGCGAACTAAAGGATTCGGAATTTTTTGTTTTAATGTGTTGGAGGTGCGGAAGAACATGTTCATGTTTGAAAAACCATATGGTATGCGAGATTCATTACCAGGATTGTATGAGACGAAGAAAAGAGTCAGGCATTCTTTAACAGAGGTCATGAATGGTTGGGGTTATCGTTTAATGGAAACGCCAACGCTTGAATTTTACGATACAGTCGGTGTTCAATCGGCGATTACAGATACGCAGCTGTTTAAGCTTCTTGATCAAAATGGTCAAACCCTTGTGCTTAGACCTGATATGACGGGACCAATTGCGAGAGTGGCGGCTTCAAAGCTTCACGAACAGGCGTATCCGCTTCGAGTCGGTTATGCAGCCAACGTGTTTCGGGCACAGGAAAGAGAAGGCGGAAGACCTTCTGAATTTGAGCAGGTCGGTATTGAATTGATCGGTGATGGTTCGATTAGTGCAGATGCTGAAGTCATAGCGCTTGTCGTGTTTGCATTAAAAAATGCTGGACTTCAATCCTTCAAAATTGCGATTGGGCATGTGGCTTTGGCTGAGACCTTGTTTTTAGATGTACTAGGGAATACAGAGCGGGCGAACGTATTGCGCCGATTTTTATATGAAAAGAATTATGTGGGCTACAGGCAGCATGTCAAACAATTGCCTCTCTCATCCATCGATAAAACAAGGCTGCTCCAGCTTTTAGAGCTGCGCGGCGGTCAAGAAGTGACCCAGCAGGCTGAAGAAATTGTGGTCTCACAAGAGCTGGCGGAGTTAAAGGCGCTGTGGGAGACACTTGAAGATTACGGCTGTACAGAATATATCCGTTTGGATTTAAGCATGGTCAGTCATATGAGCTACTATACGGGGATTTTGTTTGAAGTATTTGCAGATCATGTTGGGTCTGTGATCGGAAGTGGAGGAAGGTATGATCAATTGCTTGCTCACTTTGATGCACCCGCACCCGCTACAGGCTTCGGACTTCGATTAGACCGTCTTCTTGAGGCACTCGACGCAAAAGAAATAAATGAGCCCCAAGAGGCTGTGATTTTTAGTAAAGAACAACGGCTTGAAGCATTTGATTTTGCAGAAAAAGAGCGGACAAAGGGCAAAAGGATTGTTCTCCAAGACTTAGCAGGTATTGAAAATATCGATGCCATGACCAAGGCATTTGAGCAAGTGACTTATTTTATCGGCGCTAGAAAGGAAGAGCAAAATGGGTAAAGTGTTGACAATGGCAATGCCAAAGGGGCGGATATTTGAAGAAGCAGCAGGGCTATTAAGACAGGCTGGATATCAGCTGCCGGAGGAATTCGAAGATTCAAGAAAACTAATCATTGATGTACCGGAAGAAAATCTCCGCTTTATTTTAGCGAAGCCAATGGATGTGACGACATATGTAGAGCACGGTGTAGCGGATGTGGGCATTGCAGGGAAAGACGTCATGCTTGAAGAAGCACGGGATGTGTACGAAGTGCTCGATTTAAACATTAGCAAATGTCATTTAGCTGTAGCGGGCTTGCCGGGAGCCAGCTGGGGCGGTGTTGCGCCGCGTGTGGCCACAAAGTACCCAAATGTCGCTTCTTCTTATTTTAGAGAACAAGGTGAGCAGGTGGAGATCATTAAGCTAAATGGTTCCATTGAATTAGCACCACTCATCGGACTTGCCGATCGAATTGTTGACATTGTCTCCACCGGTCAAACACTTAAGGAAAATGGGCTTGTCGAAACGGAACATATTTGTGACATTACGTCACGTTTTATTGTCAATCCTGTGAGCTATCGAATGAAGGATGCGGTAATCGATGAAATGGCGCAGCGTCTGGCAAGAATCATCGAAGGAGAAGGGGAGGAAACATCATGAACATCACCTACATACAAGAAGGTGAGACAGACACTCTCTCACTCAAGCGTTCTCTAGATACAGGAACGGAAGAGCAGCGACTGGCTGTTCAACGAATTATCGAAGAAGTGAGAAAAAATGGTGACGAAGCCGTACGGTCATTCACGAAGCAATTTGACGGTGTCTCTATTGAACAGCCACTTGTGACGGAGGATGAAAAGACAAAAGCCTACGAACGTTTGGACCCGGAGATGATCCAAATCATCCAAACGGCGATCCGGAATATTCGAACATACCACGAGCGTCAGCTGACCTCCTCTTGGTTTTATCACCAAAAGGACGGCTCAATGCTAGGTCAGAAAGTAACACCGCTTGATGCGGTCGGTGTATATGTCCCAGGGGGAACGGCCGCCTATCCATCATCTGTTTTAATGAATGTGATTCCGGCACTTGTTGCCGGCGTTGAGCGAATTGTCCTTGTGACACCGCCAGGAAATGACGGCCGTCTGTCTGACGCTGTGCTAGTAGCTGCGAAGGAGCTGGGCATTTCAGAAATGTACAAAATGGGCGGTGCTCAGGCGATAGCTGCTCTTGCATATGGAACGGAAAGTATTCAGCCTGTTGATAAAATCACCGGTCCAGGAAATATTTATGTAGCACTTGCCAAACGGGAAGTATTTGGTCAAGTAGACATTGATATGATTGCGGGTCCAAGTGAAATTGCTGTTTTAGCAGATGAAACGGCAGCTGCACATGAGGTGGCAGCTGATTTGCTTTCACAGGCAGAGCATGATGCATTGGCATCCAGTATTTTGGTGACACCATCTAAAGGATTGGCTGAAAGAGTGCAAGCGGAGGTGCAAGCACAGCTTGATACTTTGCCAAGGAAATCAATTGCAGTACAATCTATTCAAGACCATGGTTATATTTACGTAACAGAATCTTTGGATCGTGCAGTTGATATCGTGAACCAGTTAGCCCCAGAGCATTTAGAAGTGCTGACGGCGTATCCAGAATCACTACTTGGTCAAATCAAGCATGCTGGAGCAATTTTCTTAGGGCGTTACAGCCCAGAGCCGGTAGGGGATTACTTCGCAGGACCGAACCATGTGCTGCCAACAAACGGGACGGCAAGATTTTCTAGTCCGCTCGGCGTCACGGATTTCCAAAAGAAAACGAGCATCATTTCATATAGCAAAGAAGCCTTTGAAACACATAGGGAAAGCATTGCGGCTTTTGCAAGATTAGAAGGGCTTGAAGCACATGCCAGATCGATTGAAGCGAGAAAGCGGGAGGAATCAAAATGAGACAGGCGGAAACAGCGAGACAGACAAATGAAACGAACATTTCGTTAGCGCTAGAGATTGATGGCGAAGGAAAAGCAGATATTCAGACAGATGTCCCTTTTATGACGCACATGCTCGACTTATTCACGAAGCATGGACATTTTAACTTAACTGTAGATGCAAAAGGAGACACAGATGTCGATGATCACCACACAACAGAAGATATTGGCATTGTGCTTGGGCAGATGTTTAAAGAAGCGCTCGGTGATAAAAAAGGAATCAAGCGCTACGGCTCTAGTTTTGTTCCAATGGATGAAACACTCGCCCAAGTAGTCGTGGATTTAAGCAATCGTCCTCATTTGGAAATGAGAGCCGATTTCCCTAGTCAGAAGGTCGGCACCTTTGATACGGAGCTGGTTCATGAGTTTCTTTGGAAATTTGCCCTTGAAGCACGAATCAATCTGCATGTGATCGTTCACTATGGAACCAATACCCACCATATGATTGAAGCCATTTTTAAAGCGATGGCACGCGCCTTAGATGAAGCAACAACCATTGATCCGCGTGTGAAAGGGATTCCGTCGACAAAGGGGATGCTCTAATGATTGGCGTAATTGACTATGGAATGGGAAATTTGTTTAGCGTATCAAAAGCACTGGAACGAGCAGGAGCGTCTTATATCGTGTCTTCTGAAGCAGGGGAGCTGAAAAAGGCAGATGCGTACATTTTGCCAGGCGTCGGTTCGTTTCGTGATGCGATGCAGCTGTTAAGACAGACAGGACTTGAGGCGTTTATCCACCAAGTCGTGCAGGAAGGAAAGCTGTTATTTGGCATTTGCCTTGGCATGCAGTTGTTGTTTGAAGAAAGTGAAGAAGCAGGAAAAACAAAAGGGTTAGGCCTTTTAAAAGGACGTGTCGTTCTTTTGAAGGATCGTGATCAGGATGGCCAAAGGCTGAAGGTGCCTCATATGGGCTGGAATGAGCTCACATTTCATAAGCCCTCTCCATTGTTTAAAGGTGTGCCAGAAGGATTTGCATACTTTGTTCACTCTTATTATGTGAGCGGCATGAATCCAGAAGACCTATTGGCAAGTGCACCCTATGGTGTGCAAGTACCTGCCGTTGTTGGGAAGGGGAATGTGTTTGGAACGCAGTTTCACCCTGAAAAAAGCAGTACAACAGGAATGGCACTGCTGAAACAGTTTATTCAATTAGCAAACGAACAGAGGGTGAGCAAATGAGTGATTTTACATTATATCCAGCAATTGATATGAGAAATGGCAAATGTGTACGACTTGTGCAAGGAGACTATGACCAAGAAACCATTTATGGAGATTCACCGTTAGACATGGCGAGACTGTTTGCAAATGAAGGAGCGAAATGGATACATCTCGTTGATTTAGATGGCGCAAAAGCAGGAAAACGCGTGAATCACGAGCATGTGCTATCGATTGCTTCCTCATTAGATGTGAATGTCCAAATTGGCGGCGGCATTCGGACAGAAGAAGATGTTGCATTTTATTTAAACAATGGCGTATCGAGAGTCATTCTTGGCAGTTCAGCGGTGTCAAACCCGGTTTTTGTGAAAAAAATGCTGGCGCAATATGGGGAGAAAATCGCCATTGGCATTGATGCACGAAACGGTTTTGTATCGACTGAAGGCTGGCTTGAAACGTCGGAAGTAAAGGCGGAGGAACTTGGTCAGGAACTGGCAAAGGAAGGCGCAGAGGTCTTCATTTTCACGGATATTCAAATGGATGGCATGCTGTCTGGTCCAAATGTGGAAAGTACGGTTCGATTAGCAGAAGCAACTGGCAAACAAGTCATTGCCTCAGGTGGTGTCAGTGCAGTGAGTGATCTGCAAAAGCTGTCAGCACAAAAGCAGACAGGTGTGTCTGGTGCAATCATTGGCAAGGCGCTGTACACAAAGCAATTTACTTTAGCTGAAGCGTTTGAAGGGCTTGACAGCATATGATGACAAAACGAATCATTCCATGTCTTGATGTAAAGGAAGGGCGTGTGGTCAAAGGGATCCAATTTCTAGGGTTGAAGGATGCTGGTGATCCGGTCGAATTAGCGCAGATCTATGACGAGGAAGGTGCGGATGAACTCGTCTTTCTTGATATATCTGCCTCTCATGAAGGCCGAAAAACGATGGTGGATGTGGTCAAACAAGTGGCATCCACTCTCGCTATCCCGTTCACGGTGGGCGGCGGGATTAACCACCTTGATGACATGAAGCGTATTTTAAGAGCGGGGGCAGACAAGGTGTCTGTGAACACAGCGGCTGTTTTAAGACCGGAGCTAATAACAGAAGGAGCCGACTTTTTTGGTTCACAGTGCATAGTTGTTGCGATTGACGCGAAATACGATGAAGAGAAACAAGCATACATGGTCTATACGCACGGAGGACGCCGTCAAACGGATTTAGAAGTGAGTGACTGGGCGAAAGAAGCCGTGCGAAGAGGAGCAGGCGAGATCTTGCTGACTAGCATGGATGCCGATGGTGAGAAAACGGGCTTTGAGCATCGTTTGACGAAGCTTGTATCAGAAGCAGTCACAGTGCCAGTTATTGCTTCAGGAGGTGCTGGCAATGCGCAGCATATGCTGGAGGCTTTTACAAAAGGTGAAGCTGATGCCGCACTTGCAGCCTCTATTTTCCATTATAAAGAAACCTCCATTCAAGAGGTGAAGACATATTTGAGAGAACACGGGGTGAAGGTAAGATGAAACAGGCAAACGAATTAACCTTTAATGATGCAGGTCTCATTCCTGCCATTGTACAGGATGCTCAAAGCAAGGAAGTTCTTACTTTGGCGTATATGAATCAAGAATCCTATGAAAAAACATTAGAGACAGGGGAAACATGGTTTTTTAGCCGGTCGAGAAATGAGCTTTGGCACAAAGGAGCCACATCTGGACACACCCAGCGTGTTACATCTATTCGCTATGACTGTGATCAAGATGCCCTGCTTGTTCTAGTGACACCAAGCGGTCCAGCCTGCCATACAGGCAGCTATAGCTGTTTTTCGGAAGAGGGCGTGAAACAGCAAAGGGGAGAACAAGACCGCTTTGCCATTTTAAATGAACTGGAACAGGTCATTGCGAAGCGGCAGACGGAAATGCCAGAAGGAGCTTATACAACCTATCTCTTTGAAAAAGGAGTCGACAAAATCCTGAAAAAGGTAGGGGAAGAAGCTTCTGAAGTCATCATTGCAGCGAAGAACCGTGATCAAGAAGAATTGAAATGGGAAACAGCAGATCTCCTTTATCACCTTCTTGTGTTATTACGTGAACAGCAGCTGCCTCTTGATGATGTATTAAAGGTATTGAAAAAGCGCCATCAAGGGGAATGAAAAGCTGGGGGTACCCCCGGCTTTTTGCTTTTAAATGAAAAACAAATCCTTCCTTTCCTTTTGTTCTATGTGACGACTCATGAAGTATGTTATACTACACACGGTACACTGTTCGAAATGGAGGGTATCGGTGAGTAAATACACTTCTCAAAATAATCACACACAAGTCGTCCAGCTATTCCAAGATGGGCATTACTTTTTTCATAAAGGTCTAAAAGCATATAGAGAAAGAAATCTGTCTAGGGCAAGTAAGCTGATACAGCGGGCCATCGTACTTGAGCCTGAAAATGTAGAAATGCTGTCGCAGCTTGCCATTATTTATACTGAAATGGGTCATTACCAACAATCAAATGAACTGCTTGATTTTATCCTTGAACACTTGGATGAGAATATGTCAGAGTGTCACTACTTTAAAGCCAATAATTATGCGAATCTCGGTTTGTTTCAAGAGGCATATAGATGCGCCACTGCTTATGCTGCGCTGGAAGAAGACGGGGAATTTGCAGATGAAAATGACGATCTCCTCGATCTGCTTGATATGAGTGACGATGTTGATGAAGATTTTCCTTATGATCAGGATGATCTGATTGTAAAGCAGGATCAAGCCAACCATTTGCTAGAAAGCGGCAGGCTGGATGAAGCAATCGAGATGCTGGAACAGATGATTGTTGAGTATCCAGAGTTTTGGTCAGCGTATAATAATCTCGCTTTGGCCTATTTTTATTCTGGCCAAATCGATCAGGCAAAAGAAATGTTGAACCGGGTCCTTCATGAAAATCCCGGTAATCTGCATGCCCTTTGTAATCAGCTTGTTTTCTATCATTATGAAAAAGAAGAAGAAAAGGTCAATCTGTTAGCGAAGCAATTAACGCACGTGTATCCAATATTAAGTGAACAGCGTTATAAGCTTGGCGCAACATTTGCCCTTGTTGGAGAATTTGAATGGGCATTTAAATGGCTTTATTCTTTGTATAAAACAGGTTTCCAAGGTGATAGTACGTTTTTATACTGGCTGGCAAGTGCAGCCTATTATACGGGCCACAAAACGCTGGCGCAAACCGTCTGGGATAAGATGGTGGAAGAAGATATTGATGCAGATGAAATCAAGCCGTGGCAAGACAAACCAGAGGAGTCTGAGCCAATGGTTTCAATTGAGGAACGACTCACTGCCTACTATGTCAGCAAACAAAAAGGTGAACGTGACGTCTTGCAATCTGTTCTTGATTCCCGCGCTGCGAAAACGGCCTTTGAACAGCAGTTTATTGAGTTACTTTTATATGAAGATCAAATGGAAGAACGATCGTTTTCAGAAGATGCGGTCTTCGCAAAACAGGCGGCATCTGCTTTGGAAGAAGCGGTGCAGCCTGATAGCCACATGCCATATTTTTGGTTATTCCATATTATTCAGCAAGCACGCGCTTCAGGCGTAGAGAAGAAAAATGCCATTGCATGGGCAGCAGCTTCTTATTATCTATGGATGAATGAACAAGAAGAATCAGCTGTCAGCAAAAAAGAGATCGCAGCTTCTTTTCAGATCAGCGTTCAAACGCTGTCAAAATATGAGAATGTTATTTGTGCGTTCATGGTTTGAATAGGTAAATAGAATCAGATAACAGCAGCATGGCCGAAAAGGTCATGCTTTTTTCTTGGATAAAAAGGTGGGATTTGCTAGGATTTGGCGAAGTATGACAATCTCGACATCTATTTGAAACATAAATGTAATAAAAATATTAGCTCATTTTGTCGATGTGTCATGTATAATGAAACTCGTGGATTAAAACAAAGACATATATTTAAATATTTTACTATACATAATGCAACACCTAGTGATAGAAACAATCTGGTCAACATCTGACTGATTCATCAGGAAGAAAGACACAGGAAGCACAGATTGGTCGCAGAGAATTTGCTGCTTTCTCATGTCGCTTGGGAAATTGTCAAAGGAGGAACTATACGTGAAAAAGTTTATTACTTTCGGTTTAGCTTCGGTGATTGGAGCGAGCGGTTTATTTATTCCATTTACTCATGAAGCAAATGCACAGAACTTTGAACAAAAGAAACAAGAACTAGACAGCAAGCAGTCAGAGGTAAACAAGAATCTTCAAAAGAAAAAAGAAGAGCTTTCAAAGCTTGAGGCAAAACAAGAGGCACTTGCGCTAAAGCTAAAAGAAATTGACGAAAAAGCTTTAAAAACAAGTGATCAAATCGAAGAAAAACAAAAAGAAAACGAAAAAACAAAAAAAGAAATCAAAGCACTGAAAAAAGAAATTGCTGATACAGAAAAACGTATCGAAGAAAGAAACGAATTCTTGAAAAAGCGTGTACGTGCGCTTCAAGAAAGCGGTGGTTCTACGAAATACATAGATGTATTACTAGGAGCAAAAAGCTTTAGCGATTTCATCAGTCGTGCAGGTGCTGTATCTACATTAATCAACGCAGACAGCGAAATCATTAAAGAACAAGAAAGAGACAAAGCGGAATTACAAAAGTCTGAAAACGAATTAAACACAAAGCTTGAAGATGTTCAAAAGACGCTTGCAAAGCTTGAAACACTTCAAACTGACTTAAATAAACAGCTTGATGAGAAAGACAAGCTATTCAAGCAAGTGAAAAAGCAAAAAGGAAGTGCTTCTTCTCAAATCAGCGAGTTAAATACTGAGGCAAACAGCATTGCATCTGAAAAAGACGCAACAATCGCTGCTCAAAAACAAGCTGAAAAAGAAGCAAGAGAAGCTGCTCAAAAAGCAAAAGAAGAAAAAGCACAAAGACAACAGCAGCGTCAAGCAGCTGTTCAAGCTGAAGACAACAGCTCTAATAACGACAGCGGTTCTTCTTCAAATAACAGTGGATCTTCAAATAACAATAGCAGCAGTTCACCGAGCAAGAAGCCATCTTCTGGCGGTGGATCACCTGTCAGCAATAACGTAGGCGGAATCGAAGGTGCGATCAGCACAGGTTCTACCATTGTAGGACAATCTCCATATAAATGGGGCGGCGGCAGATCACAAGCCGATATTGACGCACGTCGTTTTGACTGTTCTTCATTCGTTCGCTGGGCATTTGCATCAGCAGGCATCAACCTTGGACCAGTTGGCGGTACAACAACAGATACGCTTGTAGGTAAAGGAAGAGCTGTAAGTGCATCTGACATGAAACGCGGAGACCTTGTGTTCTTTGATACGTATAAAGTAAATGGACACGTTGGTATTTACTTAGGAAACGGTACATTCTTGAACGATAACAGCTCTCGCGGTGTTTCAGTTGACTCTATGAGCAACGTTTACTGGAAAAAAGCATTCAATGGCGTTGTAAGAAGAGTCGTTGAATAAATCATTACTTACTATATAACCGTAAACAGGCTTCCTTAAACAGCAGTTTAAGGAAGCTTTTTCTTTTTTTGAAGATATGAGCAAATGATTCGCTTATTATCCGCAGATTTAATAGGATATGGGTAAGGAATAAAAGCTAAGAGTGGAAATGATGCTCTCTGTCATGAATGGAAGCATCACCCAAGGGCATTCTAATAAGAAATGCTAGCAGCAATTGAAGAGGGAGTGACAGTTGTGTCAGAAGAAAAAATCTACGATACGATCATCATTGGAGCGGGTCCTGCCGGAATGACAGCCGCTGTTTATACATCACGGGGAAATCTTTCAACACTGATGATTGAAAGAGGAATTCCAGGCGGCCAAATGGCGAATACGGAAGATGTCGAGAACTATCCGGGCTTTGAAAGCATCTTAGGGCCGGAACTTTCAAATAAAATGTTTGAGCATGCAAAGAAATTCGGTGCCGAGTATGCGTATGGCGATATTAAAGAAATTGTAGATGGTGAAGAGTACAAAATCGTCAAAGCTGGTTCAAAAGAATACAAAGGACGCTCTGTCATTATTGCGGCAGGTGCTGAATACAAAAAAATTGGTGCACCAGGCGAAAAAGAACTTGGCGGTCGCGGCGTATCATACTGCGCTGTATGTGACGGTGCCTTCTTTAAAAACAAAGAGCTTGTCGTGATTGGCGGAGGAGACTCAGCAGTAGAAGAGGGTGTTTACCTCACTCGCTTTGCGTCTAAAGTCACAATTGTCCATAGACGCGACAAACTGCGTGCCCAAAGCATCTTACAAGCACGTGCATTTGATAATGAAAAAATCGACTTTATGTGGAACAAAACCGTTAAAGAAATCAATGAAGAAAACGGGAAAGTCGGCAGTGTGACATTAATTGATACCGTGACAGGTGAGGAAGAAGACTTCAAAACAGATGGCGTCTTTATCTACATCGGTATGCTGCCGCTGTCTAAACCATTTGAAAATCTTGGAATTACAAATGCAGAGGGTTACATCGAGACAAACGAAAGAATGGAAACAAAAGTTGAAGGAATCTTCGCAGCTGGCGACATTCGTGAAAAAACCCTTCGTCAAATTGTCACAGCAACAGGTGATGGAAGTATTGCAGCACAGAGTGCACAGCATTATGTAGAAGAGCTTGCTGAAAAGCTAAAAGCAATGAAATAAACAGCTGTCGTAAATCCTTAATATTGCGTCACGGGCTTTTAACTGGAATGTAACACGGGTGAAACAATTATCCGTTATGATGAAACTAGTAATTGACCCCCTTTTATAAGGAATACATGTTTGGCACGGATGTGAATCCGTGTCCTTTTTTTTGCTTAAAATCAGAAATTCACGAGATGTTCACAAATGACGCATGGAGAACCGTTAGATGTTGTAAAATAAAGAATAGAGAAAGTGCCCGTCACCATAATCATACGAAAACCTGTCTGTTTTCAGTGAAGAACGGGCATGTTCATTGTGGGAGTCATGATGAACCTGTATAATAAGAAAAAGACATAAAAGAGTAGGTGACAGCTGATGCAACGAGTAACCAATTGTGTGCTGCATCACGAAGATCAAGTTCTCTTGCTGCAAAAGCCAAGACGAGGCTGGTGGGTAGCACCTGGCGGCAAAATGGAGAGCGGAGAATCGGTCAAGGATTCAGTCGTTCGAGAATTTAGAGAAGAAACAGGCATTTATATTTTAAATCCGCAGCTAAAAGGCGTGTTTACCTTTATCATAAAAGAAGGCGATCAAATCGTTCAAGAGTGGATGATGTTCACCTTTATGGCAGATTCCTTTACAGGAAAAAACGTATCAGAGTCGGAGGAAGGCATTTTAAAATGGCATGATGTAAAAGATGTACCCAGCTTGCCGATGGCTCCAGGAGATTCCCATATTCTTGACTTCATGTTGAAAGGGAAAGGACTTCTCCACGGCACTTTTACGTATACACCAGACTTTGAGCTGATTGCTTATCGATTAGATCCTCAAGGAGACTAATAAATGAACCGTTTTCATAAAGAAGGAGAGGGAGCAGGCATGAATACGCACAAACAAGATGATATTCAGCTTGTGATTATTACAGGGATGTCAGGTGCGGGGAAAACCGTTGCCATCCAAAGCTTTGAAGACTTAGGTTACTTTTGTGTGGATAACTTACCGCCATCACTTTTACCGAAGTTTCTAGAGCTCATGAAGGAATCAAATTCAAAGATGAGCAAGGTGGCCCTTGTGATGGATTTGCGTGGACGCGAATTCTTTGATAGCTTAATTGCTGCCTTAGATGAGATGAGTGATATCGGCTGGATCACACCAAGGATTCTATTTTTAGATGCAAACGATAAGGTGCTTGTCTCAAGATATAAAGAAACGAGACGTTCTCATCCCCTTGCGACAACAGGTTTGCCGCTCGAAGGAATTGAGATGGAACGCGATCTGTTAGAAGAGTTAAAAGGCCGGGCTCAAATGATTTTTGATACATCGGATTTGAAACCGAAACAGCTTCGAGAAAAGATTGTCACACACTTTGCTACGAATCAGGGGCAAGTGTTTACAGTGAATGTGATGTCATTTGGCTTTAAGTACGGCTTGCCAATTGATGCTGATCTTGTATTTGATGTGAGATTTCTGCCGAATCCTTACTATATTGAGAGCATGCGTCCACAGACTGGAAATGATGAAGAAGTACGCTCCTATGTCATGAAGTGGAGTGAAACGCAAAAGTTCACAGAGAAATTAATCGACCTTCTCAGCTTTATGCTTCCGTCCTATAAACGAGAAGGGAAAAGTCAGCTGGTGATCGCTATTGGCTGTACAGGTGGACAGCACCGATCAGTGACGCTAGCGAACTACTTATCGGAGTATTTTAAAAATGACTACTATACTCATGTCACTCACCGGGACATTGAAAAGAGAAGCAGAAAATAGATGACGACACTTCCAAAGGTGGTCATTCTTGGCGGAGGCACTGGCTTATCTGTTTTGCTCAGAGGGCTAAAAACAAAGCCAGTGGATATTACCGCTATTGTAACGGTTGCTGATGATGGAGGCAGCTCAGGCAGACTGCGACATGATTTGAATATTCCGCCTCCAGGCGATATTCGGAATGTCCTTGCGGCACTTTCTGATGTCGAACCGCTTGTAGAAGATTTATTTCAGCACCGTTTTAATAAAGGGAATGACTTAACAGGCCACTCTCTCGGCAATCTCATTCTTGCGGCTATGACGAATATAACCGGTGATTTTTTTCATGCCGTCACAGAAATGAGCAAGGTCTTAAATGTGAGAGGAAAAGTATTGCCAGCAGCGAATTCAAGTGTTGTTCTTCATGCTGAATTAGAAAATGGGCAAGTGGTAACAGGAGAATCAAAAATCCCAACCTATGGTGAGCGAATTAAACGAGTGTTCCTCACACCCGATACGATTGAACCGCTCCCAGAATCGATTCAAGTCATTCGTGAAGCCGACTTGATCGTCCTCGGACCTGGCAGCTTGTATACAAGTATCTTGCCAAACTTGCTTGTACCGCATATTGGCGAAGAAGTGATTCGTTCTAAGGCGAAAAAAGTCTATATTTGTAATGTCATGACACAGCCGGGGGAAACGCTTTCCTACAGTGCAGCTGATCATGTGCAGGCACTAAACGATCATATGGACCGACCATTTATCGATACGATATTTGTGAACAATAAAGAAATTCCAGAAGAAATCAAAGCAAAATATGCAGAAGAGCAGGCGCAGCCTGTACAATTCGACACAGATGTACTCAAAGCCATGGGACTAGAAGTCATCCCTGGGGAAATCATTACATATGACCAGCATGTGATTCGTCATGACACGCTGAAAGTAGCTGCGCTGCTTGTCGATTTGCTGCATCAGAAAAAATAGGAATGGGGGTGGCAAGGATGTCATTTGCATCCGAAACAAAAAAAGAGCTGACTAATCTGGAAGTGAAGGACTGCTGCACAAAAGCAGAGCTTTCTGCCCTCATCCGTATGAACGGTTCATTATCTTTTTCTAATCGAAAATTGATTTTAGATATACAGACAGAGAACGCAGCCATTGCAAGACGTATTTATACCCTTTTGAAAAAGAAATACGATGTGACTGTCGAGCTGCTCGTTCGTAAAAAAATGAGATTAAAAAAGAATAATGTGTATATTGTCAGACTGGTAGAACGAGCGAAAACCATTTTAGAGGACCTGAAGATATTAGGTGAACAATTTGTATTTGAACGCAACATTTCAGAAGAACTTGTGAAAAAAAGATGCTGCAAGCGTTCCTATATGAGAGGTGCTTTTTTAGCAGGAGGTTCTGTGAATAACCCAGAAACCTCTTCGTATCACCTTGAGATTTTTTCACTATACAAAGAACATAATGATGCCCTTTGTGAGCTCATGAATCAATTCCATCTTAATAGTAAAACACTTGAACGCAAAAAAGGCTTTATCACATACATGAAGGAAGCGGAGAAAATTACGGAATTCTTAAGTGTTGTGGGTGCTCATAACTCATTGCTTCGTTTTGAAGACGTGCGCATCGTCCGAGATATGAGGAATTCTGTGAACCGGCTCGTCAATTGTGAAACAGCAAACTTGAATAAAACGATCGGTGCCTCACTGCGCCAAGTTGAAAATATTCAATTCATTGACGAAAAGATTGGACTAGACGCCCTGCCAGATAAGCTGCGTGAAATTGCGCAACTGCGTATTGACTACCAAGAAGTCACACTAAAGGAACTTGGCGAAATGGTGGAAAGCGGCAAGATCAGCAAATCAGGCATTAATCACCGTTTAAGAAAGCTAGATCAAATTGCAGAACAATTAAGAAACGGACAAGCTGTTACACTCAAATAGGGAAATAAAAAAGGGAGGCAGATCATATGGTGGAAAAAACGGTCACAATTCAGCTGAAAACGGGTTTGCAGGCACGTCCGGCTGCTTTGTTCGTTCAAGAAGCCAATCGTTTTGGTGCTGATATTTTTCTAGAGAAAGATGGGAAAAAAGTCAATGCGAAGAGTATTATGGGACTGATGAGCCTTGCGATCAGCTCTGGGGTCACCGTCAAACTAATAGCTGATGGAGCAGATGAACAAGAAGCCATCGATGCGTTAACGGATTTTATCAATCAAGAAAACTGAGTCTCTTCAAGGGCTCAGTTTTTTTAGGAGGGAAAGTTGTGATTCAATCAGCCTTTTTACAGAAAATTGGATACGAAGCTTCGTCCATTACGTTTGATCAATTACCGGATTTACTAAGGAAGATGGCTTATACCTTTCCTTTTGAAAATAGATCTGTGGTGGGTAAACACGCCTATGCTTTGGATCAAGAAGGTTTGAAGCATCATCTTCTGGAAGGCAGCAGAGGTGGGCTTTGCTATGACCTCAATCCGCTCTTATATTATGTCTTAAAAGAGGCAGGTCTCGCCGTACAGCTCGTTCAAGGGACCGTATATAACAAAGAAGCAGAGAAGTGGGCACTGGATGGGACGCATGTAGCCATCGTCCTTCAACATCACCATGAGCGCTACCTCATTGATGCCGGATTTGGTGTGAATTTACCCCTTCAGCCCGTCCCTTTTACAGGTGAATGGGTGGAAGCACCGTCTCTTCGTTTTCGAGTGAACGCAGAGGAAACAGAAAAAGGAACCCATCTACTCCAATTGGATAGGGGAGCAGGTGCTGAAACAGGTTATGCTTTCACATTGAAAGAAGTCGGTGAAGATACACTTGTGCAATTGAGGCATGAGATTTATGAAAATGAAGCCTCTCCTTTTAACAAAAGACCGCTTGCATCCAAACTGACACCAACAGGTCGTGTGATCGTGACAGAGGATCATGTCACGATACATGAACAGGAAGAAGTATCGAAGAAACCACTCTCACAACCGTTTGAGGAGTACGTACAAAAACTGCTTCCGTAAACAATATGAAAAAAGACAGCCCTTTTGACTTAGGGCTGTCTTTTTATAATGATTAACGAATCCTCGTAAATGTCGCATAGTGATCGGTTGTTTTATAAATGAGCCAGTCACTTGAATACACTAGGCGGTCAGCATTACGGAAACCGGAGACGTAGTTGATGTCGGCTTCACGCCATGTACGGCCGCTAGCTGATGGAAGGCGTCCCTCCCGATTAGAGAATACGTCTCCACCGATGCTTTTGCCCGGCGCGACTTCAGCTAAATTTCCTTTTGATGCCACCCATCCGAGGGCGCTCGCTTGTGATTTGGTGATGTAATTATCAGGTAGTCGTTTATAGCGGATTAAGTAATCTGCTACACCATCAAAGGTATTAATGACGGCAAGGGTACGAAGGTCTGGTGCAAGCTGTACGGAAGCAGTCTCATTTGTGGCTGTGGGTGTAAGTGGTGTTTCTGCATGGACTTGCTGCGGGATAAATCCAGAAAACAGAATGGCAGCAATCAGAGCGAACAGAGTAAAAATCGAACTTATTTTTTTCATCTTGATCCTCCTCAAAAGGAAATGGGATGCCGTCCTCTTGATGCTTGTCTACCTCATATTATAGCACCGGCATATGAAGAGAATGTAAAGAATCAGGAGATTGGAAAAAATGAGGCTTTTTGACCTACTGTCTCTAGATGACGTAAACAAAAAGACGCAGTTCCCTGCGCCTTTTTTCAATTAAGATGAGGCAAGCTCCTTCACAATATCAACAGGGGCTTTGCCGTCAATTCCATGAAGCACATTATGAATGGCTCGTTTCAGCATAAGATCTCTTGTCGTTTCAGTAGCGGAACCGATATGCGGGGCAAGTGTGACATTGTCCATCTCTTTGAAAGGATGATTTTCCTGAAGCGGTTCTTGCTCATACACATCCAGACCAGCTCCTTTGATCCACCCTTCCTGCAGTGCTTGAATGAGGCTTTTCTCATCGACGGTTTTTCCGCGGGAGATGTTCACGAATAAAGCTGTCGGCTTCATTAATTTCAATTCCCGCTCTCCTATCATATGGTACGTCTCATCAGTCAGCGGTGTGATTAACACAATGATATCAGCTTGCTTTAGCAAGTCATCCAGTGCACAATATACAGCGCCATAGGCCGATTCGGCTTTCTCGTTTCGGCTCCGGTTGTGATAGAGGACGTTCATATCAAAACCATGAGCGGCTCGTTTGGCTACTTGCTCACCGATTCGTCCCATCCCAATGATCCCAAGCGTTTGATGATGGACATCAATGCCGAATATATCTTCCTCTTGAACAAATTTTGTCCATTTTCCCTTGCGGATAAAACGATCAAGCTCGGCAATTCTCCTCGCAGAAGAGAGAATGAGCGAAAAGGCAAGATCAGCAACGGTATGATCGAGTGTATAAGGCGTGTGCGTACCAATCACGCCTCTTTGTCTCATGGCTTCTAGATCAAAATTGTCATAGCCGACTGAATTATTGCTTACCACCTTGAGTTGAGGTGCATGATCTAATAAATCTTGATCAATTTTCGTACCTGATGTTAAAAGGCCATCAGCCTTCTGCAGCTTCTCAAATAATAGATCTCTTGGGATCGGGTCCTTTGACTGCCATACCTCGTATGTACAATGTTCTTTTAACATGTCTTCAAAAGTGGCAGGTAAGGGTTTGGCGACAAAAATATGTGGTTTCATCATCAACTCGCTCCTTTCACATGGTCATCTTTCTCTTTTTATTATAAAGCAACCATTTTGGCAGTACACGTTTGAATATGAGCTGCTCAATATTTAATATACTGAAATAACGGAAAAGGAGAGATTTTTATAGTGAAAGAGTAAATGACATGGCCATCTGATGTCTTTTTATGATGTAGAAAAACGAATGATTAGTAGATGAGTCATAGAAAAATGCTAGATGTTTCGGGAGATAATCTGACAAACTGGAAAATAGATCGAGACTTTTTGATAGAAAATTTATTATATTTGCAGTGTATTAAACGGGACGGTCATTTTCTACTAAACCTTTTCATCGTCTTTTGGTGAAATGTGAGCCATCGTTTGTAAGCAAAAGCCGCATATCCCCTGTGCTGAAGCGGAACAAAGAGCAAAATAGAGAAAATGCTTACATATTCTCTCATCGTTTTCTCATTTTTTTCTTTTTTTTCTATCATTTTTCTTCTCTATGCTTGAGAACACACAAGGGAAAAGGAGGCCAGGTAAGGCGTTACAATCACTTAAAAAAGATAGGAGATGACAGGATGGGATCAACATTAGAACAGATTCTTCAGCACAATGCAGATTTTGTGAAAGAGAGACAGTATGAGCCTTTCAAGGCGGGAAAATTTCCTGAGAAGAAATTGGTTATATTAACTTGTATGGACACACGCCTGTTGGAATTATTACCGCAATCCATGGGGCTTCGTAACGGTGATGCGAAGATCATTAAAAATGCAGGAGCCATCGTTACACATCCATTTGGCAGTGTTATGCGGAGTATTTTACTAGCCATTTATGAGCTGAAAGCAGAGGAAGTATGCATTGTCGGACATCATGAATGCGGAATGGCAGGCCTTGCGGCAGACCCTTTACTTGAAAAGGCAAAAGCACGGGGAATTGAGGAAAAGTGTTTGAGCATTGTGAAAAGCGCAGGTGTCGATTTAAAGGGCTGGCTGACAGGCTTTGATTCAGTGGAAGAGAGCGTATCCCAAAGTGTGAAATTAGTCAAAGAGCACCCGCTCATGCCAAGTGATGTAGCTGTTCATGGACTAGTGATTCATCCGGCAACAGGAAAGCTGGATGTCGTTATAAAAGATAAACAGATCGACCCGCAATATATCTAAATCATCTACACATACTTGAAGGAGGCCAACACATACCATGCGTTTTTATGGAAGATTTGAAGGTTATGATTCATCAAAGTTTAGACGCGATTTAATCGCTGGGCTTGTCGTGGGCGTTGTGGCAATTCCTTTAGGCATGGCTTTTGCCATTGCATCTGGTGTCGGACCAGAATACGGATTATACACAGTCATCGTTGCCGGCATTTTGATTTCATTGTTTGGTGGTTCAAAGTATCAGATCGGCGGACCGACCGGGGCATTTGTTCCAATTTTATTCGGGATCGTCAGCCAGTACGGTATTGAAAACTTACTCATTGCTGGTTTTATGGCAGGCTGTATGCTTGTCTTATTCGGAATATTCAAACTAGGGAAGCTCATGAAATTTATTCCTCGTCCGGTTATCATCGGCTTTACTGCCGGCATTGCTGTCATTATTTTTTCAGGACAGATTGCCAACTTCCTCGGATTAAAGGGTGTTGAAAAGCATGAAAGCTTTTTCCTCAATATGAGAGAAATCGTGGTCCATCTTGGTACCGCAAACAGTTTCGCCATTCTCACAGCGATTGTTGGGCTCATCGTGATTTTGGCGGCACAAAAATACATTCCCAAAATACCTGGTGCTCTATTAGGTCTACTTGTTTCAACATTTATAGCTGTTCTCTTTTTTCAAGGACAAGTTGAAACCATCGGCTCTGCATATGGCGAAATCCCTCGTCAGCTGCCAACTTTCTCTTTTCCTGAATTGACGATTGAAAAAATGATTTATCTGCTGCCGCCGGCTATTGTCATTGCCCTTTTAGGCGGCGTGGAGTCCATCTTGTCAGCTATGGTTGCTGATAATATGAAAGGCTCAAAGCATGACAGCAACAAGGAGCTTGTCGGGCAAGGAATTGCCAATATGGCGGCACCGATTTTCGGAGGGATCCCAGCGACGGGAGCGATTGCTCGTACGGCAACAAACATTAAAAATGGTGGAGCAAGCCCCATTTCAGGAGTCGTGCATGGTGTTGTTGTCTTGCTCATCTTAATGTTATTTGCACCATATGCATCGATGATTCCACTTGCTGCCATGGCACCGATTTTGATGTTTGTGGCGTGGAATATGAGTGAGAAAAAAGAGTTTATCAATATTGTCAAAGTCAAAAATGCGGATTCCCTTGTGCTTGTCGTGACCTTCCTGCTAACGGTCATCGGTGATTTGATTATAGGGGTGACTGCAGGTCTCATTTTAGCGTTTATCGCCTTTATCAAAAAAATGAGCCAGACAACGAATATCCACACAAATGTCGCTGTTCCTCAAATCGAAACGGCGGCTGCCTTAGAAAGGGAGACCGATCAGAAAGGGGTTAGTATGTATTCGATTGAAGGGCCACTCTTTTTCGGTACAACCGATTCATTGGAAAATTCGATTTTGGATCATGTTCAGACAAAGCCGAAAACACTCATTTTGCTTATGAACAAAGTGAATTATATGGACACCTCAGCAGAAGCGGTTCTGATGAACATTTCCAATCGTTTAAAGCATCACAATGGAAAATTGATGATTGTAGGGCTTCAATCACAGCCAAAAGAGCTTTTGCATCGTACCGGACTTTTCCATCACATTGGAAAGCAGCATTTCTTTGAACGAACGGACGATATTTCACCACAGCAGCTATAAAAGGCTAAAAAAAGCACGTGACATGTCAGTCACGTGCTTTTTACCTGCTCTTTTTCACTAGAAAACCGTTGTGTGAGTTTCTGTTGATGGGAAGAGAAGACCTCTTCTACTGTTACATCATAGAGATCAGCTAGAACAAGTAGATTTCCTAAGACATCTCCCATTTCTTCAATAAGGTCCTTCCTTAACGCGGCGTCCTCCTGTGTTTTCTCATCAGGTCGATCGCGTCCAATTTCGACCGCCCTGACTGCGCGAGCGAGTTCACCTGTTTCTTCCATCAGGAAACCTAACCTGATAAACGGCCCGTATTCTGTCCAATTTCTCATTTTGTAGAAATCTTTGATCCATTTTTCCATTTCAGTTGTTTGCATTCTCTTTATACAGCTCCTTATATGGTGTTCATCTTCTGATTTTACACTATATATAGATGGAGCGGCTGTTTCTTTACAATGAATTATAGTAGAATGAGTGGGTGAAGAAATCATAGAGAGAGATGGAGCTGTTTTGATGAAAACGATTTGTGTGTTTGCTGGTTCGAATCCAGGTGTGAATGACATCTACAAACAAAAAGCTGTCGAGCTAGGGGCTTATATGGCAGAGCAAGGAATCCGCCTTGTATACGGTGGCTCACGAATTGGCTTAATGGGAGCTATAGCGGATGAGGTATTGAAAAACGGCGGGCAAGTGATCGGAGTCATGCCAAAAGGGCTTTTTAGAGGAGAAGTTGTGCATCAAGAGCTCACTGAACTCATTGAAGTCAAAGGGATGCATGAACGAAAAGCGAAAATGAGCGAGCTGGCCGATGGGTTTATTGCCATGCCAGGTGGTTTTGGTACATATGAAGAATTATTTGAGGTGCTATGTTGGGCGCAAATTGGCATCCATCAAAAGCCAATCGGATTGTATCAAGTGAATGACTATTTCAATCCGCTCATAGACATGGTGAAGTTTAGTGTAAAGGAAGGTTTTTCGAATGAATCACACCTTCAATTGCTACATGCCTCTGGAGAACCGGAAGAATTGATTTCACAGATGGCTTCCTATCAAACACCGTCTCTTCAGCAGAAATGGACGGAGCTGTCTTAAAATAGATGCATAACAAAAAACCGTCTGTTCAAAGAGCAGACGGTTTGTTTTGTGATTATTTTTGTTCTTCTGTATTACGGGTCAAGACTTTGTCAATGAGTCCGTATTGAAGTGCTTCTTCCGCTGTTTTGAAGTTGTCACGATCTGTATCGCGCTCAATGACTTCAATTGGCTGACCAGTACGTTCAGCAAGTACTTGGTTCAGTTTATCGCGTAAAGAAAGGATTCGTTTTGCCGCAATTTCAATTTCTGTTGCTTGACCTTGCGCACCACCTAGTGGTTGGTGAATCATCACTTCACTATTTGGAAGGGCATAACGCTTACCTTTTTCACCAGCAGCAAGCAGGAACGCACCCATAGATGCAGCCATACCAATACAAATAGTTGATACCTTTGGTTTAATAAATTGCATCGTATCATAAATGGCCATACCAGCTGTGATCGAACCGCCAGGGCTGTTAATGTAGATAGAGATATCTTTTTCAGGATCCTCGGCTTCTAAGAAGAGAAGCTGTGATACGATGGAGTTGGCAACATTGTCATCGATCGCAGAACCAAGCATGATAATACGGTCTTTTAAAAGACGAGAATAAATGTCGTAAGCTCTTTCCCCACGATTTGTTTGCTCAATGACTGTAGGTATTAAATTCATAATGTTCCTCCTTCACCTTTTAGGTAAGTATGTAATTCAATGATACATTTTTGGTCAATAAAGGTCAAACAAAATGCTGACCTAAAATCAAATACCCCTATCCATTTTCCCCAAAATCCTTTCACTTCAAACCATCATATGATTATATGTATGGGAATGAAGAAAATACATCGACAGGGCTGGCGATTAATCATTGCTTTCTTGCAGCATTTCCCTTATAATTTGATATGCTGACGTTTAAAAAACATATCGTGCGCTCGTAGCTCAGTTGGATAGAGCGGTGGTTTCCGGTACCACGTCTGCCGGGGGTTCGAATCCCTCCGAGCGCGTACTTAATTAGTAGAATAAAAAGGCCTCTCGATGCAAATATCTATCGAGAGGTTTTTTATATAGAAATAAATTGCAAAAACGTAAGGCGAGTTCCTTTGATGATAATTAACGCGTCTTTTAAATTTTAATATATAGCTTCTCATTGTATTTATCTGTGATTGAGTAAATTGTTTTCTGATCATCGACTTTTTTTGTAGAGAAGTATTTAATCCCGATATCCTTATGAGTATTTATAATGGTTTTGTATTCTAGGCCGGTTCCTTTATTTGAGAATTGAATTTGAGTGATTGGATGTTTTTTATTAAAAACCGATGATTGCCATCCTCCAATCGGCTGAGTATGACCTTCGTATCTTTTGAACTCTGTCACATGATTCATTTGAAGCAACTCAATTGTTCTGCCGTCCAGTGTGCTTTCCAAAATAATTTTCTTTTTTGTTTCTACAGTTGTATTCACATGTTCGCCAATATTGAATATTTGACTGTACGTACACTCTTTATTACTAGTTAACTCATCAAAAATGATAATAGACTCCATTTTCTTTAGATATAAAAGTGTACGTTTGACAATATTCCCCGGATATAGCGAGTGTATGCCGGTAACAAAACTGTAATCCTGGTGAAAACCATAATTCTGTATATTTGATTTTCCAATTTTCTCATCGGTTATCTCATACGATTTGCGATTTACGGTAACAGTATTGTGTGCTTTTGTGCTTCTAAAATACTGACGATAACTATCTTTTTCTTGATAGTTATACTTACCTGAGTCTACAAAAAAATCAGTTTGTCCAATAGATAGTAGAATGGATAAATCATCAGCGTGTTTATGAACTCTTGAATGAAAGCCAGCAGTAAATTTTAAGTAAAGCTGGGCACTATTAAATGTCCAAGTGTTTCTGAAAATCGCAACTCCAGCATCTTTGTATACTTTATCAATTTCAGGTTGTTTCCCCAAAAGTCCGCTTGAAAATGTAAAGAGGAAGTTTGGATTCGAAATCATTTCTTCTGAAAAATGGGACATATCTAGGGGATTTGAATCACCTGTTAGAGGAATTTTTCCATCTGGCTTAAACAAATACGCTAAATATTCTTCCATCTTATAGATTAAAAAAGATAATTCAGGAACTTCTTTTCCATGATAATTTAAGAAATCATTGATACTTCTAAAAAGATTTAATACAACGATGTGGTATTCTGCACTATGTTCAAGATGAACACCGCTTTGAGCAACATCCTTTCTAGCATGATCCATAAATCTATTAATGGCTTTATCATACCATCTATCCGCATTAGCTAGATGAGGAAAAACTAGGGATAATTCAATCAATGAGCGATCTTGGAAAATGCCATGATTATTAATGAAAGTATGGTTCTTATCATCTTCAAGATAATTGCCGTGTTTTATTAATGTTTGTGTGATTACTTCAGTAAAGGTCTCTTCATAGATAGGTGAGTCTTTGTAGTTATCCCAAAAATGAATGATATTCACAATTCTATTAGCCACACTGTGATCCTTCCAAGCATAGACACTTGCTTGTTGTTCTTTAGAAGGGTTTTTTACTATCCAACTATGAATGATCTCTTTTGCTTTTTTAAGATATTTCAAGTCGGAATCTAGTTCATATGCGTGCATTAAATATGCTACAATATCCAAACTATGTAAATAAAAACACCAAGTCACATTTTGATAAGGATTCTCTTCCCAAGTGATTTCAGTTACATTTACAGCAGGCCAAGCGGAGTGTACATATAAATAATTTTCTACTATTTTGTCAGCGTTAGCGATTGTATTTTTGGTTTGCTTACTTCTTTTGAAAATCAAGGTTTAGTCACCTTCCTTTAAGACTAGAACTAATTATACAGTAAAAAAGGAGATATCTATCAAATTTTCAAGATATTACGGAGAAATTCTTTTAAAGATGTTCTATTCAATTCTCTGAAATCTGAATGCATGATGAAAACTATCTATAGAAAGTGTTTTTTAGCTGTCATTTACACCACACTATTTATGCTATAATTAATAATCATTCTCAATTAAAGGTGGTTTTCGTAAGTGAAAAAAATGATTTGGCTTATGAGTCTGCTGGCAGTATTGTTGGTGGCTTGCGGGCAGAAAGACAATAAAGAACAAGAATCAAATACTCGTACATATACAACTGAAACGGGTGAAAAGATCACCATTCCTGACAAGCCAAAGCGTATTGTTGTGTTAACAGCGCAGCTTGGAAATTTTAAAAAGTTAGGTGTGACACCTGTTGGCATGACAGATGTTTATCCTAAATCATCCTTTTTAGATGAAACAGGTGTGAAGAGGGTGCCGATAGAAAATGTGGAGGCAATCGCCAAACTGAAGCCTGATCTCATCATTGCTTATTCACAAAATGATCAAGTTGAGAAATATAAAAAGATCGCAAAAACAATTACTTTCACAACAAGTGAGCATAGCTTTAAAGAGATGCATATTGAAATCGGAAAGATTCTTGGAAAAGAATCGTTAGCGAAAAAACAAATACAAGAAATGGACGAGCAGCTGAAAAAAGACGGCAAAGAGGTCAAAGCAAAAATTGGTGAAGACAAGACGTTCTCCATTATGGATGTGCAGCCTAAGCAGGTATACTTATTTGGTACAGACTTTGGCCGCGGTGGGGAGGTCATCTATCAAGGGTATGGATTTAGCCTGCTTGAAAAAGCGGATAAGGCTCTTCCGAAAGAAGGGTATCTCGGTATTTCATTAGAAGAGATGAATGAGTATACAGGTGACTATTTACTTGTACCAACAAAGGATGGAAAAGCACCTAATCTAGATATCACAGGTAGCGGTGTATGGAAGAAGAATAAAGCAGTGAAACAAGGACATGTTTTATCCTATTCAATCAAAGAATTTATCTATGCTGATCCAATCTCAATTGAAAAACAGTCTGCTGCGTTTAAACAAATGCTGCTCAAAAATTAATAGAAAAAAGACAAAGCACTTAAACAGGAGGCTTTGTCTTTTTTTCTGCTATCCTCTTAAAATACTAGCCATAAGTCTCATTTATCCCCTTTTCAGGCGTATTTGTTGAGCCCGATCACTGTATAAGATTAACATGGTAGAGAATTGACAATAAGGAGAGGATTCTTGTGGCGAAGGTTTTAATGATTACGTTCCCAGCTGAAGGACATGTGAACCCAATGTTAGGAATGATAAGAGCATTTGTTGATCGAGGTGATGAAGTGCATGTGGTCACAACTGAACATTATCAAAAGCGGATCAAACGCTTAGGCGCTCACGTACATATACATCCAGATTATATTCGCACATTAAGTGTCGAAGAAAGCGATTTAGAGTCCATGCAGCCATTTTTCCATGCCATGCTGCAAACGTCATTAGACATTTTAGAAGTGGTGGAAACTCTTTCTCAACAGCATTCATTTGATTTGGTCTATTTTGATATGTTTGGAGCAGGTGAGCTTGTGCGGGATTACTTACAAATTCCAGGCATTGGTTCGAATCCTTCTTTTGTGCTGCAGGAGGCGCATTTTGATACACCTTTATACAGAAAAGATGAGAAGGCGGCTCATCTGTTAGAAGAAATACATGAACGTTTTGGCGTTCAGCCAAAGCATTTGATGCAATTCATGAAAAACCGTGGAGAGCTGAATATGGTGTATACAAGTGAATATTTTCAGCCGTCTGTTGATGCATTGGATGATTCGTTTGTTTTCATTGGACCGAGTTTTCTAAAACGTGCTGACCAGCACGATTTCCCATTAGAAGCGCTTGAGCGGGAGAAGGTTGTCTTTATTTCAATGGGAACGGTTCTTGGAGATACTGAAGCATTCTTTAATATGTGTATTGATGCCTTTGCCGACTTTGATGGAAAAGTGATTCTCGCAACTGGTGAAAAAATTGACATGTCTCTCCTAAAAGAAGCGCCATCTCATTTTCTCATCGAGCCTTATGTGCCGCAGCTTGAAGTCCTTGAACTGACAGATGTGTTTGTGACCCACGGCGGGATGAACAGTGTCAATGAAGGTATTCATTATCATGTTCCAATGGTTGTCATCCCGGTTGACAAAGATCAGCCGATGGTGGCAAAAAGACTGACGGATCTCTCTGCTGCTCGTGCACTCGATAAAGACCAGCTGACAGCAAAGCAGTTGAGAGATACTGTAGAAAGTGTACTGGGAAGTGACACGTACCGTGCTGGAATTGAAAAGGTTGAAGAAAGTTTCCAAACAGCAGGTGGAACAGAAAAAGCATTACGTGTCATTGATCAGTTTATGCAAGCGAAACAGACTCAATCATGAGTCTCTCAGCGTGTAGACAAACCCTCGAATTCGCCCGCAGGTCTGTGCGCTGGTGCTCGCCCTTCCTAGACTGCAAAGGTTTTCTTTCACGCTGAAAAGAAGACAAAGAGCTAAAATAAAGATCATTTTAGCTCTTTGTCAACAACCTGACAGACTCAATCATGAGTCTGTTTTT
Organism: Bacillus sp. RSS_NA_20; assembly: GCF_020165915.1. Classification (NCBI taxonomy): domain Bacteria; kingdom Bacillati; phylum Bacillota; class Bacilli; order Caryophanales; family Bacillaceae; genus Bacillus; species Bacillus sp. RSS_NA_20. Next base: position 1,901,052 of record NZ_JAIUKW010000005.1, on the reverse strand, counting down.
TCGGTGAAAAAAGCCATTGTATTTCCCAGATCTGTATGCTAATATTCAATTCGTAATCATTTCGATTAATAATCGTAATGATTACGATAAAATGAACATTTGGGGGAAGTACATATGAATCATCAACCTGTTTACATAAAGAAAAAGGACGAGAAAAAGCAGTCCTTTGTGACATATACCTTGATGCTGTTTTCAGTCATGGCTTGTTTTCTATTGGCATCTTGTTCTGAAAATAAGACCTCTTCCAGTTTAAGTGGAAGAGAAGATGATGAACTGGTGTATGCAAGTACAAAAGATATAAGAGACATTAATCCCCATCTATATGGCGGGGAGATGGCCGCTCAAAATATGGTGTTTGAATCGCTTGTTGTGAATACGGAAAAAGGCATTCAACCTGCCTTGGCCCAAAGCTGGGATATTTCTAAAGATGGAAGAACCTACACATTTCATCTTCGAGAAAACGTGACTTTTTCAGATGGTGAGCCATTTAATGCGAAGGCTGTCAAAATGAATATTGATGCAGTTGTCAAAAATATTGAAAAAAATGCTTGGCTCAATCTCGTGTCAGAAATTAAATCCACAAAGGCTGTAGATGAACATACATTTGTTCTCACATTGAAGGAGCCCTATTATCCAACATTAGAAGAGCTTGGTTTAACACGTCCATTCCGTTTTATTTCTCCCAAAAGCTTTATTGATGGCACCACATCAAAAGGCGTCAAAGGTTATGCAGGTACAGGTCCTTATGTGTTAAAGGAACATAAGAAAAATCAATATGCCATTTTTGAAGTGAATCATCACTATTGGGGAAAGAAGCCAAAGATTTCAACAGTGAAATGGAAGGTCATGCCGGATCACCAAACGATTTTACTCGCTCTGCAAAAAGGGGAGATCGACCTCTTATTTGGAGCTGATGGTGACATGATCGACGGAGATTCATTTCAGGCTTTAAAAGAAGCTGGTCAATATGGGGTAACCGTGAGTCCTCCTGTTGGATCAAGATCTATTGTGATCAACTCCAATCAACCAATAACACAAGATCCAAAAGTAAGAGAAGCATTTCAATATGCCATTCAAAAAGAGATGATTACAGAAGGGATTTTAAATGGAACTGAACAGGTGGCACATACACTGCTCGCCCCATCAGTCCCTTACGCAGATATTCCGCTTAAAAAGAAAACCTATCAAAAAAAGAAAGCAGAGGCATTATTAGATGAGGCAGGCTGGAAGCTAAAAGAAGACGGCTATCGCTATCAAAAAGACAAGCCGCTCAGCGTGACCATTTATTATAATTCGGATAATGCAGGTGAAAGAACGATTAGTGAATCGATTCAGCAGGACTTCAAGCAGGTTGGAATCAAGCTGGATATTAGAGGTGAAGAAAAACAGGCATTTTTAGATCGTCAAAAAACAGGAAAGTTTGATCTTATGTACTCTCTATCTTGGGGACTTCCTTATGACCCTCAAACATACGTCTCTTCATTCCGTGTTGCATCCCATGCTGATTATCAAGCTCAGTTAGGATTGAAAAAGAAAAAGTGGCTGGATGAGACCATTACGAAAGTATTGGTGGAGCCTGATGAGCAAAAGAGGGCACAAATGTACCGAGATATTTTGACGTATATTCATGATGAAAATGTGTATATCCCTATTTCCTATTCTGTGACAAAGGCCGTTTATAATAAGCGCCTCAAAGGTGTAGATTTTCATGTATCTCAGTATGAAATTCCCTTTGATCGAATGTATTTTTCGTCATAAATCGGAGGCTGAGACATGACACGCTATATCATAAAACGATTATTGCTTCTTTTGCCGCTCATTGTATTCATTACGTTTTTTGCGTTTGTGCTACTTGCGATGCGTGCGAGTGATCCAGCTGAGGTCGCTTTACGTGTGAACCAAGTAACCCCAACGGAAGAGATGGTTGAATCTATGCGTCAAGAGCTAGGCTTAGATCAACCGTTTTTCATACGCTATGTCACATGGCTTAAAGACGGATTAACAGGTGATTTTGGCAGTAGTTATGTCACACATGAGCCTGTACTTGACCTGATGATGGAGGCACTTCCTGCGACTTTACAGCTTGCAGGGATGTCCCTTTTGTTTATTATTGTGCTGAGTTTGTTATTCGGAATGGTATGTGCATATGCGGCACATACATGGTTGGATCGAATCGTGAGAGCATTTGTGTTTATTGCAGCTTCCATGCCTAGTTTTTGGTTGGGCATTTTGTTTATCTGGCTTTTTTCAGTCAAATTTAACTGGGTCAACACGAGTGGAATGGAAGGATTTAAATCGATTCTTTTGCCAGCGATGACTTTATCACTTGGCTACTTATCGACCTATGTGAGACTCATTCGAAATCAAATCCTAAAGTTTCAGCACGAGCCCTTTGTTTTTTATGCAAGAGCTCGTGGTTTAAAGGAACGAACCATTCAATTGAAGGTGATGAGACATGCCCTTCAACTAGCAGTAACAGCACTCGGTATGTCAGTACCAAAGCTCATTGCAGGAACCGTCATTATTGAAAATCTCTTTGCTTGGCCAGGGGTTGGCCGTTTGTGTGTAACAGCTATTTTTCATGCCGATTTCCCTATTATTCAAGCCTATTTGTTTGTGATGGGATGCCTGTTCGTTGTGTGCAACCTCGTTGCTGATGTCATACAAATGATCATGAACCCGCAGTTAAGAAAGGAGGTCTAAAAAATTTGATCGTATGGAATCAATTAAGAAAAGATCGAATGGCTATTCTGTCTATCTGGCTTTTGGTACTTGTCACATTAGCTGGGCTGTTTGCACCGTTTCTAGCGCCGCATGACCCAACTGACACGAACATTCTTCAAAAATATGCTGGTGTGAGTCTAACATATCCCCTCGGAACCGATCAGCTGGGGAGATGCGTATTGTCCCGGCTCTTATATGGTATTCGGACAACGATGCTTGCTGCCGTGCTGACAATGTGTATCACGATGTTCATTGGTACGATACTTGGACTTGTAGCTGGCTTTTTTAGAGGGAAAGTTGATGGAGCTCTAATGAGAATATGTGATGTCATGCTGTCATTTCCAGCAGAGGTGATGATTTTGGCCGTTGTGGGCATTATGGGACCTGGGCTTTTCAATATTATTTTGGCCAATGTCCTTGCAAAATGGGCTTGGTATACAAGGATGATTCGTTCGTCAGTCCTGCAATATACGAATGAACCATCTGTTCAGTTTGCGAAAGTATCTGGGGGTTCACCTTTTTATATCCTTCGAAAACATCTATTTCCTCGCATCTCAGGAGAGATTGCTGTCTTTGCTACACTTGACGCAGGCTGGGTCATTTTAAATATTTCTGCTCTGTCTTTTCTTGGATTAGGTGTGAGTGCACCTACACCGGAATGGGGCATGATGCTCAACGAGGCGAAGAATGTCATGGTGACGCACCCGGCTCATATGCTCCCGCCTGGACTTGCGATCTTATTTGTGGTCATGGCACTGAATTTTTTAGGAGACAGTCTTCAGCAGGTCATGAACCCTGCCATGCACCTTACCAACAAAAAAGGGGGGAGACGGTTTGCCTTTCATCGAGATAAAAAATCTGTCCGTACATGATCCGATTCAACAAAAGGATTTAGTGGCAAATATCACGTTTACATTACATAGACAACGTTGTTTAGGCGTTATTGGAGAAAGTGGAAGCGGAAAATCAACCGTTGCAAAAGCATTAATTGGCCTTATCCCTCCTTCGCTAGAGATGATTGGGACCATTTTGTTTGACGGTGAAAAATTGACAAGTCAGACTTCACAGCAGTGGAGAGGAAAGCGAATTGGCTACATTCCACAAGATGCTATGAATGCGTTCAATCCAATTGAAACAATTGGTCATCAAATACTTGAAACGTTCCAGCGGCATTTGGGTTTACGTGGAAAAGAAGGGACAGCACATGCGATCACTGGGCTAGAACGTGTCCATTTAAACAATCCGCATATGTTAATGAAAAAATATCCTCATGAGCTGTCGGGAGGAATGCTTCAACGTGTCGTGATTGCCATTACGATCATGCTTTCTCCTGACGTGATCATTGCCGATGAGCCTACAGCATCATTAGATGCATATAACCGGCGCGAAGTCATCACACAATTACAGAGGCTGAAAGAAGAAACAGGAGCTGCCTTGATCATCATTTCGCATGATTTAGGCGTCGTTCAGGCAATCGCTGATGAATTGTTGGTGATGCACCAAGGGAAGATGCTTGAGCATCGTCATGCAAAAGAGATATTTACATCACCTGAGCATCCTCAAACGAGGCATTTACTAGAAACGAGGCTTCGCTTATCGGCACCCCTTGAAGCACTGAGGCAGCAGAAGAGAGTGAGGGCATTCCCATGCTGATCACAGCAAATCAACTACTTAAACATGGAGAAGATAAAGGGCGCTTTTTTCATAAAGAGGAATCCATAGCACGCATAGCTCAGGTTTCATTTCAGGTTGGAGAAGGTGAATGTGTCGGGTTAGTCGGTGAGAGCGGTAGTGGTAAAAGTACAATAGCACGTACGCTGCTTGGTTTAGAAACATTAGACGGCGGAGAGATAAAGATAGATGGATGGCCAGCTCATACATGGCGTAAGATGAACCGGGGGGAAATGAGTGTTGTTTTTCAGGATTATCTATCTTCTGTCCATCCTTCCTTTACAGTGAAAGAGATCATAGCAGAACCCATGCAAATAATAAAGCGAAACATGAATATGAACCAAAAAGTGTTGTCCCTGCTCAAGCAAGTAAGACTTCCATCGTCTTTGCTAAATCAATATGCTCATCAGCTAAGCGGCGGTCAGCTCCAGCGTGTATGCATAGCAAGAGCCATATCGACGAATCCAGCCATTCTCATCTTAGATGAAGTCCTTAGCTCACTTGACGTTTCTGTCCAAGTTCAAATATTGGAGCTTCTTGAGACATTAAAGCAAGAGTTAGATATGACCATTCTCATGATTACCCATGATCTAGAGGCAGCCGTTTATTTATGTGATCGACTTCTTTTTTTACATGAGGGAAAACTTGTGGAAGAATGTAAAAGTGACCAGCTGTTTGAAGCGACTCATCCATTTACGCTCAAGCTAATAGACTCACTCATGCCTTTTCAGCTTGACAAAAAATAACCAATCTTTTATCGTATACGTAACAAATGACGGAAGGGTGACCCAATGCAATGAAGTACTAATCCTATGACCTGTAAGCAAAATGAAAGAACGAAGGCAGTGAGCAAACGATATGTGTTGCTATGTTTGCTGCGTTTTCATTTTTTAGCTTCGGAATAGGATGGTACAGCTTGGGAATCAAAGATTGAAGTGATGGATACGGGGGAGATGTGTGCTCATTTGATGAACCGCATGTCATTCTGTATCGATACGCTTATTTTTGTACACCATTTTGCCTCCTATTCTGAGAATGGGAGGCTTTTTGATGTCTCCTGATACGAAAGGAGAGGGTTGGATGTTACTGAGAGCCCACCAATTAAAAGTATTTCGAAAGGATCGTTTGTTATTTGATATAGAGGAGCTTGCCATTCATCAAGGGGACCGAATCGGCCTTGTAGGGACAAATGGCAGTGGGAAAACGACATTGCTCCATGTACTGGCGGGTAGGGAAAAACCAGACAGCGGCACATTTGCACACACTACAACTTGTACGTTGCTTCCTCAACTAAAGACAGGAGATGGCAGACAAAGTGGCGGAGAGATGACTCAAGCTTATATTGAGAGAGCTTTAAGCCGGCCTTCTGCCCTTTTATTAGCCGATGAACCGACGACTCATTTAGATACGGAGCATATTGAGTGGCTAGAAGAAAAGCTTCGTCATCATCAAGGTGCTCTGATTGTCGTCTCGCATGACCGTGCTTTTTTAGATGCGTTATGTACAGACATTTGGGAATTGGAAGATGGGAAGCTCAAACTATACAAAGGCAACTACAGCGATTTTGCCCGGCAAAAAGAACTCGAACATCGCCAGCACGTGGAGGCGTACGAGGTGTATACCCAAAAGAAAAAACAGTTAGAACATGCACTGCAAAAGAAAATGAAAAAAGCCGACAAAGCGACAAAGCCATCTCCAAAGCTGAAATCCTCGGGGCCTAAAATTGCGAAGCCTTATTATGCAAACAAGCAAAAAAAGCTTCAAAAAACAGCCAAATCTATTGAAACAAGAATGGAGAAATTAGAAAAGGTGGAGAAGGTGAAGGAAGTCCAGCCTCTTCAAATGACGCAGCACACCATGAAGGAAGTGGCAAGCCGCTCCATTTTTCGTGTCGAACATGTAGATGGCATGGCAGGAGATAAAGTCCTTTGGAAAAAGGCGAATGTAGAAGTAAGAGGCGGAGACAAAGTCGCGATCATTGGAAAGAATGGGAGTGGTAAAACGACATTTCTCCGAATGCTTGTAAACGGACATCCCGGGATTTTTCGTTCAGAAGCCGTGAAGATTGGTTATTTCAGCCAAGATCTTTCAGGACTGAATCTAGATGAATCGATCTTACAAAATGCACTGGAACAGGCGATTCAAGATGAGACGATCGTTCGCACCGTTTTAGCGAGACTTGGGTTTCGGGGAGACGATGTGTATAAGCTGACGAACGTATTAAGCGGCGGGGAACGGGTGAAGACGATGCTTGCAAAGTTGCTCGTCAGTGATGCCAATGTTCTGATGCTTGATGAACCCACGAACTTTTTAGACCTTGCGGCAGTAGAAGCGCTTGAAGGACTTTTAAAAGATTACCCGGGCACAGTTGTGTTTGTCTCCCACGACAGGAGGCTCATTGAGCAGGTGGCTACTCGTATTCTTCATGTGCACGAGGGTACCATTGAACGCTTTGATGGCACCTATGAAGAATATAAACAAAAGGAAGAAAAGCCAGCTGCTACAAAGAAAGAAGAAGAGCTCCTGCTGATTGATATGCAGCTGTCTGAAGTGCTCAGTCGTTTAAGCATCGAGCCTTCTCGTGAGCTTGAAGAGACGTTTCAAGCATTGTTAAAAAGAAAGAAGTTGTTAGAGTCATAAAAAAAAGCCCCTGTGTTTACTGCACAGGGGTCTGTTCGTTTCGTTCTTTTTTCAATTGTTCAAGTTCGCTGACTGTGACAAGCTGGTAGCCTTGTTTGGTGAGTTCATGTATGATCTTCACTGCTGCTCGAGCAGAGCTGTCATAAATATCGTGCATGAGTACGGTTTTGCCATCTGCTGCATGTGAGAGAACATGGCTTGTGATCTGCTGGCTGTTGCGAATTTTCCAGTCTTCAGGATCGACATCCCACAATGAAACGTTCATGCCCACCGCTTGATTGATGTCGGGATTTGTTCCTCCATATGGCGGTCTAAAGTGCGTAGGAGTATAACCGCTGGCCTTTTCAATCAGCTTCTGCGTGTCTTTTACTTGTTTGACCGCTTCTTTTAGAGGGAGTCTCGTTAATAAAGGATGGTTATATGAATGGTTTCCGATCTCATTTCCGCTCTTTAAAATGTCGGCAAGCATTCCAGGATAATACTGAACCCTGCTTCCTAATACGAAAAAGGTGGCGTGTCCTTTATTTTCCTTCAGCGCTGCTAAAATGGTTGACGTTGTGGCTGGGTTTGGACCATCATCAAATGTGAGTGCGATGGCTTTTTTATTCGGATCAAGCTTTGGCTTTTGCGGCAGCTTGACGGCTTTTCTTTTTGGATTCGGTTCTTTGATTTCATTCTGATTTTTGGTCTTATTCATATATTCAGGCTTCAAGATATCTTTTAGCAGCGTCTTTTTGATCGCCAGCGTTTGCGGACCTAAGTCCTTTGCGGCTACTTGAGAAGCTGGGAAATAGAACTCTATATATTTCTCTTTTAAGGCGAATTGACTGAAGTTTTGATCAGTAGGGGCTGTTCCTTTTTGAAGGAGTGATAGATCCTTAGACAAGGTTTTATCTTTTTTAAGCTCCGTGTATGTAATATAGGATAATTTTTTCAAATAGTCCTTTTTTGGTTGAAATAAATCTTTTGTGTCAAGAAAGTCTTTTTTCTGAAAATCGAAATTGATTGTGACGTGATGAGTGGTCCCATTTTGCTGACCTGTATATGTGTAGGTCGTAAAATAAATGGCCGCAGATTGTTTTGCATAGTGCACCATGTCATAGTCAATATTCAGTTCAAACCGTTTGTTTTCATCAATGTCCTTTGCTTCACTAAATGTCTTTTTGAAATGCTCTAATGCTGAATTCGCATAGCTTTGAATCTTGTCATCTAGCTTTTTTTGATGAAAAAGTGGATAGTTCACCGCATATCTCATAAACTTCCCGTCATTTACAAGAGTGACAATTTCAACATTTTTATAATTCGTATCCTGCTTCACATTTTTCTTCTCTGTACCGCTTGCTTGCTGATTTTGAAAGAATGCAACTGCTCCAATGACGATGGCAAGCGCAAATAGGATGATACTCCATTTTCCCTTTACTGACACAACTTTCAATTCTCCTCTCATGACGGGTCATTCTTTATTCCTTTGACATCTGTTTGTAATATTTTTATAACATTTGACTTACTTTTGTAATTTTAGGGGATTTTCATGCGGAATGTCAACTATTTTCCTATTAAAATACTGTAAAAATTGATAGGTCTTTTAGAACGAGAAAAAGCAGAAGGAAAGAATTCTCATATTTGCCGTCTACCAATACCTTCAATAATTAAAAAAATGAGCCGTACATTGATTTTTCAGAGGCTGACGGCTATAATTTTGATGATTATGATTCTCATTTTCAAACTGACTTTTAATGAAGAAAAGGATGACACCGATTTTGCCGGATAAGCGAACATCTCAACAAAAACGATCATCACCTATTTTGTTCTTTTTATTGTTTTTTCTCGCTGTCATTGGTTTATTGGCAGCTATGTTTTTGGCTGTTTCATACGGTGCAAAGTCATTGTCTTTGCAAACGGTCTGGACAGCTGTGTTTGACTATCAGTCTCATGTGACAGAGCAGCAGATCATTCATGAATTAAGGCTTCCTCGTGTGTTAGGAGCTGCGCTTGTTGGAGCGGCGTTTGCTGTGGCAGGTGCGCTCATGCAAGGCATTACAAGAAATCCGCTGGCAGATGCGGGGATATTAGGCATTAACGGCGGTGCGATGTTTGTAGTCGCTCTCTGTTTTGCTTTTTTTCCAGGAATGCCTTATTCGGCATTGATGTTATTTTCTTTTTTTGGTGCCGTTCTCAGTACACTGCTGATCTTTGCCATTGGGGCGGCTGGCGGCGTGCTGACCCCACTTCGGCTCACTGTAGCTGGAGCTGTTGTTGCCGCATTGCTGCATGCGCTAAGCTCAGGTATCGCCATTTACTTTGATCTCAGTCAGGATCTGGCTTTTTGGTATGCAGGGGGTGTGGCAGGTGTCAAATGGCCGCAGCTGATGATCCTTGCTCCAGTCATTCTCATTGTCATCGGTTGGGCGATGTTATTAGGACGATCCCTCTCGTTATTATCACTTGGTGAAGATGTAGCTGCGAATTTAGGGGTGAAAACCCGGCAAGTGCGAATACTAGGTATGGCAGCTGCGGTTCTGCTGGCAGGCGTGTCTGTATCGGCGGTTGGGTCTATTGGGTTTGTCGGGCTTGTCATTCCGCATATTGCACGAAAGCTGGTTGGGGTCAATTATCGTTTCGTCATTCCGATGTCAGCGATTTTAGGCGCAATGCTTCTTGTCTTCGCTGATCTTGCCAGCCGGACAGTAAATCCGCCAAGAGAGCTTGCTATTGGCGTCATGGTGGCACTTGTTGGTGTTCCTTTCTTCTTATATATTGCCAGAAAAGAAGGGAGGAACCTGTCATGAAAGAGAAACGGCGTGCTCTTGTCGTGACAGCCGTTTTGCTTTGTCTGAGTGCGGCTGTCGTGCTGTATAGTTTAAATACCGGCACGCTGAAACTCAGTCCTCTCGTTGTCGTCAAAACGTTATTTGGCTTTGGAGATTTCCAAAGTGAGACGGTGCTGTTTGATTATCGTCTGCCTCGAATCGTCGTGACGATACTAGCTGGAATAGGTCTAGGTATCGCAGGTGGCATTTTGCAGAGTTTATCCCGCAATCCACTTGCCGATCCTGGGATTATCGGTCTGAATGCAGGAGCCGCATTCGGCTTAATCATCTTTGTGACGTATTTTCACGTACTAGAAGGAAATCCATCTTTACTCATTCCGCTCTTTACATTTGGTGGTGGCCTACTTGCGGCGTCAGTCATCGTTCTTCTTGCGTACGACAGGCATGAAGGGCTTGTACCTATCCGGCTGATTCTTGTTGGAATTGCCGTAGCTGCGGGGTTTAGTGCATTGACGTTATATTTGTCATTAAAACTGGATGAAGATACATATACCTTCGCTTCAAGGTGGCTTGTGGGAAATGTATGGGGAAGAGACTGGATTCATGTACTTGCGCTCCTGCCTTGGATCGTATGTCTTGTCCCGCTTACGCTCATGCAGTCCAGCACACTCAATGCGTTAACGTTAGGTGATGCCGTCGCCTCAAGTGTCGGCGTACGTGTACAGCGTAAACGTCTGTTGTTACTCACCTTAGCTGTAGGTCTAGCGAGTGCAAGTGTATCGATGACAGGCGGAATTGGTTTTATTGGCCTTGTTGCACCTCATTTGGCGAGGCGTCTTGTCGGCTCACTGCACCAATATTTTTTACCAGTAAGTGCCCTGCTTGGGCTGTTGATTCTGGTCAGTGCCGATACAATCGGACGTTCCATATTTGCCCCAAATGCCATCCCAGCAGGTGTGGTTGTGGCTTTTATCGGAGCACCTTATTTTCTCTATTTATTAACAAAAACAAAATAAGAAAGAGGAACTCATCATGAAAAAAGTACTTGTGTTTGGTTTAACGCTCTGTTTTTTGATTCTGGCCGCTTGTGGTCAACAGGAAACAAAGAAGACAACAAATCAAGATGAAAACGGAACACCTAAGATTGCATCCTTGTCGATTCATTTAACAAATGATTTATTAGCACTCGGGATAAAACCTGCTGGCTCTGTTGTAGGGGGAGACTTAAAAGATTTCCTTCCACATGCGAAGAAGCAGCTCAGCCAAACGAAGAAGCTGGGCATTGCAGCAGATCCTGATATGGAGTCATTGCTTGCTTTAAAACCAGATGTCATTTACATCGATGAAGAACTGGCTGGACAAGACTTATCAAAATACAAGAAAATCGCCAAAACCGAAGTGTTTAATTTAAATGATGGCACATGGCGTGATCATTTGAAAAAAATCGGCAAGCTCGTCAATAAAGAAAAAGAAGCCGATCAATATATTAAGGACTACAATCAAGAAGCAAAAGAAGTCAAATCACTCATCCAGAAAAAGATTGGAAATGGAAAAGTGATGGCAATTCGTGTAACAGCAAAAGAGCTTCGAGTATTTAGTATGAAACGTCCGATGGGGCCAATTTTATACGATGATTTAGGACTGACACCTGTAGATGGTGTGAAAAAACTGGACAGCAAACGTCCATTTGAAGTCATTTCTCAAGAAGTGCTTCCTGACTTTGATGCAGATGCTATTTTTGTCGTCGTGAACCGTGATGATAAGGCGCAACAGGCATTCAAACAGTTAGAGCAGACGCCGATTTGGAAAGGCCTAAAAGCCGTGAAGAAAAACCAAGTGTATCCGATTGCCGATCAGCCATGGCTTGATTATTCAGCTCTAGGCAACAAAATGGCAATGGATGAAGCAAAAAAGATGTTCTCTAAATAAACAGCACATAAATCAAGGCATCATTCCGCATCTAGGAATGATGTCTCTTTTTTTGATTCGTTCTTCTATTCATTCGCTTTTTGCATACATATGAGAGGGAACGAGCAGTATCGCCCGTATGAAAGGATAAGGGGAGGGGTTACATTGAAGGTTCAAAAAATTAGTGCAGGCACTATAGCGAGGCTTGTGCTGCTTTTATTGGCACTTGTGAACAGCGCTCTCACCGCTGCAGGGAAAAGCCCAATTCCAATTGATGAAGAAGGTGTGCAGCAATTCATTACGTTAGCCTTTCTTGGCATCACATCACTATGGGCCTATTGGAAGAACAATGATATTACGAAAAAAGCACGAACGAAAAAAGAAGAATAATAGAAAACAGAGCCTTTTCATGCAAAAGGGCTCTCAGCGTGTATAGAAACCCTCGCATTCCGTGTCAGTCCTGCGCGGGTACTCACGAATGTCAAATTCGCTCCGCAAAAGTAGCTGTCCTTCCTAGACTGCTATCACGCTGAAAAGAAGACAAAGAGCTAAAATAAAGTTCATTTTAGCCCTTTGTCCATAAACTGAAAAGAGCCTTTTCATATAAAAAGGCTCTATTTCATCGAAGCGACAAGCGCCTCTCCCCGCAAATTGGTTTGATCTCAGTGGCTTACGCCCGGTGTTCTCCCATATTGGTAAGAAACGCTTTCACTTCCTCGATGGTTAAGCCAATGGCCTTTGCTTCACTCATGAGACGCTTCCATTCTGACATATTTGAGTCGGTCAGCTTTCTATGATGGACATGTAATGTCTTTCCTTCCTGCTCCTTTCTGTAGGTTTGGAGCAGCTGATACAGTTCTTCTTTAGGCATGCCGGATTGGACGGCATGAACGATATGATCCCGCCACTCCTGTTCACCGCCCTCAGCGTAATGAAACATCATCGTTTCTGCATCAAACAGCTCTTGTAAATCAATGTCTAGTGATGAGGATACCTTTTTTAAAAACTGGACAGATGGATTACGATGGACACCACGCTCAATCTTACTCAAATACGATTTAGAGACATGGGCATCTTCAGCCAACTGCTGAATTGAGTATCCTTTCCTCTTTCGGTAAATGCGTATCACCTTTCCTATCATTCGATATATGATCTCCCTTCTCCCCGGCGAATCGTTCTGCGACCTTTTCGTTCATTATAAGAAATAAATTGTTCTTTATAAAATTCAAAAACGTAAGAAACAGGAAGTAAACAAAAGAAAACGAACGATTTCGTTCTTTAAAAAGAACTATAAGACCTATTATGACATTTTTCTTTGCGGGTATTATCTTTTATAATCCAATCATTAACAAAAAGAAACCATATATAACCTTTTTATGATGAAATCGGGAGGTATCTATGAATGAGAATATAGGTTTTAAGCAGCTGTTTTCTGTCATAAAAGAGAAAATGGCCCTTCTGATCCTGATTGTCCTGATCGTAACGGGCATTTCAGCCTACTATCAGTTCTATGTCTCGACTCCTGTATATCAGGCAACCACTCAAATTCTTGTTCATAAACGAAGCAGTGATGCACAAGCGAATTTAAACGATATTCAGATGAACCTTCAATATACACGTACCTTTCAAGTCCTATTAAAAAGTCCAATCGTTATTGAAAAAGTAAAAGAAACACTCAATCTTACAGAATCGGCTGAAGGATTAAAACACAAAATTGCCACAAGTACAGAAAATGAGTCAGAGGTCATAAATATTTCTGTACAAGATGAGGACCGAGCGAAGGCAGTAGCCATTGCGAATACAGCCACAGAGGTGCTGCAAGAAGAAATCAAAAAAACCATGAATATGGATCGCATTAATGTTTTGTCTGAAGCCAAGCTGTCCAACACGATACTGATGAACTCACGTAAATTCGTTCACATTGTTCTGGCACTAGGCGCCTCTGTATTAGGGGGAATGACACTCATTTTCTTAATGAATTTACTCGATGATACGGTGAAACGAACACATCAAATAAGAGAAGAGATCGGATTGCCGTCGCTCGGCAGTGTCTATCAGATGCATGCAGACAGGAGGGCAAAAAAAGACAAGCAGTCCGTCATAACGGGAGGACAGAACATTGATTTTTAAGAGGAAAAAACGAGAAAAAAGAGATTTATCCTGTATTTCTGTATTAAATCCTCACTCTGTCATTGCGGAACAATTCCGAACGATCCGAACGAACATCGAATTCACGTCGATTCAAACGAGGCTGAAGTCGATATTGGTCACATCCTCCTTGCCGAAGGAAGGAAAATCATTTACGGCTGCAAACTTGGCAGCTGTTTTTGCACAGCAGAATAAACGGGTTTTGCTCATGGATGCTGATTTACGTAAACCAGCTATTCATGAATATTTTGATCTGAGTCCGCACACCGGATTGACCAATGTGCTATTAAATAATTGCACTTTGGACGAAGCCATTTTGCCTACTCCGATTGAGCATTTAGAGCTGCTTCCGAGTGGGACCATTCCGCCAAATCCCGCTGAGCTGCTTTCCTCCTCTGTGATGAAGCAGCTATTTTACGAGATTGAGCAGCAGTATGACATGGTGATTGTGGATTCCACACCGCTTCTGCCTGTAGCCGATGCAAAAATATTAGCAAACCGGACGGATGGAAGCATTCTTGTGGTTTTAAGCGGTAAAACGAAGATTGCCGCTGTGAAGAAATCAAAAGAAGTATTAGAGGGGACGACAGGGAAACTGCTTGGGGCGATGCTAAATGGCAAGAAAGTGAAAAAGGGAAGGCACTATATGTATTAAAGAGATTGATAGGTGATGTCTCCTAATCTTTAACAACGGAGGCACTCGATCCTGCTGTGGGCATGACATATGCCTTAGATGCTCGTCATCGGTAGTGGGATGTGAGGACGGGTTTGATGCCCATTTTATGTAAGAATAGTGATGCTTTAAAAAGGGGGAGGAGCGTTGACTTACGCCCAAAGATTATCAATCATCGTGGCACTAGATTCATATCTCATTTTAGTAGCCGTCTTTTTTGGCTTTCAATTTGTTCAAGAGGCAGCGTTAACCGTATATACATTTGAAATGCTCGTCATTTCTTCGCTCAGTCTACTGATCGGGCACCATTTGTTTTCGTATATTTTTCACGTGTACAAGCAAGTATGGGCCTATACAGGGGTTAGAGAGCTATTTTCTTTAATGAAGACCTTTGCGTGTTCATTTTTATTTTCCATGACGATGCTGTACATTTTTGTGCAGACATGGCCATTTCGCTTTTTATTTATTGTCTGGCTTTTCCATGTGTTATTCATCGGTGCATCTCGTATGGCATCCAGGCTGTTTCATGATGGTGCGAAGCGGTATCAAGTTGAAAAGGAGCGGGCACTAATCATTGGCGCTGGATCAGCCGGGACCATTATCGTTCGTCAGCTTCAGCAGTCGAGTGATGTACATATTGAGCCGGTCGCTTTCATTGATGATGACAAAACAAAGCATAAGCTTGAAATTATGGGGCTGCCTGTTCTTGGGGGAAAAGAACATATTCAAACGGCTGTTGCGATGATGGATATTCAAAAAATCATTATCGCCATTCCATCCAAAAGCAGTCACACATTAAAAGGACTATATAAGGAATGTGTAGCGACTGGAATCAAAACACAGATTATGCCGGAAATGGAACAGATTTTAAAAGGAACCCATGCGCTGAATCAATTGCGGGATGTTCAGCCAGAGGATTTGCTTGGAAGAGAGCCGATTCAATTAGATACAAGCCGTCTATCCGTTCACCTAAAAGGAAAAACGATTATGGTGACAGGAGCTGGCGGGTCTATCGGGTCAGAAATCTGTCGTCAAATTTGTGTATTTTCCCCTCGGGCGATTGTGCTTGTGGGACATGGAGAATTTAGCATTCATTCTATTTTACTAGAGCTGAAAGAATTGTATGGAGACAGCATTAGCCTATATCCACAAATTGCGGATATTCAAGATAAACAAAAAATGAGTGAAATCGTTGGGCATTTTCAGCCGGATATGATTTATCATGCCGCCGCGCATAAACATGTCCCGCTCATGGAAATCAGCCCGAAAGAAGCGGTGAAAAACAATATTATCGGGACAAAAAATGTGGCAGAAGCTGCACATGAGCACGGAGTTGAAACATTTGTCCTCATCTCATCTGACAAAGCGGTCAACCCTGCCAATGTGATGGGAGCGACAAAGCGGTTTGCTGAAATGGTGATTATGCAAATGGGGGCAAGCAGTGAAACGAAATTTGTCGCCGTCCGGTTTGGGAATGTACTCGGAAGCCGGGGCAGTGTCATTCCGATCTTTAAAAAACAAATTGAAAAAGGTGGGCCAGTGACTGTCACGCACCCAGCCATGACAAGATATTTTATGACGATACCAGAAGCATCAAGGCTTGTTATTCAAGCTGGTGCACTAGCAGAAGGAAGGCAGATTTTTGTTTTAGATATGGGGGAGCCAGTCAAAATTGTCGACCTCGCAGAAAACCTCATTCACCTCTCAGGCTACACCACAGACCAGATTCCAATCACATTTACGGGTATTCGTCCCGGAGAGAAAATGTACGAGGAGTTACTCAACCAGCATGAAAAAGCACAGGAGCAAATTTTTCCGAAAATCCATATCGGGCATGCCTTGGATGGAGATCCGTATGTGCTGAACCGCTTTATTCACGAATTTAACATGATGAGTGACGATCAATTAAGACAGGCCTTGTTTGCCGCCATTGAGTCGCATGATGTATTGCCTGAACCGATGGAACGAGAGGAGGAACCACTTGCCAATGAAGAAAAAAGTCTTGTTTTGCGCAACGGTTGATTATCATTTTAAGGCGTTCCATCTCCCGTATTTCAGGTGGTTTCAGGAACAAGGATGGGAAGTGCATACAGCGGCAAATGGCCAGCTGGAGCTGCCGTATGTGGATCAAGCGCATTCCATTCCGATTCAGCGTTCTCCTTTTCATTTGCAAAATCGGCTTGCTTATGTGGAGCTGAAAAAGCTTTTAGAAAAAGAGCATTATCAGTTCATCCATTGTCACACACCGATGGGGAGTGTCATTGGCAGGCTAGCGGCGAAAACAACACGCAAAAAAGGGACGAAAGTTCTTTACACAGCGCATGGCTTTCACTTTTGGAAGGGGGCACCGCTTCAAAATTGGCTGCTTTATTATCCAGTTGAGAGATGGCTCGTTCAATATACAGATGCACTCATCACCATTAATGGAGAAGACTATGAAAGAGCCGATCGTCTGTCAAAAGAGAAGGCGGCTGTGCATTATGTTCCCGGTATGGGTGTCGATATGAAGCGATTTGCACCAGTTGATGACACAGAAAAAGACCGCCTTCGCAAAGCATATGGTTTTACCACGCAAGATTTTATCGTGCTGTGTGCGGGTGAATTAAATGACAATAAAAATCAAGGAATGCTCATCAAAGCTTGCGCGCAGGTGTATCGGAATATACCACATGTAAAAATTGTATTTGCTGGAGAAGGGACAAGTCGGTCGTCCTATGAAAAGCTGGTCTGTCAGCTGAATCTTGAGGAACATGTACAGTTTGCGGGATTTTGCAAACACATCGAAGAGTGGATGCATCTGAGCGATGTATGTGTATCAACCAGCTTGAGAGAAGGACTTGGGATGAATCTTCTTGAAGCGATGTCTGCTGAAAAGCCGGTGATTGCAACAGAAAATAGAGGGCATTGTGAGCTCGTCAAACATGGAGTGAACGGCTTTTTAGTCAAACCGCATGATGTGAATGGTTTAGCCGTTTATTTACAGCAGCTCTATCATAAAAAGGACCAGCTTCACCTAATGGGGAAAGCGGGACGTTCTATGGCTCACGCATTTGCACAGGAGCAGACGGTAAGTGCTATGGAGGAAATTTACACAACGTATATGGATCAAAAAGAGAAGGTGATGTGAGCATGCGTCAGCCGAAAGTATCGATTATCATGGGTGTTTACAATTGCCAAGAGACAGTAGAAGAAAGCATTGAATCGATTCTCCGTCAAACCTATGAAAACTGGGAGCTCATCATATGTGATGATGCATCAACAGATGGCACCTATGAAAAAGTGCTGCACTATACCATGCGTGAACCCGATAGAATTCGCCTCATCCGAAATGAACACAATCAAAGACTTGCCGCCAGTTTAAATCGTTGTCTCACTGAAACGAATGGAGAACTGATTGCAAGACAGGATGGCGACGATATATCGGTGTCTACACGATTAGAAAAACAGGTTCGTTTCCTTGATGCACATCCGGAATATGATGTGGTTGGTACGGCGATGACGGTGTTTGATGAGTCAGGGACGAAGGGCGTTCGAGCACTTGTCTCAGAGCCTGATCGAAGGGTGCTAGCAAGAGGAACGCCTTTTTGTCATGGGACGATTATGATGAGAGCGTCTGCCTACAAGGCTTTAAATGGCTATCGTTCTGTCAAAACAACCAGACGGATGGAAGATATCGATCTTTGGATTCGTTTTTTTGCTGCGGGGAGAAAAGGCTTTAATCTGCAAGAGCCCTTATACCTTGTAAGGGAGGATGAAGCGGCCTTTCAGCGCCGGAAATTCCGATACTCAATGGACAATGCCTGGCTTGTGTTAAAAGCATGCAAGCAATTAAAATTGTCGCCGTTTGATTATCTCTTTGCGCTTAAGCCGGTCATCCGTGCCTGTATGTCACCAAAGATCATGAGGTTTTATCATCAGCGGAAACTTGGAGGATCTATGGTGAAAAGGAGGACGATTCGGGATGAGTGAGCCAAAGCGTGTACTTCATGTTGTGGGCGGAATGAACAGAGGCGGTGCAGAAACGATGATCATGAATATCTATCGTGCAATCGACCGAAATGTTCTTCAATTTGATTTCATTACCCACCGAGAGGATGTCTGTGATTACGATGAGGAAATTCGTCAGCTTGGCGGGCGGATTTTTTATGTCCCAAGTATTGGAGCGTCCTCTCCATGGACGTTTGTCAAAACGTTGACGAAGACGATTAAGCAAACGGGACCTTATCAGGCGGTGCATGCACATACAGATTTTCAAACGGGCTTTTCTGCCCTTGCTGCGAAACTGGCAGGTGTGAAGATACGCATTTGCCATTCACATAATACGGCTTGGAAACAGTCTCCTAGCCGGGTGGATCATTTGATGCTCAAAGGATTTCGTCAGCTGATCTTTGCCTTTTCTACGAAGCTTGTTGCATGCGGTGAAGATGCCGGTGTCTTTTTATTTGGACAAAAAAGAATGCACGATGGACGAGTGGACATTTTGCCAAATGGGATTGATTTGAATCTTTTTTTTCAGTTGGAGCCAGAAGCGAAGGTGAAGATGAAAAAAGGCCTCCATCTTCACGAGAGAAAACTGATCATTGGACATATTGGCCGATTTCATGAGCAGAAAAACCATGTTTTTTTCATCGAATTAGCGCAGACACTGAAAAAACAAGGGGTCTCCTTTCAGCTAGTTCTCATAGGAGATGGGCCGCTCCGGCCAGTGGTTGAATCATATGCAGTGAAAGCCGGATTAATGGAAGACATTGTGTTTACGGGCGTTGTCTCAGAGGTTCCGAAGTATATGAAAGCATTTGATGTGTTTGTGATGCCGTCTTTGTTTGAAGGTCTTCCGCTCGTATTAGTGGAAGCGCAGGCATCTGGACTCCCATGTGTGATTTCAGATCATATCACAAAGGAAGTCGATTTAGGTTGTGGGCTTGTGAAACGGAAGTCCTTGCAAGATTCAGCACATGAGTGGATGAAAGCCACACTAGAAGCCTACCATGCAGACCCTCCTCTTCAGGAGACGATTATTTCTCAGCTTGGCATTAGAGGATTTGATGTGAAACAGAACATCACCCGTGTGATGAATGTGTATGGATTATAAGGAAGGATTGGCAGATGGCGGTTTATTTGGTGAACATGATCATGGTCTATTTATGGTCGAGCTTTGCTGCATTTTATGGCAGACGTGATGATACCATACAAAGCGGCTGGCGGCCGAACAAGCTTCTGGTGTTTTTTCCGTTTTTATTTCTTTGTATTGTGGCGGGCATACGTTACAAAGTAGGAACTGATTTCGTCACCTATGGACAAATGTATGAGTTCTCCGTCAACTATGACAAGCCTTGGCATATTTTCGGATTCGGTGTAGACAAGGCCGCCACTGATCCGGGCTTTACATTGATCTTGTGGATGCTCAATCAACTGTCACATGAGCCGCAAATCATGTATATCACAGTTGGGATCATCACCTATTTTTTTATTATCAAAACACTTGTGCGATATGGACGGCCATTTGAGCTTAGTATGCTACTATTTCTCGGCACATTTCATTATTACGCTTCGTTTAATGGCATGCGGCAGTATATGGTGGCAGCGATTCTTTTTTATGCCATCCATTTTGTCATCAAAGGTCAGTGGAAATGGTATTTTCCGCTCGTGCTTGTATGCGCGCTGTTTCATTCATCGGCACTCATTATGATTCCAGTCTATTTCATCGTCAGAACAAAGGCATGGTCTTGGATGATGCTTGTGTTATGTATGATTTTTCTAGGCTTAACTGCTCTGTATGACCGCTTTGTCTCCGTGTTTGTGGTGATGCTGCAAGGGAGTTCTTATGGTCATTACGAGGAGTGGCTGACAACGAATACGAATGGAATGAATGTGACGAAAATTGGTGTCTTGATTTTGCCGTTATTGCTTGCGTTCTTTTGTCGAAAACGACTTCGTGAGCTGACGCCAGAGAGTGATTATATTGTGAATTTTTGCTTGCTTGGATTTTTGTTTGGCATCCTTGCAACGAAGGATGTCATTTATGCAAGATTTCATATTTACTTTGGTCTGTATCAGCTCATTTTACTGCCTTATTTCACACGGATTTTTGATCAGCGAACCAATTTTTTTATGTATATCGGAATTGCGGTTTGCTATATTTTGTACAGCATCATGCTGATGCCGTTTGATTCTTCTGTTTTACCGTACCGAACGATTTTTACAAAGTAGATTTGAAGAAAGGTGGGGCTTGCTGTCATGCCAGCTATCAGTCTATTGGTCGCAGTCTATAACACTAGTCAATATGTGGAGCAGTGTCTTCAATCGATTGCAGACCAAAGCTTTTCAGATATAGAGGTCATCCTCATTAACGATGGATCTACCGATTACAGTGGAGACATCCTTGAAGCGTTTGCTGCGCGTGATGAGCGATTTCGGGTGATTCACCAAACCAATCAAGGGCTGGGAGCGGTGAGGAACAGGGGCATAGAAGAAGCAACAGGAACGTATCTTGCCTTTGTTGATTCAGACGATGTTCTCGCTCCTCAATACTGTGAAGCTTTATATCAAGAAGCCGAAAATACCGGTGCCGATCTTGTTGTCAGTGAATATTGGATTCAGTTTGAACAGTCAAAACGGATCATACCGACGACGCTGTTAGCTCAGCAGGAAGCCGATAAGACAAGTTTAATAGAATCGTTATTACATGGTGAGATCACGGGATTCTCATGGAATAAGCTGTATCGGCGGGCGTTTATCGAAAAGCATCATATCCGTTTTCCGTTGAGAGGTGAGCTTGAGAATATTGAAGATCAATATGTCACGCTGCGCTGTTTTTCTTTATCACGTGTCATTGCCTTTGTTCATGAGCCGCTTTATTATTACCGGGTTCATTTGTCATCCATTGTCCAGCGATATCAAAAGCAGTATTTTCAGCATGGACTGGCGTTTTATGACGCGCAGCGTTTGTTTTTAAAAGAGCATGATGAGCTGACACCATATGAGAAGGCTTTTTATTTTTTTATCGTGAATCATACGCTGCATTGTATGCTCAATGAATGGAAGAGCCAAAATTCCCTTTCCTTTCAAAAAAAGCTTGGTCATATGCGTGAAATGGTGACACATGAAGCTTTTCAGAAGGCTGTGAAACAAGTGGAACCATCGAAGCTGACTGTGCGAAAGCGAATGATCTTATTCCTGGCTAGGATGCAGTGGGTGTATCCGCTCTCTGCCGCAGCTTCAAGCTATCAAAAATGGATTGAATATCAAACGAGAAAATCGGGGTGATGAGTGTGACATTGCAGCAATTAAAAGCACATGCCGCAGAGTGGCTGCTCTTAAAGGTCAAGTATCCGCTTCAATATAGGTTGAGCCGCCAAAGACTGCCAGAGCTGCGTCATCAGAAGAAAATCATTCTCACGCTGCTGCCGGCACATGACAACTTAGGTGATCACGCGATTGCCTATGCCAGCTGCTGTTTTTTACAAAAGCATTTTCCAGACTATCAAATCATAGAAGTAGACATGCAGGAGATGTATCGTCTAGCACGTCCGCTGAAGCACGCGCGGCACCCAGAGGACATTGTCTGTATCATCGGCGGGGGCAACATGGGCGATTTATACCGATATGAAGAATGGACAAGACAATTTATCATGAACGCCTTTAAGTCCTATCCCGTCATTCAGCTGCCCGCTACTGCTCATTTTACAGAAACAAAGAGAGGGAAAAGAGAAGAACGCCGCGCTATTCAAGCATATCAGCAACACCCGAGGCTTCTTTTGATGGCAAGAGATCAAACCACCTATCAATGGATGAAGCAGCATTTTCCTAATAAAGAGGTGTGGAAACAGCCTGATATGGTCCTGACATTAGACGAAACATCAAAGAGTCAAACCCGTAAAGGTGTGCTGCTTTGTCTGCGTGAGGATAAGGAGGCATATCTCACGAAAGAGAAACGAGAACAACTGCAGGAGCATATCAAAGAAACGTATGATCAAGTTGGTTTTATCACAACGACCATTGGGAAGCGAGTGAATCGAACGACTCGTTTAGAGGAATTATCCACGTTATGGACGCAGTTGAGACAGGCACAAGTCGTCGTGACAGATCGACTGCATGGCATGATCTTTTGTGCGATCACACATACACCGTGTGTTGTCATCAGGTCGTTTGATCATAAAGTCATGGAAGGATATGAATGGGTAGCGCACTTGCCATTTATGACCCTTTTGAAGGAACCAAAGGAGGAAGCGGTGAAAAAGGCCATTCATCAGTATATGAAAACAAGCGGACAAAAGGAAGAGGAAGTTGGATGAAGGCCCTTAAACACTGCGTGAAATCACCATGAACCGTGCGTTTCTTTACAATGTCAGTGCAAATGTGATGACGTTTATCTTGATGATGCTGATGTCTGTTTGTTTAACGCCTTACATTGTTCATACACTTGGAGTGGAAGCGTTTGGTCTGATTCATCTGACGCAAAATATGATCAATTATTTATCGGTCATTACGGCTTCATTAAGTGCTGTGGTGGTGCGTTTTTTTTCTGTTGCCGCTCATAAAGGAGAGATGGAACAAGCGCAGCGCTATCTCGCTTCCTATTTTGTCAGTTCTCTTTTTTTATCCATCTGTCTTTTTTTACTTTGTCTATTCATGTCTCAGCAGCTGGTTGATTGGCTCCATGTGCCTGCTCATCTTGCAAAAGATACACAGATCGCCTTTGTGTTGGGGGGTCTTTTATTTATGCTCAATTTCGTCATGTCTGGTATTGGGGCGGCACCATTTTATGCGAACAAATTATATGTATCGAGTGTTGGACAGGCCATTCAGATGTTTGGCAGGGCGCTTGTGATTGTGCTGCTATTTACCGTGACGACACCAGCTATTTGGCATATTCCGCTTGCAGCCGTTATGGGGAGTTTCGCCGCTTTGGGAATGGGTCTCTATTATTTTAAGAAACTCATTCCTTGGTTTTCGTTTAAGTGGCGGTACGTTTCTTTATCTTCAAGTCTCACGCTGGTTCGATCAGGGGTGTGGCATTCATTTGAACAAATGGGCATTTTGTTGTTTTTACAAATCGATTTATTGATGACCAACTTACTGATTGGGGCAGAAGCGACTGGACAGTATGCCGCCATTTTACAATTTCCATTATTATTGCGCACCCTTGCAGGGACACTTGCGGTTGTGTTTGCGCCAACGATCACAAAATTATATTCAAATCAAGACGAGCAGGGGCTCATTCAATACGCTGCCAAAGCCATGAAATGGAGTGGTTTATTTGTGGCATTCCCCGCGGCTCTGTTAGGAGGTCTTGCCGGTCCGCTCATGCTGTTATGGCTTGGACCAGCCTTTGAGGAGCTGAAATGGCTGCTGATGATTCATGCGGCTTATTTGTGTTTCACGTTGATGTTTTTACCGCTGACCTATGTACCGACTGCCTTTAACCGATTTAAAGTGCCGGCGGTTGTGACACTCATATTAGGCGGTTCCAATGTCCTGTTCGCCTATGTACTGACTCACCTACTTCAGCTCGGGTTATATGGCATTGCATCAGCAGGAGCCGTTGTTTTATTGATGAAAAATATCGTCTTTCTCCCATTGTATACAGCCAAGATCACGAAACAGAAAAGTACCATCTTTTATAAACATACAGTCGTTCCGCTGTTTGGGGCTCTGTTCATATGGGGGATCTGTGCCGGCATTCAGGCTGTGTATGATGTGACGAGATGGTGGGAGCTATTTTGTATTGGCGGAATATGTTTCGTTCTCTACTTAGGCTATTTGTATCAATTTGCAGGAACAAAACAAGAGCGGATACAGCTCATGCGTAAGGTGAAACAAGCTGCTATTGAACGAGCTGTCTCCCGCTAGTGTGGAAAGGAGAAGCAATGATGAAAAGAATAATAGATGTGGTCGTGGCACTGACACTGCTCATCGCAGGGAGTCCTCTTTTCCTTCTCATCTATGGACTCATTCGGTGGAAAATTGGAGCGCCTGTGGTGTTTCGACAAGAACGGCCTGGTCTGTACGGACAGCCGTTTATGCTTTATAAATTTCGGACGATGACCGAGGAACGCGATGAACATGGCGTACTGCTTCCAGACCATCTTCGATTAACAAAAACCGGCGCCTTTATTCGTAAGCTCAGTCTTGATGAATTGCCGCAGCTTGTCAATGTACTCAAAGGGGAAATCAGTCTCGTTGGACCAAGACCGCTTTTAATGGAGTATTTACAAATGTACACAGAGGAGCAAGCGAAGCGTCATCTTGTGAAGCCTGGTATCACTGGGTGGGCCCAGGTGAATGGGAGAAATACTCTCTCTTGGGAGGAGAAATTCACCTATGACCTCTGGTATGTAGAGCACCAATCGTTTTGGCTCGATATGAAAATCTTATGGATGACCTTACTGAAAGTCATCAAAACAGAAGGGGTGCAGCAGCCAAATCATGCAACAGCTGAAAAATTCAAAGGAACCGATACGTAAAGAGCAGCCCATTGGCTTAATAGGGGCTGGCGGACACAGCAAGGTCATTCAGGAGTTGATTTTTTTGCATCCTGATTACTCATTGTGTGCGGTATTAGACGATCGATTTGAGGAAGCTTACACTCGAACCGGCATTCTGTATGGTCCGATTTCTATGAGTCAAAAGGTAAGTGAGGAAATACCTGATATGCAATGGCTGATCGCCATTGGGCAAAACGAAATCAGACAGGGGATCAAAGAACGTCTCGCATTTGAAGAGAGGGCATTTGCCACACTGATTCATCCAGAGGCAGTTGTGAGCTCGTCAACGAAGGTTGGCCGGGGAACGGTTGTGATGGCAAGGGCTGTTGTGCAAGCAGATGCAGTGATTGGTGAGCATGCCATTATCAACACCGGTTCTATCGTGGAGCATGATTGCTTTCTCGAATCCTTTACGCACCTATCCCCGGGAGCCGTGCTCACCGGTTGTGTCTCTGTGCGAGAGGGTGCTCATATTGGAGCTGGGGCTGCTGTCATACCTGGCAGAACCATTGGAAGCTGGGCAGTGATCGGCGCAGGAGCGGCAGTGACCCGAGATATACATGATCAGAAAGTCGCCGTAGGCGTTCCTGCAATTGAGATCAAAGATCGAAGAGAAGGTGGGAAATCATGAGAGACAGGAAACGAATCTACTTATCTCCTCCTCATATGAGTGGAAAAGAACAGATGAAAATAGAGGAGGCATTTAAAAGCAATTGGATTGCACCATTAGGACCGCTTGTAAATGAATTTGAGCAAGTGGTCGCGGATTATGCAGGCGTGAAGTGTGGAGCGGCATTATCTTCAGGAACAGCAGCCATTCACCTTGCCTTAAAACTCCTTGGCGTTCAAAAGGGAGATATGGTCTTTTGTTCCACTCTCACATTTGTTGCCAGTGCAAATCCTATTTTATATGAACAAGCGACGCCTGTTTTTATTGATTCAGAAAAAGAGACATGGAATATGTGTCCACTGGCGTTAGAGAAAGCCTTTGCTGAAACAAAACGACTTGGGAAAAGACCCCGTGCGGTTATTGTCGTTCATTTATACGGACAAAGTGCGAAAATGGATGAAATCATAGCGGTGTGTGAGGCATATGATGTGCCAATCATTGAAGATGCGGCTGAATCGTTAGGCAGTATATATAAAGGAAGAAAAAGTGGTTCAATGGGCAGGTTCGGTGTGTACTCTTTTAACGGAAATAAAATCATTACAACATCAGGAGGCGGAATGCTTGTCAGTGATGATGAAGCAGCCATCGACCGCTGCCGATTTCTCGCGTCACAGGCAAGAGAACATGCCCTACACTATGAACATCAAGAGGAGGGATATAACTATCGGATGAGTAACCTGCTCGCAGGTGTAGGAATTGCACAAATGGAAGTGTTAGAGGAGCGTGTTCAGCAAAAACGCCGCATTTTCGAGCGTTATCAAGATGCTTTAGCCGATATTGAAGGCCTTCAATTTATGCCAGAATATCAAGAAACCACATCAAACCGCTGGCTGACCACATTCACCATTGATCATCATGCACAGATGTCTCCAGTAGAGATGATAGATGCTTTAGAACAAAAGCAGATCGAAGCAAGGCGTGTATGGAAGCCACTGCACCAGCAGCCGCTCTTTCATGGTTATCCTTTTTATACAACAGCCGATGAAGTCCCTGCATCTGAGTTGTTATTTGAGACAGGTCTTTGCCTGCCATCTGGTACAAGCATGACAGACGCGGAACAGGAGCTGGTCATTGATACACTGTACAACGCCCTGCAAAAGAAAGCATTACCCTCCTCATAGGCTGCTCGTTCATCAGCAGCCTGCCTCTCTTTTTAACAAATACCTTAATTTATGGAATAATAAGGAATATATATTGTTATTTCGTTTCAAATATGATATTGACAACAGAGTCCTTCCTCCTTAAAATGAAAATGATTATCAGCATCAATTAGGAGGAGCAACTTATGTCGATTTGGAGTAATTTTCCGAAAATTAAAATAAATATAATATTACCTATCCTACTGATCTTCTTACTAGTAGGCTGTTCTCAAGCAAATAATGGAGCAAGTGGAGACAAGGATCATCCCGATATGATCACCATGGCATGGCCAAGAGATATTGGCGAAATGAATCCACACATATACAATCCATCACAATTGTTTGCCCAATCCATGATTTACGAACCATTGGTGAGCTATCAGAAAAATGGAAAGCTTAAACCTGAATTAGCAAAATCATGGGATGTTTCCAAGGATGGCAAGGTGTATACGTTCCATCTTAGAGACAATGTCACGTTCTCAGATGGATCTAAATTTAATGCGAACATTGTGAAAAAGAATTTTGATGCGATTTTAAAAAACAAAGAAGTACATAGCTGGTTAGGTGTCATAAAGAAAATCAAAAAGACAGAAGCAGTGGACAAGCAAACGTTTAAACTCACATTAACTGAGCCTTATTATCCAACTGTTCAAGAGTTAGCTGTTGTGCGCCCTGTTCGTTTCCTAGGCGAAGCAGGTTTTCCGAAAAACGGAGATACATCAAAAGGAATCGAAAAACCAGTGGGGACAGGTCCTTGGGTATTAAAGACGTACAAAAAAGATGATTACGCGATTTTTGAACGAAATGACCACTACTGGGGAGAGAAACCAAAGGTCAAAGAAATCAAAGTGAAGGTCATTCCAGATGCTGAAACAAGAGTGATGGCATTTGAAAAAGGCGATGTAGATCTACTTTACGGAGAAGGAACGATTAGCCTTGATGCTTTTAAACAACTAGAGGCGAGCGGCAAGTATGAAACGAAGATGTCAGAGCCTGTAGCCACAAGACAGCTTGTCATGAACACAAAAGTCGATCAGCTGTCAGATGAGAAAGTGCGTCACGCCCTTCAGTATGCGATCAATAAAACATCATTGGTGGAAGGTGTGACCTCTGGATTAGAGGATGTAGCAGATCACATCTTGCCGACAAACATGCCATATACGTCAGGCATCCGGGTGAAATCTTTCCAGTATGATGTGGACAAAGCGAAGGCTTTACTGGATGAAGCGGGCTGGACACTTCCAAAAGGAAAAACCATACGGGAAAAAGACGGAAAAACGCTTGAGTTTAGTATGATGTATGACTCAGCAGAATCGATTCAAAAAACAATGGCTGAAACACTGCAGGCAGAATGGGCAGCCATTGGCGTTGGTGTCAAACTTGAAGGTGTCGAGCTGGCGACGCAGGTTCAGCGGTTTAAAGCGAACAAATTTGATATGAACTTCTTTAGCAATTATGGAGCGCCGTATGATCCGCATACATTTATGAACGTTGTCTCATCAGATGGTTTTGGATTCAAAGAGGCGATCTCAGCGTATCCGAATAAAGATAAGCTGATCAAAGAAATGACGGAGATTCCATCGACAACTAATGAAAACAAACGCAAAGCACTTTATTCGTCCGTCTTATCATCCTTGCAAGATCAAGGGGCGATTGTGCCAATCTCTTATTTTAAAAAGACAGCTGTTTATCAAAAAGATGTGAAGGACTTTGATTTCCCAGCGAATCGAGATGAACACCCTTTCACAGGCATCAAGCTGAAGTAACAGAAGGAAGGTAAGCAAATGAGCCGCTATATCATCAAACGAATGTTATCCATCATTCCTGTATTTCTACTAGCCACACTGTTCACAACTGTCATGATTCATCTGTCACCAGTTGATCCAGCGGAGGCATATTTAGCAGCGGCTCATATTCAGCCTACTGATGAGGTATTAGCCCAAAAACGAAGTGAATTTGGTTTAGATGAACCTTTTTACATGCAGTACCTTCATACGATTGAAAAAGTCGTCCGTCTTGATTTTGGGCGGTCGTATATGACCAATCAGCCTGTGCTTGATGAGGTGATCTATCGAATACCTGCGACGATTCAATTGGCGTTCACTAGTCTGCTGATCGCAATTTGTGTCAGTATTCCACTGGGCTTTTTCAGCGGGTTGAGAAAAAATGGCGTTGTAGATCATGTGAGCCGGATGATTTCTTTCCTAGGAGCATCTATCCCGACCTTTGTTTTGGGGTATTTGCTCATCTTCTTTTTTTCAGTGAAACTCGATCTTTTACCTGTTGAAGGTGTTGGTACATGGGAACATCTTGTACTGCCGTCCATTACACTGGCTGTGCCGTTAATTGCGATGTATACGAGATTATTGCGAGCGAGTGTGAGTGAGACGCTTCACGAGCCTTTTGTTCAATATGCGAGAATGAGAGGGTTAAAGGAACAATCGATTATGTTCAAACATGTCTTCAGAATGGCGATATCACCGATGCTGACAGGACTTGGCGTGAATCTTGGCAAGCTGCTCACAGGGACCATTATTGTAGAGGCTGTTTTTTCATGGCCTGGATTTGGACGATTTTTTATTGAAGCAATCTTTAACCGGGATCTGCCGGTCATTCAATTTTATGTGTTGATGGCGGCGTGTATCTTTATCTTAAGCAGCTTGATAGTTGATCTCCTTCAGCTGCTCATTGACCCCCGTATTTCTAGAAAGGAAGGCCGCCAGCCATGATGACAAAAGTAAAACACCTCTTCTATCATCAAAAGATGATCTCGATCTGTGTGCTGCTGCTCGGTCTCCTGCTCATTGTGACGATATGTGCACCATGGATCGCTCCGCATGACCCGGCGGCGGTTAATCTTGCAATGAAGCTAAAGGGTTCTTCATGGGAGTATCCTCTAGGCACCGACCAATTGGGAAGATGCAATTTATCTCGTATTCTATATGGTGCTCGTATTTCACTAGGATGTGCGTTGTTAATCTTTGTTTCCTCTCTATCTATCGGTTTAATCGTAGGGCTGATTTCTGGATATAAAGGCGGCTGGATCGATCACGTATTGATGAGATTGTGCGACGGGGTCATGGCATTTCCAAATTTGGTGCTGATCCTCGGATTAGTCGGTATTTTTGGACCAGGGCTTTCTCAAGTGGTGCTGGCTTTGATGCTTGTGCAGTGGGTGTATTACGCCCGCGTCTTTCGAGGGATGGTGCTTAGTTTAAAGGAACAAAACTTTATTGCAGCTGCGAAGATTAGTGGTACTTCCCATTGGAATATCATGAGAAAGCATATGATTCCGAATGTACTGCCGCCACTCGCGGTTGTGGGCACACTTGAAATGGGCTGGGCGATTATGGACATTTCCGCCATGTCTTTTCTAGGCTTAGGGGTTCAGCCCCCTACGCCTGAATGGGGAGCGATGATCCATGAAGGAAAATCTTATATTCAAACAAATCCTCAGCTGATGCTTTATCCGGGTCTTGTGATTATGGCTGTGGTCATTCTATTCAACTTACTGGGAGAAGCCCTTTCAGAGAAATATGGCATCAAACGTCGTGTGTAAAGGAATGAGTCAGTTGGAAGAGTCTATTTTAAATATAGAGAACCTGCATGTGCATACGAAAACGCCGCAAGGAACCATTTCTCTCGTTCAGGAAATAGCATTTGAGGTAAAGCGCGGTCAAATTGTTGGATTAATTGGTGAGAGTGGATGCGGAAAAACGGTGACAAGTATGTCGATCTTAAACATGCTTGATCGAAAAACAACGGAAGTGACTGGAAGTATCACTCTACAAGGTCGAGAATTGATCGGTTTGAGTGAACAGCATATGCGGTCTATTCGTGGCAAAGATCTCTCATATATTATGCAAAATCCAATGAATAGCTTTACGCCTGTATGGACAATTGGACATCAATTGATTGAAACAATCTGCCGGCATACAGCTGTCAGTAAAAGGCAGGCACGGGTCCAGGCAATGAAAGCCTTAGAGAAAATGAACCTGCCGCATCCAGATCAATTACTGAGTAAGTACCCTTTTGAATTAAGCGGGGGGATGCTCCAGCGTGTCATGATTGCTATGGCTGCCTGTATGCATCCGCCTCTGATCATCGCAGATGAACCGACAACCGCATTAGATGTACACAATCAGAAGCTGGTGCTTGAGCACTTGAATCAAATTCGTCATGAATACGGAACGGCGATTTTGCTCATTACCCACGATCTTAGTGTGATTGCAGAAATGGCAGACGTGGTCGTGGTGATGAAACAAGGAAAAATCGTTGAAAAGGCTGAAGTTCTTGAGCTTTTTGAACACCCGAAGCATGATTATACAAAGAAACTTTTAGCAGCTCGTCCATCCATTCCAGCTGTTTGCACGATTTGAGGTGAGAAGACCGTTGCATTTAATAGAAGTGAAAGCAGTGAGTCATTCATATGGCAACCGATCGTTTCTGATGAGGACAAAAGGGAGAACCCCTGTCCTGAAAAACGTTCATTTGACCATTGAAGAAGGCACTTGTCTTGGGTTATTAGGTCAAAGTGGTGCAGGGAAAAGTACACTCGGCCGCATCATCCTTGGACTAGAGAAGCCGAGTACCGGCCAAGTTCTTTTTGAAGGTCAGGATATCATTTGTGCAGATCAGCGGACACATCAGCAGTTCCGCCGGCATGTACAAGCGGTATTTCAAGATTCATATTCAGCGGTGAATCCAAGGTGGACAGTGGAACAAATTCTATCTGAGCCGCTTGAAAACTATGAACCAATGACCCGTAAAAAACGTCAGCATATACTCATTCACTGGTTAGAAAGAGTAGGGCTCAGTGAGCAGGATTTGTCCAAGTACCCATACCAATTTAGCGGCGGCCAGCTACAGCGGATCAACATCGCCAGAGCACTGGTGCTTCAGCCAAAGCTCATTGTGCTGGATGAATCAGTCAGTAGCTTAGATATGGTTACGCAGGCAGTCATTTTAGATTTGTTAGTCGAATTAAAGAAAGAGCTGAAGCTTGCATACTTATTTATCACACATGATTTGACAGCGGCCTATCATTTAAGTGATCAATTAGCGATTCTTGATCAGGGTGAACTTGTGGCTCAGTTTCAATCGAAGGATGATTTCTTTATATCAGAGCACGAAGCTGTGCTGAAAATGAAGGAGGCAACGCTCGCCAGCCACCCTTTGTCTCGAACGATTGGCAGGCCGGTTCGTTAACTTTTTCATTCCCTCAATGCCTCTTTTAAGAGAGGCTATTTTTCATGAAAGGCAGGTGGCATCGTGAACCATCGAGCATATTTAGCTTTGGCGATCCCTTTAACCATTTCAACGATGACCACGCCATTACTTGGAGCTGTCGATACAGCAGTTGTTGGCCAGCTTGCCAACCCCGCTTATATAGGAGGCGTCGCAGTCGGCAGTCTCATTTTTAGTACATTGTACTGGCTGTTTGGTTTTCTGCGGGTAAGTACTTCTGCTTTTGCTGCCCAAGCAAACGGAGCGCAGAACGAGGAGCAGGGTGTTCTTGCTTTTCTAAGGCCTTTTTTGCTAGCTATTATCGTCGGACTTTGTTTTATTGCTCTTCAATGGCCCATTATTCAATCCGCATTATGGATCATCTCTCCTGCTGCTGATGTGCGCGAATATGCAGCGGACTATTTTCATATTCGGATCTGGGGAGCGCCATTTACCTTGATGAATTACGTCATACTCGGCTGGCTGATGGGGATGGCAAAAATGAAAGAAGCCCTTTCTTTACAAATTTTGATCAATGTCATGAATATGATCTTGGCATTGATCTTAGTTCATGCGTTTTCTTTTGCCGTCAAAGGTGTGGCAGCGGCGACATTGATCTCTGAACTCACTGCTTTTGTTTTAGGGGCCTTGATCATCTTGAAGCATACGTCAAACGGTTTTCGGATGCCGTCTATCCAGCAGGTGATGGACACATGTGCGGTAAAGAAAATGTTTCATGTGAATAAAGACTTGTTTATCCGAACGATCTGTCTGCTTGTCGTGATCAACATGTTTACAGCAAAGGGAGCTTCTTTCGGAACGGAGCAATTGGCGGCGAATGCCATTTTATTTCAAATTCACTACATCATGGCCTATTTGTTCGATGGATTTGCCAATGCGTCCAGCATCCTTGTCGGTAGATCAGTAGGTGCGAACGACCGAGTGCTTTATGATAAAACTTTAACCCTTTCGAGACAATGGGCAGTTGTGATGGCATGTGTCATTGCGGCAGGTTACTTTTTCTTTAAAGTACCAATTTTGAGCCTGTTTACAAATTTGCCTCAGCTTCTTGATGTGACACTGCAATATGCCGATTGGCTCGT
This sequence comes from Bacillus sp. RSS_NA_20, assembly GCF_020165915.1. Taxonomy (NCBI): domain Bacteria; kingdom Bacillati; phylum Bacillota; class Bacilli; order Caryophanales; family Bacillaceae; genus Bacillus; species Bacillus sp. RSS_NA_20. The sequence goes on along the minus strand of NZ_JAIUKW010000005.1, from coordinate 1,867,892 downwards.
TCTTTATCCGTTTGCTGCTTGCTTTGGCTTGGTGATTTATGGTGTATTCACAGGTGCGACAGAAATTGCTCCTGTTAGGAATTCAATGCTGTTTGCGATGGTTTTGTTTGTGGCTGTTCAGGCGGCAGTCATTCCGATATGGCACAATCACGGACTATGGTTTGCCTTTATCATTTATACTGTAGGGCGGTCCGGCTTTTTGATGATGTACAAATCGAAGCTGGATCAAAAGCTTTTCCTGCATGAAAAACACCCTTTGCAATCATGAGAAAGGGTGTTGTTTGTCGTCCATTTATTCGCTTTCTTTTTTCACCTTTTGGTACGCTTCATCGAGATGCTGAATTCGCTTCAAGACAACAGCATTTTTCGTCAATTGGTCCTGCACAAGTGTAGAAACCACCGAACGATAATAAGCGTTCATGGCATGAATCTTGTCTTCATGTTGATTCATGGCGATGTGCTGTTTTAAGTTATCAATAAAGTATGGAACAGAAAAAAGTTCAGACATGGAAATCACTCCTATTTCGTATATACGGTCCGTCAATCTTCATGTAAAATGATGAGAGGGAGGGGAGACAATGAGCCTTAAACTGCAACAAGAACTAGTAATAAAGCAGGTACTCACGCAAGAACTCAGGCAGGCGATTACGCTGCTGCAATTGAATTGTGCAGAGCTGGGTGAGTATCTTGATCAGTTAGCGCTTGAGAACCCTCTGATTGAGCGGAAAGACACGGACAGCTATCAACCAGTTTATCATAAAAGAACGCAAGATCGAATGACAGAGCCGTATCGTACGCATCAAAAAGAAAGCCTGCAAATGTATTTAAAGAGACAGGCCATTGATTTGAATTTAAGTGAAAAGAATCAAAGGATTTTTCAATTCATGATTGAGTCCATTGATTCCAATGGCTATTTAAATGAACCGGTTGACCAAATGGCCGCTGTGTTACAGGCTTCGGCAGAAGAAGTAGAGGCCGTTCTTCATCAGCTTCAATCATTAGAGCCTGCCGGTATTGGCGCTAGATCATTGCAAGAATGCATCCTGCTCCAGCTTAGACGAAAAAAGGATCGCTGGTATGAAGCAGAGCTGATCATCGAAGGGCATTTCTTTCTTTTCGCAAGGAAGGCTTGGAAGGAAATCGCAGCTAAAACAGGTATGCCGTTGAAAACCCTGCAAGCCATACAAGATGAGGTGTCGCTTCTCGAACCAAGACCAGGCCTTCATTTCTCTTATGAAGACCAGGATGTGTATATAGAGCCAGATGTGTTGATTACAGCTGCGGGAGGTCACATCACATTCGAGCTGAACCAGCGTGCTTTTCCGGACATTGAAATGAATGAAGGGTATTTCGCCATGATTCAAGATCAAAAGCGGCATGAAGCATATGCATATTTAAAGGAAAAGCAGCAGCAGTACAATTGGCTTGTTCAAGCGCTGAAGCAGAGAAAACAAACGATGACAAATGTCGTTCGTGAGATTATCTTACAACAGACTGATTTTTTCCTGACCGGTAAGCATAAAATGAAACCGCTTACGATGAAGCGGGTTGCAGATATATTACATGTGCATGAGTCGACAGTGAGTCGAACAGTCAAAGGGAAAATGGTGCAGACCCCTTATGGGTTAATGGAAATGAAACAGTTTTTCCAAGCGAAACTAGAAGGGCATTCGCTAGAAGAAGCATCCAGCTACACAGTGAAGACCCACATTGCGGAGCTGATTCAATCAGAAAATAAGAAAAAACCGTATTCGGATCAGCAAATCATGACGCAGCTTCAGCAAACCTTTGGTATCCGCGTCTCTCGCAGAACCATTGCTAAATATCGTGAACAAATGAATCTTCCGTCTTCCACGCTGCGGAAGCGATATGATTAAAAAGAAGCACATGCCAGAAACAATGGCACGTGCTTCTTTTTTGATGAGTGGAAGAGTGAGAGAAGATTTCTTGAGAATTGAAAAAAGGGAAGACGTGTGATTTGAAATTTTGGGGTAAAGTATAAGATAGGGCATGAGCCGATAGGGTAGACAACAGTGATGAGGTGAGACCAATTGAAATATAAACAAATCAAAACGAAAAAAATATATGAAGAAATTGCGGATGCATTAGTCGAATCCATTCGAACGGGGGAGCTTCTTCCGGGCGAAAAATTAGACTCGGTTCAAGCACTTTCTGAAAACTTTCAAGTCAGCCGTTCCGCTGTGAGAGAGGCGCTGTCCGCTCTGAAAGCGATCGGATTAATAGAGATGAAGCAAGGAGAAGGCACATATGTGAAGCAGTTCGATCCTGAGCAGCTCACATTTTGTTTATCTCCTGCTTTTTTGATGAAGCAGCAGGATATCGTGCAGCTTCTTGAAGTGAGATCAATCATTGAATCAGGTGCTGTCAAAAAGGCAGCATTGCTGCGGACAGACGATGACCTCCATCGACTGCATGAGGCACTAGAACAAATGAAGCGTGCAGAGGCGCATAAAGAAATTGGTGAGGAGGCAGACCTCACATTTCATCTTGCCATCGCTAAAGCCTCAAAGAATCATTTACTGGCGGCGTTAATGAATCAGGTCTCAACCTTGTTAATGGAAACGATGCGAGAAACGAGAAAAATCGTGTTATTCTCAAGAAAAGCGTCCATACGTCAGCTTTACAAAGACCATGAACGTATTTATCAAGCTGTCATGGACAAGCAGCCAGAAGAAGCGGAGAGGGCGATGCTTACACATTTGGAAAAAGTAGAACAACTTCTTGGTGATGTGCTGCAAGAACAGGAAGGAAAGCCAGATATTCAATAAGCTGTGCCACATAAGGGCACAGCTCTATTATTGAAGAGAAATATGCAGCTTTTTCATTCGATATTGCAGACTTTGCCTGCTCATGCCCAATATCTTTGCAGTCTGTGAAATATTGTCGTCCATTTTATTTAAGTAATGGACGATGTATTGTTTTTCAAATCGTTCCATTTGGGTTTGGAAATCAGTTGTATGATCTGAGCTCGTGTAGACAAACGTATCAGCTGCAGCTGCTAGATTAAGCGGACTCATCTGCATGTGTTCACTAGGACGTCCTTCTCCTTGCTTGAAACGGAAATGGTAAGGAAGGTGATGCATGCTTAAGTATGTTTCGTCCATCATCATATTCATCCCAGCTTCAATCACATGCTCCAGTTCTCTTACATTGCCCGGCCAATGATACGTTTGGAACAGGGCAAGTACCTCTTCATCAGCCGCCTTCACATTCATTTGAAACAGTTCATTATATTTTTGAATAAAATGCATGACAAATGTGGGGATGTCTTCTTTTCGCTCAGAGAGTGGCGGGATAAACAAGGTGACAATGCCAAGCCGGTAAAATAAATCCTTTCGCATCCGTCCACCTGCGATCGCATCCACAGGGTCCTCATTCATATTCGCAATCACTCTCACATCAATGGCGATTTCCTTTGTACTGCCTAACCTTCTTACACGTTTCTCTTGCAAGACGCGCAATAGTTTTGCTTGAAGAGCCGGGTGTAATGAGTTGATCTCATCTAAAAGCAGTGTACCTCCTTGTGCTTGTTCGAATAGACCGGGCTGATCTGTTGCCCCTGTAAAAGCCCCTTTTTGTGTTCCGAAAAGCAGACTTTCAATCAGGTTATCAGGCAGTGCTGCACAATTCTGCGTAATAAATGGTCCAGATGAACGGCTGCTGCCATTATGAATGCTTTGTGCAAATAGCTCTTTCCCCGTCCCTGTCTCACCAACAATCAGCACATAAGAAGAGGTACGTGTGGCTCGTTTCGCATGTTCAATCACTTCTAAAAAGGCAGGACTCTCCCCAATGATTGAATCAAATGTAAAGCGTGTGTTTCCTTTTTTCTTCATATTGTGATGAATGAGCCGTTCCAGTTTCGTGACATCATTCGAAATTTCAACTGCCCCTTGAATCAAACCGTCTCGTACGAGCGGGTATGTATGGTTAATCGTTGTGATTTCTTTTCCATTGTAGTTGTGATACGTCTGCTTTGCATGAACCGTCTGTTTTCCGGTTCGCAGCGCTTGGACAAGTGTACTGTGCATCTCGTCCTGAAACACAAAGAGGTCTAAGACATTTTTATAAAGGACATCAGAACGTTTTAAAGATTCGATCTCCATCATTTTTTTGTTATAAACAATGGTATTGCCATTTTCGTCAATGGCGTGAACCCCAACATCAATTAAATCGAGCATTTGTTTATATAGATCAATCTCATTTTCGAGTTTTGCGGTATGCTGATCTTTTTTCACTTGCGCCACCTCCAGACATTACCTCTATTTTACATGAAAAATTTTGCGGTTTCCTCTAAAAAAATTTGCATATGCAAAATATTTTTGCGGTAAAGATGAGCACAATCCTAGACACAGAGCGATCACTAAGTTGGCATGATCCTTGCATAACATAAGAGTGAAGATGAACCCAATCAAAAGAGGCAAGCTTATAGAAGGAGGAATACACGATGACACAGACAAAAGCATTGATTCATCAAACAGAACAATACGGTGCGGCGAATTATCATCCGTTGCCAATTGTGATTTCAGAGGCTGAGGGAGTGTGGGTGACTGATCCTGAAGGCAACCGCTACATGGATATGCTCAGTGCATATTCTGCAGTGAACCAAGGACATCGCCATCCCCGCATTATTGAAGCGCTTAAAACACAAGCTGACCGCGTGACACTCACATCAAGGGCCTTCCATAATGATCAGCTTGGCCCATGGTATGAGAAGATCTGCAAATTAACGAATAAAGAGATGGCATTGCCGATGAATACGGGTGCCGAGGCTGTGGAAACGGCGATAAAGGCAGCGAGACGATGGGGCTATGATGTCAAGGGAATCGAAGAGAATCGAGCAGAAATCATTGCATGTACCGGGAATTTTCATGGTCGTACAATGACGGCTGTGTCACTTTCTTCGGAAGCAGAATATCAAAGAGGTTTCGGTCCGATGCTCCCAGGCATAAAGCTCATCCCTTATGGAGATATTGAGGCGTTACGCGAAGCAATCACTCCGCAAACAGCAGCTTTTCTCTTTGAACCGATTCAAGGAGAAGCGGGCATTGTCATGCCGCCTGAGGGCTTTATAAAAGAGGCAAAAGCGATCTGTGAGAAGGAACATGTGTTATTGATCGCAGATGAAATTCAAGTGGGATTAGCGCGGACCGGCAAGATGTTTGCATGCGACTGGGAAGATATTGAGCCGGATATGCTGATTCTTGGTAAAGCACTTGGCGGTGGGGTATTCCCGATCTCATGTGTTGTAGCAAACCGTGATATTTTAGGTGTATTTAATCCAGGGTCTCACGGGTCTACCTTCGGCGGGAATCCTCTTGCGTGCGCAGTATCACTTGCTGCATTAGATGTTTTAATCGACGAGAAGCTTGCCGAGCGCTCATTTGAGCTTGGGGAATATTTCAAAGACAAACTATCACGCATTCAAAGTCCTGTCATTAAGGAAGTACGCGGGCGTGGACTATTTATTGGGATGGAACTGACTGAGGCAGCTAGACCTTATTGTGAGAAACTCAAGCAAGCGGGGCTGTTATGCAAAGAAACCCATGAGACAGTAATTCGATTTGCACCGCCGCTTACCATTTCAAAAGAAGACTTGGATTGGGCAATTGCTCATATCCAAGCGTTATTTCAAGCATAAATGATCAAGGGAGAAGCCTTATAATTCTCCCTTTCTCTTTCAATGAACGGCGAATTTTGTCAAAGGTTGATGAATAGAAGAGTGAAAGTGGGGAAGCGGATTTGAAGCCAGAACAGCATAATGAACTAGAGCGTTCCATGAAAAGCAGACATCTCTTTATGATTGCCTTAGGTGGGGTCATCGGAACAGGCCTTTTCCTTGGATCAGGACTCATTATTCATCAGGCAGGCCCAGGGGGAGCCATTCTTTCGTTTATCATTGGCGGGTTGCTCATGTATTTGGTCATGCTCTGTCTTGGTGAATTAGCAGTGGCGATGCCGACAGCCGGTTCCTTTCAAGAGTATGCAACCAAATATATAGGTCCGTCCACAGGCTTTATGATCGGCTGGCTTTATTGGTTTAGCTGGGCATGTACAATTGGACTGGAGTTTACGTCAGCAGGCATTTTGCTCCAAAGGTGGTTCCCAGATATCCCTGTTTGGCTTTGGTGTCTTGCATTTAGCGTGATTTTATTTGCCGTGAATGCCATCTCAGCTCGTAGCTTTGCTGAAACCGAGTTTTGGTTTTCAGCCATCAAGGTTGCTGCGATCTTATTGTTTATTATCATTGGAATTGGCGCAATTTTCGGAATGATTCACTTGGAAGGTGGGGAACCAGCCCCTCTATTTCGTCATTTGACGGATCATGGCGGACTTTTTCCTAATGGTCTTTTTGCGATTTTATTAACCATGGTCACAGTCAATTTCTCCTTTCAAGGAACAGAGCTTGTAGGGATTGCAGCAGGGGAGAGTGAAAATCCAGAAAAAACACTCCCACGCTCTATTCGGAATATTATTTGGCGGACGATGGTCTTTTTTGTTTTATCGATTGCGGTTCTTGCAGCACTTCTTCCATGGCAGACCGCCGGCGCAGTGGATAGTCCGTTTGTTGTGGTGTTGGACAAGGTCGGCATACCATACGCTGCAGATATCATGAATTTTATTATCATTACAGCCGTTTTATCTGTAGCGAACTCTGGATTATATGCATCATCACGTATGCTTTGGGCGCTTTCAAAAGACGGGAAAGGACCTGTTTTCACGAAAAAATTATCCAAGCGTAAAATCCCGATCAATGCCTTATTGGTGACAATGGGTGTATCTGCTCTATCACTGCTCACGAGTGTTGTAGCACCAAAAACGGTATATGTCTGGCTCATCTCCATTTCGGGTATGGTGCTTGTCGTGGTTTGGATGTCGATTTGTTTATCCCAATACTTCTTTAGAAGACAATTCATAAAAGAGGGCGGAGATGTAAAGGATCTTGTCTTCCGAACACCTTTTTATCCATTTGTGCCATTAGCAGGCTTTATCGCATTTGGCATTGTTCTTATCAGTTTATTCTTTATTGAGGATCAGCGGATTGGTCTTTATTGCGGAGTTCCATTTATGGCCGCCTGCTACATCATTTACTACCTCAAGATTAAACCGAAGGAAGATGCGAAACGATTTAATGAAGAGAAAGAAACGATACCGAAAACATAAGCAGGCGGCTTTTGACCGCCTGCACCTTTTCAAAGACAAATGCATTCAATATAGAAGAAAATAAATAGTTTGAAAAAAATAAAATGGCGGAAAGCTAGATGACAAGCAGGTTATCGGTCAAAATGTGTCTATTTTTTGTCTAAATGTGTTTGTAAGAGTTGAAAATGCAAGATTATCCTGTTAAAATAATTAAAGAAAGCAGGGATTGATTTTTTTTGGCTGTGGCGGGACGTTTTTTGTCACAGTGGGACGTTTTTAGTCCAACGTGAAAAGAAAGGGTCGTTAGCCATGAATCGTTTATTGGAAGCTCAAAAAAAATTATTACCAGATCTTCTCACAGTTATGCAAAAGCGCTACGACATTTTGCAGTACATCAGATTAGCTGAACCAATTGGTCGCAGAAGTCTTGCGACAAGTCTTGGTCTGAGTGAACGTATCTTAAGAGCTGAGGTTCAGTTCTTAAAGGAACAAAATCTGCTGGATGTCAAAACGAGCGGTATGATGCTGACGACTGAAGGTCATGCTTTGCTTGAAATGCTTGAAGGAATGATGAAGGACGTTTTAGGTTTAACCTTTTTGGAAAATACATTAAAGAGGAAATTAGGCCTGGAAGAAGTCATCATTGTTTCTGGTGACAGCGATGAATCCCCGTGGGTGAAGCAAGAAATGGGAAGAGCTGCTGTCCAGTGTATGAAAAAAAGGTTTACTGGAAATAATATCGTCGCCGTCACTGGCGGAACGACGATGGAAGCTGTTGCCGAAATGATGACCCCTGATGCCAAAAACAGAGACATGATGTTTGTCCCTGCGAGAGGCGGTCTTGGGGAGAATGTAAAAAATCAGGCAAACACCATTTGTGCCCACATGGCTGAAAAAGCTTCCGGTACTTACAAACTGCTGTTTGTTCCAGGACAGCTGTCAGAAGGTGCTTACTCTTCCATTATTGAAGAGCCGTCCGTCAAAGAAGTGCTTCAAACGATTAAATCATCCACGATGCTCATTCATGGAATCGGTGAAGCAAAAACAATGGCGATGAGACGAAACACACCCGCTGAAGATTTAAAAAAGATTGATGAGCATGACGCAGTGACAGAGGCTTTTGGCTATTACTTTAATCGTGATGGCGAGGTCGTCCACAAAGTGCACTCCGTCGGCATGCAGCTAGATGATTTAGAAAGCATTCCACACATCATTGCTGTTGCAGGTGGATCATCAAAGGCTGGGGCCATTGAAGCTTATTTCAAAAAACCCCGCCGAACGGTTCTCGTCACAGACGAAGGAGCCGCAAAAGAGTTATTAAGGGAGTCAATCGATCCCTCAATATAAAACATTGTGACCTATAAAAGGAGGAAACATCATGGCAGTAAAAGTCGGTATTAACGGATTTGGACGTATTGGACGTAACGTATTTCGTGCAGCATTAAACAATCCTGAAGTTGAGGTAGTAGCGGTTAACGATCTAACAGACGCTAACATGCTTGCACACCTTTTACAATATGACTCTGTTCACGGAAAACTAGATGCAGAGGTTTCTGTAGACGGTACGAACTTAGTAGTGAACGGTAAAACAATCGAAGTATCAGCTGAGCGTGACCCTGCGAAATTAAGCTGGGGTAAACAAGGCGTAGAAATCGTTGTTGAATCTACTGGATTCTTCACAAAACGTGCAGACGCTGCTAAACACTTAGAAGCTGGCGCTAAAAAAGTCATCATCTCTGCTCCTGCTAACGAAGAAGATATCACTATCGTTATGGGTGTAAACGAAGACAAATACGATGCAGCTAGCCACGATGTCATCTCTAATGCATCTTGTACAACAAACTGCTTAGCTCCATTTGCAAAAGTACTTAACGATAAATTTGGTATCAAACGCGGTATGATGACAACTGTTCACTCATACACAAATGACCAACAAATTCTTGATCTTCCGCACAAAGACTACCGTCGTGCTCGTGCAGCTGCGGAAAACATCATCCCAACTTCTACAGGTGCTGCGAAAGCTGTTTCACTTGTATTGCCTGAACTTAAAGGTAAATTAAACGGTGGCGCTATGCGTGTTCCAACACCTAACGTTTCTTTAGTTGATCTTGTTGCTGAATTAAATCAAGATGTGACAGCTGAAGACGTAAATGCAGCACTTAAAGAAGCAGCTGAAGGAGAACTTAATGGAATCCTTGGCTACAGCGAAGAGCCATTAGTATCTGGTGACTACAATGGTAATGCAAACTCTTCAACAATCGATGCTCTTTCTACAATGGTAATGGAAGGTAGCATGGTGAAAGTCATTTCTTGGTACGATAACGAGAGTGGATATTCTCACCGCGTTGTTGACCTTGCAGCTTACATTGCAAAACAAGGTCTTTAATTTCTCACACTGAAGGAACTCACTTGGTTCTTTCCTAGAGACACGATATAATGAAGACGGACAAGGGAAGGGGAAGCATCCCTTTCCCTTTTTCTCTGTATTTATCCGTTCTGCACGATTTCTCGTTTTGATGAGGGCAAAATGGGAAAAGGATAAAGAGAGACTTGTCCAATGCGTAAGGAAACCAGAATAAAGGAGGATCTCCTGACGAGCATGAATAAGAAATCAGTAAAAGACATTGACGTAAAAGGTAAAGTTGTGTTCTGCCGCGTAGATTTTAACGTTCCAATGAAGGACGGAAAAGTGACGGATGATACTCGTATTCGCGCAGCATTACCAACGATTGAGTATTTAACAGGACAAGGCGCAAAGGTACTACTAGCTAGTCATTTGGGTCGTCCGAAAGGTCAAGTTACTGAAGAACTGCGTCTGACACCTGTAGCAAAACGTCTGCAAGAGCTTCTTGGACAAGAAGTGAAAAAAGCAGATGAAGCTTACGGCGACAACGTGAAAAAGCAAATCTCTAACTTAAAAGAAGGAGATGTGCTAGTGCTTGAAAACGTTCGTTTCTATCCTGGTGAAGAAAAGAACGATCCTGAATTATCAAAAGCGTTTGCTGATTTAGCCGATGTGTATGTCAATGATGCGTTCGGTGCTGCACACCGTGCACATGCATCCACAGCTGGTATTGCAGCGTATCTTCCGGCTGTTTCAGGCTTCCTCATGCAAAAAGAGCTTGAGGTTCTAGGAAAAGCCATTTCAAACCCTGATCGCCCATTTACAGCGATTATCGGTGGCGCAAAAGTAAAGGATAAAATCGGTGTAATTGAAAGTCTTCTTGATAAAGTGGACAACCTGATCATCGGCGGCGGACTTGCTTATACATTTGTCAAAGCACTTGGCCACGAAGTAGGGAAATCTCTATTAGAAGAAGACAAAGTAGATTTAGCGAAATCCTTTATGGACCGTGCAAAAGAAAAAGGCGTGAACTTCCTGATTCCAACAGATGTTCTGGTAGCCGACGACTTTTCAAATGATGCGAATACAAGCATTGTGCCAATCTCTGAAATTCCAAGTGATCTAGAAGCACTTGATATTGGAACAGAGACAAGAGAGAAGTATGCTGATGTCATTAAAAACAGCAAACTTGTTGTCTGGAACGGACCAATGGGTGTATTTGAAATCGATGCATTCGCTAAAGGAACAAAAGCAATCGCAGAAGCACTGGCAGAAGCGAAAGATACATATTCTGTCATTGGCGGTGGAGATTCAGCAGCAGCTGTTGAGAAATTTGGTCTTGCCGATCAGATGAGCCATATTTCTACAGGTGGCGGCGCTTCACTTGAATTTATGGAAGGCAAAGAACTTCCAGGTGTGACTGCATTAAACGATAAATAAGACCAAAACTGCTATAAGGAAGTGTCAATCATGAGAAAACCAATTATAGCTGGGAACTGGAAGATGAACAAAACACTTGGCGAAGCTGTAAGCTTCGTTGAAGAAGTCAAGTCATCTATTCCATCTCCTGACAAAGTGGAATCTATTGTCTGTGCACCAGCCCTTTTCCTTGAAAAGCTGAACAGTCTTTCTAACGGAACAGACCTTAAAATTGGTGCGCAAAACATGCACTTTGAAGAAAACGGTGCATTCACTGGCGAAATCAGCCCTGCCGCTCTAAAAGACCTTGGCATCGGCTACTCAGTGATCGGTCATTCAGAGCGCCGCGAATTCTTCGCTGAAACAGATGAAACAGTGAACAAAAAAGCACATGCTGCATTCAAGCATGGCATCGTTCCAATCATCTGTGTAGGTGAAACGCTTGAAGAGCGTGAAGCAGGCAAAACAAATGAACTTGTCGCTGATCAAGTGAAGAAAGCACTAGCTGGTTTAACGAAGCAGCAAGTTGCTGAATCTGTCATTGCCTATGAGCCAATCTGGGCGATCGGTACAGGTAAATCTTCTACAGCAAAAGATGCAAACGATGTTTGTGCGCACATTCGCCAAACTGTTGCAAGCGAATTTGGTCAAGAAGCGGCAGACAGCCTTCGCATTCAATATGGCGGAAGCGTGAAACCTGCGAATATTAAAGAATATATGGCAGAATCCGATATTGACGGTGCTTTGGTAGGCGGCGCAAGCTTAGAACCTCAGTCTTTCGTTCAATTATTGGAGGAAGGTCAATATGAGTAAGAAACCAGCTGCATTAATCATCTTAGACGGGTTCGGTTTAAGAGGCGAAACAGTTGGTAACGCTGTTGCCCAAGCAAAGAAACCGAACTTCGACCGCTACTGGAACGAATTTCCGCATCAAACCTTAACGGCTTCAGGTGAGGCAGTGGGTCTCCCAGAAGGTCAAATGGGGAACTCTGAAGTTGGGCATTTGAACATCGGTGCAGGACGCATCGTGTACCAAAGCTTAACAAGAGTGAATGTTGCCATTCGTGATGGGGAATTTGAGAAAAACGAAACGTTCCTAGATGCAATGACTTATGCAAAAGAAAATGACAAGGCGCTTCATTTATTCGGTCTCTTGTCAGACGGCGGTGTGCATAGCCACATCCAGCATCTTTTTGCCTTGCTGAAACTAGCGAAAAAAGAAGGCTTAACAAAAGTATACATTCACGGCTTCTTAGACGGACGTGATGTTGGTCAGAAAACAGCGAAAGTGTACTTAAAACAGCTTGAAGAACAAATCAAAGAAATCGGTGTCGGAGAAGTTGCAACACTTTCTGGACGCTATTACTCAATGGACCGTGACAAGCGCTGGGATCGTGTGGAGAAAGCATATCGCGCGATGGCGTATGGTGAAGGCCCAAGTTATCAAAACATCTATGATGTCGTTGATGACTCCTATGAAAATGGAATCTACGATGAGTTCGTTATTCCATCTGTCATTACGAGAGAAAATGGTGAGCCGGTTGCAAAAGTAAACGACGGTGACTCTGTGATTTTCTATAACTTCCGTCCAGACCGTGCGATTCAAATTTCAAACACATTCACAAATGAAGATTTCCGCTCGTTTGACCGCGGGGAAGCACATCCGAAGGATTTACACTTCGTCTGCTTCACACACTTCAGTGAAACGGTAGATGGCTATGTGGCTTTCAAACCAGTGAATTTGGATAACACAGTAGGAGAAGTACTTTCTCAAAATGGATTGAAGCAGCTGCGGATTGCTGAAACAGAGAAATATCCTCATGTGACGTTCTTTATGAGCGGTGGACGTGAAGAAGAATTTCCTGGTGAAGACCGCATCTTAATCAATTCGCCAGATGTCGCAACCTATGACCTCAAACCGGAAATGAGCGCTTACGAGGTAAAGGATGCACTTGTTGAAGACATCAATGCTGACAAGCATGATGCGATCATTCTGAACTTTGCTAACCCAGATATGGTGGGGCATTCAGGTATGCTTGAGCCAACAATCAAAGCCATTGAAGCAGTAGATGAGTGCTTAGGAGCTGTAGTCGACGCAATCCTAGCAAAAGGCGGACATGCCATCATCACGGCAGACCACGGTAACGCAGACGTGCTCATTACCGAAGAAGGAAAGCCGCATACTGCACATACGACAAACCCTGTTCCAGTCATCGTAACGAAAAAAGGTGCGACGCTTAGAGAAGGCGGCATTTTAGCCGATCTATCTCCAACGCTTTTAGACTTACTTGGTCTTGAAAAACCAAAAGAGATGACAGGAACATCATTGATTCAAAAATAACAAATTGATTCAAAAGGAGAGAAATAACGATGCCATACATTGTTGACGTATATGCACGCGAAGTATTAGACTCTCGCGGTAACCCAACAGTTGAAGTAGAAGTTTACACAGAATCTGGCGGCTTTGGCCGTGCACTAGTACCAAGTGGTGCTTCTACTGGTGAATATGAAGCAGTAGAACTACGTGACGGAGACAAAGACCGTTACCTTGGAAAAGGTGTTCTGACAGCTGTAAACAACGTAAACGAAATCATTGCACCAGAGCTTTTAGGCTTTGATGTCACTGAACAAGTAGCAATTGACAAAATGTTAATCGAACTTGATGGAACAGAAAACAAAGGGAAGTTAGGCGCAAACGCAATCCTTGGCGTATCTATCGCTGTAGCACGTGCGGCTGCTGATTTCTTACAAATTCCACTTTACCAATACCTTGGTGGATTCAACTCCAAAACGCTTCCAGTACCGATGATGAACATCGTCAACGGCGGAGAGCATGCGGATAACAACGTAGACATTCAAGAATTCATGATTATGCCTGTAGGTGCACCGAACTTCCGTGAAGCACTTCGCATGGGCGCACAAATCTTCCATAGCCTGAAATCTGTATTAAGCGCGAAAGGCTTAAACACAGCTGTAGGTGACGAAGGTGGATTCGCTCCAAACCTTGGTTCTAACGAAGAAGCACTTCAAACAATCGTAGAAGCGATTGAAAAAGCTGGTTTCAAACCAGGTGAAGAAGTCAAACTTGCGATGGATGCTGCATCTTCTGAGTTCTATAACAAAGAAGACGGTAAATATCATTTATCAGGCGAAGGTGTTGTGAAAACATCTGCTGAAATGGTTGACTGGTATGAAGATATGGTATCGAAATACCCAATCATCTCGATCGAAGACGGCCTTGATGAAAACGACTGGGAAGGTCACAAACTATTAACTGAGCGTCTTGGCAGCAAGGTTCAGCTAGTAGGAGACGACTTGTTCGTAACAAATACGAAGAAGCTTTCTGAAGGAATCAAAAACGGCGTTGGTAACTCAATCCTCATCAAAGTAAACCAAATCGGTACATTAACTGAAACATTTGATGCAATCGAAATGGCGAAACGTGCAGGCTATACAGCTGTTATCTCTCACCGTTCTGGTGAAACAGAAGACAGCACAATTGCAGACATTGCAGTTGCAACAAACGCTGGACAAATCAAAACAGGTGCTCCGTCTCGTACGGACCGTGTGGCGAAATACAACCAATTACTTCGCATCGAAGATCAATTGGCTGAAACAGCTCAATACCACGGCATTGCTACATTCTACAACTTGAATAAGTAATGTAAAGCAACGCGCTGCGTGCGCTCTTTTGAAAAGAGCGTATCGCAGCGCTTTTTTTATGTTGAAATAAAGACGCAAAGCTAGCTCAAGCGAATTAGCTCTGCTTCCTTTGTCATATCCTATTTTTGTAAAAAATCATCCTTCAGTCAGAGGAGAAACGATGAGCTTGATGATTTATAAGCATTAAATCATGAAAACTCTACTAAAAATATGATCTGAATTGAACTTATGCTATTTGCATGGGGGTGGTATCATTTTACATATATTAGGGGGTGATGAGATGCTGAATCCTTTTAGCCTTCGTTTTCCAGTAGGTGTATACATGTATGTCCTTCACCTACTGGCGGCATATGATGAAAGGAAGCAACGAATTCTAACTTCTAAGAACGTACAGAAAAATGCATTTTGGATTTATGTCCTTGCCGCTATCTTAGGCATTGTGACAGTTGCCGCTTTGATTTGGGCATGCAAAACATTTGGAAAAGGCTCGAAATTTTTAGGAGAGTTCAAGTTTTTAGGCCTGTATATTAAAATCAAATGCGGCTTCTAACAAATGGTGAGAACAGATGCGGGGTCATCTGTTCTATCTGAAATAAATGGAGGGACATGATGCTGACATTACACTTAACAGAAAAAACGTATAGCCGCACCTTTTCTCTCCGCGATATTCAGTTAAATGTGGAGAAAGGACGTATGCTTCTGCTTTTGGGGCATAATGGTGCAGGAAAGACCACGATGATTCAGTCTATGTTTGGACTAACACCATTTACGGGGTTTGTCTCTTTACATGGTAAACAGCTGAATTTTCAATCCTCCGCACATATCTCCTTTTTGAAAGAACATGTTTCCTATATTCCTGATGATCATGCTTTGTTTGATTATTTAACGCCGAGAGAATATTTTCATTTACTCCAGCTTCCAGACAAACGAAATGCACCTCGAGAAGAGGCCTTCGTCGATCTGTTTGAGCTGAGACCTTATATGGATCAGCCAATTGCCCAGTTGTCTCATGGCAATCAAAAGAAAACCCAAATCATTTCACAGCTCCTTAGGTCTTGTGATTATTATGTATTCGACGAGCCTACAAATGGACTTGATCCAGATATGATGATCATCTTAAAAAAGGTGCTCATGAAGCTGAGAGATCAAGGTGCAGGCATTCTCATTTCTACCCATCATTTAGGTTTTGGTGAGACATTGTATGATCACCTTATGATCTTAAGAAACGGTGATATCAAGCTGGATATGTCACGTCAAGAAACAAACAAAACATTCCCTCATCAAGCACTTGAGGATATTTATAAAGAAGTGAATCAAGATTACTATATGCAGGTGGAGAGGTTGCTCAATGACTTGGACACGACACGTTCTTCATAAAATAGAATGGGGCATGCTCACAACGAAAATCAAGCAGCTCGGCAAAAAATATCCTTTGCAGCTTCTCGCCGCAGCCGTTTTTATGTTGCTGATCTACGCCATATACGTTGTCATGAGCCTGCGTTTTTTTATGCAAGTAGGGGAGAGCGAACCAGTTGCTTTATACCTTCAATTTGTGAAAATGACCCTGCTGCTTTTGGGAGCAGGTATTGTCTTTTCCCGTCATAAAATGAAGCGTCAAGAGTATCAGTTCTTCTTTTTGAATAGTGCGATGCAAAGTGTCTCATTTGTCCTTTGTGTGTATTTCTTTCCAGTGCTGTTTTGTTTCATCATGCTTGGTCTGCTTTTTTTACCCATCCTATTAGGACTGATCATTAGCGGCGTTACACTATCTTTGTATTGGATCATTGTGGTAGGGATCACTTGTTGTGGATTGGCGCTCTATACGCTCGCTTCTTGGATGCTGATACGAATTGGTGTGAGCCATTTTATATCAAAAACAAAAGAGCATTTACTGCTGCAAACGATTGGATTTATGACGCTCGGTGCTTTCGTGTTTCTTCTTTTTCAAAAAGCGGTTGAGATGATTCACGTATGGCCGTCTATCTATCTTATATTTCTGATGATCTTCCTATGTGCAGGGTGGTTTTGGCTGAAGGGCTTGGCGGCTTGTTATGTCAATCGGATGTTTTTGCAGCTAAAGGTAGAGGTGAAGTCGTTTTCTTACCAAAAAATCAGATCGGATTCTTCATTTTTCACACATCTGCGGCAGGAACTCGTTTATTTCAGCCGATCAGCTGTTTTTAAAGAACAAGGTATTTTGTTCCTGTTTCTTGTCTGTCTCACAGTAGGTCTCCCAATGATCTTCACTCCGGCAGAAACTGGCTGGATGTATGCCTTTATTGTGCAGTTTGCCTTAAAGGAGATCCTTATTATGCTACCGCTCATGATTGGCAGGGAATATCATCTCAATCAGCGAGCCATTTTTATGTTAAATACATCAAAGGGTGCCTATTTATTATCAAGAATTTTATTTTATTACACAATGAATGTATTGATTTATTTTGTCTATATCGGGCTTGCTTATTTCATGATTGGGGTCGAAAGTGAAGGGCACGGTTTGGCGAGTTTGTCCATTTTATTGATCACTGTCATGGCGGCATGTGTCGGGTTTGTCGTGAAGATTAGTGAGTTTAATAAACTGTTTGTGATCGTGATGATGATTGCTGTGTTCAGTATGTTGGATATGCTTTTAGTCCAGTGGCTTTCAGCAAATACCCAGCTGCTCTCAACTGCCTATATGGCTTGTTCAGCCGCATTCTTCATCTTCATATATGCTGCCATGCTAAAGAGGCCGGTTGTGCGATGATGACGCTTTTATTTTGCTTAATAGCAGTTGTGCTCATTCATGAACTCGGTCATATCCTGATGGTGATGGTGTGCAACAAAATCGAAAAAAGACCCATCTTTGATTATGTGGTAATGATCGATTGGATGCACGTGTCGATTGTCCATGAGAAATTTTCACGGCCGGGTTTTAATGTGATGGTGGCACTTGCAGGTCCTGTGTTTCCTGTGATCTGCTCGGGTGTGCTTTTCTTCATGTGGAGGCATCCTTTGACGCATCCATTGCTGCTTTTTTCTTTATTAAATACAGTGATGCTGCATCCAGCTTGCCCAGACGGGAAAAATATCATCGCCAGTTTAAAAGAGATGAAAGGAGAGAACTAAATGGTTAAAGTATTTCATTCGTTTTCTAGCGGTTTAACGCTTGCGATGCTGTATGTGTTTGCTGTGTTTATGACGCCAGTATTTTTAATGCTGCTAGAGGTTCATCATGTTGAATCAAGTCCAACTCTATTTGGTATGCCATTTTATATCATGAAAATTGAGCAGTATCAATTCAGCTCAGAGGCAACGCTCTTTGGGTGCGTGGTCTGTTTTTTAGCGGGTGCCGCTCTCTACTTCTTGATTCAATATGTGATTCATGCAGTGAAAAAGAGCAGAACATAAAAAAAGCAGGCTGAATGAAGTCAGTCTGCTTGAAGAACGAGTGACAACCGCACCATATCCATACACTGAATACCGTTCTCATAAATCGGTTCATCATAGTGCTTCAGAAAGAAATCGTGATCGATAGACGCCATGCGAAAACCGCATTTTTGATAAAGGGCGAGCTGCTGAATACTAGAGTTGCCTGTGCCAATTTCAATTGTATGAAAGCCAGCTGCTTTGGCTTCTGAAATACCATGGCGGATCAGCTGCTTCCCAATTCCTCTCCCTTGCCATGACTCCTTCACGGCGACATTCATGATTTCCACTGTCTGCTGAGACAGAGGCGTCAGAACATACACACCAATCATGTCCTGTTTATGAAAAGCAACATAACAAGAACCAGATTGTACATAGGCAAGGACTTTTTCAGTTGAAGGGTCAGCTAATAGTAAAAGATCCATAGGAACAGACTGATCATGAGACAATGGCCGAATCTGTATCAAATCATTTCATCCTCTCTATTCTTTGATATACCCTTGTTTAACACCCCAATCATATTGATCCTGCACCCATTGAGAAGGAGGATGATGGGTGACATTTGGGTCTTTTTTGACAGTTGTTTTCCTAGTTGTTTGTGCTGCCTGCTTATTCGCTTGAGCCGTTGCTTTCGCTGATGCCAGTTCTTTTTGAAGCTGGTCTATTTTTAACTCAAGCGCTTTACGCTGTTTGATTTCTTTTTGATGCGCCTTCTTTTCTTTCTTCAGCTTGTTTGTGACGGTGGACAATTCCTTTTTTTGACCATCGATTTCATCTTTCATATCCGTGCCTTCTGACTTTAACTGTGCCAGCTGCTTATCGTTCGTTCTGGTTTCTTGCTGGTGTTTTTTCTCTGCCGCGGTGAGCGACTGCTGCTGCCACACAATCCAGCCAGTTGCACCTAGGATGATCACAGACAAGACAATGATCGTGATGTTTTTTTTCATGTTCTATTCCCCTTTCGTTAAACCTCTATTATCATCGGTTAAAACAAACCAGGTTTTAACAGAACAAGGGAATATTCGCATCAGATTAGCAGACACTATGAAAAAAGGAGGGTGTCTGTTGATTTCCTTTATGATTCATGTCATTGTGTCACTATTTGCTGTCTCAAATCCCATTGGAAACGTGCCTCTTTTTATCACTTTAACAGAAGGCTATTCTGAGAAAGAACGTTCCCAGACGGCCAAAAAAGCGATTGTTGTGTCTTTTATGATTTTGATTGCCTTTCTTTTGGCAGGCAGGCTCATTTTCAAATTGTTTGGCATTGATATCCATGCACTCCGTATCGCCGGAGGTATTTTTATTTTTGGTATCGCTTACAATTTGCTGAATGCAAAAGAATCACATGTTCAAAACCCTCATTCGGATGAAAAGGCAGAAAGCAAGGAGAAAGCTGATGTTTCGGTGACCCCACTCGCCATTCCGATCATTGCCGGACCTGGTACAATTGCGACCGTCATGAGCTTAACCCCAGGAAGCCACCAAGTAACGCTTCATCTGCTTGCGATTCTTATTGGCATTGTGGTTGTACTTGCCATGACCTATTATGCATTTCATTATTCAAGTTTCATTATGCGAAAAATGGGGAAAACAGAGATGAATGTCGTGACACGATTAATGGGATTGATTCTAGCTGTTGTGGCAGTAGAGATGATTGGCGCAGGGATCAAAGGGATGTTCCCAATGCTGATGTCATAAGTGTATATAAAAAAGCTGTTTTTTTCTACAAAATTGTAAAATAAAACAGCTTTTTTTAAGGTTTTGGCACATGTTGAAATACTTCTTCACTTTCAAAGAACTCAATTAAACGGCTAATCCAGTCATAATAATCGAGACTTTCCTTGATTTCTGAAAGAAGAAGATTGATTTTATCTACTGTTTCTTCTGGCAGGTCATCTTGTTCAAGCAGCTCCAGCAATTCCTTGCATGTCTTCTTATGTGCCTTGCGATTTTTGCTGACAACACGTGACCAATTGGCTGCAAACAATGAAATAAAGGTTTGATATTGATCTTGCTCAACGTCATATAAATCTTTGCGTATTCCTTTTTCATAAACCTTTTCAGCAATATTCAGATCAAGCATTTCTCGAACGACTTGACTCATTCTTGTTTTGCTCATGCCGGTCGCCTCTGAGAGCTCACCGAGCGTCATTGGTTTACGGTTCATATGAATGATACCAAGCACTCTACCCACTGTGGCAGAAAGACCAAAGGCATTCATGTTCTCGGCAGCTTTTTCAATATAATGATCCTGTGCTTTTTGAATGGCGCCTAACGCTTGCTTGTCCATTCCCCGATTCATCCCTTCACGACTGACAATTTGTAACACAATATATCATATACCTGTTTGTTGATGAAAACAATAAATATTGAGTATTTGCTCGTAAGTTGGAGGAAAAAGGAGGGATCGGTACATATCAGGCCGTTAACTGAAAATTTTAAATAAATCTTATGCAATACAAACACATTGTAAACTTTTTATTTTATAAAGTTTGCACTATAATAAATAAGGTGTAAATTTTCTGAAAATATATATCCGACTAATTGGAGGTGTCTCATTTGCTGAAACTAGAGAATGTATCTAAGACGTATAAAGGCGGAAAAAAAGCTGTCAAAAATATTGATTTAGAAATAGCAAAAGGAGAATTTATTTGTTTTATTGGACCGAGTGGCTGTGGAAAAACGACAACCATGAAGATGATTAACCGACTGATTGAACCTTCCTCAGGAAACATATTGATCGAGGGAGAAAACATTATGAAAAAAGATCCAGTCCAATTAAGAAGAGAAATTGGTTATGTGATTCAGCAAATTGGACTTTTCCCTCATATGACCATCGCACAAAACATTTCCCTTGTGCCGAAGCTGTTGAAGTGGCCGGAAGAAAAACGAAAAGAACGAGCGCGTGAATTGCTCAAACTCGTCGACATGGGGCCGGAATACTTAGAGCGTTACCCGCATGAACTCAGTGGAGGACAGCAGCAGCGTATCGGCGTTCTTCGCGCACTCGCAGCAGAACCCCCTTTAATCCTGATGGATGAACCATTTGGAGCACTTGACCCGATCACAAGAGATTCATTGCAGGAAGAATTTAAGAAACTGCAAAAAACGTTAAATAAAACAATCGTATTCGTCACACATGACATGGATGAAGCGATTAAACTTGCAGACCGCATTGTCATTTTAAAAGATGGAGAGATTGTCCAAGTGGGCACGCCAGATGATATTTTACGTAACCCTGTGAACGAATTCGTAGAAGAATTCATCGGGAAAGAACGTCTGCTTCAGTCAAATCCGAATATGGAACGTGTGGAACAAATGATGAACACATCTCCAGTCACAATTACCGTCGAAAAAACATTGACAGATGCCATCTTTATTATGAGAGAAAAGCGGGTTGATTCCCTGCTTGTCGTTGATGAAAATCATGTGCTGAAAGGCTATATCGACATTGAAACCATCGATGCAAACCGCAGAAAAGCAGCCTTCGTTGGCGATATTTTAAATACAGAATTTTATACAGTACAAGAAGGTGCGCTTCTTAGAGATACTGTCCGAAAGATCTTAATACGCGGCATTAAATATGTACCGGTTGTCGATGCAAAAGGGCACTTAAAAGGCATCGTCACACGTGCAAGTCTTGTAGATGTCGTATATGACTCTATTTGGGGAGAAGATACCCCGGAGGCTGTCACTGAAATGAACTAAGGGAGGTGTACACATGGATCAAATCATCGATTTTCTTGAGAAAAATGGTGGGGAACTCCTCACAAAAATGTGGGAGCATTTATACATTTCTTTAATTGCCGTTGTGTTAGGCATTATCGTGGCCGTTCCTTTAGGCGTCATTCTTACACGAATGAAAAGAGGCGCCGGTTTTGTCATCGGCGTCGTGAATATCTTTCAAACACTCCCTAGTTTAGCGATTCTTGCATTTTTTATTCCTATTTTGGGAGTTGGAAAAATACCTGCGATCGTTGCTCTATTTTTCTATTCCGTTTTGCCTATTTTAAGAAATACGTATGCCGGTGTTCAAGGTGTGAACAAAAACTTGCTTGAATCTGGTAAAGGGATTGGCATGACGACATGGGAACAAATTCGTCTTGTTGAACTGCCGCTTGCTGTTCCGGTCATTATGGCAGGGGTCAGAACCTCAACGATTTATTTAATTGGGTGGACAACACTTGCTGCTTTTATCGGTGGAGGCGGTCTTGGTGACTACATTTTAATTGGGCTTCAGCTTTACCAGCCGGAATACATTATTGCGGGTGCGATCCCTGTCACTATTTTAGCAGTCATCATTGACCTTACATTGATGAAGCTTGAGAAAAAAGTAACACCAGAAGGCTTAAAAGGATTGAAGGAAGTTTCATAAGGAGTTGGCTCATGTGAAGAATCGAAAAACAAAATGGATCAGTGCACTGCTTGCCGGATGCTTGCTATTCATAAGTGGCTGTTCACTTCCTGGACTAGCCGGCTCCTCAGGGGGCACGCTGCGAATCGGTGCACAAAACTTTACAGAATCAGAAATTATGGCCTATATGGTGGGAGACATCATTGAGCATTACACAGATAAAAAGACAACCATTGTGAAGAATTTAGGCTCAAATACGGTGCAGCAGAAAGCAATGGAAAACGGGGATGTCGACATTTCGGCAACACGATATACAGGCACGGATTTAACAAGTACGCTAGGAATGGATGCAGAAAAAGATCCAAAGCGTGCAATGGAAATCGTCCAGAAAGAATTCAAAAAACGCTATGATTACAAATGGTTTGATTCCTATGGGTTTGATAATACGTATGCCTTTGCTGTGACGCAGAAGATGGCGAAGGAAAACAACCTAGAAACAGTCTCTGATTTAAAAAAGAATGCCAAAAATTATCGCTTCGGTGTAGATAATATTTGGCTGAAAAAGAAAGGTGACGGTTACGAAGGGTTTGTGAAAACATACGGAATTGAATTTGGAAGCACTTTTCCGATGCAGATCGGTCTAGTCTATGACGCATTGAAAAATGAAAAAATGGATATTGTGCTTGCCTATTCAACAGATGGCCGGATCAAAGCGTATAATCTCAAAATCTTAAAAGATGATAAACGATTCTTCCCACCATACGATGCATCACCAGTTGTCCCTGAGAAGGTATTAAAAGAAAATCCAGGACTGGACAAGGTGATCAACAGGTTGATTGGAAAAATCGATACCGAACAAATGCAAGAGCTCAATTATCAAGTCGATGGAGAACTAAAAGAACCAGCGACTGTTGCGAGAGATTTTTTAAAGAAACACAATTACTTTGAGTAAGATTGGGAGGTGTCAGAGCTGATGGACACACTGCAGCAATTATGGGCGTATTATCAACAGAACGGTTCATATGTGTTAGAAGAATTTTACCGGCATTTCCTCATGTCAGCGTATGGGGTATTATTTGCGGCAATTGTCGGAATACCAGTCGGCATCTTTGTGGCGCATTACCGCAAACTGAGCAATTGGGTGTTCGCAATAACCAATGTCATTCAAACCATTCCAGCGTTAGCGATGCTTTCTGTGTTGATGCTTGTATTAGGACTTGGCGCAAATACAGTCATCTTATCACTCTTTTTGTATTCGCTTCTGCCGATTATCCGTAACACGTACACAGGTATTGTCAGCATTGAGCATGCCTATTTAGAATCGGGGAAAGCGATGGGTATGACGAAATGGCAAGTGCTGAGAATGGTTGAATTACCGCTTGCTTTATCTGTCATTATGGCTGGTTTAAGAACCGCACTTGTGATCGCAATCGGTATTACAGCGATTGGGACATTTGTTGGTGCAGGAGGACTTGGTGATATCATCATCAGAGGATCAAACGCGACAAACGGAACAGCCATTATTTTAGCAGGTGCTATTCCAACTGCGCTCATGGCCATTATTGCCGACCTTGTCATGGGCTGGCTTGAACGCTATTTAAGCCCAACCAACAAGAAAAAAGAAAGCAAGGCGTTAGCTGAAAAAAACATGACATCCGCATAAATGCTTGAAAAGACAAAACCTCCTCTACATCTGTAGGGGAGGTTTTTTTATCATGATTAGGCGGCTCACATCAGGAGACATTTATGATTCAAGTGTGATCCATTCAGAGGACCACTTCGCAATTTCCTCAAAAACGGGTGCAAGTGAGCGCCCCATATCAGTTAATGAATACTCAATACGCACGGGTGTTTCAGCAAAAACCTCCCGTTTTACAATGCCTGCTGCTTCCAGCTCTTTTAATCTCTCAGATAAAACCCTTCCGCTTAAATTGGTCAGAGCTGCTTCGATTTCACTAAAGCGCTGTGAACCTGAGAGAAGCTGAAAAACAATCAGTGCCACCCAGCGTTTACTTAATAACTCAACTGCTTTTTCAAACCGCGGGCACATATCAGATTGATTCATCTTTCTTCACTCCAATCTGAACCCATTATACCGTAATTCTGTCAAAAATCGGCGCAAAAAGCTTATCAATGATCAAAACATTTTACGATGACGAACGGCTGTTTAGTAAAAATAACAAATAGCGGTTTAAATCTTCTATTTCATGTTTAGAAAGGGTGGACCATATGTCCCCATTAAATATTTCAAGATCATCAAGTTCATATTGCTCTGCTGCTTCTTTTATTTGGGTAAAAGCCGTTTCTTCTTCCTTTATGACATAGGCAGAAGACGCTTCTTCAATATACCCTGCAGCCTGCATCATGTCCTCATAAGGTACTTTTAATGCACCTGCTAGTTTTTTAATTGTAGGAGGTTTCGGAATGCCGCGTTTCCCGTTTTCAATCCGAGAAATACCAGCAGCGCTGACCTCTGAATACATCGCTAATTGGTTCACCGATAGTTTCCTTTTCTCACGTAATGCTCTTAAATATGCACCGAAGTTCATCAACTCAAAACCTCACATGGTTAAAGATTAGTTATCTCTAGTGTACTCGATTTGTTGACTATTGGCAATAAGTGCACCATGAAAATATTGACATTAGTTAATGGTGGATGTATCTTATGTTTATGCCCCGCTATTTGTTCGCCTTTTTTTGGTTAATGAGCGTGAGAAAGTATTGATTCAGCTGGCTGATGTCTTGTGCGGTGAGTGTTTCCCATTGGTCTCCATCGAAAATAGGGAGATGTTCTACATCCTTTTGAAGCGCCGTTTGATAGATTTTTAATATGGACTCATATTTCGGTTTCATTTCATGCACTTTTTCCTGTTCAATATAACCGGCAAGCAACATTAAATCCTCATAAGGCACCTTCAAAGCGCGTGCTAATTTTTTTATGGTTAAAGGCTTTGGCACACCACGCTTTCCATTCTCAATCCGAGAAATACCGGCAGCGCTTACGCCTGAATACATGGCGAGTTGATTGACAGACATCTTTCTATTCTCTCTTAAAATGCGTAATTGTTCACCAAAGTGATTCATGTCATCGAACCTCACATTTCAGTATATGACTTATTTTAGTATGATCATTGACTAAAGGAAATAGAAAGGGCGTAAAAGTGTTGACATAAGTTAATGAATCCGGGAGATATGAGAGTCCTACATGTTGTACATATTGATCCTATAGGAGGTTGTAATGATGGTCGAAAAGATTCAGATCAGGCGGGCATTTGTGATGCAGTATATGATCGAAAACGATATGTCTTTAAATCAGCTCGCAGATGAAATTGGCATCTCTCCTGCCACACTCAGCAGGGTATTGAATGGTCACCGGAAGCCAGGACAGCTTGTCATTGGCAAAATGATTCATTACTTTGATAAAAAATTTGAAGATTTATTTTACTATGAAGATGTTGACAAAAGTCAATAAATGAAATCATCGTATGATCATTAAGGAGGCGGCTTCATTGAAAAGAACTGGAATGGTAAGACACATTGATTCGCTTGGCAGAATTGTTCTGCCTTCAGAAATGCGAAAGGTACTCAATATAAAAGAAGAGCAGCTGTTAGAAATTTTCATCGAAGATCAAACCATTATGCTGAAAAAATATGATGCAGATAAGAGCTGCTTATTAACTGGCCAAATAACGAAATACAACAAAAGCTATGGAAACGGTAACGTCGTGCTGAGTCCTGAAGGAGCTGAACGGTTGTTAGTAGAATTAAAACAGCTCTTAAAAGAAGAAGCAACTCGCTAAAAACGTTTTTTAACCTCAAAAATTGCATATAAAAAATGCTGCATACAATCCATTGGAGCGAAATTGAATCAAAATGACAAATAAAGTCGACAATATATAGGAAATCTTTATTTTGATGTTTCGTGACATGCACCTTGTTTTCATGTAAAATAAAGTTATGTGTACCAGTTTGTCTGGAGGTGTTTTCATGCACGCATTTGTTATCACATTACTCGTAATTGTCAGTATCGCACTTATCATCGTTGTATTATTACAATCAAGTAAAAGTGCAGGACTGTCAGGCGCTATTTCAGGTGGAGCCGAGCAGCTTTTCGGTAAGCAAAAAGCGAGAGGTCTTGACTTGATTCTTCACCGATTAACTGTCATTTTGTCAGTGCTTTTCTTCATCTTAACACTTGCATTGGCATATTTAGGCGTGTAGGCGCGAGTAACAGAAGGTCTGATCTTTTTTCAGACCTTTTTTTATTATCCGCACTCTTTTGTGTTTGTTTCATACATACAAGTGGAAAATATAAACCATATCAGAAGGAAAGGAAGTCACATCATGAAAGTTGTTACACCAAAACCATTTACGTTTAAAGGTGGAGAAAAGGCGGTGCTTCTTCTTCACGGTTTTACTGGGAATACAGCCGATGTTCGTATGCTTGGGCGTTATTTGAATGAAAGAGGCTATACATGCCATGCACCTCAATACAAAGGACACGGTGTACCGCCAGAGGAGCTTGTTCATACAGGTCCTACAGATTGGTGGAAAGATGTAGAAGAAGGCTATCAATTTTTAAAAGACGAAGGCTATGAGGAAATTGCGGTCTGCGGACTATCCCTCGGAGGAGTTTTTTCATTGAAATTAGGTTACACTGTACCTGTAAAGGGAATTGTACCTATGTGTGCACCTATGTACATAAAAAGTGAAGAAGTCATGTACCAGGGTGTACTAGATTATGCCCGTAACTATAAAAAATTCGAGGGTAAGTCAGAGGATCAAATTGAGCAAGAGATGGAAGAGTTCAAGAAAACACCAATGGGTACGCTCAAAGGCCTTCAAGAACTCATTGCAGATGTCAGAAACAATGTTGACATGATTTATTCACCTACTTTTGTTGTTCAGGCACGTCATGATCATATGATTAATACAGACAGTGCAAACATTATTTATAACGAAGTAGAGACAGATGAAAAACATTTAAAGTGGTATGAAGAATCGGGCCATGTTATCACGCTTGATAAAGAGCGAGAGAAGGTTCATCAGGATGTATATGCATTCTTAGAATCACTCGATTGGTCAATTTAAATATATAGGGGGTTAGAGTGTGCAAAAAGAAGAATTTATGGATGAATTACTTGCGTTTATGCAAGAAGAGGCGTACAAACCATTAACGGTACAGGAATTAGAAGTCATGATGGAAATTACCAATCCAGATGATTATAAAGAGCTCGTCAAAGCACTTGTGATATTAGAGGATCAGGGACTTATCGTCCGTACCCGCAGCGACCGCTATGGTGTACCGGAAAAAATGAACTTGGTAAAAGGAAAGCTTTCTGCGCATGCAAAAGGATTTGCATTTGTGACACCAGAAGAGTTTGGACAGGATGATATTTTCATTCCGCCAAATGAGCTAGGCACAGCAATGAATGGCGACACCGTCATGGTTCGTGTCAGCCACAAATCAAATGGCACCAAAAAAGAAGGAACGGTCATCCGCATTCTGGAGCGTAATACTCAGACGGTTGTCGGTACCTATACAGAAACGAAAAGTTTTGGTTTTGTCATTCCTGATGATAAAAAAATCACAAACGATATCTTCATTCCAAAATCCGCTAAAAACGGAGCGGTTGAAGGTCATAAAGTCGTTGTCACGCTGACAAGCTACCCTGAAGGAAGAATGAGTGCAGAGGGTGAAGTGACTGAAATCCTTGGTCACAAAAATGACCCTGGCATCGATATTTTGTCGATTATTCATAAACACGGTCTACCAGGTGAGTTTCCGGAAGAAGCGCTCCAGCAGGCAGCAGACACACCTGAAACGATCGATGAAAAGGACCTTGAAGGTAGACGTGATCTGCGCAATGAAACGATCGTGACGATTGACGGTGCAGATGCAAAGGACTTGGACGATGCGGTTACTGTGCAAAAGCTGGATGATGGTAAATACAAACTGGGTGTGCATATTGCGGATGTCTCTCATTATGTAACGGAAAACTCTCCGATTGATCAGGAAGCCTATGAGCGTGGAACGAGTGTGTATCTTGTCGACCGCGTCATTCCAATGATTCCTCATCGCCTGTCAAATGGCATTTGCTCGTTGAATCCGAAGGTTGATCGTCTCACACTCTCTTGTGAAATGATCATTGATCGAAGTGGGAAAGTCGTCAAACACGAAATTTTCCAAAGTGTGATCAAAACGACGGAAAGAATGACCTATTCCGATGTGAATAAGATTTTAGTTGACCAAGATGAAGAGCTTTTAGACAAATACGAGCCGTTAGTACCAATGTTCCAAGAGATGGAGAAGCTTGCAGAAATTCTGCGTGACAAGCGAATGGAGCGTGGAGCAGTCGACTTTGACTTCAAGGAAGCAAAAGTGCTTGTAGATGATGAAGGCGCAGCGAAAGACGTAGTTATTCGTGAGCGTTCTGTTGCCGAAAAATTAATTGAAGAATTCATGCTGGTGGCAAACGAAACAGTTGCCGAGCATTTCCACTGGATGAATGTTCCGTTCATTTACCGAATTCACGAAGAACCAAATCCTGAGAAACTTCAGCGCTTTTTAGAGTTCGTGACGACGTTTGGTTACATTGTCAAAGGAACGTCAACGAATATTCATCCGCGTGCACTTCAAAGTGTACTTGATGCCGTCCGTGATCAGCCGGAAGAAGTCGTCATTCAAACTGTGATGCTTCGCTCAATGAAACAGGCGAAGTATGATCCAGAAAGCATTGGACATTTTGGATTATCTACCGAATTTTATACACACTTCACATCGCCGATCCGCCGTTACCCTGACTTAATCGTGCATAGGCTTATCAGAACCTATTTAATAGAGAAAAAGACAGACGAAGCGACCCTTGAAAAGTGGGGTCAACTGCTGCCAGAAATCGCAGATCATGCATCTACAATGGAGCGCCGCTCTGTTGATGCTGAGCGCGAAACAGATGACCTGAAAAAGGCAGAGTATATGCTTGATAAAATCGGTGAAGAGTTTGATGGTATGATTAGTTCCGTCACGAATTTCGGACTATTCGTTGAACTGCCGAATACGATAGAAGGCCTTGTCCATGTGAGCTACATGACAGACGATTACTATCGTTTTGATGAACAGCACTTTGCCATGATCGGTGAGCGGACAGGGAATGTCTACCGTATCGGTGACGAAATCACTGTCAAAGTGGTGAGTGTGAATAAAGATGAGCATTCCATTGATTTTGAAATCGTCGGGATGAAAGGCACTCGCCGTAAATCACCAAAAGACTTCAAGTTCAAAAAACGGACAGATCCACCAGCCAAAAAAGGACGCGGAGGTCAAAAGGCCTCTGGGGAAAAAGGCAAAGAGGATAAAGGCGGCGACTGGTTTACAGGTCGTAAAAAGAAGAAAAAGAAAAAACGCGTATTTGATAACGCACCGAAACAAAAGCGCAAAAAGAAAAAGTAACGTGACAAAAAGCAAATAGGGCATCACGCTCTATTTGCTTTTTGACCAAGTGGCAGCAGCATTGTCGAAAGCTGGATTGTTTGATAAAATAATCCGTACGATTTGGACCGTGTCTGTGTCAAAAGGAGGGTGTACGCCAATGCCAAAGGGAGAGGGAAAGGTTGTTTCCCAAAACAAAAAAGCCAATCATGATTATTTTATAGAAGAAACATACGAAGCCGGCCTTGTATTACAAGGAACTGAAATCAAATCCATTCGAGCAGGAAAAGTGAATTTAAAAGATTCCTTTGCCAAAATCGAACGAGGAGAAGTGTTTCTTCACAATATGCACGTGAGCCCATACGAGCAGGGGAACCGTTATAACCATGATCCGCTCAGAACGAGAAAGCTGCTGCTTCACCGCAAACAAATCAGTAAATTGATTGGTGCGACAAAGGAAGAGGGCTACTCACTTGTTCCCATTAAACTCTATTTGAAAAATGGCTTTGCCAAAGTGCTAATTGGAGTCGGTAAAGGGAAGAAGAAATATGATAAACGTGAAGATCTGAAGAAAAAAGATGCGAAACGTGAAATCGAGCGAGCTTTCCGTGACCGGCAAAAGCAATTCTAGACGCATGCAGATGGCTTGCTGAGAGCGGAAGCATTATGCTACAATATGTTATGCAGTAAACAATCATCGTCGTTTTTTACAGAAACCACCAGTTGTTTCGAGCGATGAGATTGTTATAATAGTCATATACGGAAGCAGTTAAGCTAAAGAACGTTTCCATCCCGTATATCCCTTTTACAAGGGGACGTTACGGATTCGACAGGGATGGTTCGAGCTTAGGCTGCGAGCCGAGAGGCGATCTCGTTAACACGCACCTAAATGTAACTGGCAAAACTAAAAGTTTTAACCAAAACTTAGCACTAGCTGCCTAATAAGCGCAGCGAGCTCTTCCTGACATCGCCTATGTGTCTGTGAGGAGCCCAATGAAGTAGGCTACGCTTACGTTTTCGTCTGAGGACGTAAGAAGAGATCCATCAGACTAGCTCTCCAAGCGCCCGTCAGCAGGCATGAGGATGAGCGAACACGTAAATATGTTGACTACGCTCGTAGACGCTTAAGTAATCGATGTCTCTGGACGTGGGTTCGACTCCCACCGTCTCCATCAAAACTTTTAGAATTCAGTCGTATCAAGGGTTTGAAAGCCCTTGATGCGGGGCTGGCATCTTTAAAAAATGAATGGTTATATGAAATGACGCTATCACAGCGTCATTTTTCTTTGCTATTAGAAACTTAAACAATCTGAATTTTAAACAAAACTGGATGTTATCATACAGACAAAATACGTTCTTATTATTTTTATTTCAAGTCGGCTAGAACGGTGGTTTTTTTATGTTAAGTATGATAAATTGTTGTATCATAGAAGTATAGATGAAAACATTTTGGATAAACGAATTTCTAGTGAGTCGTCTTTTTAGACGAATCTTTTTTTTGAATAAAAACACGTTTTTGTTATAATATTTATTGTTTTTTAAATCATATTAAGTGATGAAAAGATCAAACATTGTTGTTTATATAAAATTTGGAAGAGGGATCTTATGTTATTTACTATTGTTATTCCTTATAAGGATACCAATAAAAAGTATACTGATAACTGCATGAAAAGTTTAGATGATCAAATTTTTAAAGATTTCGAAGTCCTTTTGGTCCATCAAGATAGTCAACACCTAGAAGAAATTTTAGCGCCTTATACTTTTAATTATAGAACAATCAATATGGGACCTCATACAAATGCAGGCATTAGTAGAAATAAAGGCATAGAAGAAGCTCAAGGAGAGTACATCTTATTTTTAGATGCTGATGATTTCTTACATCCCAATGCGCTGATATATGCAAAGCAAATCATTGATCAAGAACAATTGAATGTTTTTAAGCTGAAAGTGAAAAAGACAATTGTAGACAGAAATACAACATTAAAGGAAAAGAAGCAGGCTTTGTATCAGCATGATACGTTGGATAACTTAAGTCATGTTTTGAAAAAATTAAATGTTGATGCAAATGAAAACGAAGTCATGCAGATGCTTTTTGAGGAGAATGTTGTATCAGCTCATTATCATGAAATTGCAAAAGAAAAGTTCTTTAAGAAGATTTCTTATCAATTAAAATCACATGGGTTCGTTGTTCAAAAGAAATATTTGTTGAACAATCAAATACAGTTTGATGAAAGCGCACCATTGTATAGTGATATTCCGTTCTTAATGAAAATTTATCAAGATGCATTCTCTATTTTGGAAACATCAATTTGTCTATACTATAAGCTGATCCATAACGATCCTATCAATTTCCCTTCACTTTCCCAGGAAGAACAGGATCATCGATTTGAAGAAATGTTCCGAACATTAAGCAAATCAATCGAACAATGTGACGATTTGGCTTTAGTGAAACAAGTGAAGCTTGAAGCGATCAGCCAATATTTATATAAGGTTGTAAAAAGCCCAGTGTTTAAAGAGGGCATTCAACGTTTAACGCCTATTTATCAGTCCTGTCAAACCATTTTGAATGCAGAGTCAAATCCAATCAAATTGAAGAAAAGACATTTAAAAGAAATTAATGCAATTAAGGTCGGGAATTATCATAAGGCATATCGTCTAAGTAAAAAGAGAGTTCTCTATTATAATCTGTATCAGGGCATAAAACCGAAAAAGAAGAGAGCAAGACAAAGAATCGTTCAACAATTGTTCTTCTCAAGATTGCCTATTAAACCTAACACCATTGTCTATGAAAGCTTTTTAGGAAGAAACTATTCGGATAGCCCTAAGGCTATATTTAAATATCTTCTTGAGCATGAGCCAAATCAATGGAAGCATGTTTGGATTCTGAATGATAAAGAAATGGTGGCAAATGAAGAAGAATTTCAGCACAAGAACGTTAAAGTAATTAAGCGATTTAGCTGGAGCTATTTTTACTATGTCACAGTGGCAAAATATTTTGTTTTAAACATGAGACAGCCCAAGTCACTTTATAAAAAAGATGAACAAATTATCTTATCTACATGGCATGGTACACCACTTAAGAAATTAGTATTTGATATGGATAATGTAGTATCTGCAAATCCAGATTACAAAAAAGAATTTTATTTACAATCTCGAAAATGGGATTACCTAATTGCAGCAAACCCATATTCTGAAAAAATCTTCGAAAGTGCATTTATGTATCCGAAAGAAAAAATATTAACATATGGCTATCCAAGAAATGATATTCTGAAAAACTTTACAGATGCAGATAAAGTGAAGATTAAATCGAAGCTTGGTATACCTGCTGATAAAAAAGTCATTTTATATGCTCCAACATGGAGAGATGATGAATTTCATAAAGCGGGGCAATACAAATTTAATCTCACTTTAGATTTAAATTTGTTAAAAGAAAAGTTAGGCGAAGAATATGTCATCATTTTACGAATGCATTATTTCATTTCAGATAATATTGATTTAACAGGGTTTGAAGGGTTTGCCTTTGACTATTCTAAATATAATGATATCAATGACTTATATATTTCAAGTGACATCCTTATCACGGATTACTCGTCTGTATTCTTTGATTTTGCAAACCTAAGGCAGCCGATTCTTTTCTTTACGTATGATATTGATAAATACAAAGATGTGCTGAGAGGTTTTTATATTGATGTCGAAAAAGATCTGCCAGGTCCGTTATTGTATACGTCTGAAGAAGTGCTTCATAGCATTCAGAACATTGAAAGCGTAAAAGATGCTTACAAGGAAAAATACGATGTATTCCATGAAAGATTCTGTTCACTAGAAGATGGAAAAGCAAGTGAACGAGTGGTGAAGGAAGTATTTACTCGTAATCATTAAAGTTATACCTCTACTTGCGATGGTACAAGTAGAGGTTTTTTCTATTAGTAAGTCAAGCGTTCCTCTGAAAAGACTGCATCATTCTAACAAACAAAGGACAAACCACAATCACCGCCATCATCAACAAAAGCCCATCAGGCATAATCTCCACAAATGTTGTCTGAATCACATAAACCGCAATCAGCAGCAAATAACCCATTAAAAATAACAGCCCAGATCGTTTCTTCTGAAATGGCTTTTCTAAAAGAATCAGCATAAACAAACCTGCCATGATGATCAAAAAAGTCATCTTCTATCAAGCCTCCTTTTCATTCATCTCCACATTGTACAGATATTTCACTTGCTACAATATGCTTTATCCTTAAATTAAGTAAGAAGTAATGAATAGATGGGGCGCCACGACTAGTAAAATGACAAACGCTTTCCAAAAAACCGTCAACCAAATCAAAATCACATCTTCCCATTTGAGACGTCCTCATATATAGTAAGATTAGACTAGTTCTAAATAACTGAAATTGGGGCGTTTACATGGATTCGATTGTTTTACATTTTATTGTGATCATGAGTGTTTCTGGCATTCTGTCCGTAATATTATCAATCATTGCTCATGCAAATCGCCATCGGTATATTGGCTGTCAATTGTTTATGTATATGTCTGGAGCAACTGCGATTTATATTTTTGGACATACATTTGAATTATTGGCGCGCACCCCTCAAGAAATTACATTCTGGGTTAGTTTTCAATACATAGGTCTTCCGTTTATTGCACCGTTCAGCCTGATGATTGTGCTGCAGTTTACTGGTTTCCATCAATATGTAACAAAGCGCCGCGTGATTCTCTTCTTGCTGATTCCAATTTTAACCACCATTCTGGTGTTCACCAACTCTTTTCATTCACTCTTTTACCGAAGCATCACGATGAATACAGTAGACGGGTTTTTATTAGCTGATTTTACCATTGGTTATTGGTATATCATTCATGGGGTCTATACATTTGGCTGTTCTATGCTCGCTATTTTTATGCTGCTTTGGTTTTTACGTGTGAAGAGAGAATATTTGAAACAGGTTCTGATCTTGCTCGTTGGAATATTATTGCCGATCACGACCTCTTTTATCTATTTATTAGGTGTCACGCCTTTTCACATTGACCCAGTACCAGTGGTGATGTTTTTAACCAACGCACTCTACTTATGGGCGATTATGTCTTTTCATCTCTTTAAGCTCTCTCCCATTGCCATGGAGCGTGTGTTTGAACATATGTCAGAAGGTGTTCTTCTATTGGATCGATACCGAACACTGATTGATTATAACCCTGCGGCTGCATTGATCATTCCTGTGCTCGCTAAAAAGGGAATCGGCTATAAAATCGATGATATATTCTCAGGGATCATCAAAGAGCCAGCGTTTATACAGTGGCTACGTTCTCCGCAGGATCATTCACAGTATGATTTAATGTGGGAAAAAGAGCAGCCCTTCTATTATCATCTCACTGCTTCTTCTCTTTTTAATAGAAGAGGCGAAGTCGAGGGCAGGCAAATTGTGATCAGCGATGTTACGGAGCAGCGACTATTGCAGGAAGAGCTGGAGCGCCGAGCATATATTGATGGTTTGACGAATATCTTCAATCGATCTTCTTTTATTGAACGAACGCAGATGTTATTGGAAGAGGATGCGCAGGATACTGCGATATTGCTATTTGATATTGATTTCTTTAAACAAATCAATGATACGCACGGACATCATATTGGAGACGAGGCGTTGCGTCATGTTGTGTCCATTTGTCAGCAGCATTTGAAGATGGATGATTTATTTGGCCGATATGGTGGAGAAGAGTTCGCCATTTGTCTCCCGCATCATTCATTTGAAGAGGCATGTCATATTGCGGAACAGATGAGACATTCATTTGAAGTGAGTTTCTTTCAGACAGATGAGAAGAAAGTAAGAGTGACAGCAAGCTTTGGCGTCGCCCATACAGCGAATGATCCCTCTATATTAGAAACGCTTCTATTTGAGGCAGATCAAGCCTTGTATATGTCAAAACGCCAAGGACGTAATCGGATTTATGCATCAACTGGTTCGGGCTATATGCTATACCAAAAGCAGGATCTTCCCCCTGCTTCTCATTGACTGTTGTCCTTCATTTAGATATGATAAACATAACATTTGAACGGTTTCCTAAAGGGGAGTAGCTTTTACGGTTTGGTCGTCATTACAGAAACATCCGTTGTTTCTCGGCCATTCCGGCATGAACATGTTAGCCAGACCTTTGCCTATCACACATGAGGCAAAGGTCTGGCTTTTTTTAAGATCTTTTTGCATCTGTGTGGTTGGGAGCTGGACAAGTGAGGGGTTTCAACATAGCAGATGAAAGGATGATGGATCTTGAAACAATATGTGATGGCGTTTCTATTTACCGGTACGTTTTTGTTAAGTGGATGTTCAGGACTGTTAGACCAAGTAAACGATACAACGACATATGTCACAGAGACAAATGAGTATGTGACAGATATTCAGCAATTCACAGAGGATTTTCCACAGCTTGCGGAAGAAGCTGTACAAGATGCTGCCAAAAGAGCAGATTTGACGCAGCAACTGGAATCATTGAAAGCAGACATTCAAGAATTTAATGAACTCACAGCCCCATCAATAGCAGAAGACCTGCATGCACAAATCATAGAGAAAAATAAAGTGCTGTCAGAGGAGATTCAAACCTATTTACAGCAATTGAAAATGGACAACTTCAATGCTGCAGATCAACAAGGGCTCATGAAGCAGCTTCAGCAATCGGTCAGCCTTTTGCAAGATATTGAACAACTAACAAACTAGGGTAAGTAAACGGTGATCACAGCATATCTTTGCCTTTTCAGGTGAAGATATGCTTTAATTGAATGTAACACAAGTATGATAGAAAAAAGGTGATCAGATGACAGAACATGAAGAAAGACATATCGCTTCGCCTAGAGCTGAGAAGGAAAAAGAGCAATTAATCAATCGCTTAAAACGAGTGGAAGGTCAAGTGCGAGGGATTCAGCAAATGATTGAAAACGATCGTTACTGCATAGATGTCGTGAATCAAATTTCTGCTGTCAATGCAGCTTTAAAAAAAGTGAGTCTTCAATTAATGGAAAAGCATACACATCACTGCGTAGCGGATGCCATTAAGAGCGGTAATGGGGATGAAGCCATTGAGGAGTTAATGAATGTCTTCACGAAGCTGACAAAATCGTAGCAAAAAGCGGATCATTTATGTTTACAATGATACCCTACTAGGGTATAGTAAAATTAGAAAATGATTGATGGAGGCGATGAGAAGTGGAACAAGCAACACTACAAGTGCAAGGCATGTCTTGCGGACATTGTGTGAAAGCAGTCGAAGGAAATGTAGGAGAATTAGCAGGTGTTGAATCTGTGAAAGTCCATTTAGATAAGGGTCAGGTGGAGGTTTCCTTTCACCCAGATCAAATCACGTTACACCAGATCTCTGATGTCATTGAAGAACAGGGATATGATGTCGTATAAAATGAGCATACGTGCTGCATAAGACAGCACGTATTTTTTTAAAAATAACAATACCCCCATGGAGTATGTGGAGAGGTGAGATAAATGAAAAAAGAAATTGATTTTCAAATTACGGGAATGACTTGCGCCGCCTGTGCAGGCCGCATTGAAAAGGGCTTGAACAGGTTGGAAGGTGTGGACGACGCCAGTGTGAACTTTGCGCTTGAAACATCCCACATTGTGTATGAAACAGAACAACTCACAGCAGAGGATCTAAAACAAAAAATTCAATCTCTTGGCTATGATGTGGTGATGGAGCAAGCCGAATTTGATATAGAGGGAATGACATGTGCGGCTTGTGCAAACCGAATTGAGAAAAAAGTCAACCGGATGGATGGTATTGATCAAGGATCAGTGAACTTTGCGCTTGAGTCACTTCAGGTGACATATCATCCAGGGAAAATATCTCCAAGTGACATAAAAGAGGCTGTGAAATCCATTGGGTATTCATTAATCGAACCAGCCGAAGAGCATGCAGAGGAAGGAAAAAAAGACCATCGCCAAGTAGCGATTGAGAAACAAACGGCACGCTTTTTGTTCTCGATGATTTTGTCATTGCCTCTTCTTTGGGCAATGGTCAGTCATTTTTCTTTCACATCGTTTATTTGGTTGCCAGAAGCGTTTATGAATCCATGGGTTCAGCTCGCATTAGCAGCGCCCGTCCAGTTCATTGTCGGCTGGCCTTTTTATGTAGGTGCTTATAAAGCGTTGAAAAATAAAAGTGCCAATATGGATGTCCTTGTGGCACTAGGGACATCGGCTGCTTTTTTCTATAGTTTATATGAAAGTATTCAATCAGCGGTTCAAGGCACACATGAAGCGGCCCTCTATTATGAAACGAGTGCTGTGCTGATTACGTTGATTGTGCTCGGAAAGTTAATGGAAGCAAGAGCGAAAGGGAGATCATCAGAAGCGATTCAAAAACTGATGGGCTTACAAGCGAAAGAAGCTGTGATAGAGCGAGATGGGAAAGAAATGACCGTTCCTATTTCTGAAGTGAAAGTGAATGATCTTGTGTTCGTCAAGCCAGGTGAAAAAGTCCCGGTAGACGGAGAAATCATCGAAGGAACAACAGCGATCGACGAATCGATGATTACAGGAGAAAGTCTGCCAGTTGATAAAACCATAGGAGATACAGTCATCGGGGCAACCATCAATAAAAATGGATTTGTGAAAGTGAAAGCAACAAAAGTAGGAAAAGAAACGGCTCTTTCACAAATCATTCGAGTCGTCGAACAAGCGCAAGGCTCAAAAGCACCAATTCAAAGAATGGCAGATCAAATTTCAGGGATATTTGTCCCCATTGTTGTAGGATTGGCTGTGCTCACTTTTCTGATTTGGTATATCTTTGTTGATCCAGGAAATGTGACAGCAGCCCTTGAAACCTTTATAGCAGTCATCGTCATCGCATGTCCTTGTGCGCTTGGCCTTGCTACACCGACCTCTATTATGGCAGGCAGCGGCCGGGCAGCTGAATCAGGTATTCTGTTTAAAGGCGGAGAACACTTAGAGGTAACCCAATCACTAGATACAGTAGTGCTAGATAAAACAGGGACTGTGACAAAAGGGGAGCCGAGTCTTACAGATGTGATCGCGTCTGCCAATGCCAATTGGACAGAAGATACGCTGCTTCAGTTAGCAGGATCGGCAGAACAGCAGTCAGAGCATCCACTTGCCAGAGCGATCACAGAAGGCATGAAGAACCGGGGTCTCCAAGCGGTTGAGGTAGAAGCTTTTCAAGCAGATCCTGGTCATGGAATTGAAGCAAGAGCTGCAGGACATGAGCTTTTGATTGGCACACGGAAACTCCTAAAGAAACATCATATCAGCTGCGAAGCACTAGAAGCAGTTGTGACTGAGCTCGAAGAACAAGGAAAAACGGCGATGCTCATTGCCATTGATGGCGAGCCAGCAGGTATTGTCGCCGTTGCTGATACAATCAAATCGTCTTCTTCTCAAGCGGTCGCTCGTCTCAAAGAGCAAGGGATGCACGTCGTGATGATGACAGGAGATAACAAACGCACAGCAGAAGCGATTGCGAGTGAGGCAGGCATAGATCATGTCATCGCTGAAGTTCTTCCAGAGGAAAAAGCGGCTCATATTGCAGCGCTTCAGAAACAAGGAAAAAAAGTGGCGATGGTTGGAGACGGCATCAATGATGCCCCTGCCCTTGCAACAGCAAATATCGGGATGGCTGTCGGAACAGGTACAGATGTTGCCATGGAAGCGGCAGATATTACGCTCATGACAGGAGATCTCCATGCCATTGCAGATGCACTTGAATTTAGCAGAAAAACGATGAGAAACATTAAACAGAATCTATTTTGGGCACTTGCTTACAATTGTATTGGCATACCAGTCGCCGCATTTGGGTTCCTGGCACCATGGCTTGCAGGAGCGGCAATGGCCTTTAGTTCTGTATCGGTTGTGCTGAACGCACTAAGATTACAGCGATTGAAACCTGTCAGAGAGGGTGTGGCAAAATGAAGCTGAATGTCAAATGGGTGTGGACGTTGAGTGCTGTGATTTATGTAGCCTTTGTACTGATAGGCTATGCGATTTATGTCGAACTTTCTCCTCTTCAAGAGCCGCCAGCTGATCATATGCAACATGAGACTTCATCAGAAGCGAAGTCCTCGCATTCGGTGTCAGTCCTGCACTTTGGTGCTCGCCCTTTCTAGACTTCAATGGATTTCTATCACAAAGAGCTAACATAAAGTTCATTTTAGCTCTTCTCAACAACCTGAGACTTCGCCAAAAGCGAAGTCTTTTTTTAACAATTTTGTGGAAAAACCCACCTTTTAAAAGATTTTTCATAAAAAATTCACTTCTTTTTGTTCCTTTTTGTCGTTTTTTGTAGGTTCATCGTTAAGATGCGATTAGGCAACAAAGAAAGCGTTATCAAAAAAAGGGGGTCCACGTATGAAAAAGTTAGGGTTAGCTTCTCAAATACTCATCGCACTTGTTTTGGGTGTTGTCGTAGGAGCACTATTTTATCAAAATGAAACCGTTATTAATGTGTTAACGCCGATTGGCGATATATTCATCCACTTAATTAAAATGATCGTTCTTCCAATTGTTATTGCTGCATTGATTGTAGCCGTTGCAGGTGTAGGCGATATGAAAACCATCGGAAGACTCGGTGGGAAAACGATTCTTTACTTCGAAATTGTGACAACGATTGCATTAGCAGTTGGACTGCTTGCAGCAAACGTTTTCCATCCTGGTACAGGAATTGACATGAGTAACATGGAGAAAGGCGATATCTCTAAATATGAAGAGACATCTAAGTCTTCTGCCGAAAAAGCTAGTTTCTCTGAAACGATTGTGCATCTTGTGCCAACAAACGTGTTCCAATCCATTGCAGAAGGTGATCTATTACCAACAATCTTCTTTACAGTGTTATTCGGATTAGGAATTGCAGCAGTTGGAGACAAAGGAAAACCAGTGTTAGGATTTTTTGAGGGCATCCTCGAAGCGATGTTCTGGGTGACCAATAAAGTGATGAAGTTTGCACCATTTGGTGTATTCGCGCTCATCAGTGTGACGGTGATCAAATTCGGGGTCGGAGCGCTTCTCCCGCTAGGTAAACTGGTACTTGTCGTTTACGGCACAATGGCATTCTTCGTTATTGTCGTACTTGGCATTATCGCAAAATTAGCTGGAACAAGCGTCTTTACACTATTTAGAGTGTTAAAAGAAGAAATCATTCTTGCATTCTCAACAGCAAGTTCAGAAGCTGTACTGCCTAGACTTATGGATAAAATGGAGAAGTTCGGCTGCCCGAAAGCGATCACGTCGTTCGTTATCCCAACAGGCTATACCTTTAACTTAGATGGAAGTGCCATCTATCAATCCATTGCCGCCATATTTGTTGCACAAATGTACGGCATGCCTCTTTCCATCTATGAGCAAATTACGTTACTATTAATCTTAATGCTCACATCAAAAGGAATGGCTGGTGTACCAGGTGCATCGATCGTTGTTGTCATCACAACACTTGGAGCAATGGGACTTCCGCTTGAAGGACTTGCCTTCATCGTTGGGATCGACCGTATCCTTGACATGGTTCGTACAACTGTTAACGTATTTGGTAACTCACTTGCAGCCATTGTCATGTCTAAGTGGGAAAAAGTGTTTGATCAAGAGAAATCGAAGAAGTATATTGAGGAATTAAAACAACAAACAAAAGCAGCGTAAAAGGAGATCTTTTCAAATGACGAAGCTACAGGACAAGCAAGTTCGTATCGAACGAGACTTTCTAGGTGAAAAGGAAGTAGACACTCAAGCGTATTATGGAATTCAAACATTACGTGCAGTAGAGAACTTTCCAATTACTGGCTACCATGTTCATGAGGAACTCATCAAAGCATTAGGGATTGTCAAAAAGGCAGCCGCACTTGCAAATATGGATACAAAGCGACTATATGCTGGTCTTGGAGAAAAAATTGTTCAAGCCGCAGATGAGGTTATTGAAGGAAAATGGAACAATCAATTTATTGTCGATCCAATTCAAGGCGGAGCTGGCACTTCAATGAATATGAATGCCAATGAAGTCATTGCAAACAGAGCGCTTGAACTACTAGGAAAGGAAAAAGGCGCTTATACTGAGCTAAGTCCAAACACGCATGTGAACATGTCGCAGTCAACAAACGACGTTTTCCCAACAGCGATTCATATTTCAACATTGAATATGATTGAAAAACTACTTTATACGATGGAAAACATGCATCAAGTCATGACAGAAAAAGCGCAAGAATTCGATCATGTCATCAAAATGGGACGTACGCATCTTCAGGACGCTGTTCCAATCAGACTTGGTCAAGAGTTTAGTGCATATGCAAAGGTTCTTGCTCGTGATATTAAACGAATCAAGCAGTCTAGACAGCATTTATATGAAGTCAATATGGGCGCAACAGCAGTTGGAACAGGACTGAATGCTGATCCTAAATATATTCGCCAGGTCGTTGGTTATCTAGCTGACATTAGCGGATTGCCGTTAGTTGGAGCAGAAGATTTGGTCGATGCTACGCAAAATACAGACGCTTATACAGAAGTATCAGCTGCACTGAAAGTATGTATGATGAATATGTCCAAAATGGCAAACGATATTCGTTTGATGGCTTCAGGTCCTAGAGCAGGCTTTGGTGAGCTGCACTTGCCGCCGAGACAGCCAGGTTCATCTATCATGCCAGGGAAAGTTAACCCAGTGATGCCTGAGGTCATGAACCAAGTGGCATTCCAAGTCATTGGAAATGACCACACGATCTGTCTTGCATCAGAGGCTGGTCAGCTTGAACTGAACGTCATGGAGCCAGTTTTAATATTCAACTTACTACAGTCTCTCAGCATGATGAAAAATGTATTTGAATCCTTTGTCGATAACTGCTTGCGTGACCTAAAAGCAGATGAATCTAGATTAAAAGAATATGTAGAAAAGAGTGCCGGTGTCATGACGGCGGTCAATCCGCATATTGGTTATGAAGCTGCTGCACGAATTGCGAGAGAAGCGATACTTACAGGCGTATCTGTACGTGAGCTTTGTCTGCAAAATGATGTGTTATCAGAGGAAGAGCTTGATATCATCTTAAATCCTTTTGAAATGACGAAACCAGGTATTGCTGGCGCATCACTTTTAGAAAAGGATCGTTTAGAAGATTAAGCGGCATCATGAGAAGCGCACACCGACAAATGTCTGGTGTGCGTTTTTTCATGGACTGTTTGTTTTTCTGAAGCTCACATAGTATACTATCGTCAATTATTAGGGATGTGACTGCGTTTGAATCTACTGAAAAAATGGTTGAATACAGAGCCTTATTTAATTATCATGCTCATTGTTCTGACTCCGATTGGGGGAGAGCTGAAATTTTATCCATTTGAGGATAGCTTTCGTGTCAGCTTTGGAACCGTTGTCTTTTTCTTTATCCTGCTTCAAATGAAAAAATTCCCGGCATGGGCAAGCGGCATCATTGCGGGGGGATCCGTGTTTGCATTCCGGGTGCTTCTTGATACTGCTGTGTCAGGCCACCTAGCGCTGGAAGAGGCCGTTTCTTTAAGATTTCCTTCCCTGCTGTATTACGTCGTCTATGGTACGCTTTTTTATGTATTACAGGTCAGACGTTTCCGTGATAAGCCTTGGCTCATTGGGGCGACAGGGATTATCATGGAACTATGTGCAAGTGTAGTCGAAATGATTGCACTCAGGGGAGCCATTGAT
Source organism: Bacillus sp. RSS_NA_20 (assembly GCF_020165915.1). Lineage (NCBI taxonomy): Bacteria > Bacillati > Bacillota > Bacilli > Caryophanales > Bacillaceae > Bacillus > Bacillus sp. RSS_NA_20. Next base: position 1,824,454 of record NZ_JAIUKW010000005.1, on the reverse strand, counting down.
GAAATTTTAACAGTGAGAACGCTGTTTCAACTATTTGTATTGGCGATTTTCAGAAGCTTTTTCGTATTGGCTTGTTATACGATGATTCGATTATACGAAGAACAGGCGAGAGAGCGCCAAATGAAGAAGGAAAAGGAACACCTGTTGATGCTGCTGTCGAATCTTTATACGGAATCTACATATTTTTATAAAACCCTTGCACATGCTGAGCACATTACAGCTACTTCCTATCAATTGTATCAATCACTGCATCATGCAAAGGATACGGAATCATTAGATTTAAAAAAACTCGGAAAAACAGCTTTGCAAATTGCAGGTGAGGTACACGAAATCAAAAAGGATAATCAGCGAATTTTTTCTGCCTTATCAAAACTGATTCATGAGGAAAACTTTCAGGAGTATGCAAGTCCTGCTCATATCGCTGGACTTGTGATTCGTATCCATGAAAATTATACGGAATCTCTTAAAAAACACATCGTTTTTCATTATGATGAAGAAGGACAGCACCCTGCTTATCATGTGTATACCATTCTATCTTTATTAAATAACATTGTATCCAATGCCGTTGAAGCCATTCCGGTGAATGGAGAGGTATCACTATCCATTTTGCGGAAAGAAAATGATGTGATTTTTCAAATCAGTGACAACGGGCCAGGCATTAAAGAGCGTAACCATCATGTGATCTTTAAACCGGGCTTCACTTTAAAATACGACCAAGCCGGGAACCCATCAAGCGGTATCGGTCTTTCCTATGTGAAAGACACAGCCGAGAAGCTTGGCGGAAGTGTTGAAATGAAGAGTATCCCAAATCAACAAACGATGTTCACTTTAACGATACCAATTGATCAAGTCAGCAGAAAAGAGGGGAATGGGAGATGAGATTTTTTATTGTTGATGATGATGAAGCCGTTCGTTCTTCACTGGCACAGCTCATTGAAGATGAAGAGCTTGGCATTGTGGCAGGGGAAGCAGAGGATGGTGCTGAAGTAACAGCGAGCTACTTAAATGATTTGCATATTGATATCTTGTGTATTGATCTTCTGATGCCGGAAAGGGACGGTCTTGAGACGATTCGAGCGATCAAGGATGAATTTCATGGGAAATATTTAATGCTGTCACAGGTAGAAACAAAGGAACTCATCGGCCAGGCATATACGCTCGGTGTCGAGTATTATGTGACAAAGCCGATCAATCGGGTAGAGGTCTTAAGTGTGCTCCACCTCATGATTGAACGTCTGCATTTAGAGCACTCAATTGAAAATATTCAGCATTCGCTCAAATCGGTCATGCAGTTCCAGCAGCGCGGACAGACCACGAAAACGAAGCAGCGTGGGAAAAGTCTTGCAGAGGCAGGTCAGTTTTTGTTGGCGGAGCTTGGGATTGTCGGCGAAAAAGGGTCTAAGGATTTACTAGATATGATTCTTTTCACAGATCAGTATTTAGCGTTACATGCCGATCAGCACGACTCTTTTCCTTCATTAAAAGTAATTTTCACTGGCATCACAGAGGATAAATTAAACGAACCTTTTACATCAGCAGACATCGCAAGAGAAGCAAAAGCAGCGGAACAGCGGGTAAGACGTGCGATCAACCAATCATTGAAACACATCGCCTCGCTCGGGTTAACCGATTTTTCTCACCCAACCTTTGAAAACTATGCATCAAAATTTTTCGATTTTACCATTGTGCGTAAGAAAATGAGTGAACTCACAAAAGAGACAAGTGGAAGAGAAGAGCACACACGTATCAATGTGAAGAAATTTGTGCAGGTGCTCTATTACGAGGCGAAACGTATTTTCATGGAAGATTAAAAAAGACATGCTCTCTATAAGGAGGGCATGTCTTTTTTTGTGATGGATTGAAGATGCATCTGCAGCACGGAGCGCATGAGCTGAGGCGGTAAACGATGGGGCTGTACGATTCCATTCAATGCAAGCCCATTGATGACCGCATAAAGCCGCTCAGTTTCTAATAAAAGATCGAGATGATCTAGCAGTAGCTCATCCTCTTTCAATTTCATTAAGCAAAATTGAACGGTTTGAAAAAGCTCGTCATACATCTTTGCATTGAGCGGCTGTAAATCTGGTTCAGTCAGTGCCTTGACTGTAAAAGCCTGCCACACCTCCATTTCAAATATTCGTTCTTCGTCTAGTGGAAGAACCTGCTCCAATAATGTGAATACATTTTCCTCTGTTGAACCGTTTAATGGAAGCTTAGCAATTCGCTCCTTCACTCTTTCCTGAATTAAATTCATGGAGAATAGAAATAATTCTTGCTGTGTGGAAAAATAATGACGCATAGAGCCGGCTGAAATGCCAGCTTCAACGGCTATTTTTCGTACAGAAGCGCTTTCCAATCCCTCTTGTTTAATCACTCTCATAGCAGCTTGAGCGACCTTTTGTTTTTGTTTATGGTGATCGACGATTTTTGGCATACCTTGATTTTAGCACAGCTATTGTTTTTTTAACACAGTTGTGTTATTTTTTATTTAATACAATCGTATTAAAAAGGATGTGGGGAAATTGGTCGGTTTATTGATTGTGGCATGTGAAATTGGTTTTTGGCTGTTTATTCTTATGGGTTTAACACTGCGTTATGTATTTAAACAGAAAAAATGGGGTGCTTTCTTTCTTGTCTGTACGCCGGTTTTAGATCTCATCCTTCTTGCGGCTACTTATATAGATTTAAAGCAAGGGGCTGTGGCGAGCGTCATTCACGGGCTTGCGGCTGTCTATATTGGTGTGAGTCTGGCCTTTGGACATCAAATGGTGAAATGGGCGGATGCTAAGTTTGCTTATCGTTTTGCAGGTGGCCCTAAGCCAAAGGGGAAACCAAAGTACGGGAAGGAGCGGTCTTTGTATGAAATGGTGGGCTGGACGCGTCATTTCATCTCTTATGTCATCGGAGCGGGGCTGTTATATGGATTGACCTATCTCATCCAAGCACCAGAACGAACGGAATCTCTGATGCAGCTTGTCAGTGTGTGGGGGATGGTCTTAACCATTGATTTCGTCATTAGCATCAGCTACGTCATTTGGCCGAAAAAACACCCAGAAAATATAGCAGGTTGACAAAAAAGACAGGCGGACTCATTCCACCTGTCTTTTTGCTATGAGGACAATCCTTTGTAAATGGTGTCAATATTCCATTTCATCATCTTATAGTAGCTGTCCCCATCTTCACCTTCTTTGCCAATAGAGTCCGTAAATACTTTCCCCTTAATCGGAATTCCGGTTTCCTCAGATAGGCTTTCAAGGCTGCGCTTATCTACACTTGTTTCAAGAAAAAGGGCAGGAACTTGATGGTCTTTAACAAAATGAATGATGCGCTTCATTTGTCCAGGTGTTCCTTCACTTTCTGTGTTGATCTCCCAAATGTAGCCGGCTTTCAGTCCATACGCATCCGCAAAATATTTGAATGCCCCTTCGCTTGTGACAAGGAGTTTTTTGTCTTTTGGCAGCTGATCAAACTTATCTTTTGCTTCATTGTGAAGCGTTTGAAGCTTTTTGATATAGGTTTCAGCATTTTTCTCGTAATCCTCTTTATGCTCAGGATCTGCTTGAATGAGTGCATCTCTGGCATTTTGCGCATAAAGAATCCCATTCTCGACATTCAGCCATGCGTGTGGGTCCTGCTGGCTTTCAAGCCCTTTTGAAGACAAATGCTTCACTTTGACGCCTTTACTCAGCTCGGCTACAGGTGCATCAGCTCCGTCCTTGCCGCTCGATTCAAGCAGTTTTTGAAACCAGCCATTCCCTGTTTCAAGGTTCAAGCCATTAGATAGAACAAGGTCTGCATCCGTCGTATACTGAACATCCTTTGGTAGTGGGTCAAATTCATGTGGGTCTGTACCAATGGGAACAATGCTGTGAATAGAGACATGCTGTCCGCCTACTTCCTTCACAATGTCATAAAGAATGGAGTAGGTCGTGACAACTTTTAATGTACCGTCATCTTTTCCGGAACTCTTTTGCTGAGTAGAACAGCCTGCGATGACCAAAAGGGCAATACATACTGCGGTCAAACGGATTGCTAATACCTTCTTCATATATGTCCTCCTTTTACATAGACGCTTCCTTTTTTAACTGTGTTCGTTTTCGCTTCGATTTTAAGGATCTCCACAATATCCCTTGTTTCGGTGAAAAGATAAAGGCACTGCCGAATAATATGGTCGCGACCAGCACAATGGAAGCACCAGACGACAAGTTATACGTAAAGCTGAGCCCAAGTCCTACGACGGCTGAAACTGCTCCAAAAAAAGCAGATAAATAAATCATGATCCATAGCCGGTCTGTCAGTAAATAAGCGGTGGCAGCTGGTGTAATAAGCATTGCAACAACAAGAATAATACCTACAGTTTGCAGAGACGCCACGGTCACTAGGGTCAATAAGGTCATGAGGAAATAATGGATCATGCGATTCGGTAAACCGTAAACCGAAGAAATCACTGGATCAAATGAACTAATGAGCAGTTCTTTGTAGAAAACAATGACAGCCAGCAAAATGAAAATGCCGATGCCAAGCGTGATCCACATATCAGATGAACGAACGGCTAGTACGTTTCCAAACAAGATATGATATAAATCGCTGGAACTTTTTAAAAATGTAATCAAAATGATCCCAATGGAAAAAAAAGCAGTGAATACGATCCCGATGGCAGAATCATTTTTAATACGGCTGTTTTGACTGACATATCCGATGCCGATGGCTGTCAGTACACCAGTTAGAACCGCACCAAAGAAAAAGTTAATGCCGAGCATATAAGAGATGGCGACACCTGGAAGTACAGCGTGTGAAATCGCATCTCCCATCAAAGCCATTCCCCGTAAAATGATAAAGCAGCCAATGACGCCGCAGATGATCCCTACCATAACGGATGTAAATAACGCTTTTTGTAAAAACGCATATTCAAAAAGTCCGGTTAAGAATTCCATTACGCGTCTCCTCCTGCTGATTTTAAAAATGGCAGTTGTGTTTCGTATGCTTGGAGCATGACCTCAGGACGAAGAATATCATGTACAGGCCCTGCTTTGACCAGCTTTTTATTTAGAAGAACGAGATGGCTGAAGTAATCATCGGCTTTACTTAAGTCATGGTGGACGACCAGAATGGTTTTTCCTTCATCTCGTAATTCCTTCAAAATGCCGATCATCGTTTCTTCACTTGCCATATCAATTCCGACAAATGGTTCATCTAAACAAAAGAGCTGTGCGTTTTGAGCGAGTGCTCGTGCAAGGAAGACACGCTGCTGCTGACCGCCAGATAATTCCCCAATCTGTCTTTTGGCAAAGTCCTGCATCCCGACCTTTTCTAAGCAATGGTACGCATAGGCACGGTCTTCTTTTTTCGGTCGTTTGATCAATCCGAGCTTTGGGTATGTGCCAAGCAGTACGGTATCCAGCACATGGATAGGAAACGTCCAGTCTAGATCATTTCTTTGCGGTACATAGGCGATCTGTTTTCTCACTTGTTTAAAGGGTTGTTCAAAAAAACGAATATCCCCTTGATCCTTTTCAATTAAATCTAAACATGCTTTCAATAAAGTCGATTTACCAGCACCATTTGGACCAATGATTCCAGTCATCGTTCCTTCCTGTATGGAAAGAGAGACGTTTTCTAGTGCATCCTGTCCGTGGTATGAGACATACAGGCGGTCGATTGTTAAAGCGTTTGACATCTCTTGCGGCCCCTTTCGATCATCAATTGCGTTTCCTAAAAATATATGCATACATTTAATAATTTTGACTAAAGGATGAAATGATTCTCCAACGCTAATTTGTTTCCTTAAGGAAACTTTTATCTTATTCTAATCGTATGTCCTTCTTTTGTAAAGAGAAATGCTGAATATTCCCATCAAGCGATCGTTTTTATGTTATGCAACGAAGAGGGGACATGAGCATGGATTATTGAAAATTCACGTGACATCCTTGAATACGAAAAATCTCAAACATTTGCTTATAAATGATTGACAGTTTGTAAGAACTCCTCATATAATAAGGGTAATTCAATATATGAATATGTGCTCATATATAATATCTACAGCAGCTGATAGGTTTGATTGAATCAGGGAAGGCTACTTATATAGAAAAAGGTGAGAACATGAAAAAGATGAAGGATGAATACGTATTAAGCGGTCTCGATTGTGGAAACTGTGCACGTAAAATTGAAACAGGTGTCAGCAAACTCGAAGGGGTTGAAGCCTGCTCAATTAATTTTGCGACGGGTACATTAACTGTGACACATGCTGATGCACAAGAAACGATGTCAAAGCGTATTGAAAAAACCGTTCAGTCCATTGAACCTCATGTGAGTGTATCACCAAAAGAAGAAGGACATCACCACGATCACGATCATGGAACAAAGAATTTAAAAACGATTGTACTGAAATTAATTGGTGGTGCAGTCATTGGAACGGCGGCTTATTTTATACCTGATAATGGCTTACTGAAGTTCATCATGTTTTTCGCCGCGTATTTACTAGTTGGTGGAGATGTTGTCTTGAAAGCGCTAAAAAATATTGTGCGCGGTCAATTATTTGATGAGAACTTCTTAATGACAATAGCTACAGTTGGTGCTTTTGTGATTCAGCAGTATCCTGAGGCACTGGCAGTCATGCTGTTTTACCAAATTGGAGAACTGTTCCAAGGGGCAGCTGTGAACCGCTCTAGAAAATCAATTAGCGAATTAATGAATATCCGTCCAGAATACGCAAACCTCAAAGTGGGGCAAGAAACAAAAAAGGTAAAGCCGGAAGAAGTTAAAGCGGGTGACCGTATTGTCGTCAAACCAGGTGAAAAAATTCCTTTGGATGGACGCGTGATAGACGGTTATTCTCTTGTGGATACCTCTGCACTAACTGGTGAGTCTGTTCCAAGAGATGTGGAAGCAGGAAAAGAAGTGCTTGCTGGATTTGTGAACCAAAACGGCATTCTTGAAATTGAAGTGCAAAAAGAGCTCAGTGAGTCAGCGGTTACGAAGATTTTGGATTTAGTCGAAAATGCAAGCAGCCGTAAAGCGCAGACAGAAAACTTTATCACAAAGTTCGCTAAATATTATACACCTGCTGTGGTCGTGCTAGCTTTATTGCTTGCCTTTGTACCACCGCTTCTCATCCCATCAGCTCAATTGTCTGATTGGGTGTACCGGGCACTTGTCTTTCTTGTCATTTCGTGTCCATGTGCTCTCGTTGTATCCATTCCATTAGGTTTCTTTGGCGGGATTGGTGCCGCATCAAAACGAGGTATTTTAGTGAAAGGCAGTAACTACTTAGAAGCCTTGAACTCTGTGCGCTATGCGGTGTTTGATAAAACAGGTACTTTGACAAAAGGGAACTTTACAGTCACTCATATCGAAGCAGCGAATGAGAAATGGTCAGAAGAGGAATTGCTTTCTTTTGCGGCACTGGCAGAAGCGCATTCTTCGCATCCGATTGCGGAATCGATTAAGGCGGCTTACGGGGCGTCTCTTGATGAGAGCCAGATCGAATCTTACGAGGATATTGCGGGTCATGGGATCAAAGCGACAATTCGCGGAGCTCATGTATTGGCAGGTAACCATCGCCTGATGGAACGAGAGGGCATTGCTTTTGAAAAAGAAAAACGAAGCGGAACGGTTGTGTATTTAGCAATAGACGGTGAGTTTGCGGGATCGATCTTGATTGCAGATGAAGTAAAAGACGATGCAGTTGAAGCGATATCTTCTCTAAAAGCTGCGGGCATTCAAACCGTGATGCTTACAGGGGATGCTGCGCAAGTAGGAAATGCAGTCGCACAACAGATCGGCATTGACGAAGTTCACACTGAATTATTGCCACAGGATAAAGTCGCCAAAATCGAAGACATGTATGAGAAAAAAGCATCTCAAGACAAATTATTGTTTGTTGGTGACGGCATAAACGATACGCCGGTTTTGGCAAGATCGGATATAGGTATTGCCATGGGTGGACTTGGTTCAGATGCAGCAGTTGAAGCGGCTGATATTGTGATTATGACAGATCAGCCATCGAAGGTAGCGGAAGCTATTGCTGTCGCTAAAAGAACGAGAGCCATCGTATGGCAGAATATTGCGTTTGCTCTTGGGGTGAAGGCCGTCTTCCTCATACTTGGTGCATTCGGTATTGCAACGATGTGGGAAGCCGTCTTCTCGGATGTTGGTGTCACTGTACTGGCTGTTTTAAATGCGATGAGGGTCATGAAATAAAATTGTAAGGAAAAATTCATGAATAGCGTCTTTCATAATAGACCCCCTCTTGTTAAAATAGAAGAAGTTGGATAATGGCATTTTCCTGAGCTGTTATCCTTTTTCTTTGTGAAGGAATGAATGAAAAAGATAAGGTAGGTGCTTTTGTGAGTAAAAAAAATAATCAATCTTCATCCATCAAGTTTGCAGTTATATTAACCATCATTGCAGCTCTTCTCATCGGTATTTTCGTTGTGATCGGTAACAACAACAGCCAAGAAGCACAAACGGTCGACAGTAAGCCGTCTATTAAAGGACAGCCTGTCATGGGAGATCAAAAGGCAAAAGTGCAAGTTGTCGAGTTTGGGGATTACAAATGTCCATCATGTAAATCATTTGAGACTGACATTTTCCCAAAATTGAAAGCAGACTACATAGATAATGGCGATGTATCCTTCTCATTTATTAACTTACCACTGCCTGTTCATGGGGACGGTGCGGTATTAGCAGCACTGGCTTCTGAAGAAGTGTGGAAAGAAGATCCGAAAAACTTCTGGGCATTTCATGAAGCGGTCTACAACGCACAACCAGATAGTGAAGCAGAATGGGTAACGCCAGCAAAGCTCACCGAATTGGCGAAGAAGACAACGAAAATTGATACGGACAAGCTGAAAGATAACCTATCAAAGAAAACATATCAGCCACAGTTGAACACAGATGATCAGCTGGTGAATCAATACAAAGTAAATGCAACACCAACTATTTTCATTAACAATAAACAAGTCCAAAACTTTTATGACTATGATGAAATCAAAGAATTAATTGATCAAGAGCTGAAAGGGAAAAAATCATGAAGAATAAACTGATTTACTTATACAGCGCTTGGATCGTCTCGATTGTGGCGACGATGAGCAGCCTGTATTTAAGCGAAGTAAAGAAGTTTATTCCATGTGATATGTGCTGGTTTCAGCGCATTTTCATGTATCCGCTTGTGCTTTTACTTGGAATTGCTACATTCCGTGGCGATGTCAAAGTGAAGTACTACGTTCTCCCTTTGGCCGGGATTGGTGCTTGCTTTTCCATCTATCATTATATGGAACAAAAGATTCCAGGCTTTGCATCGATTCGTCCTTGTCTAAGCGGTATTCCTTGTTCCGTTGATTATCTGAACTGGTTTGGTTTTATCACCATTCCACTCTTAGCTCTCATTGCATTTATTCTGATCATCATTAGTATGCTGCTTTTAAATGCAAAAGAAGATTGAGGAGATAGCCTGCTTTTAAGCAGGCTATCAGCGTGTAGACAAACCCTCGCATTCTTTGTCAGTCCTGCGTGCTGGTGCTCACGAATGTCAAATTCGCTCCGCGCCAGTACTCGTCCTTCCTAGACTGCAAAGGTTTTCTATCACGCTGAAATGAAGACAAAGGGATAAAATCAAGTTCATTTTAGCCCTTTGTCAACAATCTGAGCCTGCTTTTAAGCAGGCTATTTTTTATTTTTGCAAAAAGATAAAATTTAAAGAAAATTTGTATTGCTTTTCATTTGTGTCAGATATACATTAAGGGGAGAGTGTTAGATGATCAGACAATGGTAAGGAGATAAGCGGAAAATGGCATGGGAAGTGTTAAGTATTATTGGCATTGTGGCATTCGCCATTAGTGGTGCGATTGTCGCAATGGAGGAAGAGTACGATATTCTTGGTGTGTACATTTTAGGGATTGTCACAGCATTTGGCGGTGGAGCGATTCGGAATCTATTAATTGGTCTTCCGGTGTCTGCTTTATGGTCACAGGGCAAAATGTTTACCATTGCCCTTGTATCCATTACGATCGTGTTTCTATTTCCAAAGCTTTTGCTCAAGCACTGGAGCACGTGGGGGAATTTCTCGGATGCGATCGGTTTAGCAGCCTTTGCAATTCAAGGTGCATTATTTGCTGTACAAAGAGAGCTCCCGCTCAGTGCGGTCATTGTGGCAGCGATTTTGACTGGAAGCGGCGGAGGCATTGTGCGTGATTTATTGGCAGGACGAAAGCCACTTGTGCTAAAAGCAGAGATTTACGCAGTATGGGCAGCCCTTGGCGGCTTACTCGTCGGACTCGGCTTAGCGCAAGGAGAGCTTGCTTTATATCTGCTGTTTGTCATCCTCGTTATATGCAGGGTTTGTTCCTACTTATTCAAATGGCGGCTTCCCGCTAGATCTTATTTTTTAAATAAAGGGTAAAACGAAAAGAGGGCGATGTGTCGCTCTTTTTTTTATGTGTTATTCGAGCTTGATGTCAGCAGGTCAAGCTGTTTTCGTGTAAAATAAAAGTAGGTTCTTTATTCATCATTGGAACAATACACGAGATGAAAATGTTGTCATTTGACTGAATATGTAGATTCAGTCTTTTTTTGCCTAGATGGATTGTTATGTGTTGGTTTCGCTTTTTGCGGGATACTAAAGAAACGCTCATGACCGAACGGATGGATCTGAAAGAAATGAACACATCTTTGCATGTAAGCAAAACATGACGGAAAAAATGAAATGGGAGGGACATGTACTTGGAGATTTTTTTGGCAGTGCTCGTACTACTAGCACTCATTGCATCATCTAATATTATCAATCGTTTTCTGCCCTTTATTCCAGTTCCATTAATCCAAGTGGGTTTAGGGATATTGGTCGCAGCTTTTCCTTCAGGTTTACATATTTCTTTAAATCCTGAGCTATTCTTCGTTTTATTTATTGCACCACTGTTATTTAATGATGGGAAGCGTACCCCAAGGGACGAGCTGTGGAAATTAAGAGCGCCCATTCTTCTATTAGCTTTAGGGCTCGTATTTGCGACAGTCATTGTCGCGGGATATACCATCCATTGGATGATTCCAAGCATACCACTTCCAGCTGCATTTGCGCTTGCAGCGATTTTATCACCGACAGATGTCGTTGCTGTAAGTGCACTTTCCAGCCGTGTGAATATGCCAAAGGGGATCATGAGACTGCTGGAAGGCGAAGGGCTAATGAACGATGCGTCAGGACTTGTTGCCTTTAAATTTGCTATTGCAGCGACGGTTACAGGGGCATTTTCCATTGCAGAGGCATCCTTTAGCTTTGTTCTTATTGCTGCTGGCGGATTATTGACCGGATTTATTCTGTCGTTTTTTATCATTCGTTTCCGCTATTTTCTCCGCCGTTTAGGCATGGACGATGTCACAATGCACATCATCCTGCAAATCCTCACGCCGTTTGTGATTTATTTAGCAGCGGAAGAAATTGGCGTATCGGGCATTTTAGCCGTTGTTGCCGGTGGTGTGACACATGCCATCGAGCAAGACCGAATGGAAGCGAATTTAGCAAAACTGCAAATTGCTTCTTCAAACACGTGGAATATTATTTTATTTATTTTAAATGGCCTTGTTTTCGTTTTACTTGGGTTACAAATTCCTGATGTATCGACCGTCATTTTCCAAGATGAAGCCTTTAATAATATGCAGGTGATCAGTTACATTTTAATCATTACATTCTGTCTAATGATTCTCAGATTCCTATGGGTTTGGCTGTTCTGGGCAGGAAACTGGAGTGTATCGAAAAAGAAGAATGCGAAAAAACCGAAGCTGCGTGCTTCTATGCTGATGACATTCTCTGGTGTTCGTGGTGCTGTTACATTAGCGGGTGCTTTCTCCATCCCGTTTACGCTTGCCGACGGGTCACCATTTCCTGAGCGCCATTTAATTATTTTCCTCGCAGCAGGCGTCATTTTATGTACACTCATTTTAGCGAGTGTGCTACTGCCTATTTTATCGGAGAAAAAAGATAAGCAAGTGGATGTGGACTTAGATACAAAGATTCAGCACGCGAAACGGAAGCTGCTGAGAAGTGCCATTAAAACCCTAAAAGAAGGAATGAATGAAGACAATCGAGAAGTCTCCCTTGCACTCATCAATGATTACCGAATGAAGCTGAGAAATATTCAGCGGGAACCGTACCAGTTTGGTATGAGAAAACAAGAGAGAAAAATCAGACTGCACGGCATTAAAGCAGAACAGATGAAACTTCAGCAGTTGATCGAGGAAGAGAAAATCGACAAAGAAGAAGCGTATGAGCTGCAAGAGAGATTTCATGAGCTGGAAATGCTCTATTCCAACTCCTTTAAAATTCGTTTCTCAAAAGTGAAGTTTCTGCGCTTACTACAATGGCTTCAATTGTGGCGTCCGCATCAGCGTATTTCAAGCGGCATATTAGAAAACGAGGAATCGTATAAACAAATCCGTAAGAAAACGGCTGAAGCTGCGGTGGATTCTATTAAGCACCATATGACCGAAGACAATCAACAAACGTGTCATCAAGTCATTGGGTTTTACAATCAAGTAATTTTCCGCTGTGAACATGGTCCTTCTTTCTTCCAGCAAAAGGATCGTACGTTTGACCGGAAGAAGAAAGAGCTTAACTTCCAAGCCGTACAGACGATTCGTAATGAAATCCAAACCTTATATGAAAATGGCGAAATCAATCGTGATATTGCCCATCATTTAAGGGAGTATATCAATGACATGGAAGCAGTCTTACTGACCAATACATGATGTTGTCATCTTCTCCCCTATGTTTTATGATGAAAAAAAGAGACGAGCAGGGGGAGATGCAGGATGACATATTACGGAGCGATTGAAGCTGGTGGGACAAAGTTCTGCTGTGCCATTGGCAATGAGCATGGGGATATCATAGAGGAATTAACCATTCCAACAGAGCACCCGGAAAAAACCATCCAATCACTTATTCCATTTTTTCAGCAACATGAAATTGCAGCATTAGGGGTCGGTTCCTTTGGACCGATTTGTGTCCAGAAAGACGATCCTTCTTACGGTTACATCATGAATACGCCGAAAGTTGAATGGAAGCATTACCCGTTGATACCTGAGCTGGAGAAACAATTAGGCGTACCGGTGTCCTTTACGACAGATGTCAATGCCGCAGCATTAGGTGAACTGACAAAAGGGGCCGCCAAAGGGCTAAGCAGCTGTCTGTATATCACGGTCGGTACGGGGATTGGTGCCGGGGCTGTTGTGAAACATGAGCTTCTCCACGGTCACTCACATCCAGAAATGGGACACATCCTGGTCAGGCAGCATGAATCAGATCAGTTTGCAGGTGTCTGCCCAGCGCATGGTACTTGCTTAGAAGGACTGGCGGCAGGACCAGCTATTGAGGCAAGGTGGGGAAAGCCGGCTAAAGAGCTTACCGAAGAAGAAGCAGTTTGGTCTCTTGAAGCAGATTATTTAGCACAGGCATTAATGCAATACACGCTGATATTAAGCCCAGAACGCATCATAATGGGTGGAGGCGTCATGAAGCAAAAACAGCTATTTCCGCTCATTCGAGAGAAGCTGGCTGCGTATGTCAATGATTATGTCGACATGCCGCCGCTTGATACATACATTGTCTCTCCTGGACTTGAGGACAAGGCAGGTATGACAGGTGCTTTGCTACTAGCGATTGAAGCGAAGAGAAACGCCTGATAATAGAGTTTTCAAACACAACATGAGATAATGAAAAAGATGGAATCTATGAAAAGGTGGTTGTTAACATGGTCAAAAGCTTGAATGATACCGTAACACTAAATAACGGAGTAGAAATGCCATGGTTTGGTTTAGGTGTATTCAAAGTGGAGGACGGCAACCAAGTGGTTGATGCCGTCAAAGCAGCCATACGAAACGGTTATCGCAGCATTGATACGGCTGCCGTTTATAAAAACGAGACAGGCGTAGGGAAAGCCATTAAAGAATCTGGCGTCAAAAGAGAAGAATTGTTCATTACGTCAAAAGTATGGAACACAGATCAAGGATATGACAAAGCACTCGCTGCATTCGATGCAAGCTTAAACCGGCTCGGTCTTGATTACTTAGACCTCTATTTGATTCATTGGCCTGGACCAAATGCAGATACATTTAAAGAGACATGGCGTGCGCTTGAGAAGCTTTATAAAGATGGAAAAGTAAGAGCGATTGGTGTCAGCAACTTCTACGTGCAGCATTTAGAAGAGCTGTTAAAAGATGCAGAGGTTGTTCCAGCGGTGAACCAAGTAGAGTTTCATCCAAAACTGACACTTGTCGAATTACGACAATATGCGAAAGAAAAAGGCATTCAAATTGAAGCATGGTCTCCGCTGATGCAAGGAAAGCTTTTGGATCATGACGTATTAAAGGAAATTGCAGCACAATACAACAAATCTGTGGCTCAAGTGATCTTGCGTTGGGATCTGCAAAGCGGCGTTGTCACCATTCCAAAATCAATCAATGAAGAACGCATTAAACAAAATGCCGACATTTTTGACTTCGAGCTTTCACAAGAAGACATGGAAAAAATCAATGCACTTAATAATAACGAACGTGTCGGGTCTAATCCAGAAACGATGACGGTTGGGTTTGAATAAATAAAATTATCCCCTTAGCGTGTAGACAAACCCTCGCATTCTTTGTCAGTCCTGCGTGCAGGTGCTCACGAATGTCAAATTCGCTACGCACCAGTACAGCAAAGGTTTTCTATCACCGCTGAAAAGAAGACAAAGGGTTAAAATCAAGTTCATTTTAGCCCTTTGTCAACAATCTGTATCCCTTTCTCTTTTTGAGAAGGGGGTTTTTTAATTCCTGCTTCGGCGCACAGCCAACAGCATGAGAAAAGACAGGATCACAATACAAATGGTCCAAGCCCAAGCAAGTTCCATTCGTCCAGAATCAATCGCCACATAGATGGCTGTTGGGAGGGTTTGCGTTTTCCCAGGAATGTTGCCAGCGAACATTAAAGTCGCTCCAAATTCTCCTAACGCCCTTGCAAAACTTAGAACCGCACCAGAGAGAAGAGATGGCAGTGCGAGTGGGACGGTAATATAGGCAAAGACCTGGAAAGAATGCGCACCATCAACTTTTGCAGCACCTTCAATGTCTGACTCAATCGTAGAAAAACCAGCTTTCGCTGATTGATACATGAGCGGGAATGCGACAACCGTCGATGCAATGACCGCTGCCCAATAAGTGAAGATGACAGGCTGATGGAAGATCCATTCAATCGCTTGTCCAATCACACTGTGCTTCCCGAACGCAACGAGCAGCAGAAATCCTACGACCGTTGGCGGAAGGACAAGCGGCATCATGAGGAGCGTTTCCACGATCATTTTTCCTTTGAAAGATGTACGCGCCATCCAAAAACCAATGGACGTTCCTAAAACGACAGCCAATAACCCACTGAAAGCAGCCACTTGTACGGACAGCCAGATAGGTGAAAGAAAATCTTCGGTCAGCATCGGCATTATTTCACTTGAAAGCCGTACTTTTTAAAAATCGCTGCGGCTGGATCTGATTGGAGATATTGAAAAAATGCTTTCGCTTCCTTCATATGTTCGGTCTGTTTGACAATGCCAACTGGATAAATGATGGGGGAATGCATGTCTTGATTTGCCTCATCTACTATCTTTACTTTGTGAGAAACGAGCGCGTCCGTCTTATACACGACACCAGCTTCCACATTTCCTGTTTCGACATAGTTTAATACTTGACGAACATCCTTGCCATAGACAGCATTCTGTTTCACTTGGTCCCATATATTCAGTTTTGTGAAAATCTCTTTTGCATATGTACCAGCAGGAACAGATTCAGGTGTGCCAAGCGCTATCTTTCCTTTTATGTGATCAACATCGCGAAAGGTTTTGATAGAAGAGGAACCATCTTTTGGCACGATGAGGACAAGCTCATTTTGTATGGCATCCTTTGTATGGTCCTGATCGATGTCGCCAGATTGAACAAGATCATCAAAAGGCTCTTCAGCTGCTGAGAAGAAGAGATCCGCTTTTGCTCCTTGAGCGATTTGCTGCTTCAATGCGCCGGATGACCCGAAATTATTCGTGAGTGTCACGTTTGGATGATCATCTTCATAGGCAGATTCAATCTCTTTCAAAGCATCCTGCAGGCTTGCCGCCGCTGAAATCACAAGTTCTGTCTTTTTGCTTTGATCTGGTGACGTCGACTCCGTTTGACACCCAGTCAGGAGCAAACAGATGGCGACGAAGGTTAAGAATAAATATTTCATGATCACACCTCTTTATCATTCAACATCATGTGTATCCTTTATTATAATCAAACTTATTTGACCATTCATAGGCTTTCAGGAAAAGAGAAAAGAAAAAGCCGCCAGAGGGCAGCTTTTAGTGCTGATAAAAACGTAGTAAGTTCCCGTTGATTACTTTATCTGATAGAGACAGCTCTTTATTGGCTTTTTCTATATAAGGCTGGCATACTTCATCTTCTTCAACAGGTTGTTTTGTTTTTTGATCATAGCACGTGTTCTTTGTATAAAGATAATCATCTGTAATAAAGTTTCCATTTCTCAGCACAGCGAACGGTGTACGCTCATTGGAGAAAAGGTCATTTCCAAATTGAATGGCATCTTTTGATTCAATGCCGAGTAAATGAAGAAGTGTCGGTTTGACATCCATTTGACCGGCTGTTTCAGAAATGGTTTGAGGGGCCTCATCTGTCACCCCAGGAATGTAAATCAAAAAAGGGACCCGCTGCAGTTTAACTGCATCAAACGGTGTGATTTCATCCTGCTTCAGCAGCTCTGCCATTGCCTCATGATGTGCTTCTGAAATGCCATAGTGGTCTCCCATGAGGACAAACATTGTATTTTCATATAGTCCTTCTTCTTTCATTCGTTCAAAGAACCTTTTGATGGCTTCATCTTGATAGCGGACGGTGGTCACATAGCGGTTTAAAATGGTGCTAGTCGAATCGTATTCATCAATGAACTGATCCTTTGGATCAATTTCAAATGGGAAGTGATTGGTTAAGGTAATAAACGTGCTGTAATAAGGCGTTTTCAGCTTTTTTAAATAATCGATGGATTGGTCAAAAAAGTCGATATCCTTTAAGCCCCAGCCAGTCGAATTCTGTTCATTGACATCAAATGAATCGACATCATAAAAGCGGTCAATCCCAAGAGATTCATACATCACATCACGATTCCAGAACGTTTTATTATTCGCATGAAATTGGACGGATTGATAATTCTCTTTTTTCAATTGCTTGTACAGTGTGTCATATTCGTTGTCACTCGCTGTGAAAAAGACAGCGCCACTGCTAGATGGATAGAGGGAGTTTGCGACGATAAACTCTGAGTCCGACGTTTTGCCTTGCTCTGTCTGCTGATAAAATTCATCAAAATAGAAGCTTTTTTTGGCAAGTTGATTTAAAAATGGTGTGACGTATTGTCCATTCACCTTTTGATTCATGACAAATTGCTGCGTTGATTCAAGTGAAATGAACACGACATTTTTGCCTTTAGCAAGTCCAAAGTAGTCTTCGTTCGGAGCACTGTAATCAGCTTTTGTGTAGTTTGCCACTGTTGAAAGTGTATCTTCGTCAGCAAAGGCTTTTTGTCCAATTCGTGCTGTTTGAGCCGCACCGTCATACAAATGGAATTGAAACAGCCCAAGGTTTCGTACAATGACTTCTCGATCATATGAGCTTGTCAAAAATCGAGGGTGGTCCATCAAAGCTGAGCTGACATGGAACAATAGCAAGCTGCAGCAAACCACATAGTATGTTTTGATCGTCTTAAAAGATGCTTTTGGTGATAGCGGTTTCCGTTTTAAGAGCCATGCCAGCACCACAAAATCAATCAGCATGAGTATAAATAGCGGATGAAACAATTCAGTCATACTGCTGCCCATATCTCCCATGTTCTTTGCTTGAAATAAGACAGGAATGGTAATGAAATCAATATAAAAACCGTAAAAGATCGTATTCGATATCAAAATGGCTGTCAAAATAAAATTTGTGGTCAATAAAAAGACCTTTTGTTTCGTTTCATTTAAGAAAAGAGCAATCCCAAACAAAGGGAGCAAAAAGCTAAGTGGATTGATCAAAAGCAGCCATTCGTGAAACAGATTGGCCGTTCGTATATGAAATCCGAATTGATAAATGATGTATGTTTTCATCCACATAAAGAGGATGGAGTACACTAAAAACCAGTGATTTTTGAAAAACGCTTTCATTTATGTAACTCCTCACCATTCTGTATTCAGCTGCAAGGCAAAAACACTTATCTTAAAACTACTAAAAAAATGAGGAATGATCAATTCATATCCTGCTTTTTTGCAAAACTCTTTTTTCTTTTTCTAAAACGGCAATGGGATGGATATCCCGCAAATGACAGCCATGTAATAGCAGGTGACAATGGTCAGAGCAGCTAGTACGACTTGTTCTCCTGTGCTGCCTGTTTTGACATAAAAGGGGAGACGTACTTTCATGGTTGCAGGGAACAAAAATTTAATACCGTTCACTGTGCCTGCATCAAGGATGAGGTGGCTTGCCATCCCAACTAGTAACCCGGTACTGAGGCTGTCATTTGGAATGTATGTTGTCGCAATAAAATAAATGATCAGCAGAAATAATAAACTATGTGTAAAGGTGCGGTGACCGAACACACTACTGATCAGTGTGGAAAGGAGCGGGAATTTCCTGCCGATTTTGCTTTTCGTATGACATAGATCTGGGATGAGGGCACCTACTGATCCAGCAGCAGCCATCGTCACTGGTTCGAATCCGTAATAATAGGCGACGGCTGTGGAGGCGGCAATTCCGCCCATAATATGTGTTTTTCCTGTCATGATGCGTACTCCTGTTCTGTTTTTTGTTCAAGTACTCACTATATCAAGGGTGAATCCATTCAGCAAGGCTTATTTCTAAAGAAAATGGGATAAAATAGTTGGCTGTTTGGAAAAACATTCTATAATAAGAAGGAAGTCATGTTGACACTAACGATAAGGATGCGATTCGGATGAGTAATGCAGACATTTTAAAAGAAATTGTTCTTGTACATTATGAAGTCAGCCGTAAATTAAACCGCAAGTTACTTGAGTTAGAAAAAGACATCACGCCTCCACAGATATATGCTCTTTCTATATTGATACAAGGAAAAGTATCACATGCTGAAGAGCTCAAACAAAGACTCTCTCTCAACCCAGGTGCCGCTTCTATTGCCCTCAATAAATTATGTGAGCAAGGCTATATTCAGAGAGAACGGGACAAGGACGATCATTCCCTTGTCCGGCTAGAAGCCACGGAAAAAGGGCTGGCTATTTACGAAAAGCATACACGTCTTTTTGGAAAGGTGATTCAGCATATGATGTCAGACTTCACAGAGGAAGACTTAAAGACCTTTCTAACGTATTTGCAAAAAATGAGACAGACCTTTCACGATGAATGAACCGCTCCTCTTTGTATAATGCTGAGCGCTGTAGCACAAATTAAACAGGCAAAGGCATTTTATGAAAAGGGGGGAAATAGCGATGTCATTTTTCCAAAAGGATAAAAAGGCGAAAAGCGAGAAAGACCATCAGCAGGTCGATCAGCTGTTAGAAGAAGCAAGTAAAGAACTAGCAGGCGATCCGCTTCAGGAAGCTGTCCAAAAGAAGAAAAACAACCATCAATAAGCTGACAAAAAGGCGGAGAATCATTTCTCTGCCTTTTTTCTATGTTTTTCCCTTTGACAGATATGAGAATGTTTGATAACCTTCGTGTAGTAAAAATGAATAGAAATCCTCACGCTATGTCTCAGTGAGGTAGAGGTTGCGCGGATGATGAGTCACTCATGGGAGAGATGGAATCGTTGATCATGAGAAAAAAGGCATCAGCGCCGAAGTGTAGAGAGAGCTCCAACTTTCTTTATGCTGGGTCTGCATTGAACAAATGCAGGACTGCCACGTCTTTGAAGCGTGGAGGGCTATCCGGAGATCAAGGTGTATGTTTTGAAAAGCATGGACTTTTGTTCAGGCTTTTTTTTATGTTCTGATTGCCTAAGAAAAGGGTATGCTGGTAAGAAAGTGACCCAACATGAACATAAAGAATGCAAGTCATTGCTTCACAAATATATCAATGAAGATACTGCCGGGTCTGGTCCAAAGTGAATATAACGGAGGTACGAAAATGGAACAGACAAAAAAATGGGGTTTTTGGTTATTGACGGCTTTTGTCGTCGGAAATATGGTAGGTTCAGGCATCTTTATGCTGCCTAGTACACTTGCCCAGCATGCAAGTCCTTTAGGTGTGACGATGGCATGGCTTGTCACAGGTGGCGGCGTACTGATGATTGCCTTTGTGTTTGGACATTTGTCCATTCATAAACCGCAGCTAACAGCTGGACCACAAAGCTATGCAAGAGCGCTTTTTAAAGATCCGAAAAAAGGAAAAGCAGCCGGTTTTACAATGGTTTGGGGATATTGGGTGGCAAGCTGGATTAGTAATGTCGCCATTATCACAAGCCTAGCTGGTTATTTAACAACCTTTTTCCCAATTTTAACCGTGAAAACGGAGATCTTTACTTTTGGAAAAGAAGCGATCACACTTGGTCAGCTCTCAACGTTTATCGTATGTACAATCCTTCTATGGGGGACTCATACGATTTTAATTACAAGCTTAAGCGCAGCAAGTAAGCTGAACTTTATTACGACCTTTTCAAAGGTGCTTGGATTCGTCCTTTTTATTGTCGCAGGCTTATTTGCATTCCAAACCGCATTATTTGAACATTATTACTTCCCTGTTGAAGCAGCAAGTGGTGAAGGAGTGCTCGGACTTGGAGGCCAAATTCATCATGCGGCCATTTCCACACTATGGGCATTTATCGGCATCGAATCTGCTGTCATTTTATCAGGAAGAGCTTCCTCGCAGCGTGATGTCAAACGTGCGACGATTACAGGACTTTTAATTGCACTGTCTATTTATATGATTATTACCTTGATTACAATGGGCGTTCTGCCGCATGATCAATTGCAAGGTTCTGATAAACCATTCGTAGACGTGCTTCAGCTCATTATCGGACCGGCTGGCGGCATTGTCATGGCACTTCTTGCGATCGTTTGTTTATTTGGTTCGATGCTTGGCTGGATTTTGCTTGGTTCTGAAGTCCCTTATCAAGCAGCAAAAGCTGGCGATTTTCCAGCAGTGTTTGCAAAAACAAACAAAAAAGGCAGTCCTGTTATTGCTTTGACTGTCACAAATATCATGTCACAGCTGTTTATTTTCTCAGTCATGTCACGTACGATTAATGAAGCCTTTACTTTCTTAACAACATCAGCGACACTTGCGTATCTCATTCCGTATATCGTGTCGTCGATCTACAGCTTTAAGGTCATCATGCAAGGTGACACATATGAGCTCCAAAAAGGAAACCGGACAAGAGACGGGATCATTGCGCTTGTGGCCATGGGGTATTCCGCTTGGGTCATTATTTCAGGCACAGCTGATTTCAAAACATTTGGTCTTGGTATTGGATTGTTCTTAGTGGGCATTTTACTCTACCCATTCATGTCCAAAAAATTTGCCAAAGGTACAGTTTAAAAAATACGTTTCTCCAATGCTGGAGAAACGTATTTTTTTATGAGTCAGATGTTAATCGATCCACAATAAATTCGAGCTGACCTTCTAGTGAAACAGGGTCATTAAAGAAGTAACCGACTGTATCTGTTTCAAATACGCGTTTGTTTTGGACAGCAGGAAGTGATGCCCAGATGCTGCTTTTATACACTTGATCGCCATTACTTTTTGAACCGCTCCATGGGCTTGTGAAAATATAATCACCTGCAAATTCTGGAAGCTTTTCAAGAGAAATGTTTGCATAACCGACACCACTGTCGATGGCTTCTTTTTGGACGGCCTTCGGAGCTTTTAATTTCAGCTCGTCATAAATGATTTCACCACCGCGTGCAAAAGTGTTACCGAAAATGTAAATGCCCTTATCGAATGGTGATACGATCGAAACGGTTTTGTTTCCTACAGCTTTTGTTACTTTTGGTTTCACTTCAGCAATTTTGGCATCCCATTTTGTGATCCAATCCGTTGCTTTTTTTGATGTGCCTGTCATTTTACCGAATTCTTTTAGCTGGTCTTTAAACGAATATTGATTGTATTGAATGGCAACTGTAGGTGCAATTTTTTTGTATTGATCAAATTTCTCATCTTCTCCCCAAGCAATGATCATATCCGGCTTCAAAGAGGCTACTTTCTCAACAGAGGGAGATTTTCCAATATTTTTCACTCCATCTGTTTTTCCTTTATAGAAAGGGTTTTTAAAGATGGGCGCAGTGGCAGCAATTGGGGTTTTGCCGAGTGTGACGAGATCCCCGTAATAGCTTTCCGCCAGAAGCACAATACGTTTTGGGTTTTGAGGCAGTTTCACTTCACCCTTTACATCTTGATAGGTGATCGTGTCATTTTTTTTGGCTCCCGATTCTTTATTGGAAGTGCTGCCGCAAGCAACAGTAAAAATCATAAGGGTCATGAAGGAAATCAAAAGAAGTCCAGTTCGTTTTTTCACTAAAGTTCGCTCCTATTCAATTGTTTATGATAATGATTCTCATTTGCAATTATATCTTATCATGATAGAAGAAAAAATGCATCGGCTATTTTATGACCAAAATGAAAATGGTGAAATTCTCCCGGTTTTTTGATGAAAATAAAGAAATTTATCAGAACAAGGATTTCAAAACGTGAAGAAAGTGATATACTAGACTCCGAGATTGATAATCATTATCACTAATAACGAATAGATATGAACGGAAAGGAAGAGACTGGTTTTGGGCTCACAATCGAATAAACAGCTGTCAGCTAAAGATGATGCGATAGATATTGTGACAAAGCCTTTTGGTACAGCAGCTGTTGTCATCATAGGAATCATTGCTTTAGCATTTGGTCTTTTTTTATCAGTATCGCTAGGAGCGGCAAACATTCATTTACACACGGTATGGGAAGCCGTCTTTCATTTTGATTCACAACAAACCTCACATCAAATCATTAGGGAACTAAGGCTACCGCGTACAGTTGGTGCCGCACTTGTCGGTGCCTTTTTAGCAGTATCGGGTGCCATCATGCAAGGCATGACAAGAAATGCGCTTGCGTCTCCTGAAATCATGGGTGTGACAAATGGCTCTGCATTTGCGATTGCCATTGCGTTTGCTTTTTTCCCAGGCCAATCTTCTTTTACATTAATTCTTTGGTCATTTTTGGGTGCAGCACTTGGCGCCTCTATTGTATTTGGGGTTGGAACCCTTTCAAAAGGGGGGCTTACTCCTGTGAAGCTCGCATTAGCCGGTACGGCTGTTGGCGCACTTTTAAGCTCAATTTCCTCAGCGATTGCCATTCGATTTGACGTCGCGCAAGATATGAGTTTTTGGTACGCAGGCGGTGTGGCTGGGGTAAATTGGAGCAATATTAAGATCATCATTCCTGTTGCGGCTGTAGGACTGATCATCGCAATGATTCTTGCCCGCTCCATCACGGTTTTAAGCTTAGGTGATGAATTAGCAAAAGGGCTTGGACAATATACACGAACAGTCAAGGTACTTGGCATATTGGTCGTGATCCTTTTAACAGGTGCAGCCGTGTCAGTTGCAGGTTCTATTGGCTTTATCGGGCTTGTGATTCCTCATGTTACGCGTTTCTTGGTCGGCGTTGACTATCGCTGGATTATCCCTTGCTCAGCTATTTTAGGGGCTATTTTGCTCATTTATGCAGACATTGCGGCAAGGCTTGTCAATGCGCCGTTTGAAACGCCAGTTGGTGCCATTACAGCCATTATAGGCGTTCCTTTCTTCTTATATTTAGCGAGACGTGAAAGGAGCGGAATTTAAATGGAAATGGTGCAGCAGGCAAAGAAAAAGAAATACAAACGAACGATGGTCATGATCTTTTTAGCCATCGTGGCTGTGTTCCTGATTAGTTTAAATACCGGAGAGATAAGGATTTCTCCGATGGATACATTCAAAACATTTTTTGGACTCGGAAGTGAAATGGATGAGCTTGTATTATTCGAGTTCAGACTTCCAAGGATGGTCATCGCTTTACTTGTTGGCGCTTCTATCGCTGTATCAGGTGCCATTTGGCAAGGTGTTTCTCAAAATGGTTTAGCTGATCCCGGCATTCTAGGTGTAAATGCGGGTGCAGGTTTTGCGGTTGTTTTGTTTATCTTTGCCTTTCAGGGCTCGATGTCGAACTTAGGTGATTTTACGATATTTGTACTGCCGCTTTTCGCTTTCGCAGGGGCAGCCTTTGCTGCATTTCTCATTTATGTGCTAGCGTGGAAAAAGGGCATTACGCCTGTTCGATTGATTTTAACTGGTATTGGGATCAATGCTGCATTTTCGGCAGCAATTGTGGTCATTCAATTAAAGATGAGCCCAAATGATTTTAACCAAGCCATTGTGTGGCTGTCAGGAAGTATTTGGGGCTCAAGCTGGACATATGTCTTATCAGTCGTGCCGTGGATGCTGATTTTTCTTGTATTAGCGATGGTGAGGGCACGCTACTTAAATATCATGAATTTGGGTGATCAGATATCTTATGGCTTAGGGATTTCAGTTCATAAAGAAAGAAGTTTTCTCATGCTGATTGCAGTTGCATTAGCCGGTGCAAGTGTCGCTGTTGCAGGGAGTATATCGTTCCTAGGATTAGCGGCACCACACCTCGCAAGAAAGCTAGTTGGTCCGAAACATCAAGGAATGATCCCGGCGTCCGCTATGATTGGTGCACTGCTGTTATTACTTGCAGATACACTTGGGCGTGTCATACTTGCTCCATCAGAGGTGCCCGTTGGACTTGTCGTTTCTGCTTTAGGCGCACCTTACTTCATTTACTTATTGATGAAAACGAACTAATGAGGAAGGAGAGTATAACAGATGAATTCACTAGAAACAGAAAAGCTTTGTATTGGCTATCATGACCGTTTGATTGTAGACGATTTAAATATCAGCATCCCAAAAGGCAAGGTGACGACATTAATTGGACCGAATGGGTGCGGGAAGTCAACGATTTTAAAAACAATGTCTCGTATTATGAAGTCCCATCAAGGTGCTGTTTATTTAAATGGCCAAGCGATCCATCAAACACCAACAAAAGAAATTTCAAAACAAATGGCCATTTTACCGCAGACGCCTGAGGCACCAAGTGGTCTGACCGTTTATGAGCTTGTGTCATATGGACGTTTCCCGCATCAAAATGGATTTGGCCGTTTATCAAATGAGGACAAACGAATCATCAGATGGGCACTTGAGGAGACGGGAATGATTGCATTTCATGACCGGCCAATTGAAGCACTCTCCGGTGGACAGCGTCAGCGGGTATGGATTGCGATGGCACTCGCTCAGGAAACAGAGCTGCTTTTATTAGACGAACCAACGACGTATTTAGATCTTGCTCATCAGCTGGAGATCCTTCAGCTATTAGAACGCTTAAACAGAGAACAGGGCAGAACGGTGCTGATGGTAATTCATGACCTCAATCATGCTGCACGCTTTTCGCATTACATGATTGCCCTCAATCAAGGGAAAGTCATTAAAGAGGGTACACCTCATGAGGTCATGACAAAAGAGGTACTCAGTCAGGTGTTCCACATCGATGCAGAAATTGTGCTTGATCCGAGAACGAATAAGCCGATCTGTTTAACATATGACTTAATGAATCATGAAAGAAAGCTTGAAGCTGTGAACGGATAATAGATGGACAAAAACTCGGTATGTATGACCGGGTTTTTTTTGCATTTTTTGATATTACCTTGTTATGCCATTTTCTCCAGTCGATCTTTTTTCGCTTTTATGCAGAAAAGAGGTACTTTTTTACTTTGGACAATGGTAATATACGGTTAGAGATCATAGCTAGAAAGGAAAGAGATGCGTGGAAACAGCAAAAATATTGATTGCAGATGACGAAGAAGCAATTGTAAAAATGGTTGAACGCGTATTAAAAAAAGAAGGGTTTCAACATATTTATAAAGCCTATCATGCAGATGAAGCATTAGATATTGTCAAAAACGAGGACATCCACCTCTTACTTCTAGATGTGATGATGCCCGGTAAGTCTGGCTTTGATGTTCTGCCTGAAATCAGGAAAATGACGAAGGCACCGATTTTCTATTTAACAGCAAGAACGTCTGATGTAGACAAATTGACTGGATTTGCACAAGGTGCAGACGATTACATCACAAAGCCATTTAATCCGTTAGAGCTAGTAGCTAGAATTAAGGCGCACTTAAACCGAACTTATGTCTCCTTACAGGAGGAGCAGGAAGAAGCGCACAGTCAATATGAATATGCTCATTTCTCGTACCATCCTCATGCAGCCGAGTTGAAAGTAAGAGGAAAGGTGACGGCTTGCTCAGCTCAGCTTTTGTCCTTGCTGAAGTATTTTTGTGACCATCCGAATGTAGTACTTTCAAAAGATCAAATCTATGAGAAAGTATGGGGTGTTCCGTCATATGGTGACAACAACACCGTCATGGTTCATATCCGAAAGCTGAGAGAAAAAATAGAGTTAGATCCAAGTCAGCCTGAATATATTGTGACGATCCGTGGTATGGGCTATAAGTTCATTCCGCAACCTGTGAAGGTTCTTCAATAGTTTATGAATTTACGAACAAAACTTTTCTTTCACTTTGTCGGACAAATGTTTATTGTCATCGTCATTCTAACGATCGGGCAAACATTCTCTGAAAATCTTTATTTTCAAAAGCGCTATGAGAATATGACTGAAACTGGTTTAACGAAGGCAGATGGAGATACACTCATGAGCTGGCTTTATTTTAACGAGGATGGAAAAATGGAAGCCGATGATCAGCTCAAACAAGCAGTGGAAAAACGTGATGGCTGGCTACAAGTGATTGATTCCAAAAAACGCAACGTCTATAGCTATCAACTCCCTAAAAACATTCCAACATCCTATCAAAAGGATGAAATGATCAAGATCTTTGAAAAAAGACAATTTAAAGATTACAAGATGTACTTCTGGCCAATTGAGATTGATCAAGAAAGCTTTATCGTCTTATATGGATTTAAAACGAACAGCACAAAGGTAGCCAATTATCTCAAGCAGCATGAAAAAAACCTGGCTGCATTGTCTCAATATTCAGTTGAAACAAAAGAATTTTTGAAAAGAATGAATGGATCGGTGCATCTATTTAATGAAGAAGGAAAATACTTAAAAGGTATCCGAGCCAAAAATAATTTGAAAAATAACGTAACGGATGTTGAACTGCTCAAGTATCAATCAAAGCCTTGGGAGTTTAGAAGTGACCTGTCGTATATCAAAGTGAATAAGGATTTGTATATGATTGTTTCGGTGCCAAACAAAGTATACAGTCCAGACGAGCTTTATGATAAAGAGACAGAGGCTTTAAACCAATATACAACGCTTTTGATTGCAGGTCTTGCGCTTACGATTATTATCGTTATGACATTATGGTACTCGTATCGCTATGGGCTACCGATCTATCACATTATTCGCTGGCTGATTTTCTTATCGAGAAATAAATTGCAGGAGCCAACCAATAGAAAAGGTATTCCAGTAAGTAAAAATAAAAAAGGCCGTATTAAGCGGGAGTACCGGCTGTTTGAGGATATCCTCAAAACAATGGATCAGCTCACCAATACGTTAAAAGAGAATGAAGCAAACCGAAGAAAAATTCAAACCACAAGGGAGGAATGGATCGCAGGGCTGTCTCATGATCTAAAAACGCCTCTTAGCACGATTTACGGCTATGGATTAATGCTAGAATCAGATCAATACCAATGGTCCAAGGAAGAAGTCATGGAAATGGGACAAGTCATTCGTGAGAAATCAGAATACATGTCGACCTTGATTGAGGATTTAAACCTCACGTATCGATTGAAAAATGGTGCATTGCCTATTAATCGAAAACCTGTTGAGCTTGGTGAATTTTTAGCCTCCATTATGGACGAGTTTTCAAGAAGCACGCTTTCAGAAGATTATTTATCATCCTTTGAAGACCAAACAGAGGGTGTCATGTTTGAGATCGATAAAGCCTGGTTTAGACGAGTCATTGAGAACCTGCTGGCGAACGCAGTGAAGCATAACCAGAAAGGTACTCTTATTCAAGCTGTTCTATCTGAAACAAATGATGAAGTTCGGATCGAAATGAAAGATAACGGGCGCGGAATGGCGCAAGAAACGGTGGATCATTTATTTAATCGTTACTATAGAGGGACAAATACGAATGATCCAACAAATGGAACAGGACTAGGACTGGCGATTGCAAAAGAGCTTGTCTTACTGCACGATGGCGATATTCAAGTAGAAAGTGAATTAGGTCAAGGAACAACTATTGCGATTATCCTAAAGAAAACACCATCTGTAAAATAGCCAAAAAACGATTTTCTTTTCTAAAGGAAATCGTTTTTTCTTGTTTTAGGATTGAAATCGATTTTGTAAACGATTACAATAAAATTGTTAACGTGAACAAATTGATTTTCATCATTATAAGAGATGGGGGAGTTTGATGAAAGCCTTTTTAGATGAGCAGTTTTTATTAAACAGTCAAACGGCGGAAAAGCTATACCATGAGTTTGCAAAGAACCTTCCGATTATTGATTACCATTGTCATTTAAGTCCAAAAGAAATCTATGAAAATAAAACGTTCCAAAATATAACCGAAGCATGGCTTTACGGAGATCATTACAAATGGCGCGCCATGAGAGCAAATGGGATACCTGAAACACATATCACAGGGGATGCCTCAGATGATGAGAAATTTTTAGCATGGGCGAAAACTGTTCCGATGACGATTGGAAATCCTCTCTATCACTGGACCCATCTAGAGCTAAGACGATATTTTGATGTCGAAGAACTTTTGAATGAAGAAAGCGCAGACATCATCTGGAAAAAAGTAAATGAAAAGTTGCAAGGAGACGGATTTGGTGCGAGAGATTTCATTGTGAAATCAAATGTTGAAACGGTTGTGACGACAGACGATCCGGTTGATTCGTTGATTTATCACCAACAACTGCGGGAAGAAGGCTTTTCTGTGCAAGTACTGCCAGGGTTTCGACCAGATAAGGCATTAGATATCACAAATGACTTGTTTATCGAGTATGTTCATCAGCTGGCGGAGGTTTCATCTATCAAGATCGAATCCTATCAAGACTTCATAAAAGCACTTCATATGCGAATCGATTTCTTTCATGAACAGGGCTGTTTGATTTCAGATCATGCCATCAATGAAATGACGTACGAAGACACGACGGAAGAAGAAGCTACGATCATTTTTCATAAAAGAATGTCTGGACATCCATTGACGGAAAAGGAGAAGGTTCAATTTAAAACGCACACATTCATTGAACTAGGTCAGGCATATGCTCAGCGGGGATGGGCGATGCAGCTTCATATCAATGCGCTCAGAAACAACAATTCAAAAATGTTTGAGCGGCTTGGACCAGATACCGGATATGATGCAATGAATGATGAAGACATTGCAAAACCTCTTTGCCGCGTATTAGATCGGTTAGAACAAGCACATGCATTGCCAAAAACCATCCTCTATTCCTTGAATCCAAGGGACAATGTGGTGATTTCAACGATAGCTGGAAGTTTTCAAGATGGAAAGACTCCTGGGAAAATGCAGCATGGAACAGCCTGGTGGTTTAATGATACAAAGCAGGGAATGACAGAGCAGATGATGGCACTTTCCAGTATCGGACTGATCAGCCGATTTATTGGGATGCTGACAGATTCACGAAGCTTCCTGTCTTACACAAGACATGAATATTTTCGTAGACTGTTATGTGACATCATTGGAGATTGGGTGGAAAAAGGTGAAGCGCCTAATGATCTCAATTTGCTAGGGGGAATGGTAAAAGGAATCAGCTATGAAAATGCAAAGCAGTATTTTCAATTTGAACGGGCAAATGAGCTTTCGCATAAAAGCAAGATGATATGAACAAAAAGCAAGAATATGAAAGCGTTTTTATGATAAGATGATAAAAAATCATAAAAGGCGGAATAGCATGACAGTCACAATCAAAGATATAGCAAAATTGGCAAACGTTTCTCATACCACAGTATCAAGGGCTTTGAATAACAGTCCTTTTATTAAAGAGAAAACAAAACAAAACATCTTGTCGATTGCAAAACAGCTGAATTACTCACCGAATGTCCATGCCAGAGGCCTTGTCTCGCAAAAATCATTTACAATTGGTCTGTTTTTTACGAGTTTAACAGAAGGCACATCCTCAAGTTTCTTTGTTGATGCATTAAAAGGCGTCAACAGTGTGATAACAGAAAACTATCATTTGGTTGTAAGAGGAATTGACGATTTTCACGATTACACAACCATTCATAAACAGCGGTATGATGGTATTTTGCTCATGAGCCAAAGCGAGCATGATGAAGCGTTTATCCATCATGTGAAAAAGCAGGGAATTCCCATTATTGTACTGAATCGCCGTGTAGAAAGTAATCAAGTGATGAATATATTAGCGGATGATGGTGAAGGGGCATATCAAGCTGCACACTATTTCATTCAGCAGGGGCATAAACAAATTGCCATTATTGAAGGGAAAGAAGGTTTTAAATCCACACAGGAAAGAAAAGCTGGATTTTTGCAAGCACTCATTGACCATCATGTACCCATGAAGAAAGAATACATGATCATAGGCGACTATCATATGAAGAGCGGCTATGAATCAATGGAAGCCTTACTCACTCTTGATGATCCGCCAACTGCCCTTTTTTGCTCAAACGATGACATGGCGATTGGTGCGATGAATGCATTGTTTGCAAAAGGTAAAAGGTGTCCTGATGATCTCTCTATTATCGGATTTGATGATATTTCATTTTCATCTTATACAACGCCTGCCCTCACAACAGTCAAAAAGCCAATTGAAAAAATGTGTGCGCTTGGAGCAGAAGCCATCCTTTCAGTTATCAACGGTGAAAAGCAAGAAGACGATCATCTGGAAAAAGTGTATGTCCACACAGAGCTGATGATTAGAGATTCAGTCAAAAAGGTGCAGTAATCAGCATCTTTTAAATGAAAATGTTCACGTGTGCAAAAAATGCGGGGAGGAAAAGCATTTGAGACGATTATCCAAAGATGTGTACCCAGTGGCTGAATATCCTGAAACCATTCTACAAATTGGCGAAGGGAACTTTATGCGGGGATTTATGAATTGGCAGATCCAGAAGCTAAACGACTGTACAGATTTTAAAGGAAGAGCAGTGGTTGTTCCTCCTCGAAAAGGATCAGTGACCGCTCTAAATGAACAAGATGGTTTGTACACTTTATGTATTCAAGGATTTCATGACCAAAAAGAAATGAACGAACGGATGGTCATTCAATCCATCAGCAGGGGAATCAGCACATATACAGATTATGATGCCTTTTTACATGTAGCGGAAAGTCCTGATGTGCGCTTTGTCTTTTCTAATACAACAGAGGCAGGACTTGTGTTAAGAAAAGAGGACCGATTAGAAGATCGGCCGCAAGCAAGTTTTCCAGGAAAGCTGACAGCCTTCTTGTATCACCGCTTCAAAGCTTTTTCTGGAGATGAGAAAAAGGGCTTGATCATTTTACCTTGTGAATTGATTGAACAAAACGGTGATCGATTAAGAGAATATGTGATCACAATGGCAGCTGAGTGGAATCTTCCGCCTGATTTTGTGGCTTGGGTCAAGGAAGCCAACACGTTCTGTAATACGTTAGTTGATCGGATTGTCCCAGGATTTTCTCAGAAAGCAGCGGAGACTGTTCAAAAAGAAGAGGGGTATATCGATGAATTGCTTGTCACGGCAGAATATTATCACCTGTTTGTCATTGAAGCACCTCCGTTTGTTCAAAAAGAGCTTCCTTTTCAAGATGCAGGGTTAAACGTACTTTTTGTGGAAGATATCGCTCCTTATCGAATGAGCAAGGTTCGCATTTTAAACGGTGCACATACAGCGATGGTGCCGATTGCATATGCATGTGGCTTGGATACTGTCAAAAAAGCGGTGGGTGATGAGCATGTTGGTGTGTTCATTCGCCGCATGCTTGAGGAGGAAGTGTTGCCAAGTTTGCCACTTCCTGAAGAAGAGCTGCTTCTTTATACACAATCCGTTTGGGATCGATTCTGCAACCCTTTTGTCAAACATCAATTACTTGATATTGCCTTAAATGGTGTATCGAAATTTCGGGCGCGTATTCTCCCGTCTCTTCTAGATTATATAGAGCTAAAAAAACAGTTGCCTACGAAACTTATGTTCTCACTGAGCAGTTTGATTTATTTTTATCAAGTCCATGCAGATCAAATAAAGGATGATGAGTCTGTGATGACATTCATGAAGGAAGCATGGGAGGAAGTGGACCATTCCTATGAATCAATGGTCGATCGACTTCTTTCAAACGAAGTTTTATGGGGGATGGATTTGACGAGGATCGTAGGGCTGAAGGATGCAGTAGCCGAGCAGCTCACCTTCATACATGAAAATGGCATGAGAGCTGCTGTTCACCAAATACTTCAATATGAAAGTCAGGGGGAGAAGGCATGAGGGACTTTGTTGTGATTCATCCTTCAGATAATGTTGGCATCGCTTTAAAAGTGCTTGAGCAAGGCGAAGAGCTTCAGCACCAAGGTCATACAATCATTTTAAAAGAAACCGTTGCTAAAGGTCATAAATTTGCATTGGCTGAGATCAAAGAAAAAGAGAATATCATCAAATATGGCTACCCCATTGGTCATGCATCCACTGCGATTTCGACTGGAGAATGGGTGCATACGCACAATATCAAAACGAATCTATCAGGTAAGCTCGATTACGAATACCGCCCTTCTTTAACAGAAAACCCCTATGAAAAAACGAATCTGACATTCAAAGGGTATAAACGAAAAAATGGCGCAAGTGGTATACGAAATGAGCTTTGGATTGTCCCAACAGTTGGGTGTGTCAATGGCATTGCCGATCAAATCATTCAAATATTTACTGCTGAAATGGGGGGAAGCATCCATCCTTTTGAAACGGCGTTAGTATTAAAGCACAATTATGGATGCTCCCAACTTGGGGATGATCATGAAAACACAAAAACCATTCTTCAAAATGCCGTAAAGCACCCAAATGCTGGAGGGGTTCTCGTTCTAGGGCTTGGCTGTGAAAACAATGACATTGAGGATTTTCAGGCTACATTAGGGGAGTATGACCAGACGAGGGTGAAATTTTTAAGAAGCCAAGAAGTAGGGGATGAGATTGAGACAGGTGTCGCTTTGCTCAAGGAAATTTATGACGCAGCGAAAGAAGATCAGCGTGAAGACATTCCGTTATCTGAGCTGAAAATTGGCTTGAAATGCGGAGGATCAGATGGGTTTTCAGGCATTACCGCAAATCCACTTTTAGGTAGACTGTCCGATTTTATTGTGGCTCAAGGCGGAACCACCGTCTTAACAGAAGTACCGGAAATGTTCGGGGCTGAAACGATCTTAATGGAGAGAGCGGAATCAAAAGCGACATTCGACAATATTGTGCAGATGATCAATGATTTTAAACAATACTTTATGGATCATCGACAGCCAGTATATGAAAATCCTTCCCCGGGAAATAAAGCAGGAGGAATTTCGACATTAGAAGATAAATCTCTCGGCTGCACACAAAAAGCGGGTACTTCCGTTATAAAGGATGTTTTAACATACGGGGAGCTGCTAAAACGAAAAGGATTGAATTTATTAAGTGCGCCTGGGAATGATTTGGTTGCTTCATCTGCTCTCGCAGCGTCTGGCTGTCAGCTCGTCCTCTTTACAACAGGCAGAGGCACACCGTTTGGCACATTTGTTCCAACGATGAAGGTATCGACCAATACCGCGTTATATGAAACAAAAAAACATTGGATAGACTTTAATGCGGGGGAATTGCTTGAGGATGTATCAGAAGATGTGGTGCTAGAGAAGTTCATTGCCACGGTGATTGATGTGGCGAGTGGAAAGCTGTTAAATCATGAAAAAAACAATTTTAGAGAGCTGGCTATTTTTAAAACAGGTGTGACACTTTAAGACGTCTGGGGGATGAGGAAATGTCTAAAAAACGGAATTTGATGTATGTGACAGCAGGAACAGTACTAACAGGAATTGGACTCGCACGTTTAGCAAAGCAAGGGAAAAAAGACAAAGAAACAAATGGCATAGATCAGGTGTTAAAGCAGATAAAAGCGCCAAAGTTCCCAGATCGTGAATTCAATGTCATTCATTATGGTGCAGATAACAAAGGGATAGAGCTTTCGACAAATGCTATTCAGTCTGCCATCGATGATGCACACCGTTTGAAAGGAGGGCGTGTGCTGATTCCTGAAGGGACATTTTTGACAGGCGCTCTAGAATTGAAAAGCAATGTAGAGCTTCATCTTCATGAAAACGCCTATGTGACCTTCAGCCAAGATACTTGTGATTATCTCCCGCTTGTTCTAACAAGATATGAAGGCATTGAGCTCTATAATTATTCACCACTTATTTATGCCCATCATGCAGAAAACATCGCGATTACAGGAGCAGGCACGCTGGACGGGAGAGGGGATGAACACCACTGGTGGCCTTGGAAGTATGGAACAAATGGTCAACCCTCTCAGGACCGGGATCGTCAGCTTCTTTTTGAAATGGCTGAAAAAAGAATACCAGTGGAAGAAAGAGTGTTTGGTGAAGGACATTATTTAAGATCAAGCTTTATCCAGCCATACAATTGCCAAAACATTCTCATTGAAGGAGTAACCGTAAAGGATTCACCGATGTGGCAAGTCCATCCGGTGTTAAGTGAAAACGTCATCGTCCGCGGGGTGAATATCATCGGTCATGGCCCAAATACAGATGGTGTGAATCCAGAGTCGTGCCGACATGTGCTCATTGAAGATTGTTATTTTGATAATGGCGATGATTGTATTGCCATTAAATCGGGCAGAAATGAGGACGGCCGGAGAATCGGTGTTCCATCTGAAAACATCGTCATTCGTAGAAATACGATGCGTGATGGTCATGGCGGAGTAACGATCGGGAGTGAAATCTCTGGAGGCGTCAAGTATGTATATGCAGAGGATAATGTCATGGACAGTCCGAACCTCGACAGGGCATTGCGCATTAAGACCAACTCTGTCAGGGGCGGTACCATTGAACACATCTATTTTAAAAACAATCTAGTAAAAAGCTTAAAGCATGAGGTGGTCTGTATCGACATGATGTATGAGGAAGGGGATGCCGGTCCGCATAGGCCTGTAGTCCGTCATATTGAAGTAGAAGGGTTAAAAAGCAGCGGAGGGCGATATGGTGTCAAGATCGCCGCATACTCACATTCCCCGGTCACACACTTTAAAATGAAAGACTGTGTCATTGACGATGTCACGTACCCTCTTTCATTAGAACATGCAGTATCTCCTTCATTTCAGAAAGTTGTCATTAATGGTGAACATATGAACCAATAGCGGAAGTGAAAACAGCCACGTCAAAGGCTGTTTTTCTTTTACAAGGACAGACAAGACGTATTCGGAATCACATATACAACCTATCTGCACTGTAGTATAATATTCCCGAAATTAGAAAAGAATTGACGAAAGAGATGACGTCAAGCAGTACATAAAGCAGGGGGTTTATTGATGAAGAAGTTAACTGGTATTTGGCTATCATTGTTACTTGTGATCGGTGTTTTAGCAGGGTGTGCAGGTGCGGAAACGGACCAAAAAACAAACAGTTCAAAGCCTAAAGAGACAGCGGCTGCCGCATTTCCTGTATCCATTAAAGATGCAGCTGGTAAAACAGTTGAAATCAAAGAACAGCCTAAACGAATTGTTTCGTTAATTCCAAGTAATACAGAGGTTGCCTATGCCCTTGGTCTTGGAGATAAAATCGTTGGTAGATCAGACTTTGACAACTATCCAAAGGAAGTAGAAAAGGTCGAGAAGATTGGCGGTCTTGATTTTAATGTAGAGAAGGTTATTTCCTTAAAACCTGATCTTGTCTTAGCACATGCATCACAAATGAGCTCAAAAGACGGATTTAAACAGCTTGAAGATGCAGGTATTCAAGTGCTGACTGTTAATGATGCAGCTTCCTTCAAAGATGTGTATAAGTCTATTAATATGATTGGTGAAGCAGCTGGCGTAAAAGAGGCATCAACGAAGCTTGTAGATGAGATGAAATCAAAACTGAATGACATCAAAAAACAAGCAGAATCCATCTCCAAAGACAAACAAAAAACAGTTTTTGTCGAAGTATCAGGTGCGCCTGAAATTTATACAACAGGTAAACAAACGTTTATGGACGAAATGCTGTCTGTCATTCATGCAAAAAATGCTGCTGGCGACCAAACAGGCTGGGTGCAAATGACGGAAGAATCAATTATTAAACGAAATCCTGATGCTATTGTTACGATTGATGGCGCAAGCTTAGCTGATCTGAAAAAAAGAGACGGCTGGAAGGCGATCAAAGCAGTCAAAGAAAAACAAGTCTTTCAATTGAATACGGATCTGGCATCACGACCGGGACCGCGATTGGTTGAAGGAGTGGAGGCTCTTGCGAAAAGTATCTATCCTGACACGTTCAAATAAAATCATCATCGCATACACAGCAAGTGTTTTACTTCTTGTGGTGAGCATTGGAATGGGAATCTCATTTGGCAGTTTAGGGATTCCCATTCCTTCTATACTTCGGATCTTTGTTCATGAAGTATTTGGAATTCAGGCCGGAACCATTGATGCAATTGACCGCAATATTATGATGAATATCCGGCTGCCGAGAGTGATATTAGCGGCGTTAGTCGGAGCAGCTCTGGCGTTATCTGGTGCAGCCTTTCAAGGTTTATTAAAAAATCCTCTCGCTGACCCTTATACACTTGGGGTATCTCAAGGGGCATCTGTGGGGGCTGTAGCCACATTGTTTTTCAGTTTGCAGTTTCCTTTGCTCGGCAGTTTTACACTGCCTTTTTTGAGTATGACAACAGCGCTTGTCACACTATGTCTCGTCCTCTTTTTTGCCCGTCTGGTTCACCGAAGAATGAGCATTTCTTCTTTAATTTTGACGGGGGTCATCTTCAGCTCTTTTTTAGGAGCGCTCATTTCATTAATGATTGCGTTAACAGGTGATGATTTAAAAGAGATTATTCATTGGCTTCTAGGCAGTGTGTCTATGAGAGGCTGGCGATATATTGCTCTTTTCCTTCCTTTTTTCCTCATTGGTACATTTGCATTGATCTTGATGGGAAGAGATTTAAATGTGATGACATATGGCGAAGAAAAGGCAAAACTGTTAGGGGTTCATGTGAAACGGAGCAAATATGTGGTGTTGCTTGCTGGTTCGATTCTGACTGGAAGTGCGGTGGCTGTGTCAGGAACGATCGGATTTGTAGGACTGGTGATTCCGCATTTTATCCGTCTTTTATCCATTACGGATCATCGTCATTTGCTGCCTTTGTCGATGCTGAATGGTGCTTCCTTTCTCGTTTTAGCAGATGTGCTCTCCCGTACGATCATTGAACCGACTGAATTGCCTATTGGCATCATTACAGCGTTAATTGGTGCACCTGTCTTTGGCATCATCCTCATTCGCAGATATAGAGGAGGGACGCATCTATGATTCAAGTGAAGGAAGTTAGAGGAGGATATGGAGAAAAAGAGGTCATTCACGGCGTGAGTTTTGAAGTGGAGCGAGGGGAATTCCTCGGCATCCTTGGTCCAAATGGGAGCGGTAAGACGACACTGCTTAAAATGATCGCAGGTATTTTAGCACCTGAGAGCGGCCAAGTAACACTAGATGGCCATCCAGTTCAATCCTACCGGCCAAAGGCACTTGCGCAAAAATTGGCGGTTCTTCCCCAGACGACCGATCAAGCCTTTTCATTTACAGTGGAAGAAACGGTCCAGTTTGGGCGTTATCCTTATCAGAAAGGGTGGCTGCAATCTGTTACAAAAGAAGATATCGAGATTGTCAGCAAGGTGATGGACCAAACAGATATTGCTCAATTTAAGGATCAATCCATCCATGAGCTAAGCGGTGGAGAACAGCAGCGGGTTTACTTAGCTCAAGCGCTGGCTCAGTGCCCTGACTATTTATTGCTGGATGAACCAACCAGTTTTCTTGATTTAGCTTATCAAAAAGAGTTACTCGATTTGATTAAACAAGAGACGGTTTCCTCTAACTTAACGGTGATCGGTGTGTTTCATGATGTGAACATTGCCAGTTTGTATTGTGACCGTCTGCTTTTGCTGAATGAAGGAAAGACGGACATGCTGGGAGAACCGCATCATGTGTTGACCACCGAACGGGTGAACCGGGTGTATGAAACAGATGTAACACCTCTCCAACATCCACTGCGGGCAAACCCCCAGCTGGTAATTGAACCTGCGTCCATCTCCGAACATTCAAGGCTGAACTTAGCGGATGGGTGGAAAACATATGGCGCGAACGGAATGACATTTTCTACTCATCAGCCATTGCGCATCCTTTCATCACATGAGAAAAGCGGGGGTTTCTTTTGGACACGGTCCCTTGGAACGGGAACTGAAGCACTCCATGACATGCTGGATGATGAGGAAGGGTACTTATTTCTTGGTCAATCTGATGGGCCGAAGCAATACGTCGCTGAAGATGATGATGAAGATGTCCTTCTTTACGGGATGCATCAAGAAGGAGAGCTGTCCGTTTGGCTTGTGCTGAAAGGAACGATATCAGATGGTGCGTCTGTCCAGCTAATGGGCGAGCTGATGCACTTCATTAAACAAGAGACAAGTGTCCAGGTACATCATCTTTGTATCGCTGCTGCCAATGCAGAAGAAAAGGAGCATACTGCTCATTTACATGAAAGAGTCAGACAGAAAGTGAAGCATCTTCTTCATACGTTAAATGCAATGAAAAAGTGAACCGGTTGGTTCACTTTTTTTGTTGAAAACATCAACATCTACTTATGTCATCCACTGAATATTTGAAAAAAACGAAAAATATGTTGCTAAATAAATCATATTGCTTTTATAATAAGAATCATGAAAGCGTTTTAATAATTAGTTGTTTAAAAATGCAACAAACGGAAGGGGAGGATCATTTGAACATTCAGGGAATCATTCCAGCCATTTTGACACCGCTTACAGAAGAAGAGCATTTTCATCCAGAAGTGACAAAGCAACTCATTGATCATTTAATCGACTCAGGTGTGCACGGCATCTTTGCTTTAGGGACAAACGGCGAATTTCATTTGTTTTCAGAGGAAGAAAAGCTTCAAATTGCTGAAACTGTTGTAAAGGCTGCGGGCGGCAGGGTGCCTGTATACATGGGAGCAGGTGAGAATAGCACTGATGCAACCATTAAGCTGTCAAACAAGTTCGCAGAATTAGGCGTAGATGTCTTGTCGGTTATCACCCCTTATTTTGTTGCGCCATCACAAGAGGAGCTGTATGAGCATTTTCGTCATATTTCAGAAAATGTGACCATCCCCATCTTACTTTATAACATTCCATCAAGAACAGGTGTGTCACTTGCGCCAGAGACGGTTGCAAGGCTCAGCGTCCTACCGAATGTGTTAGGTATTAAAGACAGTAGTGGAGATATTGCCAATATCAAAGCGTATCTCGATGTCACAAAGGATGAAGAGTTTGTCGTGCTTGCAGGAACGGATTCCCTCATTTTAGAGACATTGAAGCTAGGCGGAACAGGTGCAGTGGCGGCAACGGCAAATGTGCTTCCCAAAACCGTCGTTGGCATTTATGAATCGTTTCAGCAAGGAAATCTTGACCAAAGTGAGCAATGTCAGCAGCAGCTGCAGCCGTTAAGAGCGACATTCACATTAGGAACGTTACCAGCACCTTTGAAAAAAGCAGCTGAACTTTCAGGGATTCCTGTAGGTCCGCCAAAAAGCCCGGTCAAAGCATTATCCGGCGAGGCTTTAGAAGCTGTGATGAACATGATGGAGAATTATCGGATACAAGCAAAAGCAGCAAAGGAGTCGTGAAGAGATGACAATATCACAATATCACTTTCAAACGGCATCATACATTGTTTCTGGCGCCCACTCTCTAGAGCTCCTTGGGGAGAAACTAGAGCTATTAGGACTTAGCAAATTGAGATCGATTTTTATTTTAACGCAGCCATCCATCGTATCTCTTGGTTACGCAGATCAAATCAAAACAGAACTTGCGAAAAAAGGGATTGCGAGTGAGATCAGCACAGAGATTAAGCCTGAACCAACGGAAGAAAATATCGAGGACGTATTCCAGACATTTTTAAAAGGGGAGCATGAAGCCATTATTGGGATTGGTGGCGGGAGTGTGCTGGATGCGGCCAAAATATTAGCTGTTCTAAAGACGAATGATCAGCCAATTTCTGATCTCGTTGGCACGAACCTTGTTAAAAAAAGAGGAATTCCAACGATTCTCATTCCAACAACCTCAGGTACGGGATCAGAAGTGACACCAAACGCGATTGTTACCTTTCCGGAAAAAGAATTAAAAATTGGCATGGTCAGCCCATACCTTTTGCCTGATCTTGTGATCTTAGATCCCGCACTGACACTCAAATTGCCAAAAGCCATTACCGCAGCTACAGGGATGGATGCGTTTACGCATGCGCTTGAATCGTATATTTCAAATAAAGCCAATCCATTTAGTGATATGTTTGCACTCGAATCGATGAGGCTCATTTCAGGAAGTATTCAGGAGGCCTATCATCACGGGGATAACATGACAGCAAGGGAAGATATGCTGGTTGGTGCCATGTATGGCGGGATGGCGCTCACAAGTGCTGGAACCGCTGCTGTTCATGCAATGGCTTATCCGTTAGGGGGGAAATACAAGATTTCACACGGTGTCGCTAATTCCATGTTGCTTCCTCATGTTACGGCGTTTAATGCAGACCATATCAAAGATCGTCTTGAAGATATTGCTAGAGTGATAGGGATCGAAGAGAAAGGCTCAAAGCATACGCTTGCAGAGCAAGTGATTCGTCAAATTGAAGAGTGGACAGCGGATTTACACATTCCTCAACAACTCAAAGCCTTCGGTGTGTCAAAAGAAGATGTGCCGGCACTTGCTGAAGCTGCTTCAGAGGTGAAGAGATTAATGGATAACAACCCGAAGCCGATGTCTGTCTCTGATATTGAACAGGTCTACATGAAACTGCTCCACGTTTAACACTTCATACGTCACTGGGATGGGACATAAGAAGTTGCTTCATACGGCTTGCACACAAAGGGGGATTTTAAGTGAATGTCTTAAGCAGTTCTGTCATCACATTTATTTTAATCGTCATTATTCTCTATATTCTGTTTACGACCTGGCTGACGATGCGTTTCCGTAGTAAGTCTAACTCAGAATTTAACAATGCCGCTAAGTCACTTCCAGCTATTGTGGTCGGTATTTTGTTAATGAGTGAATTCATTGGGACGAAGTCAACTGTCGGAACAGCTGAATCTGCTTTTACACACGGGCTTTCCGCTTCATGGTCTGTTATCACAGTTGCTATTGCCTTTTTTATTTTTTCCTTTTTCTTAGTGGGAAAGTTTTATCGAACAGGACAATACACGATTTCAGGTATTATCGATCAAAAATTTGGAAAATCAACAAAGCTTGTTGTCTCTGTCATTATGATTGCAGCCCTGCTCTTAGTGAATCTAGGAAACTATTTAAGTGGTTCAGCTGCCATTGCATCTATTCTTGGCCTTCCTTTAATGACCTGTGCCATCATCACGGCGGTTGTGAGTACATTTTATTTTACTTTCGGAGGAATGAAGGGGGTTGCATGGGTCACGATCCTTCATTCAATTGTGAAGTATGCGGGGATTTTAATTACACTAGGGGTAGCCCTTTATTTAACAAAAGGCTTTGAGCCAATGAAACAAACATTACCCGACCATTTCTTTACATGGGATGGGACCATCGGTTGGGGAACGATTGGAGCTTGGTTTATAGGAAACATGGGTGCCATTTTTGCGACGCAGTTTATCATTCAAGCGATCACCTCGTCGAAAAGTGAACGAGAAGCGAAAAAATCGACCCTGTATGCAGCACTCCTTTGTTTGCCGCTTGCCATTGCGATCGGGATCATCGGTGTCTCAGCCCGTTATTTGTATCCAGACATTGACCCTATTTATGCTTTCCCTGTCTTTTTACAGCATATGAATCCGATTTTGAGCGCTATTGTGGCAACATCGCTTGTCGCATCCATTTTTGTTGGTGTCTCGACGGTTGCACTTGCTACAACCACGTTGATTATTGATGACTTTTATGTACCGAAAAAGAAACCATCACCAGAGCAGCGTATGAAGGTGACTCGGTATGTAGCTGTCATGGTTGGGATTGTGCCGCTTGTGGGGGTCGCACTTGCACCAGAG
Organism: Bacillus sp. RSS_NA_20; assembly: GCF_020165915.1. NCBI lineage: Bacteria > Bacillati > Bacillota > Bacilli > Caryophanales > Bacillaceae > Bacillus > Bacillus sp. RSS_NA_20. The sequence continues at coordinate 1,782,157 of NZ_JAIUKW010000005.1, read as the reverse complement.
TTGCTGTCACTTTCCTTTTTTACACGAGCACTTCGAACATCGATTGCAGTTGTAGCAGCAATGGGCTTTTACTTGCCATACTTTAATTCAAATAGAGGAGCAACCATTGGTCTTGCCGCTTCAGGCATCGCCACGACGGTGTGGTATTTACTCGATAATCCATTTGGAATCGATAATATGTATGTGGCCATTATCATTCCTTTCCTAGTTCTGGTGATGGATCGATGGATCAGCCCGCCAGCTAAAAAGGATCAATCACTGAAAGGAGAATTATGATGACAAATGAAGACATCATGATCAAAATAGATGGAAAATTGCGACAAAATGAACAAGACGCAGCTAGAAAAGAAGCCTTTTTACCAACAGATTGCGTGCAAAACCATGCGGCTAATCTCATCGAACTGGATAATGGAGATTTGCTGTGTGTATGGTTTGGCGGTACGCAAGAAGGAATTCCTGATATCTCTATCTATATGTCAAGGCTCAAGCAAGGAAGTAATCAATGGACGAAGGCTGTGAAGCTGTCTGATGATTCTACACGATCTGAACAAAATCCAGTTCTTTTTCAAGAGAAAGATGGCAGGCTGTGGCTGCTTTATACAGCACAATTTTCTGGCAATCAAGATACAGCTCTTGTGAGATATCGTTTATCGGAGGATAGAGGAGAGACTTGGAGAGAGATTGGTACTTTATTTGATCAGCCGGGGACGTTTATACGACAGCCTATTGTTGTATTGGATAATGATGATTGGCTCCTTCCGGTGTTCTATTGTAAAACGATTCCTGGCGTAAAATGGACAGGAAACCGTGATGTCAGTGCTGTGAAGATTTCCTCAGATCAAGGGAAGACCTGGGAAGAGGTCACTGTGCCCAACAGTACTGGCTGTGTTCATATGAATATCGGAAAATGTGCGGATGGTTCCCTGCTTGCCCTCTTTAGAAGCCGGTTTGCTGATTCGATTTATATGAGCCGTTCAGTGGATCATGGACGGACATGGTCTGAGCCAAGAGCAACAGAGCTGCCAAACAATAACTCATCCATTCAATTTACGGTGCTCCATAATGGTCATCTTGCCCTCGTTTATAACCATATCAATGCGGATGATCAAACAGAAAGAAGAGCGTCCTTGTATGATGAAATTGAGGATGAAGGCGATACACGAACGGCTGTTGATACAGAGGCGCGTCCAGCCTTTTGGGGAACACCACGTGCACCAATGACACTTGCCATCTCGACGGATGACGGTGCGACATGGCCCGTCAGACGTAACCTTGAAATTGGCGATGGATATGCCATGACAAACAACTCAAAGGACAAATTGAATCGAGAGTATTCCTATCCATCCATCACAGAAGGAAAAGATGGTAGTCTGCACATTGCGTTTACTTTTTACCGGCAGGCCATCAAGTATGTGTGTGTGAAAGAAGAATGGACTCATCACACGTCTTAACCGCAAGGGATCAGTGTTTCCGTGAATTGTAACCCTCATTTTCTTCATTTATAATTGATGTTTGGAGGGTTGTCTCAATTTGCTAACATTTGGACTCCCTCAACGTATGTCTCACGATGAAGAGATAAAAAATGGGGGTCCTTTTCATGAATATAAAAGTATTAGGTATTGCGCCGTATAAAGGATTAGGCGATGTATTAATCGACCTTGCCAAAGACGAAAAAAGCATCACATTCCAGCTTGAAGTCGGAGATCTTAGGTCTGGTGTTGCACTGGCAGAACAGGCCGAGGCTCAAGGAATGGATATTATTATGAGCCGCGGGGGGACAGCTGCGCTTATTCAAAAACACGTCAACATTCCAGTGGTGGATATCCCTGTGTCAGGCTACGACTTGCTTCGTGCCCTGACGCTGATTAAAGATTACCAAGGGAAAAAAGCAGTAGTTGGATTTGAAAATATTACACAAGGTGTACGCACCATCGGAGAGTTATACGGGATCAAAATTGATATTTATACAATACAGCAAGAGGAAGAAGTGTGGGATCTTTTACAGCAGTTACAGGAGCAAGGGACACAGGTTGTACTGGGTGATGTGGTTACAGATAAAGCGGCCAAGGAGTTGGGGATGCAAAGCATGCTCATTACCTCAGGACGTGAATCTGTCAAAGAAGCGTTTCATCAAGCAAAACAAATGTACCGTTTATATAAAGAGGCGACAGCTGAGCAGCGCCTCTTTCGTGAAATGATTGACCAAGAGTCAAAAGGGATGCTGATCATTGATCAGCACAATCAGCTTTATTTTATCAATCAGCAAATGAAAGAATGGACAGAAAAAGGGTTATTTGCACCGTTTACGTCTCATGTTGATGTGATGGATTGGTGCCCGGCGCTTGAACCAGCAGTAAAAGCAGTTCGAGAAGGAAAACAAAATGGATATTCTCAAATCTCCTTTCAGCAGCAAGTGTGGCATGTCAAAGGAAGCTTATTATCTAAAGATGAGCTACTTTTGACGATTGAGAAGCCTTCTGCTGTGATTAATAGGGAGGGGCAGTCTATATGGACGCTGGCTGCACCTGTTCATTCAGCACATCCATTTGCTCTTTTTACTGAGCAGAGTTCAAATATGAAAGATGTGATTAAAAGGGCAAAGGCGTTCAGCCAAACAGATCGATCGATTTGTCTCTATGGTGAACAAGGAACTGGTAAATCAAGCCTTGCTTTTGCTATTCACCAAATGAGCGAGAGGAAAAATGAGAGCTTTATGACGGTGCATTGCAGCCGTTTGACTGAATTAGATGATGTAAACATAATTCCGGTGCATCAAAAAGGGACGATCTTTTTGAAAGATATTGATCGTGTCCCAATGGCTATGCAGCCCCTCATGGCCGAGCAGCTTATTCATCATCAGCAGAACATTCGCTGGATGGCTGCATCTACAGTTGATTTGTTCAAATTGATGCAATCTGGGGCGTTTCATGAAGACCTATATACGTGTTTGCAGGAGCTCGTCATTCATGTCCCGCCGTTATCTGAACGGGCAGAAGATATTGAGGATATGAGCCGGTTATTTATAGCTGAATTAAATTCTCTTTATGGGACGCAGGTTGTTGGGCTGTCAGCAGAAGTGATTGCCGCCTTTCAAAACGAGCGATTTAGAGAAAATGTCCGGCAGTTCAAGCGAATTATGGAGGAACTGGTGCTGACAACAAAAAGTGGATATATCACATTGAGTAAAGCAAAGCCGGCAATTGAGCAACTGGCTTCTGAGAATGAAGAAAAACAGCTGTCCAGCTATTTACATGGCACGCTTGACGAAATTGAAAGACGAATCATTCGGACGGTGCTGGAAGAAGAAAATATGAATCAATCAAAAGCAGCAAAGCGGCTCAATATTAACCGCACGACGCTGTGGAGAAAGCTAAAGGAATAATATGCAATGAGACCGAGGTGTCTAAATGACAAACGATCTATTAAAAAAAGGAGCGAACTTAGAGCAAAAGGTGATCATTGTGGCTGATGATTTAACAGGCGCAAGTGATACAGGTGTTCAATTTGTGAAGGCCGGTTTAAAAGCCTCTGTGCTGTTCCAGCCGTCATTTGAGGATATGAGCCGGTACAAGGAGGAAGATGTACTGATTGTCGATACAGACTCACGAAGTATGTCTTCTGAAAGAGCGTATAATGAGGTCAGTCAAGTGGTCCAGCCGTTTCTACAAGGGGATTCGCACCTTTTCTTTAAAAAAATAGATTCAACGTTAAGAGGAAATATAGGAATAGAGCTTCAGGCACTAATGGATCTTGGCCGGTTTGATGCGGCAGTCATTGCCCCCGCTTACCCCGATGCGAATAGATCTACGGCCTATGGCATTCATTATGTGGAGGGTGTGCCTGTTCATCTATCAGAAGCAGCGAAGGACCCAAAAACGCCTGTCCTGACATCCAGTATTTCAGACTTAATTGACGAGCAGACAAACATCAAGCCAAAACATCTTTCGCAGCAAGCGGTCTATTCAGAGCTAAACGAAACGAGTCATGACGTTTCATCTTTATTAAAACATGGTCATCAATGGTTTGTGTGTGATGCAGAAACGAACCATGATTTAACACAGATCGTTGATTTGTTTATGAAGATCAATCAAAGAGTGCTTTGGGTCGGGTCAGCTGGACTCGCTGGCGCATTATCATCCTATGTTGCGAAACACCGCAATCTTTCTCATGCAAAAAAGCATGAATCTGTTCTCATCGTTTCAGGAAGTGCTTCTCAAAAAACAAATGAGCAGTTTGCTTTTTTAAGAGAAAAGCACAAATGTCTCGAGGTGAAAGTGAACCCGTTGAATGTATTAAACGGCCGTGAAGCATGGGAAAGGAAATCAGTCATGGATCAGCTGCTCATGCGTCAGGATGAAGATATTCTCCTTTATACAGACGCAAGGCCAGAAATGGTTGAACAGATGTTGGCATACGGTGAAGCGAATGGCATGACAAGACAAGAAGTAGGAAGTACCTTATCTGTCTGTCTTGGTAAGATCACAAAAGACATTGTTGAATTAACAGGGGTGAAACGCCTTTTTTTAACTGGTGGAGATACGGCGCGTGCGATATGCCATGAGCTTGGAGCAGGCGGGATTCAGCTGTTGAAAGAAATTGAACCCGGCATCCCGCTTGGGCGGCTCGTTGATACGAGTGTATATGCGGTCACAAAAGCAGGGGCATATGGTCAAAAAGAATCTGTGCTCCATGCGGTTGAAGTGTTGAAAAACATAGAGGGGGTAGACGAATGGCAAAACCAATCATTGCTGTAACGATGGGAGATGCTTCTGGGGTTGGTCCTGAAATTATTTTAAAAGCCTTCCAGCAAAGCCGTTTACATGAAGAAGCCGTTCTATTTGTCATTGGAGACTCCCATATATTAAATAGGGCGAAAGATTTTGTGAATACACATGTGGAGATTGTCAGTATTAAAGAACCGGAGGAGGCGGAACAAGTAAAAGCTGGTGCCGTTCCTTGTCTTGATCTTCATCTATTAACAAGCGATATTCCAGTAGGAGAGATTTCAAAAGAAGCAGGGAATGCCGCTTTTCGATATCTTGAAAAAGCCATTACACTTGCGAATGACTGTAGAATTGACGGCATTTGTACAGCACCGTTAAACAAGGAAGCACTTCATAAGGCTGGTCATATGTATCCAGGGCATACAGAAATTTTAGCTGACCTGACAGGTACGGACGATTATGCCATGATGCTGGCAGCTCCTAATTTAAAAGTGGTGCATGTGACGACACATATCGGATTAATGGATGCCATCTTAAAAATCAATCCTGAGCGTGTATACACAACGATTAAACTGGCTCATGATACCCTCGTTCGGTCTGGTATCCCTGCACCTAGAATTGCTGTGTGCGGGATTAATCCGCATGCTGGGGAGAATGGTCTGTTTGGAAACGGAGAAGAAGAGGAGAAGATCATTCCAGCGGTAGAACGAGCACAGGATGAAGGGGTTCAAGTATTTGGCCCGCTACCAGCTGATACACTGTTCTTTAGGGCAACAAGAGGCGACTTTGATATCGTTGTGGCGATGTATCATGATCAAGGGCATGGACCAATCAAGGTGCTTGGCTTAGAATCAGGCGTGAACATTACAGTTGGATTGCCTATAATCCGTACAAGTGTCGATCATGGGACGGCATTTGATATTGCAGGAACAGGAAAGGCTGATTCTGCGAGTATGGAAGAAGCCATTCGGCAGGCAATCATGCTTTCTGGTACGAGAGAGAACCGATAGTAAAAGAGAAAGAGCCTTCCAATGGAGGCTCTCAGCGTGTAGACAAACCCTCGCATTCGGTGTCAGTCCTGCGCTTCGGTGCTCACGAATGTCAAATTCGCTCCGCGCCGATGCTCGTCCTTCCTAGGGCTGCAAAGGTTTTCTATCACGCTGAAAAGAAGACAAAGGGTTAAAATAAAGTTCATTTTAACCCTTTGTCAACAATCTGAGAGCCTTCCTATGGAGGCTCTTTATTTAGTTCATATACGTTCCGCCATTCATATTGATGGTTTCTCCTGTGATGAAATCTGACTGATCAGAGGCTAAAAAGGTAACGGCGTTTGCGACTTGCTGCGGTGTTCCAATTGTTTTCAGAGGAATTCTTTCTAAAACAGATCTACGGTATTCATCACTCCACTGTTTGCTCATGTCTGTCTCAATTGGCCCAGGACAGACAGCATTTACATGAATGTGATGTGCTGCTAATTCTTTGGCAAGATGCATCGTTAAGTAATTGATACCTGCCTTTGAAACGCCGTAAGCGGGTGATGCATTGTGATGAGGGGTTTTGCCAGTAGTTGAACTCATGTTGACAATCTTCCCGCCTTGCTGTTTGATCATGTCAGGAATGACTGCTTGACACATGAGAAACGTACCCGTCAAATTAATATCAATTAGTCTTTTCCATTCATCAACAGATGTATCGACTGTTGATTTCCGCAAATTGATCCCAGCATTGTTGACCAATATATCAATCTGTCCAAAATGGTTTTTTGCCTTCTCAACGAGGGAGGTAGCTGTCGCTGGTAAACTAGCATCACCAGCGACAGAAACAGCGCGTGTCTCTTCCTTATTCAGAGAGGAGCAAACGTCTTGCAATAGCACTTCATTCGTTCCGTTCAGCACCACTTTAGCTCCTTCAGAGACAAATGCCTCCGCAATGGCGCGGCCAATCCCTCTGCTTGCACCTGTAATGATTGCTACTTTGTTTTGTAAAATCATCTATCATCCCACCCATCTGTCATAATTAAAAAGCGCTTTCATTTATTATAAAATGTGATGTTTCATCATTCAACATATAAAGTGGAAATGAAGAGGTTTTGAATAAAAGTGTTTCATAATAAAACAAATACATCTTTTCCACTTCAGGGTATACTAAAAGGAACAAGCAATGGATAAGGGGGAACCTCAATGAAACTTTATACAAAAACCGGAGATCAAGGTCAAACAGGCTTGATTGGCGGGCGGGCTGATAAAGATGACGCAAGAGTAGAAGCGTACGGTACATTAGATGAGGCGAATAGTTTGATTGGACTAGCCCATGCAAACTTAAGGCAGCATGGCGAATTGTTTCAAGATATTCTATCTGAGCTGATGGTCATTCAGCATGAACTGTTTGACTGCGGCGGTGATTTAGCAGCGGTGAAACCACCGAAAGAAGGCAAGTTAAAAGAAGAATCTGTCACAGTCCTTGAAAAGCGAATGGACGTGTATGTAGAAGAAGCCGCGCCGCTGACTAAATTTATTTTACCTGGCGGCCAGGAAGGTGCTGCCCTCTTACATGTAGCGCGAACAGTCGTCAGGAGAGCCGAGCGGCATATTGTGACACTCGCAAAGCAGGAGGAAATTCCAGCAGTTACGCTCACATATGTGAACCGTCTATCCGATTATTTATTTGCTGCCGCCCGTATTGTGAATCATCGGCTTGGTGAAGCGGATGTTGAATATGAACGAAGTGCAGATGTGTTTCGTTCTAAATGAGGAAAAGCACTCTTCTAGTCGAAGAGGGTTTACCTACACGCTGAAAAGAAGACAAAGGGCTAAAATCAAGTTCATTTTAGCCCTTTGTCAATAATCTGAGCACTCTTCTAGTCGAAGAGTGCTTTTTCTATAGATTCAACCGCTCAGTCTGAGCCATGTTACGACTCTGGTCGCAATCAAAGATCAATCTACGACACGTTTTGTCGGCTTCCTTTTTTGACTATAGTTAAAGCAAGGAGCAAGAAAGGAGGCATGAAGATGAAAATCACAAGTAAAACCATCATCGGTTCAATCCTGATGTTTATCGGTTTATCCATCTTCTTTGGTGGTTCATTGGGCGGGCTGATCCCGACTTTGATTGGGGCGTGGCTCATTTATGTAGGTGTCAAAAAATATGATAAAGGCAGTAAAACAACAGGGGTCATACTCTCTATTATCGGTGTATTGCTTGTCGCACAGTCGCTGCCATTTTTACTCGGAATCGCATTTGCTGGAGTACTTCTCTACTTTGGCTGGAAGATGATCAATGGTGAATCTGCAAAGGAATCATCCGGCAGAACAACATATATGGAGCCAAACACGGCACCGAACATGAAAGAATCTATGCACACGTCATTTGATCAAGAATGGGAAGACTTTTTAAAGAAAAAATAAAGGGAGGAATATGAAATGGTATTAAGAAGAGTACGTGATATGTTTGTTGCAACAGTCAATGAAGGCTTAGATAAATTGGAGAATCCGCGTGTCATGCTGAATCAATATGTTCGTGATATGGAGGACGATATTGCCAAAGCGAAGCATGCGATCATTAAACAGCAAACCATTCAGCAAGGTTTCTTGAGAAAAGCAGAAGAGACAGAAGCATTTGCTGATAAGCGAAAGAAACAGGCGGAGCTGGCGTTTCAGGCAGGAGAAGAAGAACTTGCACGGAAAGCACTGACTGAAATGAAGTATTTTGAAGAAAAGCACAACGAATATCAAGATGCCTATCAGCAATCTGTTAAACAGCTGAAAGAGCTGAAAGAACAGTTGCAGCATCTAGAAACAAAACTGCGTGATGTTAAAGACAAGAAGCAAGCGCTGATTGCAAGAGCCAATGCCGCACAGGCAAAGCAGCATATGAATGAATCTATGAATAAGGTTGATAGTGAAAGTGCTTATAAAGAATTTCTACGCATGGAGAACCGTATAGAGGAAATGGAGACAAAAGCGGGTAGCTATGCACAATTTGCCGATCAGGGTGCTTATGCTCATCTTGATTACGCTGATGAGGTTGAAAAGGAATGGCAAAAGCTTAAGCGATCAAAGCAGCTTGAGAAACAGCCGGCAAACTAATGGAAATGTGTCAAAACGGAAGAAAAACAGGATTTTTCTTCCGTTATTTGATTTCTTTCTGTTTCGCTTTTCCTTATAATAAAAAGGTCAAAGGATAAAGGGATGATATAAATGAAACGGTTCATTGGTCTAATTTGTATACTTGTTGGTGTTTTTTTGATGATTGGGATGCTTTTCAAAAATGGAGATCTCTTTCATTTGAGCTTTTCTCGTGATAAAGCGGTCACAACAGCTTCAGCGAAAAAGGATGAGGTTGAACAATTAGATATCTCTCTTTCTGGATTTCGCATCAAGGTGAAGCCGGAAGATCGTTCGGATATTTCTGTGATGGTTGTGAATGGAAAAGGGAAAATGTATGCGGAACAAACAGGCGGAACATTCAAAGTCCGTGCTGAAAATAAAGGATTTTTGTTTTTCTCTGCATTTGAAAAAGGAGAACTCTTAGTCAAAATTCCAACAGATTATCATAAAGATGTGAAAATAACAGGTGGAATCGGCGTGAGCGAAGTAAATGGCGAAGGAAAGCTGTCTCTTCAAGATGTGACGCTCAAATCAACGAGCGGAAACCTCACAGCTGAGAACTTCTCAGCAAATCGTGTGGAAATCAAAGCGACTTCTGGCAGACTTTCAGTGTCTCATATTGATGCGAAGGAAAGTGATATTGGTGCCACTTCTGGTCGTGCTGATATTCAAGATGTAAAAGGAAAGCTACAATTAGGCATGACAAGCGGCAGGCTGACAGCAAGCTTTGATACAATTGATTCACCAGTCGACTTTCACATGACATCAGGCAGTGCGAAATTTAACTTGCCAGATGAGGGAGATTTCAAAGTCCAAGTGAAAAAAACGAGTGGACGTATTGATCATTCGTATGATTTTGACCAAGCGGATAGTGAAGGCCGAGGTTTTACAGGCACGCATGGGAAAGGGACACACTTAGTCGATATTGAGATGACAAGCGGAAACTTAAAATTGCGGTAAACAAACGTAAAAAGGAAGGAGGCGAGTCAACTGCGTTTTTCTAGAAATCAAATTTTAGGCATTATTGTGGTGATTTTCGGTATTAATCTTTTTCTCAAAATTATTGGGATTGGGGCAGACCTATTTTGGCCAGTGTTTTTTGCTCTATTTGGTTATTGGCTGCACTCTCGATCTAAACGTTGGCTCGGTTCGGTTTCCTATATTTTTGCAGGCTTTCTCTTCTTGAAATTTCTACTAAATATCACGTTTAGTTTGACTGGGTATTTATTTGCTGCCTTTTTGATCTATGCGGGCTATCGTTTATTGAAAAACAAACCTGTTTTTGATGTCGATAAAAAGGATTCATCAGACGATGGAAAGCCTTCACTGAAATTCAATCTTGAAAAAGAGGGCGATCAGAAGAAAACAAAAAGCCAGGCAAAGCCGCGCAAAGAACATGATTTCTTTATCGGTGAAGTCAGGCTGATGAAAAAACCATTTCAATTAAGTGATTTGACCATTTCAGGTTTTATTGGCGATGTCAAAATCGACTTATCAAAGGCGATTATTGCTGAGGAAGAGAGCACGATCGTCATTAGTGGGCTCATTGGAGATGTCGATATTTATGTACCTCAGGATATTGAAGTATGTGTGAGTGCTTCGGCTGCAATTGGTGATATGAAAATCATTGATGAAAAAAGAAGTGGGTTCGGCAGTAAAGTGTATGTCATGACAAATGATTATGATGAGAGCAAGCGAAAAGTGAAAATCTCCATTTCTCTCCTGATTGGGGATGTGGATGTGAGGTACTTATGAGGAAACTGCATTTAGGCATCCAGTGGCAATCTGTTCGTCTTGCAGTCGGTATCTCGCTTGGTGTTGTCATCATGACGACACTCCCGATGTTTTTTTATTATCAGCTTGATCCCATGATTTTGCTGTCTACGCGGTGGTTCGGCATCCCGTTTTTTTGTATTTTGCTCATTATTAGTCTCGCCATTGGTGTATCAGCGGGGCATGTGTTTGGCTATCAGCATAAGAAGCGGCTGGATCAGCTTGTAGAGTCGATTTTGAAGTTTGAAAATGGGAATTTTGCCTATAGACTGCCTTCTCTAGGTGATGATGAAATTGGTTTGGCGGCAGATCAATTAAATGAAATGGCGAAACGAGTGGAAGGGCAAGTAGCCTCCTTACAAAAGCTCTCAAATGAGCGAGCTGAATGGCAGGTTCAAATGAAAAAATCGGTTGTCTCAGAAGAGCGTCAGCGTCTAGCGCGTGAGCTGCATGATGCAGTCAGCCAGCAGCTATTCGCCATTTCGATGATGACGTCTGCGATTCTTGAAGGGATGAAGGAAAAGGATGAAAAGATTTTAAAGCAAATGCGTCTTGTGGAACGAATGGCTGGCGATGCACAAAATGAGATGCGTGCACTCCTTCTGCATTTAAGACCGATCACCCTTGAAGGAAAAGACTTGAAAAAAGGCTTGATTGAGCTACTCAATGAATTTCAGGCAAAGCAGCCAATTGATATTGATTGGGAAATAGAAGATGATGCTCCGCTGTCTAAAGGGGTGGAGGACCATCTGTTCCGAATTGTTCAAGAAGCCCTTTCCAATGTGTTTAGGCATGCAAAGGCGACAAAGGTGACAGTACGTCTGCTTATTCGGAATCGTCAAGTTCAGTTGAAAATTATCGACAACGGGATTGGTTTTCAAACAGATCATGTGAAGACTGCTTCCTACGGACTTGAATCGATACGAGAAAGAACAAGTGAAGTAGGCGGTGTCGCAGAGATTATGTCATTTGAGGGAAAAGGCACACAAATTGATGTGAAGGTTCCCATTTTTGATGAAGGAAAAGGAGAGAACGTTCGATGATTCGAGTGCTTTTAATTGACGATCACGAAATGGTGAGAATGGGTCTTGCTGCTTTTTTAGAGGCACAGGCGGATATTGAAGTCATCGGTGAAGCGTCAGATGGACAAAAAGGTGTAGAACTAGCGGTTGAATTAAAGCCAGACGTGATTTTAATGGACCTTGTCATGGAAGGCATGGATGGCATCGAAGCAACGAAAAGAATTTGTCAGGAAATAGAGGATGCCCGGATTATTGTACTGACGAGCTTTATTGATGATGATAAAGTGTATCCAGTGATTGAGGCTGGTGCTTTAAGCTATCTTTTAAAAACATCGAAAGCAGGAGAAATTGCTGATGCCATCAGGTCTGCGAGTATCGGCGAACCAAGACTTGAATCAAAAGTAGCTGGAAAGGTCATGAACAAACTCCGCCATTCATCAAATGGGTCCATTCTGCACGATTCGTTAACCGCAAGAGAAATGGAAATATTAAAGCTGATTGCCGATGGGAAATCGAATAAGGTCATTGCTGAGGAATTGTTTATTACCATCAAAACAGTCAAGACGCATATTACCAACATTCTTTCCAAGCTTGATGTAGAAGACCGCACACAAGCGGCCGTGTATGCACATCGCCATAAGCTGATTCAATAAAAAAACAGCTTTCAAATGAAAGCTGCTGGAACATGCACAAAATTAGTCCTTCTGTCCTGTGATTGGACGTTCGGATAGTTGATGGAGCTCAGGAACTGGAAAAGCCTCCTGCTCCTCGGCCGATTTGTCTTCCAGGGTTTTCTTCATCTCGGAAAGCAGTTTGACGCTTTCCTTTGCCACTGCCGCTTTTTTCTCTTGCAAATCAATGATCTGTGAAAGTCCAACAAATAAACCGCCTCCAATCAGAAGGAGCGCAGGGGTTTGTCCATAATAAATCACGATCAAAAATGTGCTTGAAAAGCTGTCGGCTTCAATGAAGAAATCTTCTTTTGATTGCATGAATACCACGACTAACAGAAGTATTCCTAGAATCAAAAATAGAATGCCGGCCGAAAGTAAAGCTCGTTTCATGATTGACACCCTTTTTTTCTTACCATTTTAACATACTCTATAAGGATTGTGTTGCGCCCTTAGTCCCGAAGTCACGGATTTTCACATTTACCTTGTAACGAATATCCGATTCACTAAAAATGTCATCCCAATGTTTCGCTTCTTTTCGGAATTCCTTCGGATAGGCAATACTCGCTTTTTGATAAAATCCACAAATATCTGCTTTGATCTCATGCTGTAATTCCCCGATAAAATCTTTCACATTTTCCTCCAGTCGATGTGCCACGACTTTCTCAATTTCTTGGAGGTATTTTTCATTAAATGCGTTTTCTCGTTCATTCCAATCTTCAGACAATCTTCCATCGAGTTCAACTGACACATCAAATTCATATTTGCCACTGGCTGTTTTATGGGTGTCAATGTTGTGTTTGATTTTAAAGATCTCAAAAGAATAAATGCTATGTTCATATTGGAATTCAATCACTCCGCCTTTAGCGTCTCCAGTCAGCAGGTTGTAGGACTGCACCGCTAAAGGAGAGATGTTGGTGAGAAATCGTTTGTTCTGAATAATCGAGGCACCATCCAGCATTAATTTTCCCTGACTGACACTGACTTTCGGAATGGCAAAGGATACGTTGTTTTGCATGGCAGAAGAAATATCTCCTAAGGAAACGGGCTTGAACATACGAATGGTCGTTTTTGTATTCGAAGAAATATCGTATAAGGTGGAAGCGGCAGGCTGGCCGTCGTCATTGATTTTCAGCATATCTCCAGGCTTCTCAGAAGCCATAAAGACAAGGCTTCCTCTTCGTGTTTCATTGTCCCGAATGAATTGATTGATGACCAAATCGAAATTATTTTCATTGATAAGGTCTTGAGAAAACAAATAAACCCTCAGCTGCTGAGCAAAAATGCGGTGTGTTTTTAGGGCCGTTGTACGAAAAATTTGGTGTATGGAATCACCGCTTGTCTCAATAATCTTCGTCGGATCTTTCACGCTTGATTCTTGCTCAATTTTTTGCGGAACGAGCACCTGCATAGACAGCTTCAATTTATGTCCGTCATCTCCTTTATCTACAGCAAATCCAATTGCCATGTTGAGCTCCTCGATATTTGTACTATCCCAGCACCCGCATAATAGAATCAGTGAGAAGAGCGCAAGAACCGCTTTCTTTTTCATGCTGTTTTCCGCCTCCTTTTGAAAAATACGATGATAAATAAAAGAAACGGGAGTATACCAAATAGAAGAAAGAACAAGTTGTTTACGTAGGTTAAATAGTCTCGGACCGTATCAACATCTTTTGGGAAAAGAGCGGCAAAGAAGATCACAATGCCCATCAAGGCGAGCGCGATTTTTTTAGGGAATTTAGTCAATTTGATGACTCCTATCGTAGCAAAAAACGTATATCCTACAAAGCTCGTATAAAGCTGGACAAGCCAAACAATCAGCAAAAAGGATTCAATCCGTTCAATAAAAATCCCCTGAATATCAAATGATTGAAATAAGGCAATGGTCGGCCACGTCAGAGTCGCCGTTTCTTTCACCGTGAGCGCACCAACCACAAGAATATAGGTGAAAATATAGATGATCGCAGGAATCAAAAAGCCGATGGAGCCATATGCAAAAGTGTGTTTTTGTGTATTCATATAGGCAGGCATGAAAAGCATCATTTCAATGCCGACAAACGAAATGGCCGAAGCATTCAAGGAATTGAAAACAGGGGAAATGCCCTCTCCTAAAACTGGCCGTAGGTTATCGAGCTTAAACTCTTGTACACTAAGTCCGTAGGCTACAAATAAGATGATGAGTGTGACAATCAGAAAAAAAGGGCACAGCCGGGCAAAATCACCAATCCCCCCAATCACAAGGTAAAAACCAACCAAAATAAAGCTGATCATCGTCACGGCTACCGGTGTGTTTTGAAGTAGAAAGAATTTCACCATCTCAGACATGGCTCGTACTTCATAGCTGGCAACGCCGAGAAAGTAAATAATAATCAACAGGTTGGCAAGTGAGCCAATCCATTTCCCAAGTCCTTCTTTTGTATAGTCATAGTAGGAAGAAAAGGAGACCTTTTTCATCATGAGCACATTGACAAAAATGAACACAATGTATATCACACTCATGAGTAAGAGTGCAATCCAGCCGTCAGGTGTAGGCACAGCTTGAGCCATTGATCTTGGCAGAATCATCATACTTGCACCTAGTGTGGTATTGGCGATAATGGCACTTGCCTGATAGCTTGTGATCGACTCTTTATGATTGACCATGTCGTTCCCCTTTCTTTTGATTTTTCAAAGGCAATCTGATGATGGAATTGTCCTCATTTTTATAACTGAACACAAAATCTGGTGAAAAATATGGGGTGCCAAAGCTTTTTTGTCTTGTCAAATGAGTGAGTAAGACGAGCATAAACAGGACAAGTCCATATAAACCGAATGCAGCTGCAGTAAACATGGACACAAAGCGAAGGACACGAAATGATATCCCCATTCCATATTGAGGAAAGGTAAAGGATGCAAGTGCAATGACGCTGACAATAATGACCATAATGGAGCTGACGATATGGGCTTGTACGGCTGCCTGCCCAATGACAACACCGCCCACAAGTCCGATTGTTTGTCCAAGTGGATTAGGAAGCCTTAACCCAGCCTCTCGCAGCAGCTCAATGGTCATTTCCATGATGAGTGCTTCCACAATAGGAGGAAAGGGGACATTCTCACGTGTGCTTGAGATGGAAATAGCTAAAGTTGTGGGCAAAAGACCTTGATGGAAGGACACAAGGGCAATATAAATGGCTGATAAAAACAATGTGAGAAAGATGGACGTAAAACGCAGCAAACGAATCAGAGAGGCGGCGACCCATCTTTCATAATAATCATCAGGTGATTGCATAATCGTCGCGAGGGAAGCAGGGACAATTAAGATAAAAGGTGAATGATCAACAAAGATGGCGACGCGTCCATTGTTTAAAGCAGATGCCACTTTATCAGGCCGTTCTGTGTTTTGAATTTGCGGAAAAGGAGAATACACATTGTCTTCAATCAGCTCCTCAAGAACGCCTGAGTCTTGAATATCATCAATGGTGACTTGTTTGAGACGCTTTTTTACCTCTTTTAAAACAGAGGGCTCAACGATCCCGTCAATGTACATGATCGATACTTGGGTGTATTTCTTTTCGCCGATTTTCATGTCTACTGTTTTGAGATCAGGGTTTTTCAAACGCTGTCTGACGAGAGCTAAGTTCGTGTTGATATCTTCAATGAAACCAATCTTTGGTCCTCTTACGACGGTTTCAGATGTAGCATCTCCTAAATTGCGTTTCTTCGTTCCATGTGTTTCTAAAATATAAGCGTGCTGAAATCCATTAATCAGTACGACACAATGTCCTTGAAAAATAGCATCTACTAGTTCTTCAGAGGTTTTTACCGTACGGGTAGTCATCATCGATAAATTGGATTCTAGCTTCTCTTTTGTTAGAGAGGCATGATCTTGCAATAGCAGCTTTAAGAAGGTTTGAATCTGCATCGCTTCGTTCATTTCTTTAATGTATAAATAGTAGACAACCTGTCCATGAGGCAATGTTTTTTTCTCATGGATCAAATCATCCATGTCCTTTAACTGAGGGAGAATGACAGAGAGATTATCGTATAAGTGCTCTTTCAATGGAGTTTGATTCAAATGGATCACCCGCCTCAATTTCTTTTTCTTAGCATTACCTGCTTGAAAAAACAATATTCTGTGTTACATTATTTTGTGGTATATGAAAGAATCACGGTGTTGGAGGAAAGACGATGGCGCAAATTCGTTTAGCAGGAACAAAAGAGGAGATCGACCGTATTCTACAGTCGTTTGACAAGCATTATGAGGTGACCTATACGTCAAAAGATTACGGAAAAACAAATCCAAAATACAAATATTCCAAAGATGTTCGTGTTTATATTGAACTAAAATTAAAATAAAGATAAAATTTTAATTGAAAACGCTTAAAGGATTTTCGTTTTTTGTATAGAATAGAGTTGAGTGATGAAGCTATGGAGGGATACATAATGACAGAATTTAGAATCGAAAAAGATACAATGGGCGAAATCAAGGTGCCACAGGACAAGTTCTGGGGTGCACAAACACAACGAAGCAAAGAAAATTTCAAAATCGGTTCTGAGAAAATGCCAAAGGAAGTTGTGAATGCGTTTGCAATTTTGAAACGTAGCACAGCGATTGCGAACGAACGTCTAGGCAACTTAGAAAGTGAAAAAGCTGAAGCGATTGCTGCTGTATGTGATGACATCATCAGTGGAAAGTATGACGAGCATTTCCCGCTTGTTGTATGGCAAACAGGAAGTGGAACACAAAGTAACATGAACATGAACGAAGTCGTTGCAAATAGAGCAACTGCTTACTTGAAAGATAAAAATAGTGAATTCAGCATTCACCCGAATGATGATGTGAACCGTAGCCAAAGTTCAAATGATACATTCCCAACGGCTATGCACGTGGCAGCTGTTTTAGCTGTGTACAAAAAGCTATTGCCTGCGATTGACCAGTTAAGAGCGACGCTTGATGAGAAAGCAAAAGCATACCAAGAGATCGTGAAAATTGGCCGTACGCATTTGCAAGATGCAACACCTCTTACAGTGGGCCAAGAGATTAGCGGCTGGGTGTACATGCTTGATCGTTCAAAAGAAATGATTTTAGAATCTACTGAAAAAATGAGAGAACTTGCGATTGGCGGAACAGCTGTTGGGACAGGAATTAACGCACATCCTGAGTTTGGCAAATACGTGGCAGAAGAAATCAGCCAGTTAACAGGTCAAACGTTCAATTCTTCACCAAACAAATTCCATGCGCTCACAAGCCATGATGAAATCACATATGCACACGGTGCGCTTAAAGCACTTGCAGCTGACTTAATGAAAATTGCCAATGATGTGAGATGGCTTGCAAGTGGTCCTCGCTGCGGAATTGGTGAATTGATCATTCCTGAAAATGAGCCAGGCAGCTCCATTATGCCAGGAAAAGTCAACCCAACTCAAAGTGAAGCTTTAACAATGATTGCCGCACAAATCATGGGGAATGATGCAACGATCGGTTTTGCCGCAAGCCAAGGAAACTTCGAGCTGAACGTATTTAAACCGGTCATCATCTATAACTTCTTGCAGTCAGTTGAATTGCTTGCTGACGGCATGAACTCATTCCATGACAAGTGTGCCGTTGGAATTGAACCAAACCTAGAAACAATCGAGAAAAACCTGAATAATTCATTGATGCTTGTGACGGCACTGAACCCGCACATCGGATATGAAAATGCAGCGAAAATTGCGAAGCTTGCGCACAAAGAAGGTTTAACGTTAAAAGAAGCTGCCCTTCAATTAGAGCTATTAACAGAAGAGCAGTTTGAAGAGTTTGTGAAACCAGAACAAATGGTGACACCGAAAGCAAAATAAAAACCAGAGGCCTCTGTGCCTCTGGTTTTTTTAATGGAAACTCCCTGAAATCACAGAAAAGAAGTTTGATTGTTTGTTTTTGTCACAATCATAAACCCAGGGCAAGCAAGCCCTGGGTTTTATAAATGATCTTCTTTTAGAATGCGTAATAAGGAGCCGGAGACCGGCTGAAGCGGTGTGTATAATTTCAATTGATAAAGCATGCCTTTGACGATGACTTGTCTTGGTTTTTGTTTGTTTAACTCGTTTTCTAAAATGCCAAGCGCTTCAAATAAATCTGGCTCGTCTTTCACTTCATAATGTGCTTCTGCCAGTTCTCTTAATTCTTTTAATAGAGATTCTGTGAGCGGGTCAAATGATCGTTCATAAATCGGGCCGAACCAGTCGCTTGCTTGGTCCACAGAAATGAGCGGATGGTCATTGCGCTTCATCATACCGCCCATTAGATCATCAATACGGTGAATCATTGTTGCGGCAAGCTCCTCTGCTTCGAGCTGAAAATCATATAAAATGGCAAGCTCAAAGTAAACGTGACTCATGCCCTCGATCGTTAAACAAAGATCAGCCATATAAGGAATGGCTGCATCTCCATACACTTGCTTAATGTTATCAATGTGCAACTGAATCGTCGCAAGTCGAATTTGCTTTGCGAGCTGCTGCGTTTCTTCGTTCAATGGGAGCGCCCTGTCGCTTAGCTGCATTTTAATAAAATCTTTTTGCTGCAAAATATTATCGTAATAGACAGTGAGCTGTTTCCGGTAGGCCTCTTTTGGTGTGCCGCCCTCTGTTTGAACCTCATGAATCCGGGTAAATACCTTATCGTAATAGTAATGCAAGATCGAAATAAGTAGTGCTTCCTTCGATTTGAAATAAAGGTAAAACGCACCCTTTGACATGTGGCATTCATCCGCAATTTCCTGAACAGACGTTGTATTATAGCCTTTGCTGGCAAATAACTTCATACCAGCCTCAATAATCATTTTTTCTTTCTTTTTCAATATGAATGTCATCCTTTCTTACCGAGCGACAAATGTCTTAGGAAACGTGCGCAAAGAGATGTGACTTATCGGTCATAAACGACAAAACTTTTCAAAAATTAATCAGATTGTAACTTGTTTTTTACAGTGTAATTCTTTATATTATAAAGTAAGGTGACCAACCGGTCAAAAAATGTGAAAGGATGATGTTCCATGAGAGAAATTGATGATATGATTAGACGCTTGAAAGCAAAAGGAATTCAAGTAGAAAAAGTCAAAATGCCGAAAGAGACAACCATTGAAAAGAAATGGATGTATCAAGCTGGCAAGAAGATCAAAGCCACATACCGTGATTTCAATGGGTATTCATTCATCTAAAAAAAGACTGCGGTGTAAAACCTACAGCCTCTTCTTTGGAACAGTGATCGTATAGCGTACACCTAGTTCATCATTTTCAATTGATATGGACGCTTGATGCATTGAAAGAATTCGTTTGACAATGCTTAATCCAATGCCGAATTCGCCCTTTTTTCCCTTACTAAAAGGTTCGTATAGGCTGGATAGCATGTGTTCTTCAATTGGAGGGCCATCATTACGAATGACGATGCGAATTTGATCCTCTTCCTGCTTCATATGAATATCAATTTTATTTTTTGCGTAGCGAAGTTGATTTTCTAATACATTTTCAAATAATTTGCTCCATTGTTCTGGATCGCCTTCAAGTGCAGCCTCATCATCTAAGTCCACGTTCCACTGCAATTCATTTTTCGACCAGCGTAAACGGTCAACTACTTCCAGCATTGTATTACTCACAAGGAAGGGAGAATGCGCCGGATGTTGTTTTGATAAATAATCAAGCTTTGTTAAATACAGCAAATCTTTGATTTTCTTCTCAAGCTTTTCCGCTTCGCCTTCAATCACTTCCACCGTTTGTTCAAGGTCTCCTTTAGGGAAAATTCCATCTTTAATAGACTGCGTATAACCGCGGATGACCATCACAGGTGTTTTTAAGTCGTGTGATATATTTTGCAAAAGCGTTCGTTCTGTTTCATCCTTTTGAATGAGCTTTTGTCTCATTTCTTCAATCGTATGCCCCAGTTTGCCAATTTCATCTTGCCGGTCAACCATCACAGGATCGTCCCAGTCTTCTTGTGCAATGCGTTTGACGTGCTTTTCAAACGCGACGATTGGACGTGATAAGTAGCGGGCGAGCCAAATCGATGGAATCCAGCTTAGTAAAATAACCGTTCCTAAGATGAAAATCAGCTGTTTAAACAGTGTAAAGGACAAGTCATCTCGATAAGAATCGGGTGCATATGACAAGAGAATATATTGTGTATTGCCTGTTGAGACTTTTTTGATCACAAAAAAGATATGCTGACCATTCACTTCTTCAGAATAGCGTTTTGTTGCGCTTTTTTGTTTTTTAACAAAGGACTGCACTTTTTCAATAAAGGCATGCGGGAAAAACTGAGCCATTTGATTTAATTCATCTGACGGAATCAGAATGTGCTGAACCGATCGGTTTTCTGGTGTCGACTTTGGTGAGCCGTCTCGATTCAGAGGGTATTCTGTTAACACTTGCTGCTCGTTTTCGATGTTTTTATAAATTTCATTCGTAAAAAAGCTGCGTAATGTATTTGAAAATAAAATGATCAGGACAATCGAGATGGTGAGTAAAATGCCAGAGATGACAACCCAAATTTGAAAAGCGAGTGGTTTGTTCTTCATCCCTTTAGCATCCTATAGCCAAATCCATAAATGGTCTCGACTTTTAAGTCAGGCATTTTTTTGCGCAGCCGTCTGACAAGATCATCGACCACACGATCTGTCCCGAAGTAATCGTGCCCCCAGATCTTGACGAGGATATCTTCCCGGGAAAAGGCATGTCCTTGATGATGGGTAAATAAGAGCAGCAAATCAAATTCCTTAGACGTTAAATTAATCAGCTGATCTCCTTCATACACCTCTCTTACGTCCTCATGAATGATATAGGAAGAAACGGGTGTGACGCTTTGCTGAGGTGTGTCACTGTTTTTATATACAAGCTCCAGCAGCTTTTGCACGCGGATGATCAGCTCGCGCGGAAGAAAGGGTTTTGCAATATAATCACTGCTCCCGAGTTCTAAGCCAAGCACACGATCAATATCTGCATCACGTGCCGAAATAAAAATGACCGGTACGTCAGGCGAGGCTGCTTTGATTTCTTTAATGAGTGTGTAGCCGTCTGTATCAGGCAGCATAATATCTAAAATCCATAGATGCGGTGGCTTGTTCATGGCCGCGCGTGCCGCTTCTCCGGTTAAAAAAGAGGACACATTCCAATTTTCACTCTCTAAATATTTGGTTAACAGTTCATTTAAATTCTGCTCATCTTCAACTAAATAAATGGTGTACGACAAAGTCTTCCACATCCTCTCAACGTCATTATAACGGGATACAAAGGCGGCATGTCAACAATCACACGCTTTTTTCACAATTTCACATATTCTTCTCATTATTATCCCATAATGTTTGTTTATGATAAGCTCAAGGGAAAAAAGGGCATAGACAAAAGGCTAATGAATAGGTGCTTTTCACCAATGTGCACACCTTGCTTTTTTTCTATGAATAAGTATTATATAATTTGACATATTGTCATAAAGAATTTTTCAATGATATTGCCATTAAGAGGACATGAGTCCTGTCTAGACATATGAATGAAGCATTTCATGAAAATGATGCAAAGGAGTGCAAGCGATGGATTTCCGAAGAGAAGATGAAGAGAAAAAAATGAATGATCAAGAACACACATATCAAGAGAATGAGAAACAAATAGAAGAACCAGAAAAAGAGAAAGAACTCGTTTTTCACCATCATGAAAACGAAGCATCTGCCTCTCAGGAGAGGGTGACAAATGGGTCTCCTCAAGTGATTGATGACCGTTCGTCTAAAAAGGAGAAAAAACGGAAGGCTGCATGGCTAAGTCCGATTCTTGGAGGGATTATTGGCGGCGGTCTTGTGCTTGGCATTACACCGCTTTTACCGCAGTCACAAGATACAGCGGCAAACACTCAAACCCAAACAGCATCAAGCGAACCGGCTTCATCTGAAAATTTCTCAACAAAACAAATCACCAATGCGACGAATGTTGCTGATATGGTAGAAGATTTAGAGCCGACGATTGTAGGGGTCTCAAACTATCAATCTACACAAAACTCGTTCGGTCTTAGCGGTGATTCAACTGAAGCAGAAGCTGGAACGGGTTCTGGTGTCATCTTCAAAAAAGATGGCAAAAAAGCATACATTATCACAAATAACCATGTAGTCGAGGGTGCCAATAAATTAAAGGTCACACTATACGATGGGAAAACAAAAGATGCGAAGCTTGTCGGCAGTGACGTAATGACAGATTTAGCTGTCGTGGAAATAAATGCTGACGGCATTGATAAAGTTGCAAGCTTTGGAGATTCTTCTAAGCTTCGTGCTGGAGACAAAGTCATTGCAATCGGGAACCCGCTTGGTGCGCAGTTCTCTGGTACAGTAACAGAAGGGATTATTAGTGGTCTCGATCGTACCGTTGAAGCCAATACATCATCTGGAACCGTTGAGATGAATGTGCTTCAAACAGATGCAGCCATTAACCCTGGAAACAGTGGCGGTCCGCTGATCAATACAGACGGTCAAGTCATCGGCATCAACAGTTTGAAAATTAGCGAAAGCGGAGTAGAATCACTCGGATTTGCGATCCCAAGTAACGATGTAAAACCGATCGTAGATCAGCTGTTGAAAAATGGAAAAGTCGAACGTCCTTACCTTGGCGTACAAATGATTGACCTTGAGCAAGTGCCTGAAACGTATCAGGAAAATACACTTGGCCTATTTGATAAACAAATCGGTAAAGGCATCTATGTAAAAGATGTTTCAAAAGGATCTCCTGCACAAAAAGCAGGCTTGAAGTCTGGAGATGTCATCATCAAGTTCAAAGGAAAAGATGTAGCGAACAGCTCACAACTGAAAGAAATCCTTTATAAAGAAACAAAAATTGGCGATAAAACAACAATGACTGTCATCCGTGATGGAAAGAACAAAAATCTTGATATTACCCTTGGGCAGTCTGATAACGAATAAAAGAAAACAGGTGGATAATCGATCCACCTGTTAGATTGTTGACAAAGGGCTAAAATGAACTTTATTTTAGCCCTTTGTCTTCTTTTTTTCAGCGTGATAGAAAACCTTTGAAGTCTAGGAAGGACGAGTACTGGCGCGGAGCGAATTTGACATTCGTGAGCACCAGCACGCAGGACTGACAAAGAATGCGAAGGTTTGTCTACACGCTGACAGGTGGATAAGCGATCCACCTGTTTTTTTGTGCCTATTTTTTCGAGGATAGTGTTCGTAAAATAATGTTTTCCCATACATTCCAAGGCAAGAGCTGCTTTGCTATGAATGAAAGCCGAACACCTTTCCCGACAAGATACCTTAGCTTCTTTAGCCGCTTCTTCTCTGCAAGCGAAACCACAAGCTCTGCAACTTCGCCAGGATCTCCATAGTTGTTTTTTTGCGCCTCTATATAGGACATCATGTTTTCATAAATAGCTGTGTATTTAGAACCTTCTGCTGGCGGCGTCATTTGCTCATTCATGGAGGTGTTCCAAATGTTCGTTTGGAAAGAACCCGGCTCAATCAAAGCGGCCTGAATGCCAAACGCAGCCAGCTCAATTCGCAAACTCTCTGTATAGCCCTCTAGCGCAAACTTTGACGATACATATGGAGAGAGTGCGGGCATTCCCATGAGTCCGCTGATACTGCTCATATTCAATATTTTTGCACCGCTCGTCATCAACGGAAGGACTGCTTGTGTCATTTCCATCACACCAAAGACATTCACTTCGAATTGCTCTCGGTACTGATCAACAGGCACCTCTTCAGCAAAACCAGCATAGGCCGTTCCCGCATTGTTCACAAGCAGGTGAATGGGAGCATAGGCATTAAGCCTTTTTTGAAATGCTTGAATGGACTGTGTATCTGTCACATCTAATGCTTCAATATGTATTGATTCGGATAAAGCGGCGTTCTTTACTTCTTCGGCAAGCTTTTTCGCATTGGTTTCCTGTCTTACGCCAGCAATCACAGTGTACCCTTGCTGAGCGAGACGCAGTGTGATGAGCTTTCCGAAACCGCTGTTGGCACCAGTCACAATGGCTGTTTTATTCATCATCCGGTTCTCCTTTTTGTTTTAATCTACCATAGTCTGCTGTTTTATTGAATAACGAAAAGGGGCTTGGAGAAGAATAAAAAACGATGCTATGAAATAGGAGGAAATCATGATGTGCTGGAAGAAGGCGGGACTGCTAGGAGTGCTGTTCTTTATGCTGTCTGGCTGTCGTTCAATCGAACCAATACAACATCCACATGAAGCAGAAGCTGAAAGTCTGTCAGCTATTCAAATGAAGGAATTACCATTTCAGCATTTGCAATTGCACGTACAATATGGACAAAAAAGCGAATTATATGAAGCTACCTATCGTCAAGCTGGTGGAAGAGAAGAAGCACTGATTCGAGATCATATGAATGGTGTCCGCTATGAAGGGGAAGAAGCTTTACGTGAAATGAAGATGAAGCTCAATGATATGTCGATTCCTAGTGCAAAGCTGAACGAAACATATGTCAATGAATTATTATCTGCTTTTAATTTAGATGATGATTATCAGTGGATACGAGTCGATATGAAGCTCGAAGATGGGACCAAACGTGCATTCGAAAAGAAAAAGTAAACGAGACTTTCTCATTTTTTAATTGAAAATGATTTTCAAGATCACTTAAATCTGATACACTAAATTGAGATAAGTGATCTTTTACGTCTGTACATAGACGATATTTACTATAAAAATTTGGATGAGAAAAGGAGCGTTTGAGCGGAATGAGTGCCATTTCTACTGAAGGTTTAAGCTTAGGTTACGGAGAAACAATGATCATAGACGAACTAAATGTGTCAATCCCTAAGGGTGAAATCACAGTATTTATTGGCAGCAATGGATGCGGTAAATCCACGCTACTTCGCTCTTTGGCCCGTCTCATGAAGCCAATGGGTGGTTCTGTCCTGCTTGAAGGTCATTCCATTGCCAAATTACCAACAAAGGAAGTGGCGAAACAGCTCGCCATTCTTCCCCAAGGACCGGAAGCGCCAGAAGGATTAACGGTACATCAACTCGTCAAGCAAGGGCGATATCCTTATCAAAATTGGCTGAAGCAATGGTCAAAGCAAGATGAAGAAGCGGTTAATCGCGCACTAAAGTCAACGAAGATGGAAGACCTTGCTGATCGAACGGTTGATTCATTATCAGGTGGACAAAGGCAGCGTGCATGGATTGCGATGACATTGGCACAGGAGACGGATATTATTCTATTAGATGAGCCAACAACGTATTTAGACATGACGCACCAAATTGAAATCCTGGATCTTCTTTTTGATTTAAATGAAAAAGAGCAGCGCACGATTGTCATGGTTCTGCATGACCTTAATCTCGCTTGCAGATATGCGCATCACCTTGTGGCCATTAAAGACAAGTCGATTTATGCAGAAGGAAGACCGGAAACTGTCATTAACTGTGATCTTGTGAAAAATGTTTTTGATATGAACTGCCAAGTCACAACAGATCCTTTATTCGGAACACCGTTATGTATTCCGCACGGCAGAGGACGCTGTATTGTCCAACAGGCACAAGCTGAGACATTTCTTGCTGCAAGATAATCGTATGTGAAAAGCCTGACATCTGTTACACGCAGAGTCAGGCTTTTTTCTGAAAAAAGGAGCGGAATACCAATGGGAAATGAATTAGATGAAAAGCTCGAAGGCCTGCTTGATAAATATACAGAGCTGCTGCTTGGTGAAACGAATGAGGAACTGAAAAGAGATGTCACGCATTGGATCATCTATTCTCATATTGCCAAAAGCATGCCGCCTTTAGCCAAACATTTTAATGACACGTATCCAGAGGCAAAAGAAGACATCAAAGAAACGATTCAGCGGATTAAGCAATTAAATGAAGCTCATCGTGCCAATAAAGACCGTTAAAAAACTGCCAGTACGAGCTGGCAGGATCAGATTGTTGACAAAGGGCTAAAATGAACTTTATTTTAGCCCTTTGTCTTCTTTTCAGCGTGATAGAAAACCTTTGCAGTCTAGGAAGGACGAGCATCGGAGCGGAGTGAATTTGACATTCGTGAGCACCGAAGCGCAGGACTGACACCGAATGCGAGGGTTTGTCTACACGCTGAAACTGCCAGTACGAGCTGGCAGTTTTTCTTTATGACATGGGTGATGATCCGTACGGTGATTGATCAGTCAGTGTTTGCTGGAACTTTTGATGTGCCTGCTGGAGCTTCTGCTGGTCAGCAGCTTCGACAGAGTACCAGCCATATTTGAACATGACATCATATAAATGTCTTTGCGTTTTTTGTGTTTCTAGCGCAATTCGCTGAATATCTTGGTACAGAGATTCATGGCTGAATTCATTGAGCGCTGTGTTATATCCGCTTGTCATATATTTTTCAGTCGACAAAAGGTCTGTGACAAAGTCGCGATCGTTCATGTTTGTCGTTGTTGGAACCGGCGTTTGTGGATTCCCGATTTTTTGTTGGTTTTGCTGTTCCATGTCTGTTACCTCCTATTGCATAAAGCCAGAAGACTGGCCTTGCCCTGAGCTGCCTAAATGTTGAAGTATTTGTGTGTAATGCTGATGGTGCATTTGACCAACTTGATTGAGTTCTTGTTTCAATGTTTGATCCTGACAATGCTCGGCCATAAAGTGGGCCTTTTTCATCGCAATCAAATTCCAGTTGAGCATATCTTCTAGGTACAAGGAATCCTTTACTGAAATTACCTGTGGGGGCATATTCATTTGCTGGTTGTTCAAGATGTGTTCCTCCTTACGATTTCTTTTTATATTGCTGATTTTGACTGGTCTTTTTACCGCCTAGGTCTGCTTCTTGTGATGGACCTGCGTTTCCTTTCACACTTGCAGCACTTACGCCTGCTTTTGATGGGTTCTTTTGCAAACGAGACATGTGGACATCACCTCCATTCTTACAATTCCCCCTCGTCTTTAATTCATACGCTGTAAAGAAAGACGCATGAGAATGTGTAAATTTTTGAAATCTGCTATTGAACTGTTTCGGAAAATCTTTTAAGATAAAGAAAGAGGCATTGCTTTTTTTTGGACAAAAAATGAATGACTGTTCATTCAAAATGTTTAGGGGGATATTTATGGGCAAACATATTCGCAAGGCGGCTGTCATTGGTTCAGGTGTCATGGGCTCAGGCATTGCTGCACATCTAGCCAATATCGGGATACCAGTAACATTGCTAGATATTGTGCCACATGAACTGACAAAGGAAGAAACGGCAAAAAAGCTAACGCTTGATCACCCTAGTGTTCGGAATAGATTAAGCCAAGACGCAATGAAAAAATTGTTAAAGCAAAAGCCAGCACCTCTTACTTCAGCCAAAAACCTATCATACATCACACCCGGAAATCTCACAGATCACCTTTCCTTATTACACGATGCTGACTGGATCATTGAAGTCGTCACTGAAAAGCTCAGCATTAAACAACACGTATTCTCTCTCATCGACGAACACCGCAAAGAAGGCAGCATCGTATCCAGCAATACATCCGGTATTTCTGTTGAAAAAATGGCAGAAGGCCGATCAGCTGATTTTAAACACCACTTTTTAGGCACTCACTTTTTTAACCCAGCTCGTTATTTAAAGCTGTTAGAAGTAATTCCTATTCAAGAAACAGATCCAGAAGTACTCTCATATATGAAAACATTTGGTGAAGATGTACTTGGCAAGGGTGTGGTCGAAGCAAAAGATACACCGAACTTTATTGCCAACCGAATTGGCACTTATGGGCTTCTTGTCACAGTGCGTGAAATGCTTGAGAACAAATACACGATCGGAGAGGTCGATTCTGTTACAGGTCCACTCATTGGCAGACCGAAAAGTGCGACCTTCCGCACACTTGATGTGGTGGGACTCGACACATTTTCTCATGTAGCCCGCAATGTGTATGAACAGGTAGAAGGAAAGGAAAAAGATATTTTTCAGCTGCCTGAGTTTATGGAAAGAATGCTCGAAAAAGGGTGGATCGGTAGCAAAGCAGGGCAAGGGTTCTATCAAAAAAACGGAAAGACCATTTTAGAGCTTGATCCTGTCACACTCACATACGGAGAACGGACAAAGCTGAAGGATCCGGGCATTGACATTGCCAAGCAGCAAAAGGGGACAAAAGCGAAATTGAAAGCGCTTATTTATCAAGACGGCCGTGCTGGGCAATTGCTTTGGAATATGACCGCACCTGTTCTTCTTTATTCAGCTCATCTAAAAGGCGACATTGCGGATGATATTCAGTCCATCGATAACGCCATGAAATGGGGATTTGGCTGGCAGCATGGCCCATTCGAGCTGTGGGATGCGATTGGCGTGAAAAAAGCCGTCAGTCGAATGGAAGCGGAAGGGCATAGCATCCCGTCGTGGGTGCAAGATATGCTTTCAGAAGGACATGACACGTTCTATCAAGAAAATGCCGAAGGAGACCGTGCATTTTATCAGAATGGTGCTTATGAACAGGAAAAGGGCAACGACAAAAATATTTCGTTAGCTAGATTGAAAAAGAAACACGATGTCATTTTTAAAAATACAGGTGCAAGCTTGATCGATATCGGGGATGATGTGGCCTTGCTTGAATTTCATTCGAAAAGTAATGCCATTGGGCTTGATGTCATTGATATGATCAACCGTGCTGTAGATGAAACGGAAAAGAATTATAAAGGGCTGGTCATCGGTAACCAAGGAAAGAACTTCTGTGTTGGTGCGAATCTCGCTTTAATTTTAATGGAAGCACAGGACGACAACTTCTTTGAAATTGATTTTGTCATTCGCAGGTTCCAGCAGGCGATGATGAAGGTGAAGTATAGTGACCGTCCAGTTGTGGCTGCACCATTTGGTATGACACTTGGCGGAGGGACGGAGCTTTGTCTACCAGCAGCCGCTATCCAAGCGTCAAGTGAAACGTATATGGGGCTTGTCGAAGCGGGAGTCGGACTCATACCGGGCGGAGGCGGAAACAAAGAACTCTATATTCGCCATCTGCAAGGAGCGGAAAAGCCATCAGCAACTGCGATCCAAGATGCTACGCTACAAACCTTTGAAGCCATTGCGATGGCGAAGGTATCTACGTCAGCAGAGGAAGCGCGTGATATGAAGATGCTCCGAGTGAATGACCGGATTAGCATGAATGGTGATCATTTAATCCATGATGCGAAACAACTCGTTCTTTCTCTTGATGAAGCGGGTTATCGTGCACCTCTGAAGCGAAAGGTGCCCGTGATGGGGGAAACAGGCTACGCAGCAATGGTGCTGGCTGCTGAAAACATGAGATTGTCTGGATACATTTCAGACCATGACATGACCATTGCGAAAAAACTAGCGCATGTCATTTCTGGCGGCAAATTGCCATTTGGTACAGAGGTGGATGAACAATACTTATTAGAGCTTGAAAGAGAAGCCTTTTTAAGTCTTGTAGGGGAAGTCAAATCTCAGGCACGCATGCAGCACATGCTCGTTAAAGGAAAACCTTTACGTAACTAGGGGGGAGTCAAAATGAGAGAAGCAGTGATTGTAGCTGGCGCAAGAACACCAGTAGGGAAAGCCAAAAAAGGATCATTAAAACATGTCAGACCTGATGATATGGGCGCATTGTGTGTAAAAGAAACGCTAAAGCGTGCCGGTGATTATGATGGAACAATCGATGATTTAATCATCGGATGTGCGACACCAGAAGCAGAGCAAGGGCTGAATGTGGCCCGGAATATTGGGGCATTAGCAGGTTTGCCATATACAGTACCTGCTATCACCATTAACCGCTATTGCTCTTCTGGTCTGCAGTCAATTGCTTATGCGGGTGAACGAATTATGCTTGGGCAGGCAGAAACCATTTTAGCTGGAGGCGTCGAATCGATGTCGCAAGTCCCAATGATGGGTCACTCCATTCGTCCAAACGCTCTTTTGGCAGAGCAAGCGCCTGAATACTATATGAGCATGGGCCACACAGCGGAGCAAGTGGCGCAAAAGTATCAGGTCACACGTCAAGATCAAGATGCTTTTGCGGTGAGGAGCCATCAAAAGGCAGCAAAGGCACTTCAAGAAGGGAAATTTTCAGATGAAATTGTTCCCGTTGATGTGACAGAAAGACGGGTAGGAGAGCAGTATCAACTAGAAGAACGCCAATTTATGTTCTCACAAGATGAAGGTGTCAGAGCGGGCACAACAGAGGAGGTTCTCGCAACGTTACGACCTGCCTTCTCAACAAAAGGCACAGTGACTGCAGGAAACTCTTCGCAGACGAGTGATGGAGCGGCATGTGTCATGATGATGGATCGCGAAAAAGCATCTTCTCTTTCTCTTCAGCCGCTCGCCAAGTTCAGGGCGTTTGCTGTTGGTGGTGTACCACCTGAAGTCATGGGAATTGGGCCGGTTGAAGCCATTCCGCGTGCGCTGAAAATCGCTGGTCTAGAGCTGAAGGACATCGGGCTGTTTGAATTAAATGAAGCATTTGCTTCTCAGGCGATTCAAGTCATTCGTCATTTAGGGATCGATGAAGAGAAGGTAAATGTCAACGGCGGCGCCATTGCATTAGGACATCCGCTAGGCTGTACAGGAACGAAACTCACGCTGTCACTCATTCATGAAATGAAACGGCGAAATGAACAATTTGGTATTGTGACGATGTGTATCGGCGGGGGCATGGGAGCGGCAGGCATTTTTGAATTGATCTAAAGGGGGAAAACATGATGAAAGCAATGGAAGATGTAAAAAAGGGTGGCAGTTTCTTAATTGATGAGACGAATTATGAGCATATCTTTACACCAGAGGATTTCTCTGATGAACATCAAATGATCGGGAAAACAACAGAAGATTACATTTTACAAGATGTCGTTCCGCATATAGATCAAATTGAAAATCATGAGTTCGAGCATTCTGTTCGTCTCTTAAAAAAGGCTGGAGAGCTTGGCCTGCTTGGTGCGGATGTTCCTGAGGAATTTGGCGGGCTTGGGCTAGATAAAATCAGCTCAGCCATCATTACTGAAAAATTTGCAAGAGCAGGCAGCTTCTCTCTTTCTTACGGCGCCCATGTCGGGATCGGTTCTTTGCCGATCGTGCTGTTCGGCAATCAAGCGCAAAAGGAAAAGTACCTGCCAGGACTCGCCTCTGGAGAAACAATTGCGGCATATGCCCTAACAGAGCCAGGGTCAGGTTCTGATGCGCTAGGTGCGAAAACAACGGCAGTCCTGAATGAAGCTGGAACGCATTATGTCCTCAATGGGGAAAAACAATGGATCACAAACTCCGCATTTGCCGATGTGTTTGTCGTGTATGCGAAGATTGATGGTGAACACTTCTCTGCTTTCATCGTAGAAAAGGATTTTCCTGGAGTCAAAACAGGACCTGAAGAGAAAAAGATGGGCATTAAAGGGTCCTCGACGAGAACGTTAATCCTTGAAGATGCCGAAGTGCCAAAGGAGAATTTGCTTGGTGAAGCAGGCAGAGGTCATGTCATTGCCTTTAACATTTTAAACATTGGACGCTATAAGCTGGCTGTAGGGACAATCGGTGCATCAAAACGAGTCATTCAATTATCGGCAGAGTATGCCAATCAGCGTAAGCAGTTTAAAACACCAATTTCTCAATTTAGCTTAATTGGCGAAAAAGCAGCCAACATGTCGGCAAAGCTCTATGCCATGGAAAGTGCTGTATACCGCACAGTCGGGTTATTTGAACAAAGAATGGGTCTGTTAAGTGACGAGGAGCAAAAGGATGGGAAACAAATTGCGCAATCCATCGCAGAATATGCGATTGAATGCTCTCTTTGTAAAGTGCTTGGCTCTGAAACGCTCGATTACATTGTGGATGAAGGTGTGCAGATTCACGGCGGATATGGTTTCATGCAAGAATACGAAGTCGAAAGAGCCTATCGCGACTCACGAATTAACCGTATTTTTGAAGGAACGAACGAAATTAACCGATTGCTTGTGCCAGGCACATTCTTGAAGAAAGCGATGAAAGGAGAGCTTCCGCTTCTTCAAAAAGCGCAAACCCTGCAGGAAGAGCTGATGATGATGATGCCGGAAGAGCCGGGTGATCAGCCGCTTGATCAAGAGAAATACTTACTTGCCCATGCGAAAAAGATCGCCTTAATGGTATCTGGAATGGCGGCGATGAAGTATGGAAAAGCATTAGATAAAGAGCAAGAAATCCTTGTGAATATAGCAGATATCGTCAATGAACTCTTTGCTGCTGAGTCGGCGGTCTTGCGTACGGAAAAAGCAATCGCTGCATCAGGCGCAGAAAAAAATGCACAAAAGCTGGCGTATACACAAATTTTCACACAGGAAGCCTTTTTAAAGATTGAAGCTCATGCGAAAGAATCATTGATTGCCATGGAAGAAGGAGATTCACTCCGTATGAGTCTGTCAGCCCTTCGCAAGCTGACAAGATTCACGCCAATGAATGTCATCGCCAAAAAGCGCGAAGTGGCGAAACGAATCTTTGAAGCAGAGAAATATATCGTATAAGCTGGCTTAAAAGGTGCGGATATCATGTCGCACCTTTTTGTAAGCATACATTTAGGTTTTTCATATGTTTTGTGATAAAATGTTGTCACTATTTGCAGGAGGTGAAAATGGTGGCTTTAGATTTTTACGAATACCCATCTTGCGGTACATGCCGAAAAGCAAAGAAATGGCTGGAAGAACACAATAAAGACATCAACAGCATACATATCGTCGAAGAGACGCCTGATAAAGACACATTAAAAGCCCTTTACGAAAAAAGCGGTTTAGAGCTGAAGAAATTTTTTAATACGAGCGGTCAGAAATACAGAGAGCTGCAGCTGAAAGATAAACTTCCTGCAATGTCAGAGGACGAGCAGCTTGAATTACTTGCTTCTAACGGAATGCTAATCAAGCGTCCAATTACAACAGACGGCAAACGAGTGACAGTTGGATTTAATGAAGATACATTTAAAAGCGTCTGGAAATGATGTAACTTTCATTCAGATTGTGGTATCTTCAATATAGATTGTAAGAAAAGACTGGAGGGTATGAAATGAGCACACCAAAAGATTTACGTTATTCAGAAGAACACGAATGGGTCAAAGTAGAAGGAGATAAGGTGCGTATCGGTATTACGCATTTTGCTCAATCTGAGCTAGGCGATATCGTGTTCGTTGAGCTTCCTGAAGTAGGAGACAAAATTACAGCGGACGAGCCTTTCGGAAGTGTAGAATCAGTCAAAACAGTTTCTGAACTATACGCACCGATTAACGGCACAATCGTTGAAGTAAACGATGAGCTTGATGACAGCCCAGAGTTCGTCAACGACTCTCCATACGAAAAAGCTTGGATGATCGTAGTAGAGCCAGCGGATACATCTGAAATCGAGAACTTAATGACAGCTGAGCAATATGAAGAAATGACAAAAGAAGACTAATTCATGTGAAATTGGACACTCTACCTATATGGGGGGTGTCCAATTTGTCTTTTCAAAAAGAACAGGTGGATATAACAGAGCATGTCACGGGACGATTCAAAGAGAGCGGCATGGTGCTTTACCATCAAAACGAAGAGATTGGCACGATGATTAGTGAAAATCAATATGAATTAAAATCAGGTTATTCCTATGATCAAAACCGTTTTTATCGTCTGTCAGATACGTTGACCCATGGGACTGAAAAATATGTAGACTGTGACGATGAAAATGGCTGGTGCTGATCACAGATAAGGCTGCAGTGAGTGCTGCAGTCTTTTTGTTGATCAATTGCTCAATCTTTACAACCTGAATGAAAGATTGTAATCTAAGGAAGAAGTGAATCAACGTCAAAAGGGCCGGGTGATCGTGATGAATGTCGAGATAGAAAAGGTCATCATTGTAGAAGGTAAATCAGATAAACAGAAGCTAAAAGAAGTCATAAGTGAACCTGTTACCATCATTTGCACCAATGGCACGATCAGTACATCGAAGCTGGATCAGCTTGTGGACGATTTATTCGGGAAAGACGTTTACATATTAGCAGACAGTGACGATGCTGGCGACAAACTGCGGAAGCAATTTCGAAAAGAATTCCCTGAAGCACTGCATCTTTTTGTCGACAGAACGTACCGCGAAGTGGCCGCTTCACCATCAGCCCATATTGCATCTATTCTATTAGCTGCAAACATTGATGTTCATTCGAAATATTTATGAGGGTGGACGTATTATGAAAGAGATTGAAGAACACGAATTCAAAGAGATAGAGGACGATTTATTTCTTTTATACTTATATACACCGTTTTGCGGAACATGCCAGCTGGCAAAGAAAATGCTGGCAGTCGTAGACGCCATGCAGCCGGATGTACCATTTTACGAAAACAATTTAAACTACTCACCAGGCTTTGCAAAAGCATTTGAGATCGAAAGTGTCCCTTGCTTTCTCCTGTTTAAAGAGGGTGAAATCGTGCAAAAAGGCTATGCCTTTCACTCCGTTCCATATCTTCACGAAATGATTGAAACCGCTAAATAAAGCGGTTTTTTGTCATATTTCAAGCAATTCATTTGAAAATTTGTCGAGCTATTTATAAAGGACAAGCCGATGTTTGTAGAGAAATGTTATGTATAACCAAATGACAGGGAGGTTATACATGTGGAAAATGTGAAAGCCCATGGAAGTGCAGGGCAGCGATTATTGTTAAAGCCGCTGCTCTCATCATCATCCTTGAAGATTACATTTGAGGCGGAAACGGACTCTTGTACATTGATTGTGGATGAACGTGGTGAAGTGAAGAAACTACCTGCAATTGAGTTATCGGATCTCATCTTTTATGGTGAGCGAAAAGAGATTTTGCAATTATTAGATGGAGACATGTCCTTACAGCAGCTGATCAGCAGAGGACAAGTGAAAGTGAAAGGCTCATTTCGAGCACTTCTTAGACTAGAAGCGGTACTTTGGCTGACGAACGGTTTTTTTCGAAAAATGATAACGTAGTCGTTTACTTGGAAATTAGCGATTTACAGCGTTGACATATCTCAGATAGCATGATATTCTACGTTAGTAAAAACATGAACATCACATAAAACAACATATTTTCTCTTATTAAGAGAGGTGGAGGGACGTGCCCTATGAAACCCGGCAACCGTCAGCATAGCTGAAATTGGTGCCAATTCACTCAAAGCCGCAACGCTTTGAAAGATGAGAGAAAGGCGTATTTGATATAAAAGGCCTTTCTGCTTGCGTTGCAGTTAGGTCTTTTTTACTGACCTTGCGTCAGGCTAGAGTCATAACAGTCGGAAGAATAAATGAACGTATGTGATGGCAACCTATAGATTCAGCAAGAAAGCAGGTGAACAGACTGTGATCCATTTACAGAATGTATCAAAAACGTATCATTCAAAAAGCGGAAATGTTGATGCCGTGAAAGACGTCAACTTGGATATCGATAAAGGTGAAATATTCGGAATTATCGGGTATAGCGGCGCTGGGAAAAGCTCCCTGATTCGCCTATTAAACGGTCTGGAGTTGCCAACAGAAGGAATCGTTGAAGTGGCAGGCAACCGGATCAATGAAGTATCGAATGCGAAACTTCGGAAAGCAAGACAAGAAATCAGCATGATTTTCCAGCACTTTAACTTGCTCTGGTCAAGAACAGTGAGACAAAATATTATGTTCCCGCTCGAGATCGCAGGTGTACCAACGTCAAAACGGAGAGCTCGTGCAAACGAACTGATTAAATTGGTCGGTTTAGAAGGAAAAGAAAATGCATATCCTTCTCAGCTCAGCGGCGGGCAAAAGCAGCGTGTAGGGATTGCGAGAGCATTAGCGAATGACCCAAAAGTTCTGCTATGTGACGAAGCCACTTCTGCGCTTGATCCACAAACAACGGATTCCATCCTTGAGCTTTTAGCCGATATTAATAAACGACTAGGACTCACCATTGTATTGATCACACACGAAATGCACGTCATTCGCAAAATTTGTCACCGTGTGGCAGTGATGGAGAATGGCCGTATTGTCGAAGAAGGCGAAGTATTACGTGTCTTCAGACAGCCGAAAGAAGAAATGACGAAACGATTCGTGAAACAGCTTGCTGAACCAGAAGAAGCAAAAGAAACGATCGAGCACGTCCTAGAGAGAGTAAAAGAAGGTCAGGTCGTCCGGTTGTCCTTTATCGGAGATTCTGCCGAACAGCCGCTGATCACGGAAATCATTCGATCCTTCAAGGTCGATGTGAACATCCTGCAAGGAAAGATTTCTCAAACGCAGGAAGGCGCGTTTGGAACACTCTTTATCCATATTAATGGAGACGAGAACGAAGTTAAAAAAGCCATCGCCTATATCCAAAGCAAACAGGTTGAAATCGAGGTGATGACACATGTTTGAGAAATGGTTTCCGAACGTTGATCTAGAGGTTATTTGGAACGCGACGGGTGAAACGGTCTATATGACACTCATTGCATTAGCGTTTGCTTTTGCTATCGGCATCATCCTTGGGCTGTTGCTCTTTTTGACAAGTAAAGGCGGTTTGTGGGAAAACAAACCAATTAATGCTGTCATCGGCGCAGTAGTCAACATTTTCAGATCGATTCCCTTTATCATATTAATCATTCTATTATTAGGATTTACTAAACTAATTATGGGCACGATATTAGGTCCAAATGCAGCATTACCAGCCCTTGTCATTGGCTCAGCCCCTTTCTACGCACGTCTTGTTGAAATTGCACTGCGTGAAGTAGACAAAGGAGTCATTGAAGCAGCAAGATCTATGGGAGCAAAAACGTCGACCATTATTTTCAAAGTATTGCTGCCAGAATCACTGCCAGCCCTTATTTCAGGAATTACTGTAACAGCGATTGCTCTGATTGGCTCTACTGCGATTGCAGGAGCAATTGGAGCAGGCGGACTGGGTGACCTTGCTTATGTAGAAGGATACCAATCTGGTAATACAGATGTCACACTTGTAGCCACTGTGTTTATTCTGATCATCGTCTTTATCATTCAAATAATCGGTGATTTGATTACAAATAAAATTGATAAACGTTAAGGGAGGAATTATTCATGAAGAAATTGATTTTAAGTGCACTATTTCTAGCATTTGCAGGCATTTTAGCTGCTTGCGGTTCATCAAATAACGCAAGCGATAACAAAACCATCACGGTTGCAGCTTCAAAAACACCACATGCCGAGATTCTTGAAGAAGCAAAACCACTTCTAAAAGAAAAAG
This sequence comes from Bacillus sp. RSS_NA_20, assembly GCF_020165915.1. Taxonomy (NCBI): domain Bacteria; kingdom Bacillati; phylum Bacillota; class Bacilli; order Caryophanales; family Bacillaceae; genus Bacillus; species Bacillus sp. RSS_NA_20. Next base: position 1,744,767 of record NZ_JAIUKW010000005.1, on the reverse strand, counting down.
GCTACGATCTAAAAGTGAAAGTACTGAGCGATTATAAAATGTACAACAAAGCATTAGCTGAAAAAGAAGTGGATGCGAACTTTTTCCAACATATCCCTTACTTAAACGAAGAAAATAAATCAAACAAAGATTACAACCTAGTAAGTGCTGGTGCCGTTCACCTTGAGCCTTTCGGTATCTACTCTAAGAAATACAAATCAGTAAAAGATATTCCAAACGGCGGCACGATCATCATGACAAACAACGTAGCTGAGCAAGGACGTATGCTTGCCCTATTACAAAATGCTGGTGTGATCAAGCTTGATCCAAAAGTAGATACAATCAACGCAACAGTCAAAAACATCAAAGAAAATCCGAAGAACCTAAAATTCAAAAAAATCGCTCCTGAACTAACAGCGAAAGCTTATGAAAACAGTGAAGGCGACGCTGTATTTATCAACGTTAACTATGCGATCCAAAATAAATTGAATCCGAAAAAAGATTCAATCGAACTTGAGCAAACGAAAAACAACCCGTATGCAAACATCGTCGCTGTTCGCAAAGGTGACGAAAAATCAGAGAAGATTAAGGTATTAATGGAAGTTCTTCACTCTGATAAAATCAAAGAATTCATCGACAAAAAGTATGATGGTGCAGTATTGCCTGTATCTGAATAACAACTTGTAAACCTCGCTTTCATGAAAGCGAGGTTTTTTGTGTATTTTTTCAAATCTCGCTCATAATAAAAACGAACAAATGACCTGAAGGGATGGAATGAAGATGAATGAACAACATATGAGCGGATCGATGCAGCAATCATTGACGGATTATAAAACGGCAATGGGTGAATTCCAGAAGAAAATGCCGGTGTTTGGCAAGAAATTTAATGAATTTACGGAGCAGTGCTTCCAGAGCGATTCATTAACGCAAAAAGAAAAACAAATGATTGCCCTTGGCATCAGCATTCATGCACAGGATGAATATTGCATGATTTATCATACAAAGGGAGCGCTCGACCAAGGCGCAACAGAAGAGAATTTGCTGGAGGTCGTCAGTGTGGCGGCAGCGTTTGGCGGCGGTGCTGCGCTAAGTCAAGGCATCACAGTTGTTCAGCAATGTATTGATGAATTTGGAGGACAGACGCATTAAGGGAAGGATAAGGTGGTATTTTTCCATATCAGGGAGTTGAGTTCTTCTCAGCCAAGTGTGTAAGAAAATATGCCAGTATACCGCGTCATATCCTTTTTGAGTGAAGCAGCATGCCTTTGATACAATAAAGCTACACTCAGAGAAGGGAATGGTTTATTATTTGTTCGGACCAGAGTACACTGGGATTGGATTATACCGCCGAGATGGAAAAGGCCATGCATCAATCTCATGGCATGAGTTATGCAGAGTACGAAAGAGACCATGACTTACGAATGAAAGTAGAACTTAAACGAGAGCAGTCCTATCGAGATGAGAAAAGACAGCTCGCAAAAATGAATATACGAGGCTATTGATAGCTAAGGGGCGGGGAGAACAGTTTCCCGCCCTTTCTTTATGAAAACAGTCTTTTCGACATAAATCCTTTTATCTACCTGTATTTTTTGTTAGAATTTTGAGAGCATCCTCTCACGCTTGTCGTGAATGTGTTGTATTCACTTTTAATTTGTTATAAAATTAGAATGAGAATAAATTGAGAATAATGATTATTTTGGAGGTATCGATATATGACTGCTTCGACATTAACAATTAAGGACTTGCACGTTGAGATTGAAGGGAAAGAAATCTTAAAAGGTGTAAACCTAGAAATAAAAGGTGGAGAATTCCACGCAGTAATGGGACCAAACGGTACAGGTAAATCTACTTTATCTGCTGCTATCATGGGCCACCCTAAGTATGAAGTGACAAAAGGCAGCATTTTGCTTGATGGCGAAGATGTTCTTGAAATGGAAGTAGATGAGCGCGCTCAAGCGGGTCTTTTCCTTGCAATGCAATATCCATCTGAAATTAGTGGTGTAACAAATGCAGACTTCCTTCGTTCGGCTATTAACGCACGCAGAGAAGAAGGCGATGAAATCTCTCTCATGAAATTCATCCGCAAAATGGACGAAAACATGGAATTCCTTGAAATGGACCCAGATATGGCACAGCGCTACCTAAACGAAGGTTTCTCAGGTGGGGAGAAAAAACGTAACGAAATTCTTCAATTAATGATGATTGAACCAAAAATCGCCATCCTTGACGAAATCGACTCTGGTCTTGATATCGATGCACTGAAAGTTGTTTCTAAAGGGATTAATAAAATGCGCGGCGAAAGCTTCGGCTGCTTAATGATCACTCACTATCAGCGTCTATTGAACTACATCACACCAGATCACGTTCATGTCATGATGCAAGGACGTATTGTGAAATCTGGCGGACCAGAACTCGCGCAGCGTCTAGAAGCAGAAGGTTATGACTGGATTAAAAAAGAGTTAGGAATTGAAGACGAAACTGTTGGTCAAGAAGCGTAAGCGTTAGGAGGATTATTGATGACATTAGAAACGAAATTATCAGTAGATCAAGATTATGTCAAAAGCTTCTCCGAGAAGCATCAGGAACCGGCATGGATGAGCTCCCTTCGCTTACAGGCTCTTGAAAAAGCAGAAGACCTCCCAATGCCAAAGCCTGACAAAACGAATATTTCAAAATGGAATTTAACCAATTTCAAACAGCATACAGTTGAAAGTGCGCCATTTGGATCTTTAGAAGAGCTTCCTGAAGAAGTGAAATCTCTTATTGATTTAGAGGACACAGATAAGACAGTCTATATTCAGCGTGATCAAACGCCAGCATACTTGTCTCTTTCTACTGAAGCAAAAGACAAAGGCGTGATCTTCACTGATATCCATACTGCGATTCGCGAACATGGAGAGCTAGTGAAGAAATATTTCATGACTGATGCAGTGAAAGTGGATGAGCACAAACTAACAGCTCTACATGCTGCTTTAGTGAATGGCGGAGCTTTCCTCTATGTACCGAAAAACGTAGAGCTTGAAGCACCAATTCAAGCCGTTTATCTTCATGAAAATGACGAAACAACGTTGTTTAACCATGTCATCGTTGTAGCAGACGATCATAGTGCTGTGACATATGTAGAAAACTACATCAGTACGGCAACACCAGAAGAAGCGATCTTCAATATCGTGTCTGAAGTCTTCACGGGTGCAAATGCCCGCGTCACTTACGGTGCAGTGGATAACCTTGCAGAAGGTGTGACAGTCTATGTGAATAGACGTGGTATGGCAAATGGTCGTGACAGTAAAATCGAATGGGCGCTTGGTCTGATGAATGATGGAAACGTCGTGTCTGAAAACATCACAAAGCTTATGGGCGACGGTACATTCGGTGATACGAAATCAGTTGTTGTTGGCCGCGGGAATCAAACGGAAAACTTCACAACAAGCATCATCCACTTCGGTAAAAACTCTGAAGGGTATATCTTGAAGCATGGTGTCATGAAGGATCAAGCATCTTCTATCTTTAACGGGATTGGTAAAATCGAGCATGGCGCAACGAAGTCAAATGCGGAGCAAGAATCTCGTGTTCTCATGCTGAGTGAGAAAGCACGCGGTGACGCTAACCCAATTCTTTTAATCGATGAAGATGATGTAACAGCAGGGCACGCTGCTTCTGTTGGGCGTGTTGATCCAATTCAACTCTATTACCTCATGAGCCGTGGGATTTCCAAAGAAGATGCAGAAAGACTTGTCATTTATGGCTTCTTAAATCCAGTCGTCAAAGAACTGCCGATTGAAGGAGTTAAAAAGCAGCTCGTTTCTGTGATTGAAAGGAAAGTAAAATAATGAATATCAAAGACGTTCGTGAGCAGTTTCCAATCCTTCATCAGCAAGTGAACGGACATGATTTGGTGTATTTGGACAGTGCAGCGACATCTCAAAAACCACGAGTTGTCATTGATGCAATGAATGAGTATTACCGGTCTTACAACTCGAACGTCCACCGGGGTGTTCATACCCTTGGCACAAGAGCAACGGACGCATACGAGGGTGCAAGAGAAAAAGTTCGAGCATTCATTGGCGCTTCTTCTGTCCAGGAGATTATTTTTACTAGAGGTACAACAACAGCACTGAACACAGTGGCAATCAGCTATGCTAGAGCAAACCTTAAAGAAGGCGATGAGATCGTCATTACGCATATGGAACATCATGCGAATATCATCCCTTGGCAGCAGGCAGCAAAAGCAACTGGCGCCACATTGAAATATATTCCGTTACAGGAAGACGGCACGCTGTCGCTTGAAGATGTGAAGCAAACCATCACACATCAAACGAAAATCGTTGCTGTCACACATGTCTCAAACGTATTAGGAACCATCAACCCAATTAAAGACATCGCAAAGATTGCTCACGATCACGGTGCAATTATCGTCGTCGATGGTGCCCAGAGCACCCCGCACATGCAAATTGATGTTCAGGATCTAGATTGTGACTTTTTCGCTTTCTCTGGGCATAAAATGTGTGGACCGACTGGCATTGGTGTTCTTTACGGGAAGAAGGACCTTTTGAATAATATGGAGCCTGCTGAGTTTGGCGGTGAAATGATCGACTTTGTGGATCTATATGATTCTACATGGAAAGAGCTGCCGTGGAAATTTGAAGCGGGAACACCGATTATTGCAGGAGCAATTGGGCTCGGAAAAGCGATTGATTTCTTAAATGACATCGGAATGGAAGAAGTCAGCCGTTACGAGCATCAGCTTGCGACTTATGCACTTGAGCGCTTTAAGGAGCTTGAAGGTGCCACGGTTTACGGACCGCAGCACCGAGCTGGACTTGTGACGTTTAACTTAGACGACGTCCATCCTCATGATGCCTCAACTGTTCTAGATACGGAAGGTGTCGCCATTCGTGCTGGACATCACTGTGCACAGCCGCTCATGAAATGGCTTGGTGTATCAGCGACTGCAAGAGCAAGCTTCTATCTGTACAATACAGAAGAGGAGATTGACGAGCTCATGGCAGCGCTCCGTAAGACAAAGGAGTATTTTACGAATGTCTTTTAATGTAAACTTAGACACACTGTACAGACAAGTGATTATGGATCATTATAAAAATCCGAGAAACAAAGGTGTGTTAAACGACAGCATTGTCGTCGATATGAACAACCCAACGTGTGGTGACCGCATTCGTCTCACGATGAAAATCGAAGACGAAAAAGTCATCGATGCGAAATTTGAAGGAGAAGGATGCTCGATTTCGATGGCATCTGCCTCTATGATGACGCAGGCGATTAAAGGGAAAGATATTGAAACAGCTTTGAAAATGTCTCAGATTTTCTCCGATATGATGCTAGGAAAAGAATACGACGATTCCATTGATCTTGGTGACATTGAGGCGCTGCAGGGAGTCGCAAAATTCCCAGCGCGCATCAAATGTGCAACATTATCCTGGAAGGCGCTTGAAAAAGGCGCATCTGCCGAAGATAACGGCAAATCATAAGATTGGAGTGAAAATGGATGGCTAAAAAAATGCCAGATGTTGGTGAATATAAATACGGCTTTTCTGATAAAGACGTTTCCATTTTCCGTTCAGAGCGCGGACTGACAAAAGAGATCGTTGAAGAAATTTCTCGTATGAAAGAAGAGCCTCAGTGGATGCTCGACTTCCGTTTGAAATCTCTTGAGCACTTTTACAACATGCCGATGCCACAATGGGGCGGAGATTTAAATGCATTAAACTTTGATGAAATTACGTACTACGTAAAACCATCAGAACGCTCTGAGCGTTCTTGGGATGAAGTACCAGAAGAAATCAAACAAACCTTTGATAAGCTTGGAATCCCTGAAGCAGAGCAAAAGTACTTAGCAGGTGTATCTGCTCAGTACGAATCTGAAGTTGTGTATCACAACATGAAGCAAGATCTTGAAGATTTAGGCATTGTGTTTAAAGATACAGACAGTGCATTAAAAGAGAACGAAGACATCTTCCGTGAGCACTGGGCAAAAGTCATTCCTCCGACTGACAACAAATTTGCTGCGCTTAACTCGGCTGTATGGTCTGGTGGTTCATTCATCTACGTACCAAAAGGCGTAAAAGTAGATACACCACTTCAAGCATACTTCCGAATCAACTCTGAGAACATGGGTCAGTTCGAACGTACACTGATCATCGTTGATGAAGGCGCACACGTGCATTACGTAGAAGGTTGTACAGCTCCAGTTTACACAACAAACTCACTTCACAGTGCGGTTGTTGAAATCATCGTCAAAAAAGGCGGCTACTGCCGTTATACAACGATTCAAAACTGGGCAAACAACGTCTTCAACCTTGTGACGAAACGTACAGTATGTGAAGAAAATGCAACAATGGAATGGATTGATGGAAACATCGGTTCTAAGCTGACAATGAAATACCCAGCTGTCATCTTAAAAGGTGAAGGCGCTCGTGGTATGACATTAAGTATTGCCCTAGCAGGTAAAGGTCAGCACCAAGATGCAGGTGCAAAAATGATTCACCTTGCACCAAACACATCTTCAACGATCGTATCGAAATCGATTTCCAAACAAGGCGGTAAAGTCACATACCGTGGAATCGTTCACTTCGGACGCAAAGCAGAGGGTGCACGCTCAAACATCGAGTGTGACACACTCATCATGGATAACAAATCAACATCTGATACGATTCCTTACAATGAAATCTTAAACGACAACATTTCATTAGAGCACGAAGCGAAGGTATCAAAAGTATCAGAAGAACAGCTATTCTACTTGATGAGCCGCGGAATTTCTGAAGAAGAAGCAACAGAAATGATCGTCATGGGCTTCATCGAGCCATTCACAAAAGAACTGCCAATGGAATACGCCGTTGAAATGAACCGTTTGATTAAGTTTGAAATGGAAGGTTCTATTGGTTAATACAGAGGGTTGAAAATGATTGATATAAGAGGTTGATGAAGCGTGCCGAATTTGTGCCGATCAAGATGACCTTTTAGTGTATGAGACGAACTTTTTAAGTTCGTCTTTTTCTATTTCATTGGTTACATCTAAGTTGACTATGTATAAAAAAATGTAAAAAATCTTTATTGAATGATACTGGAGTTAAGATTCCTCTTTTCACTAAGAAGGTTAAAGGTAGACAAAAGTGGAAAAATCCTACATCTGGTTGGTCCATTTTAAGAGATTTTGGGAAAGGGAATTCTCATGGAGGAAGTTACTACAAATTAATGAATAAATCCGGAGAGCGTATAGCTACACTAAATAAAAGTGGTCGAGTATGAATAAAATAAGAATTGTACATAAAAGAATGAATGGAGAATGAGATATGGTTCACCTAGATTATTTACAAAGTGAATTCAATATTGATTTAATTAATGATTCCTTTAACGAGTTACCTCTAAGCCTTCATATTCAACTCGAAAAAGACATGTATCAGTTTAATGATCAAGGCCATTTAAATCCTCAATATTTTAATAAGGTTTATAATGTTGCAATAAGTATATTTGATGAACTTTTTGGGGAGAACGATTTATTGTTCGTCGTCACAATTGTTCGAAGCGAGCATTCATTACAGAGGCCGATAGGAGTATATAGTAAGTATTCAAAAAAAATTAATAAATATAGACTCAATGTAAAAAATTCTAAAGATGAGAATGGAAAAGTCATTCAGTATTCTTTAGAAACAAAAAAACAGCATATAGAGTACAAGAAAATAATCAAGGCTATATGTAATCAAGATTTTAAAAGTATGGCTCCGAGGTTCAATGACAAATATTGTAGTTATCCTGAAATATTCTTTATAAATAAAGATTTTATTTATCATATTTATGATGACAGAGGGGCATTCTTATTATTTAAGGATGAGAGAAAGTATGAAAAATTTAAAACAAAGTATAGTACTTTAATGGTAGGAGAAGATTATAATTAAAAGAAACTCTCTTATTGATAGTTTCCTCATTTGCGTTTGACCGCATTGAGAAAACTTTTTCATCAAACTCTTTTCTAAATGATCATAAATACTTGCAACATATAATTTAGTACTGTATAGTTCTAATCATGACAAAGGTAAAATTAATGAATCAAAAACGTGTACTTGAAGTAGCTGCAACTTTATTTTTAGAAAAAGGGTTTGCTTATACGAGTATGGACGAATTAGTTCGTGTAAGCAAAGTATCAAAGTCTAATGTGTATTATCACTTTTCTAATAAGGAAGAATTATTAGAAGGGGTCGTTGATTATTGGATTGACATGTATCAATCTGCAATGGATGACGTACTGTCTCAGACCCAATTTTCAGTTGAAGATCGTATTCAACTGTTTTTAAAGCAATTATCACAAGGCGTTCAGTCGAGAGAGTATAAGGGAGGCTGTCCATTTATTACTCTTTATATTCAAAGTCCTGCAAAGGCCACACAAATAAAAGAAAAAATAGGACTTTTTTTCACAGGATTACAAGAGAAAGTTTCTCTATTACTGAAACAAGGTGTAGAGAACGGGGAATTCAGAGATTCGATTCAGATTGATGAGGTGGCATCACTTTTTATGACAAATCTTGAAGGAGCGTTATTTATTTCAGAAACATTGAAAGATGCCACTGTCATCACAAAAACAGCAGATCATTTATTTAACTTGCTTCGATAACAGAAGCATTTTTTTTACATCAAATTAGTACTGATTAGTACTAAAAAGGAGACCTCATATGAAAACAGTACTTTTAATTGGTGGAACGGGCTTTATTGGGAAGCAATTAGTCGAGGAATTAGCGAAAGAGGATGTGAACATTCTTCTTTTAGTAAGGTCAAAAAGTAAAGCAACACGCATTTTTCAAGAAAGAGGCATTTTAAAAGAGGGAGTGATGCACTTTGTTGAAGGTGATTTGACGAAAGTCGATTTGGGTCTAGGTCCTGAAGATCAGGAGAGGGTATTGAAAACGGATGTGATCATTCACGCAGGAGGCCCTATGGATATTCAAGCGACCAGTAACGAGGCAGCTTCTGTCTTTTTAAATGGCGCCAAACACATTAGTGAATTAGCTAAAAGTATTCATCAATCGAAGGGTTTACAGCAATTTATCCATGTTGTCGGTTATATGAGTCCCTTTGATGATCAAAATAGCAAGATTGCCATCGACGTGTTTGAAGAAGGAAACGATTACTTGAAAATAAAAAATCCTTATGAGAGAACAAAGTTTTTAGCAGATCTTTATATTCGTCAACAGGCATCAGCAGTAGGTTATCCGCTTTCTGTCATTAATCCGCCAACTGTCGTTGGTAGTAGTCAAACAGGGAGTACAGAGCAAATTGCAGGATTGGGTTTGCTTGTAAAGAGTATGCGAAGAGGGCTCATGCCGGTGATTCCTGGAGGTAAGGACTATTGGTTACCACTTATTTCAAACGATGAGTTTGCGAAGTTTATTGTACAGGTTTTCAAGTTGGAGCAGCTGGCTATTCTAACATATACACTTGTTGAAGACAAAGAGCACGATCAGAATGTTGCTGGACTATTAAGTATTATGTCAGAAAGTATGAATATGAAGACACCTAACATCTCTGTCCCAATGCCACTGATGAAAGCTATCATGAAGAGTGGTGTCAGTAAACTCACAAACATTCCTTCTGACGGATTGAATTTTATGGCAAAACGAACGTTTTCAAATGCCTCAGCGAAAAAAATAATGGGAGAAGATTGGTTTAAGAAGACGAGTGTCATGACATTTTTCCCTGCTGTAGTAGCTGATCTAGATTATCGAATGATGGCTCAAAATGGTGAGCACCAACATTTATTTAAACGAACATTATGCGATAATAACACCCTTTACCAATTACAAGGAGAAGGGAAGCCGTTTATTTTATTACATGGTTTATTGAGTGATGGAGAAGATTTATTTCCTTTAGCACAGGAGCTTCATGAGAAAACAGGTCAACCTGTATGGATCTTGGACCTTCCAGGTTTGGGGCGTTCTCCATTTAAACGAGAGAAACATCTTCTAGATATCTATTTAAATGTAGTGAAAAAAGTAATAGAAAAAGCGACGAATGGTGCACATCTAATCGGCCATTCATTCGGTGCGTTTATTCTTCTAGAAGCTTTGACACAAAAGTACATAGATAAGAAGTATTCAATCACTTTACTTCAGCCGCCTGTTGCTAAACAAAAGGCAAAATCACTACATGTTCCTCAATTTCTGAACAAATGGACATTAAGATTGGCAACGACTCATTTGATAGAGCGTTATGTGTTAAGAAATGGTTTGTTTGAAAGCACGGAGAGCATCCCTGAACATTATATTGAAAAAATCAGAAAGAGCTTTACTTCTCCTAGAATTTTAAATACGACGGTTCAGCTTAACCATTTATTACTGAAAACCGATCAAGGTGACTTTAAAGAAGTCACAAAGGATCATCTTCACATGATTTGGGGGGAGTATGACAGAGGCTATTCTGCGCCATCACATCTTGGGAAGGTTGATTTTGTTCCGTATGGCCACCATTTCCCTCTTAGCCATCCGAGTGAAACGGCAGCATTAGTCATCAATAATATTTGTACTAGCAGATAGGAGTCACCCCAAAACGAAAAAATGAGAATGATGACAAGTGAGCAAAATTTTTCGTTCTGGGTCTTGAAAAAATAGAGGTTAACGAGGTGCATAAAACGCATCTAAGGTTTTCGTCATATCATCAGATGCAGATTGTAAGATAGTCCTTTGATCTAAAATCGCTGTTCCTTGTGCCCGGACAATATGAAATTGATGAAACCCCATCAAGTTTTGAAATATTTCTTTTAGGTAATGATGTGAAAATTCCAGTGGTGTGTACCGATCGTTATTTGTGAAAATTGAGCCACTTGCTTGAAGCAAAAGTACACGATAATCGTCAGTCATCAGACCAATTGAACCATTTTCTGTATATTTGAACGTTTCTCTAGCAATGAAGATATTATCTATATAATCTTTCATACGTGACGTCACATTGAAATTATGAACAGGTGATACAATCACGATTCGATGATGTGCTTTGAATTGAGCCAATAAAGCAGCAGAAGAAGCGGCGATTTTTTCCTCCGCAGCTGTTAATGATTGTTCAGATGCTTGCTTATCCCAAATACCTAGTAGCTGTTCTTTTTCGATACGAGGAATTTCAGTTCCATATAAATGTAAAATTGTTGGCTCCTCATGAGGGAATCTTTCTTTAAACTGCTTTAAAAATAGTGTTTGCAGTTTGTTTGAATAACTTTCTTGATGAGTGAAATCAGGGTGTGCGTTAATAATGAATGTTTTCATATGCATGCTCCTTTTCTTTTGATAAACTGAGTATAAAATATAAAGGTGACAAAACATGTCACCTTTTTCAGAAGGAAAATCAAATGAAAAAATCAGAACGCTTAAACCAAGAGCTTATTTTTTTAAGTGATAAATATTCATTTCAATTAAAAGATTTAGAAACTGAATTTGGCATTTCTAAACGTACGGCTTTAAGAGATATGGAAGAGCTAGAGTCCATGGGCTTAGCTTTTTATGTTGAAAATGGCAGACATGGAGGATATCGGCTCGTGAATCAATCTCCATTGGTTCCGATCTATTTTCAAATAGATGAAGTTCAAGCCATTTTTTTCGCTCTTAAAGCCTTAGATCTGTTGTCAGCAACACCGTTTAAAAAGTCTTACTCACAAATTCGCCAAAAACTGTTTGCTACAATGTCTGATGAGAGAAAACAAAGGATCACGGAGACGTTGGATGTCATTCATTACTATCATGTTGCGCCATTAAGTGAACAAAATCATTTGGATTTGATATTGCAGGCAATGATGGAAGATCAAATCGTGAAGATGACATACACTCAATATGAACATAAAAGGATCAGGCTACAATTTCTTGAGTTGTTTTATCGAAATGGGATTTGGTTCACCGAAGCATATGATGTTCAGAATAAAAAGTGGGGCATCTACAGATGTGATTGTATGACGGACATGATGATCGAAGAAGAAACGAAAGACACTTTTACGAAGGAAGAATTAAAAGCACTGCAGCTCGAGTACAAAAAAACCTATCATGATATCTCTTTTAAATGTCGATTAACGGAACAAGGGAAAGAGAAGTTTTTGAAGAATCATTATCCGAATATGAGATTGGAGACCATTGATGATACGCCTTATATTGTAGGGAGATACAACCAAGAAGAATTATCGTATATGACTCACTATTTGATCTCATTTGGGAAACATATCAAAATTGAATACCCCGATGAATTAAAAGAGAGTTATTTGACTCAATTGCAAGAAATGATGGATCAATATATATAATGAACGGATTGTATCTGAATCACAAAAACTCAACACATGAAAAAAGGCGAACTGTCGTAATTCGCCTTTTTTTATTACTTCGCCGCCTGAAATGTATTTGTTTTCGATTGGTCATTGACCTTTCCATACGTCAGCTGACGCCAGATAAATTCCATCGGTCCAGACTTAAATCGCTTTAACCATAACGTACTGAAAAGGACAAGGAAGGCATACACGCCAATGCCAATGAAGAACGTACCAGCGGGTTGAAGATGATCTGCAAGTCCGGCTCCATATTTCAGAAACAGCACTGTTCCAATGATCGAGTGAAGCAAATAGCAGGTCAGGGACATCCGTCCGACCTTGGTAAAAACCATCAAAGCACCTCGCAGCTGAGGAACGTGCAAAAACAGCATCGCAAGTGAACTCATATAGAACATACTGCCAGTTAATCCTCCGTTTTGCTCAAGTGCAGAGACAATGTTCATCCATGGCGTATGTTCAAAAGGGGTGACCGCCGTCATAATCGTACTGGCTAGTGTGATAAGAAAAGCAATTGTACAAATCATCCAAATACGATTCCAAAGCGCTTTTTTCGTCTCCATGTTTTTGAAAAATGACATTTTCACAAAATACACACCAAGTAAAAACATGAAGAACATGGAATAGACGGTGGAAAATGAGCCCAAAGCCATCGTGACCATATCTGTCCACCGGTCACCTATCGATGCTAAATAAGTCAGACTGTTGTGACTGGTCAATTCAAAATCGGCAAAATCCGGCTTGCCTGATGATCCCGTACTAATGGTATTGAGCAGCATGGTGAAAAAAGGCGTGAGCAATTGAATCACAAAGAGTGTGATCAGCCAGTACAGGATGGTTTTGGCTGTGCGTTTGTAAAAGAAAAGCAATAAAAAGCCCGCGACAGCATAATAGGTTAAAATATCTCCAATCCATACAAACGTGACATGCAGAAGACCAATCCCTAAGAGAATGGTTAATCTGCGAGCAAACAGCTTGTTCGGACTATCCACCTTCTGAGTAGCTCGATCCATAAAAATCATAAACCCAACCCCGAATAGAAAGGAAAATAACGTAATGAACTTTCCTGAAGCAAACCAATTCACCAAGTTGTGAAATACATCATTAGACTCCATCTCAAATCCCTTGACCGAATCCACAATCAAAAAATAGTTGACCAAAATAATCCCCATTAAGGCGAATCCTCGTACGATATCCAAGAAATGCACCCGTTCTTTGAGACTCATTGGTTGTCCGTGTTCTACCTTGCTTACATTCATATCAATGCTCCTTTTCGTGTATTGGATCTAAAGGTAGATCCTTCAATGAATCAATATACAGGTAAATTCTTAATCATTTATGAAGATCCAATTTTTTGAAAATAAATGTGACAACTTGATGGCAATTGATCATATTCATAAACACTTAAGATTTATGGTGTATCTTTTCACATAGCTAGATGATATATAGTAATAACATATAAGAATGAACATCATGAAGGATGAGGTGATTGAGACATGACCCATCGAATATTAGTTGTAGAGGATGATCAGGATATTGGTGACCTGTTGCAGGAATCTCTGACACGTACAGGGTATGAGGTGTTGAGAGCCATGAATGGCAAGCAGGCATTGCATGTTATAGATGATTCGCTGGATTTGGTGATTTTGGATGTCATGATGCCAGGTATCTCCGGTATAGAAACGTGCCAGCAGATAAGAGCCTCCTCAAACGTTCCCATTTTATTTCTGACAGCCAGATCAAGTACATTGGATAAAACCGAAGGGTTACTCGCTGGCGGAGATGATTATATGACAAAACCTTTTTCAGAAGAGGAGCTTCACGCTAGGGTCATGGCGCAATTGCGCAGATATACCATCTATCAGGAAAAAAAGGAACAGGAAGAAACCTATTTAGTTGGCGGTAGCCTGAAGGTGAGTGAGGAATTTAATGAAGTGTGGAAAAGTGGGCAGCAAATCAAGTTATCTGATTTAGAATATCGGATATTAAAACTGCTCATGAACAAACGAAATAAAATATTTTCTGCTCAAAATATTTATGAAAGCGTGTGGGGCCAGCCTTATTTTTATTGTTCAAACAATACGGTCATGGTGCATATCCGAAAGCTGCGTGCCAAAATTGAAGATGACCCGGCTCTTCCCGTGTATATCAAAACAGAATGGGGGAGAGGATACCGGTTTGGCACATCGTAAATATACGCTGACCAAAAAGCTGTCACTGCTCATTTTGGTCGCTGCTATCGTAAGTGGTGTTGTCTTTTTGACACTGCAAAAGATCACAGATCACCTGATTGAAGGATATTTGAGTTCGGATGAGTACTATAAGGAAGAATCCGCCAGATACATTCAAACATTCAGCCGTTACGTTTCAGAACATGAGCTGACTTCAACGGATCGAAAAGCATTCGGTGAGTGGGTGAAAAAAGAAGATTATATTAATCTCACTGTTTACAAGGATGAAGTGCTTCAATATGACTCGATTTACTCTGCCGCTGACGAATCGGCCTATGGGAAAGAAAAGGTGACCGACTACGCAAAGCGTCATTCTTACCCGGTTCAATTTAGCGACGGAGAAGGTAGGGTTATGGTAGACGGGTTTTACTCTTCTCGATATCACGATCTCGCCTTTACACTAGAACTGCTTGGTGCAACACTCATTTTTCTCCTGATTGTGCTTGTTGGCATTCGCCGAAGCCTACGTTACTTGCAAACGATCCGTGAAGAGATTCATATTCTTGAAGGCGGTGAGCTCGATTATGAAATGACAGTGAAGGGGCATGATGAATTGGCCATGATTGCAAAGAGCATTGAGGATTTAAGAACAGCCTTTTTGGACAAGCTTCAGGCCATTGATGATCTGCAGGAAGAGAGCCGCAGTTTAGTGACCGAAATGTCGCATGATATGAGGACCCCGCTGACATCACTCATCATGAATCTGGAATTTGCGAAAAAAGAGGAAGCTCTAGCGGATACCCGCAAGGAGCAATATATAGCGAGTGCGTATGGAAAAGCCCTGCAATTAAAGAATCTGTCTGACAATCTATTTGCCTATTTCCTGCTAGATAAAGAGCACGAGTCAGAGCTTGAAACCGTTGCAGTGAAAGAAGTGATTTATGATCTTCTATCAGATCAGGTCGCCCTCCTGCATCAGGAGAATTTCACGGTCCATATTGTAGGCGAAATGCCGGATAGCTATATTAACGTAAACGTCGAGGAACTTGGCAGAGTGTTTGATAATGTGATGTCAAATTTACGTAAATACGCAGATCCTGAAAAGAACATTCAGATCACTTTTTTATCCGACCAAGATGTCTTTGAAATCCATGTGAGCAATGCGATAAAAAAGACAGACATCATACCGGAAAGCAATGGACTCGGGGAACGAAGCATCAAGCGGATGATGTCCCGAATGCATGGACAGTTTGAAAGTGGAGAAAAGAACGATACCTACTACATCGTGCTGCGATTTTGGAATACCAAAATGTAGAGAGCAAAAACAACATCATGGAATGGGGAAACAATCTGATGAAACGATTCAACAATTTCCAAAAGGTACCTGATCTTCTGCAAGCCCTTCTGAATATCTGCCTGTTCTTTCTAGCGATTGCGCTAAGCGTACTCTTAATTAGTGAAACATGGTACATCGTGCAATTCGTCTATAAAACATTGTTTAACAAAGGAGAAAGCTATTATGGAATGCTTGGCGAGCTGCTGATCTTCTTTATGTATTTTGAGTTTATCGCCTTAATTATTAAATACTTTAAATCCAACTTTCATTTTCCGCTGCGCTATTTTATTTATATTGGCATCACAGCTGTCATCCGTTTGATTATCATTGATCATGAACAGGCCGTATCGACATTCTGGTGGGCACTGGCCATTCTTGCGATGACATGTGCACTCTTTATCGCGAGCAAAAGAGATACTGCTCATGAGCATGAGGAAGTGAAGTGAGGAAGAAGAAGGACGAGTGGTCAAGACTCGTCTTTTTTGTGTTTAAATGAACAGTTTTTGAATATGTGTTGATTAATGAACATTGATTGAAAGATTGACAATTGATGATGATGTATCTAGAAAATATAATATAAATAGACAGGTGTTCATAAATGAATAGATGTATAGAAAAAGTATTCTGTCCAAAGCAGTTAACGGATTCACAAGTTCTTATGTTATGCTTTAGAAAAAGAGAAACCATTCTTTTCCTAGACATTGATTGTCATCATTCTATCTATAGGGGTCGATCGTATGCGAAGTATTCAAAGTTTGTTTGTTGAATGGTTACTTGTACTTACAAAGAAGAAACTAAATGTTGAGGGGTATTTAGAAGAACGAAGAATGGCGAATCAATTACCTTATGTGCTGCCTGAGAAGTTGAAAAAGAAATATCGCATCACCAAAAGCAGCATGTTTTCAGTCGATACGTACATGTTGAAATCAGATGTGCAGCCAGATGATCATCAGGTGCTATTTTTACATGGAGGAGGCTATATTGAGCAGCCGCTCGTATGGCATTGGCGTTTCTTGGATCGATTGACGAAGCAATTAAATAGTACGGTGTATGTGCCAGTTTATCCTAAAGCACCGAATCATCAATATATGGATGCAATCGAGAGTGTTCTCCCAGTTTACCAAGCTCTTTTAGAAAAAGGAACACCAGAAAAAATCGTCATCATGGGTGATTCTGCTGGCGGCGGTTTATCGCTCGCCTTTGCTCAATACTTAGCAAAAAAAGGTCTTCCGCAGCCTGGAAACTTGATTCTATTATCACCTTGGCTTGATGTGACATTAAGTAATCCTGATATCGCTAAAATGGTTCCAAAAGAGCCAATGCTCAACCTAGATTTACTAATCGAATCGGGCAAAGCCTATGCAGGTGATACAGATGAAACACATCATTTGATCAGTCCAATCTATGGAGAAATCAAATCGTTAGGACGAATTTCTGTTTTTATTGGCACTCATGAATTCTTTCTCCCAGATGCCCGGAAATTCAAAGAGATGGCAGACAAGCAGGGTGTTCCCATCAATTATATCGAATACCCAAAAATGAATCACGTCTTTCCTGTCTTCCCTATTCCCGAAGCGAACCAAGCGTTAAAACAAATTGTCGCTATTATTGAGAGTAAGACGTTCCCTTTGAGGGACATGACAAAATAGGATGCGAACATGAGGATGGCCAGCAATGCTCTAGCCATTCTCGTGTCTAGTTGGGGGTCAAAAGTTAATTATGAACGAAACAGAACCGTTCTCATTTACAAGTATGCAGGAAGTAGCTCCTGTAGCTATTCCAGAAAGACAGTTCATTCAATCACATGACGGCATACGTCTTGCTTATTATCCGTTTTTATCAGAAACAAACACGCAGACCAATGTGATCATCATTCATGGTGGAGGCGCTCACAGCTTGGCTGGTTATGAGCATATCGCCTATACATTGCAACATGATTTTCACGTGAATGTGTTTCTGCTGGATTTGAGAGGCCACGGATATTCTGAAGGAAAGAAGGGGGATACACCCAAAGTCACTGACGTGTGGCAAGATATTTCGCAAGTTGTGGATGTCATCAAACAGCAGCACGAAGGAGCACTTTATCTTTGTGGTCATTCCTCTGGAGCTGGATTGCTGCTTCAATATCTATCTTGGGATGAAAAAAGAAAAGTAGACGGTTACTTTTTTATTGCTCCTGAATTTGGCTACAAATCTGACACAGCGAAGTCTAATCAAGTCCCTTTTGCCACAGTTCAAGTTTGGAAATTCGTGCTATCTGCGATGACAAAAGGAAGGCTGATGGGGCATTCAGAAGCTGTACGATTTCACTACCCAGCATGGGTGATTGCACAAGATCCACTTCTTTTAACAGGCATTACCATCAATATGTCTCTTGCCTTAACGCCATCTGCACCTCAAAAACAATTTGCAAGGCTGAACCAGCCTTATGGCATGTTTGTTGGAAGCGAGGATGAGTTATACGACGTAGACAAATTTCATCCATATCTGGCGCTTCCAAATCAGCAGGTGAAAAATCAATCTGTTTACCAAGTGATAGAAAACCATACTCATTTGTCCATTTTACTAGAATCGGGAAAAAAGATTGGGCGTACCATCCAAATGTGGAAAAAGTTCCATTTAACCTGAACAACTAGTCAACACTCTACCTTTTTCTTAAAAATTTACATTGACACCATCCTTTTCTATGATAAAATCATAGTGTGATAATGAGAATCGTTATCAAACGATATGACTACATATAGAATGGATAGGTGAGGTACATGTTCAAAAAATCTTTTTGGTCGCTATTAGTTGTGCTCTCCATCGTATTACTTGCGGCTTGTGGCAGTAATAGCAGCGAAGGCAAGTCAGATAGTAATGAGAAAACAAGAACCGTTGAAAGCGCTATCGGTTCAACTGAAATTAAAGGATCGCCTAAACGTGTAGTGACGTTGTATCAAGGAGCAACTGATGCAGCCGTCGCTATGGGCATTAAACCAGTGGGTGTTGTAGAATCTTGGCTTGAAGCACCTACGTATAAATATTTAAGAGATGATTTAAAGGGTGTCAAAATTGTTGGGCAGGAAACACAACCAAACTTAGAAGAAATTGAAAAGCTGAAGCCAGATTTGATCATTGCATCAAAAATCCGTCACGAGCAAATTTTTGATCAGCTGAAAGAAATCGCTCCAACTGTTGCAACAGAAACAGTGTTCACTTTTAAAGACACAGTGAATTTAATGGGTGAAGCGTTAAACAAGCAAGACAAATCAAAAGAATTGCTGACGAAGTGGGATGACCGCGTCGCTGACTTCAAAGAAAAAGCAAAGAAAGACATTAAAAACTGGCCAATGAGTGTGTCTGTGGTGAACTTCCGTGCAGATCATGCAAGAATCTATCAAACTGGGTTTGCAGGTTCAATTTTAACAGAGCTAGGCTTTGAAGGTCCTAAAAATGTCAAAGATAAAAAGCAAGATATCATTACACTTACAGACAAAGAGAGCATTCCACAAATGGATGCAGATGTGATCTATTACTTCATGGATGATCAGGATAAAGCAGTTGAAAAAGCATATAAAGAGTGGACAAGTCATCCTTTATGGAAGCAGCTTGATGCAGTGAAAGCGAAGCAAGTGCATAAAGTTGATGAAATCACTTGGAACATGGCTGGCGGTATCACCGCTGCAAACATGATGCTTGATGATATTTATGATCGTCTAGGGCTTGATAAATAAGTGTAGCAGAGGAGAAAATGTGAAAAACCATTTTCTCCTTTTTCCATAACAGATTGAAAGCGGGAATCAGATGAGAAGTTTATTAAAAAAGGATTCGAGCAAGGCACTGCTATTTGCTGGATTCATCGTGTTGATGTTGGTCTTTTTTATGCTCAGTATTTCTCTTGGGCAAACCTCAATTTCCCTCAAAGCCACCATCCATGCGTTTCTTCAGTTTGATGAGTCAGATCCAAACAGTGTGATTGTCATGACATCCAGATTATCAAGAGCTT
Source organism: Bacillus sp. RSS_NA_20 (assembly GCF_020165915.1). Taxonomy (NCBI): domain Bacteria; kingdom Bacillati; phylum Bacillota; class Bacilli; order Caryophanales; family Bacillaceae; genus Bacillus; species Bacillus sp. RSS_NA_20. The sequence continues at coordinate 1,724,992 of NZ_JAIUKW010000005.1, read as the reverse complement.
TAATTGCGACGGTTGTTGGATCAAGTCTAGCGATTTCAGGTGCACTCATGCAGGCATTGACGAGAAATCCGCTGGCTGCACCAGATCTTTTAGGTATTAATGCAGGTGGACTCTTTTTTATTGTGATTTCGATTGTTTTCTTTTCTACTGAGTCGTTAACAGGTTATATGTGGACGGCCTTTTTAGGCGCTGCCATTGCAGGTATGCTCGTCTTTCTTCTAGGCTCCATTGGAAAAGACGGACTGACACCGGTCAAAATTGTGCTCGCAGGTGCTGCGATATCTGCTCTGTTTGCGTCCTTTACTCAAGGACTTTTAATCGTGAATGAACAGTCCATTCAAAGCATCCTGTTCTGGATGGCTGGTTCAGTGTCAGGAAGAAGTATAGATATGTTGCTGCCTGTGCTGCCTTATATTCTTGGGGCGACTGTGGTGGCGCTGCTTCTTGGCCGCTCGATCAATGTCCTTTTATCGGGTGATGATATTGCGAAAGGGCTTGGCCAGCGTACGTTGCTTTTGAAGATGACGATGGGGGTACTTGTCGTCTTTTTAGCAGGAGGTTCCGTCGCTGTCGCAGGATCCATTGGATTTGTTGGTTTTCTTGTGCCGCATATTGTGAAAAAGCTTGTTGGACCTGACCACCGCTGGGTACTGCCGTATTGTGCCGTTGTAGGGGCGTCGCTTTTACTTGTCGCAGATCTTGCCGCTCGTTTTCTGATCATGCCGCAGGAAGTACCGATTGGTGTCATGACGGCAATTGCAGGAGCGCCTCTATTTGTTTATCTCGTGCGCAAGGGGTTGAAGACAGGTGGCTAAAACATATACAGTGCGTTCAAAGGGCGGGCGCATTTCATTTCAATTTTCAAAGCGGACGTTTTTGATTTTACTATTATTGACAGGCGTTGCCTTTGGTTTATTTATTCTGAGCCTTTGTATGGGCAGCCGCTTTATTCCACCTACTGATGTGCTGCTGCATATCTTCGGACAAGGCGAGGGAAATACGTTTGTGTTAAATACGTTGAGGATTCCAAGGACCCTGCTTGCGGTTTTAGTGGGAGCGGCACTTGCGGTATCGGGGCTTATTTTACAAGGTCTCATTCGAAATCCGCTTGCATCGCCTGACATCATAGGAATTACGAGCGGTGCGTCGTTTGGCGCCATTATGTTCATCGTCTTTTGGATGGGCACTGTGCCTATTGCTTATCAGTCGTTGTGGGCCATTGCAGGCGCTTTTGCTGTATCATGCCTGATTTATTTGCTTTCATGGAAAAAAGGCGTCAAGCCGATCACGCTCGTCTTGATGGGGATTGGGATTTCCGCCATTATGAAGGCGTGTGTGACGTTTACTCTTGTGCTCAGCGATACGATGACTACGACCAAGTCATACATCTGGCTGACGGGCAGTTTATATGGTTCTACAATGAAGGACGTCATCGCAATGCTTCCTTGGGTATTGATGATTTTACCGATTGTCATGGTGCTGGCAAGAACGATGAATGTGAAGGAACTTGGAGATGATCTTGCAACAGGTCTCGGGGTCAAGGTTCAGGCGAAGCGGTTATTCTTTCTACTGATGAGTGTGACATTAGCCGGTATTGCCGTTGCATTCGCAGGCGGTATTGAATTTGTCGGACTGATGGCGCCGCATGTTGCAAGGATGATCATCGGTCGTTCCTTTATTGCGCTTGTTCCAGCATCTGCGCTTGTTGGAAGTATTCTCGTGATGCTGGCAGACTTAGTTGCGAGAACGGCTTTTCTCCCGTTAGATGTCCCGGCAGGTGTGTTTACGGCTGCAATCGGCGCACCGTTCTTTATTTATTTGTTATATCAACAGCGAAATCGTTAAACGAAAGATGGGGGTTTTGATATGAAGCCAGAGTGGGTTGAGAGAGAATTACTTGATTTCGGGGTAAGCATCACAAATGGACCAATGACATCTGATCGCACACTTGCTGCGCTTTTTTCAGAAGCATCTATCAGACGTTTATTAGAAGCTGAAAAGGAAGCGATGCATGCACCGAATATAGCAGTGGCGGCGTCCATGTTTTCAAAACGCTATGCCTATTTAGCTGTTAGTTCTACTTTGTACTTGATGACGATGTATGATGCTGTCTACCGGTTTTCACCAGAGGCGTGTGTCTTTAGAGAAGATCGTAAAATTGAGCTAGATGAAACGCTCTGTTCATTTGTTCAGTCAGAAGGAGATCGTCATGAGTGGAGAGAGCAGGTCGTCCGCATGCTATTTACGCAGTGTGTCACACCTCTTTTAGATGTATTGAAACGTACTTCAAGACTTCCGTATTCAATTTTATGGGAAAATGTAGCGGTACGTATCAATTCTCTTTACCGTAGCATGATGCGAGAAACGGAAGAGCCTAAAATGAAAGAGCGCGTACGGGAGGATTATTTGTTTCTGAAGAAGGCATCGGGTGATCTTTTCGGAGCGAAGCAAAATCCTTTTCAGCACAGCTTAAATTTAGATGAAAGTTTGCTAGACACATCAAATCGAAAGACTTGCTGTATGTATTATAAGCTTGAGAAGAAATCGGAAAGTCTTGATTATTGTCTTGTCTGTCCGCTTGAAAAAAAGAAAGGCACTGCTTGCTCATAGCAGTGCCTCTCTTTTTTATTCCCAAATATCGCTTACCCATTCAGGGTGATCAATAAAAGGATTGCGATTGTGCTGGTACGTTTGATAGATGATTTCGTTACGATTCCGTTCGATTTGATCGACTGGATCTTGCTTGTGCCATTTCAATAGGACAGACATTTTGCCGTGAAGAGGGGCGCTTCCATTATTCACTTTGTTGTTCAATTCTAAATCTGGGAAACGATCATCGCCTTCATATCGGACGGCCATATAAAAGAGCATTCTTGCTACATCTCCTTTCACCCGGCTATGAGGTTCAAATGAGTCGCTGTCGTAGAAGTTGCCCGGCGCTCCCTTGTATTCATTTCCGCCTATATCAAAATCTAAATTTCCTCGTGTGCTATTCGTTTGTACGTCTGTTGCCCGAAGGTGATGGAGATCTGTACCAGGTCCCTGGCTCGTCCCAAAATTGCCGTGAGATTTAGCCCACACATGCTCCCGGTTCCACTGTCCCACGTTTCCTCCATTTGCTTGCTTTGACCTGGAGATACCGCTATAGAGCAAAAGCACATTGCTTGGATTTTTTGGATCTTCATCCGTTTTCTTTAATGCATCCCAAACCTGGCTGTAGGATAGCTGCGTATGATCATCAATAATATCGTGTAATGCTTTCTTAAGAGCAGGCCCAGATTTGCCAGCAGCAGATTGGTAATAGGAATCAATTTGACTTGAAGCAGTTGTTTTCGCATGTTGAGCAGATGTTTCGGTTTGTAGCTGTAACGGGGAAAAGGTGATGGTTTGACTCGGTTCATTCAGAGTAAAGCCTTGAGCATTTGCAGCGGGAGGCAGCGGAGCGGCAAATGTGCCGAAAATCATGATTCCGGCGGCCACAGTTCCAAATAAAGATCTTTTCATTCTATTTCCTCCTTCATAGGGAATGTATACTCTTTAGTTCTATCATATTGCCATAAAGAAATAAATGGATTTATCGTAAATTTTATGTAACCAATTCGTAAGAAAAGAGATTGCTATTTTATCAGCATTGCTGTATAAGTGGGCATATAAGGATGGACACAGCAAGGGAGAGGATGGATAACGTGAAAGAACTGCATACACCTTCTAGAACCATTATGACACCAGGACCTGTCGAAGTAGATCCGAGAGTCCTTCGGGTGATGAGTACACCAATTCTTGGTCAATTTGACCCTGCATTTACAGAGATCATGAATGAAACGATGACCTTATTACGATCACTTTTTCAAACAGAAAATGAATGGGCTTATCCAATTGATGGGACGTCCCGCTCAGGGCTTGAAGCTGTGCTTGCCAGTGTGATCGAGCCCGGAGATGTGATGCTTGTTCCGGTCTTTGGACGCTTCGGTCATTTGCTGATTGAAATTGGACAGCGCTATGGTGCTGAGGTACATACAATGGAATGTGAATGGGGAACGGTTTTTAAGCAAGACGACATCATCGCAGAGATGCATCAAGTCAAGCCGAAAATTGTTGCGATGGTTCATGGTGAAACATCTACCGGAAGAATACAGCCGCTTGAGAAAATTGGTGAAGCATGCCGAGCGCTTGATGCGCTTTTTATTGTAGACGCTGTGGCGACAATTGGTGGTGTCGAGGTCAAGGTAGACGAATGGAAAATCGATGCGGCAATTGGGGGCTCGCAGAAATGCTTGTCTGTTCCATCAGGGATGTCACCGATCACATATAATGAACGAGTGGCAGACGTCGTACAATCGAGAAAGAAAGTAGAAAAAGGGATTGCAACACAGGACGAACTGCAAAAACAAGTAGACATTTCTCCAATCAAAAGCAATTACTTTGATCTAAGCCAGCTGCAAGATTATTGGAGCCCGAGGCGGTTAAATCATCATACAGAAGCGACAACGATGCTTTATGCACTGAGAGAAGGGGTTCGTCTTGTGCTGGAAGAAGGCTTGGAGGAACGTTTTCAGCGCCACTTGTTTCATGAGAAGGCTTTAATGGCAGGCCTTGAAGCGATGGGGCTTGAATTATTCGGTGATCCAGACTGCAAAATGCCGGTCGTGACGTGTATCGTCATTCCAAGTGATATCGACGGAGAAGCGGTCCGGGCTGATCTTCTTCATCATTTTGGAATTGAAATTTCGAGTTCATTTGGGCCGCTTGCAGGACGGATATGGAGAATTGGCTCAATGGGCTATAGCTGCCGAAAGGAAAATATTCTATTTGTTTTAGCAGGCCTTGAAGCCATCTTGATGAAGTACGGAGCAGCCATCAATTGTGGCGCTGGGTTACAGGCGGCTCTTTCCATCTATGCACAAGCTGAATAAAAAAGGGATTCTCAAAATACTCGCCACCAGCGGGTATTTTTTATTTGGGAAAAAACGCTGTTTTTTGAAAAACTAGACTTATAGAGAGCGATATCGCTATACTGAAGAAGTTCTTATCATTTTTGTCATCATTTTCATTTATTTTGAAGAAAGAGGTTTTAATATGAAAAAAATGGGCAGATTATACATTTTGATGCTCAATATTTTTATTGCCATGCTTGGATTTGGTCTGATCGTTCCTGTCATGCCAAGTTATATTGAAGCCTTTGGCGCAACTGGAAAAACACTTGGTTTCCTCGTTGCTGCAACTGGCCTCACACAATTTGCCTTATCACCCGTCGCTGGAGCGCTGACTGATCGATTTGGACGCAGAAAATTGATTATTGCCGGGATTGCCGGCTTTACGATTGCCCAGTTTATTTTTGCATTTGCGGATCAGCTTTGGATGCTGTTTGTGTCTCGATTTTTAGGCGGAGCTGCTGGTGCGCTGCTGATGCCCGCCATGTTTGCCTACATTGCTGATATCACAAGTGAAAAGGACCGAGGGAAAGGGATGGGTCTTTTTAGTGCTGCAATGACACTTGGTTTTGTCATTGGACCGGGTGTGGGCGGTTATTTGGTTGAGTTTGGAATTGCTTTTCCTTTCCTCATCGCTGGTTCTTTTGCAGCCCTGTCGACGTTGTTGTCTTTCTTGTTCTTACCTGAAACCTTAACAAAGGAAAAGCAGGAAGAAGCACGATTGAATAAAGAGCTTCATTTCAATCCTTTTACGCAGATGATTCAGGCTTTAAAAACACCATACGGTTTTTTGTTTATCTTGGCCTTTGTTTTGAATTTCGGAATCATTCATTTTGAATCGATCTTTGGCTTATATGTGGACCAAAAACATGGCTTTACACCGAAGGATATTGCATTTGTCATTACGGTAGCTGGACTTGCGGGTGTCATCGTTCAAGGTGCTTTAGTAAATACCTTTGTGAAACGATTTGGCGAAATGCGTGTCGTCCGTTATGCCCTTTTAGCTGCGGCGTTTATGCTGATTGCCTGCCGCTTTGCCCCTTCCTTTTGGCTCATTTTTACGGGCTCCATTTTATTTTTATCGGCCACCTCGTTTGTTCGCCCAGCCCTCAATACATTACTTTCTAAAATGGCAGGGAATCAGCAGGGGGTAGCAGGCGGCCTCAATACCTCCTTTATGAGCCTTGCGAATATCGTCGGGCCAAGTCTTGCGGGTATTTTATTTGATGTGAATATTGAGCTGCCATTTATGTTTGGAACGCTGGTACTTTGTATGAGTTTCATTGCTTCTATTTTATGGGCGAAAAAAGCGCAGCAACATTCCCATGCCGTATCGTAAAGACAGCATAGAAAAAACCGATCAGCACAAATGGATCGGTTTTTTTCGTCATCGCTCATACTTCACAACTGGTGATTTTTCTTTATGCAACGCATGAATCAATGCATCATCCACATGCAAATGCTCCTTCACTAATTGAGGAGGGGTTAAGGCCATCCATTGGTTCAATGAAATATCAGCAAATCGATCGCTTTTAAACATTTCTAGAAACCAAAGGCTTGTTTGCCCGATGTTTTGTATGTAATGCCCCATCCCGAAAGGAACATAACCAACATCACCTGCTCTGTAATTAAAAGTACGAGCTGTCCCGCCTGCTCCAAAAACCGTCATTTTAGCTGTACCAGTTAAATAGTATTGCCACTCATCATTATTCGGGTGCCAATGCATTTCTCTCATCCCTCCAGGTTTTACCTCCACAAGTGCAGCAGCAATCGTTTTCGATACTGGAAAATTGCGTGAGTCGACGATTCGCACGGTTCCACCAGAGGTCACGATTGGTTTTTGACGAAGGAGCTGGTGGGTAAATGGCGGTTTGATGCCGCCGTATGGATCAGAGACTGTTTGGCTTTCAATGGATGCCGGTGAAGAGCCTTGAAACATATAGCGTTGTTTATGTGGAATGTGATCAAACAGCTTGATTGGCACGCCGAAATTAGCAGAAAGAATGTCTTTTGGTGTATGAGCAAACCAGTCTGTGATGGTGAACGTATCAAATTCAGAAAAAGCACCATCATCAAACACAAGGAGAAACTCACAGCCATCCTCAAGACCTTGAATGGAGTGCGGAATACCGGGCGGAAAATACCACAAGTCTCCTTCTTCTACATCAGCGATCATATTCCGTCCTTCTGCATCTACAGATGTGATCCGGGCTTTGCCTAAAATCATATATGCCCATTCCGCCTGCTTATGCCAATGAAGCTCACGAACACCTCCGCGCGTAAGCCGCATGTTCACACCAGCAATCGTTGTTGAAACAGGCAGCTCTCGCTCAGTAATTTCCCTCGACCAGCCGCCATGATTCAAGTGCATATGTGTATCAGAATATGAAAATTTTAAATTAGGAATCGTCCCCGCATCCGTTTTAGGGGGAACGAACATATCTGGGTTCTCCATATCGCGCAGAACGTCTCGCGGGCCTAAATCGGTTGCGCCGGCCCCATCGTCTCGAATCGGTTGCGGGATGTGACGAATCTCATCATCCATTTGACACCACTCCTTGTCATTCACATTTCTCCTCCAAAATATATGAGACGTAAGAAAAAAAGATTCAATCCGAATCGGATGAAAGGTGCTTTTGAATACGCAAAGCTAAGCGCAAGCGCAATGTTGCGTCAGGATCTTTTAGGCTGATCTGAAGCAGTTCTTCACATTTCTCCAGTCGATATATCACGGTGTTGCGATGAACAGATAAACGCTTGGCTGTTTCTGAAATATGGCAATGTGTTTCGACATAAACAGATAAGGTGTGGAGAAGGTTTGGATCGACTTGTGGTTGTTCATATAATGGGTGGAGGTACTGCTCATAGAATGTTGTTAAATCTTTTGGTGGGATGAGCTTCAGTAAATCTGACACATCTTTTGCTTGATAGAACTGAATATATTCAGCTCTTAATGAGAGCTGGCCTGATTGCAGAGCATGGACAGCTTCACTGAATCCTTTTGGCAGATCGGTGATGAGATAACCGCTTAAGCTCACACCAAAGGAAATGGTGGCATTCACATGTTGTTTAATAAGGATCTGCATTTGTTTTAAAAAAGAGCAGATCGATTTGTTCATTGCCAGCCAGCCGCCAGTCTCTTCTATAAGGAAGATGCCGATATCTCCTTTGACAAAAAGAAAGGCGGGAAATGGACAGTGCGAAAGGGTGCTTTCAAGTAAAGCAAACACATCATCTACAAGGGTTTGCTGCTTAAGGAAACAAGAGAAATGACTGCTCTGATCAAGCTGACAGACGATACATAGATAGGGAATCGTTGTGTTTAATCCAAACATGCGTGCCAGGCAGGCGACATCTTGCTCTGAGGAAATCGTTCCCTCCATCCATTTGCGAAACCATTCATTTTTGGCTCGCCCTGTAGATTGCTTGATGGCATGTTGTTTGATACGTGAAATGGACATGGCATTTACAGCTTGTTCAATTTTCAAATGTAGACCCATGTCGTCTTGAGGATGAATGAAGGCTGGAACGACTAAATAATCATAAGATTGTTCGTTTATATAGATAGGAAAAACAGAAACGCTTTCTTTTGAATGAACCATAGAAAAATAATGCTGCTGCGTACTGTGAAACAAGCGGAGCATTTGTATCCAATCTGGGTTTGTCATACCTTGGGATGAGGTGAAAAGAATACGTCCATACTGATTGATCAAATAGACAGGCTGATGAATTCTTTGGACCACTTTTTGCAATACTTCAACATGATGATCGACAATGTTCATATCCACTCATTCTCCTTTTTTAGAGCTGAAGCCTTTGGTGAAGATGAATAAAAAAATGGACAATCGCTGTCAAAGTCTCTGATATAAATGTTATGTTATCAGCTTCATTCAATTTAGATAGAAAGTTGTGATGTAATATCACAAAAAAGATGGCAGGGCAACATCACATCAGTCATCTTCATTCAGAAAAATGGGTAAATATGATATGTTGTAGACAGAAGAATTTCTTTCAGAAAGATGGGTATCCCAAGAAACAAAGATTTTCAATGGGAAAATCCGTTTAGACAAGCAAGTGGCAAGAGGTGAGATAGATGATTTATATCGGATTAACTGGCTGGGGAGATCATGACAGTCTGTACCCGCCGAGAATCGGCAGCTCTCAAAAGCTGTTTCACTACGCATCAACGTTTCCCATTGTGGAACTGGATGCAAGCTTTTATGCTGTTCAGCCTGAGCGCAACCATGAAAAATGGATAAAAGATACGCCAGACGCCTTTCAATTTGTCGTGAAAGCATATCAAGGAATGACCGGGCATCAAAGAGGCGAGATCCCGTTTGCTTCAAAGGAAGAAATGTTTGATGCATTTATTCTTTCACTGACTCCTCTCATTCGAGCAGGGAAACTGGCGATGGTTCTGTTTCAATTTCCACCATGGTTTGATTGCAAAAAGGAGCACGTCCACTATTTAAGATGGTGTAAGGAGAAGATGGGGGACATTCCTTGTGCACTCGAATTCCGAAACCGGACTTGGTTTTCAGACGAGTTTTATGAACAAACCTTATCCTTTATGGAGAAAGAAGGGTGGATTCATTCCGTCTGTGATGAACCGCAAGTCGGAGAAGGGTCTATACCGCCAGTCATAAAAGCCACACACCGTGACAAAACATTAGTCCGTTTCCACGGAAGAAATAAACAAGGCTGGCTTCACCCGGCAGATCATGAGAACTGGCGTGAAGTTCGTTACTTATATTTATATAATGAAGCTGAACTAAAGGAATGGAAAAAGAACCTCGACATCCTGCATCAGCAGTCGAAAGATGTATATGTCGTATTTAATAATAACTCAGGCGGAGATGCGGCGACGAATGGCCAGCAAATGATTGATTTGCTGGATTTGACGTATTCAAGCTTATCCCCGAAGCAGTTAGATTTATTTAGTTAAACGAGAGCTGCGGCTTTCAACTTGAACGAGACGGTTCAGTGACAACTTGAGGGAGAGATCAACATGCTGCAGAAGCTATGGTTATATCATACAAACGACTTGCACAGCCACTTTGAAAATTGGCCAAAAATCGCAGCTTATATTGAAGAAAAGCGTCAAGTTCACGATCAGATGCTCTTATTTGATATTGGCGATCATATGGATCGAGTAAACCTTGTATCAGAAGCGGATTATGGAAAAGTGAATGTCAAACTCCTCAATCAGCTTGGCTATGATGGCGTCACAATTGGTAATAATGAAGGCATTACGTTGCCTCATGAGCAGCTCGACCGCTTGTACAAAGACGCGCAATTCCCGGTGATTTTATCTAATTTATTTGAAAAAGGCAAAAGACCATCGTGGGCAAAGCCTTATGAAGTGATCACATTGAAGAATGGACTGAAAATCGCCATCTTAGGGGTGACCATTGCGTATACACCTGTCTATGAAAAGCTGGGCTGGGACATTACAGACCCATTTGAGAGCATACGGGAGATGCTGCAAGAAGTGAAGGGACAAGCTGATGTCATTGTTCTTCTTTCCCATCTAGGCATCATCCATGATCGAGAGGTAGCCCATGACTTCCCGGAAATCGACATCATCTTAGGCTCACATACGCATCATCTTTTAGAACAGGGCGAGATGGACAATGGAGTTCTTCTTGCATGTGCTGAAAAGTATGGGCATTATATTGGCTGTGTCGAGCTGACCATTGATACAGCGAGTAGCGAGCTCATCGAGAAAAAAGCGACGGTGCAATCAGTGGACCAGCTGATCAGTGAATCCGATGAAGCGATCACGACTTTACAGAAAGCTGAAAGAAGAGCGAAGTCACTCATGCAGGAAAAAGTGACATCCATTGAATCAAAGCTCGAAACAAAGTGGTTTGATGACTCCCCGCTTCCGCAGCTTTTAACAGATGCCATTAAAGAATGGTGCGAGGCAGATATCGGCATGATGAATGCAGGGATGGTGCTTGATTCATTAGAGGCTGGCATCGTCACAAGAGAGGACATTCACCGGATATGTCCGCATCCAATTAATCCAATCAGGGTGACACTTACTGGGAAGCAATTGATCGAAACAGTGTCTCGTGGCTGTGAAGAAAAAATGGAACAGCTACGCATCAAAGGCTTTGGCTTTAGAGGCGAACTGATGGGGAAAATGCTATACAGCGGTTTGACTTATTCATTAGAAGAGGGCGAAACCAAACGAGTAAAAGATGTCTATGTAAACGATCAACTCGTCAAAGAAGATGATTCCTATACGGTTGGCACAGTGGATATGTATACACTTGGCTCTCTTTTTCCTCATATACGTGACCATGAACACATTGAATATTTCATGCCGGAATTTTTGCGTGATGTCCTGAGCTGGCGATTGAAGGACGCAAAGTGAAATCCGCTCCAGCCTAACAACACTTGCCCTCCTTTCACATAGATTGTGTTGAAGGGAGTGAAGGGATATGGTGAATTTAACACCTATTACAATTGATGGCCATTCCTTTACAGCCGTCACCGTCAAACTGCCAAAGACCAATTTCATGGCAGTGACAAATGAGCATGGTTATATTATGTGCGGTGCACTTGATGTCGGGCTCCTAAATGAAAAGCTTGCAGATAGAGGAATCATCGCAGGAAGAGCAGTAGGTGTAAGAACCATCGAGCAATTGCTGGATGCACCTTTAGAATCTGTGACATATGCCGCTGAGTCGCTCGGCATTCATGCTGGCACAATTGGAAGAGATGCATTATTAAAAATGGTGAAATAAAATGAACAGATGATTCCTATCCCCCCGCCTGTCTGCATACACTTGTAATGGAGAAGGGGGGATTTTTTATTGAGATTAAACCGCCGTTATCGCCCCTATAAAAAGGGCCCTCTGCCATTTCGTTATGTCATGCTGCTTGCCATATTATTTTTTGTGCTCTCAACTGTCATTAGCCTATTCTTCATCAATCGTTCCATTAAACCAACTTTGATTCACATTGCTGAACTAGAAACAGAACGAATCGCCAATCATCTCATCCAATATTCTGTTCAGGATTTTGCAGATGATCAGGAGAATATGAAAGATATGGTTGTGATGAATACAAGTGAGAACGGAAAAGTGACAACTATCGACTTCAATGCGCAAGCAACATCGAAAGCAATGGCTGACCTGTCACGTCACCTTCAAAAAAATCTAGAGGACATTGAAAAGGGGAATTTTCAAAAAGAGGCAAAAGAAGCATTAAAGGATCAAACAGATGGACATGACGGCATTATATATAACATTCCGCTTGGGCAAGCGTCCGGAAATGCACTTATCGCCAACCTAGGACCAAAAGTACCTGTACGATTTAGTGTCATTGGTGACCCGCATACGGACGTTGAAAAAAACATCAAGCCATATGGCATCAACAATGCCTTGATTGATATTAGTGTGCTCATTGAGGTGAAAGTGAGAGTCATCATCCCATTCGCCTCAGAAACCATCGTCGTCAAAAACTCCGTGCCTGTCTCCATCCAAGCCGTTCAAGGAGACGTCCCAGATTATTATAATGGCAGCGGAACAAATTCAGGCGCTCCATCGATTGTTCTGCCGGAGAAAAAGGAGAAGAAAGAATAACAGCCCAATGGACGAATTGGGCTGTTTTTTTCATATGCTGTGATTGCATATAGTGTTTTTGTGATGAACGTTTTGTTGTTACGAAACAGACAGTCTTGTCCTTGTATCATTTTCATCGGTGATATAGGTCACGTCTTCAAATCCACATTCAACTGCATTCTTGTATAGCCATTCGAGTGTTCCCTTATTTTTGCAATAGATCGTGACATAGGAGCAATCGGCCACTAAAATAACAAGCTCGCATTGGCTTTCAATAAATTCTTCATAGGTCTTAATATGAGACAATGTCCCTTTTGGATATGCTTGTAAATCGGCGAAAATCATATAATACGTCTTGTTTTCAATGAGGTGTTTGAGTTCTATACCGTCCATTTCTGTTTTACCTTCAGGAAAAAGTTCTTCATCTTTTTCACCATCAACTAGTATATTCGAGTCTTCGGTATCGATTCGCCAGCTGAATTTGGTGATGTCGATCGGTTTTAGCACTTCTCCAAGGAAGACTCCGTATTCATTTGGAATGGTAAAGGTCATTCCTCTTTTCAAAAAACAGCCCCCTAACTCTTTGTGAAGTAGTCTTTCATTGGCTCATCATATCCTAATTAACCAGTTGATTCCATACGGATTACATGTCATGATAAATGTTCATTGTTTTACTTTTTTAAATAGTGATAGCTATCCTGAAGGCTGATTTTTCACGATCGTCTGTTATGAAAGTGAGAGGAGGATTTGATTGATATGAAGAAAATTTATGTAAGCGGGTTTTGTTTTTTGGTATTTGCCATTGTATTTAGTGCTAAATATATGTCAGCATCGATATTATTAGCTGGGAGTGACAGTTTGAGTGTCGACTTATTTAGAGGGATGTTTGACATGATTCCACTTGAAGTAACAGTTGTGTATCTCCTTTTTTTCATTATGGGGATTCTTTTTTTAGTTTTAGGATTGAAAGAAAAGCATAAGCAGTAATTGCTTAAGCATGATTTCCGGGGAAATGTTGATACATATCAAAAGGAGAAGCAAGCGGTATCGCTAAACTTCTCCTTTTATTTAATGACGTTTCCGCTCGGCTCTTTCCCATGCCCTTAAATGAGGGTAAGGATCAAACGACCATTCAGTTCGTCCATTGTCTTTATACATGCCGTAATGAAGGTGTGGCGGGAATTTTCCTGCTGTGCCAGGTGGACCGTAACCGGAGCTTCCGACTGATCCGATGACTTGACCAGGTTCTACAATCTGCCCAGCTTTGAGTCCTTTAGCAAAGCCATTTAAGTGGGCAAAATAATGATAATGATTATGAATATCTCGAATGCCGATCCGCCAGCCGCCAAAGCGGTTCCAGCCTTTCATTTCAATCACGCCGTACGATGTCGCACGAACAGGAAGACCGTAATGAGCAAAAAGATCAGTGCCCTCATGAATTCTTCTGCCTCCAAAGCCTCTCGCATCACCCCATGTACTCCTGTAGCTGTAGTCAGCGCCAACCGGAAGAGGAAACGCATGCTTACCAAGGTCAAGATGGCCGTAATGCTGATAGAGCTTCATAAAAGATGAAATGATTCCAACGGTTTGATCACGTCCGTAATAATCCCACAGCGCGATTTTTAATTGGTCGATGCTGCTGCCGTAATGGAGCAAGTATTGAGCAAACGTGAACAGGACATCTTCATCGTTATCGATTTCCGCTTTTCCATCCCCATTACCATCAAGCCCAATACCGTCAAACACTTTAATGCTTAATGGAGAGGTATCCTGCTTATTGGGATTTTCTGGTCCTATCCACATTTCCCGGGGAATGTAGATACCAATCACACCTGTTTGTTTTGGTAAATCTCTTCTGCTTTTGCGTATATTGTGTTCATACTGATCAACCGCAGCAAGTACATACCACGGGACCTGTGTGGTGATGGCGATCTTTTCATACAGTGCCATTCGCTTTTTTAATTCATCGGGCTGTTTGTTTGCCCCTTGTGCATGGACTGATGCGGGAATCATTGAAAGAGCGATGATGATCGCTAAAACCACTTTCACAAACGTCCATCTCCTTTCTTCGAACATCTCTTCTACCGTTTAGTGTGGTTTGATCACGTTATTTCATAAGAAGAAAATGTTAGTAATTTTCTTCTGTTATTTTAGGAGTCTTTTGGGTATTTTTGCAGCTCATTCCCTTGTTGTTCAATCTGTACTATGTTAAAGTGTCTAAAGAAAAGGCCTTAGGCCGAAGATTCAATTTTTTGCGGCAATAGCTGCATCCATCGTATATAGCAGGAAGACGATTGTATATGCACCTTTAACGAATTCATATGGAGATGATGGAATTGGCAAAGAAGGAAGAGCACGTAAGAAAACCGGACTGGCTTAAAATTAAGCTGAATACGAATGAAAACTATACCGGTTTAAAAAAAATGATGCGGGAAAACAACCTACATACCGTTTGTGAGGAAGCGAAATGTCCGAATATTCACGAATGCTGGGCAGTGAGAAGAACTGCTACATTTATGATCCTCGGATCTGTTTGTACGCGCGCATGCCGTTTCTGTGCGGTGAAAACCGGACTTCCTACTGAGTTAGACTTGCAAGAGCCAGAACGCGTGGCAGATTCAGTGGCTTTGATGAATTTAAAGCATGCTGTTATAACAGCGGTTGCAAGGGATGACCAAAAAGATGGCGGAGCAGGCGTATTTGCTGAAACTGTTCGTGCCATTAGAAGAAAAAGTCCATTCACAACAATTGAAGTTCTCCCTTCAGACATGGGTGGCAATTATGATAATTTGAAAACGTTAATGGATACACGCCCTGATATTTTAAATCACAATATTGAAACAGTACGCAGGTTAACACCAAGAGTTCGTGCACGGGCTACATACGATCGTTCATTGGAATTCTTGCGTCGTGCAAAAGAAATGCAGCCTGACATTCCAACGAAATCAAGCATTATGATTGGACTTGGTGAAACGAAGGAAGAAATCATCGAAGTTATGGATGATCTTCTTGCCAATAACGTTGACATTATGGCAATTGGTCAGTATTTACAACCGTCGAAAAAGCATTTGAAAGTGCAAAAATACTACCATCCAGATGAGTTTGCAGAGCTGAAGGAAATTGCCATGTCAAAAGGCTTTAGCCACTGTGAAGCTGGACCGCTTGTCCGTTCTTCTTATCATGCAGACGAACAAGTAAACGAAGCGTCTAAGAAGCGTCAGGCGCAAGCATAACAAAGAAAACGCCAGAGCTCTCTGGCGTTTTTTCTCGTATTAATTTTGGCCGTAAGGTGTGTTTCGTCTCATGGTCCGATCGGAATTCGTCATGCCATTGGCATCTTCTTTCGTTGAAATATCTCCGCCTTGAGGAGAGTATTTCATTTGTTGAATCGTTTTCGTTAAAATTTGATCAAAATCACGTGAATTGGTTTGAAGACGTGAAAAATTGGCAATGGATTGAAAGTGCTCTGGGTTATCAGAGACGTACACATGATAATAACGAGGGAGAACAGAAACCGCTGTTTTTTTCACTTGATCGGCTGATTCATCTCGGTTTTTGTTGCCTGTTCGATACACAATGAGGGCATCCTCGTCTGTGACAAGTGTTGCTGCATCCTTTATATTTGGCAGCTGGATGGCTAAACTTGTAATCACGTGGGCAAGGTGCTCACGATTTAAAGCAGGGGTTCTTTCCTTTTGATCGGTTACTTGCTGGCGCTGATAACGAACATAGCCTGCTCGATTCGTATCTGCTTCTGGCATGTTGGAATTATTTCCTTCATGACGATCAGACAGGCGGATTGTCTTGCTGGAAGAATCTTCATCCACTTGCCGGTTCATGCCTGATTGAAAGCCGCACCCACCTAAAAGCATGAATAGGAGAATAGTGGCTGTCAGTTGTTTCATCATAAATGTGACCTCCTTTTTTCTTTAGCTTCGGCTAAATCGGAAAAAACATGCTTTAGCAATTGATGGAGTTGTTCCAATGAATTATCATTAAAGATGGATCGTTTAAAAAGAGGTGAGAAGATGATCGTCATTCAGAATGCTACCTTTGATCTTGTCAGAGAAATCAAAGACGGCTTTGATGAGGAAGCGTTTAAAGCAAGGTACTCAGATATTTTAAATAAGTATGATTATATTGTGGGGGATTGGGGCTACAACCAGCTTAGGCTGAAGGGGTTCTTTGATGACCAAAACCAAAAGGCCACATTCGATACAAAAATCAGTACACTCGATGAATACATTTATGAATACTGTAATTTTGGCTGTGCCTATTTTGTCTTAAAGCGGATTAGAAAATAACGCAAAGGGGAGCGTCATGATGTATTTCGTAGACAGAAAGAAGATTGAAGAGACATTACGTTTTTTTGAGGAGCAATATAATTTGATGCGCAGTCATCAAACATGGTCAAGCCCTTTAGAAAAAAAAGCGCTAGAACGAATTGTTCATTTGCTCGTCGAATGTATTCTTGATACAGGAAATGATATGATTGACGGCTTTATCATGCGGGACCCAGGAAGCTATGACGACATCATGGATATTCTTGTGGATGAAAAGGTTGTACCAACAGAAGAAGGCACTCACCTGAAAAAACTGGTCTCGTGTCGTAAAACACTTGTTCAGCAGTACCAAGAAGTGGTTCATCACGATTTGTTGCAGGTCATCAGTGAGGTAGAACAGGCGCTGCAAGTCTTCCCGAATCGAATTCGCACTTACTTGGAGCAGGAGCTTGGACCAGTATCAGCGTTTAAATAAACCATTGGAGTTGTAAGCAGCATGAAATACAAAGGCTATTTAATTGATTTAGACGGGACGATGTATAAAGGAACAGAAAAGATCGAAGAGGCGGGGCAATTTGTTCACAAGTTAAATGAGTTGAACATCCCTTATTTGTTTGTCACGAATAACTCTTCACGCACACCGAAGCAAGTAGCAGAGAAACTGGTTTCATTCGATATTCCAGCAACGGAAGAACAAGTCTTTACAACAAGTATGGCGACGGCAAACTATATCGCAGAACAAAAGAAAGATGCCTCGGTGTATGTGATCGGAGAAGAAGGCATTCAGCAGGCCATCAAAGAAAAAGGCTTGTCGTTTGGTCAAGAAGACGCTGATTTCGTTGTCGTTGGAATAGACCGCGGTATTACATATGAAAAACTAGCGGTAGGAGCCATTGCGATCCGTCAAGGTGCACAATTTGTTTCAACAAATGGAGATATTGCCATTCCGACAGAAAGAGGGCTGTTACCTGGAAATGGATCGTTAACATCTGTGCTGACGGTTACGACAACAGTGCAGCCAACATTTATCGGAAAGCCAGAGTCTATCATTATGGAACAGGCCATGCGGGTGCTCGGGACAGATGTGTCAGAGACGCTCATGGTGGGCGATAACTATGATACCGATATTATGGCAGGGATGAATGCAGGGATGGATACACTGCTTGTCCATACAGGCGTCACGACAAAAGAGCTGCTTCAGAAATATGACAAACAGCCAACCTATGTCATTGATTCATTATCTGAGTGGATTGAACGATTATCTTAATGAAAAGAGGACAAGCGTGAGACGCACGTCCTCTTTTGTGTTTTATTCTGCATTTCTCGCACTATGTGCCAGTCTGCTTGATGCTGCCGCAGCAATAGCACCGACAATGTCATCTAAAAAGGTGTGGCATTCGCCTGAGGATTTATCGTTGAGTTTCCCAAGAATCCCTGGTTTTTCTTTATCGATATATCCGTAATTCGTAAAGCCGATGGAGCCATAAATATTAACGATGGCAAAGGATAAAATTTCATCCACACCATATAGACTTTCATCTGTTTCAAGAATGGATTGCAGCGGTTCTGTCAGCTTTTTTTGCTCAGCGAGAACATCTAGTTCAACGCCTGTT
Organism: Bacillus sp. RSS_NA_20; assembly: GCF_020165915.1. Taxonomy (NCBI): domain Bacteria; kingdom Bacillati; phylum Bacillota; class Bacilli; order Caryophanales; family Bacillaceae; genus Bacillus; species Bacillus sp. RSS_NA_20. Next base: position 1,706,591 of record NZ_JAIUKW010000005.1, on the reverse strand, counting down.
AAGATGGCATTTTGGACTTCACGTTTTGCGATGACACGTTCCACATTGTGGATGCACTCTGTCATGTCTAAGCCAGGATGATATTTTTCCTGCAAAAAGAAGACAAGGTCTGCTATATCTTGAATGGTTACGCCTCGTTCTTGTAAACGGCGTCTTGCTGTTTTTTCTACTTCGTTCATCTCATGATGATGCGGCATGTTCCTCACCCAATCCTCGTAATTTGTCCACAACGTGTGAAAAAGCTTCGGATAGTAAATAGTATTCATAAATCCCTCAACCTGCGACTACGATATGATAAGAGACTGATTTTATGAACGCAGGTGAAATCATGAAAGAAACCATTTATCACACATTTGGTATTGATGTGCGTCAATTTATGCCATATGGCAGTTATCAGAGCTTTCAAACGGCGAAAGCTCTCTTCATCATTGTTCCCGTGTCTCATTTGCGAGAAGAAGAACTCACAGAGCTTTATCATATCAGTCAGTATTTACTGAATGACGGTGACCCATACGTTGCCGTGTTTGAATTAACAAACGAAGAGAAACCGACTTTTACCCATGGAAAAGAACTGTACGCTCTATTAAAGGCAGCACCGCGGGTTACAAGCCGCTCATTTCAGCACGCACCAGAGCTGGCGGCTTTTCATGTCAGAGGGAGAGGGTTTCCTTATGAGGTGTCTGAAACAAAACGTGTCGGAGCTTGGAAGGAATTATGGGCAAAACGGTTAGACCAGCTGGAAGGCTTTTGGATGCAGCAAATGCATCAAAAACCACTTGAACGATTTGAAAAGAAATTCATTGAATCCTTTCCGTATTATCTCGGATTAACGGAAAATGCCATTCAATATTTAGTGGATACAGAGCTTGATGATGAACCAAAAGAATGTGATTCAGGTACTGTTTGTCATCAGCGCTTTTCACGTATGACCTGGCCACATGAGCAGCCGCTTCGTTTACCTGTTGACTGGGTATTTGACCATCCAACAAGAGACATCGCAGAATATTTAAGAGAAACCTTTGTCCAGCATAAGGAGGATTTAATTGAAGAGGGATTCTCCTTTTTGCAGCAATATGAGCAGGTTACGCCTCTTTCATCATTTTCAAAGCGTCTGCTGTACAGCCGTCTTCTGTTTCCGCTTCATTATTTTGAAATTGTCGAAGGTTATTATATGTCAGGAGAAAATGAAAAATCTTATTATGAAGAACGATTAGATTATGTTTTAAATGATGCGAACCGCTACGAATATTTTCTCAAGGTGTTTCAAGAATTGAGTGCCATGCGCAGCGGTGGGCATCTCATTCCTCCTGTTGGATGGATTCATCAATCCGCTGATTTGAAGTTTCAGTGAACAGACGAAACGTCTCTTTTCTCTTGAGGCGTTTTTCGTTATGCTTAAAGAAATCAACCAAAGGAGTGTTCTTCTTGACGAAACCTTATGTCTATATCACAAGAAAGCTTGATGAAACAACACTTACACCATTAAAAGAAGTCGCTCATATTGACATGTGGACGAGCGAGGATGAGCCGTGTCCAAGAGAAGAGTTAGAAAAACAAGCGGCTCAAGCAGATGGGCTGCTCACGATGCTGTCAGATCAAGTAGATGAGGCACTTTTATCAAATGCTCCAAATCTAAAAGTGGTCGCGAATCTCGCGGTCGGCTATGACAATATTGATCTAAAGGCAGCTAAAAAGCACGGGATCACGGTATGTCATACACCGGACGTCTTAACAGAATCGACAGCTGATTTAGCCTTTGCGCTTTTGATGGCGTCAGCAAGACGAATTGTCGAAGCGAGTGATTGGATTAAGGATGGGAACTGGACAGGCTGGGGGCCGCTTCTTCTAGCCGGTGCTGATGTTCATCATAAAACGTTAGGGATTGTCGGAATGGGCAGTATTGGAACCGCACTGGCCAAGCGGGCAAAAGGTTTTGATATGAATGTTCTGTATCATAATCGTTCAAGAAAGCCAGAAGCAGAAGCGCAGCTAGGTGTGACCTATGCCGCATTTGATGAGCTGCTTACGCAGTCTGATTTCATCGTTTGTTTGACGCCTTTAACGCCTGAAACGAAAGAAATGTTTAATAAGAAAGCATTTGAGCAGATGAAGAACACGGCTTACTTCATCAACGTTTCCAGAGGGCAGACGGTAGACGAAGATGCTTTATATGATGCTGTCACGACAGGGAAAATTGCAGGAGCAGGTCTTGATGTATTTAGCAAGGAACCAGTCAGCCCAGATCACCCGTTAACGACATTACCAAATGTAACAGTGCTTCCTCATATCGGAAGTGCAAGTGTTGAAACGAGAAAAAACATGATGCATTTATGTGCTGAAAATATTGCGCTTGTCCTGCAAGATCAGCAAGCCAAAACGCCAGTTCAGGCGTAATCTCAAGCTTCCCGGCTTCGGGAGCTTTTCTCACAAAAATATTTTGAAAATATAGAATCTTGATATAAATAGCTGTTAAGCGGTTTCATTCTCATATTCTCTTATTTTATTACCTTGTCAAAATGAGGATACCCCTTTATAATGTGTGTACATTGAATGTCTGTGTTAGGTTAACAAATGTCTTTTTAGAGAGGACATTTACGGAGAAAGGTGGAATTTCAGGTGAAGGCAATTCGAGTTGGACTACTAGGATTAGGAACAGTGGGGAGCGGTGTCGTTAAGATTATTCAAGATCATCAGGATAAATTAATGCACCAGATCGGCTGTCCGGTATTAATACAAAAAGTGCTTGTGAGCAATCCCGATAAAAAAAGAGATGTGGATGTGGCAAGAGAGGTCTTCACAACTGAAGTATACGATGTGATTCGAGATCCAGAGGTCGACGTCATAATTGAAGTAATGGGCGGCATTGAAGAGACAAAACAATATTTAATAGATGCATTAAATGAGAAGAAGCATGTCATTACAGCCAATAAGGATTTAATGGCGCTATATGGCACAGAGCTTTTACATGTAGCAAAAGAAAACGGCTGTGACCTTTACTATGAAGCAAGTGTCGCAGGTGGGATTCCGATTTTGCGTACACTAGAGGAAGGTTTAGCCTCTGACCGCATCACAAAAATGATGGGAATCGTGAACGGGACAACGAACTTTATTTTAACAAAAATGAATGTCGATAAAAGTGCGTATGAAGATGTATTAAAAGAAGCGCAGGATCTTGGCTTTGCAGAAGCAGATCCGACGGCGGATGTAGAAGGACTAGATGCGGCAAGAAAGATGGCCATCCTGGCAAGACTCGGCTTTTCCATGAATGTAGACTTAGAGGATGTGAAAGTGAAAGGCATCTCTGACATCTCGGATGAGGACATTAATTTCAGTAAACGTTTTGGCTATACAATGAAGCTGATTGGAATTGCCCAAAGGGACGGAGAGAAAGTGGAGGTCAGCGTACAGCCAACTTTACTTCCTGATCATCACCCGTTATCTTCTGTCAACAATGAATTTAATGCTGTCTATGTTTACGGAAGTGCTGTCGGAGAAACGATGTTTTACGGACCTGGAGCAGGCAGCCTGCCAACGGCAACAGCTGTTGTCTCTGATTTAGTCGCTGTTATGAAAAACATGCGTCTTGGTGTGAATGGCAGTGGATTTATTGCACCGCAATTTGAGAAGAAAATCAAATCATCATCCGAAGTATTTGCACAGCAATTTTTAAGAATACATGTGAGAGATCAAGTCGGAGCTTTCTCCCGCATTACATCGATTTTTTCTGAAAGAGGCATCAGCTTTGAAAAGATCCTTCAGCTTCCTGTCAAAGGGCATGATGAGCTTGCTGAAATTGTGATTATTACACATCAGACATCAGAAGAAGATTTCTCAAATATCCTGCAAACATTAAACGATCTCGACGTGGTGGTTCAAGTGAAGAGCACGTACCGAGTAGAAGGGAACGGTTTAAGCTGATGAAGTGGAATGGACTCATTGAAGAATTTCAAGAATTCTTACCAGTAAACGAACAAACACCTAAACTAACATTAAATGAAGGAAACACACCGCTGATTCATCTCGCAAAGCTTTCCGAAAAACTGGGGATTGAACTTCATGTGAAAACAGAAGGCGTCAACCCTACAGGTTCTTTTAAGGATCGCGGGATGGTCATGGCCGTCGCAAAAGCAAAAGAAGAAGGCAATGATACGATCATGTGTGCATCGACAGGGAATACGTCTGCAGCAGCGGCAGCTTATGCGGCGCGCGCTGATATGAAATGTATTGTCATCATTCCAGATGGAAAAATTGCCTTCGGTAAGCTGGCGCAGGCTGTCATGTACGGAGCAGAAATCATTGCCATTGACGGCAACTTTGATGATGCGCTGAAAATTGTCCGTAGCATCTGTGAAAAAGCACCGATCGCACTTGTTAACTCCGTCAATCCATACCGAATTGAAGGACAAAAAACAGCGGCATTTGAAATCTGTGAGCAGCTAGGCTCCGCACCAGACGTACTGGCGATTCCTGTTGGAAATGCGGGGAATATTACAGCGTACTGGAAAGGCTTCAAAGAATATCATGAGAAAAAAGGCACTGGACTGCCAGTCATGCGTGGTTTTGAAGCAGAAGGTGCTGCAGCCATCGTTCGAAATGAAGTCATTGAGCAGCCAGAAACAGTTGCAACAGCCATTCGCATCGGGAACCCTGCAAGCTGGAAGCAAGCTGTAGCAGCGGCAGATGAATCAAACGGGAAAATTGATGAAGTGACAGATGAAGAAATTCTTCATGCCTATCAATTGATCGCACGTGAAGAAGGTGTGTTTGCAGAGCCAGGCTCTTGTGCATCAATTGCAGGTGTACTCAAACAAGTGAAATCTGGAGAAATTAAGCCAGGGAGTAAAGTCGTCGCTGTACTGACAGGAAACGGATTAAAAGATCCAAATACGGCGATTGATATTTCGCACATCAAACCGGTCACACTGGATGCAGATGAAGATCAAATTCTGGAACATTTAGAAAAGGCCGCACGCGTATGAGTAACGCCTCCATGCTTTTTTCAATCACAGTACCGGGAAGCACTGCCAACTTAGGACCAGGCTTTGACTCAGTCGGAATGGCGCTCAGCCGCTACTTAAAGCTATCGGTCTATGACCATGATAGCTGGCTGTTTGAAGCAGAAACAGATGTTGTGTCTGGTATTCCATCAGGCACCGATAATCTGATCTACCAAACAGCTAAAAAGGTCGCAGATGACTTTGGAAAAACACTCCCGCCTGTTCATGTCAAAGTGTGGAGTGATATTCCATTAGCAAGGGGGCTGGGTAGCAGCGCTGCTGCCATTGTCGCCGCTATTGAGCTCGCCAATCAGTTGCTTGAATTAAAGATGACCGATGATCAGAAGCTCTTTTTTGCAAGTGAGGTAGAAGGTCATCCAGATAATGCGGGTGCCTCTTTATTCGGTGGTTTACTCATCGGTCTTCATGAAGAAGACAAGACACATGCCGTTAAAGTGCAGCATGTGGATGTAGATGTCGTCGTCGTGATTCCTTTTTATGAAGTGCTCACAAAGGATGCCCGTGATGTCCTGCCAGAGGATTTTTCCTATAAACAGGCCGTGAGTGCGAGTGCAGTGAGTAACGTCCTTGTTGCCGCCTTAATGACGCAGAACTGGCCGCTTGTAGGGGAAATGATGAATAAAGATTTATTTCATCAGCCATACCGCACAATGCTTGTCCCAGAGCTGTCCAAGGTGGAGCACGTTGCTTCATTAAAAGGCGCGTATGGAACGGCATTAAGCGGTGCTGGGCCGACTATTTTGACCTTAGTGGAAAAAGGGAAGGGAGAAGCGCTGAAAAAGCAGCTTGCCCAAAATTTCCCGCATTGTGAAGTGGATGTACTGACGGTGCCGGTAGAAGGTGTCGTCGTCGAGCATCATTCTGTGAATCAAATGAAGAACGTGCTGTGAAGACGCACGTTCTTTTTTTATTCTTGTTTTTCATAATAAAAGCAGGGATTATTATTTAGAGAAGCGAACTATTTTTGATACATAAAAGGGGGAGATCTATTGATGAAGAAATTGATAACAGCAGAGGATTTAACACAAATCGTGTCTGTTTCTCATCCAGTTTATTCACCAGATGGAAAAAAGGCTGTTTTTACAAAAGTAACGGTGAATGAAAAAAAGGATGATTACAATATTCATTTATGGGTTCGAGATGAAGAGACAGGGGAGCTGTCTCAATGGACATTTGATGATGGAAAGCATCATCAACCAGCATGGTCAAAAGACGGAAAGCAGCTTGCGTTTATTTTGCAGAAGCCAAAGGAAGTCCCTCAGCTCGCACTCATTCAGAGCGATGGCGGCGGCATACGTACCTTAACGAATATTCCTTACGGCATCTCTCATCCTGTATTTTCACCGGATGGAGCGTTCATTTATGCAGCGGTCTCATTAAAACAAGATGAATCTGCTCATGATGAAAAAAAGGAAGAGTGCGATGACTTTGCTCCGGCCGTATATGATGATTTGACTTATAAAGCAGATGGCAGAGGCTTTTTAGATGGGCGTCTGACGCAAATTGTAAAAATCGATGTCCGTTCCGGCGAGGTAGAGATGGTTACGAGTGAGTCGCATCATCATGTGAATCATGTCATCTCTCCTTGCGGGAAGTGGCTTGCGTATATTCAATCAAATCCTCAGACGTTTTACATAAGTGATATCTGTCTCCTTTCCTTAGAGGGCGGTACATCCAAGAAAATTACCCAATCAACAGGCGCTTACACGACTGTATCATTTTCTCCAAATGGAGAAAGCCTTTTGTACATTGGGCACGAACGTGAATTTCAGAATGCAACCTTCCCATCATTGTGGCTGCATGACCTGAAGGAGAAAAAGACCGTTCAATTATCAGAAATGCTCGATATGTATGTAGGAAACTGTATGGCAGGGGATAGTGTTATGGGTGAGGCCAATCAGTTTCCACAATGGACAAAGGATAGTCAGGGGTTTTATGCGCTTGTTTCTGATCAAGGGAGTACCGGAATTTATTATTTCTCTATTGAGGGCTTAGCCTATCCCGTTCGTTTAGAGGCAGAACATGTGACGAATTTCAGTCTTCATCCAGACGAATCAAAAATGCTGATCAGCCGTCTTTCACCTGTCTCGCCTAGTGAGCTGTATGAGCTGACTTTAGGGGAATCCTCACTCAAGCAAATCACGTTTGAGCATGATGACTTTCTAAAGGAACATGTCATATCCGAACCTGAACCAATTTCTTTCCAGTCAAAAGATGGAGACGTTGTACGTGGCTGGTTTATGAAGCCTGCTCAGATGGAAGAGGGGAAGACATATCCACTAATCTTAGAAATTCATGGCGGACCGCATGCGATGTACGGTCATACGTATTTTCATGAATTTCAAATGCTCGCCGCTGAAGGGTATGCGATTGTGTACATCAATCCTCATGGCAGTCATGGGTACGGACAGATGTTTACGGATCGGGTAAGAGGCAGCTATGGTGACGTTGATTATGAGGATGTCATGCTGGCTGTTGATCATGTGCTCGAAGCCTATGACTTTATTGATGAAACAAGGCTTGGCGTAACGGGCGGCAGCTATGGCGGTTTTATGACCAATTGGATTGTCGGACAGACCGACCGTTTCCGTGCAGCTGTTACACAGCGTTCCATCTCAAATTGGATTAGCTTTTATGGCATCAGTGATATCGGCTATTTCTTTACAAAATGGCAGATTGATGGGGATATTTATGACTCTGTTGATAAGCTATGGGATCGTTCGCCGCTAAAGTATGTAAAACAGGTGAACACACCGCTTCTCATCCTGCACAGTGATGAAGACTACCGCTGCCCAGTCGATCAAGGAGAACAGCTTTTTGTGGCATTGAAGGAACTTGGAAAAGATACGAGATTAGTCAAGTTTCCCAAGGCTTCTCATGATTTATCGAGAAGCGGCCACCCTGGGCAGCGTATTCAAAGACTGACTTTTATTCAAGAATGGTTTAGAGAGAAATTATCCTAATTAAAAAACGACCCAGTAAGGGTCGTTTTCATGTCATATATGAATTAGAAAACCTGTTCAACTTCTACAACGCCAGGTACTTCTTCTAATAATGCGCGCTCAATACCGGCTTTCAATGTAATGGTTGAACTTGGGCAGCTGCCGCATGCACCAAGAAGGCGTAATTTCACAATGCCATCTTCAATGTCTACAAGCTCACAGTCTCCACCATCACGTAATAGAAATGGACGAAGTTTGTCCAGTACTTCCTGTACTTGGTCTTTCATTTCGACTTCAGTCATTAGATATAATCGCTCCTTTCACAACATATCACCATTATATTCATCTGGACGATAAAAATCTATTGATTGGTTTCAAAGTTTCCTTCTCATTATAGCACAATCTCATCTTGAAACAAAAAGTGATTTTGACTTTTTTCATACAGAAAATTCAGCTAAAATAAAGAAAGAATAGGGGGCTTGTCAAATGAACAAAACCGTTGACCTTTATGTATATGGAAGAGATGTCCTGTGCGCTAGTTGCGTGAATCTGCCTTCTTCAAAAGATACATTTGAGTGGCTAGATGCAGCATTAAAACGAAAATATCCAAATCAGCCGTTTCGCATCACATATATCGATATTGAGCACCCGCCTGAAAACGAACGCCAAAAAGAATTATCTGAACGAATTCTTGATGATGAATTCTTTTATCCACTTGTCCTTGTTGAGGATCAGATTGTTGGAGAGGGCAATCCGAAATTAAAAGATATTTATCAAGAAATGGAGAAATACGGGTACCGAGAGAGCAGTGAATGAGCTGTTCTTTTTTTAGGAAAACAAACAGAACAAACGTTCCTTTTTAGGTTGATTTAGAACGTTTGTTCGGTTATAATGAGATGAAAGGAGCGTGAGCATCATGAATTATTTACTAAAACAATCTCTTCATCAACAAATACCGATTGATATGATTTATATGAAGAAAACTGGAGAGTGCTCGAAACGAAAAATCATTGTACATCGTCAAACTGAACAGTTCATACAAGCGTATTGTTTATCGAAGAAGACGATCAGAACGTTTCGTAAAGACTGCATCCTTGCGCTTGCTCCTATCAAAGTGAACCATCCATCGGTACATGCCGTTTCATAATAAAAGCTCCTTCATTAGAAGGAGCTTTGAGAAAAAATTCACATCATTTTATCCATTGTGATGCTTGTACATCCAAAGAAGTCCAGATTTTAAGAGTCTTGGAACACGACCAACAAGCGGGCGATCCGCTACTAAGCCAAAGCCGGCTTTTTTCCCTAAAGAGCCGAGTACGCCTTTTAACTTAAACTGCGGGTAAGCCTCAGGAAGTGGCTCATTTTTCCAGCGTTTCTGTAGAGATTGCACAATTTGCTCTGCCTGTGCCTCGGCAAGCTGTGCACTTGGTGCATGAGGCAAGCTTGCGCAGTCACCTACGACATAGACATGCTCATCTCCAGGGAGATTGTGATGAGGAGTTAAGACGACACGGCCTTGTGCATCTTTTTCAACATCCATATCTCGCACGACTTTACTTGGCTGAATTCCTGCTGTCCACACGATGACATCTGCTTCAATTGCATCGTCATGGTTGTACACAACTCCTTCTTCAACCTTTGTAATATTGGCGCAGTTAATGATCTTTACATCGTTTTCTTCAAACCATTTTTGTACATATAAACTTAATCTTTTTGGGAAACTGGAAAGAATCAGTTCTCCGCGGTCAAAAAGAATGATGTTTAAATCAGAGCGGCTTTCACGCAGTTCACTGGCTAGCTCTACCCCGCTAAGTCCAGCACCGACAATGCCAACTGTTGCACCTGCGCTCAAATTGTTTAATTTGTTATACGCAAGTCTTGACTGATCAATGGTTTGAATGCTGTATGTATGTTCTTTCGCCCCAGGGACATTGTGATACTTGTCCTCACAGCCGAGTCCGATTACCGTATCATCATATGGAATCGGTTCACGGTCGCTAAATAAGATCTGTTTGTTTTCAATATCAATTTTTTCTACTTCCCCGTATTGAATATCCAGCTTTGGATGCTCTGGAAAAGATACTCGAATGTGATGATCAGAGATCGTTCCAGCAGCAAGTGCATAATATTCTGTTTTTAAACAGTGGTAAGGATTTCGATCAATTAATGTGATAGTAACATCATCAGGTAATTGATTTGGCAATAAGCGGTGGAGAACCCGCATATTCCCGTAACCTCCGCCGATCAAGACTAAATTTTTCATGACGATTCTCCTTTTCCCCCTAGACATTGAAAAACACTTATACTAAAAAACTTTAAGTTAAAATACCAAATAAAATTATATCGAATTTACTGTGAAACCACAATAATTGTTTCAAAATAACCTACATATTCATTACTTAGTCCTAAATAGTAAAACATTTTACGTGGAATAGGCGTAACGATTTATTGAAGCTCATGTTTTGACTAATAGAAGGAATTTCGGTAGGATAGTAAGGCAAATGTGAGGTGAAGCACAGTGTTTCCACTGATCGAATTTTGTGTAAGTAATCTTGCACAAGGGTCTCAAGAAGCAAAAGAGAAGCTAGAAAAAGACCCAAACTTAGATGTAATGGAATACGGTTGTTTAAGCTACTGCGGCAAATGTATGGACTCCCCATTTGCGCTTGTGAATGGAGAATTTGTTTCAGGAGAAAATGCAGAGCAGCTAGTCGAGCGTATTTATGCTTTTATAGAGGAAAACGACATGTTTTAAATGCACCACATGGGTCATGAGGTGCATTTTTTTCATATATTCAGTTTCCATTTTTTAGGAAAAAGTGTAGAAAGCGCATCCAATATGTTATGCTAATAAAATATCATCAAAATGAAGCATCACACGAGAGAAAAAGAGGCATATGCATAATAAAAGCCCTTTGCCATGGCAGCAAAGAGCTTCTATGTATGAAAAACGGGGGATGATAAGATTGTCTCCTGAATCGACTCCTTTTATACTATAAAGAAACAACATTTTTGGAGGACGCTCATGACATCATTTCAATTCACGAAAATGCACGGACTAGGAAACAATTATATATACGTCAATCAGATGAAGGAACAGCTTTCAGAAGAGCAGCTGTCAGAGATAGCGATCCGCGTTTCTTCTGTTTATACAGGTATCGGTTCAGACGGAATGATCCTCATTTGCCCATCAGATGTTGCGCCTGTGAAGATGCGCATTTTCAACAATGATGGATCAGAGGGGAAAAACTGCGGTAACGGTCTGCGTTGCGTGGCAAAATATGTGTATGAGCATCAAATCGTAACAGATACAACGTTCCAGATTGAGACATTGTCAGGACTCGTTGAAGCGACCGTTCATGTGCAGGATGGTCACGTTCAGTTAGTGACAGTAGATATGGGTAAACCTCGTTTTGAAAAAGAAGCGATGCCGATGCTTGGTGAACCGGCCAGCACAACAATTAATGAGGCACTTGATTTTGGAAAGGCGACATTACATGGCACGGCTGTTTCAATGGGGAATCCCCATATCGTCTTCTATTTAGAAGACATTGAACAGGCGCCGCTCAATTCGCTTGGGCCAATTATTGAAAAGCATGACATGTTTCCAGAAGGCGTCAATGTAGAATTTGTGGAACGTGTCAGTGAAACGGAACTGCATTTTCGCGTGTGGGAAAGAGGATCAGGGATTACGCAAGCGTGCGGAACAGGAGCATGTGCTGCGGCTGTATCAACGATTGTCAATGGACATGCGAAAAAAGAAACGGATATGACCGTTCATCTAGCTGGAGGAGACCTCATCATTCGCTGGAAAGATAATGACCATGTGCTGATGACAGGACCTGCTGAAACGATTTGTGACGGCACATTCTATCTCTAAACCATTTATTTGAGAAAAGGCATCATCAAGTTTATAATTGAAAAGAAACATCCAGTCAAAAGGAGGGATGATCGTGAGTACACCAGTAACGATTACAGAAGCTGCTGCATTGCAGATTAAAGATATGATGAAAGAACATGAAGAAGAAAATGCGTTCCTGCGAGTGGGCGTAAAAGGCGGCGGCTGCAGCGGTCTTTCATACGGGATGGGCTTTGACCATGAAGTCTCAGAGAAAGACACGCAGTTCGAACAGCACGGCATCAAGGTTCTTGTCGACTCCGAAAGCCTTGACATCATGAACGGCACCATCATTGATTTCAAACAATCACTAATGGGCGGCGGTTTCACGATTGACAATCCAAACGCCATCGCATCATGCGGATGCGGTTCTTCGTTCAGAACAGCTACCAATACCGGTACGCCGGAAGAGTGTTGAATTAAAACTGAAAACCTTCTATATATGGGGATTAGGCTGTCAAGATTTTCTTGACAGCCTTTTTAAAATGAAAACACGTTATCCATCAATGGGAACAAATTGAAACAAAATAAAATTTTTTTGACATCTTACCCTGAAAAACTTTACTTTCTCTTCGATCTGAGTTTTTCCTCAGAGTCTTTTTTATGCAGGTATAAAACCAATACACAGTTTGATAGTTCTAAATGTCATATAACAAATTAAAGAAAATTGATGAGGTATCATATTAAAAAATGATTTATTTGTAATTACATGGATATTCTGGTTAAATTAAAATTGAAGATTGGAATGTTAAGTTCAAGATGCTAAAAATTTCATATGAATATTTGCACTGGATATCGCAGAAAATGTTAAACTTATTTGGTATAGATGATTGGAAAGTGTGATGAGTGTGAATTATATTTATTTAAATAAGTTTTTTAGTAAAAAAAATTTAACAGAAAAATTTTCAAGAGATAGATTTAGTGCTGAAATCTTTAATAAAGAAATTCAAAATTATTATGATATCTTGAGAAAAGAGTATAGGAATGAATTCTTTTTTAAAAATACTCTTTTTAATAAGTTAGTTTTAGGAAAATATAGTTTAAATACTACAACTGCTTTTAGTGAAGTTGTTGTTGGTAACTCTAAAGCAGACTTTGTATTAATAAATAAAACCTTTGGGATTGTTTATGAAATTAAGACTGATTTAGATAACCTTGAAAGAATGGATAATCAACTGAATGATTATTCAAAAGCATTTAGTGAAATCTACATAGTAACTTCCGAAAAATATTATTACCCAGTTTTTAAGACTATAAAAGAAAAAAATCCCAATGTGGGTATCATTGTATTAACCAAAAAAGAAACCCTAAGTGTAAGAAAAAAAGCAACTTTAGATAGTAGCAAACTTAATCATGAAGTCTTGTTTAAACTTTTAAGAAAAAACGAATATGAACAAATCTTATATTTTAAGTTTAAATGTCTACCTAATGCTAAGCCAGTTCAATATTTTAGAACATCTCTTCAATGGTTTAAAACAATTGAAATTAGAGAAGCTCAGAAATTGGTGTTTAAACAATTGAAAAAAAGAGTTAATCCTAAAGACCTTGAAAAAATAAAATATTTTCCAATTCCTATTAGATGGATTATATACTCAAGTAATTTGAATAGTATAGAATTAGAAAAAATATATAAAAAAATAACTGTATAATGGGGGAATTGTAATGTATTATCCAATAATTAGAGGTAGGCAATATGATTTACTAGCACTTAGAGAATTATTAGAAAAAAATCTTTTGAGCGAAAAGGTAATTCCAGTTATCGAGCCTACTAAGCTGAGCCCTACTCTAGTGTCTACAATAAATAGTTTCAAAGAAAATTCTAGAAAAATAATCCTGGTATCTAATCCAAAAATCGGTTCATTTCACGGAGAATTAGCAATGCCTAGTATCTATAGTAAATTTTTAAGTCTAATGAGCTTGGACAATGTAATTATTGGACATCAATTAAATGGAAATTCAAAAAATGAGATTCGGAAATTATCAGATGACGTTTCTTTAAGTTTGGAAAATTTAGTTATTTTTCACACCGAAAGAAAATTTATACAATTATATAGAGAGATTTATTCTTCAGTTAAAGCTGATCTAAACATTATCCCATCTGATAATTCCTTTAGGAGACAATTAGACGATCAAAATTTAGTAGGTTTAAGTGATAAATTTAATAAACTCCCTAGAAATGCAGATTATTTAGAGATTGAAAGTGAGTTCTTTTCAGAGGAACATCTCTTTTATAAAAAGGAAGGATACATTGGATTTTCCGATTACTCTATTGTAGGTGCAGAATACAATACAAGCGGTTTCGCCCCATATGCAGTTGCGTTTCACATTGTTTATCCGAATTCTGAAAATGGGCTGGAAATAATGCATTTTGTTTCTGATTCAAATACTGATATAAGTGACCCTGCTGGAAAGTTCTCCGAAGCATTAGGGAAAATGATGAGTTGGTACTATGATATTAAGGCTGATAAAAGAATGAATACATTTGCTATGCAGTCCTTTGAAGATCATCATGAAAAGGGGACATATCCAGGTTTAGCAACTATAAAAAAATTATCAATTATGCATCATCTTGAACTAATGGGAAGTTTACTAAGTTAGAGGGTGAAATAAATGAATTGTTGTGTTGAATGCTTTGTGTCACCTGAAATAAAAAGTATTATAAGTAGTTTGGATAATAACGGGAATTGTGCATTTTGTGATAGTAGAAATGTTCAAGTGTATGATCTTAAAGCTGACGATGGCTTGGACAATTTGTTTAATGAAATTCTAAACATATTTAAATTAGGTTCAGAGCTAATTACGGATGGATTTCCCGAGGTCAATTTAATTAGTATTAGGGATCAATTCGAGAATAAATGGAAGATATTTAATGGTTTTGCTGGGGATAAAATATATACATTTTTGAAAACTCTTCTGGAACGTAAATATCCGGATAAGATGGAATTATTAATAAATCAAGTTGGAATTATTGAATGGATGAATAAAGAATATTTAGAGGAAAAATCTGTACTGAAAGGTCATACTTGGACAGACTTCGTAAATTATATTAAATATCGAAATAGGTTTCATTCAAAATATGTTAATTTTGGAGTATTGAATGAGTACATTGAAAAACTAACAACTTTTGTTGAAGAAGATATTTTCTATCGAGGGAGAATCTCGAATGACAAAGAGTTAGGGATTAAAAATATGGGAGCTCCAGATCCACCAAAATCAAGTGCCGGAAGAGCAAATTCAGAAGGAATTAGTCACCTATATTTAGCTAGTGCTATTGAAACAGTAGTGAGTGAGATTAGACCTAGTATAAGTGATACTGTTTATATAGGGAAATTTCCACTAAAACAAAAGTTAAAAGTTATTGATTTCAGAATGTTAAAAAATCTAGATGTTTTTACTTTTGAAGATCCAGTTATGTATGCAATAAATTTAGATATATTTAATGAAATGTCAATGGAGATATCTAAACCCGTTCGTAGCGGGGATAGTAAATTAGAATACTTACCTACACAATTTATTGTGGATTATATAAAGAGCCTTAACGAAATTCAGTCTGAAAGTTATCAGGGGATTGTCTTCGAAAGTACACTTAGTACAAAAGGTTATAATTTAATGGTATTCGATACGGGTTTATTAGAATGTACAACAGTTGAGAAAATTATCATAAATAATATAAGCTATAATTATTAATAAAAATGATAATAATATAAACAATTATATTATATAAGTGCAATATTTAGTAAAACTATTGAAAAGAAATCATTGTATATGTAATTACATCAATTCCGTGACATTATACTTCATCAACTGGCTATTTCCACTCGAAAAGAGTATCATGAGAACCAAACATAAACTGTCATCAGAAAAGAGGTTGCTGAGGTTTGAGTGAACAAATCAATTGCAGGAACTGTCATGAACTGATTCCGTATCGTTCAAAAACATGTCCATCTTGCGGGATAGACAAGCCGCTTCCGAAAAAGGAACGTGTGAAGGATCGGGTGATTTTGGTTGTGGCAGGAATTGTTGTGGTGTTACTCGCTGCAATGGTACTTGGAATGGCGAATGCCTATATTGGGATTTTTAAATAAACAAAAAAGGAGTTCCGCAGATGGAACTCCTTTTTTTGATCCGTTCTTATTTATTTTCAAATAAGCTTGTGGAATGAAGCGGCTGTACACGGGCTTTCGGGTCCATGTAAGCTTTGGCATTGTTCACAGCAGTTGGTGCTTCACCAAATCCGCTTGCGATTAATTTGACTTTTCCTTCATACGTACAGATGTCTCCTGCCGCATAGAAGCCTTCGATATTGGTTTCCATTGTGGATTTGACCACGATAGAGTTCTTTTCGATTTCAAGGCCCCATTGTTTGATTGGTCCAAGGGAGGAAACAAAACCGAAGTTGACGATCACGTCGTCCACATCTAGTACTTGCTTTTTATCGCCTTTCACTTCTTCAAGCACAATTTGTTCAATGCGGTCTTCCCCAATGAGCTCAGTTGGCACAAATGGTGTCAGCACATTGACTTTCGAGTTGTGCAAGTTTTCTACACTGTGCTCATGTGCACGAAATTTATCACGACGGTGAATAATCGATACTTCTTTTGCGATTGGCTCAAGCATCAGTGCCCAGTCAACCGCAGAGTCTCCACCGCCAAGAACAGCAACACGTCTGCCAGCGAATTGGTTCAAGTCATTGATGAAGTAATGCAGGTTGCTTCCTTCAAATGATTCTGCTGCACTTAGCTCAAGCTTTCTCGGTTGGAATGCACCGTTACCAGCTGTAATGATGATCGTTTTTGAATAATGAACCTCTTGATTCGTAACGAGTTTGAAGATACCGTCTGCTTGTTTTTCAACCGTTTCCACAGCTTGCTCTAAGCAAATGGTTTGATCAAATTTATCCATTTGTTCCTTTAGATTATCAATTAATTCTTGTGCGCGGATTTTTGGGAAACCAGCCACATCATAAATGTATTTTTCAGGGTAAAGAGCGGATAGTTGACCGCCGAGCTGAGGAAGGCTTTCAATGATTTTCACACTTGCCTGTCTCATGCCCCCGTAAAACGCAGTAAACAATCCGACTGGGCCGCCCCCGATAACGGTAATGTCATATACCTTAGAATCTTCTTGCATTCCTTAATCCTCCCAAATGAAAATTGTTATCACTATATCATATCATACCACATATCGTCGTTTGACTTGTTTTGAAAAACTTGTCGTTTTTTGATGCCGATGCTGTGAAAAGGGGAAAAAAGAGAGAAAGACCGTTTATCCTAAGGATTTTCAGTTTAAAGCCTTGAAAAAAGGAGCAGAACTCGCTATTATTGTTAAGGGAACTAAATATTAATTTTTTATGAATTTTTGTCGGATACGGTCAAATGCTTTCGTTTTTTGTAGGTGAAAGTTCAGATTTTCACATACTTATTTTTTTGTTTAAATTTCATAAAATGCCGCAAAGCGGTTGAGAATAACGATATGTAATTCTTTATCCGTTTTACAGCAAATTTAAAAAAGGTGGATGTGATTCCAGTGAATAAACCGAAAATCGTTGTATTAGGTGCAGGTTATGGCGGATTAATGACTGTAACAAGATTAACAAAACAGCTTGGCACAAATGATGCGGACATTACTCTTGTGAACAAGCATAATTATCATTACGAAACAACATGGTTACATGAAGCAAGTGCAGGTACTCTTCATCATGACCGTTGTCGTTATCAAATTAAAGATGTGATTAACAGTTCCCGTGTCAACTTTGTACAAGCAACAGTTGAAAGCATTAATAAGGAAGAGAAGAAAGTTGTGACATCAGATGGCGAACTTTCTTATGACTACCTTGTTGTTGCGCTTGGTGCTGTTCCTGAAACATTTGGTATTGCAGGACTAAAAGAATACGCATTCTCAATCTCTAACATCAACTCTGCTCGTCAGCTTCGTGAGCACATTGAGCTTCAATTTGCGACTTATAATACAGATGCTGAAAAGCGCCCAGAGCGTCTAACTATCGTTGTCGGCGGTGCAGGCTTCACAGGTATTGAGTTCCTTGGTGAGCTTGGAAACCGTGTACCTGAGCTTTGCAAAGAGTATGATATTGATCAAAAAGACGTGCGTATTATCTGTGTAGAAGCTGCACCAACAGCTCTTCCAGGATTTGATCCTGAATTGATCGACTATGCGATGAACTACCTTCAAGGTAAAGGTGTTGAGTTCAAAATCGGTACAGCGATCAAAGAATGTACGCCTGAAGGCATCATTGTTGGAAAAGACGATGATACAGAAGAAATCAAAGCTGAAACTGTTGTATGGGCTGCTGGTGTACGCGGTAACCCAATCGTTGAAGAAGCTGGATTTGAAAACATGCGCGGCCGCGTAAAAGTGTCTCCAGATCTTCGTGTACCAGAAAATGAAGATGTATTCATCATCGGTGACTGTTCATTAATCATCAATGAAGAAATTAATCGTCCATACCCACCTACTGCACAAATTGCGATGCAACAAGGTGAAACAGTAGCGAAAAACCTTGCTGCACTAGTAAAAGGTGGCACGCTTGAAAGCTTTAAGCCAGACATCAAAGGAACAGTTGCTTCTCTTGGTGAACACGACGCTGTAGGTGTTGCGTTTGGTAAAAAACTTCAAGGAACAAAAGCTTCTGCAATGAAAAAAATCATCGACAACCGTTCATTATTCATGGTTGGTGGACCAGGACTTGTTCTGAAAAAAGGAAAATTCAAGTTCTTCTAAACCGATATAGACAAAAACGTGTATCCCTGTGGTACACGTTTTTTCATGTTTGACGGAATATTTTCTCACTTGGTACTGGACAGAAAAATATGTTATGATGAATTATCAGAAAATTTAGATTAAGGAGTGAGCAATATGAATGCACAAACGAAAGAAAAAAAGTCAACTTGTCAGTATTGTTCAGGAAAAGGATACTTTCAGTTATTGCTCGGCGGATCAGAAACATGTGAGGAATGTAAAGGGACAGGAAAGAAGCATTAATCTTACGGCTTTTTCCATTGATTGACTTCATCTCTATTTCCAAGTTAAACTAATGATGGGATATTTGGGGGTGGAGATGAAGTGATCAGTTTACCAGTCGTTATCATTTCAGTTATTTTATTTTTCGTGTTATTCTTCGGCATTGGCTTTTTGCTGAATATGCTACTGAGAATGTCATGGATTATGGCAATTTTATATCCAATTGTATGCCTTTTCATTATCAATAATCAAAAGATGATTGCTTATGTAAGAGAACCAGGCATTGCTTTTTCCGGAATAGGAGACCGCATCGTTTCTCTTGCTGCGGCGGATATCATTATTTTATTAAGTGGTCTAATTGGTGCCATTGCCTCAGGTTTTGTCATCAATGCCCTTCGTAAAAGAGGCTATCAAATGTTTTAACTCACTTGTCTATACGCAAGTGGGTTTTTTTGTTTCTCCTTTGCATAGTTTCCATTTTGTTTGGAAACAAATAGATGGGTAGAGGAGTGACAAATAGAGATGAAAACATGGATGAAACGATTGTTCATGACAGTTCTGTTTATGCTTGCCTTGATGACAAGCTTTACGGGCATATCTGGCGTAGAGCCAAGTGATTTAGCTGCATGGGTGAAAGAGACCGATGCCGGTAAGCACGTATCTTCTTTTTTAAAGCATCCAAAAAGGCAGACGATGGCGGTGAAAAGTGACGATTTGCGAGCTGTTTCTCTCGAAGAAGCATTTAATTGGAACGATTATCCGAAGCAAAAGGTTGTCGCCACAGGTTATACAGCAGGTGTAGAATCAACAGGTAAGACGAAAGAACATCATGCATATGGCATTACATATTCAGGCGTCAAAGTAAAACGTGATTTATATTCAACCGTGGCAGCGGACCCATCTGTCTTTCCGATAGGAACTGTCCTGTTTATCCCCAATTATGGCTATGGTGTAGTCGCAGATACTGGGAAAGCGATTAAAGGTCATAAGCTTGATTTATATTATGAAACGGTTGATGATGTGTATAGAGAATGGGGTAAAAAAGTGCTGGACGTTTATGTGATTAAAAAGGGTGAAGGAACGCTGACAGAAAAAGACTTAAATCAGTTGAATGAAGCAGAATCGATGCAAGTGTTCCGGCAGCAGTTTCAAGCAAATAAAGAATAAAAAAGCTTTGGATCTCAAAAGGTCCAAAGCTTTTTCGTTTCTACATGAAGTAATAATCTAAGATGAGTGTGAGCAAGATTCCTGTTAAGCCGCCGAAGAAGACTTCAATCGGCTTATGCCCAAGAAGCTCTTTCAATTTCTTTTGCTTCTCTTTTTCTTCCGCATTTGGGAAGTTCTTTGCCTCGGCAACAAACCGGTTAAAATCTGTGACCAGTTTGTTCAGGACAGTTGCCTGTTCTCCTGCCTGTCTGCGAACACCTGTCGCATCAAACATCGTAATAATGGCAAAGATGGCGGAAATGGCAAAAATAGATGTTCCTAGCCCGTGCTCTAAAGCAACTGCTGTTGAGAGTGCTGTTACTGCTGCGGAGTGTGAACTTGGCATTCCGCCTGTGCTTGTAATGAGCGACCAATCTAGTCGTCTAGAAATGATAAATTGAATCGGTACTTTTACAAATTGTGCAAAAAAGATGGCTGCAAGGCTGGCAAGCAGCGGAAAATTCGTCAGTACGCTCATGAACAAGAAACATCCTCTCTTTAAGAAAAAATAACGTGCGAAATGATAAAGTATTTACCCTAGTAAGATAAAAAAATGATGGCAGTAAGAACTGTTGCCAAGTTCATGTTCATTATAACATTAAAGAAAGTAGATGTGGAACGAGGAGACCATGGACAGGCTGCTATTGATCGCTGCCGCTTTTTCATGATGCCCTTCCGCGTGCCAAAATATAAATGTTCTTCAAGGGAAGACAGGCTGGTAATGATCGTATCAGCACATAAATTTTGATATAATAGAAGTTCCAATGTGAAATATGGAGTTCATTGAAGGAGCGTGTGATAAATATGTTTTTCTCGACAAATGAGTTGCAACATAAAGATACACTGGCCATCGGACTTTTTCAAAAGAGCCAATTATCAGGAAAAGCAAAAGAAATGGATGAGTTACATGGAGGAAGAATCACTGAATTACTAAAAGAAGGCGATATTTCGTCTAAGCGAAATCAGCTTTCGAAATTTTTCCCATCCCCTGAAACCGGCATTAAACGCATTTATTTTGTCGGGCTTGGGAAGGAGTCAGATTACACGTTTGAAGAGGCAAAGGAAGTGTTTGCGCATTTATTTAAAAAGCTTCATCAAGATAAAAAGCAAGCAGTTTCGGTTTTGCTTGATACATTTACAGGAAAGGATCTGCCTGTTCAAGATGCAGCCCATGCCCTTTCTGAAAGCTGCCTTTTAGCTACATATGAATTACAAGATTTTAAACATAAAACGAATGAACCGGATCGCTTTATCGAATTTGTTTATGCAACAACGGATCATGATGCTGCCGAAATTCAGGCAAGTCTGAAAGTGGGCGAAGTCTACGGACAATCGGTCAATTCGGCTCGTACACTTGTGAATATGCCGCCGAACATGCTCACGTCCTCTGATCTTGCATCCTATGCGGCAGAGCTTGCTTATAAATATGAATTCGAGATTGAAATTTTAGATAAAGAACAAATGGAAGAGCTCGGAATGGGCGGTATTCTAGCCGTTAATAGAGGCTCAACAGAACCACCGAAGCTGATTGTATTGAAATATCAAGGCAAGGAAGAATGGACAGACGTCATCGGCCTTGTCGGTAAAGGCATTACGTATGATACAGGTGGGTATTCCTTAAAGCCAAGAGCAAGTATGGTGGGGATGAAAACAGATATGGGCGGTTCAGCCTCTGTTTTAGGCGCAATGGAAATCATCGGTGAACTTCGTCCAGAGCAGAATGTCATTGCGGTCATCGCCTCAACAGATAATATGGTCTCAGCAGATGCGATGAAGCCAGATGACGTCATTGTCTCACTAAGCGGCAAAACAATCGAAGTGCTTAACACGGATGCAGAAGGTCGTCTTGTTTTAGCAGATGGTGTGACCTATGCGAAGCAGCATGGCGCCTCTGTGCTTGTGGATGTTGCGACATTAACAGGCGGTGTCATTGTGGCACTTGGGAATGAAACAACAGGCGTGATGACCAATAACGATGAACTGTATGCCCAGTTTAAAGAGGCATCAGAAGAATGCGGGGAAATGATTTGGCAGCTGCCAATCACCGAAAAAGATAAAAAACGAGTAAGAAACAGTAAAATGGCTGATCTGAATAACTCACCAGGTCGTGATGGTCATGCGATCATGGCAGGTGCATTCATTGGGGAATTCGCTGAAGACACCCCTTGGGTTCACTTAGATATTGCAGGAACAGCCACGACAGAAAAGCCTTCATGCTTTGGTCCAACAGGAGCAACAGGTGTGATGGTCAGATCATTAGCGACATTTGTGGAACGATTTGAACCGAAGAAATAACAACGGAAGCTCTGCCAACTGGCAGAGCTCAGCGTGTAGACAAACCCTCGCATTCGGTGTCAGTCCTGCGCTTCGGTGCTCACGAATGTCAAATTCGCTCCGCGCCGATGCTCGTCCTTCCTAGACTGCAAAGGTTTTCTATCACGCTGAAAAGAAGACAAAGGGCTAAAATAAAATTCATTTTAGCCCTTTGTCAACAATCTGAGCTCTGCCAACTGGCAGAGCTTTTTATGTAGGACATACGCCATTTGACGAAGTAATTTTTCTATGGTAACATACGTTGGTACTTTAATTATCTACTACATTAGTAAACTAAAGGATTTCGGAGGTTTCACCATGAATGCAGTTGTTTTAGCGGTTGTTTTAATGTTGATATTAAGCTTGCTGCGGGTCAATGTCGTGATTGCGCTGGCACTTGGCGCTTTAGCGGGCGGACTTGCAGGTGGATTAGGTCTAGGGGGAACAGTTCAAGCGTTCACTGACGGTCTTGGCGGAAATGCGACAGTGGCGATTAGTTACGCACTATTAGGTGCATTCGCAGCCGCACTGACGAAAACGGGTCTTCCTGATGCCATGGTCGAAGGAGCTGTGAAGCTTCTTGGAAAAGAAGGCGATTCAAGAAGAAAAACATTATCAAAAGTGCTCATTATTCTGGTCATTTTGATCGTATCTTGTTTTTCTCAAAACGTTGTTCCTGTTCATATTGCCTTTATTCCGGTCTTAATCCCGCCATTATTAAAGGTGTTTAACGAGCTTCAAATTGACCGCAGACTGCTAGCATGTGTGATGACTTTCGGACTTACTGCACCATATATTTTACTTCCGGTCGGTTTTGGACAAATTTTTCACGGAATGCTTCGTGATAACATGAAAGATGCAGGTTTAACAGTGAATTTAGCAGACATTCCGTATGCGATGCTGATTCCTGTAGGCGGCATGGTTCTTGGTTTGATCGTTTCACTCTTTGTATTCCGTAAGCCAAAAACATATGAAAATCGTGACATTACGGATGTAGAAAAATCAGCATATACAAAAAAGAGCTTATTCTTTGCTGGGCTTGCGATCCTTGCATCACTTATTGTTCAGTTATATCTCTCTCAAAGCCTTGGAGTCGAAGGGATGATCTTCGGTGCGCTTGTAGGCTTGCTCGTTTTGTTTGTAACGGGAATGATGAAACGCGATGAAGCAGATGCGCTGATTACATCTGGCATGAACATGATGGCATTTATCGGATTTGTCATGCTTGTTGCAGCTGGATTTGCCAATGTTTTAACGAAAACAGGAGATATTGAATCTCTCGTCAAGGCATCATCTCAACTTATTGGAAACAACCAAAGCTTAGCAGCTATTCTCATGTTATTGGTGGGGCTGCTAGTGACAATGGGCATTGGCTCATCATTTGCAACGATTCCGATTATTACGACGATCTTTGTCCCGCTTTGTTTACACTTAGGGTTTAGCCCAATGGCAACGATTGCGATTATTGGTTCAGCAGCTGCTGTAGGAGATGCAGGTTCACCTGCAAGTGACAGTACACTCGGACCAACATCTGGACTCAATATGGATGGACAGCATCACCACATTTGGGGTACATGTGTCCCAACATTCGCTTTTTATAATATCCCGCTCGTCTTGTTCGGCTGGCTTGCGGCAATTATGCTATAAATGAAAAAAGGTTCCTTACTCATAGAGTAAAGGAACCTTTTCTGATATTAGGAAGCTGTTTGTTCTTTTCGAAAGGATGTGGCTTTTGAAACTGATCGATAAATTTTAGGTGCCAGCATCGCAAGGAGGATGGTCAGCGCATAGTCTTTTACCATAAACCAAATCATGAAGAACCATGTAGTTTGATAAGAGATTGGTGCGTTCAGCCATACATTTAATGCGATGTATGTATAAGTTGTCCCGATCACATACATCACGGTCGTTCCTGCAATGGCTGCAAATAAAAAGCGGCCAAAACCAGGGTTTTGTCTTTTTTCAAGAATGAATCCGGCAAGCCAAGCAGCAGGAATGTATGATAACACAAAGCCACCGCTTTTTCCTAAAATAACGCCGAGACCCGCCGAGAACTGTGCGAATACAGGTGCACCAGCGATCCCAACAAGAGCATAGACAATCATGGCCAATGCGCCAAGTCGTCTGCCCAACAAAAGACCAGCAAGCACACAAAAAAACGGCTGCATCGTAAGTGGGATTCCGCCGACCTGTAAAAATGGCACAATGGATGTGATATTGGCTCCGATAGCCATGAGTGCAGCAAACATCCCGACGAGCACAAAGTCAGCTGTTCTTGTCTTCTTTTGCATGATATTTCCCCCTGTCTTATCTGTACAAATAGATTAAGGGGAAGAGGTTCTTTTGTCAACTCATTTTTATTTTAGGTTAACAATAAAACCCGCCCCTGAAAAGGGCGGGCTAGATATTAAGCTTCGGTCATGGAAGAGGTTTGAAGGGCTTTACTAACAGGCACATAATCATAGCCGAGATCACGAGCGACAGCTTCATAGGTGATATGTCCGTTCATCACATTGACGCCTTCAGCAATCGCCTTGTTTTCTTTGATCGCTTTTGCAGCGCCTTTATTTGCAATCTGCAGTGCGTATGGGACCGTGACGTTTGTTAAAGCAACTGTCGATGTTCTCGGAACCGCTCCTGGCATATTGGCAACAGCATAATGTAAAATGCCGTGCTTTTCATAAGTAGGCTGATCATGTGTTGTGATATGATCGATTGTTTCCACAATCCCGCCTTGGTCAATGGCTACATCGACAATGACAGAACCAGGCTTCATTTGTTTCACCATTTCTTCTGTGACAAGGGTTGGAGCTTTGGCACCTGGGATGAGAACCGCACAAATAAGCAGGTCTGCCTCGCTCACTGAATCTGCAATGTTAACAGGATTAGACATTAACGTTTTCATTTGGTGACCAAACTGATCGTCCAGCTGACGTAATCGTTCCGCATTTACATCAATAAGGGTGACATCTGCGCCAAGTCCGATCGCCATTTTCGCTGCATTTGTTCCAACGACACCGCCGCCAATAATGGTGACTTTCCCTCTCGATACTCCTGGCACGCCGGCGAGCAAAATGCCTTTTCCACCTTTTGGCTTTTCTAAAAATTGAGCACCAATCTGAGCAGCCATTCTACCTGCTACTTCAGACATTGGCGTTAATAGAGGGAGTGATTTTCCGTCCGTTACCGTTTCATAAGCAATGGCTGTTACACCTTTTTGTTTTAATGCTTCAGCCAAGGAGGGCTCTGCTGCAAGGTGCAAGTACGTAAATAAGATCAGACCTTCTCTGAAATATGAATATTCTTCAGGTAATGGTTCTTTTACCTTCATAATCATATCAGAAGATGCCCACACATCTTTCGCTTGATCAAGAATCTCTGCACCAACAGATACATAATCGTCATCAGTGAATCCGCTTCCAAAACCAGCGTTCGTTTCAATTAAAATCTGGTGTCCAGCTGAAAGCAATTGAGATGCTGCTCCTGGTGTTAATGCGACCCGGTTTTCATTGTTCTTAATCTCTTTCGGAATGCCGATGATCATATCAATTCCTCCTATGCTTATCTATTGATATTGTATGTCTAGTGTATCCTGAAAGTTTAGAAAATTCTTCGGTTGAATGAAAAAATTAAAAAACGCCTCTTTGTGAAATTTCACAAAGGGACGTTTTTTAGCTTCATATCAAGATAAATGGTCATTTTCTCATTCATGTTTTTTAAATCAATTTCTGCAATGTCCGTAATCCGCTTCAGTCTGTAATTCAGTGTGTTGATATGAATATTTAACTGCTTTGCGGCGATATTGGCGTTGCTGTCACAATCAATAAACCGTTCAAGGGTCTCGACGAGGTTGGAATGATGCCTGAGATCGTAATCCTCAAGCTTTGATAAAGAGTAACTGGAATAAGACGATCCCTTTCGTTTTTCAGCAAGCACATCTAAGTATTGATAAATACCCAGTTCAGAAAAGCTGTTTAATTGTTCTGTTTCCACAGGAAAGCGTTCTTTTGTTTTTAAGACGGCCAGTGCTTCTTTATAGGATGGCTGAATATGAGTAATGTGATCGTAAATTCCACCAATGGCCGCTTGAACGTCATGGAGCTGATACCGATCAGACAACTGCTTTAGCATGCCGCTTGTGAATTGTTTAATATCTTGAAGCGGATGTTCTGTTTTTGGCGAGACAAGAATAATGAATTCGTTAAAATCAACAGTCGTTAAAAGCACCTGCACTTGCTGCGTTGTTTCAAGCAGATAGGAGAGCTTCTTTTCCGTATCTTCTGTGAGTTCATCACGAAGGCGAAAAATAATAATGGCATACGTGTCTGGACACCTCATCCCAAGCCTCAAGAAGAGATCAAGCATCTCATCCTTTTCATGAATATGTCCTGTGAGCATCTTCCAAAATAGTTCCTGATTGCGTTCTTCTGTTTTCGTTTTTCGAATTTGTAAATTGAGTAATTTGTTTTTCACGGCATGTGCTGCCATCTTGAGAAGGTCCATTTCTTCATCTGAAAAAGGCTGCGTGGATTCAATTGCCCAGATAAAGCCGAGCACCTCTTTGTCTTTCCATATGGAAATGGCAACCCTGCTGGATAGACCGACTTCTGCAATTTGAGGTACGCGAAGCGGTTCATCTGTTTTAAGGAGTGTAGGAATGATACCGTCTTTCCAAAGCCGATTAATGACTTTTTCCGGTACACGGCGGGAGATAATGGTTGAAGTTCTGGCGGGATCAGTGAAATCATTATGTGTGCTATAGGCTAATAATCGATGATGAGTATCTTCTATAGTAATAGGGCAATTGAGCACATCACTAATTTGGTCTGCCACATCCTCTAAACGATCAAGGCTATACTTAAATGGATCTGTCTTTTTTGTCATAAAAAACCCCTGCTTTTTCGAATATTTCACGTACTTACATTATGAAGAGAATCAGGTATGTAAATCAACAAAAAAATGCCATAATCATTAAAAAACCAAAAAGCTTGAGAAATGAGCACATTGGTCATGCATTGATCACAAAAAGAAATAGTACAATAATAATGTAGTAAAAAATCAATAGGCGGAAAGATTCATGGAAGTGCACGCCCTTTTATTAAGAATATATGACCAAAAAACTGTTAAATACTAGATAAAGAGCGAAAATACAGTAATTCTATAGACTCATTTTGTAAAATAAAAACAGATTTGTTTGACTGTGTATCATTTCTGTTTTTATAATAATAACGTCAAAAAATAAGTGGATTAGCCCATTATATGGCGGCTATGCACGGGAGGTAATGAGGAATATGTCAGGAATTATTCGCGTAACCCCAGAAGAACTAAGAGCGACCGCTAAGCAATATGGTGTTGAAAGTCAAGAAGTGTTAAACCAAGTTGATCGTCTAAATAGAATGATCTCTGACCTAAAAGGAATGTGGGAAGGTGCTTCTAGTGAAGCATTCGCTGATCAATACGAACAGCTAAAACCTTCATTCATCAAAATGTCTGATCTATTAACAGATGTCAGCAATCAGCTTGATCAAACTGCAAATACACTTGAAAGCACTGACCAAGACATCGCTAGCCAAATTCGCGGCTAACAAAGGGATTTCCTTTCTAAGTGTGAAAAGCAGAAAAAGCGCCGAGTCTGTCAGTTGATGCCGGCGCTCTTTCTATTTTGTGAGGTGGAAATTTGTGTATATCGATATTACCATCGACTTAAAAAACTATGATGGCAGTGTGTTTGATTTGAGACTATCAAATTATTTACATATTAAACAAGTCATCCATATCGCCTGGCAGGCAAAACAAATCTCACTACCTAAACGAGATGGCGGATGGGTGCGTGTAGTCAATAAGAAAGCTGTGTTTTCAGGCGAATATAAGCTGTCAGACTGTGGAATCACAACAGGAGACAGGCTGGAAATACTATGAAAGGACTTTTGTAAATGGCAGATAAAAAGAGTTCCTATTTAGAAGAACAATTAGAAGCAGTCATGAAAAAAGAGGAAGGCACTTACACCTTCATTTTTCAAAGAGAGACAATTAAACTCTTAGACGGTTTAGAAGCGGCACCGATTAAAGACATCAATCCTTCATTTAAAAAAGAGATTCAATTAACCGAAGGTGAGGTCATCATTTCGATTCAACCGCCTCCTGCCTATCAGGAATTTCGTTTCATCCATGCAAAGGATGAAAAAAGCAAATGGATTTTTTCATACCAGCTTGTCGATGCAGTGTGCAAACACGACGTGAAGCGGCTGCATCCTATTGTTTCTCCTGAAAACATTGTTTTTCATCAAGGCTTAGCGCCTGCATTTTTGCATTACGGGGTCAAAGAAAGCATCCCGCCATATGAAACCGACCAACAACGTTTGTTAAAAGAGGTCAAAGCCGTCATTCTTCGAGTGGTGGACCATGAATATCAGTTTCAAGAATATTTGGCTTATCATGATACGTTGAAATTATCTGAGCAGGCAAAGGAAATAAGTGATACACAGTCGCTGGAAGAATTGTCTGCTTTGATTCAACAAAAAATAGAAGCCATTGAAGCAAAAGAAAAGACGCTCTTAACCATTCCAAAAAAGAAATGGAAGATTGAACGATACATTGGACTTGGTCTCCTTGTTCTTTTGATTCCTGCATTGGTGTATACCATTTACACGTTCTTTTTCGCCATGCCGAAACAAGAAGCGTATGTGGAAGCGAATAAATATTATCTCAACAAACAGTACAGCCAAGTGGTGGATACGCTCGAAAAATACAAAGCCGATCAAATGCCAGTCTCTCTTCAATATGAACTGGCCATTTCGTATGTGCAAACGAATCAAGGGAACCTATTGCTTGACCAGCACAAAAAAGAAATCACGGATACGTACACATTGCAGACAGACCCGCAATACTTCCTGTTCTGGATTCATATTGGACAAGGCAATAGCAAGGAAGCTCTGGATATTGCAAGGGTGCTCGGGGACGACCGATACATATTTACAGCACTCGTCGCCTACCGCAATGAAATTCAAAATGACGACAGCCTATCTGCTGAAGAAAAACAAAAACAGCTAGATCCAATCATTAAGGAAATGGCGAAGTATGAAGAAAAAGAAACAACGGAGACGAGCACCAATGACTCCTCAGATGCAAGCCAAACAGATGAAACAGCTGAACAAAAAGAGCAGTCAAAAGCCGATCAGGAGAAAAAAGAGAAAGAATCTGATACAAAAAAGAAAACCTCTCAGACGAAAAAAGATGAGAAAAAATAATTCTTTCGATACAACTGACAGTTGGTGCTGTCCGATGAGGAGGTGGAGCGTTTGAGTCTTCTATGGGTTTTTTATGAGGAAGATTATCAAACCGTCCGTTTAGATGAGCAGTTCAACCGGGAAGCTGTGATTGGACCTGAAATAGAGCATACAGTAACGATTCCTTCCCTTTCGTTTGATGAAGGATTGATTCGTTTATCTCCAGATGAAACGAATGATGGCTTTTCTCTTTATCAGGGCGAAAAGAAGATAGGTCACTTACTTCCACATGAACCATGTCAGGTTGGTTCACTCACACTCATGTTGATGGATTCACATCATGATCAAACCATTTATTACCTAGGAAATAGAGTCGAAGTGACTATTTCAAGTGAAGAAATAGATGAAGCGGATGTGTGGAAAGAACAAGCCCATTCAATGTTTCAAGATGCCAAATCCTTCACGTTGGAAAAAATAGAAGGCACTTGGTATGTCATTCCCCAAGATGAAACGATCTATGTGAACGGGAAACAGCTGCACGGTCCACAGCAACTTCTTGCTGGAGATGAGCTGTTTTGGAACTTTTTGACGCTTTCATTGAAAGATGATGATTTATTGCAAGTAACAGCATTTGAACCATTTCAAACACGTTTAGAAAAAACAAGACCGCCGAGTACCGAAACGAAACAAAAATATCCTTTATATAGACGAACACCACGTTTGATTTACGATCTGCCAGATGACCGGGTGTCTTTCAGCTTTCCTTCACAGGAGAGTGAAAATAACGGCAGAGGACTTTGGCTCGTGGTTCTTCCGCCGCTTGTCATGCTGATTGTCATGGGGATCGTGGCCCTTGTACAGCCGCGAGGTATCTTTATTGTCGTGTCGATGGCGATGTTTATTATGACGTTAATTACTTCGTCCGTTCAATATTTTAAAGAGAAATCACAGCGCAAAAGACGAGAAGAGAAGCGGCAACGCGTTTACTCTCTTTACTTAGAAAATAAGCGGAAAGAGCTGCAAGAGCTGTATGACCGTCAACAATTTATTTTAACGTATCATTATCCGTCTTTTGAACAAATGAAATATTTGACGTCAGAAATCAGCGGGCGTATTTGGGAAAAGACGCTTGTCAGTGATGATTTTTTACAGCTGCGTCTAGGGACAGGTGCAGTTCCTTCAAGTTATGAATTATCGACGAGCGGCGGCGATATGGCCAATCGTGACATCGATGACTTAATGGAACAAACACAGCATATGCAAAACGTCTATCGCGAGGTAAAAGATGTACCGATTACGTTCGGTCTTGCGGACGGTCCAACCGGATTAATAGGAAAACCGGCAATTGTCAAAAATGAACTTCACCAGCTTGTCGGTCAGCTTGCTTTCTCGCACAGCTATCATGATTTGAGATTTGTTTTTATCTTTAATGAACAGGAGTATGAGAACTGGGAATGGATGAAATGGCTGCCGCACTTCCAACTTCCTCATACATACGGGAAAGGGTTTATATATAACGAACAAACACGTGATCAGCTCTTGTCTTCTATTTATGAAATTTTGCGAGAGCGTGATCTGGAAGAGGAAAAAGAGAAAAAAATATTTACGCCTCACTTTGTGTTTATCGTGACAAACCATGAACTCATTGCGGAACACGTGATTTTAGAATACCTAGAAGGCAGCCGGACGGATTTAGGCATCTCAATTATCTTTGCGGCAGAAACAAAGGAAAGCTTGGCAGAAAATATTTCAACGCTTGTTCGTTACATTAACGAAGAAGAAGGAGATATTCTCATTCAGCATAAGAAGGCCGTACGAATTCCATTTCAGCTGGATGCACATGTGCGAGCGGACAATGAGTTGTTTGCCAGAACCTTAAGAACATTAGATCATCAAGTCGGGATGACCAACTCGATTCCAGAAACAGTCTCCTTCCTTGACCTGTTTCATGCCAAACAGGTAGATGACATTGGCATTCGTGAAAAATGGCTGACATCTGAAACAGCAAAGTCATTATCTGTGCCTATCGGTTATAAAGGAAAAAACGATATTGTCGATCTGAATCTGCATGAAAAAGCACATGGCCCACATGGTCTGTTAGCGGGAACAACGGGATCAGGAAAAAGTGAGTTTTTACAGACGTATATTTTATCCTTGGCTGTACACTTTCACCCGCATGAAGTGGCGTTCCTGCTCATTGATTACAAAGGGGGCGGAATGGCGCAGCCGTTCCGAAATATTCCGCACTTACTTGGTACGATCACAAACATTGAAGGCAGCAAAAACTTTAGTGAAAGAGCGCTTGCCTCTATTAAAAGTGAACTGAAGAAAAGACAGCGCTTGTTTGATCAGTATCATGTGAATCATATCAATGACTATACGAAACTCTATAAAGAGAAAAAGGCGGAACAGGCGATGCCTCATTTGTTCTTAATCTCTGATGAGTTTGCTGAATTAAAAAGTGAAGAGCCAGATTTTATTAGAGAGCTTGTCAGTGCCGCGCGGATTGGACGAAGTCTCGGTGTCCATCTCATTTTGGCGACACAAAAGCCCGGCGGGGTCATTGATGATCAAATTTGGAGTAACTCCCGCTTTAAAGTCGCATTAAAGGTACAAGATGCATCAGACAGTAAGGAAATTTTGAAAAATAGTGATGCAGCGTCGATTACCGTGACAGGTCGTGGATATTTACAAGTGGGGAACAATGAAATCTATGAATTATTCCAGTCGGCTTGGAGCGGTGCACCGTATATGGAAGACGGCTACGGATCAGAAGATGACATTGCCATTGTAACGGACACTGGACTGATCCCATTATCAGGGGTAAGTACAGAGCCGGCTGTGAAAAAAGAGACAGTGACGGAAATTTCCGCTGTTGTGGATGAAATTGAACGTATGCAGCAAGAGCTTGGAATTGAAAAGCTTCCGAGTCCATGGCTTCCACCGCTTGAAGAGCGGATTCCAAAAACACGTTATGCATCAAGTGAAGAGCACGTCTTCCATTTCGCTCTTGTCGATGAGCCAGATCAGCAAAGCCAGCATCCACTTTCTTATCAAATGATGGAGGATGGAAATATTGGCATCTTCGGTTCATCCGGCTACGGCAAATCACTTGCTGCAACAACACTGCTTATGAGCTTCGCAGAAAGATATTCACCTGAAGAATGGCATGCATATATTTATGACTTCGGTAACGGCACCTTGCTACCGCTTGCCAAACTTCCGCATACGGCTGATTATTTCTTAATGGATCAAATGAGAAAGATTCAAAAGTCGATGAAGCGTCTTCGTGAAGAGGTTGAATATCGCAAGCGTTTATTTAGACAGCAGGAAATGAGTCATATCAAAATGTACAATGCGCTGAATGAAAAAAAGCTTCCATTCATATTTATCGTGATTGACAACTTTGACATTGTGAAAGACGAAATGCATGAACTCGAATCTGAATTTATTCAGTTAAGCCGTGATGGACAATCGTTAGGCATTTATTTCTTAATCACAGCGACTCGTGTCAACGCAGTCCGTCAATCGCTTATGAACAATTTGAAAACAAAGATTGTCCATTACTTAATGGATCAAGGAGAAGCATACTCCATTATTGGCAGACCGAAATTCAGCTTAGAGCCAATTCCAGGACGAGTCATTATCAACAAAGAAGAGCTTTACTTTGCCCAAATGTTCCTGCCAGTTGAAGGAGAGAACGATCTCGAATTGTTTGAGCATTTAAAACAAGAGATCCAGCTTCTAGATGCTCGCTTTGAATCAGCTGAAAAACCAAAACCTGTGCCGATGCTTCCTGATAAACTGACCATTTGGGAGCTAGAGAGTCGCTTAGAAGAACAAAAACAGCCGTATGACATTCCAGTCGGACTAGATGAGGAATCTGTTGCACCTGTTTACTTTGACTTGAAGAAGAATAAACACTGCCTCATTATCGGACAAACGCAGCGAGGGAAAACAAATGTGACCAAACTAATGCTTGATCAGCTATTAGGAGCAAAACCTGAGAAGCTGGCCGTCTTTGATTCGATTGATCGGGGGCTCTCTCATTATGCAAAAGAAGAGAACATTGATTACCTTGAAACAAAGGATGATATCACAGAATGGGCAGAGGAAATAGATCGTTTATTCAAGGTGCGTGAAGAGATGTACGTCGAAGCTGTGCGCCGGGGAGAGACTGATCAGTTGTCGTTCTCTCAAATTGTGCTTGTGATTGATGGCATTACGCGTTTTCAGCAGACAATCGACCCGCGTCTTCAAGATCAATTGGCTGATTTCATGAAGTCATATGCACACTTAGGCTTCAGCCTGATCGCATCAGGAAATCATACCGAATTCAGTAAAGGCTATGATGCACTCACAAACGAAATCAAACAGGTTCGTCATGCCATGTTACTGATGAAAAAATCAGAGCAAAACATCATACCGCTTCCGTATGCAAGACAAGAACCAGAGATTCAGCCAGGATTCGGATATTTGGTTGAAAACGGGAAAGAGAAGAAAATCCAGGTTCCTTTATGTGCGGTAGAAAGGAAGAGTGTTCAATGACAGAGCAGCAAAAAAGCTCCATCAAAATCGTGTCGACCATGATACTGATTCTCGTCTTGCCGGTTCTATTTTTCCATCTCATTGGGGATGATCCGGCAAAACAGAAAAAGAATGCCACACGTAACATTGCCGTGGTCAATGAGGATATGGGGGCGAGCGAAAGTGAAAATACCGCTCGTTTCGGACAGGATGTGGTGGCGGCATTATCAGAACGTCCAGATTACACATGGACAGTCGTCAACCGAAGTGCGGCAGAAAATGGCCTGAAAAATAGAAAGTACGATGCAGTTCTCTATATTCCATCTGACTTCTCTAAAAATGTGCTGAGCTATGATAAGGATCATCCTGAGAAGGCATCTATCCAATTCTCAATCCAAGATCAGCTCAATGCAGTGAATAAAGAAAAAGTACAAAGAGAGCTAGAAAATGCTCAAAAGAAAATGAATGAACAAATGTCGACTTTATATTGGAGTTTTGTATCACAGGAAATCGGCAATGTCAGAGAAGAGTTTGAGCATATTGTTGGCAAAGAGGTCGAATTCCAAAACACGATGTACAACTTCTATAAGCCAAATTCAAACAAACTATCTGATGCCGTCCAGCAGCAGAAGAAACAAATAGAAGAACTAAAAAATGCGATGGCCGATTCACAAAAACAGTATAAAGACGGTTTAAGTACAACAGAAGAAGCGAAAAGCCAGCTAAAGGATTTCGTAAAAGTAGTCGATCAATATCAGCAGTATCAAGATAAACAAAAGGATCTCTTGATCAAAGCGCAATCGACAAGCAAAAAACAAATCCAGCAAGGACTCAAACAGCTTGCGGAGATTCAAAACCAAAACACCCGCAGCTTTAGCGATCAAATGGGCGGACTCAAAACCGATATCAATGGGGTCCAAAGTCAGCTTAAAACAACAGACAGCGCAATTCAATCTGTTCAAAGGGCAAGAGAAGACGTAATTCCTAAGCAATCGTCGGGATTAACGGACCTTGTGAAGGCGTCTCAAGAAGAACTATTGAAGAATTATGAAGGTCAATACTTAGAGGCCTATAAAAGTAAGATCATCGCCTTGCAGAATAAGCTAGAGACAAAAAGGCAAGAGCTAATGAACGCGCCCGAGCAGCCAGCTGATCCTGATGATGACGGGCAATCAGATCAAGATAACGAGAACCCAGAAGAGATTGGCATTAACTTAGATGATGAAACAAATGAACTCTCGCAAATTTCATCGGAAATGAACGATCTAGCTGATCAATTAGAAGATCAGACTGCACCTCCGACTAATGAAGATGATAAAGAGAGTGAAAATGGTCAGGATGCTGTTCAGCCAGATAACAGCGGCACGAATCAATCAAAAGATGACCTAAAAGCACTGTCTAATCGTTTAGAAGAAGTGAAAAAGAAGATTCAAGAAAAATCGGCCGCTCATAACGACCAATTGAAAGACAAAGTAAGTCAAATGAGTAAGGAGCTTGAAAGCCTCACGAAAAAAGTAGAGAAGCTTGAAAAGATGATTCTAAGGTTACAAGATCGATATAACGTCATTCCGAATGAAATCAAAAATCAGGAATCCTCTATTTTAAACAAAGTGCAAGAGCTGAAACGAGTAAACTCGCCGATTGGCAACACTTTGGATACAAAAATATTTGATCAAGAGTTTAAAACAAATTCAACAAGCACCAAAAAGTTAATGGAATACTCCAATCAACTGTCTCAGCTAGAGATGATGCTTGGGAATCTATATCAACCAACAAACAACTCATCTCTACTAGACACAAAAGGAGATGAAATCCAGTCCATCCTTTCCATCAAAAAAGAAGAAACGGAAAACTGGGATACACTCAAAAATCAAATGCTGACGTCAAATGATGATGTGTCTACCTTTATTGATGAGATGCAAAAATTCTCAGATGGCTACGCAGAATACATTTCGACTCAGCAGGCAAGCATGGAACAGGAGTTAAATGCCATTTCTGAAAGTGCGGACACAGTAGCTGAACAAATGGCTGATCAAGGAGATGCTGTGTATACGGCAGACCTTGCGGGCAGTTCGATTGTTGTGAGTGCACAGGATTCAATTGGTCAGGAAGTGCTTCGTCTTTCTGAAAATATGAGTTCGTTAACTGACCGCCAAAAAGGGGTGGCGGATTATACGAATAATATTGAAGAAAGTGTCACAACCGTTCAAGAAAAAGCAGATACGTTGAACGAAAACTGGAGTAAGAATGTCAATTCTACGAAGCTTGTTCAACAAGATTTAAAGGGTATTTTAGGCAACACTTTAGACGATCAAGGCAACAGCAACTATGTGTATAACCATTTAGCCAATCCGCTGAAAATTAGCGGCGATGTGCCAGAAGAAAAAACGCAGACTGTACCGCCAGTAGTCATTTTGGTTATTGTGATGATCAGCAGTTTGTTGATTGGCTTTTTTAGCTCGTACTATGCGTCAGCGCCAATGCTGGTCAAAGGTGCACTGTTTGGTATTTTAAATCTGCTAGTCGGGCTCATGATCAGTCTGTTTGGACTCAACATTTACAAACTAGCTGATGACCAAGCCATTCAATGGTCGATCTTTACGATTTTGCTGCTAGTGGCATGCTCTGCCTTTATTCGCACAGCTTTCCTTTTCGGTTCAATTGCCGGATGGATGGCAGCAACGGCGCTTATTTTCTTCTTTGTTGCACCGTTAATTGATTTGGTCATGCCAAACTTCCATTTTACAAATCCAGTGACAGACGTGTATCTGTCCATCCAATATGGAAATGGAGACAACTTCGGTATGGGCATCACAGGGCTACTGATTTTAACGATATTGTTCATGGTCATTCCACTAGTGAAGAAGCTATGGAAAGACAAAACAGAGGAACGTGATGTCACTCATGAGGCTTAATCTATTCGTCAAAGGGATGGCACTTGGTGTCATATCCCTTTTTCTCCTCAGTCCTGCTGCTTTTGCTGCTACAGGTGAAGATACGGATACGAATGTCAAGCCGAATGAATATCAAGAAAAGAACCTCAATATTAATTCGAGTATATTGAGGGATCAAACGAAATACGAACAAAGCAAAACAACATCTAAAGTCAAAACGGACATTCACTTTGCTGACCCGCCTAAGACCTCTGGTGGTCAACTTTCGCCGCAAATTTTTAGTGATCTGAAAGACAATCCGCCTAAAACGCCAGCTCGTATGATGAAAGAGATGAATATCTCTTTCAGCGATTCGGCTGTATCAACTCCTTCTGGCGATGATCATGAAAAGCAGAGATCGGCGCTTCTGCCAATCATTTTTGGCATCTTGATCGCCTTTGGCATCATTGTCATGAGCATTCTGATTCCAAAGGTGAATGTGAAGACGGAAAAGAAATAGCCTGCCTCTTTAAAAAGGGGCAGGCTTTTCTTTATGCAGATTGCTTGATGTGATACCGATTCACTATTTAAAATAGTGTTATCAAGGGAGGAGATTGTCATTCGAATTTCAATCGTCACAGGCGGATCAAAAGGATTTGGTTTAGCACTTGTCAAACAGCTACTTTCACGCGGGGATAACGTGTATACCGCTGCAAGAAGTGAGTCGCCACTATCCCATCCACACCTCACGCATTCACAGGTCGATCTCACTGATGAGGAATCGGCTGCAAAGTGGCTTCAGGGCATCTTGTCCTCGCAAACTCTCGCAGACGCTGATGACGTCTTGCTTGTCAATAATGCAGGAATGGTGACTCCTATCAAGCGTGCAGGGCAAGGCGGAGAAGATACGCTTCATCAGCATTATACGCTGAACCTTGTCATCCCTGTTTTGCTCAGTCACGTGTTTGTGAGGGAGACACAATCTCTTGAAGGGAAGAAAACCATCGTGCATCTTTCTTCTGGGGCAGCTAAAAACCCGTACAAAGGATGGAGTGCCTATTGCAGTTCAAAAGCAGGGCTTGATATGTTTATGAGGACTTTACATGAGGAACAGCAGGACGAAGCATATCCTGTCACCACGTTTTCCTTTTCACCCGGTACGATTGATACAGATATGCAGGGAGAGATTCGGAAATCCTCCAAACAAGACTTTGAACAAATTGAGCGGTTTCAGCAATTACATGAAACAGGTACGCTAAAGAGCCCAGATGAAGTGGCCGGTATTTTACTCGACCTTCTAGCAGATGACCCAGCTGGTGGTTGTGTATACGATGCCCGTGAGTATGAAAAAAAGCAGTCATAACGGCTGCTTTTTTCGTATTGTACAAGCAAAGACAGCTTATCGAGCATAAGCTAATCTTGAGACTCATCGGAAATATGACAGAACATTTGAGTTTCTTTTCAGAATATGTTAGGATGCTAAAAATATAGATAAGGAGGGGTTTCCATGAGAAAGGTTACATTAATGGATGTTTACACCCATCCAGTCGCTCAAAAATATTTAAATCGTTCAGGAAAAGCCCACGCTATTGCTTGTGCTTATCACGCATTCAAACTGGCGATGCAGGCGGGGATTAACCCGGATCTTGCTGTGAAAGCAGCACTCTTGCATGACATCGGCCACTATGAATGGTATACAGCAGGCGGAGAATGGGATTACGAGACATATAGACGCAATGATATTCATGCCATTAAAGGGGCAGAGCGGGCACATAAACTGCTCATACGGCTCGGCGAGGAACCAAAAGCAGCCAAAGAGATTGCCCTTGCGATTTTGCTTCACACAGATTCATATTTGCCAGAGGGCGACCTGCATAAGGACACACTCCAGCAAATTGTGAAGAAAGCAGATGAAATGGACGAAGAGCCTGGTGGACACCATCATTACAGACAAATAGATGAATCACTTGCGCTCAAAAAAATTGCTGATTTGGATGAGAAGGTGCAGCAGGCGCTTCAGCCCATGAAACGCTCTGTTTAATATGGAATATCTCCATGAATCGTTCCGTGCTGATCCACATACAATGTGCGGATCACAGTACGGTTAAATGCCGACGTCCCTGACGCAGTGAGACCTGTGTAATGAACCGTGACGGAATAAGCACCTTCTTTTTTCAATTGAACGGCTGATGAAGAGCTCGTTTTCAGTGGATGATCCTTCTCGGCATCTTTAAAATAAGTGGTCTCTACAGTTTTGCTTAATCGTTTAATCAGCTTGCTCGAATGTGTCGATGCATCTCCTGATTTCGCTGCAGCGATTTTGATTTCTTCATTCAATGGTGAATCAAAGGATACAAGTAGCAAATAAGGATCCTTTTTTCCTGAATTTGATCGAATCGTCCATTTTCCTGGAACGGGTTTATTGATTTGCACATGGTGTGAATAGGCGCCTTCATATGGGAATGATGATTCGGATGTCGTCAAATTGGTTAAAACATCTCCATTTGGCGCAACGATTTCCGGATTGGCTTCCTGTCTTTCATTTAACCACTGAATCGATAGGCCATTCGTTCCTTCCTCTACATAGAACGCTTCTGTTTTATCCTTTTCACTTTCTCCACCTTTCACATAAACGTTTGTATTTAGCTCCGAAGAGACTGGTTCTTGCTCTTGTTCGTCTTCACTTTCAGCGCTTGCGGTACTTGCACGCAGCTGTGCCTGAAATACAGGGAACATGCTTGTGCCGTTTTTGATCGAAAAGTGATCCCATTTTCCTGTTAAAATATTGTTTGCATATGCTAGCTTTGTGCTGCTGACCGTCACAGCGCCATCGTTTGCACCAAAGCTTTTTAAATACATGCCGCCTAAATAAAGCACTCCGCCAAAGGTTCCCCAATCTGAACCAGAATAGGTTACATACTTATGAGGGAACGTCTCCAGCTGGTCGGTTTCACTTCGAAAAGCTGCCATCATCCCGGTTTGCAGAGAATAGAGCGCGTCGCTCTTTTGTCCAAGGATTTGCGCAAGCCAGCTTCCGCCTTTGCTATAGGCTAAATCCGCAAGCGGCGTCCCATAGTGTGGAGAGCCAAGTGTGATGACTTTCTCTACATATGGATGAGCGTTGTAATACACGAGGGCAGCCTGCGTATCCACTCCGCCTTTACTATGACCGATTACGATCAGTTTTCTGCCGAAAAATTCATAGATTTCTTTTAACTTTTCTGCTAATAGTTTCCCATTCTTTTTCATGTCCTGATCTGGATACAAATCTATGAACGCGCTTTCGTATCCGTTCAGAACAGCTTGTTTTGCCATATCGTTTCGATCAGACCATGTGGAGGAAGAACTGTTTATGCCATGAACAAAAACAAGTGGGGGTTTTGACAGGTCTTTTTGTACCGGTTCTTCTCCTTTAAACCACTTCCCTGGTGTACCAGGTGCATCTCCAATTGTGCCTGCGTGCGCATAACTTGCAGAGGATAGTAAGAGCATGACAGCAACGATACAGATTAATTTTTTCAAGATCATTCACCTCTTCAAATAATTTAAGATGTTGGCAGCACCAATCTATTATACTTCTAAAAATTGTAAAAAAATACGAAATGTAAAAATACGGTAATAATGTTGTGGGTTTGCTGAGTGACACTCACATGGGTCATTGCATACGCTGTGGGTAAATACACAAGTAAAGGGGCAGGTAGCATGGCACAACAAGGAAGTCCACAGCTTGTTTCATTAGTTGATCCATATGTTTATCAAACATTGCAGAAAGTAGTCGGTATGAGATTGATTGTTCAAACAGTGAAAGATACAGTACGTGGAAAGTTGAAGGAAGTGATGCCGGATCATATTGTGATTGAGGCGGGGGCAAAATCAGTGTTTTATGTGCGGATCCAGCAAATCGTGTCGGTGATGCCTGATCACAGTGAAAGAGTGTAGCAAGCAGACGCACAGGTGTCTGCTTTTTTCAATGCTTACAGAATGTATATCTGGAAAAAGTGCATGATATACCAATTGTTCTTTTTTTTTCAAAAAATATGGTTCTAAAACAAGAAGCAGTTGACAGAAGGTGGGTTGAATAGTAGTTTTTTAATAAGATCAATACGTAACAGGAGGAGCATCTTTGTTAAAATCTAAAGTTCATTTTTGGACATTCCAAATATTACTGGTTTTACTGATTGTGTACGTATCAACAAAAGTTTCGTTTTTATTTCAGCCGATCATTTTATTTGCTTCAACGTTGTTTGTTCCTATTTTACTGGCAGGTATTCTCTTTTTCATCTTTAATCCGATTGTTCGATTTTTGTCGAAGAAGATACCTAGGACGCTCGCCATTCTGATTATTTATCTCCTATTCATCGGGCTTATCACGTTTGTTGTCAATGCTGCTGGACCTGTCATTGTCACGCAGGTGGGTGGACTTGTCAAAAGCTTCCCGGGGTATGTCACGGACATGCAGAAATTTATCAACGACTTCTCGCATTCTAAAACATTTACATGGATGATGAACCAAGATTATGTGTCTGTTTCGAAGTTTGAACAGTCGATCGTTTCGACATTAAAAGATTTACCGGAAAATATTGCTTCCAGTATGTCGGCGGTGTTTGGCGTGATTGCGAATATTGCCCTCGCTGTCATTACCGTTCCATTCATTTTATTTTACATGCTAAAAGACGGGCATAAGTTTCCGGACAAGCTCGTTCAATTTTTGCCAATGCCTTACCGTAAGGAAGGATTGAAGATTTTTAAAGAATTAAACGATACGCTTGCTGCTTACATACAAGGGCAAATCGTTGTTTGTTTATTTGTCGGAGTTGCTTGTTTTATCGGATACTTATTAATTGGTGTGAAATATGCGCTCATTCTCGGCATCATTATTGCGGTGACAAATGTCATTCCATATCTTGGGCCATATCTTGGTGCGGCGCCAGCTGTGCTCATTGCTTTTCTTGATTCACCTGGAAAAGCGGTTGTGACTGTTATTGTCATTCTTGTTGTTCAGCAGATCGATGGAAATGTCATTTCTCCATTGATCATTGGAAAACGTCTCAACACACATCCGTTAACAATTATCTTGCTATTAATTGGGGCAGGAAGTTTTGGCGGAATCCTTGGCATGATTTTTGCCGTCCCTGTCTATGCGCTGCTGAAAGCCATCACACTCAATATTGTCAGATTGGTTCAGCTGCGTCAGCGCTCTCGAAAAGAACAGCATTTAAACGTTTAGGGCAGATGCACAACTTTTCCCTTTTTGCATAACATAACTCACATAAGCGAATAGGGAGGAGAAGGAAGATGCCTGCGATTGTTGGACCCATCCATATTGAGTCTTTAGGCGGAAATGGCTCGGCTACTTTTGGTGACGTTCTCGCCATTGCCCCTTTGGCTGTAGATCACTCGGCCGGTGGAGCGGGCGCTTTTAATTCAGGTGATTATATGTCCCTGACAAGCGATCCGAATGCCACCATGCTTTGGGACTTTACACTGTTTGGCCAGCCTCAATCATTTAATGCATAAAAGACAGCTGATCATACGACATATCAGCTGTCTTTTTTATGTTGGATAGACACGTATTGTTCCGCTAGGCATATGATGAGGGTAGTAAAGGTGGTGGAAAGATGCCAGCAATTGTTGGACCCATTCATATTGACCGTGTCATAGGAAACGGTTCTGCACATTTCGGCGATGTGTTTGCCATTTCGCCAAAAAGTGTGGACCATTCCGCTGGTGGTTCAGGCACCTATAATGCAGGAGACTTTGTTCAATTCTTCAACAATCCGAACGTCACATTTGTTTGGGATTCAAACCTGATCAGCCAGCAAAAGAGCTTTAACGCATAGCCAGCTTTGAAAGGGTCTCCTTTTCAGAAGCTGTCTTTTTTTATGGTACAATGGATAGAAGAAGGAAGAAGAAAAAGGGGGGAAAACACATCAAATGAAAATAAGAAAAGCGCATCTGACAAGCGGGCAACCAACAACCTACAATGTATATTTACATGAAAATAAAAAAGAATATAAAACGCTTGTCGCTGTACCTGACATGGAATGGAGTATTTCTATCGCGTATGAAGACGAAAAAACGCAGCTTGAG
This sequence comes from Bacillus sp. RSS_NA_20, assembly GCF_020165915.1. NCBI lineage: Bacteria > Bacillati > Bacillota > Bacilli > Caryophanales > Bacillaceae > Bacillus > Bacillus sp. RSS_NA_20. Next base: position 1,663,520 of record NZ_JAIUKW010000005.1, on the reverse strand, counting down.
CAAGCACTAGAACAATCTTTAAACAAAAGAGTAGAAATAGACGAAGCCCGTGAACTCGCACAAAAAATTGTGCACTGGGTCACAGAAATGTAAATTCAGAAACCAGGAGTGAACACAGCAATGAAAGAAGAATCCGTAGACTTTTATTTGCAGCAAGGGATATTTGGACATGCTGAAACAAAACCCGATGAACGAAGAATGTTTCTCGGCTCATTAAGAGAACGTGCTCTTCTCGCTCTGACAAAAGGGCAAGTATCGAGACATAAACCGTATCAAGAGGTAGAGCAAGTATTGAAGGCAAACCGAGAGGCCACTGTTCTTTTAAATGGTGAATTGTCATATGCTTCTTATTCTCCATATGTCAAAATGGCAAATGCCGCTGGTTGTTCTTTTAAAGTGGTCAACCATCACGAGTCACATTCACCTTTTGGGCTTGTGATAGAGGTGCCGCATGCGATCAATCAAGAACATATCTATATAGAAGATGAGCTTTTTCAAAAAGCTTTTTCTCGTGAATCTGTTGAATAGGTTTCCCTAGTGAAATGAATAAGCTATAATGATTCAAAAGAGCATATGGGAGAGATGCGGATGGGCAAAGCATTGATTTGTATTGATTATACAGTTGATTTTGTTGCAGACGATGGAAAACTGACGTGCGGAAAGCCTGGACAGGCGATTGAGTCGAAGATCACAGAGATCACTTCTTCATTTATTGATGAAGGACACTTTGTTGTTTTTGCCGTCGATCATCATGAAGAGCAAGATCCATATCATCCAGAGACAAAGTTATTTCCGCCCCATAATATTCGCGGGACAGAAGGAATTGAACTTTACGGAAAACTAAGTTCACTATTTCACACGTCAACACATTTAAATCATGTCTATTATATGGAAAAAACAAGATACTCTGCTTTTGCAGGCACTCAATTAGAAATGAAACTGCGCGAGCGTGGCATCACTGAACTTCACCTAGCCGGAGTGTGTACCGATATTTGTGTACTTCATACAGCTGTTGATGCGTACAATAAAGGCTTTGAACTTGTGATTCATGCGAATGCCGTAGCGAGTTTTAATGAAGCGGGGCACGAGTGGGCACTTTCTCACTTTGAGCATACGCTTGGTGCGAAAGTGGTTAAGTAAGGGAAGGAGAATGGAAGTTGGAGCATCGGTTTATTGACGACAGTTTATCACTACATACAGATCTTTATCAAATTAACATGGCAGAAACGTATTGGAGAGACGGCATTCATGAGAAGAAGGCAGTCTTCGAACTCTTCTTTAGAAAGCTTCCATTTGACAACGGCTTCGCTGTATTTGCTGGTTTAGAGAAAGCGATTGAATATTTATCGGACTTCTCCTTCACCGAGAGCGACCTTGCATATTTAAAAGATGAACTCGGTTATAAAAGCGATTTCATTGAATACTTAAGCGGATTGTCTTTTACAGGGACACTTCATTCAATGCGAGAAGGAGAAATTGTCTTTGCGAATGAACCTATTATGCGCATCGAGGCAACACTTGTTGAAGCTCAGCTAATTGAAACGGCACTGCTCAACATCGTGAACTTTCAGACGCTAATTGCAACAAAGGCGGCTCGTATTAAAGGAATCATTGAAGATGAGACAGCATTAGAATTCGGAACAAGACGTGCGCATGAAATGGATGCAGCCATGTGGGGAGCAAGAGCAGCACTGATCGGCGGATTTCAGGCAACAAGTAATGTCCGTGCAGGGAAACGCTTCAATATTCCCGTATCAGGCACCCATGCCCATGCTCTTGTACAAGCATATCGCGACGAATATACTGCATTTAGAAAATATGCTGAAACACATACAGACTGTGTCTTTTTAGTGGATACATATGATACGGTCAGATCAGGCATTCCAAATGCAATTAAGGTAGCGAAAGAATTCGGTGATAAAATCAACTTTATTGGGGTCAGACTTGATAGCGGAGACCTTGCCTACTTGTCTAAAAAGGCGAGAACGATGCTGGATGAAGCTGGATTCCATGACGCCAAAGTCATTGCATCAAGCGATCTTGATGAACACACCATTATGAACTTAAAAGCACAAGGTGCAAAAATTGATGTATGGGGTGTTGGAACGAAACTGATTACCGCATTCGATCAGCCAGCTCTTGGTGCTGTATATAAGCTTGTATCGATTGAAGAAAACGGTCAGATGAATGACACGATCAAAATTTCTTCTAATCCAGAGAAAGTGACAACACCAGGCCGTAAACGAGTGTATCGCATTATTAATCAATTGAATCATCACTCTGAGGGAGACTACATTGCCCTTGAAGAAGAAGATGTTCAAAGTGAAGATAAGCTGAAAATGTTCCATCCAGTTCATACATTTATCAGCAAATTTGTGACAAATTTTGTGGCAAAGGACCTTCATGTCCCAATTTTTGAACAAGGGAAGCTGGTGTATGATAATCCAGATATCCAAACGATTCAAGCATATGTGCAGGACAGTCTCGGACTCTTCTGGGAGGAATACAAACGAATCAGCAAACCAGAAGAGTACCCAGTCGATTTGAGTCAAAAATGCTGGGATAATAAGATGCAGTTTATCCATGATGTGAAAAATAAAATCAAAAAAGAGCTTTATGAAAGCTGATTACCCCGGGAAAGGAGATCATCAAGCCAGATGGTCTCTTTTTTTTCATGTTGGACGATTCAAAATGAACCTTATGGGCAATCATTTGGTATACTGAAGGCACATCTTGTTTGTCATTGCATAAAGGAGGAATGGAGCAGTTGAGGGTGTTTGTTGCAAGGCAGCCTATTTTTAACAGAAAAGAACAAGTCGTATCATACGAGCTGCTTTATAGAGATAGTGAAACCAATACATATAGCGCTGAAGATGGTGATCAAGCGACAACGGACCTCATTATCAATAGTTTTTTAAACATTGGCATCGAAACACTGACAGAAGGAAAACGATGCTACATCAATTTCACCGAAAGCTTGCTTTCGTCTGATCTGCTCACTTATTTTGATCCACATCAGCTTGTGATCGAAATATTAGAAAATGTACCGATTACCCCGGCACTTATTATGAGATGTAAGCAATTAAAAAAGTGGGGATACACGATTGCGCTCGATGATTTCTTTCTGAGCGGAACACATTTTCATGACAAGTTACTCGATGAACTCCTCTATTGCATTGATATTTTAAAAATTGATTTTCTGAAAACAACATGTGAAGAACGAAGAGACATTTTACATACATATAAAAAGTATCGACTTCGATTCCTTGCTGAAAAGGTAGAAACGCGAAAAGAATATGAAGAAGCGTTAGAAGCTGGCTTCCATTTGTTTCAAGGATATTTCTTTAGTGAGCCGCACGTCATTTCGGGACGAGCCTTATCGACTAGCTTCCACGCATACCATCAGCTATTGAATGAGCTGAGCAAGGAGCAGCCGAATATTCAGACCGTGACGCACTTTATAGAAAGTGATCTTTCCCTTTCATATCAATTATTAAAAATGCTGAATTCTGGCGGCATGAGACGTCTTTATCAAATCAAGAGCATTCGTCAGGCGATTATCCTGCTTGGGTTTAATGAAATACGGCGATGGATCTTTATCCTTTCATTTAAAGAACTGAATGTCCAAGCCAACTCAAGCCAAAAGGAAATCATCAAAATGTCGTTCATTCGTGCCAAAACGTGTGAACTCATTGCTAGTCGGACTGAACGAGAGCATCCCGCTTCTTATATGCTAACAGGTATGTTTTCACTCATTGATACGCTTGTCAGGGCGGACATTACTGAACTTGTGAAAGAACTGCCTCTTTCGGATGAAGTAGGTGAGGCACTGCTTGGCTATGAAAATGACTATTTCCTTGTGTTAGACGTTGCCAAACGTATTGAACGAAATGAATGGGATGATGAGATGTTAGGTGGAAGTCTCCCTAAGCAGGAAGCCTACGGCTGTTATATAGAAGCCATTGAATGGTGTCATAAAATGTTTGAATCTTAAGAAAAGCCGCTCACACTAGAGCGGCTTCTTTCTTTGTTATCCCCACTGTAAAAGTAGAAAAAGCCTGCTGGAAGAGAGGGATAAGTAGATGCGGATGCCTTCTGGACTAAAGCGGATATCGATATTGCTTTTCACCCCAATCTGTTTCAGCATTCGAATCACACTTGCGGTGTCAGCACGTTCAGCAGCTTCCATGATTCGCTGTCCAAACGAAAGCGAACCGGAAATCTGCTGTGTAATGAGGGATGCATCAGCCACGAGACGGGTTGATTCCTTTGCAGCCTTTTGAAACGCATGAGCATCTACTGGAGGAAAAGTCATAGGTGTTCGCGGGTATGCGTTCCCTATTGCGGGAACCTGCAAAGGCGGATAAGGAACATAGTAAAACACATGGTCACCTCTTCTCTCATTGAAGTGAATTTGGACGGATATCTGTTCTAAATGTATGAAGAAAATCCGAATAAAGAATCAAAATGATCTTTCTACCTTTGCATATTCATCATAAAAATAGGTACTTTTGCGGTCAATTTCGGTGAATGTCGCCAAAAAATTGCGGTGTCTACAGTAGAGCCTGTCGTCTGACCTATAACATGAAAAACCGAGGAAACAGAGGGGATCGTATGTTCTGCATCGTGAGAATTGTGACGAATGATGCCTGTTCATGTCGCAAAAATGACGTATTTCCTTTGAAATTGAGATAAAAGTATCATTTGAAAAGTCTGAAAATGATGAAAAAAGACCTATTGAATTTTGCGGTATCACGCACACATTTTGTGCATACTTTTCGGTGAAAAAATACTCAATAGCATTTACACTGTTAGTAACAGATCAAATACTTATGACCCAATCAACATACACAAATACATTGATCTTCCAAAAAAGGAGAGTGGAATCGATGGAAAAGTATGAAATCGAAGAACTTAAACAATTATTATGGAAACTTGAAAACGAAATTAGAGAAACAACGGCTTCTCTTCATAACATTAACAAAAGCATTGATCAATACGACAAATATGAATATGTGAAAATTTCTTAAAGACTTGATAACCATCAAGTCTTTTTTTTATCCAAATACATACAAAAAAAGGATATATTATTATATAATTGTTAAATAGTGATGTCAGTGGACATTTGCTTATTTCTTTTTAGTAAAATAAGAGGCGAGAGGGTGAGGATCAAGATCGAGTATGCTAAACTATCTAGAGAATACAAAAATCAAGCAGAAAATGTCTGATTTTATTCAACATGCAGTCAGGCAAAATGATTTACAAAAGCTGCTTCTCGAATTTACAGATATAAAGAATGAATTTCCTTTTGGGCAATTGGCTTACCAACATTATGAGGCATTTGGCGGACAAGACAAGCAAGCGATTACAAAACTGGCAGCAGGGATTGAACTTCTCATCTTATCTGCCGATATATTAGATGATATTGAAGATCAGGACAATGATTCGTATCCTTGGATGAACGTCAACCAAGGAGTGGCCATCAATGCTTCTACGTATTTGTATACGGTGAGTATCCAATTCATCACATCAATTTGTGAAAATAATTCTCAACTAATAGAGAAACTGTTCCACTTCATCAAAATGTCTATGGAAGGGCAGCATGAGGATTTGAGTCATTTGTATGGAACAGAAGAAGAGTGTGTAGAGGTTTTAAGGAAAAAATCTGGATCTTTAACAGCTCTTTCTAGCGTACTGGGTGTTTATTTAGCGACAAGAAAAATGAATGCCACTGTAGAATCTTATTCGATATATTATGGTGTTGCTGGACAAATCAGTAACGATTTTTTTGCGTTATTTTCAAAAACAAACGGAGATTTTCAAAAAAAACAAACGCTGGCATTTAGTTATTTACAAAGACATTTTAACGATGTCAGTCTAGAGCTTCTTTCCTTCTTTTCTAACCGGCTGGATGAGTCAGAGCAAAAGCCGTTTCAACTGAAGCAAAAGTTACTTGAAGCTGGTTTGACTCAGTACATGGTATCGATGAGAGAGATTATGCTGTTAAAAATGAAGCAAGGAATTGCACAACTTGATTTGCCTAAAACGAAAAAGGAACAATTATATGCATATATGACAAAGGAGGGCAATGATTGAGCATTCAAAATGTTATTGCATATTTAGTGAAAAATCCTAGTGTTGTGAATGAATTGGACTTAGGGAATGCAAGTTTAATTCACACAGATGAGGAAACGATGAAAGCAATCATTCAAGGCATAAAAAAAGGGCAAATGTCTGCAGATTATATATGGTACTATAAATGATACTTGATTTAAAAGTTCTCCAGTTAAGGATGTTTTATACATGAAGATAACTTATACGAAACTATCTGCTTTTTTTGTTTTTCTGTCTTTTTTATTTGTGATCTATGTTTCATATATTTATGTATTTGATATTTTTAATGGAGCACGTGTTGAGGAGAACAAGAATGGTCAAGCAGAAGTTGTCAAAGTCGAATATCTTTCTTTAGCCTACACATCAGGATTAGAAGAAGGAGATATTATACTTAAAATCAATGGAGAATCTGCTAACAACAAAGATCATTTGATCAATGGTGAGCTTAGGAATGTGCAAAGAATTGATATTCAAAGAGGCAACCAAATGATCACCCTAAAAAATAAGACATTGATTGGTCAAGAAAGTTTATTTGTCTATATAATTCCTCTCATCCTGTATTCAATATGTTTATTTTGTATCTTCTTTATCATTCGTATTAACAAAGAGATCCAACGAAAATCAGCATTTCTTTTAGTTTTATTTTTATTAACGATTTGTATCGGATATCTTAGTGCAGGTACTTCGGGTATTGGTGATAGATTTAGCCATTATGTCATCACATTTTGTTTATCAAGTGTATTTATCTTTTATATTCATTTCATTTATCAATATTTCAAAGAGTTTGACCTGCATATAACGACTCGAAAAACAATTTATATTTTATATAGTCTTCCTATAACTAATCTAGTAATAGAGCTGTTTGTTCCAATTGATTCGGCGATAGCCAGATACATGCCGAGTTTAAATCTTTTATTCTTTTTTGCTTCTATTATCATGTCATTCAAAGTCATTATTAATGGAATGCAGAAATATAAAGAGACAGAGCAGGGGTCTGTTTTAAAGTTTTTTGTCATGATTAATATCATAGCATTTTGTCCGTTTATCTTTTTATTTGCAATTCCATATGTTTTGTTTCGTATTTATGTTGTAGATCCCTTTTTCTTAACTTCTTTTGTATTGCTCATTCCTTTTTCACTCGTGTATCAATTCATGACGAACAAACTTTACAATATGGATTTCTTGATTAGTAGACTTAAATACTATGGATTTATTGCCATTACACCGACCATTTTAGTTGTTGTCACGTTTTATATTCTGCAAAAACCAGAAGATTTAAAGTACACACTGAAGCTCGCATTCATCACATATACACTCATGTTGGCTGTTTTCTATTTCAAAGAAATTTTAGATTTCCGTTTTCGTTTGAAACGTTTTTCAGAGAAGTATAATTACCAAGACAGCGTGTTTAAATTTACGCAGCTTATTCGTGAGGCGTCATCACTTCATCAAGTACTGTATCATTTGAAATACACCATTTTAGAAGTGCTCGTTGTGAATAAAGCCTTTGTGCTAGAGGTGAAGGCTAATGGAGAAATGATTGAAATTGATGAATCAACAAATGATAGTAAGTTATGGAAAGAATACGTGGATCAATTTCAAGATATTTTAGGTGAAGTTGGGAAAATCATCGAGCTTGATAAAGGGTTTATGATGAAAATTGGAGAGCGGGGCGGTCACTCGTTTATGATTTGCTGCTTATCCAATATACAGACGCCGAAATTGACCCGCGATGAAATTTCATGGCTGAAAACATTGGCATTTTACACAAGTGTCAGTTTAGAAAATGTCGTCAAGATTGAAGAATTGATGGAGCATCTTGAGGATTTGAAACAGCGGGAAGCCAATCCCGCCTGGCTGAAGAAAGTCATGTTCGCCATGGAAGAAAAGCAGCGCTCAGATTTAGCGAGGGATCTTCATGATTCTGTGCTGCAGGATTTGATTTCACTGAAGAGACAGTCCGAGATGTTCTTAACCAATTTCCAAAACAACCAATGCCCAACATCTATTGAAAATTCGCTGATCTCTTGGAATGAACAAATGTCTAAGGTGATTCAAACCACGAGAGAAACATGTCATGAACTTCGGCCGCAGCTCCTCTATGATTTGGGGTTAGTGAAGGCAATTTCGAAGCTGACTTCGCAAATTCAAGAGGAAGCGCCATTTCATATTAGACTGAATACAACCCGCTTTGATAAAGAATTAGACATTGATATTGACTCACAGCTGAATATTTACCGGATTGTGCAGGAGCTGTTATCCAATGCGTTGAAGCATTCTAAGGCCAGCCAAGTCTTAGTGATGCTCATTTGTATTAAAGATCAAGTTGTTCTCCATTATGAGGACGATGGAGTCGGATTTGATGCAAGCCAGCTTGATCAGCACACGATGAGCATGGGTCTTTCTGGCATAAGGGAACGAGTCAAAGCTCTAAATGGAAAGCTTCAAATTCACACAGCACCTGAAAAAGGGCTCAAGGTGAAAATTGAAATGGAATTGTAACGATTTCTTAAGGAATAAGACTTGGCATCTGCCAAGTCTTTTATATAAAATGGAAGTGAGTGATTTAAAGGGAGGAAGACATGAAGAAGATATTGGTCATTGATGATCATCCGGCTGTCATGGAAGGGACAAAAAGCATATTAGAATCAGATCAGCAGCTATCAGTCGATTGTTTAAGTCCTGATGCAGAAGGCGCCTTTTTAAAGACGCATGACTTTTCCATCTATGATGTGATCTTGATGGATTTAAATCTCGGGGATATCAATGGAATGGACATTGCCAAACAAATTCTAGAAACGAATCAACAAGTGAAAATTATCATTTATACAGGATATGAAGTAGATGATTATTTCGAAGAGGCCATTCGAGCTGGATTGCATGGTGCAATAAGTAAAACAGAGACAAAAGACAAAATCATTGAATACATACACCGCACATTGCAAGGAGAAGTTGTCATTCAGCTATCCTATTTAAAGAAATTAATTTCACAGCAGCAAGAGAAGCCAGAACAGGCGCAGCAGACGGATCATGAGCTGTTAACAGAGCGTGAATGCTTAATCTTAAGAGAAGTGGAAAAAGGGTACACAAACCAAGAGATCGCCGATGTGCTTCATTTGAGCAAACGCTCGATTGAATACAGTTTGACCTCCATCTTTAATAAGCTGAATGTTGGATCTCGAACGGAAGCGGTGTTAATTGCAAAATCGGAAAGTGTCCTGTAAACGTGTGAAGGGAGAGGGCCTTGATGGATGTGAGTGGTTCAAATACACTGCTTGAGGCACTGGGGATTGAGATTGTAGAATGCAATATGTCACGATGCGTGGCGACAATGCCAGTCGATCACCGAACAAAACAGCCATTTGGATTACTGCACGGAGGAGCATCAGCTGCTCTAGCAGAAACAGTGGCAAGCATGGGTGCTGCTGCTCATTTGGATTTAACGAAGCAGGTTTGTTCAGGTATTGAAATCAATGCCAATCATTTAAAATCTGTACGTGATGGAGTGGTGACAGCTACAGCTGTTCCTGTACATGTAGGACGGCGTACAATGGTATTCCAAATCGATATTAAAGATGATCGAGACCGTCATATCTGTACGTCAAGATGTACACTCGCTGTCATTGATCGCATATAAAAAAGCTCCCGGTGCAGCGGAAGCTTTTTTTAATACCCTTTTATGAACATGCAAGTAAAGTGAACAGGACCTGCATGTCAGGTTCTTTATTTATAAATAAGAGTCTTCTTTTCGTTTAATGACAAAGTTACGGAAACCGCCATAATCATCTTGGACACTTCGTTTGTCCATTTTCACACCAGTGTTGTAAGCGGCTCTTCCGATCAAATGAGCGCCGACTGGTGCGGTCAGAAAGATAAAGACAATCCCAAGCAGGATTTTCGCAGAGATGATCCCTGCAAGAAACCATTCATGAAAGAACACACCAACTAAAATGAGAACAACACCAAGTGTCGATGCTTTTGATGCAGCATGCATACGTGTGTAAACGTCCGGCAGGCGAAGAACCCCAATGGCTGAGACCAGACAAAGGATGGCGCCAAGCAGAATAAAGAAAATCACGATCGCTTTAGCGATGACGATCATTTTCAATCACTTCCCCTTTCTCAAGGAATTTGGAAAAAGCGACAGTGCCGATAAAGGCAAGAATACCGAGCAGTAAAATAATTTCAAAGAACGTAGTGGTTTTCAGTAAGATAGACACGATGGCTGTCATCCCAATTAAATTGATTCCTATCGCATCAAGCGCACTAACGCGATCAGGAATAGAAGGTCCTTTGATGACCCGTATGACAAAAAGCAAAGTAGACAGCGCAAGAATTCCAAGTGACATTTGCAAGATCAGTTCCATTACTTACCGCTCACCTCCTGAATCGCTTTTTCAAATGATACCCGAATATCGTGGATGGCTTTTTCAGCATCTTCAATATCCATCGCATGAATATATAAAATCGAACGATCATCCGAAATATCAATGACCAGTGTACCAGGTGTTAATGTAATCATATTAGCCAGTATGGTGATTTCCCAATCTGTTTTTAAATCTGTACGAAAGGCGAAAATACCAGGCTTGATCTTAAGCTTTGGAGATAACACCGTCTTGAGTACACTCAAATTAGCAAGAAGTAGCTCTCTGATAAAAATGATGACGAGCTTGAAAATCGCATAAAGGGCATAGCCGTAAAAACGTTGCGGGAAGAATCGCCGCAGCATAAAAATGGCGATCATCCCTAGTGCAAAGCCTGATACAAAGTCTGCAGCTCTGTATGTATCATTCATAAACATCCATGTAAAGGCGAGGAGAGCGTTTAATAATATTTGAAAGGCCATGTTCATCTACTCCTTCAGCACAGCTTGAATATATTTTTCTGGTGTTGAAAGCATTTCCGCAGCTTGATTGATATAAGGTGCAATGAATTCTGTGCCTAATCCAATCGCAAGCGATAAGATAACAAGCAGTACCCCAGGATACACCATTCCTCTAATGGATGGCTTTCTTCTTCGCATATCCTGTTCCTCTCCCCAAAACGCAAGCATGAAAATCCTCATAACAGAATAAAGGACAAGAAGACTGGACAGTAAAACAAGGATAGAGAACGTCATGTACCCAGCAGAAAACCCACCTTCAACAATTTTCAGCTTGCCAACAAATCCACTTAGCGGAGGAATACCCGCAAGTGATAAAGCCGATATGAAGAACATCCAGCCGAGTAGAGGCTGGGATTGAATCAGCCCACCCATTTTTTTCAGATGATTGGTTCCAGCATACACAAACAGTGCCCCTGCAAGCATAAATAGAGCTCCTTTGATCACCATATCGTGAATGAGGTAATAAATGGCGCCTTGAAGTGATGCCGGTGTATTGGCCGCAATCCCAAACAAAATGACACCAACAGCTGTGACAATGTTATAAATCACAATTTTTTGCACATCAGAATAGGCGATAGAGCCAATGACACCGAATATAACCGTTAGAGCGGCTAGCCAGGCCATAATTGTATGTGTAAAACCTGTATCATGTATAAAGATGAGCGTAAAGACTCTGGCAATCGCATATAGCCCGACCTTTGTCAGCAGTGCGCCAAACAAAGCTGAAATCGCTGCCGGCGGTGCATGATAAGACCCTGGCAGCCAGAAATAAAGGGGGAAGACCCCAGCTTTTAAGCCAAATACGATCAGGAACAGAATGGCAATCACGGTGATTAACCCTGTTTGCCCAGATTCAGCTATTTTCACACTTAAATCAGCCATGTTCAGTGTGCCTGTGACTGCATATAAACACGCTACGCCAACAATAAATAATGCCGATGAGATAATATTAAACACAATGTATTTCAGTGATTCACGAAGCTGAGGCTTTGAACCACCCAGAACAATGAGCATATAAGATGCCATCAGCAACAATTCAAAGAAGACAAACAGGTTGAAAATATCTCCCGTTAAAAAGGCACCACTGACGCCAGCTAACAAGAATTGGACACCAGAATAATAGAACAGTCGCTCTCTTTCTTTCCCAATCGTTTGAAAGGAAAAAAGAACTGTGACAAGTCCAACAATGGAAGCGGTCAGCACAAGAAGTGCAGCAAACTGATCGGCTACAAGGGCAATGCCAAACGGCGCTTTCCAGCCGCCCAAGTAAAGGGTTTGTATGCCGTTTGTGAAAATCGTTTGGACCAAATAGACATTACAGATAATGGCTAAAAGAGATGCAAACACACTAAAGCCTCTCGACAGCATGGTGTTTTTATTCATAAAAATCAATAATGTAGCAGCTAGTAATGGTATTAATATAGGCAGGATCACGAGATTATTCATGCTGATCATTTCCTCTCATTTGATCCATGTCATCTGTTCTCAGCTCTTGGAAGGCACGGAAGGCCATCACGAGCAAAAAGGATGTTACACCAAAAGCAATGACAATGGCTGTTAAAATTAATGCTTGTGGCAATGGATCTACATAGGATGTGAGCCCCTCTTTCAAAATAGGAGGTGCTCCCTTTTTTAAGCCGCCCATTGTTAATAGAAGCAAATGGACGCCGTGACTTAAAACGGCAGTACCGACGATGACCCGTAGAAGGCTTTTTGAAAGCATTAAATAGGTCGCTGCCATAAAAATGATTCCGACGATAATAGACATTAGAAATTCCATTATTCCTTCTCTCCAATCGTTTGAATAATGGTCATGGTGACACCAACAACAACTAAATACACACCGATATCAAACAGGACCGCTGTCGCCAATTCTGTTTTCCCTAGAAACGGCAGTTGGAAATAACCAAATGCATGGGATAGGAAAGGTGCTCCGAACAGAAAAGATCCCATACCTGTTAGGATGGCAACGAGCAAACCGACACCAGCCACATAAATAAAGTCAAATGGTAAAATGCGTCTCACTGTTTTAAGGTCATAGGCTAAAAGCAGAAGGACGACAGCACCAGCACTCATCAAACCGCCAATGAATCCTCCGCCAGGATTGTTATGTCCTGCAAGGAATAGGTGAAGTGAGAAAAGAAAGATGATGAATGCTGTAATTTTTGTTGTGACTTGTAAGAGCATATCATTCGTATCAATCTTTCTCATCGCCGTACGCCTCTCTTCCGTTTTCCTTGTGTTTTTACTTTTAATAATCCATAAATACCAAGTGCCGCAATAGCCAGCACTGTAATCTCAAAGAGTGTATCAAAGCCCCTGAAATCGACAAGAATGACATTGACAATATTGTCTCCGCCAGCCAGTTTGTAGCTGTTTTCAATGAAGTACGTTGAAATTGTGTCAAGAGACTGCTGGCTTGTTGAAGCGAAAGCAAGACAGGTGACAACGACTCCAACACCTAATGAGATGATCAAATTTGTTAATTTAAATCTTCGTGTTTTTTGCTTCAGGCTCAGCTTTGGCAAATGATAGAAGCAAAGTAAAAACAGTGCGACTGAAATGGTTTCAATAATGAGCTGTGTCAGCGCAAGGTCAGGTGCTCTGAAAATCACGAAGAACAATGACAGCGTGTAGCCCATAACACCTAGCGCAATAATAGCTGTTAAGCGTGAACGAGCAAATACAGTCGTGACTGTCGCTGCGACCATCACAAGTGAAAGGATGACTTCGTACGTGCCGATTGATGCAGCATGCTCAGTTTGAAATGAGAAGGCTTGCTTGTAGAACATCACGCTGCCAAGCACGATAATCATAAACCCAAATACATAGACAAGATAGTCACGAAGGAATCCTGTCATATAGCTGTTTGTTAGGCGATAAGACCCTTTTTCTACACCAATAAGCGAACGATCATACAAAGCGTTAAATGACCATTTTTCCTTAAATATGTTGTACATTGGGCGCCATTTTGACAGCGTTAAATAGCCAATGGTACCGAGCGCAACTACACCAATTGTCATGTAAAGCTCTGGCTTGAATCCATGCCACGCTTCAATTTTTACGGCAAAGCGGCTTCCTGTTTGAATGGCTTCAGGAATGATCGCTTGCATGGCAGGTTCAATGACTGAATAGGCAAGGATATTAGGGAAAAAGAAGAACGTGACCACAAGTGATGCTAAAATAATTGGCGGGATCAGCATACCAATCGGTGCTTCATGCGGTTTTTTCTCCAATTGATCGACATTCAGACGGCCTCTAAATGTTTTGAAGACGATCATCATACTGTAGATGAACGTAAACACACTAGCGAGCCAAGCGATAGCAGGGAAGACAGCCCCCCATGTTGAAACATCCGTAAAGCTGATGTCAGAAATCCGAATCATACTTGTGAAAAATAGCTCTTTACTTAAAAACCCATTAAAAGGCGGGAGTCCAGCCATCGAGAATGTACCAATTAACGTAATTGTAAAGGTAATTGGCATGATGGTCATTAATCCACCTAATTTGCGAATATCACGTGTACCTGTTTCGTGATCGATAATCCCTGCTGCCATAAAGAGACTTCCTTTAAAAGTCGCGTGGTTAATGAGATGAAAAATAGCAGCAAGAACGGCTGCGCCAAAAAAGGCAGGGTTGTTTTCATGAATGGCAGCTGCGCCTACTCCTAGCATGAGCATAATCATACCGAGTTGACTCACTGTCGAGAAGGCCAGAATGGCTTTCAAATCATTTTGCCGAACGGCGTGGAAAGATCCCCAGAATAGTGTGATAAGTCCGACAATCGAAATGGTCCAAAACCACACCTCTGATATAGCAAAAATCGGACTAAAGCGGGCAACCAGATAAATACCGGCTTTGACCATAGTAGCAGAATGCAGATAACTGCTTACAGGGGTTGGTGCTTCCATAGCATCAGGCAGCCAAATATAAAATGGGAACTGCGCTGATTTCGTGAAGGCCCCTAGTAAAATGAGAACCATCGCAGGGATGAAATAAGGTGATGCCATAATGAGCTGAAGCTGATTGACTGCTTCGCGAATACTGAATGAATCAGTGATCAGGTAAATGAGGATGAAGCCGCCAAGCATAGCTAATCCGCCAAACACAGTAATAAGCAGTGATTTGGTTGCTCCGTAACGAGAACGCTCACGCTTATACCAATACCCAATTAAGAGGAAGGAAGAGATACTTGTTAGCTCCCAGAACAAATAAAGTACGACCATGTTGTCAGAGAGAACAACACCAAGCATAGCGGTCATAAACATTAATAAATACGTATAGAAAGAGCCAAGCTGTTCTTTTTCCTTTGATAAGTAGAAAATACTGTACAGTACCACAAGTGCACCAATACCTGTGATGAGTAAAGCAAATAACAGGCTGAGACCATCTACATACACAGTGAAATTCATCCCTAGAGAGGGAATCCATTCAGCTTGTGAGAACAACGTTCGTCCATTCGAGGTGATCTGGAGCATTTGGATGAAATAGGTAAATAAAAGAATAGGCAAGATGAGAACAAACCATCCTGTATGTATACGCCTTACGTATTTAAAAAGAAAAGGGACGACAAAGGCAAGTAAAAAAGGTGATAGGATGGCGAAGTGAATAAGCTGCAAGAAAATGAACCTCCTTTGATCAATATAAATTCACGTTCTAAAGAACTGGTAATTAAAATTATAGCGTAAATACAGACATAGTGCATTGGTTTGAACTGATTTACGACAAATTGAATTTGTTTTGAGTTCTTTTGACCACAAAAAATATTTTATCAAAAATGAAACTCGTTGTATATTGTTTTGTATTTCGTACATGCTTTTCTTAAAGGAGCTGATCAAATGAAACGAAAGATCGCCATCAGCTTAAGCATATTCTGCACGATTTTAGGAGGAGCATTCTTGATTGAACGAAATGATCAAAAAAGGTGGCAGGCCGGGAGTGAATGGCCGCTATTTTCTGAGCAACTCCTCCATATGACCTATCCGCAGGCGAAACAGTATCCTTTTCAGCCTCGGGAGTATATACGAATTGTATTAGCTGATGAATGAGGATGTATGGGAGAAAAGAAATATAAAAAAAAGCATGTCCCTTACGAAAAGGACATGCTCAGCGTGTAGACAAACCCTCGCATTCTTTGTCAGTCCTGCGCTCCGGTGCTCACGAATGTCAAATTCGCTCTGCTCCGGTGCTCGTCCTTCCTAGACTGCAAAGGTTTTCTATCACGCTGAAAAGAAGACAAAGGGCTAAAATAAAGTACATTTTAGCCCTTTGTCAATTATCTGAGCATGACCCTTATGAAAAGGACATGCTTTTTGTTTCTTTTTTAAGTAAACATTCTGAGTAAGATTGTTGCGCAAATAACGGTTGCTGCTCCGCCAAGACGTGTAGAGACTTGAGCGAAAGGCATAAGGCCCATTCTTCCAGAAGCTGAAAGAATCGCAACATCACCAGTACCGCCTAATCCACTGTGACAGCCAGTCACAATGGCAGATTCAACTGGATACATGTTCATGAATTTACCAACAAAGTAACCAGAACCAACCATGCCTAGAACAACAGCAATACATACACATACGAAAGGAATCGAAATAACAGTGGCCACATCATCAAGTGGAATGTATAGAATTCCTAAACCAACCATTAGAGGCCATGTAAAGCTTTTCGATACAAACTTGTAGAACTGCTGTGAGCCGTTTTGCAAATGCTGAGGCATCACGTTTAAGTATTTGATTAATGCAGCAAGAACAATCATTAAGATTGGACCTGGAATATGAACAAAACTTTCTAATAAGCCGCCAAAGATAAAGGTTGTACAAGCAACAAGTACACCTGCACCCATTAAGCTGAAGTCAACTTTAGTATCCATGTCAGGCTGTTCAAAGATTTCATTTGCTTCTTTTGATTTAACAAGTCGTCCGTTCCCGTTTAGTTCAGGACGTTTTTCACCAAGCTTTTTCATTGCGCCAGCACAAATGATGGCAATGACGTTCCCAATGACGGCAGCCGGAATTAATTGAGAAATTAATGACTCTGCTGATACACCAAGAATTTGTGAATAAGCAATTGATAATGGCAATATTCCTTCACCGACACCACCGGCAATAATCGGTACAATGATAAAGAAGAACGAATGATGCGGTGTGTAACCAACTAGAAGACCCACTAGAATTCCAGCAGCTACAGCTGTAATTGTACCTGCAACAAGAGGAACAAACATACGAATAAGGCCTTGTACTAAAACAGTTCGTTGCATCCCAAGAATACTACCTACTACAAGAGCAGATATATAGAAGTATAGGAAGTTCGACGTTTTCATCAGAGACGTAACCGCTTCCAACGAGTTTGGATTCAGAACATGAAAAAAGACCAGGAACGATGGTACGAATAAAGAAAGAATCGCCGGTCCACCAATATCTTTTAAGATTGGAATACGTTGTCCTACATCTCCTAGGAAAATCCCCAAAATCATAATAACAGCGAAACCACCAAGCATATTTGCTGGAATTTTATTAAAATAAGCGGCAGTTAAAATAATCGCTGCAAGTACTATATACACAGGTAGATCAATAACACCAATTTTCCAAGAAAGAATTTTTCGGAAAACGCTTTTATTATTGTCAGAATCGTTTGTAATCGATTTCAATTGTTGTGTATTAGCCACATAAACACCCCCAAATGCTATTTGTCTCAATTGTAGAAGATTCTGTGACACTCATCTATTTATTAAACTAAATTAAGTGTAATAAAAGTAAAATAAACGGGGGTTTTGTCGTTTTTATCATACAAAAATCCCCTGAAGATAGTTTGTCCTTCAGGGGAGTGATCATACATGGTATTTATTTATCGTTTTCCTTTTAAATAAGGAGTACCAAGTGCTTTTGGAGCGTCTGCTCGTCCAATGAAGCCAGTAAGAGCTAGGATCGTCAGCACATATGGTGCAATGAGCATGTACACGTTCGGGATATCTTGAAACAGCGGAAGCAGAGAGCCAATGATGCTTAAGCTTTGTGCAAATCCAAAGAATAAAGCAGCGCCCATAGCGCCAAATGGGTGCCATTTCCCGAAAACAAGGGCGGCTAACGCAATGAAGCCTTGTCCTGTAATGGTGGCGTGTGAGAAATCAAGAGCGATGGTCGATGCATACACAGCTCCGCCAAGACCGCCAAATAGACCACTAATGAAGACGCCGATATAGCGCATTCGGTATACCTTGATTCCCATTGTATCAGCTGCCATTGGATGCTCTCCGACTGCACGAAGTCGCAAGCCAAACGGCATTTTAAATAAAACAAACCAAGCGACAACCGCAAGAACCAATGCGAGAATGGACGTATAATACACATCTTTAAAGAAAATATCACCAATGATCGGAATGTCACTAAAAAGGGGAATATCTCCTTTATAGAAAGGTTCTGTAATTTTATCCGTTTGTGCTTTGCCATAAATCAGTTTGACAACAAACAGCGTAGCACCAAGGGCAAGCATGTTAATCGCAACACCACTGACCGTTTGATCTGCTCTGAACGTAATAGTGGCAACAGCGTGAATGAGTGAGAACACGCCGCCAATGGCCATACCAACAAGTAGACCGAGCCACGGGGTCAAGGCACCAAACGTATCAGCAAACATTAAGTTAAAGATAATACTAGAAAATGCTCCGACGACCATCAAACCTTCAAGACCGATATTGACGACACCTGATCTTTCTGAAAAGACGCCTCCAAGAGCGGTTAAAATAAGTGGTGCAGCATATACAAGTGTAGCCGGGACGATGATTTCAAGAATTTGCAGAAATCCCACTTATTTTCCCCCCTTTTTCTTCAATTGTTGAATGACAAGACGGATGATATAGCTTGAGGCAACGAAAAGAATAATGATCGCAATCACAATATCAACGACCTCAGTCGGCACGCCAGATTCAAGCGGCATGTTTAAAGCACCGACTTTCAATCCACCAAGCAATAATGCCGCTAAGACGACACCAACAGCTGTATTTCCGCCTAATAAGGCAACAGCGATTCCATCAAAACCAACGCCAGTGAATGATCCTTTAATCGAAGCATATTCAAATGTTCCGAGTCCTTCCATCGCACCTGCAAGACCTGCAAAGGCACCAGAAATGAGCATCGCATAAATGATGTTGCGTCGAACGTTCATCCCAGCATAATGAGAGGCCTGCTGGTTCATCCCAACTGCGCGTAATTCAAACCCTTTAGAGGTTTTCTGGATAATAACCCACATGACAACAGCCGCAATAATGGCAACAAAAATCCCATTATGCATTCTAGAGAAATCAGTGATCTGCTCAAAAAAACCAGATCGAAGGGAAGCTGTTGCATCAATTTTTTCTGTTTTATCTTTATTGTTTGTTAAGACATTTGAGATTAAATAATTTGTGACATGAAGGGCAATGTAGTTCATCATGATGGTGACAATGACTTCATGTACGTAAAAACGAGCTTTTAAAAATCCGGGAATAAAGCCCCATAATGCACCAGCAGCAGCTGCTGTGATCAGTGCAAGAGGCAGATGGATATACATAGGTGCATGGACAGTTGTGCCGATCCATACAGCAGCTACCCAGCCAATCAGCATTTGACCTTCTACCCCGATATTAAATAGGCCTGTCCGAAATGCAAAGGCAACAGCAAGTCCTGATAAAATATAAGGCGTGACTTGTCGGATGGTTTCTCCCATATAATAGGTTTCACCGAATACGCCATTCCAAAGGGCGCTATAACCTTCGATGACACTATAACCGCTTGCCAGCATAATGATGGCCCCAACGAAAAGACCAAGTACAATGGCGATAAGCGGAATCAGCAGATTTGTTAAGCGATTAGACATTTGCTTCTTTCCCCACTTCCTGTTGCGTACTTCCAGCCATTAACAGACCAAGTTCTTGCTCTGTTGTTTCTTTTGGATCCACAATGGCAATAATGCTGCCTTCGAAAATAACAGCAATCTTATCACTGACATTGATAATTTCATCAAGCTCAAAGGATATGAGCAGAACAGCTTTGCCTGAATCCCTTTGTTCAATCAGACGTTTATGAACAAACTCAATGGCTCCGACATCAAGTCCACGTGTCGGTTGTGCGGCAATTAATAAATCAGGATTTCGGTCAACTTCACGGCCAATAATGGCTTTTTGCTGGTTACCGCCTGATAGCGCACGTGCTTCTGTATATTCACTAGGTGTCCGTACGTCGTATTCAGCAATGATTCGTTTTGCTTTTTGATAAATATTTTTCATATTCATCAAGCCAAACTTCGAATATGGACGCTGATAATACGTTTGTAAGGAAATATTTTCTCCAATTGAAAAGTCAAGGACAAGTCCGTGCTTATGACGGTCTTGAGGAATATGTCCGATACCAGATTCTGTGACCTTACGAGGCGGGAGATTTTGAATGGCTTTCCCGTTTAGCATGATCGTGCCAGATTCGGATTTTTTCAGACCTGTAATGGCTTCAATTAATTCAGATTGACCATTTCCGTCTACACCCGCAATTCCGACAATCTCACCAGCTTTCACTGATAAATTGAGTTGTTTCACGGCTTCAATTCCTCGTGCATCTTTGACAGTGAGATCTTGAATTTGCAAGACTTCTTCAGCAGGGGAGGCTGCTTTTTTGTCTGTTTTAAATGAGACTTCGCGGCCGACCATTAAACTGGCAAGCTCGTCTTTGTTTGTGTGTTCCACATCAAGTGTACGAATGCCTTGCCCTTTTCGGATAATGGTCACGCGATGACAGGCATCCATAATTTCTTTTAGCTTGTGGGTAATTAAAATAATGGATTTGCCTTCATTGATTAAGTTTTTCATAATTTGTATGAGTTCTTTTATTTCTTGAGGTGTTAAGACGGCTGTTGGTTCGTCGAAGATCAAGATATCAGCGCCGCGGTATAGTGTTTTTAAGATTTCTGCTCGCTGCTGCATACCGACTGAGATGTCAGATACTTTAGCGGCAGGGTCTATTTTCAGTCCATAACGGTCAGAAAGTTCCTGCACTTGCTGAATGGCTTGTTCTTTGTCAATCTTTCCAAATTTCTTTGGCTCTTTTCCTAAAATGATGTTTTCAGCCACAGTAAATGTATCAACTAGCATAAAATGCTGATGGACCATTCCAATGCCTAAATCACTTGCATCATTTGGACTTGAGATTGTAACCGGTTTTCCGTGTACCTTGATTTCACCTTTTTCAGGCTGATACAGTCCGAAAAGTACGTTCATGAGCGTTGATTTTCCAGCGCCATTTTCACCAAGCAGCGCATGAATTTCGCCCTTTTTTAGCTGCAGCGTAATGTTATCATTTGCTACAATGCCAGGGAATTCTTTGCGTATATTCAACATTTCAATGACATAATCCACAGGTTTAACCGCTCCTTTTTTAGGGTGCTGATGAAGATAAAAACTAGCAAAAGAAAAGCTGCAAAACAAGGCTGCAGCTTTTCTTTTACCACCTTTTACGAATAAAGAGGAGGTAAAGGAGAGGCAAGGGGATAAGGCGCGCTTATCCCGATGCACAAATTAAGCTTTAAAATCTTTTAGTTCATCACGTGTTGCAGGGATTTTCACTTCACCCTTGATGATTTTTTGTTTCCATTCTTCGACTTTCTTTAATACATCTTTATCAAGATTCTCTTGAGATGGAGAGATGTCAACGCCGCCCTCTTTCAGACCGTACGTGATGACTTCGCCACCAGGGAATTTACCTTCTTTTGCTTTTGTTGTTAAGTCTTGTACCGCTGTGTCTACTTTCTTAATCATAGAAGTAAGAGTGACACTTTGTTTTGTTCCAGGTACTTTACCTTCGTCATACTGGTCTTTATCAACACCAATGACCCACACTTTGCGGTCAGGATCAGCTTTTTTCAGGTTTTTCGCTTCTGTGAAGACACCAGTTCCAGTTCCACCTGCTGCGTGGTAAATGACGTCAACGCCAGATTTGTACATACTTTCAGCTGTTGCTTTACCGATGTCTGCTTTATCGAATGCACCAGCATATTTCACTTCAACTTTTGCTTTTGGATTAGCTGCTTCAACGCCTGCACGGAAACCAACTTCGAATTTTCTGATTAATTCAGAATCAACGCCGCCAACAAAACCAATTTTGTTTGATTTTGTAGAAAGAGCCGCTGCCACACCTACAAGGAATGAACCTTCGTTTTCGTTAAATGTAATGCTTGCTACGTTGTCTTTTTTTACAACTGCATCAACGATGGCAAAGTGGTTTTTCTTACGTTGATCAGCAATTTCAGTAATAGAATCTTGCATTAAGAAACCAATTCCGTAAATCAAATCAAATTTCTCACGAGCAAGTGTGTTTAAGTTTGTTGTATAGTCAGCGTCTGATTTAGATTGTAAGTAATCAAAGCCGTTTTTACCTTTTGTTAAATTGTTGTCTTTCCCAAATGCTTGTAAACCTTCCCAAGCAGATTGGTTAAACGATTTGTCATCGACACCACCGACATCAGTTACCATTGCAACAGTGAATTGATCTTTATCTTTTTTGTTTTCACCGCTGTTTGAGCCAGAGTTGCCGCATGCTCCAAGGATGGTTCCTGCTGCTACGACTAAGGACAATGCAAGTCCAATTTTGCGCTTCTTCAAAACATAACCCCCTATAAAATTTAAAAGTTTCAGAAAAGTCTCGCGAAAAAAGACCGACACTTGCCTTCTCCTATCCTTGTGAAAAGGGTATTTTATCCTGCATTCTTTTAAAATTGATGGAAACAGGAGAGAAGATGTAAGACATCAGACTTATATCTCGTTGAACTAATCAATCATAATTTATCATTTCCCATCGAATAAATAAATAGAAATTTGTTTTATTTTTAAAAAAATGTTAAAAGGCTAAATTCGATGTCTTTTTATGTGCTGAAATATGATATAATGCCGCTTTTATGATGTGCTCTACTACAGTGGAACCACTGATATCAAGGGGTTTGTGACATCGTATGCCATAAAAAAACATCTGGCCTTTGTGAAAGGTCAGATGTGTCAAATTAAAGATATTGCTGAATCAAATTCATGTTGCTTGTATTCAGTTTATATTGGAAAACAGGGCGGCCGATTGTCCCGTATGCCATCTCCACATCAACCACTTCGATATCCTCAAGAAATTTCAAGTATTTTCTAATTGAAACTTGAGAGATTTCAGTATGATTGGCTAGGTCTTCGGTCGTGAAAGCCTGCTGACCGAATGATTGAATGCTTGTCCAGATGAGTTTGAGTGTGCTCTTCGTCAGGCCTTTTGGCAGCAGGACTTTTTCCGCCTCTGCTTTTTTATGAAAAAGCTTCGCGTCTAAATCATTTTGCGAGATGCTGTTCATCGTTTGGTATAGGGCATGTTTTCTTTTATATTCTGCCAGTGCTGATTGGAAGCGTTCGAACTCAAAAGGTTTGATTAAATAGTCGACAGCTCCGTTTCGCATCGTTTGCTGTACGACATCCACTTCATTTGCAGCTGAAATGACGATGACGTCAACGGAATGATTTTTCTCACGAATTTCTGATAATAGGGCGAGCCCATTTTGTCCAGGCATATAAATATCAAGCAATACAAGGTGAATGATTTCTGATTTTAAGATGTCTAGTGCCTTCTGAAATGAGGTGGCAATCCCTTTTAATTCAAATCCTTCTATTTGGGTCAAGTAGCGTTTATTCAGCTCCCCGACCATTGGGTCATCTTCTACGATCAACACATTAATCATGTGAATCCTCCTTTTGTTTATATGGAATACGGAGACTAAAGGTCGTTCCTTCTCCTTTTTCGCTTGTGACGATCATATGTCCGTTCAGTTTTTTGATGCTTTGGTCAACAAAATAAAGGCCAAATCCTCTGTCTTCTCCTTTTGTTGAAAAGCCTTGATCAAACATAATGTCCTGTTCTTCTTTTGTCAGACCGACACCTGTATCTGTAATTTCAATATGAAGCTGCTCTTGGACATATCTGAATGAGATGGAGATATTTTTGTTCTCTGTATGGGAAACGGCATCGAGTGCGTTATTTAACAGATTACCGATGACCGTAATAAGGTCATGTGTGACTGCTGGGTCCTCCGAGTTTGGTACCTGTGTACTGCAATTGACTTCTAAAGCTGCGCCTTGTTCTCTGATGTAGCTTTGTTTTCCTAGTAAAAACCCGGCTAAGACTGAGTTTTTCACATGGTTGATGATTTCATTTGTTTCTGTCTGCTGATAAATTGCAATATCTTTAATATAGGTGCCAAGGTCATCATAGTTCTTTAGCTGGACCAATCCTAAAATGACATGGAGCTTGTTCATAAATTCGTGTGACTGGGCACGAAGAGCATTGGCATACATCTTCACCCCGCTCAGCTGCTCAGCCAGGTGTTTGACTTCTGTTTTGTCACGGAAGGTTGCGATCGCTCCGACAATTTCCCCTTTTACCGTAATCGGCACCTCATTAAAGACCAGCTCCAATCCGTTCATTCTGACATCGCGATCAAGCAGCGGTTTCCGTGTTTCGATTACTTGCTTTAAGCCGCTTGAAGGAAGAAGAGCCTGTACATCTTGTTCTCTAGGGTCAACCATAATGCCCATATTATGAAAAAGACGTTTAGCTTCTGCATTTGCCAGCTTGATTTTACCGTGCTGATCAACGGCAAGAATGCCTTCTTTTGTTGATTCTAGCATAGCGCTTCGTTCTTTTAATAATGTGGCAATTTCATCTGGCTCTAGTCCAAACATAATCTTCTTTACTTTACGTGCCACAATGAGTGCACCGATAATGCCAGATAAAAGGCTTAGCGATGTGACAAAGTAGAGCGGGAGCAGGCTTTGATGAATAATTAAATCAATCTCCTTTAATGTAATCCCAACTGCCACAGCCCCGAGCTGCTTGCCATCTTGGTTATAAACAGGAACAAAGGCACGCATGGACTTGCCAAGTGTTCCAGATGCGGTACTAATATGTTCTTTACCCTGTAATGCCGGTTTTTCATCACCGCCAGCAAACCGCTTCCCAATCTTTTGCGGATTCGGATGTGTTTTGCGGATACCGTTCATATCCATGACGACAACGAATTCGGTTTTGGTAATACGCTGAACACTTGTTGTATATTTTCGCAGTGCTGTATATGATTGATCTTTTTCCAATGATTTTGCTGTGATCGGAGCCTCTGCGACCATTTTGGCAGTGGAGAGGGCGATATCACGTTCCTGCTGATGAATATTTTTGGCTGTTTCTGACCAGATCGTAAAGAATGTGATACAGAGGGAGATCAGGACAACAATACAGACAAAGATCGTCAGCCGTGTTTGCAGTCTTAAAGTTTTTTTCACGAGTATACCCCTAACGCGCAATTTTTTCGTAATAGTAATACTTTAACGGGAAAATGTAAGTTTGTGAAGGAATGTACGTGCAAAATCACAAATTTGATTTAGATTCCAGTTTACTTGGAAAGCATCTTGTCAATCCGTTTTAAGTGAGCCATAATAAAAATGAGCTTATGAGAAAGGATCTATTTATGAAAAATACATATTTGACTGGATATTTTCCGC
The DNA here is from genome assembly GCF_020165915.1 of Bacillus sp. RSS_NA_20. Taxonomy (NCBI): domain Bacteria; kingdom Bacillati; phylum Bacillota; class Bacilli; order Caryophanales; family Bacillaceae; genus Bacillus; species Bacillus sp. RSS_NA_20. The sequence goes on along the minus strand of NZ_JAIUKW010000005.1, from coordinate 1,637,988 downwards.
TGATTTCGATTTTGCTATTCAGCTCTGCCTTTTCTATTTTTACAGTAGGTATCACGACTGACTTCTTGACCCAAGCAGGGATTTTAAAAGGAATGCTGGAATTTTTCTCTGAACAGGGCATTCGTCTTGCTTTGTTTGCCGCATTTGCACTTGTTTATTTTATGATTTTATCTGCTTTAAAACTCATTGCAGATACGGTGTTAGAGTTGGCGCTGCTCTTTTTTGCAAAGGACCCTGAAGGGGAGAACTTAAAGAAAATTCGGATTGCATCGGTTGTCTATTTGTTTGCCAGCTTACTTGCATTTCTATTGACGCAGCAGCTCATTTTGCTTGTTGGACTTTTTGTTTTAGCAAGTCTCGTCTATTTTATCTGGGTTGTGGTACGCATTTATCAATCACTTTCCATGCTGAATTTAATTGGGTTTATGATGTTTAATCTGCTGTTTTGGGCCACGTTTTTGATCGGCATTTTGTACTTATTTATTAAGCTTTATAACAGTGTGATGGCGAGTCTGCCAGCTTAATCAGACGAAAGAAAGCATCCTCCGATGATGGAGGATGCTTTTTTTATGGAAGAAACCGCTTCTGAATATCAGGTGTAGGCATCATACAGGATGTTTTTTGACCAAACCATTTGTAGCGATTCTTTGCAATGAGCTGATAAAACCAGTCACGGATTGGACGAGGGATCGCGAGGAGTAAATAGCTCCATCTGTATATCCCTTTTAAATGCCGCGCGGCTTTTAAGATGCCTGTTGACTTCATATAAAGGGTCCCATTTTCAATATAAATGAATGAATTGAACTCATCTAAAGGCAAGCCGTTTTCTTTTAAAATACGCTGCCCTGTATCTGATTGTAAAGAAGCAAACATCATCCGCTCATTCGGGTCGCGCTTGATGATAAACTGAACAGCACCACTGCACACGTTGCAGACACCGTCAAATAAAATGAAGTGAGAGGGTTGTGTTGAATGCATCGCAATCAAACCTCCTGTTTATCTAGCGTATTGCATAGTTTGTTTCCAAATACGTAAGTGCGGGCTTGAACTATAAATAGATTCAACGGTTCCTCTATCTCTTCCTACCCATACACCCATTGTGTATTGATCTGTCAGGCCAACAAACCAAATGTCTTTGTAGTCATTGGATGTCCCTGTTTTTCCCCCAATGTAAGGAGAATTGAAATTCGCCTTTTTCCCTGTTCCACTTTTCACAACAGAGGCAAGTAGCTTGCGCATTGTTTCATTTGTACGCTGAGAATAGATTTGCTTCGGCGACTCTTTCCACTTGTAAAGGGTTTTGCCGTTTAAGTCTGTGACCTTTGTAATGGAGTGATTTCGCGTATAGGCACCTTGATTGCCAAACACGGTATATGCATCGGTTATTTCTAGCGGCGAGAAGCCTTTTGTAAATCCTCCAAGTGCAGAAGGGAGGCGGTAATCATCTGCGACAATATGTTCGAATGAAAACTTTTCTAAATAGCTGAAGCCTTTTTTGACACCGACTGTATCAAGCATACGAATCGCTGGTGTATTGTAAGAGTTCTTAAAGGCTGTTTCAAGTGTTACAGTTCCATACGTTTTATGATTATAGTTTTGCGGGCAATATCCGCTGCTGCAAAACTTGCCGGCACTGATTTTGCTTGATGCCGTGGCACCGGTTTGATCAATATAAGGGCCATAATCTAACAGCGGCTTAATGGCGGAACCTGGTTGTCTTTGCGCTTGATAGGCGTAGTTGAAATCAAACTTTTTATAATTCTTCCCGCCAGCAAGTGCGACGATTTGATGGGTTTGGTGGTTAATGACTGCTGAACCGCCTTCCACACCTTGATAAGGCAATTGTGCATTGAGCTGATAAACCGCTCTTTGTTGTAAGGAAGGGTCTAGTGCTGTATAAATCTTCACACCATCTTGAAGCAATGCACTGACCTTTTCTGATAATTCTTTTTGAATTGCCTTTTTTGCGCCAGTTGTTTTGGCTTTTTTCAATCGTTTTGTAAAGCCTTCCTGATCAGACACCAGATCGGTAAATTCTTCATTGGCGTATGTCACATAGTCAGGGTAAAGGTTTTTCTTTTCACTTAAGGACAAGCTGATTTTTTCTTTCACTGCTTTTTTGTATTGCTTCTTAGTAATGACACCATCTTTTTCTAAAATACCAAGCAGCCGTTCCTGGCGTTTCTTTGTATGTTTGAATTGTTTCAATGGGTCATACAGCGTAGGGTTGTTAGGAATCGCAGAAATAAATGCCATCTGTGCAAGCGTCAAAGAACTAAGCGGCTTATCAAAATAGTAATTAGCCGCAGAACCGACACCGTAAACCCCGTTACTGAAATAAATCGTATTTAAATAGCTTTCGAGAATTTCCTCTTTTGTAAATTTTCGCTCGAGCTCATAGGAATAGAGCAGTTCTGTAAACTTTCGGCTGAATGAACGTTCATGACTTAAATATAAATTACGGGATAACTGTTGTGTGATGGTGCTAGCGCCTTGACTAATGCCATGGTTTTTCACATTTGCGGCAAGGGCACGAATCACGCCCATAAAGTCAATGCCTTTATGGTCATAAAAGTTGCGGTCCTCTGATCGGAGGAACAGCTCCTTGACGGAATCAGGAATTTTATCGTACTTCACGAAAACACGGTTCTCATCGTTTGATACGATCTCAGAGATAAGAGAACCATCTCGATCATACATATAACTGTTTTGGGAAAAGTCTACCTTTTCCAGCTTGATTTTTTGATCAAGCACTTCGTTAACAGGTTTTACACTTGCGGCTTCTTCCTTTGATAGATAAAAAGTCAGAACAAATAATGGGATGAGGGCAGCAAGTAATAACCAACCAATGATTGCACGAAACATGAGGTCACTCACTTTCTTCGGATTTCTAGCCATATCGTACCATTCTTTTGCGATTACGAGAAGGTTATTTTTAGAAAAGAATAGACGTGAAGTCTAGTAAACAAGGCATTTAGACAGAAGAAAAGAGTATCTGATGATGGATCAGACACTCCTCTCTTTTGTCTTTGATTGTGAGCGGACCGCCCATAAAAATAATGCCCCGAAAAGGAAAATGCCGGCGGTAACATAAAAGACAGCTGGAATTCCGTAATGACTCGCCACAATACCGCCTATGACGGGTCCGACGACATTTCCAAGAAAGCGGAAGCTGACATTGTAACCAAGCACTTCCCCTTGCATAGAGGCAGGCGCTTTGATGCGAATGTAGGCCGTCGTACAAGGAATGATGCCACCTAGTGCCATCCCGTATAAGAAACGGAAGATGACTAACATCCCGTAGGAATCTGCCATCGCTTGCGGGATAAATAAAATGGAGGAGAGGATGAGAAGGGCAAGCAGCACCTTATCGTGACCAATACGATCTCCAAGATCTCCCCATTTCCGTGTAAACAGCAAATTGCCAAGCCCGGTTGCAGAAAACGCCAGACCTGCATAAAAGGCAAGATTGACTGGGCCGTGTAAATCATGAATGTACAAGGCTAAAAGCGGCTGAATACTAAAGTTCCCGACTTGCGTAATAAATGTGAGAAGCATGGTGACTACAAGTAAAGGCTGTTTGAAAATATGGACAAGGACGTCCTTCCGTGAGTAAGAAACCCGTTTTGCTTCTTTTGAACGGATCGGCTGTTCTTTCACACCGAAGATAATGACAATCGCTGACACATATATGACAGCAGCTGTTAAGAAAAATGTATAAATGAATCCGACACTGTCTGCCATAAATCCACCCATTAATGGACCAAATAACCCTCCGGCGACATTACTCATCTGCATCGTACCAAGGGTCTTACCGGCTGTTGCCTTTTCGGTCTGTGCAGAAATCAGTGCCATCGAAGTCGAAATAAAGCCTGTCACAAGCCCCATGAAAAGCCGTAACGCAAATAGTTGATAAACGGTTTGAACAAGCCCCATTAATAAAATGCTTGTTGCAATCCCAATGCCGTTAATGAGCAAAATCTTTTTATAGCCATGCCGGTCACCAATCCGTCCCCAAATTGGAGAAATGAGAAAGGCTGTTAAAAACGTAACCCCAAAGACATAGCCGCTCCATCTTTGAACAAATTCATTCGAATAACTGCTATCAAGGGACTCTATGTAAAGTGATAAAAAAGGGACGATCATTGTAATGCTGGCAGATACAAAAAAGTTCACAAACCACATGATGTACAAGTTTTTCTTCCTGTTTGTGATAAAGACCACCTTCTTTATTTATTTCGTGTTCCTTAATAATTATAAAGGAAAATAAACGATCTTTCATCTGATGAATAGGTTGGGCATAGTGAATCTGCATTATTTTCACGAAAATGAAGTGATTTCAAAGTCCGTCTTAATATAATAGTAGCAGGATGGAAAACAGACGAGAAAGTGGGGTGAGACTGATGGAACAGAAGACGCTGCTTGTGGTCGATTTTGAATTTACGATGCCTGATGGGAAATATCATCCGCAAAATTTTTTCCCGGAAATCATTGAGGCCGGTGTCGTTAAAGCATCAAATGAAACGATCATAGACACATTCTCAAGCTATGTCAAACCGAAAAAGTTCCCGAAGCTGACAAAGCGCTGTAAATCGTTCCTTGGCATTACGCAGCAGGATGTAGAAAGCGGGATTTCTTTTGAGACGTTTATCGAGAAGCTCGTGTCACTCGATGGGGGAGAAGACTGTGAGATTATCACATGGGGAAATATGGACATGAAGGTACTGAAGCAAAACTGTATGCTCAATCATATTGGTTTTCCTTTTAAGGGGAATCAAAGGGATCTGGCTTTTGAATATAAAACCTTTTTTGGGGATAGAACACTCACAGGACTTCGGAAAGCAGCTAAGGAGTACGGCAGTGAAGGAGCTGGTAAGCATCATAAAGCACTCGATGATGCCATGACCACTTATCAGCTGTTCACCCTTTTTGAAAAAGATCGATCCTATGTGGAAAATCCGCAAACAACCAAAATTGGTGAACTCATTGACTTCTCTCACTTTTTTGATTCGGCAGATTAGCGGGCGTCTTCTGGAAAATAATCTTTTTCAAGAGAAGAGAGGCACGCTCTTGATTTTTCAGCCCACTTGGAATCATCCGCACTGAGCCCTTTTTTCAATTTGTCTACGGCGTCTTTCAGTGATACTTGATAATCAGGTATGTCGCCATCATAAGGCTTGACCATATGATGAGGGATGTTCGTCTGTTCCCTAAAGGCCAAAGCTCGTCTTTCCTGAAAAAAAGGTACGTCCGCTTCTTTTGGATGATGCAGGTCACCTTGAGTGGGGTGTGTTAAAACCGCTTTTACTTGAACGAGATAAGTAGATGGTTTAACGGCTGTCACTTCCCCAATGTAAACACCTGTTTTGTAAAAACCTTTCACGATTTGTCCAATCTGAATGTCTGTCATATGAAATTCCTCCATTTCCTTCTCATAAGAAGGTATTTCCTTTCTTTTAGCCAATATAGTGAAGTAAACGAGCAAAAGGGGGAAGAGCGGAACATGTCGTTCATCATATTCTTTCTACTGTATTTTCCTGAAGATAAAAGGGAGTATATCCCTGCGGCAATCACGACGGTGCTTTTCTTTGCTGCTGCATTTATTTGCTTTCGTCTGATCGTTCGTGCTTCTAAAAAGCAGGAGCAGATCGATGAAAAAAGGACAAAAAAAATGGATTGATCATTTTCTTCTTGTATCTTCAGGAAACTTCACGGTGACTGTTGTACCAGACTGCAATGAGCTTTTGAAACGAATCGTTCCATGATGATTTTCAATGATGGAAAATGTCACTGTCAACCCAAGCCCTGTTCCTTTATTTTTCAATGTGTAATAGGGTTCACCAAGCTTTTTCATTTGGCTTTCTGACATGCCTACACCGTTATCAACGAAATAAAGGCAGATTCGATGATTTTCTTTTGAAGCAAACAGTTCGATTTTACCTTCGTGTTCGGGCGCTGCTTCGATTGCATTTTTGATTAAATTAATCATGACTTGTTTGATTTTCGTTTCATCACCTTGGATGTATAAGTCTGGTTCAATCGATTGATGAATCGTGACCGACTTAAAATTCGCATAGGATGTCATCAGCGATGCACATTCTTCAAGTAATTTAGATAAATTGAGAGACTCAATTTGATAATAATTTTGTTTCGCAATATCAAGATAGCTCGTAATAATATCCTGCGCACGGTCAAGTTCAGATAAAACGAGATTTTTATAATCTTTATTGGTTGACGGCTCTTTCGAATTGTCACTTGAAAAGAGCAGTTGGATAAATCCTCTCACCACCGTCAGTGGATTGCGGACTTCATGGGCGACACTTGCTGCCAGTTCACTCACAATCGTCAGTTTCTCTGATTGGACAAGCTGTGTTCTCATTTGCGCATTCTCTTTCACAAACTCAATGGAATAAATACTCAGCACAAGAAAGAATATGTAGTAAAGAGTTGAGAAAAATAATTCGAGCAGCTTTTGCTGCATAATGAATGCAGGGCTGTACTCTATTAAGCTGACCACAAGCAGTCCAATGTAAATAAACATCCCTTTTGATAACGCAATCAGGACTCCGTATAACAGCTTTCTCTGCTTAGAATATTGGCGCCATTTCCGGTAAAGCAGGAAAGGAATGAAAAAGTAAATCGGTACAACAATCAATCCAACCCATAAAAAAGAGCCATACATCACGAACTTTACGGTTGAACTAACCAAGATAGCGACGATTCCGGCGGTATATCCCCCGTATAAAATAGCCAGTACAAGGGGAATCGATTGAAGCCCAGTCTGCAAATCTAAAATCGAACCAACTGGATACATAATACATAGTGCTGATGAAATGGATGCAAATATGGTGATGAGCAGTTTATTCGTTTTAGGGAAATGAGCAGGGGTCCGGCTTAGCCATAGTGCATGATATAAAAAGATTGGAAATAGAATAAAAGATACATGGAGCAGAAAATCCTTGAACATTTCCATTTAAATGCTCTCCTCGTAAATAATTGTAATTCCTCTCATTATATCATTTCATGTACAAAGTAGATATGATAATAGGAGGGTTTTTTTCTTTAAAAAGAACACCCGTTAGGATGTTCTTTTGATAGAAATGGTTTTATTCGGATGATTGAGTGAATGCTTGATGAAGGCGCTTCAGACCTTCTTTCACTGTTCCGGCAGGACAGCCTAGATTCATTCGAATAAAGCCGTCTCCTTCGTGCCCATATACGTTTCCGAGCTCTAGTATGACCTTGCCCTTTTTCAGCAGATTACGTTTCAATTCTGCTTGAGTGAGCTCATAATCACGAATATCCAGCCACAATAGATAAGAAGCATCTGGTTTCATATAACGCATGCTCGGCAGATATTCATCAATATAATCCATTGCGATCTTCATATTATTTTCGAGATAAAGAACAAGTGAATCAAGCCACTCATCTCCGTGGCGATAGGCCGCCTCCATGGCAGGAATCGCAAAGGCATTCAGTTTAGACAATCCATTTCTTTGCACTTCATTGGTGAAAAGGGTTCTTTTTTCTTCATCAGAAATGATAATGGCAGATGCCTGAAGACCAGCTAAATTAAATGTTTTACTCGGTGCAATACACGTTACCGTGATGTTAGCTATCTCATCAGAAAGGCTGGCAAAAGGCACATGCGGCTGCCCGTAAAGCATCAGATCGGAATGAATTTCATCTGACACGACGGTGACACCGTACTGTACACATAAATCTCCTACACGCTTTAATTCCTCTTTTGACCAAGCTCTCCCTGAAGGATTATGCGGATGACAAAGAAACATCAGCTTTGCTTCTGGCCTGCTTAATTTCTTCTCTAAATCATCAAAATCCATCATGTAACGGTTGTTTTCTATTTTTAAAGGGTTGGTTGAGACGATACGTCCGTTTCTTTCAATCATTTGATAGAAGGGCGTATACACCGGTGACTGAATGACCACTTCATCATTCGGAGCTGTAAAGGCTTGTACCGCAAAACTAAGTGCTGTCACGATACCTGGTGTGAAGGTGACGGCATCTGTTTGTATCGTCCAACCGTGTCTTCTTTTGACCCAGTCAGCTACTGCTTGCTGCGTATCCTGATCCTGAAATGCATAGCCGAATACGCCGTGATCTAATCGTTCTTTTAAAGCATCAAGCACGACTTGGGGCGCTTTAAAATCCATATCTGCTACCCACATTGGCAGCGCATCTGTTGTCAGGAATAAAGACTCTGCTTGATCCCATTTGACTGATTTTGAACCTTTACGTATGATCTGTTCGTCGAAATTCATGAAACCCACCTCTAGCCGTTTTTCAACCATTCTTGGTTGTGCTAAAATAAACATCACAAAATTTATTATAAGCGGTGATCCCCATGAAAGATAGTCAAGCTGTAGAAGAGATGATTCAAATCATTAAGGCATGGGACCCTTTTCAGTATGGAGAGGACTTTTACGAAACGGAGCCTGCTGACGTCATCAGTGCCTTATACGACGCAGAAGACCCGTTATCTTTCGCGAAAGACATTCAAGCCATTTACCATCACTCATTTGATCAGCTTCTTCCGATGGAAAGCTGCCAGCATATCGCAAATCAGCTTTTTATCATAAGAGAAAGTAGCTCCTGTTCGTTTTAAGACAGGCTGAAATGACCAATTTGATCAGACACAAAGACCGGATTTTCCTCAGGGATGAGGTGCCCGGTTTTTTTTAATGCGTGAAAGGTTGAATGCGGCAGATCCTTGTGCAGTCTTTCGCCAATTTGAATAGGAACGATCCGGTCTTCCTCCCCCCAAATCAGCAGGACAGGTGTCTCCATTTTCTTTAAGACATCTGACGCTAAATCGCCTTCCCTATGCCGAATCAAACGAAAAATACCTCTGAAAATTTGGTCATCTGAAAAAGGCTTTAAATATCCGTCCACCATCTCTTGATCAATAATCGAATGATCATGCACAACAGCGGTTAAATTCTTCATAATACCTTGCTTGAACAACTTTCTTTTTAAATAAAGATAAAAATAAGGAATATATGTGCTGTAAACAAGCGACTTTTTGGACTTATTCATATACCCTGAGCTGCACAAAAGAACAGCTTTTTCAAATAGGTCGGGACGCTCAGATGCAGCATATAAAGCAATTTGTCCCCCCATGGAATGCCCCACGAGGATCGCATGCTGAATCTGCAAATAACCAGCTAGTTCAATAATGATTTTTGCCATGTTGCGATAGCTGTAAATGAACGTATTCGATTTTTCGGACTGCCCGAATGGAGGCAGATCAATCGCAATTAAATTGAAGTCTTGTTTCAGAAGCGGGATGAGCTTTCGATAGCTGAAGGTAGATGAGAAGAGGCCGTGAATCAAAATCAATGTCTTCTTACCTTCATTTGGATAGTGTTCGTAATAGATATCTAAACCGAATTTACTTTTCATATAGGATGGCTGTACAATGTCCACACTCATCAACTCCGATATTTGATACTCACTCTCTGTTAGGTGACTGTATTGTACCCTAAAAAGTGGATTTTAAGCTACGATTAGAATCTTTTCCCTGCTTAGCATAATGGGAAAAACGTGCTATAATGTTCAGAAGATTTTTTAAAACTAGCTTTTTACAATCAGAGGTGTGAAATCAATGAAACTAACCGAAAAAGAAACTGAAATATTAGAGATTTTAGATGAAAACAGCCGCGCCGATTTAAATACAATTGCAAAAATGGCAGGTGTGACATCAGAAGAAGCAGAAGCCATTATTCAAAAGCTCGAAGATCAAAAAGTCATTATTGATTATTCGACCATGATTGACTGGCGAAAAGTAGACGGACACGAAGGCGTTACAGCGATGATTGATGTGAAAGTGACCCCAAAAAGAGGCGTCGGTTTTGATGAAATTGCTGAACGCATTTACAGGTTCCAAGAAGTGGAGTCCGTGTATTTAATGTCAGGCGTGTATGATTTATCTGTTGTGATCAGAGGAAGATCCATGTCTGATATCGCCCGCTTCGTATCTGAAAAATTATCGACACTTGATTCTGTTGTTTCAACCACTACCCACTTTATTTTGAAAAGATATAAGCATGATGGGAAAGTCTTTGAAACAGGGGACGATGACAAAAGAATCGTGGTGTCTCCTTAAATGAAAAAATCTTATTTATCTGAAACGGTACAAAGTATTCAGCCGTCAGGTATTCGGAAATTCTTTGATTTGGCAGCCACAATGGAAGGGGTTATCTCCCTCGGGGTCGGCGAACCGGATTTCGTGACAGCTTGGAATGTGAGAGAAGCCAGTATTATGTCTTTAGAACAAGGACTGACCTCTTATACAGCAAATGCTGGGCTGCTCTCTTTGCGAAAAGAATTGAGCCATTATCTATATAAGCGGTTTCACATTGAGTACAGTCCTGAAGAAGAACTCATTATTACGGTTGGTGGTAGCCAGGCGCTTGATTTGGCCTTTCGCGCCATTTTAAACAGCGGGGACGAAGTGATCATCCCAGAGCCTTGTTTCGTCGCATATGGGGCTCTTACGACACTTGCGGGCGGTGTACCGGTTTATTTAAGTACATCGGCTGAAAAAGATTTTAAAGCCGATTCTGCTGATCTTCGTACGAAGCTGACGCCGAAAACAAAAGCCATCTTGCTATGCTCTCCATCAAACCCAACAGGGTCTGTTTACTCGAAAGAAGAGCTTGAAGATATTGCTCAGTTTGCAAAGGAGCATGATCTTTTAATCATTACAGATGAGATTTATGCAGAGCTGACGTACGATGAAGCTTTTACGAGCGTAGCGGCGATTCAAGATATGAAGGAAAGAACGATTTTGATTTCAGGCTTTTCCAAAGGGTTTGCTATGACGGGGTGGCGCTTAGGCTATGTGGCAGCACCGCCAGTCCTCCGTGATGCCATGCTGAAAATACATCAATATTCTATGATGTGTGCACCAGCTATGGCACAATATGCCGCAGAAGAAGCATTAAAAAATGGACTTGAAGATGTGGAGAAAATGAAGAAAAGCTACAGAAGGCGCCGTAATTTGTTTGTCGGCTCTCTCAATGAACTTGGACTCACTTGCCACCAGCCAAACGGAGCGTTTTACGCTTTCCCGTCCATTAAAAGCACAGGAATGACTTCAGAACAATTTGCTGAGGAGCTGCTGCTTAGCGAGAAAGTAGCGGTTGTCCCTGGAAATGTATTCGGTCCAAGTGGTGAAGGACATATTCGTTGTTCATATGCGTCGTCACTCGATCACTTGCAAGAATCACTTTCAAGAATCCAGCGTTTTTTACAGAATAGACAAGTGAAAGAAGAAGCACCTGCTATCTTAAAATAAAAAAAGGCATCAATCCATCTGGACTCATGCCTCTCAAATTAGGGGGGAATACTAGAAAGCATTCTTGTTTTCAGGTATTCCCCCTTTTAAACTGATCTAAACCCAATTAAAAAATATTTTGCGTAAAAGAGCGTTCTGTGATATAGTTTTTAATTGCGTATAAACGAATATTAAAACATTTATTTAGGAGTTGTTATCATGGCGACAAAGTTTGAAGTAGGCAGTGTTTACACTGGTAAAGTAACAGGATTACAAGCGTATGGTGCGTTTGTTGCATTAGATGAAGAAACTCAAGGACTTGTGCATATTTCTGAAGTAACACATGGCTTTGTAAAAGACATCAACGAGCACCTTTCAATTGGTGACGAAGTACAAGTAAAAGTTCTTTCTGTTGATGAAAATGCAGGTAAAATCAGCCTTTCTATTCGTGCGACACAAGATGCACCTGAAAGAAAAGAAAGCAAACCAAAGAAACAAAGACCACAGCAAGCGAAAGAAGAAGCTGCTGCACCACAAGGTTTCAATACACTGAAAGATAAACTTGAAGAGTGGATTGAACAATCTAACCGTAAAGACCTTATCAAGAAATAAAAAAAGCACCGCTTCAAACGGTGCCTTAGGCTGCCTCATAGGCAGTCTTTTTTTTATGTCTTTTTCATTAGCGGACCTCTGGATTTGGCTCGTCACGGTGGACAGCTTCTTCACTAGGTTTGAACAACAGACCAAGATTGACAAGACCTGCAATTCCAACAAGACCATAAATAATACGTGATAATGCAGCACCTTGACCGCCAAAGATCGCTGCTACTAAGTCAAATTGAAAAAAGCCGATTAGTCCCCAGTTAATAGCACCGATAATCGTGAGCACGAGGGCAATACGCTGAATAGCACTCATCGTGATTCCTCCTTTCGCTACAGCATCAATACATTTATATTTTGCAGATTTTTAGCCAAACTATGCGTAAGAAAATGGATGAAAGCAAATTACTTTACTTTTGGAATGAAAGAAGCGCATAATGTAGCGCGAGGAGGAGATCACATGGATCGATTTACTTATTGGAACCCAACGAAATTAATTTTTGGAAAGGGAGAAGTATCAGCCCTTTCAGATGAACTAAAACACTACGGAAAAAACGTATTGCTTGTATATGGTGGAGGCAGCATTAAACGAAATGGCCTTTATGACCAAGTTGTCAGCATCTTAAAAGAATCAGGAGCTGCAATCACTGAGCTTGCTGGTGTTGAGCCCAACCCGCGCTTAACAACGGTTAGAAAAGGGGTTGAGCTTTGCAAAGAGAACCAAATTGACTTTATATTGGCAGTCGGCGGCGGTAGTGTCATTGACGCAACAAAAGCGATCGCAGCTGGTGCGAAATACGATGGAGATGCTTGGGATATCGTCACTCGTAAGCATGTCCCAATGGAAGCCATCCCATTTGGTACAGTATTAACACTTGCCGCGACAGGTTCTGAAATGAACTCTGGCTCCGTCATCACAAACTGGGAAACAAATGAGAAATATGGATGGGGCAGTCCAGCTGTCTTCCCTAAATTCTCTATTCTTGACCCAGTCAATACATTTACTGTGCCAAAAAACCATACGATTTATGGCATGGTCGACATGATGTCTCACGTGTTTGAACAATATTTCCATCACACGGAGAATACACCTTACCAAGATCGTATGTGTGAAGGACTTCTTCGTACGGTCATCGAAACAGCACCAAAGCTGATCAATGATTTGGAAAACTATGAGCTTCGTGAAACGATTTTATTCACAGGCACCATTGCACTAAATGGAATGCTTTCAATGGGCGCACGCGGAGACTGGGCATCTCACAATATTGAGCATGCGGTATCCGCTGTGTATGACATCCCTCATGCAGGCGGTCTTGCGATCTTGTTCCCGAACTGGATGAAGCATGTCATTCAAGAAAACCCAGGTCGCTTCAAGCAATTAGCAGTGCGTGTATTCGATGTAGATCCTGCGGGCAAAACAGACGAAGAAGTTGGCTTAGAAGGAATCGAAAAACTTTCTGCTTTCTGGACAAGTCTAGGCGCACCAAACCGTTTAGCTGACTATGACATCAACGATGAGAAAATTGATCTGATTGCAGACCGTGCAATGGCACGTGGTGAATTTGGTCAATTTAAAAAGCTGAACAAAGAAGATGTTCTAGCTATTTTAAACGCTTCTTTATAATCGAACATGGAAAAGATAGCTGCTTTTAAGCAGTTATCTTTTTTGAGTTCTGCATGTACATATGTTACAGTAGTCTTTCATGTTTTTGGATATAAATGTTTTAAGGAGATGTAGAACAGATGGAAAACTTTATTTACTATAATCCAACGAAATTGATGTTTGGAAAAGGACAACTAGACGGACTAAAAAGCGAACTCGCTCGTTATGGAAAGCGAGTGCTTCTTGTATATGGTGGAGGCAGTATTAAAAAAAATGGTCTTTATGATAAGGTCATCAGCGCTTTAAATGAAGCAGAGGCTGACGTATTTGAACTGTCAGGAGTTGAACCGAACCCTCGTCTCACTACAGTGCAAAAAGGGATCGACATTTGCCAAAATGAGAACATTGATTTCTTATTAGCAGTTGGTGGGGGAAGTGTCATCGACTGTACAAAAGCCATTGCAGCTGGAGCTGAATATGACGGAAATGTTTGGGATATTATTTCAAAGAAAACGACCGCTCAAAAAGCACTGCCATTTGGCACAGTATTGACACTTGCAGCGACAGGCTCAGAAATGAACCCGGATTCTGTGATCACCAACTGGGAAACAAATGAAAAGTATGTGTGGGGCAGTTCAGTCACGCACCCTGCTTTTTCAATTTTAGATCCTGAGCACACATATTCTGTGCCAGAGAATCAAACGGTGTATGGCATGGTTGATATGATGAGCCATGTATTTGAACAATACTTCCATAATGTCAAAAACACGCCTCTACAAGATCGGATGTGTTTTGCTGTTCTTCAAACAGTCATCGAGACAGCGCCAAAGCTACTTGAAGACTTACAAAACTATGAGCACCGTGAAACCATCCTTTATGCAGGAACAATTGCTTTAAATGGCACGCTGCAAATGGGCTATTTTGGCGACTGGGCATCACATACGATTGAGCATGCAGTATCAGCAGTCTATGACATTCCGCATGCAGGTGGACTTGCGATCCTCTTCCCAAACTGGATGCGTCATACACTTGATCATAATGTCGAACGTTTTAAAAATCTCATGTTGAACATGTTTGACATTGAGACAGAAGGAAAATCGGATCGTGACATCGCATTAGAAGGAATCAACAAGCTGTCAGCCTTCTGGACAAGCCTAGGTGCACCGAGCCGTTTAGCGGATTATGATATTGGTGAAGATCAACTGGACAAAATTGCTGACATCGCAGCAAAAGAAATGGAATATGGTGGTTTTGGTAACTTTATGAAACTTGGCCGTGATGACATTTTAGCGATTTTGAAAGCTTCTCTATAATTTGGATGGCCGCTTCTCTTCATGAGGAGCGGCTTTTTGCTGCATCAATGACGATCACTTGATTTCAATAGCTAGTTCCGCTAAAGTGAAAGGGACAGAACTAACGTAATGGAGGGCTTACAAGCGATGACACATATTCAATTTGACTACTCGAAAGCGTTACCTTTCTTTCAAGAACATGAGCTTACATATTTAAAAGATTTTGTGAAGGTGGCCCATCATAATATTCATGAACAAACGGGTACTGGCAGTGATTATTTAGGTTGGGTTGACTTACCGAAGCAATATGATCGCGAAGAATTTGCCCGCATTAAAAAAAGTGCAGAAAAGATTAAATCTGATTCTGATGTATTACTCGTTGTTGGAATTGGTGGTTCTTATCTTGGCGCACGTGCGGCCATTGAGTTTTTAAACCATTCTTTCTATAATAGTTTGCCAAAAGGCAAACGCAAAACACCGCAAATCATCTTTATTGGAAACAACATCAGTTCTTCTTATTTAACAGATGTAATGGATCTGCTAGAAGATGCCGAATTCTCCATTAACGTGATTTCAAAATCTGGTACAACAACAGAGCCAGCCATTGCGTTCCGTATCTTTAAAAAGCTCCTTATCGAAAAATATGGTGCTGAAGAAGCGAAAAAACGCATCTATGCGACAACTGACAAGGCACGCGGGGCACTCAAAACATTAGCAACTGAAGAAGGCTATGAATCATTTATCATCCCTGATGACGTCGGCGGACGCTATTCCGTCTTAACAGCAGTTGGTCTATTGCCAATCGCTGTAAGCGGTGCAAACATTGATCAAATGATGGAAGGTGCTGCGAAAGCAAGTGAAGACTTCGCTTCATCTGAGCTCTCAGAAAATGCGGCTTATCAATATGCGGTTGTCCGTAATGTTCTTTACAATAAAGGACGGACAATTGAAATGCTGATTAACTATGAGCCAGGCTTACAGTACTTTGCGGAGTGGTGGAAGCAGTTATTCGGCGAAAGTGAAGGGAAAGATGAAAAAGGAATCTATCCTTCTTCTGCCAACTTCTCAACGGATCTTCATTCACTTGGTCAATATGTACAAGAAGGAAGAAGAGACTTGTTTGAAACCATCGTGAATGTAGACAAGCCACGACATGAACTTGTCATCGAAGCAGAAGAACAAGATCTTGATGGGTTAAACTATCTTGCAGGAAAAACGGTTGATTTCGTCAATAAAAAAGCATTTGAAGG
Source organism: Bacillus sp. RSS_NA_20 (assembly GCF_020165915.1). Classification (NCBI taxonomy): domain Bacteria; kingdom Bacillati; phylum Bacillota; class Bacilli; order Caryophanales; family Bacillaceae; genus Bacillus; species Bacillus sp. RSS_NA_20. The sequence continues at coordinate 1,621,944 of NZ_JAIUKW010000005.1, read as the reverse complement.
CACAATGCTTGCTCATACGGATGGAAAAGTACCGAACCTGATTGTGACGATTCCTGAAATGGATGCTTATACATTCGGATATCTCGTGTACTTCTTCGAAAAAGCATGTGCGATGTCTGGTTATTTACTAGGCGTCAATCCATTCGACCAGCCTGGAGTAGAAGCGTATAAAGTGAACATGTTTGCTTTATTAGGAAAACCGGGCTTCGAAGAGAAAAAGGCAGAACTTGAGAGCCGTCTCAAACAATCATAAGAATAAAAGGCACATCTTTTCATAAGGTGTGCCTTTTTTTATGTTCTCATGGTGTCAGTGCAAGCCTCCCTAAGCTCTGTACATAGAATAATCAATGGAGGAGGTTGATGAAGCGATGAGAACAAATCATATTTATATCCATGACATTTCAGGGCAGGCCATCGTTAACTTTGGGAATGTTGGGCGGATTTGTCCAATGAGTGCTACGAAAGAAACATCAGGAGCGGGCAGTGCGAACGAGACAAATGCATCATCCAGCCAAGCCTTATTTGATGCTGCTTTTACAAACAATGTGCAAATCACGAAAGGCAAATGTATGAATTCCTCTCTTTAACGAACCCTATACAAAAAGGAGGGTTCTGTATGATTCATGTACCATCTAGGCTAACTGGTGAAAGCTTTTCACTGTACCATTTAGAAGAAAACATGAAGCCGCTCGGATATGTCATTAATGGGAATTGGGATTATGATCATGGATATTTTGATTATAAAATTGACAACCGTGACGGCTATACCTTTCTCAGAGTTCCGTTTACAGCCGAGAAAGGACAGCTGGATCAGCCAGGCGTTGTGGTGAAAATGGGACATCCATTTCTCTTAAAGCATGTCTATCAAGATAAATTAGATGACCATGCGATGGTTGGAAATGTAGGGGCATCTTTTAACCAATTCCAAGAACCGAAAGAGAAAGACGGAGATGTGTCAAAGGCTTATACCGAAATTGGCTTTTCACTCGTCAAAGAATTAGAAGATGCACTGCTTTAAAAGCTGATCAGCTCATCCTCTGGATGAAGCTCATATCCAAAAGGAGGATTCATCATGGGTCCTTCTTTTTTTTGTACGCCTACAATGATCACATGATGCTCTAGAAAATGATGAAGTGCCGTTAAGAATGTCTCTCCAGCTAATGAAGCCGGTACTGGAATGATGGTGATCTGTTTATGGAGGGTCATGTTTCTTTTGATTTTTAACGCCATGAGCTGTTCTTTTAAAAGAAAATGCTCCACCATTAAATGATTCACGGCATCAGAAGTGTGGATGACTTGATTGGCTCCAGCCCGCTCAGCATTTTTCACATAGCGATCGGTTAAAATTTCAATTAAACAATATAACGAAGGATTTAATCCTTTTGCCGCAAGCAAGGTTAAGACACTCTGCATATCAGCCGTCACTTCATTTTCATGCTGGTCGGCGGTAATCATCAATGTATCAGCACTCATAATATTTGCTCTGCGAAGTGTGGCATCCTCTGTACCATGGCCTTTAATAAAATGAACATTCTCTAAAAGAGGTCCTTCCTTTAAGGAATCATCAATGAGTACAATCGGCATGGCGGGATCAATGGTTTGAAACGATTGAAGCAGTTTGTTCGTTTTCTCATTCCAGCCGACAATAATAAGATGTCCTTTCCCCTTGAAAGCCACCTTCCCCTCTACATAATGGTGCTGCTTACTGAACACAGCGGCAGCGAGTGTGGCAAAATAAGCCGTTACAAAGCTTGCCCCGATCAGAATCAGCGCCATACCTGCGATTTGTCCGGGCATGGTTTGCGGCACAAAATCACCATAGCCTACCGTCGCGACTGTAATGAGAGCCCACCAGATCCCATCAAAGATCGTATGATACTGCTTTGGTTCAAGTATGACGATTAATTGTCCAAAAAAGAGAAGCAAGAAACAGATGATGATCGCAATGCGAACATAAAGAGGCCATCTTAGCCAGGCAATGAAGATACGGTTTGATTTCATCGAACTCGTCCTTTCAGGGAAACTGCTAATGTCAGTATGCCCGATTAGGAAACAATTTTTCATCATCGTCATGTATTGAAACAGAACCCATATCTTAAAATAAGAGAGAAGAAGGAGGGAATGCGAATGTCGTTTGTTCAAAAGACCGTACTTCTTTTTATCGGCGCACACTTTTTATCATCTGCGGTGATTTTACTCGTGTTTGATTTAAATGCGGTGAACCATTTCATGAATGATTTCTCGTGGCTTCGTTTTTTTCAAGACCTATATGGAACGGTGACATTTTATACAGCATGCATCGGAATGTTCTTCTTTTTCATTGGTGTAGTGATTCCACTTAAAAAGACCTAGTGCTTTTTGCTGTACACGTTACATAAAAGTCATTAAAATTGTAAATAAATATATAAAATAAAAAGGAAGCTGATGAGCATGCTGTTTTTTTATTTTTTAACATTTGCCGCATTGGGATTGTCTTTTTGGGCACAATTTAAAGTAAAGAATAATTTTGAAAAGTATTCAAAGGTTGAAGCTGCCAGTATGAAAACAGGTGCTGAAACCGCTCGATATATTTTAGATCGCAACGGGTTATACGACGTACCCGTTGAACCGGTAAGAGGAACTTTGACTGATCATTACGACCCGACGCAGCGTGTGGTTCGTTTATCTGAACCAGTGTATTATGGCCATTCCATTTCGGCCATTTCAGTCGCATCACACGAGGTTGGACATGCCTTGCAGCATCAGGAATCCTATGGTGCGCTTGTCTTGAGACATAAGATCTTCCCTGTCGTGAACTTTGCATCTGGTGTTGCCCCGCTTCTTTTCCTAGGTGGATTATTGCTCGGCAGCCTTAACTTAATCGGGCTTGGGATCGTTTTGTTCTCAGCTGCTGTGTTCTTTCAGCTAGTGACATTGCCTGTTGAGTTTAACGCAAGTTCTCGTGCAAAGAATATCATTGTTTCAGAAGGAATCATTAGAAGCAGTGAAGAAAGAGGCGTGAACAAGGTGTTAAATGCCGCAGCTCTTACGTACGTAGCAGCGGCCCTTGTCTCCCTGTTTGAATTGCTCCGTTTTGTAATGATCTTCCTAAATGGCCGTAATGATTAATTGACGCCAGAGGAGGTGAGCCCTTACCCGTGTTAGGTAAGGGTTTTTTTGTATATTTTAAACGTATTTTTAGTCCTATTACTCATTGCTGCGACAGCATTTTTTGTTGTCACTGAATTTGCGATTGTGAAAATTAGAGGCTCAAAAATCAATCAGCTGATTGAAAGCGGTGATAAGAGAGCCATTCATGTTCAGAAACTGACAACCAACCTTGATGAATATTTATCTGCCTGTCAGCTTGGCATTACCATCACGGCATTAGGCTTAGGGTGGTTAGGGGAGCCGACAGTGGAACATTTCCTGCATCCGCTTTTTGAAAAGGCAGGGCTTCATTCCGCTTTGACAGACATCATATCGTTTATCATTGCCTTTGTGATCATTACGTTTTTGCATGTTGTCGTTGGGGAACTTGCTCCCAAAACGATTGCCATTCAAAAGGCAGAAGCCGTCAGTCTTGTGACGGCAAAACCTCTTATTTTTTTCTATAAAGTCATGTACCCGTTTATTAAAGCATTAAATGGGGCTGCACGAGGCATTGTGAAATTATTTGGTTTTCATTCTGTCAAAGAACATGAAGTGGCGATCAGTGAGGAAGAATTGCGTCTCATCCTGTCTGAAAGCTACGAAAAGGGCGAGATCAACCAATCTGAATACAAATATGTCAATAAAATATTTGAATTTGATAACCGAGTGGCGAGAGAGATCATGATCCCGCGCACAGAAATCTCTGCCATTGAAATTGAACAGAGCCTGGAAGACGTGACGCATTATATGCTGAACGAAAGGTATACACGTTATCCTGTCATTAAAGAAGACAAAGATCATGTCATTGGTGTGATCAATAGCAAAGACGTATTTAAAGCAAGTTTTCTCAATCAAGAGGTGTCCATTGAAGACTTAATGCGCCCTGTCATTCGTGTCATTGAAAGTACACCGGTTCAAGAATTGCTGATTTTGATGCAAAAGGAACGGATTCATATGTCGGTGCTTGTAGATGAATACGGCGGAACAGCAGGTCTCGTCACAGTTGAAGACATATTAGAAGAAATTGTGGGCGAGATTCGAGATGAATATGATCAAGATGAAACCCCGCATATTGTGAAAAAAGGTGACTTCCACTATGTCATGGATGGAAAAGCCTTGATCGATGAAGTAAATGATTTATTGGATTTAGCGATTGAAAATGATGATGTTGATACAATTGCTGGCTGGATGATGACGCATAAAATTGATTTTGACATTGGAGATATCATTGAAGCAGAAGGCTGTGAATTTAAAATTGTCGATGCAGAAGATCATCATATTCGAACCATAGAAGTAAAAAAGGTTCACTTTTCCTAAAAACCTCGGAGCTATTGACGAGGTTTTTTTGCTTGGTAAACTTTAGGTAAGAAGATTTGTTTCTGCCAACCGGCAGTGATTGGTTTCACATAAAAAGGGTATGGTTTTATAGACATGATCAAAAGGAGCCAGTGAAATGAAAAAAATCAACGTACAAACAGACAAACACGATGACATGATAGACATTACCCATGAAGTTCAGCAATATCTCCGGGAAACTGGAATTCAAAACGGAACGGTTATGGTCTATTGTCCACATACGACGGCTGGAATCACCATTAATGAAAATGCCGACCCAGACGTCAAACGAGATATGCTGCGCCGGCTTGACGAAGTCTTTCCGTGGGAACATTCAAAAGATCGTCATATGGAAGGCAATACAGCAGCGCATATGAAAGCTAGTTATATGGGAGCATCTCAGCATGTTCTTGTCCATCATGGTGATCTTGTGCTTGGAACGTGGCAGGGAATCTATTTTTGTGAGTTTGACGGACCGAGACATCGTCACTTTTATGTACAGGTGTCATCTAACGAGTAAGGGCGGGGAGAAGATGGGAGAATTCACAGCGTTACTTCAAATTGAACATGGCATCATTCAAGCACCAATGGCAGGAGGAGCGGTGACGCCGCAGCTTGTCGCTGCTGTTTCACAATATGGCGGTCTCGGCAGCTTAGCAAGTGGTTATGTACAGCCTGAAAAGATGAGGCAGCAAATCAGACAGGTCAAACAGCTGACATCTCGTCCATTTCAAGTGAATGTGTTTGTCCCTGAACCCATTTCAGAAACGAAAACAGAAGATGTATCATTTTGGACAGACCGGCTGCCTGTCATACAAGAAGCACAGATGATCCCTAGCGAGGAAGAATTATGGAAGGACTATGAACAAAAAATCAACATTCTTCAAGAAGAAGAAGTCCCAGCTGTGTCGTTTACATTTGCCTGTCCAAACGAACAAACAATTCATCACCTGAAACAAAAGGGGATCTTTCTCATCGGAACAGCTACAACAAAAGAAGAAGCACTACTTTTAGAAGAAAAAGGATTGGATGCCGTTGTCCTGCAGGGAAGTGAAGCAGGAGGGCACCGAGGCACCTTCTTACCTTCAAAGGGAGATGCTCTGCAGGGACTTTTCTGCCTGATCAGTGATGTCAGATCCGTCTGTCATATCCCATTGATCGCCGCTGGAGGTATCACAGACCGGACCACTATGAGCGCAGCACTAGCACTTGGAGCAGATGCGGTTCAAATAGGGACACGATTTTTAGCGAGTCAAGAAAGTGCTGCGGCAGATGTGTACAAAAAGGCGCTGTTACAGGCAGAAGGCAGTGAAACAGCGATGACACGGCTTTTCTCTGGAAAAAAAGCAAGAGGTATTGTCAATCAGTGGATGGAGGAAGAAAGACGAAATGAAGACCGGGTTCTTCCCTATCCCATACAGCACGTATGGACAACACCGATGCGAAAAGCGGCAGCTGCTGCAGGAAACCGAGAACAAATGGCTCTTTGGGCAGGTCAGGGGGTTGGCCGTATTCATTCCATTTTAACCGTTGAAGAAATCATGCATGAACTCACGCAGATATAATTTGATAATGGGTGGTGTGACAGGATGGAAATCTTAAAACATTCATATCGGAAAAAAGGACAAATTGAATTTCTATTTGATGATTTTCCGCACTCCCCTGCCGTCCTTACCCCCATTCGTCATTACTATTTCGTTCGTTATGTGAAATGGAATCAGCACGACCCTCCAGTCACAAGAAACGACCTAGAAGAAATGGAAATCCTAGCAAACAAAATGCTTGGCACGCTCCATGATTACCGCAAACGCAAGGCATACAAAGGCCCCTTGTCATAACCTATAGACAAGAGGCCTTTTTTAGCTGCCAAACATTTGCCTGAGATAAATAACATCCATCCTAGTAGTCTGCGGCAGTAAATAAGCGGACTGAACCGCCCCTGGCCGTCTTCTGGCATTTAATTTATCAATAATCTCTGCAGCTGTTAAGATCCCAAGCCCATGCCCATAATATTGATCTTCCCCTAAGTAAATCACATTTTCTCCGCGCCATTGAGACTGTTGATAGCTAAACTCTGGATTCTCGAAATATAGGCAATCCCCATAAATAAAATCATTTCCACGCTCTGTATAAATGGATAATGTATCATAGTGCCAGTCATACAGCGTTAAACTTCTAAGTCTTCGATTGAACTTCTCGTCTCCTACCGTTTGCAGGACTCCCATATAAAACACAATGACAATCGCTGTGGCACATTCAAAGGCATATTTTGAGCCATTTTCAAAGATGTCTTTAATCCCCGTAGATGGCTCGACTTGATAGCGCAGTTCTAACGCTCCGGCCTCTGATACACGCCAATAGGCGTCATTCGCACGGGATCTTTGAAAGATAGCAAATGAGGCACCGCTCTTGTTCAAATCTCTTGCCGCATTCATGATATTCGATCGTAAAGTCACCTCAAATAACAAATCAGATGCCTGCCTATAACGGAACGTATCATTTGAGGCTTGTAATTGCATCAAAATGATCCGCTTTTGTCCTTCTAGCTGAAACGATGCCAGCTGCTCATTTGTCACTGGCTGTCCTGAAAGGATAATCATATGAAAAGCGCCCCCTTTTGTATTAGCGTATGCGGGATGCTTGGGCAAGGAATCAATTTGTGAAAATAAACAAAAAGACATCCTTTTTATTTGAAAAACATGAAAATAATATGAAGCTGTCCGATATAAAACATAACGTTTAAAAGGAGGAAAAACATGAAAAGTATCATAAAATGGTTGAAAAAACCATCGATTTCTAAAAGGCTGATTATTTCATTCACACTTGTTCTCGTCTTGCCTATCATTACACTCAGTACGATTTCATATCAGATTGCCAAAGAAGAATTAGATCATGAAATCATGTACGGAGCCAACGCAAGAGTCAATGAGCTGAATGACATGATCGAGCAAAAGCTTTTGAATAAGGAGAACGCAGTCAAACTGTTTACCGAAACATCCAGTGCTGCAGACTTTAAAAAGAAAAACCAGGACGAACTGTATGAGCATTTTGAGATATACAGTAAAATCAATGAAGATGATGTAGTTGGATTTTATGCAGCAAGTAAAAATCGTGACTTTATTCAGTTCCCTAAAGTGGACATGCCAAAAGGCTATGATCCAACAACTCGTGATTGGTATAAAGCGGCGATGCAGGACGAAAAAGGCGAACCTGTGGTCACCAATCCATACATCTCTGCCACAACAAACGGCATGGTTGTCACAATCGCTCAGCGTCTGAAGGACGGGTCGGGAGCCATTGGGATTGATATTGATGTTCAGGATATCGTCGATAAAATCAAAGATATTAAAATTGGACGAGAAGGATATCCAATTATTGCAAATAAAAACAAACAGATTGTAGCTCACCCAGAAGAAAAATCAGGCTCTGCAGTTACAGAAAATATTTCATCAATCCTTTACAGCGGCAAAGAAGGAACATCAACTTATGAGAATAAAGGAGAGCAAAAACGCCTCGTTTTTGTGACAAATGATTTAACAGGTTGGAAAATTGCTGGAACGATGTTTGTATCAGAAACAGAAGAAGCAGCACAGCCAGTTTGGAATTCTGCCATTATTCTTTTAATTTCTTCTTTTATCCTTGGCGGTATCGCTATCTTCTTTATCGTTCGCTCCATCACAATTGGACTTAGAAGGCTTGTTGATTTCTCAGAAAAGGTGAGTGAAGGGGATTTAACGGAAACCCTCGAAACCAAATCGAAGGATGAAATAGGAGACCTCACAAGAAGCTTTAGTAAGATGAGTGAATCTTTGCGTGAAGTTATTCGAGCGGTCCAGCAATCTGTCGACAATGTGGCTTCAGCTTCAGAAGAGCTGACTGCTAGTGCCAGCCAAACAAGTCAGGCGACAGAACATATCACCATGTCGATTGAACAATTCTCAAATGGGAATGAAGCACAAAATGAGAAAGTCGAATCTAGCACGAATCAGCTTGTCGCAATGAATGAAGGATTACAAGGTATGTCACAAACTTCATCAGAAGTGACTGCTGTCTCCATTCAATCGACAGAAGCGGCTGGACAAGGCGGACGTATCGTTGAAAGCACAGCGAATCAAATGAAACATATCGACACATCTGTACAAGAAGCAGAACAAGTCATGAAAGAATTAGAATACAAGTCTAAAGATATTACGAGCATTTTAAATGTCATTAATGGCATTGCAGATCAAACGAATTTACTTGCACTCAATGCAGCCATAGAAGCAGCAAGAGCAGGTGAATCAGGGCGCGGCTTCTCTGTCGTAGCGGAGGAAGTCAGAAAACTAGCGGTTCAATCCGCAGATTCAGCGAAAGAAATTGAAAAGCTGATCCAAGAAATTGTGTTGGAAATTTCCAAATCTCAAGAGATGTTCAAAGCTGTTAACCGAGAAGTAAATGCAGGACTTGGGATGACAGAAGAAGCAAAAGAAAGCTTCCAAAACATCTATGAGGCGGCAGAAGGTATGTCGAAAAAGCTCACTCAATTAAATGATACAGCGGTTGACCTATCAAGCGGATCAAAACTTGTGTCACAAGCTATGCAGGAGATGCGTCAAGTTTCAAGAGAAAGTGCGGCGAACATTCAAGATATTGCGGCATCTGCTGAAGAACAATTGGCATCTATGGAAGAAATTTCGTCCTCTTCTGTCACACTTGCCAATATGGCTGAGGAACTAAAAGAGCTGACAAGTCAATTTAAAATTGATTAAAAAACGATGAAAAAATATCCAGAATTGTCTGGGTATTTTTTTTATTTTTAAACGTCATTTCCAGCCCTCTAAAAATAAACCTTTCATCCGATAATAACTTTAGAGAAGTAAAGGGGGAAAGAGAAAATGGGAAAAATGATCCAATGGTTCAAAAAACCATCCATTTCTAAAAAATTAGTTATTGCCTTTTTGGTAGTCCTAATACTGCCAACTGTTGCACTGACCATTAGTGCGTTTTTCACATCAAAGACAGAGTTAGACAAACAGATTATGGGCAGTGCGATGAGTCAGGTCAATGCATTTGATACCTTAATCGATGAGAATATTGGGAACAAGGCAGAGGCTGTGACCCTGTTTACAGATGATCTCAAAGCGGCTAATCTTCAAGAAAAAAATAGAAAAGCTACCATTAAAGAATTGCAGCAATACGGAAAAATTAATGAAAAAGATGTCTCAGCCATTTATGCAGGTTCAGAAAAGGGCTTGTTCATGCAATACCCAGTTCAAAAAATGCCTGATGGCTATGACCCGCGAGAGCGTCCATGGTATCAAGAGGCCATGATTGCTGATGGTAAACAAGTCATCACGAAGCCATACGTCGCAGCATCTACAGGTAAAATGGTCATCACCATTGCCCAAAAAACGAAAGATGGCTCAGGGGTAATTGGTCTTGATATGGAAATTGACAGCCTCATTCAAAAGCTAAAAGAAATCAAAATAGGTCAAAAAGGATATGCTTTCATCATGGAGAAGGATAAAACCGTGTTAGCAGATCCAACCCAAAAGGCTGGAAGCAAAGTCAGTGAGAATTTGGCGAACATTATTTTTAAAAACAAACAAGGAAACGGCAGCTATACACTCAATGGAACAGATAAAAAGGTGGCGTATGTCACCAATGAACTAACCGGCTGGAAAATCGGCGGAACGATGCTCGTATCAGAAGTAGAGGATGCAGCTAAACCCGTTTTCAATACAGCCATTATTGTGTTCAGTGTGACACTGATCGTAGCAGGAACCCTCATCTTCTTTATTGTCCGCTCTATTTCAAGTAGATTATCCAATCTTGCCCGTTTCTCGAAAAAGGTCAGCGATGGTGATTTACGTGATAAACTTCAGATTCAATCAGATGATGAAATAGGACAAGTTGGTAAAGGCTTTAATACGATGATTGACTCATTAAGATCCCTCATTGGTGCCGTCCAAACCTCCGTTGAAAATGTCGCTTCTTCATCAGAAGAACTGACCGCAAGCGCAGGACAAACAAGTAAAGCAACAGAGCATATTACATTAGCCATTGAACAATTCTCTACTGGTAACGAAAGCCAGAATGATAAAGTGGAATCAAGCTCAGAAGAGTTAGAAGAAATGAACAGAGGCCTTCAGCACATGAATGAGTCGGCTGAATCGATTACCGCTTCATCCATCAAATCAACAGAGATTGCAGGAGAAGGCGGACAGCTAGTAGAAAAAACCGCCTCTCAAATGAACGTGATTGATCAATCAGTGAAAAAAGCAGAGAATGTCATCAGTGCGCTGGAAAGCAAATCAAAAGATATTACCCAGATTCTTGGTGTCATTAATGGCATCGCAGATCAAACGAATTTACTTGCGCTGAATGCAGCGATTGAGGCAGCAAGAGCTGGCGAATCTGGTCGAGGCTTCTCCGTTGTAGCAGAAGAAGTAAGAAAACTTGCTGTTCAATCTGCCAACTCAGCGAAAGAAATTGAAAACTTAATCAAAGAAATCGTTCAAGATATTGATGTATCACAAGAAGTATTCACAGCAGTAAATCAAGAAGTTCAATCAGGCTTAAGCTTTACTGAACAAACGAAAGTCAGCTTCCACAATATTTTCGACATGACCAAAGAAATCTCAGATCAGCTCCAAACAATGAATCGAACAGTTGTCCAGCTGTCAAAAGGATCTGCACATGTTTCTGAGGCTGTCCGTGAGATTGCAGACGTATCACGTGAAAGCTCCGCCAATATTCAAGACATTGCCGCTTCAGCTGAAGAACAGCTGGCATCAATGGAAGAGATCAGCTCATCCTCTGCCACCCTATCTTCAATGGCAGAAGAATTACGTGATTTGATTAGCAAATTTAAAGTCGAATAAACAAAATGAAAAGAACCTCCAGCTAGGGGGTTCTTTTTTGAACTGAATATAACGAAAGAAATAGGTAAATATGCTTATTTTGATGAGTTTTCGAGCATTACACCTTGAAAAATAATCCGTATTACCTAAAAATAGAGGGGGATGATCCCAAATCATAAACCAAAAGGAGTAGAGTCATGAAAAAAATCAACTTTTTTAAGCACTTTACGATGTCAAAGAAATTAATTACTGCATTCTTAGCGATTCTCCTAGTGCCCATTCTTGTGTTGGCCGCATTTTCCTATGAAGTGGCGTCTAAGTCTCTCAATGATGAGATTATGTCTAGCGCTGCAAATGGTGTGAATCAATTAAATGAATTGATCAATAAAGATGTACAGCCTAAAATTGATATTGTTTCATATTTATCTAAATCGGTGAAAAAAAAGGAACTGGCCTCTAAAAATAAGGATTTACTTAAGGTGAAATTAGAGCAACTATCGGAAACAGACGACGATGTCGTAGAAGTATTTGTTGCAGATCAGAATGGTAAACTAACTGAATATTCAGAGATTCATAAAGGCAGTGCCAAAAGCGCAAAAAATGAACCATGGTTTCAACAATCAATGGGAGATGACAAACTCATCATTTCAGATCCTTTTACAGACAAGTCATCAGATGACCTGCTCATCACAATATCAGAACAGTTAGCAGATGGTTCTGGTGTTATCGGCATAAATGTACGATTGAACACAATTGTGAAAGATACAAATAGCATCAAAATTGGTCAAGAAGGTTATGCGTTTGTCGCTACCTCAGACCAACGTTACATTGCTCATAAAACGGAAAAGGCCGGGACGAAACTGACAGGCGATTTCATCGAAAAGATGTATCACAATAAAAAAGGCAGTTTCGAATATGAATTCAACGGACAGCCGAAGCAAATGTTTTATGACACAAATGAAGCGACAGGCTGGAAGCTTGCGGGAACAATGTATGTCAACGAAGTGAAGGAAGCCGCACAGCCAGTGCTTGACTTAACCATGATCATCCTAGCTGCTGCGATTGTCATCGGTGGAATCGCGATTTATTTTATTATTAAATCGATCCGAAAACCACTCATAGAGCTCTCTGAATCGGCTGAGAAAATCAGTCAGGGGGATCTCACCCAGCATATCGAGGTGCGCACTCACGATGAAATCGGCAAGCTTGCACAGAGCTTTAACGATATGTCGGCAAAGCTGAAACAAGTCATTCAAGCCGTCCAGAATTCAATTGAAAATGTTGCTGCCTCATCTGAAGAATTAACGGCTAGTGCAGGACAGACAGCCCAAGCGACTGAGCATATTACCTCATCTATTGAACAGTTCTCAAACAGCAATGAACATCAAAATGAGATGATCGAAAAAAGCTCTGTCCAGTTAAACGACATGGATCGAAGCTTATCACATATGGTCAACACGACTTCTCATATGATGGAATCATCTATTGAGTCTAGCAAAACCGCTCAGGCTGGTGGAGAGCTCGTTCAAAAAACAGCAGGTCAAATGCAAACGATTGAACAAGCAGTGAAAGAAGCAGAGCTTGTGATTGCAGGGCTAGAACAGAAATCTAAGAACATTACAAGCATTCTTGGAGTTATCAATGGCATTGCAGATCAGACGAACCTCCTTGCTTTAAATGCAGCGATAGAAGCAGCACGTGCAGGTGAGGCAGGAAGAGGCTTCTCTGTGGTCGCTGAAGAAGTCCGCAAGTTGGCAGAGCAATCAGGCAGCTCTTCAAAAGAAATTGAAAGCCTAACGAACGAAATCGTAGATGAAATTGAAAAGTCGCAGAAGATGTTTAGACAAGTAGCAGGTGAAGTTCAATCTGGATTAAACATTACAGATGAAACGAAAGTGAGTTTTGAGAAAATCACCCATAAGACATCAGAAATGACAGAACAAATGAAACAAATGAACGGGTCAGCCCAAGAACTTTCTCATGGCTCAAACGATATTTCACAAGCAGTCAATCAAATCAAAGAGCTTTCACGTGAAAGTTCCGCAGGTTTCCAAGATATTGCGGCTTCAGCAGAAGAACAACTGGCATCAATGGAAGAGATCAGCTCATCTTCCGCCACTTTATCTCAAATGGCAGAAGAACTGAGAGAGCTCATCAAACAATTTAAAATATAAGAGTCATATGGAACACCTGACGTTTTGACGTCAGGTGTTTTTCCGTTCTTTGCACATAATTTGGGTATTTTGGACTTATCTAGACTTTAATAAATTAAAAAAGTAAAGAACCTAGTAGTACTTCCGATATATATACTATCTTACTAAAAGGAGTTTTCTTTTTTATGAATTTCATACAGTATTTCAAAAAACCATCTATATCAAAAAAGCTCGTTTTCTCTTTCTTATTTATTCTTTTATGCCCAATTATCGTATTGGCATTCTCTTCATATCATACGGCGAGCACCTCTTTAAATGATCAAATCATGCAAAGTGCAAAGGAAAATGTAGAACAGCTGGACAAAAACATTACGAAGGTTGTGAAAGTAAAAACAGACGCAGCCGATTTCTTTAGCAAATGGATTACGAAGAAAAAGCTGGGGCAAAAAGGAACGACTGATATTCAAGGGCGCTTTGAGCAATTCATGAGCATGAATGATGACACAGAAGGCATCTTTGTTGCTTCAAGTGATGGAAAAGTGTTCTCAAGATATCCAAATCAAAAAATGCCTGCTGATTATGTCGCAACTGAGCGGGATTGGTACAAAGATGGCTGGGCGAAAAACGGTGAGCTGTCTGTTTCCGCTCCATACCCAACCGCATCAACTGGTACACTTGTTGTGACGATTTCTAAAAAACTAGAGGACGGTTCTGGTGTTATTGCCATGAACCTGGACATTGCGAATCTAGTAAAAGAGTCTAATAGTATCAATATTGGTAAAGAAGGTCATGCTTTTATCGGAAGCCCAGATCGAACATACGTGGCACATCCAACGAAAAAAGCAGGAACAAAATTAACAGGTGATTGGGTAGACAAGCTTTATACACAAGACAAAGGTTCAATGAGTTATATGTTTGAAGGGAAAGAAAAGCAAATGGAGTTCACAACAAACAAAGCGACTGGTTGGAAAATTGCCGGTACAATGTTTGTCAGTGAAGTAGAAGAAGCGGCGCAGCCAGTCTTCAACATGGCGGCCATTATATTAGCTGGTGCGCTCATCATTGGCGGTATTCTCATCTTCTTTATCATCCGTTCTATTACAAAACCACTTTCCATGCTTGTCTCCTCTTCTAAGAAGATTAGCGAAGGAGATTTAACAGAGAAAATTGATGTCCGGTCAAAGGATGAGATTGGTCAGCTCGGTACAAGTTTTAATGAAATGAGTGAGTCACTCAGAGATGTGATCCAAGCTGTACAGACATCTGTTGAAAACGTGGCGTCATCGTCGGAAGAACTGACGGCAAGTGCAGGTCAAACGACAAAAGCAACCGAACATATTACATCATCCATTGAAACATTCTCGAACGGAAACGAAAATCAAAGTGAAATGGTGGAACAAAGTGCAGCCCACTTGAAACAAATGAACGAAGGGCTAAATGAAGTTGCACAAACATCTGATGTCATTACAGAATCATCGGTTCAATCAAAAACAGTCGCAGAAACAGGCGGACAGCTTGTTGAACAGACAGTTGGCCAAATGAAAACGATTGATCATTCAGTGAAAGAAGCTGAAAGTGTGATCAACGGATTAGAGCATAAATCAAAAGATATCACCAACATTTTAGGTGTCATTAACGGTATAGCAGATCAAACGAATTTACTGGCTCTGAATGCAGCCATTGAAGCAGCACGTGCGGGCGAGTCAGGCAGAGGCTTCTCGGTTGTAGCAGAAGAAGTCCGTAAGCTGGCGGTTCAATCATCAGATTCTGCAAAAGAGATTGAAAAACTCGTCAAAGAAATTGTCTCTGAAATTGAAACGTCTCAAAATATGTTCAAATCTGTGAATGAAGAAGTAAAAAATGGTCTATCAATTACAGACCAAACAAAAGAAAGCTTCTCACAAATCAATCAGCAAACGGCAGAAATTGCGACAAGAATCAATGAAATGAATACGACAGTTCGTGAGCTTTCAAAAGGATCTGAGCAAATTTCTAAAGCAGTGAATGAAATTGCAGATGTATCGAGAGAGAGTTCAGCAAGTATTCAAGATATCGCGGCATCAGCAGAAGAACAGCTGGCATCAATGGAAGAGATTAGTTCTTCTTCGACGACGCTTTCCCAAATGGCGGAAGAATTGCGTGACTTAATTAAAAAATTCAAGATCAGTGAATAATAGAAAGTGGTTCTCCTCAAGGGGAACCGCTTTTCTTTTTAAGAGATGATCTCGTACAATAGAGGAAATCCGAAGAAAAGGAGAGATGTTATGCGTTTATCAAATAAGAAGGTCATTGCGTTAGTCAGTGATGATTTTGAAGATTTAGAGCTATGGTATCCCGTTTTGCGATTAAGAGAAGAGGGGGCAACTGTCCATCTCGTAGGCGAAAAAGCAGATCATGAATATATCGGGAAGTACGGAGTGCCGGCTGTATCAGATGCAGACTTCTATTCCATTCAAGCAGATGATTATGATGCGGTTCTCGTTCCTGGGGGATGGGCGCCCGATAAACTGCGCCGATATCCAGAAGTATTAGACATCGTTCGTACGTTTGATGCAAAGGGCAAACCGATCGGACAAATCTGTCATGCCGGCTGGGTGCTCATTTCAGCTGGTATCCTGAAAGGTAAAAAAGTAACGAGTACACCTGGTATTAAAGATGATATGACGAATGCTGGAGCAGAATGGTTTGATGAAGCCGTTGTGACAGATGGTCATATTGTATCTAGCAGACGCCCGCCGGACCTTCCGCCATATGTGAAAGCATTTGCCGATGTATTAGCGGCAAACTAGATTCACATGAACAAACAAAGGGCTGTAAAACGCCCTTTGTTCATTCAATGCCTCATTACATTTGTCTGTCGGCTGGATAGATAATGCCCATTTGTCTTCTCGCCTCGTCCATGACGGACATGGTTTGAACGGATAAGGCAAATGTATTGATTGGAGACTGTCCCTTTTTTTGCTTGATGCATTGAATGAAGTGATCGATTTCATAATACATAGCAGGTTGATCATCTTTGAGAGAAATATCGGTTTGCTGTCCATTCCAATCATGGATGATGATACGAGAAGGGCGATGGAATTGATCAATCACCATCGTGGCATCCTCCCCTTGAATTTCAGCAGATACATGAGATGTTGAGATTTTTGAATGGAAAAGAAGTGCTTGATGTCCTTCATATTGTAAAAGTAATGAACCGCTCCCATCTACTCCAGAAGAAAGTGTATAGCCTCTCGCGGTGATTTGATTTGGCAGCCCGAATAAATAAATGATGGGAAAGACAAGATACACGCCGATGTCCATTAAGGAGCCATTGGATAATTCCGGCTTAAAAGCGTTTGGAATTTCACCGTTTCGGTAGGCATCGTATCTCGAGGAATATTTACAGTAATGAGCGATCACTTGCCGAATGGGGCCTAGTTGATCAAGATGCTGCTTGATTTGAAGAAAATTCGGCAGAAATGTGGTCTTCATCGCTTCCATTAAGCACACCTGATATTTTTTCGCAGCAGCAATCATTTCTTCAGCCTCTTTACGGTGAGAGGCCAATGGTTTTTCACATAATACATGTTTTTGATGCGCCATCATCAGCATCGCTTGCTCTTTGTGAAGGGCGTTTGGACTTGCGATATACACAGCATCAAACGCATCACTTGCCGCCATTTGCTGTAAATTAGTAAAGACGGTATCAATGCCATACTTGTTTGCAAATGCCTGTCCTTTTTCAGCAGACCGAGAATAGACGGCCGTACATGTAAAATCCGCCACTCCTTCACCAGCCTGTAAGAATCGATCTGTAATCCAATTCGTTCCGATGACAGCAAATCGAATCATCACATTCCCTCCTTCTGCTTTTCTCTGATTATACATGCTTTGAAAGCGTTTGTATGAAAGAATCTTCTTTTTTATTGAAAAGCGGATGAAACCTTTACCTTAGCTGATGCGTCTTACATAAAGAATATAAATGTACGAAAAGTGGATAGTTTCCTCCTTCATTCGGGTAATACTTGAGAAGGAGGGAGGAGGAAACGAACATGAAGCGCATCCTACATATAGGAAGTACATACGCATTCGCGCTTTTATTTATAGCAGCCGGTGTTTTTCATGTGATAGAGCCAAGCGGCTTTGCCCGCATGATGTCTGGATGGCCATTTCCCTATGGCATCATTTATGCCACCGCATGCTTGGAATGGCTGCTGGCCGTATTACTGCTTCTTCCAAACGTAAGGATTGTGGCAGCAAAAATGATCGCTGTCTATCTGGTGCTCATTTTCCCTGCGAACCTATTTGCTGCGAGAGAAGGGATTCCATTTCCAGGGCAAGAGAGCACAGAACAAGCCTTGTTATGGATGAGATTAATCGGACAACCGATTTTGATTGGATGGGCCATGTCCATTGCGAAACATGAAAAAAAAGCTAAAACAATGATCACAAAAAGATGATCAAGTAGTGTACAATTTACTAATAAAATAGCCCGTGTTTGGAGGAAAGATATGAATTCTATGCAAATGTGGAGCAGTCGATTTAGAAAATTTTTTCTTGATAACAAGTTTGTTCTCTTTTTACTCATCCTGCTATTAATAGGGTTGAATATCCTTGTTTTCATGAAAGCATCTTTTATTTTCACACCGCTCATTGTACTCATCAAAACCATTGCCTTACCGATTATTTTAACGGGGGTTGTGTATTATTTATTAAATCCAATTGTGAATTTATTAGAGAGATTTAAGGTCAAACGGATCTTTTCGATTTTGCTTTTATATATCGTCATTATTGGGATCATTACAGTGACCATTGTATCTATTATTCCTTTTTTACAAGCACAAACGATGAGTCTGTTTCATAATCTGCCAAAATACGTTGATACGGTAGAAGAACAGATTAGACAATTAACTGGAAGCAACTTTATTAGTCAAGTGCAGAAAACGATGAACTTTAACGTCTCTGAATTGGTGAGTAAAGCGTCAAGTCAAGCGACGAAGATTTTGGAAAGTACTTTTACCGGAGTCGGCACTTTCTTAGGGGCGCTTACTGAAATTATCATCTCGATCGTGACGGTTCCGTTCATTCTGTTTTATCTATTAAAAGACGGCAAAAAACTGCCTGACTATTTCTTGAAATTTATCCCGAATAAGTTTAGAGACCATACTCATATCGTGCTTCACGAAATGAACCATCGTCTAAGTTCTTATATACGCGGGCAGATCATTGTCAGCTTCTGTATCGGTATTCTTCTTTTAATTGGCTATATGATTATTGGACTTGACTATGCGCTGCTGCTGGCAATTATTGCGGCATGTACAAGTGTAGTGCCATACCTTGGTCCAACCATTGCGATTACACCAGCGATTGTGATTGCGCTTGTGACATCACCAGTGATGCTTTTAAAACTCATCATTGTCTGGACAGTGGTTCAACTTATTGAAGGGAAATTCATTTCTCCTCAGGTCATGGGGAAAAACCTTCATATCCATCCGATTACGATTATTTTTGTTCTATTAACAGCAGGTAAATTGTTCAGCGTAGTCGGCATCATTGTCGCGATTCCGACGTATGCCGTTCTGAAAGTGATCACGACCCACCTGTTTGATTGGTTCAAAATGCGATCCAATTTGTATAAAGAAGAAAAGGTTTGATGTCATAATCTTTTTTAGAAAAAAATATAGTATCATAAAGACGAGCTTTCGAAAAAGAAAGCTTGTCTTTATGTGGACATAGATGTTTGGCCAGTTCAAAAGATCAGAATTGAAAGGAAAGAAAATCATGAATCTATGGGATTTATTCGTGGCACTGGTTTTAGGAATTGTCGAAGGATTAACAGAGTATGCACCTGTCTCGTCTACAGGGCATATGATCATTGTTGATGATCTTTGGCTAAAATCAAAAGACATCATTACGCCAGAGGCTGCAAACACATTTAAAGTCGTGATTCAGTTAGGTTCTATTTTAGCTGTCATGATCGTGTTCAAAGATCGTATTTTGAACTTGTTAGGCTTAAAGAAAAATATCACAGAAGAACAAAAGCGCAGCGGACATAAGCTGACCATTGCTCAAATTGCTGTTGGACTCGTCCCAGCCGTCATTTTAGGATTCTTATTTGAAGATTATATTGATAAATATTTGTTTGATGTGAGAACGGTCGCTGTCGGTTTGATTTTGGGGGCTGTGCTGATGCTTGTCGCTGATTGGATCAATAAACGTAAAACAGAAACAAGCTCTGTGGATAATATGACGTACAGACAAGCGCTGTATATCGGGCTATTTCAATGTTTAGCACTATGGCCAGGCTTCTCGCGTTCAGGTTCTACAATAGCAGGTGGTGTTATTCTTGGACTGAATCACCGAGCGGCGGCTGACTTTACGTTTATTATGGCCATGCCGATTATGGCGGGAGCAAGCCTCTTGACACTTGTTAAAAATGCCGAATATTTAACAACAGACATGCTTCCATTCTTTATTGTGGGCTTTGTGAGTGCGTTTATTGTGGCTCTCTTTGTTGTTCGATTCTTCCTAAAACTGATTAATAAAATCAAACTTGTGCCTTTTGCGATCTACCGAATCATCCTAGGTCTGATTTTATTTATCCTGTTTATGTAATGATGGAAAACTACTCTTTTAAAAGAGTAGTTTTTTTGTTATTTTGCCCTTTTAAACAGTAAAAACAGCCTCTTAATTGGTAGAAAAAGAAGTTTTTTCTTAAATTAGTGTTTAAGTGACAAAGAAAAGGGTAGTACATAAACATACCAATTAAAGGAGGAGTTAGAAATAATGAGGAAAACAAGTAAATTTTTTGTTAGCTCTGTGATTGCTACGTCAATGGTTGCTGTCCCTTTATCTCTTACGACTTTTGGTCAAAAGGCTGAAGCTGCTACGACAACAGGTGTCGATGGAAGTGTCTCGATTGATCCAGTAGCCATTGCTGATAAAATTGAACAAGCAGTAAAATCATCTCAAAATCGTGATGGATTTGTAAAAAATGCGGCATACAGTGCATTTTATGAAGCAGGTCAAAATTACAACGTAGTTGTTCAAAACTTAAGCCAAGATCATGACTTTAGCGGACTGAACAATGTTGTCTATTATGATAGTGTTGAATATGACGGCATTACGTTTGGTATTTGGGTATTTGAAGATGGTACGTTTGTCAACAATGGTGACGGCGGCTATATTAACTGGACTTTTGTTGGCAGCTTTGACCGCGAAGAAGGAAGCGGTACTGTCGATTTCCATAAAAGATTCTAATCTCAACGTCAAAAGTCTGCCGATTCATCGGCAGACTTTTTTTAAAGCGCACATTCTTCTATTTCAAAACCTAAATCTTCAATGATGTGATGATCGGTTTGAACTTGCTGTCCTTTTGTCGTTAAATAATCGCCTACAAAAATAGAGTTCGCTGCATATAATGCGAGAGGCTGAAGCGTTCGTAAATTAAACTCTCTTCCCCCAGATACTCGAATTTCCTTAGCCGGGTTGATAAATCGCATCAGTGCCAAAACCTTCAACGCTTTGATTGGATGTGTACGTTCTTGATGTTCAAGAGGCGTTCCTTCAATTGCATGGAGAAAGTTGACGGGAATCGAATCCGCATCAAGGGCTCTAAGCGCAAAAGCCATTTCGACAATTTGTTGATTGGTTTCGCCCATTCCAATAATAACCCCTGAACATGGTGACATCCCTGACTGTTTGACCTTCTCAATGGTCGATACGCGGTCATCATACGTATGGGTCGTTGTAATTTGAGCATGATGATCTTGATGTGTATTGAGATTATGATTATACCGATGAACACCCGCTTCCTTCAGCCGTTTCGCTTTTTCTTCATTTAATAACCCAAGGCATGCACACACCTTCAAAGGCATCGTCTCAGTAATTTCCTTTACTGCTGCGGTGACTTCATCTAATTCACGGTGCGAAGGTGCTCTCCCGCTTGCTACAATACAATAAGTCCCCGCTTTTCTTTTTAACGCCTCACGCGCACCGGCCACAATGGTTTTTTGGTCAAGCATTGTATATCTCTCAAGCAGAGCTGTTGAAATCACCGATTGTGAACAATACCCGCAGTTTTCAGGACAATATCCGCTTTTGGCGTTAAAGATCATATTTAATTTCACCTTTTTTTGAAAAAAATGAAATCTCACCTGATAAGCAGCATGCATAATAGGCAGCAACTCTGCGTCGTCTGCTTCAAGAATTTTTAGACCTTCTTCCATCGTAATTGGTTCATCATTGATGGCTTTCTTCACGATCGTTTCCCAAGACAAAGACGTTATTTTTCCCATCATAAGCCCCTCTCAATATGTAAACTTATTTTTATTAAAAGTTAACATAATAGATAGAGATTGGCAAGCACTGGTAAGCATCCTAAGTAAAAACACAAAAAACACAAAAAACACAAAAAACACAAAAAACACAAAAAACACAAAAAACACAAAAAACACAAAAAACACAAAAAACACAAAAAACACAAAAAACACAAAAAACACAAAAAGGCGATGAACATATAGTCATCGCCTTTTCATATGAAAAAAATCGCTTAACGAACAGTAATATAGTTAATAACAAGCTCCCCTAGTGAATTATAGTAAGACACTGTAACAGAACCGCGTTGTACAGCACGGATCCATGTGAAGTTTGGAGCAGTTTGGTCTAATTGAATGGCATACGTTGCGCCTGAGACAGAAATTTGACTTGCTGGAAGTGAAACAGCGATTGAAGAACCTACAGTAAGTGTGCGGTTCACCGTAATCACTTTATTCATAATAGGAGCTTTTGCTATAACTGGTTCTTTAGGCTGTGCAGCTGCATGAGCACCTTCTGTTTGGAAGAACGTAAGAGCACCTAAAGCAGCTAAAGACAATGTACAAGCTTTCATTAATTTTTTCATCGGTAACACTCCTTTTTTTGGTATATACATATATTAATAATAATAGAATTATATGTCAATCAAAATAAGTGGAAAAATGAGTATTTTTGGTGAAAATTGTCACATATTATGTAGGGGAAGACGATTTTATCCCAAAAAACATGATTTTTTATTCATATGTCATTCTTTTTTAGGGGGAAAAAGAGACATAAAAAAAGCTGGGTATCTACCCAGCTATGTGATGCTTTATGAAAAGAGATCTTTTATTTGTCGTCTGTCTGTTTTGGCTGACGGCCTTTTTGTTTTTCTTTCTCTCTAATGTAGTTAATAAAGTCGATGGTTTGTCTTCGTGCTTCTTCAGAAAAATCGGAGGCAGCTTTAAACGCAATTTGCAAATCAGGATCATCTGCAAGATCGTCATCAGAGGCGTTTTTGTCTTTACCTGTGAGAAGATAATCTGTTGAGACCCCGTATAACTCGGCGATTTTCACAATCATTTCACCATCTGGCTTTCTCAATCCATATTCCCAGTTAGCATAGGTTGACATCGCCTTTAATCCAAGTTTTTTGGCAACGGTAGACTTACTCCATCCATGTTTCTCTCTTAATTCAGTTAGAATCTTTCCAGTCAAATTATCCATCGGAAACACCTTTTTTCATATTATGTGTAAATTTTATCATGAATTACACGGAAAAGATAAATAAATACACAAAAAGAATAAAAATATGATTGACTTACTCGTTTTGTGTATATTATCATAATGAATATAACTTACACATAATGAGTAAGAGGTGGAAACATGAAACTTGAAAATTTACGAGAAGAACGAATATTACAAGGAAAAACACAAACGTATATGGCGAAAAAACTTGGATATAAGTACACGAGTGGCTATGCAAATATAGAAATGGGCCGAACAAAGCCCAGCTTAGAAATAGCCAAGCATATTGCAGATTTGCTAAATATCGGTGTTCAAGAGCTTTTTTTTGGTCAAAAGTTACACAAAAAGAGTAATAGTCTTGAGGAAGACCGTTCTTAAAAAGGGGAGACAAACAGAATGAATATCGAACATCCGATGGTGACACAAATGAATGATTTCGGCTATCCAAAACGTTACTGGCCATATGAAATGTCCCGAAATGGTTATCGATTAGAGGACGAGAACCGTGAGAAAGGATTTGATGATGATGAGACATCAGATGACATTTGATGCCCGAAAAGAAGCACAGCATTGCCTAGTAAAAGCTGGCGGCTGGATCACTTTTCATCAAAAAGAGCCGATGTTTGCTTTCCCCACGGCAGAAGAAAAACGCACATACATGACCCTCATGGCAGAAAAAGATGTTGATGACAAGAAGAAGGAAAGGATGAATGCGACATGAATCGATTGAAGCAAATCATGACATTCCTGAAATGTTTACTCAATGCGGGTCAAAACGAACAAGACATTCGGCAGTGGGCGTAGGATGACGGGAGATCGTAGCATGGTCCTTCATTTTATCATTGAAAAAGAACATTTATGCACAAAAGAGACATTGATAAACAGAATTCAAACAGCCACAAAAGCACAATGCACAAGCAAAATAAAAGGCGCATTATCACTCGACATTCGCTCATTTTACAATATGCCCATTGATCTAGCGAACAGCCAAGACACGCGTACATCTGCTGAAAAAGGCTTGATACGCCCGGTACACATCAGCATTCTTCAACCAAATTTGCAGTATATACAAGAAGCACTTCATGCCTTTACCGATGACGCCTCTTTACAGATTGTAGAATTAAGAGTTTCACAGTTTTATAGCATGCGTCCTCGAATGGAAATCATTTTAAATACGATGGGTGATGATATGAGATCCTCACCACCAAATAAGGAGACAAGCATATGAACGAGCCAAAACAACTCATGATTCAAGAAAACCAGACATTTGTCGGTGAAATGGAAAAAGGAAAGATTCAAGTCATTGTGTTAGATGGAAACGTAGGAACGGCTTATATGATGGATGTACCTGAGCATGGAAAAACAATTATTCAAACAGCAAAAGGGCATTTTGCAAGAGTCGATCATGAGATTGGTTTTAAAATCAGCTAGTCTGATGAACAAAAACAACTGAATAAGTCCAAGACGGAAAGCCTGCGGACACTGATCAAGACCCTATAGAAAGGGGCTGATTGGTGTCCGTTTTTTATTTTCTTAAAAAAGGGAGAGAGCATAGATGCAAGATTTACTGATTGAATATAAAAGAAGTTTAAAAGATGCCAGAAAACGATATGAACAATTGAAAGACAAAGAAGAGAAACAGATGTCAGATCAGGACAAACATGATCAAAAAATGATCGCCAGTATGGTCAGTGATTTAGAATACGTGGTGGAATGGCTTCAAATCGGTAGAGAGCCGGGCGCACGCAGAGGATTAGATAGACGGTCTGTGTATCAGCGCACCATTCTTGCTAATCAAGAGGTATTAGAGGCTTTATCACATGAATACACCCTCATTCAAGAGAAAGAAAGAGAGGTAAGTGAGCGGGACAAAAGGCGAATTGACGAAGCCTTATCCGTTTTGACAGATCGAGAGAAAGACGTATTTTTTATGCACACAACGCAGGGTCTGTCATTTAGCGAGATTGCGATCATGCTAGATGTAAAAAAAGGAACAGTCCAAAAACATATGGAAAGAGCTCGGACCAAAATGTCCAAAAAAGTACAAGAACGCCTATTCAAAGCAGCTGAATAGGCGTTTTTTCTTTCATCACATCAATCTTCAAAAGCTTGTCTTACAGTTGCCACCTATAGTTAGAAAGACCAAACGAATGTTTGCTAGCCCGGCACAAATGATTCCTCTTCAGGGAATCATTCGAACTAAAAGGAGGCGGCAGGTGAATGTAAATGAAAGATAAACGGATAGAGGCTAAGCAGGATTATATGAAAGGGATGACGTACCAGCAGCTAGCGGATCAATACAACGTCTCCATCCATACCGTCAAATCATGGAAAAGACGATACGGCTGGCAAAGACAAAAAACACCGTCAAAGCAGGCGCACTCGATCTTTCATCAATTTCTTTCAGATGAAACGATTGAAATCATGGAAAAAATGGATGGACGCACATCTCTTGATATCATCTGGGATCAAATTCAAATTCAATACGCAGCCATTATTCGAGCGCAGCGCATCATGCATGTAGCAGATCAAGATGACATGATCAAAGAACTGAAAAAGGCGACGTACTTGCCTTCTTCATTAGAGGAAGAAACAGGTGAAGGCATTCATCCAGAGCCAGAGATCACGGCAGAGGAATTTTCGTTTCAATTTTCATGGGATCGGCATGCCACTTTTTTAAATGCCCAATCTCGTGCAATGGGAGAGCTAAGACGGCTGATTAAACAGTTTGAAGAGCTCGCTCATGCGAAAGATGAACGAAGATTAAGGCTGAAGCAAATTGAGCTGACAATCGAAAAAACAAAAAAAGCAGTTCGTGAGGAAAAAGAAGAAGATCTTCATATCATGATCAAAAGAAAAGAGGACGATTCATGACGCCGTTGATTGAAAAAGAAGTCAATCCTCACTTTGAACACTTTTTGTTCGATTGGAATCAAAAGTTTCAGTTTTTAGTAGGCGGCTATGGCTCATCCAAAAGCTATCACATTGCTTTAAAGCTGATCTTAAAGCTGCTTGAGGAAAAACGGACAGCACTTGTCATTCGAGAAGTGTATGATACGCACCGGGAGTCGACCTATTCTCTTTTACAAGAAATCGTCAGCGATCTTGGCATCGATCATCTAGTAAAGTGCCGCAGTTCACCGCTTGCTCTCACTTTTCGCAATGGGAGCAGCATTTTATTTAAAGGACTGGACAAGCCTGAGAAATTGAAGTCGATCAACAACATCTCAATGATTTGGATTGAGGAGTGTTCCGAGGTTTCTTATGAAGGGTTTAAAGAACTGCTTGGAAGGCTGAGACATCCGGTTTTACCTCTTTATATGATGTTATCGACGAATCCCGTTGGTCAGGATAATTGGACGTACAGACATTTCTTTCGAGATGAGCAGCTGAAACGTTTTGTCCTTGATGACGAAACCTTATACAAACAGCGAACCATCGTGATAAAAGATACGTACTATCACCACTCAACAGCAGAAGACAATCTATTTCTTCCTAAAAGCTATGTCAAGCAGCTGGATGAGCTGAAAGAATACGATCCAGATCTTTATCGAATTGCAAGGAAGGGATACTTCGGTATCAATGGCACAAAAGTGTTTCCGCAATTTGAGGTCAGACAGCATGCTGACGTATTAGAAGCGATCAGGCAGATTGAAAGACCGCTGAAACGAGCGGGGATGGATTTTGGATTTGTCGAATCCTACAATGCGCTCATTCGGTTAGCTGTCGATCATGAAAAAAAGTACTTATATATTTATTGGGAATATTACGATCGCGGGAAAACGGATGATGAAACAGCTGTTGATTTGAAAGAATTTGTTGAATCAAAGGAACTCATTAAGGCAGATGCAGCAGAGCCTAAAACGATTCACTATTTTCGGCAGCGCGGATTTCAAATGGTCGCTGCGCATAAGTTCCAAGGGTCACGTTTGCAATATACAAAGAAAATCAAACGATTTAAGAAAATCATTTGTTCTGATGCTTGCCCTTATACCATCTATGAACTTCAATCACTAACCTATAAGGCAGATAAGAACGGCCGCTTAGAGGAAGATGAATTTCAAATCGATCCACACACATTATCCGCCATTTGGTATGCGCTAGATGATTATGAAGTGACCGATTTGAAACAGACTGCTTCAGAGCGTGTCCGTCCAAACCGAGAGAGGAGGTCCATACAATGAAACAATTAAAAGCAACGATTATGAAGGCCAACATGTCTGATCATACAAAACAAATGTATGAGGATGAATTTTCATACGAAAAAGACGACATTGTCCCCCCGCCCTACCATATCAATGAATTAAAAAGCATGGCAGAATACTCAACGATTCTTCAGCAATGTATAGATGCGTATCGAACAAACATTTTAGGCTTTGGCTTTGGGGTGGAATACGCCTTTGATTTTAATGCGGAAGATGTGAAACCGGTCAAAAAGAAGACAGCCGAGAAGGAATGGACAAGACTCGAAGAGTTTACGAAATACATGAACTATGATGAGTCTGCTGACGTGATTCTTGGTTATGTCCTAGAAGACCGGGAGAAAACAGGAAATGGCTTTTTAGAGGTGCTGCGGGATGGACAAGGAAAGCCGGCAGGAATCGAGTATTTGGATGCACTCCATATCCGCATTTGCAAGCTGAGTGAGCCAGTCGACGTCGAATTCCGCTACACAGAAAACGGCGAATTAAAGACGATGAATCGCAAGAAACGATTCCGAAAATATGTGCAGGTCATCAATGAGAAGAAAGTCTTTTTCAAGGAGTATGGTGATCCGCGCATATTAAACTATGAAACAGGCAAGTACGATGATGCTACACCAGAACCACTTCAAGCAACAGAAGTCATTCATTTTAAAATTGGCAGTGGGACGTATGGGATTCCCCGCTGGATTGGCAACATCGTCAATATGTATGGCGCACGAAAAGCAGAAGAGCTGAATTATCTTTATTTTAAGCAAGGAAGGCATGTACCTGGTGCCATCATTGTTGAAAACGGCATGCTGTCAGAGACTTCTTATCAGCAGCTACAAGATTATATGGATGATATTGAAGGGTCTGATCATGCGCATAAGTTTTTATTGCTTGAAGTAGAAGGGCTTCCGACAGAAAAAGGATTAACAGGTGAAGAAGATGTATCAAATGTCAAAGTGAACTTTAAATCCTTGGCGGAAATCCTGCAAGAGGATGCGCTCTTTTTAGAATACGATGAAAAGACGAGAAACAAAATCCGCTCCGCTTTTCGTCTGCCGCCTATTTACACAGGAGAGTCACAAGATTATAACAAGGCCACGGCAGATACCGCGCGAAAAACAACGGAGGAGCAAGTGTTTCAGCCAGAGCGGCATCTTATTACAGGGAAGCTCAATACTCTTTTTCTCCCGGATTTAGATATATGGCATGTCCGCTTTCTATTAAATGGTCCTGACTTTAGAGATCCATTAGAGATAGCGAAGGTTCTGACACCATTTATTCAGGCTGGGGCAGTATCGCCAAATGATTTACGAGATCTTGCGGGGCGTATTCTTGGTAAGACGTTAGAGGAATGGCCGGAAGAATTCTACCACCGACCTTTAGAAAGCCGCATAAAAACAGCTGATGGGCTGTCTCCATCAGAGTCAAACCAGCTGGAGAAATAAAAGGACGTGAGCTTTTTTGAAAGGGGGTGAACATATGCCAAGGGAATTAAAAAACGCAAAAATTACACATGTTTCCTATGTGGACAAGGCCGCCAACCAAAAGAAATTTTTCTTGATGAAAGCAAAGAAAAAGCAGCCTGACTTTCAAAAAGAAGTCAGTGTCCTGACGAAGGCAGATGATGCGCATCGCCTCGTATATGGCGTCGTGTATGAACCGAATACACCTGATGCACATCAAGACTTTATGTCGGCCAAAGAAATTGAAAGAGCAGCACACGGTTTTATGAAAGATGCCCGTCACATTGATAAACAGCATGATTTTCAAGATGGTGTTGGCGAAGTCGTCGAATCATACATTGCCCCAGCGGATTTTGAAGTAGGCGGAGAGCTGATTCAAAAAGGATCTTGGGTACTTGTGACAAAAGCATCACAAGATATTTGGGACCAAATTCAGCAAGGCCACATTACAGGCTACTCAATGGCTGGAACAGCAGACATCATCGCAATAGAGGAACACGATCAGCTCCTATCTCAAGAAACGAACGAGAGAGGGCTTTTTTCTTTGCTGAAAAATTTCTTTTTGAAAGAGGAAGGTGCAAATATGCCACAACAATTTTGGAGCGTTTTAGATCATCTGCTGGAAACGTTGCAGTCAAGTGATGGTGATGAGTCTAGCGTAAGAGCGGCACTTGAACAATTGATTCCAATTGTGCAGGATGTGTTGAAAACAAATGATGTCCTCCAAACGATTGGTGAAAGACCAGCATCCGTTCAAAAGCAAGATGCCGGATTAACGACTGATCAAGTACGCGAACTAGAAAAAGCAAAAATGGCCATCGACAACGTTTTACAACAAGCGGATAAACAAGGGACAGATCAAACAGGTGAAGAAGAACCTGTACAAAAAGTGCTGGAGCAAGTGGTTGCGCCAATTCGTCATCAGCTCTCTTCCTTAGAGAAATCAGCAGGCAGAGAAAAAGCAGCGATTCAGGAAGTGCTTCAGCAACAGCTACTGCCTATTTCAGAGCGGATACACATGCTTGAAAAAGCGCGGGGCATTTCTAAACAAACAAATCACGATACACAAAATGATATGACAAAGCCCATATGGGATGGCTTACTATAAGCCTAAATAAGGAGGAAAAAGTGTGAGAAATCAAGAGTTGATTCGCAAGGCTGAAATGACACTTGCCAGCTTAAAAACAGGCGGTCTCATGAACGCAGCCCAATCCAACACATTCATTAGAATGATGCAAAATACACCAACCGTTTTAAATGATGCACGTATCATTCCAATGGAAAGTGATTCACAAAAAATCGAAAAAATCGGCTTCGGTCAGCGCATTTTACGCCCAGCAGAAGAAGGCAAAGTGCTTGATGCAAAAGACCGTGTTGTCCCAGCGACAAGCACTGTCCAGCTCAATGCAAAAGAAGTCATTGCTGAGATCCATATGACGTACGACAGCATTGAAAACAACATTGAAAAAGACGGGATTCAGCAGACCATTATGCAAATGCTGGCGGAACGAGCGGCAGTCGATATTGAAGAACTGATCGTCAACGGTGATACAACATCACAAGATCCATTTTTAGCTCAAATGGATGGCGTACGAAAACAGGCAGTTTCTCATATTGTCGATGCGAATGGAGCGGAAATTAGCCGTCAAATGTTCAAACAAGCCTATAAAGCGATGCCGTCAAAATATTTACGTGTACCTCAGGATTTCCGTTTTTATACATCCCCAAGTTTAGAGGTCGAGTGGAAAGACCAAGTAGCAAACCGTCAGACCGGTCTCGGAGATGCGGCGATTCAAGGCGGACTTTCTTCTGCATTCGGTGTTCCGGTCAAAGGTCTTGCCAATATGCAGCCATATGATGAAGAAGGAACAGACGTATCAGATATTTTACTGACACATCCGAAAAACATTATCGTAGGGTTTTCTCGCAATATTCGTATTGAAGTAGAAAAAGATATTCGCAGCCGTAAGTTTATCATTGTTCTGACAGCGAAGCTCGACAGCAAATTTGAGGAAGAGGATGCTGTAGCCAAAGTAATGAAAGTGAAAGAGTAGGTGACAGCAGGCTATGATCATTTCTGCTGAGGAACTACAAGCCTATTCTGTATTTGATCGCGTGAAAAATCGTTCTGTAGAGAGACTAGCGGCAGATATTATTGAAGCAGAAGCAGCGGTATTTCAAATTGTCGGGCACGATTTTACACATGAAAAATATCAGCCCATTCCTGAAAAAGCAAGGATCGCCTTATTAAAAATGGCCCAGTATTTTGCCATGCTGAATGATGATGAATCCATGATAAAAGGCTTGACTTCAGAAAAAATGGGTGATTATTCATATGCAAAGGCAGCGGACAAAGTGAAAGGCAGACCTTATGTGTATGCCCTTCTTGTTGATTATATTGAACCTTCACTAACTGGCGGCAGCGCCAATTTAAAGGTGAGATCATTATGAGTTATGATTCTCTATTAACGGATCGCTGTGATCTTTTTCACTTAGAGAATGAAGAGGCAGTCCGCGGCAAATTTGGTATACCAGCAGGAGATCTGCAAACGGACATCTCTTATCCTGATACACCAAGTATGAGAGATGTGTCTTGCTATGTTGTAGAAAAAAGCCAGTCACTCGTGCAAGAAGAACCGAATACAGTCATCTATCAGTCCTATCTCGTCCATTTCCCTTTAGCAAGCGACATTCGCTTGCATGACAAAATGGTGTGGAACGGCATCTCACTCAAATTGCAGCAGCCAAAAAGAGTGAAAAATCATCACATGGAAGTGATGGCCGTCAGAAAGGAAAACCTATGAAAATTGATGGACTTGACCGGCTGCTATCCCAGCTCCAACAGGAAAATAGTGGCGGCTTAACGGCGCAATATCAAGAGTGGTTACAGGAAATGGGCTTACAGTTTTTAGACATCATTCAAGATGAAATCATCAAAGAAAAGGCTGTTGATACAGGCCGTCTCCTCAATTCCTTTCAAAAAGGTGACAAGGAGAATCACTTTCTCACTTCCCGAGGCGGGCTCACGCTAGAAGTAGGGACACAGCTCGATTATGCCTCTTACGTGAATGATGGACATGCCATTTCTTCAAATGGAGAACGAAGATGGGTGCCTGGCAGATGGAACGGCAGCCGCTTTGAATATGATCCGAATGCCATTACTGGCATGATGCTTTCATCTCAATGGATTGAAGGAAATGGGTACTGGGATCATGCCGTCATGCTCTATGAACAAATGTTTGAACACTCGCTGGATCGAAAGCTTCAAAGCTGGATCGATCGACATTTTGGGAGGTGATGGAATGAATCAAGAAGTCGGGGCAATCATGAATTATATATACACACGCTATCCAGTGAAAATGTATGATCGTCTTCTGCCAGAGCGTTTTCAAGTGCCATCTGTTTATGTGCCGCCAGTGACTGTCATTAGTGGTCCAGATACAGTGTCTACTTTTATGAAATCTTATTCGCTGCAAGTGAAAGTGTTTCATATGGATACAGAAAAAGCGCATGATGCGGCGGAAACAGTCGTCGATGCATTGCTTGCTGATCGTCAAATCATTCAGATGATCAGTGAAGATGGAGAGGTGCTTGATGATTATGTCCGCATAAAAAGAGTGGAAACAAGAATCATAGATCAAGGTGTAGCAGCGATTGTCCTGACATGGGATAGCAGCTATTGGTACAACCGAGATAAACAGCCAAGCCTAGAAGATATCAATTTTTCAGATGGGGTGATCAAACGTGAGCAAGACTAAAAAAACACAGCTCGATCAAACAGCGGGCGAAGAAAAAGAATTTGGCTTTTCATTTGAAGCCTTAAAAGAGCACAGTAAGGATCTTTTTGGGGTAAAACCAGAAATCCTTGAAGGTGCTCTTTTTTATATCAAACATCAACCAATTACAAAAACAGAAGCAAAGAAGCACATCGATGCTTTTTTGTCCAAGGAGGTTTAAAGGATGAACGGAGGCACTTTTACACCAGGTACAGAGAAAAAGCGTCCTGGCATTTACTTTAATTTTAAAACAACAGCAGAGCAGCGAATTACTTTAGGCGAGCGAGGAACAGTTGCACTTCCTCTTGTCATGAGCTGGGGAGAACCAAAAACCTTTATTTCCGTTTCCGATATGGAAGACTTAAATAAAAAGGTCGGGCTCAACATTGATGATAAGTCACTTCTTCTTTTCCGTGAAGCGAAGAAAAAAGCGCAAACGGTCTTGCTTTACCGCCTAAACGAAGGAGAGCCAGCCAAAGCGGAAATCGCAGAAAACTTTGTGGTTACTGCCAATTACGGTGGTCAAAAAGGAAATGAGATTACCATTCAAGTGGCAGAAAATGTACTCGACAGCACAAAACGTGACGTCATCACCTATCTTGGAACAGATATTGTCGATAAACAGGTGGTCAAAGATGTCAAAGATCTTGTGAAAAACAAATACGTTCAATTTTCTGGTGAAGGCGAAGCGGTCATTACTGCTGGAGCGGCTTTAAGCGGCGGGAAAAACGGTGTGGCAAATGTCGCAGATTATACAGCTTTCCTAGAAGCAGCTGAAACGGAATACTTTGATGTCATTGCACTCCCAGTCGATAATAGTGAGCAATTAAAAGCAACATTCGCGTCATTTATTGAGCGTTTACGTAATAAGCAAGGACGTAAGGTACAAGGCGTTGTGGCTAACTATGCAGCTGATCAAGAAGGTATCATCAATGTCACAAGCGGTGTTGTTTTAGAAGACGGAACAGAACTCGCGCCTGCTCAAACAACAGCTTGGGTCGCAGGAGCAAGTGCAGGAGCGACTTTTAATCAGTCACTGACCTTTGTTGAATACGAAGGCGCAGTCGATACATTAGAGCGTCTTGATAATGATCAAGTAGAATACCGTTTATCACAAGGAGAGTTTCTTTTCACTTTCGATGCAAGAGACCGCACGGTGAGCGTTGAAAAAGATATTAACTCTTTGACAAGCTTCACGGTTGAAAAGAACCAGCAAATGGCGAAAAACAAAATCATCCGTGTGCTAGATGCAATCAACAATGATTTAACATTTGAACTGAAAAATTTGATTAAATTACGCAAAGCCAATGGCAATGACATTCCAGCATCTGATGATGGAGTGCAGCTTGTGAAAACACTGATTACACAGTATCTCACACAACTTCAAGATGGCAGCGGTATTACAGGCTTTAACTCAGAAACAGATATCGTCATTGGCCTCAATGAAGATCGTGATGGATTTATCATCGATTTAGCAGTACAGCCAGTAGACGCAGCAGAAAAATTCTATTTCAATGTGGAGGTGAAGTAAGATGGCTTTTAAAGCGCAAAATACAATCTCAGGTAAAGAAGGTCGTCTTTTCTTAGAAGGTGAGGAGCTTGCCTTTATCAAAACGTTTGAAGCAAACGTGGAGAAAAATAAATCAGAAGTGAACGTAATGGGCCGCCGAATGACTGGCCATAAAACAACTGGGGCAAACGGAACAGGAACAGCAACATTCTATAAAGTTACGTCACGTTTCGTTCAACTCATGCTCAACTATGTGAAAAAAGGGGAAGATCCTTATTTCACTCTTCAAGCGGTAATTGATGATAAATCATCAGGCCGAGGCACAGAGCGTGTGACATTATTCGATGTCAACTTTGATTCAGCTAAAATTGCTGGACTAGATGTCGATTCAGAGGCACTTGAAGAAGAAGTTCCATTTACATTTGAAGACTTTGATCTGCCTGAAAAGCTGAAGAATTCTTTCTAAGAAATGCGGAGGAAATTAGCTAATTAATTAGCTAAATAAAAACCAAATATGCTATAATGCAAATGTAATGAAAAATGAATGCATTTGTAATGCACATTGCATTCAATGACACACAAAATTATGTTTACATGCAAAGCGATTTGCATACAATAAAAAGAAGCCAGGATGCGCTAACATCCCGGCAATGTACAATGAGGCCCTTCAAGGGGCTGGCTTATCAATTAGATAGTTTTAAGGATAGACTTTCCCTTTCACCTACCAAAGCTCAAGGGGAGTCTATTTTTTGTTTATATACGTCAACAAAGCAAGGATAAACATCCCGAATAAAAGCATTAGGGAAATCGCTTGGAACGTTGACATGAGCATCACCCCCTTCCTATCGGGGATGAGCCAGACACCCTTGAGCAAGCCGTTCAATTGTACGAGTTATATTATACATGAAAAGATTGGAAAGCACATTCAAAAAATGGATGTGCTTTTTTGTATTCAAAAAACAAACAAAAGGGAGTTTTTAAACATGAGCGAAAAACAAACATTTGATCTTTCATTTTTTATGCCAGGACAAACAGTAGAAGCAGAAGAGGTCAAAGTACCAATTTCTAAGCGTTTTGTTGATAAAAAAGGGAATGTCATTCCTTTTGTCTTCAAAGCGATTACCACGGAACGTATTGATGAACTGGAAAAAGAAAACACCACGTTCAAAAATGTCAAAGGCAGAGGCCGCGTAAAAGACTTAGACAGCCAGCGCTTCTATGCACGAATTGCCATTGAATCGACGATTTATCCAGATTTCCGCTCAAAGGAATTAAGAGAAGCCTACAGCACACAAGATCCAGTTGAAGTTGCAAAACGTGTTTTATCTGTCGGCGGTGAATATGCAAACTGGTTAAACAAAGCGATTGAAATCAATGGATTTGAAGACGAAATTGAAGATTTAGAAGACGCAGCAAAAAACTAATAAAAGATGGGGATAAGGAAGCGGTGTTTTTATATTACGCCATGCATGAGCTTCACTATTCTCCATCAGAACTCCTCGATTTATACGAAGCACCAAGACAATTTAAGGCATTCTTATTCGGACTCATCAGCTACAAGCTCGACATGCTAGAAAAAGAAGCAAAGAAAGGAGGGAAATAAACTGGCGAAGCTCACTGCACGATTTGAATTAGAAGACAAAGTATCAAAGAAGCTGTTGCGCATTCAAAAACGATTTCAAACGTTTGAGAAGCAGCTAAAGCCATTTAGAAAACCGGTGAAAATAAGCCTGGAAATGGATGAAAAGAAGCTAAGGAACCTCAATTTATCGATGAGAAGGTTTTCTGTATTATCCATGAAGCTAGATCAAGGAATCTATCGTGATCTCAAATCATTAACAAACCAGCTGAACATGATACCGAAACAGATGGTCATATCGATTCAAGCAAAAGGACTAGATGTCATTAAATCCAGTATAGATCGCTTGAAACAATCACAAGCAAGTCCAATCCTGCTGACGTTCAAACTGAATGATCAGTTGTCAGGAAAAATGTCATCGATCAAAAAATCAATCCTTCAGCTCATGAACAGAACATACTATATGAGATTAAACATGGTTGACCAAGCCACCGCTGCCATTCAACGAATCAAAAAGACACTCAAAAGCTTGACAATGGCTAAACATGAGATCAGAGTGTCTGTTCAAGACAATGCAAAGAGTAAGTTGAAAAAACGAGATCAGGCAGAGTCAGTTGTGAAAGAACAAAACATAAAAAAAGAGCCTGAAGCTGTTAGTCCGCCAGTTAAAAAGGATGAACCCAAACAGGGTTGGCTCCAGAGCCTTGCTAATAAAGGGTTAAATGAAATTCAAAAATATGCAGGTGATGTTGCAGACAAGCTGAAAGAAAAATTAAGTCCTAGAAAGTTTTGGGACGAAAAGGCACTTCCTTGGGTTGAAAATAAAATGGAAGAGTACAAGCAAGATGTAATTGGAAGAATAAAAGAGAAGATTAAATTTAATCCTGAAAAAAAACTAGATGAATTGGTGACCAATGTATTAGATCGTCTCTTTGGTGCAGGTGATCAATCGAATGGAAGTAGCACTACAGCACCAACAACGGCACCAACAACGGCACCAACAACGGCACCAACAACGGCACCAACAACGGCACCAACAACAGCACCAACAACGGCACCAACATCCACACCATCAAATTCAGCTCCCAATAAGAAATCTAAGCCGCGAGGTGGTAAAGGTTTGTTTCGCAATAGTTGTTGTCCTTGTTGTGCAAGAGGTTTAAGCAGGGGAGGATCTACTAAAACCAAAAATAGAAATGGTCAATCACCAAGACAACCTAGAAATCCAAATGCCACAACAAGAACCGAAATGAATAGAAGACCTCCAAGTAAATTAGGGGATGCGTTGAAAAATATCGGTAAAGGGAGCGGCAAATTATTAAAGAAAGTACCTATTCTAGGCAGTGTACTTAGTGCAACAAATCTAATTGGTATGAAAAAAGAGAATGCTGGTGAAAAGATCGGTGCGACTGGAGGAGGAATCGCCGGTGGAATGGCAGGTGCTGCAGCAGGTGCTGCTATTGGTAGTGTAGTTCCAGGGGTAGGTACAGCCATAGGCGGCCTAGTAGGTGGCATCGCTGGAAGTATGGGTGGAGAATCTATCGGTGAAACAATTGGAAAATGGTTTGATGGCGGCGGATTTGAGAAGATTGGCCAAAAAGCCATTGGAATCAAAGGTCAAATTGTTGAAGTGTGGTCTACAGTCGCAGACTGGTTTATCCAAAATGTGTGGACACCATTAAGCAGCACGGTTGGCACGGTAGCAACCACGATCTGGACAAGTCTAGTCAATGCCTGGACATGGATACAAGAAACATTCAGTGCAGTCGCAGGCTGGTTTATCGAAAACGTTTGGACACCACTAAGTGGTACAGTCGTTACAGTAGCAACCACGATTTGGACAAGTCTAGTCAACGCCTGGACATGGATACAAGAAACATTCAGTGCAGTTGCGGGCTGGTTTATTGAGAATGTTTGGACACCGCTAAGCGACACAGTTGTTACGGTAGCAACCACGATCTGGTCAAGTCTAGTCAATGCCTGGACGTGGATACAAGAAACATTCAGTGCAGTCGCAGGCTGGTTTATTGAGAATGTTTGGACACCGCTAAGCAGCACAGTTGTCACAGTCGCTACGGGGATTTGGACAGCATTATCAAATGCGTGGAAAACCATTCAATCAATTTTTGGAGCAGTATCCTCTTGGTTTATGAACAATGTATGGAATCCGCTTGTAGAAACGGTTGGAACCATTAAAGATAGCATTGGGAAGAAGTTTGAAGAAGCGTATAAAGTGGTGACAGATATATGGAATGGATTATCCAAATGGTTTAAAGATAATATTCAGACACCGATCGTAAAAGTGGCTGGTGCCATAAGTGATGGTTTTTCTGCAGCATTTGGTTGGGTTCAAAAGATTTTTGAAAAAGCAGGCGGTATTGTAGATGTTGTAATAAATTGGATCGTTGGAAAGAAAAAACCTGATAATAATGCAACAGGCGGCTATATCACCCAACCTACCTTATCATGGATTGGTGAAGCAGGTAACGAATTTGTCATTCCAACTCAAAATAATCGGGGACGTGGGAAGATGCTGCTTGCACAGGCTGCTTCTCATCTTGGAATGTCTGTTGTGCCAAGCAGCAGCGGAGCAGCAAGTCCAGTTTCTAGCTCTCCAGCTCCAATAACGCCAAATGCTCCAGCAGCTCCAAATGCTTCTGCCGGTTCGATTGGTGGAACGGTTTCAATGAATGGAAACATCCAAGCTGCCAGCATAGGCGAGCAATTTAATCATGATTTTGAACAAGGGCTGAATCAAAAGGTGGTTTCACTTGATCAATGGAAGCAAAAAAACATTCAGCAGCCATTTAATCAAATGACATCAGATTCAGGAAAGTACGGACAACAAACGGTATCGGCATTTGCTACTAGCCAGCAAATGACACCAACAGGAACTGATAGCTTTTTGCAAAGTCGTGTAAAAGCACCATACCAACAAGTGATGACAGCATCACCAACTTGGGGTTCTGGAACGGTTAGTGGCTTTGCATCAGGTCAAAATGCCACATCAATTGGCACTAGCCAATACGTAGACCAACACGTCAAACAACCATTCCTGCAAGCCAAACAAGAATCACCAGGATGGGGTTCAGGAATGATCGACGCCTTCAATAGCGGCATGCGTTCAAAAGCAAGTGAAGTCACACAAGCTGCCAAAGAAATGGCGAAGAAAGTGGAACAGGCGTTTAGAGAAGAACTAGACATTCATTCTCCTTCACGTGTCATGATGAGTCTAGGGAAATTCGCATCGATTGGTGTCGTCAAAGGGCTCGATTCAGTTGATGTGAAAAAGTTTGCTGAAAATCAAGCGGGTTCATTAATCGGAGCGTTCAGCGGTATGGGTGCTTCAGGTCTTAGTGTTCAGCAATGGCTCATGGCAGCTCTGATGGCCACTGGTACATCGATGAGCTGGCTTCCAGGTCTTATGACAATCGCTCAGCACGAATCAAATGGTAACCCGAAAGCCATCAACTTGTGGGATTCCAACGCCAAGAAGGGAACGCCTTCTAAAGGGTTAATGCAAACCATTGGACCGACCTTCCATTCCAATAAAGGCAAGGGCATGAATGATATTTGGAACCCAATTCATAATGCCGTAGCAGCCATTAACTACATTAAGGGCAGATATGGAACAGTCTTCAATACACCGGGATTACGAAGTATGAGAAGAGGCGGTCCTTATAAAGGCTACGCCAATGGCGGTCTGATTACTCAGGAGCAGGTAGCTAGAGTCGGTGAAGGAAACAAACGCGAATGGATTATTCCAGAAGAAAGAGGCATTCGCGGGAGATATTTATTGACGCAGGCAGCAAAGGCACTTGGGATGCAAGTCTATGATCCATCAAATGCATCTGCTCCTTTACCAGAATCACAGATGCAGCAAGTTACCTCAGCACAGTCAGCTGGGAATACAACAACGTCTAGTAATAAACAAATCACCATCCAGTTCAATGGTGATCAGCATTTCCATAATGGACAGGATCAGCAATCGCTTGTCGAAAAAATTAGACAAATGCTTGTAGACGAACTGGAAGTAGAGCTTCAGACAGGAACGAAAGGGGTCGTGATCGATGGGTAAATCAGTGTATCAAATGTGGATTTCCCAAGGCAAGGAGAAGTTGCGATTCCCTGTGCTTCCATCCGAACTTGAGATCACAAATAATGTACAAAATGAAACAGTGAAGGTCTCCTCCTTTGGAGAACTGACTTTTATTGATGTACCATCAGCTAAACAAGTATCATTCACCTCATTATTTCCTAAGAAATATTCGCCAATTGCAGAATATAAAAGCATTTCATCACCAGAGAATGCAATAGCGAAAATTGAACGAATGATGCGTTCAAAGAAGTCTGTGCGCCTGATTGTGACAGGGACTAAAATCAATATGACGTGCAGCATTGAGAGCTTCACACACAAGGAAGGGTCTTATGACATAGGCGATCGTGAATTTACGATCGCGCTAAAGGAATATAAAACCGCATCGCCTAGGAAAATCAAGCGAAAGAAAAAAGCGAAACAAACGAAAAAGAAAAGACCCTCAAAAACACCACCAAAATTGTACACTGTCAAAAAAGGAGATACTCTGTGGGCCATTTCAGGCCGTTTTTATGGCGATAGTACAAAATGGCGGCGTATTTGGAATGCCAATAAAGCATCGATGATCAAACGAAGTAAACGGAATATTAAACAGCCGGGACATTGGATTTTTCCAGGGCAAAAATTGAAAATACCACAATAGGGGGGGCTGACATTGATTGAGCTTTTTGCCATCAGAAGCGGCACGATGTATGAGCTTGTCACAGAGAGTGTGACACTTCAGGGGCAAAGGTATCAGGCCCCTCGCTCTATTCAGGCGAACATTATCACAAAGCAAGGCAGTCAAACATATTACCGTGTCTCAGAAGGAGACACGGTTCTTTTTAAATGGAAAGGAAAAGAGCTGTTCAGAGGTATCGTGTTTTCTAGGACGCCTGTTGAAGGAAAGCTGACCTTTACCGCATACGATATGCTCCAATATTTAGTGAAAAACCAAGATGTATATGTTTTTTCAAATCAACGGGCAGATCAAATTTTGAGGCGGATCGGGGCAGACTTTCAAATTCCTATGACATCCATCGCAAATACAGGACATGTCATGAAGTCTCTCGTCTTTAAAAATGACACGAGTTTATATGACATCATTTTAAAAGCATTGAAGGAAACGAAGCGGCAAACCGGTAGAAATTATCAAATTTATTCTGCTAAAGGCAAGATGGGGCTGAGAGCTTGGCCCGATCCAGAGGACGTGTGGGTCATTGAATCAGGCGTCAACCTCATCGGTTATCAGTACAGCACCTCCATTGAAGAGACAGCAACACGTGTGAAGATGCGCACGTCTGTAGACG
This sequence comes from Bacillus sp. RSS_NA_20, assembly GCF_020165915.1. Taxonomy (NCBI): domain Bacteria; kingdom Bacillati; phylum Bacillota; class Bacilli; order Caryophanales; family Bacillaceae; genus Bacillus; species Bacillus sp. RSS_NA_20. The sequence goes on along the minus strand of NZ_JAIUKW010000005.1, from coordinate 1,581,051 downwards.
AACAGGGGAAGAATAAGAAAAAAGGTAGCAAATCAGATATTGTGGTGATCGAACAGGACAAAGCGGGTCAGAGTCAGTACGGCATTTTACAGCATGTGGAGACGGTCACAGGTCAAATCAACCAGCCGCAGCTTCAAAAAAGAGCGAAAGTACGCCTAGCTGAAAAAAAAGGCGTCAAACAAGAAGTGAAAAGCATACAAGCACTCGGAATCCCTGAACTGCAAAGCGGTTTGCCAATCTATTTGAAAATCCCTGAAATCAACATCAAAAAAACTTACTGGATCGATCAAGACAAGCATGAATTCAATGGAGTGAAGCACACCATGACAATTGACGTCGTTGAGAAAAATTCCATGCCAAAGGGTGATCAAGCATGAGATTAAGTGAAGCAATTAAACGACTCGCTGTCAATGCAGTAGATGCAGCTTCTCCAATTGATCTGGTGATTGGAGAGGTCACAATGGCTTCGCCTCTTCACATCCGATTAAATGAAAACAGTAAGCTGATCATTCCAGAAGAACTGCTTATTTGGCCTAAGCGCTTAAATAAGGGTGAGGATGATGAGTTGAAAAGGGGAGACAGCATTATGGTACTTGCAATGGCAGGAGGGCAGTCCTTTTACATCATCGACAAATTGTAAGGGAGGTGATGAATGTGGCACTTTCACCAGAGGAAGAAATCGAGGAAACAGAAGAAGACGAAGAGGTAGAAACCTCGACGACGTATCGCATAGATTTTGAAAATGGTAGGCTGACAAATGAAGCCATTACAGGCATTGAAGCGATCCGACAATTTATTTATATGACATTGCGAACAGAGCGCTATGCACATCCCATTTACAGTCACGACATTGGCACTGAAATTCAGGAGCTATTGACCGATACAGAAGCAACAGATGAATACAAAGAAATGGAGATTCCAAGATTGCTAGAAGAAGCATTGGTCGTTGATGAGCGGATTGATCATATTGAAGAGATAGAAGTCACGAAACAAAATGATGCCTTTCAAGTCAAACTAGCCATTTTCACAGATGAAGGCACATTAGAAATAGAGGAGGTGATGGAGGGAGATGTTTGAGGAGCAAACGTATGAGGCGTTGATGGAAAGAATGCTGGACAGGCTGCCAGATGACATAGATAAAAGAGAAAACAGCGTTATTTGGAATGCCTTGGCGCCTGCTGCTGCTGAACTGGCTCAGTCGTATATTTGGCTTGATCAAGTGTTTGAGCTTGTCTTTGCTGATACAGCACAGGGGGAATTTTTAGATAGACGAGCAGCAGAAGTAGGGATTGAACGAAAGCCAGCCACCAAAGCGGTGTGGTCCGTAACCATTCAACCAGAGAACGTAAAAATTCCAGCAGGATCAAGATTCTTTATTGAAGACGTTTATTTTCAATTTTCAAAGGACGGTACACTAGAATGCGAGACAACAGGTACAGCCGGCAATGGGCAATTAACAGGTCAGCCGCTGCTATCGCTTGATACCATTCCGGGTCTAGAGTCGATGATCATGAAGGAATTGGTGATACCAGGGCAAGAGGAAGAAGATGATGCGTCATTATACGATCGGTATTTAATACGCGCAAGGCGAGAGGCTGTCAGTGCCAACAGAGCACATTACAAAAAGTGGGCCGAGGAAGTGGTTGGTGTCGGCAGAGCGAAAGTGTTCCCGCTATGGAATGGAGAGGGAACGGTCAAAATTGTCATAACAGACGGCAATCTAGATGTAGCCTCTGAGCTTCTTGTCAAAAGGGTCCAGGAGTATATTGACCCTGTACCGGGAGAAGGAGAAGGGCAAGCTCCTATTGGCTCAAAAGCAACTGTGGAAAGCGCCAAGTGGCTGGATATTGATATAGAAGTGTCCGTCGAACTTCAGATGGACTGGACACTTGAAGGTGCGCAAAAAGAAATAGAAGAAAAGGTCAAAGCACTGTTAAAATCAATCGCATTTGAAAAAAGTACGATTCGAATGTCCGCCTTAAATGATATTTTGTACCATTCAGAGAGTGTGTCCGATTATGCAAACGTCTTATTGAATGGGGAGTCAAAAAACTTAGTATTACAAGACATTGAGATACCACGTCTGAGGCAGGTGAAGGTTATTGAGCAAACTTGATGAAATGAAAAACTACTTGCCGCCATATTTCACAGAGATTTATGATGTGGATCATTTACTAAAAACGGAGGCGCCAGAGTTTGAACAATTGGACGAATCCATTTTTGATGTAACGGATCAGTTCTTCCCTTTAACAGCGACGTGGGGATTGAATCGGTGGGAGAGAATGCTCAAGGTGCAGCGAGAGTCAGATGATTCGATTGAGCTGCGCAGGGCACGATTACTCAATATGATGTCGAACATTCCACCAATTACGTATCTTTCATTAGAGAAATCTGTGAATCGATTTCTTAAAAATCCAAGTGCGATCATCCGTCTTACAGTCAACCGTTATCATTTTGCATTGCGTGTCAACCTGGATGACCTACAAAACACAAGATATATCGTCGAAATACTCGAAACGTTAAAGCCAGCACATTTGGCGTATACGTTCACCGCCATTCATCATACCGATGTACATGAAACAAATGATCATCACCAGCGGCTCACACTGCGAAGCAGAGTGGGCTTTTTCGATCATATTCCAATTTTACTCAATGGTGAATTCGTATTAAATGGAACGTTCTATCTCAGCGGAATACGAGGTACTACGGAGGTCCCTGCTCGCTTTCGGCATTCATTAAAGATGAGAATGCCGCTTCAACAAGAGAAAGAAACAGCATATCGTATGAATTATGTTATGACTGGAGCATCGCATGAAACGAAGCAAGCAGCTACGCTGACTTTGCGCGCAAAGAACCAGCTTTCACATCAAACGAAAAAGAGGATGACGTTCCGCTTACCGGTACATGTTCAAAATGAACAAGGCGGCAGTTTACTGATCAAGGATCATTACTGGATTCTCGATGGATCCGTTCCACTTGATGGATCAAAAATGCTAGCAGCAACTTCTAAAAAAATAGACCTATAAGGAGGATCACAATGGCTGATCAATTAACCGTAACCACACTATATGCACGTCAACAAATGGCAAAGGCACGAGCAGAAGGAACAAAACTCACAAAAGTCGTCAAAATGGCATTCGGAAATGGAGGAACAAAGGATGGAAAACCGATCTCTCTTGACGGAACCGAACAAGCACTCAAAAAAGAACTGATTCAAAAAAATATTGATTCATTTACCTTCATGGAACCGGCAAAAATCCGCTACACCTGCACCATCGCTGAAGGAGAACTCGCAGGCGAAGTCATCAATGAACTAGCCCTTGTCGACGAGGCCGGCAAATTCACCGCCATCCGCACCATGACAGACAAACAAAAAGACGGCGACATCGAATTTGTTTTTGAGATTGATGATATTTATTAATGGAGGGGAAAAGAAGTGGACATAAAATCACCTTTACCGTTTGAAACCTCTGACAAAGCCCATGCCAACTTATTTAACAGGATGGTCAACACACTTGTGGAGAATGACAATGCGCTCAGTCAACAAATAGCAGGGATCACGAATGAAAGCTTGTTTATTTTAACAGGCGACCAAGCCATTCAAGATGCATCAGTCAGCGGTGAGGAATATCCAATTGGCATTACGTTTATGGATATTGGCCAAGCCAATGATACGGGATATCCGACGAGATATGGCTTTGTGAAGAATGAGAAGATCAGTAATTTTCGATTTGTACAATACTATTATGGCACTGGAAACGAAGCAGGAAGCTATTTTGATAGCACAGGTACATGGTGCCGTCACTGGTGGACTGGTTCGGGTTGGACCGACTGGCATAAGCTCTCTGGATTCCTTCATACCAATATTGGTACAACTGGAAAGCAGTTATTAACCAAAGCAGAGTATCAAAAAGTCCTTTTTAATCGAAAAATTAAAGACAGTCATAACAATTTTGATATCAAAAATAATCGGTTCATCTGCCCTGAAAACGGAATGTATTCAGTGAATGCAGGTGTTTATATTGAAAGCTTTCAACGATACGCGAACTTTGAATTATCGATCTATTTGAATGGAATAAGGTATAAAAACATTGCACATCACAGACAACGACCTGAAAGCCCCTCTGATACAGGGATTTTAAATACGGGTCTTTATGGTGCTGCAAATGTACCGGCTAATAAAGGGGATTATTTAGAAATCTATATTTATGCAAATTATGAGGGAGACGTTAGTCGTTATATATCAGATAAATCAGGTTGGTTCAACTATTTCGATATTATGGAAATAGGGGGACGAAATTTCCCAAGAGTGTAGGAGGATTCAGATGATTTTATATGAAGCCATTAAGTATAAATACCCCGCTGCGGACCCGCAAAAGGATTTTGAACTAAGAAATGATGGTGACGGTTCGTATATAAACGAGTGGCATTTAGATGTGAAAAAGCCAACGACAGAAGAATTAAAAAAATGGTGGGAGGAATCCAAAGCCAACCCGAGGTATCAACCACCTCTTCCACTTGATTATCTAGCACAAGAAGTAGCCAAAGAAAAGCTGATGAGAAAACAACTTGAACACCAATGTGATCTTCTAACAAACGAACTAAAAGCGCTGAAAAATGAGATCCACTTAATTAAAGGAGGGAGTGAAACATGAATTATTGGGTCATGGCATTATATTTTCAATGGGTGACACCCGGTTTGGTGAAACAAGCCATTGAATTAGGAGATTGTTCAACGGAAGAAATGATTGAGGGATATGAGCAGCACATACTGACTTTAGAGCAATTAAAAGAAATTGACCCAAACTTTTTAAAAGAAGGAGTAGACCGAAATGGAGATAAAAAAACCAAAGTCATTTGAAGTTAGCGACAAGGCACATGCTGATTTATTCAATGACATGGTAAATGTTTTACTTGAGAATGATCAGGGACTGTTAGGACAACTCATTGGCCATATTCAGGACACCAAGCCACATGCATCTGAAGAAGAGAAGAAGAAATGGAATGAATCACAGTTATATAAGATCACAGGTGATGACGGCAAACACTTGATCTCTGTTCCAGCTGACAAAAATATTTATGATGAGATAAAAGATAAGGGGACCTGTACTTTCATTGCATCCCCAGGGGTAGAAGATTCCCCTGCACCCAGCAATGCTTATTTAAGAGGAATACAGACTGTTGGACAAAATAACATTGGTACTGGATTTGCGGTAGACACGTCGGGTTATGCATATTACTTCTTCTATAATTCTACCCACGTATCTATCACTTGGACGCAGCTGCCGAGAACAGTTGATAAAGATAAATGGAATGGCAGCCAATTAATTAAAATTACAAATGACACGGGTGGCGTACGTGTATCTGTAGGAACTACAGAGAGTTTACTCGATAAAATTACACAGGCGGGAAAAACATTTGGCACATTTTATTCTCCAGCTGGTGTACAGGACAATCCTTCAGCTTTATCTGCACGCGGTTTTTATCACTTTACATCTGCGGACAGTAATAACAAGGGGACGTTTGGATGGGTGATTGCTGTAGATTATCGCAATAACGTCTTTACGAACTATCTTGATTTAAATTTAGGCTGGCAGGGCTGGCGTAGATTACTGACTGCTGCGGATGAAGAGGTGAAGTGGAACAAGGTAGAACTTCCGCAGCTCGATAATGGTTGGAAAATATATAATTCTGTCGATGGTATTCCCCACACCGTGCAATATAGTAAAGATGCATTAGGTGTGGTTGAAATTATTGGGTCAATTACCGGTGGTAAGGTTGGTTTTGACTCTGTTGCTTTTACCTTAAAAGAAGGATTTAGACCAATACAATCGACTCACTTTATTGGAGTAGCGTCAAGCATAGGTAAGAGTAGTACACCACAAATTCATAGGACATCAATCGGGACAGATGGAAAAGTTTGTGTCCAATATTGTTCTAATGATCTGAATCCTAATGAATTTATCACGTTTGGTTTCCGATTTAGAACGAAGTGAACTAGCTGCTGTTATCATAATATCGCTTAAATAATATAGTTTTTTGAAAGGAGAAACAATCATAAAAACACCTCAACCTTTTAAGACGAGTGATAAAGCTCATGCAGATCTCTTTAACGATTTAGTGAAAATTTTGATTGAAAATGATCAGGAACTACTAGAACAATTCAACCTTCATAAGGGAGATCCAATTCCTCACGTATCTGGTTCAGAAAAGAAAAAATGGAATGAAGCACAGCTATATAAACTGACAAATGATAACGGGTCCCAATTGATTAATATCCCTGCTGGTGGCAGTATCTACGAGGGAATTAAAGCGCTAGGGGCTTGCTCATTTTATGCGCCAGGTGGTTCTGGAGTAGTCGATTCTCCAGCTATAGGAAATGCTGCATTAAGAGGCTTTCAGCTAGTAGGTCAAAATAATATCGGTGTAGGAATCGCAATCGACACTTCAGGTAATGCATTTTGTTTTTACTATCATGTGAATGACATTGCGATCAATTGGCTGCAAATGCCTACTCAAAACGAAAAAAATAAATGGGATGCAGGACAATTATCTAAAATTACTGCTGACGATGGAAAAGCTTTTGAAAGAATTAATGCGGATGATCCTAGTATTTTAGATAAGCTGATAAAATTGCCGGGAGTTCATTCATGGTACATTCATGAAGCACATCCAGATCTTCCGACAAGAAGTTCAATGAGGGCTTTGTCTGTTTTTAGTGAAAATACCTATGGATGGGTCATCGGTGCAAACAATACAGGAGATGTCTATATTAACCGTTCAACAACTGATGTAACGGGTACACAACAAGAGTGGAGCGGTTGGAAACGTCTCAATGACCATAACCTATTAAATTCAAAGGGATTAAGACTTTCAATGTCAATAGGAACTGATATTTTAACGCTGCCATCCGGCTTTTACTTTGCTGTAGGATCTAATATTGTAAATATGCCTGTCGATAATGATTCTTCTTGGTTTAATATCGATATCTTAGAAACTGTAAATGGTAGAAAGACCATTCATGTCTGCAGAAGTTACGACAACACTCATTGGTTCGGAACGGTCCATACTGATGGTGTTTTTAAAGGGTGGAAAAAACTAGTGACTGATGCTGATTTTGAAAATGTTAAGTGGCTAAATGTAACCTTAGACAAAAGCTCTTCTATAGGGGATAGACCAGTTGAATATGTGAAATGGGGAAATTTATTATTGCTGAGAGGCCACCTAAAAGCAAATAGAGAAGTTATTTTTGGATGGATTCCAGTTGATCGTTTACCAGATAAAGGAATAGTAGTATCAGTTCCGGTATCAGGTACAACGGGTCATAGTAAATTATATATCTATAATACAGGAGAGCTAAAACTAACTGGTTTACATGCAGTGAATAACAGTGCAGTAACTGGCTACTATTTAGACATGGTTGTTCCATTAAATTAAGGAAGTGATACAAATGATACAAGCTTATGAATACAATCAGCAAAATGAATTGATCAGACCTATCGAAGTGTTCGAAAGGGATGATGAAGGAAATTATATTATTCCAGAGCAATGCACAACAATTGCACCACCCAATAATCCTTCTTTTTATAAGGCTGCATTTGATGTAAAAAAACAACAATGGTATGAATCAGCGACCCAAGAGTATATAGACAGCTTAAAACCAGCCCCTCTCCCGCCAAGTGATATAGAACTTTTAAAGAAACAAAATGCTTTGTTATCAAAACAATTAACGCAGCTATTAGCTATGCAAAAAGTAGGTGCTTCAGATTGATGTTTCCAACTGTAGCGGATATCAAACAATTCTGGGACTGGCAGTGTTACGGCCCAGAGGACATTGCATTTTATGTAAGCATTGGCTGGATCTCGGCAGAAGACTATCAAAATATAACTGGAGAAATGTACAAAGCCTAATGGCTTTATTTTTTTGCCGGAAAGAAGGTGATTCAAATGGAAGTAGATGTCGTTCAAAACTTGATGACACAAGGCCCATTCGCCGTTCTTTTTTGCTGGATTCTGTTTTATGTTCTCAACACTACAAAAGAACGAGAAAACAAACTCAATGAGCAAATCGAGGCGCAAAATGATGTGTTAGCAAAGTTTAGTGAGAAGTATGACGTCGTGATCGACAAGCTCGATAAAATTGAACGGAATTTAAAATAGGAGGAAAACATCATGAAAACATTCGACAAAGGCACTGTGATTCGCACAGTGCTTCTTTTTATTGCGCTTATCAACCAAACGCTTGTCATGTTTGGACAAACAGTGCTGCCGATTAGCGAAGAGCAAGTGCAAACCGCAGGAGAGGCACTATATGTGGCGGGTTCCACAATTTTCACTATGGTCACTGCCGTGATCGCTTGGTTTAAAAATAATTATGTGACCTATAAAGGTCAATTGCAAAAAGATGCCTTGAAACAAAGAGGGTTAACAAAATAATTTTTGAAGGAGAAACAATATGGTAAAGATCATTCAAGCACTCATCCCAAAACAAAATCGCAACAGACCAGGAAACAGGATGAAGCCGCTCTATATTACGGTGCATAATACATCGAACACTGGACGGGGGGCTGATGCGGCAAATCATGCAGCATTTGTTGCTCGGGCAAGTACAGGGGTTAGCTGGCACTACACGGTCGATGATCAGGTCATTTATCAGCATTTACCTTTAAACGAAAATGGCTGGCACGCAGGAGATGGCAGGGGAACCGGCAATATGAAATCAATTGGAATTGAAATTTGTGAAAATGCAGGCGCTAATTTTGAACAGGCTGTTAAAAACGCCCAATGGCTTATTCGGAAACTGATGGGGGATTTAGGAATTCCTTTATCAAACGTGGTGCCGCATAAGCATTGGAGCGGGAAAGAGTGTCCGCGTAAGCTGTTAAATCGGTGGAATGGCTTCAAGGCTGGTATTGCATCAGCATCAAGTCAAATGACAACAGCTAAACCTGTGAAAGAAACATCTATCAAAACCATATCAACGAGATCAACATCTAAAACCAACAAGGTCAAAAAAACATACAGTTTGCCCGCAGGTATTTTAAAAGTGACGAAGCCTCTTACAAAAGGGTCAGCTGTAAAAAGTGTACAACAAGCCTTAGCATCGATTTATTTTTATCCTGATAAGGGAGCGATCAATAATGGAATCGATGGGTACTACGGACCCAAGACTGCGAATGCAGTGTCTCGATTTCAAATGATGCATGGGTTAACCCCAGATGGCATATATGGTCCAAAGACCAAAGAAACATTAAGAAAGGTCATAGAAAGTTAACACATATGGAATGAAAAAAAACCTTTCCTTTTATAAAAAAAGTAAAATAAAACCATTATTGGATTTATTTGTTGTATAATGGTAAAAATGAATGGAGGGGTTTTATGAAGCGAATATTATTAATGATGTCTCTTTGTTTCATTGTCATGTTCCATTTTAATATGGAAAAGGTTGCAGCTAAGACCATTTATCGAGAAGTAGAAGTTGATTTCATCATGACGGAACAGGAAAAATATCTGTGGGTACCAGGAGGTCAAAATAATCCTGAACAATATCCATCTACTCACGGCTACCAATTTTCTATACTAAATGCAGAGGGTTGTACTTTAGAGGTGACACTCTACAGAACATCCTTATCAGGAACGGATTTTCCGTCGTCAGTCAAAGAGTATACAGGTAACCAATATGATCTAAGTGCAACAGACCGAATTTTATCAAGTGGGCGCTACATTTATAGACCCCATGGTATTAAACTGACTAAAAAAGAAGGCTGCGGGGATGTTGAGATAAAAGGAGTCTTTGGTTATCAAATTCAAGAACCAGACAAATAATCTTTTATGAGTAAAATCAAATGAAAAAGCCTATCCATCATTGGATAGGCTTTTGATAATGGAGCATAGCGGGATCGAACCGCTGACCTCTACGCTGCCAGCTTTCACGACGTTATTTCTACGTTAGTTATCTCCGTTAAGTCATCCGCGCTTCCAGGACATCTATCCGAAAGAGATTTCGTTATTTCCTGACGAAGATGGAAACGCATTATTCGTAGTTTTAAACGAGAAACGTATTTGAAAATCACTTAAAATCCTGCAGTGCAAAATGGAAGGGGGGACAAGGAGGGTTAATTTTCCTTATTTACCACAATATTTAACTTGCTCTAGCGATCTAGCGATCTAGGGATTAGGTAAATAATATATCTTAGCCCCTTGAAAATTATTCGGGAAGTTTCTACAGATAAATTTAGAATAATTTTGTTTATATTACATAATAATACAAAATGAACTGTTGAATAGATAAGGATGTGGTTGTAAGATGAATATGATAAAAAAAACAGCTTTAAAAGGAGGATATATTTTGACTTTAAATGATAAAGTTGAGGTTGTATCTAATAGCGATGAAGAAATATTTGGATTAATTGGTTTTGTTAAAGAAATTAAAGAAGGTAAACACGGTACTGAAATAAGGCTATCAGACGATATGGGTTTTGAAACATGGATAGATATTGATGATGTGGAAATTTACAACATATAATTTGAAAATTATTCAAAAAATGTGATATTATAAACCTATCTTTTATTAAACGAAAAGGTAGGTCTTCTTATGCATATGGATTTCAGGGTATACCAACTAATTAGTGCAAATGATCTAACATTAAGAACAAATGAATTGTTTGAATACTTAAGGGGTGTAGCGAAACTTCCCGGTGAGTATGGTTTTGAATACTGTATAACTAATGAGATTGATGTTACTGAGAATATCATTACATTCTGCTTCAGTGAGGAACATGCGCCTAATGTCAATTCTGTTGATGAAGATAAAAACAGCTTTGCGCCTGATGTCGCTCCTTACCTTAATACTTTCTTTGCTCTCGATTTACAAGAAAAAAGAATGCTTGTCCAACACAGAAACTATCCTCCGACAAACCTCAATAAAGATCAAACGATGTCGAGAGTTGGAATGATTTTAGAAGAAGCATTTCAAAATATTTATGGATCGGTATTTAATATTCAAAATACTCAAAGGGCTGTAGATGATGAAGATTTTGTGAGGGTTTTTGAGAATAATAGAGTAACTCTTTTAAGAGTGAAGTTGTTTCAAAATGGACGTAGAATAATTAATGGAACCCAAATTTTTGATGATAATGATTTAAATAATTACTGGATTCAAGGTTTCGAATCAGACGCCAGTGATACTTACGAGGTGATCCTAAAAGCACCAGGAAAAACAGGAGAAGGAGACTTAAGAGATTCTCCTATTGCCAGGAGCTTATTAAACCTAGCTAGAAAAGAAATATTAGAGTTAAACTATTGGGATGAAGAAGGTTCTTCAGATACTATGGCGAGAACTGATTTAAAAAAGTTTAGGGTTAGGGGAATAAATAAAGATTCTGATCCAATAGCTGCTGTACATGCTATTTATAGAGAAATTTATGCGAGAAGAGCCGAAGTAAGAGGGTTCAGAGTAATGGAAGATTTAAACTAATAAAGTTAGCATCCGAGGGGTGCTTTTTTTGTTTCCTGTAAACTGCTTCCGATAATTAATTACACCAAGCATCGGCTTAAAGGTAGAGTGCGGCGGCAGTTTAGAGAGCATAAACGTAAGGCCGCGTCTGAAGGAACTAATGAAGGCGGATGGCTGGACGCAAACAAGACTGTCCGAGGCGTCGGGCGTTCCGCAGGGTTCTATCTCGCGGTTCGATTCGAATGGCCGGCACGAGGATTGGCAGGTTGTTGCGATCATGAGAGCTGGCGGATGGAAGTACGAAGACCTGTTCGAAATAGAGGACGAAGAAGGCGGTGAGTAGGGACGTTCAGGGCGAGCGTCTCTTTTTTTGCGGACGAGGCGGAGCCGAGGGCGCTGTACTTAAATACATACGGAAAGGATAGTCACGGTTAAAATATTTCAAACAGTTCGTAGATTTATTTTGTTTTCTAACATCAAAGCTCACTCTTAAGAGTATTTTTCCTATTTTTCTTTAAGCTTTATAATCTCCACAGCCGGATATGCGTATCATCAAACGGATTCAATAAAACCGACCCTTCGCGTTGAGCAAATCGGAAGAGTGTCCGGAGCGTCTTTATATAATCGTTTACGGACTTCGGCGACATGCCGGGCGTTTTGTGTTCGTCTTTTTTGAACTTATGGCCGTCGAATTTAACTCGTTCGTGCAACAAAGCCGCGAGCAAAGTCGACGTCTATATCACGTATGTCATCGTCTAGTCCGATCATACGCGCGTATTCTAATAAGTAACGACACGCCCTCCGGTACCGATCGATAGTTTCCGGGGCCCTATTTTCCGCGAGCTTGGCCGCGCATATTTTCTCGCAGATGACCGAGATTGAATACGTTTTTCCGCGCGTGGGTTTAGTGATCGTCCTTTCCGCCTAGACACGCTTACCTTTCCGTCGTTCTGAATGCATTAAAAAATCGCCTCCTATTCGTATAGAAGACGACTAATTTACCGGTGCGCTACACTGCGCGACATAGGAGCGGTACACCACGTTAAGTCAACGTCTAAGTCACCGTTAAGTAAACGTTGGTATACCGCCATTTTACCGGAGTATGGAGCATAGCGGGATCGAACCGCTGACCTCTACGCTGCCAGCGTAGCGCTCTCCCAGCTGAGCTAATGCCCCGAAGTATTACGACATAACTTATTATAATCAATCCTCCTGTAAAATTCAAGCTGTAAAACACAAACACCCCGGCTATTTTTCTTTCTGATCAATCGGAATATAGTCAAAGATGTCTCCCGAATGAACCGAGTGGGCTAATCGTCTAAGCCAGTCATAATAGGCTTTTGAGCTTTCAAGCTGTTCAATGAGCTGTTTCGCTTCCTCTTTTTCATGTTCCTCCGCCTGATCATCACGAGCTACATCTTGAAGGCGTTCTTGCGCTTCTTCAATCGCTGCTAGATTGACCTCAACCTCTCGTTCCCATTTTTGCGGGAAGAAGTTCATGAAAAACTTAAAAAAGTCTTTCTCAGCAACAAAGCTGTGTTTTCTTCGGCCACGGTGAAAGGTCTTTTTGACAATATTCATGTCTTGCAGTTTTTTCACACCCGTACTCATACTAGGCTTACTCATTTGCAGCTCTTCACGCATTTCATCCAGCGTCATTTCCTCATTTAAATACATCGTCCCATATAGAATACCCGCACTTCTAGTAATGCCATAGAGATCCATTGTTTCAGCGATGGAATCAATGACGAGGTCTTTAGCAGCTAAAATGCGTTCTTCTGCTTGTGGCTGTTCCTGCTTTTTCATCTTGTCCCTGCTTTCTATTAAGTGAATTCAATACGTTCAAAAAAATCTTTATGGACTATATGTTAACGAAAGAATGCAAAATGTCAAAATAAAAGAAGCATATCCACCCTTTGACAGAAAAATTTGAACATGTTAAGTTAATTATGTTCAAAACGTTAAATTTTTATTTAACAAACTTACCAAAGAGAATCAGAGGAGGTTCCTTCTATGAGTCAAACACTATTTATCGATGGACAATGGGTTGGCGCTAAGAGTGGCGACACAAGAGATATTATCAATCCATTTAATCAAGAAGTGATCGCGACAGTCAGTGAAGGATCAAGAAATGACGCGCAGTTAGCCATTAAGGCAGCAAGAAAAACCTTCGATCAAGGTGATTGGGCAAACATGCCTGGACTTGAAAGAGGAAATATTGTGTTTAAAATTGCGGAATTGATTAGACGAGACCTTGATGAATTAGCCAAATTAGAATCACTTGATACGGGTAAAACATTAGAGGAAAGCAAAGCAGATATGGACGATATTGCGAATGTATTTCAATATTATGCCGGTCTTGCTGATAAGGATGGCGGGGAAATCATTGCATCGCCTATTCCAAACTCAAAAAGCGAATTAGTCCGAGAACCTGTCGGTGTATGCGGTCAAATCACTCCTTGGAACTATCCATTGCTTCAAGCGAGCTGGAAAATCGCTCCTGCACTTGCAGCTGGAAATACAATCGTACTAAAGCCAAGTGAAATTACACCATTAACCACGATCAAAGTTTTCAAACTTATGGAAGAAGCGGGTGTTCCAGCAGGCGTTGCCAACTTAGTGCTTGGACCTGGAGCAACTGTTGGAGATGAGCTGGCTGTCAATGACCAAGTCGATTTAATTTCATTCACAGGCGGTATTGAAACAGGTAAGAAAATCATGCAGGGAGCCAGCGGGAATGTGAAGAAAATCGCCCTTGAGCTCGGCGGGAAAAACCCGAATATCGTCTTTCAAGATGCTGATTTAGACGTAGCGGTTGACCAGGCAATGAATGCTGTGTTTTTCCATGCAGGGCAAGTGTGTTCAGCAGGTTCACGCTTGTTAGTGGAAGAATCCATTCACGATGAATTTTTAGAAGAACTGGTGAAGCGTACGAAAAAAATCAAGCTAGGCAACGGCTTTGATGAAGGAACCCAGAGCGGACCGCTTATCTCAGCTGAGCATCGAGAAAAAGTAGAAAAATACGTCAGCATCGGTTTAGACGAAGGTGCAACATTAGAAACAGGTGGGAAACGACCTGATGCAGAGGAGCTTCAAAAAGGATTCTTCTACTTGCCGACGATTTTCTCAGGCTGTACATCAGAGATGCGAATTGTACAGGAAGAAGTGTTTGGACCAGTCCTCACTGTCGAATCCTTCCGATCAGAGGAAGAAGTCATCGAGTTGGCAAATGACACGATTTATGGTTTAGCAGGAGCGGTGTGGTCTTCTGATATCGGCAAAGCCGAACGAGTGGCTCGTCAATTAAGATTAGGCACGGTATGGATCAACGACTTCCACCCTTATTTTGCCCAAGCACCGTGGGGTGGGTATAAACAATCAGGTCTTGGGCGTGAATTAGGACGTACGGGCCTTGAAGAATATACGGAACTAAAACATTTATATCGAAATTCAAAACCAGAAGCGGTTCATTGGTTTAAATAAATATCACTTATCTGGAGGAGATTCTATATGACTTTAAATATGAAAATTGAAAGCATGCAAAAATTCCATACGTTTGAAATTCCGACTGTCATCAAGCATGGCATTGGGGCAGTGAAACATGTTGGGGAAGAAGTGAAAGCATACGGCGTTTCAAAGGTATTGCTTGTCACAGATCCTGGTATTTATCAAGCGGGTGTTGTAGATCCAGTGATTGCTTCATTAAAAGAAGCGCAAATCGATGTCGTTCTATTTGATAAAGTAGAGCCAAATCCGCCAGTCCGTCTAGTGAACGAAGGATCTGCTTTATATGAAAAAGAAGGCTGTAATGGTTTAGTTGCAGTAGGCGGCGGAAGCTCAATGGATACAGCGAAGGCTATTGGTGTGGAAGCGACTCATGAAGGATCAGTTCTTGATTACGAAGCGGCTGAGGGGAAAAAACCGCTTGAAAATAGAATCCCTCCGTTAACCACAATTCCGACAACGGCTGGTACAGGTTCAGAGGTCACGCAGTGGGCAGTGATCACTGACGAAGAAAGGGAATTCAAATTCAACACAGGTGGACCGCTCATTGCAGCTCACCTAACAGTGATTGATCCTGAGCTTCATGTATCAATGCCGCCGCATGTGACGGCAATGACGGGTATCGATGCACTTGCGCACGCGATCGAATGCTATACGATGAAGTTTGCTCAGCCAATTACAGATGCGGTAGCGCTCATGGCCATTGAATATGCTGCTCATTATATTCGCCGTGCCTTTGCCGATGGAGAGGATTTGGAAGCAAGATATGGCATGGCACAAGCTGCGATGCTTGCCGGACTTTCCTATGGCAGTGAATCAGCTGGCGCAGCCCATGCGATGAGCCAAACGCTTGGGGGCATTATTCCAGTCGCACATGGTCAATGTGTAGCGGCAATGATGGGACCTGTCATGGAATATAACTGGAAAGGGTACCCAGAGAAATTCGCCCGGATTGCGCAAGCATTCGGTATTGATACAAGCAGAATGACAACAGAGGAAGCTGCAAAAGCAGCAGTGAATTGGATGTATGATTTAGTGGAAGACCTAGAAGTTCCTTCATTAGAAGAACAAGGTGTACCAAAAGATATGATCGACCGTTTATCTAAAGAAGCAATGAAAGATCCGCAAACAGTTGGAAACCCAAGAGACCTGAACGAAAAAGCATACAACTGGATTTACGCTCGCTGCTTTGATTTAACACCTAAAACAGTGTAACAATGAAAAAAGGCTCCCAAAAGGGAATCTTTCAGCGTGTAGACAAACCCTCGCATTCGGTGTCAGTCCTGCGCTTCGGTGCTCACGAATGTTAAATTCGCTCCGCGCCGATGCTCGTCCTTCCTAGAATGCAAAGGTTTTCTATCACGCTGAAAAGAAGACAAAGGGCTAAAATAAAGTTCATTTTAGCCCTTTGTCAACAATCTGAAAGGCTCCCAGAAGGGAGCCTTTTTTACATCTTATAGCTGTTCTTTAATTTCTTTAATTTGATGAATATGGCGCTTTTCATGTGCGCCGATAAAATCAAGGTATTGCTTTAATGAAAGTTCTTCAAACACAGGATGTGCAATCACGCGTTTGAAATCTTCATCTGTAAACGTTGATAAAATTTGATTTAATTTCTCACGAGCTGTATCAAGCTCATCTTTTAAATGTGTAGGTGTCACATGCTTGCGCTCTGGCTCAACAATACTAGGCGCAGTGGCTTTTTTTGAACGATCCTCTGCCATTTCCACCGGCTTTGGCTCATATTCTTTAATCGGTGCTTTTTTCCCCTCGGCAGCTAGATGTTTTGCTGAAATTAGGTCCATTTTCTTTAAATGATCTGCAACCTCTTGAATGCTCCAAGTATCATCAGATAATTTTTGATTCAATTGTTCTTCGTTCAAACCTTGCAGCTCTTGCCACAATTCTTGTCTTGCATCATGTAATAAACTCATTTCTCTCACCTCAAGATCAAATTTTATCATACTGGTACAAGACAATCATTCTTTAGCTATCCGAGAAATCCTTTAATGAATTGTGATGAAAAATGAAACCTTTACAAAAGTGGTTCGTATTACCTGTTAGAAGGAATACACTTGGATGTGAGCATGGTCTAAATGAATGAAAGGCTGCTCATTTCATAAAGAAAGGGTGAGGAAGATGGATGTGTTTGGGCTGCCTCTTCAGACGCTGTACTTATACATATTGATGGTATCAGGAATCCTGACGCTTGTTTTCGTCTTTTTTGGCGATGTATTTGATGGATTGTTTGAAGCGATTCCTGTCCCGTTCCTTCAACCAACATTGATCCTCGCATTTCTTACCTTTTTCTCGGCTGGAGGATTTATCTCTGAAAAAACAGCAATTGTAGGAAGTGGACTTGGCGCCGTATTATCTGCCATCCTCGCAGTGGTTCTCGTTACTTGTTTACATGTATTTGTCTTAGTCCCGCTTTCCTCTGCTGAAGAATCTCTTTCATATACGGAGGCCGACCTAAAAGGAAGAACTGGGGAGATCATTGTATCTGTACCAAAAGATGGGTTTGGAGAAGTGCTGTTAATTAGTAACAGCGGGAAAATCTCAAAGCCTGCCGTCAGTTTCGACGAAGAGGAGATTCCATATGGAACCCGAGTGCTGGTCGTCGAAGTGAACAAAGGCGTGTTATCTGTTATACCAAATGAAGAAATCTAGGAGGGAATGCTATGCCAGGAACAACCATATTAATTATTATTGGAATTGTGCTTGTGATTCTCATTGCACTTATTGGTGTATTTGTTTCGAAATACCGGACAGCTGGTCCAGATGAAGCATTAATCGTCACAGGAAGTTACCTCGGAAGTAAAAATGTCCATGTGGATGAAGGTGGAAACAAGATTAAGATTGTAAGAGGTGGAGGTACCTTTGTACTCCCTGTTTTTCAACAAGCAGAGCCGCTCAGCTTACTATCTAGCAAGCTAGATGTTTCAACGCCTGAAGTCTATACTGAACAAGGTGTACCAGTCATGGCGGATGGAACGGCGATCATTAAAATTGGCGGATCAATTGAAGAAATCGCCACTGCTGCAGAGCAGTTTTTAGGGAAAACAAAAGAAGATCGTGAAAATGAAGCAAGAGAAGTACTAGAAGGACACCTTCGCTCCATTTTAGGGTCAATGACAGTTGAAGAGATTTATAAAAACAGAGAGAAATTTTCTCAAGAAGTACAGCGTGTCGCTTCTCAAGATCTAGCGAAAATGGGTCTTGTCATTGTATCGTTTACAATCAAAGATGTCCGTGATAAAAATGGCTATTTAGAATCACTAGGTAAACCTAGAATTGCTCAAGTGAAACGCGATGCAGATATTGCGACAGCAGAAGCAGATAAAGAAACACGTATCAAACGTGCAGAAGCAGATAAAGATGCGAAGAAATCTGAGCTTGAGCGTGCCACTGAAATCGCTGAAGCAGAAAAAATCAATGAGCTGAAAAGAGCAGAATTCAGACGTGAACAAGATACAGCAAAAGCAAGCGCTGACCAAGCGTACGATCTTGAAACAGCTCGTAATCGTCAGCACGTAACTGAACAAGAAATGCAAGTCAAAATCATTGAACGTCAGAAGCAAATTGAATTAGAAGAAAAAGAGATCCAGCGTCGTGAGCGTCAATACGATTCTGAAGTGAAAAAGAAAGCAGATGCGGACCGTTATGCTGTTGAGCAGTCGGCTGCGGCGGAAAAAGCGAAGCGTCTTGCAGAAGCAGATGCGAAGAAATACAGCATTGAAGCAATGGCAAAAGCAGAAGCAGAGAAAGTTCGGATTGACGGGCTTGCCAAAGCAGAAGCCGATCGTGCAAAAGGGGAAACAGAAGCAGAAGTCATTAGGTTGAAAGGACTTGCGGAAGCAGAAGCGAAAGAGAAAATTGCAGAAGCATTCGAACAGTATGGTCAAGCGGCGATTCTTGATATGATTGTGAAAATGCTACCTGAATATGCGAAACAAGTATCTGCTCCACTTTCTAACATTGATAAAATTACAGTTGTTGATACAGGTGGTAACGGGGAAGGCAGCGGTGCCAACAAAGTGACCAGCTATGCGACAAACCTTATGTCCAGTCTTCAAGAAAGTCTGAAAGCTTCTTCTGGAATTGATGTTAAAGAAATTATTGAGAATTTCTCTGGCAAAGGCAATGTGAAACAAAGCATCCAAGAACTGACGAATGAAATCAAACAGCCAAGAAAAAAAGAAATCGCTGATCGTCAAATAGAAGAATAAAAATCAAAAGACACCTTCTGATAGAGGGTGTCTATTTTACTTGGGGCACATGCCGGTGTCTTTTGATAGATGAAGAGAGATTCACAAGAATGCCTGCAGATATCATCATGAACACCAATGAAGATCCGCCGTAGCTAATAAAGGGAAGAGGAATGCCTGTAATGGGGAGAAGCCCAAAGACAGCTCCGAGATTAAAGGCTGCTTGAATCATAATTTGAAAAGTAAGCCCGATCGTTAATAGTTTTCCAAATGGATCTTGTAAACCTTGAACGATTCGAACGGCGCGATACATGATGAGTAGGTAGGCACCCATCACGAACAACAGCCCCATGATTCCCAGCTCTTCACTAATGATGGCCATAATAAAATCGGTATGGGCTTCAGGAAGAAATCCTAGTTTTTGAATGCTTCCGCCTAAACCATTTCCGGTCATTCCTCCTGAATCCATGGCGAGATAAGAATGAATCAGCTGATAACCATCTCCATCTTCATACATGAAAGGATCACGAAAAGAAGTGATCCGTTTCAAACGATAAGGAGCGGTCACAGCAAAAAAAGTGATCCCTGCCGCAGCCGTCGAACCTAGTAGAATGAGGTGACGTGTTTTAAGTCCAGCACATAATAAGACGATACCGCAGCTCAATAAAATAGAAACTGCTGTACCTAAATCTGGCTGTTTTAAAATCAATAAAAAAGCTAGACTTAAAAGAAGAAGTGGAGGCAGTACTCCTTTTTTAAAGGATGTAATGTACGCTTGTTTCCTTGCATATACATAGGCGAAATAGATGATCATCACTAATTTCACAGCCTCAGACGGCTGGATGATCAGAGAGCCTAATTGAATCCATCGTTGTGAATTGTTTTTAACAACACCGATTCCTGGAAGCAGGACAAGGATAAGACATAACAGTGACAGCATCACAAGCCACCGAATCCATTTACGGTAAGCTTGATATGGAACCAGGGCCGCAGCGATGAAAAAAAAGAACCCAATCAAAAGCCATTGCCACTGTTTCATGAAGAAGTAGCTGCCCTGTCCATATTTTATTTCGCCTAAAGGATAACTCGCACTGTACACCATCAGTAATCCAAAGAAACAAAGACAAACAATCGTCCCAGCAAGAATGTGGTCGATTTTTTTTAGGTGAGAAAGAATCAATGACATCACCTTCAATCCCAGTTACGTCCAAACATGTAGGATGAGGACCTCAAATTGACACTAAACACAAGGCCAATGGCGATCATATTGGTTAAAAGCGCACTGCCCCCATAGCTGATAAAAGGAAGGGCAAGACCAGTCACAGGCATTAGCCCTACTGTCATCCCAACGTTTTGGAAGACTTGAAAGACGATCAGCCCAACCACCCCAGCACATATATACAGCCCATAAAGGGTATTCGCATGCATAGCCACATGAATCATTCGATAGACCATCATAAGATATAAACAGATCAATAGGGAGGCGCCGATAAAACCAAACTCCTCGCCAATGACTGCAAATATAAAATCTGTATGGGCTTCAGGGATATTTCCCCCTTGTACTTGATTTCCTTTTGTATACCCGCTTCCTGATAATTGTCCTGACCCAATGCCAAGCATTGCTTGTTTCAGTTGATACCCATATGTCGAATCAAATTCATCAGGAGAGAGCCATCCATAAATGCGATCAAGCTGGTGAGGTTTAATCACTTTTGTAAAGTGCTCAAAATGTTCATTGTGCAAGTAGGTCAAAAATGCAAGAAGCGCGAGAAAAGAAGCGATTAATGCAGCGATCATTTTACTTGAAATGCCTGACACAAGCATCAGTGTAAAAGCGATAGACAAGATCACAAGTGCCGTCCCCAAATCTGGCTGAATTAAAATCAGGAAAAAAGGAACAGCGGTCCAGCATATAATTTTCATTGTGGGAATCATGCTTTCTTTAAATGCAAAGCGCTGATGTTTGTATCGATTTAAAATAGCCGCTAACAGAAGAATGACAAAAATTTTCATAAATTCTGATGGTTGTACTTTCATGGGTCCCAAGCTGATCCACCTTTGAGAGCCATTTTGATTCGTGCCAAAAAAATGAACGAGAATGATGAGAAAGAGACCACCTGCAAATAATCGAAAAGATAACCGCTCAAGCAGTTCATAATCAAAGTAAGCAACTGCCGCCATAAGGCCAAAGCCGACGATATACCAGAAAACTTGCCTTTTGACGAAATAAAACATATCTTGCGTTTCATACTGTCCCGATCCGCTATACACAGCTAGTAGGCTGATCACAAAGAAGCAAATGACAGTGAATAATAATGCGAAGTCAATGCTGTTCTGTTTTTTCATGTCTCCGTCACCTGCTATGACCTATTTGTCAGCTGGTTTAATACGACCTGCACCGCTGCAGCGTCATCAATATAGCCGATCGGAAAAATATAATCTGGTATTAAATCAACGGGCATAATGAAGTAAAGTAATGCGCCTCCCATCAACATCAATTCTCGAGAAGTCCCCCGTCCGCTCATGAACGAGCAGTACATGCTTTTCAATTGATCAAGAAATGGCCCAACACCACTTATCGTATCTATCTTTTTTTCAAACTTTGCTGAGATTGTTTCTTTTCCCTCATCTGATTGACTATAGGTTTCATATTCATTTAACTTCTGTTTCAATTCATTCTCGCTGAACGTCCCGTCATAGACATTATGATCTTTCAGCGTTCGCTCAATCTCTTCTACTGCTTGAATAAACGTATTACCGTGAACTCTTTCGTTTTTAATTGAAAATCCAGCCGTGACCAATAGATGATCTAAAGAAATGTGTAGAGCATCTGAAAGCCGCTGTAAATGGTTCAAAGTCGGTTTTCTTTTTCCGTTCATGATTCTAGACAGTGTCGCTTTATCAATTTCTGTTTGTGTACTGAGTTCTCTTAATGAAAGAGAACGTATTTGCAGTTGTTCTTTTAAAAACTGCCGAAGCTCAGTTGTTTTAAATTCCATCTCTTCTTTCCCCTTTTCATAAAGTTCAACTCTTCAATAGAAGAAGTCGTACCCAATATATAGGGGTGTTGACAAAATGTCAACGAATATCCATTAGGGATTGAATTTTATAAAATAGAAACTTATCATATGAAACATAGAGTAAGAAATGGCTAAAAGGGGTGCGTGGATGAAGGTTAGACATGCAGTACATAATGATATTCCTAAAATTGCCGAAATTCATGTGAAGAGCTGGCAAACGACTTATCACGGCATTATTTCACAAGAGTATTTAGATGCTTTGAATGTAGGGGAGCGGGAAGAGAGCTGGAGAAGCAGGTCGCTTGAAGGCACGTTTGTCGCAGAGGATGCTGACGGAGTATTTGGTTTTGCTTCCTTCGGAAAACAGCGTGATGAGAGATATTCAAAATATGATGGTGAGCTTTATGCCATCTATTTGTTGCAGAGAAAACAGAAATCAGGAGCGGGTATGGCTTTGATTGCAAAAGGTGTGGATTATTTAATAGAGAAAGGCTATCAGAATATGCTGCTCTGGGTATTTGAGCAAAATTCAGCGAAGCAATTTTATCAAAAGCTTCAACCTAGTTTTGCCGTCACCAGCCAGTTCGAGCTGGCTGGTGAGAACCATGAGGAAATAGGGTATGGATGGGAGCTGTCTGTACTAAGTGCTCATGTTCAACAGATTATATCGTCAGCTTCCAGTAATAATGAGAGAAAAAAGTAAAAAGGGTGGCGAGTAAAATATAAGATATAAAAGGAGAAGCCTCTACTTTTCCTTTCACACCTGCTATTTTTAATGCCTCATAGAAACTGGCCAAAAAGTAGGCGAGACTGAGGATGTAACAGCACAGCATAATGGAGTAAGGATTCATTGTCGTACCTCCAGCATGAAATCTTCTACTATTAATAGATTCAATAGAGCAGCAAATTATGCATAAAAAATAACCCGCTGAAACAGCTGGGTTATTTTTGTCGAGGAAAAACCAAACGAGACGCACTAGGGATGAGTAAACAAAGAACAATACTACAAATGATAAATGAAGGAATCATATATGTGCTGTTATAAACTAATGAATACACCCAACCTGGTGTTCCTTTTGGTGCATAATGAGAAAAGAAGACTACACCTGAAATAAAGAACGTCAGCAGTCTGAAGAAACTGGCGACAAATACAGCTAGGATAATATAGAAGAATTGTTTCTTTCGCTTTTTATCCTGAATGGCTTTTTTAATTGATCCTGAGAATAGCCCGCTTAAACAAATCACAACAGATGCGACAAAGTAATCGAGAAATCCTTGTACAGGTGTAGCAATAATAGGATTGTTCATCAGCTGCAGTCCTGCGATTAACACACCGATGATAAATCCAGCAGACACGCCCCATCTAATGGACATGAGAATGACAGGAATCATGATCAGTGCAATTGACCCGCCGTTTGGCATTCTTAAAAAGAGACCTGATAAATAATCTAAAACAAGTGCAAGAGAAGTCATGATGGCGATCTCCATCAGTCGTACTAATTGATTTGATTGCTGCATAAAAAAATCCCCTTTTCACGAATTGTGCAAGGAGAGACCATGTCAGGATGAGTATGTGATTCATAGAAAAACATATCGGCTTGCATACATGCATGTATGCAAGTGATTCCACATTCCTACTTCAGTATTAACTGACAGGTTCAAAGGGTCAGAACAACGAATTGTTCACTCTCAGCACGAGGCTCCCCCTGCGGTTATTAAATTTCAATCTATTATAAATATACTAAAGACCTACAGGATCAACAATAGTGAATTATGGAGTTAAGCCCTTTTTGTACGAATATATAGGAAGAGATCAGGAAAAATAAATTATTTAGAAAAAATACTTGTTTCTTCTTTTAAAAGGTGTTATATTTGTATTCGCCGCTGAAACAGCGCGGTTGAGAAATAACATTCGAGAAAAAAGTTGTTGACTTCATCTTGATAGAATGTTATATTAATAAAGTCGCTTCTGAGCGATAACGAAGATGATCTTTGAAAACTAAACAAGACAAAACGTACCTGTTAATTCGAGTTTTTATAAAAAAATCCTATGATACATCATAGGTAGTCAGTCAAACTGACGAGGCAGGAAATGATCACATGCTAAGTTCACTACATCGTGTAGCAACGCATGTGTGATATGCATCCTGCATACCTCGGAGAGTTTGATCCTGGCTCAGGACGAACGCTGGCGGCGTGCCTAATACATGCAAGTCGAGCGGACAGAAGGGAGCTTGCTCCCGGATGTTAGCGGCGGACGGGTGAGTAACACGTGGGTAACCTGCCTGTAAGACTGGGATAACTCCGGGAAACCGGAGCTAATACCGGATAGTTCCTTGAACCGCATGGTTCAAGGATGAAAGACGGTTTCGGCTGTCACTTACAGATGGACCCGCGGCGCATTAGCTAGTTGGTGAGGTAACGGCTCACCAAGGCGACGATGCGTAGCCGACCTGAGAGGGTGATCGGCCACACTGGGACTGAGACACGGCCCAGACTCCTACGGGAGGCAGCAGTAGGGAATCTTCCGCAATGGACGAAAGTCTGACGGAGCAACGCCGCGTGAGTGATGAAGGTTTTCGGATCGTAAAGCTCTGTTGTTAGGGAAGAACAAGTGCAAGAGTAACTGCTTGCACCTTGACGGTACCTAACCAGAAAGCCACGGCTAACTACGTGCCAGCAGCCGCGGTAATACGTAGGTGGCAAGCGTTGTCCGGAATTATTGGGCGTAAAGGGCTCGCAGGCGGTTTCTTAAGTCTGATGTGAAAGCCCCCGGCTCAACCGGGGAGGGTCATTGGAAACTGGGAAACTTGAGTGCAGAAGAGGAGAGTGGAATTCCACGTGTAGCGGTGAAATGCGTAGAGATGTGGAGGAACACCAGTGGCGAAGGCGACTCTCTGGTCTGTAACTGACGCTGAGGAGCGAAAGCGTGGGGAGCGAACAGGATTAGATACCCTGGTAGTCCACGCCGTAAACGATGAGTGCTAAGTGTTAGGGGGTTTCCGCCCCTTAGTGCTGCAGCTAACGCATTAAGCACTCCGCCTGGGGAGTACGGTCGCAAGACTGAAACTCAAAGGAATTGACGGGGGCCCGCACAAGCGGTGGAGCATGTGGTTTAATTCGAAGCAACGCGAAGAACCTTACCAGGTCTTGACATCCTCTGACAACCCTAGAGATAGGGCTTTCCCTTCGGGGACAGAGTGACAGGTGGTGCATGGTTGTCGTCAGCTCGTGTCGTGAGATGTTGGGTTAAGTCCCGCAACGAGCGCAACCCTTGATCTTAGTTGCCAGCATTCAGTTGGGCACTCTAAGGTGACTGCCGGTGACAAACCGGAGGAAGGTGGGGATGACGTCAAATCATCATGCCCCTTATGACCTGGGCTACACACGTGCTACAATGGACAGAACAAAGGGCTGCGAGACCGCAAGGTTTAGCCAATCCCACAAATCTGTTCTCAGTTCGGATCGCAGTCTGCAACTCGACTGCGTGAAGCTGGAATCGCTAGTAATCGCGGATCAGCATGCCGCGGTGAATACGTTCCCGGGCCTTGTACACACCGCCCGTCACACCACGAGAGTTTGCAACACCCGAAGTCGGTGAGGTAACCTTTATGGAGCCAGCCGCCGAAGGTGGGGCAGATGATTGGGGTGAAGTCGTAACAAGGTAGCCGTATCGGAAGGTGCGGCTGGATCACCTCCTTTCTAAGGATATATGGAGCAGCGTACGTTTTTCGTCTTGTTTAGTTTTGAAGGATCATTCCTTCAAACATGTCTCTAGCGAGACAGGATTGTTCTTTGAAAACTAGATAACAATAAGTAATACATTCACATTGAATGCAATGCAAAGTTCATCACACATAGTGATTCTTTCTAAAGTAAGAAATGGTTAAGTTAGAAAGGGCGCACGGTGGATGCCTTGGCACTAGGAGCCGATGAAGGACGGGACGAACACCGATATGCTTCGGGGAGCTGTAAGCAAGCTTTGATCCGGAGATTTCCGAATGGGGAAACCCACTGCTCGTAATGGAGTAGTATCCATACTTGAATACATAGAGTATGAGAAGGCATACCCGGGGAACTGAAACATCTAAGTACCCGGAGGAAGAGAAAGCAAATGCGATTCCCTGAGTAGCGGCGAGCGAAACGGGAACAGCCCAAACCAAGAGGCTTGCCTCTTGGGGTTGTAGGACACTCTATACGGAGTTACAAAGGAACGATATAAGCGAAGAGGTCTGGAAAGGCCCGCCAAAGAAGGTAACAGCCCTGTAACTGAAATGTTGTTCTCTCCAGAGTGGATCCTGAGTACGGCGGAACACGTGAAATTCCGTCGGAATCCGGGAGGACCATCTCCCAAGGCTAAATACTCCCTAGTGACCGATAGTGAACCAGTACCGTGAGGGAAAGGTGAAAAGCACCCCGGAAGGGGAGTGAAATAGATCCTGAAACCGTGTGCCTACAAGTAGTCAGAGCCCGTTAACGGGTGATGGCGTGCCTTTTGTAGAATGAACCGGCGAGTTACGATCCCGTGCAAGGTTAAGCAGAAGATGCGGAGCCGCAGCGAAAGCGAGTCTGAATAGGGCGCATGAGTACGTGGTCGTAGACCCGAAACCAGGTGATCTACCCATGTCCAGGGTGAAGTTCAGGTAACACTGAATGGAGGCCCGAACCCACGCACGTTGAAAAGTGCGGGGATGAGGTGTGGGTAGGGGTGAAATGCCAATCGAACCTGGAGATAGCTGGTTCTCTCCGAAATAGCTTTAGGGCTAGCCTCAAGGTAAGAGTCTCGGAGGTAGAGCACTGATTGGACTAGGGGCCCCTACCGGGTTACCGAATTCAGTCAAACTCCGAATGCCGATGACTTATCCTTGGGAGTCAGACTGCGAGTGATAAGATCCGTAGTCGAAAGGGAAACAGCCCAGACCGCCAGCTAAGGTCCCAAAGTATACGTTAAGTGGAAAAGGATGTGGAGTTGCTTAGACAACCAGGATGTTGGCTTAGAAGCAGCCACCATTTAAAGAGTGCGTAATAGCTCACTGGTCGAGTGACTCTGCGCCGAAAATGTACCGGGGCTAAACGTATCACCGAAGCTGCGGACTGTTCTTACGAACAGTGGTAGGAGAGCGTTCTAAGTGCAGTGAAGTCAGACCGGAAGGACTGGTGGAGCGCTTAGAAGTGAGAATGCCGGTATGAGTAGCGAAAGACGGGTGAGAATCCCGTCCACCGAATGCCTAAGGTTTCCTGAGGAAGGCTCGTCCGCTCAGGGTTAGTCGGGACCTAAGCCGAGGCCGAAAGGCGTAGGCGATGGACAACAGGTTGATATTCCTGTACCACCTCCTCACCATTTGAGCAATGGGGGGACGCAGGAGGATAGGGTAAGCGCGGTATTGGATATCCGCGTCCAAGCAGTTAGGCTGGGAAATAGGCAAATCCGTTTCCCGTGAAGGCTGAGCTGTGATGGCGAGCGAAATTTAGTAGCGAAGTTCCTGATTCCACACTGCCAAGAAAAGCCTCTAGCGAGGTGAGAGGTGCCCGTACCGCAAACCGACACAGGTAGGCGAGGAGAGAATCCTAAGGTGATCGAGAGAACTCTCGTTAAGGAACTCGGCAAAATGACCCCGTAACTTCGGGAGAAGGGGTGCTTCTTAGGGTGTTAAAGCCCCGAGAAGCCGCAGTGAATAGGCCCAGGCGACTGTTTAGCAAAAACACAGGTCTCTGCGAAGCCGTAAGGCGAAGTATAGGGGCTGACGCCTGCCCGGTGCTGGAAGGTTAAGAGGAGCGCTTAGCGTAAGCGAAGGTGCGAATTGAAGCCCCAGTAAACGGCGGCCGTAACTATAACGGTCCTAAGGTAGCGAAATTCCTTGTCGGGTAAGTTCCGACCCGCACGAAAGGCGCAACGATCTGGGCACTGTCTCAACGAGAGACTCGGTGAAATTATAGTACCTGTGAAGATGCAGGTTACCCGCGACAGGACGGAAAGACCCCGTGGAGCTTTACTGCAGCCTGATATTGAATGTTGGTACAGCTTGTACAGGATAGGTAGGAGCCTTGGAAACCGGAGCGCTAGCTTCGGTGGAGGCATCGGTGGGATACTACCCTGGCTGTATTGACCTTCTAACCCGCTGCCCTTATCGGGCAGGGAGACAGTGTCAGGTGGGCAGTTTGACTGGGGCGGTCGCCTCCTAAAATGTAACGGAGGCGCCCAAAGGTTCCCTCAGAATGGTTGGAAATCATTCGCAGAGTGTAAAGGCACAAGGGAGCTTGACTGCGAGACCTACAAGTCGAGCAGGGACGAAAGTCGGGCTTAGTGATCCGGTGGTTCCGCATGGAAGGGCCATCGCTCAACGGATAAAAGCTACCCCGGGGATAACAGGCTTATCTCCCCCAAGAGTCCACATCGACGGGGAGGTTTGGCACCTCGATGTCGGCTCATCGCATCCTGGGGCTGTAGTCGGTCCCAAGGGTTGGGCTGTTCGCCCATTAAAGCGGTACGCGAGCTGGGTTCAGAACGTCGTGAGACAGTTCGGTCCCTATCCGTCGCGGGCGCAGGAAATTTGAGAGGAGCTGTCCTTAGTACGAGAGGACCGGGATGGACGCACCGCTGGTGTACCAGTTGTTCTGCCAAGGGCATCGCTGGGTAGCTATGTGCGGACGGGATAAGTGCTGAAAGCATCTAAGCATGAAGCCCCCCTCAAGATGAGATTTCCCATTCCGCAAGGAAGTAAGATCCCTGAAAGATGATCAGGTTGATAGGTCTGAGGTGGAAGCGTGGTGACACGTGGAGCTGACAGATACTAATAGATCGAGGACTTAACCTATATTCTAATGTGAAAAATGAACGTTGTTATCTAGTTTTGAGAGAACATTCTCTCCATCAGGTTTGGTGGCGATAGCGAAGAGGTCACACCCGTTCCCATACCGAACACGGAAGTTAAGCTCTTCAGCGCCGATGGTAGTTGGGGGTTTCCCCCTGTGAGAGTAGGACGCCGCCAAGCTTTTCAAAGGATCAGTTCCAGTCGGAACTGGTCTTTTTTGTGCTGTTTGAAAGAAGATCACCTTGATACATATGTGGTATAAATCAGGTTGTTTTACTTTACTACAAGCGTGGAGATGCTCTAAATCAACGTGAAAGTCTGTGAAGCATGTTCACTTTTAAGTATGGAGAAAAGTAATAGAGAGAAAGAATAGCAGGTGTATAGATGCCTGATACAAATTCATTCATTTAAATGGAATTGTATAAGTCTATTTTATTGAAATCAAAACATTCATTGCGTTTAACAGTTGAAATAAAGAAATATCTATATCATTAAAGTATAAAAATTGAAAGGCTGCTGATATTTTTAAAGGATTTACTCGTTTTTAGAGAGAATATAGAGAAGAGAAATACAGCTGTTAATCGTTGAATTGAAGCCGTTTTGACTGGTAACATCAACATCATCTGTTAAAAGAAATACGTTATGAAAAATGAAATAAAATTTTTTTAATATAGCCTTTACAAATGAGTGAAACCTGTATATAATAATCTTTGTCGGATCGAGAGATTCCTACATAGTGGAGGATTAGCTCAGCTGGGAGAGCATCTGCCTTACAAGCAGAGGGTCGGCGGTTCGAGCCCGTCATCCTCCACCATATTTATTCTTACATAATGTTAGGATAGATAAAGCCGGTGTAGCTCAACTGGTAGAGCAACTGACTTGTAATCAGTAGGTTGGGGGTTCAAGTCCTCTTGCCGGCACCACTTTCATATGGTAAGATAGACAAGTCGCTTTAAAAGCGAGCCATTAGCTCAGTTGGTAGAGCATCTGACTTTTAATCAGAGGGTCGAAGGTTCGAGTCCTTCATGGCTCACCATTTTCATGCGGGTGTGGCGGAATTGGCAGACGCGCTAGACTTAGGATCTAGTGTCTTTATGACGTGGGGGTTCAAGTCCCTTCACCCGCATTGCCAAACAACATAAAGAAATCCTGTAATGCGGAAGTAGTTCAGTGGTAGAACACCACCTTGCCAAGGTGGGGGTCGCGGGTTCGAATCCCGTCTTCCGCTTATACCATCCACGCCGGGGTGGTGGAATTGGCAGACACACAGGACTTAAAATCCTGCGGTAGGTGACTACCGTGCCGGTTCAAGTCCGGCCCTCGGCATTATAAAATAAGCGCCCGTAGCTCAATTGGATAGAGCGTTTGACTACGGATCAAAAGGTTAGGGGTTCGACTCCTCTCGGGCGCGCCATTAAGATCGGGAAGTAGCTCAGCTTGGTAGAGCACTTGGTTTGGGACCAAGGGGTCGCAGGTTCGAATCCTGTCTTCCCGACCATCTTTTATGGGGCCTTAGCTCAGCTGGGAGAGCGCCTGCCTTGCACGCAGGAGGTCAGCGGTTCGATCCCGCTAGGCTCCACTTTTTAAAAGATTATTTTATATCATGGCGGTGTAGCTCAGCTGGCTAGAGCGTACGGTTCATACCCGTGAGGTCGGGGGTTCGATCCCCTCCGCCGCTATAAAGGACCTTTAGCTCAGTTGGTTAGAGCAGACGGCTCATAACCGTCCGGTCGTAGGTTCGAGTCCTACAAGGTCCACCATCTATACGGAGGAATACCCAAGTCCGGCTGAAGGGATCGGTCTTGAAAACCGACAGGGGTGTCAAAGCCCGCGGGGGTTCGAATCCCTCTTCCTCCGCCATATTTTTAAAAAATGATATCATCGCGGGGTGGAGCAGTTCGGTAGCTCGTCGGGCTCATAACCCGAAGGTCGCAGGTTCAAATCCTGCCCCCGCAACCAAATTTTTTCTCTATTGGTCCGGTAGTTCAGTTGGTTAGAATGCCTGCCTGTCACGCAGGAGGTCGCGGGTTCGAGTCCCGTCCGGACCGCCATTTTCAAATGAATACATGGCTCGGTAGCTCAGTTGGTAGAGCAACGGACTGAAAATCCGTGTGTCGGCGGTTCGATTCCGTCCCGAGCCACTTTTACAAATAAATATCAGTATGGCGGTTGTGGCGAAGTGGTTAACGCACCAGATTGTGGCTCTGGCACTCGTGGGTTCGATTCCCATCAATCGCCCCATACATATTTTTGCGGGTGTAGTTTAGTGGTAAAACCTCAGCCTTCCAAGCTGATGTCGTGGGTTCGATTCCCATCACCCGCTCCATTTGCATATCGTTCATGGGCCTGTAGCTCAGCTGGTTAGAGCGCACGCCTGATAAGCGTGAGGTCGGTGGTTCGAGTCCACTCAGGCCCACCATGACTTTCCGCAGTAGCTCAGTGGTAGAGCTATCGGCTGTTAACCGATCGGTCGTAGGTTCGAATCCTACCTGCGGAGCCAAATGGAGAAGTACTCAAGTGGCTGAAGAGGCGCCCCTGCTAAGGGTGTAGGTCGCGCAAGCGGCGCGAGGGTTCAAATCCCTCCTTCTCCGCCATTTTTCTGGCCCGTTGGTCAAGCGGTTAAGACACCGCCCTTTCACGGCGGTAACACGGGTTCGAATCCCGTACGGGTCATTTTTTAAAGAGGTCTAATAAAGACCTCTTTTTTATTTTCCGCAAAACGAAAGACCGCCATCATAGCGGTCTTTACTTACATATTCATGGAATAGATCGTATAAGACAAGTATGTCGCAAAGAATCCCCATAAAACATAAGGAATCAATAAAATTGGGACAACTTTGCTTAGTTTACGTGAGACGATGACAAGTGCTAGTGCTGTCAGTGCTACAAGCAGGCAGTCGATCGTAGCTGCAAATAAATCTTTTTTTGTAAATTGAAAAAAGCTAAAGGCTTGATTGAATACATAATTTAAAAGAAACAGAATCCAAAATGGTAATGTGATTTTTTGAAAACCATACTTTGCATAAATGATGGCGGCAGATAACGAAATGAGGGCGAATAAGACAGCCCAGACCGCACCGATGACACCACCACTAGGTGTCCATTCAGGTTTATTTAGTGCGTCATACCATTCCCTGTCGATAGGGAACAGGAACCCTGCAATAGAAAATAATGCGTATGTAATAAAGAAGACGATAACCGCCCAAATGATACTTTTTTTAGCCATCCAGAAATCTCCTCCCAATCAATTCACTCTTCAACTTATTTCCCAATTATTACATGATATAAACATCAAGCCCCCAATATGTGGGGACTAATGATTTTTTTTAGTATAAGGTTCTTCTTCATACGGTTTCAAGTCACCAAACACCGTCATGACACCTTCTTCATCTAATGCTTCTTCATAAGCTTCGTGTGCTTTATTTGGATAGACCTTGCTTGCTTTACCTTCAATATCAGCAGCTGCAAACCCTTCATAGTCTTCCACATAATCTTCATCTTCTGATTGTGTATACACATCATCGTATGTCAATGGAGGAAATTCCATATCGGACGGGGTATCAGAGTTCCCATATCGTTCTACATCTTGGTAGGCATCTTCGCCATCATATGCAGCACTTTCTTCATTTTCAAATTGCCCTGAGGGCGGACTTAATAAGTCCTCTTCAATGGGACGGTTTTGTGAAACGGTCTGTTCTTTTGAATGCTCTGTGCATGTGACGGCGGTGGGAAGGGCTTCTAAGCGTTCTTTAGGAATAGGGGCTTTACACACTTTACACAAACCATAAGAGCCGTCTGCCATTGCTTGGAGTGCTTCATTGATATCGGACAGATGCTCATGTTCCAAACTGTTTAAGGCAATGTCTTTTCCGCGTTCGAATAGTTCTGTCCCTTGGTCGCCAGGGTGGTTATCATAAGCTGACAGTTCGCCCACTGAATCATAAGGAAATGATACTTTCTGTTCATCGTCATGGCTTTTGGCTTCAATTTCTTGTTTTTCATCGAGAAGTCGCTGCTTCAATTGATGTAATTCGTTTTTAGACAACAAAGCGATCACCCTTTCATATCAAACATATTGTTAGTATGAGCAAATTTTTATGTAAGACTTGTGCCAATTTGAAGCAATTCTTCAATAAAAAACGCCTGCGGCTGCAGGCGTTTCGTGTTATGAGAGATAATATTGTAAGATCAATGCGATCGTTAACAGGAAACCAAAAAACGTATTGGTTTGTGCTGTCGACTTCATGGCATTCATTAATTCAATTGGTTTTTCTTTTTGCTTAAATTCTTTAATGGCTGTATAAGCTTTTGGCACACTGAGTAAGACAAGAAGACTCCAAAGACCCACGATATCCATAAAGATATAAACAAAAATGAGTACATATGAGATCACAAACATGGAAAGTAGGATGTTGACGGCCGCTTTACGTCCAGCTAGGATAGCAAGTGTCTTTCGTCCATTCTCTTTATCACCGTCTAAATCACGGATATTGTTCGACAGTAAGATGGCACCAACTAAAATAGAGATGGGTAATGAAATGAGCACAGCTTTTGATGTCAATGTTCCTGTTTGGATATAGAAACTAATTAAAATGATGCCTAGTCCCATAAAAGCACCTGATACAAGTTCTCCAAATGGTGTATAAGCAATTGGTACAGGGCCACCGGTATAAAAATAGCCTGCTGCCATACAAATTAGTCCTATGAGTGCAATCCACCAGCTAGACATCATGCAAATATAGATCCCAAGTAATAAAGAAAGCGCGAATAAGGCATAAGCGAGGCCTAAAACTGTTTTTGGTTTTACACCGTTTCTCACGATCGCTCCGCCGATACCGACAGATTTCTCATTGTCCAATCCGCGAACATAATCAAAGTACTCATTAAACATGTTCGTTGCAATTTGGATAAACATCGATGCAAATAGCATAGCTAAAAATAGCCCAACATGTATTTGACCACTCGGAAGTGCTAGGACAGTTCCTAAAGTAACGGGAATAAATGCCGCTGTTAATGTATGCGGTCGTAGTAAATTCCACCAAATCCGCCAGTTCTTATCAGGCTTTATTGGTGAAAGCTGATCTGATATCGATTGATGCTGCATAAAATATACTCCTTTAAATAAAAAAATACGTACACGTCCAAATTCCAGTTTAGCAAAGTTCAAAAAGGTGTCAATATATTGATGCGATGAAACAAGAAAAAGATGTTTGCTAATCGTTCCCATATAGAGAGAAAGCTTGATCTTCGAACAGGTCTTACCATTTTTTAAGGGATGTTCTCATTTCAATAAGCGGGAGCGAAAAAATCTTGAAAGCGTGATATAATAAGGATTCGAGGTTTTAAAAGCTGTTTTCTTTACTAAGTTCATCTGTTAAGGTTTATAATAGAAAAGCAGGTCATTCGACATACTCGAATGTTCATGTATTTTTTACATGATGGTTTTATTTTTATATGTTATTTCATGGATTTTGGAGGAATGTATCATGGTGACAACAGTGCAAAGTACTTTCCGGCAGGAAGCGCTTGCGACATTAGAAGAAGCGAATAACGTCAACCATGCTGTTTTGATAAGCTACTCCAGAAGAGTTGACGATCTGGATCCTCTTGCCTTTTTCCAAAGCGGCGAAGCGGATTTTTTAGGCGAGCGGTTTTTTTGGTCTGATCCAGAAAGCCAAATGATATTTTCTGGACTTGGCAGAGCGGCCGTGATTAAATCATCAGAGCAAGGCAAAGAACGATTCAATATCGTCCATCAAGAATGGGAGCAGCTGAAACAGCATATGTTCCATTTTCATGATGAGAAGGAGTTAAAGCAAGCGGCAGTTGGTCCGCTTTTATTTGGAGGATTTTCATTTGATCCATATGAAGAGAAGGCGCGTCACTGGGAAGCATTTGGCGAGGCTCATTTTTTTGTGCCATCGATGATGCTGACTGTTTCAAAAGAGGGCACGTTTCTAACGATCAATGAATGGAACGAGGTGGACGGGAATGTTCATCAGCTCATTCAAGAGTTAGAACAGAAAGCTTCTAATTTTGATGCATTGCCTGTCAGAAATCATGGACAAGCTGAGCTTGTTCATATGGAAGAGTTAGATGTCCAGGAATGGATGAAAGCAATCCATGAAGCGACAGAACACATTCGTGTGAACGAATATGAAAAGGTTGTTTTAGCAAGAGAAGTCTTGCTTCACTATAAAAATCAAATTGAACTCGCTCCACTATTAGCAGAATTACTAAAACATCAAACAACGAGTTATGTATTTGCTATAGAGCAGGGAAGACAAGCATTTGTCGGGGCGACGCCTGAACGTTTAGTGAAAAAAAGCGGTGGTGAAGTGTTTTCATCGTGTTTGGCAGGTTCTATTGTACGTGGTCAAGATGAAGTAGAAGATCAGGCACTAGGTGAGGAACTGCTTCATGATGAGAAAAATTTGATTGAACATCAAATTGTCGTGAATATGATTGAGCAGGCATTTGAAGCAAACTGCCATCATGTGCATAAGCCAAATCAACCAAGTCTTTATAAAACGAAAAACATTCAGCATTTATTTACACCCATTGTGGGAGAAATCAAAAGCAGCTGTTCACTCTTTTCATTAATTGAACAGCTTCATCCAACACCAGCGCTTGGAGGATATCCTAAGGAAAAAGCGGTAGAGGTGATTCGTGAAATCGAACCGTTGAAACGCGGTTGGTATGCGGCGCCAGTGGGATGGATTGATTCTAAGGACAATGGAGAATTTGCTGTCGCCATTCGATCAGGTCTTATTGAGGAAGACCAAGTTCGTTTGTTTGCTGGATGTGGAATTGTAGAGGATTCCCTTGCAAAACAAGAGTATGAAGAAACGCAAGTGAAATTAAGACCAATGCTGTCTGCTCTTGGAGGTCGTCCTATTGAATAATCAAATCATGACAAGATATATTGGCAGATTAATGGATGAATTTGTGCAAAGTGGTGTGAAGGAGGCGGTTGTTTGTCCTGGTTCCCGTTCAACACCGCTTGCGATGCTCGCTCTTGCTCATCAAGAGATCAATGTCCATGTGTTAGTGGATGAACGGTCTGCTGCTTTTTATGCACTGGGTCTTGCGAAAGCGAGCCAAACACCAGTGCTACTCATTTGTACATCAGGTACGGCAGCAGCTAACTTTTACCCAGCTGTTGTCGAGGCACATTATTCTCGGGTACCACTGATTGTTTTAACTGCTGATCGGCCGCACGAATTGAGGGAGGTTGGGGCACCTCAAGCGATTGATCAGCAATTCTTATTCGGTAAGTTTGTTAAATGGTTCACAGACTTAGCTTTGCCAGAAGAAAGCCAAACGATGCTGCGGTATGTCCAAACTGCTGCTGCTAGGGCAAGTCATGTGTCTATGCAGGAGCCAAAGGGACCAGTTCAAGTGAATGTGCCGCTGAGAGAACCATTGCTACCTGATTTGTCTATTGATCCTTTTGATAGAGAAGAAGGAGCTGCGAACAAAGTTTTAGCAGCAGGTCAAGCTCGCCCGGATGATCGTGTTATGTCAGAATTAGTGTCTATCATGAACAAAGCGGCAAAAGGAATTATTGTTGCTGGTGAACTTCACTCGCCGGAAGAGCAGGCGTCAGTGTTACGTCTTGCAAAAGCTTTGCATCTGCCAATTTTAGCTGACCCGCTTTCTCTTTTGCGAAATGGACATGAAAGTGAAGAATACATCATAGATGCATACGATTCTTTGTTAAAAGATGAGGCATTGCAGCAGCATCTCTTGCCTGAAATGGTCATTCGTTTTGGACCGATGCCTGTGTCTAAGCCTTTATTTAAGTGGCTAGAAAAGCATGCGGAAGTGAAGCAGATTGTCGTCGATGCTGCGGGTGGTTATCGCGATCCTGGTTTAAGCGCATCATACATGATTGAAAGTCATGCAGCCTCTTTTGTAGAAGAAGTCTTGATGAGAGCGGAAAAGCGTCAGGATACATCTTACTTACGACGCTGGCAGAGTGTCAATTCTTCTTTTAGAATGCATGCAAATCAATACAATGATGAGGACCTGACATTTGAGGGAAATGTCTATCGTCAGCTGCAGCACCTTTTGCCAAAAGAGAGTGTGCTCTTTATCGGAAATAGTATGCCTATTCGAGATGTCGATACCTTTTTTGAAACGCAGTCAAAACCGTTTCGGATGATGGCGAATCGCGGAGCAAATGGCATTGATGGTGTTGTGTCCACAGCTCTTGGAACATATGCAGCCTTGAAACAACCCATCACTTTAGTCATCGGTGATTTGTCTTTTTACCATGATATGAACGGTCTTCTTGCAGCTAAGCTAATGGACATTCCGTTCACGGTTGTGTTGTTAAACAATGATGGTGGAGGAATCTTTTCTTTCCTTCCGCAGGCATCCGATGAACCGTATTATGAAAAGCTCTTTGGTACGCCGACTGGGTTGAATTTTGAGTATGCATCAAAGCTATATGGGGGAACCTATTCGAAGCCGACAACGAAAGAAGAGTTAAAAGATGTATACTTGGCGCATATCCAAGAACCAGGGCTTCATTTAATTGAGATTGAAACTGACCGGCATTCTCGCGTGGGCAAACATCGCCAAATGATGGACGAGATATTGAGGGAAGTGAAAAAAGAATGCCTTCACTCATAATACGAATGCACGATGGTGTGGCGTATGAGGTGATAGACCATAACCCATCTGCTGAAAATGCCACGTTATGTTTACATGGTTTTACAGGGAGTGCAGCTTCTTGGGCTTTTTTGAATACTTATACAGAAAAACATACGAGATTGATTCAGGTCAGCTTGCTTGGACATGGCCGCACAGACTCACCAAAGAGTATAAGAAGATATGCAATGTCCCTGCAGCTGGCAGATCTTGCTGAAATTTTAGATCAATTAAAGCTTCACAAAGTGAACATTCTCGGATATTCTATGGGAGGGCGTATTGCTTTATCATTTGCCTCCCGTTATCCAGAACGCGTAAACAAGCTGATTCTTGAGAGTACTTCTCCAGGACTGAACTCTTTTAAAGAGCGGATGGCGAGGCTGAATCATGATCATCAGCTAGCTCAAAAGATCAGACATGAAGGATTAGCGCAGTTTGTGGATTTTTGGGAGAACATTCCGCTGTTTGCTTCGCAGAAATCCTTGCCAGCGGACAGGCTAACGCAACTGAGAGAGGGAAGGCTAAAAGCCGATCCTAACGGGCTGGCTCGCAGCTTAGAAGGTATAGGAACCGGTTCACAGCCTTCTATGTGGCAAGCATTAAAGCAGATAAAACAGCCTGTTTTACTCATTTGCGGAACACTTGATAAAAAGTTCTGTCACATCGCCAAACGTATGCAGCAGGAGCTTGAATACAGTCAATTCACAGTAGTAGAGCATGCCGGGCATACAGTTCATGTGGAACAACCACATTTTTTTGGTAAAATAGTAAGTGAGTTTATTTTATCGCAAGATTAGAGGAGGAAATATTGATGGCTATTGAATGGCAAACTGAGCGTCAGTATGACGAAATTTTATATGAAACATATAATGGGATTGCAAAAATCACCATTAACCGTCCGCATGTACATAATGCATTTACACCAAAGACTGTAAGTGAATTAATTGATGCATTCTCACGTGCTCGCGACAATTCAGATGTTGGTGTCATTGTCCTTGCAGGTGCTGGAGGAAAAGCATTCTGTTCAGGTGGAGACCAAAAAGTACGCGGTCATGGCGGCTATGTAGGAGACGATCAAATTCCACGTCTAAACGTCCTAGACTTACAGCGTTTAATTCGTGTCATTCCAAAACCAGTTATTGCGATGGTTGCTGGCTATGCTATTGGCGGCGGGCATGTGCTTCATGTCGTGTGTGACCTTACCATTGCAGCAGACAATGCGATTTTTGGACAAACAGGACCAAAAGTGGGCAGCTTTGATGCTGGTTATGGATCTGGCTATCTTGCACGTATTGTGGGTCATAAGAAAGCAAGAGAAATCTGGTACTTATGCCGTCAATACAATGCACAAGAAGCGCTTGATATGGGACTTGTCAACACAGTTGTACCATTAGAGCAGCTGGAAGAAGAAACAGTGAAGTGGTGTGAGGACATGCTAGAAAAGAGTCCGACTGCTTTACGATTCTTGAAAGCTGCATTTAATGCGGACACAGATGGATTAGCTGGTATTCAGCAATTTGCAGGAGATGCAACCCTTCTTTATTACACAACAGATGAAGCAAAAGAAGGACGCGATTCCTTTAAGGAAAAACGGAAGCCAGACTTCGGTCAGTTCCCTCGTTTCCCTTGATTCAATGATATGGATGAAAACAGCTTAGTGCATCAGACTGAGCTGTTTTCTTTTATGAAAAGGAGGTGTCATGATGAAGCAACCGAATTGGCTGCTGCACCGTGCGTATTTAACGCCAGACCGGGTCGCACTCATTTATCAAGACAACGAGTGGACATTTCGTGATTTAGCGAATGATGTAGACCAACTTGCGAATCGACTGACACGTGCATCTTTTAAAAAAGGGGATACGGTTGCGATTTTAATGAACAACCATCCTCACATGGTCATGCTTGTTCACGCTTGTTTTTTATTAGGCTTCAAGATTGTGTTATTGAACAATAAGTTAACAAAAGCAGAGAGACGCTTTCAGTTGGAAGATGCGAAAGTCATGGCTTTATTAACAGAGCCTGCATATGCAAATGAGCATCAAGGTGATTTACCTGTTTATACAATAGAGACTTTACCTGATGCAGATCATGATATGGAAAAGAAGGTCGTACATGATATTGATTTAAATGAGACGGCGACGATTATGTATACATCTGGAACGACAGGACGCCCTAAAGGGGTGGAGCAAACGTTTGGCAATCATTTTCATAGTGCTGTTTCCTCGGCATTGAACTTAGGGATCAGGGAGAACGACCGCTGGCTCATTGCCTTGCCTCTTTTTCATATAAGCGGTTTATCCGCTATATTTAAATCTGTCATATACGGTATGACTGTCGTGCTTCATCAAAAGTTTGATGTCGATGAAGTCAAGAATGCTATTGAACAGCATCGAGTGACGATGTTGTCAGTTGTTCAAACCATGCTGTCCCGTTTATTAAGTGGACTTGAAGAATGTCCATCATCTTTGCGCTGCCTGCTGTTAGGCGGAGGCCCTGCGCCTTATGCGATGCTTCAAGAGAGTAAGGAGAAAGGATTTCCTGTGTTTCAATCGTACGGTATGACGGAGACCTGCTCGCAAATTGTGACACTTGCACCCGAATTTAGTGTGGAAAAGCTTGGATCAGCGGGAAAACCCCTTTTTGGGTGTGAATTAAAGATTCAAGATGAGGACCGTCCGTGTCGTCCTTTTGAGCATGGTGAAATCATGGTAAAAGGTGCAAATGTCATGAAAGGCTACCTTTATCGTCAAGAGGCAACAGCTGCTGCATTTGAGCAGGGCTGGCTGAAAACGGGTGATATTGGCTATGTAGATGAGGACGGATTCTTATTTGTGCTTGATCGGCGGTCAGACTTAATTATTTCTGGCGGAGAAAATATTTATCCAGCAGAAATTGAAGCAGTTCTTTTAACACATCCAAATGTAAAGGAAGCCGGAGTGACGGGTATGTATGATAAAAAATGGGGAGAGGTACCTGCTGCCTTCCTTGTGACAGATGAGCAGATTCCGGAGAATGAGCTCTATGCTTTGTGTCAGTCGCAATTAGCCAAGTATAAATGGCCCGCCGCTTTTCACTTTGTGGATGAGCTACCAAGGAATGCGTCGAATAAATTGCAGAGGCACAGACTCAAATCAAAGGGGTTTTTAGATGATTCAAATTGAACGTGTGATCTTATATCATGTCACGATGAAACTCAAACAGCCGTTTACAACGAGCCTTGGGACCATTTCAGAGCGTGAGTTTATTATTGTCGAGGTCAAAGATCAAACAGGATTAACTGGTTGGGGAGAGGTATCTGCCTTCTCTTCTCCGTGGTATACAGAAGAAACCATCGAGACCTGCTATCACATGCTCAGGGCTTTCTTTATCCCAAACGTGCTGACCCGATCTTTTACACATCCATCGGACATACCAGACAGCTTGTACCATTTTAAAGGCAATAGAATGGCCAAAGCAGGAATTGAGGCAGCTGTGTGGGATATTTATGCGAAGCGAGAAAATAAGTCCTTACGTGACGTCTTAGGCGGTACTAGAGATAGAATTCCATCTGGTGTCGTTGCGGGGTTAGGGCCAATAGATGATATGATTCAGCAAATCGAGCAATTTGTTGATCAAGGCTATCAGCGTGTGAAAGTGAAGATTAAGCCGGGACAAGATATTGGACTTCTACAAAAGATAAGAGAGTCTTTCCCTCACCTTCCGTTAATGGCGGACGCAAACTCTGCTTATGAATTAAAAGATATTAGCAAACTGAAGCAGCTCGACGATATTCGTTTATTAATGATTGAACAGCCTTTAGCCGCAGATGACATTGTCGATCATCGGCATTTGCAAAAGCATTTAAAAACACCAATCTGTTTGGATGAAAGTATTTGTTCTTTAGATGATGCGAGAAAAGCTGTAGAACTTGGAAGCTGTCAGATTATTAATGTGAAGCCTTCACGAGTTGGAGGGCTGACTGAAGCACTTAAAATTCATGCGTTCTGCAAGGAGCAGCAGATTCCGTTATGGTGCGGTGGAATGATTGAAACAGGCATTTCTCGCGCGCAAAACGTGGCACTTGCATCACTTCCGCAATTTGCGATTCCTGGGGATATTTCAGCATCGTCGAAATATTGGGAGCAGGATATCATTTTTCCTGAAATTAAAGTTGAAAATGGGTTTATTGAGGTGCCTCGTTCTCCAGGTATGGGCGTAGAAGTTGATTATCAAGCGCTTCGTTCTTTCTCAGATAAAATTGATGTGTTTACAAAACATGATTTTGTGAAATGAAAACGAATGAATCGCCATTTGCACCATCAATAGAACCACTGTATAGTTGAGGAAAGTTTTTCCTTCCTGTCTGAACAAAAAGAAAGAGCGGTCATCCGCTCTTTCTTACTCTTCTACAAGCCCGCTGTCGTAAGCAAGCTGTCCAATATACTGATGCATGTCATTGGGCATGTCGGAAACATGTCCGTATTCATAATCCCAAAGATTTAAAAAGGAGTGAGCTGCTTGATAAAATGCAGCCTCGTCCGCGTCCTGAATTTCTTCAAGAAACGTTTGAGCAAGCCGATCGTTTTTCAAAGCGAAGCGCCTCCTTTAATGAGACTTAAAGGTCTTGAGGTTTAAACGTTTTACAGTCAGTTTCTTCACTTTTCTCAGCCGTATTTCCTGTATGGCTGACGACATAAATTGCATCTGCACCACAACGATTTCCAGTATTCCAGTAGGAACAGTTGTTTACTTCACAAAGGATTTTTTGACTCATACAGATGACCTCCTTTTGAGTATGTCTTTCATCTATAATGTAACCGAAGCACGGGTCGTTCATTCATGTTAATCTTCCTGACGAATATAACGCTTATCTTTCATAAACAATTTCCAGAAGAAGTAGAACCCAGGGAATAGGATGATAAACCCTACAATATACGTAATAAATAATGCCCTAAATGTGACGGGATCTGTAAATCCAGACATAATGGTAATATCAGGATAAGCCATATAGGGCAAATGCGCATGTCCATACACATAGCTTGCTAAGAAATATTGAATTGTAATGGCGATAACCGCTAAACGTGGTCTCCCTTTCCGATGTTTAAAGCGACTGTTTGGTAAAAATAGAGCCAAACCTGCAAGCAAAAACATGAGTAGAGAAACAAGCAGGATCGGGATGTTCTGCATCATTTTAGTGAACAGCCAATTGGCCTCACTTCTCAGTGTGAGCATGATAAAGAAAGCCATCATGAGAGAAAGCGGACCTGTAATCAGTGCTCCTCTTCTATAAATGTTATAAGCCTCATCTTCGTTTGCAACATTAGAAAAATCAGCTAAAAGCAAAGATGAGAGGAAAAGGGTACTGAAAATCGCAAAACCTACGAAAGAATAGACATTTGCGCTTGTAAAGACCAATCCTAAATCTAATGAGTAGACATTATTCTCCTGAAAGATGAATCCACCATGTGTAATGGGGAGAACCATGATGAGGATGGACGGAATAATAAAGCCGCTAATTCCTGAAATATATGTCACGGCTTTTCTATATTTTTTAGGCAGTGAATGAGAGAAGACGAGAAATCCGCTTCGCAGTGCAAGAAGCAACAAAATAATGCTGCCGGGTATTAATAGAACAGTGCCTAGCACAAATGTTGCACCTGGAAACAGGCTAAACAAGGCAACGACGATGGCCACAATGAAGACGTTTGTTACTTCCCAAGTTGGAGACAGATACTTATTTGCGATATTTGCGGCCTTTGTCTGCTCTTTGTTCATGTAAATCATTGACCAAAATCCTGCACCGAAATCCATTGATGCCATCACTGCATAGATAAACACGAATCCCCATAAGATGGTGATTGCAATGAGTGCATCAGTTGTTACATCCATTTGCATCAAGATCGCTCCCTTTTTAAGATTCTGTTAAACGTAAGTCTTCTTCAATTGAATGTTTTCTAAAGTAGTACGTCAGTACAATCACAGTTGCGATGCCTAAAATGAGATAGACAATGGCAAAAAGGATGAAAAGTGTACCGATAGATCCTGATGATGTAACGACTTCAGAGGTTTTGAGCATTCGATAAATCACCCATGGCTGACGGCCTGTACAGGCAAAGATCCAGCCAAATTCAATCGCCAAGAGACTAAGGGGCCCGCCAAATAAATAAAGGACAAGGAGCCATTTTGGATAATGGTCGCGTTTTAAAATTTTGCGGTAAAACAGTGCTAACACAGCAAAGAAAATGAGCAATGAGCCGATAATGACCATTCCGTTAAATAATGTGTGAATAAATAAAGGCGGCCACTCGTCTCTAGGAAAATCATTTAACCCTTTAACCACAGTATCAAAGCTATTTCCTGCAAGAAAACTAAGCGCCCAAGGGATTTCGATTGCTCCTTTGATTTCTTGCGTAT
The DNA here is from genome assembly GCF_020165915.1 of Bacillus sp. RSS_NA_20. NCBI lineage: Bacteria > Bacillati > Bacillota > Bacilli > Caryophanales > Bacillaceae > Bacillus > Bacillus sp. RSS_NA_20. The sequence goes on along the minus strand of NZ_JAIUKW010000005.1, from coordinate 1,537,001 downwards.
TGGCATCAGTAAAACCGCCAATAGCCAGAGGCGCATGTGATTGCGTTTCAAATAAACCTTCAGCACCCGCTAATTTTTCAGGCTGATATTCATACAGAAGCTGAGCTGATTCGTGACCGTTTAAGGCTGTGAGAAAAGAGAAAAGTCCGCCTACAATCAGTCCAAGAAAAAGGGCTTTTCGATGAAAGGTATAGAGCTTTTCGTTTTTTCTTGTTTTCAACATTTTAAATGCAGCGACAGAAGCAATGACAAAAGCGCCTGTTGTAAAAGCAGACAGTACTACATGAGTAGCAGTGACAACAAAACTAGGATTGAAAAATGCCTTCCAAGGTTCGATATTCGTTATTTCTCCATTGACCATTTGAAAGCCAGCGGGTGTTCCTTCAAAAGCATGTACGTTTGTAATGAGAATCGCTGAAGCTGCTGCACCAATGACAACGAAAATAACGGTAATGATGCGCATGGCTGGTGATAAACGATCTGCTGCGTACACATAAATAGACATAAATAATGCTTCAATAAAGAAAGCATAAATTTCTATTTGAAATGGCAGTGACATGACTTTTCCGATGACCTCCATAAAACCAGGCCATAGAAGGGCAAGCTGCGTACCAGCAATGGTACCGGTTGGAATGGCAACACCTAACAGAACAGCCTGCGCTTTTGTCCATCGTTTGGCCATGATGGCATAATGCGGGTCCTTCGTTTTTTGAAAGATGAGTTCAGCTAACAAAATCATTAGCGGGATGCCTACGCCAAGCGAGGCATAAATAATATGGAAGCCCATTGTTGTGCCGAACAGACTTCTAGCTAAAACGAGATCAGTCAATTTTTTCTCCGCCTTTCTTATCGCATCTCTTTTGATGGTGTTTATTATTCTCCACCATTTTTAGATTATTCTTCCTGACTAAGAAAGCTTGTTTTTTGACAAGTTGTAAAAGAGGGAGTAGAATATAATTATAAAACGTAATCATTACGTTTTAATGATGAAGGGAGTTTTGACATTGAAAAGAGATATTCATCCAACCTCACATGAAGTTGTATTTATGGACGTAAACAGCGGTTACCGCTTCTTAAGTAGATCAACAAAGACATCACATGAGACCGTAGAGTGGGAAGATGGGAAGACTTATCCTGTCATTAAAGTAGAGACAAGCTCTGATACGCATCCATTTTATACAGGACGCCAGAAATTCGGAGAAAAAGGCGGCAGAGCGGAGCAGTTTAAGAAAAAATACCAAATGTAGACAAAGAAACACACCTGATCATGGTGTGTTTTTTTGTGCAGTAAAAAACCCCGGCTGATCGCACGGGGTTCATGAATTCATTCAACATTTAAAGCTGTTTTTAATGTGTTTAAATTTTGTTTCATTAAGCTGACATAGCTTTCGCCATTTTTAGCATCATCTTCTGTAATGGATTCTAGATTTTTCAGTGTAAGGCTTTTTGCCCCAATTTCACTGCGAATCGTATCTGATACTTTACTGCTGACGTTATTTTCAAAAATGACATACTTGATGTGATGCTTTTCTGCCTGTTGTACGATATTTTCAAGCTGTTTTTGGGAAGGCTCTTCAGAAGCAGAGAGTCCTAGTACACTGATTTGCTCAATGCCATAGCGCTTTTCCCAGTAGCCGTATGCTGCGTGAGAAACGAGAATTTCTTTATGTTTTGCTTTAGATAACGTTGTTTTGAATTCCTGATCTAACGATTGTAATTCTTTTTTTAGTGATTCATAGTTTTTTGTGTATTTGTCTTTATGATCTGGATCTAGTGAAACGAGTGTGTCTTTAATGTTTTTTGCCATTTGCTGTGCATAAACAGGGTCTAGCCATGCATGGGGATCTTTATCTCCGTGGTCGTGTCCATCATGATCATGATCTTCACCTTCATGATCGTGATCATGGTCCTCACCTTCTTCATGAGCATGTTCTTCTTGTGTTGATAATAGCTTGATGCCTTCGGCTGCTTTCACTGTTTTCACGCCTTGGTCTTTTAACGTAGAAGCCGTTTTATCAGCGAATGCTTCAGCACCTGTTCCGCTGTAAATAAAGGCATCTCCTTCAGCCATTTCAACCATCGTTTTTGAACTTGGTTCAAAGCTGTGTGCATCTGCATTGGCAGGATAGACACTTTGAGCGTTCACGTGAGAGCCGCCAATTTTTTCAGTGAAATCTTGAATAGGGAAGATCGTCGTGTAAATGGTTAATTTCCCGTCTGCTTTTCCTTTTGAAGCATTTGTCCCCGCACTGCTTGAGCAAGCGGCAAGACCGACCGCTAATAAAGCAGCTGTTAAAATAAAAAAGATTTTTTTCATCTAAGAATGTCTCCTCTCAACCTATTAGATAGAAATGATTACGATTTAATGTCCTGAGTTATTGTATCGTAATAATTACGATTTGAAAAGAGGAAAATAAAAAATTTTCATCAGAAGATGTTTCCTCTAAAAAAATAGACGTCAAAACGTGACTAAATTTAAAACATTGTGCTATATTTATTTTTAAAAAAAGAAAAAGGAATGGACAAACTTATGAAACTTTTAGACGAAATCATCGAATATAACCAACAATTTATTGAAGAGAAGCGATATGAAGAGTTTACAACAACGAAGTTTCCACAGAAAAAAGCTGTCATTCTATCATGTATGGATACAAGACTTGTTGAACTGCTTCCGCGCGCCATGAACATGAAAAATGGCGATATTAAAATTGTCAAAAGTGCTGGCGCTCTTGTTTCTCACCCATTTGGAAGTATTATGCGAAGCATTTTAGTGGCTGTTTATGAATTGAATGCTGACGAGGTGTACGTCATTGGGCATCACGATTGTGGTATGAGTAAAATAGACAGCGAAACACTCTTAAATAAAGCCATTGAGCGTGGTATTCCAGAAAAACGAATTGAAGTACTGGAATACTCAGGAATCGATTTTAAACAGTGGCTCAAAAGCTTTAGCTCAGTTGAAGAAAGTGTGAAAGACAGTGTATCTGTCGTTAAAAATCATCCGCTTCTTCCATCTAATGTGCCTGTACATGGTCTTGTCATTGATCCTGGGACAGGTAAGCTTGACTTAGTTGTCAACGGTTATGAAGAAAAGTAAATTATTTTTCCTTTTTAGGTGGGACTGGATCCATGCCTCCAGGATGCAGCGGGTGACATTTTAAAATTCGCTTGATTGTGAGCCAGCCGCCTTTTAAAGCGCCATGCGTTTTGATCGCCTCTAGCCCATAGTTTGAACAGGTGGGATAAAACCTGCAGCTCGGCGGTGTCAGAGGGGAAATGCATTTTTGATAAAAGCGAATGATGCCGATAAAAATTTGTTTCATAGAGGTTCCTCCTTGTCTGTCTTTTCACAGTATAAGAAAAAAGGACAAGGAAGGGAAGTTTTATAAACTAAACTGGTCGGAGCAATATGTTATAATATAGGAAATTGCAATTATAGGAGTGGTGATTAATGCCTTCAGTTGAAAGCTTTGAACTTGACCATAATGCTGTAAAAGCACCTTACGTTCGTCATTGCGGCGTTCATAAAGTGGGATCAGATGGGGAAGTGAACAAATTTGATATCCGTTTTTGTCAGCCGAACAAGCAGGCAATGAAACCTGATACGATTCATACATTAGAGCATTTACTTGCGTTTAATATTAGAACACACTCAGAGAAATACGATCATTTTGATATCATTGATATTTCTCCAATGGGTTGCCAGACTGGCTACTATTTAGTTGTCAGCGGTGCACCGACACCAAGAGAGATCGTTGAACTGCTTGATGCAACATTCAAAGATGCAGTGGAGGTAACAGAAATTCCTGCTGCAAATGAAGAGCAGTGCGGTCAAGCGAAGCTTCATGATCTTGAAGGAGCAAAACGTTTAATGCGTTTCTGGCTGTCTCAGGACCAAGAAGAGCTATTAAAAGTATTTGGATAATTAGCAAGATGATGATGAACCGGACATATTGAATGTCCGGTTTTTTACATGAAATGAAACGGGAGCTGTTAAAATAGGGGATATTTGTTAAAATGGACATGTCAGTAAAAAAGGGGGATACACGAATGCGGAAAATGGTAGGAATCATTTTGATGCTCGCATTACTTAGTGCATGTGGAAACTCGGCAGCGAGCAATGACAAGGGAGAAGTGCCTGAGTTATTAGAAGTCAAACTAACAGGGCCGGAGCAAGTGGAGAAAAATGAAAACGTTATCGTAAAAGCAGCTGTCACATATGGTGATACGCCTGTTGATGATGCAGATGATGTTGAATTTGAAGTGTGGAAAGATGGCGACAAGGATAACAGCAAGATGATTCAGCCAAAGAAAAAGGAGAAAGGTGTATATGAATTGCATACAGCCTTCAAAAAAGATGGCCTTTATATCATACAAGTCCATGTGACAGCTAAACAGCAGCATAATATGCCGAAGACAAACATCCATGTAGGTGATGTGAAAAAAGAGAGTTCATCTACTGAAGAAGAAGATACCTCACATCATTGAAAGCGGTTTTATTTTGGGTTAGGACGTTGGTTTGGTTCAGCATCCTGTGGTGAATCGACTTTATGCTTGTAATCATAAGCCTTTGATGTCGTCCACAGTGATAAAAAGACAACGATTGAGATAATGATAAAGCTGATAATCCCAAGTAACAGCATCTAACTCCCTCCTTATTTCCATATTAACATATATTTCATGCGGTCAAAATAGAAGAAAATGATGGCAGGTTTCAGTATAATAAAAAAAGGGTAATCCCATACTAAACGCAACTACATAAGGAGGAATCAACATGTCTGAAAAATTATTAAACGTCGTCAATAAACAAGTAGCAGATTGGACTGTGCTTTACGTAAAATTACATAACTATCACTGGTATGTAAAGGGAAAAGACTTCTTTACACTCCATGAAAAATTCGAGGAATTATATACAGAAACAGCCACTTATATCGATGATTTGGCTGAACGTATGCTCGCATTAAATGGACAACCTGTTGCGACAATGAAAGAGTGCTTAGAAATTTCTAGCATTCAAGAAGCGGAAGGCAATGAATCAGCCGAGCAAATGGTGAAAAATCTGTATGATGATTTCTCTAATATTGCAGAAGAACTTAAGCAAGGCATGGAGCTGGCTGCAGAAGTTGGCGATGAAACAACAGGTGATATGCTGCTTGCGATTCATCAATCCATTGAAAAACACAACTGGATGCTCAAAGCATACTTAGGATAAGCGAATGTGAAAGGAATGTCGATCATCAAACAGATCGGCATTCTTTTTTTGTGGATTTGTGACAGACAGCCCATTGAATTGATGGGGCTTTTAGCCGAAGAGAAAAGGGAAGGGAGGGGAGAAGATGTCCTCAATTGCAGGAATGATGAGTCAGCAAGTGGCGAGTATTCAAAAAACACTCAATATCAGTTTATTGAATTCACAGCTTGCCACGAACACAGCCCAAGCTATGGTGATGCTCGATCAAGTGCAGCAGCAGCCTCAAGCTGTTCAGCCCAAAGATTCAGACGCTACGTTTATTGATGTCAGAGTTTAACCAAGAAAGCCGCCGTCACAGGCGGCTCTTTTTATGCGCTTCACGAATTTTTTGAACAGCTAACCATGCCTTTATTTTTTGTCGTCCAAGCTATTCATCAAATGCGGCATATACTATTGAGGTAAGAAGTTCCACTATGAAAGGATGTTGATGCCAAGTGAGCAAGGATTTAGGCATCTTTTCGTTGTTTACAGTCAGTTTGTCGGCAATGGGCTTTCTGTTTGGTGGAGCAGGATATTTACTCATGATATTAGTGACACTAATGGCTATTGAATTAATTTGTTCAAGCCTAAGAGAATCTGTGACTGGACAACTTACGATGAAGCGTTTTTTGACCCGGCTTGTTCGAAAGGTTGTGACGATTTCTTTAATATCCATGGCACACTTCTTCGATGTCATGCTGAAGACTGGGGGGACAATTAAGGATTTAGCGCTCATCTTTTATATTATTTATGAATCGTACCAGATTGTCTCAACAGCCAAAGCTCTCGGAATTCCCATTCCACAGTTGTTTATTGATGTGTTAGACATGATGAAAAATAAATTGCGCAAAAAGCCGTAATTTCTTCATATCTGGTCATACTAAAGGAAAAAGGATGAATCAGATGGCGAGACACACATACTATGTATCCGTTCAAGACGGATCGATCTCACAGCACAGAGATGCGGCTGCTTGGCAATTTCAGATAGAAGCAGATGATGACCAAATCTTGCAGTTAAGAGAGTATTTTGATGAACAGTATATGACAGATTGGAAAGGTTTCTTTCGGGCGCATGTTCCATTTCTTGAATATCATTATGATAGTCCAAATGACGAAATGGATAGGAAAAGAAAAGAGATTTACTCGATGATTCATGATCTCGGTAACGAAGAGACAAAGAACTTTATTGAGACCAATGGACTGATGAATTGAAAAAGCATGTAGAGACATTCTACATGCTTTTATTTTCGAGGCTGAAAGATGCCGCCGATCAGATCACTGATTCCGCCTCTATTTTCCTGCTGTGAGTTGGTGATTTCGTGTGAGGTACTCTGACTCTGGGGTTTGTACCGGTTATCATCTATCCCGACCCGCATTCCAGATGTTCGTTCAGATGGCTGGATAATCACAATTTGGTCCTGTTCATGAAATTCAAACAAGTAGGATTCGCCCGATGTTTGTCCAATGAACGTTTTCCAGTTCACATCTAATTTGACTTTCGGTGCTTTGCCCGTCCAAGCGACAATAGCGTCAGGATCTACACGGCAAGGTGCTTTTAAAATCAGCGGGTTTCCATTTGTTTTGATGGCAACCTGCGCCCCGTGACCTTGATACGAGAGCTTTGAAGTAAATAGCCCTTTCTGTGATAAGATCCCAACGCCTACTGGTGTCACGCCATAGTGACATTCTTCAGTAAAGGCAAGTAAATCTTCACTTTCCACGCTAACATGTTGCCAAGGACCGTTCGGCTCAAGATTGATGACGGTCACATGCTCGCTAGAATCAGCCAAGTAGCAAGTGCCTTGTCCACTCACTTCCATCATCTCAAGGTTTTCACCTGTTAATTTTCTGCTAATATGATTAAATACTTGGCTGACCACATTTCCTTTATTCGTCCCAAGTAATCGTTTACGGTATTGAAATGTACCTTGATCGGCAATCATAGCGCCTTTTTTGGCAAAAAAGATCCCGTTGCCTTCTGCTTGTAAGGTCAGTTCTTCGATCGTGTTGAAATGAAATCCCATTTGTGCCAGCTCCTTTCCTTTGTCAAGATGTGAATCCGTAGATGCGGCATAGGTCGTTTAAATCAAGGGTCGTACCTTGTCCGATAGCGGTGATTTTCCATTCGTTCTCAACTCTCGTTAGTTCAGCACAAATGATGGATGTACAAAATGAATAATCTTCTGTTAACTGAAAGGTACAAATCTCCTGTTGTGTGATTTGATCTGAAAGGCGCAAGTAGGCATTGGTCACCTGTCCGAAATGATGTGCCCGCTCGTGTGCATCATGTATCGTGGCAGTTACGACGATTTTCTGAATATCGGGTGAGACTCTGCTCAGCTGCATAATGATGATCTCATTATCCCGATGGCCTCCGCCGACCTGATGATCACCTAGATGGCGAACAGCTCCATCTAAGCTTTGCTGCTGATGATAATAGATCAGGTGTTTTGGAGACAGAAGCTTGTCCTCTTCATTTAAGAGAAACACTTGCGTATCTAAATCAATTGGCTGACCAGATAAGTCCCAGCCAAGTCCGATATGAATTTGATCTATATTTGGATTGTCTTTTGTTAAATCTAACTTTTGTCCTTTCATGAGGTGTTTCTTCACTGCCTCAAGAGAAGCGTCTTCTTTCTCATGTTGCCTCATTGGCCATGCTTTGTTATTTTCTTGTTTTGATCCATTTGTGATGCTCATGCTGGTTTCCTCCTCGTCTGTGTAGGACAAACACTTATTGATTTACGTCATCATGGGCAAAAGGTTTCATGATTAAAATGGGATGAGGATGGAGATGATAAAAAGGTTTTAGCAAGAATACTTATTTTACATACAGACGAGATAGAAGTACTCGTTTGTTTCACTTTTCATAAAAATTCTTCAGAGAAATGTGATCTGTGGTATGATGTTTTACAAGAAGCAAGGACAGGATATGAGGGATTTCACATGCATGTATTTAAAGACTATTATCATAATACGGTCAAGCTCTCTTTTGAAGAGCAGCCTTTTTCAAGTCATCCTAAGCATGTTTGGGCTATTTGCCGCTATCAAGGAAAATGGCTACTTACAGAACATGAGGATCGAGGCTACGAGTTTCCAGGAGGGAAAGTAGAGCCAAATGAAGAAGCAGATCAAGCCGCTATACGAGAGATTCACGAAGAGACGGGTGCTGTTGTTCGTGAATTAACGTATATTGGTCAATATCAGGTGCTTGGCAGAGAGAAAGTCATTGTCAAAAATATTTATTTCGCCGATATTGAAAGGCTCGTCAAGCAGGACACGTATTTTGAAACGAAAGGACCCGTTCTTTTCGCAGACTTACCAAGATCCATCGCAAAAAATAAAAATTTCAGTTTTATTATGAAAGATGATGTCTTAAGGAAAAGTATGGCTTATTTAGAAAAGAACGGTTTGATTCGTTAAAAAAAGCGTAGGGAAATGACCCTGCGCTTTTTATTTTTGCAGAAAACGGCGTTCCAGCCATTCAACAAGCTGATACATGATGGTGGCGAAGACGGCGATAATGAAAAGACTTAAGAACACGAGTGTAAAGTTGAAGACTTGAAAGCCATAGATGATCATATAGCCGAGTCCTTTTGAGGAAACAAGGAATTCCCCCACAATGACCCCAACCCAAGAAAGACCAACATTGACCTTAATGGCAGAGATCATCGTTGGAATACTTGCTGGCAAAATGACCTCACGGAAGACCGTTCTTTTTTTCGCGCCAAAGGTTTTCATGACCTTTAAATAATTCTCATCGACTTCTTGAAAGGCTGTATAAATGACGATGGTGGTAATGATCACACTGATAATGGCACCCATCGCGACAATGCTGATCATGCCTGGTCCAAGGGCAACAATTAAAATGGGGGCGAGAGCAACTTTCGGCATCGCATTTAAAATAACCAAATAAGGATCAAGAACATTTGCAAGACGGGTGGACCACCATAAGGCGGCGGCTAATAAAATGCCGCAAAAAGTACCAAGTAGAAAGCCGAGCACTGTTTCAAATAGCGTAATGCTCATATGATTGATTAATGAACCATCTGATAATTTTTGTACAAACAATTGGCAGACGGCAGATGGTGAACTGAAAATGAGCGGGTCAATCAGTCTGAAATGGCTCGCAAGCTCCCAAAGCGAAAAGAAACTGGCGAAAATGATCAACTGGTAGACTCGCGTCATGCGTTTTTCCATTCGAACTTTTTTTCGATAGGCTTCATGTAAAAGGTCACTGTGTTTCAACTGTCTTCAGCTCCTTCCAAATCGTTTGAAAGAGCTCTTGGAAACTTGCTGTCTGTCTCGCTTCAAAAGGAGAGAGCGTCCTCAGATCATCTGGAACCGTAAACATTCGCTGGATAGAGCCGGGATGCTTTGAGAATAAGAAAATGCGATCACTCATCGCAATGGCTTCGCCGATGTCATGCGTGACAAGAACAGCCGTTTTTTGGTAGTTTTTTAATGTGTGAAAGACGAGGTCTTCTAATGTCAGTTTCGTCTGGTAATCTAGTGCTGAAAATGGCTCATCTAGCAGAAGCAGGCCGGGATCAACTGCAAGCGTTCGGGCGAGAGCCGCACGCTGCCTCATCCCACCTGACAGCTCTTTCGGGTATTTTTCTTCGACATCATTGAGTCCAAGCTTTGGCAGTAAGCTAAGGGCAGCTGAGGTGGCTTCATGTGAATCTTGTTTTGCAATTTTCAACCCGAGAATGACATTTTCCTTGATCGTTTTCCATGGGAACAAATAATCTTGCTGGAGCATATAACCGATTTGATGCTCCTGTTGATTCGGTTCTTTTCCTTCGATTAAAATTCGACCTTCAGAGGGTGGCGTAATGCCTGCGATGATGGAAAGCAAGGTTGTTTTCCCGCATCCGCTAGGACCAATAAATGAGATGAATTCACCTTGAGTGATCTCCATATTGATGTGCTTGATGGCCGTTGTTTTTTCTTTTAAAGAGAAGTACGTGTGGGTCACATGGTCAATTTGAAGGAAAGACATGTGCTACCTCCTGTTCTATTTGTGATCTGTGACCTTCCTTGCAATGGATGAATCGACAAGTTGTTTGTACGGGATAAATTCCGGTAGTTCACCACTTGCCTTCATGATTTCCTGTAATTTGTTCCATTCCTCTTCATTTAGAAGGGGATCTGTTGCATAGGAGTTCTGCTGTTTGTAGCGTTTGATAGCTGTTGATAAGACATCAAGGTCTGTATCAGGAAATTGAGATTGGATTGTCTCGGCAATCTCCTCTGGGCTCTTTGCTTTGACCCATTTTTGCGCTTTGTAAATGGCACGAGTAAAGGCTTCAGCTGTCTCTTTGTTTTCCTCTAAGTAACTCTTCTTTGCCATAAAGGTGGTATAAGGCACCTTGCCGGAAGCCTCACCAAAGGAGGCGGTAATGTACCCTTTGCCTTCTTTTTCAATTAAGGAAGCTGTCGGTTCGAATAACTGCACAAAATCGCCAGTTCCAGAGGAAAAAGCACCTGAAATGTTGGCAAAATCAATATTTTGAATCATGCGAAGATCCTGTTTCAAATCAATGCCTTCTTTTTTCAGGACATATTCACCGACCATTTGCGGCATGCCGCCTTTTCGTTGACCGAGAAAGTCCTTTCCTTTCAATTGATCCCAAGAGAATTGATTGATTTTTTCCCTTGAAACAAGAAATGTACCGTCTGTTTGTGTCAGCTGTGCAAAGTTCATGACAGAGTCTTTCGTGTCTTGTGCTTCCACATAAATAGAAGATTCAGATCCGGTCAGAGCGATATCAGCGCCGCCGGATAAGAGAGTTGTCATTGTTTTATCGCCGCCCCAAGTGGTCTTTAATTCAACCTCTAAGCCTTCATCTTTGAAAAATCCTTCGGATAGGGCGACATAAAGCGGTGCATAAAAGACCGAATGGGTCACCTCGGCTACTTGTACGGTCTGCTCTTGGTCTTTTTTACAGGCGACAAATGGAATAAAGAGCAGGACAACGAATATGAATGCCAGTCTGACTTTAATGGAACGATTCAAGAGTAATTCGCCTCCTTTGTTCTAGATCACTAATTAAAGTATGTCAAAAGGGATTTTTGGTGAGTGCCTAGATGAAATAAGAAGCGCATTGTTTATTTATAGAACGTGTCTTTTTTTCTATACTAGAAGCATGAATGCTTTCTTGTATTTGGAAGAAATAAAGGAGCGGTTTCGTGTATAGATTGAGTTGGGTATTTGTTGGTTGGTATGTAGTAGGTCTTATTTTAATGGTCTTTTTTGAAGTGCCGGCATGGCTTCAGTTTGCGAATGGTATCTTTCTTGTGCTTTACGCCTGCTGCGTCATTGAGATTGGCCGAAATATTTACGGGACATGGAGCTTTGTGATCGTAAGAGCAGCCATTGTGGGTGTGTTGACGTTTACGGTTGAATGGGTGGGGATCACAACTGATTTTCCATTTGGGGCTTATGATTATTATCCGACGCTTGGATTTCTTGTGGCGGGAGTGCCTTTGACGATCGCTTTTGCATGGGTTGGTGTGTTTTTAAATAGTCTTTTTTTATCAAGACAACAATCGAAGTGGAAGCGAGCCGTCGAAACGGGTATATGGATTGTGCTGCTTGATCTCATATTAGATCCGGTAGCGGCTGAACGAAAGTTTTGGGTGTGGTATGACGGCGGAGGTTTCTTTGGTATCCCTTTTGAGAATTTTGTCAGCTGGGGTATCATTGGAGCAGGACTTTCATTTCTGTTCCCGCTCGTCTCCATTGATCAGCAGGCATTGCGCTGGAATGGGCGTATTTATCAGGCCATGGTGTTCTTCTTTGGTCTTTTAGCATTAAAGGGCGGGCTGGATGTCATTTTTTATTTAGCACTGATCATTGTCATCTTGTGTGAAGGAAGGGTTCGATTTGAAAGAAAGCGACAAAAACCGATCGTTTAGACGACTCTTTTATTTTTATCTTAAACGATATTTACTGAACAAACATTTTCGCTGTGTCATGATGAAAGGTACGGTTGACCCAAAGGAGAAGCATCCTGTTCTTTATCTTGCTAATCACAGTTCATGGTGGGATGGACTGATCATTTTTCTTTTAATAGAACAAATGTCTGAGCTGGATCATGCCATGATGATGGAAGAGAAGCAGTTGAAGCAATATGCTTTTTTTCAAAAACTTGGTGCATTTCCAGTTCATAAAGAGAAGCTGAAAAGTGTCAAGCAGGCATTAATGACTGCAAAGGAGAAGATGGAGGCTGGCGGGGCTGTGTGGCTCTTCCCGCAGGGGAAAATTATGCACCAAGACACACGGCCGCTTGAACTGGAAGGCGGAGCTTCTTTTTTAGTCAGGCAATTTGAGCAGGTCGTCATCAAACCTGTGACGCTGCATTATACATTTAATCAATTTCAAAAACCGACGGTATCGGTTGAGTTTGGAGAAGATGTCCTAGTAGCTGGCGGATCACTTCGCAGTAAGGAAGTAACAAGTTTACTCGGAGACCTGCTTGAAACACAGTTAAACGCACATCAAGCACAGGTTATTGCTGATCCAGATTTTTCAACAAACGAACAATTTAGGCAGGTGACAAGGACAAGCCGGTCAACTAGTGATGCGTTTGATTCCTTTAAAAAGTGGGTGAAAACATGGCGGTCTTCTTAATTGTCATCAGCGTTTTGCTGCTCTGCCAATTGATGTTTGCGATTTGGAATATGAAGCAATTTCCTGTACTCAAGCCGGCATCTCTTTCACCTGATGAACCCATTTCATTATCGATCCTCATTCCAGCGAGAAATGAAGAAAAACGGCTGGAAGCCTGCCTTCAGTCGATTGTTGATCAGCGTCTCCATCCGAAAGAGCTGATCGTGCTGGATGATCACTCGACAGATCAGACGAGAATGATTGCAGAGGGCTTCGCAGAGACATATCCATGGATTCGTGTGCAGTCAGGTCAAGTATTGAAGCGCGGCTGGCTTGGAAAATCATATGCTTGTTCCCAGCTTGCTGAGGCAGCATCTTCTGATTGGCTGTTATTTTTAGATGCAGATGTCCGCTTAAAACAAGGTGCTATTGAAGCGGTGTACAAGCAGTTATGCATACAAAAAACGGGCATGCTTTCAGGTTTCCCAGAGCAAAAAACGGGAACGCCTTTTGAGCATCTTGTCGTTCCTATGATGATGTTTACGATTGGCTGTCATCTGCCAGTGAAGTGGGTCAGAACATCTCAACATCCTGCTTTTGCCGCAGCACATGGCGGTTTTATTGCCATTGAAAAGAACTGTTATCACGAAATAGGTGGTCATGAAGCGATCAAGGATTCTCTTGTGGATGATATGGCTTTGGCTAAACGAGTGAAAGCGAAGGGCTTTCCGTTCACACTGGCAAGTATTCATTCTTTTGTCTACATGAGAATGTATGAGAGTAGACAGGAAGTATGGGAAGGATATCGGAAAAATTTGTTCCCGGGAGTGAATCGAAACATTGCTTTGTTAAGCAGTGTCTTTTGTTTATACTCCGTCCTTTATGTAGTTCCTGTTATTTGCTTTATGATCGCACTGATTCATTTTGATGTGGTCAATCTCTGTTTAGCCCTTCTCTGCTACGGGCTGGGTGTATCCATTAAAGCGGTCATTGATATCGAAAATGGAAGAACGTCTACGATGGCCTTTTTATTGCCGGTCAGTATTATAAGCCTGATGGCCATTGGTTTTGCTTCTATGAAAATTGGGCTGAAAAAAGAAGGCTATGAATGGAAAGGAAGAAGGTACGAATGAAAAAAGTGATCATTATTGGCGGCGGACTTGGCGGGTTATCGGCTGCGATTCGCTTACAGTCACGCGGTTTCCAGGTCACCATTTTAGAAAAAGAAGCTTCTTTAGGCGGGAAATTACAACGCCATCAAGCGTCTGGCTACTCTTTTGATTTAGGGCCGAGTACCATTACAATGAAGGCGTATTTTGAGGAAGTATTTACCTCCTGTCATAGACGAATGGAGGATTATGTGACGTTTTATCCGATTTTTCCGCTTACTAAAAACGTTTTTTCAGATGGACATACGGTCGAGTTTACGCCAGATATTGAGCAAATGGAATCACAAATTGCAGTTTTTAGTCCAGAGGATGCAAAGCGATACCGGGCATTTTTACAGGAATCGAAGAAGCTTTTTCAAATGGCAGAGGATCAGTTTTTAAATCGTTTATTATTGAGCTGGAAGGATAAAGCGGATATCAAGTTAATGAAAGCCCTTCTTGCAGTCAAACCTTTTACATCCGTTCAGCGCTTGCTACGTCAATATTTTCGTCATCCTCATACATTGGCGATGTTTGGCCGGTATGCGACTTACATTGGCTCTTCGCCATACGAGGCACCTGCTATTTTTAATATGATGGCTTATTTAGAAGGAGAAAAAGGCATTTATGGTATTAAGGGCGGTACGTATCGTTTAGTTGAGGCATTTGAGACACTGGCAAAGGAATTGGGTGTCCAAATTCATCTCAATGAATCAGCCAAAAAGATTCATGTAAAGAATAAGCGAATCCAAGGAGTTGAAACGGATCAACAGTTATATGAGGCAGATCAAGTCATTGTGGGGGCAGATGCACTGACTGTTTATCGCCAATTAATTGATGAAGAAGACCGCCCGAGTTTTGGAAATCAAAAACTGGCAAACATTGAGCCATCGTTATCAGGTTTTGTTCTTTTGTTGGGCGTCCCTAAAGTCTATGAACAACTGTCTCATCACAACGTGTTTTTTCCAGAGAATTATGAACAAGAATTCAAGGATATTTTTCAGAAAAAACAGCTTCCTCATGATCCGACGCTTTACATCTGTTATTCAGGTCATTCAGAGCCAGCTTTAAGCGGAGGACCAGGAAGAAGTAACTTGTTTGTATTAGCCAATGCGCCATATGTGACAAAAGAGCAAAATTGGGACATGCTAAAGGAGACATATGGTCAGCATATGAAAACAAAACTAAAGGAAAAGGGTCTCTTTGATCTTGACCAGCTTGTAGAATTTGAAGCGGTACAAACCCCGCTTGATTTGCAGCAAAAAACGGGAGCGTATCATGGGGCCATTTATGGCATGTCGTCAAACTCATTCAAGCAGGCATTTTTTCGCATCAATAATCAATCAAAGGATATTGAAGGACTTTGGTTTGTTGGTGGCACAAGTCATCCAGGCGGCGGCACTCCGATGGTGACAAAATCAGGACAGCTCGTCGCAGAGGCCATTATCAAGCATTTAACGTAACACCGAATGAAAAGGAGAGAATTCAAGTGATTGTGGAAAAGAGAAGGTTCCCGTCGCCACATCCGCATATTCACTTATATACAGTGACATATGAGGCCGATGGACTTCGAATGAAGGGGCTGCTCGCTGAACCGGCCGGAGAAGGTCTCTATGACGGTTTTTTATATTTACGCGGCGGCATTAAAAATGTGGGAATGGTTAGACCTGGCCGAATTGTGCAATTTGCTGCGCAAGGGTTTGTCGTCTTTGCGCCCTTCTACCGAGGGAATCAAGGAGGCGAAGGGAACGAGGATTTTGCCGGAGAAGACCGGAAAGATGCATTTGCTGCATTTCAGCTGTTGAAACATCATCAAAAGGTGAAGCAGGAGCGCATTCATATCTTTGGTTTTTCCCGTGGCGGAATTATGGGCATATGGACCGCTGTTGAAATGAAGCATGAGGCCGCTTCCTTTGTGACATGGGGAGGCGTAAGTGATATGAAGCTCACCTATCAAGAACGTGTGGATATGAGAAGAATGATGAAGCGTGTGATAGGAGGTCCTCCGCATAAGGTACCAGAAGCATATGAGGCTAGAACGCCTTTAAATGATGTGCACCAAATTGAAGCACCTGTCTTAATCATTCATGGGGAGCTGGATGAGAATGTATCCATTGAGCATGCGTATTTATTAGAAGATGCACTGCGTCAGCATGGCAAGTCTGTGGAAACATGGTATTTTCACGGATATCATCATTATTTCCCGCCACAGCATAACCGGGAGATTGTCAGACGGCTGACGACATGGATGCACAGCCGAAAAGGCGGAAATGTGGTAAAATAAACGGTAGAAAGAAATATAGAAAGTAGGGGGATTTTCATTATGGGAATGCCTGTTGAATTTAATACAATGATTGTCACAAAAGGAAAAGAGACAAGAATTGAAGAAAATGTGTTTGAGCTCATGAAGGAAGGGTACCGCATTTATCCATTAAATATTCCGCTTGAGGTGCGTAAAACGAAAGACGGAGAAAAAACAGGAACAGCACATGTTGAAAAGCTGGAGCTCACAGACAATATCACGAAGGTGACGTATCGTCTTGTGTCATTGCATTCAACGAACTAAAAAAGCTGAGGGATTCATTCCCTCAGCTTTTTCCTTTTGATTAGACGAGTGGTCCGCCTTTTGCTTCAATATCACTTGCTGCATGGCTGAATTTTTTGAAGTTCTTTTTAAATTCATTTGCAAGGAAGTGTGCTTTTTCTTTGTAAGCCTCTTGATCGTCCCATGTTTTAGCAGGCTGAAGCACTTCATCTGGCACTCCTGGAATATGAAGCGGGATGTGTAATCCGAAGATGTCGTCAGTGATCATTTCAGCGTTATCAAGATCACCTTCGATCGCTGCCTGCACCATTGCTCTTGTATGAGCAAGATTCATTCGTTTGCCCGTACCGTAGCCGCCGCCAGTCCAGCCTGTATTCACAAGGAATACTTTTGCGCCGTGCTCATCGATTTTTTTACCAAGCATTTCAGCATAGACATGAGCAGGAAGTGGCAAGAATGGTGAACCAAAGCAAGTAGAGAACGTTGTTTCTGGTGACGTCACGCCACGCTCAGTTCCAGCTAGTTTACTTGTGTAACCACTCAAGAAGTGGTACATCGCCTGTTCTTTCGTTAAACGGCTGATTGGAGGTAAAACGCCGAATGCATCAGCTGTTAAAAAGACGATGGCAGATGGGTGACCTGCAATACTTGGTTTCACGATGTTATCAATCATTTCGATTGGGTAAGCCGCACGTGTATTTTCAGTAAAGAATGTGTCATCATAATCTGCTTCACGTGTTTCTTCATCAAGTACTACATTTTCAAGCACTGATCCGAAGCTGATGGCTTTGTAAATTTGGGGTTCTTTTTCTTCACTTAAGTTCACGCATTTTGCATAGCATCCGCCTTCAATATTGAAGACACCTGTGTTAGACCAGCCGTGCTCATCGTCTCCAATCAGCTTGCGGCTTGCACTTGCAGAAAGCGTCGTTTTTCCAGTACCTGAAAGGCCGAAAAATAAAGCAACATCGCCTTCTTGACCGACGTTAGCAGAGCAGTGCATTGATAAAATATCTTGTTCAGGAAGCAGGTAGTTCATAACAGAGAAAATGGATTTTTTCATCTCTCCTGCATATTCTGTTCCACCGATCAGAATCGTCCGTTTTTCAAAAGAAACGATAATAAACGTTTCAGAGTTTGTGCCATCTGTTTCAGGATCTGCTTTAAAGTGAGGTGCAGATAAGATGGTAAAAGGTTTTTCGTTTGATGATGGTGTTGATCCATCAGGTCTGATGAATAGCTGCTTTGCAAAAAGATTGTGCCAAGCGAATTCATTTACAACTGTAATGGGCATACGGTATTTTTCGTCAGCACCGGCAAAACCATCAAAGACAAATAGTTCATCACGTTCTTTTAAGTATGACACAACCTTTGTATATAAACGATCAAATGCCTCTTTCGAGATCGGCTGATTGACTTGACCCCAATCAATTTTATGTTCAGAGTTTTCTTCTTTTACGATGAATTTATCTTTAGGCGAACGTCCAGTGTAGGCACCCGTTGTGGCGCGGACAGCACCAGTTGAAGTTAAAACGCCTTCATTACGTGCCAAAATCTTTTCAACAAGTTTCGGAACAGATAAATTTTGGTGCGTATTTTCTAATGAGAGCAATGACTGCAAATCTTCTTTTAAATCCACTGAGTTCATAAAAAAACCCTTCCTTTACCGTTGAATTTGTTTGTTTTGATTAGTATAACACATTGATAATAATAGTCTATACTATTTAAACATTTTTGTGTGTGTTTTTTCATTTCTGCTATGAAAATATGCTTTTTGGTGATGCTAATGATGAGGTGAAAAAAAGGGGAGATAATTCCTATGAACCATTGACATGACGCAAGGGTTTAAGATAAGATATCTTATTGAACGGATACTCTTATCCCGAGTTGGTGGAGGGACAGGCCCGATGAAGCCCAGCAACCGGTTTCTTATGAAAAAGGCATGAACATGCTGAGAAACCAAGGTGCTAACCTGATGCAAGGTACAAGAACACCTTGAGCGATAAGAGTGAAAGGCATGCGATCTCAGACCCTTTCCTCGTAATGAAGGAAATGGTTTTTTTATTTTTGGGATATCATATGAACAAATTGCCAATAACATCTCTAATATAAACATGTTGAAATATAAGAGGGAACGAGTTCCGTATCATATTGGAGGCCTCATCTTGGGATGATGTGGTCTTGTACAGGAGGAAATAGCCATTATGAGTCAAAATCGTCGTTTATTTACTTCAGAATCAGTGACCGAAGGACATCCAGATAAAATCTGTGATCAAATTTCAGACAGCATTTTGGATGAAATTTTAAAGAAAGATCCAAATGCACGTGTTGCCTGTGAAACTTCTGTAACAACCGGTCTCGTATTAGTAAGCGGTGAGATTACAACGTCTACTTATGTCGACATTCCAAAGACGGTGCGTGACACGATTAAGGAAATTGGCTACACACGTGCGAAATATGGTTTTGATGCGGAAACATGTGCGGTTCTTACATCAATTGATGAACAGTCTGCTGATATTGCGCAAGGTGTAGACAAAGCGCTTGAAGCACGTGAAGGAACAATGACTGAAGAAGAAATTGATGCGATCGGTGCAGGTGACCAAGGTCTGATGTTTGGTTTTGCAAATAACGAAACTGAAGAGCTTATGCCACTGCCGATCTCTCTAGCACATAAATTATCTCGCCGTTTAACAGAAGTACGCAAGAATGAAACACTTGCATACCTTCGTCCAGACGGAAAAACTCAAGTAACAGTTGAATATGATGAACAAAACAAGCCAGTTCGTATTGATACGGTGGTTATTTCTACACAGCATGCACCAGAAGTGACGCTTGAACAAATTCAAAGCGACTTAAAAGAGCATGTCATCCGCCCTGTCGTTCCAAGTGAACTGATCGATGAAGAAACAAAATACTTCATCAACCCAACAGGCCGCTTTGTTATCGGTGGACCTCAAGGGGATGCTGGTTTAACTGGACGTAAAATCATCGTTGACACTTATGGCGGGTATGCTCGTCACGGTGGCGGTGCTTTCTCTGGTAAGGATGCAACGAAGGTTGACCGTTCTGCAGCATATGCGGCTCGCTATGTAGCGAAAAACATCGTAGCAGCTGGTCTTGCAGATTCATGTGAAGTGCAGCTTGCTTATGCAATTGGTGTTGCACAGCCTGTCTCCATTTCAATTGATACATTTGGAACAGGAAAAGCCTCTGAAGAGAAATTAATTGAAGTGGTACGTGCAAACTTTGATCTTCGTCCAGCTGGCATTATTAAAATGCTTGACTTACGTCGTCCGATCTATAAACAAACCGCTGCATACGGACATTTTGGCCGTCATGACTTGGATCTTCCATGGGAAAAAACGGATAAAGCCGACACGCTTCGCAAGGAAGCATTAGGAGAATAACAACATACAAAACCGCTTATTTTAAGCGGTTTTCCTTTTGATTAAAAAAAATTCTACAAAAAGCGTAAAAATGTGAAACAAAATTGGACAAAATACGGTCTAATTATAGGTCTACTTTTAAGAAATAACATAACGTGGAGGCAATAATATGTGTGGGTTTGTTGGTGTATTTAATCACCGTCCATTGTCCGAAACTACTGAGCAGGAAGAGTTAATTAAGCAAATGAATCGTCTCATCGTTCATCGAGGTCCGGATGATGAGGGGTACTTTCATGATGAGCATGTAGGATTTGGATTTAGACGTTTAAGTATTATAGATGTTGAACACGGAAAGCAGCCGCTTTCTTATGAAGATGAAAAATATTGGATTATTTTCAACGGAGAAATTTATAACTATGTGGAGCTGAAAGAAGAGCTTGTGAAAAAAGGCTATACGTTCAGCACAGATTCTGATACGGAAGTCCTTCTTGCCACATATCGCCACTATAAAGAAGAAGCGGCATCGAAGCTTCGCGGGATGTTTGCATTTTTAATTTGGGATAAAGAAGCGCAGTTATTATATGGCGCAAGAGATCCTTTCGGCATTAAACCGCTCTATTTTACACAAATGGATGACCAAGTGTACTTTGCTTCTGAACGCAAAAGCTTAATGGCTGTGAATGAGAATATTTTATTTGATGAGGCTGCTTTGCAGCAGTACATGTCTTTTCAGTTCGTTCCTGAGCCAAATACACTTGATCAAAAAGTGCACAAAGTTGAGCCAGGTCATCAGTTTACACTGCGTCCAGGCCAAGACATTGCATTTAAGACTTACTGGAAAGTTCAATTCAAACCTGAGCAAACACAAGAGCAGAAATTAGTAGAAGAAGTACGTGATGCTATCTATGATTCTGTAAAAGTCCACATGAGAAGTGATGTGCCTGTTGGTTCATTCCTATCAGGCGGGATCGATTCTTCTTTCATCGTGTCGGTCGCAAAGGAATTTCACCCTGAACTGAAGACATTCTCTGTTGGTTTCCAGCAGGATGGATTCAGTGAGGTGGATGTAGCAAAAGAAACAGCTGATAAGCTGGGATTGCAAAACTTTAGTGCTGTGATTTCTCCTGAGGAATATATGAATGAGCTTCCAAAGATCGTCTGGCATTTAGATGATCCTTTGGCTGATCCAGCGGCGATTCCATTGTATTTCGTGGCAAAAGAAGCGAAAAAACAAGTCACAGTTGTTCTTTCAGGTGAGGGAGCAGACGAGCTGTTCGGTGGATATAATATTTACCGTGAGCCGCTGTCTCTAAAGCCTTTTGAATCTGTACCATCCATGCTGAAAAAGCTTCTTCTTCGTCTGGCTCGTTTAATGCCAGAAGGAATGAAAGGGAAGAGCTTTATCGTTCGAGGCTGTACGCCATTAGAGGAACGTTATATCGGCAATGCAAAAATCTTTGAAGAGCCAGTGAAGAAAAACCTCTTAAAGCAGTATGATCCGAACATCACGTATCGTGACGTGACGAAAACATACTTCGAGGAAAGTGCAGGCTACAGTGATATTAACAAAATGCAATATGTTGATATCCATACGTGGATGCGCGGGGATATCTTGCTGAAAGCAGATAAGATGACAATGGCGAATTCTCTTGAGCTTCGTGTTCCATTCCTTGATAAGGTCGTATTTGAAGCAGCCTCTAAAATTCCAGAAGAGCTGAAAACGAAAGACGGCACAACGAAATATTTATTGCGTAAAGCAGCAGAAGGCATTGTGCCGGACCATGTGTTAAACCGTAAAAAACTAGGTTTCCCTGTTCCAATTCGTCATTGGCTGAAAAATGAGATGAACGCTTGGGCGAAAGATATCATTAAAAGCAGTCAAACAGATGAATACATTAACAAGGCATATGTGCTTGATTTATTAAATGATCATTGTGCTGGAAAAGCAGATCATAGCCGTAAGATTTGGACTGTCCTGATCTTTATGATCTGGCATAGCATCTATGTAGAGCGCAGCATTGATCCAGAGCAGTTGAATCACCAGCCGAAAGAAGTTATTTTTAGCTAATGAAAAAGGTTTTCAGCTTTGTGCTGAAAACCTTTTTTGTCATGATAGAAAGTGGTGGAAAAGGGTAAAATAACAAGCGGTACACAGTTATTGCTTAATATCCTGAAAAAAACATGATAAAGTGAAGATACATGTATGATGTTAACGCGATAAAAGGGAACGATAGTATTGTCCTTTTTCTACATATTCTCTGCGGATACGATCCATGTCTTGGATATCTTCATCTGTTAACTGGCGAACGACTTTGGCTGGACGGCCAAAAGCGAGTGAACCTTTTGGGATGACTTTTCCTTGCGGGACAAGGCTACCTGCACCAATAAAGGCTCCTTCGCCAATTTCCGCACCATCGAGAATGATGGAACCCATGCCAATGAGGGCATTTTTTCGAATGATAGAGCTATGTAATGTGACTTGGTGTCCAATGGTAGCACCATCTTCAATAAGAAGTGTTTTTCCAGGACTTTGATGCAGACAGGATAAGTCTTGAATGTTGACGTTTTTTCCAATTCTGACAGGAGCTACATCGCCTCTAATGACCGTTTGGAACCAAACGCTTGAATATTCTCCTATTGTGACATCACCTGTAATGGTGGCGTTTTCTGCAACAAAGACCGATTCATGAATCTCAGGTGTAAACTGATGATATGGATAAATCACTTTTTCGACTTCCTTTCTTAATACAACATTTGTGAGGTGTTTACTTTGTGGACTTGGCATGCTGAAAGACCGGTTGGTACAATTGTCATTGTACATGGTGCTAGTGAATATCATGGCCGATATAAATGGCTGATCGAAATGTGGCGAAATGCAGGCTATCACGTCGTCATGGGTGACCTGCCTGGGCAAGGGACATCGACACGTGCGAGAGGCCACATTCGTTCTTTTCAAGAATACATTGATACAGTGGATGAATGGATTGAACATGCGAAGTCGTTCAGACTTCCGACATTTTTACTTGGACATAGTATGGGGGGACTGATTTCGATTGAATGGTTCAAGCAGTATACCCATACGAAGATTGATGGCCTTATTTTATCATCACCTTGTTTAGGTCTGCAATTTAAACCGAAGAAGCTGATGGATTTTGCGTCAAAAGGGCTAAATGTGCTGGCGCCGTCTTTTAAAGTCGAATCCGGGCTGTCGATCGAACTTGCCACACGGAATCAAGATGTGATTGAGGCGGATTCGAATGATTCTCTTTATGTGACGAAGGTGTCGGTTCGCTGGTATCGAGAACTGGTCAAAAATATCGATGCGGCGATGCAGCCTACGAATGTCTTTCGGTCGATTCCGCTCCTGCTCATGCAGGCAGGCGATGACAAGATTGTAGATAAAACAAGAGTGATGAAATGGTTCAATGGCATTGAATCAACCAATAAATCATACCGTGAATGGGAAGGGCTTTATCATGAAATTTTTAATGAGCCCGAGCGAGAAGATGTGTTTAAGGCGGCAAGAGCCTTTACTGATCAATATATTTGATTGTGAGCTTAAGTTGGGGGTGGATTGATTTGTCAGTACCAGAACGTCCTTTTGCACTGATGACGAAGGTGTATAAAGATATTTTTCCGCTAGTTCATCAGGAGCTAAAAAAGTGGCGGGCTCATGCAGAAATGATTGAAAATGAAGAACTGAGAACGCAGGCACTAGCGAGCATATCCAGTAAAACCTTTCACTGTGAAGGCGGGGGAATTTTATCTCTTCTTGCAGGTGAAGCGAAGGAAACGTGTATTGAATTCATTGTGGCGTACCAAACGATTAGCGATTACTTAGATAACTTGTGTGACCGCAGTACATCACTTGATCCAAAGGATTTTCATATGCTGCATCAAGCGATGAGAGATGCACTCGATATTCATGCGGAGCTTAAGCCGTACTATCAATTCCGTGATGATCAAGAGGATCATGGATATCTGCATGCGCTTGTTAGGACATGCCAAAATGTGTTATCACGTCTAGCGCATTATCCGATCATTCAGCCCTATTTACATACGCTGTGTGATTATTATAGTGATTTACAAGTACATAAGCATGTGGTTCCTCATGAGCGTGAACCTCGATTAGAGTCATGGTTCCGCCAGTATGAAAAGGATTTACCGAAGATGGAGTGGTATGAGTTTTCCGCATGTGCAGGATCAACGCTGGGCATTTTCTGTCTTGTGGCTTATGCACTGCAGCCTGATTTTACAGAGAAGCAGGCGAAGCAAATTTACGAAAGCTATTTCCCTTATATTCAAGGTCTGCACATCTTACTGGACTATTTAATCGACCAAGAAGAGGACAGGCTGGAAGGCGATTTGAATTTTTGCTCGTACTACAACTCTCATCATGAGATGATGGATAGACTACAGCATTTTATTGAAAAAGCGGATGAACAGCTGAAAGGCATTCCACACGAGAATTTTCACAAACTAATCAATAGAGGGTTACTTGCGGTCTATTTGTCTGATGAAAAAGTGACAGCCCAAAAAGAGATGAACAAGCTGGCAAAGCGGTTGATCAAATCAAGCGGGAAAACATCGTTCTTTTTCTATATCAATGGCAGAGCCTATCGCACCTATCAGAAAATGCCTTGGATGAAATCTTCATAAAGGATAAAGTAAGCTCATCAGCTTGTAGAAAACACAATGGTTTTCTACAAGCTTTTTTGTTTTGAACGGTTTTGCTTGGGCGATGTACACTTTTTAAGGCGAACCATGATCAGACGTATCCTCTTTTTTCATTACAATCCTCTTATTTGCTGCCGATAATATTCTTAGTGTACGAAAAATAGGAGAAAAGTATGGATCGAATGAATCGTATCTACTCCTTATGACGTATATTTGTTGAAAAACTTAAAAAAGGGGAAGGTCGAATATGTCATTTTTTAAAAAGTTTGCAGCAAGTGTAGGAATCGGTGCAGCAAAAGTGGATACAATTTTGGAGAAAGATGCGTATGAACCGGGAGAAGAAGTAAAGGGAACAGTCCATGTGAAGGGCGGAAAAGTGCCTCAAGATATTCGCTATATTGATTTAAAGTTGAAAACATGGTACACCATTGTAAAAGATGATGAAGAGCAACGAAAACACACAACCATCCATTCTGTCCGAGTGACTGAATCATTCACGATTCAGCCTGGGGAAGCTCAGCAGTTTACATTCTCGTTTCACCTTCCTCTTGATACACCAATGACTGTAGGTAAAGTAGAGGTGGCTGTTGTGACAGACCTTGATATTCAAGGTGGTATTGATAAATTTGATCATGACCGCATTTTTGTAAACGCACACCCTTGGGTGAATCGTGTGCTTGAAGCTGTTGGAAACTTAGGCTTTCACCTTCATGAAGCAGACTGCGAAGAAGCACCTTATTTTAGGCGCCGCCTTCCCTTTGTTCAAGAATTTGAGTTCATACCGACTTCCGACTATTATCGTCAAATGCTTGATGAGTTAGAGGTGATTTTCTTCATTGATGAAGAGGGGCTAGATATCATTTTTGAAGTCGACCGTAGAGCAAGAGGGCTGCGTGGCTGGCTGGAAGAAATGTATAATGACGGAGAACAGCTTGTACGTGTCCGCTTTACTCAATCAGAGCTTGCAGATGTAGAAGAGCTGGAAGTAGTACTTGAAGAAATCATTGACCAATACGCTTATTAAATAAAAAAACTCAAATCCATTAAGAGGATTTGAGTTTTTTTTCGATGGCTACCACGAAGGGCGGATCGTTTTGAATATTCATGTATTGATAAGAGATCACCTGTACTTCTTCGTGATGGAGTGTTTTGCAATAATCAAGAAGGATGTCCTTCTCTTTTTTTCCTTCGGGATGACCGTGGTAAATCACAAGAACGATCAGACCTCCAGGCTTAAGCCAATCAATGAGCTGTTTGATCGCTTCAATGGTTGTATGGGCCTGAGTTGTGACGGTTTTATCGCCTCCTGGTAAGTACCCAAGATTGAACACTGCACCAGATATGTGACCATAAGCTTCGGCTGGCAGATGCTCAGCAAGTTGTTCATGTCCGTCATGGATAAGGTGAACGTAAGGGTAGTGCTCACCAAGTCTTTTGCTTGTTTGCTCGATGGCTTCCTTCTGTACATCGAATGCGAAAACTTGTCCATCCTTCCCGACAAGGTCAGCTAAATAGCGTGTATCATGGCCATTTCCCATCGTTGCATCAATGACAATATCGCCTTTTTGACAAGCACGTTCTAACAGCTCTTTACTAAAAGGGAGCATCCGTTTTAAAATCATTTTGCCGCTTCTTCCAATCTGACGAAGCGTTTGCCTTGGTAGCTGTTACGTCTTTCAAGCTCAGCATTTATGGCATTGAGCACTTCCCATTTATTCACACTCCACATTGGGCCTACCATTAATTCAATGGGACCATCGCCTGTAATACGATGAATAATCATTTCTGGCGGCAGGATCTCCAGCTGGTCACAGACAAGCTGAACATATTCCTCTTGGCTGAGAAATTCTAGTTTGCCTTTCTCATATTGCTTCACCATCGGTGTTCCTTTTAACAGGTGAAGTAGATGAATTTTAATTCCTTGCACATCTAAATCAGCGACAGCTTTTGCTGTTTCCATCATCATATCTCGGTTTTCAAGAGGAAGACCGTTGATGATATGTGAACAGACTCGAATGCCATGTTTTCGCAGTTTTTCTACACCTTCTACGTAGCATTCATAATCATGAGCACGGTTGATGAGCATCGCTGTCCGCTCATGTACAGTTTGTAGACCAAGTTCAACCCATAGATACGTCCGTTCGTTTAACTCAGCTAAATATTCCACCACGTCATCTGGCAGACAATCAGGTCTTGTGGCAATCGATAAACCAACCACTCCATCCAGATTCATAACGGTTTCGTATTTTTCTTTTAAAACAGGCAGCGGCGCATGTGTGTTTGTGTAAGCTTGGAAATACGCCATGTATTTTCCATCTTTCCATTTTGTATGCATCCGGTCCTTGATTTCATTAAATTGAGTGATGAGATCATCCGCCCGGTTCCCTGCAAAATCACCAGATCCTGCTGCGCTGCAAAATGTGCAACCTCCATGTGCGACAGTACCATCACGGTTTGGACAATCAAAGCCGCCGTCTAATGCGACTTTAAATACTTTATGACCAAAGTGCTCACGCAAATGATAATTCCATGTGTGATAACGTTTTTCGCTGTTTGAATATAAAAAAGGGTTATGCTGATCCAAGTCAGTAACCTCCTTGCATAATAATAGGCATCCTTAAAGTTTAACAAAAATCACGAAAGAGGACAATTGAATCTGTCCAACATTTTCTTTAGTGAAAAAGCTTTACGTGGGCAAAATAGGCGAGAGCAATGATGAAATGGAGGGATGGCAAGATGGCAACAAGAAAATCAATCGATGAATTTGTCCAAAAAAGCACTGAGACTCTTGAGTTTGCAAGCGAACAGTTTGATTTGAGCTCTCGCCAAGAACATTATAACGAAGAAGAATTTTCAAAAGCGCAGCTCATGCTAGAGGACGCAGTGAATGAATTAGAAAAGTTAAAAGATGTCGCCAATGATCAGCAAAGAGAACGTTTAGACAGAACGCGTGTACAAATTCAAAGTCTTCAAAATCAAATGATTTTGGGTATTTCATACGAGAACGAATGATGAACAGATCCTTCTTTTAAGGGTCTGTTTTATTTTTTGGCTGTTTTCGCAAAGATTGTTGTTTTTGGATATATATTTGTAATAGGTTTTTATTCTGTTAAAGTATGTTATATATAGAAATTGCAAATATCTTCAAGGGGGTAGAAGAAATGTGGGAGACTCTTCCTAATTGGTTTTGGGCATTATATTACTTGTTTTTCTTAACAACATTAGGAACCGCAATATTCAGTGTCGTGAAAAATAAACATAGGGGATTGTCCATTCTAACCATTGTATTTACTGTTACAATTCCGATGATTAGCCTGATAAATAGCATTGGTAGAGTAGAAGGAATGAATGAATTTGAACACTTATTTAGTCAATTGCGACAGGGTGCAGTTTGGTCTATCTTTACAGTTATAGGCTATATATTTTTATTAGTATGGTGGGTGCTAATCCTGTTCAAAAGCAAGGCCAAAAACAAAGTAATAGTATCTAATTAAAACATTGTAGAGACCTCAATATTCGGGGTCTTTTATTATGCACTTTGACACGCTAAAACAAGCATTTGCTCTACTCGTTTTTCAAATGCTACATTCTTTTCCTTATCAAGCCATCGGAACCAGCAGAGATAGTTTTCCAAATATTGTGTTGCAACTCCTTAAAACGCTCCATCCACTTTTTCAGGCGATTATGAAAGTTATGAACGTGTTGAACACCCTAAACCAGAAGCAAACCTGGCTTCCGAAAGCTTTTAAGTAGCTTCGTCATTTTATCTGGTTCGTCTGCCTATTTTTTTCTAGAGTCCCTTGACTTTTCAATCAAGTGTCTATATTGTATTAAGTGTACTACATCAACTAATACACTATAGACACTTAAACGTGAAGAAAGGTGTTTAACCATGAAAAAAGAAAAAAAACCAATCAATTTAAAGTGGATGGTGCTGGCTGTTGCGTTAGCATGTACATTTTTTTTCGTTCTCGTTTTCATTGGTTTTGAAGTTCAAAAAGATTTTATTCCAAATTCGGTCCCTTTAATGCAAGGACATGATCAAGCGATAGGACTGCAAAAGCATGAATGAGAAAAGAGGGAGCCATCATGATTCAAATAGATCCAAGAAGCGCTGCACCAATATATGAACAAATCATTGAGCAGTTAAAAATTTTGTGCTTAAAAGGCGTGATGAAACCAGGTGACAAACTGCCTTCTGTGAGAGAGCTTGCCACCATTATTATTGCGAATCCAAACACCGTCAGCAAAGCGTATAAAGAGCTTGAACGGGAAGGAATTATTGAAACATTAAGAGGCCGTGGAACGTATGTGACAGAAGGTGCACAGTTAAAGCTGAATGAAGGGAAGGTGTTAGAGATGAAGGAGCAATTAAGGCAACTCATTATTGAAGCTCATTATGCCGGTATTGATATTCATCAACTCAAAGAGTGGCTGGAGGAGATCGGCTCAAGTCTAAAAGGAGGAAAACAAGTTGATTGAGGTCAGAAATGTATCAAAGAAATTAAATGGACGCGAAGTACTCAGCAACGTTTCCTTCAAGATAGGCGAAGGAGAGATCTTTGGTCTGCTTGGCCGGAATGGCTCTGGTAAAACAACACTTCTTCGCTTGATTCAGCAAATCCTTCTTCCGGATGAAGGAGAGATTTATTTTAAAGATGTACTCGTAAAAGACCACCCGTTAGTGAAACAAAATATTGTGTATATGCCAGTCGTAAATCCCTACTTTGACCGGTACAATTATGGACAGCTTGTGAAGCTGTTAAAACAACTGTATCCAAAGTTTGACGTGACATATGCCAATGAGCTTGTGAACCGGTATGAGATTCCGGAAAAAGTGAAATACCGTGAATTGTCGACAGGTTTAAAGAAACAGCTGTCTCTCATTTTAAGTTTTGCCATCAAACCAGCAGTCATTTTGTTAGATGAGCCGACAGACGGGATTGATGCAGTCACAAGAAATGACGTTCTTCAGCTGATGATTGACGAGGTGGCAGAACGACAAACAACGATTTTAATTACATCTCACCGTTTAGAGGATATTGAGCGTATGTGTAACCGAATCGGGTTTTTGGAAGGAAATCAGCTCACAAGTGTTATGGATTTAGACGAATTAAAGAATGACTACGTTAAAATCCAGATGGCATTTGAAGAGGATATGAACTTAAGTATTAGAAAAAAAGGCGTTGCCATCTTAGATCAAGCGGGTGTGTTCTATACAGCACTTGTACTCAAAACAGATGAAGAAGCAAAAGAGTATTTGAAATCGCTTGAACCAAAAGTCTGGCATGAACTGCCTGTAAATTTAGAAGAAGTATTCATTGCGAAGTTTGGAGGGAAACGCAGATGGTAAAGCGGCAATTGTTATATAAGGAATGGAAGCAGTCTGAGCTGACATTCATTTTAGTGATGCTTGTTGCGATCTTTGCGACGCCATTATCCTTTTTAATGGGATACTCATCCTTTCAAACTTGTTTAAACGATCCGACTTGTACACCACTCGATAATTACTTTTATTATGATTTCGGTTCTGATATGTTTATCACCTTTTCATGGACGATGAGTTTAATTTTTGCAATTACCCAGTTGGGTTTTGAAAGAAATAAAGGGCAAATTGATTTTACTTTATCTTTGCCGTTTAGCAGAACGACCATTTATCACACAAAGTTTTTCCTAGGTGCCGGAATTATCACGCTTGTTCATGTATTGTCATATGTCTTTACTTATATACTCATTTTATGCATTCAACCACAATATACGATTGCGTTTAACAGTGGTTATTTGATTGCACTTGTGTCCACCTTAATGTTTTATAGTTTGTGTCTTGCAGCAGGTGCTTTAACAGGAAGCGCAATTAGTCAAGCCATTGTTACATTCAGTACATCAATTTTACCTTATTTATTAATTTGGCTACCGATGTTTCATTTAGACTATTTATTAAAAACGGATAGAAGTTGGGTTGATATCAGTTATGACTACTTTATTATGCCCATAGCTCCAATTACTTATATAACAGACCGTTTTCAATTTCGAAATTTAGTTGAAAATCCAATTTGGTTTACAGGTGTAGAATTCATTGTGCCAATTGTGATGCTAATCGTATTTTATCTCATTGGTTTGTTCAGTTTTATTAAACATCCAGTTGAACGAAATGGACGATTCTTTGTTTACCCCAAAATGGATAGGCCCATTCAGATATTGGTCATTGCCTTCGGTGTTCTAGGATTTGGCTGGGTTGGATTTTCTTCAGACAACTCCATTTTTGGTTATATCGCCGGCATGTTCATCGGTGGAGCTGTAGGTGCACTGACGAGTTATTTCTTAATCTATCGAAAAAGATAAACAGAGAGCAGGGGAGTAGAGATGATTCAAATTCAATCGTTAGATCATGTGTTTAAAATTGGGAAAAAGGGCAGGGAGAACGAAATTCCTGTGCTCAAAGACATTGACTTGTCTATTAATAGAGGCGATATTGCATGTATCGTCGGACGAAGCGGTTCGGGGAAATCGACTTTACTGAATCTAATATCGGGATATATTACGCCAACAAGCGGACAAATTGTCGTTGATGGCACCAATGTGACCGGCTTTAATGAGAAAGAATGGGCAGACTTTCGGTTAGATCATTTTGGCTTTATCTTTCAAAGCTTTCAATTGATCGGGAGTTTAACAACATATGAGAACGTTGAACTTCCGCTCACTTTAAAAGGTGTGAAGCCGTCTGAGCGAAAAGTGAAAGTAAAGGAAATGCTGAAACGAGTTGGTCTGGAACATCACGCAGGACATTATCCTAATGAACTATCAGGTGGACAGCAGCAGCGTGTGAGTATTGCAAGAGCCTTGATCCTTAATCCGTCTATTATTTTAGCAGATGAACCAACAGGCAGTCTGGATTCAGAAACTGAAGGCGAAATTCTAGCCTTTATCCAGCAGCTTAATCGTGAAAAAGGAATTACATTTGTCATCATTACACATGACGATGAAGTCGCTTCCATCGCAGACACAACGTTCCAGCTTCATGATGGTGTATTAAAGAAAGGGGATCAGTCCATTGAAATTTAGAGATCAGGTCAAATTCATTAGAAGAAATATGAAGAAAAATAGATTGCGTGTGTTTATGACCATACTTGCAACGACAATGGCATGCTCTTTCTTAATCGTTCTAGCGTCAGTTGGTTTTGGTCTGCAAAAATCGGCTCAAGATGAAATCATGAAACAACAAATTATCACAGAAATTAAAGTGTTAGGCAAAGAAAAAGGTGACGTCAAGCTTGACGATTTAAAGAAATATGACCATGCGAAATCTGTCGTTGCAAGAACGTCAATCATTCCATCGGTTCACGTCGAGCTCGATAATCGCTCAAGTGATACGCAGGCTGTACTGACAGATATGAAAGAAGAAAAAGAGGCAGGCCTTGAACTAGACCGTGGAAAAGTCCCAACATCGGCGAATGAAATTGTAATTGGGTATCATATGGCAGAACAACTTTGGACGGAAAAAGAACGAAAAGACTATGAAAAAGAAATGAATCAGACATCAAATGGTGAAGATACACCGGAAGAGCCAAAAGGCTATACGAAGGAAATTTTAAATAAAGTCATTCAAATCAAGGTGCCAAAACTGAATGAAGAAAATGAAGTGGTGAAAGAAAAGACGTTCGATTTCCGTGTCGTTGGTGTATTGAAGAAACCGAATTTGGAGTGGCAGCAGGATCATAAGATTCTTATTCCGAATGCTTATGAAAAAGAATTTAGTCAAGTGCTCGATCTATCTCCTGATGCAGGAAATGTCGAAAAAATGACGTCTGTCTATGCTGATAAGTTCGACAATGTCGGTGCGCTCACAGATAAGCTGACAGATGACGGCTATCAAGTCATCTCTGTGACGAATCAGCTTGAAGGAATGGATATGTTCTTTACAGTCTTTAAAATTGGACTCATCTTTGTTGGATGTATTGCGGTGATTATTTCGGCGATCGGCATTTTCAATACGATGACAATGGCCGTAACAGAGCGGACACAAGAGATTGGGATCATGAAAGCCATCGGTGCGAATCCTTCCATTATTAAGCGAATGTTCCTCATGGAAAGTGCGTATATTGGGGTGATTGGATCGATCATCGGGATCATCATCTCGTACATCGTTAGTTTTGCAGTGAATTTAATCATTCCAGCGATTTTGTCTTCCATGTCTGAAGGGGGATCCAGTGATCAATTCTCGATCACCTTCTCCTATATTCCGCTAAGCCTTGTGGTCACAGCAACAGTGATTAGTGCAGGAGTCGCCATTATTTCTGGACTCAACCCAGCACGTAAGGCGACAAAAACGAATGTATTAACAGCATTAAGAAGAGAAATTTAAAGAAGAACCTCCTGTACCTATAGTGGGCTGACAGGAGGTTTTTTTATCGTCAAAAGATGTCTATTGCTTTGGTGCCCGGTACCCTGCACGCTCAGCTTCTTCTACGGAGCAGAACATTTTGGTCACGTTTTTTGTCCGTGAGTAGTATCTGCTGCTCGGTGTGTGATAGATGCCGTTGACACTTCCTTTAATATTACAGGCGGCGGATTCTTTTTTTGTTTCTTTTTGTGACTCATGACCGCCAGTATTGGCCCCATCATCTTTAGGAGCAGATCGCTGGGCCGATGACGTGGTGTCTTTGTTAACTTTTTGGTTTTCTTTTTTGAGTGTTTCGTTTGTAGAGGTTAGCTTGTCTATTTTCTCTTCAAGCTCATGGATGGTTTTTTCTTGCTGTTTGACTGTTTTCTTTTCGGAGGTGATGTTTTCTAATTTCTTGGATAGCTTTTCTTTTTCTTTGGTCACGTCTTCTAGAGAGGCCGTCAGCGTTTCTTTGTCTTCCTTTAGACGAGAAATGTCAGATGCTAATTGTTTTTGCTCTTTCAGCAGCTGTTCAGAAGATGGATCTGCTTGTGCTTTCGGAGCACCTGTGCTGGCAAACGGTAATGACATGATAGAAAAAACAAGACCAATGGTCAAAAAAGGATAGAAGAGTTTTTTTGAAAAAATTGGTTGATTTTGGTGTTTAAGTAATAAGAAATTGACGGCATATCCTATGGCGAAACAAATACATAAAAGACCTATGATGAGTAACATCATCGTCTAGCAGCCCCCCCTAAATCGCTATTTACACCTATCATACCTCATTTTTCCATTTTGGGGAGCGGTTCAATTAAAAAAACCCTGTTTAAACAGGGTTTTCAGCGTGTAGACAAACCCTCGCATTCGGTGTCAGTCCTGTGTGCCGGTGCTCACGAATGTGAAATTCGCTCCGGTACTCGTCCTTCCTAGACTGCAAAGGTTTTCTATCACACTGAAAAGAAGACAAAGGGCTAAAATAAAATTCATTTTAGCCCTTTGTCAACAATCTGAAACCCTATTTATACAGGGTTTTCAGCTAATGGCAATCCTTTGATTGCTTCTTTTACCGTTAAATAAGTGATCGTACTCTGGAAGTCTGTATCTAAGTCTTTCATTTTCATCGCAAGCTGTGGTTTGATCCCAGTGATGATGAGTTCAGTTCCAGTTAAGTTCAGCAGGTGATGCAGTTTGAAAATTCGCGTTGCAACGGAATCATCGACATCTATTAAACCAGAAAGATCGACAATTAAATAATCATCCTTTGAATCTTCTAATATACAAGTTAACTTCGCGACGATGGCATCAAAGCGTTCTTCTGATAATTTTCCGATGAGTGGAAGAGCGGAAACACCATTTTTGATTGGGACAATTGGCGTCGACAGAGAGGTGACTTCCTGTAAGGAATCTTCTAGGAGTTGTTCATATTCTTTCTGTTTTGTAATATCCTTTTGAAAGCCAATAAAAAATGTTTTGTCATCTTGTTCAATGTATAGAGGATCTATATTGAGTTCATTCCAAAAAAAAGTACCGTCTTTTTTATAATTTTTGAGCTGTGTGGTAATAGGTGTTTTGTTTTGAATTCCGTGACGTATTAAGTCAAGTTGCTCTTGATTTGTGTCTTTTCCTTGGAGGAATCGACAATTACGTCCAAGAATCTCATCTGGTTTGTATCCAGTCATTTGTGTAAAGCCATGATTCACATAAACGATAGGGTTATCCTCTAAAGAAGGGTCTGTAATGACAACACCAATCCGCGCATGATCCAGCGCTTTTTTTATGAGTTCAAGCTGTTTTTGCAAGCCGAAGATGTTCGAGCTGACCATATTACCCTCCTTTGCTGCTACTATCAGACATTTAAGATGGTTTTTTTAAAACCAAATGAATTCTTTTTAAACGTAACATAACATATGTTCTGTTTCAATGATTGCAATCGTTTTGTTAAATTTGTCATCATAGTTTGTCCTCCATTAGAATAGAGTAAGTAAGGAGACTTTTCATTAGAAAAAGAAGGAATCATTTGGGAATAATTCATAAAATGACAAAAATAGTTAATATGGATTAGGTGAAAATGATTCCAATGCATCAAGATTGTTTTTGGGTCATTCACATATAATGGAAGAAACAAGCTTTTTTTCTTCGTTAGAGAGAATAGACCTTTTACATGGATTATGACGGAACAGCAGAATGGCATTACAGGGGGCTGGACAGCCTGAAGTCGCTTTACTATTCTAAGGGCTTTAGGAAGGTGATGAAAATGCTGCAACAAGTCATTATTGCTTGCGCCATTGGAGGGGTCATGGGCATTCTCGGTCACGTAAAGAAAAAAGGCAGGCTAGAGAAGCCCAGAATGACAAAGAAGTTTATTTATCTAGGGTTTATTGAAGATTGGCTCGTTGGGATGATTGCTGCTACACTGCTTGTCTTATCCTCAAATCCCGAATCTAGTCTGCACTTGATCATCTTATCCATTATTTCAGGTTACGGAGGAGAAGCAGTTCTGCGAAGCTTCGATTTTGTGAGAGAAGAACGTTCACAGGATGCAGGCTCCAACCGTCATAACCGATCTCCACACGAATAATATCCTCACTTTACCCTAGTCTAGGGTACATTCCCATTGTATACAAACCTGCTTGCACTTATGATCATAATTCTATAAAATACTACTTAGATGACGGTTACGATAAGAACAGTGAAGAGGAGTAGTAGGAAAGCAGTATTTGTCTTTAGAGAATTGACGGCTGGTGAAAGTCAATCAAATCTGCTTCTGAACTCGCCTCAGAGTTGCAGTTGCGTTAAAGCTTCTGTCGCATGTCTGCGTTAAAGATATTAAGTGAGCGTATGAACAGTTCATGACGCTAACAAGGGTGGTACCGCGGGAACCAAAAAATCTCTCGTCCCTTTCCAGGGATGAGGGTTTTTTGTTGATTTTAGAAAAATCTGAATTCTTGCAGTGGTCATCTGAGCAGATAAAGCCGTACATATTAAAGGAGGTTTTCACATTGAGTTTTCAGCATCGGGAAATTGAAAAGAAGTGGCAGGATTATTGGCTGACACATAAAACATTCGCCACATCTGACTCGGAAGATAAACCAAAGTTTTATGCGCTAGATATGTTTCCTTATCCATCAGGAGCAGGGCTTCATGTAGGGCATCCTGAAGGATACACAGCAACGGATATTTTATCACGTATGAAACGTATGCAAGGATACGATGTTCTTCATCCAATGGGATGGGACGCATTTGGTCTTCCAGCGGAACAATATGCGCTGGATACAGGAAATGATCCAGCTGCATTTACAGAAGAGAACATTAATAATTTCCGCCGTCAAATTCAATCATTAGGCTTCTCGTATGATTGGGATCGAGAAATTAACACGACAGATCCGAATTATTATAAATGGACACAGTGGATTTTCTTGAAATTGTACGAAAAAGGATTGGCGTATATTGATGAAGTACCTGTAAACTGGTGCCCAGCACTCGGTACAGTCCTTGCAAATGAAGAAGTCATTGATGGGAAAAGTGAACGCGGAGGACATCCTGTTGAAAGACGTCCAATGAAGCAATGGATGCTAAAAATTACAGCATATGCGGACAGGCTGTTAGAAGATTTAGAAGACATTGATTGGCCTGAAAGCATCAAAGATATGCAGCGCAACTGGATTGGACGTTCTGAAGGTGCACATGTTCACTTCGAAGTAGAAGGACATGACGAACAGTTTACGGTATTTACAACACGTCCTGATACACTATTTGGTGCAACATATGCCGTTCTTGCACCAGAGCATGCACTAGTTGAAAAAATTACAACAGCTGCTCAAAAAGAAGCAGTTGAAGCATATATCAAAGAAATTCAATCTAAGAGTGACTTAGAGCGGACAGATCTTGCTAAAACGAAAACGGGCATTTTCACAGGTGCTTATGCCATCAATCCATTGAATGGGGAAAAGATGCCGATTTGGATTGCAGATTATGTGTTAGCCACATATGGCACTGGAGCGATCATGGCAGTTCCTGCTCATGATGAGCGTGATTATGAATTCGCCAAAACATTCGATCTTCCAATCAAAGAGGTTGTTGAAGGCGGAGACATTGACAAAGAAGCCTACACAGGTGATGGAAAGCACATCAACTCTGATTTCTTAAACGGCTTAGGGAAAGAAGAAGCAATTGAAAAAGCGATTGCATGGCTAGAAGAACATCAAAAAGGTGAAAAGAAAGTCACTTATCGTTTAAGAGACTGGCTATTCAGCCGTCAGCGTTACTGGGGAGAGCCAATTCCAATTATTCATTGGGAGGACGGAACATCTTCAGCTGTTTCAGAGGAAGAGCTTCCACTGATTTTGCCTAAGACGACGGAGATTAAACCTAGTGGCACAGGTGAATCACCATTAGCCAATATTAAAGACTGGGTTGAGGTTGTAGATCCTGTAACAGGCAAGAAAGGCCGCCGTGAAACGAATACAATGCCGCAATGGGCAGGCAGCTGCTGGTATTTCTTGCGTTATATTGATCCACATAACTCAGAAGAGCTTGCATCTCCTGAGAAGCTAAAGAAATGGCTTCCAGTTGATGTGTATATCGGCGGAGCAGAACATGCTGTACTGCATCTTCTATATGCGCGCTTCTGGCATAAGTTCTTGTATGATATCGGTGTTGTCCCAACAAAAGAACCTTTCATGAAATTGTTCAACCAAGGAATGATCCTTGGAGAAAACAATGAAAAGATGAGTAAATCCAAAGGGAACGTTGTCAACCCAGATGATATTGTAGAATCTCATG
Organism: Bacillus sp. RSS_NA_20; assembly: GCF_020165915.1. NCBI lineage: Bacteria > Bacillati > Bacillota > Bacilli > Caryophanales > Bacillaceae > Bacillus > Bacillus sp. RSS_NA_20. The sequence continues at coordinate 1,499,235 of NZ_JAIUKW010000005.1, read as the reverse complement.
GTGCAGATACATTAAGACTGTATGAAATGTTCATGGGGCCTTTAGATGCGTCAATTGCTTGGTCTGAAACAGGTCTTGATGGTGCTCGTCGTTTCCTAGATCGTGTATGGCGCCTGTTTACAAATGAAGATGGCTCCATCAGTGATAAAGTGACAGAGCAATCTGGCGGGCCATTAGAGCGCAGCTACCATGAAACCGTCATGAAGGTAACGGATCATTATGAAGGCTTACGTTTCAATACTGGGATTTCACAATTAATGGTGTTCATCAACGATGCATACAAGGCTGACACACTGCCGAAAGAATATGCAGAAGGCTTTGTGAAACTTCTTTCTCCAATTGCACCGCATGTAGCGGAAGAGCTTTGGAACAAACTTGGTCATGAAGGGTCTATTTCTTATGAAGCATGGCCGCAATATGATGAGTCAAAACTTGTCGATGATGAAGTGGAAATTGTCGTACAGCTAAATGGAAAAGTGAAAGCAAAATTAACGGTTCCTGCTGATGCAACAAAAGAGCAACTAGAAGAGCTTGCGAAAAATGATGCACGGATAAAAGAACAGCTTGAAGGGAAAACAATCCGTAAAGTGATTGCGGTTCCTGGAAAACTTGTCAATATTGTCGCGAACTAATGAACGCACCCATCGGTTGATACCGGTGGGTGTTGTTTATTTCCCGGGACATAATTTTGTCGAAAACAAGGTGATTCCCCCATCAATCTCGTATTTAACAAGTTGATCAAGAAAATGAGGAGTGACGTCAATGGAAAAGGAAAGCAAACGTGAACAACTGCTCAGTTTATTAGGGGAAATGCCAGAGCGCCATCGTGTGGAGGCGTATACGTTAAAGATTGAGGAACGTGAATCGTACTTAGTAGAAACACTCATTCTCTCTATTCATGGGGTGGAGGAAGTTCCGGCTTATTTTGTGAAGCCGAAAGATACAGTGAAAAAAAGGCCTGTTGTCTTGTTCCAGCATTCTCATGGTGGGAATTATGTGGATGGGAAAGAAGAGTTATTGAAGGGGGCTCATTATTTGCAAGCGCCTTCATACGCAAAAGAATTCACTTCAAAAGGTTATAGTGTGTTGGCGATTGACCACGCGGGATTTGGTGAAAGAAGGGGCAGAACAGAAAGTGAAATTTTCAAAGAAATGCTGTTAACAGGAAAAGTGATGTGGGGCATGATGCTGTATGAGAGCATGTGTGCAATTGATTATTTGTTGTCCCGCTCTGATGTGCTCCCAGAGCGTTTAGCTGTTTTTGGGATGTCAATGGGCGGTCTTCTTTCATGGTGGACGGCAGCACTTGATGAGAGGGTCAGTGTGTGTGTGGATCTTTGCGCACAGGTTGATCATCACACATTGATTGAAACGAATCATTTAGATAGACACGGTTTTTACTATTATGTACCGAGCTTAGCTAAGCACTTTACAGCAGCTGACATCCAAGAAATGATTTTCCCAAGACCGCATTTAAGCTTAGTTGGAAAACATGATCAGCTTACACCTGCTGAAGGTGTTGGACGAATTCAACAGACATTAAGTCAAGCCTATCAAGCTGCTTCCTTAAAGGAACGTTATCAGCTTGTAGGTTTACATGCAGGTCATTTTGAAACGGCTGCTATGCGCCACGAGGCTACACGTTTTTTGAAAAAGTGGCTGTAATCAATAGACGGCATGGACATACTACTCCGATAGAAGATGAAGGAGGAAACAGATGAAAAAAATCACCATGATTGGCGGATGTGGTGTCATCGGACGTTTATTAACTAAAGAGCTCTCTTCGGAGTATGACGTGACCATCATTGATCAAACAAGGTGTGTAGAAGAAGTCATCATGGCAGATGCGGCAATTGAAGAGAATTTGTTTCAAGCCATCCCAAGAGATACAGATGTGATCATTCATCTTTTAAACGTGGACATGACGCATGATGTGATGAATGAAAAGGAGTTTGCAAAAATGAATGATGTGTTTTGGAAAAGCACGTATGATATGTTTCGTTCAGCGGCCCGGTTAAGCATTCCAAAAGTCATTTTTGCAAGCAGTAATCATGTGACAGATCGCTATGAAAAAGATGGTCACTCCTTATTAGGGCGAGAAATTACGACTGATGATGTACCAGCAACAAAAAATGTGTATGGCATTTTAAAATTTGCTTCCGAACAGCTTGGGCGTTTGTTTCACGATCAAACAGGTATGTCTGTCATCAATTTGAGAATTGGAACCGTCGTGACAGATGAGATGGAAGGATTGCACACCAAAAAAAGAACGAAACGAACGCTTCTTTCACATGAAGATCTTTTCAGCATGATCAAGGCTGCCATCGAAACAGACGTTCCATTTGGGACTTATTATGCCGTATCAGAAAACGAGGGAAAACCTTGGTCTACTGAGAAAACGAAGCAGGAGTTAGGCTACAGGCCAGATGTCAATACGGCAGAAATTCTGAAAGAAAACGATCAGGCATAGGGCATAATCATGACATTAGCTCATGATCTTTTTCTTTTCATTGATGAGGCTAAAAGCACGAATGGCATGATCATCTCTGTGGTCTGTCATGATGATTATAGACGCTTTCTTCCCCCGTTTGTTACATTTTAATCACGATATCGTCAAAGGCTGCAGCTTATGTTCAGACGAAATGATAACGCTTACAAAGAAAGGGCGTGATGAACATAGATCGTTCTATTAAAGGCCGATTGTTCAATGTATTTAATTACTCTTTTCTACTCATGTTCGCATTAATATGTGTGCTCCCGTTCATCCATGTCATTGCCGCCTCTTTTGCGACAGTAGAAGAGGTCATCTCAAAGAAGTTTATTTTGTTTCCAACGACGTTTTCTCTAGAGGCCTATCGCTATATCTTTTCTACAGATATTGTGTATCGCAGCCTGATTGTATCCATTCTTGTGACACTCGTTGGAACAGCGGTCAGCATGTTTTTGTCCTCACTTATGGCGTATGGGCTGTCTCGTCAGGAGCTAAAGGGCAGGCGAACCCTCATGTTTCTCGTTGTCTTCACGATGCTGTTTAGCGGAGGGATGATTCCGACGTTTATTGTCGTGAAAACACTAGGGCTGCTTGATACTTACTGGTCACTCATTCTGCCAGTGGCCATCAATGCATTCAATTTGATCATTTTGAAAAACTTCTTTCAAAACATTCCGGCAAGCCTTGAAGAATCAGCGAAGATGGACGGCTGTAACGACTTAGGGATCTTCTTTAAAATTGTGCTGCCACTTTCTTTGCCAGCTATTGCGACGATTTCACTTTTTTATGCCGTGACGTATTGGAATACGTACATGACAGCCATTTTATATTTAAACGATTCAGTGAAATGGCCGATTCAGGTCCTGTTAAGACAAATCGTCATTGTATCAAGCGGTATGCAGGGAGATATGTCAGATATGGGCTCATCAACACCGCCGCCAGACCAAACCATTAAAATGGCGGTCATCGTCGTGGCGACCATTCCCGTTCTGCTTGTCTATCCATTTATTCAAAAGCATTTCAACAAAGGGGCATTACTAGGTTCTGTAAAGGGTTAAAAAGATGGAATAACGGAGGGATCTTATGGGGAGAAAGAAATTATGGCTGATTGCCTTTGTTTTGTTATTTGCCGCAAGCGGTATTCTGTCAGCTTGTTCAAGTAAAGGAGCAAGCTCATCAGATGAAAAGGTTGATTTAGACAAAAAGGTGAAACTGACATGGATGGCGATTTTGTATCATCAGCAGCCGCCAAAAGATTCAGTGTTAGAAGAGATTGAGAAGCTCACAAATACAGAGCTTGATATTACGTGGGTGCCTGATGCGGTGAAAGAAGACCGTTTAAATTCAGCACTTGCCGCAGGAAACCTCCCACAAATTGTGACGATTCAAGACATTAAGAATTCATCTGCTATCAATGCGTTTAGATCAGGCATGTTCTGGGAAATCGGTCCATACTTAAAGGATTATCCAAATTTAAGTAAGATGAACGAACTGATTAATAAAAATGCCTCTATCGATGGGAAGCTTTATGGCATTTATAGAGAGAGACCACTTTCAAGACAAGGGATTGTCATTCGAAAGGATTGGCTTGAAAATTTAAATTTGGATACACCAAAAACGCTGGATGACCTTTATGAAGTAGCCAAGGCATTTACTGAAAAAGATCCGAACAAAAATGGCAAGGACGATACAATTGGTTTTACAGACCGTAACGATTTGATTTACGGTGCATTTAAAACGCTTGGTTCTTATGAAGGAATGCCAACAGATTGGAAAGAAGAAGACGGCAAATTTACGCCAGACTTTATGACGGATGAGTATATGAATACAATGAAATATATGAAAAAGCTGCGTGACAACGGCTATATAAACAAAGACTTCCCAGTCACAAGCAAAACGCAGCAGCAAGAATTGTTCTCACAAGGAAAAGCGGGTATCTATGTTGGAAATATGGTAGATGCAGTGAACTTAAGAGATGATGCAACAGATAAGAACATGGAAGTGGATATTATCAACCGAATCAAAGGCCCAGATGGCAAAGAACGTGTATGGGCATCAGGCGGTCATAATGGCATCTTCGCCTTCCCTAAAACAAGCGTCAAATCAGAAGCAGAGTTAAAGAGAATTTTGGCTTTCTTTGACCGCATTGCAGAAGAAGACGTGTATGGTCTCATGACGTATGGGATTGATGGAAAGCACTATAACAAACAAGATGGAAATACATTTGTGAGGGAAGAAAGCCAAGTGAAAAGCTGGCAGACAGATGTACAGCCGCTTGTCAGCCTCGTAGGGATTGATAAGCGTTACTTGAAAAATAAAGGCGATGCAGTTCGTACAAAATATGAAGAGCTAGAAGAAGACAATAAAAACATCATTGTCGCTAACCCTGCTGAAAGCCTGTATTCAGAAACAGCATCAGAGCGAGGAAATGAATTGAAGAAAATCATCGATGATGCGACCTATAAGTTCATTCTTGGTGATATCAACGAAGAACAGTTTAAGAAAGATGTAGAGAAGTGGAAATCAAATGGTGGAAATAAAATCATAGAAGAATATGAAACTTCCTTTAAAAAATCAAAATGATGAACATGAAGACCCCCGCTTAGTAAAAAGCGGGGGTGTTTTCATTAAAAGTCGAAGTTGTCTGGATCAGGACCAATTCGTTTATTTTCATTTAAGTCAGACAGGCGCTTCATATCCTCATCAGATAGGACAAAATCGAAAATATCGGCATTTTCTTTTAAACGATGGGCTTTCGTTGATTTAGGAATCGTAATGACGCCTTTTTGCACATCCCAGCGCAAAATAATTTGAGCAGGTGTTTTGCTGTATGTGCCCGCAAGCTCCGTGATCAGCGGGTGGTGCAGCAGCTCTCCCTGCATAAGTGGTGACCAGGCTTCCATTTGGATGCCATGTGTTTTCAAATACGTAAACAGGGTTTCCTGCGTGAGTTTTGGATGAAACTCGACTTGATTAATCGCTGGAATGATGTCCGCATCTTTCAATAATTCATCTAGATGATGCGGCTGGAAGTTACTCACACCGATGGCTCTGACTTTTCCTTCACGGTACAGCGTTTCAAGCGCGCGCCATGCTTCCTTGTATTTCCCTTCAACTGGCCAGTGAATTAAATACAGATCAAGGTAATCAAGCTGAAGTTTTTTCAGGCTGTCCTCGTATGCTTTTAGTGTCGCTTCATATCCTAAATCGGCATTCCACACTTTGGATGTCACAAAGATGTCTTCGCGGCGAAGGCCTGTTTCTGCTAGACCAAGTTGTATGCCTCGTCCAACACCTTCTTCATTGCCGTAAATAGAAGCTGTATCAATACTGCGATATCCTAATTGAATGGCTGTTTTAACAGCTTCAATTAATTCCGTTCCTTCTTCAACCTGAAAGACCCCAAGACCAAATCCTGGCATGCGGACGCCGTTGTTTAATGTTTTTGTACTTTGTAAATCGTTCATATGAAAGACTCCTTTACATGGTTTGTTTGTATTCTTTTTGTTCGATTCGATGACTCACCATCGTGAGTATAGCCGCCATGAGCACCATGATGCCGCCAACCCAGCCAGTATGCACAAGCCCAAGGGTATCTGTCACGATGCCGCCTAAAAATGAACCAATGGCGATACCTGCATTAAAGGCAGCGATATTCAGAGCGGAAGCAACGTCGACAGCTCCAGGTGTATACCTTTCTGCAAAATCAACGACGGCAACTTGAAGGCCGGGGACATTCATGAAAGCAAACAGTCCCATCAGCATCACAGTTCCAATCCCGAGTGTCATAAATCCAGCAGTAAAGCTAAGGATAAACAAGATGAGACTTTGAATGATAAACATATAAATCAGTGCCTTCATTGGCTGTTTATTCGCTGCTTTTCCGCCAATGACATTCCCAGCGGCGATGGTCATTCCGTATAACAGCAGGATCAAGGCAACTGTTCCAGGCGCAAGACCTGTCACATGCTGTAAGAGAGGGGATAAATAGGTGAAGACGACAAAGGTTCCTCCATACCCTGTAGCAGTAATGACAAATAAAAGCAACATTCTTTTCGACTTTAATAAGGCTGCTTGATCCTTAAGCGTTGTTTTCACGCCCTGTTTCAATTGAGACGGAACAAGGAAATAGTTAGAAATCAGTGCGATTAGGCCAATCATGACAATCACACCAAATGACGTCCGCCAGCCGAGCTCATGACCAAGAAACGTACCGAATGGCACACCGGTCACAGTAGCGACTGTTAAACCAGTGAACATAAAGGCAATAGCGCTTGCCCGCTTTTCTTTCACCACAAGGCTTGCGGCAATGGTCGAGCCAATCGACATAAATACGCCATGTGATAGGGCTGAAATCACTCGTCCGATTAAGAGTACAGAAAAAGTCGGGGCAATCGTGGCGAGTGTATTTCCGATCAAAAAGACGAGCATAATGAGCAGAAGCAATGTCTTTTTTTTCATTGTTGACGTAAGTGAGGTTAGAATTGGTGCGCCAAAGGTAACACCGAGCGCATATAAAGAAACGGTCCAGCCGGCCTGACTGACACTCACGCCAAAGTCCTCTGAGATCATCGGCAGAAGACCTACAGAGATAAATTCAGTTGTACCTATAGCAAATGCACTAATCGCTAGTGCGAGAAGGGCAAAGTGATTTTGTTTGTTTTGCATCGTGATTCACATCCTTCTTTCATGACATTTTGATAGACGAAGCCGATCGGCAAGAGTTATTATCTAACATAGATGATAGAAAAAAAAGTACGTACTTTTTTGTAATATAGGTACTAAAAAGTGCCTGTACAGCATCAAAAGGAGTGAAGCGACGTTGGAAAAGAAGAAATATAATATCTCTGTGGAAGCAACGCTTGAAGTGATCGGCGGGAAATGGAAGTGTGTCATTTTATGTCATTTAACACATGGGAAAAAGCGGACGAGTGAACTGAAGCGCCTCATGCCAAATATCACGCAAAAAATGCTCACACAGCAGCTGCGAGAGCTTGAAAATGACGGTGTGATTAACCGCATTGTGTATGAACAAGTGCCGCCTAAAGTGGAGTATGAATTAAGTGAATACGGACAGTCACTTGAGCGAATTTTGAATGCGTTATGTGATTGGGGGGCAGCCCATATTGAACGAGTGTATGGCGAGCCGCTTTCAGTGCTGGAAGACAGTATCCTAAATGAACAGTTTAAATAAAAAAGTCCCGCTTCTTGTGAGAGCGGGACTTTGCTTTATGTGCCTTTTTTCTGATCACGGTATTTCCCAGGTGTCGTGCCTTCCAGCTTTTTGAAGGAGCGGATGAAATTTTGCGGATTTTTGTATTTTAGCTTTTCCGAAATTTCTTTCACCGACATATCCGTCTCTACCAACCAGTTTTTGGCGACATGATGTCTGTAAGACGAGAGATATTCACTAAAGGAGATATCCATTTCTTTTCTAAAAATACTACTTAAATAATTTGGATTATAGTGCAGGCGTGTAGCGATTTCGTCCAAGGTCAGATCTGAGTCAAATTCTTGATGAATGATATGAATGATTTTCTCTGAGATATTTTTATATTGAGAGTCTTCACGTGCGCCGAGCTGATCAATGATGGGTCGAATGATCTCATGTTTCAGCCACGCTTCTGTATCTTCAAACGTTTTAAACTCAAAGATCGTATCATAGAGCATTTTATTATCTTCGACTTCAAACAATTCAATGCCTAGCAAATGCATCAGCTCGATGAGATTGTTTAAAAAACGAGCGAGAGCAATCTGGTACTCATGTGGTCCAGCATTTTTAGAAAAAATGGATTGCAGAAGCACATGTAAATAGTGATCTGCCTTGCCTTGATCGCCTGCTTTAATGGCATCAAATAAATCATGCTGCAGCTGTTTTGGGAAATGAGTCTTAAACGTCTTTCCTTGCTGAATGTGCTCGTATAAAAGAATGGATTTTTTCTCTGCCTTGAGCCTATATTTTAAGGCTTCTTTTCCCTCAATATAAGCATGTTTGGCCATAGAGAGCTCTTTAAATGAGCGACTGATCCCAATGCTGATCGACAAGCCCAGCTCTTCCTCAATCCGCTGCTGAATTGTTTCGGCTAATTGATTTAAATATTCAGTAAATTCCTCTTCTGACTTCGATTGATTGAGAACAATCGTCGTTTGATGCTGATTGACAACGGTCGGCTGAAGGTGCTCCTCTAGCGGAATAATCTGCTCAATCAGTCCATTTATCGCAAATAAAAGCAAGTCTGCATCCTTTTTTTCATACGGCGTTCCTTTTAGTGTATCAATTTGGGTCACAAGCATGGACAAATGGGACCAGTCACGAGGAAAGCCTAGACTTTGAAATCGGTTGTGAATCTCTTCTTCCGTCAGCTTGCCAAGCAGCAGCCGCACCATAAAGTATTGCTGTAAGTGTGTCACTTGCTGTTCAATCCGTTCTTCTAGATCATTGTTTTGATCTTTCATTTGTTTAATGCTCGATTCGATGAGCTCAAATTCATTTTGGAAAGGCTGTTTATGCAAAAACGACTCATTACGTGCAAAGGATTCGTATAATAAGCGAATCGGTTTATAAAAGTGTCTAGAGCCAAACCATGAAAATAATAATGAAAGCGTTAACAAAATAAAGCAAATAATAAAGGTGATCCACCCGATTGATTTCGTTTGCTGCTTTAGTTCTGGAATGGAGACAAAGGATAAGTATGTCCATTCGTTATAATCTGATTTTTGAAACGTAATTTGATAGTTTAGTTCATCGATTTTCATATCAAATTGTCCGGATCGTTCTTCAAGTGACAGGACATGTTTGACGAAATCTTGATTTTTTAACGAGTCACCAATTTGTTCTTTTCGATTATGTAGCAGTACTTTTCCGTTTGTATCAATGACAAACATACTATCAGATTGAGAGAAGTCAGGCATGTTGTCAGCAATCACGCAGCTTGGAATGCTGGCGACGGCGATCCCCTTTTTTTGGACACTGTTCATTGGAAGCTGCTTGATTAAATTCACATTGTATTTGCAAAAGGATGTCTTTCCTTCTTTTGTTGAGACAAGTGGATTATTTTCTTCAAGTGCCCAGCTGGAATGACTCGGAATATTGAGGTAAGAGGTTAACGCTTTCTCTTGATCCCCGTTTGAGACATGATAAAGACCAGAATTGTTCATATACCAATCTTCCATTTTACTAACAAGTGTAATATTGGAGAGATCGGTGTCGAAGGTTTGCAGGTAATTCAGTTCTTGTTGGACTTGATTATAAAGTTGGAATTGATCTGGATTTAAAGGTTCTGCCAGTGTTTGAAGGAGAGGCGGCGAACTGACATAGTGAGTGAGAGAATGATCTACTGTCTTTAGAATATGCTCAATATTGGATTGCGTTTGTTTGACGCTGTCCAGCTTTTCATTTGAAATATTTTCGAGTGCAGTTTTTTGCGAATGCTGATAAGAAAAAATACCGACAATAATAACAGGAATCGTACTAAGCACGAAAAAAAACGTCACCAGCTTGTAATAAAATTTATACTGCTTTCTTTTCATAAAACCCCCCATTTCAAACGAAACAATCTTTTCCCCTTAGTTTATTAATCCAAAAATCTGGTAGGTTTGTCAATAATCATTTTCTGAGATTAGGATCATTTTCTTATGTTTTATGTAACGTTTTGAGTAGCTTCCCCTGAGTAAATATGATCTGATGATATGATTGTAGACGGATTTTTCATCCTTAAGATACAGTTAACACATGCATCAGCATGAGGGGAGGCTTTATCTGTGAAAACACAGGATGTCACTGCCAAGGGTGTGCCTGCGGCAGCTTTGAAAAAAGAAAAGAGAAAGCGCTTACTTAACCAATTACTTAGTCAAAAATTTCTGTATTTAATGATTTTGCCAGGGCTCCTTTATTTTCTTGTCTTTAAATATGTCCCTATGTGGGGGCTGATCATTGCCTTTCAAGATTACCAGCCGTTTCTCGGAATTCTTGGCAGTGAGTGGGTTGGCTTCAAACACTTTATTCGCTTATTTACAGAACCAACATTTTTCATCTTATTAAAAAATACGCTCATTTTATTTGCCATGAATGTCGTGATTTTCTTTCCGATTCCAATCTTATTAGCTCTTCTTTTAAACGAGGTCAGATTGGCACTGTTTAAGAAATTTGTTCAGACAATGATTTATATTCCTCACTTCATGTCATGGGTGATTGTCGTGTCCTTATCTTTTGTTTTGTTAACGGTAGATGGCGGGTTGATCAATGAATTGATTGCTTTCTTCGGAGGAGAAAAGATTAACTTCCTTCTTAGTCAAGAATGGTTTAGACCCATGTACATTTTGCAGGTAATCTGGAGAGAAGCGGGTTGGTCAACCATTATTTATCTTGCAGCGATTACAGCAGTAGATCCGCAGCTATATGAAGCAGCAAAAATGGATGGAGCCGGCAGACTTAGACAAATGTGGCACATCACCCTTCCTGCGATTAAAAGTGTCATTGTTGTACTGCTCATTTTAAAAATCGGTGATACATTAGAGCTTGGATTTGAACATGTCTATTTATTACTCAATGCGACCAACAGGGAAGTCGCAGAGATTTTTGATACGTATGTGTATACAGCTGGTCTGAAGCAAGGACAATTCAGCTATAGTACCGCTGTTGGTTTATTTAAAGCAGCCGTTGGACTTATTTTGGTCATGATGGCAAACCGTTTAGCGAAGAAGTTTGGAGAAGAAGGGATTTATTAAAAGGGGAGATGAAGACCAATGACTTTATCGATTGAAAAGGGATCACCGCTTGAGCATGCAGAGAAATTAGCACAAACAATAATGAAAGCGTATACACCAATTGAACTTCCGCCAGCTGGAAGGTGGCACTATCATCAAGGGGTTTTCCTTTGCGGAGTGATGAAGCTTTACGAAGCAACAGAAAACGAGGCGTACTTTGATTATGTGAAAAATTATGCAGACTCACTCATTGATGACCATGGGAATCTGTTATTCCGAAGAGACGAGCTTGATGCCATTCAAGCAGGGCTCATTTTATTCCCGCTGATTGAAAGAACGGGAGAGAAGCGGTATGTGAAGGCAGCAGAAAAGCTTCGGGGGCTTTACCTGACGCTGAATCGCACGTCTGAGGGCGGATTTTGGCATAAAGACAATTATGCCTATCAAATGTGGCTAGATGGTCTTTATATGGGTGGGCCTTTTGCTTTAAAGTATGCCCAGTTGACAGGAGAATCGGAGCTGGTGGACATGGTCATCCATCAAGAGCATCTCATGAGAAAGCATACCAAAGATGAAAAAACGGGCCTTTACTATCACGCATGGGATGAACGGAAAGTGATGCCATGGGCTGATCAACAGACGGGCTGTTCCCCAGAATTTTGGGCAAGATCCTTTGGCTGGTATGTCCTTGCGTTAGCCGATATGATCGAAGATTTACCAGAAGGACATGAAGGACGAAAAGTGTGGAAGGACACACTGACAGATATGCTGGAAAGTGTGGCAAAATATCAGGACGACGAAACGGGTCTATGGCATCAAATCATTGATAAAGGAAGTCATAGCGACAACTGGCTTGAAAGCTCAGGGTCATGTCTATTCATGTATGCGATGGCAAAAGCCATGAATGAAGGATATGTAAGTCTTCGATATGTTGATCACGTGGTCAAAGCGTATCAAGGATTGATTCAGTATAAAACGGAGGAAAAAGACAACGGCGATTTTACAGTGAACGATATTTGTATTGGAACATCTGCGGGATTTTATGACTATTACGTTGGCAGAGAGCGGAGCACGAATGATTTGCATGGAGCAGGCGCTTTTATTATGGCGTTAACTGAACTAGAAAAGCTGTCTGTGTTTCAAAAGGTATGAGGCGGCATCAAAGGGCTGCGGCATGGCTCTTAAGTTTCATCGCTGCCTTTTATTTGTCCGCCTGTCAGGGGAAAACAGAGGGGATTGATGTCCTTATTTTTTCTGACATGTCAAAAGCAATGAAAGACCAATTAGTGGAGAAAGCTTTTCAACCAAATCAGGAGACATATGACGTTCACATCTTCCCTGCAATTCCTGAAAAACTTCTTGTTGAAATAACTGCAAAAGAGGGGGACGTGATGTTTGTCCCGGAAGAAATGTTTAGAACATATGATGACCCTGAAAGCTTTCAGCTGCTTGAAGAGATGCGGGTAGATGGCGAAGGGGTAGGACCATATACGGTAGAAGATGCAAAGACGGGAAATACAGTCGATTATGCGGTCCAAATCAAGAAAGGAACGAAGCAGCTAAATGGCTATACCTTTCGGTTACACCGAGATATGGTCGCCTTCATACCTGTGTATGCGGAGAAATCTAAAGAGGCACTGTCTCTCATGAAGCAGCTTCGTGAAAACCAATAGAAAAAGGGGTGGGGGAATGTGAAAAGGGTCGCCGTTTGCGGGCTCAGTCACCGCGCTTTCAATATGTTTATCAAACCGCTCACCGAGGATTTCAATGAGCATTACAGGATTACAGGGCTCCTAGATGTAGATGAGAAGCGGTATACACTTTGTCAGGAGCGTTTTCCATCACTAAGGGGCGTCTCATTTTTTCATGAGGATGCATTTGGTCAGATGGTGAAGGAAGCAAGACCAGATATCGTCATTGTGGCGGGGCGAGATGATACACATGTCACATATATCCTGCAGGCACTGGATCATGATCTGGATGTCATAACGGAAAAGCCGATGGTCACAACAGCAAAAGACGCCAAACGGGTGATGGAAAAAGAGGCAGAAAGCAAAGGGAAGGTCACCGTCACCTTTAATTATCGCTACAATCCATTCCACCGAAAGATAAAAGAGCTCATTTTAGATGGAAAGATTGGGAGGGTCACGTCTGTTGAGTTAAGCTGGCTCATTGATACGTATCACGGAGCCAGTTATTTTAAAAGGTGGAACCGCTCGCGTCAATATTCAGGCGGTCTGTCTATTCATAAATCGACCCATCACTTTGACTTGGTCAACTGGTGGATTGATCAAAAGCCGAAGCAAGTATTTGCCTATGGCGCACTGAATTATTATGGGGATGAAAGTCCTTGGAATCCTTTGCAGGGTGAAGAGAATCGATATTGTGGAACCTGTCATGTAAGAGATACCTGTCATTATGAAGCAAGGTGGAATCCGCGGGTAGAGCGCACAAAGGTGGAGGATGACCATATTGAATCAGGTGAGCAGCAGTCAAAGCAATACTCGAATTATCGCCCAGATGCCTGTATTTTTGATCAAGAAATTGATATTGAGGATACATATGTGGCGTCAGTGGCTTATGATCAGGGGGCTTTGTTAAGTTACTCGATTCAATTTTCAGCGCCATATGAAGGCTACCGGCTTGCGATTAACGGGACGAAGGGACGGATTGAAACAAATGAGTTTCATGTGCCATCGAGAATCCCTTTTCAATTCCCTGAACAGACAATTGCATACTACCCGATGTTTGGTGGAAAAGAAACGATTGAAGTTGTGAAGCAATCAGGTGGTCATGGAGGCGGAGATCCGCTATTATTAGCAGATTTATTTTTAGGAAAAGATCCGCTCATTCCTTATGACATTTCGGCAGGAGCAGAGGCGGGTGCTTATTCCATTGCACTTGGCGAAGGCATGTGGCGATCAGTTGCAGAAAAACGCCCGATTGAAATAGAAGAATTGTTTCAAAAAGAGATGGTGTAACGAGAAAGAGAGGAGGGACGAGAGATGGATCATGATGGATCAATGAGCAGAATGCTGCGTATGTGTGAGTGGGTGATGAGACTCGCCTATACGAATGTGTTATGGCTTTTGTTCACTTTACTTGGGCTTGGAATCTTTGGCTTCATGCCTGCAACAACAGCGTTATTTTCTGTGATGAGAAAGTGGATACAAGGGCATGAGCAAGTCAACGTCTTTCAAACCTTTTGGAAAGTATACCGCGAAGAATTTGTACGCTCTAATGTCATTGGAGTGGTGCTGGTCACCATCGGGACGATTATTTATGTAGACCTTGCTTATATTTATCCAACGAGTTGGTTTTTACACGTGCTTCGCTTTGCGATCTATATCTTTGGTTTTCTGTTTATTGTCAGCTTGTTTTATATCTTTCCGCTGCTGGCTCATTATGATTGGAAAAAACGTCTTTATTTGAAATTTTCCCTTCTGCTTGGCATCTCGTATTTGCAATATACGCTCTCTATGCTCGTTTTCTCGGCTATTCTCTTTATCCTATTTGCTTATTTGCCAGGGATCGTGCCGTTTTTTAGCATCAGCATTGTCGCATATGGCCACATGTGGCTAGCCTATCAAGTGTTTAAAAAGATAGAGTTTGAAAGCGAGCAGCCGGCAGTTGATGTGAAGAAACGATTCCCGTCTTTCCTTCAATCCAAGCGGGTGAATACGCAGTGACGTGTATGATTTGCTATAATGGTGTCACCGTGATTAAAAGGAGAGATGAGAGTCGTGTCAGTAAAAGAAATTTCAATAGAAGAATTAAAGCAAAAGCTAGAGCAAGAAGAAGCCATTCAACTCGTCGATGTGCGTGAGGATGAAGAAGTAGCAGAAGGCATGATTCCAGAGGCAGTCCATATTCGAATGGGCGATATTCCTGAGAAGCTAGATGCGTTTGATAAGACGCAAGAGTATTATATTATTTGCCGTTCTGGTAAACGCAGTGAGAATGTCTGCTATTTCTTAGAAGACCAAGGCTATCAAGCAACCAATGTCGTTGGCGGCATGCTTGCATGGACAGGAGAAACAAAACCGAAGCTGTAAAAAGAAGTCCTTTCATCGACAAGATGGAAGGCTTTTTTTGTTCATATGTCCGTCTCTATTTGCATAAAAATAGAGTAGCAAGAGAAGGGAGAGTGGCATATGTGCTGAAGGTAGCTGTATTTGATGAAGAACACGAGAAAGATTTGCAAAGCGAAATCAATCTTTTTTTAAAAGGGATGGACGACGACCAAATTATTGACATCAAATACAATGTGGCGGTGATCTGTGAGCAAGGAGGAGAGCAGCTCTACTGTTTTTCAGCGCTCATTTTATATAAAAAATAAAAGGACCTGCTGAAAAGAAGAAAAAGGGCTAAAATAAAGGTCCTTTTGACATGATCAACTAGCGTCAATATGTAAACGATGCTTTTTGCAGTGAACGCATTGAAAGAGGTAGCCTTGCAAGTCTCCTCCGTTCACGAGCCATTGTTTCAGGTTCTCTTTTGTGAAATGTCCACCGCTGCAAATCTCTTCAATATCCTCTGAGAGTTCTTCCTCTAAATGCTCAATCTCTTTCCATCCAACATACTGCACAATCGCGCAAAAATCCCCGCAATGGCTTAACCAATATTCCTGCTGCCATCCGCGGTAACCCGGCGTTCTGTAGATCAGTTCATCTATATATTCTTCATGATCGACGTCATCACAACTCACATCGTCTTGAAACATTCCATTATATGTTTGAGCAGCTGATCCATCTTTAATGCACCAAGGACAAATGCCAGAAACGTCTTCAACAGAATAAAAAGGACCATGATATACATAATCTCGTTCTTTCTCACAAACGGGGCATATCGTCTGCTCTTTTTTAATTACATGTAATGAAACTGGGTCTGGGTTGTACTTGAACGTAGGTAACGTCATATAAACCTCCATTATGTAGAAAAGTGATGATTCAACACTATTTTATCGGAATACACGATGTCATGACAATCTTCAATTATTTCAACGAGAAAAAAAGCCGTTCGGATGAGGAACGACTTTTCTCTTTTGATGATTATGCTTTTTTTACTCTTGGACTTCTTGGTTTATTGTACTTATTTGCTTGTTTAATCGCTCTTCGTTCTTCATTTAATGATTTGTACAGGGATACAATCATTAAAATGATGACAACAGAGAACGGTAAAGCAGCAAGTTTGGCTGTGTTTTGCAAGGCCTGAAGACCGCCTGAAAATAAGAGCACTGCCGCTACTGCTGACTGGATAATACCCCAGCTGATCTTTACACTATTCGCTGGATTTAATGATCCATAGGTTGTCTGCATTCCGAGAACGAATGTAGCTGAGTCTGCTGATGTGATAAAGAATACCGCAATTAAAATCAGTGCCAGAATGGATGTAATCATGGCGAGTGGATATTCATTTAAAACACCAAACAGCATCGTTTCAGTAGACATGTTTGCAACATCGACGATATTGTTCTGTTGCAAGTCCATCGCAGATACGCCAAAGATTGAGAACCAAAGGAACACGAGGATGGAAGGAGCCACTAAGACACCAATTAAAAATTCTCGAATGGTTCTCCCGCGTGAAACCCTTGCAATAAAAATACCGACAAATGGCGACCAAGAGATCCACCATGCCCAATAGAAGATGGTCCATCCATTAATCCATTCTCTCTTTTCTGGATCATTTGGTGATAATCTAAAGCTCATTTGTACAATATTTGATAAGTATTGTCCGATTGAATCAGTAAATGAATTTAAAATATACACAGTTGGTCCAACAATGAGTAAAAAGATCATGAGTAATGCAGCAAGAATCATGTTTGTGTTACTTAAATATTTAATCCCTTTACCAATACCACTCCAAGCAGAGAGAAGGAACAGGACCGTGACGATTGCAATAATGATGAGCTGAGTTAGGAAGTTATTTGGAATTCCAAATAAATAGTTTAATCCGCCATTAATTTGTGCGGCACCCAGTCCTAAACTAGTAGCTACACCGACCACCGTTGCAAATACTGCGATGCAATCAATGGTTTTTCCAATCCATCCATGAATTCTGTTTCCGAATACTGGGTATAAGGTGGAACTGATTAATCCAGGTGCATCTTTTCTAAATTTAAAGTATGCAATGCAAAGGGCGACAATTGCATAAATGGCCCATGCATGAAGTCCCCAGTGGAAAAAGGTATAACGAAGGGAATCACGGAAGGCTTGTGCATTTTCCGTCTCGCCTGTTGGGGATTGAATGGCAAAGTGACTGATCGGTTCAGCGGCTCCGTAAAAAACAAGCCCAATGCCCATTCCAGCACTAAACAGCATGGCGAACCAAGAAAAAAGACCAAATTCAGGCTCTTCACCTGGCTTTCCTAACGTAATTTTTCCGATAGGGCTAAAGATAAAGAATAGACAAAAGCCGACTAGCAGCGATACGACTAATAAATAATACCAGCCAAAGTCATTTGTAATGTATGTTTGAATTTGATCTGTCACATTTTGCAGCGTATCTGGAGAAAGGGCTCCCCATAGAACGGCAATAAATGTGATACCAATCACAATCCAAAATACACTTGATACGTTTTTCACACCATCTCACTCTCCTGTTGTTCTACACGTTTAAGCAGAGGATTTAATTTAATATCCCCTGTCTCAACTATTTTCAAACAAAAAGAGGCGAGTTTCTCACTCGACCTCTATTTTACCGTAACATGTTTTGCTTCCATTTATCAACCATCGATGTGTGAAGATGACTTTTCTTCAATTCGTTTGCGCAGACGGTAGACATATTCTTTTAAACAAACAGCGAAAATCGTAAACGCTAAAATAATGGCGATTTTTAACGGGGTAATGGACAGCTTCATAAAGAAAGCGGCTGTCAAACTAATGACAACTGCAAGGACAATCGGAAGTGCGCGTCTAATCATTGAGATCTCTCCTTTACTTCTAGTGCGGCATTCATGCCAGCTAACCTGCCTGTCACAAGTGCTGACGTAATATTGTAACCGCCTGTGTAACCGTGAATATCTAAAATTTCTCCGCAGAAATAAAGACCGGCCATTTTTTTGGATGCCATTTTCCTCGGTTCAATTTCTTTGACAGAAACGCCGCCTCCTGTAACAAAGGCTTTATCTAAAGAAAGCGTCCCATTTGCATGAACGATGAAATGTTTACAATCATGAGCAAAAGCGCGCAGTTTATCTTTAGTGAGACCAGAAAATGTCTCCTGCGGATCAATGCCATTTCGTTCTAAAAGGAACAATAAATAGCGCTCTTGCATCCAAGATTTCAGGACATTTTTAATGGCTTTTTTTGGTTCATCTTTTAGATCGCGATGAAGCTTTTGGAATAGCTCCTCGTCATTGAGCTTTGGGTATAAGTCAATTTGAAGACGGACGGCCTGTTGCTTTTTCAGTTCCTTCACAACAAATCCGCTGCATCTCAGAACGGCAGGACCTGATAAGCCAAAGTGTGTAAAGATCATATCCATGACATGAGTGACGACGGGTTTTCCTTTTTTATTTAAAACACTCACAGCCACACTTCTTAATGAAAGACCTTGAAGCACTTTGTCCTTAATAAAACGCTCGTCTGACGTGACGGGTACTTCTGTTGGGAAGAGCTCTGTAATGGTATGGCCAGCGGCTTCTGCCCATGCATAGCCATCGCCAGTAGAGCCTGTATGCGGCACACTTTTCCCGCCAACAGCAATGACAACGGCATGACTTGAAATTTTTTCATCATTATTTGTAACAATTCCAGCTGCTTGTCCGTCTTGATACAGAACGGTTTTAATCTTTTCATTCGTTCGAATGGTCACATTGAGCACGCGAAGCCTATCTAATAGGGCATCCACAACAGATTGTGCTTTGTTTGAGACAGGGAACATACGTCCATGGTCTTCTTCTTTTAGTTCAATACCTAGATTTTCAAAGAACGAAATAATATCCTCGTTATTGAACTCAGAAAATGCACTATATAGAAAACGGCCGTTTCCGGGAATATGCTTGATAATTTCTTCTACTGGAAGGCGATTGGTCACATTGCAGCGTCCACCGCCAGAAATGGCGAGCTTTCTGCCAAGTTTGTTTCCTTTGTCAATTAACAGAACCGATGCACCGTGTTCTGCCGATGCAATCGCGGCCATCAGTCCAGAAGGTCCACCGCCAATGACAATGACATCATAATGTTTCATGTTACATTCCTCTTTCTACTTTCAGTCATTTCTCTATTATAACGAAGATTGGGGAAGGCTGAAATATGTATTGATTGGTTTTGTGACTTCTGTATTGGATTTGTTACCTGTGCGATGAAATGATGTGTTAAAATAGTTAAGTTGAATATTCATTAGAAAAATGGTGGTTAAGCGCATGTCTAATAAACTGCTTCGTGGTACGTTGGTTTTAACGATAGGGACTTATCTCTCTCGTATTCTTGGTATGATTTACTTAATTCCATTTAGCGCAATGGTCGGAGCGACTGGTGGTGCGCTATTCCAATATGGATACAATCAGTATACGATCTTTTTAAGTATTGCTACGCTCGGTTTTCCAACAGCGGTATCGAAATTCGTTTCTAAATATAATGCAATCGGCGATTATGAGACAACAAGAAAAATGTTCAGGGCGGGTATGTCGGTCATGCTTGTCACCGGTATTATCGCCTTTTCTATTTTATATTTGACCGCACCGATCTTTGCCAAGATTCAGCTTGGAGGATCGAATGAAACGGGCGGTTTGACGGTCGATCAAGTGGTTTATGTGATTCGGATGGTCAGTTTGGGTCTATTGGTTGTACCCATTATGAGTCTTGTGCGAGGGTTTTTCCAAGGGCACTCGATGATGGGCCCGACAGCTGTTTCCCAAGTCATCGAACAACTTGTCAGAATCATCTTCCTATTAACAGCGACGTTTATCATTTTAAAAGTGCTTGACGGCGGTCTTGTTATTGCGGTTGGTTATGCCACATTTGCCGCACTCATTGGTGCGTTTGGCGGTCTATTTACGCTTTATTTATATTGGCTGAAGCGGAAAGATCGGCTTTTGGCAATGCAGCCGAATACAGGGGACTATTCTGGATTATCTTATAAGCAAATGTTTACAGAGCTGTTCAGTTATGCAGCACCCTATGTGTTTGTTGGGCTTGCCATTCCGATTTATTCTTATATTGATACAAATACAATTAACAGAGCGATGATTGCATCAGGACATCAGGATATTAGTACAGCGGTTCTGTCTATTGTGACGTTATATTTACCGAAGCTTGTCATGATTCCTGTGTCACTTGCAACTGCATTTGGTTTAACATTGATTCCAACCATAACGGAATCCTTTACAGCGCGAAATTACAAGCTACTGAATCGACAAATTGATCAAACGATGCAGGTCATTTTATTCTTCGTTCTGCCTGCTTCATTTGGTATCTCGGCATTGGCTGGACCAGTTTATTGGTTTTTCTATCCGTCTGTGCATCCTGAGATTGGGACTTCTATTTTGTTTTGGTATGCACCTGTTGCATTACTGTTTTCTTTATTCACCATTAACGCAGCGATTTTACAAGGGATTAACAAACAAAAATTTGCGATCGTCAGTCTTTTGTTAGGGATTATCATTAAAACGGTCCTCAATATCCCACTGATTAGCTGGCTGCAAGGTAACGGTTCTGTGCTTGCAACGGCATTAGGCTACAGTGCCTCGATTTTGTATATGTTCATCATGATCAAGCGCCATGCAGGCTATTCGTTCCGAAGGATTTTCAAACGGTTTATTTTAATTGGTATTTTAACGGCAATCATGGCTGTAGTGGCTTATGTGACATGTCAGCTTGTGAGTCAAGTCATTTCATATGAAGGCGGAATCATACAAGCTGGTATTGTTATTTTGATTTCAATGATTACTGGCGGCGGTGTGTATATGTTCTTATCTTATAAAGTTGGATTGTTAGAGCGTGTACTTGGCAGCCGTATGCCGTCATTTTTAAGAAAAAAGAGTTAAGAAGAGGTGGAGAAGCATGAGGCTTGATAAATTGCTGGCCAATACCGGCTTTGGTTCAAGGAAAGATGTAAAGAAGCTGGTCAAGGCCCGGGCCGTCACAGTGAATGGAGAAGTGGCGAAGCAGGTGAAAGATCATGTCGATCCAACAAATGATGAAGTGCTCGTGCATGGAGAGCGTGTAGAGTATAAAGAATTCATTTATCTCATGATGAACAAGCCAGACGGTGTCATTTCAGCAACGGAGGATCTGCGAGATGAGACGGTTGTTGATTTACTAGAGCCAGAGGATATGGCAAGGGAGCCATTCCCTGTGGGGAGACTGGATAAGGATACAGTCGGTCTCCTCCTCCTTACAAATGACGGCCAGCTTGCTCATCAATTGTTATCTCCGAAAAAGCATGTCCCGAAAACGTATGAAGTTCATCTAAAATACCCGCTTGGAGATCAAGACATCACTCGTCTTGAAGAGGGAGTTGTGATTTTAGACGACTACCGAACGAAGCCGGCGAAGGTTGAAGTAGATGCCAACCAAGAGGCAGATACACGAATCCGTTTAACGATTACTGAAGGGAAGTACCATCAAGTGAAGCTGATGGCACAAGCAGTGGGCAATGAAGTGATCTTTTTAAAACGGCTCTCGATGGGGGCTGTTTTATTAGACGAAGATTTGGCGCCTGGAGAATACCGTGAATTGACGGAAGAAGAGTTAGACAGCTTAATCAATCGTGATTAATATAGAGAAAATGAAAAGAAGATAAGGGGCTAAAATCAAGTTCATTTTAGCCCTTTGTCAACAAAATGAAAAGAACCGGCGACCGCCGGTTCTTTTTGTTATATGGAAGTTCATTATTCGCTTATGATGATATTTTTACTTTTTTTCTCGTTGTTTCCCATTTGCCTCTGCTTGGACTATGAACAAGATCGTTATAGGCAAGCACGTTTAAGTCTCTTTGGATGGTTCTAGGTGTGATCCCGAATTCATCAACCAGCTCTTGTGTCGTCACAAGACCTTTCTCTTGAATGAACATATAAACTGATTTTATTCGAGTCATCATACGGTTTGTTGAAGGTTTCAAAAAACCACTCCCTATCAATAAGATCGGATGGACTTGACTAACCACAACTTACTACACTAAAACTGCGACATAAGGACATGCAACAATGGTAAATGTTCGTGTTTCTTAATGTTTTATTCTATTATACACGTTATTATGCATCTAGTTCCACCAAAAAGTCAACTTTACGTGTTTTTAAACTTGTCTTCATGAATGAAATTATGGTATATATCATGATTTGAATCCGGTTACAACCCAATAAACACAAGGCGTATAAAGAAAATTGCCACTTAAGAAAGCGCAAAAAATAAACACAGAAAATTTACAAAATAAAAAATCATTCATACAAAAAAGACACATTCAAATGAGAAATGTGTCTTTTTATTTTGGTTATCCTTCTAAGAAAAAGAGCTGCACGAAAAATAAGACGGCGAAAATGAGCACAAGAATATGCACTTCTTTCCATTTTCCTTTTGCCAGCTTCACAAGTGGATATGAAATAAATCCTAGTGAAATTCCTGTAGAGATGCTAGATGTCAGCGGCATGGAAAGAATCACAAGAAAAGCAGGAAATGCTTCGTCAAGCTCATTCCAGCGAATACGTGACACTGAATTCATCATCAAACAGCCGACAATGATTAAGACAGGTGAAGTGATGGACGGCAAAGACGAAATGGCTTGAACGAGTGGACCAAAAAACAAAGCCACAATAAACAATGCAGCAACGGTTAAAGAGGTCAGTCCAGTTCTTCCGCCAGCAGCCACTCCTGATGAAGATTCAATGTAAGCTGTGGTTGGGCTTGTTCCAAACATTGAGCCAATTGTCGTTGCAGCAGAGTCAGCAAGTAAGGCTCTGCGTACTTTTGGGAGCTGACCATTTTTCATTAAACCTGCTTGTTCCGCAACCCCGATCATTGTTCCTGTTGTATCAAAAATCGTCACAAGTAAAAAGGAGAAGACAACAGCATACAAGTGATGGGAAAATACATCGCCAAACGCAGCGAATGGATTTGTAATCAGCATTCCTTCAGGCAGTGCTGGGGTATCCACTAGCACTTTAGGAAAATGAAGCTGACCTGTTGCAAGTGCAATTAATGTGGTTGCTAACATGCCGATAAACAGCGCTCCATTCACTTGAAGAACCATTAATATGACAGAAATCATTAAACCAACGAGTGTCAAAATGACAACAGGTGAGCTTAAATTGCCAAGCTTCACAAGATTTTGTGGATCAGCAGTGATGATCCCAGACTGTCTTAGCCCAATGAATGCAATAAATAGTCCGATACCTGCTGTAATCCCGTACTTTAAATTATCTGGAATCGCCTCAATGAGTTGTTTTCTAAGGGATGTTAACGATAAAATAATAAAGAGTATTCCAGCAACAAATACCGCACTAAATGCTGTTTGATAGCTGAGACCTCCACCACCGACAACAGTGACGGTGAAATAGACATTCAGTCCCATACCTGGTGCAATGGCAATTGGATAGTTTGCAAAGAGTGCCATCCAGAGTGTACCGACAACAGCAGCGATAATGGTTGCAGTAAAGACTTGGTCAAAAGGAATGCCTGCATCTGAAAGGATTCCTGGATTGACGGCTACAATATATACCATCGTAAAGAATGTCGTCATACCAGCGAGTAATTCTTTCTTTATATTGGTTTGGTTCTCTTTTAACTGAAACATAAAATCCTCCATTTACGAACATTATTACAAAACACTTAATATAATATTCGTTTTAAGGGTGGATTGCAACCTTTTTTCAAGGAGGAATGGAAAAATGAATTGGGAAGCAGAAGTCATACGAAAAAAAGACAGTTTGATTCAGGATACACAATCTTTTTTACAAATTGAAAGTGTCTTGGATGAAGAAGGCGGCACAGCAGGAAAACCGTTCGGTGAAAAAGTGGATGAGGCTCTTCAGTATATGCTCAAAAAAGGGCAGGACGAGGGCTTCAAAGTGAAAAATGTTGATGGTTATGCTGGTCATATTGAATATGGAGAAGGCGAAGACATCGTCGGTGTGCTATGCCATGTGGATGTCGTGCCTGCGGGAGACGACTGGACAACCCCGCCATTTTCAGCGGACATAAGAGAAAATAAAATCTTTGCAAGAGGAGCCATTGATGATAAAGGGCCGACCATGGCGGCGTTTTACGCATTGAAAATGTTAAAAGATGCCGGTCTGCCGCTGTCGAAAAAGATTCGAATCATCATTGGCACAGATGAAGAAAGCGATTGGAGATGCGTCGATCACTATTTCAAGCATGAGGCGATGCCGCAAATTGGCTTTGCGCCAGATGCTGATTTTCCAATTATTCATGCTGAAAAAGGGATCATAGATGCCATCGTATCCTTTACATACGAACAATCAGAAGAAAACAAGCGTTACATCCTTAAGCAATTCACATCAGGCATGCGTCTCAATATGGTCCCAGATGAGGCTCGAGCGATTGTGGCAGCAGCAAATGATCACGATGTTGAAGCCTTAAAAACGGCTTTTGCAGCCTATCTTGCGGAAAATCAGTTAACCGGTGAGACAAACCATACAGCAGATGGACTGACATTCACATTAAAAGGTGTATCAGTTCATGCAATGGAGCCGGCGAATGGCACAAATGCGGGCATTCATATGGCGAATTTCTTATGTGCGCATGAATTAGATGAAAGAGGGCTCGCTTTTACATCACAAATAAATGCTTTATTTGATCAAGACACAAGAGGACAAAAACTCGGCATCGCTTGTAAAGATGATATTAGTGGTGACTTGACCTTGAATGTTGGCACAATCCGCTATTCGCAAAACGAAGAAGCGAAGCTTGGGCTGAATGTCCGCTATCCCGTAACAGCGGACGGTGAGGAAGTCAAAAAAGGGATTGAACGAATAAAAGGGGCAGCGATTGAGAAATTTGATGACAGTCCTCCTCATCACGTCTCAAAAGAACATCCACTTGTGAAAACATTACAGCGTGTCTACGAAGAACAAACAGGAGATCCTGCCCATCTGATTGCGATTGGGGGAGGAACGTATGCAAGGTCATTAGAAGCAGGCGTTGCCTTTGGCCCTCTATTCCCTGGAAGGCCTGATTGCGCACACCAAAAGGATGAATATATCGAAATCGATGATTTACTACGAGCAACTGCGCTATATGCACAAGCCATGTATGAATTGGCGAAATAAAAAAGGAAAGAGAAGAGGGGATTCACCGTGAAAAAAATGTTCTTATGCTCTTCATTCAAAGACAGTTATTCTCTCTTGTCTGACTTTGCAGGCGACACCTTAAAAGGAAAAAGTGTGACATTCATTCCGGTAGCCAGTGAAGTGGAAGAAGTCACGCACTATGTCGATGCAGCAAAAGAAGCCTTTCATCAATTAGAAATGCGTATAGAGACTGTTCAGCTGACCGGGCAAACAGTTCAAGAGATCACACAGATCATTAGGAAGAATGATGTCATGTATGTATCTGGCGGCAATACCTTTTATTTGCTGCAAGAATTAAGAAAGCACGGGCTCGATCGTGTATTGAAAGAAGAGATTGGCAAAGGCAAGCTGTATATCGGAGAATCTGCAGGGAGTATTATCATGGCGCCAAGCATTGAATACATCTCACTGATGGATGATCAGGAGAAAGCGCTAGAATTATCTTCCTTTGAAGGATTCGATGAGATCAACAGCTATCCGGTACCGCATATAAACAATCATTATTTAGGTGAAGCTGCGCAGCATATCATAGAGAAAGATCAAAATACGCTCTCTTTATGCCCGCTCACTGATGAACAAGTTTTACTTGTGACAGGCGAACAGACTGAGGTCAAGACGGTCTGAGTTGTTCCTTTCAGCGTGTAGACAAACCCTCGCATTCGGTGTCAGTCCTGCGCTTCGGTGCTCACGAATGTCAAATTCGCTCCGCGCCGATGCTCGTCCTTCCTAGGGCTGCAAAGGTTTTTGAAAAGAAGACAAAGGGCTAAAATAAAGTTCATTTTAACCCTTTGTTAACAATCTGAAAGGAACAGGAGCATATGCCCTGTTCCTTTTTTAATCTTGAAACACATCACTTGATAAATAACGTTCACCCGTGTCTGCTGTCATACAAATGACAATGTGATCCTTTGGCATTTGCTTGGCTGCTTCAATGGCTGCATAGCATGCCGCGCCAGATGATGGACCGACTAAAATACCTTCAAGACGGGCGAGCTTTCGTGTGATGTCGTAAGCATCTTCATCACTCACTTGCACAATCTCATCATACACCTGTTCGTTTAAAATATGTGGGATAAATCCTGGACTTGTGCCAACAAGCTTATGTTTGCCAGGTTTCCCGCCTGATAAAACAGGAGACCCCTTTGGCTCTGCTACATGTATCGTCAATTCCGGGAATGCTTTTTTGAGTTCCTCTCCAGTGCCTGTAATGGTTCCGCCAGTTCCAGCAGTTGCGACAAAAGCGGCAAGTGGTTGCCCAATCTGTTGCACTGCATCAATAATTTCTACAGCCGTTGTCCCTCTATGAGCATCGGGGTTCGCACCATTGTCAAATTGCATGGGAATAAAGCTGTTAGGAATTTGAGCAGCTAATTCTTCTGCCTTGCGAATACAGCCTGGCATTTTTTCCTCCCCCGGGGTTAAGACGACCTGTGCGCCGTATGCCTTTAAAATATTGATTCTTTCTTGGGTCATCGTATCAGGCATGATCAGAATGGCTTTGTAGCCTCTTGCAGCAGCGTTCATCGCTAAACCAATTCCTGTATTCCCGCTTGTTGGTTCAATAATCGTTGCCCCTTTTGTGAGCTTTCCTTGTTTTTCTGCCTCAAGGATCATATTGTAAGCAGCCCGATCTTTTACACTTCCGCTAGGATTAAATGATTCCAGTTTTAAATAAATAGCAGCGCCATGTTCTGGCTGAAGGCGCTGTAATTTCACAAGTGGTGTATGACCTATTAATTCAGCTATATTTTGTGCAACCTTCATCATGTGACACCCTTTCTTCTCATTCCGCATTACTTTAGTTATACTATCATCAATGGGGATTCGTAAAGTTTGTTAAAAAGGACAGGTGAAAATATGGCCGAAAGCCGTCATTATTTTATCGGGATTCCAATCCCTGAACAACTCGCGTATCAAATGAAAGCGGATATAGACAAGAGGAGCGGACTTTCCTTTCAAAAATGGACAGCACCCATTGATTATCATGTCACCCTTGTGTTTTTAGGTGCGATTCCAAAGGACCGTTTAAATAAGATTTCTGAGCTACTTGCACAGCTGTCTCCTGAGGTGTCTGCTTTCCCGCTGAAGCTGAATGAAGTAGGGATATTTGGCCAAAAGGAGCGGCCGAGAGTCTTTTTTGCAAAGCCTAGTGAAAGTAAGCCTTTGATGGATCTAAGAGAAAAAGTGAAAGCAGCCGTTTTGACAGCAGGTCATCCTGTCGAAAAGAGACTCTTTCATCCACATATGACGATTGCGCGCAAATGGAATAGGGAACAGTCCTATATAGAACAAGCACCCTTACGGAAAGTACCATATTCGATGGAGGTTTCTAGTATCGCTTTATTTGAAATTCGTCTAAAAGAAACCCCACGTTATCACGCGATCAAACAATTTACATTACATAAATGATTCTAGAGGTTGGAGTGAGCAGCAGATGGCGCAAATTATTAAAATCCAAGATTATATATCACGATATGAACAAGACCCACATCATTACATCAATCAGTTTATTCGGTTGAAAAAACAAAGATGGGACGAGTTAAAAAAGGCTTCCAAAGAGCAGGTGCAAAAGCAGGCTGACCAAGCCACCGAGCAAGCACCTGAACAAGAGGAAGAAAAGAGAAAGAAATTCTCCTTAAAAAGAAAGCAAAAAGAAGCCGATATGAAAAAGGAACGGGACCTGAGTCTTTTTAACGAGCCAACAGATATAGAACAAGGTGTTTTTACAAACGTTCCTACCGATGAAACGAAGCTGATTCACTTTTTTAAAGATCATCTTTACGATGTTCAGTTAAAATGGGCCAGCTCGACGATCTCTCATATTTCAACTGTCTCCCATCACATTCGCTATGATGAAAAGCTGCGGATGCTTGCAAGGCAGCTGCCAGATTCTTATTTTGTGATGTACAAGCCGGTGCTGCTCATTCAAAAAGCTGAGATGGAATTGTGTCCAGTGCTCATTACGCCGCTTGAAGTCATCTGTTTATCTTTCTTAGAAGCAGAGCCAGACAGCGTATATATTGGATCGAAGGAACGTTTTTGGGAAAAGCGGGCGACGGGAAAAGCTGTTCAATCCGTTTTAAACCCTTGCGCAAGCCTTCTTCGCTCTGGAACTGTTGTGTCAAAAATTTTACAGCAAAGTGGTGTGGAGCTTCCTGTGAAAAAAATCCTCATCAGCCGCACCTCGTATATTGATTTGCCCGAAGTTCCATTCGGGATGGAGGTTGTCGATAAGAAGAAAGCGGAGGATTGGTTTGAAAAGCAACGGAAAAACACCGCGCCGACAAAGCACCAGCAATTCAAAGCGACAAAGGCATTGCTTGCTTATGGTGAATCAGACAGCAAAAGAAGGCAGGAATGGCTCGATTAAAGGCATATCAAGGTCACCAAAAAATGAGACCTGAGTGGAGCTAATATATGAATGAATGGTACTTTATCGTCAATCCAGCAGCAGGACAAGGAAAAGGACTCCGCACTTGGAGAAGCATAGAGAAAGAATTACAAAAGGTAGAGATCTCCTACAGATCGTTTCTTACCCAGCATGAAGGACATGCCGAAGTTTTGGCGAGACAGATTAGCGCTATGCAAGACGACAGATTGAAACGGCTGATCGTCATTGGCGGTGACGGCACATTTCATGAAGTACTGAATGGTTTAAAAGAAATTGATCATGTGCAGCTAAGCTTTGTCCCAGCAGGTCATTGGAATGATGCTGCGAAGGGGCTGGGCATCCAGCGTCATGATGTGATCAAAGAAGTGAGAAAACAAAAGAGGATGCTGACGAAAACATTTTCTCTCGGTTCCTTTCAAGATCATGCAGAAAGTCCGCAATCTGTTCTTTTTCTCAATCATATTGGTGTTGGGTTTGATGCGCATGTCTTGAAGAGAACGGTCCATTTTAGAGGGAAAAAGTGGCTCAACCGACTCAAACTCGGGTTTATCATCTACCCGCTGTCTTTTCTACATTCGTTATGGTCATTCAAACCGTTTGACCTTGCTCTTTTTATTGAAAATGAGAGAAAAGTTTTTCGCCAAGTGTGGTTTGTGATCGTATGTAATCACCCTTACTATGGGGGCGGGCTGGAAGCAGCGCCGGAAGCGAGTGCGAGGCAATCAGGATTTCAAACGCTCGTTGTCACGGATTTGAATCCATTGAAAGTTCTCTTATTTTTAAGTGCAATGGTTTTTAAAAAGCACCTTGTAATGGAAGGAGTCACCCTTTTTCAGCATGAAGAAGCCTACTTGGAGGCAGATGAAAAAATTTTATTTCACGCCGATGGAGAAGTGATTGGCGCCACTCCAGTGTTTGTTAAGGCTAGTGAGCGATCGTTAAAATTACGTGGCTAAGAAGCAGCCAGTGTGCGCACGAGCAAAAGAAACATGAAAAAAGACTTCCTTTTTCATAAGGTTCTTGTCCTGATTTTCTAGTTTTGCTTGACGAGTATAAGAAGGTAGCGATAAAATCTAAAGGACGGCTATTGTTTAGCATCTCATTCTCAATAGCTGTCCTTTTTGTTTTTATGATCATATAAATAAAAAATAAACAGCCAATTGATCTCAATCGGCTGAATTTTGTCGACTAAAAAAGCATGATTTAAAATATTTTAAGAAATGATGGGTTGAAAATTGATATGAACTGGTTGGGACAAATATTAGGTAGCGAATGGCACATCTCTCCTGCTGGAGGCGCTACGGGAGATGCGTACTTCGCAACACACAATGACCAAAAGCTATTTTTAAAACGCAATACGTCACCGTTTCTTGCGGTTTTGTCAGCTGAAGGCATTGTGCCGAAGCTTGTCTGGACAAAACGAATGGAAAATGGGGATGTCATCACTGCACAGCACTGGCTGAGCGGCAGAGAGCTGAAGCCAAAGGACATGAATGACCGTCCTGTAGCGGAGCAGCTAAGAAAAATTCATACATCAAAAGAGCTGCTCGATATGCTGAAACGATTAGAAAAGCACTCGCTTGACCCGGCATCGATCTTGATGCATCTCAAGGCATCGATCTTAAAAGAGCAGATTGACTCACATGATATCACGCGTGCCATCCAGTATTTAGAGAAACATGTGGAGGCAGTTCATTTCGAGGATAAGGTCGTATGCCATTGTGACCTCAACCATAATAATTGGCTGCTGACAGATGAAAACCAGCTCTATTTAATTGATTGGGACGGGGCAATGATTGCGGATCCAGCGATTGATCTTGGACCGCTCTTATACCATTATGTTGAAGAAGAGAACTGGGAAAGCTGGCTCTCTATGTATGGTGCTCCGCTGACCGACAACTTGCGAAAACGCATGGCATGGTATGTGCTGGCTGAAACCGTCTCGTTTGTCGTTTGGCATAAAAGAAAAGGAAATGAAAAGGCGCAAAAAGAAGTGCAAGCCGAGCTACATGCACTCTTAAAACGGTTAAACATCCATTAAGACAGTGGAATGTTCTCGACCCAGTTAGATAGATGAGATTGATGCGCTTCGATATGTGCATCAATTGAACTGACAGAAGTGCCTTTGTGGCTGTAATCATAAATATCTGTTAGTAGCTGACGAACGTCAGCATCCAAATCTTCTTTTGCCAGCATTAATTGAATCACGCGTCCCACCTGTTCATATTCTGCAACAGTCCCGCAGCAATCCAGCTGGTGATCAGTTAAAATATCTTTGATTAATTGAAGCTGATGTTGGCGGTTTAATCCCATACGTATGCTCCTTTCAAGGCGTGTCATTTATGTGGTTAAACTGTGCATTCAGCTTTGATTTTATACATGAAGCAGACCAGCCCAATTAGCAGCTGGTCTTTTTCATATGTGCGGATAAGATGCTGTCTTGCGGCTCTTTATGTTTCATGGTATCTTGATAAAATGTAAAGAAAATAGAGGTGTATCAAATTGAGAATGCGACATAAACCGTGGGCGGATGATTACTTAGCTGAAAATGCTCATATTGCTTTAGCCACCCCTGAACAATACAAAGGGAAATGGCATGAGCTGTTTGAAAATGATCATCCTATCCATATCGAAGTCGGTACAGGAAAAGGGAGCTTTATTGCCGGAATGGGCAAGCTTCATCCTGAGATAAACTATATCGGCATTGAATTATTTAAAAGTGTCATTGTGACGGCAGTCGATAAAATCAAAGAAACAGATGTAGAAAACGTAAAGCTTCTAAACATCAACGCAGAGACACTAACAGATGTCTTTGCGGAAAATGAGATTGACCGGGTGTATTTGAACTTCTCTGATCCGTGGCCAAAATCAAGGCATGAAAAACGTAGGTTGACGTTTAAAGCCTTTTTAAAGCGATATGAACAGATCCTCCGTCCAGGCGGTGAATTACATTTCAAAACCGATAACCGCGGACTATTTGAATATTCCTTGAAAAGCTTTTCGTCTTACGGACTCCTTTTAACGTATGTGAGCCTTGATTTACATGAGGATGGTCTCGAAGGAAATGTCATGACAGAATATGAAGAGAAATTCTCTTCCATGGGACAACCGATCTATCGATCAGAAGTGAAATTCCCTGAATAACAAGCGAACAAAGCTGGCTGCAACGAACGATTGCGGTCAGCTTTTTTTTGATAAAAAGATTAGCACATGCGATTTTCCTTTGTATTTGCTACGATAGAAAAAGGAGGGATGACAGCAATGGAGACAATGAAAATAGGCGAAATGGAACTGTTCTGGTTAAATGGGGGAGATACACACATGGATGGCGGTGCCATGTTTGGCGTGGTGCCAAAGCCATTATGGTCAAAAAAATACCCTGTGAATGATCGAAATCAAATTGAATTACGGTGTGATCCAATGCTCATACGGTGGAACGGTCTTCATCTGTTAGTAGATTCCGGCATCGGGTCAGGGAAGCTGACAGAGAAACAAAAACGCAATTATGGCGTCACAGAGGAAACGAAAATAGAAGAATCACTTGCGGCTCTCGGTTTGCGCCCATCTGATATAGATTACGTCTTAATGACTCATTTGCATTTTGATCATGCAAGCGGGCTGACAAAACGTGAAGGCGATAAGCTCGTGTCTGTTTTTCAGCAGGCAAAAATCATCACGTCCAAAATTGAATGGGACGAAATGAGAGCGCCGAACATCCGCTCAAGAAATACATATTGGAAAGAAAACTGGGAGCCTGTTGCCGATCAAGTCATGACATTTGAAGATAGCATTGAAGTAACAGAAGGCATTCGCCTGCATCATACAGGTGGACATAGCGATGGGCATAGCATCTTAACGCTCACAAGTCAGGGAGAAACGGCTATTCATTTAGCGGATATCATGCCGACACACGCTCATAAAAACCCACTTTGGGTCTTGGCATACGATGATTATCCAATGACCTCGATCCAAGCGAAGCAAAAATGGCAGGCATTTGCCGAAGAAAACAATGCATGGTACTTGTTTTATCATGATGCCATCTACCGTGCTGTAAAGTGGGATGAAGACGGGGCAATGACCCATGAGGTCAAAAGAGAAACCGGAAGATAAAAGATCATCTGTATGTTTTTTCGCCTTTCACACAAAATAACGACAAAATGAACTTGTGAAAGGAAGAGTGCAGGTGAATCAATTTTATCGTGTACATGGTGATGTCATCGAGACACCGTTAAGAGGGATCGAAGTCATGTCTGTCCCTTATTTAAACAAAGGAGTCGCATTTACAAAGGAAGAGCGGGAAGAGCTTGGGTTAAAGGGATTTCTGCCGCCGAAGGTGTTAACACTAGAAGATCAAGCAAAGCGTGCATATGAACAGTTCAAAGCACAGCCAGACGCACTTGGGAAAAATGTCTATTTAACTGCGCTTCATGACAGAAATGAAGTGCTCTTTTATAAATTATTAAATGAGCATTTGGCAGAAATGCTGCCGATTGTTTACACACCGACCGTAGGAACAGCGATTCAGCGTTACAGCCACGAGTATAGAAAGCCAAGAGGAATTTATTTATCCATTGATGACCTAGAAGGAATGGAAGAAATTTTTGCATCTTACGGAGTGGATGAATCAATTGATCTCATTGTCGCAACAGATGCAGAAGGAATTTTAGGCATCGGCGACTGGGGTGTTGGCGGAATTGCCATTTCAGTCGGGAAGCTGGCTGTTTATACAGCCGCAGCAGGGATTGATCCTAGCCGTGTGCTGGCAGTGGTGCTTGATGCTGGGACCAACCAGGAAAGCCTTTTAAATGATCCGCTTTATGTGGGAAATCAGCACTCCCGCGTTCGAGGAGAGCGCTATGATCAGTTTATTGATCAATATGTTGAGCTTGCCCGTGCGACTTTTCCAAATGCACTTCTTCACTGGGAAGACTTCGGTACAAAAAATGCGCGCGCCATTTTGGAAAAATATAAGGACCGTATTTGTACATTTAATGATGATATTCAAGGAACTGGAGCCGTCTCACTTGCTGCCGTTCTGGCTTGTGCAAAAGCATCGAAGGTTCCGCTGAAAGATCACCGAATCGTGATCTTTGGAGCAGGTACAGCAGGGATTGGTATAGCCGAGCAAATTCGTGATGCGATCGTGCGAGACGGTGTCAAAGAAGAGGAATCATATGATCATTTCTGGTGTATTGATAAAACGGGATTGCTCACAGATGATTCACCCGACATTCAGCCATTTCAAAAGCCGTATGCAAGACGTTCTGATGAAGTGAAGGATTATGCACGTAATGGTCCAAAGCATTCAATTGATTTGTTAGAGGTCGTGAAGCAGGCGAAACCTACGATCTTAATTGGTACCTCAACTGTAGGTGGGGCATTTACAGAGGAAATTGTGAAAGAAATGGCGTCACATGTAGAGCGGCCAGCGATTTTACCGATGTCAAACCCGACACCTCTTTCAGAGGCAAAGCCGGAAGATCTCATTGAATGGACAGAAGGACGTGCGCTTGTCACAACGGGAAGCCCGTTTGATCCGGTTGAATATGGTGGTGTGACATATGAAATTGGGCAGGCAAATAATGCTCTTGTGTTTCCAGGGCTTGGTCTTGGAACGATTGTGTGTAAAGCCCGCCTCATGACAGACAGCATGTTTGTTGCGAGTGCTGAAGCGATTGCGAGCATGGTCAATGTCGGAAAACCGGGTGCTGCGATGCTTCCAAGTGTTGATCAGCTCAGAACAGTTTCAGCGACAGTGGCTGTCCGTGTGGCACAAGCAGCGATTGACGAAGGAATTGCGGAAGAAACCCCTGATGATCTCATTCAGGCTGTGCAAGACGCCATGTGGCACCCTGTATACAAAAAAATCAAAGCCATCTAGAAAAAGCTTCGCAAGGACTTGTCTTTGCGAAGCTTTCTTATTAAGCAACAGAATCAATGACATCAACGATCATGCCTGTTTTTGCATCAATCATGACTTCATACTGTTCCAGCTCGCCAAAGGCGGAGCGTGTAATGCCAGATTTGTACACATCAATCGTTTCACCATTTACGGTATACGGTTCTGGTACAGTATAAATCCAAGAGCCATCAATCGGGCCGCGCTGTTTAAAAGCAGATTTCACAATTTTTAACGCTTTTTCAGACGAGATATACGTAGGGAAAAAGACTTTCTTTGCAACAATTGCAGCGGCTACGCCTATACTCGCACCAATCAGAACATGTTTTAACTTCAACGTGCTGCACCTCCGTATTGCTGTTTTTTCCATTATACAAAACTTGTCCAGCGATGTTAAGAAATCCGAATACTTGAAAGCATATTCAAAATTTCTGGAGAGATACTTGGAAAACCGAAAGAATTCTTATAGTATAAAGTGAGTGTTATTTTTATAGGAATTTATATGGTCATTACATAGAAATGAGGGTAACTGTCAAATGAACGAAGAAACAATGTCGCTTTTCCGAAATTTAACAGAACTACAGGGAACTCCAGGTAATGAGCACCATGTGCGTGCTTTTATGAAAAAGGAACTTGAGAAATATTCCGATGAACTCATACAGGATCGTCTTGGCGGGGTGTTTGGTGTCCGCAAAGGCCCAGAGAACGCGCCGAAGATTATGGTGGCTGGTCATATGGATGAAGTCGGCTTTATGGTGTCATCCATTACGAAAAACGGAATGATTCGTTTTCAAACACTTGGCGGCTGGTGGAGTCAAGTGATGCTTGCGCAGCGTGTGGATGTTCATACGGATCACGGGCCAATTCCGGGCGTTGTATCGAGCACACCTCCTCACCTTCTGACACCAGAACAAAAAAGCAAACCAGTAAAACCGTCAGATATGCTGATTGATATTGGTGCAGACAGTGAAGAAGAAGCGAAAGAGCTTGGCGTTCGCCCAGGGCAGCAAATCGTTCCTGCAACGGTCTTTACCCCAATGGCCAATCCAAAAAAGATTTTAGCCAAAGCTTGGGATAACCGCTATGGGTGCGGACTTGCCATTGAATTATTGAAAGAATTAAAAGACGAAGCTCTTTCATGTCAGCTATATTCAGGCGCAACCGTCCAAGAGGAAGTAGGGCTCAGAGGGGCTGAGGTAGCTGCGAATATGATTCAGCCTGATCTGTTCTTTGCTCTAGATGCGAGTCCCGCAAATGATGTGACGGGAGACAAATCACAATTTGGCCAGCTTGGAAAAGGTGCACTTCTTCGTATTTATGATCGCACGATGATTACGCACCGAGGCATGAGAGAATTTGTCCTCGATACAGCCGAAACAAACAATATTCCATATCAATATTTCGTATCGCCAGG
Organism: Bacillus sp. RSS_NA_20; assembly: GCF_020165915.1. NCBI lineage: Bacteria > Bacillati > Bacillota > Bacilli > Caryophanales > Bacillaceae > Bacillus > Bacillus sp. RSS_NA_20. The sequence goes on along the minus strand of NZ_JAIUKW010000005.1, from coordinate 1,463,086 downwards.
CGGTACGGATGCTGGACGTGTCCATATCTCAAATCAAGGTGTACCGTCTGCTGTTATTGGTGTATGTGCGCGTTACATTCATACAAGTCACTCTGTCTTGCATGTGGATGATTATGCAGCGGCAAAAGAATTAATTGTTCGTCTTGTGAAAAATTGTGATCAAAGCACGGTGGATTCGATGTATCAACAAGTGTAAACGATAAGAAAAAGGCTGCCTCTTTTAAGAGCACAGCCTTCAGCGTGTAGACAAATCCTCGCATTCTTTGTCAGTCCTGCGTGCGGGTGCTCACGAATGTCAAATTCGCTCCGCACCGGTACTCGACCTTCCTAGGGCTGCAAAGGTTTTCTATCACGCTGAAAAGAAGAAAAAGGGCTAAAATCAAGTTCATTTTAGCCCTTTTTCTTATTCTTGTTCAAACACGTATGACAACGCCTTAATTGCTTGATTCACTGTTTCGACAGTGATATTTGCTTTGTTTGATAGTTCCTTTAGTGGATGATGTAATTCTTTAGGACGAATCAAAATAAGGGGTTTTCCTTTGGCGATGGCAGAAGAAGCATCCATTGCCGTGTTCCACTGTTTATATTTCTCACCAAAGCGGGCGATGACAACGTCTGCCTTATTTAATAAGAGTTCGGTGCGGAAATTGTTCAAATCAGAAGCCGCATCGTCTTTCAAGATGGCATTTGGCTGCCCGCCTAAAATATCTTCTCCGATGTTATCTGATCGGTCATGATTCTCCATTGGACCAACAAACGTCACTGGTAGTTTCAAAGACTGGCTTTTTTCCTTAATCTCATCGCGCCACTGGCTATGAATTTCTCCAGCTAAATAAACCGTTAATTGCATAACAATCTCCTCCTTGTGCACAAACTTAGTAAAGGTTTGCCCTGTTTCTTTTCATGTTACACAAGAAGTGCTTGATAAAGCAAAAAAAATATGATTATGATATTCATGGTAGAGACTATTTTTCATCGTAAGAAGACTACATATAATGGGAAGGACAGGCCTCTTCGTCTTTCCTATGAGAAAGCAGGAAGACGACGTTGATGACTTATTTAAAAAGAAAGGGTATTTCCCTTTCGCCAAAGGTCTATTTTATTGATGCACTCTCTTATATGGCTTTAGGTCTATTTGCTACATTAGTGGTAGGGCTGATTTTAAAAACAGCAGGCGGCCTGTTATCATTTCCTCTCATCGTGGAAATGGGAACGCTCGCAATGGGGCTGATGGGACCAGCAATTGGCGTAGCGGTTGCTTATCGCTTAAACGCATCTCCATTAATTATTTTCGCAAGTGTTGTTTCAGGTGCTGCTGGAGCAGAGCTTGGGGGACCTGCTGGAAGCTTCGTGGCTGCTCTCATTGGTGTGGAATTAGGCAAACTGATCAGTGGTGAGACAAGAATTGATATTATTTTAACGCCGCTTGTGACCATTATCACAGGTTTTCTCACCGCTGCTTTCATCGGCCCTGGGATTCAGGCGGTGATGACAGGGCTCGGCAGGGTGATCGTATGGGGGACTGACCAAAGTCCACTCATCATGGGCATGCTGGTTGCAACCATTGTTGGGCTTGCTCTTAGCTCACCGATTTCAAGCGCTGCGCTTGCGCTGATGCTTGATTTAAGCGGTCTTGCTGCTGGTGCGGCAACGATTGGCTGCTGCGCTCAGATGGTCGGCTTTGCTGCTGCAGGATTTAGGGAAAATCGTTTTGGCGGTCTTGCTGCGGTAGGCATTGGAACATCAAAACTACAGCTGCCGAACATTGTGAAAAATCCGCTCATTCTCATTCCGCCGACGATTGCAGGACTGATTCTTGCGCCAATTGGTATCATTGGCTTTGGGATGGTCAATAATGCGGCAGGAGCGGGTATGGGAACGAGCGGACTTGTCGGCCAGCTCATGACTCTCACAGTCATGGGATTTCATCCTTCCGTTTTCCTCGCTATTGCTCTCTTGCATATCGTTGGCCCGGCAGTGATTAGTTTGGTAGTATCAGAATGGATGAGAAAGAAAGGCTATATACAATTCGGAGATTTAAGTATACAAACTGGAGGAATCAAACATGAAAAAAATTGAATCAAACGAAGAATTACAAAAAGTGATTCAAGAAGACTTAACAGTATTACTATTTTCAGCTGACTGGTGCCCGGACTGCACATTTATTGAGCCGTTTTTGCCAGAGCTTGAAGCAAACTATCCAGAATTTGAATACTTCTATGTGGATAGAGATCAGTTCATCGACACTTGTGCAGAGTGGGAAATTTACGGAATTCCAAGCTTTTTAGTCTTTAAAAACGGACAAGAGATCAACCGTTTTGTCAGCAAAGATCGTAAGACAAAGGAAGAGATTGAAGCATTTTTAACAGATTCTCTTTCTAAATAACGAAAGGAGAGTCTTATCATGGCGAAAATGACATCAAGACAGCTTGCCAATCAATTGAAAAGCCGTCTGACGAACGACAGCTGGACCCACCAGTTTGACAGGGAAAAAGATACACTTCGTGTGGAAGATAAACATACAGGAAAGGGCATCACGCTTGAGCTCCCGCCGATTATTGCAAAGTGGGAAGTAAAGCCTGATGAAACACTGGATGAGATCGTTTATTATGTGAAAGAGGCGCTCAGCGCTATGAAAGGTGAAGCGCAGCACATCTCAGGCAAAGAAAAGCACATTTATCCGGTCATTCGTTCAACGTCCTTTCCAGAAACATCAAGTGATAAGATTCCGCTCGTTTTTGATAAGCATACAGCAGAGACAAGAATCTACTATGCACTTGACCTTGGAAGCACCTACAGATTAATTGACGAGAAGATGCTGCAAAAGGAAAACTGGACAAAAGAACGAATCAGAGAAACCGCAAGTTTTAACGTCCGTTCACTAAAGACTGTCGTGAAAATGGATGAAGTGGCGGGCAACCGTTTTTATTTCTTCCGTGCAAACGACGGGTACGATGCAAGCAGAATATTAAATGAATCGATTTTACAAGAATACGCGCAAAAAGTAGAGGGGCAAATGGCCATTTCCGTTCCCCATCAAGATGTGTTCATCATTGCAGATGTACGCAATGAATCAGGCTATGATATTTTAGGGCAAATGTCGATGAGCTTCTTCGCCAGCGGCACGGTTCCGATTACGGCCTTGTCATTTTTATATGACGAAGGTAAGCTTGAACCGATCTTTATTCTTGCAAAAAGCAGACCAAAACAGCAGTAGAAGGGAATTTTGAAGAATGAACGTTTTTTATAATGCAGAAGGTGTCGGCGACACACTCCTTATTTCATTGAAAGATGTAACAAGAGAAGAAGTAGGTCATGAAACGTTTGGAGATGTCGTAAGAATCTTCAATCAAGACACAAAAGAAACAACAGGTTTTAATATTTTCAATGCATCTACTTACATGAAAATTGAAGAAAACGGATCTGTACCGCTTTCTGAAACGCTTGTTCAAGATATCAATGAAATTTTGAACCGCAACGGTGTCAGTGAAACATTAACAGCTGATCTATCACCTAAGTTTGTGGTCGGTTATGTGAAGGAAAAAGAAAAACATCCGAATGCAGATAAACTGAACATTTGCCAAGTAGATGTTGGCGATGAAACCTTACAAATCGTGTGCGGTGCACCAAACGTTGATCAAGGTCAATATGTTGTGGTTGCAAAGGTCGGTGCTGTGATGCCAAGCGGTTTGGTGATCAAAGATGCTGAACTAAGAGGTGTTCCTTCAAGCGGAATGATTTGTTCTGCAAAAGAATTAGATCTTCCGAATGCGCCTGCTGAAAAAGGAATCCTTGTTCTAGAAGGAAGCCGCCAAGCTGGCGAACCATTTGAAGCGTAACCTCCCATAAACGGGTACAAATGAGCGAAGAATGTGTTATACCAAAAGTCACTAAGTACGTACTTAGTGACTTTTTTTCATCTACAGACAGCATGAACAGCAAAGTGTAGCACTTTTCTCGCTTTTCTGCATGAAAAAGCAATGGTATACTAAAAATCGCCCAAGAAAACGTAAGGGGAGTTAAAGTGAGTGATAAATGATGAGTTGGTTAGATAAATTTTTTAGTGTATTTTTAGGAGAAGAAAAAAAAGAAGAAAAAGCTGAGAGGCCTGAAACAGGTCCGATTGCACCAAAGCAGCCAGCTGTTGAACAGCATAAAGAATATAAAAAAGTTGAAGATACGAAAGTGTATTATGAATATCCAAAAGGCAATTTCCGCTTTCCTCTCGTTCCAGATGAACCTGCACGTGAGGCAGCAAAGCAGCAAGAAAGAAGGCGCACGCGGCCAAGTCAGCCAAAGGCAAAGCAGACGACCTATCAGCCAAAACAAACGGTGCAGCCTGATCTCAATAAAAAGCCTTTTAAACCAGAGCAAATCCCTTCACCCATCTATGGCTACCACCAGGATATGCGTCCAAAACATGCAGCAGCCAAAGAAGACACATCTTCTGTCAAAATGAAATCGGCAGAAGAAACGTCACAGCGTGTCACACTGTTATCAGAAGAAGCAGAGCGTGAACGGAATGTAAGACAGCAAATGAACATCCCGTCTATACGAAAAGAACAACGGTTGGAAGACATGATGTCAGCCCAAACAGAAGAACAAGTACAGAAGCAACCTGTCACGACGCCGCTTACTTTGCAAGAGGAACTCGCTTATCAAGATCACGTTCAATCAACGATGGAACGTTTATATGACGAGCCTTTCAGTGAGACAGAGGATCAAGATCAAGCTTTGTCACAGACCAAAGACGATCGGGAAGCATTCTTACATATGGAGCAAGCTGAAGCATCTAACGAGCCTCTAGAGATGGAGCAAGAACAGGCAGTCACCGTTGAACAAGAAGAGCCGATGATTCCGCTTGAAGATGATGCTGAGAAAAAAGAGAGCTTTACATTTGAAACAGCTTTAAGCGCATCACCAGCACTCGACATGGAGATAGAAAGCCCGGTAGAAGAAACTGCGGTGCTGGAAGAGAATGAAGTAGAGGCTATGGGGGAAACAACAGAGGCTGCATGGATAGAAGAAAGTAAAGCAGACGTGTCAACGGCAGCATTTGAACAAGAAGAACCGTTGATCATACAAGATTCGCAAGATGATGATTCTCTGCCGGAAGAAAAATTAACAGATGATGAAGTCATGCCAGTTGAAGAAGCTTCAGATGAATTTGCTGACTCTGGACAAGCAGAGATCGCCGGGGATATGGCAGAAGAGCTTGAGGAAACACCTAAAGAAACGCCTGAAATAAAACGTGAAGAACCAAAACCGTCTTCTCCACAGCCAAAGCGCTCAAGCGGTCAAACCTCCACCGTTCCTTTTAACGTCATGATGTTAAAAAGTGATCAGCGCGTGCAAGGACAGAAGAAAACGGCAGATGCACAAGGATATGTATTTCCGAGTTTAGCCCTTCTAGACGTTCCGCCAGCACAAAAAGAAGAGGACGGAACATGGGTGAAAGAACGGGCAGAACTGCTCAATGCCACTCTGAAAAACTTCAATGTCAGAGCAAGTGTTGTTCATGTGACGCAAGGTCCTTCTGTTACAAGATTTGAAGTGCATCCTGAACCAGGCGTGAAAGTGAACAAAATTACAAACCTGTCAGATGATATCAAACTCAGTTTGTCTGCAAAAGATATTCGAATCGAAGCGCCGATTCCTGGGAAGAACACGATTGGAATCGAAGTGCCGAACCTTCACAGTAAAATGGTTTTCTTGAGAGAAATGATCAGAAGCAGTGCCTTTAGAGACAATCCATCTCCATTAACGGCGGCGCTCGGATTGGATATTTCCGGTCAGCCCGTTGTGGTTGATTTGCAAAAAATGCCGCACGGCTTAATTGCCGGAGCAACAGGTTCAGGGAAAAGTGTCTGTATTAATACCATTCTCGTAAGCCTGATGTTTAAAGCCTCACCTGATGAAGTGAAAATGCTGTTAATCGACCCTAAAATGGTTGAACTGGCGCCGTATAATCACATTCCGCATCTTGTGAGCCCAGTCATTACCGATGCCAAGACAGCGACAGCCGCCTTGAAATGGGTAGTAGATGAAATGGAAAGACGCTATGAACTGTTTGCACACTCTGGTGTGAGAGAAATCAAACGATTTAACGAACTGGTGAAAGAAAAACAAATGGGTGAAAAACTGCCATATCTCGTCGTTGTCATTGATGAGCTGGCTGATTTAATGATGGTCGCACCAAATGAAGTCGAAGAAAGCATTTGCCGAATTGCCCAAAAAGCAAGAGCATGCGGGATTCACTTACTCATTGCGACGCAAAGACCTTCTGTTGATGTCATTACAGGTCTCATTAAAGCAAACATCCCAACAAGAATTGCTTTCTCTGTTTCAAGCCAAGTGGATTCAAGAACCATTATTGATATGGCAGGTGCTGAAAAGCTTCTCGGAAAAGGAGACATGCTGTTCTTAGAAAATGGCTCTGGCAAACCGACAAGACTACAAGGGAACTTTGTATCAGATCGAGAGATTGATGAAGTGGTAGCGCATGTGAGAAAACAGCGCAAACCTGTGTTCCTTTTTGAACAGGAAGAATTGATGCTCCAAGGCTCTGCCATTACAGACGAAGATGAATTGTTTATGGACGCATGCAGATTCGCCATCGAGCAAAATAGTGCAAGTACATCCAGTTTGCAAAGAAGATTTAGAATTGGCTACAATCGAGCAGCGAGATTGATTGATATGATGGAACGTGAAGGGATGATCTCTGGGGCAAAAGGTAGTAAGCCAAGAGAGGTCCTCATGACACTGAGTGACTTAGAACAATTGATCTAAACAAACCACTTCATTTTTTTGATAAACATGGTATGATAGCACATAGGTGCAATTTTTGAATTGGACGCTTTTCGCATGCCTGTCTGAACGCTTTTTAATGAAAATGAGCGAAAGCAGGTGTTAGAAATGGGAAAGTTGTCGGATACTAATCATAGTTAATATTGATTAGAATAGGAAGATCGGAAAAAAATCTTTATTTGGAGCTGCGATTTGTGATCAGCTAGAGACAAAAATCACAAGTTGCAAATTGAAATGAGCGTCATATACTGTAAGTCAGATAGACGTTTGTTGGAGGTACAATTATGACTGTTTATCATTTTGTTGGAATAAAAGGGACAGGTATGAGTCCACTGGCCCAAATTCTTCATGATACTGGGTATACTGTCCAAGGATCGGATATCGAAAAACATATCTTTACACAAAAAGCATTAGAAGAACGAAATATTAAAATTCTTCCATTTGACCCAGATAATATTCAGCCAGGGATGACGGTGATTGCAGGAAATGCATTCCCAGATACACACCCTGAGATTGAGCGTGCTCTTTCTGAAGGGATTCCTGTCATTCGTTATCATAAATTTCTTGGAGAATACATGGATTCATTCACAAACGTTGCAATTACTGGTGCCCATGGTAAAACATCGACAACAGGTCTACTTGCACATGTGATGCAAGCGGCAAAACCAACTTCCTACTTAATCGGTGATGGATCTGGAATGGGGAAAGAAAACAGCGAGTATTTTGTATTTGAAGCGTGCGAATACCGCAGACATTTCCTCAGCTACCATCCAGACTATGCGATCATGACCAATATTGATTTTGATCACCCTGATTATTTCACGGATATTGATGACGTGTTTGATGCGTTTCAAAACATGGCACTTCAAGTGAAAAAAGCCATCATCGCTTGCGGTGATGACGAGCATCTTCTCAAGATCCAAGCAAAAGTACCTGTTGTGTACTACGGATTCAATGAAGAAAATGATTTCCAAGCACGAAATGTTGTGAAAAACACAGAAGGCACCACATTTGATGTATTTGTACGTAATACGTTTTATGATACCTTCTACATTCCTGCTTACGGAAACCACAATGTCCTTAACTCATTAGCGGTCATTGCATTATGCCACTATGAGGCCATTGATGTAGAGCTCATCAAAGGTGCTTTAACGACATTTGGCGGTGTGAAACGACGCTTTAATGAAAAAGTAGTCGGTGAACAAGTCTTAATTGACGATTATGCGCACCATCCGACTGAAATTGAAGTCACGATCGAAGCAGCTCGCCAGAAGTATCCAGACCGTGATATTGTAGCAGTCTTCCAGCCGCACACTTTCACTCGTACACAGCAATTTTTAAGTGAATTTGCAGACAGTCTGAAAAAAGCGGACTATGTGTACCTTTGTGATATTTTCGGTTCAGCTCGTGAAAACATTGGGAAACTAAGCATTGAAGATTTGCGGGAAAAAATTCCGCAAGCCCAATTGATTGAAGAAGAAGAGACATCTGTGCTGAAAGCACATGAAAATGCGATCTTGGTCTTTATGGGAGCAGGAGATATTCAAAAGTATCTTCGTGCTTATGAGAAAGTCGCAGTATAATTGCCTGTCAAAAAGTGCCGATTCAATCGGCACTTTTTTATTTTGAATAAAATGTGACAAAGGGGCTAAATGTGACAAGATGTGCCGCTTTTTTTCGTTCGCTGTGGACAGGAATTGGCGAATAAGTGTAGAATTATTATTCAATCGGTCATTCTAGGCGATGTTTGAATGATACAACGAGAGGGTATTGAATTGAATATGCCCGCAGCAAAGGAGGTATCAGATGATTATTATTCTCTATTTAAGCGTTGCACTCATCGCAATCGCTTTCCTCATTCTTGTCATCTACTTGTCCAAAACATTGAAATCCTTACAGCTGACATTAAAGAATGTCGCATCAACTTTAGAAGGTCTTGAAGGACAGATGCAAGGCATCACCACAGAGACAGCACAGTTGCTACATAAGACCAATCAGCTTGCTGAAGATATTCAAGACAAATCGGCAAAACTTAACACAGTTGTGGATGCGGTGCAGGGAATTGGTGGCTCGATCAACCAATTTAATACAAGCATAAAGCAGGCAGCTGGTGCGGTTTCTTCATCCGTTGAACGAAATCAAGAGAAAGTCACGGATGTGGTAAGCTGGAGTAACGCAGCACTTGAAATCTATAAAAAATGGAAACAGCGTAAACAACAATAACCAACCATTTTCGCATAGGAGGAATAATCATGAGCAAAGACGGAATCAATAGCAAAGACTTTTTGATCGGAACACTTATCGGTGGCATTATCGGTGCAACAACGGCATTATTTTTAGCACCAAAGTCAGGGAAAGAGCTTCGCGATGATTTGAACACCCAAGCGAATGCCCTAAAAGAGAAAACAGATCGTCTCACAACAGATGCAAAGGAAAAAGGCACTGAATATGTGACGATTGCGAAAGACAAAACATCTGAATTGTCTCAGCTCGTAGCAGAGCAGTCAAACCAGATTTTAGACAAAGTAAAAGACATAAAAGATCGTACAGCTGGAAAAGCTAAACAAGTAAAAAGCGAAGCAGAAGATGCTGCAGCAAATATTGCAAATGAAGCTTCAGATGTAGCAGATGAAGCAAAAGTAAGAGCACAAGAAGCAAAAGCAGACATTGAAGACGGCATCAAAGATGTCAAAGCAAAAGTAGAACAATCTACGAAAGGCTAACTCGCTGCTTAAGTTAGGAAGGAGCACATCATGTCTAAACAACTCATAGAAACAGAAGAACAGTTTGATCAACTAACGAATCAAGACGGAACCTTTGTCTTTTTTAAGCACAGTTTGACATGTCCAATCAGCCAAGCTGCTTTTCAAGAGTTTGAAGCGTTTGCGTCAGAACATGAGGATGTTCCTGCTTATTTCTTGCAAATTCAAAACACAAGAGAGCTTTCATCCTATGTGACTGAAAAGTCAGGGATCAAGCACGAAAGCCCGCAGGCACTCATCTTTAGCGGTGGCAAAGTAAAGTGGCATGCTTCTCACTCAAGCATTACAAAAGAAGCGCTTGAACATAACATGTAGAAAAACGTCAGCGATTGCTGACGTTTTTTTTATAAAAAAGGTTTACTTGCATCAAAAGTATGCTATAATCTTACACATAATACTTTATCGCTTAAAAGCGTTTGGGTAATAAAGAATTTTTTCGTGACAATTCCGAAATCTTTGTTTATAATAAACCCTATTATAAGAGATCAAAAATAAAAAGCGAGAGCGGGCAGAGGAAAGGATGACAAAAATGAGCAACAATGAATTGGAACAATTGAGACAGCAAGCAGATGAACTAAATCTTCAAATCTTAAAACTGATCAATGAAAGAGGAAACATTGTAAAAGAAATTGGAAAGGCAAAAGAAGCGCAAGGTGTCAACCGTTATGACCCTGTCAGAGAGCGCACAATGCTTAATCAAATTCTTGAAGAAAATGATGGCCCATTTGAAAATTCAACGATTCAACATATTTTCAAAGAAATTTTCAAAGCAGGTTTAGAGCTTCAAGAAGATGACCACAGCAAAGCACTTCTTGTTTCTCGTAAGAAAAAACCTGAAAATACAATTGTAAATATCAATGGAGAAGCGATCGGTGACGGAAAACAACGTTTCATCGTTGGACCATGTGCCGTTGAAAGCTACGAGCAAGTTGCAGAAGTAGCGGCAGCAGCGAAACAGCAGGGACTAAAACTTCTTCGTGGCGGCGCATTTAAGCCTCGCACAAGTCCATACGACTTCCAAGGACTTGGCGTAGACGGTCTAAAAATTCTAAAACGTGTAGCAGATGAATACGGTCTTGCAGTTATTAGTGAAATTGTGAATCCTGCTCATATTGAAGAAGCGATTGAGCATATCGATGTCATCCAAATTGGAGCACGTAACATGCAGAACTTCGAGCTTTTAAAAGAAGCTGGATCAGTGAACAAACCAGTTCTTTTAAAACGCGGTTTAGCAGCAACAATTTCAGAATTCATCAATGCAGCTGAATACATCATCGCACAAGGAAATGACCAAATCATCCTTTGCGAGCGAGGCATCCGCACTTACGAAACAGCCACAAGAAATACACTAGATATCTCGGCTGTGCCAATCTTGAAACAAGAGACACATTTACCAGTCTTTGTTGACGTGACACACTCAACAGGACGTAGAGATCTACTTCTTCCAACGGCTAAAGCAGCTCTTGCGATCGGAGCAGACGGTGTGATGGCAGAAGTACATCCAGATCCATCTGTTGCCCTATCTGATTCAGCGCAGCAAATGGACATTCCACAATTCGAAAAATGGTTAGATGCGTTAAGACCACTTGTCAACATTCACGCATAATCATAAATAGAAAAGCCGCCGGATGACAGCCCGGCGGTTTTTCTCATGAAAAAATACGATAAGACTGGCAATGAAAGGAAGAAAACACATTGCAAGCTTAAAACACGCTTGTTCACAATGTTTTCATTTTTAAAATTTGATAGAATCTGCTAAGATCATTGTCATAGCTGACGTTCACGACGACTTTTGGTGAAATATGATTCAATTTACAGGTAACAAGCTCATTAAAGTTTGTTTAATTTAGTTATAAAAAGAAAGGGAACGTTTTCATATGATGAAAAAACGTGTATAATTTCATAAAAGAAGGTCATTTTGATGTAGATTGAAAAATTATGTGTCTCTTTTCATCGTTTTAATGACAAATAGGATATTATTTTCCTCGTATCTGACATGTCTCTATCCAATTGGTGAATGCTATAGATATGAAGTGTATTTGAAGGAGTGATTTATGTGAATAATGTTACAATATATGATGTAGCAAGAGAAGCAAACGTAAGTATGGCAACGGTATCACGCGTTGTTAATGGTAATCCAAACGTAAAACCAACAACAAGAAAAAAGGTGCTTGAAGCAATTGATCGTCTCGGCTACCGTCCGAACGCAGTCGCACGAGGCCTTGCAAGTAAAAAGACCACAACAGTTGGGGTCATCATCCCTGATATTTCAAGTATCTTCTATTCAGAGCTTGCACGAGGAATTGAAGATATTGCGACGATGTACAAGTACAACATTATTTTGAGCAACTCAGACCAAAATACTGATAAAGAACTTCATTTGTTAAACACAATGCTTGGCAAACAAGTAGATGGAATCGTTTTTATGGGCGGAAACATTACAGATGTGCATGTGGAAGAATTTAAGCGCTCTCCTGTACCAATTGTACTTGCAGCATCTGTTGAAGAGCAGGCACAAACACCATCAGTCAACATTAACTATGAACAAGCCATTTATGATTCAGTTCAGCTATTAGTTGAAAAAGGACATAAACGAATTGCGTTTGTATCTGGACCAATGTCAGAACCAATTAACTCTATGAGAAAGCTTGCTGGTTATAAGCGTGCGCTTGAAGAAGCTGGTATCGTATTTGACGAAGCGCTTGTTGCTGAAGGAGACTACTCATATGACTCTGGTATTGAAGCGCTCGCTAATCTGCTTGATCAATCTGACAAGCCGACGGCTGTGATTGCAGCTACTGACGAAATGGCGCTAGGTGTCATTCATGGAGCGCAGGACAGAGGCGTATCAATTCCTGAAGATTTAGAAGTGATTGGTTTTGATAACACAAGACTATCCCTCATGGTGCGCCCTCAATTGACAACAGTTGTTCAGCCGACTTACGATATTGGCGCTGTTGCGATGAGACTTTTGACAAAGCTCATGAACAAAGAACAAGTAGAAGATCAAATTGTTGAATTGCCACATAGAATCGAAGAAAGACAATCGACGAAATAAAAAAGAAAGCAGGCTCACTTGATCAGTGGACGCCTGCTTTTTTTATGCCTTTTTCTTTTCTCGTCGAACAGGCATGAGTGCTTTTTCTACCGTTTGTGCATTTTTTTCTGTAATTTCTGCTCTTCTTGGAATCGGTGGATATAAATCGTCAGGATCTAGCCATGTGGATGGAAGCGGAACAGGCGATTGTTTTTCCCATGCCCGAATCCATTCCTGAGGAAGTGCATCTGGTGGTGTGATGCCTTTCATCTCAAGCCAAATGCGGCTCCATGCTCTTGGGACGACACGCCAAATATCATAGCCGCCTCCGCCCACAGCGATCCATTTTCCATCACAATATTGATGCGCCAGCTCATGGGCAATTCTAGGAATTTCCTCATATATTTTCATGGTAGCAGATAAATGCGTCAAAGGGTCATAATAGTGGGCATCTGCTCCATTTTGCGTCAAAATGACATCTGGTTTAAAAAAAGCAGCAATCTCTGTCACTGCTGTTCGATAGGCTTCTAAAAATGATTCGTCTTCTGTAAATGCGTCAAGCGGGATATTATATGCATAGCCATAGCCTTTATCATGGCCCCTTTCCTGTACTTGTCCAGTTCCAGGGAACAAATAGCGCCCTGTTTCATGAATGGAAACAGTACATACCTCTGGATCATCATAGAAGCTAAACTGTACACCATCGCCATGATGAGCATCTGTATCAATATATAAAATTCTAGCGCCATATGTCTTTTGAATATACTGAATGGCCACAGAGCTGTCATTATAAATACAAAAGCCAGAAGCACGCCCTTTAAATCCATGGTGAAGCCCGCCGCCAAGATTGAGCGAATGCTGCGAATGTCCAAGCATCACTTGATCAACCGCTGTTAATGTCCCGCCAACTAGGAGAGAAGCTGCCTCATGCATCCCTGCAAACATCGGAGTATCCTCAGTGCCAAGACCATAACGTTCCCCCTCTGCGGTGGACAGCTTTCCTTCACTTGCCCGCTGTACTGCTTGAATGTAGTCTGCTGTATGGACAAGCTTTAATTCCTCCAACGTCGCCATACGAGGTGCGACAATCTCATCATCCGTTAACGCCTTCATTTTTTGAAGAAGATCATAAGTTAAGTAGACACGAAGCTGATTGAAGGGATGATCTTGGTGAAACTGGTACGTTTGAAAAGATGGTGAAAAAACAAAGGTCGCTTCCTTCATTTGATCGTCTGCTCCATAGGCCAGAGCACTTTATAGCCTTTTGCACGAATCAGCTTCATCACATGATCTGCATGCATCGTTTGAAGGCGGAAGACGAGCACTTTAGAGGCTTCATTGGCATGTGGGTACACGAGTACACTCAGCATTTGAATATGCTGCTCTTTTAAAATGGCCGTAATGTCTGCAAGACCCTCTGTCACTTGCGCTACTTCAACCTCTAAATGTGATCCAGGCTGATCTGCACCTGTTAGTCTTACAAACGTACGAAGTAAATCTGTTTTTGTGATGATCCCTACAAGCTTGCCACGTCTCACAACGGGAAGACAGCCAATTCCGTGTTCAAAAAAGACACTTGAAATCTCCTCAACGAAATCAAGCGGATGAGCGGTAATCGTCTCTAGCACCATGATGTCTTCAACCGGCCGCTGAATAAAAAGCTGCCTTTTCTCTGTTTCAAAAATACTTGGACTGGCATTTTTAATATCCCGATCTGTCACCATCCCAATGACAGATCCCTGCTCAGATACGATGGGAATATGCCGAATGTGATGTGCACTCATTTTTTGAATGGCTTCTTCAATCGTATCGGTTTTGCGCAGCGTGATCACATCACGCTCCATAATTTGTTCAATCATCATGTTTACCAATCCCCTTTGCCAAAAAAACGAATTGAACGTTAATACATAAAGCGCTGATGGAAGCGAAGACGATCGAAACGCTCGATTGAATCTGGACTCACATGTTTTCCGATCCGTGCCATTAAACAATTGGCTGGATGTGAGCTAATCTCTGGCTCGTCTGTTGCAAACCAGACAAGACCGCCTGCGTTCATCATTTTCTCCATCATTTTGCGGTACTCCCACACGTTTTTCTTTGTCCCCTTTAAATCCCAATGCCAGTAATATTCAGTTGTAATGATAATGTAATTCTCCATTTGCTCATCCATCATGCTCACATCCAGTAAATGCTTGCCAAGTGAGCAGCCTCTGAATGGAGGAGCGACTTCAATGGCACCGAGCTCAATTAAATTGTCCATGTTGCCTTCTGACCAGCGTTCAAGCGGATCAGGGTACAAATACGTGACATAGCCTACGACAAGCTCATCCACCCTAGCAATGATAATACGTCCTTCAGGAAGATCTGCTATTTCAACAAGTGCTTGTTTCTGTTCCTCAGGCGTGCGAAATGCTGTTAGTCCTTCATGAAACGTATATTTCGCCAGCTCTGATGCAGGTACCGGTCCTTCAATCAGGATGGAACCTGTTTCTCGCTCAATGGTTTTTGAATAATAAGTTTTAGGATGCTCCACGTATCCACCGCCTCAAATTCTAGTGAGTCGTCTCTATTCTATCTTAAATCTTGCAATAATTAAAACGGTTTCATTAGAAGTTTTTTAAAAATTGAGAAAAAAAGTCATCTATACTATAATGGTCATTGTAAACGTATGCAAAGGGGGACTGTTTGATGAAAGTGGAAACGCTACCATCAGTAAAAGGGGACTATCATTTAAATGATTATGAGCAAGCATACAAAGAATTTTCATGGGAGGAAGCGAGAAAAAATTTCTCTTGGTATGAAACAGGAAAAGTAAATGCAGCTTATGAAGCGATTGACAGACATGCGGACTCGTTTCGTAAAAACAAGGTGGCGCTTCACTACAAAGATTCACAGCGGGATGAAAAGTATACGTTCAGGGATATGAAAATCAAGACAAACAAAGCAGGAAATCTATTAAGAGAACAGGCACATGTGCAAAAAGGGGATCGCGTGTTTATCTTTATGCCAAGATCACCTGAGCTCTATTTTCTACTGCTTGGTGCTGTCAAAATTGGTGCGATCGTCGGTCCGTTATTTGAGGCATTTATGGAAGGTGCCGTCAAAGATCGTTTAGAAAATAGTGAGGCAAAAGTGATTGTGACAACGCCTGATCTGCTTGAGCGGATTCCGTTTGCAGAACTTCCAAAGCTTGAATCCGTCATCATTGTCGGTGGTGAAAAAGAGGATGCAGATGGTGTGCGGACAATTCACTTTGAAGAAGCATTTGAGCAGGCAGCGAAGGAACTTGAAATTGAGTGGATGGATGAAAAAGATGGATACCTGCTTCATTACACGTCAGGGTCCACTGGTACGCCAAAAGGTGTGCTCCATGTTCATGGGGCAATGGTGCAGCAAGGCCAGACGGGTAAATGGGTACTTGATTTGAAAGAAGAAGATGTCTACTGGTGTACAGCTGATCCAGGCTGGGTAACAGGGACGGTGTACGGTATTTTTTCTCCGTGGCTGAATGGAGCGACGAATGTCATTTTAGGCGGCAGGTTCAACCCTGATACGTGGTACGAAACCATTGAATCGCTTGGTGTGACCGTTTGGTACAGTGCACCGACAGCCTTCAGAATGTTGATGGGAGCAGGAGACGATCTCATTCAAAAATATGATCTCAGCTCACTCCGTCATGTGTTAAGTGTAGGAGAGCCACTTAATCCAGAAGTGATCCGCTGGGGAGACGCTGTATTCGGTAAACGAATTCATGATACTTGGTGGATGACAGAAACAGGTGCACAGCTGATTTGTAACTATCCATGCATGGATATCAAACCAGGGTCAATGGGGAAACCAATTCCAGGCGTTGAAGCTGCGATTGTAGATAATGCCGGAAATGAACTTCCGCCATACCGGATGGGGAACCTTGCCATCAAAAAAGGTTGGCCGTCTATGATGCATACGATCTGGAACAATCCTGAAAAATATGAATCTTACTTTATGCCGGGAGATTGGTATGTTTCAGGAGATTCAGCTTATATGGATGAAGACGGATACTTCTGGTTCCAGGGACGTGTCGACGATGTCATTATGACGTCAGGAGAGCGGGTCGGTCCATTTGAGGTAGAAAGTAAACTGGTGGAACATCCGGCCATTGCAGAGGCTGGTGTCATCGGAAAACCAGATCCTGTGCGCGGTGAAATTATTAAAGCATTTATAGCGCTTAGAAGCGGATACGAACCGACAGATGAGCTAAAAGAAGAGATTCGTACGTTTGTGAAAAAAGGACTCGCTGCACATGCAGCACCGAGAGAAATTGAGTTTAAAGACAAACTGCCAAAAACACGCAGCGGTAAAATTATGAGACGTGTGCTAAAAGCGTGGGAACTGAATTTACCTGCTGGCGATCTCTCGACAATGGAAGATTAATCACTTCCGTCAGTTGACTTGATATCAAAAGTATGTTAAAAATGACTTTAGTTGAATATGAAAAGGTTTTGACTGAGATTCAGTAGAATCATCTTTCCCTGTCCAAGAGAGCTGACGGCTGGTGCGAGTCAGTACAAAGAGATATTCGAATTACCCTCACGAACCGCTTTTACGAAAAGGAGCATATGCTATCTGATTAGTGAAAGAACGGATCTGTCCGTTATCAGTGTAAGTGAAAAGACGTGTTGTTTTGTCTTTTAAGCAGGGTGGTACCGCGATATATATCGTCCCTTCGTTCATTCGAAGGGGCGTTTTTTATGTTGAATTGTAAAAAAAGGAGATTTGGATATGAGTCAATTGATGGAAGATTTATCGTTCAGAGGATTAATTCAGCAGCAAACAGATGAAGAAGGTTTAACAAAATTATTAGCAGAAGAAAAAATCAAGCTATACTCCGGCTTTGATCCAACAGCTGACAGCTTGCACATTGGTCACTTACTCCCAATTTTAACATTGCGCAGATTCCAAGAAGCAGGTCATCATCCGATTGCACTTGTTGGCGGCGCAACTGGACTGATTGGTGACCCAAGTTTCAAAAAAGCAGAACGTTCACTAAACCCAGCAGAAATCGTCGAACAGTGGTCAGAGAAAATCAAAGGACAGCTCTCTCAATTCCTTGATTTTGAAGCAGGTGACAACCCAGCTGTTATCGTCAATAACTATGACTGGATCAGTCAAATGAATGTCATCACGTTCCTTCGTGATATTGGAAAGAACTTCGGTGTCAACTTCATGCTCGCAAAAGATATCGTCAGCTCCCGTATTGAAACAGGGATTTCGTACACAGAATTCAGCTACGTGATTCTGCAATCATTAGACTTTTTGAACCTTTACAGAAATGAAAACTGTAAGCTGCAAATCGGCGGAAGTGACCAGTGGGGAAATATCACATCTGGACTTGAGTTGATCCGTAAGTCAGAAGCAGAAGGGGCTAAAGCATTCGGTCTCACCATGCCGCTTGTCACAAAAGCAGACGGCACGAAGTTTGGGAAAACAGAAGGCGGTGCCATCTGGTTAGATAAAGAAAAAACATCACCATATGAATTCTACCAATTCTGGATTAACACAGATGACCGTGATGTCGTGAAATACTTAAAATACTTTACGTTCTTATCAAAAGAAGAGATCGCATCGTATGAAGAAAAAGTGCAAACAGCCCCTGAAAAACGTGAAGCACAGCGCCGTTTGGCAGAAGAAGTCACAACACTTGTGCATGGCCGTGAATCACTAGAACAGGCTGTCAACATCTCAAATGCGCTATTTAAAGGCGAGATCAAATCTCTTACAGCAGAAGAAGTGAAAGTAGGCTTTAAAGATGTGCCATCAATGGAGAAAGACAGTGCAGAAGAATTAACACTTGTTGATGTTCTTGTCGAATCAAAACTGTCTCCATCAAAACGTCAAGCACGTGAAGATATTACAAACGGTGCCGTCTACATCAACGGAGAGAGACAAACCGACAAAGACTATGTCCTTTCAGCTGAAGACCGAATTGAAAACCAATTTACCGTCTTAAGAAGAGGGAAAAAGAAATACTTCCTTGTAACGTATAAATAAATCCTTATGAAACAGTAAGTACCATGAAAAGCACCTCAAATGTTCATATACATTGAGGTGTTTTTCTTTTTTATTCAGAAGTAGGAATTAAGCTTTTACAGAGCGGTTTTCTCTCATTTGTCTGTTTCTTATTCAAGAAGTGAATCTTCGTTTGTATAAGCATGTTCTACCTTACAAATTCGGGTTGTATAGGATTCATACCAATCTTTTTTTCCTTTTTTTTGAACACGCTGATGTGCTGTATGTGCTTTCCATTCTTTGATGGCTGCTAATGAATCCCAGTAAGAGACAGTGATTCCAACACCATGTTCATCTCGTGCACTTTCTATTCCAAGAAACCCGTCTAGTTCTTTCGCTAATTGTTCCATTTTTTGAGCAGCAGCAGCGTATTCTTTCTGCTCAACATTCGTTCGTTTTGATGTGAAAATCACTGCATAGTAAGGTGGTGCAGGTGTTTGAGTAAATAGCATCTAGTAGAACCTCCTTTTGTCTATTCACATTATATATGAAAGATAGAGTGGCTCGTAGTCTTTTTGTTTTAGTTTCAAAAAGACCATGGTGCTTTTTCATTAGGTATTGTGCTGTAAAATCATCTCATAAAACATTACCTTGTTCACTTTTCTGACATATTTTTCTTGTATAAAATAGAGTCGAATAAGATGAATAAGGGGGAATGAAAGTGATTCGATTTAAGAAAAAGAGTTTGCAAATTCTTGTTGCCCTTGCCTTAGTGCTAGGTTCAATGGCCTTCATCCAGCCGAAAGAAGTCAAAGCGGCTGCGCATAATCCGGTTGTGATGGTGCATGGTATGGGCGGTGCGTCTTATAACTTTGCTTCGATCAAACGATACTTAGTATCACAGGGCTGGGATCAAAACCAACTTTTTGCAATCGATTTCATAGACAAAACAGGCAATAACCTGAACAATGGCCCGAGGCTCTCTAGATTCGTGAAAGATGTACTAGCCAAAACGGGCGCCAAAAAAGTAGATATTGTGGCTCATAGTATGGGTGGTGCGAACACGTTATACTATATTAAAAACCTAGACGGCGGAGATAAAATTGAAAACGTCGTCACACTTGGTGGAGCGAATGGACTCGTATCACTCAGAGCATTACCAGGCACCGATCCAAATCAAAAAATTCTTTACACATCTGTCTATAGCTCAGCCGATCTCATTGTCGTCAACAGCCTCTCACGCTTAATTGGCGCGAGAAACGTCCTCATCCACGGCGTTGGACATATCGGTCTATTAACCTCAAGCCAAGTCAAAGGCTATGTGAAAGAAGGATTGAATGGCGGAGGACAGAATACGAATTAAAAAATGAAAAAGACAGCGATTTGTGCTGTCTTTTTTGATGTCATGGTTATATAGGGTCTACTAGGTGTTGCAGAAGGTTTTTAGGAGGATAAAAGATGACGCAAAAACTCAAACAATATTTCTTAGGCTACTTTCTCTATTTCCCATGTTCATTTCTGATTATCTATATGATCTGGATGGCAATCGTCAAATCAGTGCAATGGGCAGAAGTCATATCTAATTGTACATCCATCATTGGTATCTATTACTTAATAGCCAGTGTGTGGTTTGTCTTTTTACTGCAAAAACAGACAAAACATCGTACATAGCCAAATAAAAACATGTACAAATCAACCATCATTCCTTACACTACATATAATGAACGAGACTCTTTGGAGGTGGGGATTTGTGCAACAACATCAAAAGGCTTTGATTATGGTCGATGTACAGAAAGCATTCGAGCACGAAAAATGGGGAGAACGGAATAACCTAGATGCAGAGAAGAATATCAGTCGTCTATTGACGTTTTGGAGAGAAAAAGGCTGGACAGTCATTCATATTCAGCATACATCGGATCAGCCGCACTCCTTATTTCATCCAGCAAATGAAGGGCACTCCTTCAAAGAGGTCGCCAAACCGCTAGATGAAGAAACGGTCATACAAAAGAAAGTCAACAGTAGCTTTATAGGTACAAACTTAGAGGAACAACTAAGATCGAACGAGATCGACACTATTGTGATCGCTGGACTCACAACACCACACTGCGTATCTACCACAACAAGAATGAGTGGAAACCTAGGCTTTGAGACATACCTCATTTCGGATGCGACAGCCGCCTTTGGACTCGCAGATCAAACCGGTACATACTATGATCCAGAAACGATCCATCGCCTTTCACTTGCAACACTGCATGACGAATTTGCGACTGTCCTGACAACAGAGCAGCTGATCACAAATTGGGCAAGCAAAAGCTCCTAGAATCATCTCTAGGAGCTTTTTGCTTGTTCATCCAGCGGCTGTTTTCGTTGTTCAATACTTGAGTATATGAGATCTATTCCAATAAATAAGAAGCTGACAAAGAAAGATAAAATGAGTGTGCCGTGCTCCAAAATTGAGATATTTACTAGTTTTATGTAAAGGACATACTTAATCGAGAGGTGTAAAACGATCCAAGAACTGATCCACTCCAAAGCAAAAGTCAGCCATGAAGGGAATTTGAGTAAATAAGCCAGCCCTTTGCCTATGAAAAGAAGAAAAGGTGACCAAAAAACCACGATTCCACTCACCAATAAAGAGAACGAGATGAAAGAAAAAAATGAATCATATGTGATGTAATCTCCAAAAAGATAGTTTATCCCTAAAGCGACGATGCACAGCATGACACTTGGAACAGCGATCACGAGGCAGAGAGAAAAATAAAGCAGTAATATGAACGATATCGTAGCCAGTAGGTTTGGTGGTGCATCTATGACCTGCTTTTTTCTTAAAAGAGAATAGGCGAAAATAGACAAGAAAAAGAGAACAAAAATCATGACTATGGTAAAAAACATGGAATTCCTCCAGCTTAGTGCGTTAGAAAAAAATCTCTATCATCATTGTACCAATAGACAAACGGCAGCTAAATGATATTTTTTTCCTATAGTTGCATGTGGGAATGACAATCACGTAATGAAGCGTGAAGGTGGTTATGCTGCAAAGAAAGGTTTTTAAATATGGAAGGTAACTTCCAATGTTTTCATGTATAATAGAGAGCGTACAAATGTACGGCGTACTCAAAGGTGGTCTTGGCTAAATCCCCTTGAAAGGGGGTGCAGCCTATGTCAACTTTTCAAGCATTGTCCCTTATGTTTTTATTTGGGATGTTTATTCTTGCTTTGTTGACGTATATAGACAAAAAGAAATAGACCACCCTTTGAGCCTAGACAACTTGTAGGGTAGGTCCATTTATTGTGTACCTTCTAGCCAGCTCACTTTGAGCCAAGCATTTGTGCATTGCCGGGATGTGACAGCATCCTGGCTTCTTTTAATTTACGCTACATCTATTTGTATTATAACATAAAAAGGATTTTGTTAAACACTGTCATACATCCACTCTCATCTAGTTAGGTGTTAGAACATGATGGAATACAAACAAAAAACCCTAGAAATCCTTGAACAATCAAGGTCTCTAGGGTTTGTTTGATCACTCTCTGAGAGAGTCATGAAATTAACGAGAGTAGAACTCAACGATTAGTTGTTCGCTGATTTCAGGCGCTAATTCAGAACGCTCTGGAAGACGAGTGAAAGTTCCTTCAAGCTTTTCAGCATCGAAAGTAAGGTATTCAGGTACGAAGTTGTTCACTTCAACTGATTCTTTCACAACTGCAAGGTTTTGAGATTTCTCACGAAGAGCAATCGTTTGACCTGGTTTCACAGAGAAAGATGGGATGTCTACACGGCTTCCATCAACAAGGATGTGACCATGGTTTACTAGCTGACGAGCTTGGCGGCGCGTACGAGCAAGGCCAAGACGG
The DNA here is from genome assembly GCF_020165915.1 of Bacillus sp. RSS_NA_20. NCBI lineage: Bacteria > Bacillati > Bacillota > Bacilli > Caryophanales > Bacillaceae > Bacillus > Bacillus sp. RSS_NA_20. Next base: position 1,440,637 of record NZ_JAIUKW010000005.1, on the reverse strand, counting down.
TATACTAGGTTGTCAAGGCGAGTTTCAAGAAGGATCATGAAGTTTTCACCTTGTTTACCAGGAAGTTTAGCAGCTCTGTCAAAAAGAGTACGGAATTGACGTTCGTTGACACCGTACATGTGACGAAGCTTTTGCTTCTCTTGTAATTGTAAACCGTATTCAGATAGTTTTTTGCGTTGTCCTGGACCATGTGGGCCTGGAGCGTAAGGGCGTTTTTCAAGTTCCTTACCTGTTCCGCTTAATGAAATGCCTAAACGGCGGGAAATCTTCCAACTTGGACCTGTATAGCGAGCCATAATGTGACTCCTCCTTATTGTTTTTATTTGTGAAAAATAAAAACCGTCTGTTCTTTGTCTTTTCCGTCATTATGTTTTCATGCATCCTCGCTCCAGCAGCAGGGAGTTACAAGATGCACCTCCATATAGAAGGAACAAAATGATACAAAAAAGCCGAACAAAAAGGCTGCCATATTTCACACAAACTCTATTATATGACGCCAGATAGGAGAAGTCAACCTATTTAAAGAGGAGAAGGTCAAACGTGGTCGGCATTCATTCGGGAAGAAAGCAAAACAAAAAAGCAGACGCATTGTCTGCTTTTCAAGTATCATGACACATCAGTAGATGCTGATAACGCATTTTGGACAACCTCTGTAAATTGAACTAAGTACGTTTCATCTATTGCATTGAAACGATCTTTCACTGGACTGTCAATATCGAGTACCCCAATGATTTGTCCATTTACTTTAAGTGGGATCACAATTTCAGATTGCGATGCTGCATCACATGCAATATGACCAGGGAATGCATGCACATCAGCGATACGCTGTACATCACCTGTCGCAAATGCTGTACCGCAAACCCCTTTTCCAGAAGGAATGCGTACACATGCGGGCAGTCCGTTGAATGGACCAAGCACAAGCTCTCCGTCTTTTGCTAAATAAAATCCAGCCCAATTGACTTCAGGAAGCGAGTGATAAAGCAGCGCCGCAGCATTGGCTAGGTTGGCAATGAGATCAGGTTCACCATCCGTAATCGCTTCTACTTGCTTGATGAGTAATTGATAGTCTTTCGATGGATCGCCAGACTGTTTTTCGACATGAAACATGAAAATCTCCTACTTTCTATCTCAAAAATACATAACTTGCGCTTCGCATGTGGGATTTGTCGAGCAATGATTAAAGGAACTTCCGCCTTCACCTTGAAGTATGTACACATGAAGAGGGGTGAGCGGATGAAAACATCAACAACCGTGCAAACAAAAGACCGTATTATTGAAGCTGCCATCAGACTTTTTAACCAAAAAGGATTTTCTGGAACCTCTGTCCGTGAGATTGCGAAGGAAGCAAACGTCAACGTTGCCCATATATCTTATTACTTTCAAGGAAAAGGAGGGCTGCTTGAGCAGCTCGTATCCGATTTTTATGAAGGCTATATTCAGATGATTGAATCGCACATCCAGCACATGGAAACCCGTCATGCAAAAGAATGTTTACTTCATGTGGTTTTTGATATTTTATCTTATCAGCATGAAAATCGTCAATTAACCCGTTTCGTTTATCGAGAAGTGACCATTGATTCAACGCTGATCAGGGAAATCATGTCCACCTATTTAACAAAGGAAAAATACTTGTTTCAGCTTATCATTGAAAAAGGAAAAAGCACCCATGTGATTTGTAAGCAGCTGTCACTCTCATCATTTATGATCCAGCTAAAATCACTTCTGATGATGCCTTATCTGCAGCCGCAATATTTAACAGAGGTGCTTTATATCAACCCAAATGAGCCTTACTTTTATCAAACGTACTATAAGGAACTGAGCCGGTCGCTTCATCATCTGTTAGAACCAAATGAACCCGCACTTGATCCTCACCTGAAACTCATGATGTCTTCAAATTGATCATATGCATACCCGAGATCTTCCGCTTGATGGGCATCAGACCCGAATATGAGCGGAATTTTTTTCTGTTTTGCAAGATCAATCATCCATTGATCTAAATAGATACTTCTGGCATATGTTTTACGAAGACCTGATGTATTAAAATCTAAGGACATGCCTTTTTTTGCCGTTTCTTCAAGACAAAGGGTGACCCTTTGACATAGTTTTGGCGACATTTCGTATGGGAAAAGTTGCTTGAATTTCTGGACAAGGGTGATATGACCGATTCTCTTTGGCTTATATGGACCTAAAGATGATAGAATAGAAGAATGAATTTGGTCATAGTAGCTTTGATAGACGTGTTCGGTGCTGCCATAGATGCTGATCAACTGCTTGAAGGCGTGCTCATCAAAATCAAGACAAATATAATCATTGCCAGCAGGAAGAAAGTGAACAGATAAAATGCTATCTTCTAGTTCAGGTCCGTAGCAGTCTAAAAAGGCACTTGTTTCCTCTTCATACTCTTTGATATAGTCGACCTCAAGCCCAGTTTTTACTATTAACTGTCCTTTGTATTCCTGTTTCAGCTGATCCAGCTTCGTCAAATAGGCTTCAAGGTCTTGAAGCTTCATGGCACTATCCTGCTCAGGCGTTGGATCTCGAAACGAAGGAGGCAGCGGGGCATGCTCGGTAAAGGTGATGGAATCAAATCCCTTTTTCATTGCTTTTTCAATATAAGAATGAAAAGGATCAAGCGTACCGTGCGGGCAAAATGGCGTATGTAAATGTGCATCTTGTTTCAACATGTCGTCACCTCTTGTCGATATTTTGAAAAACGTCATGTTTATCAGCGAAAATAATGAAAAATCATGACCAAAAATGCTGGTTACATGGTATCATAATAACAATGAAAACGACAGCTTCCGCATACATAAAAACAGGTCACATCAATACATGTGGCCAAATGATAGAAAGCCTGAATGACTTTCTTGAAAAAACATACATAAAACGGTGAATGGATCGTATTGGCAAAAATACAATCCTGCTTATAAAAAACAAATGCAAAGCGGACACGAAAGGGTTCTCAGGTCTACTCGGGACACTACCCTGACATCACTTAGATCACAACAAGGGGGCTCATTATGGAGTTTATCATCGGTTTAATTGTCATTTTGCTTGCTTTGTTTTCAGTCGGTTATTTCCTCAGAAAAAATATATATAAAGAGATTGACCGATTGGAAGCATGGAAAATTGAAATTTTAAACAGATCAATTGTAGAAGAAATTTCAAAAATCAAACATTTAAAAATGACCGGAGAAACAGAGCAGTTTTTTGAAAGATGGCGTGCAGAGTGGGACGATATCGTCACAGCCCATCTTCCAAAGGTAGAGGAGCTATTATATGATGCAGAGGAGTATTCTGATAAATATCGATTCTCCAAAGCAAAGCAAGTTCTTGCACATATAGGAGATCTGCTCACCGCTGCTGATTCAAACATCGAAGACATTTTAAAAGAGATTGCAGACCTTGTCACAAGTGAAGAGCAAAACCGAAAAGACATCGAGAAGGTCAAAGAGCAATATCAAACGGTACGAAAAAATCTACTTGCTTACAGCCATTTATATGGCACCCTTTATGACAAAATGGAGCAGGACTTGGACGAGGCCTGGGAAGGGATCAAGCAGTATGAAGAAGAGACAGAAAACGGAAACTACATGACAGCAAGGAAAATTTTGCTTGAGCAAGACCGCAGACTCGATCAGCTGCAATTATATATCAATGATGTACCGAAGCTCATCGCAGACTGTAAACAAACTGTGCCAGGTCAGCTGACGAAGCTGAAAGACGGTTATAAAGAAATGACAGACAAAGGCTACAAGCTAGAGCACATCCAGATCACAAAAGAGCTGGAGAACTTGAATAAACAGCTGACCCGTGCGGAGAAGCTGCTGATTGATGAACTCAACTTAGATGAAGCATCAAGCATTCTGCAAATGATTGATGATGCGATTCAGACGCTGTATGATCAGTTAGAAGCAGAAGTAGAAGCAGGTCAGGAAATCAAGAGCAAAATGCCTGAGCTGACCGAAGCATTTGAAAAACTTGAACAAGACCACACGCAGACAAAGGCAGAAACGGCTCTTGTGAAAGAAAGCTACAAGCTGACAGCAGGAGAGCTGGATCAGCAGAAAGCATTCGAAAAACGATTAGAAGAAATTGAAAAGCTTATGAAGCAAATACGAGAGAAGCTTGATCGTGACCATGTCGCATACACATTATTAATGGATGAAATCAATCAGCTTGAGACCTTTATTGAGGATGCCAAAACACTTCATGAAGCGTTTAAAGATCACCTTCAATCGTTACGAAAAGAAGAATTACAGGCAAGAGAAACATTGGCTGAACTTAAAACCATGTTGACAGATACAGTGCGCCAGCTGCACAAAAGCAACATTCCAGGTGTACCTGCTGACATCAAAGATCGTGCTGAAAAAGCGCAGGAGATGATTCAGCAAGTGCAGGAGCAGCTAGAGAATTTGCCGCTGAATATGCCAGCAGTGAACCAGCAATTAAAAGAAGCCTCTGAAACAGTCAGACATGTGGTTGATGAAACACATGACATGCTTCGTAAAGTGGATCAAATTGAACGGATTATACAATACGGCAACCGGTTTAGAAGTCAAAACCACATTCTTTCAGAGCAATTAAAAGAGGCAGAACGAAGATTTTATGCCTATGATTATAACGATTCATTTGAAGTGGCAGCAGCTGCTGTCGAAAAAGCATCACCTGGAGCCGTCCAGAAGCTTTTAACTCAGCAAGAAAAAGAATATCAGCATCAATAAAAAAGCTGAAGTCCATTTTAGGACTTCAGCTTTTTCCATGTTATGAAGCTTGCTTTTGGCGTTCTTCTGAAGCAGAAGAAGTGAATAGAGAGATAACAAATCCAATCACGACTCCGAGTATGGCAGGCATAATCCAGCCAATGCCAAGGTCATATAGCGGCAAGATCGTTTGAAAGAGATCTTTCACAGGACCAATCGGCAGTTTCGCCGCTGCTAAGCCGTCAAACAGACTGACGCAGCCAGTTAAAATCAAAGTAAGGACATACACAGGTCTTCTTTGACCAAGCCATTTATCTGCCAGCGACAAAACAATGATGACAATCGCTAGCGGGTAGATGGCAGTTAACACTGGTACAGAGAAAGCGATAATATGAGCAAGTCCAAAATTTGAAATGATAAAACTGAATAATGTCACGAGTGTAACGACCATTTTATAAGAAAGTTTAGGTAATAAATTCGAGAAATACTCTCCACATGATGTAACAAGACCGATACTTGTCGTTAAACAAGCCACCGTAATTGCAGCGCCTAACACGATATTTCCTAAGCTGCCAAATAAGAATTGAGAAGACTGCGCCAAGATTTTACTGCCATCTCCAACAAACCCAATGGCGTTAGTACTTGAAGCGCCTAAATAAGCAAGTGATAGATAAACAAATGTTAATCCGCAAGCTGCAATCAGACCCGCTTTGATACAAGCAGAAGTCAGCGCCTTTTTACTTGTCACACCGCGTCCTTTAATGGCGTTTATGACAACGACTCCAAACACAATAGAAGCAAGAGCGTCCATTGTTTTATAGCCCTCTAGAAATCCTTTGAAAAATGACCCGTTGCTGTAAGAGACATCAGGTGTGCCAATGGCGCCCATCGGCGTTAGAATGGCTTTGACAATAATAATAAAAATAATCGTAAATTTAATCGGTGTTAACACTTTCCCTACACGATCCACAATCTTCGTTGGATTTAGAGCAAGATAATAAGTAATACCAAAAAAGACAAGTGTGAATACAAGAAGTGAAAGCCAAGCTGGTACACCTGCTAAAAAGGGTAATGCACCAATTTCATATGAAACCGTTCCTGTACGAGGAATAGCGAAAAGTGGCCCGATAGATAAATATAAAATGACGGTAAACGCTGTTCCAAAAGCTGGGTGAGCTTTATCAGCTAACCCTTTTGCATCTCGACCTGTCAAAGCGATTGCAATAATCCCTAGAAGAGGTAAACCGACACCTGTTAATAAAAATCCGCCCATTGCTTTCCACACATTTTGCCCAGCATATTGCCCAAGCTCTGGTGGATAAATCATATTACCGGCGCCGAAGAATAGAGCAAACAGCATAAAACCTATGATAACCGTATCTTTCGTCGACAAAGTTGCCTTCATTGCATTTAAAGCCTCCATTATTATGTTGAAATATTCTGTTAATTAGTTGCTAGGTAACCGTTCATCATTAACAATCACTAATTATAAAGGATGTACGCCTGATGTCAACATGTGTTTTCGTACAAAAGTCATGAATTTTTCTATTTTAGTATATGAAGAACAATAAAAAAACATCCCCTTCTTCTTTGGAAGGGGATGTTTTGATTTGCGATGATTATGAGGCAAGTTGCTTTGGTGGGCTGGTAAACATGGAAATAAGTACACCAATCAAAGCACCGATAATAGCTGGTATGATCCAGCCAATGCCTAAATCGTAAAACGGAACAATTGATTTCAAGATGCCAGGCAAGCCGCCTAGATTCACTTCTGCAGCTAATAATCCATCAATAATGGCAAAGAAACCAGTAAAGATGAGAGAAGTGATATAAATGATTCTTCTGCCATTAATCCAGCGATCAAGGAATGACAATAAAATAATCACAATGGCTAGTGGATAGATGGTCACAAGAACTGGAACGGATAGTGAGATGATCTGTGCGAGTCCAAGGTTTGCAACCAGTGTACTAAATAAAGAGACGATCAGAACGACTGTGCGATAAGACAGGCTAGGGAAGAGCTTTGAAAAATATTCTCCACAAGATGAAATAAGTCCAACACTAGTCGTTAAACAAGCGAATAAAATGGCTGCGCCAAGAACAATGTTACCAGCAGAACCGAATAAAAAGTTGGCAGAAAGTGAAAGTAGTTTTCCTCCTTCATTTGCACCAACCATTCCCGTGGCATCGGGGCTTGAAGCGCCCACATAAGCAAGTGAAATGTACACGAGTGCCAGTCCAACAGCTGCTACGAGTCCTGCCTTAATACAAGCTGCTGCAAGAGATTTTCGCTCTGTGATGCCTCTGTCCTTAACAGCTGTCACCACGACGATTCCAAATACGATAGAAGCAAGTGCATCCATTGTTTTATAGCCTTCTAAAAATCCAGTGAAAAGCGGATTTGCCTCATATGTTTTATCTGGAGCACCGATCATTCCCATTGGCGTAGCAATGGCTTTAATGACAATAATAGCAATAACAGTTAATAAGATCGGTGTCAAAATTTTACCAATACGATCAACCAGCTTTGAAGGATTTAACGCAAGCAAGTATGAAATAGTGAAAAACACTACGGTAAAGATGAATAGTGGTACCCATGAAGTGGCTTGGGCACCTGAGAGAAATGGAGCTAATCCTATCTCATACGAAACCGTACCAGTTCGCGGAATGGCGAAAAATGGTCCAATGGATAAATACAGAATCACGGTGAAGATAGTCCCGAATTTAGGGTGTGCTTTATCGGCAAGGCCTTTGGCTCCGGTACCAGTAAGGGCGACAGCAATAACCCCTAATAGTGGAAGACCTACGCCTGTAAGTAGGAATCCGCCGATGGCAAGCCATACGTTTTCACCAGCATATTGTCCAAGAACAGGCGGGAAAATCATATTTCCTGCGCCAAAGAATAATGCAAAAAGCATTAGTCCAATAGCCAATGTTTCTTTTATACTTAAACTATTTTTCAAAATAGTCCCTCCTCAATCAGTGTATTGTGTCAAATTTAAATATTCTGACAATTTAGGTGTTTATATGACAATTGCACTATGGATGATATAGTGAAAATGAAAAGTTGTCAACTGCCATTTTCAGAAAATTCTCTGTCTGACTTCATTATGGTAACATATAAATGCATTTATTTTTTAAGTTTTTTTGTAAGGAGTTTAAGATATGATTTATCTTGATAATAGTGCCACAACAAAGCCTTATCCAGAGGTTTTACAAGTGCATCAGCAAGTGAGTGAGCGTTTTTTTGGGAATCCGTCTTCGCTGCATCAAATTGGAATTGATGCGAGCCGTCTATTAAGTGAAACGCGAAAACAAATCCTTCACTATACAGGCTTTACACAATATGAGATTATTTTTACTTCAGGTGCAACAGAAGCAAATAACATTGCCATCAAAGGGGCTGCTCTTGCCAAGATGAACCGAGGCAGACATATTGTCACAACAGCGATTGAGCATCCATCTGTCATCGAATCGTTTGAACAGCTGAAAACATTATTTGGCTTTGATATTTCCTATATTCAAGTAAATGAGCATGGCCGTGCAGATATGACGCATTTAAAAGAAGTGCTTCGCCCTGATACAGTGCTTGTCAGTCTCATGCATGTAAACAATGAAACAGGCGCGATTCAGCCGATAGAGGAAGCGGCAAGCATCATTCGGACGTATGCCAAAGAGGCGATTTTTCATGTCGACGGCGTACAAGGAATTGGCAAGGTTCCGCTGCCTAAAGAGATGGATATTGATCTTTTAACGATGTCAGGCCACAAGATTCACGGCCTGAAGGGAACAGGTGCCCTCTTTTTAAAGAAAGAGATCGTGCTTGCCCCTTTTATCACAGGAGGAGAGCAGGAACTTGGCCTTCGCTCAGGGACTGAGAACCCTGCTGGAGCTGTCAGCTTAGCAAAAGCCATCAAGCAATCATTTGAACACTTAAACAAGCATCATGACGAGATGATCGCTTTAAAAACGGAGCTAGAGCAGCAGCTTGGAAAGATAGAAGGCGTCGTCATAAACACACCGCTGACACATAGTGCACCGCACATTGTGAATTTTTCAGTGCCAGGTATTCAAATTGAAGTCCTTCTGCATATGCTCGAAAAAGAAGGCATTTACGTTTCGACAACGTCTGCTTGTTCTGCTAAGAAAAAGGAACCAAGCCGTGTCCTGCTGGCGATGGGGAAATCAGAAGAAGCAGCCAAAAGCAGCATGAGAATCAGTTTGACATATGGACAAGGACCAGAGCTAGCGCCGCAAATCATCACATCGATCGCACAAAGTGTGAAAAAATTAAAAGGAATGAGATAACAACATGAAGTATGACCATATTTTAGTCCGTTTTGGTGAGATTTCAACAAAAGGGAAAAATAGAAAGAAATTTATCGAAAAACTAAGACAGCATATCCGGTTTGTATTAAAAGACTTTGAAGCATTAAAGTATGCATCTGATAGAGACCGCATTACGATCATGCTAAACGGAGAAGACCCTGAACCGATTTCAGAACAGCTTAAAGGTGTATTTGGCATTCAAAGCTTTAGCCTGGCTGTAAAATGTGAGACAAATCTTGATGCCATCAAAGAAGCGGCACTCTCAGCGGTTCAGGAAGTGTATGAACAAGGAAATACATTTAAGGTCTCAACGAAACGCTCTTATAAACAATTTGAGCTTGATTCAAATGAAATGAACCGAGAAATTGGTGGACATGTTTTAAGGAATACAGACAACTTAACCGTTAATGTGAAACAGCCAGATGTTCACTTGCGAATTGAAATAAGAGAACACGCGACGTACATTACATTTAAAGATGTAAAAGGTGCAGGCGGACTGCCAGTTGGTTCAAGCGGAAGAGCGATGCTGATGCTCTCTGGCGGCTTTGACAGCCCAGTGGCCGGCTATCAGGCAATGAAACGAGGCATTCAAATTGAAGCTGTTCATTTCTTTAGCCCACCTTATACAAGTGAACGGGCTAAGCAAAAGGTCATTGATCTAGCGGAATGCTTAGCTGCCTATGGAGGCGAAGTCAAGCTTCACATCGTTCCTTTTACAAAAATCCAAGAGCTCATTCACAAACAAGTACCAGAAAACTATACGATGACTTCAACGAGAAGAATGATGCTCAAAATTGCAGATAAAATAAGAGCCAAGCGTGATGCGCTTGCCATTATTACAGGTGAAAGCCTTGGTCAAGTGGCAAGTCAGACACTTGAAAGCATGTATGCCATTAATCATGTCACAAACACACCGATCATTCGCCCGCTGATTGCCGTGGATAAGAATGACATTATCGAAGAAGCGAGACGAATTGGCACATATGAGACAAGCATTCAGCCATTTGAGGATTGCTGCACGATCTTTACGCCGCCATCTCCAAAAACAAAACCAAAACTTGAAAAAGTAGAACGCTACGAAAGCTTTGCTGAATTCGAGCCAATGCTTGATGAGGCAGTGGAGCAGATCGAAACAATCGTTGTCACAAATGAAAAGAAAGCAGCTGACAAATTCGCTGATTTATTCTAAATAAAAAATTTCATAATAATTACCATAAAATCAATCGCATGAAGTCATGTGTTTCTACACATTCTATATTCACAAGGAGGTGAGAACACATGGCTCAACAAAACAGACAAAGCAGTTCTAATCAATTAGTCGTTCCAGGCGCTGCACAAGCGATCGACCAAATGAAGTACGAAATCGCTTCAGAATTTGGCGTAAACCTTGGACCAGAAACAACAGCTCGCGCTAACGGATCAGTTGGTGGAGAAATCACTAAGCGTCTTGTATCTTACGCTCAACAACATATGGGTGGCGGATCTTTCTAAGACACACAATTAAAAAGCTATGGCTTATGAGCGGGTTTATTCCCGCTCTTTTTTTGTACATAAATTGTTAGAATATTTTTAAAAAAGAAGACGAAATGAAAAAATTATGGCATAATACTAGGAGTAGGTCCTAATTCAAGCATTTTTCAGTTATGAGTGTTAGAATAGGTAAATTGAAACATGATTCGTTTCATAGAAAGAGGCTAAAAGGAGCTGTACCATGAAAAGAGAAGACTTAATTGCACCAGAACAATATAACTTAGTCAGTGAGATTGAAGCGTTCAGTCATGACCAGGAGAAAATCGCCCTGCACTGGCAGGACGGGAATGGCCATGAAGCGCATGTGACATATGCAGCATTAGTAGAAGAGGCGAATAAAATTGGTCATGTTCTATTAAATGCAGGCTTTAAAAAAGGCGATAAAATCATTGTGATGGTGCCTCGTATGCTAGAGGCATACAGCATTTATTTAGCCATTTTAAAAACAGGAATGGTTGTAATTCCTTGTTCAGAAATGCTTCGCGCTAAAGATATAGATTACCGAATTGAGCATGCAGAAGCAAAAGGAGCGATTGTTTACGCATCATTCATTCAATCGTTTGAAGGAACTAATCAGCCAAAAGATTTTAAAACATTCTCAATTGGTGAGAATGATCATGGCTGGACAAACATTGTTGCGCAAAAGGAAGAGCAGTCAAGCGAGTTGAAATTGGCAGACACAACACGTACGGACATGGCATTTCTCTCTTATACATCAGGCACAACAGGTAATCCCAAAGGGGTTGTTCATACACACGGCTGGGCGTATGCACATTTACGTACAGCGGCCAAAGCATGGCTCTCCATTAATGAAGGGGATAAAGTATGGGCAACAGCAGGACCAGGCTGGCAAAAATGGGTGTGGAGTCCTCTCTTATCTGTTTTAGGAAGCGGAGCAGAAGGTTTTGTTTATGGAGGAAAGTTTAATCCGGATACGTACTTAGAGCTGCTTCAAAAAAATGAAATCAATGTTTTATGTTGTACACCAACGGAATATCGGTTTATGGCAAAAGTAGATGACCTCAGTCAGTACGAGCTGCCGAAATTGCATAGTGCTGTTTCTGCGGGAGAGCCACTCAACCGTGAAGTCATCGATACGTTCAAAAAACATTTCGATATCGAAGTGCGAGATGGTTACGGGCAAACAGAAAGCACGCTGCTAGTCGGGGTGCTGAAAGGAATGGACATCAAGCCGGGCAGTATGGGCAAACCAACACCTGGCAATGAAGTAGAGATTATTGATGAGAATGGCCAGATCTGTGCTCCAGGAGAAATAGGTGACATTGCCGTTCATCTTGAAACGCCGGCTTTATTCAAGGAATACTACAAAGATGCAGAGCGTACAAAGGCGCAGCGCCGAGGGGATTACTTTATTACCGGTGACCGTGCGAAAAAAGATGAAGACGGGTATTTTTGGTTTGAAAGCCGCAGGGATGACATCATTGTCAGCTCAGGTTATACAATTGGTCCATTTGAAGTTGAAGATGCACTGATTAAACACCCAGCAGTGAAAGAATGTGCGGTCGTGGCAAGTCCAGATGAAATCAGAGGATCAATCGTGAAAGCATACGTCGTCCTGCGTGATGCATCTACACAAAGCGATGAGCTGATTAAAGAACTGCAAACACACGTGAAAAATACAACAGCACCGTACAAATATCCAAGAGAAATCGAATTCATTGACGAGCTACCAAAAACTCCGTCAGCGAAAATTCGACGTGTCGAGCTGAGAGAAAGAGAGCTTGCGCGAAAATCATCATAACAGTAGAAACAATAAGCGTCTGGATGGAAAATCATCCAGCGCTTTTTTTATTGGACAAATCAAATATGTAAAATTCGTTCATGATGTTTTATGTTAAAATGTGTAAGGATGACTTGAAAAGGAGAATGTTCTGAAAATGTCGATTGCGATAATTCATGGGATTGTGCTTGCCTTTGGTCTTATTTTACCTTTGGGCGCACAAAATGTATTTGTATTTCAGCAAGGAGCCCTTCAGCCTCGATTATATCGCGTAATGCCTGTGGTCATTACAGCTGCTCTCTGCGACACACTTTTAATTACTTTAGCTGTCATTGGGGTTTCGGTTGTTGTACTCACCATCCCTATCTTGCAAATAGGTCTTTTTATCATTGGATTTTTCTTTTTACTTTATATGGGGTGGTCAGTTTGGAACACGAGCTCCGCAACAGGTAATCAAGAAAAGATGGACTTGATGCCTGTGAGAAAACAAATCGTATTTGCCTGTTCCGTTTCCCTATTAAATCCTCACGCGATTCTCGATACGATAGGAGTAATAGGAACGAACTCTCTTCAATATCATGGGGCGGAAAAGGTGGCATTTACCGCAGCCTGTATCATCGTCTCGTGGTTATGGTTTATGGGTCTTGCTCTTCTCGGGAAAATGTTAGGAAAGCTAGATACAAACGGCAAGTGGATGAACCGGATCAATAAAGCATCAGCCGTCATGATCTGGCTGGTTGCATTATATATCGCCTATCAGCTTATTGGATAAAGGATACATAGAGCAAAAGAGACGTGATGCATGAAAATGAGTGCTGAACATGTCATGGGAAAAAGCGTTGGATGGAAAACATCTGGCGCTTTTTTGTTGACTACTATTTCGGGAGAAGCTTCAGTTACATCCTGTTCATTTTTATCAGACATGCTGACGGTTCAATTACCTGTAGGAAATGATCAAAATAGGATCTATGCTACATTATAAAAATGTAATTTAGAGGTTTTAAATGGCTCATAAAGAACAGCGTAAAGGGGCAGTGCTTGCTGTCTTTGATACATTGACGTTTGGTGTACCAGTTTTGCTGTGAAAATTATATAAGAATACGAATAAAACATAGGTTTCATCACGTATCTTTTAGCATCTCTTTACTAATGTGTTCAAAAATCATTTGCATGAGCGATACGCTCATGCTTTTTTCATTCGATCATTTTTTGAAGATGGTTTGATTTAATAGACGGAGAGCTTGTACGATATCATCCATTTGATTTCGGTCAGAGGAAGAAAGGCTGTCCATGAGCATGGATTCAATTTGTTGAAATGCTTTGTCCATACACGCACGGCCTTTTTTAGACAGCATAATGACATGTTTTCGCTTGTCATCTTTATCTTCTTGTCTATCAATGAATTGTTTTTCGTGAAGCTTTTTCAATTCTCTGCTGACATTCGGAAGAGACATGTGCTGACAATCGGCGATTTCGCTAGGTGTTAGCGGCTCACTGACGGCTAACTGCTCCAGAATCAAATATTGTAGAGTGGTTAGATCAGAGGGTTTGATCTTGCTCATCATAGCATGTTTCAGCTCAGAAAAAGTAGAAGCAAATGTGACAAACTCTTTGAAAAAATGTGGGTTTTTCATCATGTTTCACCTCTTACGTACCATACCAAATTTATTATCAAAAAACAATTATCATTTGACAACTAAAAAAGAGAGGTGTATGCTTTTGGTTATCAAATGATAACTAAAGGAGCCAAGCCATGAATGTACTCATTATTTATACTCACCCCCATCACAATAGTTTAAATGGTGCTTTTTTTAAAGAAATCCTAAAGGGCAGTGAAGAAAATCCAAACGTTCAAGAAGTGAGAATCATCGATTTATACCAAGACAAATTTGATCCTGTACTTATTTTTAATGAAGAGAAAAAAAGACGTGATATGCATAAGGACCCTGAGATTCAAGAATATCAAGAGAAAATCAAATGGGCAGACAACATCGTGTTTGTTTATCCGATTTGGTGGGGGCGGCCGCCAGCCATGCTGCTTGGTTTTATTGATCGCATGTTTGCAGCGAACTTTGCTTATCGTCAAACAGGCGGGCTGCTTCCAGAAGGCTTGTTAAAAGGAAAGAGGGCTGTATGTGTTTCGACAATGCAAGGACCGACCCACTATCCTTTCTTCTTTTTGCAAAATGCTCACAAAATCTTAATGAAACGAGCTCTTTTACAATATGTCGGGATTAAACCGGTGAAGTTCTTTGAATTTGGCATGATGGAAAGTCCGAAAGGGAAGCATGACGTGAAATTAAAACGGATATACAACTATTTTCGGAATATCAGCTCATAAAACCACATTCCTTGAGTCACTTTTCTTCTAATTTGAACCTGTTATGTCTTAAAATGACAGAGAGAGTGAGTGACTCATTCTCTTTATGTGAAAAGGGGGATATGGATGAAGAAAACATTGTTTAAAGATGCGGCTCTTATCACACTTGATCCATCTGTAGGTTTTCTGGAGAAGGGAGATCTATTAATTGAAGGGGCACATATTGTAGAAGTCGGACCTTCGATTGAAGCAAGTGGTGCCGATGTTGTGGATGCGTCTGACATGGTCATCATGCCAGGGCTTGTGGATACCCATCGTCATGTGTGGCAGTCTGTCATACGGGGAATCGGAACAGATTGGTCTTTGCAAACGTATTTGAGCAAAATTTATTATGGCAACTATGGGGCGATGAGACGTCCATCAGATGATCGAATTGCTAATTATTTAGGCGCATTAGAGGCATTAGATGCAGGAGTGACCACGTTTTTCGACTGGACGATGATCAATTCTATGGATCATACAGAAGAACTCATTGGAGGTTTAAAAGATGCGGGTATTCGAGCGGTCTTTGGTTTTGGTACCTCTGGAGATGCAGCGTATTGGGACAGAGAGAGTACGCTCACGAATATGGAAGACGCAGCCCGCGTGAAACAAAAACATTTTCAATCATCGGATCAGCTGTTGACGATGGGACTTGCCATTCGTGGACCTGAATTTTCTTCATGGGAGACGACCGTCTTTGAAATTGAAACAGCGAGATCACTAGATGCATTATGCAGTATGCACATTGGCTTTGGAAATTGGGGAGCAGCGGATCGATCGATTGAGCGACTTCATCAAGCAGGGCTGCTCGGGCCTGATTTGAATATGGTGCATATCAATGCAATTGATGCAGATCAAATGAAGATGTTAGCTGACAGCGGAAGCTCCATCTCGATTACACCTGAGATTGAAATGATGATGGGACACGGATATCCTGTCACAGGGCTTGCTATTGAAAATGGCGTTCTGCCAACGCTTGGTGTAGATGTGGTGACAGCGACAGGAGGAGATTTATTTGCCCAAATGAAATTCGGACTACAGGCGGAGCGAGCGATTCAAAATCAATCTTTATTGATGGAAGGGACGATGCCGGGACCTGAACTTGGATTGTCTGCTCAGCAAATGCTTGAAGCAGCCACAATAAACGGGGCTCGTGCCTTGAAGCTTGATGACAAAATCGGCTCACTCACACCTGGAAAAGAAGCTGATTTTATCTTGATCGATCGGACAAGCATGAATCTTCTTCCGATGACAGATCCAGCTGGGGCAGTTGTGCAAACGGCACACCCTTCAAATGTTGATTCTGTCTATGTGGCTGGAAAAGCAGTGAAACAAAATGGGAAGCTGGTTGGAGTGAACTTAGAAGAGGTCAAACAAAAAGCTTATGCGGCAAGAGATCACATTTTATCGCATCAGTTTGAATCAACAAAATGACGTGCAATATCCCCATAGGCCACTGCCTATGGGGAATACTTTACAACGATTCTTTAATGACTTTTTTATAATATTGGACAGATAGGAATCCGAAGACGGAGTATAAAACGGTATAAATCGCCATGACAATCAGCATAGGTGTCCACAGTTCGCTACCAAATAAAAACCAGCCAGATTGTACAGCAAAGTAGCTGTGCAAGAGCCCAACGAGAAGCGGAATGCCAAAGTTGAAAAGCTGTTTGAGCCGAATGCCTTTTAAGAGATCTGTCTCCGTAAAACCAAGCTTACGCAGAATCGTGTATGAGCTTTGTTCCTCTTCGCTTTCATTCATCTGTTTGAAGTATAAAATACAGCCTGAGGTCACAAGGAAGCTGAGGCCTAAAAATCCGACTACAAACATCATCAATCCGATGGTTTGTTTTTGCTGCTGAGCTGAAGCCAATTGAGACATGCTGTTGTCACCTAGTTTTAAAGAGGTAAACACATCATTCGCTTGTTCAAGGTTTTGATCATCTTTTATATTGACTGCGTGATATTGATTATTCTCAATCTGAAGTTTAGGATCTTTCTGCTGGTCAAGCTGATCAAAGACACTTTGACTGACGACAGCAACAGGTAGACCACCAAACGTAAAGTTGTAAGAAATGAGGTAATCTTTCTTCATATCAATGACCTTTAAATCAAGGGGTTTCTTAATAAGTAGTTTCACATCTCCTGAACTTTGAATCGGCATGAATTTCTTCAATAAATCACTGTAGCCGCTTAAGATGACTTCGTTGCTTTTCACATGAATATTTGGTGCGTTTTTCTCACTGATCACAGGTAGAGTTAAGACGCCTGGATCATTATTCATATTTTTAATCTCTGAATCCATGATCTTTTTTGCGTCAAACTTCGCTTGAATGACCTTGAACTGCTTTGTTTCATACGCAATATGTTTGTCAGAAAGTGCACGAGTGAAGGTATCGGTATCTTTCTCAGAACCCATGACGAAATGTGATGGGATCTGTTGTTCAGCGGTTTTTTCTGCTGAGTAATAGGAAATGTAGCTTAAAGATAACAACCCGATGGCAAGCGCAGATACCGTTGTAATAATCGTTAAAAGCAGTGCGTTTGATTTTAACCGGAACATAATAGATGACAGAGACAGGACTTCATGAATGGCGAGATAGCCATTTTTTCGTTTGCGTACGATATTGGCAATGAACGAAACAGAGCCTTTATAGAAAAGAAAGGTACCGATAATGACAGAGGCTAGAATATAAATCATCGCTAAAAGTAACGCAAGCATGGACGTATATGTGCCGGTAAAAAGCTGAGAAGAAATATAATAGCCTGAGCTGATGAATGCAATGCCTAGAACCCCAATGATGATTTCAAACACAGAGATTTTTTTCACACGCTGTTCTGTAGAAGACGTGGTTCTAAATAAAGATAAAATCGTCTGTCTATTAATAAACCATCGATTTCTTAACATAATTAATCCATAGATGACGAAAAAGACGATCAGTGTCTGCAAAAGGGCCATGCCTGAAAAATGCAGGTTGGCGATGGCGTTCACGCCGGTTACTTTAAATAGCACCATCAGCATGAGTTTTGAACCGATAAATCCAGCTATGATACCAATAGCCATGGAGACCACGTATAGGATAAAGTTTTCTGCATTGAGTAGTTTGGCAATTTTTTGTTTCGTCATGCCAATGAGCTGCAGGAGACCTATTTCTCTCCCTCTTCGTTTAATAAAAATGCTGTTCGCATATAACAGGAAGATTCCAACAATGGCAATGAGTAGTACTGAAGCGGCTTTAATCGACGCACCGCCCTTAATGGACCCCTTTACATCATCAAGTGCTGGTGAATACTGCAAGGTGACAAAGGAAAAATAGAGCGCTACACTAAATACAAGTGCAAACACATATAAATAGTAATTTTTTAAGTTTTTCTTCAGATTGCGGAAGACGAGCTGATTAATGTTCATGCTTCACACCGCCTAAAACACCTTGCGTTTTCATAATATCCTCGAAAAACATCTTTCTCTCTAGTGCGCCTTTATTCAATTGTGTATAGATCTGTCCATCTTTGATAAAAATCACTCGTCTTGAATAACTGGCTGCAACAGGGTCATGCGTCACCATGACAATGGTTGCTTTGCGCTTGTGATTGAATTCTTGCAGTTTGTTCAGTAAGTCAGAAGCAGATTTGGAATCAAGTGCTCCGGTTGGTTCATCAGCAAAAATGAGGCTTGGTTCATGAATAAAGGCACGTACCGCAGATGTCCGTTGCTTTTGTCCACCAGACAATTCATTTGGATATTTGTCTCTTAGTTCATAAATCCCCATATCCTCTGCAAGCTGTTGAAAGCGTTCAAAAGCTTCTTTTTTAGGCGTTTTAGAGATGGATAATGGCAAGAGGATGTTCTCTTTAACCGTGAGTGTATCAAGTAAGTTATAATCCTGAAAAACAAAGCCAAGCTGTTTCTTTCTAAATTCAGCGAGCTGCTGATCTTTCATTTGCGTCATTTCTGCATCTGCGATCCGAATCGATCCGCTGGACACATGATCAATCGATGACAATACGTTCAAAAGGGTCGTTTTCCCCGAGCCTGATGGCCCCATGATGCTGACAAATTCTCCAGCTTCTATCGTCAAATCAATGCCTTTCAGCACCTCTTGTTTATTGAATTTATTTCCATAGCTTTTATATAATTTGCGAGCTTCTAAAATGTTCATCTGTCGAACCCCTTTTTTATTTAATTGATATCTCTAGTATAAAAAGAAGCTGACCAGACTTCCTGCGATTTGGCGAACAAAACAGACGTGCATGTGACATTGTTGTCACATGCTTGTTTTATATGTCAAAGCCTTATGTAGAATTCAGATTGTTATTCAATTATTTTATCTGTTTTTCGCTATGATGTATCAAATTTCTTGTTTTTTTCTGATGAACCTTTACAGAGTATGTGATTTCATGTAAGATATGCATATCAAATATATGCATAGTAAATCTATGTATTAGAGGTGACGATGGATGAAAGTGAGTAAAGAGCTTCTAAAGGGGAGTACTGCTACCCTTATTTTAAGCTTGCTAAATGAAAAGCCAATGTATGGATATGAAATGATTAAGCAATTAGAGTCGAAATCCGAAGGAATTTTTAGCTTCAAAGAGGGGACGATATATCCTATTTTGCACACTTTGGAGGGGAAAGGATTCATTGTGTCTTACTGGGGTGAAGGGAATGGCAATCGAAAAAGGAAGTATTACCGGATTAATGAACAGGGCAAAGCGTTTATGAAGGAAAAGAAAGAAGAATGGACTGTGTTTAAAGATGCAGTAGATGGCGTTTTGAACGGGGAGAAAGTCGTATGGGACTAGAGAAAAAGTTTGAACAATATATCAAAAATGTGTGTAAACGAATCAAAAATAAAGACGTACATGCAAGTATAAAGCTTGAGCTTCGTGATCATTTATACACGCTGAAAGAGGAAGCGGTCAGTGCGGGCATGTCAGAAGAAGAGGCGGTAGATCAAGCGCTCGATCAAATTGGAGATGCAGCCATACTCGGAATGCAGCTTCATGAAACACACAAAACTCAAGTTGACTTTAAAACGATACTTCTTGTATTAGCTACTTGTTTATTTGGGCTGTTTGTAATGTATTATTTTCAGTTTCATTCTCATTTACTTCATTTTCAAGACACGAATATCTTTTATAAAAGTCTCATTTACTATGTATTTGGTCTTGCGTTGATGCTTGGACTGTTTGCTTTTGATTATCGGCGCTTTTTACCCTATTCATGGCATTTATACATAGGAACGATTGGAATGCTGATTCTTACAATGATGATTGGGACAAGAGTGAACGGTATTCTCTTTTTAAGCTTAAATAATGGATCGATCAATCTGACTGAAATTTTTCCATTTCTGATGATTATTTCGTTAGCTGGCATTTATCAATCTTGGAATTGGAAGAATGGTTTCAAGTCCTGGCTAGGGTTAGCGATTGTCACTTTACCCATTATTTTATTACATATAGTCGGATCTCTTTCTGCAACCATCACCTTTATGGTCATATGCATAACGATGATGTATGTATCTCATGCAAGAATGAGACAGCTTATTCCGTTTACAGCAGCAGGTATTGTCTATCTCATTGTTCAATTATTTTCTCTGTATCAAGCTGATATGGCCCACTTTTACCAATACTCACTTCATGAATTTAGCTCAAATGGTTTTCAAATAAATCCGTACGCATTGTATGATGTTCACACTGATTGGATGTTGACGTATATCATTTATTCATTCGGATGGTTTGCAGGATTGGCCGTTCTTATGTTGTTTGTGACTTTGATTTATAGAGTAGTTCATACAGCGAAACGAGTTCAATCTGCTTATGGCAAAATATTAATGATTGGTTTGGCAACCACATTTGCAGCAAAATTTATCTTAAGTATTTTCACAAACTTTGGATTATTGCCTATATCAGGAGTTTCCATGCCTTTTATGAGCTATGGGGGATCTCATATTCTTCTAGAAATGATGTCAGTCGGGCTGCTAATGAGTATTTATAGAAGGAAACAGCTAGGAGAAATATGCCGTGAAGTAGCGTGATATGGCTGTATAAAATCACCCAATCTCTTCAATGCATCGTTGGATGAAGAGATTGGGTTTCTTGAACTGTATGTTCACATGCTTGCAATATGCACAAAATCATTCTTTTTCGGAAAAATAAAGGTGAAAGTTGTCCCTTGATCTAATGTGGAGTTGACCTCGATCGTGATATGAAGAGCGTCAGCTCCCTTTTTTGTTAAATAGAGCCCCATGCCTGTGGAGGCCGTGTCATTGTGATGTCTTGTGGAGGTAAAGCCTTTTTCAAAAATACGGGACACGTCTCTTGGGTCAATTCCTCTGCCTTGATCTGTGATGGTGAGCACCACTTGTTCGTTCATTTGTTTGCTTTCGATGATAATGTCAGATGATTGGCTGTACTTGACGGCGTTTGTCAGCACTTGTCTGATCATAAAGGATAACCATTTTGTATCACTTAATACATCTCGCTCTTCTAATAAAAGGTCAAAGCCAATTCCTTTTTGCATACACCACGATTGGAGCGCTTTGATTTCTTTCGTTAGCATGTTTTGGAGATCCAGTTTTTCAATAAATAAATCATTTTCAATATGTTGGATCCTGCTCTGATGCAGCTGTGCATCAAGGAGTAAATGTATTCTAAGCCATTCATAGGTCATATTTGATTTGAGCGGCTGTTCTGTTATGCGGTCAATCATTAAGTGCATCGCCGTGAGCGGCGTTTTCACCTCATGTATCCATGAGAGCAGTTCATCTTTTTCTTCTTCCAGCGCAGTCTTTTGCTTAGCCGTCATCTGGCGGTATCGGTCGATTTGCTCTGACGCTGCCTCCTGTACAATTTGTTCAAAGGGGGAAGAGGGTTTGAGACGCATTTGATGGTCTATATTTTCATCCCATTCTTTCAGTTGCATGTAATAAGCAGTTTCTTTCCGGTAACGAAAAAAAAGAAAAACAATGAAGAGTAATGTAGACAAAAGCACGATATAAAAAAGAGAAGCGAGTGGAATCGTTGTATCCAAATATGCAACAAAGAGAATGAGAAGCTGCAAACTAAGAAAGAACAAGATCCAGCTTCTTCGTTCTTTTAGAAATGCTTGCAGCATCATTGATCATCCTTTTCTTTTGCAAGATAACCTTGACCCACCTTTGTTTCAATGAAGGCGCCAAGGGAGATTTCGTCTAGTTTTTTTCTAAGGCGGTTGACGTTTACAGTGAGTGTATTGTCACTCACGAATCGTTCATCGTCCCATAAAGCTTGGATGAGAGATTCCCTTTTGACGATATGATTTTTATGCTGAATCAATTCTTTGAGAATAAAAAACTCATTTTTGGTTAATTCAATCTCACCGTTTTCATTTGTCACTGTATTATTTTCGAGATCAAGGGTAGCGCCGCACCAGACTTTTAAGTTGGCTGGTTCCGCATTATAATCATGGACTCGTCGAAGAACAGCACTTACTTTGGCGATGAGAACGTCAAAGTGAAAGGGCTTTTGTACAAAATCATCAGCTCCAAGCTGCATCGACATGACCATATCAGCAGGATGATCACGAGAGGAAAGAAAGATGATGGGCACATTAGAATGATGCCGAATCATCCGGCACCAATGAAAGCCATCGTACTTTGGTAGCTGAATATCAATAATGACTAAATCAGGCTGGATGGAAGTGAACTCCTGCATGACCTGTTGAAAATTGTTGATCCCATACACATCATAAGACCAGTTGACTAAACGTTCTTTGATTTCTTGGAAGAGGGTTGTATCATCCTCAATCAGCAAAATTTTAAACAAAACGAGCACCACACTTTTTGAATTACTTGTACATCATTGTAGCGGAAAATAGGCACTCCCGCTAGAAGCAGACAGCAAAAAAGCAAGGGAAGAGATCCCTTGCTTCGGTTTATTTACCTAAAAAGTGCTTTTTAAAGAATGATAATTGATATTCAAGTGTGAGTGGGTCATTAAAGTAAAACTCTTCCGCATTTGCTTCATACACACGATGTTTTTTCACAGCAGGAATGGACTTATAGATTTCACTGTTTTGATAGGAATTGTCCATCTCGCTGTTTTTGCTAATGATCATATAGTCTCCGGCAAATTCAGGGATGACCTCTTGTGATACCGCGTAATAACCAGCTTTTAATGCTTTTTCTTTTACTTTTTCAGGCATTTTTAGTTTCATTGCTTGGTAGAGGATTTCTGTTCCGCGACCCCATGCATCTCCAAAGACGTAAAGATCTTTTGTGCCGCTCTCAAAGACAGATACGGTTGCATCTTCACCGATTTTTGCTTTGATTTCTTTGCCAGCTTCAGCTGCGCGCTGTTTGAAATCCTTGACCCATGCTTTTGCTTCTTTTTCTTTGTTTAAGACTTTTCCAATTTCAATATGCTGCTGAAGGTAATCGACTTTGTTATACGTGAATAAAACGGTAGGGGCGATTTTTTTCAGTTTTTCTACATTTTTTGCACCGCTTAAACCGATGATGACATCAGGCTTTAGCTTCATGATTTTTTCCACATTTTCATCGGATACTTCTTCCACATTTTTTAATTTCTTTTTGAAACGTGGATTCTTTTTTGACCAAGAGTCAACACCCACAAGGTTCACACCAAGTGACAAGACATTTCCTGTATAAGAGGCGAGAACAACAACACGTTTTGGATTTGCTGGCAGCTTCACAGGTCCATTTTCAGATTGATATGTAATCGTGTCCGATGACGTTGATTGCTTTCCTTTATTTGAGGAAGAGTTGCTGCTATTGCCACATGCGCTCAACGCAAGTACGAAGATGAGCATCAGAGGGAACAATATTTTCTTCATGAATGTAGACTCCTTTGAAATCGGCACATCAGCCGTGTATTTGGTTGTGTGAGTGATAATGATAATTATTATCACTCAGATATCATACCATAGAAGTGAGGTTTGTTGTCAATGATATTTTAGCAGTGGATAGAGGAATTCTGATAAAAAGAAAAAAAGATCAAGGCAGTGTCTGACCTGATCTTTTTTCTTATTTAAACCAGCCTTTTTCTTTGGAACGAGTAATGGCTTCAATTCGGTTTTTGACTTCTAGTTTATCTAAAATAACGGATATGTAGTTTCGGACAGTGCCACTTTTAATGCTGAGTTCCTTGGCGATTTCTTTTGTGTTTTTTCCGTCTGCGACGAGTTCTAGAACCGACTTTTCTCGTTCAGTTAAAGGATTTTCGTCGCTATACAAGTCTTCCATTAATTCAGGGGCGTACACCTTTTTCCCTTTCATCACGCTTCGGATGGCACTTGCTAAATCCTCGCTTGGGCTGTCTTTCAGCATGTAGCCGCTAACGCCAGCTTTCAGTGCTCTTTGAAAATAGCCAGAACGAGCAAAGGTTGTTAAAATGATGATCTTCACATCAGACTTTTTGAGTTCTTCAGCGGCATCGAGCCCAGATTTTCCTGGCATTTCAATATCCATTAAACAAATGTCGACCGGGTGTTTTTTAGCAAAATCTATGGCGTCCTGGCCGTTTGTGCCTTTTCCAACAACCGTCATATCGTCTTCTAAATCGAGAAGCGATCCAAGAGCACCGAGCAGCATTTGCTGATCCTCTGCGATAAAGATGTTAATCATTTTATTTCCTCCTTATCTTTCGCTGCTGAATCATTTGGAATGCTCATGATCAGCTTCGTCCCGTCTTTTGTTTCAATGTGCAGGCGTCCATTTGCAAATTCCAATCTTTCTCTAATTCCTACAAGGCCATGTCCCTTCGTTTGAGAGGAGGGAGGACGGCCTTTAAATGTGCCGTTATCCTCAACTGTAATGACAGCTTCCTTTGACTTTTGATGAATCGTAATTTGACAGACAGTGGCATCGCTATGTTTGACGACATTCGTCACGGCCTCTTTGATGCACATGCTCACAATGTTTTCGTTCAGAAGAGAGATGTGTTTCGGCGCTTCCTTTTCATCATAAATCATGTCAATATCGGCGGCTTCAAGGATTTGCTTGATGTTCAATATCTCATCTTTGATCCGAATGCCTTTCATGGAAGAAACAATTTTCCGCACTTCATTTAGAGACGTTCTAGCTGTCTGCTGAACACTCTTTAGTTCGGCACGAGCCTGTTCAGGATCTTTATACACGAGCTTACGGGCAAGGTCACTCTTTAAACCAATAAGAGAGAGTTTTTGTCCAAGTGTATCATGCAGGTCACGAGCAATGCGCTGCCTTTCTTCAATTTTGACAAGATCGGCGATCCGCTCATTGGCATATTCTAATTTCTCTTCTAGCCGTTCACGTTCCTTTCTGCTTCGAATGCTAAGAGGGAGGAGGATGGCGCTGATCAGTGTAATCACGACAAACGGAATTTGCGTGAGAAACCAGCCCTTTTTTAAGATCAGGCTAAAGTTCACCGCTACGGCAGCGCTCGCTAGATGGATATAGTATAAGATATAGAAAGGGACTTTTCTTTTGATATGCCCGTTGAAATAGGCGATACAAAAAGCAAAATAAATGTAGCTGTAGAGCATCACATAACCAGTCGAAATGGCGATTAATAGAAGGCCGAATACATATAACGACCAGCCCTTTGAGACAAAGGCAAAACGGTAGACCGCAAAAAAAACGACGTTTAAAATAATGCCGATCACAATGCCTAAAGTCGAAGGGGTCTTAAAGATAAAATAAAAGGGCAGGATGAAAAAAATCGCCCAAATATATGGGGAAATCCCATGCAGTTTTTGAATTTTAAGTTGTTTTTTCATCCGTGATTCACCTTTTTCATTTTTTCAGTCTTTTTCACTACTTTATCAAATTGAACAGATGAGCGCATCCTGCAAATACAACAAGCTCCTTCTATTGTAAGAAGGAGCTTGCGCCAATTATGCATTCTTCTTCAGAATGTCTCCTTTTATGACAGGTGCGGGCATCTTCTTAGATTGCCGTGCTTCTTTAAAGGTAACGAATGCTTTCGTTTCTTCATCCCAAAGTCTAAATTTCATTGATTCGATACTTGTTTTTAAAGTGATGGTTGGCACATTTTGAAGCGGCTCACTATGATCATGTGCATGCTCCAAGTGATAATTCGGCACCCTCGGACTTAAATGATGAACATGGTGATAGCCGATATTGCCTGTTAACCATTGAAGAAGCTTTGGCAATTTGTAAAAAGAACTGCCTTCTACAGCTGCCTGCACATAATTCCAATGTTCATCTGCTTCAAAGTAAGAATCTTCAAATGTATGCTGCACGTAAAACAGCCATACGCCGATTGATCCTGAGATCAGGAAGATTGGACCTTGGACAAGCAGGAACTCCTGCCAGCCAAAAAGAAGACACGTTGCAGTTGCTAGCGCAATGATGCTCACGTTTGTGAAATACGTGTTCCAGCGCTCTTTTTTACGAGCATTTTTGACGTTGAAACGGTTTTTTAAGAGAAAAACAAAGATCGGTCCTAAAATAAACATCACAAAAGGATTACGGTAAAATCTGTAGCGAAACTTCGTCCAAGCTGATGCTTCTTGATATTCTTTGACTGTCAGGAGCCAAATGTCGCCAGTACCTCGTTTGTCTAGATTACTGCTTGTGGCATGGTGAATTGAATGATCTCTTTGCCATTGAAGATAAGGGAAAAGGGTGAGTACGCCCGTTACAAAACCGAACAGGTGATTCAGCGGCTTTTGTTTAAAAAAGGATTGATGGCAGCAGTCGTGAAAAATAATAAAGACACGTACTAAAAAACCAGCTGCAATAACCGCAAAGAAGAGGGTTAAAAGGTAGGAGATGTTCAGGCTATAATAGGCAAGAAACCAAAGCCCCAAAAATGGAATGAATGTATTAAAGAGTTGAATGATACTTTTTTTCGAATTAGCACCAGAGAATTGGCCAACTTGTTTTCTTAAAGTGGCTTGCTGCTGTGTGTTGGTTGAAGTCGTCATGAACGTTCAAGTCCTTTCCGTTTCTTTCTACTTCAAAGTATAGAAGGAAAGGTGTCATGCTCATAGTAGCACCCATCATGTATTCAATATGACATTTGTCATGTTGGACGCGGGAAAGGCTGATGGTTCAAGGGTTGTAAGCTTATTTTATTTTAAATAAAAAAAGTAAAGGCGCTTAGCCTTCACTTTTTATGCACGTGCTTCATGTACTTTTAACTGCTTGCCTTTAATGGTTGTGTGGCGCATGGCTTTTAGCACAAGAGGGCCTTTGCCATTTAAAATATCTACATATGTTTTCGTTTCCTGAATGGTAATAATCCCAATGTCATCGAACGCAACGCCATCTATTTTGGCGATCGTTCCAACGAAATCAACTGCCCGAAGTTTCTTTTTCTTCCCGCCGTTAAAATATAGCTTCATAATATCTTTCTCTATGCCGGCCTGCTTATTTTCCTTTTGAATCGGTGTTTCAATTTTTTCTTCAAAGCTTGCCACATGCTGTTCTGCTTCTTCTTTTGTAGGATAAGGCTGAATTTGAAAATGAATACCAGCTTCCTCTTTTAATTCTTCAATAAGCGGCTGCCCGTGCCTTGTCATAAACGCAATCGTTTTTCCGCTTTTACCCGCTCTGCCAGTTCTTCCGGTCCGGTGAATATAGCGTTCTTTTTCATATGGCAAGTCGTAATGAATGACATGTGTCATATCACTGACATCAATTCCTCGGGCTGCAATATCTGTTGCGATCAAATAACGGAATTCCCCGTTTTTGAATTCATCCATGACAGCAAAGCGATCTTCTTGCCTCATCCCGCCATGAATCTTATCGCAAGGAACATCCCACTCATCCAGCTTCATCGTCAGCTCATTCACTCGCTCCTGCGTATTGCAAAAAATGATACAGCTATCTGGATTTTCAATGACAATCGTTCGTTGAAGTAATGAAAACTTGCCTTCTTCCTCGGTTTCAATCAACGTGTGGGTGATTTGCTGCTTCGTCGTTTCCTCCCGAGCAATCTCTATCACTTTTGGCGATTGTAAAAACTGCTCACTCAAATCCTTCATTTCATCAGACATCGTCGCTGAAAATAACATCGACATCCGCTTTGGCGGCAGATGCTGAATAATAGAAGAGACTTGATCAATAAATCCCATGTTCAGCATTTCGTCTGCTTCATCTAACACAAAAAATGAC
The DNA here is from genome assembly GCF_020165915.1 of Bacillus sp. RSS_NA_20. Lineage (NCBI taxonomy): Bacteria > Bacillati > Bacillota > Bacilli > Caryophanales > Bacillaceae > Bacillus > Bacillus sp. RSS_NA_20. Next base: position 1,412,845 of record NZ_JAIUKW010000005.1, on the reverse strand, counting down.
AGATTGTCTAAAGAAAGTGTCCCTTTTTCAAGGTGATCCAATATTCGTCCTGGCGTTCCGCACACAATGTGGTTCTTTTGTGCAAGCTCTATTTTTTGTGCTTGAAATGGAGCTTTTCCATAAATGGCGGCTGCTTTGATTCGTTTAAATCGTCCGAGGCTAGTCAGATCCTGTTTGACCTGCATGGCAAGTTCTCTTGTTGGGACGAGGATGAGGGCTTGAGGTTTATTCTCAGCCCAATCCACCATTTCACAAATTGGCAGACCGTAGGCTGCTGTTTTGCCACTGCCTGTCTGAGCTTTGACAATGAGGTCCTGCTTTGAAAAAGCAACGGATAATGTCTCGTGCTGGACGGGTGTAGGTGTATGGAAATGAAGCGCTTCTAGCGCTTGTTTCAATTCATCGCTTAATGGATATTGATCAAAATGTTGTAATGGCATCGTGTTCTCCTTTTCGTACATGTATACTTGTGACATCATACCATATCTTTTCAAAGACACCATGACCTTGAATGAAAAGGCATGAAAAAAAGCCCCATAAAGGAGCTTTTCAATGATTAAAGGAATCTGCGTTTTACTTTTTCCCAATAGGAGTTATCTTTTAATTTGACCGTTTTGATCACTTTACCAGAAAGGCCAATGTCAATTTGTTTGACATGTTTTGTACCTAGCGCTTCGTTATCAAGACCGATAATCGGATGGTCGTTACCGTCCTGAACAACCTTTAGTGTCAGCTTGCGATCACTGCTTAAAATGAAAGGAGCTCCAAGTGTACGGTATGAGTTGTTATTCAGCGATGCCAGCTCGGTTACTTGCATACACGGAAGCATCGGATCCACCACGGCGCCGTTGACAGATTTATTGTAGGCCGTTGAACCGGTCGGAGTGGAAATAATCATCCCGTCGCCTCTAAAGGTTTCAAAATGGAAATCATCTATATACACATCGATGACAAATGTTTTAATGATGCTAGAGCGGATCGACAGTTCGTTTAAACAATGGAACTGGTTTGTACTGTCAACGCTTACATCGATGATCGGATATTTTCTCACTTCAATTTGTTCAGTGTTCATGGCATCAATCATTTTATCAAAATGTTCTAACGAAAAATCGCAGTATAGGTGCGAATTCTCTGTTTTTGATACCCCTACATACAAGCAGTCATCCCGGAAGTTCGTTTTGCGGACCGCTTGAAGAAATGTACCATCTCCACCAATTGAAGCAATGATATGGGCATCTTCTGCACGCTTTACGACGTGAAAGCCTTGATCGGTAGCGAGCTTCTCCAGAGAAGAAATGTGTCCATCCAATTCATGATCTTTTTTGTAAAAGAAAAATACATTGCGACGATTGTCTGTCATTGACGTTCTCCCCTTTGTTGTCAAAAATAGATTTCGAGTAGTAAAGGGCTTACATAAAAACCCTTGCTCACATTTTACACTTTTTTCATATGAAAGTAAAAATATTAGAAAGACGCTTCATCATGATAGAGGCTTCCATTTGAGAAATGAGTCATTGTAAGTGATTAGACAACGCTGACTTTGAGCATAATTTAATAGCTCATTTTGGAGGCTAGAGAGGTCTGGGCGTTTCGTTGTGGAGATGATCTGAGCTATTAGATGTAGAAAGAGGATAAAATAACCAATTTTTCGTCATGATGAGCAAATGATAGAAGATGTAAAGTTGATCGTCATTTCACATCGGTGCTATCATATGTTGAAATGAAATGTAAAAAAACCACAGTTCCTGTGAAACATTTCATGTGTGTATTCGTATGAACGAAGTGAGACAAAAAGGAGGAGAAAGAAATGAATGCGAAAAGATGGGTAGCCTTAATCATTGCACTTGGTGTTTTCGGCTTTTCGATTGTGATTAGTATCACGACAGCCTTGTTTGAAAGCTTCAATGATAATAAGATGAGCTATCAATTCGGGGACGAAATCGAAGAAAAGGTACTAGAGGATGGAAGCGGAGCGAGTAAAATTGCTGTACTTGAGATTAATGGCACGATTCAAGATAACGGCGGAGCATCCAGCCTTCTAGGCGGGGAAGCATATGATCATCGTGCGTTCTTAAAAGAATTAGATAAAGCAAAAGACGATGCGTCTGTGAAAGGTGTCTTGCTGCGCGTCAACTCTCCTGGCGGCGGTGTCTATGAAAGTGCTGAAATACATAAAAAATTAGAAGAAGTAAAGAAAGCGAAGAAACCAATTTATGTTTCTATGGGTTCAATGGCGGCTTCTGGCGGCTATTATGTATCCACTCCAGCGAAAAAAATCTTTGCTTCACCTGAAACGTTAACAGGCTCTCTCGGGGTCATCATGCAAAGTTTGAATTATGCAAAGCTAGCAGATAATTTAGGCATCAAATATGAAACCATTAAAAGTGGAAAATTCAAAGACATCATGTCCCCAAATCGTGATATGACAAAAGATGAGCGTGCTATCATGCAAAGCATGGTTGACAACTCTTATGAAGGCTTTGTGAAAGTCATCTCAGAAGGACGTGGCATGTCAAAACAAGACGTCAAGAAAATTGCTGACGGCCGAATCTATGACGGAACACAGGCGAAATCGAACGGATTAGTGGATGAGCTTGGGTACTATGAAGATGCACTAAAAGCAATGAAGAAAAATGAAAAAGGCTTAAAAGGAGCAACAGTAATCAGCTATTCACAAAGCTTTGGCTGGAACTCTCTTTTCAATATGAGTGCAAGCAAGCTCTTTAAAAGCGAAATTGATTTTCTGAACTTAAAAGAAACACTGGCTGGCTCAAATGGGTCTAAACCGATGTATCTCTATTCAAAATAAAGGAGGGATCATAGATGGATTCTACATTCGATGAAGTAACGGAAAGTCGCAGCCAAGAGGGAGAATCAAGGCCGACTCTTGCGAAGCGCACTTCAATTGAAGCGCAGGCTTTTGCAGGTTTCTGGATTAGATTTTGGGCATTTATCCTAGATTGGCTCGTCGTATGGGGTGTTAACCATTTGACGGTTTCTCCAATCTTTAGTCTTTTTGGCTGGTCAAAAGGTGGAGGTTGGTTTTCCCCATTTTCCGTCACAACCACAATTGTCTTTCTGCTTTATTTTGCGATCATGACGAAGATTTTCCAACAAACACTTGGAAAGATGGTGTTTGGAATCAAAGTCGTCTCACTTCAGCCGGAGAAGAAGCTGTCATGGGATGTCATTTTCTTTAGAGAAATTGTGGGGCGATATATTAATACGCTTTTTGTTCTCTATGCTGTGGTTGGGTTCACGCCGAAAAAGCAAGGGGTTCATGACTACTTTGCAGATACGGTGGTTGTTCATGAACATTTATATGAAAAAACAGAATCAAACGCATAATCAAAGAGAGTTTGGCCGGGTACCGGTCAAACTCTTTTTTGTGTGATTGGGTATAAAATCCAGAAGGAGAGCCATAATCGTAGAGGAAGCATCATTTGTTATGGAGGAAGTGAGCACAGTGCTGTACGTTTGGATTGCCGCTTTTTTGTTCCTTGTGATCTTATTGATCTTTATGAAAGTGACCATTTCACTGGACTATTCACATGCAAATGACAATGACCATATTGCGGTGAAGATCATCACCTTATATGGAATCGTCAGACTGAAGAAAGACATTCCGATGGTGAAAGTGAATACGGAAGATCAAACGATTGATATTCGTGAAAAGAAAATGGCCAGCACCAAAACGCCGAGTCAAGAAAAAGAAACCATGCATAAAAAAGTGGGAAAACGTGATGTAAAGGAAATCCTTCATCAAATGGAGCGTATTACAAAAGAGATTGTCGATCTAAACCGGATCATGCGAAAGTTCTTCATTCATATAAAAATCGTCTCATTTCACTGGTCCACCTGGATTGGTTTTCATGACGCAGCTTTAACAGGTGTAGCAGCCGGCGGTGTGTGGTCAGTCAAGGGAGCACTTCTTGCCTTTATGCAGGAGCATCTCACCTTTAAGCACAAACCCGTCTATGAAGTGATTCCCGCTTTTCAGCACAATGTGTCACAGACACACTTTGCATGTATAGCTTATTTTCGGATTGGACATGCTATGCTTGCAGCCATTCGATTACTTGTCCATTGGTTAAAAGGGAGAAAGGCGAGAAAAAATGCCTCTCTTCAAGCAACGAAGAATGAATCATCTGTTTAAGGAGGAACCCGAAAATGGCAGATCATCCAATCCAAGGTCTGATGAAGACAGCGATGGAAAACTTAAAAGAAATGATTGATGTGAACACGATCATCGGCGATCCAGTCGAAACCCCTGACGGCAGTGTCATTCTCACTGTGTCAAAGGTTGGTTTTGGATTTGCAGCCGGCGGCAGTGAATTCAACGGTAACCAAAAGAAAGAAAAACGGTCTGATGAACAAGAACGAAAAGAACCGAGACTCCCATTTGGAGGCGGAAGCGGTGGGGGAGTATCGATTACACCAATCGCCTTTTTAATTGTGGGAACAAATGGCGTACGAATGCTTCATTTGGATGAACACACACATCTGCTCGATAAAATATTGGATTCTGCTCCTCAAGCAATTGAACGTCTTCAGCACATGTTTAAGAAGGATGAACGGGAGCATCGTCACAAAGAACGAAAACTAGATGACATAGACCTTTAAAAAGTTAGCTGCCCTGCAGTTAACTTTTTTTTCAAAATGGACGATTAGGCTTTGCAGTTTTTTGCTTTCTCTACTATGATAGAACCATACATTTGATAAGGGAGGAATTGTTTTGGCATCGATCACATTTAAAGGGAGCCCAGTAACGCTTGTAGGAAATGAAGTGAAAGTAGGCGAGCAGGCTCCAGATTTCACGGTATTAACGAACTCACTAGGGGAAGTTTCACTTTCTGATTTAACAGGAAAAGTGACGATTATCTCAGTGATTCCTTCTATTGATACAGGTGTGTGTGACGCACAAACAAGACGTTTCAATGAAGAGGCAGCCGGCTTAGGTCCGGTCAATATTTATACCATTAGTGCAGACCTACCATTTGCACAAGCACGCTGGTGCGGAGCAAACGGAATTGAAAATGTCGAAACATTATCTGATCATAGAGATATGTCATTTGGTGAAGCGTTTGGTTTATATATGAAAGAATTGCGTTTATTGGCGCGTGCGGTCTTCGTATTAGACCCAAGCGGAAAAGTGGTTTACACTGAGTATGTAAGCGAAGCAACCAATCATCCAAATTATGAAAAAGCCATTGAGGCTGCGAAATCACTGTTATAAAAGCAGCATCGACAAGAGCTCCGGCTTCATACTGGGGCTCTTTTCAATGAGAACATCTAGCTTTTAACAAAGCGAGGAGAGAAAAGCATTGCAGAAAGATCAAGTGAGTACGATTTTTGAGCTGCTCGATACAGCTTCAATTCGTTTAAAAAAGGAACAGAACATTTCCTATATTGAAGCATTGGCAGAAGCAGGAGAAGCCTTTTTCCAGGCAAATGATCGAAATGGTTTACTAAAAGATTTAATAGAGAAAGCAGATTTCGCCTCTTATGATCATGAGCAGATTCGTAAAGCGTTTCAGCTCGCCGTATTAAAAGGACAAAAGGATATTTCACATCCAAACCGGCAGATGACACCTGATACAATTGGTCTGTTTGTCAGCTATTTGGTCAATAAATTTTTAGAAGGACAAAAAGAGCTGGTTGTCTTTGATCCAGCAGCGGGAACAGGGAATTTACTGCTTGCGGTCCTCAACAATGTAACAGCAGAAACAACACGCGGTTTTGCCTCTGAAATTGATGACGTGCTCATTAAAATTGCGTGGGCACAAGCGAACTTAGAAGAAAAAGAAGTAGAGCTTTTCCACCAGGACAGCCTTGAGCCGCTTCTTATCTCACCAGCAGATGTTGCTGTATGCAGTCTTCCTGTCGGGTATTATCCAAATGATGAGCGCGCTAAAGACTATGAATTAAAGGCAAAAGAAGGTCATTCCTTTGCGCATTATTTATTCATTGAGCAAAGTCTTCGTTACACGAAAGAAGGCGGCTTCTTATTCTTCATCATTCCAAACGATTTGTTTGAAGGAAAAGAAAGCGTACAATTAAAGGATTTCATCAAAGAACATGCATATATGAATGCGTTAATTCCGCTGCCAGTCTCTATGTTCAAAGACAAAAAGCATGCCAAAAGCTTATTTGTGATGCAAAAGAAAAAAGAGGGGCTCGAAGCACCGAAACGTATGCTATTTGCCAATCTGCCATCTTTCTCACAGAAGGAAGCAATGGTTGGCGTCATGAGAAAATTAGACCAATGGTTTATAGAAGAAAAAGAAACGAAAGAATAGCCAGAGTGATGTCTGGCTATTTTATTATTCAGAAAATAACGACTTATTGATGTAAGCGGTAACAGTTCGAAGGTGTACTTGAAATGCAAAGTTTTCAATGTTTAAATGAAAAAGTCAGATATTTTTCGGACTTATCGTTAAACTATAAAAGACCCGTTCAAACAGGTTGAATATAGCACCGAAAAAACGTGAAACCTTATATAACAACTGAGTAAAAGGAGCGACAGTAATGTCCAAAATTATTGCAATCAACGCAGGAAGCTCATCTCTTAAATTCCAATTGTTCGACATGCCAGAAGAAACCGTTTTAACAAAAGGTCTTGTTGAAAGAATCGGAATGGACAACAGTATCTTCACGATTTCTGTAGATGGAGAAAAGAAAACAGAAGTCACAGATATTCCAGATCATGCAGTAGCGGTTAAAATGCTACTTGAAAAACTAATTGAATTTAACATCATCAAAGACTTTAATGAAATTGATGGCGTAGGACACCGCGTCGTTCACGGCGGAGAAAAATTCAGCGATTCTGTTGTTTTAACAGATGAAGTCATCAATGACATTGATCAGCTTTCAGAGCTTGCACCACTTCACAACCCTGCAAACGTTGTAGGAATCAAAGCATTCAAACAAATTCTGCCTGACGTACCAGCGATTGCTGTGTTCGATACAGCGTTCCACCAAACAATGCCAGAGCAGTCTTACCTATACAGCCTTCCGTACGACTACTACAAAAACTTTGGTATTCGTAAATACGGATTCCACGGGACAAGCCATAAGTTCGTAACAGAGCGTGCAGCAGAGCTATTAGGCCGTCCTCTTGAAGAGCTTCGTTTGATTTCTTGCCACCTTGGAAATGGTGCAAGTATCGCAGCAGTTGAAGGCGGAAAATCAATCGATACGTCAATGGGCTTCACACCACTTGCGGGTGTTGCAATGGGAACACGTTCAGGTAACATTGACCCTGCCCTTATTCCATTTATTATGGAGAAAACAGGACATACAGCGGAAGAAGTACTTTCTACTTTGAATAAGAAGAGTGGTCTTTTAGGTGTGTCTGGTCTTTCAAGTGATCTTCGTGATATCGAAGAAGCGACAGAAGAAGGAAACGACCGTGCAGAAGTAGCACTAGATATTTTTGCAAGCCGTATCCATAAATACATCGGTTCTTATGCAGCGAGAATGAATGGTGTAGATGCCATCATCTTCACAGCTGGAATCGGTGAAAACAGCTCAGAAGTGAGAGCACGTGTACTTCGTGGTCTAGAATTCATGGGCGTATATTGGGATCCATCTCTTAACAACATGAGAGGCGAAGAAGCATTCATCAGCTACCCTCACTCTCCTGTAAAAGTCATCGTGATTCCAACGAACGAAGAAGTTATGATTGCAAGAGACGTTATGCGTTTAGCGTAACATCCTTTTAAAGCTCTTTTCCTCAGCGGAAAAGGGCTTTTTTCTATTGAAATCAGCATGCTATAATGTGAGGCAATATGAAAGGAGCGGTGTGAAGAGATGAGCGCCCAAGAACATAAACGCGAAGCGAAAACGAGGCTTCATGTAAAAGTCATTACCGTCAGTGATACAAGGACAAAAGAAACAGATAAAAGCGGCCGTCTGATGATTGATTTGCTCAAAGAACAAGGGCATCTTATTCTTGCATACGATATTGTGAAAGATCATATTGGGGCGATTCAAGACGCCGTTTTAGAAGGAACAAGCGAAGCGAAGATTGATGCCGTCTTGTTAAACGGGGGAACTGGTATTGCAGCAAGGGACGTCACGATTGAATCCATTACACCTCTTTTCTCAAAAGAGCTGCCGGGCTTTGGAGAAATTTTTCGCATGCTGAGCTATACAGAAGATATTGGATCAGCCGCTATCTTATCTAGAGCGACGGCAGGGGTGATTAACCAAAAAGCCGTTTTTGCCACACCAGGCTCTACCGGAGCAGTTCGGTTAGCCATGACCAAACTCATTATCCCAGAGCTTCCTCATGTCTTGCGAGAGCTTGAAAAAGATCAAAAATAGCCCAAAATGACTCTGCCAAGAAAATTTGGCAGAGTTTTTTTCATAAAGGGGTTGAAAAAACAATTTTTCCTTGTTACAGTGTATACATACTAAATGCATGTTTATAAATTAAAACTTATTTTTATGCAAAAAAACATTCACAGAATCAAAACAAGCGAGAGGAGCTTTTCAAACATGTCACAAAATAAAAAAGTCGTATTAGCATATTCCGGAGGTCTTGATACCTCTGTTGCAGTTAAATGGTTACAGGAGCAAGGTTACGAAGTTGTTGCTTGCTGCCTAGACGTAGGTGAAGGAAAAGATTTAGCATTCGTTCAACAAAAAGCACTTCAAGTCGGAGCTGTTCAATCTTACATGATCGACGCAAAAGAAGAGTTTGCTGAAGAATTTGCACTTGCAGCACTGCAAGCACACACGATGTATGAAGGGAAATACCCGTTAGTATCTGCACTATCTCGTCCGCTCATTGCCAAAAAGTTAGTGGAAGTCGCAGAGAAAGAAAATGCCGTAGCCGTTGCACACGGATGTACAGGGAAAGGAAACGACCAAGTTCGTTTTGAAGTATCAATCAAAGCATTGAATCCAGACCTAGAAGTTCTTGCACCAGTGCGTGAATGGAAATGGTCTCGTGATGAAGAAATCGACTATGCACAAAAGCACGGGATTCCAATTCCGATTAACTTAGACAGCCCATATTCAATTGACCAAAACCTTTGGGGCAGAAGTAACGAATGTGGTATTTTAGAAGATCCTTGGGCAGCGCCGCCAGAAGGTGCTTATGATCTGACAAATCCACTTGAAAAAACACCTGACACACCTGAAATCATTGAAATCACGTTTGAAAAAGGAAAACCAACAGCCATTGACGGAATCCAGTATTCATTATCTGATCTCATCCTTCATTTAAATGAAGTTGCTGGCCAGCATGGTGTAGGCAGAATCGATCATGTTGAAAACCGTCTTGTTGGAATCAAATCTCGTGAAGTATATGAGTGCCCAGGTGCAGTTACCCTATTAAAAGCACACAAAGAACTTGAAGACTTAACGCTTGTCAAAGAAGTAGCACACTTTAAGCCAATCGTTGAACAAAAAATGGCTGAATTAATATACAACGGCTTATGGTTCTCACCACTTAAATCAGCACTAGATGCATTCTTACAAGAAACGCAAAAGAACGTAACAGGTGTTGTACGTGTGAAACTATTTAAAGGCCATGCCATTGTAGAAGGACGTAAATCACCATATTCACTTTATGATGAAAATCTAGCAACTTACACAAAAGCAGATGAATTCGATCATGATGCAGCTGTAGGATTTATTAACCTTTGGGGTTTACCAACAAAAGTAAACAGCATCGTGAACAAAAAGGAGCAGGTTAAAGCATGAAAAAGCTTTGGGGAGGCCGATTTCAAAAAACACCAGAAAAATGGGTCGATGAGTTTGGTGCATCCATTCATTTCGACAAACAATTAGTCAAAGAAGATCTGACCGGCTCCCTTGCCCATGCAAGTATGCTGAATAAATGCGGTATCATCGGCGATGAGGAGGCCGCTGCAATCAAAGACGGACTGAATACGCTCATGAAAAAGGCAGAGGCGGATGAACTCGATTTCTCAGTAGATTATGAGGACATTCATTTAAACCTTGAAAAAATGCTCATTGATGAGATTGGTCCGCTTGGCGGCAAATTGCACACAGCGAGAAGCCGGAATGATCAGGTCGCAACCGATATGCATTTATATTTGAATAACCAAGTAGAGCATATCATTGAGCTGATCTCTTCTTTTCAAACAGTGCTTGTAGAAAAAGCTGAACAGCACGTTGAAACGATTTTTCCAGGATATACGCACTTACAGCGTGCACAGCCTATCTCCTTTGCTCATCATATGCTCGCCTACTTTTGGATGCTTGAACGGGACAAAGCGCGTTTTCAAGATTCATTGAAGCGGATTAATGTGTCACCACTTGGATGCGGGGCGTTAGCAGGAACGACATTCCCAATTGATCGTGAATATACAGCAGAGCTTCTTGGCTTTGACCATATTTACGAGAACAGCCTTGATGGCGTGAGTGATCGTGATTTCATTTTAGAGTTCTTGTCCAATAGCAGCCTTGTGATGATGCATCTCTCACGTCTTTGTGAGGAAATCATTTTATGGTGTTCTCAAGAATTCAAATTCATTGAGCTCGATGACACGTACGCAACAGGCAGCAGCATGATGCCGCAAAAGAAAAACCCGGATATGGCTGAATTGATCCGCGGAAAAACAGGGCGGGTATATGGCAACCTGATGGGGCTGCTCACGATTATGAAAGGCTTGCCGCTTACGTATAACAAAGATTTGCAAGAAGATAAAGAAGGCATGTTTGATACGGTGAAAACGATCGCTGGCAGCCTGCAAATCTTCACAGGCATGATTCAAACAATGACAGTGAACGAAGATGTCATGAAAAAAGCAACAAAAGAAGATTTCTCAAATGCGACCGAAGTGGCAGACTACCTTGCGAAAAAAGGCATGCCATTCCGTGAAGCACACGAAATCGTTGGAAAGCTTGTGTATACATGCATTCAAAAAGGCATCTACTTAAGTGACCTTCCATTTGAAACATTTACAGAAGCAAGCGGCCTCTTTGAACAAGACATTTACACTGTTCTTGATCCGTATGTTGCTGTTGAAAAAAGAACAAGTGCAGGTGGAACTGGATTTAAACAAATTCAGCTCGCTTTAGAAAAAGCAAAAGCCTGCCTAGCATAATTCGCCAAAACCATTCGTTTATACGGATGGTTTTTTTCATGGGAAAAAGGAGATTGATCTTCACTGGAGAAAATGAAAGCATACCAGTGTCAAGCTGAATAAGGAGTGACAACAGTTCATGAAGAAAACGCTGCAGGCTTTGTTTGATCAGCCTATCGTATCAGTGAAAACGTTAGGAGAACCATACGACGGCAGGGCTAATGATGTGTGGCTGATTTCCTTACAAGACCAAACGGAATATGTAGTGAAATCTCCAAAAACTGCAAGAGAAGAAAGTGAATTTGTGTATGGGACCAACATGATTTATGGAGTAGATGCCCGTACTGTACAAGAGCATCTTGATGAAATCAATGAAAAGCTGGCTCATACGAATTCCTTTCATATTCCGAAAGTTGTTCGTAAAGTGAAGAAGGCGGGGAAACACTTTTATGTCATGGAAAAAGTAGAAGGAATCCCTTTAACATCTTTTGAGGGCCGTTCAGCACAATTCTATAGGGATTACGGGAGGAAACTAGCGCATCTTCATTCATATCAAACAACCTTTTTCGGAGCAGTATACGTGGGAGAAAAGAGACATTTGAGAGAATTCCATGCGCTGTTAAAAAAGGCAGTTTCCAAACTTATCAGCCGCTATTACGCTGATCAGCCTGAATATCAGGATTATGCAGAAAAGGTGCAGCAAAAGCTTGAAACGCTAAGTCCTCCTGATTCAGCCAGTCTCATTTTAATTGATTTAGACCCATCGCAATATATTGAAGACGATGATCAAGTGGCGAGTCTAGTTGATACGGAATATGTCGTATTTGGACCAGCTGCGTTTGATTTTATTGCACTCGAATACCTTTTGACGAAAGAAGCTGCACAAGCGGTTCAATTAGGATATGAAGAGATTTGCCCGCTTCCTCGCCAGCTTCATGAGGTGAGAGAATGCTATCGGTTTGTTTCGCTGCTTCTCGATATCCATGGTTCATGGGATATGAAAAAGTGGATGAATCACCCTATACGGTTTTCCCCTCATTGTTAAAGGGTTCAAAAGTGCGAAGGGAGCCGGTTTATAGTAAAGTAAAGATAATAAAAGAAACACATGAACTTGCAACCTTTGTTTTAGGAGGAGATTGTGTGCGACACGCATTAATAACAGCGGGTTCTAAAGGACTTGGCAGGAAAGTCACCGAGTCTTTACTGAATATGGGGTATTCTGTGACAGTGAATTATCGAAGTGATGATGAAGCTGTCCGGCAGATGAAAGAAGAACTGCAAGAATACGAAGAAAAGCTTCAATTTGTCCAAGGCGATGTGACAAACAAAGAAGATTTAAAAAACATGGTCGAGCTGGCAGCAGAGCGATTTGGGCGGATTGATGCCTTGATCAATAATGCTGGACCTTATATTTTTGAACGAAAAAAACTCGCGGATTACTCTGAAGACGAATGGTATCAAATGATGGAAGGCAACCTATCCGCAGTGTTCCATTTGTTCCGAATGGTGATCCCTATGATGAGAAAACAAGGCTTTGGCCGGATTATCACATATGGCTTCCAAGGTGCAGACCATGCGCCAGGATGGATGCACAGATCAGCCTTTGGAGCGGCAAAAGTGGGCCTTGCGTCATTGACGAAAACCATTGCGATTGAAGAAGCCGAAAACGGCATCACCGCTAATATGGTGTGTCCAGGCAAAATCGTTGGAGACATGAAAGAATCGACAATAGAGGAAGCCCGCCAAATCAAAGACGATGAAACGCCAATAGGCAGGTCTGGTACTGGAGAGGATATCGGTCGTATCATTTCATTTCTATGTGATGACCGTTCAGACCTCATTACAGGAACCGTCATTGAAGCAACAGGTGGTCTTAATGTCATTCACAGGCACTAAGTTTTTCAGCTTTTTATAGAGGGAATAGACAAAATGAGATCAAATTCGAAAGGTGGATATATTTACATGAAAGCTACATATCATGGACATTCAGTCGTACACATTGAAACAAACGGATACCATATTTGGATTGATCCATTTTTAAATGGAAATAAGCACACGGATATCAAACCGCAAGATGTGAAAGCAGATGTGATTTTGCTCACGCACGGGCATGGAGATCACGTCGGAGACACGATTGAAATCGCTAAAAACAATGACGCACTCGTGATTGCGCCATTCGAACTTGCCACTTATTTAGGCTGGCAAGGGGTAAAAACGCACCCGCTTTCTATAGGCGGCGGACGTGAATTTGAATTTGGTAAAGTCAAGCTGACGCAAGCGTTCCATGGCTCAGCGGTCATTGATGAAGAATCCAAAACGATTACGTATACAGGGATGCCATCCGGTATTTTATTTACTGCTGAAGGTAAAACAATTTATCATGCTGGGGACACGGCTCTCTTCTCGGATATGAAACTCATTGGGGAGCTGAATCATATTGAGCTCGCCTTCCTGCCAATAGGTGATAACTTCACGATGGGACCAGACGATGCGAGAATCGCAGCAGAGTGGCTTCGTGCGAAACAAGTCGTACCGATTCATTACAGTACATTCCCGCCGATTGAGCAAGATCCTCATGCCTTTGCAGACAGCTTGCATGGCGGCGTGGGTCACGTATTAAACAGCGGAGAATCCATCGATATATAATCATGATAAACAAAAGCCGGCACCCTACCGGCTTTTTTATTTGCCTGTATCGTGCTCGTGTAAAAGACAAATTGCTATTAAAAGCCTCCTGCCTTTATAATGAAATATAGATGAAAACGCTGAAAACAAAAAGGGTGAACGGGATTGGCGACAAAGCATGAGCAAATTTTATCGTATATTGATTCATTAGATGTCGGAGAGAAAATTTCTGTCCGGCGTATAGCGAAAGAAATGAAAGTCAGTGAAGGCACGGCTTACCGGGCTATTAAGGATGCTGAAAATAAAGGGTTCGTGAGCACCATTGAACGAGTCGGTACCATTCGAATTGAACAGAAGAAAAAAGAAAATATTGAAAAGCTGACATATGCGGAAGTGGTCAATGTCATTGATGGCCAGGTGCTTGGTGGACGAGCTGGCTTACATAAAACGTTAAATAAATTTGTCATCGGTGCAATGGAACTGGATGCGATGATGCGTTACACAGCAGCAGGCAACCTGTTGATCGTCGGAAACCGAATCAATGCTCACCGGCAAGCATTAGAGGCGGGAGCGGCTGTGCTGGTCACGGGCGGATTCTCAACAGATGATGAAATTATTCAGCTCGCAGATGAGCTTGAGCTGCCCATTTTATCAACAAGCTACGATACATTTACCGTAGCGGCTCTCATTAACCGGGCCATTTATGACCAGTTGATTAAAAAAGAAATTGTGCTTGTGGAGGATATTTTAACGCCGATTGAACGGACCGTCTATTTATCGCCAGAAGACAAACTTGAGAAATGGTATGAAAAGAATTATGAAACCGGGCACGGCCGGTTCCCGGTAGCAGACGATCAAATGAAAATACACGGCATTTTGACCTCAAAGGATATTGCAGGCCATGACCGTTCTACACCGATTGAAAAGGTGATGACAAAAAATCCGCTGACCGTTATTGGCAAAACATCTGTCGCTTCAGCTGCACAAATGATGGTGTGGGAAGGTATTGAGGTGCTGCCAGTTGTAAATGATCATGCGAAGCTGATTGGGATGATTAGCCGTCAGGACGTGCTGAAGGCGCTGCAAATGATTCAAAAGCAGCCGCAGGTCGGTGAAAAGCTGGATGATGTCGTGTCTAGAGGATTTAAGGAAGCCGATACAGAAAAACCAAAAACAGATGCGGTGTACCAATATGAAGTCTCACCACAAATGACAAATCAGCTGGGCAATATTTCGTATGGTGTGTTTACACAAATTTTAATCGAATCAGCCAACCGCTTCTTAAAGTCTCATAAAAAAGGCGAACTAATTGTAGAAAGTCTTTCTGTCTATTTCTTAAAACCAGTTCAAATGGAATCCACGATACAGATCAAACCGAATATTTTAGAAGTTGGGCGCAAGTTTGGAAAACTGGAAGTGGAAGTTTACCACCAGTCAAATATTGTAGGCAAAGCGATGCTGATGGTGCAGCTGATGGAGAGAGGATAATAGGCAAAAAAGGGCGGCATGAATGCGCCCTTTCTCTATTATGCGTGGTCTTTTTCGCCTTCCTTTAAAAAGAGCGGAAGATAGTGCTTATAGGCTTTATATCCGGCCCATGTACTGCCGATACCAACTGCAACAAAAACAAACCCAATGACAAATGCGAGTGACGAGCGGTTTAAAAATAATTGATTCACACCGAAGAGCAGGACAAAGCAGCCAAGTGCCATACTTGATTTGGCAGACCAGAATTTCTTTTCGACCGGCCGGTTCGTACGGACATTTTTTGCTTTGTAGTATAAATAAAACATGGCAGAACAAATAATAAACACAATCAAAACAAGCATGTGCCAAGCCTCCATTGTAAGTGGTTACAACCCTATTTTAAACGTAAATAGGCTTGCTTACTAGAATAAATTGTCTATTCCTCACTTTTCTGTCTGGGTAGATTATGATTTAATAATAAAAAGAGTATCGCATAAGAAGGAGTATTTATGAAAAAAGAACTGATTAGAACCATATCATTATATGACACCATCATCATTCATAGACATGTAAGACCTGATCCAGACGCATATGGATCACAGTGCGGCCTTACGGAAATCTTGCGTGCCACCTATCCAGAAAAAAATATTTATGCGACAGGAACCCCTGAGCCATCCCTTTCATTTTTATATGAATTAGATGATGTGCCGGATGAAGTGTACAAAGGTGCCCTTGTCATTGTCTGTGACACTGCGAATCAAGCTAGAATTGATGATCAGCGCTATTCAATGGGCGATAAGCTGATGAAAATTGATCATCATCCGAATGAAGATCCGTATGGTGATTTGCTTTGGGTTGATACAGAAGCAAGCTCTGTTAGTGAAATGATTTATGAGCTGTATTTAGAGGGGAAAGAAGAAGGATATCAGCTGAATACAAAGGCGGCAGAACTCATTTATGCCGGCATTGTAGGAGACACAGGCCGTTTCCTTTTCCCAAACACAACGAAAAAGACACTCAAATATGCGGGTGAACTCATCGAATATCCGTTTTCATCATCAGACCTTTTCAATCAATTGTATGAGACAGATTTGAATGTCGTGAAATTAAATGGCTATATTTTTCAACATATCTCTTTATCAGAGAATGGCGTAGCTTCTGTTTTTATTAAACGTGACATTTTGGAGTCGTTCCAAACAACAGCGCAGCAAGCCTCACAGCTTGTTGGGACACTTGGAAATATTTCAGGGATTAAGGCATGGGTCTTTTTTGTGGAAGAGAACGATCAGATTCGTGTGAGATTCCGCTCAAAAGGCGTCGTCATTAACACCATTGCTAAAAAATATCATGGCGGAGGTCACCCGCTTGCAGCCGGTGCGTCCATATATGATTGGGCAGTTGCAGATGAGATTTTGCGTGATTTAGAAGAAGTATGTAAATCATCATCGTGAGAGAGGGGCTTCAAGTCCCCCTCTCTTTTTTTGAGCTTTGAGAAAAGGGTTACTTGGATACAGGGATAAACCAGCAGCCGATGTCAGTTGAATCTTCATAGGCTTGGAGATTTTGATGCTTTAATTCTTTTTTAATTAAATGGGCCATCATTTCTGTCTCAGCATAAGCACACATGCCGTCTTTAATCCGGCTTGCTTTGTCTCGTGCCATTTGACGATAGCTGTAAACCTCCATTGTTCTCACCTCTTTCTTATGATCATCTCGTTCTTCTTTTAGTGTATAAAAATAACAAGTGAAAAGCGATCATTGAGTGCAGAAATTCATAAAAATTCCACATCATCTATTATTCAGCGAAGGAAATACGCACTTCAAGCGAAAGCTTTGTATAGATGGTCAGCTCTGTGACTTTGGCGCGGTATGCCTTTTCTCTAATCGTATATTCTTTATTTTCCACGGTCCGTTTTAAGAGCTCTTTTGTTTTATAGACACTTTCAATATCCTTTGTGATCACCTCTGAGATATCCTCTTTCACCTGATCTTCAAATTTCAAGGTATCTGGCTCCGGGATTTTGTACTGCTCACGGTTGACGAGGTGAACGTCTACGCTCTGAATAAGCAGACGCTGCTTATTGTCTTCATTTAATTTATGCAAATCTTCCCGATAGAGTGTGATTTGTTCTTTCAGACTGTCCATATGGTGCTGCTGGCTTCTGAGCAGTGTCACTTGCTTCTCTTGAAAGGTGCCATACGTAAAGAGAAAAATCAGCCAGCTGATAATTGCGCCGAACATCATCCCAGCAAAAAAACGCTGCCAGCCTGGACGTTTATACAGCTCAGGCACCCTCATGATGACACATGCTCCTGAGTGAGCCACGTAATCAGGAGATACCCCGTTTGCGCACCGCCCATAGCAGAGATAATTAACAAGATCTGCTTGAAAATATCACGTGTGTTCCCTTCGAAAATCCCTCTTTCAAAACTATAGACCGCATCAAAAGTTCCACCGATTGCCGCAACAAGTGCCCAAATTTTTAAGCGGTTGGCAAGACTTGAAATAATTGATAGCGGTGGCTGACCAGATAAATATGCACCTACCCCGCCGATAATGGCACCGCCCAAAATAACCCCCAGTGCGATAAAATAACAGCTAATAAAGTTTGGAATAAAGGCTTCCTTCACATCCATTTTTCCCACCTCACTCTATTCAATATATGGCGTGTGCTGGACAAGTATGAACGAGCGGAAAAGAAAGAACATTTGTTTCTCACCGCATCGCGTTTTATAATGAAAGAATGAATTTAGACGAAAGGAGTGGATTAAGCATGTCCTATGTTCATCTTCAGGTCCACAGTGGATACAGCTTGTTGAGCAGTGCAGCGAAGGTCAAGGAGCTCGTATTAAAGGCGAAAGAACTTGGCTATCAAGCGCTCGCTCTTACGGATGACCATGTGATGTATGGAACGGTTGAATTTTATAAGGAATGTAAAACACATGGCATCAAGCCGATTATCGGTTTAACAGCTTCTGTCTTCATAGATGAACAAGAGACAGAGGCTTATCCTTTGATCCTCCTTGCCAAAAACAATGAAGGCTATCAAAACTTGATCAAAATTAGCAGTGTCTTGAAATCAAAGTCAAAAACCGGCCTGAAAGAGAAATGGCTGAAAGCCTATCATCATGGCCTTATTGCCATCACACCAGGCGTATCCGGCTATATTGAAACGCTGCTGCAACATGATCAGCTAGATGAAGCAAGGGATGCAGCGAGCCATTTAAAAGATCTTTTTGGTGAGGAACATGTGTATTTAGCCGTTCAGCCGTTTCAGCAGGACGAAGAGCTGTCTCATAAGCTGCGGGAACTCTCAAAAAGGGCGAACATCCCGCTTGTGGCAACAGGTGACGTCCACTATATCCATCAAGAGGACAAAACCGCATATACATGTTTAAAGGCCATTAAAGCAGGCCAGCAGTTATCAGAAATAGAGGAAGACCAAGGAGACAAGCATTTCAGATCGACCGAAGAAATGATGAAGTGGTTTGGTGATGATCCAGAATTGCTGGCAAGAACGGTTGAGATTGCAAACCGCTGTGAGGTCGATTTAAATCTTGGTCAGACGAAACTGCCAACTTATCCGACGCCTGATCAATCAACAGCTGATCAGTTTTTACGAAGAGTGTGCCAAGAAGGCATGAAACGAAGACAGATTGCTTCAAATGACACATATATCAAAAGGCTTGAGTATGAGCTGAGCATCATTCAAAAAATGAATTTCAGTGATTATTTCCTCATTGTGTGGGATTTTATGAAGTATGCTCATGATCATGGCATTGTCACAGGTCCTGGCCGGGGATCAGCAGCAGGCTCTTTAGTTGCGTATGTTCTGTTTATTACAGATGTCGATCCGATTCGTCACGGGCTTTTATTTGAGCGTTTTTTAAATCCTGAACGAATCAGCATGCCGGATATAGATATCGATTTCCCTGACACGAGAAGAGATGAAATCATTTCATATGTAAAAGACAAATATGGGGATATGCATGTGGCGCAAATTGTCACGTTTGGAACACTTGCCGCAAAGGCAGCTTTAAGAGATGTCGGACGTGTGATGGGAATTGATTCAAAAGCAGCAGACCGCCTTGCAAAGCTCATCCCATCAAAGCCAGGGACGACACTGAAAGAAGCGGTGACAGTCTCCTCAGAATTAAAAACACTGCTCCAGCAATCTGAAGAGCTGCAAAGAGTGTTTCAAACCGCTTTAAAGGTAGAAGGATTACCAAGACATACGTCAACACATGCAGCCGGCGTTGTTCTAAGTGAGGAGCCGCTCACACAAGTCGTGCCTATTCAAGAAGGCCATGATGGAGTGTATTTGACGCAATATGCGATGAATTATTTAGAAGATCTCGGTCTTTTAAAAATGGATTTTTTAGGTTTGAGAAACTTAACATTAATTGAATCCATTAAAAACCAGATTGAAAGACAGGAAAACGTCCACATTAACTTTAGTGACATTTCATATGAAGATCAGAAAACGTTTGATTTGTTATCAGCGGGAGATACAACGGGGATTTTCCAGCTGGAGTCACAAGGTATGCGTCAGGTGCTGAGACGACTGAAACCTTCTAGTCTAGAAGATATCGTGGCTGTCAATGCCTTATACCGCCCGGGGCCGATGGAGAATATCCCGCTCTTTATCGACCGAAAGCATGGCAGAGTGAAAGTCTCCTACCCGCATCCAGATTTGTATGACATCTTAAAGGATACATATGGGGTCATCGTCTATCAGGAGCAAATCATGCTGATTGCAGCAAAGATGGCAGGCTTTAAGCTGGGCGAGGCTGATTTACTAAGAAGAGCCGTTTCAAAGAAGGATAAAAAGGTGCTTGATGAAGAGCGAAGCCATTTTGTTGAAGGATGCCTAAAAAAGGAGTATCCTGTTAACATTGCAAATGACGTTTATGACCTAATCGTCAAATTTGCAAACTATGGTTTTAATAGAAGCCATGCTGTTGCATATAGCATGATCGGCTTTCAGCTTGCTTATTTAAAAGCGCATTATCCGTTATATTTTATGTGCGGTCTTTTAACGAGTGTGATTGGAAATGAAGACAAAGTGGCTCAATATTTCTATGAGGCAAAGGAAAAAGGGATATCTGTGTTGAAGCCTTCTATTAATAAGAGCGAATTTCCATTCACGGTTGAAAAAGGGGAGATCCGCTACAGCTTAAGAGCGATCAAAAATGTCGGAGTGTCAGCTGTAAAGGATATATACAGAGCAAGACAGGAAAAGCCATTTGAAGATTTATTTGATTTTTGCGCAAGGGTATCAACAAAGAGTGTCAACCGAAAAACGATTGAAGCCCTCATTTTCTCAGGGGCAATGGATGAGCTTCATCCAAATCGTGCTTCGTTATTAGCATCGATAGATATTGCGTTAGACCATGTGTCATTTTTAACACCTGAGGATCAGCTGGACTTTCTTGGGGATACAACGTTCTCCATTAAGCCAAAATATGCGGAGATAGACGAACTGCCGCTTGTTGATCTCCTGCAATTTGAAAAAGAAGCACTCGGGTTATATTTATCAAATCACCCTGTACAAGCGTATCGAGATCGCTTAAGAGAGAATGGTGCGGTGGAAATCATCGGACTTTCTTCCTATATAAAGCGAAAGATCTCAATGGGTGGTCTTTTGACAAAGGTGAAATCGATTCGGACAAAAAATGGACAATCGATGGCATTTGTCACATTCGGGGATGAAACGGGAGAAATGGAAGGTGTCGTCTTTCCAGAGCAATTTAGAAAGCTGTCCCCCTTACTTGAGGAGGGCGCAATGCTTTATGTTGAAGGCAGAATAGATGTCAGAAATGAGAGCAGTCAAATCATCGTGCAAGAAGCTGTTCTACTGGAAGAGATGGGCTCTAAAAGAAAAGAATCTGTCTACATTCGAGTCAAAGAAGAGAACCATACGCAGGAACTGCTAGAACAAGTGAAACGAGTGATCTCCATGCACAGCGGAGAAGCAGATGTCTATTTGTATTATGAAAAGCAAAAAAAGACGATGAGACTTCCAGATGCATACAAAGTTCATGCAGATCATGCGGTCATTTTCCAGTTAAAAGAGCTGCTAGGTGAACAAAACGTTGTGATTAAATGATGACAAATCGTTTGAATATGTTTTACAATTTCACCTATTGTGTTATCATTTTAAAGATTCTGTGTATTTAAACTGCCAAGTATGTGCTTATCAACTTAGCAATTCATTAAATCATTTTCCACTTGAAGGAGTGTTCATCACATGTCATTAAGAGAAGAAGCATTACATATGCACAAAGAGAATCAAGGCAAACTCGAATCAAAATCAAAGGTACAAGTGAAAAATGCGAAAGACTTGAGCTTGGCTTACTCACCAGGTGTGGCAGAGCCATGTAAAGATATTTATGACGACACAAGCAAAGTGTATGATTATACAATGAAAGGCAATATGGTTGCTGTTGTCACAGACGGAAGTGCGGTGTTAGGGCTTGGAAACATTGGGGCAGAAGCATCTCTTCCAGTAATGGAAGGAAAAGCTGTCTTATTCAAAAGCTTTGCAGGTGTTGATGCATTCCCAATCGCACTTGCAACAAACGATGTAGACAAAATCGTTGAAACAGTGAAGCTTCTTGAGCCGACGTTTGGCGGCGTGAACCTTGAAGATATTGCAGCACCAAACTGCTTTATCATTGAAGAGCGTTTGAAAAAAGAGACAAACATTCCTGTTTTCCACGATGATCAGCACGGGACAGCGATTGTAACAGTGGCAGGACTTGTGAATGCACTGAAGCTGTCTGGAAAATCAATGTCTTCAATTAAAGTGGTTGCAAACGGCGCTGGAGCAGCAGGAATTGCGATTATCAAACTTCTTTATCATTTCGGTGTACGTGATATCATCATGTGTGATACAAAAGGCGCTATTTATGAAGGCCGTCCGAATGGTATGAATGCAGTGAAAAATGAAGTAGCTAAATTCACGAACCAAGATCGTAAAGAAGGTTCTTTAGAAGAAGTGATTGAAGGCGCAGATGTCTTTATCGGCGTTTCAGTAGCAGGTGCTTTAACTAAAGAAATGGTTGGGAAAATGGCAAAAGATCCTGTCATCTTCGCAATGGCGAATCCAAACCCAGAGATCATGCCAGAAGATGCACATGCAGCAGGTGCAAGTGTTGTAGGAACTGGCCGTTCTGACTTCCCGAACCAAGTGAACAACGTCCTTGCATTCCCTGGTATTTTCCGCGGGGCGCTTGATGTACGTGCGACACACATTAACGAAGAAATGAAAATTGCAGCTGTTGAAGCGATTGCTTCCCTTGTATCAGATGAAGAATTGTCAGCGGAATACGTTATCCCTGCACCATTTGATGCACGAGTAGCGCCAGCGGTAGCCAAAGCAGTGGCAAAAGCAGCAATGGAAACGGGCGTTTCAAGAATCAAAGTAGACCCAGAAGCTGTTGCAGAAAAAACAAGAAAATTAACGATTATCGGCGAGTAATCGAATTGGAAAAGTGTGCACGTTCTTTCTGAATTTGGAGGAAGAACGTGCACCATTTCCTCTCTTACACGAAATTTTTTTCATCCTAAATGAGATTTTTTTTGTAGACGTTCACAATTCACATATACCAACTACTCAGCGCCCCAAACCTATACTCATTTCTCATCAATTCCCCACTGAAAAAATTGAATGAAGGATGACAGCGTTTGACAAAAAAAGTACAATAGTTTCGGTACAGTTATGACATGTCCTATAATAGTGGATGTGCGTGTAAAGAAAAAACCCTTCAAAAAGGGAGGTAGTCATTTGTCAATCAAGAATATTTTCAGTAAAAAGAAAAAATATGCATCTGTACCCTCTGAACAGGCAAGTCAAGATGTGCCTGAAGGCATTATGACCAAATGTCCGCAATGTAAAAAAATAATGCTCACCAAAGAACTAGATAAAAATTTACGTGTTTGCATGAATTGCGGCAGACATTTGCAAATGAATGCAAAACAACGTATTGAAAGCCTTGTAGACGAAGGCACATTTGAAGAATTTAACGGTCACCTCATTTCTGAGAACCCGCTCGGTTTCCCAGGCTACGAAGAAAAGCTTCAGAAAGACAGAGAAAAAACATCTTTGAATGAAGCCATCGTAACAGGAAAAGGTGAAATTAAAGGTCAAAGTGCTGTCATTGCTGTCATGGATGCCACGTTCCGTATGGGCAGCATGGGCTCAGTCGTTGGTGAAAAGATTACATTAGCTATTGAGAAAGCAAAAGCGGACAAGGTGCCATTTATCATCTTCACTGCATCTGGAGGAGCAAGAATGCAAGAGGGGATTCTTAGTCTAATGCAGATGGCAAAAACAAGTTCAGCATTAAAGCTGTTCAGCGAGGATCAAGGTCTGATTATCTCTGTGATGACCAATCCGACAACTGGCGGTGTATCAGCTAGTTTCGCGTCTCTCGGTGATTACAACTTTGCTGAGCCTGGTGCATTAATTGGTTTTGCTGGTCGCAGAATCATTGAACAAACCATTCGTGAAGACCTACCAGAGGACTTCCAAACGGCTGAATTTTTAATGAAGCATGGTCAGCTAGATGCTGTGATTCACCGTGCAGAAATGAAAGAAACATTAGGCCAAATCTTAGCATTACACAGCACAGGAGGTGAACGAGAGTGGCTGGAGAACTAGAATTTGAAAAACCTGTCATTGAACTTCGAGCGAAAATTGATGAATTGAAAAAGTTCACACAAAACTCAGAGATGGATTTAAGTGCGGAAATTGAGCGCCTTGAAACGCGTCTGAGTAAGCTTGAAACAGACATTTATACAAATTTAAAGCCGTGGGACAGAGTACAAATTGCTCGTCATGCGATGCGCCCAACAACTCTCGATTACATTCAAGAGCTGTTTGATCACTTTTTCGAATGTCACGGTGATCGTTTTTATGGAGACGATGAAGCCATCGTTGGAGGAATTGCCACGTTTAAAGGACTTCCTGTCACAGTCATTGGTCATCAGCGCGGAAAAGACACAAAAGAAAACTTGCGCCGTAATTTCGGGATGCCACATCCAGAAGGTTACCGTAAAGCATTGCGCTTGATGAAACAAGCAGATAAATTTAATCGTCCAATCATTTGCTTTATTGATACAAAAGGAGCTTATCCTGGTAAAGCAGCTGAAGAACGCGGGCAAAGTGAAGCAATTGCGAAAAACCTTTTCGAAATGGCAGGACTTCGTGTACCGGTTGTCTGTATTGTCATTGGAGAAGGCGGAAGTGGCGGAGCACTAGGCTTAGGCGTAGGAAACCACCTATTTATGCTAGAGAACTCAACATATTCAGTGATTTCACCTGAAGGTGCAGCAGCACTGCTCTGGAAGGACTCATCACTTGCGAAAAAAGCTGCAGAATCAATGAAAATTACCGCTCCAGACCTAAAAGAATTAGATATTATAGATGATGTTATTAAAGAAGTGCAAGGTGGAGCACACCGAGACGTGAAACAACAAGCAGCCTACATTGAAAAAACATTAAAAGAGTCACTTACATCTTTGCTCAAACAATCGCCTGAAGAATTAGTCGAACAAAGATATCAAAAATACAAAGCAATCGGCAAAGTATCGATTGAAAATCAATATATTGGGGTAAACTAAATAAACGTACAGCCTTTTGGCTGGCGTTTATTTTTTTCGTCTTTTTTCATCAAAACGATCTGATGTAAGCGCTATTTGAAAATAATTTTCTTTTGTTTTCATAAAATTTGAAACGTCTGAAAACGTTGATTTGACAAGGTTTAGAGGACTTGAAACAACTGTTTTTTGAACAAAGTGCTTTCATGACTTTCTTAACTTTTGTTTAAAAACATTTTATTTAATTGTATAATAAGTACGGTTTTAGAAATTCGTATTGAAAACATCCGGTTTTGCTCATGATTGTTTTCAAGCAGTGGAAATGGTATGTTTAATTCATATATGGTCTCTGAGGTGAAAAAGATGAAGCGTATAGGAGTTTTAACGAGCGGTGGGGATTCCCCAGGAATGAATGCAGCTGTGCGCGCAGTTGTAAGGAAAGCAATTTACCATAATGTAGAAGTTTACGGTATTTATAATGGATATTCAGGTCTAATTAACGGTAAAATTGAGAAACTCGAAATAGGTTCAGTAGGCGATATCATTCATCGTGGAGGAACAAAACTTTACACGGCAAGATGTCCTGAATTCAAGACAGTTGAAGGTCGTGAAAAAGGGATTGAGAACTTAAAAAAATTCGGTATTGAAGGACTTGTTGTCATCGGTGGAGATGGCTCATTCATGGGAGCGAAGAAATTAACAGAGCTCGGTTTTCCATGCGTAGGTGTCCCTGGCACGATTGACAATGACATTCCTGGTACTGATTTCACTATTGGCTTTGATACAGCACTAAATACAGTCATTGATGCCATTGATAAAATTCGTGATACAGCCACATCTCATGAACGTACATACGTAGTGGAAGTAATGGGAAGACATGCAGGGGATATTGCCCTTTGGTCAGGTCTTGCAGGCGGAGCTGAATCGATTTTGATTCCTGAAGCAGACTATGACATGGACGAAATTATTGCCAGATTGAGAAGAGGACATGAGCGCGGCAAGAAACACAGTATCATCATCGTCGCAGAAGGCGTAGGCAGCGGTGTCGAATTTGGTAAGAGAATTGAAGAGGAGACAAGCCTTGAAACGCGTGTATCTGTCTTAGGACATATTCAGCGTGGAGGTTCTCCAAGTGCGTTTGACCGAGTGCTCGCAAGTCGCTTAGGAGCGTATGCAGTAGAACTTCTTCTTGAAGGAAGAGGCGGACGCTGTGTAGGCATTCAAAGCAACGAACTCGTTCATCACGATATTTTAGACATCTTAGATAAAAAGCATACAGTCGATCAAAATATGTACCGACTTTCACAAGAGCTCTCTATATAAAACGAGAAGACCTTAGGAGGAACAGTAATGAGAAAGACAAAAATCGTTTGTACAATCGGTCCAGCAAGTGAAAGCATTGAAAAGCTGACTGAATTGATTGAAGCAGGAATGAATGTAGCCAGACTAAACTTCTCTCATGGAGATTTTGAAGAGCATGGTGCACGTATTGAAAACATTCGCAAAGCAGGTAAAACTTTAGGCAAGGACATTGCGATCCTTCTTGATACAAAAGGTCCAGAGATCCGTACACGCACAGTTGAAAACGGCTCAATTGAGTTAGTTGCTGGTGCTGATCTTATCGTGAGTATGGAAGACATTGTGGGAAACACTGAAAAAATCAGTGTGACGTACGAAGATTTAATTCATGATGTAGAAGTGGGCTCAACCATCTTATTAGATGATGGTCTGATTGGTCTAGAAGTAAAAGAGTTAAATAAGGACCGAAAAGAAATCGTCACAAAAGTGATGAATACAGGTACACTGAAAAACAAAAAAGGTGTCAACGTACCGGGTGTGAGTGTGAACTTGCCGGGTATTACAGAAAAGGATGCCAATGATATTCTGTTTGGAATTGAACAAGGTGTCGATTTCATCGCAGCTTCTTTTGTGAGACGAGCTTCTGATGTTCTTGAAATTCGTGAGCTGCTTGAAAAGAACAACGCAGCTGACATTCAAATCATTCCGAAGATTGAAAACCAAGAGGGCGTTGATAACATCGATGAAATCCTTGAGGTATCAGATGGACTGATGGTCGCGCGTGGAGATCTTGGTGTAGAGATTCCGGCAGAAGAAGTACCACTTGTTCAAAAAATGCTGATCAAAAAATGCAACCGTTTAGGCAAGCCTGTCATCACAGCAACTCAAATGCTGGACAGCATGCAGCGTAACCCGCGTCCAACTCGTGCGGAAGCAAGTGACGTGGCAAATGCTATTTTTGACGGTACAGATGCGATCATGCTATCTGGTGAAACAGCAGCAGGAACATATCCAGTTGAAGCTGTGCAAACAATGCACAACATTGCCTCACGTTCAGAGGAAGCACTTAACTATAAAGCAATCCTTTCTCGCAGAAGCGAAGAAGTAGAGGTCAGCATTACAGATGCGATCGGTCAATCTGTTGCGCACACAGCTATGAAGCTTGATGTGGCAGCGATTGTGACACCTACTGAGAGTGGTCATACTGCAAGAATGATTTCAAAATATAGACCAAAAGCACCAATCGTAGCAGTCACAGCAAACGAATCAGTGGCAAGAAAACTTTCACTCGTATTCGGTGTATTTGCAAAGAGCGGTTCAAAAACGACATCTACTGATGAAATGCTTGAGAATGCAGTAGAAAAGTCAATTGAAACAGGCTATGTAAGACATGGTGATTTAATCGTAATTACAGCTGGTGTGCCAGTTGGTGAAACAGGTACAACCAACTTAATGAAAGTGTATGTTGTCGGTGACATTATTGCGAAGGGTCAAGGAATTGGCCGCAAATCTGCATTTGGACCGGTTGTTATTGCACAAAGCGGAAAAGAAGCAGAGGAAAAAATGTACGATGGTGCGATTCTTGTCGCAAACTGCACAGATCGTGATATGATGGGTGCTTTAGAAAAAGCGTCTGCCCTTATCACGGAAGAGGGCGGTTTAACAAGCCATGCAGCAGTCGTTGGGCTCAGTCTTGGCATTCCAGTGATTGTTGGCCTTGACAGTGCCACAACACTTCTAAAAGAAGGCGAAGAGATTACAGTAGATCCAGCACGCGGAGCGATCTACAAAGGCCGTGCAAGCGTCCTTTAAATCACACACGAGGGGAGTTATCTGACTCCTCTCTTTTTTTATGTTACACTAAAAAAAGTAAACAGCTTTCGATGAAAGAGACCCCATGAGGTGATATGGCTTGAAAAAATATTTTCTACTATTATTGATTCTGTTCCCAGCAGTTGAAATTAGTTTATTTTTAATCTCAAGTAACATCATTGGTATTTTACCAACGATGCTAGTCATTGTGCTGACAAGTGCACTAGGTGCTTACTTTGCAAGGAAACAAGGAATAGAAGCATTTCAGAAAGTGCAGCGAGATTTACAGTATGGCAAAATGCCAGGGGCCACCATTGTCGATGGATTCTGCATTCTGATTGGCGGGTTACTGCTGCTCATTCCTGGATTCCTTTCAGATCTGATTGGGGCTGTGCTGCTCATTCCCATGACAAGAAAACGAATCAAACCGCTCTTTGAGCGCTGGCTTAGAAATATGTCTAATCGCAAACGCTATACGATTATTCGCTAAAGAGACCTTCGCATCAGGTCTCTTTTACTTTTGCGCACCATACCGAATGTACTGATAAAGGTCTCTGAAAACCCCTGCATTACGAAACGCCTGCCAAACGACAAGAGAAGCGGGACCGAGTGCAAGTCCAAGAAAACCAAAGCATTTTAACCCGACAAACAGTGCCACAAGTGTTGCTAAAGGATTAAGACCAATTGATTTACTTAAGACTTTTGGCTCTGATATTTGTCTTTGAATGAGCACCACAATATACAAAATGCCCAGTCCAATGGCGAGTGAAAGATTTCCTGTCATGGCGGAGTAAATGATCCACGGAAGAAAAACCGTGCCACTCCCGATGTAAGGAAGTAAATCAACTAGACCAATACATAGAGCGATCACAATCGCATGTTCGACCTTTAAGATGAAAAGTCCAATCAGCACGATCCCAATGGTCATGGCAACAAGGAGAAGCTGGGCCTTCATAAAGCCAGAAATGGCTTTTTTGATTTCAGATAAAATGGCACGTGTATGAAGCATCCATTTGGCGGGAAAGATACGAGAACCATATTTTTTTAACGTAAACCAATCTTTTGTGATAAAAAAAGTCGCTAGGGCGGAAAATAAAAGCGTCGCTGCTGCATCAGGCAAAAGACCTAAAAAAGCTGGAATGAATTCAAGAGTTTTTGAAAGGAAAGTCCCGATTTTTGCCGCTGCTTCGTCACCAAGTGCTTGGATTTGTCCTAAAATCGACTCCTTTTGACCTGCTTGAAGAGTATTAAATTGAGCAGTCAAATCATGATATAAAGGCAAAATCTGATCTGTGAAAAAACGTTCCACAATCCCAATCATTTGATCAAGATGACCTGGCAGGACCTTTGCTAAATAAGCACTTCCTGAAATGATTTCCGCCACTAAAAGTGTCATGAATCCAGCTGCTGCCCCTAAAAAGAGTAATAACACAATGATAACAACAAAACCTCTTGGCATCCCGGTCATGTTTTCGATTTTGCATACGGCTGGATGAATCAAACACGACACGGCAAATGCAATCCAAAATGGATATAAAAACGGAAAAGACTGATATAAAAAAACAACCGCACAAACGGCGATGCTGAAAATCATCAAACTTCGCAAAAAAATGGCCACATACGTGTGATTCACACAATCCCCTCCAAAAAACAAGCATGTCCGATACTTCATTTTATTCAAAAAGATTAGTAATATGAAAAGGTCGCAATAAAAAGAAAGAAAGGAGCGGCGTATGTTTACTCAAGCAAATTTGTTTTTGGTTCTTTTACTCGTTATTGCACTTATTGCAAAAAACAATTCGTTAATTTTAGCGGTCTCTGTGCTGATTGCCATTAAGCTGATTGGCCTGGATCAAAAAATATTCCCGGTTCTGCAATCAAAAGGTATCAATTGGGGTGTGACGGTCATCACGATCGCTGTGCTTGTACCGATCGCAACAGGTGACATTGGATTTAAGCAGCTTGGAGAAGCGATGAAATCTTCCTATGCTTGGATAGCTCTTGGAGCGGGTATATTGGTAGCATTAATTGCAAAAAACGGTATTGTGCTACTCGAAAACGATCCGCATATCACCGCAGCACTTGTATTCGGTACGATTTTGGCAGTCAGTTTATTCAAAGGTGTGGCTGTTGGCCCGCTGATTGGTGCTGGAATTGCCTATTTAGCGATGCAAGCAGTGAAATTTTTCAGCGGTTAAAAAGAGAGTGGCACATGCCACTTTCTTTTGATATTTTTTCTGACGTGAGCTTTTGCAAAAAAACATAATTAAATATATTAAAAGAAGCAAAATCCCTTTATTCCATGCCCGAACCGGAAGGCTGGAAAAAAAAATATCAAAAAAAATTATAGTTAAACATTTAACAAATGTCTGATTATTGTTTATAATGGGAATAGGCTTAATTTTGAACTCATTGATCAAACACGAGATATGAGGCTAAAAGCGCTCTAACCGTATAGGTAAATGTAAGCATTTTCTTTTCTAAACCTGCCAGCCTATTTTGGTTGGATAGCGCTTTCAAAAAGCGAGAATTTTGCAACGAAGGGGAATCTTTTTAAAAAGGGGAGATTGAACATGACAGCAACAAGAGGTCTTGAAGGTATCGTGGCAACAACTTCATCCGTAAGCTCAATTATTGATGATACTCTTACTTATGTAGGGTACAATATCGATGATTTAACTGAAAAAGCGACTTTCGAAGAAATTGTCTACCTGTTATGGCACTTAAAGCTGCCGAATGAGCAGGAGCTAAGCGAGTTAAAGCAGCAGCTCAATGAAAATGCTCATATTCCGCAAGAGATCATTGAGCACTTTAAATCTTATTCGCTGGATGGGGTTCATCCAATGTCTGCGATTCGTACAGCGGTATCCTTATTAGGTTTACTTGATGACGAATCAGAGATTATGGACAAAGAAGCGAATTACAGAAAAGCCATTCGCTTACAAGCGAAAATTTCTGGACTTGTCGCTGCATTCTCACGTATTCGAAAGGGACTTGAGCCTGTACAGCCAAAAGAAGAATACAGCTATGCTGCAAACTTCTTATATATGCTAAACGGCGAAGAGCCTTCACCAGTAGAAATTGAAGCGATTGATAAAGCGCTCATTCTACATGCGGATCACGAATTAAACGCATCGACATTTACAGCACGTGTATGTGTTGCTACACTATCAGATATCTACTCTGGTGTAACAGCGGCTATCGGCGCATTGAAAGGGCCACTTCATGGCGGCGCAAATGAAGGCGTAATGAAGATGCTGTCAGAAATTGGCGAAGTTGAAAACGTAGATTCCTATATTCATGGTAAGCTAGAGAAGAAAGAGAAAATTATGGGCTTTGGCCACCGCGTTTACCGCCAGGGTGACCCGCGTGCAAAACATTTAAAAGAAATGAGCCAGCGCTTAACAAATCTCACAGGCGAGCCAAAATGGTATGAAATGTCTGTACGCGCAGAGGAAATCGTGACATCAGAGAAAAATCTTCCACCAAATGTTGATTTTTATTCTGCTTCTGTCTATCACAGTCTTGGGATTGATCATGACTTGTTTACACCAATTTTCGTGATCAGCCGATTCTCTGGATGGATTGCTCACATTTTAGAGCAATATGACAACAACCGTCTGATCCGTCCAAGAGCTGACTATATTGGACCTGATCTTCAAACGTTTGTTCCGATCAGTGAAAGAGACTAATGTTTATAGAATAGTGGAGGCTGATCCATCTAAACCAATCAGCCTCCATATCAACAAAAAACGAATCACGTGAAAAACTTCTTGGCTTGCAGACATCAAGCTTGGAAGTTTCAAATATTCACTACATAACCTGGGAGGTAATATCATTGTCACAAGGCGAAAAAATTACAGTTACTGGCGGCGTATTGAATGTACCAAATAATCCAATTATCCCGTTTATCGAAGGGGACGGAATCGGTCCTGACATTTGGAAAGCAGCATCAAGAGTTCTTGAAGCAGCTGTAGAAAAAGCATATAAAGGTGAAAAGCAAATCACTTGGAAAGAAGTATATGCAGGTGAAAAAGCTTACAATAAAACTGGCGAGTGGCTTCCAGAGCAAACACTTGAAGACATTCGTGAATATTTAATCGCGATCAAAGGACCACTGACAACACCAATTGGCGGAGGAATCCGTTCATTGAACGTGGCACTAAGACAAGAGCTTGATTTATTCACATGCTTACGTCCAGTTCGCTGGTTCCAAGGCGTACCATCTCCTGTGAAACGTCCAGAAGACACAGACATGGTCATCTTCCGTGAAAACACTGAAGATATCTATGCAGGAATTGAGTATGCAAAAGGATCAGACGAAGTGAAGAAGTTAATCGACTTCTTGAAAAACGAATTAGGTGTGAATAAAATCCGTTTCCCAGAAACATCAGGTATCGGAATCAAACCAGTTTCTGAAGAAGGAACATCTCGTCTTGTCAGAGCAGCGATCCAATATGCGATTGACCAAGGCCGTAAATCTGTGACACTTGTTCACAAAGGAAACATCATGAAATTTACAGAAGGAGCCTTCAAAAACTGGGGCTACGAAGTGGCTGAAAAAGAGTTTGGCGACAAAGTCTTTACATGGGCACAATATGATCGTATTGTAGAACAAGATGGAAAAGATGCGGCAAACAAAGCGCAAAGTGAAGCAGAAGCTGCTGGCAAAATCATTGTCAAAGACAGCATTGCAGATATTTTCCTTCAACAAATTTTAACTCGTCCAGCTGAGTTCGATGTTGTCGCAACAATGAACTTAAACGGAGACTACATCTCTGATGCACTTGCAGCACAAGTTGGTGGAATTGGTATCGCACCTGGTGCAAACATCAACTACGAAACAGGACACGCTATTTTTGAAGCGACTCACGGAACAGCACCGAAATATGCTGGTCTTGATAAAGTGAATCCATCTTCTGTTCTTCTATCAGGCGTGCTTTTACTTGAGCACCTTGGATGGCAAGAAGCTGCTGATCTAGTGATTCAATCTGTTGAAAAAACAATTGCATCTAAAGTCGTCACGTACGATTTTGCTAGATTAATGGATGGTGCAACAGAAGTGAAATGTTCTGAGTTTGCTGACGAGCTCATCAAAAACTTGTCTTGATTCTTAAACTTTAAAGTTAAAGGGGAAAAAGGAAATGGCAAACAAGCGTAAAAAAGTATCTGTCATCGGAGCAGGCTTTACTGGAGCAACTACAGCATTTCTAACAGCTCAAAAAGAATTAGCGGATGTCGTATTAGTGGATATCCCTCAGCTTGAGAACCCGACAAAAGGGAAAGCACTTGACATGCTGGAAGCAAGCCCTGTTCAAGGCTTCGATGCGAATATTACAGGAACTTCTAACTACGAAGATACAGCCGGTTCTGATGTCGTGGTCATTACGGCAGGAATTGCAAGAAAGCCGGGAATGAGCCGTGACGACCTCGTGTCAACAAATGAAAAAATCATGCGCAGTGTGACACGTGAAATCGTTAAATATTCTCCAGAAGCGATCATTGTTGTGTTAACAAACCCTGTTGATGCAATGACATATGCAGTTTATAAAGAATCAGGATTACCAAAAGAAAAAGTCATCGGACAATCAGGAATTCTTGATACAGCACGTTTCCGTACGTTCGTTGCTCAAGAATTAAACCTATCTGTGAAAGATGTGACGGGCTTTGTTCTTGGCGGACATGGGGACGACATGGTTCCTCTTGTACGTTACTCTTATGCAGGCGGTATCCCGCTGGAAACATTAATTCCTAAAGAGCGAATTGATGCAATTGTTGAAAGAACAAGAAAAGGCGGCGGTGAAATCGTCAACCTATTAGGTAACGGTAGTGCATATTATGCACCTGCTGCTTCACTCGTTGAAATGGTTGAGGCGATCTTAAAAGATCAACGCCGCGTCATGCCGACGATTGCATACCTTGAAGGTGAATATGGCTACGAAGGCATTTACCTTGGAGTTCCAACAATCGTAGGTGGAAACGGCCTTGAGCAGATCATCGAGCTTGAGCTGACAGAAGAAGAAAGAAGTCAGCTTGACCGTTCTGTTGAATCTGTAAAGAACGTCATGAAAGTATTGTCTTAATATGAATAAAAAAGAAGGCTTCTCGTATGAGGAGTCTTCTTTTTATTTACAAAACCAATCTTGTCGAAATTTTAAATTGTTCTCTTGTTAAGCTTTCGTTAAAATGAAAGAGAAAGCATGACTTCTCGCTTTTCACATAAGATACAAAAAACCGGATGCAGGGGAAATCACTAATTGGAGGCACAACATGAATAAAAAAATATTAGTTGTGGATGATGAAGAATCAATTGTAACACTTCTAAGCTATAACCTTGAAAGGGCGGGCTACGATGTCGTCACAGCAAGAGACGGAGAAGAAGCGCTTGAAAAAGCAGCAAGTGAACAGCCTGATCTAATTGTGCTTGATTTAATGCTTCCGAAAATGGACGGCATTGAAGTGTGCAAACAACTGAGAATTCAAAAAATGATGTTCCCTATTTTAATGCTGACAGCAAAGGACGATGAGTTTGATAAGGTGCTCGGTCTTGAACTTGGAGCCGATGATTACATGACAAAACCTTTCAGTCCTAGAGAAGTGGGTGCTCGGGTAAAAGCCATTTTGAGAAGAGCACAGCAATCTCAGCCGGCTCCCGTGCAAGAAGAGAAGGAAGAGATCATTGCAGACCAAATCAAAATTGGAGACCTGCGCATTTTACCTGAACATTACGAAGTCTATTTCCAAGAAGAACGTCTAGAGCTCACGCCAAAGGAATTTGAACTGCTTCTTTATTTGGCTAAGCATAAAGGCCGTGTCTTGACGCGTGATCTATTGTTAAGTGCGGTTTGGAATTATGACTTTGCAGGTGATACTCGTATTGTGGATGTGCATATCAGCCACTTGCGGGACAAAATTGAAAAGAACACGAAAAAACCAACATATATTAAAACCATTCGAGGCTTAGGCTACAAATTGGAGGAGCCAAAGCCAAATGAGTAAAGTGAGAACCCGCCTTTTTTCTGGGCTCATTTTTCTCCTGTTTATTGTGTTTGTTGCGCTTGGTCTTTTCTTGGATCATATGTTTCATATTTTTTATGAAACAAAATTAACCGAACGAATGGAAAAGGAATCGAGTTTTCTCCTTTCTTCAATGAATGTGGAAGATTTGAACGCGGAGCAAAACAAGAAGATTCTCAATCAAGCAAAGCAGCATCTCGATATGAATGCGTCGATTGTGGACGTGAAGGGGAATATCATACATACAACGGGTCAAGCAGAACAAAGGGCTGTCATTTTAAACACACTGAAAAGTGAGCAGCTCCAAACAAAAGGAATGTTCATTGAGGATGAGAAGGATGCGCTGTTTCATTATGCAGTTCCAATGATGAAACAAAACGAACCGGCGGGATATTTATTTCTTCATGCTTCATTCCAGCCTTTGAATGAGATTGACGGCCAGATCTGGCTTGCATTAGCCTTTTGTCTTGGTTCGGCCATCATTATCATCGTCTTTTTTGGCTATCGCATGTCGATGAAGTATGTAAAGCCGATTGATTATGCCACAAAAGTGGCCAAACAGCTTGAACGAGGGAACTATGATACAAATAACTATGAAGAGCTGATCATTGAAACAAGTGAACTCAATACATCAATGAAGCGTCTGGCAGAAAGTCTTCAAGATATGACAAGCGCTGGCGAAATGCAGCGAGATCGTCTGCAAACAGTTATTGAAAACATTGGAGCGGGGATTATTTTGATTGATAAAATGGGCTATATTCACTTAGTCAATCGAACATTCCGCAAGCAATTCAAAGTGCAAAAACATATTTACATGCACAAGCTGTATCATGAAGCCTTTACCCATGAAGAGATTATTGAGTTAATAGACGAAATTTTCATGACAGAAACCAAGGTTCGAAAGTTTTTACGTCTCGCTGTTGACATCGAGCGCCGTTATTTCCAAGTCGATGGTGTCCCGATCTTAAGTACAGACGATGAATGGAAAGGGATTGTTCTTGTCTTTCATGATGTGACAGAAACAAAGCAACTAGAACAGATGCGAAAAGACTTTGTCGCTAACGTGTCACACGAATTAAAGACACCGATCACGTCCATTAAAGGCTTTTCTGAAACACTTCTTGATGGTGCCATTGACGACAAAGAAGCGCTCACACAATTTTTGTCCATCATCCTAAAAGAGAGTATTCGTTTAGAAACGCTCATCCAAGACTTACTTGATCTCTCGAAAATTGAACAGCAGCATTTTAAGCTGAATATTCAAGAAGCCAATGCGACAGAAATCATTCAAGAGATTGAAGTGCTGCTAAAACAAAAGGCTGCTGAAAAAGGCATTGACCTACAAGTGCGTGTTCCGAAAGAGCCGGTCTATGTCATGGCAGATCCGCTGAGATTAAAACAAATTTTCCTCAACCTGATCAATAATGCCCTCACCTATACACCAGAGGGAGGAAGTGTCACGATCACAGCAAGACAGAGGAAAGACAGCTATGAATTTGATGTAGCAGATACAGGGATCGGTATGAAAAAGAGTGAGATTCCAAGAATATTCGAGAGATTTTATCGAATTGATAAAGATCGAAGTAGAAACTCAGGCGGTACAGGGCTTGGTCTTGCCATTGTCAAACACCTTGTCGAAGCACATGAAGGAACGATTTCTGTTCATAGCAAACAAGGCAAAGGGACGACGTTTACCGTGAGTTTAAAGTCAAAATAGAGAAGAATGGAAAGTGGCGTTAAAATTTACATGATCTTTACAATGAATTCATGTTTTGTTAATCAATCATTGGTAGGATGAATAGGAACCCCTTCATCCAAGGAGCCAATTTTGGAAGGACGAAAACACTTGTTGTTTTCGTCCCTTTTTTATGCAGGCTCGTCTATTTTCTTTTCAAAATAAACTTTGATAAAATGAACATACAATGTGCGAAAGAGACGGCTGAGCCGGCTCAGTCGATGGAGGATTAAAAGATGACAGATCAAAAGAAATTAGTACTTGTGGATGGAAACAGTCTCGCTTATCGAGCTTTTTTTGCTTTACCGCTATTATCCAATGATAAAGGCGTACATACAAATGCCATTTATGGCTTTGCGATGATCTTAATGAAGATGCTGGAAGACGAGAAGCCGACTCATATGCTCGTAGCATTTGATGCGGGTAAAACCACCTTCCGTCACGAGACCTTTAAGGAATATAAAGGCGGAAGACAAAAAACTCCGCCAGAACTATCAGAACAAATGCCGTTCATCCGTGAGCTATTAGATGCTTATCAAGTGAAAAGGTACGAGCTTCCGCAATACGAGGCAGATGACATTATCGGCACACTGGCTGTAGAGGCAGAAAAGGACGGCTTTGAGGTCAAAATCTTCTCAGGAGATAAAGACTTAACGCAGCTTTCAACAGACCATACAACAGTAGCCATTACGAAAAAAGGGATCACAGAAGTAGAATATTACACACCGGCCCATATTGAAGAGAAATACGGCCTCAGACCAGATCAAATCATCGACATGAAAGGGCTGATGGGAGACTCATCAGACAATATCCCTGGCGTGCCTGGTGTCGGTGAAAAAACAGCGATCAAATTACTAAAGCAGTTTGAAACGGTTGAAAATCTGCTTGATCATATTGACGAAGTCAGCGGGAAAAAGCTAAAAGAAAAGCTTGAAGAATATAAAGAACAAGCGGTGATGAGTAAAAAGCTGGCGACGATTCTCGTAGAAGCACCAATAGATGTGTCAAGCAAAGAGCTCGCCTATGAAGGTCCTCACATGGAGCAGGTCATCTCGCTTTATAAAGAACTGGGCTTTCAAACGCTGCTAGAGCGTTTAGGAGAAGCGCCAGAATCAGATGAACCAGTAGAAATAGACGAACTAGACGTGAAGAAAATGATAGATGTCACGGAGGACATGCTGACAGATCACGCTGCACTTGTGGTAGAACAGCTAGGAGACAATTATCACGAAGCCGATTTGATAGGGTTTGCGATCCATAATGAGAACGGTGCATTTTTTATGACAAAAGAAGATGCTCTGCAATCTGAAGCGTTTAAACAATGGGTACAGGATGAAACGAAGAAGAAATGGGTCTTTGATTCCAAAAGAGCGGTTGTTGCGCTCAGATGGCATGATGTTGATCTAAAAGGTGTCGATAACGATGTCCTGCTCGCTTCCTATGTGGTCAATCCGCAGAAATCTTATGAGGACGTTGCAAGTGTGGCGAAGGAATATGGCCTGAATATTGCCCTTTCCGATGAAAAAGTTTACGGAAAAGGAGCGAAACAGGCGATTCCACCTGAAGAAGAGCTAAAAGACCATCTTGGAAGAAAAGCAGCAGCGATCTCTGCGCTGCATGATTTGACCCTTGAAGCGTTAGAAAAAAATGATCAGCATGAGCTGTATGAAGATTTAGAGTTGCCACTTGCCCTCATCTTAGGTGAAATGGAATCTCTTGGGGTAAAAGTGGATGTTGAACGTCTTCAGAAAATGGGTGAAGAACTCACGAAGAAGCTGAAGGAATATGAAGAAACCATTCATCGGTTAGCAGGAGAAACATTTAACATTAATTCACCGAAGCAACTTGGTGTCATTTTATTTGAAAAATTAGGACTGCCCGTTATCAAAAAGACCAAAACCGGCTACTCTACGTCTGCGGATGTCCTTGAAAAGCTTGAAGACAAGCACGAAATTATTCGGTCCATTCTGCATTACCGTCAAATAGGAAAGCTGCAATCTACTTATGTGGAAGGCTTAATGAAAGTGACGCGCAAAGATACGCATAAAGTGCACACAAGATTTAATCAGGCACTTACACAAACAGGAAGACTAAGCTCAACAGACCCAAACCTTCAAAACATCCCGATTCGTTTAGAAGAAGGCCGAAAAATTCGTCAAGCGTTCGTTCCGTCAAAAGAAGGCTGGCTCATGTTTGCAGCTGACTATTCTCAAATTGAGCTGCGTGTCCTTGCGCACATTTCTCAAGATGAGAACTTGATTGAAGCCTTTACGCAAGATATGGATATTCACACGAAAACAGCCATGGATGTGTTCCATGTGTCAGAAGAAGAAGTGACTTCCTCTATGAGAAGACAGGCCAAAGCTGTCAACTTCGGAATCGTATATGGAATTAGTGATTATGGACTGTCTCAAAACCTTGGGATTACAAGAAAAGAAGCAGCGGCCTTCATTGAACGTTATTTAACAAGCTTTAAAGGCGTGAAAACCTATATGGAGGACATCGTGCAGGAAGCAAAACAAAAAGGGTATGTGACCACGCTTCTTAAACGTAGACGATATATTCCAGATATCACAAGCCGTAATTTTAATGTGAAAAGCTTTGCGGAAAGAACGGCAATGAATACACCGATCCAAGGCAGTGCCGCCGATATCATCAAAAAAGCGATGATTGATATGGCACGAAAGTTAAAAGAAGAGAACCTGCAGACAAATCTGTTATTGCAAGTGCACGATGAACTGATCTTTGAAGCGCCACAAGAAGAAATCGCCATACTAGAAAAAATCGTCCCTGAAGTCATGGAAAATGCACTTCAGCTCGATGTGCCGCTAAAAGTCGATTTCGCTTCAGGTCCATCTTGGTACGACGCAAAATAAAGAGAGAGAAAAAGGAGCGAGGAGCATGCCGGAATTACCAGAGGTAGAAACCGTCCGGCGCACTCTTCAGCGGTTAGTCAAAGGAAAAACGATTGAAACGGTCGATATCAAATGGCCAAATATCATCAAACGTCCTGGGGAACCGGAAGAGTTCGCTAGAAGGATGGTAGGAGAAACCATTCAAACCATTGAAAGAAGAGGGAAGTTTCTACTCTTTCATTTAGACCACTATGTGATGGTCTCCCATTTAAGAATGGAAGGGAAATACCGTGTACATGAAACTGGTGAGCCTTATGATAAACATGTACACGTCGTCTTTACGTTCACAGATGGTACCGAACTTCGGTACCATGATGTCCGTAAATTTGGGACGATGCATCTATTTCAGCCAGGCGAAGAAGAAAAAGAACTTCCGCTATCACAGCTGGGATATGAACCTTTTTCAGACTCATTTACACCAGAATATTTATGGGAGCAATTAAAGAAAACCTCCCGCGTGGTCAAAACGGCTTTACTTGATCAAAAGATTGTGGTTGGCCTTGGTAATATTTATGTAGATGAAGTGCTGTTTAAATCAGGCATTTATCCAGAAACAAAAGCGAATCAGCTAAGTCTTGAATCTTGCAAGGTGCTCCACAAACATATTATTGATACGCTTCAAGTGGCTGTTGATGCAGGAGGTAGCACCATTCGTTCCTACATCAATTCACAAGGTGATATTGGGACTTTTCAATTACAGCTTCTTGTATATGACCGGCGGGGAGAACCTTGCCAGACGTGCGGAAGTATCATAGAAAAAACAGTGGTTGGAGGGCGCGGCACTCATTTTTGTGTGACCTGCCAAAAACGCCCTTCATAAAAGTAAGCCGTCAGCATGCTTCCTTTTTGCCATGCATACGATAAAAAACATTCTTTTTTCAGCAAGGTGTAGACTGACACACAGCCCACCTGCTCTTCATATAGTGAAGAAGAGTCTAAGGACGCCTAGAGACTCTTGATCATCGTTGCATGAACAGAAAGGAAGAGTACAGGTATGATTTCGTTTTCGCTTCTGTTTTTAGCTATTGCCGTCAGCATTGACAGCTTTTCTGTAGGTTTTACGTATGGTCTTCGCAAGATGAGGATTCCATTTAAAGCCATCGTTATTATTGCTTGCTGTTCAGGAATTGTGTTGCTCATTTCCATGCTGATTGGCAGCCTGCTCACAACATTCCTCCCTGTCTCAGTGACAGATAAACTGGGTGGAGGCATTTTAATTGCCATCGGACTTTGGGTTCTGTATCAATTTTATAAACCAGCGAAAGAGCGTGATTTGCTCCTTCATGAAAAAACACTTCTCAATGTAGAAGTGCAGTCTCTTGGGCTTGTCATTCATATTTTGCGAAAGCCTACAAGTGCAGATATTGACCGCTCTGGCACCATTAATGGAATGGAAGCGGTGCTTCTTGGAATTGCTTTATCCATCGATGCATTTGGTGCAGGGATTGGTGCAGCGATTCTTGGTTTTTCTCCAATTGTCATGAGCATCACGGTCGCTGTGATGAGTTCTCTTTTTGTATGCATCGGACTGCGTGCAGGTCATTATTTGGCCAATTGGCGCTGGATCGATAAACTCGCATGCTTACCAGGGCTGTTGCTCATTTTAATTGGGGTGTGGAAGCTGTAAAGGAGGAAACGAATTGACGCTCGTCATTGGATTAACAGGCGGGATTGCTAGCGGAAAAAGCACAGTCTCGCAGATGATAAAAGAGAAAGGCATTCGGGTGGTGGATGCTGATATCATTGCAAAAGAAGCGGTTTCTAAAGGATCGGCTGCCCTTCATCAAATCGTTCAAACTTTTGGTGAAGAGGTTCTTCTGCCAAATGGTGAACTGAACCGGCAGCAGCTTGGAGCGATCATTTTTTCTGATGAAGAGAAAAGAAAAAAGCTCAATGCCATCGTTCATCCTGAAGTCAGAAAGGAAATGCTCGAGCAGCGTGATGAAGGGGTGAGCAACAATGAAACATTTGTTGTGCTTGATATCCCGCTCCTATTCGAGAGCAAGCTGGAAGGGCTAGTCGACCGCATCATCGTTGTGTACACGACGCCTGAATTGCAGCTGTCGCGGCTCATGAATCGAAACGACCTGAGCGAGGAAGAAGCACTGAATCGCATTCACTCCCAGCAGTCTCTTGAGGAGAAATGCCAAAAAGCAGACCGCGTGATAGAAAACACAAAAGATCTTGCTTTTATGAGAAAGCAATTAGAGAACATATTAAACGAATGGGAACATACAGATAAGTAAGAGTACATACAGTACTCTTCTTTTTTTATGCTTTTTTCGTCAATTTCATTGCAAAGAACAGCCCTTTTTTGAAAATATACGTTTATATACTGGCAATTACATTCTAATGTGATATACTAATTTCATAAATAAATTTATTGAGTATAACACATAATAGAGGAGTGACCTGTTCATGAAGGTAAAAGCAGCGATCAATGGGTTTGGCAGAATTGGACGCATGGTCTTCAGAAAAGCAATGCTTGATGATCAAATTCAAATTGTAGCGGTGAACGCAAGCTATCCTGCCGAAACGCTAGCACATTTAATTAAATATGACACAAATCATGGACGTTACGAATGCGATGTGACAGCAGAAGATGACGCGTTGATTGTCAATGGCAAAAGAGTGCTTTTGCTCAATAATAGAGACCCAAAGCAGCTTCCATGGGGAGAGCTTGGGATTGATATCGTGATCGAAGCAACAGGGAAATTTAATTCAAAAGATCAAGCGATGGGCCATATAGATGCCGGAGCGAAAAAGGTCGTACTTACAGCTCCAGGTAAAAATGAAGACGTTACAATTGTAATGGGTGTCAATGAGGATGATCTTGATCCTGAAAAGCACATCGTTATTTCAAACGCATCATGTACAACAAACTGTTTAGCACCAGTTGTCAAATTGTTAGATGATGAATTTGGCATCGACAACGGTTTAATGACAACGGTTCATGCTTATACAAATGATCAAAAAAATATCGACAACCCCCACAAGGATTTGCGCCGGGCAAGAGCATGTGCCCAGTCCATCATTCCAACGACGACGGGTGCCGCTAAAGCGCTTTCTTTAGTGCTGCCGCACATGAAAGGGAAATTACATGGACTTGCACTTCGAGTGCCAGTTTCTAATGTATCGATGGTTGATCTTGTGGTCGACTTGAAAAAAGATGTCACAGCAGAAGAGGTCAATGCTGCCTTTGCAACGGCTTCAAAAACATCTCTTGCTGGCATATTAGACTACACAGATGAACCACTTGTCTCCACAGACTTTAACACAAACCCTTATTCTGCTGTCGTTGATGGACTTACAACGATGGTGATGGAAGGCAGAAAAGTAAAAGTTCTTGCATGGTATGACAATGAATGGGGCTATTCTTGCAGAGTGGTTGATCTTGTAAAGTTTGTTGGTTCCCAGATGAAAGAGCTTTCAGCTGTTTGAAATGAAGAAGACTGAACGTCCCTTTTCAAGAAATGAGAGAAAATCCCACTAAAAACACAGCTTGCAAAATGGGTCTAAACAAAGTATACTATTTTTCGTGAACTTCTTGTTCGCAGACTCATTCGGGTATACTTAAAGGGTTAGGACCTCTTTGGACTAACTTTCCCCCGTGGTATATGTCCGGTCCGGCTGCTTAGAACTTCACTCTTTCATTCTTGTTTAAGGGGGGTCCATGATGGAAACAATCGGACGTCACGTTATCTCCGAGTTATGGGGATGCGACTGTGATAAACTGAACGACATGGATTTTATTGAAAAAACGTTTGTAAATGCAGCTTTGAAATCAGGAGCTGAAGTAAGAGAGGTTGCTTTTCACAAATTTGCACCTCAAGGAGTAAGTGGAGTTGTCATTATTTCTGAATCTCATCTGACAATTCACAGCTTTCCTGAACATGGTTATGCGAGCATAGATGTTTATACTTGCGGCGATCTAGATCCGAATATTGCAGCAGATCATATCGGAGATGAACTAGGTGCTGAAACAAGAGAAAACATCGAAATTCCTCGAGGCATGGGACCTGTACAAGTGAAACAGGCGCAAGCCAAAGCACTGTAAACATAAAAAAGATTGCAATGGGAGCTGGCCAAAAGCATT
This sequence comes from Bacillus sp. RSS_NA_20, assembly GCF_020165915.1. Classification (NCBI taxonomy): domain Bacteria; kingdom Bacillati; phylum Bacillota; class Bacilli; order Caryophanales; family Bacillaceae; genus Bacillus; species Bacillus sp. RSS_NA_20. The sequence continues at coordinate 1,369,212 of NZ_JAIUKW010000005.1, read as the reverse complement.
AAATGCCTTTGTGTTATGCTCCTTTTTATATTTGTTCCATACACGGGCATCCAGCATGATCCAACCTGTCTATACTTTTGTTCTAGGAAAACAAAGGTTTTTTTTATAAAATAAAGAAGAGGGTTTATGACAAAGGGGATACGTGTATGACTTTAGGACAAAAGCTCAAACGATTCATTTCAAATCATACAGAAACATCTGACCATCATCCAGTGTCAGAGCTGAAAAGCCATTACTACAAATCGACACAAACTCAAGCTTTTCAAGCGGTAGAAGCTGTTCTTTCAAGAAACGATTCCTATCAAGTGACATCTGTTTCAGCAGAACGAGGTGAAATCAGCGCAAACATACGAACGCCGAAAAAAGCTTTTCTCGTGGCGACTGTCATTTCAATTCGTCCTTTTGAAACAGCTGTCGATTTTAATGTGACAACAGAAACAGCACTGCCAACAGACTTTGGCTACAGTCAAAAGGCTGTTTTGTCCCTTTATAAAGAACTAGACAAACAACTTCCAAGAAGAGATCGGAGCTGATGAAATGAAATGTCCCACATGTCAGCACCTTGGCACAAGGGTGCTTGATTCAAGACCAGTAGATGAAGGGAAGTCCATCCGTCGGAGAAGAGAGTGTGAAAGCTGTCAATATCGCTTCACGACGTTTGAAAAATTAGAAGAATTGCCATTGATTGTGGTGAAAAAAGAAGGAATTCGAGAAGAATTCAGCCGGGAAAAGATGCTGAGAGGCCTCATCAAAGCGTGTGAAAAACGTCCTGTCGCTTTAAAACAGCTTGAGGATGTCTGTTTTAACATCGAGAAGGAATTGCGTAACCAAGGCATGTCAGAGGTGAAAAGCGAGCTTGTTGGGGAAATGGTAATGGACGAGCTGGCGAAAATCGATGAAGTGTCTTACGTCAGGTTTGCCTCGGTTTACCGTCAGTTTAAAGATATCAATGTATTTATTGATGAATTAAAAGATTTATTAAAGAAAGAACGCTAAAAAAGAGCTGAAGATTCTTCATGCTCTTTTTCCTGCGTAAAGCGTAAAACGCAAAAAGAGTGTACAATGAAGACAACCGTATTAAGGGAGGATCAGCATATGACAGAGCATTGGAAGGAAGTGCTAGCCGTCGATCCGTATGTCGTCAAAAGCGCTTCATTGCTCGGTGACATCGATAGACAGCTTATTACTCTTTTATATCAGCCGCTTATTGGCATGTCCGCTTTCAGTTTATACATGACGCTGTGGGGAGAGCTGGAACAAAATCGAATGTGGGGGAAACCCGCACCTCATCGTCAGCTGATGGTGATGCTGCAAACGAATTTAAATGATATTTTTGAGGAGCGCTTAAAGCTTGAAGCGATCGGATTACTCCGCACATATGAACAGGAAACGGAAGAAGGCAGACTGTTTACATATGAGCTCGTGCCGCCGCTGAGACCGGATGAATTTTTCCAAGACGGTATGCTGAATGTCCTTTTGTATCATCGGGTAGAGAAAGCAAAATATATGCAGCTTCGTGATTATTTTTCTTATCCAGGAGTTCCTGCTGATGCAAAGAACATCTCCCGATCGTTTGAAGAAGTGTTTCACGTCTTGCAGCCAGGAGAGCGCAAGATGACAGAGGAAATCAATCAAGCGTCATCGCTTGACGAGGGCTACGAATATGTGACAGTTGGCTCAAGTCAGCCTGCACCGCTTTCAGATGAATCTTTTGATTTTGATCTATTGTTAGCAGGCATGTCGGATATGATGATTCCGAGAAAGGCTTTGACAAAGCAAGTGAAAGAGACAATTAAGAAGTTAGCGGTCGTCTATGGCATCACCCCGTTGCAAATGCAAAATATTGTCGCAGGTGCCTGTGGTTCAGATCAGATGATATCAACTGAGGATCTGCGAAAAGCAGCGAGAGACTGGTATCAAATTGAATACAGAGGTGAACAGCCGAAGCTGATTGATCAAAAACAGCCAAGGCATTTACGTCACAATGTCACGCAGAATTCAGGTGCAGATGCACCTGATGCGAAATTGATTGAAAAGCTTGATCATATTTCGCCTAGAGAGCTTCTAAAAGATATGGCAGATGGCATTGAGCCGACGTATGCAGACTTAAGAATTGTTGAAGATATTATGCTTGAGCAGCAGCTAGAGCCTGGGGTCATGAATGTCCTGATCTACTATACACTGCTAAAAACCGATATGAAACTGTCCAAAACATATATGCAGAAAATCGCCGCCCACTGGGTGCGAAAGAAAATCAAAACCGTGGCAGCTGCTATGAAAATTGCCAAAGAAGAGAACAGGCAAATGACAGAATGGGCACAGCAAAAAAATAAGCGTCAATCATATGGATCAGGAAAAGTGATCCGCGAGGAGAAGCTGCCTGACTGGATGAAGGAAGCTGAAACGAAAGAACAGCCAAAAGAACAGACAGATAACTTGTCTACAGAGGACCTCGAACGAGAAAAAGAAAAATTGTTAGATCAGTTTAATAATATGAAAAAGTATAATGCACATTAATGTGAGGTGAGATGGAGATGAAACCGATCGGTCGTTCATTTGATCAGCTAAAAGGACGGGTAGATTTTCGCGTGAGATACAATCAGATTAAAGAAAGTGTCCTAGCTGATGAAGATGTAAAAGCTTTTTTAAAGGAGCATCAAGAGGACATCCAAGAAGACATGATCAATCGCAGCTTGAACAGGCTCTTTGAATATGTACAGCAATCAAAGGGCTGTTCTTACTGCTTAGAGGAAGAGAATGTAAATGTCATTTTAGACGGGTATCACCCGAAGCTTGTGATCAAAGGTCAAAGCATTGATATTGAATATTCCCCTTGTCCTGTCAAACTGCGGCTTGATAGACAGAAAAAACAGCAAGAACTTATGAAAAGTATGTATATTCCGCAGAATGTTCTTCAAGCGACGTTTGCTGATTTAAATGTGGTTGGAAGACAAGAAGTCATTCAAAAAGTAGGTCAATTCCTGCAAAGTTATGATGAAACAGGTAAGGGCAAAGGCCTCTATTTACATGGAAAGTTTGGGGTCGGAAAAACATTTATTCTGGCAGCGATTGCGCAGCAGCTAGCGGTAAAAGAGTATCCATCTCTCCTTGTATACGTGCCTGAATTTGTGAGAGAGTTAAAAAATTCATTAGCCGATCATACACTCGAAGAGAAGCTGAATATGGTCAAATCAACACCAATTTTAATGCTTGATGATATTGGAGCAGAGTCGATGACAAGCTGGGTACGAGATGAACTTTTAGGAACAATCTTGCAATACCGCATGGCAGAGCAGCTGCCGACTTTTTTCTCTTCTAATTTCTCACCAAATGAGTTAAAGCATCACTTTACGTACTCACAGCGCGGGGAAAAAGAAGAGGTGAAGGCAGCTCGATTAATGGAACGTATTCTCTACCTAGCTGAACCAGTTCTGCTTGAAGGGGAAAATCGCCGTCATTTATAAAAAGATAGGTCACGTGAAGGGGAGCGGATGAAATGAATAAAAGAAAATGGCTGCTTTTCCTCGTGATTGGGGTTGTAGCTGCTGTGCTATGGTGGCTCAACAAACAGCATCTTCAACTGTCGCCGAAAGATGTGAAGAATTGGATTCTTCAATTTGGGATGCTGGCTCCCTTTGTCTTTCTTTTCTTATCACTTTTTCGTCCATTTGTGCTTGTCCCTCTCACCGTCTTTTCGCTAGCAGCAGGTTTGGCATTCGGCAGTGTCCTTGGGACCATTTATGCCTTAGCTGGTGCGACAGCAGGTGCAACAGGATCTTTCCTGCTTGCCTCAACCTTCCGTTCAAACAAGCAGGAAACCGAATCAAGCAATCGGAAGCTAAAAGCGGTGACGTCCCGTATTCAAGAGCATGGATTTCTTTATATCCTCTTATTACGCATTGCACCCATTCACTTTGATTTTGTCAGTTATGCCGCAGCAGCTTCACGTGCGAATTATCGTGCATTTGCGGCAGCGACTTTTTTAGGGTTAATACCTGGTACTGTGGCGTTAAATGTCCTTGGATCAAGCTTTGTAAGCGGAAATTATGCCGCCTTAGCGATTGTTTGTTTGATTTATTTGATCTTTATCTCAGTGCCACTGATTTTAAAAAGAAAGATGCCTGATTTATTTTAGGCGTCTATTTTTTATGTTCCCCCCATATATATGTAACAGATGTCGTTAGGGGGGACAAACATGCTTGAAATAATCTTTGAAGATGAATATGATACCGCCGCTTTTTTACATCTTGCTGAACACTTGGACAGTCGGCATCACATTTCGATTCAACAAGGGAAAGACCGGCTTCTCATAGAAGCGAAGAAATCAGGAGAAGCCATAGAGCACATTGTGCGGACATTACTGATTCACTTTTTTTTGGAATGCAAAGAAAATGAACGCATGCGCAGCATCCTTGAAAACACATACTTATTTAAAGATCCAGAAGAGCAGCACCAAATTCTTTCAATCGCCCATAGCATCATGAAAGGGGATCTAGATGATATTCCTGGAATTCATCAAGACCCACCGAGGGAGGATCTGTTAAAAAAAGAGCTTGAGACGATTTCTTTACAGAAAGGTGTTTTTTCCATTGGTTCATTTATGACATTTAGGCTCTCAGCGTATGACAGAAGGCTGAAGAACTATGTTGAAGTATCCATCGAAGAATATAAAATGGAACAAGAATATCAAAACTTTATTCAATCCCTTCGAGACTATGTGATGTCAAGAGAACCTAAGCTTGAAAAAGTACATGTTGTGCATCAGGACCGCCTGATGATTTGGGAATTTCGGTACGCTTCTGAGCGTGATCAAAAACAATACATAGACAGACAGTTTGTAAGAGAGCATCCAATGTATATTGATTCGCAGTTGATTGCACCGCTTGTATCCATTGCGCCACAAAAGATTGACCTATTTACAGATGATACAGGTCACTCGATGGTGCAAACCATTCAAAATATTTTTCAAGAAAGAGTTGAGGTATTCCCTCCTCATTCGTTTCAGGAACAGCATGTTCAATTTGTTCCTAGTCATTTGGAAAAGAAAAGTGAAAAGCTTTCTTGATTTTCACGAAAAAACGTTTTATAATACGGTGTAACTTCATACAGAGACCGTATTGATAAGGACATGAACAAATGAACACCCGCTTAAAGAGAGGGAAGCCGTGGCTGAAAGCTTCCTAGCAGAGGACCATTTGCTTTACCACCTTTGAACATCAGCTGTGAACTGTTTAGTAATAGCTGACGGGAATTCCCGTTATTGAACCACAAGCCGTATTTGCTTTTGACAAAGCAAGCTGCAAATACGGGAAAAAGGGTGGAACCACGATTCCGTTTATTCAACCTCGTCCCTTTCCAGGGGGCGGGGTTTTTATATTGCCAAAAAAAGGAGTGACTAGAGATGTCAGAACAAATTCAACTTACATTTCCAGATGGAGCAGTCAAGGAGTTTGACAAAACAGCTACAACAGAAGACATCGCGGCATCAATTAGCCCAGGCCTAAAGAAAAAAGCGCTTGCCGGTAAATTGAACGGCAAAGAAATAGATCTGCGTACGCCGCTGTTAGAAAGTGGAACAATCGAGATCATCACAGATAAGAGTGAAGAAGCGCTCGATATTATGCGCCACAGCACAGCGCATTTACTAGCGCAGGCAATCAAACGCATTTATGGAAAAGAGCATCACGTCCAGTTTGGCGTAGGCCCTGTCATCGAAAATGGCTTTTACTATGATGTTGACATCGATGTAGCGATTACACCTGAAGATTTACCAAAGATTGAAAAAGAAATGAAAAAAATCATTAACAGCAATTTGCCGATTGAGCGCATTGAAGTTTCTAGAGAAGAAGCAAAAGCACGCTTTGAAGCAATTGGCGATGAATTGAAGCTAGAGCTGTTAGAAGCAATCCCAGAAGGCGAAGCCGTCACAATTTATGAGCAAGGTGAATTCTTCGATCTATGCCGCGGTATTCACTTGCCGTCTACAGGGAAAATCAAAGAATTCAAGCTGTTAAGCCTTGCAGGTGCTTACTGGAGAGGCGACAGTAACAACCAAATGCTACAGCGTATTTACGGAACAGCTTTCTTCAGCAAAGAAGAATTAAACGAGCATTTACGTCTGCTTGAAGAAGCAAAAGAGCGCGATCACCGTAAACTAGGAAAAGAATTGAAACTGTTTGCGAACTCTCAAAAGGTGGGCCAAGGTCTTCCGCTCTGGCTGCCAAAAGGGGCAACAATCCGCCGCGTCATTGAGCGTTATATTGTTGATAAAGAAGTACGCCTTGGTTATGAGCATGTGTATACACCCGTTCTTGCGAGTGTGGAATTGTATAAAACATCAGGCCACTGGGCGCATTATCAAGAAGATATGTTCCCGGTCATGGAAATGGACAACGAAGATCTTGTCCTTCGTCCAATGAACTGCCCGCACCATATGATGATTTATAAAAATGAACTTCATAGCTATCGTGAACTGCCAATTCGGATTGCAGAGCTTGGAACAATGCACCGCTATGAAATGTCAGGCGCTTTATCCGGCCTTCAACGTGTTCGCGGGATGACATTAAACGATGCCCATATCTTTGTTCGTCCAGATCAAATCAAAGATGAGTTCATCCGCACAGTTCGTTTAATTGAAGAAGTGTATCAAGACTTCGGCTTAAATGATTATACGTTCCGCTTATCTTACCGTGATCCAGAGGATACAGAGAAGTATTTTGATGATGATGCGATGTGGAATAAAGCGCAGTCCATGCTGAAAGATGCAATGGACGAGCTTGGACATGACTACTATGAAGCAGAAGGCGAAGCGGCATTTTATGGTCCGAAGCTTGACGTCCAAGTAAAGACGGCCCTTGGAAAAGAAGAGACTTTGTCTACTGTACAGCTAGACTTCTTACTTCCAGAGCGTTTCGATCTCACATATATCGGAGAAGATGGAAAACATCATCGTCCGGTTGTCATTCATAGAGGAGTTGTGTCCACAATGGAACGCTTCGTTGCCTTCTTAATTGAAGAATACAAAGGAGCTCTTCCAACATGGCTGGCACCTGTACAATTCCAAGTCATCCCGGTTTCACCATCTGTCCATTTAGACTATGCAAAAAAAGTGCAAGAACGTTTGCAGCTTGAAGGACTGCGTGTAGAACTAGACAGTCGTGATGAAAAAATAGGATACAAAATTAGAGAAGCGCAAATGCAAAAGATTCCGTACATGCTGGTTGTCGGTGATCAAGAAGCAGAAAATGGCGCGGTCAATGTAAGAAAATATGGGGAACAAGATTCAGAAACAATGGACCTCGAAGCTTTTGTGAAACATGCAGTCGCAGAAGCAAAAAAATAATGAAGGCGCACGAAACAGTCAGTGATCTCATCTATTGAGGTTGCTGGCTTTTTTCTTATGGAAAAAAATTCTCCACTAGTGATCCATTTGCGCAAATGATACGTTTAGATAGTACGAAAGTATGGGTAAGTATGTACTATTAGAGAGAGGCAAATTGGGGGAATGAAAGCGATGATTCAAACAACAAACACTTCATCAACACAAGTATTGGAGCAATCAGCTGTGCTTCGTGCGCTAGAGCACTCACTGGCGATGATTGAATTTGATGTCACAGGTAAGGTCCTATGGGTCAATGATATTTTTGCAAAAGCCATGAAATATTCAAAGGAAGAAATGATTGGTTTAAAGCATAGACAGTTTTGTCCTCCGCATATTGCAGAAGACGCAAGTTATCAAATGTTTTGGAAGCGTTTGAAGAATGGTCAAGTGTTTCAGGAAAAGGTGCAGCGGATCACGAAGTATGGTGACACCTTATGGCTTGAAGCGACGTATACACCAGTGCTCAATGAAGAGGGGAACGTAGTGGCTGTCGTGAAAGTGGCAACAGATATTACGGAGAGGGAAAACACAATGAAGCAGGTAGTAGAAGACCTAAAAGATATGTCTGCAAAATTAATGGAGCGAGCGGAAATCGGCATCCAGCATAGTCAAAGTGTAAATGCTTCTTTTGAACATATCGCGAATGAAACGGATCAAAACATGAGTTTGCTAGAAGGGTTAACAGAGCAGGTGGAGTCGATCAGCTCAATTGCTACAACGATTAACAGTATCGCATCCCAAACGCAGCTGCTCGCATTGAACGCGGCCATAGAAGCTGCGCATGCGGGTTCCTATGGAAATGGCTTTAGTGTCGTCGCGGCAGAAATCCGTAAGCTTGCGACAGATTCAAAGGAAGCGATTGTAAAGGTGGATCGTTATGTGAAGGCGATCCATTTAGAAGTTGAAAAGGTCAGCAACGGAACAAGCCGTGCAAAGACAAGCGTGTTTACAAACCGGGATCTTGTCAAGCAAGCAAGCGAGGAATTCATGAATGTAGGAGAAGCAGCACGCGGCTTAGATCGTCAAGCACAAAGTTTAGCAGCAATTGTATAGCCGAAAACGAAAAAACACCCAATCTCGATCAGGAGAAGGGTGTTTTTCCTATGGTTTATTTTAAAATATCAAACAATTCGTGTAAGTCTTTAATTTCATAATCTGGTGTCACATCTGTTTCATTTTTCTTGCCATGACGATTGATCCAAACGGTTTGGATGCCAGCGCGAGAAGCGCCGAGAATATCTGTTTTTGGATTATCTCCTACCATGATGACATCATCTTTTGTGAGATTTAACAGCTGAAGGCAGTGCTCAAAGATGCCAGGATCAGGCTTTCCTTTCCCGTAATCTCCTGAAATCACAATTTCATTAAAGTAAGGGGCAAGTTCCGGAACACCTGCAAGTTTTTCTTTTTGCAGACTAGGATCTCCATTTGTTAAAAGAAGTAATTCATAGTTGCCCTTCAGGCGCTCTAAAACAGGATACGTTTCTTCATAGACATACGGGCGTTTTCTGCGCTCTGCTGCAAAGAAATCTGCTAAGTATTGACCAAATGCTTCATCGTCAATTCCTGCCTCTTTTAAGCCGTTTGTCCAAGCGTTTTTGCGATACTCTGGTGCAAGGGCGTTCAGCTTTTGAAAGCCTTCGCTAATCGGCTCACTAAAATTGGACCACAGTCCTTCAAAAGGATTAATGCCAATCATGACAGTATAATCATATGTTTCATAAGAAGAGTACAGCTTTCTTGCTTCTTCACGCACAATCTGTTCAAACGATTCTGGATCAAGTCCATATTTCTTTTCCGCTTCCCTGCATGTTTCCTGAAAAGTGGTATGAATGCTTTTTTCATCCCAAAGCAAAGTATCATCTAAATCGAAAAATACGGCTTTCATGATCTTCTCCCTTGTTATGTATGTAGTTACCCTCAATTGCATGTGACAGGCTCATGTTCATTTTACAATAGAAGTTTTAGAGTTTAAATAGATTATTTAGTAATAAAAAAAGTGCACAAAAATGTGCACTCTTACATTATTTTGATAAATCAATGGTCTTATACTTACCGCCAGTCCATCCTAATCCTGATGAGACTTGAAGCGAGAATTTCTTTTCGTTTGGAACTTCAAAAGCAATTCTGCCTTTTTTAGATAATTTAGGATTTATTTGTTTTAAGAAGAAACTTGAATCGGTATCATTTACATACATATTATTTGTTGCAAGTGATTTGTATTCTGTGCCGTCTTTGCCAATTAACCTGAACATCTCAGTATCTACCATTCTGCCTTTTTTACCTGTATTTTTGACCGTTACTTCAACAATCACAAATTTGCCGTCTGTCGTTACATCGCTCATATACTGTTTTTGTAAAGATTTCGCTTCTGTTACGCTGTTTACTTGATAAGTAAAATCTTCGACTGCTACTTTATCTCCAATTTTATGCGTTTTTTCTTTATCATTTTTCTTTTCGCTACTCGTTACTGCATTTTTAGAACCAGTATTTGATGTATTATCTTTTTTGCTGCCGCCCCCAGCCATACAAGATACAAAGATAATAATCAAAATGAGAATAATGATACTAAGACACCCAATCTTAAAAAACTTTTTCAAATAAATCCCCTACTTTTCCTTAATTTATTAAATGAATTTGAATACTTCTCCAATGATAAGTCTAAAGAATTATAAAATCAATCATTTTTTTGAAAAAATAGATATATAATCCTTTTTTATATGGAATATGATTTATATTTTTGTTTATTTATGTATACAACTTGATTTATATCGGTGTGATAATGAAAAATTGAAGGATTTGAAGAGACTTTATTTCTTTTTAAATAAGGCTTGCCCAAATCGTTTCGTCATGCTAAAATGAAAAAGTTGTTTCAAGAGTTCGGTTACTTGACGGACAAATGAAAATTGTGTAGAATAGTTAACGAATTGAATAGATATCACAAGCAGAAGCACCCGCTTCTCACCTGATTGACACATGTTTGTAGTTGACAGGTTGACCGTACATTTATTTTTTCATGCAAATGTTCGCAGTGTGGGTGTTTTATATGCCCACACTTTTTGTTTGCCTGTAAAACATACAACGAAATGGTCAAAATGAATTGTGAACTCAATTCAAAATCTCATGGAGGTGGCTCACTATTAGCAAAGATCAATTAGTTAATGAAGGTATTCGTGCGCGTGAAGTTCGTTTGATCGGACAAAATGGCGATCAGCTTGGGATTAAAACCCGCCAGGAAGCTCTGGAAATTGCTACGAAAGCCAATCTTGACCTTGTGTTAGTTGCTGCAAATGCAAAACCACCTGTTTGCCGAATCATGGACTATGGTAAGTTCCGATTCGAACAACAGAAGAAGGAAAAAGAGGCACGTAAGAATCAAAAAATCATTAGCTTAAAAGAAGTTCGGTTGAGCCCGACAATCGATGAACATGATTTTAACACGAAGCTCCGTAATGCAATCAAATTCCTTGAAAAGGGAGATAAAGTGAAAGCTTCTATCCGCTTTAAAGGCCGTGCGATTACGCATAAAGAAATCGGACAGCGCGTGTTAGACCGTTTCTCTGAAGCTTGCGCTGAAGTAGCAACAGTAGAAACAAAACCTAAGATGGACGGACGCAGCATGTTCCTCATGCTTGCACCAAAAGTCGAAAAGTAAAAGTAACAGAGGGAGGAAACATCCAATGCCAAAAATGAAAACTCACCGCGGATCTGCTAAACGTTTCAAAAAAACAGGTTCTGGTAAACTTAAACGTTCTCATGCGTACACAAGTCACTTGTTCGCTAACAAATCTACAAAGCAAAAACGTAAATTGCGTAAGAGCGCAATCGTAAGTGCTGGAGATTTCAAACGTATCAAACAACAACTTGCAAACATCAAGTAATCTGGAATAGGAAACATAGGAGGGAATTACAATGCCAAGAGTAAAAGGCGGAACTGTGTCGCGTCAGCGTCGTAAAAAGGTTCTTAAATTAGCAAAAGGTTATTTCGGTTCAAAACATAGATTATATAAAGTAGCAAACCAACAGGTGATGAAATCTGGAAACTACGCTTTCCGTGACCGTCGTCAGAAAAAACGTGACTTCCGTAAACTATGGATCACTCGTATCAATGCTGCAGCTCGTATGAACGGTCTTTCTTACAGCCGTTTAATGCATGGCTTAAAGCTTTCTGGTATCGAAGTAAACCGCAAAATGCTTGCTGATCTTGCTGTGAATGACCTAAACGCATTCAACCAGCTTGCTGATGCTGCAAAAGCACAACTAGACAAGTAAGTCATATAAAAGATCATTCCGCCAAGGAGTGATCTTTTTTTCTCATCATGTGAGGTGAAATCAATGAATATCGCTCTGATCGTGCTGCTCATCTTGGTCAATGTCTATGGGTTTTGTCTCATGGGAGAGGATAAACGCCGAGCGAAAGCACACAAATGGAGAATATCAGAAGCGCACTTATGGAGTGCCGCAGTACTTTTTGGTGCTGCTGGGTCATTTCTTGGCATGCAGTATTTCCGTCATAAAACGAAGCATCCTGCCTTTCAAATGGGTATGCCTGCTTTAATTGTTGTCCAATTGGTGATATTGGTCTATCTCAATCTCATCTGAAAAGGGAGCAGACGCCGTTAAGTCGGCGTATCTGCTCCCTTTTTTTGTTTGATTTTTTTGATGGGCTGATCCCAATCAATTTTTGTTTGAGGATACCGTTCAATGATGTTGTCCTCAAGTTTTTCAAAGTCTTCTAATGTGAATTCATTTAGCTTCTCAGGTGACTCCGTCCAAACGTAAATGGAGTGGACAAACAGAGGATGATCCTTAGAAGGAACATGCTTCTCCCCTTCAAACAAGACACCTTTATAGACGAAATTAAAATTTTTACGGGCATTTTGCTGTTCGTCCATAAAATAAAAGCCTTCTTTTAATTGTGCTTGTTTCAGCTTTCTTCTCGGGTTTGAGAAGAATTTTACCGCCATGTAGAAAATATAGACAAGCAATGCAACAAGAGCAAGTCTAATGAGGATGACAAACATGACAGGATGCACCTCCAATACCGTTATCTGATGTACTACGAATGAGAAAGACAAAAGGTTTCAACTTTTTTAAAAAAATATTTCGATTAACGAAAAAATATTCATAAAAAGATCGTATTGAACGAAAGAGGTTTTGTATAATAAGAATGCACCATGAAGAAAAAGGAGGATACACAGAATGACAAAACTAGATCAAACATTAACTATGCTGAAAGACCTAACGGATGCAAAAGGGATTCCAGGAAATGAACGTGATGTAAAAAAAGTCATGCAGTCATACATAGAAACATATTCGGATGAAGTCTCTACAGACCGCCTTGGCAGCTTAATTGCTAAGAAGGAAGGAAATGCAAATGGGCCTAAAGTGATGCTTGCTGGTCACTTAGATGAAGTAGGATTCATGGTGACAAAAATCGATGACAAAGGCTATATTCGTTTTCAAACGGTCGGTGGCTGGTGGTCTCAAGTGATGCTGGCGCAGCGTGTCACCATTGTGACGAAAAAAGGAGACATTACAGGTGTGATTGGTTCTAAACCGCCACATGTCTTGTCACCAGAAGCACGCAAGAAATCAATCGAAATCACAGATATGTTCATTGATATTGGGGCTTCGAGCAAAGAACAGGCAATGGAATGGGGCGTCCTCCCTGGAGATCAAATCGTACCTTACTTTGAGTTTACGGTAATGAATGACGAAAAAATGCTTCTTGCAAAAGCCTGGGACAACCGTATCGGCTGTGCAGTAGCGATTGATGTCATGAAGAATTTAAAGGATACTCAGCATGAAAATATTGCATACAGTGTAGCAACTGTCCAAGAGGAAGTTGGCTTGCGCGGAGCTAAAACAGCTGCAGCTACCATCCAGCCTGATATTGGATTTGCTATTGATGTTGGAGTAGCAGGTGATACACCAGGTATTACTGAAAAAGAAGCAACAAGCAAACTTGGCAAAGGACCAACGATTGTTGTATTCGACGCTTCCATGGTTTCTCATAAGGGGCTTCGGGATTTTGTTGTCCAAACTGCCGATGAATTAAACATTCCTTATCAATATGATTCCATGCCAGGTGGAGGAACAGATGCTGGAGGTATTCACTTAACAGGTCATGGCGTTCCATCACTATCCATCGGGATTCCAAGCAGATATATTCATACCCATGCAGCCATGATTCATCGAGATGATTATGAAAATGCGGTGAAGCTTTTAACAGAAGTCATCAAAAGACTTGATCAAAAAACGGTCGAACAAATTACGTACGGTTCTTAATGATGAAACCTTTCCTCAGTATGGGGAAAGGTTTTTTAATTGCGTTGAATTTCCCAGGAAATGAACTTTGGAATGTAAGTTGTGTCAAAAGAACTGTTTTCAGTAAATGAAGTGATATTTTTCTAGTGAGGAAGGCACATGTGATCCATCTTGTATTTATGTAAGATGAAATCAATAAAAAGGACAGAGCCAATTGAGGCTCTGTCAAAAGAGAGTTTATGGAAGTAGGTGAAGCTTATTTTAGATTAAATCAATTATTCCTATTTGTCAACTTGGTTTTAAAAGAAAGAAAAATCACTCAATTTATGTTATATTTGTAACAAATTGTTTATACAAAGGGGATGGTTAAATGAATGCGGTTTCAATTGTGATAGGATCGATGTGTATTTTAGCGATTGCCTATCGCCTCTATGGCACGTTTATGATGGTGAAGGTACTAAAGGTCACAGATGATCATCCTACGCCGGCCCATGCACTCGAGGACGGGAAAGATTATGTGCCAACAAACAAATGGGTCACATTTGGGCATCACTTTGCTGCAATTGCCGCTGCCGGTCCATTAGTTGGTCCGATTTTAGCCGCACAATTTGGGTATTTACCTGGTCTCCTTTGGCTCTTAATTGGAGCGGTGATTGGCGGAGCTGTTCATGATCTTGTGGTCTTGTTTGCTTCGATGCGAAAAAAGGGGAAATCACTATCCGAGGTAGCGAAAGAGGAGCTTGGTCCTGTGGCAGGATTTTGCACAGGGCTCGCCATGTTATTTATTATTACAATTACAATGGCAGGACTGTCCATGGTTGTGCTTCATGCTTTAGAACGAAATCCTTGGGGAACCTTTGCAGTTGGTATTACCATTCCAATAGCGATGGGAGTCGGCCTTTATTATAAAAAGACAGGCAATTTAAAGCTGGCGACATCTGCGGGATTCATATTACTGATGTTGGGGGTATTCCTTGGACCGAATATTCAAGGAACAGCACTTGGAGATTTGTTAACACTTGATACAAAAACGCTTGCTCTTGCCCTGCCAATCTATGCGTTCTTTGCTGCGGCCCTGCCGGTTTGGTTGCTTTTGGCACCAAGAGACTATTTAAGCAGTTTTATGAAAATTGGTGTTTTCATTGCGCTGATTGCGGGAATCTTTGTGGTTAATCCAACCATCCAATTTCCGGCGTTTACAGAGTTTGTGAGTGGCGGAGGACCTGTCTTAGCTGGACCTGTCTGGCCTTTTATTTCGATTACCATTGCTTGTGGCGCGATTTCGGGTTTTCATGCATTTGTTGGCTCAGGCACAACGCCAAAAATGCTAGATCGTTGGAGTGATATGAAGCCGGTTGCGTTTGGCGCGATGCTCGTAGAATGTTTAGTGGGAATCATGGCGTTAATTGCCGCTACTGCGCTTCATCCGGGAGATTATTTTGCAATTAATAGTACACCTGAAGTGTTCCGAACGCTTGGTATGAGTGTCGAGAATCTTCCGCAGCTAAGTAAAGAAATCGGTCTTGATTTAGAAGGAAGAACAGGTGGAGCTGTTACATTAGCTGTAGGGATGGCGTATATCTTTACGGGAATTCCGTTCTTTAGTCATTTGGCCTCTTATTTCTTCCAATTCGTGATTATGTTTGAAGCCGTCTTTATTTTAACGGCAATTGACGCAGGAACCCGTGTCGCGCGATATTTGATCCAAGACTTCTTTGGAGAAGCATATAAACCGCTGAAACGAAATGACTGGGTACCAGGTTCAGTCTTTGCAAGTGCACTTGCTTGTTTTATGTGGGGATACTTGCTTTACTCTGGAGACATTGGGTCCATTTGGGCACTCTTTGGCGTGTCAAACCAACTAATGGCCTCGGTCGGATTAATCATTGGGGCGACGGTTGTGTTAAAAATTGCGGATAAAAGGCGGTATATGTTAACTTGTTTAATTCCACTTGCTTACTTATATGTGACGGTGAATTATGCGGGTTATTGGATGGTTGCGAATGTCTATCTCAATCCTGAAGCATCTGGCTACAGTGTATTGAATGCCGTGCTTTCGATGATTATGCTGATTTTAGGTTTTGTCATTATCGTGTTCGCTATTAAAAAATGGATCGAAATTTGGCGCGATCCAGCTCTTCGAATGGAGACGCCAATCACTGGCTAAATGAACAAAGCCGGCTTGCTCATAAATAAGCAAACCGGCTTCTTGTTATTGCTGATGCTCAGGCTTTAAGCCCTGCTCTAATGTTTCAAGAATTTCATTTTTTTCATCTTCTGATGCCTCTTGCCATAACACCTCAAACAAAACACCAAGCCCTGGTAGCATTTTTTCCTCGCCACTTTGAATCGCATCTAAAATCGTATGCTCAAGCTGCTCTTGATTATGGCCAGTAATGTTTTGAATCACTGCGCCTCTTAAATTAAAATCCATTGCCCACACTCCTTTTTTGATGGTGATAGCCCTATTCTGTCTCAAAGACAGGTTTATTATGTAGTGTGCTTGAGATATAATAAATTCATGATATTTAAAGGAGTTAAAGTCGCTTGAAGTATATAGAATCAGCTAAAAACGCACACATTAAACAATGGAAAAAGCTCCATACAAAAAAAGAACGAACGAAAACAGGGCTATTCCTTGTTGAAGGAAAACACTTAGTAGAAGAAGCATTAAAGAGCGGGGTTGTGAAAGAGTTAATGATCACAACACCTGACATGCTCCCTGCTGACATCGAGCCTGACATTGAGCTGTATGAATTAAGTGAAGAGGCTTTTACTGCGATGACGGAAACGGAAACACCTCAGCAAATCGCAGCGGTTTGTACAATTCCTGTATTTGAGGAGAAAAAGTATGAACGAATGCTTCTGTTAGATGCAGTGCAGGATCCGGGGAATTTAGGCACACTCATTCGGACAGCAGATGCAGCGGGGCTTGATGCTGTGGTCCTAGGGGATGGAACCGTTGATGCGTTTAACGGAAAAACGCTCCGTTCAGCACAAGGGTCTCATTTTCACCTGCCTATCTTAAAACAAACACTACAACAGACAATTCCAGCATTAAAGGCGCAAGGTATACCTGTATATGGCACTGCTTTAAAAAATGCGAAAGAGTATAGACACATAGCATCAGAAGGTCCATTTGCGTTAATTGTAGGCAACGAGGGAGCAGGTATTGATCCAGAGATTCTTCAAATGACAGATCAAAATTTATATGTTCCAATGTACGGACAAGCGGAATCATTAAATGTGGCTGTGGCAGCAGCGGTTCTTGTCTATCATTTGCGCGGATAGTGTTGCATCACGTCCTATTTTTCACTATAATGAAACTAATATTTTAAAAACCATGATAGAGGAAGATTGTTTCACGAAGCGTCCTATTAGGGAGAATGCATCGTAGACTGAAAGTGCATTTAAGGAATGCTGAAACAGGAATTCACCTCTGGAGTTGTCACCGGGACCGCAGGTTTTGCGTAAAGGTGGACCGGATTCGTTTGATTCCGTTATGTCAATGAAGCTTATTCGCACATGTATTTGTGCTTAACAAGGGTGGTACCGCGACCACAACTCGTCCCTTCTTTTTTGGAGGGGCGGGTTTTTTTATTGTCTTCAAACAATCAAACACCCGTTTATTCAGACGGTTTTGTATATTAAAAGGAGGATGACACTCATGCAAGAAACGTTAAAACAGCTTGAAACAGAAGCGATAGCGAAGGTAGAAGCAGCCAGCTCGCTCAAAGAAGTCAATGACATTCGTGTTCAATATTTAGGGAAAAAAGGTCCGATTACAGAAGTGCTGCGCGGAATGGGCAAGCTTTCCGCTGAAGAAAGACCAAAAATGGGCGCACTTGCAAATGAAGTGAGAGAGCAGATTGCTGGTGCCATTGCTGAAAAAAATGAGCAGCTAGAAGCAGAAGAAGTGAAAAAGAAACTGGCTTCTCAAACCATTGATGTCACATTGCCAGCAAGTCCGATCAAAATCGGGGCAAGACATCCATTAACGATTGTCGTAGAAGATATTGAAGATTTATTTATCGGCATGGGCTATACCGTTGAAGAGGGCCCAGAGGTGGAAACAGATTACTATAACTTTGAAGCGCTCAATCTTCCAAAAGAACACCCTGCACGTGATATGCAGGACAGCTTCTATATTACTGAAGACACACTCATGAGAACACAAACATCACCCGTTCAAGCACGTACACTTGAGAAATATAAAGGCCAAGGTCCTGTGAAGATCATCTGTCCTGGTAAGGTATATAGACGTGACAGCGATGATGCCACTCACTCGCATCAATTCATGCAGATTGAAGGACTTGTGGTAGATCACAATATTAGCATGAGTGACCTCAAAGGAACGCTTGAGACAGTCGCAAGAAAAATGTTTGGGGAAGATCGTGAAATTAGACTGCGCCCAAGCTTTTTCCCATTCACAGAACCTTCCGTTGAAGTTGATGTGTCATGCTTTAAATGCGGCGGGAAAGGCTGTTCCGTATGTAAAGGAACAGGCTGGATTGAAATTTTAGGTGCAGGAATGGTTCACCCGAATGTATTAAAAATGAGCGGATTTGATCCAGATACTTACCAAGGCTTTGCTTTTGGAATGGGTGTTGAACGTATTGCGATGCTGAAATACGGCATAGATGACATTCGTCATTTCTACACAAATGATATTAGATTCACGAAGCAATTTAAGCAGGACTAAGAGGAGGAAATCAACATGTTTGTTTCATATAAATGGTTAGAGGACTATGTCGATTTAGAAGGCATCAAGCCGGATGAATTAGCAGAGAAAATCACAAGAAGCGGAATTGAAGTGGAAGCCGTTGAGTATAAAGGCGAAGGCATCAAAGGCGTTGTCGTTGGACACGTCATTGAACGTGAACAGCATCCGAATGCGGATAAATTAAACAAATGTCTTGTTGATATCGGCGAAGACGCACCGGTGCAAATTATATGCGGGGCTCCAAATGTGGATAAAGGACAGCATGTGGCTGTCGCAACGGTTGGTGCAGTCCTTCCTGGAAACTTTAAAATTAAAAAAGCAAAACTGCGCGGTGAAGAGTCTCATGGCATGATTTGTTCTCTGCAAGAATTAGGCGTAGAGAGCAAGCTCGTACCAAAAGAATATGCAGAAGGCATCTTTGTTTTCCCGAATGACGTGAAACCAGGAGATGATGCCCTTCAAGCGCTTCAATTAGATGACGCGGTACTTGAGCTTGGCTTAACACCAAACCGTGCCGATGCCCTTAATATGCTAGGTGTCGCTTATGAGGTTGCCGCCATTTTAGGGAGAGACATCAAGCTTCCTGATACAGCGCATGACACTTCTTCTGAAAAAGCAGCAGACTATATTTCTGTTAAAATTGAGGATCAAGAAGCGAATCCACTTTATGCAGCGAAGATCATTAAAAATGTAAAGATTGGGCCAGCACCACTTTGGATGCAAACAAGATTGATGAATGCAGGTATCCGCCCAATTAACAACGTCGTGGATATTACGAATTTTGTCTTACTTGAATACGGTCAACCTCTACACGCCTTTGATTATGACCGCTTTGGTTCAAAGCAGGTGGTCGTACGAAAAGCGGCTGAAAATGAAATGATTCAAACTCTGGATGAACAAGAACGTACATTGTCTTCGAAGCATCTTGTCATTACAAATGGCACAAAAGCGCATGCTGTTGCAGGTGTCATGGGCGGTTTTGAATCAGAGGTGCGTGATGAGACGGCAACGATTCTTTTAGAAGCGGCATATTTCAACGGTCAAACCGTCCGTCAAGCATCTAAAGACTTAGGGCTTCGCAGTGAATCAAGCACACGATTTGAAAAAGGGCTCGATCCGCAGCGGACGAAATCAGCAGCCGAAAGAGCAGCGCAATTGATCAGCACCTATGCAGGCGGCGAAGTGCTAAGCGGTACAGTTGAGGAAAATCACCTTGAAACAAGTATGAATGTCATCCACGTATCAACTGAGCGTGTGAACAAGGTGCTTGGCATGAGCATTTCAAAAGAAGATATGATTCAGATTTTCAACAAACTAGGCTTTACAGTGGGCGAATCAAATGATGTGCTTGTCGTAACGGTTCCTTCCCGCAGAATGGATATTACGATTGAAGAAGACCTCATTGAAGAAGTCGCGAGATTATACGGCTACGACAATATTCCATCTACACTCCCTGCGACAGCTGGTACCGTTGGTGGTCTTACGCCATACCAAGTGAAGCGCAGAAAGGTGAGACGTTTCTTAGAGGGCGCAGGGCTTTCTCAAGCGATTACGTATTCATTAACGAATCAGCATAAGTCCACAGCCTTTGCTTTAAATCCAGCTTATCAAACAAGACTTTCCTTGCCGATGAGTGAGGAACGAAGTGTGCTGAGACAAAGCCTTCTGCCAAACTTACTTGATTCTGTCGCATATAACTTAGCAAGACAAGCTGATTCTTTTGCCTTTTACGAAACAGGTTCTGTTTTCTTAGCGGAAACGGAAGGCGCAAAACCAGTAGAGAAAGAGCATGTGGCAGGTGCGTTAACAGGTCTTTGGCATAAAAATCTTTGGCAGGGCGAGAAAAAAGCTGTCGATTTTTATGTTGCGAAGGGTATTGCAGAAGGGCTGTTTGAAAAGCTTGGTGTATCAGAAGAGATCACGTATGTTCAAGCAGAGCGTGAGGGCCTTCACCCAGGACGTACAGCCGATGTTCATTTAAATGGAAAAGTGATTGGCTTTGTAGCTGCACTTCATCCAGTAGTGGAAAAGGAATTAGATTTAAAAGAAACGTATGTATTTGAATTTGATTTAACAGATGTGATGACGTCTGAAACAGAGGATATGAAATATACGGCAATTCCGAGATTCCCAGCAGTGACAAGAGACATCGCACTTGTCGTCGATCAGCATATTTCAAGCGGACAGCTGGAGCAAGTCATTTATGAAGCTGGCGGCCAATTGCTCACAGATCTTTCCGTCTTTGATGTGTATGAGGGTGAGCATATGGAAGAAGGTAAGAAATCTGTTGCATTCTCTCTGCAGTATTTAAACCCAGAACAAACGTTGACCGAGGAAGAAGTCACGGCTGTTCATACAAACGTATTGAAAGCATTAGAAGATACGTATCAAGCTGTCTTGCGCGGATAATAAAAAGAGCTATCGCTTTATGGGCGATAGCTCTTTTTTGATTATAACCATTTTTTCGCTTTTTGGGTGTTGGCAAAATGAAGTTTTGTAAATTGGCGTAAAGCCTCTTCGCCGTGCTGTTTCATCAGCTTTGCTGCCGCTTTGTCAACATGCGGACCGGCTCCTTTTGGAATGTCAAAGCCCGCTGCTTTTGATAATTTATCCATTTCAATTAAAAAAGCATACCTTGCAATAATAGAAGCTGCAGCAACCGATAAGTGGATGCCTTCTGCTTTCGTACTAAAATATGTACGCTCCCGAATGATCTTTTTCCCCGCAAGGTGCCTGAAATAAATGCCTGGTTCGGCAAATTGGTCAATGAGAATGGCTTCTGGTTTCTTGCCATCCAGTTTTTCTAGCACGGAGGTGATGACTTGGTTATGAAGCAGTGCCTTCATTTTCCCTTGGCTCATGCCCTTTTCTTGCATCGCATTGTATTTTTCATTCCGAAGCACGAGAAGGCTGAACGGGATGGTTTTGATCAAGTCTTTGGCAATGTTGATAATCTGCGGATCTTTTAGTCCTTTTGAGTCTTTCACCCCGAGCTCTTTCATGAGAGCAAGCTGACTGGAATCAACATAAGCCGCACAGACCGTAATGGGTCCAAAATAATCGCCAGTACCGACCTCATCTGAGCC
This sequence comes from Bacillus sp. RSS_NA_20, assembly GCF_020165915.1. Taxonomy (NCBI): domain Bacteria; kingdom Bacillati; phylum Bacillota; class Bacilli; order Caryophanales; family Bacillaceae; genus Bacillus; species Bacillus sp. RSS_NA_20. The sequence continues at coordinate 1,347,752 of NZ_JAIUKW010000005.1, read as the reverse complement.
AATAACCGACATGGAAGCGATGCCGGGTGGTGGGCTGTACTGTGTGATGGATGGTGTTTTTTTGCTTTTTGTTTCAGCTGCTTGTAAATGGTTGAACTGACTCGCTTCAGCTTCTGCCTTTTGTCCTTGGAACAGCACTTTTCCAGATTTGTAAGCTGTAATCGTACAGCCGGGAACCTTTGCTTGAAATAGAGCGCCTGGCGGCAAAGTGTCAGTTAAATGCTGAGCGTACACGCTCTTCATTTTTTTCATGTCTTCTGATGTTGCTTTTAAGACGGATTGGGGCACAGTGGATAACTCCTTTTTACCTTGATATCATTGATTTCTAAAGTGTACCATAACAGGGAAGGGCTCGTCTTTCCATTCAATGTCTAAACATGTTATGATAGAGACTAGGATTCTCGTGGAATGGAGGAGAAACGTTGTCTGACGGCGGTAAAACGAAAACAACAGTTGAGATTTACGGACAGTCCTATACGATCATCGGTCAAGAAACGAAGATGCATATGCGACATGTTGCTTCAATTGTTGATGATAAAATGAGAGAAATCAATGAAAAAAATCCATACCTTGATATAAACAAATTAGCTGTACTGACAGCAGTCAATGTCGTCCACGACTACTTGAAATTAAAAGAGCAATACGAAAAACTAGAGCTTCATCTAAAAGAAAAGGAATGAAATTACCGTGATCGATATCATCATTTTGTTTTTGCTTCTTATGGGAACGCTTGTCGGTCTAAAACGCGGGTTTATTCTTCAATTTATTAAATTGATTAGCTTTGTTGTTTCTATTTTAGTGGCTTCTCTGTTTTATCAGTCACTTGCACCACAGCTTACGTGGATTCCAGCACCTAATTTTAGCGGCGGTCAAGCGCAGCTTGCTTTCTTTAGTGGGAATCTAGAAACAGCTTATTATAATACCATTGCGTTTATCATTCTGTTTATCTTGACCAAAATCCTGCTCGCTATCATCGGCGGATTGCTCACAACCATTGCAAGTATCCCTGTGATTAAACAGGTCAACAAACTGCTTGGCGCTGTTTTAGGATTTCTTGAAACCTATCTATTTGTGTTTATTCTATTGTTTGTGGCCGCATTACTTCCAGTCGATGCGCTTCAAACGATGATGAGCAAATCAATGTTAGCAGATGTGATCGTAAATAGCACCCCTTACCTGTCCGGTCTTGTCAAAGACCTCTGGTCGACGTATGGAGTTTAAGAACTTCTCCTTTCTTGGAGAAGTTTTTTCTCATTCCATGACAGAAAGTTGTCGGATGAAGGGAAAGTTTGTATATTTATATAGGAAGATGCCAAAGCGGCTGGAGGATGAGAGATGAATAAAAAAGATATTATCAAACTTCTTGAAACAATTGCAGTTTATATGGAGCTAAAAGGAGATAATCCTTTTAAAATTTCTGCCTTTCGTAAAGCAGCTGCGGCACTGGAACAAGATGACCGCAGTCTTTCTCAAATAGATGACCTATTAGCATTACCCGGCATTGGAAAAGGAACCTTTGCTGTGATCACAGAGTATATCGAAAAAGGACAGTCTGAAACACTCGAACAATTAAAAAAAGAAGTGCCTGAAGGACTTGTCCCGCTCTTAAAATTGCAAGGACTCGGCGGGAAGAAGATTGCTAAGCTCTACCAAGAGCTTGGTGTTCACGATGCACAGTCGTTAAAAGAAGCATGTGAAGCGGAAAAAGTACAAACGCTTGCTGGGTTTGGCAAAAAAACAGAAGAAAAGATTCTTGCCGCTCTTGAGGAGGCGGGAAAGCAGCCAGAACGACTGCCAATTGGCTTTGCATTAGATGTGGCAGAACGAATTGATGATGCGCTGGAACAGATGGAGGGAATCATCCGTTTTTCAAGAGCGGGCAGTTTAAGACGTGCGCGTGAAACGGTTAAAGATTTAGATTACATCATTGCGACTGATAACCCTGAACAAGTGAGAGAACAACTTGTTGCTCTTGATGATGTCAAAGATGTCATTGCGAGCGGTGATACGAAGGTATCTGTCATGCTTGCACTTGATTTTGAAATCAGTGTAGATTTCCGGCTTGTGACAACAGACCAATTTGCAACAACGCTGCACCATTTCACTGGCTCAAAAGATCATAACATTCGTATGCGACAGCTTGCGAAGGAGCGCGGTGAGCGTATTAGTGAATATGGGGTTGAAACGATCGAAACTGGGGATGTGAAAACATTTGAAGACGAAAGCGCTTTTTATGCACATTTCCAACTTCCGCTCATTCCGCCAGAAATTCGTGAAACCGGAGCAGAGATTGATTCGTATAAAGAAAGTATGCAATTTGTAGAACGAAAAGATATCAAAGGCGATCTTCATATGCACTCGACATGGAGTGATGGCGCCTTTTCTATTCGCGAAATGGCAGAGGCATGTATCGCAAAAGGCTATGAATACATGGCGATCACAGACCACTCACAATATTTAAAAGTAGCAAACGGTTTAACAAAAGAACGTTTGCGTTTGCAAGCAAAAGAAATTGACAAGCTGAATCAAGAATTCGAACATTTTCACATTTTCAAAGGGGTCGAAATGGATATTCTGCCGGATGGATCGTTAGATTATGATGATGACTTTCTAGCAGACATGGATTTTGTCATTGCGTCTATTCATTCTAGCTTCTCTCAGCCGGAGGAAGTCATTATGGAGCGCCTAGAAAATGCCTTGAATAATCAGCATGTGGATTTAATTGCCCATCCAACTGGCCGTTTGATCGGTAGACGAGACGGCTATGCTTTAAATATTGATCAGCTCATAGAGCTTGCGAAAAAAACGGGCACTGCACTGGAACTCAACAGCAACCCGTCAAGACTGGATTTAAAAACAGAGCATTTAATGAAAGCAAACGAAGCGGGTGTGAACATCATGATCAACACAGATGCACACAACATCGCCATGCTCGATCATATGGACGTCGGTGTCACAGCTGCAAGAAAGGGCTGGACACCAAAAGCAAATGTCGTGAATACATTTTCACTCAATGAGATGAAAAAGTTTTTAACGCGTGACAGGTAGTCGTTAGGAGGCTGGACCATGCTGCAACAAAAAGTGTTAGCATCATTAGAATTTCATAAAGTAAAAGAAAAAGTCATGTCCTATACTGCTTCGACTTTAGGGAAAGAAAAAGCGCAGGACTTAATACCACTCACAGATATCGAGAGCATTCAGCATCTGCTAGAAGAGGTAGCAGAAGCGCAAGATGTGATTCGTTTAAAAGGATCTGCGCCATTTGGCGGGTTAACGGATATTAGACGAGGCGTCAAACGAGCAGAAATAGGCAGTATATTAAGCCCTTCTGAGCTGATGGAAATTGCGGCGCTGTTATATACCACAAAAAACATGAAGCACTTTCTCGCCTCTATGTATGAGGACGGAGTAGAGATACCCCGTCTTCATACATATGCAGAATCGCTGATTTTACTGCCAGACGTGAGAAAAGAAATCGAAAGCTGTATTGGTGACAATGGAGAAGTGCTTGATCACGCAACGCCAGCCCTCCGCACCATACGAACGCAGTTACGATCACTAGAATCAAAAGTGCGAGATAAATTAGAATCAATGATTCGTTCACAATCTGCCTCAAAAATGCTGTCAGACACCATTGTGACCATTCGTAATGATCGGTTTGTCATTCCCGTAAAACAAGAGTACCGCTCGAATTATGGAGGGATAGTTCATGATCAATCTTCTTCAGGCGCAACTCTTTTTATTGAGCCGCAGGTGGTCGTAGATTTAAATAACACCTTGCAGCAAACTCGCCTAAAAGAAAAGCAAGAGATTGAAAAGATTTTGCAAATGCTAACAGCGAGTGTGTCAGAGCACATTGATGAATTGCTTCATAATGTGAATGAACTTCAGACATTAGATTTTATTTTCGCCAAAGCCAAATATGCAAAAGCAGAAAAAGCCACAAAACCTACTGTGAATAACCAAGGGGAGATTTATTTAAAACGGGCAAGACATCCCCTATTGCCCCGAGATCAGGTTGTGGCAAATGATATTGAGCTGGGCAAAGATTTTTCTACGATCGTCATCACGGGTCCAAATACAGGCGGTAAGACCGTCACTTTAAAAACACTTGGACTTCTTACGCTGATGACGCAGGCAGGTCTTCATATTCCAGTCGAAGAAGGATCAGAAGTGGCTGTATTCGATCAAGTCTTTGCTGATATTGGAGACGAGCAGTCTATTGAACAGAGCTTGAGTACATTCTCATCTCATATGGTCAATATTGTGGATATCTTAAAGCATTTGACGTCTAATTCACTTGTGTTATTTGATGAATTAGGTGCGGGGACAGATCCTGCTGAAGGTGCAGCACTTGCGATGAGCATCTTAGATGAAGTTCATCAAACAAATGCGCGCGTCATCGCAACGACTCACTATCCTGAGCTGAAGGCATACGGATATAACCGAGAAGGCGTCACAAATGCGAGTGTAGAGTTTGATATTGAAACCTTATCTCCTACATATCGCTTGCTCATCGGGGTGCCGGGACGAAGTAATGCATTTGAAATTTCCAAGCGTCTAGGACTGCCTCATCATTTAATTGACCGTGCAAAAGCAGATATGCATGCGGAACATAATGAAGTCGATCAGATGATTGCTTCATTAGAAGACAGCAAAAAACAAGCAGAAGAAGAACTGCATGAGACGGAATTCTATAGAAAAGAAGCAGAGAAGCTCCATAAAGAATTGCAAAAACAAATCCTTGAATGGAATGAACAAAAGGACAAACTGCTGGAAGAAGCTGAACAAAAAGCGGCAGAAAAGATTGAACAAGCAACAAAAGAAGCAGAAGAGATTATTCAAGAGCTTCGGTCCATTAAAAGTGAGCATCGTTCGTTCAAAGAACATGAACTCATTGATGCGAGAAAGCGTCTTGAAGAAGCTGTCCCTGAGTTTGACCGTAAGAAAAAACCAGAGCCAGTGAAAAAAGCAGCAAGACAGCTAAAGCCAGGCGATGAAGTCAAAGTGCTGACGTTTGGCCAAAAAGGAACGCTCATCGAACAAACGGGTAACAAAGAATGGAGTGTCCAAATGGGCATTCTAAAAATGAAAGTAAAAGAAAAAGATATGGAATTTATCAAATCAGCACCGGAATTTAAACAAGAGAAAGCCATCACGGCGGTCAAAGGAAAAGACTATCATGTATCACTTGAGCTTGATTTAAGAGGAGAGCGTTATGAGAATGCCTTAAGCAGAGTCGAGAAATACTTAGATGATGCCGTCTTAGCTGGCTATCCGCGTGTGTCGATCATTCACGGTAAAGGCACTGGCGCCTTGAGAAAAGGGGTCCAGGAATTATTAAAACAGCACCGTAGTGTAAAAAATGCTCGTTTTGGAGAACAAGGCGAGGGAGGATCAGGCGTCACCATCGTCGAATTAAAGTAAAAAGGAGAAAACGCATGAAAGCCTTTTGGGAAAATGAACTTGTGGAAATTGCCGCCTATTACAGCGTGGCCGTCCTATGTCTTGTCTTATTTCTGACCATATTTGAACTCGTGACCTCCTATAAAAACTGGGAAGAGATTCAGCGGGGTAACTTAGCTGTTGCTATGGCAACCGGCGGGAAGATTTTTGGGATTGCCAATGTCTTTCAGCATTCCATCGCCCAGCACAACTCGCTTCTTCAAATGGTCGGATGGGGCGTATACGGCTTTGTGATGCTGCTCGTCAGCTATTTCATTTTTGAATTTTTAACACCACGATTTAAAGTAGACAAAGAGATTGAGAATGATAATAGAGCGGTCGGGTTTATTTCACTCATTATTTCTGTTGGGCTGTCTTATGTAGTAGCAGCCGGCATTTAAGGAGACGACATGGAAAAACTAGCCAAAGTATTAATTGTAGTTGCCTGCACTTTTGCGGTTATTGGTGCCGTTTACATGTTCCTGTAAAATGAAGAATACATTCTAGAAAGCTGTCAGTGAAAACCTTGACAGCTTTTCACTCATCAAAGGCGGCGAATCAGAATGAATCAAATCTTGCAAAAAGACGAACTCATAAAGCGCATTGACAGTTGTCTCAAAAAGACATCTCTTCCCCAAGACATATATGAACCGTATATTGCACGTCCTTTTCAAACGACTGGTTTTTTTGATGATTTGAGCCCCTATATTGAAATTGATCCAGCCGGCTATTTTCTTATTCAATATGAACGAGGGATTAAAGTGCTTCATAAAAGAACAAAAGAGGCGGATGAAGTCATTTATTGGATTTTAGAAGACACCATCTTTCTAACTGTGTATCTAGACATGATGAGACAATATCAAGTGGACAACATCCACACACATTTACCTAATGACCCTAGTATCCATAAACAGATCGTGGAGAGAGTCCATGAGTCATTTCGTGAGATCGGTGGATTATACGAAAAGTGGCATCATGAAGGGAAAAGAGCCTCTATAGAAACACCGGCGAAAAAATGAAGATGTGTCATGGAACGAGCTCGATTTGAAAAAAGCAAACAGCCATAAGGAAAAGTTTGCTATAATAAAATAGTACGAAAGTTCAGGAAGGAGGGTTTTTATGCAGTCAGATAAACGTTGGCTTCTGCATTACCCGAATCAAATTCCCCACGAACTCACCATCCCAAATGAAACGTTGCAATCTTACTTATTCAGCTCCGCAGAGGCAGCACCTGAGCATACAGCCATTCATTTTTTAGGAAAAAACATCACCTACCAGCAGTTACAAGAAGATGCACTGAAATTAGCCAGTCACTTGATTGACATCGGTGTCAAAAAAGGCGACAGAGTAGCGATTATGCTGCCAAACTGCCCGCAATCGGTGATTTCTTATTATGCGGTTTTAATAGCAGGCGGCATTGTCGTTCAAACCAATCCGCTTTATACGGAGAAAGAACTGGAATATCAAATGGAGGACAGCGGCTCTAAGGTGCTGATCACTCTCGATCTACTGTATCCAAAGGCCTATAAAATGAAAGCGCTGACAAGTATGGAGCATTTGATCATCACAAAATTACAAGATTACTTGCCATTTCCGAAAAACATATTGTTTCCGATTGTCCAGCGAAGGAAAAACAACATGGTCATCCAAGTGGAGAAGAGTGATTCCATTCATCATTTCTCACAGATCATGAAAGAGTCGTCAGGAGAACAGATTCCGCAAATATCCTTTCAACCGAAAGAGGATGTCGCAGTTTTGCAATATACAGGCGGAACGACCGGTTTACCAAAAGGGGTCATGCTCACACACGAAAATATAGTAGCCAATACAGAAATGTGTACATCCTGGATGTATAAAACGAACCGCGGAAAAGAGCGGATTCTTGGGATCATTCCGTTCTTTCATGTATACGGCATGACGACCGTGCTAAACCTTGCAGTCAAAGAAGGTCATCAAATGATTCTTCTTCCGCGTTTTGATGCAGCGGATACCTTGAAGACCATTGAAAAACAGAAACCGACGCTGTTCCCAGGAGCACCAACGATGTATATTGCCCTGCTTCATCATCCGAATATTGAAAAGTATGACCTATCATCCATCACCGCATGCTTAAGCGGATCGGCCGCTCTTCCTGTTGAAGTCAAACAGAGTTTTGAAAAACTAACAGGAGGAAGGCTGGTGGAGGGGTATGGACTTTCAGAAACTTCTCCTGTCACTCATGCCAATTTCTTATGGGGAGCGAACAAAATAGGAAGTATCGGGTGCCCTTGGCCGAATACAGATGCCGGTATTTATTGTGAAGAAACGGGTGGACTCAAAGCGCCATATGAGCACGGAGAGATTATCGTCAAAGGTCCTCAAATCATGAAAGGATACTGGAATCAGCCGGAGGAGACAGCGGCAGTGTTAAGAGACGGCTGGTTTTTCACAGGAGACATTGGGTATATGGATGAGGATGGTTTTTTCTATATCGTAGACCGGAAAAAAGATGTCATCATCGCGAGCGGCTATAATATTTACCCAAGAGAGGTTGAAGAAGCCCTTTATGAGCATGAGCTTGTACAAGAAGTTGTTGTGGCGGGTATTCCAGATCCGTATAGAGGGGAAACAGTAAAAGCCTTTGTTGTCCCGAAGAAGGATGCCTATGTAACAGAGGATGAACTGGATCGTTTTGTTAGAACAAGAATTGCCTCATTTAAAGTGCCGCGTGTCTACGAATTTAAGGAATCACTGCCTAAAACGGCTGTAGGGAAAATCTTGCGCAGAGTGTTAATTGAAGAAGAAAAAAGAAAGCAATCATCTTCAACAGAAGAACCAGTCGATCGATGAGAGAATGAACCAGCATCATCCGGTCAAGCGGCCGGATGATTTGAATTGTACGTGTCTGCTCTGGTATGCTAAAGGTTGAAAAGAAAGAAGAACATCACTTGACAAATCACTCGTTTCTTTTTAACATAAAGTTATGAATGAATGCTCATTCAATTTAGAAAGGGACGAAGCACATTGAAGCAGAAAAGACCGAAGTACATGCAAATTATTGATGCAGCCGTTGTGGTGATTGCAGAGAACGGCTACCATCAATCACAAGTTTCAAAGATTGCCAAACAAGCAGGGGTAGCAGACGGAACCATTTATCTCTATTTCAAAAACAAAGAGGACATTTTGATCTCATTGTTCAAAGAAAAAATGGGACAATTCATCGAACGGATGGAAAACGATATTCAAAAGAAACCGTCTGCCAAAGAAAAGCTTCTTCTCCTCATTCGAGAACACTTTCGCCTGCTATCGCAAGACCATCATTTGGCCCTTGTGACACAGCTTGAACTCAGGCAGTCAAACCTTGAACTGCGCCAAAAAATCAATGAGGTGCTGAAAGGGTATTTAAATATGCTCGACTCCATTTTAACCGAAGGAAAGAAGACCGGAGAATTTAGACAAAATCTAGATGTCCGCTTAGCGAGACAAATGGTATTTGGGACGATTGATGAAACCGCTACAACATGGGTCATGAATGATCAAAAGTATGACCTGCCTGCACTCGCAGAAAGTGTACATGATCTTCTCTTAAACGGAATACATCAATCTTAAAGACAATTGAAAAAGGATGATTGACATGGAAAAAATACTTAGCTTACACCAAGACGAACAGACAGCACTCATCACGATTCAACACCCACCTGCAAATGCCTTATCCTCTCAGCTTCTCACTGAACTCAATGACATGTTTGATCAGCTTGAACAAAACAGTGAAGTGAGAGCTATTGTCATTCATGGAGAAGGTAGATTTTTCTCAGCAGGTGCTGATATTAAAGAATTTACGACCTTGCAGGAAGAGTCTGATTATGCCAGCCTTGCAGACAGAGGACAGCAAGTGTTTGAACGAATTGAACAATGTCCAAAACCGGTGATTGCTTCCATTCACGGGGCAGCATTAGGCGGCGGGCTTGAGTTGGCAATGTCGTGTGATATTCGAATCGCAACAAAAGATGCAAAGCTGGGACTGCCGGAATTAAATCTCGGTATTATCCCAGGATTCGGCGGAACGCAGCGCCTGCCTCGCTATGTTGGATCAGCTAAAGCACTTGAAATGATGGGAACAGCTGAGCCAATTACAGGAGAAGAAGCATTTGCCTGCGGACTTGTTTCAAAACTTGCGGAAACAGAGGAAGAAGCGCTGGAAACAGCGAAAACATTGGCGGCGAAATTTGCAGCGAAAAGCCCTAAAACGCTTGAGTATGTGCTTGAATTATTGAATGCGACAAAAGTGTACTCATATGATGGCGGAATGAAGCTGGAAGCCAAAAAGTTTGCTGAAGTGTTCCAGTCGAATGATGCCAAAGAAGGCATCCAAGCTTTTATTGAAAAGCGTAAACCGAATTTTAAAGGGGAATAAGGGATTAGTACGACACAAGGGGGAGAAATGAATGAATATTTTTGTTTTAATGAAGCGTACGTTTGACACGGAAGAGAAAATCTCTATTCAGTCTGGTGCTATTCAAGAAGATGGGGCAGAGTTCATTATTAATCCTTATGATGAGTACGCAATTGAAGAAGCGATTCAGCTTCGGGATGAGCACGGGGGAGAAGTAACGGTCGTGACAGTTGGCAATGAAGATGCGGAGAAACAGCTTAGAACAGCACTTGCAATGGGCTGCGATCAAGCCGTTTTATTAAATGTTGAAGATGATTTGGAGGAGTGGGATCAGTTTTCCGCTTCTACGATTCTATATCACTATTTCAAGGATAAAGAAGCTTCCTTGATCTTAGCAGGGAATGTAGCGATTGACGGCGGGTCTGGACAGGTGGCCCCGCGTCTTGCTGAATTACTCGGTTTTCCATATGTCACAACCATTACAAGTATTCAAATCGACGGCGGCTCAGCTTCAATTGAGCGAGATGCAGAGGGTGATGTGGAAGTGATTTCTGCCGAGCTCCCGCTAGTGGTCACCGCGCAGCAAGGTCTCAATGAGCCTCGTTATCCATCGTTACCAGGCATCATGAAGGCAAAGAAAAAGCCTTTAGAAGAACTGGAATTAGACGATCTAGATCTAGATGAAGACGATGTGCCATATAAAATAAAAACAATTGAACGTTTCTTACCGGAGAAAAAAGAGAGTGGCAAGGTGTTGAGCGGTGAGCTTCAGGATCAGGTCAAGGAACTGACAGACCTGCTAAGAAATGAAGCAAAAGTCATCTAAACATCCACTTTACGATATCACGAGAACAAGGGGGAGCTTATAGGATGAGTAAAAAAGTTGTTGTACTTGGAGAAAGTCGTGACGGTAAATTAAGAAATGTGACATTTGAAGCGATTGCTGCCGCTCACGAGGTGGCTGATGGCGGTGAAGTGATTGGCGTTTTAATAGGGGATCACGTCAAAGATCAAGCGGATGAACTGCTTTATTATGGAGCGGATCATGTGATGATCGTCGAGCACCCGCATCTTTCTTATTATACGTCTGATGGTTTTGCGCAGGCGCTTCAAGCAATATTAGATCAAGTCAATCCTGATGCAGTGCTCTTCGGTCATACATCGATCGGAAAAGACTTGTCACCCAAAATAGCTGCACGCCTGCAAACTGGCTTAATTTCAGATGCAATAGATGTAAGCGTTACCGGTGAACATCTTGTTTTCACTAGACCGATTTATTCAGGAAAAGCTTTTGAAAAAGTCATTTCAACAGATCGTCTGCTTTTGGCTACTATCCGTCCAAACAACGTGGCACCGCTGGAGCGTGATGCGTCACGCAGCGGAGAAGTGACGCCAGTTTCTGTCGATATTCAAAACCTAAGAACGATCGTGAAGGAAGTCATTAAAAAAACATCAGAAGGTGTAGATTTATCTGAAGCGAAGGTTATTGTCGCAGGAGGCAGGGGGGTCAAGAGCAAAGAAGGCTTTGAACCGCTGAAAGAACTTGCCCAAACGCTTGGCGCAGCAGTCGGTGCCTCGCGTGGTGCATGTGACGCTGACTACTGCGATTATGCCCTGCAAATTGGTCAAACCGGTAAAGTCGTCACACCTGACCTTTACATTGCTTGCGGGATTTCAGGAGCTATTCAGCATTTAGCCGGTATGTCCAACAGTAAAGTCATTGTTGCGATCAACAAAGACCCAGAAGCTGAAATCTTCAAAATCGCTGATTACGGAATAGTTGGTGACTTATTCGAAGTCGTTCCGCTTTTAAATGAAGAGTTAAAAAAGATGAATATCCATTCTTAACGCTCATACACTCAGAATGCCTAGGTATTCTGGGTTTTTTTGTATGTTATCACGAAACAAAGGAGCGGTTTATAAGTGAATGGGACAGTAAAAGTCAATGAAGTGATTGGACGCATTTCTAAACACATCTATGGACACTTTCAAGAGCATTTAGGAAGAGGAATTTATGACGGCATTTGGGTAGGGAAAGACTCATCGATTGACCATATTGAGGGGATTCGTACCGATGTACTAAAGGCGCTTCAAGCCTTACATATCCCGGTGCTGAGGTGGCCGGGTGGCTGTTTTGCAGACGAGTATCACTGGGCAAATGGTGTAGGTGATCTGAGTGAACGAAAGCCGATGGTAAACACCCATTGGGGTGGTACGGTTGAATCCAATGCATTTGGTACGCATGAATTTATGAGACTGTGTGAATTACTTGAATGTGAGCCTTATATTTGTGGAAACGTTGGAAGCGGCTCTGTACAAGAATTAGCAGAATGGATTGAATATATCACATTTCCTAAAGGGACACCTATGTCGGATTGGCGGATTCAAAATGGAAAACAAGAACCGTGGGAGCTGACGTATGTTGGTGTAGGCAATGAAAGCTGGGGATGTGGTGGAAATATGACGCCAGAGTATTATGCAGACTTATATAAACGCTACCAAACGTATGTGAGAGAATTTGCTGGTCAGCGCATTTACAAAATCGCATGCGGTGCGAATTCAAATGATGTGAATTGGACAAAAGTATTAATGGAGCGTGCAGCGTCGTGGATGGATGGGCTCAGTTTGCATTACTATACGGTCCCAGGAACATGGGAGAAAAAAGGGTCAGCGACCGATTTTGATGAGGATGAGTGGTTTACAACGCTGAAAAAGGCGTCTGAAATGGAGCGGCTTGTTGTAGATCACGGAGAGATCATGGATCGTTATGACCCAGATAAGCGAATCGGGATGATTATTGATGAATGGGGGACATGGTATGATCCAGAACCGGGGACAAATCCAGGGTTTTTGTATCAGCAAAACACATTAAGAGATGCTCTAGTCTGTGCCTTGCATTTTCATATTTTTCATCGCCATTGCCAGCGGATTCATATGGCGAATATTGCCCAGACCGTCAATGTGCTGCAAGCGATGGTGTTGACGCAGGACGAAAAGATGCTTCTGACACCTACCTATCATGTATTTCACATGTTTCAAGTGCATCAAGAAGAAGAAGCGCTTGAAGTAGAATTGAATGCTCCTTCGTATGAACGCCGGGGTGAAAAAATCCCTCAAGTCAGTGTGTCAGCCTCGCGGTCATCTGACAAGATGCATATTAGTTTATGTCATGTGAATCCCCATGAAAAAGCAGACGTATCTCTTGCGATAGAGGGAATCGATGCAAAAACGAAGGTCACTGGCCGTGTACTGACTGCTGATCGGATGAATGCGCACAATACGTTCGATGATCCTCATTGCGTTCAGCCTGCGGACTTTCGGCAATTTGCTGTTAAGCACGGCGAGCTGACTATTGATCTACCGCCTATGTCGGTTGTCATGTTGACCGTCGATCTGGCTTGATCGCATATTTCAATGTTTGATGAGAAGAATGTTGGGGCATCATACATTGTAAATGAAGCGGAAAGGGAGTTATGTCATATGCTTAGAACCATTCTGATGATCATTGGTGCGATTGTTGTTATTGGTGCGATTATACGGTTTGTTTTTTAATTCATTTCATAAAAAATGATTCGTAAGCATTTCATTCGCAAGTCACATTGGTAGATGCTATACTAAAAAGCATAATTTACATTGGAGGAATGAATAATGGCAATCGTAAAAGCTACTGACGCAACATTTTCACAAGAAACTGCAGAAGGTGTTGTTCTTGCAGACTTTTGGGCACCTTGGTGCGGACCTTGTAAAATGATTGCTCCAGTTCTTGAAGAACTTGATCAAGAAATGGGCGATAAAATGAAAATTGTTAAAATTGATGTGGATGATAACCAAGAAACTGCTGGTAAATACGGCGTTATGAGTATCCCAACACTTCTTGTTTTAAAAGACGGTGAAGTCGTCGAAACGTCTGTTGGTTTCAAACCAAAAGAAGCACTAGCTGAGCTTGTCAACAAACATCTATAAACCGATCTATGCCCGCGTGGCATGATCTCAAAAAGCGGTTCTCGTATAGTCGAGAGCCGCTTTTCTTTCATCGTGGTATAAAACAAATGTTCGTGATACACTAGAAGGAGTGAAAGCGGAAAACAAGGACGGATGAAAATATGAACAAATTGATCAAAGAAAAGCTGTCAGTCTTACCTGATCAACCAGGCTGTTACTTAATGAAAGATAGACAAAATACGATCATTTATGTGGGAAAGGCAAAGGTATTAAAAAATAGGGTCCGCTCTTATTTTACAGGATCTCATGATGCCAAAACACAGCGGCTCGTCAGTGAAATCGAAGACTTTGAATACATTGTCACCTCTTCAAATATTGAGGCACTTATTTTAGAGCTGAATTTAATTAAAAAATATGACCCGAAATACAATGTCATGCTCAAGGATGACAAAACGTACCCTTTTATTAAAATTACGAATGAACGTCACCCTAAGCTGATTGTCACCCGCAATGTGAAAAAGGATAAAGGGAAATACTTCGGTCCATATCCGAACGTACAAGCAGCAAGAGAAACGAAAAAGCTGCTCGACCGTTTATATCCACTTAGAAAATGTGCGACACTCCCTGACCGAGTCTGTCTTTATTATCATCTTGGACAATGTCTTGCTCCGTGTGTGTATGACATTTCTGAAGAAACGAATAAGCAGCTCGTCGATGAAATCACAAGATTTCTAAACGGAGGTCATCAGCAAATCAAGAAAGAATTAACAGAGAAGATGCAAGAAGCGGCCGAACAATTAGAATTTGAGCGGGCAAAAGAGCTGAGAGATCAAATCGCATACATTGACTCAACGATGGAAAAGCAAAAGATGACGATGAGTGACTTATCCGATCGTGATGTATTTGCCTATGCTTATGATAAGGGCTGGATGTGTGTCCAAGTTTTCTTCATCAGACAGGGGAAATTAATCGAACGTGATGTCAGCCTATTTCCGATGTATCAAGACCCTGAGGAAGAATTTCTCACGTTTATGGGGCAGTTTTATGAAAAAAACAACCACTTTTTGCCGAAGGAAATTTTGGTACCAGACAGCGTCGATCAAGAGCTGATTGAGCAATTGCTTGAAACGAATGTTCATCAGCCGAAAAAAGGAAAGAAGAAGGATTTGCTTTTACTTGCCCACCAAAATGCCAAAATTGCTCTCAAAGAAAAGTTCTCGCTTATAGAGCGTGATGAAGAACGAACAATTGGTGCAGTGAAGCAGCTTGGAGATGCACTCAATATTTATATGCCATATCGGATTGAGGCTTTTGATAACTCCAATATCCAAGGAGCAGACCCCGTTTCCGCTATGGTTGTCTTCCAAGACGGGAAGCCGTATAAAAAGGAATACCGAAAATACAAAATTAAAACCGTTGAGGGGCCTGATGATTATGCTTCCATGCGTGAAGTCATTAGAAGGCGGTATACCCGTGTGTTAAAAGATGAACTGCCGCTTCCTGACTTGATTTTAATCGATGGAGGAAAAGGACAAATCAACGCAGCCATTGATGTGCTCGAAAATGAATTAAATCTGTCTGTTCCTGTGGCAGGTCTAGTGAAAGATGAAAAACACAGGACATCGAATCTGATGATGGGTGATACGCTTGAAATTGTTGCGCTCGAACGTAATAGTCAGGCCTTTTATTTATTGCAGCGTATTCAAGATGAAGTGCACCGGTTTGCGATTAGTTTTCACCGGCAGTTGCGCGGGAAGAATGCATTCCAGTCTATTTTAGACGATGTCCCAGGTATCGGGGAAAAGCGCAAAAAGCAGTTGCTTAAACATTTTGGCTCTGTGAAAAAGATGAAAGAAGCCTCTATCCAGGATTTTCAGGACGCTGGTATTCCAAAACAAACGGCTGAACTTTTAATGGAGGCATTAAAAAAATAGATTGTACTTTTTCCAAAAGTCTGTTAAGATGTGACTAATTTAATAAATGAACGTGTTGTTTGTTGAAGATAGAGGTGCGAACTTCAAGAGTAAGCCTTCAGAGATCGAGGGGATCTAGGAAGAGGGCTGAAAGGGGAGCGTCGCCGAAGTGAATAAAATCCACTCATTTTATTCGCTGGCTGTACATTGAAGAAATGTAGGGCTGTCAAGAATGTATTTCTTGGAGGGCTATCTCATTGTTTGCATCGTTTGATGATGATTTTAAAGCAATGGGAGATTTGTTCTCTCATTGCTTTTTTATTTGCAGTGAAAAGAGCAGTCTCCGCAGCCTCTTCTCTCACACGTGATCTTTTGAAAAAGGGTGGTAGACATGGGACTAATTGTACAAAAATTTGGTGGAACATCTGTTGGATCGACAGAAAAAATTCGCAATGCCGCAGAGAGAGTCATCGCTGAACGCGAGGCAGGAAATGATGTGATCGTGGTTGTGTCTGCGATGGGCAAATCAACGGATGTTCTAGTAGACCTAGCGAAAGAACTCACAGATGATCCAAGCAAAAGAGAAATGGATATGCTACTGACAACTGGTGAGCAGGTGACCATTTCATTATTAGCGATGGCACTGCAAGCAAAAGGTTATGATGCCATTTCCTTTACAGGCTGGCAAGCTGGGATGAAAACAGAGAAGGTGCACGGAAATGCAAGAATCGTGGACATCGAGGAAGCAAGAATCAAAGAAGAACTGAGTGCGGGAAAAGTCGTCGTTGTAGCAGGTTTCCAAGGAATTGCGGATGATCTACATATTACAACACTTGGACGTGGTGGATCAGATACGACAGCAGTGGCACTAGCTGCGGCACTCAAAGCGAATAAATGTGATATTTATACGGACGTACCAGGTGTGTTTACAACAGATCCTCGTTATGTGCCGTCTGCGCGAAAACTTGCAGGAATTTCATACGATGAAATGCTTGAGTTAGCCAATTTAGGAGCAGGTGTGCTGCATCCGAGAGCGGTCGAATTTGCAAAAAATTATCAAATCCCACTAGAAGTCCGGTCTAGTATTGAAAATGAATCGGGTACGTTAATTGAGGAGGAATCATCCATGGAACAAAATTTAGTTGTAAGAGGCATTGCATTTGAAGATCAGATGACACGCGTGACGGTATGCGGCCTTTCAAGCGGTTTAACAACGCTATCGACGATTTTTACAACACTTGCAAAGCAAAATATCAATGTCGATATCATCATTCAGTCTGTCACAAGCACCAATCAGACCTCCATCTCTTTCTCTGTGAAAACGGATGATTTGTCTAAAACAGTTGAAGTATTAGAAGAATATAAAGGAGCGCTTGGCTATGAGCAGATTGAGACAGAAAGCAAATTAGCCAAAGTATCTATCGTTGGCTCTGGTATGGTCTCAAACCCAGGCGTTGCGGCTGAAATGTTCGCTGTGTTAGCTCAAAAAGACATTCAAGTGAAAATGGTCAGTACGTCTGAGATCAAGGTCTCAACAGTCGTTGATCGTGAAGATATGGTGAAAGCTGTAGAAGCCCTTCATGATGCGTTTGAATTATCAAAGGTGAGCGCCGCTGCTCATTCTTAAATCTTCAAAAGAGGTGTATCCCATGAAAAGATACACCTCTTTTTTATATTGGAAATCATCAGCATATGAAGAAAGAAAAACGTGCGTAAACCGGTACGCCAACTGTGCTATGATAGAAGGGTATATAAAAAAGGCGTGACACGAAGTCATCGCCTTTCATAAACAGTGTTAGCTAGGGTCTCTTAAATCCCATTTAACGGTTAAAATGACTTTATCAGCACGCTTTTTTACTTGTTCATAGGATTCAGCCACGTGCTCATTGAGAAGCTGAATCTGTTCAGCGATAAAACCTGCTTCCATTTGAAAGCATGGCTCCTTTTGATAGCTGAGTCGATTCGATACAAGTGGACCTTCGAGCTCAAACTCAATTTCCTGTTTTTTAGAATGGACCATCGTGAGAGTTCCCCATCCGGCATCATGGAAAAATTCGGGGATCTTTTCCCATGACTCTTGAGGAAATTTACGAGCAAGCAGTTTACCCGCAAAATACATCATAGATGAATGATCCTGACCAAGAATGTCAGGCAGCAGAACTTCGCGTATCAGCTCGTAGGCAAATCCATTGACTTCAATTTCTTTTAGCTGTTCTAAGTTAGATTCGAATTTATTCATTGTATGGCTCCCCTCTTTCAACAATTTATTATAGCTTATGTGGGCATATGATGACAGAGTTTTCCCTGAAGTCTAAGAAATTCTTATTGTAGTAAAACGAATTTTGATTTAAAACTTTTAAATTTCGGAAAATTTTAATTTATGTACGCGGTTTCTTGACGCTTTTTTGACATAGGAGTAAAATGAAATTGTCAATAAATTTGAATAAAGTGCTTACAATTGAAAGAAGCGGGGGTAAGACAATTTTCAAGCAATTGCACTTTTTTTACTAGGGGGTAAAGTAATGTCGGGGAACAAAGAATTTTTTTATCGGAGATTGCATTCTTTGCTTGGCGTCATTCCGGTCGGTCTATTTTTAGTACAGCACTTAGTGATTAACCACTTTGCGACGAATGGACCAGAGGCGTTTAACAAAGCTGCACACTTTATGGAACAGCTTCCATTCAGATATGCACTTGAGCTGTTCGTGATTTTCTTACCACTGATCTATCATGCTGTTTATGGGGTGTACATAGCCTTTACGGCACAAAACAACACGTCTCGCTTCAGTTACTTAAGAAACTGGTTGTTCAGACTGCAACGGATTACAGGTATCATCACATTGATTTTTGTCACTTGGCACGTATGGGAAACACGCATTCAAGCGCAGCTTGGGGCTGAAGTAAACTATGACATGATGGCGAATATTTTAAGCTCTCCATTTATGCTAGGTTTCTATATTGTCGGCGTTTTATCTACTATTTTCCACTTTGCTAATGGCTTGTGGTCATTTGCTGTCAGCTGGGGAATTACAGTTTCACCACGCTCACAAAGAATCTCCACATATGTGACATTAGGTATATTTATAGCGCTTTCATATGTAGGGCTAAGAGCAATTTTCGCTTTTGTTTAAGAGGAAATAGATTAGTAGAAGAGGGAGAGGGGCTACAATGAGTAATTCTAGCATCATCGTTGTCGGAGGCGGCTTAGCTGGTCTCATGGCAACTATCAAAGCAGCAGAAGCGGGAACAGCTGTTAAACTATTTTCAATCGTACCTGTGAAACGTTCGCATTCTGTTTGTGCACAGGGCGGAATTAACGGAGCGGTCAATACAAAAGGTGAAGGAGATTCACCTTATGAGCATTTTGATGACACGGTATATGGCGGAGACTTTTTAGCTAACCAGCCGCCAGTAAAGGCAATGTGTGAAGCAGCGCCGTCCATTATCCATTTACTTGATCGTATGGGTGTAATGTTTAACAGAACACCAGAAGGATTACTGGACTTCCGCCGTTTCGGGGGAACACAGCACCACCGTACAGCATTTGCTGGTGCGACAACAGGTCAGCAGTTATTATACGCACTAGATGAGCAGGTTCGCCGCTATGAAGTAGCGGGTCTTGTGACGAAATATGAAGGCTGGGAATTCCTTGGTGCTGTCTTAGATGACGAGGAAGTATGCCGAGGCATTGTCGCGCAGAACTTGACGACAATGGAAATCGAATCCTTCCGTTCAGATGCTGTCATCATGGCAACAGGCGGCCCTGGTATCGTATTCGGTAAATCAACGAACTCCATGATTAATACCGGATCAGCTGCATCGATCGTTTATCAGCAAGGTGCTCATTATGCTAATGGAGAATTCATTCAAATTCACCCAACAGCGATCCCAGGAGATGACAAGCTGCGTCTCATGAGTGAATCAGCTCGTGGTGAAGGTGGAAGAGTTTGGACATATAAAGACGGAAAACCTTGGTACTTCCTTGAAGAAAAGTACCCAGCATACGGGAACCTTGTACCGCGTGACATTGCAACGCGTGAAATTTTCGACGTATGTGTGGAGCAAAAGCTTGGCATCAACGGAGAGAACATGGTGTACCTAGATCTTTCTCACAAAGATCCAAAAGAGCTTGATATTAAGCTTGGCGGAATCATTGAAATCTATGAAAAATTCATGGGTGATGACCCGCGTAAGCTTCCGATGAAAATTTTCCCGGCTGTTCATTATTCAATGGGCGGATTATGGGTTGATTATGATCAAATGACGAATATCAAAGGCTTGTTTGCTGCCGGAGAATGTGATTACTCTATGCACGGCGGAAACAGACTTGGTGCAAACTCATTGCTTTCTGCGATTTACGGCGGAATGGTTGCTGGACCAAATGCTGTGAAATACATTAGCGGTCTTGAAAAGTCTGCAGAAGATTTATCATCTGCAACATTCGACAGTGCCGTGAAGAAAGAGCAGGAGAAATGGGACAACATCCTTAGCATGGATGGCACAGAAAATGCATATGTGCTTCATAAAGAGCTTGGAGAATGGATGACGGACAACGTGACAGTGGTTCGTTACAACGAGAAGCTCTTAAAAACAGATCAGAAGATTGAAGAACTGATGGAGCGCTATAAGCATATTAACATCAACGATACAGCTTCATGGAGCAACCAAGGCGCTGCCTTCACGCGTCAGCTTGACAACATGCTTCAGCTGGCACGCGTCATTACGATTGGGGCTTACAACCGGAATGAAAGCCGAGGCGCACACTATAAACCGGAATTCCCAGAAAGAAATGATGAAGAATTCCTAAAAACAACGATGGCTACGTTCAAAGGGAAGAACCAAAAACCTGCATTCCACTATGAGGACGTCGATGTATCGTTAATTGCACCTCGTAAACGAGATTACTCGAAGAAAAAGGTGGAGAAATAAGATGAGTGAAAAAAACACGATTCAATTTATTATCACACGTCAAGATACAGCAGATGGCAAGCCTTATGATGAGGAATTCGAAATCCCTTACCGTCCGAATATGAACGTCATTTCTGCACTGATGGAAATCAGACGTAATCCGGTCAATAAAAAAGGTGAAAAAACAACGGCGATCAACTGGGACATGAACTGTCTTGAAGAAGTCTGCGGCGCTTGTTCCATGGTCATTAATGGAAAACCTCGCCAGTCATGTACAGCACTGATCGACAAGTTAGAGCAACCGATTCGTCTTCAGCCAATGAAAACTTTCCCGGTTGTGAGAGACTTGCAGGTTGATCGAAGCCGTATGTTCAATTCATTGAAAAAAGTCAAAGCATGGGTGCCAATCGATGGCACATATGATCTTGGACCTGGACCAAGAATGCCTGAGAAAAAGCGTCAATGGGCGTATGAGCTTTCAAAGTGTATGACATGTGGTGTCTGCCTTGAAGCTTGTCCAAACGTAAATGATAAGTCTTCCTTTATGGGCCCTGCACCGCTTTCACAAGTTCGTTTATTTAACGCACATCCGACAGGTGCAATGAATAAGTCTGACCGCTTAGAAGAAATTATGGGTGATGGCGGTCTTGCAAACTGCGGGAACTCTCAAAACTGTGTGCAGTCTTGTCCGAAAGGAATCCCGCTCACAACATCAATTGCAGCACTTAACCGAGATACAACATTACAAGCTTTCCGTAACTTCTTCGGAAGCGATCACGCAGAATAACATCACATTCAGTCCTCCTTGCCAATCATGATGAGTGTTTACAAGAGGCTGGATGCAAAAACATAACAAACGCCTCTTCCAATACGGGAGAGGCGTTTGTTTGCGAATAAGGAGTGGATCAAATGAGGCTGCCGTCATATATTGAAGAACCGTTTGAAGAGTGGAGGGCATCGTTTCGATTTTATGTGGAAACAACCGTCCGTTTTTCAGAAACGGATATGTTTGGTCACATGAACAATGTCACCCCGTTTGTGTATTTTGAAGAGGCGCGGATTGCCTTCTTTCAAAAAACGGGAATTGTAGATAAACGAATGAAGCGAGCGAGAGAGACGATTACGGTCGTGGCAAACCTTCAATGTGATTACATCAAGCAAGTGGAAATCGGTGAGAGGCTGCGTGTGTATGTAAAGCCAGAAAAGGTTGGATCAAGCTCTCTCATCCTTCATTATTTAGGAGAAAATGAACAGCAAGAACCGTGTTTTACAGGCTCAGTCACGATGGTGCAAATAAGTAAAGATACCGGTGCCCCTGTGCCGTTTACAGAAGAGGAAAAAGAGACTTTTCAGGCCCAGCGACATTAAAGAATCACGGTCACATGTTTCATTTTGTTATAATAAAAGAATCATAATGAAGAAGAAACAAAAGGAGAGCACATGAAGATCTTTCAATACGACACCATTGATAGTACAAATAATGAAGCGAAAAGGCTTATTCAGCAAGGAGAAACCCCTTCATTTGCTGTATATGCCCGGCAGCAGACAGCAGGGAGAGGCAGGCTTGGCAGACCGTGGGAAACGCCTACAGGGAATGTAGCTGTCACGATGACAGTAAAACCGCCAGTAGATATCTCCACCCAATCAACGATTGCCCCGCTGACGGCACTTGCCATTTATGATGTACTCAAACCACTCATGAGAGCAGAGGATCAGCTGGCAATCAAATGGCCAAATGATCTATTGATTAATGAAGCGAAAGTATCTGGCACATTAATTGAAGCAGACCGCAGCGCCATTTACATCGGTGTGGGCATCAATGTAGAGTCAAAGCCCGAGCACGTTCCGTATAAAACCGTTTGCCTATCAGAACTGACTGAGGTGAAAGCGGACCAGCTAGTGAAAGATTTGGCAGCGGCCTTTGAAAAATACCATGCACGCTGGCAAATGGAAGGATTTGAAGCCCTCACTGCCCTCTACAACAAACGATTATATCGGCTGAATCAACCGCTACGTATTTCATTAGATCGTGAAAAGCAAACATGGCAGGAAGGGATTTGCTGTGGTGTGAACCGTTATGGTCATATTCAGTTAAAAGATGATCAAGGACATATAAAAGCCCATTCAGCAGGAGATATTGATGCACCGCCCAAGTAGACAATTTCTTGTTCTATGAGTGTGTAGACAAACCGTTGCATTCGGTGTTAGAACGGAGTTGCTTTAAGATCTTCAAACTGAAAAAAAGACAAAGAGCTAAAATCAGTTCATTTTAGCTCTTTGTCGACATGATGACGTCTCATTTATGCTTCTCTTTTTATTTGAGGTTGAACCATGTAGTCTTTTTTTGTAAAGACCACTCCATCTAGGATTTCTCTTGCGGTTCGAATGACTTTCACTCTGTTTTGTGAGATATCAATTTCAGTTTGCATAATACCAGCAGGATGACCAATTCGAAGTGTATCATCTTGACCTTGAAAAAGCTGTGCCGGAAGCGTTTGATCCATAAAACAGCTGGCTGACACACAGACAGATCCGGTAATGGCAAGTGCTTGGTGCGGTCTTTGCATCGATAGCATTCGAACGATGATGTCCATATCTGCTGCTCTTCTCAATATTCCATTTGTATCTACATAATCAGCAGGCTCGCTAATAATTGCAAGCTTTGGAACAGCTGGAGACTGTAATGTAGCCAGTTCTTTTGGTGCGAAGTGACACATTTCAGCAGCGACGGAACGAATCTCTTCTAAATCATCCAGCAATTCGTCTGTAAACTCCTCAGGCAATTCAGTTCCTTTTAATTGAATATCTTTGGCACGGACAAAGGCGATTGGATTTGCAATGTCAACGATTGAGATCGGAATCTCTCCAAACTTTGTCTGGATCGTATCCATTTTGTTTCCAGTCGGAAAGGTTTTACCTGTGACAGCGCCTTCAGGTTTCTCAAAGGATAAATAAATGGGAGAACCTGTTCCTTTCACTCCTGGAATTTCTGCCTGTCCTTCAAATTTTACTTCTCCGTTCTCGACTTCTACCTCTGCCACAATGATTTTATTCGTGTTGGTATTCAGAATACGTACTGTTGTGACAGGCTCAACTGCTTGGACAAGCCCTTTAATGATGGCATACGGCCCAACCGCTGATGAGATATTCCCGCAGTTTCCTTTAAAGTCGACAAATCTTTCATTGATGCTGACTTGTGCAAACGTATAGTTCACATCCACATCTGGACGAGTGGCTTTATCGATAATGGCCACCTTACTTGTTAAAGAATTACCGCCCCCGATTCCATCAACTTGCAGCCGGTCAGGGCTGCCCATAATGTCTAATAGAAATGCTTCGAGCTCATCGTGTACATATGGTGCATCATTGGCTTGGATGAAGACCCCTTTGCTTGTACCGCCTCGCATGATTGTGATTGGAACTTTTCTCATTGCTCTCACCCTCAATTGTTTAGTTACTATTTATCTAATCAAAATGGTAAAGTATAATAAGAAATAAGTTAAATACATTATTTTAAGAGAAATCGATAAAATATTTTTATAACAAGGTCAAAAGGAGGGCACACAATGGATGAGAAAGATTGGCGGTTTTTAAAGGTGCTATATGAAGAGAAGAACATCACAAAAGCGGCAGAAAAATTATTTGTCTCGCAGCCTGCCTTAAGTTATCGATTGAAACAGCTTGAAGAGGAATTTGACATGAAGCTTTTCTTTAAAAGAAAACGAGGCATTGAATTTACATCAGAGGGCGAATATTTGGCTAAATACGCAAATGACATGCTCAAGCAGCTCCAGCAAACGAAAGATGGCATGCTCAATATGCAAAAAAAGGTCAAAGGAACGATCCGACTAGGGGTGTCGAGTAACTTTGCTCAATATAAATTGCCGGAAATTTTAAGAGAGTTTTCTAAGCAATATCCACATGTTCAATTTATGGTGAACACAGGATGGAGCACAAAAGTCATGGATTTATTAGGGACATCAAGTGTACATTTAGGGATTTTAAGAGGAGATTACGACTGGAATGGAGAGCGATTTTTGCTTGATAAAGAACGGCTTTGTATCATTTCAAAATCAGAAATACAGCTAAAGGACCTACCAAAACTGCCGCTCATTGACTATCACACGGATAGTTCATTAAAACGATTGATCAACAGATGGTGGCAGGAGACGTTCACGATGCCTCCGCTTGTGACAATGGAGACAGACAGGCAAGATACATCAAAAGAGATGGTGAAGCATGGTTTAGGTTATGCCATTGTCCCGGAAATTTGCCTTAGACCAAGTGATGAGCTATTTGTAAAAGGTCTTTCGTATAAAGATGGACAGCCTGTTTTAAGAGATACATGGCTCATGTACCAGCCGGATTCCCTTCATTTATCTGTTGTGAAAGCATTCATTGAGTTTTTAAGAAGTCAGCAAGGCTAATTATAAAAAAAAATTATCGAATACACGAAAAAATCGATATTTTCATTATAAAAAAAGCTATTATATCCTTGAAATAGAAAGCGCTAACATTTCGGGCCGCAAGTGCAAAAGGGGCGCTTGTGGATCGTGTAAAGAAGAGGATGGAGGGATATGAAGTGCTAGCTATTTTAGGGATCTTGATGGTCGTGACTTTTACATTTCTTATTATGACAAAACGTATGCATCCGGTGGTGGCTCTCACCGTTGTGCCAATCATCTTTGCATTAATCGGTGGATTTTACAGCGGATTAGGGGACATGATGCTTGATGGACTCAAGACCGTTGCACCATCTGCTGCTTTATTGTTATTTGCTATCTTATTCTTCGGTGTCATGCTGGATGCTGGATTGTTTGACCCATTGATCAAACTGATTTTACGTCTTGTGAAAGGCGATCCGGTCAAAATTGCTTTTGGGGTAGCGATTTTGTCTATGCTTGTTGCATTAGATGGTGATGGGACGACAACGTACATGATTACCGTATCAGCTATGTTGCCACTTTTCTTAAGAATTGGGATGAACCCACTGATTTTAGGGACGATTTCATTATTATCACTAGGCATTATGAGTGGAATGACGCCTTGGGGCGGTCCAGCTACTCGTGCGATTGCTGCACTTGGTTTAGATGCAGCGGAATTCTTCATTCCATTACTCCCGACGATGATAGGGGGCGGTCTTTTTATCCTTTTTACAGCGTATGTTCTTGGAAAAAAAGAACGGAAGCGCATTGGGGTTGCTGAGATTCAGTATAAAGAAGAGGTCTCGATCTCTCCTGAATTGGCGGCATCAATTGAAGATGGCGTTGCAGATATGAAGAGACCAAACTTGATTTGGGTCAACTTCTTCCTGACGATTGCTGTCATGGCTACACTTGTATTGGATATCGTACCGATTCCTGTACTCTTTCTCATTGGCTTTGTCATTGCGCTTATGATCAACTATCCAAAAGTTGAAGATCAGCGTGAGCGGATTTTATCGCATGCAGGAAATGCCTTAACGGTCATTACCCTTGTGTTTGCAGCAGGAATTTTCACAGGCATTTTTTCGGGAACAAAAATGGTGGAGTCCATTGCTAACTTGGTCATTTACATGATTCCGGATTCATATAGCTCATTTTTTCCACTCATTGTCGCTTTGACGAGTATGCCATTTACATTTGTTCTTTCAAATGATGCTTATTATTTCGGGGTGCTGCCAATCTTAGCTGAAGCCGGCGCAGCTTACGGAATTGATCCAGTGGAAATTGCGCGCGCCTCTATTATCGGACAGCCTGTCCATTTACTGAGTCCGCTTGTCGCTTCCACATTACTGCTTGTGAGTATGCTGAATAAAGATATTGGTGATTTGCAAAAGTACGCACTGCTATGGACCGTACTCACAGCCCTGTTTACAACACTTATTGCTCTTTTAACAGGAGCCATTTCGATATTTTAAAAGCTTGTTTGATAAAGGACGATGTCTCTATAGAGCACTCGTCCTTTTTTGTGCGGTTTGAAGGCGAGGAAATTGGACGCTGATCTGCGGGAATTCTCGATTTTAACGTCACCTACCTCAAGTACCCGGCATATGATATCTCGACTATACAGAATCCCATTCTATAGAGACTAGAGCTCTCACCTTAGCAAGGAGGGTTACAATACTTGAAGGAGAAAGAGTTTCAATCCAAGCCGCTATTAACCAAAAGAGAAAGAGAAGTATTCGAATTGCTCGTCCAAGATAAAACAACAAAAGAAATTGCAAGCGAGCTTTTTATTAGCGAAAAGACTGTTCGAAATCATATTTCGAATGCCATGCAAAAGCTAGGAGTCAAAGGTCGTTCACAGGCCGTAGTCGAGCTTCTGCGTATGGGTGAGCTAGAGCTCTAACGTCAGCCGGTTTTCCTTCCGCACCAGGGAGGAGCCGGTTATTTCTATATCGTTTCCATGAGTCTCTTCTTGCAATTTCTTTGAAAAACGAGGAAAATAGGAATGTACGTTTTAATCAAAGTGAGATGCTATAGTGAGGTATCAATGAAATGGAAACGAATGAGTCAGGCCATGTTGCAGAAATTGAAAAATCATTGCGCCATATTGCTGCAATCATTAAGCAAAAAGGTAGAGAAATTCTGAATCAATATACGATTACACCTCCTCAATTTGTAGGGCTTCAGTGGCTTTATGAATTCGGAGATATGACAATAGGTGAGCTATCACAAAAGATGTATTTGGCTTGCAGCACGACAACCGATTTAATTGATCGAATGGAAAAAAGTGAACTTGTTGAACGGGTGAAAGATCCGTCTGACCGCCGCGTGGTTCGCATTCATTTATTACCTGAAGGTGAGCGGATCATTCAAGAAGTGATTGTCAAACGCCAAGAATACGTCAGTGAACTTCTAGGGGCTTTCTCAGAAGAAGAAGCCATCGTTTTCAACCAATCTTTAACGAAACTACAGCAGCAAATGAAAAGAAAATGAGGCGATTTTGTTGGATCAACCCATCGGCGTGATTGATTCCGGTGTAGGCGGTTTAACCGTTGCGAAGGAAATCATGAGACAACTGCCAAAAGAAAAAATTATTTATGTAGGCGACACAAAACGATGTCCATACGGCCCTCGAGCAGAAGAAGAGGTTCTTCAATATACATGGGAAATGGCGCACTACCTGTTAAGACATCACCATATTAAAATGCTAGTCATTGCGTGTAACACTGCGACGGCGATAGCACTTGATGAAATTAAAGCAACACTTGATATCCCGGTTATTGGCGTGATCCAGCCCGGAGCCCGCACAGCGATCAAGGTCACAAACAATCAGCATATTGGCGTGATCGGCACAGCCAATACGATCAAAAGTGAAGCCTATAAAGAAGCACTGCTTTCTTTAAAAGCAGGACTAACTGTTCAAAGTCTGGCATGTCCAATGCTTGTGCCGTTTGTGGAAAGTGGTACGTTTTTAGATCATACAGCAGATGAAGTCGTAAAAGCTTCTCTTGAACCGATGAAAGAAACAGGCATTGATACGCTTATTCTTGGCTGCACACACTACCCGATTTTAAAAGAACCGATTCAGCGCTTTATGGGCAGTGGCGTCAACATCATTTCTTCAGGAGACGAGACTGCGAGAGAAGCGAGCACCATTCTTTCATATAAAGGGCTGTTAAATGATTCGAAGGAAGAGCCTGTTCATACTTTTTATACAACAGGGCAGCAGCAAAACTTTCAAAATATCGCTCAAGACTGGTTCGGCTACCTGCCAGGAAAGGTCGAAACGGTTTCGCTTGAACACGTATATCAGCAATAACCTACTTCTCATGGAAGTGGGTTATTTTTTTATGAAAAGGGTCTAATCCTCTGGGGGAGCTCGTATACATACTAGTACAAACCACTAGAGGAGGGTGAAGTATGCTGAAAAAAGGAACTACAGCAGCTGTTACGTGTATTGCGTCAGCCATGCTTTTATCAGGATGCGGATTGTTTCAAACAGACCAAGCGAAAACAGAGATTGATCCACCACAAAATGTCACATTTGTGAAAGGAAATAAAGAAGAGAAACAAACAGCCAAAGAAGGAAAAGAAGAGAAGCAAGCAGATACCGTCATGAGAGAATTATATTTAATTGATAAAAATGGATATGTTGTGTCTCAATCCATTCCGCTGCCGAAAAACGAAGGAAGTGCGAAACAAACACTTGAATACCTCGTAGACGGGGGACCGATTTCTAACCTGATGCCAAATGGGTTCAGAGCCGTGCTGCCGGCGGACACGAGCGTATCTGTCGATATTAAAGATGGCACTGCGGTTGTGGATTTCTCAAATGAATTCAAAAACTATAAAAAAGAAGACGAACAGCGCATTTTGCAATCGGTCACTTGGACATTAACGCAGTTTGATTCAGTAGCCAAAGTCAAATTAAAGATGAATGGCCATGAATTAAAAGAGATGCCTGTGAATGGGACGCCGATTTCAGATGATTTAAGCAGAGAGGACGGCATTAATATTCAGCACGAGGCTGCGGCTGATATGACATCGACAAAGCCTGTGACCGTCTACTATTTAGCTGAATCTGATAAACAGACGTACTATGTCCCTGTGACCAAAAGAGCACCAAAAGACGATGATGATCCAATTACAGCAGCCATTGATGAGCTCGTCTCTGGGCCAAGCAAAACAAGCCAATTGCTGACAGACTTTGATCAAGATGTGAAGCTGAATGATGTCCCGAAAGTAAAAGACGGTCATGTGACCCTTGATTTCAATGAATCCATTTTTGGTAGTGCAGATGAAAAGAAAAAGGTCATATCACAAAAAGTTCTTGATAGCATTGTGCTGACATTAACAGAGCTGCCAGATGTGAAAAGCGTGTCTGTGAAGGTAAACGGAAAGGCAGAGCTTGTGAACGAAAAAGGAACAGAACTCACAAAGCCAGTTTCAAGACCAGAACAAGTGAATACAGGTAGTTTTTAACGTCACACATTGATATAATGGAGAAAAAGAGGCATGCACATTCGCTGCCTCTTTTTTATTCCAAGCGATTAGAACGGATCGAGGTTGTCAAAGTTAATAGGAGAACCCCGCTGACACCCGCGCGGAATGTATATTGTAACGGAGGTAAAACATGAGATTAGATGAAAGACAATACGACGAATTAAGAAAAATTGAAATACAGGCAGGCTACATCACGCATCCAGAAGGCTCTGTCTTAATCTCAGCGGGAAATACGAAGGTGATTTGTAACGCATCTATCGAGGACCGCGTACCTCCTTTTTTAAGAGGAGAAGGAAAAGGCTGGATTACAGCAGAATATAGCATGCTTCCAAGAGCAACAGCTCAAAGAACGATAAGAGAATCATCTAAAGGAAAAGTCACAGGACGTACAATGGAGATCCAGCGTTTAATTGGACGAGCTCTGCGCGCAGTCGTTGACTTAGAAAAGCTTGGTGAACGCACCATTTGGATTGATTGTGATGTTATTCAAGCAGACGGCGGAACACGCACAGCTTCTATCACAGGTGCATTTGTGGCCATGACACTAGCGATTCAAAAGCTTCAATCAGCAGGCGTTTTGAAAGAAAATCCGATCACTGATTATTTAGCCGCAATATCCGTCGGAATTGATTCTAAACAGGGACTTCTGTTAGATTTAAATTATGAAGAAGATTCTTCAGCTGAAGTGGATATGAATGTCATTATGACAGGCGCTGGACGCTTTGTTGAACTTCAAGGCACTGGTGAAGAAGCGACATTCTCAAGAGAACAACTAAACGGACTGCTTGATTTAGCCGAAAAAGGCATCAAAGAATTAATTGAAAAGCAAAAAGCAGTGACAGGAGAAGTTATCGAATAAAGAGAAGGGTTTGATCAGGATGAAAACTGCCATCATCGCAACGCACAATGCGGGCAAAGCGAAAGAATTCAAAGCCATTCTTGAGCCAAAAGGATTCACGGTCAAAACACTAGCGGACATCGGATTTACGGAAGAGATTGAAGAAACAGGACATACCTTTGAAGAAAATGCGATCATCAAAGCCGAGGCCATTCAAGCCAAAGCAGGTGAAATGGTGATTGCAGACGACTCGGGTCTGTCGATTGATTATCTTGGCGGAAAACCTGGCGTCTATTCAGCGAGGTACGCGGGCGAGCATAAAGACGATGCCGAGAACGTGGAAAAGGTGCTGAATGAGCTGCAAGGTATCGAAAAAGAAGACCGCACTGCTAGATTCAGATGTGCCCTGGCTGTCAGTATACCGGGGAAAGAGACCAAAACGGTAGAAGGATCAGTAGAAGGCTTCATCGCAGAAGAACCGATCGGCGAAAACGGCTTCGGATACGACCCAATTTTCATCGTCAAAGACAAAGACCAGACGATGGCCGAGTTATCACCAGAGGAAAAAAACAAGATCAGCCATCGAGTGGTCGCGCTTCAAAAGCTTTCATCACTGCTAGACGCAAATGAATAAGGGGGAATGAAGCCATGAAGATACTCATCATTAGTGACAGTCATGGACTCACAGACGAACTTCAAACCATTGCCAAACGGCATGCGGCTGAAGTGGACATGATGATTCACTGCGGAGATTCAGAACTCGAAACGAACCACCCAGCACTCGAAGGATACAAAGTCGTCAAAGGAAATTGTGACTTTATGGGCGATTTTGAAGAAGAACTCCTGCTCCCACTGGATGGAGGCGGAAAACTATTTCTCACTCACGGACATCTGCATGGCATCAAACAATCCTTGCTTCAAGTCTACTACCGTGCAGAAGAGCTAGGCGCAGACATTATCTGCTTTGGCCACTCGCACATCCCAGGCAGTGAACTGCTAAGAGGAAAACTCCTCATTAACCCAGGCAGCGTGCACCTGCCAAGAGTGCGCAAAGAGCGCAGCTATGCTATACTGACACTAGATGGAAGCGAAGCAAACGTACAGTTTTTCACGGACGAAGGTCACGTCATACAAGACCTCGAAAACACTGTCACATTGGAAGGTATTTCATAAGGGTGCAGCATTTGCCCCTTATGAAAAAACTTTCGAAAAACCGTTGACTTTAAAGAACAATAGTAATATAATAAATCTTGTCGCTGAGGTAATACGCCAAAGCACACTACATAACAACATGTCCCAGTAGCTCAGCAGGATAGAGCAACGGCCTTCTAAGCCGTCGGTCGGGAGTTCGAATCTCTCCTGGGACGTATCGTAAATGGGCGTCAAAGCCCGTCATAACACGCTTTCTACTCGTTAAATGAAACGGTCAATGTATCGGTCAATTTTAAAAACCGACGCAATTTTGACCCGATTACATTAACGATGTAGGAGGCGTTTTTTGTTGACGAAAAAGAAACCGATTTTCATAATCGATGAAGATTTTTCCGATCTATCTATCGTAGATAACGTATCGGTGAGATCACCGATTATTGTCGAGGATGATCGAAAACGAATTACTATCGAAAAGGCTCTCGGAATTATAACGCGACAGATGGAAATTAGCACGATTAGGCCGCGTACAATTAAAGACTATATCTATTATGTGTCTCGGTTTAAGGATTCGGAGAACTTAACGTATGTAGACGATATAGGAACGGGCGATTTGTACAGCTGGCTTGAAAAGATGGACGTCAATAATCAAACAAAGCTTACACGATTGAAATGTTTAAAAGCGTTTCTTTCCCGCTGTTTTGACAATGGGTGGATTAATACTATGTTTTGGAAAACGGTAAACGTTAAGGTCGATAAGCACGTAAAGGAGGGCGCATCAGAACGGGATCTATCCATACTTATGTCCGTTCTTGATCTGAGTAATTTCGTGCACCTTCGGGACGTCGCTGCCGCGCGTCTGATGTTTAAAACAGGTATTAGGATAAGTACGCTTGCCAAATTAGAGGAAGTACATATAGATTTCAGTACCAATACTCTCAATTTAGATGGCGATATATTAAAAAACCGACAACCAATTATCCTCCCTTTCGATGATATAATGAATCGGTTATTATCTGTACTTATTAAATACAATAGGGCGATAAAACGAGAATACGGAAAGAGGAACGATTTTGTGTTTATAACGAAAAAAGGCGATGGGGTTTCTGCGTCACAATCAAATAACACTATTCAAAAGCGTCTAAACAAGTACTCGAAAGAGTATGAGTTGAAGAATATTACTCCGCACGCTCTTAGGAGGGGCTTTGCAAAATCTCTCTTAGATAAAGGCGCAAGGATAACCGATATTTCTCTAGCGCTTGGTCATAGTAATCTTGCTGTTACATCGCAATATCTTCATATTGATAAAAATGAAGTAGCGGATAATTTACGAAAGTTTATTTAGGATTAACCTCGTCTATTTAGGCGGGGTTATCTTATTATTTTTAAGTTACCTAGATTTACATCATCTCTATCCAACTGTTTTTATAAAATTGTACGGAAAACTATCCTTTTGAATTCGTAAAATTTGACTGGAAATTGTTCTGCTATGGGTGAAGAGGTAATAGAAAGGGGCGCATTATAATGGCGAATACAGTTGACGCAATCAAAAATAAACGAGATATAGAACGAATGAAGAAGGCACTTCACGGCCGCGATCTAGTTATGTTCGTACTAGGCGTATCGCTGGGCCTCCGTATATCTGACTTGCTAACGATAAGAGTCGGTGATCTTCGAGGACAGTCTCATTTGGCTATCAAGGAAGGCAAGACGGGAAAGACTCGTGATATCAAGTTGTCATCTACGGTTGTTAAGCTGGTGCAGAAGTTAGACGGAGATGACGATTCGTATGTATTTCAGTCGCGCAAAGGTGTAAATAAACCAATCAGTCGCGTTCAAGCCTACCGTGTCTTAAATGCGGCAGCCGTAAGAGCCGGAATAAATATCGATATAGGTACGCACACACTTCGTAAAACATTCGGGTATCAGCTTTATTCGAAAGGTATAAACATTACGCGGATTATGAAAGTATTCGGCCATAGTTCGGAGGCTCAAACGTTAAAGTATATCGGCATAACTGCGGATGAGATCAACGCAGCATACGAGGCTATCGAGATATAAAACACCAAGCAGCCTCCGCCCGTAGATAAGACCGCCTAAAACTCAGGGGGTGTGGCGCCATTTTACTGTATTTCGGATTTTTAGGGGCTGCGTAATGGCCGGCTTTACTTCGGCACAAAGAGGCGTCAAGCCGTGTCCTATCAGCGTTTATGTGACGATAGGTTACGGGCATAGGACGTCTTATCGGGGTGTGTTACGTATCGACGTGTAACATACGAAGATGAACCGTTTATGCACGATCGTATACATGACGGCCGGCATAGGTAGCCCGCATGAATGGCGGCATGGCGGGGTCGGTACGATGTATAAAGTTAATTCGTTTCATTGCGCTGCTCGAACGGCTGTCAACCGCAGTGCATCAACGATTGTAGTCAATGCGAATGTAACAGAAAGTGATTCTGTTACGTTCATTATGCGTTTTTATGTATATTTTTATTCGTTTTCGCAATGAAACGAAGGAAAGAGCCGCCCGCCCCCAAGCGCCCCAAACGAAACCGCCGGATCTGGTGAACAAAACTTCCGCACAATTTTTAAAACTCCGAAGTTATTTTTAGCTTTCGATAAGATTTTTCTTTACTATTATTACAACTATTATGGAACAAATAAAAAAAGACGTAATTGCTAAAATGAAATTTTTAAAGAGTAATACTATTAAAAACGGTATTACAGCTATTAGAAGATTGATAATTAAGATTTTAAATTTTATACTTCTGTCAATGAATGATGCGATGAGAAGAAGTAATACCATTAGATAAAAGAAAATAGATAAATATATATACAGTTCTTTTTCGTTCGAAGTATTAACAATTACAGTAAGAATGAAGTACACGATAAATACAGTCGCAAGTAAAGGTTTAAAGATTGCACCTAACCTATCTAAAAAAGAACTTACTTGATTAGTTAATTTTGAAGGGATACTATTATTATGGATCTTTGATTTGTTCAATTCCATTGCTAATTCTTGAAAGTCTTTTATTTTACGATCTTTTTTTATTAGTAGTATTTTAAATTTTTTAAATGATTCTAAATCTATAGATGAAAGATGGTTACTTACTGATGCATAAAATTCTGATTCTGTGATTACTGATCCCTGAGCTAATTCTGCATTTTTTAAAATGTCAGCACAACAATCTTCTGTATCCTTTATAGTTTGAGTGCGTTCTTCTTCTAATTTGTCATATTGTTTTTTAATAGATTTATATAACCAAATCGATGTTAATAGAATAATAGTAATAGTAATGCTAGAAACTATATCTTGTTCATAAATTCCGGAGACTTGCTTTATTAAAAAATCCATACTTCCTCCTATGCTTCATTTGATTTTACAAAATATTCTATATTTTAATGTTAATCTGTATCAAGTTGAGTAAGAACAGGCATCTCTTATTTAAATTAACAGATTTTTTTATTCAGTTTTCAAAGAATAGCAAAGAGATTCTTACTTTCAATTCTCCGCTTTTTCTTCCTAATGATAATCTTTATGTAAGCAGAAGCCACATCGTAACAAATAGCATAGCTGTTTGGCTCTTCAGTCAACCATACAGCTTAGGAAAGCTTTAAATTTCTATAAGGCTTCTTCTAACATACATAACTTCCAATTTGTTCATCTCAATGAGAATCATAAAACAGGTATTATTTACTAAATAGTTTAAATTTTAACATAATATCTTAGATATATCAATTGAAATCTGTGAATTTCTTTATGGGATGCTAAAACGGTTTTGCTTTGATAAAGGAGTTTTCACAAGATGCAACCCAGTATATTCTAGGTATCTATGAGTGGCTGGACGCAAACACGGCTGTCAGAAGCGTCGGGCGTTCCGCAGGGGGCTATCTCGCGGTTCGATTTGAATGGCCGACTCGAGGATTGGCAAGTCGTTGCGATCATGAGAGCCAGCGGATGGAAGTACGTGGATCTGTTCGAAATAATAGAAATTAAAGGTAACGATTAATAAATTGGAATATTTTTTCAAGTTTAAATTGATTAATAGTCAAAATTAACTTAATATTGAAGTTAATTAGTATATTTTAACTGTAAGTTCAAAAATGTAAATAAAAATCAGATTTTTCAAAAAATTGTTCTCTTTCACAGTAATAATTGTTTCTCATCATTTTCATTTTCTAAACTAAACATTTACAATCGATAAAAGCGGAAAATACAGATACGTTTGAATGGAAAGAAGGGGCAGATTTGCCAAATGCAATAGTTGGAGCTGTAAGTGAAGTATATGAGGGAAAAATCTATGCAATATGTGGAATAGTAGGTCCAGATAAGGCAAATTCTAATACTACTTATGTATATGATCCGAAACTAGATAAATAGTCAGAAAAAGCTAGTATGAAAACGGGCTGTCTGGGTGCTGCTGGTGTTATTGTAGGCGATCATATATATGTAATGGGTGGTAGAACAGATCAAGGATTTAGCGTAGAAGTTTATAATATCAAAGCGGAGTTTTGGATTATAACAGTACGTTAAAACATGAGAAATACAATAACACGTATAGTTATGATATAGAAACAAAACAATGGACCAAGAAGAAAAAATTCAATTATGATGCAACTGCTGGAAATGCTGTGGTTGTAAAAAATAAACTCTATGTTTTAGCCCGGGGAAACTCTAGGTCCAAAAATGTTTGAGTATGATCCTTCATTAGATCAGTGGACGGTTATAGGCTCGACAGGAATTGCACGCTATTGTTATGCATTGAACTTCGAAGATTCTATTATAAGAACAGGTGGAGTTTCTAGAGTTACACTCTATGATTTAGAAACTAAGAAATCGAAAACTATTCCTAACACCTCTGCTGGGGCATGTTTCCGCAATTGTTGATGATACACTTTATATCATAGGGGGAATTGTACAAAGTTCAAGTGCCCCTACTCATGCTAAAGCAGATTTGAAATCTAATTTATCAATCTCATTAAGTAGCCTTAAAAACAGTAAAACCGAACCCCCAGAACCAACAACACCACCAAAAGACGATGGAACAGATGAAGACGGAGATGCCCTTCTAATCATCACAATGGTCAACGGCTTGCAGAAGGAGTATGACCTTTCAATGAAAGAAGTCAACGCCTTCCTATCCTGATACAAAAAGCGGGATGCGGGAGAAGGTCCAGGGTTTATGAGATTGACGAGCATGACAACAACAAAAAGGTCCCTTTGAAAGTAAAAAGGATTATGTGGTTTTCAATAATATTCTCATGTTTGAAGTCAATAAATATAAGAAGTAATTGAGTTCGAAGCCATCTAGAATACTAAGTTGCTTTAGCGTTTGTTCGACAGCTTTCACCAATTTTAAGCTCGTATATTATTTAAATACATTAAATCTTTGTTAAATAAGACAGATTTGCCTAAAGACACGTTTATCATTTTGATATTTTTAAGTGAATTATGAAAGAGGTTCTTACCTGATTCCGTTTGGTATTCTCTTTTTACGACAATCATTCTTAGTTTTCGTGGCAAAAGAATACAGGGTTACAGTTTGCAACGATTGTGGCACTCACGTTTATTTTTTCATATGATCCTTATTTCTATAAAGATATGATTCATGTGTCTTATAAAGGATGGGTGTACATCGATAAGGCGATCGAAAACCTTTACAAAGAGCAGTAGAATGCAGCAGCTTTCTGCTGCTTTTTGTTTGTCGAATGGGCGGATCTTGTATAATTAAAGGGGAAGGCTATGCTCAGAATTTTCAATTATCATAGACAAAGTCAAACCATATTATAGTGAGAATAAAGGTCGCCCTTCTCTTGATCCACATATTTTGTTCAAAATCATG
Source organism: Bacillus sp. RSS_NA_20 (assembly GCF_020165915.1). Classification (NCBI taxonomy): domain Bacteria; kingdom Bacillati; phylum Bacillota; class Bacilli; order Caryophanales; family Bacillaceae; genus Bacillus; species Bacillus sp. RSS_NA_20. The sequence goes on along the minus strand of NZ_JAIUKW010000005.1, from coordinate 1,310,409 downwards.
TTTATCGGATACCTGTACGGTTTCCGTTCTGAAAGACAACTTGAAAAAAGAAATTTACTATAACATGGTGTATAGATAGGAACATCAATGATCCCGTTCCCCATAGTTTGAATCGTCTTGCACGGGCTTAGGTTTAGGGAAAACAAAAAACGTGAGTGAGCAAGTGCTTCTAACAGCAGCCTGTCAGAACATGAAGAAGATTGCCACACACGTAGTGAAGCTAGGCTAGTCTAGGTGTGTGAGAAGCCTCTTTCATTAAATGTCATCCATCATCATTACGTTGAAAATAAAAAAGATTGCATGAGTTTCTCTACAATTTGCCGACTGCGAGTCGTTTTTTTTTTTGATTTAATATTTGACGAAATGAGTTAGTATGACAAAATTCAAGAATTCATCGATAAAAGTATAATTTGTGAATAAAATACTACTATAATAAGAGAGTAAATACCTATTATATATATATATTAGATTTAAAAGGAAAAAATAATGGATTTTAAGGAAATTTTAAGGTTTTAGATGTATCTAAATTCAAAATTAAAGTGTAAAATAAATTGATTGAACAATGAAAAATACACATCAGTTCCGAAAATATACTAAAACTTTAAAATCAAGAGAAAAAATAATCATAATTTAATTGACAATTAAAACCTATTAAGTTATTATGCAGTAGTAATATAAAAAAAAGGAAAAAGGAGAATGATAATGAAGAAGTTATTATTAGTAATTCCAGCTGTACTTGGTCTAACACTGTTAGCATCAAGCTATTCATTTGTTAAGGCAGAAAACGGAACACCATACGATTTTTCAATGAGCTTTAATAGTAATGGTGGGGATGTGTACTCTAATAGTGGTAGTGGAGTAGTGAAAAAAAATAAATCAGCTTATAAAGTAAGAACCAACTACATTAAGTACCCGAGTAGAAAAGTATCTATATGGGCTGCGGCATCTAACAAAAAAAATAGTGGGTTTGTCAATGTATCGGGTGGGAAATACTACACTGTTAAAAAGGGTACTAATCAATACCTTTATAATTTAGCTCGTGAAAAATATGGTGAAAACACATATGCACGTTTGCATAGTGGAGCAAACAGCACTAATAATATTCAAGGTGCCTGGAATCCAGATAGAAAATAATCATCAAAAAACAAAGGGCTGAGTCAAATTCAGACCTTTGTTTTTCTTTAAATTAGAGGAGTAGAGAAATGCTCAATTCATGTTTTATAAAAATATTTCAAAGAAAAGCTTTTTATTTTGCTATTTTGATAGGCTGTGCATTAAGTGGAATCTACTTTTTTATGGATGTATACCCAAATATTAAGTACGGTCAAATCTCCCCGTATACTAGTTGGATCGAGTCAACAACAGGGTCTGCCATACCTGGATTGTTCTTCACTTTAATGCCTATTCTTGCTGCATTGCCAGCGGCAGATATTTATAGAAGAGATGTACAAACGGGAAATTGGAACTTTATCGCAACAAGAGGAAAAAAAGCAAATTATTTTTTCCATCTATTTACTCTAAATTTCTTAGCAGGTGGAATTGTTGTATCCATCTCGTTACTATTTAATATTTATCTCAGTTTCATGACGATGCCAAATATTCCTGTAGATCCATTAATTAATGGAAACATAGACCTTGTGAATTCTTCGACATTATTTCCGGCTTTTTATTATCAACATCCCTTTCTTCATATGCTATTTTATGTGTTTTTATCCTTTATATTTGCTGGCGTCTTCGCAAATATAGGATTGGCCGCATCATTATTTATTAATAAGAGTTTTATTGTTATCCTTATTCCATTTATAGTCTCTAATGTTTGGAATTATATAGGTTATGTTTTTAGGTTTGATAACTATATACCTAAAGTATTTTTAGTTCAAGACAGCAGTTATTTCGACATTCAAGTAATGCCTATCGTCATTACTTTTTTAATTCTATTTGTTATACCAAGTGTAGTATATATTTATGGGGTGAAAAAATTTGTTATTAGGTAAAGAATTTTTCATTCTCACTTCTAATTTAAAAAGGCAGAAAATGAGGACTTTCTTCACTTTAGCGTGGATGATTACAGGTGTTTTTTTTACATTAAATCTTGAGGAAAATCAAACGCCATTAGATTTAACAAATCAGCTATACACATCATCTTCTTTCGTTCACATTATTTTTCCATCTTTTCTTATCCTGTTTACTGGTTTATTAACAGCTGTAGATTCAACTTATGAAGTGATCCGTTATAAAGATAGAGTTGTATTCTTATGGTCTTTATATTTGAGGTTCATCTATTTGTCTGTTATATTCACTATTTTCTATTTTTGTGTGAGTCTTATCGTTGGATTCATCTTTTCCGAGCAATTGAATAATCTGTGGGTGACTCAAGAGGGAAAGCCATTTCTCTTATATCAAAATCAAGTTGATTTAACATGGTATTCTTGGTCATTCATGACGGTCCGTTATTTATTACAAACTTTCTTGTTAATTCTTATATTTGGTGCCTTTGCCATGTGTATATATTTATTAGTAAAAAATATTGCACTTATGTTCATAATTAGTCTTGCAATACCAGCTCTTGACTTAAGTATGAAAAATCTTTACGATTATTCGTTATTTGTACAGTGGCTATCAGTTGACTTAGCACATATTGGTGATGTTATGACTTTTTTGAAGGTTTGCGCTTGTTTAGTGGGGGTAGCCTTAATCGAATTTACCATTCTTCAATTATTGTATAAGAAACATGAGTTGATAAAACAATGAGGTTTGTTTGGATATGTTAAAAGAAGTTCTTGTTTTATTGAAGCGGGATATTTCCTTGTCTATCAGTTTTTTTAGAAATAGATTTTTCTTTACCATTCTATTTATTCTTTTATTTCTAGCATCTTATTATGTTAGAGCGTTTAATGGAAGCATGCTCGATTACATCTTTTATATGTTTTCTGGCGTAAACTATGAGAATGTTTTAGCAAAACAAGTGACAATCCCAATTGAGTGGTTCGTATTACAACTGGCGGGTGCCTTTATCATTGGTGATTTTATTCAAAAAGACATGAATGAAAATGCTTATCAAATACTGATTCGATTAAAGCGTAAATATAGTTATATCGTAAGTAAATTTATGTCTGCATCACTAGTTTGCGTTATTTTATATAGTGTACTCATCGCCATTTATGGTTTAGTCTTCGCTTTTTCTAAAGAGAATTTAATCTTCACGCAAACAACAATACAACAGTTAATAGAAGGTTATAAACCTAGCAGTATTCAAATTTTGTTTCTTCTAGTATCAGCATTATTTTGTGGGACTATCATTGTCACTTTTGTGCAAATTGTTTTGTCATTGTGTATAAAAAGCATATATGCGTTTATTATTAATTTTTTCATTTTAAGTACTTCGTTGGTTTCGTCAAATTGTTTATTATTGGGTAATAACAGCATGCTTATCCGTCACTCTCTATATATGGCGGACAGTCCGATCAATTTTCAATTTATGCTGGTATATATGGTGCTAAGTTTAGTAGTTCTTTTCTGTATAGGAATATTCATCTTTAAGAAAAAAGATATTATGAGTAAAAGTGAGTGAAATGATATTGGAAAAATCAATTGTGTTAGAGGATGTCTCAAAGAAGATAAAAGGTCAGTATGTACTGAAGCAAATCAACCTTCATTTAAATAGAGGGAAGATTTATGGCTTAAAAGGAAAAAACGGATCAGGAAAGACCATGTTATTAAGAGCTATTTCAGGGCTTATTCGTATAAATAGCGGCAAGATCACTGTAATGGATAAGGTGTTAACAAAGGAAAATGAGTTTCCGGATAGTATTGGAGTCTTAATTGAAACACCTGGATTTATTCCAGAATACACAGGTCTTAAAAATTTGAAGCTACTTTCAATGATTAAAAACATCATTGGTGATTTAGAAATGAAAAAGAGTCTTGCTGATGTTGGTTTAGATCCTGAAGATAAAAGGAAATTCAGACAATACTCTTTAGGTATGAAACAAAGGCTCGGCATTGCGCAAGCCATTATGGAAAAACCTGATGTCATTTTATTAGATGAGCCGAGCAATGCGCTTGATGAAGAGGGAATGAAACAATTAAATAAAGTGTTATTGGAACTAAGAAATGGTGGAGCGACTATAGTCATTGCAAGTCATGATTCGAAAATGTTGGAAGAGATCTCAGATGAGATATTTGAAATAGAACTTGGAGAACTTCGTCTGAACCAAGAGGTTGTAGAATGAAGAAAAAAATGATTATTATTTGTTTATTATCGCTCATTTTTATTGGATACAGCATTGTACAGTATCGATCAGTCAATACGAAAGCCGCACAATTCACTGTCGTTCAAAAAAAGGAAATGTTTCAAAAGGCTTTTAACATGGATCAATTACATTACAAGTTTGAGAAACCAATTATTCATTCTAGCTATATCAAGAAGTATCAAACACAATTGATTACATATGAACTTCCGTTCTCTGTGATGAATAAAACCAAAAAAAATCAAAAAATCAATTTTGAGCAAGCGTTCGCTGTTAGTGAAAAATTATCTAACCAGCTAGATCATGAGCAGTTTCTATTAAAAAATAAAGACTTAAAAGATGTGTTAAACCCTAATCAAACGACGCAAGGAACCCTTGTTTTCCAAGTGTCCGATAATGGTTTAGGCACTGTTCCCTCAGACAGAGTAACTTTCTATTTTTATGAAAAGCAGCCAAATAAACTGATTAAACATAGTCTTCATCATGAATAATCACATGATTGATGGATCAAAGAAAAAAGAAGGTTACCTTATTTAAGCTAAATATAGGGTAATCTTCTTTTTTCTATGCCGATTCTTAAATAAGCATATTACTTATTTTTGTAATGCTCTAATTCTAGGAAGAATGAACAGTAAAATGAAAATCTTCTTATTTTAATGTAGAGTTATTGCGATTAGGAATAGGTGTATTATCCTAAAAATTTCACACAAACCGGATGCGGAACGGTGATGTCTGATTGTAAGACAGTGAGTCGACCGGTTTCTTTGTCACGTTTGTATAACACAAGATTGCTAGATTCTTGGTTTGAACCAACGAGAAATTCTTCTGTTGGATCAAGGACAAAGTCTCTAGGCCAATTTCCTTCAGATGAAGCAATTTCAACGAGGCTTAGTTTGCCGTCATGATCTGCTTTGAAAATGGCAATGCTGTCATGTCCACGGTTTCCTGCATACACAAAGTGACCGTCAGAAGACACATGAATGGCGCTGCCTTGATTATTTTCTGTGAAGTCATTAGGAATGGTTGCGATCGTTTGGATCTCTTCGAAATGACCATCTTCAAAGTAACGAAGTACAATGACCTCTGAGCTGAGCTCTGTCATGACATATGCCACCGGTTTCGTTGGGTGGAATGTGATATGACGAGGGCCGCTGCCTGGTTTTGTTTCAAATGTATGGGCAAGCTCAAGTTTGCCGTTTTCTTTCTTATACGTATAAATACCGTCTGTGCCAAGGTCAACAGCCACTGCGAATTGTTCATCAGGTGTCAAACCCATAAAGTGAGTGTGCGGTTTTTCTTGACGGTCTTCGTTTGGTCCAGTGCCTTCATGCTGCGCCTGTGACAGCGTGCGGATCACTGAGCCGTTTTCAGCATCAATTTCATACATCTCTGCTGATCCTTTATGATAGTTTGCTGTAAACGCCGTTTTCGTTTGACTGTCCACGCTGACGTGACAAGGAGAAGCCCCATCGGCAAGCTCTTGGTTGATAAAACGAAGTGCGCCGGTGTCGGCATCAATTTGATACGCAGCAAGCCCGCCCTGTGCTCCTTCTTTCACAACAGCATACACAAACTTTTGAGAATCTGAGACAGTTAAATATGTAGGATTTTCAAGTTCGGCAGCCACTTCTACTTGTTCAATCTGCTGCTTGTCCGTATTTAAAGTAAAAGAATAGATTCCTTTGCTGTCTCCCTTTGTATACGTTCCGATATAACCTCTGATGTTAGCCATGTATTGCCCTCCTTCTATTAGATGCTCTCATTCTATCACAAATTCATAGGAAAACGCTTTAGAAAGGCATGCTGAAGGAAAAAACAAACGCAATGAAATCTCACAATATTCTTCAAAAACCATGTGAAAAAATATCACAAAAGCTTGTTCAAAAGAAAACCGTTCATGTAGAGTAAATAAATTGAAGAAAAAATACAAAAAATTTTAAGTTTTTTCATTCCTTGTCTAGCAAAGGTGTAAGCGTATACATTTTATTTTGATTAGTCTAAATTGTCTAATAATTTTAAAAATGCTGTTGACACTGTATGGAAAGCGGCGTAAGATGGGTTCAACAAAAGCAAACAGACACGCAGAGTAAGCGTGAGACACTTCAATATAAAGTGTCTGAAAATTCAACTACTTTTTGTTTGAAAGAGAGGGTGCTCACTGAAGATGGAAGACCAAAAGGAACAGTGGATCTTTTTAAACGATGAACTCGTGAAAAAAGAGGATGCGAAAATTTCAGTTTATGATCATGGCTTCTTATATGGTGACGGTGTGTTCGAAGGAATACGTGTATATAACGGAAATATCTTTCGAATGAAAGAACACTTAGATCGCCTGTATGATTCCGCTAGATCGATTATGCTGAACATTCCATATTCACTTGAGGAGCTCACTGAAAAAATGATTCATACAGTTGAAAGGAACGGCCTAAAAGATGCCTATATCCGCCTTGTTGTCTCAAGAGGGACCGGTGATCTTGGCTTAGATCCAAACAACTGCGGGAGAGCCAACACAGTGATCATTGTAGAGCCGCTGGCCATCTTTCCAAAGCACCTATATGAAACAGGTATTGATATTGTGACGGTACCGACAAGGCGAAATCGTCCTGACGTACTAAGTCCAAAAGTGAAATCATTAAACTATTTGAATAACATTCTTGTCCGAATCGAAGCCCATATGGCCGGTGTGAGTGAAGCGCTGATGCTGAACGATCAAGGGTACGTGGCAGAAGGTTCTGCAGACAATGTGTTTATTTATAAAAAAGGTAAGCTCTATACACCGCCAGGTTATATCGGCGCTCTTGAAGGCATCACAAGAAATGCCATCATGGAGATTGCAGAAGACTTAGGCTACGAAGTGAAAGAAGAACCTTTCACAAGACATGATGTGTATACAGCTGAAGAAGTCTTCCTGACAGGAACCGCTGCCGAAATCATCGCTGTTGTAAAAGTTGACGGTCGTATCATTGGCGAAGGAAAACCAGGGTTCCACACAAACAAACTTCTTGAACAATTCCGCAAGCGAGTCGTTGAAGAAGGAGAAAAAGTAGTCTTTACCGATGAGAACATTCACGCAAGCTAAATAGATATCGATAAACGTTGAAGAGGACTAGTAGCTTTAGAGTCAGTATCTACAGAGAGCCGGTGCTAGCTGGAAACCGGTGTTACTTTCTAAAGTGAACTCACCTCTGAGTGTCTGCTTGAAATGATAGTAGGGCAGACCGAGTGACATTGCATCACTCGTTACCAAAATGGATGAAAGATGTCCATGAGACGGCAGCATGATTTGCCGTGAACAAGGGTGGTACCGCGAAAAACAAAGCTTTTTCGCCCCTTTGACCTAGTGAAAAGTAGTGTCATTGTGGGGTGAGAAGGCTTTTTTATATGGTCTCATATCTCTATCTTGAATGGAAAAGGGTGAAAGGACTTGACTGAAGCAAGACAAAGAGGAGGAAATCAAATGGGGACAAATGTACAAATGGAGACGGAAAAATCAAATGCACCACAAACGATGAACGGTGCACTCATGTTAATTGAAGCACTCAAAAGAGAAAAAGTAGAAGTCATTTTTGGTTATCCTGGCGGAGCCGTTTTACCGATCTACGATAAAATTTACGATTCTGGTTTATTTCATGTCCTGCCAAGACATGAGCAAGGAGCGATTCACGCAGCGGAGGGATACGCAAGAGTATCTGGTAAACCAGGCGTTGTTATTGCCACATCAGGACCGGGGGCAACCAACCTAGTCACAGGAATTGCAGATGCGATGATTGATTCACTACCAATGGTTATCTTCACTGGACAGGTGGCAACTTCAGTCATTGGATCAGATGCATTCCAAGAAGCAGATGTACTTGGTATCACAATGCCAATCACAAAACACAGCTATCAAGTGAGACGTCCAGAAGAGTTACCGGGTGTCATTAAAGAGGCATTTCACATCGCAACAACCGGCAGACCTGGTCCAGTCTTGATTGATATTCCAAAAGATGTCGCTGGCATTGAAGGGACATTTGAATACGATCAGCCAATCGATTTGCCAGGTTATCAGCCGAAAATTGAGCCGAATTATTTGCAAATTCGCAAGTTAGTAGAAGCTGTAAGCAGAGCAAAGAAACCAGTTATTCTTGCAGGAGCTGGCGTTCTTCACGGCAAAGCGTCGGAAGAATTAAGGCAATATGTAGAGCAGCAACAAATCCCTGTCGCTCATACATTGCTTGGGCTTGGTGGATTCCCGGCAAAGCATCCTCTTTTCCTAGGAATGGCGGGTATGCACGGCACATATGCAGCGAACATGGCACTACATCAATGTGACTTACTCATTTCAATCGGAGCGAGATTTGATGACAGGGTAACCGGCAACCTCAATCATTTTGCAAAGCATGCGAAGGTGGCTCACATTGACATCGACCCAGCGGAAATTGGTAAAAACATTCACACCCATATCCCGGTTGTTGGTGACAGTAAGCTAGTGCTTCAAGAACTGATCAAGCAGGACGGGAAACAAGGTGAATCAGACGAGTGGAAGAGCCAGCTAAATCAGTGGAAGGAAGAATATCCACTCTGGTATGTCGAAAACGAAGCTGAAGGCTTTAAGCCTCAAAAGCTGATCGAATACATTCATCAATTTACAAAAGGTGAAGCCATTGTGGCAACCGATGTTGGGCAGCATCAAATGTGGGCTGCACAGTTCTATCCATTTGAAAATGCCGATAAATGGGTGACATCTGGTGGGCTTGGCACAATGGGATTTGGTTTACCGGCAGCGATTGGCGCGCAGCTAGCTGATCAAGAGGCAACGGTTGTAGCGATTTTAGGAGACGGAGGTTTCCAAATGACCCTGCAAGAACTTGCCGTTATCCGTGAGCTGAACCTTCCAGTGAAAGTGATTGTTCTCAATAATCACAGTCTTGGAATGGTAAGACAATGGCAAGAAATTTTTTACGAAGAACGCTACTCACATTCTAAATTTTCAGAGCAGCCAGACTTCGTGAAATTATCTGAAGCTTATGGCATTAAAGGGATCAGAATCTCATCAGACGAAGAGGCGCAAGAAAAGCTAGAAGAAGCATTAACGTCTAGAGAGCCTGTTTTCATCGATGTCAATGTAGCGAGAGATGAGAAAGTATTCCCGATGGTAGCACCGGGGAAAGGACTTCATGAGATGGTGGGGGTGAAACCTTGAAAAGAATTATTGTGTTGACTGTATTAAATCGATCAGGCGTACTGAACAGAATCACAGGCCTTTTTACGAAAAGACACTACAACATTGAAAGCATTACGGTCGGCCATTCTGAGATTCAAGATGTATCACGCATCACGTTCGTCGTCCATGTAGACCAGGAGAAAGACATCGAACAGCTGACAAAACAGCTGAACAAACAAATCGATGTTCTGAAAGTAACAGACATTACAAACCAATCAATCGTTCAGCGAGAGCTGGCTTTGATAAAAGTCGTATCTGCACCAGCATCTAGAATGGAGATCACGGGGGTCATTGAACCTTTTAGAGCTTCTATTGTAGATGTGAGCAGAGAGAGTGTCGTCATTCAGGTGACAGGTGAGTCTTCAAAAATTGAAGCACTCATTGAATTACTTAAGCCATACGGCATTAAAGAAGTCGCCAGAACTGGCACCACGGCCTTTGCGAGAGATAATCAGCAAAAGCCGCAAACAAATAAAACAATTTCAATTGTCTAAACAAAAGGAGAGAGTCAAATGGTAAAAGTATATTATAACGGTGATATTCAAGAAAACGTATTAAACGGTCAAAAGGTAGCTATCATTGGTTACGGATCACAAGGTCATGCACATGCATTGAACTTAAAAGAGAGCGGCGTAGATGTGATTGTCGGTGTGAGAAAAGGCGGATCTTATACAAAAGCACAAGAAGACGGTCATCAAGTATTCACAGTAAAAGAAGCAGCAGCACAAGCAGATGTCGTCATGGTATTACTTCCTGACGAACAGCAAAAGAAAGTATATGATGAAGAAATCAAAGATCAATTAGAAGCAGGGAATTCACTTGTATTCGCACACGGATTCAACGTTCACTTCCATCAAATTGTTCCTCCAAGTGACGTAGATGTGTATCTTGTGGCTCCAAAAGGTCCAGGACATCTTGTAAGAAGAACATATGAGCAAGGCGCTGGTGTACCTGCACTATTTGCTATCTATCAAGACGTATCTGGTCAAGCGAAAGACAAAGCACTTGCTTATGCAAAAGCAATCGGCGGAGCAAGAGCGGGCGTTCTTGAAACAACATTTAAAGAAGAAACAGAAACGGATCTATTCGGTGAGCAGGCAGTTCTTTGTGGAGGTCTTACTTCATTAGTAAAAGCAGGTTTTGAAACATTAACAGAAGCTGGTTATCAGCCAGAGCTTGCATACTTCGAGTGTCTGCATGAACTGAAATTGATCGTTGACCTTATGTATGAAGAAGGATTAGAAGGTATGAGATATTCAATCTCTGATACAGCGCAGTGGGGTGACTTCGTATCAGGACCACGCGTTGTGGATGCAAAAGTAAAAGAATCAATGAAAGCAGTCTTGACTGACATCCAAAACGGAACATTCGCGAAAGAATGGATTGTTGAAAACCAAGTGAATCGTCCACGTTTCAATGCGATCAATGCAAATGAAAATGAGCACCAAATTGAAATCGTCGGAAGAAAGCTTCGTGAAATGATGCCTTTCGTTAAACAAGGAAAGAAAAAGGAAGCGGTGAGCGTCGGTGCGAAAAATTAATTTTTTTGACACAACACTTCGAGATGGAGAGCAATCACCAGGAGTGAACTTAAATGCACAAGAAAAGCTAATCATTGCTAAGCAGCTTGAGCGCCTTGGGGTTAATATCATTGAAGCGGGTTTTCCCGCTTCATCCCGAGGGGATTTCTTAGGCGTACAAGAAATTGCAAGAACGATTAAGAACTGTTCAGTTGCAGGACTTGCACGATGTGTGAAAGGTGACATTGATGCTGCATGGGACGCATTAAAAGATGGAGCTCAACCAAGAATACACGTCTTTATTGCGACTTCTGACATTCACCTCAAGCATAAACTAAAGAAAACACGTGAAGAAGTGGTTGAACAAGCTGTTTCAATGGTGAAATACGCGAAAGAGCGCTTCCCAGTTGTTCAGTGGTCAGCAGAAGATGCATGCCGAACAGATCTTTCTTTCCTAGCAGAAATTGTAGAAAAAGTGATCGACGCAGGCGCAAGTGTCATTAACTTGCCTGACACTGTTGGATACCTAGCACCAAAAGAGTACGGAAATATCTTTAAATATATGAAGGAACACGTTCCAAATATCGATCAAGTCATCTTGTCAGCACACTGTCATGATGATTTAGGAATGGCTGTAGCGAACTCACTTGCTGCCATTGAAAATGGAGCAGATCAAATTGAAACAGCTGTCAACGGTATTGGAGAGCGCGCAGGAAATGCTGCTTTAGAAGAAATTGCAGTTGCCCTTCATATTCGCAAAGACTTTTACCAAGTCGAATCAACCATTCAGTTGAATGAAATTAAGCGCACAAGTGATGTAGTGAGCAAATACTCAGGTATGATTGTACCGCGTAATAAAGCAGTCGTTGGAAACAATGCATTTGCCCATGAATCAGGTATTCACCAAGATGGATTCCTCAAAGAAAAAACAACCTATGAAATTATCTCTCCAGAGCTTGTAGGCGTCACAACAGATGTGCTTGTCCTTGGTAAACACTCCGGAAGACACGCGTTTAAAGACCGCTTAAAAACACTCGGCTTTAAATTGACTGAAGAAGAGATCAATAAGTTCTTCGAAACTTTTAAGAACTTAACAGAGAAGAAGAAAGAAATCACAGATGATGATTTGATCTCTATTATATTAGAAGAAAAAGTAGCAGACCGTAAAATCGGCTATGAATTTGAAAGTCTTCAAGTTCACTATGGGACAGAGCAAATGCCGACAGCAACAGTCTCTCTTAAAAATCAAGAAACGCAGGAAGTCATTCAAGAAGCAGCTACAGGTGCAGGCAGTGTAGAAGCTGTGTACAACACGCTTGAGCGCTGTATGGAGGAAAGAATTCATTTGCTAGATTATCGTATTCAATCCAATGGAAAAGGCAGAGACGCACTAGCGGAAGTATATGTCACTGTTTCAATAGAAGGAAAAGAAACAGCAGGACGCGGTGTAGCGCAAGATGTGCTGGAAGCATCGGCTAAAGCTTACGTCAATGCAGTGAATAGACATTTAATCTTTAAATCAAACCTAATAGAAATTGAGAAACATCACGCCATCTCATAAGAAAGGAGGAAGGGACTCATGAAAAAGAAAATTGCACTTTTGCCCGGCGATGGAATCGGACCGGAAGTCGTCACATCAGCCGTCGCTGTTCTGAAAGAGACAGCGGATCAATTTCAACACGAATTTGAATTCGAAACAGCTCTCATTGGCGGTATAGCGATAGATGAAAAAAACAATCCGCTCCCTAAAGAAACAGTAGAAGTGTGCAAAAGCGCAGATGCGATTTTATTAGGAGCCGTTGGCGGACCAAAGTGGGATCAAAACCCACCAGAGCTTCGCCCAGAAAAAGGCTTGCTCTCCATTCGCAAGCAGCTGGACTTATTTGCGAACATCCGCCCTGTCAAAGTATTTGATAGCTTGAGTGAGGCTTCACCGTTAAAACAAGATCACATTAGCGGAGTAGATTTTGTCATCGTTCGTGAATTAACTGGAGGCCTCTACTTTGGCGAACCAAGTGAGCGCTACACGGATGATGAAGGAAAAGAAGCTGCGGTTGATACACTTCTTTATACAAAGGAAGAGATTGTTCGTGTATTAAAAGAAGCGTTCGACATGGCGTTAACGAGACGGAAAAAAGTAACGTCTGTGGATAAAGCGAATGTTCTCGCTTCGAGTAAATTATGGCGGGATGCGGTAGAAGAAGTTGCATCCCAATATCCAGATGTCGCATATGAGCACATGCTCGTCGATAATGCCGCGATGCAGCTTATTTATAAGCCCGCTCAATTTGATGTCATCGTGACAGAGAATATGTTTGGTGACATTTTAAGTGACGAAGCATCTATGATTACTGGCTCACTCGGCATGCTGCCATCTGCTAGTTTATCAAGCACCGGCCTTCATTTATATGAGCCGATTCATGGTTCAGCACCCGATATTGCGGGGCAAAATGTCGCAAACCCTCTGGCTACTATATTGTCAGCAGCCAGCTTGCTTAGAACATCCTTTGCTTTAGAAGAAGAAGCGGCTGCAATTGAAGCAGCTGTGGAAGCCGTTCTTGCCTCTGGCAAACGAACAAAGGACCTAGCATCAAAAGAGGGAACGTATGAAACGACTGATGATATCACGAAAGCCGTTGTAGATGCACTCAAACAACGTACGAAATCAATTGTATAAATAGAAATCTTGTTGAATTAGGTAGAGGGAGGAAAAAGGGTTATGCCTCGAACAATCATCGAAAAAATATGGGATCAGCATGTTGTCAAAAATGGCGAGGGAAAACCAGACCTTTTATATATTGATCTGCACTTGGTGCATGAGGTGACGTCACCTCAAGCATTTGAAGGATTAAGACAAAAAGGGCGCAAGGTGCGAAGACCACAAAACACATTTGCGACGATGGATCACAACATTCCGACTGTGAATCGATTTGTGATCAAAGATGAGATTGCGAAGAAGCAAGTCAGTGCTCTAGAGCGCAACTGTGCTGAATTCGGGGTCCGTCTAGCTGACCTTCACAGTGTAGACCAAGGAATCGTTCATGTCGTTGGACCAGAGCTTGGTTTAACACTTCCGGGGAAAACAATCGTGTGTGGAGATAGTCATACATCTACTCATGGCGCATTTGGTGCACTTGCCTTTGGGATTGGCACAAGTGAGGTTGAGCATGTGCTTTCCACACAAACACTTTGGCAGCAGCGTCCGAAGACACTAGAAATTAGAGTAGACGGAACGCTTCAAAAAGGGGTAACAGCCAAAGATGTCATTTTAGCAGTCATTGGCGCACATGGCGTGAAGTTCGGTTCAGGTTATGTCATTGAATACACTGGGGAAGTATTCAGAAACATGTCAATGGATGAGCGGATGACCGTTTGTAATATGTCAATTGAAGCAGGCGCAAGAGCAGGGTTGATCGCACCTGATGAAGTGACCTTTGAATATTGCCGCGGACGCAAATACGCACCGCAGGGTGAAGATTTCGAAGCAGCGATCAAAGAATGGAAAGAACTAAGAACAGATCCGGGTGCGACCTATGATAAAACCATTGTTTTAGATGGAAATCATATTTCACCAATGGTCACGTGGGGAATTAACCCAGGAATGGTGCTCCCTGTGGATGCAGCAATTCCAGGACCTGAAGATTTTGCACAAGAAGATGACCAAAAAGAAGCAAAGCGTGCTTATGAATACATGGGGGTTCACCCGCATCAGCGTATTGAAGATATTACGATTGAGCATGTGTTTATTGGCTCATGTACGAACTCAAGAATGACTGATTTACGCCAAGCCGCTTCTATGATTGAAGGACAAAAAGTAGCTGATCATGTCAGAGCGATTGTGGTTCCTGGCTCACAAAGTGTCAAACTGCAAGCAGAAGAAGAAGGTCTTCATGAAATTTTCCTAGAAGCAGGATTTGAATGGAGAGAATCTGGCTGTAGTATGTGCCTCAGTATGAATAACGATGTGGTGCCAGAAGGTGAACGTTGTGCATCTACATCAAACCGTAACTTTGAGGGACGTCAAGGGAAGGGTGCAAGAACGCATCTAGTCAGCCCGGCAATGGCTGCAATGGCTGCCATACATGGCCGATTTGTCGATGTCAGGAAGTTTAATCAAGAGAAAACAGTCGTGTAAGGAGTTGTGTCATAGATGGAGCCTTTAGTCACTCATAAAGGAAAAGCCGCTGTGCTTAACCGTATAAATGTAGATACAGATCAAATCATTCCGAAACAGTTTTTGAAAAGAATCGAACGAACAGGATATGGCCGATTTGCCTTCTTCGACTGGCGATATTTAGCAGATGGCAGTCCGAATCCAGATTTTGAACTCAATCAGCCGATTTATGAAGGAGCCTCTATTTTGATCGCAGGCGAAAACTTTGGCTGCGGATCATCAAGGGAACATGCGCCTTGGGCACTTGATGATTATGGCTTCAAAATTGTCATTGCCCCATCTTTCGCCGATATTTTCCATCAAAACTGTTTTAAAAACGGGATGCTTCCGATCCGCCTTGATTATGATGTGTGGAAAACGTTTGCTGCATCATATGAAAACAAAGGATATGAAATGACAGTTGATCTGGAAAAACAACAGATTCAAGACCATGAAGGGAATGTTACTCCTTTCGATGTAGATCCACACTGGAGAGAAATGCTCCTGAATGGCTATGATGAGATTTCATTAACATTGTTACTAGAAGATGAGATTCAGGCATTTGAAGAGAAACGTAGCAACTGGCTGCGTGCATAAACAACGAGAAGCCGTCCCCGTGGTGTGACGGCTTCTTTTTTGCATGAAAACCTCTCGTTACTTGTGTTTACTAACCTTCGTTGGTAAACTGATAAAAAATATGCGCCCGAAAGGAACGTAAGCATGAAACATGACAAGAAGAAAGATAATGTCATTTTGTTTCCTGGTCTGAAAGAAAGACTGATTGAAAAAGGAATGGCAGCATTAAAAGATAAACAGTATCAAGAGGCGCTTCACTTATTTTCAGAAGCGAAATCGTATGATGACGATGAAGAATCCGATATTCATCTCGGTATGGCGATTTGTTTTCTAGAGCTTGGTGAGCTGCAGGATGCAAAGCGAGTATGTGAAAAGATGCTACATGAAGGATATGGACACTATTTCACTGTGCTTCAAGTGTATATGACCATCTTAATTCAGCTGAAAGAGTACGAGGAAGTCAAACAAACAATTGAGGCTGTCCTTGAAGAAAATCACCTTCCAGCAGAAAGCGCGGAGCATTTTTATAAACTGCTTGAATTTAGCAGAAAGATGATTGAATCACCAGAAGAGATTTTAGACGAAGACGAGGAAGGCAGCGGAGAAATCAATATAGATGAAATGCTCGAGCGGCCAGAAGAGCAGGTGCAGTTCATCCATTCGCTGAAAGACCGAAACATCACGCCACATATGGGTCTATTAAATACGATCCTACAAAAGCCTGATGGAAACCCTTTGGTCAAATCATTGATCCTGCAACTTCTGTCAGATCATGATGTGGCAAAGCCGGTTCATGTGACGAAGTTCGGTGATTCTTTAACGCTTGTTCCTTCTGAGGCTGTCAAGCCAGAGCAAATGCCACTGCTTCAGCAAGTCCTTCGAAAGCTCGATGACACTCTCGGCAATGAGAACCCAACCCTTTACCAAGGGGTTGAAGAGTTATGGCGCCGGCACTTATTTGTGCTATATCCATTTCTTCCTAAATATACGGATCCGAATCTTTGGGCTGCGGCACTTCATAAAGTCGGCTATGAAATGCATGGTATCGAGATTGACCTCGAAGAATTGCATTTATTGTATGATTTTAACGAACGAGAGCTGAGAGAAGCTTGTACAATGCTGAAAGATATTGAAGAAATTTCTTATTTGTAATTTGTCGATTTAGTTGAAAGACGGACTTGTTATGTTATAATATAATGGTTGTATTTGTGCATATATCGTGCGGTTGTAAGATTCCAACGGTTGAAAGACGTTATGTATAATCAAGTCAAATGTTGTATACATAAGACCGCTTCTTTAGCGGAGTGCGTGGTTTTTGATTGGACGAACTCTTTATGATGCTTTAGAATGTAACAACGCACAATCTGAATAGATTTTTGGAGGGAAACACACATGTCAGTAAAATGGGAAAAACAAGAAGGTAACGAAGGTGTCTTAACAGTAGAAGTTGACGCTGAAACATTTAACAAAGCACTTGATGATGCATTTAAGAAAGTAGTTAAGCAAGTATCAATCCCTGGATTCCGTAAAGGGAAAGTACCACGTGGTCTTTTCGAGCAGCGTTTTGGAGTAGAATCTCTTTATCAAGATGCACTAGATATTCTTCTTCCAGTTGAATATCCGAAAGCAATCGACGAAGCTGGTATCGAGCCGGTTGACCGCCCTGAAATCGATGTTGAGAAAATCGAAAAAGGCGAAAGCTTAATCTTCACTGCAAAAGTAACAGTGAAGCCAGAAGTAAAACTTGGTGACTACAAAGGTCTTAACGTAGAAAAAGACGACACATCTGTATCTGATGAAGATGTCCAAGAAGAGTTAAAAGCTATGCAAAACCGTCAAGCTGAGCTTGTTGTCAAAGAAGAAGGCGCAATCGAAAACGGCGATACAGTTGTTCTAGATTTCGAAGGATTCGTTGATGGAGAAGCATTCGAAGGCGGAAAAGCTGAGAACTACTCTCTTGAAGTAGGTTCTGGTTCATTCATCCCTGGTTTCGAAGAGCAATTGGTTGGTCTTGAAGCAGGTGCAGAAAAAGACGTTGAAGTGACATTCCCTGAAGAATATCATGCTGAAGACCTTGCAGGTAAACCAGCTGTATTCAAAGTGAAAATTCATGAAATCAAAGCAAAAGAACTTCCAGCACTTGACGATGAGTTCGCTAAAGATGTTGATGAGGAAGTTGAAACGATTGCTGAATTAACTGAAAAAACGAAGAAACGTCTTGAAGAAGCAAAAGAAAACGAAGCAGAAGGCAAACTTCGTGAAGAGCTAGTAGCAAAAGCTTCTGAAAATGCGGAAGTTGACGTTCCTCAAGCGATGGTTGACACTGAGCTAGACCGCATGATGAAAGAATTCGAACAACGTCTTCAAATGCAAGGGATGAACCTTGAGCTTTACTTCCAGTTCTCTGGACAAGATGAAGATGCGCTAAAAGAGCAAATGAAAGAAGATGCTGCTAAACGCGTAAAATCTAATCTTACTCTTGAAGCAATTGCTGCTGCAGAAGACTTACAAGTGTCTGATGAAGAAGTGGAAGAAGAACTTTCAAAAATGGCTGAAGCATACAACATGCCAGTTGAAAATATCAAACAAGCGATCGGTTCTACTGAAGCAATGAAAGAAGATTTAAAAGTTCGTAAAGCAATTGATTTTCTTGTAGAAAACCGTTAATATGGTGCATAATAATAAAACAGGGCGCGAGTGACTCGTGCCTTGTTTTGTACAATTTTTGACTTATCATCGCTTCTTTTGGAAACGATAGTGTAAGTCGCATCTTTCTGTCATACATATCTCAATGTGCAGTGTTACAAACACATCATTACCGTCTTTTAGGAAAGTATGGTAAAATGCATACATACTAGACCCAGAAGGGTAGCTGACTGTTAGCTACAGGCAAGTGAAGAAGAATAAGGGGTGAAAGAATGTTTAAATTCAACGAGGAAAAAGGTCAATTAAAATGCTCGTTTTGCGGAAAAACGCAAGATCAAGTGCGTAAACTGGTCGCAGGACCTGGCGTATATATATGTGATGAATGTATCGAGCTTTGCACGGAAATAGTTGAAGAAGAGCTCGGTACTGAGGAAGAAGTTGAATTCAAGGATGTTCCGAAACCTCATGAAATCCGGGAAATTCTTGATGAATATGTCATCGGACAAGAGAATGCGAAGAAATCCTTAGCTGTAGCGGTTTATAACCATTACAAGCGGATTAATTCCAACAGTAAGATTGATGATGTTGAGCTTTCGAAAAGTAACATTTCTATGATTGGACCTACAGGAAGCGGTAAAACATTACTTGCTCAAACGCTTGCACGTATTTTAAATGTTCCATTTGCGATTGCAGATGCGACGTCTTTAACAGAAGCAGGTTACGTTGGGGAAGACGTAGAGAATATTTTACTAAAGCTGATCCAAGCAGCAGATTATGATGTAGAAAAAGCTGAAAAAGGCATTATCTACATTGATGAGATCGATAAAGTAGCAAGAAAATCAGAAAACCCTTCTATCACTCGTGATGTATCTGGGGAAGGTGTACAGCAAGCCCTTTTGAAAATTCTTGAAGGAACAGTCGCTAGTGTGCCGCCTCAAGGTGGACGTAAGCATCCTCATCAAGAATTCATTCAAATTGATACAACAAATATCCTCTTCATTTGTGGTGGAGCCTTTGACGGCATTGAGCAAATCATTAAACGCCGCCTAGGTCAAAAAGTCATTGGATTCGGTGCGGAAAATAAAGTTGAAGATCTTGAAAAAGAAGTCCTTCTATCAAAAGTTCTGCCAGAAGACTTACTTCGCTTCGGTTTAATCCCAGAATTCATCGGTCGTCTTCCGGTTATTGCAAGCCTAGAGCCGTTAGATGAAAAAGCACTTGTAGAAATCTTGACGAAGCCTAAAAATGCGCTCGTTAAGCAATATACAAAAATGCTTGAGCTTGATGATGTTGAGCTTGAGTTTGAAGAAGATGCTCTTAGCGAAATTGCGAAAAAAGCAATTGAGCGTAAAACAGGAGCTCGTGGTCTTCGCTCCATCATTGAAGGCATCATGCTTGATGTGATGTTTGATCTTCCATCTCGTGATGATATTGAGAAATGTGTCATTACTGGTGAAACGGTTGCTGATGGTGAGCCGCCACGTCTTGTCTTAAAAGACGGTACAGTCGTGAATAAAGATACAAAAACATCAGCATAAGCCCATTTGAATGACTCCTGAATCTTTTGATTCAGGAGTTTTTTATTTATCGTGGAAGTTGTGTTTATTCCGTCCAGCTCTAGGAAATACTAGCAGACAGAAACCAATACATAACGATAGATGAAGGAGGGAGCACCGATTGAGCTGGACAGGAATCGTATTATTCATACAACTGTTCTTTGGTATCGTCATCGGGTTGTACTTTTGGAACTTACTGAAAAATCAGCGCACACAAAAGGTGACGATCGACAAAGAATCAAAGAAAGAAATGGAAGCACTCAGAAAGATGCGATCCATTAAACTGAGTGAACCTTTATCAGAGAGAGTCCGGCCAAAGGGGTTTCAAGATATTGTAGGGCAGGAAGACGGTATACGTGCACTTAAAGCTGCCCTGTGTGGACCGAACCCGCAACATGTCATCGTCTACGGGCCGCCTGGTGTTGGAAAAACAGCTGCTGCTCGTCTAGTAATGGAAGAGGCGAAGCGTCACGCTGATTCACCATTTAAAAAAGATGCAGTATTTGTTGAGCTTGATGCCACAACGGCAAGATTTGATGAACGAGGCATCGCAGACCCCTTGATTGGTTCCGTACATGATCCCATTTATCAAGGAGCAGGAGCCATGGGACAGGCAGGCATTCCGCAGCCGAAACAAGGAGCGGTCACACATGCTCATGGCGGCGTTCTCTTTATCGATGAAATTGGAGAACTGCATCCGATACAAATGAACAAAATGCTTAAAGTGCTAGAAGATCGAAAAGTGTTTTTAGACAGTGCTTATTACAGTGAAGAAAATACGCAAATCCCGAATCACATCCATGATATTTTTCAAAATGGGTTACCCGCTGATTTTCGACTGATTGGTGCCACGACAAGAACACCAGACGAAATTCCGCCGGCTATTCGATCAAGATGTTTGGAGATTTTCTTCAAGGATTTGGATCAGCATGAGCTGAAAATTGTTGCAGCTAAAGCAGTCGAGAAAATACAGAAGGAATTAAGTGACGAAGGACTGAACCTGTTAACATCTTATGTGAAAAATGGACGTGAAGCGGTCAACATGGTACAGATCGCCGCAGGTATGGCTGTCACTGAAAACCGAAAAGATATTACGATCGCCGATGTAGAATGGGTCATTCATTCAAGCCAGCTGACACCAAGATATGAACAAAAAGTACCGGAAAAGCCAAAGGTAGGAGTAGTAAATGGTCTTGCCGTGTATGGACCGAACAGCGGGGCTCTGCTTGAAATTGAAGTGAACATTTGTAAAGCGCTTGAAAAAGGCAGTATCAATATTACAGGTATTGCGGAAGAAGAAAGCATCGGCAATCAGTCTAAATCGATCAGACGGAAAAGTATGGCGAAGGGCTCAGTTGAAAATGTCTTAACCGTGCTTCGAAACTTAGGCATACGAACAAATGAATATGATATCCACATTAATTTTCCGGCGGGTGCCCCGATTGATGGGCCGTCTGCTGGAATTGCGATGGCCACAGCCATTTTCTCAGCCATTCATCAAATCCCGATTGATCATTTAACGGCGATGACCGGTGAGATTGGATTACAAGGTCAGGTGAAGCCGATCGGCGGTGTCATACCAAAAATCAAGGCAGCCAAACAAGCAGGTGTCAAAACAGTGATCATCCCTTATGACAATCAGCAGTCGATCTTAAAAGAGATTGATGGGGTTACGATTGTGCCTGTGAAGCACTTCCAAGAAGTGCTGGATCAGTGTTTGGTCAATCCGCCAGATGAGAAGAAAGATGGACTAGAAGAAGAAATGAAAAGGAAATCTGTTTAATCCCCATCTCATATGGGGATTTTTTAGTGAAATAGATCTTTTTTTCTTTTTCAAGATAAAAAGAAAGGGTATACTACGGTAAGATCATCATTTCTCAAGTCTTTTACATTGTACAAGACTGAAACAGGTATATTATAATGATTCATACTAGTGACGGAGGTGTCTATCAACATGGCAGATGAAATCAAAAAGAATGTTCCGCTCCTTCCGCTGCGAGGCTTGCTTGTTTATCCAACAATGGTCTTGCATTTGGACGTTGGGCGCGAAAAGTCTGTTCAAGCATTAGAACAGGCCATGATGAACGATCATATGATTTTTCTAGCAACACAGCGGGAAATTTCAATAGATGAACCAGGTGAAGAGGAAATTTTCAAAGTCGGCACCTACACAAAAATTAAACAAATGCTGAAGCTGCCAAATGGAACGATCCGTGTGCTCGTCGAAGGCTTAAATCGAGCGCAGATCGAATCCTACATGGAGCTAGAAGACTATACGTCAGTCGATATTAAAGAGTTGACAGAAGAAGAATTAAAGGACGCAGAAGCAGAAGCACTCATGCGCACTTTGTTAGATCACTTTGATCAGTACATAAAAATTTCAAAAAAAATCTCAGCTGAAACATATGCAACGGTGACGGATATTGAAGAACCTGGAAGAATGGCGGATATCGTCGCTTCCCACCTACCTTTGAAATTAAAAGACAAGCAAGAAGTGCTGGAAACAGTCGATGTCAAAAAACGGTTGAATCGGGTCATCAGTCTCATTCACAATGAAAAAGAAGTGCTAGAGATTGAAAAGAAAATTGGCCAGCGTGTCAAACGTTCAATGGAGCGAACGCAAAAAGAATATTATTTGCGTGAACAAATGAAAGCTATTCAAAAAGAGCTTGGAGACAAAGAGGGGAAAACAGGCGAAGTCAGTACGCTTATGGCTAAAATTGAAGAGTCCGGCATGCCAGATTCCGTTCGTGAAACGGCTTTAAAAGAACTGAACCGTTATGAAAAAATCCCTTCAAGCTCTGCTGAGAGTTCTGTCATTCGCAATTATATTGATTGGCTGATCAATCTGCCGTGGGGCACATATACAGAAGATCGTCTAGATTTAAAGCTTGCAAGCGAAATTTTAGATGACGAGCACCACGGGCTTGAAAAAGTAAAAGAGCGGGTACTCGAATATCTTGCTGTTCAAAAACTAACAAATTCATTAAAGGGACCGATTCTTTGCTTGGCAGGACCTCCTGGGGTAGGGAAGACGTCACTTGCTAAATCCATTGCCAAATCACTCGATCGAAAGTTTATCCGTATCTCTCTTGGCGGTGTACGTGATGAATCTGAGATCCGTGGTCATCGAAGAACCTATGTAGGTGCGATGCCGGGCCGTATCATTCGCGGGATGAGCAAGGCGGGCACGATGAATCCGGTCTTTCTTTTAGATGAAATTGATAAAATGTCTTCTGACTTTAGAGGAGATCCGTCTTCTGCGATGCTTGAAGTGTTAGATCCAGAGCAAAATCATAACTTTAGCGATCACTATATTGAAGAGACATTTGATTTGTCTCAAGTGTTATTTATCGCAACTGCCAACAATTTAGCAACCATTCCAGGTCCACTTCGTGATAGAATGGAGATTATCACGATTGCAGGGTATACGGAAGTTGAAAAAGCAGAAATTGTGAAAGATCACCTTCTGCCGAAGCAGCTAAAGGAGCACGGATTAAAGAAAGGGAACTTGCAGCTTCGTGAAGCAGCGATTTACGATATGATTCGCTATTACACGAGAGAAGCAGGAGTCCGCGGGTTAGAGCGTCAGCTTGCGGCGATCTGCCGAAAAGCAGCAAGAGCAATTGTGGCTGAAGACCGCAAACGCATCACAGTGACGGAAAAGAACTTATCTGAATTCCTCGGAAAAAGACTTTACCGTTATGGTCAGGCGGAAACGACAGATCAGGTCGGCGTTGTCACAGGCCTTGCATATACCACAGTTGGCGGAGACACCTTGTCCATCGAGGTCTCACTCTCGCCGGGTAAAGGCAAGCTTTTGCTAACAGGTAAGCTCGGTGATGTCATGAGAGAATCTGCGCAGGCGGCATTCAGTTATATTCGTTCAAAAGCAGATGAACTGAACATTGATCCTCAATTTAATGAAAAGCACGATATTCATATCCATGTTCCAGAGGGTGCGGTTCCAAAGGACGGGCCATCAGCTGGTATTACCATTGCGACGGCTCTTGTATCAGCACTCACAGGACGTCCTGTTTCAAAAGAGGTTGGCATGACAGGAGAAATTACGTTAAGAGGAAGAGTGCTTCCGATTGGCGGATTAAAAGAAAAAGCATTAGGCGCACATCGTGCAGGACTGAAAACGATTATTCTTCCAAAGGACAATGAGAAGGATATTGATGATATTCCTGAAAGTGTGAGAGAAGGATTAACTTTTATTCCGGTTTCACATTTAGATGAGGTGCTTGAGAAAGCGTTAGTAGGAGAGGGAAGATGAAAGTAACAAAATCAGATATCGTCATTAGTGCGGTGAAACCAGAGCAGTACCCGAGCGGGGGGCTGCCTGAGATCGCACTTGCTGGACGATCAAATGTTGGAAAGTCCTCGTTCATTAACTCATTGATTAATCGGAAAAATTTAGCGCGTACGTCTTCTAAACCAGGAAAGACCCAGACGCTTAATTTTTACATTATTAATGATATGCTCCATTTTGTGGACGTCCCAGGTTATGGCTTTGCAAAAGTATCAAAAACAGAGCGCGAAGCATGGGGGAGAATGATCGAAACGTATATTACAATGCGTGAAGAGTTAAAAGCAGTCGTCCAAATTGTGGATCTGCGTCATAAGCCATCCGCAGATGATGTGAACATGTATGAATTCCTTAAATACTATGGAGTTCCTGTGATCATTATTGCGACAAAGGCCGATAAAATTCCAAAAGGCAAATGGGAAAAGCATGCGAAAGTCGTCAAACAGACACTCGACATCGACCCATCAGATGAATTAATCCTTTTCTCTTCTGAAACAAAAAAGGGAAAAGATGAAGCATGGAATGCGATCCTTGCGAAGATTAACAGCTAAGAAGATAATAAAAAGTTGTAAGAAAACATTTGTTTTCTTACAACTTTTTTTCATATGGTGAGAAAAACGTAGAACTTGAAGGAAAGCGATTAAGTTTAAATTCGTTCTGTTTCTAGAAATTATTGAATGCCGAAAGTTTATTTAAATAGATGTTAAATTATAATTAATTTCCATATTTACAAATAAAATCAATTGCAGTAATATGATATTGAAAATATTTCAGATAGGAGTGGTAATAATGAAATTAAAAGCAAGAACTTGTTACAATTACTCACTAAATGAAATGAAGGAAAAACAATCAAAACTGAAAGCGAGAACATGCTATAATTACTCGCTAAATGAAATGAAAGAAATGCAAAAGGAATTAAAGAAAAAGTAAGAGAGTATGATGAGAAACAGAGGTTTTTTAGAATCTCTGTTTCTTAACACTTAAATAAGGAATAGTGTACATGAATATTAGTAGAGTGAGTACATTAGTTTATTTGGATACTATGATTGTTTTCATAGGGGCACTAGTTTGGACTGGATTGCCTCTTTATTTCTTTGAGATGACTGGTTCATATTTTTATGCAGGCAGTATGTATCTGATTGGTGGCTTTTCGTTTATTTTAAGTAATATTGTGAGCAACTATTTATTTAAAATTTTATCTAAATACACGGCAAAATTTTTCATCACCACATTGTCTATCCTAACCCTTGCTTCGTTTTTTGCTTTAAACAATCAATTATTTAATCTAATGTTTTTTTTAATGCTTGCTTTTCAATTTTTTATAAATGGCTTATCGTTTATTTTAGAATCGGGATTTAACATGTTTTTATCCAATCAACCCCATAAAGATATTGCATATCGTAATATGTTTTTACTCTCAGCTAAAACAATTGGTTTCTTTAGTGGGCCAATTTTGTTTATATTCTTTGGATCAGAAATGTATCTTGTTTTTCTGCTCTTTTTTATTGGTTTGTTGGTTTATGAGTATTTGTATCCAATTGTTGCCCAGTTGAAAATCGAAAGTATATCTTTCGCGAATGTTGAAATATTTAAAAAAGTACCAAAGAGTTATTTGTTCATCATGTTTATTGATGGGATGTTTTTACCTGTAGTAATGAATTATTCGTTTATTATTCTGAAAGAAACGTTTTCAGCAAGTGATCTTACTGTATCATTATTTTGGCTAATTGGCGGAGTATCGGTTTTACTAGGAAATTTATTGATCCGAAGAATGGATATACAAAAAATACATTCGAAAGTCTATCTTATAACGATATATCTCACGTTTGGGTTAATTCTAATGATTTTAGCGCCCAATAGTTCACTGTTTTTAATTGGTTTTTTTATTTTGACACTCATTAACCCGTTGTTTATGAGCTTAATCAAAGCATCTTTTTTAGTTGTTTTTGATCCTCACTATAGAAGTATGGCACTTGCAGGTATGAATACATTGAATCAGCTAGGAACGATATTAATCATTACAGTGATTACATTTATGTTGGAAGGTTCTGAATTTTTCAATATTTCTTACATCATTCCGTTATGTCTTTGTATAGGAATCATTCGATTTTTGATTCTAAAAAATATTTTAAAAAGGGGAATTCAATGAATGGATAAAGTGAGTTATCCTGACTTTTCAGTGGACTTAGTAGAAGCATGTTTGAAGTTTGGTTACTATTTTGAAGGAATGGATAAAGAGAATGTCACTCGATTAGTAGATCAATACAAAAAATTTTGGTTCATGATCAAAAAATATCCCGATTGTTCTTTTGCCCCAAATACTGAAATTGATGAGGTTTGGCATTTACATATGCTGTTACCACAAAACTATTATTACGATTGTATGTCGTATTTCGGCGTTATTTTAGCTCATGATGCTGGATTTGGGAATCAAGCTGATGAAGTGGATATACTGAATGAAATGTTTGATAGCGGAAATGATTTATGGGAAAAAGAATTTGGATTTAGATTACCTGATGAAAACGAACTTGAGACGAAACCATAAAAATGATAATAATTGCTTGACAGTGACACTGATATCAATTTAATGATACTTGACATAAGGGGAGAAAAACAAAACCGCCTTACCTGCAAAATGTTGCTACACAAGCAACTGCAGATAAGGCGGTTATTGTCGTCTATATCAGTTAAACTGGATCTTCTTCTTCTCGTAAGATGTGTATTATAAAACATCCAATTGATGGCTTATCAAACAATTATATTGTATAAGTTATTTCCTTTTTAAAAATAATAAGAGGAGACTGACGGCAATCAATACATATGGCCAGTACAATTCAAAACCGGAAGTAGGGATCGAAAGTGTGCTAAGTTGCTTTGTAATTTGTTGAAAGAAATAAAGGAATAGACCGAGTGCAATGAGAACAACACTTTCTATTCGATATTCCTTTTTCTGTGATGATTTCATTAAAAGTGCGAGGCCAATGATGAACACAATCATCGTAAATGTATCTGGCCAGTGTTCTAATTTCGGCTGAAGGATAAAGTGTAGCGCAAGGCCTGTCATGAGCATACCGATAAACACATGAGAGGTTTCCTGTTCCTTCTTTCCTTGATATAAGAAAGCAAGGCCAAAAAGCAGTACAAGTGTATACCATTTCTCCTGATCTTTCCAAATGTCAAATTGATCTCCTGAGAGAATGGCATATAGTGCTACAGCCAGCAAAGTGAGCGGCAGCAAAATAGATTTCTTCTTCAAAGATGTCACCTTCTTATAAGCAGATCATTTGTCCGCACGCGCCAAATCTGGTAAATTGCTTGAAGTGATGATATGGCATTCGATGTCGAACATTTTTCTACTATATCACAACATTTTTGAAATCTGTTCACAATTTTTATCCAGTTAAAAATGAATATATGTTATAATCATTATAAATAATAAATTCTATATTGTAATTATTATAAATTAGACAGGGCGTTGGGGGTGCAAGCTGAAGTTATGCATATTCTTGTTGTGGGTTTAGATTATAAAACAGCCCCTGTTGAGATACGGGAACAGCTGAGCTTTGAACCGAGCGAGCTCGGAACAGCGATGTCCAAGCTTAAAGAAGAAAAAAGCATTCTAGAGAATATCGTCATCTCAACATGTAATCGAACAGAGATCTACGCAGTTGTAGATCAGCTTCATACTGGTCGGTTTTATATAAAAAGATTTTTAGCAGATTGGTTCGGTTTAGAAAAAGAAGATGTCTCTCCATATTTGAAGTTTTATGAAAATGATGGAGCGGTTGAGCATTTATTCCGGGTTGCCTGTGGACTTGATTCTATGGTCATTGGTGAAACACAAATACTCGGTCAAGTGCGCTCAAGCTTTAAAGTCGCTCAAGAGGAGAAGACCATTGGTACCGTTTTCAATTATTTGTTTAAGCAGGCGGTAACAGTTGCGAAGCGCTCTCATGCGGAAACAGATATTGCGTCTAACGCTGTATCTGTCAGCTATGCGGCAGTGGAACTTGCCAAAAAAATCTTTGGACGTCTTTCTGATAAACATGTCCTTATTCTTGGTGCGGGTAAAATGGGCGAGCTGGCGGCTCAAAACCTTCAAGGTCAAGGGATTGGCCAGGTAACAGTCATCAATCGAACGTTTGAAAAGGCCAAAGAACTGGCCGGCCGCTTTTCAGGAGAGCCTAAGAGCTTGAATCAATTAGAAAAAACTTTATCTGAAGCGGATATTTTAATTAGCTCTACTGGGGCTAAACAATTTGTGATCACAAAGGAAATGGTCGAAAAAGCGAACAAACAGAGAAAAGGCAGACCTCTATTCATGGTGGATATTGCAGTACCACGTGATTTAGATCCAGCTATTTCTGAAGTAGAAGGTGCTTTTTTGTATGACATTGATGACCTTGAGGGCATTGTGGCAGCTAACCTGAAAGAGCGACGTGCAGTAGCTGAAGAGGTGGAGCTTCTCATCGAAGCTGAAATTGTGGAATTTAAGCAATGGCTTAATACGCTCGGAGTGGTTCCTGTGATTTCTGCTTTAAGAGAAAAAGCACTCTCGATTCAAGCGGATACGATGCAAAGCATCGAACGAAAGCTTCCAAACCTCACAAATCGTGAAATGAAGCTGTTAAATAAACATACGAAAAGCATCATCAATCAAATGCTGAAAGATCCTATCTTAAAGGCCAAAGAAATTGCCGGGGAGCCGAATGCAGAGGAAAAACTTTTACTCTTTAAAGAAATCTTTGATTTACAGGTTGAAGATGAAGAGCAAAAGGCAGAGCCGATGCAGGTGGAGCAAGGGGCGTTTCAGCTGTTTAAAACAAATATGGCACAAGGCCTTGCTACAGTTGCCAGTGAGTGATTAGGCGATGATGGAATCCATTGTAGCGAGACTAGGTGAAGCGACGACCTTGATCTATGCACTCAGCGTCTTGTTCTATTTCATAGATTTTCTTCAACACAACCGGAAGGCTGGAAAAATGGCTTTCTGGTTGCTTTCTATTGTCTGGCTGCTGCAAACAGTCTACATGTTTTATATTATGATGGAAACAGACCGATTCCCTGTGTTGAATGTAGCAGAGGGGTTATATTTTTATACGTGGGTGCTTGTGACATTGTCACTTGTTTTGACAAAAGTATTACGCGTTGAATTTATTGTCTTTTTTACAAATGTGATTGGTTTTTCCATGATGGCGATTCACACCTTTACACCATCTGATCTTCATTCTGCCGAACTGACGGGAAAGCTGACGAGTGAGCTGCTCGTCATTCATATTACGATGGCCATTTTATCATACGGCGCTTTTTCACTTTCATTTGCTTTTTCACTACTCTACCTATTTCAATATCGTTTGCTGAAAAAGAAAAAATGGGGAAAATGGCTTTTGAGAATTGAAGACTTATCAAAGCTTGATCATATGGCGTATGTCTTAAATATTATTGGCGTACCGATGCTCTTGCTTAGTTTAATTCTTGGCATTATATGGGCATATATTTCGTATGATACGTTGTACTGGACAGATGCAAAGGTGCTCGGTTCGTTTATTATGCTGTTTTTATACGGCTTTTACTTATACATTAGACTGGTGAGAAATATGCAGGGCAAAATCGTGGCGCGATGGAATGTCGCTTCATTTCTTGTGCTGATGATCAATTATTTTCTGCTTGGTAGCTTATCAACCTTTCATTGGTTTCAATAATGATGAGTCTTAAGGGCATTGTCGGGAGGAAGACGTAATGCGTACAATTAAAGTAGGTTCTAGACGAAGCAAACTTGCGATTACACAAACAAAATGGGTCATTCAAAAGTTGTCTGAACTAAACCCTTCTTATTCTTTTGAAATTAAAGAAATTGTGACAAAGGGTGATCAAATTTTAGATGTGACCTTATCAAAGGTTGGCGGAAAAGGTCTGTTTGTTAAAGAGATTGAACAGGCAATGCTGAACCATGACATTGACATGGCGGTACACAGCATGAAAGATATGCCGGCCTCTCTTCCGGAAGGTTTAGTCATCGGCTGTATTCCTGAGCGTGAAGATGTGCGGGATGCATTGATTTCAAAGGATCATCTCCGTCTTCATGAACTGCCAAAGGGAGCGGTTGTGGGAACGAGCAGCTTACGGCGCAGTGCCCAGCTTCTTCAGGAGAGACCAGATCTTGAGATTAAATGGATCCGTGGAAACATTGATACGAGACTCGAAAAACTGAAAAATGAAGAATATGATGCGATTATTCTAGCGGCTGCCGGATTGTCTAGAATGGGCTGGAGTCAAGAAGTCGTGTCGGAATTTTTATCTCCTGATACTTGCCTTCCTGCTGTAGGGCAGGGCGCATTGTCGATAGAATGCCGGGGAGATGACGAAGAGCTATTGCAGCTGTTAGCTCAATTCACAAATGAGTATACAAAGAAAACGGTCCTTGCTGAAAGAGCTTTCCTTCAACAAATGGATGGAAGCTGTCAAGTGCCGATCGCTGGTTACGCAACGATGAATGAGCGTGATGAAATTGAATTGACAGGTCTTGTGGCATCTGCGGATGGGCATACGATTATTCGAGAAACCGTAACAGGTACTGACCCTGAGACAATCGGAACAGCATGTGCGAAGCAGATGGCTGATAAGGGAGCAAAGGATTTGATCGACAAGGTGAAAAAGGATCTGTCTTCCCAATGACGATAGCCAAATCGCTTTACGGACAGACGGTGCTTGTCACTCGAAATGAACGTCAAGCGGGTGCGTTTCAGCAGAAAATTGAAGCGCTGAACGGCCATGCTGTTTTAACCTCTCTTATCAGGTTTGAGCCAACGCTGACAAAAGAAAAAGCGAAGGCATTTTTAGAAGATTTAGAAGCAAGCCATTGGCTTGTGTTTACGAGTGTAAATGGTGCGTCTTTTTTTCTCAGTTATATAGATAAGCATCAATTACATCAAAGCTTATCCCACCTGAAAGTGGCGGCCGTAGGTGAAAAAACATCTGCCTATCTGATGCAGCACGGCTTAAAAGTGGATGTGGTTCCAGAACGTTTTATAGCAGAAGAACTGGCAGATGCTTTAATTGAACATGTACACCCAGAAGAATGTGTCTTTGTAGCAAAAGGTCACCTGTCACGAGATGTGGTGAAGAATACCCTCGTTCCGCTTGGCATTGACGTAAAAGAGTGGATTATATATGAAACAGTGAAGGATGAGGACGGAATTATCGCACTCAAGTCGGCAATGATGGAGCAATCATTTGATTTTATTACATTTACAAGCTCCTCCACTGTTCATTCTTTTATGCACGCTATGGAGGCTGATATCGATAGATTAGCTGCATCAGACACATGTTTTGTGAGCATCGGTCCTCTTACACAAGAGGCACTGCTTCAATACGGGATTTCTTCTGAAA
This sequence comes from Bacillus sp. RSS_NA_20, assembly GCF_020165915.1. Lineage (NCBI taxonomy): Bacteria > Bacillati > Bacillota > Bacilli > Caryophanales > Bacillaceae > Bacillus > Bacillus sp. RSS_NA_20. The sequence goes on along the minus strand of NZ_JAIUKW010000005.1, from coordinate 1,278,804 downwards.
CCCCAGATACTTATACGATAGACGGGATGCTTGATTTGATGTGCCGTTTATCTGAAAGGAAGTTGAACCAATGATGAAATTTAACAGACACCGCAGATTGCGTACAAGCGCAGGAATGAGAGAATTGGTGAGAGAAACATTTTTAAGACCCTCTGATTTCATTTATCCCATCTTTTTTGTAGAGGGAGAGAATGTCCGGAAAGAAGTCCCTTCAATGCCGGGTGTCTATCACATTTCAGTTGATCTTGTGAAAGAAGAAGTCCAAGAGCTTGTTGACCTTGGGATTAAATCTATCATTGTTTTTGGGGTACCAGACCATAAAGACCATGTAGGCAGTGAAGCTTATCACGATCATGGGATTGTTCAAAGAGCAACGCTTGAAATCAAAAAGCATTTCCCAGAGCTTGTGGTCATTGCTGATACTTGCTTATGCCAATATACAGATCACGGACATTGCGGAATCGTTGAAGATGGAGAAATTTTAAATGATGAATCTCTTCAGCTCTTAGCGAAAACCGCTGTCAGTCAGGCTCGTGCAGGTGCAGATATCATTGCTCCATCAAACATGATGGATGGCTTTGTTATCGCAATTCGTGAGGCGCTCGATGAGGCCGGCTTTGTTCATGTGCCTGTGATGTCATATGCTGTGAAATATGCAAGTGCTTTTTACGGTCCGTTTCGTGATGCGGCGCATAGCACACCGCAGTTTGGAGATCGTAAAACGTATCAAATGGACCCTGCAAACCGCTTAGAAGCACTGAGAGAAGCGCAGTCTGATGTAGAAGAAGGCGCTGACTTCCTGATCGTGAAGCCGTCACTTTCATACTTAGATATCATGCGTGATGTGAAAAATGAATTTACACTTCCTGTTGTTGCGTACAATGTGAGCGGAGAGTATGCAATGGTGAAAGCAGCAGCTCAAAATGGTTGGATTTCTGAAAAAGAGCTTGTTCTTGAAATGCTGACTAGCATGAAACGTGCAGGCGCAGAATTAATCATTACGTATCATGCAAAAGATGCAGCGAAATGGCTCTCAGAATAAAGAACGGATAGACAGGAGGACATTGAAATGGGACGTAGCTATGAAAAGTCAAAGCAAGCATTTAAAGAAGCGCAGCAGTTAATGCCGGGTGGTGTGAACAGCCCTGTGCGCGCATTTAAATCAGTCAATACAGACCCGATTTTTATGGAACGAGGAAAAGGCGCAAAAATATACGATATTGACGGAAATGAATATATTGATTATGTCTTATCGTGGGGACCGCTTATTTTAGGGCATACGAATGACCGTGTGGTTGAAAGCATTCAGCGAGTAGCTGAACATGGTACAAGCTTCGGTGCTTCTACTTTAGTTGAAAATGAATTAGCTAAGCTTGTATCAGAACGAGTTCCTTCTATTGAGGTTATTCGTATGGTCAGCTCTGGAACAGAGGCGACGATGAGTGCGCTTCGTCTAGCACGTGGTTTTACAGGCAGAAACAAAATTGTGAAATTTGAAGGCTGTTATCATGGACACGGTGATTCTTTGCTCATTAAAGCTGGTTCGGGTGTGGCAACGCTTGGACTTCCGGATAGCCCTGGTGTCCCTGAAGGTACAGCAAGCAATACGATCACCGTTCCATACAATGATTTAGAAAGCATCAAAGTCGCTTTTCAAGAATTTGGAGACGACATTGCAGGTGTCATTGTAGAACCAGTTGCAGGAAATATGGGGGTTGTCCCTCCGCAAGAAGGTTTCTTGCAAGGATTGAGAGACATCACAGAGGAATATGGCTCTTTACTCATTTTTGATGAGGTCATGACTGGCTTCCGTGTGGATTATCATTGTGCACAAGGCTATTTTGGCATTACGCCTGATCTGACATGTCTTGGTAAAGTCATCGGAGGCGGCCTGCCAGTTGGTGCTTATGGCGGTAGAGCGGACATTATGAGACAAATTGCGCCAAGCGGCCCGATTTATCAAGCAGGAACGTTATCCGGTAACCCGCTTGCGATGACAGCAGGTCTTGAAACATTAAAACAGCTGACACCTGAGTCTTATGAAGAGTTTAGACGCAAAGGAGATCGTTTGGAAGAAGGCATTTCAAAAGCGGCGAAAGTACATGGGATTCCATTAACATTTAACCGTGCCGGTTCCATGATCGGATTCTTCTTTACAAACGAACAAGTCGTCAATTACGATACAGCGAAAACAGCTGACCTCGCTTTATTCGCTGAATTCTACAAGGAAATGGCTGATCACGGCATCTTCCTTCCGCCTTCACAATTCGAAGGGTTGTTCCTCTCAACTGCTCATACGGATGAAGACATCGAGTATACAATTGCGACAGTTGAAAAGGTATTTCAAAAATTAGCTCAGTAACCAAAAGCCGATATGGAGACATATCGGCTTAGATCGTTGACAAAGGGTTAAAATGAACTTTATTTTAGCCCTTTGTCTTCTTTTCAGCGTGAAAGAAAACCTTTGCAGTCTAGGAAGGACGAGCACCGGAGCGGAGCGAATTTGACATTCGTGAGCACCAGCGCGCAGGACTGACACCGAATGCGAGGGTTTGTCTACACGCTGAGCCGATATGGAGACATATCGGCTTTTTGCTTTGCATAAAACCAATCATATTTTCACCGCCTCCTTCATACACCTGTATTGACATCTAATTTTATTTTGAAGGATTAGATGAAAGGAGGACACCGACTTGTCTCAAAACAATCGATTACAGTTTTCGGTAGAAGAGTCCATTTATTTCAAAAACGGACAGGAAGTCAGTGAGTTGCTGTCAATTTCTCTCGATCCTGACATTCTCGTTCAAGAAGTGAATGATTATGTTTCCATTAGAGGTTCACTCGAGCTAACAGGAGAATACAACATAAATCAAGAGGAGCTAATGGGTGAATCCAGTTCCTATGCATCATACAGGCAGGCTGATGAGGTGAAGGTAAGAGAGGACGGAACGGCTGAGCTGCTGCATCAATTTCCGGTGGATATCACGATCCCCAAGAACAAAATTAGTCATTTAAATGATGTATTTGTGTTTATTGATGCATTTGATTACCAGCTGACAGAAAGCCGTTTGCTCACGATTCAGGCTGATTTGGCCATTGAAGGTCTGTTAGATGAAGGAACGCCTGAACCGCTTGTAGAAGAGCCATATGAATTTGTCCATCGTGCTGAAGAGGAATATGGCGATGTCACTTATGAATATCAGGCGCAGTCTGAATATGAAGAGCAAGAAATGCTGCCACGTGAAGAGCATGAAGAAAATGCAGAACAGCAGGCCGTTTTGCAACATGAAGCGCGAACTGAACAAGAAGAGGATGAAATAGACATCGAGACGGTGATGGTGGAAGAAGCAGAAGAAGAGGAGGAATATGAGGAAGAAGAAGCCGTGGCGCTTGGGTATCGTTCCTTCCCAGAAGCTCAAGTACAAGAGCCGCCATTCTTTGACCCGCCTAAACTGTTAGAAGAAGAGGAGCGGGATGATACGTTCTTTGAGGTGGAAGTGAGGAAAGACCCTGAAGCAGAGAGCAAGGAAGAAGAAGAGCCGCCAGCTTATCCAGCCTTTGAATCACCTGCTTATCAGATGGAACAGACGCAGGAAGAGCGGGATGACAGCTATCAGTTCGAACGATTATATGAACGTGAAGCACCAAAGGTGTATGAATCAGCTCAAGAAGCTGAGGAGTTTGAACATGACCAGAGAGAAGCGTCTGGCAGTGAGAATTCTCTTTATTTAACGAAGCTGTTCGCTAAGCAGGAGGAGGAAGATTTTTCTCGCATGAAAATATGTATAGTTCAGCAAGAAGATACGGTCGATCGTATTTGTGAGCGATATCAGTTGAATGTGCAGCAGCTCCTTCGAACGAATTCATTGTCGGTGGATGCAGAGCTTGAAGAAGGGCAGATTCTTTATATTCCTGAATATCAAAAAAGCAATGCATAGTATGAGATGATGGACCGAGAAAATGTGGTGAGAGAACGTGGATGAAATCCAATCTGTCCTATACGAATATGGGCTTGAGGCTGAATATATCGAACCTGTCAGTCCAGCTGTCGTTAGAGTGTATACAAAGCAGGGCGTATTTGCACTAAAGCGAGTAAAACCCCATCGACAAATGCAATTTACAGAGCAAATGCTTGAACTAGAATCAAAAGGCTATCGCTCCTTTGTGCCGATTTATCGCACGAAGAGCGGTTCCTTTTTCTCAAATCAACGAGAAAGCCAGTACACGTATTACCTTATGCCATGGCTGACGAATGAAAAGAGAGAAGAGCAGGACGATAAACATGAATATTTATTTCAAGAGATTGCAAGACTTCATAAACGAACAGAAGTCATGATGGACATTACTGAGCAGGAAATAGAAGCTCACTACACCCAAATGAAAAGCAAATGGGAAACAGAGAAAGACATGTATGAACGATTTATCGAGCGGGCAGAACAAACATGGTATATGTCGCCATTTGAGCTGGCTGCTGCTATGTATTTTTCAGAAGCGATGTCTGCAAGTGAATTTGCACTTGAACGTTTAGAGGATTGGCATGAGGAAATGAAAGACCAAGAGACGACACGTATTGTGTTAAACCATGGACAATTGTCGATCCATCACTTTTTGTACAATGATGTAGGTACAGGACATTTCACCAATTTTGAGCGGTCCAAAAAGGCTGCCCCCATTTATGACCTTTTGACCTTTTACTATCGTACATTCAAAACCTACCCTACTCCTTGTCCTGAATGCACATCTTTGTTTTATACGTATCAAAAGGGAAATAAACTTCGTGAGGAAGAGATTCATTTGTTCTTGAGTTACCTCGCTTATCCGCAGGGTTTGTTTGATACGGTGAAAGCCTATGAAGCAGGCGGACAGGATGAGATGGAAAGTTGTCAGGAGCTGTTAAGGGCGTATTGGCAAATGAAAAATTCTGAGCCGACCGTCATGAAAATACACGAAATTGAGCAAGCTAGACGCCTTGAAGAAGAACAAAATGCCTCGTCATCAGAAGAGTGACGAGGTTGTTTGCTGTCAAATGTCTAATATGGGGTAATCGATACATAAGAGTGAGCCTGCAGCTTTCAGCTCTCTTAAAACCAATCAAGATGAAAGGCACAGGCGAGAAATATGAGAATTCCTAAGATGAGGACGTCAAATGTTGTGGGAAAAATGATCGTGCGAAAGCCTTGAAATATGGCAATCGGGAGAACGACTTGGGAGGCAACTGCCCGAATTTGTCTAAGCCATGGGGGGAGTGTGTAAGGATTGATCTTTTTCAAAATAAAACGCCCTCCTTCTTTATTTTGTTATTATCATATGGGCAAAGAGGCAAAGGGTGCCTGCCCAATTTGTATAAAGAAGAAGAAAAGCGGAAAAGATGATTGACGAAAACAAAAGGCATTTAGTAATATTAATAAAAGATGAGTATAAGCTGATGAACGTGATATATCGTAAGCGTGGATCAGGAAGAGTACGAGCAAGACCCTAAAGAGAGGGAAACCAATAGCTGAAAGGTTTTCTAGGATGCACTTGTTTGGAAGGTCGCCTGTGAGCTTAATTTCTTGAAACATGTAGTAGAGAAATTCGGGAGATCCCCGTTATCCTTTAGAGAGTACGGGACACGTCTAAGTGTTTCGTGAAAAAAGGTGGTACCGCGAAAAAGCTTTTTCGTCCTTTTATAAGGATGAGAAGGCTTTTTTTTATGTTTCATCAGCCGAAAAAATGTGGAGGTAACACAAATGGAAACAAATAATCAAGAAATGCCAACAAAGTACGATCCAAATGCGATTGAAAAAGACCGCTATACGTACTGGCTTGAAGGGAAATTCTTCGAAGCACAAAATGACAAAACGAAAGATCCATATACAGTCGTCATTCCTCCACCAAACGTGACAGGAAAATTACACTTAGGGCATGCTTGGGATTCAACCCTTCAAGACATCGTGACTCGTATGAAACGGATGCAGGGCTATGATGTTTTATGGCTGCCAGGAATGGACCATGCGGGTATTGCAACACAAGCAAAGGTAGAGGCAAAGCTTCGCGAAGAAGGCGTGAGCCGCTATGATCTCGGACGTGAAAAATTTGTAGAAGAAACGTGGAAGTGGAAAGAAGAGTATGCCGATTTTATTCGCAGCCAGTGGGCGAAAATGGGTCTAGGTCTAGACTATTCGCGTGAGCGTTTTACATTAGATGAAGGCTTGAATAAAGCAGTCCGCCAAGTGTTTGTTCAATTGTATGAAAAAGGATTGATCTATCGCGGAGAATACATCATTAACTGGGACCCAGCAACAAAAACGGCCCTTTCTGATATTGAAGTCATCTACAAGGATGTGCAAGGAGCGTTTTATCACTTGAGATATCCGCTTGCAGATGGATCCGGTTCGATTGAAATTGCGACAACAAGACCTGAAACGATGCTGGGAGATACGGCAGTCGCTGTACATCCTGAAGATGAACGCTATCAGCATTTGATTGGGAAAACAGTTGTTTTACCAATTACAGGCCGAGAGATTCCAATCGTCGGGGATGACTATGTCGATATGGAATTTGGATCAGGAGCTGTAAAAATTACGCCGGCTCATGACCCGAATGACTTCGAGCTTGGAAACCGTCATAACCTAGAGCGCATTCTTGTGATGAATGAAGATGGCACAATGAATGGAAACGCACTTCAATACAAAGGAATGGACCGCTTCGAATGTCGTAAACAGCTTGTGAAAGATCTTCAAGAAGAAGGCATTTTGTTCAAAATTGAGGACCACATGCATTCAGTTGGTCACAGTGAGCGCAGTGGCGCTGTAGTGGAGCCATATTTATCAACACAATGGTTTGTGAAAATGCAGCCGCTCGCAGATGAAGCCATCAATCTGCAAAAAGGTGATGAGCAAGTTCAATTTGTTCCAGACCGATTTGAAAAGACGTATTTACACTGGATGGAAAATATCCGTGACTGGTGTATTTCTCGTCAGCTATGGTGGGGACACCGCATTCCAGCTTGGTACCATAAAGAAACGAAAGAGGTATACGTTGGACTAGAAGCGCCAGAAGATATAGAGAACTGGGAACAGGATAACGATGTGCTTGATACATGGTTTAGTTCAGCGCTTTGGCCTTTCTCTACAATGGGCTGGCCGGATGCAGATAGTGAAGACTTCAAGCGCTACTATCCAACAAACCTGCTTGTTACAGGCTATGACATCATTTTCTTCTGGGTCTCTCGCATGATCTTCCAAGGTCTTGAATTCACAGGAGAAAAACCGTTTAAAGACGTCCTCATTCACGGTCTTATTCGCGATGAACAAGGGCGTAAAATGAGTAAGTCACTTGGCAACGGAATTGATCCAATGGAGGTCATCGACAAATACGGTGCGGATTCACTGAGATATTTCTTAGCGACTGGAAGCTCTCCAGGTCAAGATTTACGTTTTAGCTTTGAAAAGGTTGAATCCACTTGGAACTTTGCGAACAAAATTTGGAACGCATCCCGTTTTGCTCTCATGAATATGGATGGTTTAACGTACGATGAGCTTGATTTAACAGGAGAAAAATCAGTTGCTGATCAATGGATTTTAACACGCTTAAATGAAACGATTGAAAGTGTCACACAGCTTGCTGACAAGTATGAATTCGGTGAAGTGGGCAGACATTTATACAACTTCATTTGGGATGATTTCTGTGATTGGTATATTGAGATGGCGAAGCTTCCGCTTTATGGAGAAGATGAAGCAGCGAAGAAAACGACTCGTTCGATCCTTGCGTATGTATTAGATCAAACGATGAGACTTCTTCATCCATTTATGCCGTTCTTAACAGAAGAAATTTGGCAGCATCTGCCTCATGAAGGTGAGTCCATTACTGTAGCGGCATGGCCTGAAGTGAAGCCGGAGCTTTCAAATGAACAGGCTTCTGCTGACATGAAGCTGCTTGTTGAACTGATTCGTTCTGTTCGTAACATTCGCAGTGAAGTCAACACACCAATGAGCAAACAAGTGGAGCTATATATCAAAGCATCCACATCTGATGTACAGGAACGTTTAGAGAAGAACCGTTCATATATTGAACGCTTTACGAATCCAAGTGTGCTTGAAATTGGCACGGATGTTCCTGCTAGTGATAAAGCGATGACAGCAGTTATTTCTGGAGCAGAACTCATTCTGCCGCTTGAAGGCTTAATCAACTTAGACGAAGAAATTGCCCGTCTGCAAAAAGAGCTTGATAAACTGACAAAAGAAGTGGAACGAGTTCAGAAAAAGCTTGGCAATGAAGGCTTTATGAAAAAAGCGCCTGAAAGTGTCGTAGAAGAAGAGCGTGCGAAAGAACGTGATTATGTCGCAAAACGCGAAGCTGTTCAAAAGCGTATTGAAGAGCTGAAAGCATAAGAGTGAAAAGACGGCTCCTAATGAATTGGAGTCGTCTTTTTTGAAAATTTCGTATGAAATGAGAGATGACATTGTTTACAACCTATCATGAAGCCATTGAATGGATTCATAGCAGACTCGCTTTCGGTGTCAAACCGGGACTTGAACGAATGAAATGGCTGATGGACAGACTAGACCATCCTGAACAAAAAATAAGAGCGGTGCATGTAGCTGGAACAAATGGAAAAGGATCAACGATTGCATTTACGCGATCCATTTTACAGTCAGCGGGCTATTCAGTTGGAACCTTCACCTCGCCATTTATTTTAACGTTCAATGAACGAATTAGTGTTAATGGGGAGCCGATTTTGGACGAAGAATGGCTGAGTTTGGCGAACGAAATCAAGCCTTTAGTTGATGAATTAGATGATACAGAGCTTGGTGCAGCAACAGAGTTTGAGATCATTACAGCATGTGCGTTTGCTTATTTTGCCCATGTGCACCAAGTAGACTTTGTCCTCTTGGAAACAGGGCTTGGCGGAAGACTTGATTCTACAAATGTGGCAGCGCCCATCTTAACAGCAATTACGTCGATTGGTCACGATCATATGGCCATTTTAGGCGACACACTTGATCAGATTGCAGCAGAAAAAGCGGGCATTATTAAAGCTGGGATTCCGATGATCACGGCCGTTCATCAAGCGGAAGCTCTTACTGTGATTCAACACAAAGCAGAAGAAAAAAATGCGCCGTTTATCTCGTTACATGATACTTGTACCTTTAAGGACCAGCAGCCGACTGAAACAGGTGAACGCTTCACATTCACTACCCCAAAAAGGGAGTACTCGCAGCTAGAGACAGGGTTAATCGGAACGCATCAAAGGCAGAACGCCTCCCTTGCCGTTCTACTGATCGAAAGGCTGGAGCAAGAAGGATATATCCATGTGCTAAATGAGCAAGTGTATGAAGGAATTCGGCAAGCGGTGTGGGCTGGAAGATTTGAAAAGATCCAAGATCAGCCTCTTGTTTATTTAGATGGTGCTCATAACGAAGAAGGAATGGACCGTTTAATCGAAACTGTACAAGCTCATTTTTCCAGTAAACAGGTTCATGTTTGTTTTAGTGCGTTAAAAGATAAACCTTACAAACAAATGATCGAAAAGCTTGAAAGGATTAGTTCATCGATTCATTTTGTTTCCTTTGACTTTCCAAGAGCTGAATCAGCGGAAAAGCTTTATGCTTGCAGTCATTTAGAAGCAAAATCGTTTGATGAAGACCCTCTTGCAGTGCTTGAGTTCATTCAGAAAAAAAGCGCTGATCCTGCAGCAATGATTCTGGTGACAGGTTCGCTTTATTTTATCTCAGATGTACGAAGTCGTATTTTATAGTAAGGAAAAGACGCAAATTGCTTCTATGCAGTGTGCGTCTTTTTTCTTTTGATATGTAGGAGAGGGGGAAATTCACTTTTTCGCAAGGTGATCAAGGGTGAATCGCTATGGTACAATCCGGTCTATTCTATTTCCGGAAGGAGTCACCTAATTTGATCGATTTTTTTATGTTTTTCACAGGCATGGTCATGGGGTCATTTCTTCACCTAGTTGGTGAGAGGCTTCCAATGAAGCGGTCTATTCTTTTTCCTCGTTCACACTGCGGAGCTTGTAAAGAGCCGCTTTCTTTTCACGACATGCTCCCGCTTGTTTCTTATGTTGTATTGAAAGGGTCATGTAAGCATTGTGGAACCCGGCTCTCTTTGCTTTATCCACTGGTTGAGCTGTTGACAGGCGGCCTTTTTTTACTCGTTTATAGACATGCTGGTTTCTCTTTTGAGGGCTTTTTTCTTGTGAGTCTATGTAGTTTATTCGTGATTGCTGTCGTGAGCGATCTTTTTTATATGAGAGTACCAAACGAGCTCTTTCTCTTCTTTTTTCCTCTTTTCGTCATATACCGCACGCAAGAACCGCTTTTTATTTGGTGGGAAGGAGCGGCATCCCTTCTTATTTGTCTTCTTTTGTTTTATAGTTTAGAACATTTCAAGCCAAATAGTATGGGGGGAGCGGATGTCAAACTATTTGGTGTGCTTTCATTTTGCTTCGGATTTAAGCCGTTTCTGATCATTCTTTTTCTTTCGTCTGTCACGGGAATGGTTTACGCAAAGGTGTTTTCTTACAAGGCAAATGAACCCTTTCCTTTTGTTCCTGCCATCGCTTGTTCTTTCTGGTTTTATCTTTTTTGTGGTGATTTGTTAAGCCCAATTGGTTATTTTTTTGGATGAGAAAATTGGCGAACACTTTTTGAACCTGCCGACAAAAGTCTTGTTCTTTTTTTTATTGGCTATGTTAAAGTGTGAAACAGAAAGAAGGACGGGTTACATTCGCGCTATTTCATTGGACAGAAAGGTCTTTCTTACAAACAATGTCAGAAAGCGGGGAATGACAGTGAAAAAAAGGCAGGCAAAAAAACAAGGGTTAAAGGTCAATATTAATGGCAAGGAAGAAATGCTGCATGGAGAAGAGCATCAACCTCAAAAACAGCAAGAGGATCAAGTGACGTTTTCGAACTGGGAGGAAAAGAGGCAGTCGGAACAGGAGACAGCCGCTTCCGAGGAGGAACCGTCCAAACCGAAAGAAGAAGATTTTCAATGGGACGATGCAGCTGATCACATTTACCATTCGGATCCAAAGGTCGTCACACCTTATCAAAAGAAAAAAGGTTCTTTTGACCAGAAGTTCAGTAAAAACCGCGGTCCCTTCAAACGAGTGATGACAACGATTGTGTTTGCAGTCGTTCTAGGGACAGGCCTCGGTGTATTTGCACTAAGTTTAAGTAAAGATGGGTCTGCCAATCCATCAGGAGGCGATCATATCAGCGTCTCAGCATCTGGAAGCGGGCCTTCGGCGAAAGCTGGGGGAGATGCACCACCGGCTGATCTTGCAGATACGTCAAAGGACAATGAAGGTGAAAAAAGTGCATCAGGTCATTTTTCAACCTTTGTGGTGCAGGCTGGAAAGTTTTCTTCTGAAAAAGGAGCAGATGACTTAGTTGACAGTTTAAAAGAGGCAGGATATGCAGGTAAAAAGGTATCAATGGATGATGGATATTATGTGATTGCCGGACTTGCCACAGAACAAGGCATGACAAGTGCCGTTGGGAAAAAATTGATCGATCAGCACTTTGAAGCATGGGGAGGAAAAGAGCTCTCGTTTCAAGTGCCGGATGAGCTGACAGGTTTAATAGAGAAGGCATCTGTCTTATCCTCTAAGATGATTGCAGGAGATGATGTGGATCAAAAAGAAGTCACTCAGCTGATTTCTGAACTCGAAAATGCCAAAACAACCGACGCACCAGCTAAAAGCAGTTTGCTGAAAGCTGTTCAGCTTTTAAATGACCCATCTGCTGAAAATGGCTGGAAATCTCAGCAAGCGCTATTAGATCAACTAAATACGTAAAATCATGTTTTTAACAGCCAAACTAGTCAAAAAATGACTAGTTTTTTTCTTTTGCTTCCAACATAATGATGTAGGAACATGAAAATGGCATTTTCGTCAATTGTCGGTAAGATATTCATTTGATAGGATGAATGGGTATCTTACTTCTTAGGCTAAACCCTGAAAGGATGAACAAACATGAACCAGTTAATACTCGCATCTCAATCACCTAGAAGAAAAGAATTGCTTGATTTAGCAGGGTTTTCTTATGACATTCAAGCAAGTGATTTAAAAGAAGAAATAAATCGAAACCTTTCTCCTGCTGAGAACGTCCAATGGTTGGCAGAACAAAAAGCAAATGATATTCAAAAAATACATCCCAAAGCTGTGATCATTGGTGCAGATACAATTGTTGCAATTGATGGCAAATGTCTTGGAAAGCCAAAAGACAAGGAAGATGCAGCCTCAATGCTTCAATTATTGTCAGGTAAGACACATCAAGTCTTGACTGGTGTCACGATTCAATCAGAGAATAGAAAAGAAACATTTTATGAACAGACAGACGTGACATTTTGGCCGCTTACACAAGATGAAATAGACCGCTATATTGAAACCGGTGAGCCTCTTGATAAAGCTGGAAGCTACGGCATTCAAGGAAAAGGTGCCCTGTTTGTACAAAAAATAGACGGTGATTATTTTTCCGTTGTAGGACTCCCTATTGCTAAAACAGTCAGAGTGCTTGAAACATTTGGTATCACCCCTTTTTGATGACGGGAAGGAATCAAAAAAGGAGTGTAGATCTTGAATCATTTCCCTATGCTGCTGAAGCATTTTCCTCATGATGAAAAGCCGCGCGAACGATTTGTCAAATATGGCCCAAGCAGCTTATCAAACCATGAACTTGTCGCGATTCTTTTGAGAACAGGCACAAAAAAGGAATCAGTTCTTCAAGTGTCCGCAAGACTTTTACAAACATTTGGTGGTCTTCGTTCTGTGAAGGAAGCTTCGATTGAAGAATTGTCAAAGATTCGAGGAGTTGGAAAAGCGAAGGCGATCTCTCTTTTAGCTGCTTTAGAACTCGGCACTAGATTACACCATCAAACGACGGACAATCGTTATGTGATCCGCACGCCGGAGGATGGTGCGAATTTTGTGATGGAAGATATGAGATTTTTGACGCAGGAGAATTTCGTTTGTCTTTATCTCAATACCAAAAATCAAGTTCTTCATAAACATACTGTGTTTATCGGAAGTCTAAATTCGTCGATTGTTCACCCGCGCGAAATTTTTAAAGAGGCCTTTAAACGTTCGGCCGCTTCATTTATATGTGTGCACAACCATCCATCTGGAGATCCGACGCCCAGCAGGGAAGATATTGAAGTCACACAGCGACTTTTTGAATGTGGGAAGCTGATTGGAATACAGCTGCTTGATCATCTAGTGATCGGTGATCAAAAATTTGTGAGTTTGAAGGAAAAAGGGTATTTGTAACACTTTTTTTTTCAATGTTTTACGATATAATAGAGTTTATGAGTTTTTCCCTAAAGGGAATTTTGGTTTAAGAAAGGAAGATACATACATATGTTTGGAATTGGTACAAAAGACCTTGGAATAGATCTTGGAACAGCGAATACGCTTGTTTTTATTAAAGGAAAAGGCATTGTTGTGAGAGAACCTTCGGTCGTAGCTTTGGAAACTGATACGAAGTCTATAGTGGCGGTTGGAAATGACGCTAGAAACATGATCGGTCGTACACCTGGTAATGTTGTGGCACTGCGCCCAATGAAAGACGGAGTCATTGCAGACTACGAGACGACAGCAACAATGATGAAATATTACATTAATCAAGCATTAAAAGGTAAAGGGCTTTTTGCTCGTAAACCGTACGTGATGGTGTGTGTACCATCTGGTATTACAGCAGTCGAAGAGCGTGCAGTCATTGATGCAACAAGACAAGCTGGTGCTCGTGACGCATACCCTATTGAAGAGCCATTTGCTGCGGCAATCGGTGCTAACCTTCCTGTATGGGAGCCAACTGGAAGCATGGTTGTAGATATTGGCGGCGGTACAACAGAAGTAGCCATTATTTCACTTGGCGGTATTGTGACATCTCAATCGATCCGTGTTGCAGGAGACGAGATGGATGATGCGATTAGCAGCTACATTCGTAAAACGTATAATCTTATGATTGGTGATCGTACGTCAGAAGCGATTAAAATGGAAATCGGTTCTGCGCAGCCTGACGTACATGATGAGATGGACATTCGCGGCCGTGACCTTTTAACAGGTCTGCCAAAAACGATCTCTATTACAGCAGAAGAAATTGCAAAAGCGCTTCGCGATACGGTGGAAACAATTGTCGATGCGGTCAAAATGACACTTGAAAAAACGCCACCTGAGCTAGCAGCAGATATTATGGACCGTGGAATTGTGTTAACAGGCGGCGGTGCATTGCTACGTAATCTTGACAAAGTCATTAGTGATGAAACAAAAATGCCGGTCATTATTGCTGAAGATCCGCTTGACTGTGTGGCGATCGGAACAGGGAAAGCACTAGAACATATTCACTTGTTCAAAGGAAAATCTAAAGATAATCGATAATTGGGCGTAAATAAAGAGGTGTAAGACATGCCGCAGTTTTTTATGAATAAAAGATTAATGTTGCTCCTTGTCTGTGTCATCGTACTGGTGGCCATGATTGGTTTTTCTGTGAAAAGCGGCAGAGGTGCTTCATGGCCGGAAAAATTAGTGGGGGATACGACAGGCTTTTTTCAAGGTGTCTTTCATAAACCATCACAATTTATTGCCGGTATTTATGGGAACGTACAAGATTTAAAGAACACATATGATGAAAACGAGCGTCTTCGAAAAAAACTTGATGGACAAACCCAATATGAGGCGAAACTTCAAGAACTAGAAGATGAGAACAAAAAGCTTCGCAAGCAGCTCGGATATGTGAACTCTATTCGTGACTACACGCCCATACTTTCAACAGTCATTGCGAGAAACCCGTCCCTTTGGGATAGTTTTGTCATGATTGATAAAGGGAAAAAACAAGGCGTTGAAAAAGATATGGCGGTCACCAATGAGAGTGGTGCGTTAATTGGGAAAATTGAAAGTGATAAGCTCAACAATTTTACGTCGACTGTAAGGTTGCTAAGCTCTACAGATCAAAATAATAGAATTTCAACGAAAATTTTTGCGAAAAAGGGCAAAGAAGAACTCAATGGAATTATTAACGGTTATGACAGCAAGAAAAAAATGCTGACAATGAACATTTTAAAATCCGATGCTGATGGGGATGTCAAAAAAGGAGATCTTGTTGAAACATCTGGAGCAGGGGGCGTATTCCCGCAGGGCTTGACGATTGGGAAGGTAAGCGAAATTGAGCCGGACCATTACGGACTGACAAAAATTATTTATGTAGAACCAGCTGCTGAACTCAATAATTTAGACCGTGTGATTGTTGTGAATCGCAGCACAAGTACGGCAGATGCATCTCAATTAACGAAGGAGGAAGGCTCGTGAAACGTGTCCTTCTTGCTTTCGTCATGTTGTTTATTTTCGTATTTGACAGTATTTTTGTCGATTTAGTGAAGCTCCCATTTGTTTCAGATAATCAAATTTTAGCACCTCATTTCATCTTACTCGCACTTGTATTTATGACAGCTTTTGTGAATCAAAAATATGGTGTGATTTATGGATTTGTCTTTGGACTTTTATATGATATTTCGTATACAGGTATTCTTGGTGTTCATATGTTTGGCTTTGGTGCGCTCTGCTATTTGTTAGCAAAAGCCTTCAAAGTCCTCCAAACGAATATGTTAGTCGTTGTCTTTCTATCGATGATTGCTGTTGCAGTGATGGAGTTTTATGTGTACGGCGTTCAAGCGACGATTCAACCAGGTATTATGCCTTTTAATACGTATGTCATCGAACGCTTTATTCCAACGATTCTTTTAAATACTGCTGCGTCTCTCATACTTGTTGTGCCGCTTAGGCTCTTTTTCATCAATGTGAAACAAGGACTGATCGACGAATAAAAGCAGGAGTTTGTCCAATTACGGCGAAATGAGTATGTTGTTGAGGTGAGCATCTTGAAAACTCAAAAACAGCAGTATGTGACAATAAAAGGTACAAAAAACGGATTAACATTACAGTTAAATGATGACTGTTCGTTTGAAGACCTTCTTTCTGGCTTGCGAGAGGTTCTTTTACTTGAGCAATATACAGACGGAAGAGAAGGACATAAAGTCAATGTGCATATTAAACTTGGTTTTCGATATTTAACAGAGGATCAAGAGGCGCGTTTAACTGAAGCGGTGTCTGAAAATGAACATCTCGTCATTCACTCTATTGAAAGTGACGTCATGTCAACTGAAGAGGCCAGACGTTTAAAAGCAGAGGCTGAGATTACTTCTGTAGCAAAAATTGTACGCTCTGGACAGGTGCTTTATGTCGAAGGGGATCTTTTATTAATAGGAGATGTCAACCCTGGTGGAACTATTCGTGCTGGGGGGAATATTTTTGTGCTCGGTGCATTAAAAGGTGTAGCGCATGCTGGATGTAATGGAAACAAACAAGCTGTGATTGCGGCATCTCATATGATTCCAACCCAGCTTCGCATCGCACAAGTGTTTAACCGTGCACCGGATCAAAAAGAAGATGGAAATGAAATGGAATGTGCTTATTTAGATATAGATGGCAATATGATCATTGAACGCCTGCAGCAATTGGCTCATATAAGACCTAATCTGACAAGGCTTGAGGGAGGAATGTGAAATTGGGCGAGGCTATTGTGATTACCTCAGGAAAAGGCGGCGTTGGCAAAACAACAACATCTGCAAACTTAGGCACAGCACTAGCAATTCAAGGGAAAAAAGTGTGTCTAGTTGATACCGACATCGGCCTTCGGAATTTAGATGTCGTGATGGGGCTTGAAAACCGCATTATTTATGATCTAGTCGATGTAGTAGAAGGAAGATGCAAGATTCACCAAGCGCTTGTGAAGGATAAGCGGTTCGAGGATCTTTTGTATCTTTTACCTGCTGCTCAAACAAGCGATAAAACGGCGGTAGAGCCGGAGCAGATCAAAGAATTAATTCAATCATTGAAACAAGACTTTGATTATGTTGTCATTGATTGCCCTGCTGGAATTGAGCAAGGCTTTAAAAATGCTGTATCAGGTGCTGACAAAGCGATTGTGGTCACGACACCTGAAATCTCAGCTGTGAGAGATGCAGACCGAATTATCGGCTTGCTGGAACAAGAGGATATTGAACCGCCTCGTTTGATTGTGAACCGCATTCGTACACACATGGCGAAAAATGGCGATTCGATGGATGTGGATGAAGTTGTCCATCATTTATCAATTGATCTTCTCGGCATTGTAGCCGATGATGATGATGTCATTAAGGCTTCAAACAATGGTGAACCGATTGTCATGGATGCTAAAAATAAAGTTTCCATTGCGTATCGCAATATTGCTCGCCGCGTACTAGGTGAATCTGTTCCTCTTCAATCCTTTGAAGAAGAAAACAAAGGGATGTTTGCAAAGCTGAAAGCATTTTTCGGTGTAAGGGCATAATGATTCACGTGAGATGAGACCGATTCGATGAGAATCGGTCTTTTTGTTGCATATCATATGAGGTCGCCACATAAAATGTACAAACTGTTTGTATGTAAAGGGTGATCTTATGAAAAGAGTGGACGAGTATCGAAAGAAAATAGCGCAGCGCCGCAAAATGAAGCAGCCAGCTGCTGCCCCTAAGAAGGCAGCTTTCAAGAAGAGAGATGATGTTCCGCCATGGGTCATGTTAACAGAAGAAGAAAAGCATTCTGGCTCGGCTTCCTACGAGTCAACGTCTCACCAAACGAAAAAATTTCGCCATCCGTTATTTCATTCAAATACGTTTGTGCTTAAATGTTTACTTTCTGCCTCTCTTGTACTGATTGCCGCTATTTCATTTAAAGGGCAGGCGGGGCCTTTTCAGCAGCTGAAGCCGATGATCAGTCAAACCTTTGAACAAGATTTTCAATTTGCCGCCGCCAACAGGTGGTTTGAGAAAACTGTCGGAAACCCACTTGCCTTTTTAACCGATAGAAAAGAAGGGCAAAAGGACGTACAAGCCAATCAAGAACTGGCTGTCCCTGCCTCTGGAAAAGTACAGGAATCCTTCACGCAAAATGGTGCCGGAGTCAAAGTTGAAACATCTGCTGAAGCCATCGATAGTATGAAAGAAGGCTATGTCGTAGAAGTGAAAAAGAAAAGTGATACAGGGCTCACAGTCGTGGTGCAGCATGCAGATAACAGCTACAGCTGGTACGGCCAACTAAAAGAAGCTGATGTGGCTTTATACGATTTTGTCGATAAGGGGGAAAAAATTGGTCAAATTGCGCTTGATGAACAAGGGAAGGGGACATATTACTTCGCCATTAAGCAAAATGAACAGTTTATTGATCCCATTCAGGTGATGACCTTTGAATAGATGGCTGCTCATGCTGACAAAGGTCCATGTTCACCCGCTCCTTTGGATAGTCATGGCATTTGCCATGCTATCAGGTCAAATTAAGCCGCTGCTTTGTTTGCTCATCATCGTCTGTGTCCATGAGCTTGGACATGCAGCGGCTGCTTGTTATTATCACTGGCGGATTCGGCGGATTTTTTTACTGCCATTTGGCGGGGCGGTAGAAGTAGAAGAGCATGGCAACCGTCCGCTAAAAGAAGAACTGGCGGTCATTTTATGCGGACCGCTTCAGCATGTCCCGCTCCAGCTCGTCGCCTGGCTTCTCATGGAAGCCTCACTTATTTCATATGACGTCTTTACGATGTTTACTTTTTATAATATAGCGATTTTTCTAGTGAACCTTTTGCCCATTTGGCCGCTTGATGGCGGAAAATTATTCTTTTTGCTCTTATCTGTTTTTTACCCTTTCCAACAGGCACATGCCCTTGCAATAAAAGGCTCACTCATTTTTTTCGGTCTTTTGACAGCAGGGTTACTCTGTTTTGCTCCGCTGCAATTCAACGGCTGGATCCTGCTCACTTTTTTAGCCTACTCGCTTGTGATGGAGCACCGGCAGCGGCATTATATCAGGGTACGTTTTTTACTAGAACGTTATTACGGTAAAAAAGAGCAAAAGGTAGAGAAACTCATTCCGCTGAGAGCCAGTGCTGAGGAGAAAATATATGAAGTGATGGCGCGATTCCAAAGGGGCTGTAAGCATCCCATTATTATCGAACGGAATGGTGTGAAAATGAGCCAGCTCGATGAAAATGAATTGCTCCATGCTTATTTTTCAGATCGAAGAACCACCTCTTCCATGGAAGATCTTCTTTTGCCGTACTAATGGTGAAAATACATTGACATTCAGCGTCTAATTTGATATATTTTTTAATGTTATGGATATGTAGCACCCGTGCTACAACCGCGCGGAGCAGGTGTAAAGTGCCTATTGGCCCCCTGTATTCGGCGAGTCTGAGTTTATTAGGAGGTGCAGAGATGTACGCAATTATCGAAACTGGTGGCAAACAAGTAAAAGTTGAAGAAGGTCAAACTGTTTATGTTGAAAAACTAGCTGCTGAAGCAGGTGAAACAGTTACTTTCGAAAACGTATTGTTTGTCGGCGGAGACACTGTCAAAGTGGGTAACCCTTCAGTTGCTGGAGCAACAGTAACGGCTAAAGTTGAAAAACAAGGTCGCGGTAAAAAAATTACTGTGTTCAAGTACAAACCGAAGAAAAACAACCACAAGAAACAAGGTCATCGTCAACCTTACACTAAAGTTGTTATCGAAAAAATCAACGCTTAAGGCGTGTGAGTGATATGATCAAAGCAACCATTACTCGGTCGCCAGCAGATGAAAGCATTACGTCTTTTCAGATGACTGGACATGCCGAGTTTGCTGAAAAAGGTCAGGATCTCGTTTGTGCAGGTGTATCTGCTGTTGTTTTCGGGTCAGTCAATTCAATTATTGCACTGACAGGAATGGATCCACTGCTTGATATTGGAGATGAAGGCGGGTATTTCTCTTTTGAACTGCCAGCTGATACAGATCCAGTCACCTTTGAAAAAGCCCAGTTGCTTTTAGAAGGCATGGTCGTTTCCTTAGAAACAATTGAACGAGATTATCACGATTATGTGAGAATATCTACAAAAAAATAGGAGGTGAACTTCATGCTTAGATTAGATCTTCAATTTTTCGCATCTAAAAAAGGGGTAGGTTCTACAAAGAACGGACGTGACTCTGAGTCTAAACGTTTAGGCGCTAAACGTGCTGATGGTCAATTCGTAACTGGTGGTTCTATCCTTTATCGTCAACGTGGAACGAAAATCTATCCAGGTGAAAACGTTGGACGCGGAGGCGACGACACTCTTTTCGCTAAAATCGACGGAACAGTTAAATTCGAACGTTTCGGTCGTGACCGTAAAAAAGTGAGCGTATATCCTGCGGCACAATAATTGCTAAAAACTCCGGTCATTGACTGGAGTTTTTTTCACTATTTAGGGAGCTTTTACGCTTTTACAAGTGGTACCGAAGATGATAAAAGAAAATGCACTCCATAGAATATCAAAGAATGTTTGCTGACTTTGCCTCATTTTCTCCTATACGATCAGAAAAAACAACCTTTCCTCACATAACTAGTGTTTTTCTAAGCTGTCTTCTCTGTTATAATTCAGGGAGACATATTGATGATAAGACTCCTAAAAGAGAGACCAAACGATTGGGAGTGCGATAATGGAAGAGATACCAAGTAAACAAAACGAAAAATTAACTCACGTTGCATTAACGAATGAATTGATCCATCTGCTTAGTCGTTCAAGACACGACTGGATGAATAAATTGCAGTTAATCAAAGGCAACTTGACATTAGAAAAATATGACCGAGTGTTCGAAATAATAGAAGAAATGGTCATTGAAGCACAGCATGAATCCAAACTCTCAAATTTAAAAATTCCCCAATTGGCCTATTACTTTCTAACCTTTAATTGGGAGTCGCATTTTATCACCCTAGAATATGAAGTGCTTGGTGAAACCCGAGACTTATCAGCATATGAATCGCAGCTGCTAACGGTATCACGGGAGTTGTTTTCGATATTCGATCAATCAGTTTGCCAAAAAACTGAAAATCATTTAACGGTCACTTTCCAAACGGATCATGAAGAGAATGATGTGATCTTATATTTTGATTTCAAAGGAAAATTAACAAGTTTGGATGCGTTAAATGCGTTTCATGACGCAAACTATCCATGTATGAGTATAACGCAATTTCATGTGACGAATCATGAGTCCATGATTGAGCTTTGTTTGAGGCAAGAACGAGATATGTGATGCAGAGAAACGGAGGAAGTTATGTTTGTAGATCAGGTTAAAGTGTATGTTAAAGGCGGTGACGGCGGAAACGGTATGGTGGCGTTCCGTCGTGAAAAATATGTGCCAAAAGGCGGGCCAGCTGGCGGCGACGGCGGAAATGGTGCAGATGTAGTATTTGAAGTAGACGAAGGACTTAGAACGTTAATGGACTTTCGTTATAAGCGTCATTTCAAGGCGGACCGCGGTGAGCATGGAATGAGTAAAAACCAGCATGGCCGAAATGCGGAAGAAATGATTGTTAAAGTTCCGCCGGGTACAGTGGTGACAGATGCTGAGACGGAACAAGTACTAGCTGACTTGACAGAGCATGGACAGCGGGCTGTGATTGCCAAAGGTGGACGTGGTGGACGTGGAAATTCACGCTTCGCAACACCAGCAAACCCTGCACCACAGCTGTCTGAAAACGGCGAGCCAGGTAAAGAACGTGACGTCATCTTAGAATTAAAAGTACTTGCAGATGTTGGACTTGTTGGTTTCCCAAGTGTCGGGAAGTCAACACTGCTTTCGATTGTCTCTTCTGCGAAACCAAAAATTGCGGATTATCATTTTACAACGCTTGTGCCAAACCTTGGAGTTGTTGAAACAGACGATAACCGAAGTTTTGTCATGGCGGATCTGCCAGGACTGATCGAAGGAGCGCACGAAGGTGTTGGCTTAGGTCATCAATTTTTACGCCACATTGAACGTACACGTGTCATTGTCCATGTCATTGATATGTCTGGACTTGAAGGGCGTGACCCATACGAAGATTACGTGACGATTAACGAAGAGCTTGAGCAATACAATATGAGATTGACAGAGCGTCCGCAAATCATTGTAGCGAACAAAATGGACATGCCGGATGCAGCTGACAATCTAGCGGCATTTAAAGAAAAATTAACAGATGACTATAAAGTGTTCCCAATTAGTGCGATCACAAGAGAAGGGCTTCGTGAGCTCTTATTTGAAATCGCCAATCAGCTTGAAACAACACCGGAATTCCCGCTCTACAATGAAGAAGAGCTCTCTGATAACCGTGTGATGTACAAGTTTGATGAAGGAGAAGCAGCATTTGAGATCTCAAGAGATCCTGATGGTACGTTTGTCTTAACTGGTAAAGCACTTGAGCGACTGTTTAAGATGACAGATTTCTCAAGGGACGAGTCAGTGAAACGATTCTCTAGACAGCTGCGCGGAATGGGCGTTGATGATGCCCTGCGTGAACGTGGTGCAAAAGATGGAGACATCATTCGTCTGCTTGAATTTGAATTTGAATTTATCGATTGATCAAAAGGAGGGTCCAGTTCATGGGCTCTCCCGTTTTTAAAAGGGGAGAAAACAGGTGAAAGAAGAAACGTTCTATTTAGTAAGAGAGGATGTACTTCCGGATGCGATGCGAAAAACGCTTGAAGTCAAAAAGCTTCTCGATCGCAAAAAAGCGGATTCAGTTGCCGATGCTGTTCAAAAAGCGGATTTAAGCCGCAGTGCTTTTTATAAATATCGAGATGCTGTTTTTCCATTTTATACGATGGTCAAAGAGCAGATCATCACATTGTTTTTCCACCTAGAGGATCGGTCTGGGGCTCTGTCTAGGCTGCTGCAAATTGTGGCTGACTCTGGCTGTAATGTGTTATCCATTCACCAAACGATTCCGTTGCAAGGAAGAGCGAATGTTACCCTGTCGATCAGTACGGCCGGCATGGCAGATGATATCAATACAGTCATGAATCAATTAAGAAAACTTGAATTTGTCGAAAAAGTTGAAATTCTAGGTTCTGGGGCGTAAAAGGAGAGATCATAGCAGATGAAGCAATTAACGGTAGGTTACTTTGGACCAGAGGCCACATTTACTCATTTGGCTGTCTGTTCTTGTTTTCCAAAAGATGCAGAGCAGCGGGCTTATGCAACCATTCCGCAATGTATGGATGCTGTGTCAAAGGGAGAAGTAGATTTGGCGGTCGTTCCACTTGAAAATGCACTCGAAGGATCTGTGAACTTAACAATTGATTATTTAATTCATGAGGACGCTTTGTCCATTGTGGGCGAAATGACAGCACCGATTCGCCAGCACCTGCTTGTCCATCCATCGAGAGCGGAGAGCTGGGAGACATTAGATGTGATTCAGTCACATCCGCACGCCATTGCGCAGTGTCATCAATTTTTGAAGAGGCAGTTCCCTGATATTCCGCATCGGCCAGTGGAATCAACAGGCTATGCAGCAAAATACATCAGTGAGCATCCAGATGAAGCTGTTGGTGCGATTGCAAATGAAATCGCCGCAAAAACGTATGGATTGACGATTGCGAAAAAAGACATTCATGATTATCCGCACAATCATACACGTTTTGTCATTTTACATAAAGAGGCGAAGGCATCGTTCCCAATGAATTCTGGTTTTTCTTCAAAGCCAAAAACGACCATTGTTGTCAGCCTGCCAAAGGATGATCAGTCAGGTGCATTGCACCGCGTGTTATCAGCTTTTTCATGGCGGAATCTCAATTTGTCCAAAATTGAATCGCGTCCGACAAAAACAGGCCTTGGACACTATTTATTTATCATTGATATCGAAAAAGAGATGGATGATGTACTTGTCCCTGGCGCCATTCAAGAATTAGAAGCGATTGGCTGTGAAGTGAAACTACTCGGCAGCTATCAAACATATGAATTAACGAATGAAAAATAGTGTCCTCTTGGGGACACTATTTTTTTAGTCTTTAATGAGAAATCCAGCGTCATCAAGCGCTTGAATGGCTTGGTCAAGCTGCTTTTGGCTGTATGAAGTAAGGGTATGTAAGTGTACGCCGTCTGTCAGCTCTGATAAGTAGGAGGCGCCCGTATTAGAAATATGATGAACGAAGTCCGCCACTTGTTTGCGCGTACTCACTCGAATAGAGGCCGTCAGCTCCCCGTAAACAGGGTGCTCAATGATCACGTCTTTCACCGTTACACCGTAGTCTACAATCAGTGTCAGCTCCTCTTCTGTACGATGAGGATCGTGCTTGCAAGCGATAATCTGTTCAATTTCAGTTTCCGGTGTATGCTGCGCCATATACACATAGCCTTGGCTTGTGGCAATAATGGGTTCGTTTTTTGCTTTTAGTAATGAAATATCTTGTACAATGACTTGTCGTGAGACAGCGGCTTTTTTAGCTAAAAAACTTCCGGTGAGTGGTGTATCAGTCTCTTGTAGCCACTTTAAAATGGCGTTTCTTCTTTCTTCGCCAATGAGTTTTCTCTCTTGTTCCACGTTTTATGCTCCTTTCTTCTCCTTTTGCAAGCTCTCAAATGTATGCAAAAGCTGATCGATGTCATCCTTTGATGATCCTCGTCCAAATGATAGTCGAATGAATTGAAGGGCATCACGATCTGATACATGTAATGCCTTCACAGCAGGGGAAGGGTGGTGATAACCAGAAGCGCACGCACTTCCTGTGGATATACAAATCCCATGCCGGTTACAAGCTAACATTACATATTGTCCTTCAAACCCTTCAAAAAAACAACCAATAATATGAGGCAGCGTGCGGCGCTGGTCACTTTCTTGCAGCATGCGGACAGACAGCTTCCGTTTTTTTAGCTGCTGAAGAAAATAATTACGAAGCTGAATATCCAGCTGCTGCTGATGCTCTATTTTCAGCATGATTTGCTCGCTCGCGGCAACAAAAGCACCGATACATGGAACGTTCACTGTCCCTGGGCGTAGACCATTTTCCTGTACAGTATCTTGATATATAGGCTTCCAAGGGACATGTGCCCCCATATAGACAGCACCGGCGCCCTTAGGTGCATACACTTTATGACTCGAAATGGAGAGGGCATCAACCCCAAGTTCTTTAATCGACACATGCATTTTTCCGAATGTTTGCACTGCATCTGTATGAAAAAGAATGTCTCTTTCTTTTAAGAGCGTTGCTAATTCAGCTAATGGCTGAATAATCCCAGTTTCTGAGTTGGCATGCTGGATGGATACTAGTCCGGTTTCAGGCAATAGAGCCTGTTTGAGAATCTCCTTTGTGATAATTCCTTCTTGATTCGGTTCTATGACCGTCACCTTCACACCGAGACGCTGCAAGGCATTAACCGCATGATGAACGGAAGGGTGCTCTACTGATGTGGTAATGACATGCTGTTTATGTGGAGGTAGCCCATTTATGATCGATTGAATCGCAAGGATATTGGATTCAGTTCCGCCACTTGTAAAGTAAATACCATCAGGTTCGCCCCCAAGAATCGCTGCAAGTGATTGTCTGCTGTAAGCCAAGATTTCATTTGCTCTTCCTCCTGCATCATGCAGGCTGCTCGCATTTCCGTAACATTCTTTGCTCAACTGCTGAAATACATGCAGTGATTCCTCAGAAACAGGTGTAGAAGCTGCATAATCTAAATAAATCAAATCCATCCATCTCCTGTGTGAAAATTTTTTCTTGTATTTATTGTAGTGTTGTGTAATGATATGTGTCAAGACAGGTGTAAATGACAGGAGGGGCGGTTGTGTCATCTATCAAAAAAGTCATTGTGGTGGGGTCTGGCATTGCGGCTCTTTCCTTTGTGAATACGATCTCAGAGAACTGCCAAGTCATCATGATGACAAAAAAACAATTTTCCTCTAGTAATTCCATGCTCGCACAAGGGGGAATCGCTGCAGCCTTTTCCGCACATGATTCTGTCGATCAGCATGTGCAAGATACCTTAGCTGCTGGGTGTGGTCACAATGATGACAAAACTGTACAGGAGATCGTCCGTCAAGGAAAAGATCTTGTAAAGAAGCTCGTAGAAGAGGGCTGCCCATTTGATCGAGATGAAACGGGAATCCCGCAGTTAGGTAAAGAGGGAGCCCATACGACCCATCGTATTCTGCATGCAGGAGGAGATCAAACGGGAAAAACCCTCGTGCAGTTTTTGAAAGGGAAGCTCGGCTCACACATTCATGTATACGAAAATCATCATGTCATGGATCTATTAGT
Source organism: Bacillus sp. RSS_NA_20 (assembly GCF_020165915.1). Lineage (NCBI taxonomy): Bacteria > Bacillati > Bacillota > Bacilli > Caryophanales > Bacillaceae > Bacillus > Bacillus sp. RSS_NA_20. The sequence continues at coordinate 1,252,711 of NZ_JAIUKW010000005.1, read as the reverse complement.
TCATGAAGGGGTATGTACCGGTGTCGTGTGGAAAGACGAAAAAGGTCATGTACATACAATGACCGCAGATGCAGTTGTATTATCCACTGGCGGCTGTGGATCCTTATATGAAACAAACACAAATGATCCGTCTGTGACAGGAGATGGTCTGATGATGGCCTATCGCGCAGGGGCACAGCTAGTAGATCTCGAATTTGTGCAATTCCATCCGACCCTTTTGACCACTTCAGGTAAAGCGATCGGTCTCGTATCAGAGGCAGTCAGGGGAGAGGGCGCCTATTTAGAAGATGAATCAGGCAGGCGGATCATGGAAGGAATTCACCCGCAGAGCGATTTAGCGCCTAGAGATGTGGTGGCAAGGACCATTTTCCATGAGCAGCAACTCGGTCATTCCATTTATCTGAACATCCGTGATATTCCGTATTTTTCTGCACGTTTTCCTGCGATTGCTTCGATGTGTCAGCGTGCGGGAGTTGATATGGCAAGCGGAAGGCTGCCAGTTTCACCCGGTATGCACTTTTTAATGGGTGGAATTAAGGTGAATGAACATGGAGAAACAACAGTTCCATCACTTTTTGCCATTGGTGAAGCAGCTTGTACAGGTTTACACGGCGCCAATCGACTGGCAAGTAATTCGCTCTTAGAAGGTCTCGTTTTAGGAAACAACGCAGCACGGTATATTGAGCGGTTGCAAGCCCGGCAAGATAAAAACCTTGCTCCTTCCATTCAAGAAGTATGGTCTGTCCCAACGGTGTCACTGGCTCAGCTCAGAAAATGGATGACAGCATATGCCGCAATTGTGAGAGATGAGAAAGGCTTACAGACTTTGCTCGATCATTTAGAACAAGTCTCTTTTCAGCAAATCAATGTGAAGAATATCACAAATGAACAGATCGAAATAACTAATCAATGGGCTTTATCCATATGCCTTGTCAAATCCGCATTACTCCGAACAGAAAGCAGGGGCGGTCATTATCGCACAGATTATCCTAATCGGCATGATGCTTCGTGGCGAGCAAAACAGATTGTACATGAACAGGGCCATATTTACATCGTAAAAAATGAAAGGATTGGTGCCAAATGGAACGTTTACAGTTAAAGCAAATGCTCACTCATTTTTTAAAAGAAGATATTGGGTTTGGAGATGTATCCGCTGATGCCATCTTTGGAGACAAGAAAGGAACAGCTTACATCATGGCGAAACAATCAGGCGTATTGGCCGGGACACAAGTCATTGATATGGGATACAAACTGCTGAATGAACAAGTTCAAACTGAGCTGTTTTTCCAGGAAGGTGATTGGATTCATGAAGGGGCTGTACTGGCACAAATAACAGGCCCCGTCAACGATTTGCTGAAAGGGGAGCGGGTGGTGTTGAATATCCTACAAAGAATGACAGGGATTGCTACACTAACGCATGAAGCAGTAGAGCGATTAGCTGATCCATCTATTACGATTTGTGATACGAGAAAGACGACACCCGGTTTGCGCATGCTGGAGAAGTATGCAGTAAAAGTCGGAGGCGGAAAGAATCATCGTTTCGGCTTATCCGATGGGGTGATGATTAAAGATAATCATATTGCGGCTTGTGGTTCTATCAGGGAAGCTGTGGAAAAAGCAAGAGCATACGCCGGTCATATGGTGAAAATTGAAGTGGAAATTGAATCAGAAGCACAGCTGATGGAAGCCATTGAAGCCAAAGCAGATGTCATCATGTTTGACAACTGCTCTCCAGACGAAGTGAAGCGCTTTAAACAAATGACCCCTGAAACCATATTGACTGAGGCATCAGGCGGCATCACGTTAGAGAATGTGGCTAACTACCGGGGGACAGGTGTAGACCTTATTTCACTTGGATTCCTCACACATTCTGCTCCATCATTCGATTTTAGTATGAATATGGAATTCAGCCATAAAGGGGGAACGACTCATGTCCATGCTTGATGTGTTAGCAGCGCAACATACAGCCATGATGCCAGATGAATATAAACTGCGCTCTTATGATGAAATGAAAGAGAGAGTATTAGAGATTAAACGCGCCTTTGGATCAAAGCTTTTTATACCGGGTCATCATTATCAAAAAGATGAAGTCATCCAATTTGCTGATGTGACAGGTGATTCATTGCAGCTTGCACAAATTGCTGCTGACAATCACGAAGCAGAATACATTGTATTTTGCGGGGTTCATTTTATGGCAGAAACGGCCGATATGCTATCAAAAAAGAATCAGCACGTCTTTTTGCCAGATATGAGAGCAGGTTGTTCAATGGCAGATATGGCGAATATGAAACAAACAGACAGGGCGTGGGATCAGCTCACTGAGCTGTTTGGAGATACGATCCTTCCACTGACTTATGTAAACTCAACGGCTGATATTAAAGCATTTGTCGGCAAACATGGCGGATCGACTGTCACATCTTCAAACGCTAAAAAAGTATTGGAGTGGGCGCTGACCCAAAAAGAGCGAATTCTTTTTCTTCCTGATCAGCATTTAGGGCGTAACACGGCCTATGATTTAGGGATTCCGCTAGAGGAAATGGCTGTCTGGGATCAAATAGAAGAAAAGCTCATCACCGATCAACCGCTTCATCGAATTAAAATGATTTTATGGAAAGGTCATTGCTCTGTTCATGAGAAATTTACCATTGAGAATATTGAACAAACGAGAAAACGAGACCGTGACATACAGATTCTTGTTCATCCAGAGTGTACGCATGAAGTCGTAAAGGCATCTGATCTAGCTGGTTCAACGAAATTTATTATTGATACGATCAAGCAGGCACCAGCAGGAAGCAAGTGGGCCATTGGAACAGAAATGAATTTAGTGAAACGCATCATTGACCAGCACCCTGACAAACAAATCGAATCCCTCAATCCAGATATGTGTCCATGTTTGACAATGAACCGTATTGACCTGCCTCATCTACTATGGTCACTTGAAAGCATTGAAAAAGGGGAGCCAGTCGGTTTGATTCAAGTGAATGAAGAGACGACAAAAGAGGCATTGCTCGCTTTAAATAAGATGCTGACCATTAAATAATGAAGTGTCCCCTCCTATCAGAAAACAAGTTTTTATCATATCGGCTTGTAAATAGGCATAAATTTATGTTGAAACATATTGTACTTCTGACATAACCGCTACGTTCACGTTTTGCATAGGAGGGGAAAACGTTGAAAATTCATATTGTGCAAAAAGGAGACTCCCTTTGGAAAATTTCAAAGAAGTACGGAGTCGACTTTCAAGAATTGAAAAAATTAAATTCGCAGCTCAGTAATCCAGATTTGATCATGCCAGGAATGAAAATCAAAATTCCATCTAGTGGTGTTCCTGTAAAAACCGATCATCACAAAGCAAAAGAAATGCCAAAAGCAAAAGAACACCCGTATGTAAAAGAAAAGCCAAAGGATGTCGTGCAAGTTCAAGATACGAAGCCGAAGGAAAAACCGAATGAACCGGTACCTTATGTGCCACCAGTACCAAAGATTGAACAGCCAGTTTTTCCACAAGTTGATGTAAACTATTATCAGACGAATCTCTACCAGCCATTCACGCCTCCTCCCAAAAAAGAACATCATGAGAAAAAAGATCACGTTCATGAAAAGAAAGATCATGTTCATGAGAAAAAGGATCATAAAGATCACAAGGACCATTTTCATTATGAAAATAAGGATCATTTCAAAGATGAAGTGGCAAAGGGATATGATCCATTCATTCATATCCCACATCAAAAAGAGGAGGGAAAAGATATGGAACATAGTAATTACCCAAACCTTCCTAATTTCCCGCAAATGCCGAATGTTGGAGGGGCAGCAGTAGGAGGCATGGCTGAAAATAAAGAGCATCACCACCATCATCAAGAGTCATATGATCCTTATTATGGTTATGGTCATTACATGCCAGCAATGTATCCATATCCGCAGCAAATGGTACCCGCTTCTCCTATATTACCGGGATCAGGCCTTTGTTATCCGGTACAGCCGTATTATCACCATCACATGATGCCGTACCCTTACCCGGCGGCTCAGCCGTATTACCCTGCGTATCAAGCACCAGCTTATTACGGTGAAAATCACGAGCATCATGCAAACGATGGGCATCACTGGCACCACCATATGCATCCAAATGCAGGAGCGAATGCGAATGCCAATGCCAATGCCAATCAAGGCTTTTATCCAAACGCTCCAAATGAAGCATATGGCAAGGAAGACTGCGGATGCGATGATGGTATGAAGCATCATCAGCCATGGCCTGGACATTATCCAAACCCTGTTCCATATGGTCAAATGGGTGCTTATCCAGCTCAGCCTTATATGCAGCAGCCTTATCAAAACCCATCTGTCTTTGCAAGACCAGAAGAAGACGAAGAAGATTAATGACACAAGGGACGATCTCAATCGTTCCTTTTTTTGTTTATAACTGACAGCTTGTTTTTGTCCTCAACTGTACATGCTAAAACAGAGCCTGTTTTGCGCTCATGAGATTCAATTTGTACAGGGGGTTTTTCGTTTGAGACAAAAATGGCAAAAAACAATCGCCTTAGTGCTTCTACCTATTGGATTAACGGCATGTGGTACAAATAACAATGCGGGTGTAGATACACGTCATAATCAATCAGGCCAGCCAGTTGGATACCACTCCAATCAACAGGCAACAGACAACAACCAAGATCATCAAGGACCGGTTTCTGAGCTTATGGAGGGAATGAACGGAAGAAATACAACGAATGTTGATTATCGTTCACGCCCTACACAGGATCAAGTGAGAATGCCGCTTACTGGTGGAGATGGACGCTACAGTCATGGAGATATGAACTATCATAACCAAATGTCGTTCTCTGGCTACGATAAACAAGAGAACATCCAGCGTTCAAGAAAAATCGCCAACCGAGTGAACAAAATGAACCATGTGACAGACTCACAAGTCATGGTGACGGATGAAAATGTGTATATTGCTCTTAAAACAGATGGGCGCTTGACATCAGAGGGTGTATCACAAGTAGAAGAAGCAGCGACTCGTTATGCAGATGGAAGAGCTGTCCAAGTCATTAAAGACGAAGGCGCATTTACACGCTTCAGAGATATGAGAAAAACGCAATTTGAAACAGGTCAGACAGGCATGACCCGCTAGGCGGGAATAAAAAAGGCTAAAGTTCATGACGAACTTTAGCCTTTCTTTAAAAATAAACTTTGATCCCGATATAAAATTCATAAAAGAAATAACAGCCAAATCCAAGTAATAAAATACCGGCAATAATGGATGTCCACTTGATCATTGTTCGATTCATCACTTTTCTTGTTAGGGAAACAATCGTGAGAAGACCGATGTCATGAAGAAGAATCCCTGCCAAAATACCCGCAGCAGCCAATATAAATTCAGATGAATTTGTATTCGTATAAGCATCTGCCAGTACAGCACCAAACACAGATACCCAGAACACAAGGTTTCCAGGTGATACCGCGACGAGCAGCCCATTTCGGTATGTTTTAGCGAATGATTTATTCACTTTTTCTCCTGCTAAATGGATGTCTTGATCCGCATTTTTAATCGAATCGTAGGCAAGAATCATTAAAAAGATGGCACCGATCAGCCAGAGAGGAATTTGGATAAAGGGCAAAGATAAAAATTGAGCAAATCCAGCATATAAAGCCAAGATGAGCAATATATCGATGGTCATACCACCAGCGCCTACAGTTAATCCATGAAAGAATCCGTTTTTTAATCCCTGCTTTGTCATTTCAACCGTGATCGCTCCAACAGGTAGAGCAATTGAGAATCCAACGACGATAAATGTAAGAAATGTTTGCAATCGACTAGAACTTCCTTTGAATCATGTTTGTATAAAAATTCTCCGTTTAGATTAATTATACATATTAGGAGAAAAGGATCAATGATTATTTCTGATTTAATCGAAATGAGAGAGATAGATCGTGTATAGAAAGATGTATATCGTGAAGAGCGTGTATTCATTGTAGGGGAAAGGAACTATTTTCCTGAAACTTCTTTTTTTCATTTCTCAGCTATGCTACACTGTTGTGGAAATCAATATAAGTGACTAGGGGTGCCCGGAAATGCGGGCTGAGAGAGAAGACAAGCTTCTTAACCCTTTGGACCTGATCTGGCTCGTACCAGCGTGGGGAAGTTGAAGATGATACATGTGCCATATGAATGGCATACATGTTTTTTTCTGACGACGAAACCAGGTTCTTTACATAGAATCTGGTTTTTTGCTGGTGCTGATTCCATCCTGTCCGGTGACACGAAAAGAAGGAGAGAACAGCAAATGAATGAAAAGACAAATGTTCCATCAACGCAATCTTTATTATCAAACTTTGAAGGCAGTCGAAAGGTATATGAACAAGGCTCAAGACCTGACATTTTGGTGCCAAAAAGAGAAATTGTGCTCACAAATACAGTGACACAAGCAGGTGATATCCCAAATGAACCGATTCGTGTGTATGATACAAGTGGACCGTATACAGATGAGGAGGCTCATATTGATGTCACAAAGGGATTAAAGCGCCTGAGATCAGAATGGATTAAAGAAAGAGAAGATACTGAAAGCTATGAAGGGCGTCAAGTAAAGCCAGAAGATAATGGATATCGCTTGAACGGGAAAGAATCCTTTCAAGCTGCCCATACAGAATTTCATCATGTGCCGCTCCGCGGGAAACAAGGTGCTTGTGTGACGCAAATGCATTATGCAAAAAAGGGCATCATTACGCCTGAAATGGAGTTTATCGCTTTGAGAGAACAGCTAAGTCCTGAGTTTGTTAGAGAGGAAGTGGCTAGTGGGAGAGCGGTCATTCCAGCGAATATCAACCATCCTGAAAGTGAGCCGATGATCATCGGAAAGAATTTTCACGTGAAAATTAATGCGAATATTGGCAATTCAGCTGTGACATCGTCCATTGAAGAAGAGGTGGAGAAGATGACATGGGCAATTAGATGGGGGGCAGATACGATGATGGACCTGTCTACAGGAAAGGACATTCATACAACGAGAGAATGGATTATCCGCAATTGCCCAGTCCCAGTAGGAACTGTCCCAATTTATCAGGCACTTGAAAAAGTGAATGGAATCGCAGAAAATTTGACGTGGGAAGTATACCGAGACACATTAATTGAACAGGCAGAGCAAGGGGTTGACTACTTCACCATTCATGCGGGCGTCCTGTTAAGGTATATTCCGCTCACAGTCGACCGGGTCACTGGAATTGTTTCAAGAGGCGGAGCCATTATGGCAAGATGGTGTCTCGCTCATCATCAAGAGAACTTTCTGTATACCCATTTTGAAGAAATTTGTGAAATCATGAAAACATATGACATTGCCTTTTCGCTTGGGGACGGGCTCAGACCTGGATCCATTGCGGACGCAAATGACGAAGCGCAGTTTGCAGAGCTGGAAACGTTAGGGGAATTGACAGAGATCGCTTGGAAACATGATGTACAGGTCATGATTGAAGGACCTGGTCATGTTCCAATGGATAAAATCAAAGAGAATGTCGATAAGCAGATGGAGATATGCAAAGAGGCACCTTTTTATACGTTAGGCCCTCTAACAACAGATATTGCACCGGGATATGATCATATTACATCCGCGATCGGTGCGGCGATGATCGGCTGGTACGGAACAGCCATGCTGTGCTATGTGACACCAAAAGAGCATTTAGGTCTGCCGAACAAAGAAGATGTAAGAGAAGGCGTCATCGCTTATAAAATTGCCGCACATGCAGCTGATGTAGCAAAAGGACATCCTGCTGCTCAAAAGCGTGATGATGCCTTATCGAAAGCGAGATTTGAATTCAGATGGCGGGATCAATTTCACCTGTCACTTGATCCAGAACGAGCGCTGGCATTCCATGATGAAACATTGCCTGCTGAAGGTGCTAAAACTGCTCACTTCTGTTCCATGTGTGGACCAAAGTTTTGCAGTATGAAAATATCTCATGACATCCGCAACCAATCAGAAGAAGTGAAAAGAGAGATGGAGAAGAAGGCAAAAGAGTTTATCAGTCAAGGAAGTCAAATCTACCAATCCTAAAAAAAACCTCGCACTCCTCTAGTGCGGGGTTTTTATAAAACGGCTGAAATGGCTTTTCTCACGAGGTGCAAAAATGCTCTAACTGCAATCGCCATCGTTTCAATACTTGGGATGAGGGCATCTGTTAAATGAAACAGGACTGTTTGTCTCTCTGGAGATGTTCGTTTTTTCTTTTGTTTCATAAAGGCAGCCTCCTTTTCATTCAATATACTTCTTTTGAAGAGTATATAGATAGATATGTTGTGCGAATTTAAACAAAATTTAAACTTCTTGTGTTTAGAAGGAAAGAAGCAGGGGAAACGGATTGAATAGAGAATGAATGAAAAGAGCTGACCGATCAGGTTAGTGAACAAGACAGAGTGGAAGGTGATCTTATGATGAAAGTATTTAAGGTAACATTTCATATGAACAATGGGGAAGTGCTCGATTTCGAGCTGAAACGTCCAGCTACCTATGATGTGTATAAAAAAATTGAGGAAGCCAATCATTGGTTTAAGCTGAATAATGAAATCATTAACCTATTAAATGTGAATAGTATCCATGTAGAAACAGAATAAAACAGAAAGCCGCTCAAAGAGAGCGGCTTTCAGCGTGTAGACAAACCCTCGCATTCGGTGTCAGTCCTGCGTGCCGGTGCTCACGAATGTCAAATTCGCTCCGCGCAGGTACTCGTCCTTCCTAGGGCTGCAAAGGTTTTCTATCACGCTGAAAAAGAAGACAAAGGGCTAAAATAAAGTTCATTTTAGCCCTTTGTCAACAATCTGAAAGCCGCTCTTTTCGAGCGGCTTTCATTATGCAGTAAAATCATTTCGATTGTTCAGCTGACCTCGAGACAGCCAGTTTTTCTTATACAAATAGGCAATCACTTCAAGCCATAGACGCGGCGCTTTTTTAGGGAAAAAAGGTTTTTGATAATAGGTGTATGCAGCTTTTAAATCATCCCATTGATGACATGTTTTCGTTTGCGTGAAGCGGGCGACGTCAATGACCCTGACGCGGCCATCCTTTGTTAAAATTAAATTTCGCAGATGAATATCAGAAGGATTTAAACCTTTCGCGCGTGCTTCTTCTAGCGCATCATCTACTTGTTCAATCATTTGTTTTTTGATCGGAATGCCTTTTGTCAGGCATTCATAGAAAGTATAACCTTTAATATATTCCATTAAAATATATTGATCTCCAGACTCGTAAATCTCAGGATAATAGGAGGAGCCGGAAAGTTTTTCATAAATTGCAGCCTCTTTGCGAGCGATGTTTCGATAAGAAGGAAAAAAGACTTTTAACGCCATTTTCTTGCCGTCTTTTTTGTATGAAAATACATAGGCACTTCTTCCTTTGCCGCACAGCTCAAGCTCAGCCGGTTTAAAGACGAGCTTATTAAAACGTTTTTCTTCTTGATACTGAATCGATTCGGCTAATCTTTTGACATCTGACATTGACTTCACCTTCTTTGGTTTCAGTTTATGCGGCTGAAAAACGAATGATGAAAAAACCATGTGATTCGGTAGAGCAATGGATTGTATAAAACATAACATTTACGCACGAAGGATACAACGAAAGACTCTCAATATGTGTCAAGACATCGATTTGGTTAATGTGGAGCAAAATGGGTCAAACTACATATGTCATGCATCGATCTTATGTTCTAAAGAGGTGTAAATAGTGAAAGTGAAAATAAAGTATTTCGTTACAGGACTTATCATGACAAGTGTACTCTTTTTCGCTGTTGATATGGAAGCAGCAGAACACTTGCAAAAAGAGTCAAAAACCATCAACGTTCAGCTTGAAAAGGTCTATCTAGACGGCGATGTAAGTATTGAAAGACAGCGGGCATCATTAGAAGACAAAGACACATTTTGGGCCCAGTATAAGGGCTGGACATTGGTAGAACAGCGAGAGGATTTTGCCCTTTTTAGAAAGCAAATTGACGATATATCGCCTTTGAGTAAAGCAAATGGATATATCGGATTATCAGAAGACGGCGTGATTTCTACGTTTCATGGAAGGCCTGACGGGTGGGCGGAGCCTATTCATCTCTTTTTTCAAATTGATACGTCCCGCTTGGAAAGTCATGTAGAGCAGCAGCTTGCACAAGGCATTCCGTTTCGAACAAAAGATGAATTTGAGCATGTGCTTGAAGTCATGAAACCTTACCGAAATGAACAATCGTTTTAATCGTATGACAGCTTGCTGGTGTGAAGACCGCAAGCTCTTTTTCATGGGTTGACGATGAAAAAAGGCTGAGCGAACGTATGTTAACTTTTATTACGGTTTTCTCTTCGATTTATGTTACAATGGAGAACAGTCAAAGAGGTGAAAACGGTGATAGAGTTTGTAAAAGGGACCATTGATTATGTGTGCCCGCAATATGTTGTCATTGAAAACGGTGGAGTGGGATATCAAGTCTATACCCCAAATCCGTTTATCTATCGAGTAACAAAACAAGAAACGATTTATACGTATCATTACATAAAGGAAGACGCTTTTTCGTTATATGGATTCCAAACACGAGAAGAAAAAGCGTTGTTCACAAAACTGTTAAATGTCACAGGGATTGGACCGAAGGGTGCGCTTGCGATTCTTGCTTCCGGTGACCCTGGCGCTGTCATTTCAGCGATCGAACGAGAGGATGAAGCTTTCCTCATTAAATTCCCGGGTGTTGGCAAAAAAACAGCACGACAGATCATTCTAGATCTGAAAGGGAAGCTCGCAGATGTGGTGCCTGAAATGATAGGAAACTTATTTAACCACGAGGATCATATCCAGATTGAAACGCAGCAAAGCGCTTTAGATGAAGCGGTTGAAGCCTTAAGTGTCCTTGGGTATGGTGATCGTGAAATCAAAAAGGTTCTTCCTTTATTAAAAGAAGAGAAGAATCTGACAACCGATCAATATGTGAAAAAAGCTTTACAAAAAATGTTGAAATAGGGTGATGTCTCATGGATGAACGGCTCGTCTCAACTGAAGCAGACAACCATGAATCAGCCATTGAGCAAAGTCTGCGTCCACAGACGCTTAGTCAATATATTGGCCAGCAGAAAGTAAAGGATAATCTCAGCGTATTTATTGAAGCTGCCCGAATGAGGCAGGAAACACTGGATCACGTCCTTTTATATGGACCGCCGGGACTTGGGAAAACAACGCTTGCGTCGATCATTGCCAATGAAATGAATGTTCAGCTGCGTACAACGTCTGGACCAGCGATTGAACGCCCTGGCGATTTGGCGGCGATCTTAACATCTCTTGAACCTGGCGATGTTCTGTTTATTGATGAAATTCATCGCTTGCAGCGTTCAATAGAGGAAGTGCTATATCCAGCGATGGAGGACTTTTGTCTAGATATCGTGATTGGAAAAGGAGATACAGCACGCTCTGTGCGGCTTGATTTACCGCCATTTACGCTTGTAGGTGCTACAACCCGTGTTGGGCTTTTAACAGCGCCGCTTCGTGATAGGTTTGGGGTTCATGCAAGATTGGAATACTATGAGCAAAGAGATTTGGCTCACATTGTAGCAAGAACAGCCGAGCTGTTTGAGATTGGGATCGACATTCGTTCAGCTGAAGAGATTGCAAGAAGATCTAGAGGCACACCGAGGGTCGCCAATCGTCTGCTCAGAAGAGTGAGAGATTTTGCGCAGGTGCTTGGAAATCATGCGATCACACAAGACATTGCAGAAGATGCTCTTGAGCGTCTGCAAGTTGACAGACTCGGACTTGATCATATCGATCATAAACTGCTTTTAAGTATGATTGAAAAATTTAGAGGCGGTCCTGTTGGACTTGATACGATCTCAGCGACAATTGGAGAAGAATCACATACGATTGAAGATGTGTACGAACCGTATTTACTGCAAATTGGTTTTCTGCAAAGAACACCAAGAGGGCGGGTCGTCACAAGAGAAGCGTATGAACATTTTCATATGGAGGTTCCGATTCGTGACTGAATTCCCTAAAATGTTGATGATTTTAGGTGGTGTCCTTTTTGCCGCTGGTTTAGTGTTTCAATTGGTTGGGAAACTTCCAGGCGATATTTTCGTGAAAAAAGGGAACGTAACGTTCTTTTTTCCTGTGATTACATGCATTGTCATTAGCATCGTCCTAACCATTTTACTCAATGTCTTCGGACGGATGAAATAACGTTAACTAGTTAACTACAGAATAGGTGAAGGAAATGAAGTTAGAACTATTTGATTTTGATTTACCAGAAAGATTGATTGCACAAGTGCCGCTTGAAAAACGAGATGCATCAAGACTGATGGTCTTAAATAAACAAACAGGTGGCATCACACATGATACATTCTCGCAAATCACAGATTACTTTCAAAAGGGTGATTGTCTCGTTTTAAACAATACACGTGTATTGCCTGCACGTCTATTTGGAACGAAAGAGGATACGGGTGCTAAAGTGGAGCTGCTTCTTTTGAAACAAGAAGAAGGAGACAAATGGGAAACGCTCGTGAAACCAGCAAAACGTGTGAAAAACGGAACAGTCATTACATTTGGTGATGGACGATTAAAAGCGGTATGTACAGAAGAACTGGAACATGGCGGAAGAAAAGTTGAGTTTCAGTATACAGGCATTTTTTATGAAGTACTTGAATCTTTAGGTGAAATGCCGCTGCCTCCTTACATTAAAGAGCAGCTTGACGATCGTGAGCGTTATCAAACCGTCTATTCCAAAGAAGTTGGTTCCGCTGCTGCGCCTACTGCCGGTCTTCACTTTACAAATGAACTGCTGGATGCACTGAAAGCAAAAGGAGTGCATATTGCGTTTATTACGCTCCATGTAGGGCTTGGCACATTTCGACCGGTCAGTGCTGAACGCATTGAAGAACATGAAATGCACGCAGAGTTTTACGAAATGAATGAAGAAACGGCAGAAGAACTTAATCGCGTGCGCAAAGAAGGCGGACGGATTATTTCAGTCGGAACAACTTCGACAAGAACGCTTGAAACCATTGCAAGTACTTATGATGGTGAATTCAAAGCGTCAAGCGGCTGGACGTCGATTTTTATTTACCCAGGCTATACATTTAAGGCAATTGATGGCATGATCACGAATTTCCACTTGCCGAAATCGTCTTTAATTATGCTTGTCAGTGCATTAGCTGGACGAGAACACGTCCTAAAAGCGTACAATGAGGCTGTAAAAGAGGAATATCGATTCTTCAGTTTTGGCGATGCCATGCTGATTCAATAACATCATACAACAAAGACAGGAGGGCTCATTTTTGTCGCAATTACCGATACGTTATGAGTTCATTAAATCATGCAAACAAACAGGTGCACGTCTTGGACGCGTTCATACACCGCACGGCTCCTTTGAAACACCTGTATTTATGCCAGTTGGTACACTGGCTACAGTGAAAACAATGGCGCCTGAAGAGTTAAAAGCAATGGAAGCAGGCATCATTTTAAGCAATACGTATCATCTATGGCTGCGCCCGGGGCATGACATTGTCAAAGAAGCAGGCGGCCTGCACAAATTTATGAACTGGGATCGAGCGATTCTAACAGATTCAGGCGGTTTCCAAGTGTTTTCTTTAAGTGAATTTAGAAAAATTGAAGAAGAAGGCGTTCACTTCCGTAATCACTTAAATGGAGATAAGTTGTTCCTTTCTCCTGAAAAAGCGATGGAGATTCAAAATGCGCTCGGCTCAGATATTATGATGGCATTTGACGAATGCCCTCCGTATCCAGCAGAGTACGATTATATGAAACGTTCTGTAGAGCGGACAAGCAGATGGGCAGAGCGCTGCTTAACAGCGCACCAGCGTCCAGAGGATCAAGGGCTGTTTGGCATTGTACAGGGCGGAGAATACGAAGAGCTTCGTAAACAAAGTGCAAAAGACCTTGTTTCACTTGATTTCCCAGGATACGCCATTGGAGGTTTATCTGTTGGTGAACCAAAAGATGTGATGAACCGTGTGCTGGAGTTTACAACGCCATTTTTACCGGCAGACAAGCCAAGGTACTTAATGGGTGTCGGCTCGCCAGATTCATTAATTGACGGTGCGATTCGAGGTGTCGATATGTTTGACTGTGTACTGCCTACGCGAATTGCAAGAAACGGTACGCTGATGACAAGTGAAGGACGCCTTGTTGTGAAAAATGCTAAATATGAGCGTGATTTCAGACCAATCGATGAAAACTGTGACTGCTACACATGTAAAAACTACACACGTGCTTATATTAGACATTTAATCCGTACAAATGAGACGTTCGGAATTCGATTAACAACTTATCATAATCTTCATTTTCTGTTAAAATTAATGGAGCAAGTGAGAGAAGCTATCCGTGAGGATCGTTTAGGTGATTTTAGAGAAGAGTTTTTTGAGCGTTATGGCTTTAACAAACCGAATGCGAAAAACTTTTAACGCATAAACGAAAAGCTTTACAATGCTTTAGAAAGGGGTGAGATAGAATGGATGGTGGTATGGGTTCAATCATTATGATTGTTGTCATGTTTGCTGTGCTTTACTTCTTGTTAATCCGTCCACAGCAAAAGCAACAAAAAGCTGTGCGTCAGATGCAGCAATCTTTATCAAAAGGCGATAAAATCGTCACAATCGGTGGTTTACACGGTGAAATCGACTACATTGATGAATCAAAAGTGGTCATCAAAACAAGCGAAAACAACCGTTTAACTTTCGACCGACGTGCTATTAGAGAATTAGCTGACAAAGGCTAATCCTCCAATACATAGCGATAAAAAAAGAGCGATATCATTCGCTCTTTTTTTATTTGCCCCGAAGATTAACGCCAATCATTCCCCCTAGCATACAAATTCCCAAAAAGGCTGCATGATAGATGAATTGTTCTGGTGAAAAGGTTTCTCCAAACCCTAAATATTGAAATAAAAAAACAGTGAGTGAAAAGATAAAAGAGGTCATGGCGCCAATGAGCCAGCCTCGTTCCTTTGCTTTCCCTCCAGAAATCATTCCTCCTAGAAAAAGTGCCGCAAAGGACAAGATCATGATCATCCATTTAAACGATGATTCCTGCATACTTGTGAAGGTAAGCATCAGTGATACAAGTAAGCTTGTC
Organism: Bacillus sp. RSS_NA_20; assembly: GCF_020165915.1. Taxonomy (NCBI): domain Bacteria; kingdom Bacillati; phylum Bacillota; class Bacilli; order Caryophanales; family Bacillaceae; genus Bacillus; species Bacillus sp. RSS_NA_20. The sequence goes on along the minus strand of NZ_JAIUKW010000005.1, from coordinate 1,237,622 downwards.
ACAATCATCACGACAAAAATAGCAATTAAGCCAGATAAAATGCCTTTTCCTATTTGTTTCGTTTCCTGCATGTGATTCGTCTCCTCTCCAATTGACCGAAGCTTGTCTTTTACTAAAATGTATTCACGGAGAAGAAAAAATAGACATGTTTCTCGTGATAAAAACCGAGGCTTTCTTTTCTACATAAATAAAGTGTTTTGACACAAGCTATGGTGGAGAAGGAGGGGGTGCATCATATGCAGGACATCTTAATTATCTCCATGAGAACGATCATTTTATATTTTCTCATTTGGTTTATCTTTCGTTTAATGGGCAAAAGGGAGATTGGGGAACTGAGTATTTTAGATCTTGTTATTTTTATGATGATCGCTGAAATTGCGGTGCTCGCCATAGAAGAAGTAGAGGATCACATGTTACATACAGTATGGCCGATCCTGCTGTTAACCTTCATTCAAATCACCCTTGCCTATTTGTCACTAAAATTCCAAGGTGTCCGTCGTTTTCTCGACGGTAAGCCGGCCCTGCTCATCATCAACGGTAAAATAGATGAGGGTGCGATGAGAAAACAGCGATACAATTTTGATGATTTGCTGATTCAATTAAGAGAAAATAACATCGATAGTATCCAGGATGTCTCATATGCCATCTTAGAGCCTTCAGGAAAGCTCGCCGTTGTTGAAAAAGAAAACAAGCGCAAACATGCAGCGCTTGAGCTCCCGCTTATTGCAGACGGTGTGGTTCAGCATGATCATCTCAAGCAGATCAACCATGATGAACAGTGGCTGATAAAGGAGCTTGCCAAAAGAGGCTATCATGACATCGAGCAGATCTCCTACTGTAGCTTTAATCAGAAGGATTTTTATATTGATTTGAAAGATGAAGTGATCAAGAAAGAATGAGCTACAGCAGCTTCCCAATAAAGGGGATGCGGCGTAGCTCTTCTCGTTTCACTAGCCCAAGACAAATTAATAGAATGACATACAGCACGCACGTCAAAACGATCATCATGACAAGCTCCAAAGGGGCGGAAAAGAGTCCGCTCGCTTGATGTTTCATCCATAAGCTGACCGCCCCAGTGCCGATGATCACAAGGACGCAAAGTCCATATTCTTTTAATGGTAAATGAATAGGCAGCACTTTACCGACAGTTGCCGCATGGAGCAACGTGACAAGAACGATGCCGATGAGTATCGCAAGCGCTGCGCCCATAATGCCAAAGCTTGGCTGTGAAGCAAGAACAAAGATCATGCCTGTTTTCACAACAGCTCCTATCAAACTGTTGGTCATCGCTGCCCCCGCTAAATTTAATGCTTGAAGGACAGCCTGCAGTGGCCCTTGAAAGTAATAGAGCAAAAAGAAGGGGGCCATGAATTTTACATAGACGGCGGCATGAGATGAACCATACATGAAGAGGGTTAAATTTTCTGCATACACAAAAAGGATAATACATGAAATGCCCCCGCTTAATAAACAAAGGCGCATCGCCTGCTTGAGCCGGTATTCGACCGTTTTGCGTTTGTTCTGTTCCATCCCCTCACTAATCGCTGGAACTAGTGCGGTGGAGAGAGAATACGTGATAAAACTAGGAAGTGTCAAAAGGGTGAGCGCAAGTCCTGTCAATTCTCCGTACTGCCTTGTTGCTTCCACAGCTGCATAACCGGCAATCGCAAGGCTTTGCGCGACGACAATCGGTTCTAAAAACCAAGAGATATTGCCGATGAAACGGCTGCCTGTCGTTGGCAGGGCAATACTCATGAGCTGCTTAAACGTGTCCTTCCCATCATGAATTGCCTTGAAAAAACGTTTTCGGATACGGATGGTCTTTTTATAACGAAAGGCAATCAGTAAGTAAGCAAGTGAAATCATTTCCCCGATGACAGATGAAATCATGGCGCCTGCTGCTGCGTATTCAATTCCATAAGGCAGGAACGCTGTTGTACATACTGCTACGAGTGAAATTCTTGCGACCTGTTCTAGTACTTGCGACATCGCAAGCGGGCTCATTTGCTGTCTTCCTTGGAAATAGCCCCTTAACACACTAGAGATCGCAATAACGGGTACGACTGGTGTAATGGCAAGCAGAGGATAGACCGTTCTAGGATCTGTCAGCATATTTTCCGCCATAATAGGGGCAAACCATAAAAAGAGCGGCGTGAAAATCAGGCTGAGTGTTCCTGTTATTGCAAGGGACATCACTAGAATGCGTTTTGTTTTCTGTTTGTCACCACGGGCTTCTGCTTCTGCGACTAGCTTACTAATCGCAACAGGAAGTCCGAATTGTGTCAGCGTCACGGCGAGAAAAAAGGTAGGCGCTGCCATCATATAAAGCCCTACGCCTTCTTCACCAATGAACCTTGCAATCACAATTCGATTGACAAAACCCAATATTCTTGTAATAAAACCTGCTAAAATTAAAATAATGGTCCCTTTTAAAAACGTTTGCTTCGTCAAATCACAGATCACCTGCCTTCTCAAACGACATAGAATCATATACAATAAGATATGCGTGTATATCGTCCAAGCATGACAAGTCTCTCGATAAAAAACTGAAAAGGGGGAGCCTCACATTGACACAACATCCGGCTGCTATATACAAAGACCATTTAAAGCCTTTTCTGTTCAGTAAGCTTGAAGAATTCATCGTTTTGGGCTATAAAGATGTAGATTTAGAGGAATTATGGTCATACTTAGAGAATAAGAAGTGGAAGAAAAAACAAGAGTATCCGATTCATGAAATGGTTGCAGATATTTTATCTGTGAAAATTGGCGAATTTATGAACTATGCAACCGTTCAGTCGTTTAAAACGTCTGCTTTTTTGGACAGTGAAGATGGCAAGAATATGCTGGACGAACTGTTGAAATAAGCCATCTAAATGGATTCAGGTGTTTAAGGAGGAAATACATAATGAAAAAAGGGCGCATACTTGCGTTTTTCTTAGTGGTTCTGTTAATCGGAACTGGTGTGGGCTTATTAACGAAGCCCGTTGCGAAAGATATGACGCTAGGGCTGGACTTACAGGGTGGATTTGAAGTTCTGTATGATGTACACCCAGTGAAAAAAGAAGACAAGATCACAAATGGTGTTCTCGTCAGTACAGTAGAGGCTTTAAACCGAAGAGCCAACGTGCTTGGGGTCAGTGAGCCGAACATTTCGATTGAAGGAAACAACCGTATCCGCGTACAGCTTGCGGGCGTAAAAGATCAAAACAGAGCACGGGAGATTCTATCGACTGAAGCACAGCTTTCCTTCAGAGATACGAATGACAAAGAGCTTCTAAACGGATCTGATCTTGTTGAAAATGGTGCAAAACAAACATTCAATCAAACGAATGAGCCGATCGTGACAGTCAAACTAAAGGATGCGAAAAAGTTTGGTGACGTGACAAAAAAAGTAGCGGCGATGGCACCAAACAATCAGCTTGTCATTTGGCTTGATTATCATAAGGGAGATTCCTTCAAAAAAGAAGTCTCTAAATCAAATCATAAGTATGTATCTGCGCCGAATGTAAACCAAGAAATTAACAGCAGTGACGTACAAATCGAAGGAAACTTTACAGTTCAAGAGGCAAAAGACCTTGCGAGCATTTTAAATGCCGGTGCATTGCCAGTAAAATTAACCGAAAAATATTCAACATCTGTGAGTGCACAGTTTGGTGAGCAAGCACTAAACGAAACAGTCTTCGCAGGAATTGTAGGAATCGCATTTATCTTCTTATTCATGCTGTTTTATTACCGATTACCAGGTCTTGTTGCTGTCATTACACTGTCAGCTTATATTTTTATCACACTGCAAGTCTTTGACTGGATGGGCGCCGTCATGACACTGCCTGGAATCGCTGCATTGATTCTTGGGGTAGGGATGGCTGTCGATGCCAACATTATTACGTATGAGCGGATTAAAGAAGAGCTCAAGCTCGGTAAATCTGTCCGTTCTGCTTTCAGATCGGGTAACCGCAGATCATTTGCCACGATCTTTGATGCAAACTTAACAAGTATTATTGCCGGCGGGGTTCTATTCTTCTTTGGAACAAGCTCTGTCAAAGGGTTTGCAACCATGCTTATCCTATCGATTTTGACAAGCTTTATCACGGCTGTCTTCCTATCAAGATTCCTTCTTGGATTACTTGTAGAAAGCCGTTATTTCGACCGCAGAAAAGGCTGGTTTGGTGTTCGTCAGAAAGACATCATCGATATTCATGAAACAACAGAAAATACTGAACCGAAAACACCATTTGATAAATGGGATTTTGTCAGCAAACGTAAAGGCTTTATGATTTTCTCAGCAGCCGTTACCATTGCTGGAATCATTGTGCTGTCGATCTTCAAGCTCAATGCAGGTATTGACTTTGCAAGTGGTACTAGAGTTGATATTCAAAGTGACCATAAACTGTCAACAGAACAGGTGGAGCAAGATTTTAAAAAGCTAGACCTTGAGACAGACAGTGTTGTGTTATCGGGGCAAAAAGAAAATCAAGCAGCAGCTCGATTTGTCGGTGTTCCGAATAAAGAAAAAATCGCTGAAGTGAAAGATTACTTCAAAGATAAATACGGAACGGAGCCTAACGTAAGTACAGTGTCTCCGACAGTCGGAAAAGAGCTGGCACGTAATGCATTATACGCTATCATCATAGCTTCAATCGGGATTATCTTATATGTATCTATCCGATTTGAGTATAAAATGGCGATTGCAGCGATTGCCTCTCTGCTATACGACGCATTCTTTATCGTTGCCTTCTTTAGCATTACGCGTTTAGAGGTGGATGTCACCTTCATTGCAGCGATACTCACGGTCATTGGGTACTCGATCAATGACACGATTGTCACCTTCGACAGGGTGCGTGAGCAAATGAAGAAACGCAAACCGAAAACGATCGAAGATTTATCGTACATTGTGAATTTAAGTTTACAGCAAACCTTTACGCGTTCTGTGAACACTGTACTCACTGTACTTGTAGTGGTGATTGCACTTCTCATTTTCGGTTCAGCATCTATTACAAACTTCTCCATCGCCTTACTTGTCGGCCTATTAACAGGGGTGTATTCATCCCTTTACATTGCGGCACAAATTTGGCTGATATGGAAAGGCCGTGAGCTGAAAAAGCCGGCTAAAATAGATACAGAACAAGATATTTAAACAAGAAAGACTGCCACCTTGGCAGTCTTTTTTTCATGCATCATACTTGTCATCGTCACAACAATAAGATGATATGTAAAAACATTTCGGGTTTCATTGATCTTGAAATGGTCTTTTGCTATAATGACATACGTTTAGATCAGTATAGAAAGCAAGTGTCCGTTTGGGGCATTTGGCTTTTATTCATTGGAGGGGCTGTTATGAAGGTTCGGGAAACTGAACTGCCAGGTATCGGTCACAAAGCCGAAATGATCACAAGAAATAATGAGAAGCTTGCCATTATCACACATGATGACGGCAGAAGAGAGATGTATCATTTTCAAGAAGATGATCACGAAGAATGTATTTCTGGTATCTTGCTTAGCGATGAAGAAGCAAGACAAATCTCGGCTATTTTAGGCGGCATGGTCTATAAACCAAAAGCGCTTGAGACAGTGGAGGTGGCCATTGATGAACTCATCATTGAATGGTTTAAGATTGAAAAGAACGCACCGGCTGTTAACCAGACGATCGGTGACCTGAGTGTTCGCCAAAACTATCAAGTAACAGTCATCGCCATTGTGAGAAAATCACATGAGAAAATTTTAAACCCAGGACCAGATACGGTGATTGAAGAAGGAGACACCCTTGTCATCTCTGGAGAAAGAAAAGAATTAAAGAGCCTCATTAAAGAAAAACTCAGCAGCTAAGCGCCCATGCTGATAGAAAACCTTCCGCCATGTTCTTTCTGTGTTTAAAAAGGACAAGAAAGAGGGAAGAATAAAAGAAAAAGCTTGGGGGATTTGTAGATGAATAAACAACAATGGACCATCATACTCGCATTTATTTTCGTATTAATTGTCTCAGTATTTGCTGTTATTAACGTGCGGCCTGTACAGGTAGACTACTTATTTGGAACGGCTGAATGGCCGCTGATCCTTGTCATTATCGGTTCTGTTCTTATGGGCGGACTCATTGTGGCTTTTGCGGGGATTTTCCAAATTGTGAAACTAAAACGTGAATTAAAAACATTAAAAGCTGAACATGCAGCCGCTAAAGCAAGCCCTGCTTCTTCTCATAAAAAGGCGGACAAAGACGTTCAAAAGAAAACGAATGTCACACCTTTAAAAGAACAGCCAGCGTCTTTTGACCGGAAGGAAAAATAATCTTCCAGTATCATTTCATAAAATAAAAATTGAAACCCCTCAGTCCACTCTAGTATAATAGTGTGGTTGAGGGGTGAATTTATGTTATTATCCAAAATGCGTTGGGAATATGAACATCCTAGCGAAGAAAAAGTGAAATCACTCTCTGAAAATCTGAATATTTCAGCGCTGACTGCATCACTTCTTGTACAAAGAGGGCTCGAAGAAGTAGAAGAAGCGAGGTCTTTTTTATTTGATCAAAAAGCCGAATTTCATGATCCATTCTTATTAAAAGGAATGAAAGAAGCAGTAGAGCGCATCAACAAAGCGATCGAAGAGCAGGAATCGATTGTGATCTTCGGAGATTATGATGCAGATGGTGTGACAAGTACGTCTGTACTTTTACATACACTAAAAGAACGATCTGCTAAGGTAGACTTTTACATTCCAGATCGATTTAAAGAAGGATATGGGCCAAACGAACAGGCTTTCCGATATATCAAAGAGCAAGGGGCATCGCTTGTTATCACCGTAGATACAGGGATCGCTGCTGTAAATGAAGCACGTATTGCAAAAGAAATAGGATTAGACCTGATCATCACAGATCACCATGAACCAAGCGAGGAACTGCCTGAGGCACTTGCGATTGTACATCCTAAGCAGCCTGGATGTGAGTATCCGTTTAAAGAGCTGGCGGGTGTCGGTGTTGCGTTTAAAGTGGCACATGCACTCCTTGGTAAACTCCCAGTAGAATTATTAGATCTTGCTGCAATCGGTACAATTGCCGATCTTGTCCCGCTGCTTGATGAAAATAGATGGCTTGCAAAAAAAGGTCTGATGCAGCTTCGTCAATCTAGACGACCTGGGTTAAAAGCGTTATTAAAAGAAGCAGGCGCCACTCTTGAAGAAGCAAATGAGGAAACGATCGGCTTTCAAATTGCGCCAAGGCTGAATGCTGTTGGACGAATTGAGCAAGCAGATCCGGCTGTTCATCTTCTCATGACTGAGGATATGGATGAAGCGGAAGAACTCGCTCGTTTTGTACAAGAATTGAACAAAGAACGGCAGAAAATTGTGAGTACGATCACGGAAGAAGCCATTCAAATGGTTGAAGAGACAGGCGCTGACCAGTCTGCTATCGTCGTAGCAAAAGCTGGCTGGAATCCAGGTGTTGTCGGCATTGTTGCCTCAAAATTGACGGATACATTTTCTCGTCCGGCGATTGTGCTTGGAATAGACGAAGAAACGCAGATGGCGAAAGGGTCAGCACGAAGTATTCCTGGCTTTGATTTATTTTTCCATTTGAGCAAGTGCCGTGACATCCTGCCGCATTTCGGTGGACACCCGATGGCAGCAGGAATGACACTTCAAGCGGATGATGTTCCTTTACTTAGGGAAAGATTGAATCAATATGCAAATGAAACGTTGACTGAAGAAGATTTTATTCCAATTCAACGGGTCGATGCAGTATGTAAAGTGGACGAAATGACGGTGCAAGCCATTGAAGAAGTGGGACTGCTGTCCCCGTTTGGCATGCAGAATCCTAAGCCGTTCATTATGATTGAAGACGCCCAGCTTGAAGACATCCGAACGATCGGGGCCAATCAAAATCACATTAAAATGTCACTAAAAGACGAAGACAAGCTGCTCGACTGTGTCGGTTTTCACCAAGGTAAACTAAAAGAAGAACTTGTCCCGGGGAGTCTAATTTCTGTCGTTGGCGAGGTCTCGATTAATGAATGGAATAACCGAAAGAAACCTCAGCTCATGCTAAAAGACGCTAGAGTAGATGAATGGCAGCTGTTTGATTTGCGCGGGAAAAAAGATTGGGAAAAGAAAGTATCAACACTTGATCCAGCAAAAACGATGGTCTTCTGTTTTGACGAAGAAACAAAAAGGCAATCGGAGCTAGTGGATATTCCGATTCATCTTATTGATGCAGAAAATGTATCCACGTTTGATGTGCAGGAAAAGTATGTGATCTTTGCCGATGTTCCTGCCGATGAACACTTGCTCAAGCTGCTTTTAGAAAACCAACAACCAGCAAGAATTTATACGGTGTTTCAGCGGAAAGAAGATCACTTTATGTCCTCATTCCCGAGCCGTGATCAATTCAAATGGTTTTATGGGTTCTTGTTCAAACGGGGAAGTTTTCCTATTAAAGAACAAGGCATGGAGCTTGCCAAACATAGAGGTTGGACAAAAGATACAATCATTTTTATGACAAAGGTGTTTTTTGAACTCGGTTTTGTTAAAATAGAGAATGGTGTGCTGTCAATAGTGCGTGATGCCCCTAAAAAAGATTTAACCGCATCATCGTCTTATACAGCAAAACAACGATTGATGGAACTCGATCAAACACTAACATATTCCTCAGCCAAAGAGCTGAAGGAATGGCTGAATAGCATGATGAGCGAAGTCTCACCTGTGCTTTGACGTACGAGGAGGAAAAGGAAAAGATGGATTTAAAACAATATGTGACAGTTGTACCTGACTACCCAAAGGAAGGTGTACAATTTAAAGATATTACAACGTTAATGGATAAAGGCGAAGTGTACCGTTATGCAACGGATCAAATCGTTGAATACGCGAAGGAAAGAGACATTGATCTCATTGTTGGACCTGAAGCGCGTGGATTCATTATTGGCTGCCCTGTAGCATACGCACTTGGTGTAGGTTTTGCCCCAGTTCGTAAAGAAGGAAAGCTTCCTCGTGAAGTCATCAAAGTCGATTACGGTTTGGAATACGGTAAAGATGTATTAACGATTCATAAAGATGCAATTCGTCCTGGTCAGCGTGTACTGATCACAGATGATTTGCTTGCGACAGGTGGAACGATTGAAGCATCCATCAAGCTGGTTGAGGAATTAGGCGGCGTTGTGGCAGGGATTGCATTTTTAATTGAGCTGACGTATCTTGATGGCAGAAAGAAGCTTGACGGTTACGACATCTTGACGTTAATGCAATACTAATGGAGTTTTACGCAAAAAGCACTCAGTAAGAAGGGTGCTTTTTTCCTATCAAAAATCTTTTAGCGGACTTCTTCTCTTTACATCTATCGAATTTTTCTTGATAATAAACTACAATACAGTTTTCATTTAAAAAGGTGATTCCATGGCGAACGAACAAGTTTTAACGGCGCAGCAGGTCATTGATAAGGCAAGAGAATACCTGTCCGCTGAACATATTCAATTTATAGAGCGTGCATACGAATATGCTGAAAATGCTCACAAGGAGCAATACCGGAAATCAGGTGAGCCCTATATTATCCATCCTATTCAAGTGGCGGGAATTCTTGTTGATCTTGAAATGGACCCTTCGACCATTGCTGGCGGCTTCTTGCATGATGTTGTCGAAGACACGGATGTGACATTAGAAGATTTAAAAGAGCATTTTAACGAAGAAGTAGCCATGCTTGTTGATGGTGTGACAAAGCTCGGAAAGATTAAATATAAATCACAAGAAGAACAACAGGCTGAAAACCATCGTAAAATGTTTGTTGCAATGGCGCAGGATATTCGCGTCATCTTAATTAAGCTGGCAGACCGTCTTCACAATATGAGAACACTCAAACACCTTCCGCAGGAAAAGCAGCGAAGAATTTCAAATGAAACCCTTGAGATCTTTGCACCGCTTGCGCACAGATTAGGGATTTCAAAGATTAAGTGGGAGCTTGAAGATACAGCCCTCCGCTATTTAAATCCGCAGCAATACTACCGGATTGTGAATCTCATGAAGCGTAAACGAGCAGAACGTGAGGAATACTTGGACGAGGTTGTTAATGAAGTAAAAGACCGCGTGTCTGAGGTGAACATTAAGGCTGAATTCTCCGGCAGACCGAAACATATTTATAGTATTTATCGAAAAATGGTCATGCAAAATAAGCAATTTAATGAAATATATGATTTGCTGGCTGTACGTATTTTGGTTGACAGCATTAAAGACTGCTATGCGGTACTTGGTATTATTCATACATGCTGGAAGCCGATGCCAGGCAGATTTAAGGATTATATTGCGATGCCAAAGCCGAACATGTATCAGTCTCTTCATACAACGGTGATTGGTCCAAAAGGGGACCCGCTTGAAGTTCAGATTCGTACAGTGGAAATGCACGAAATTGCGGAATACGGAATTGCGGCACACTGGGCGTATAAAGAAGGCAAAGAGTCAGCAGAATCGACGGAAGAAGCCGTTTTCCAGAAGAAGCTGTCTTGGTTTAGAGAAATCCTTGAATTCCAAAATGAATCCACAGATGCGGAAGAATTTATGGAATCGTTAAAAATCGATCTCTTCTCTGATATGGTGTTTGTATTTACACCAAAAGGAGACGTCATAGAGCTGCCGTCTGGTTCAGTTCCAATTGATTTCTCATACCGGATTCATTCGGAAATTGGGAATAAAACAATCGGAGCCAAAGTCAACGGTAAAATGGTCACACTTGATCATAAGCTAAAAACAGGTGACATTATTGAAATTCTGACATCTAAGCATAGCTATGGACCAAGCCAGGATTGGGTCAAACTTGCCCAAACCTCCCAAGCGAAGCACAAGATCAGACAGTTTTTCAAGAAACAGCGCCGTGAAGAAAATGTCGAAAAAGGCCGAGAACTTGTGGAGAAAGAAATCAAAAACCTTGAGTTCGATGTCAAAGACATTTTGACCGCTGAAAATCTGCAAAAAGTGGCTGATAAATTTAATTTCTCAAATGAAGAGGACATGTATGCAGCTGTTGGTTATAACGGAATTACGGCACTCCAAGTGGCGAATCGTTTAACGGAAAAAGAAAGAAAACAAAGAGATCAGGAAGAACAAGAGAAAACCGTTCAAGAAGTGTCTGTAGAGTCAAAACCATATCACGGGAAAAAACGCGAAGCTGGCGTGCGAGTGAAAGGCATTGATAACTTGCTTGTCCGTTTATCTAAGTGTTGTAATCCTGTTCCTGGTGATAGCATTGTTGGCTTTATTACAAAAGGACGTGGCGTATCTGTTCACCGTGATGACTGTCCGAACGTGAAGACAGGAGAAGCGCAGGAACGGTTAATCCCGGTTGAGTGGGAGCATGAACAGCCTGCTCGAAACCGTAAAGAATACAATGTGGAAATTGAAATATTAGGATATGACAGACGCGGCTTACTTAATGAGGTGCTTCAAGCAGTCAACGAAACCAAAACGAACATCTCGTCGGTCTCTGGTAAGTCTGATCGTAACAAAGTGGCGACGATTCATATGGCGATCTTTATCCAAAATATTAACCATTTGCACAAAGTGGTAGAACGCATTAAACAAATCAAAGACATTTACTCAGTTCGCCGATTTATGAATTAGAAAGGAAGTATATCGTCTATGAGGCTTGTTGTTCAGCGTGTGACGAGTGCATCTGTGAAAGTAGAAGAAGAGATCACAGGTGCCATCAATGAAGGCTATATGGTGCTCGTTGGGGTTACACATGAAGATACAGAAGAAGATGTGCATTATTTAGCTGAAAAGCTCGCACATTTGCGTATTTTTGAAGATGAAAACGGGAAAATGAATCATTCTTTGTTAGATGTAAAAGGAAGTGTACTGTCTGTGTCTCAATTTACCCTTTATGGTGATACGAGAAAAGGCAGACGGCCGAACTTTATGAAAGCTGCCAAACCGGATATGGCGAATTCACTTTACGAATGCTTCAATGAAACGCTTAGAGAAAAGGGCATCCATGTTGAAACTGGACGTTTTGGGGCGATGATGGACGTCTCATTGACCAATTCGGGGCCTGTCACCATGTTGATGGACAGCAAAGAATAGAAAGACATTAGACTGTAGATAAACTCTTGCTGAGAGTTTGTTTAGAGTCTTTTTCTTTTACGATCAAACAAAAAAGAGGCGCAGCGGCCTCTTTTTTCTATCGGAAATATTGTTTTAATCCTTCTGTCATTCCTTCTGTCACTCGTTCTTGGTAAGAGGCGCTATAAATGATCGCTTCTTCTTGAGGATTGCTTAAATAGCCGAGTTCATATAAAAGGGAAGGGCGCTTGTTTTCTCTTAAAACAAAATAATCTCCAAATTTGACTCCTTTATCAGGGATCTGTGATCGTTTTGCGACTTCCGTATGAACGCTTGTCGCCAGGCTTTGATCTTTGGATGCCTGATAATAATATGCGGTGCTCCCTCTGATACTTGGGTCCATAAAACTATCATAATGAAGACTAATAAATGCATCTGCATTTCGGTAATGTGAAGTGGCAACCCTCGATTGAAGGCTGATGAATGTATCATCACTTCTTGTTAAATAGACATTTGCTCCAGAAGCTCTTAACTTACCCGCCAGCAAATGAGCGGTTTTGATCGTGATATTCTTTTCAAATGCACCGTCTGCGCCGATCGTGCCGCTGTCTTTTCCGCCATGGCCAGGATCAAGAACAATTGTTTTGCCTTTTAAAGATCCAGTGCCAGACGATGAATCCTGCTGAGGTCTTGGTGCTTCGCTGCTATTTTTCTTTGTTTGAACGACCCAGCTCGCCACGTAGCCTGTTCCGCCGTTTGATAATGTCACCTCGTACCAGTCACCTTGCGTACGAACAATTTGATAAGCAGCTCCTTTTGTTGCTCTTTCTGCAATTCCAGCAGAGGTAGAAGCGCTTTTTCTAATATTCGTTCCATCATAAACGATGTACGCTTTCTGATGAGATGACGAAGAGGAAGAATTCTTTTCAGGTGCTGCACTTGTTCCTTGGTTTGAGACAATATAATAACTTGCAACCCAGCCTTTAACGCCTTTTGCTTCGATTTCATACCAGCCATTTTGCTCCCGTAAAATGGTGACTTGAGTGTTACGGGAAAGTGAAGCGTCCACTTGTGCATTTGGTGCCGCCGATTTTCGAACATTCAAGCTTGATACGCCAACTGTGCCGGACTGTTTAGAACGAGCGGGCTCAGCTGAACTGGATGAAGAAGCGTTTTGTCCGCCAGAAATATAATCAGAGTGGACCCAGCCTTCCGCTTGTTTGTACGATATTTTTGTCCATTCGCCGCTTGTGTCCAGCTTTTTAGCGGAAGCGCCCTGCGGGAAAGTGCCAATGACTTGATAGGAAGTCCCTGGGCCTGTCCGAATGCGAAGGTCGGAGGCTGTTGAGGTAATCGAACTGCTTCCTTGCGTACTTTGACCTTGCGTCTTTTGCTTAGCAGGCTTTTGTGCATCAGATGACTTGGTAATCAGCCATGAGACGACCCAGCCTTTTTGTCCGTTCGATAGCCCGATCTGTACCCATTCTCCTTGTTCAGTGAGAATCGGGTAGCTTTCTCCTCGTTTCACAACTGCTGCGATCCCGTAGCTTAAACCAGGTCCGGTTCGCACATTGATTTCATCTGTTGCAACGACAGCTTGATCTGTTTGAGCCGTCGCATGTGTCATTGGCCAAGTGCTGGCAATGAGGACAAAACAGGTGAGCAGCAACATCATGTGATGGTGTGTTTTCAGATTCAAAACGGTGTTTTCCCCTCCCTTGTAAAACCGATGAATGTTAATTCGTTATGTAATGGATGAATTCCTTGCAGTTTCCCTAATAAAAATGAATCAATCTGTTTATACTAGATAAAAATGTGATAAAAGGATGTACAAACATGAGATTAAGCAGAAAATTAGGACGAGTGCAATATAATGGACATCGTGATATCGATCGCTGGCAGCACGACGAAATGGATCAACCAGGTTTCCTTGAAGAAACGGCATCTGAATACGGATGCACGTCAAAAGAAGAGCTGGAAAAGAAAAAGAGACACGGCAAGGGTTGACAGAGTGGCAGCACCGACCTTATTATAATATAAATCAACACACTTGAAAATTTAAAATGTGGAACTGATGATAGAGAATAGTAGGGTAAATTGCGTGAGCAGAGAGGAATCGCCTTAGGCTGAAAGCGAATCCGCATGGCATTTATCACGAAAGAACACTCTGTAGGTTTCCTGCTGAACACTCAAAAAATGAGTCATTAGGCGGAGAACGTGAATCTGCGTTAAGGATTTGAGCGGGAACATGGCTAGATCATGTTCCAACTAGGGTGGCACCACGGGTATAACTCTCGTCCCTACTATACACATAGTAGAGGCGGGGGTTTTTTATATGTCCACATAAAAAATGAATGATGGTCGTAGGAGGACGAAAAATGAGTTTTAATATTCCAAGAGGCACACAGGATATTTTACCGGGAGAATCAGAACGCTGGCAGTATGTTGAACAAATTGCGAGAGATACATGTGCAGCCTTTCAATACAAAGAAATCCGCACACCGATTTTTGAGCATACGGAACTGTTTGCACGAGGAGTAGGCGAGTCAACAGATATCGTTCAAAAAGAGATGTACACATTTGAAGACAAAAAAGGACGTAGCATCACACTTCGCCCAGAAGGAACAGCTTCAACTGTCCGTTCTTATGTTGAAAATAAACTGTTTGCACAGCCTGCACAGCCTACAAAGCTGTACTACATTGGACCAATGTTCCGCTATGAGCGTCCGCAAACGGGAAGATATCGTCAATTTTATCAATTCGGAATTGAAGCGATCGGTTCAAAAGATCCTGCCATTGATGCAGAGGTCATTTCATTAGCGATGAGTGTGTATGAGAAAGCGGGTCTTTCCAACTTAAAACTCGTCATTAACAGCCTTGGTGACAAAGAAAGCCGTGCAGATTACCGTCAAGCACTTGTCGAGCATTTTGAACCAAGAATTGATGAATTCTGTCATGACTGCCAAATTCGTTTACATCAAAATCCATTGCGTATTCTTGATTGTAAAAAGGACCGCGACCACGAACTGATGGCAACGGCACCATCCATTCAAGATTACTTAAATGAAGAATCACGGACTTATTTTGAAAAAGTAAAACAATACTTAACCGATCTAGGCATTGAATATGTCGTCGATCCGAACTTAGTGCGCGGTCTTGATTATTACAATCACACTGCCTTTGAGATTATGAGTAATGCAGAAGGCTTTGGCGCGATCACAACATTAGCCGGCGGCGGCCGTTATGATGGACTCGTTGAAGGAATTGGCGGTCCTGAATCACCAGGTATCGGCTTTGCGATGAGTATTGAACGTTTCCTATCAGCGATTGATGCAGAGAAGATTGAGCTTCCTGTTCAAGATGGCATTGATTTATACATTGCGGCATTAGGAGATCAAGCAAAAGATTATGCTGTTGGCTTATTGAATCGCCTAAGAAAAGAAGGCATTTCAAGTGAAATGGACTATACAGGGAAAAAGCTAAAAGCACAATTTAAAGCGGCAGACCGCTTGAACGCCAAGTTTATTGCAGTTCTTGGTGAAGATGAGCTGGCGCAGCAAATTGTAAACGTAAAAGATACGACAACGGGTGAACAAATTGAAGTGAAGCTTGATGAGCTGATTCAAATGATGAAAGCCCACCAGAAAGCGTAAAGAAGGAGTGGAATGTTTGTGTTTGGTAGAACTTTTTATTGTGGAGAAGTAACAGAAGACCAAATCGGTCAAACCGTTGTATTAAAAGGATGGGTACAAAAACGTCGTGACCTTGGTGGATTAATCTTTATTGACCTGCGTGATCGTACAGGCATTGTGCAAGTTGTCTTTCATCCAGACCAATCAAAAGAGGCCCTTGAGACAGCAGAATCGATTCGTAATGAATATGTCCTTGATATTAAGGGGACAGTGGTCGCAAGAGAAGAAGCCACGATCAACCCAAATTTAAAAACAGGCAAAATTGAAATTCAAGTCGACACAGTCACTGTTTTAAATGAAGCCAAGACGCCTCCATTTGTGATTTCTGATCAAGCAGATGAGGTATCAGAAGATGTGCGCTTAAAATACCGCTACCTAGATCTTCGCCGTCCTGCGATGTTTGAAACGATGAAAATGCGACATGAAGTCACAAAAGCATTCCGCCATTTCTTAGATGATCACGGCTTTCTAGACATTGAAACGCCAATTTTAACAAAAAGTACGCCAGAAGGTGCACGTGACTATCTTGTGCCAAGCCGTGTACACGAAGGAGAATTCTATGCGCTGCCGCAGTCTCCGCAATTATTTAAGCAATTGCTCATGGTGTCTGGGATGGACCGCTACTATCAAATCGCTCGCTGTTTTAGAGATGAAGACTTGCGTGCTGACCGTCAGCCGGAATTTACACAAGTCGATATTGAAATGTCCTTTATGAGCCAAGAAGACATCATGACGCTTGCTGAAGAGATGATGGCAAAGGTGATGAAAGATGTCAAAGGTGTTGACCTGACATTGCCATTACCTCGTATGACGTACGATGAAGCGATGAATTCCTATGGTTCTGACAAGCCAGATACCCGATTTGACATGAAGCTTGTCAACATTTCAGACACGGTAAAAGACTCAGATTTCAA
This sequence comes from Bacillus sp. RSS_NA_20, assembly GCF_020165915.1. Taxonomy (NCBI): domain Bacteria; kingdom Bacillati; phylum Bacillota; class Bacilli; order Caryophanales; family Bacillaceae; genus Bacillus; species Bacillus sp. RSS_NA_20. Next base: position 1,220,992 of record NZ_JAIUKW010000005.1, on the reverse strand, counting down.
AGTCTTCAGCGGTGCTGTAAACAATGGCGGAGCTGTCAAAGCGATTAATGTCAAAGGGGCTGCAGCAAACTACTCAAGAAAAGACATCGATGCACTCGGTGCATTTGCAGCGAACTATGGTGCAAAAGGTCTTGCTTGGCTAAAAGCTGAAGGGACAGAGTTAAAAGGACCAATCGCTAAATTCTTTGATGAGTCAAAACAAGCAGAATTAAAAGAACAGCTTCAAGTTGAAGAAGGCGACCTTTTACTCTTTGTTGCAGATAAGACGTCTGTTGTCCATGATGCGCTTGGCGCACTTCGCTTAAAACTTGGCAAAGAGCTTAAACTCATCGATGAGTCTGTCTTTAATTTCTTATGGGTTGTCGATTGGCCGCTGCTTGAAAAAGATGAAGAAGAAGGCCGCTTCTATGCTGCCCACCATCCTTTCACAATGCCAGTTCGGGATGATCTTGAATTAATTGAAACAAGTCCAGAAGATATGAAAGCTCAAGCGTATGATCTTGTGCTGAACGGCTATGAGCTTGGCGGAGGTTCTATTCGTATTTTTGAAAAGGACATTCAAGAGAAAATGTTTGGTTTACTTGGCTTTTCTAAAGAAGAAGCGTACGATCAGTTCGGCTTCCTTCTTGATGCATTTGAGCATGGTGTGCCTCCGCATGGCGGAATTGCGCTTGGACTTGACCGCTTAGTGATGCTGCTTGCCGGCCGATCTAACCTAAGAGATACCATTGCGTTCCCGAAAACGGCAAGTGCAAGCTGTGTTCTCACAGATGCTCCTGGCACTGTAAGCACAGCGCAGCTAGATGAACTGAGTTTGGCTATTAAAACAAAAGTAAAACAGTAAAATAGGCGCATGTTTATAGGCATGTAAACGCTTGAAAAAGGGACATGCCTATGATATGCTTTCATCAACTAATAAATAAAGTCCTGATACGTACGGTGGTTACCTAGTTTTGACCGAACATTTTTTTTTACGGGAGCTTGCCTTTCCTTTCTGCATAAATGCCTCTTCTGAGGACTTATAAAGTGAGGAAGAAAGCACCCACCTGCATGGTGCGGGGTTCAAAACGAAGGAAAAGCTGGCGGCGTGATCGGGACTTTTTTGTGTTTTTTTCTATTTGAGAAGGATGACGGAGAACGCTGAATATGATATGATTCTTTCGATTCATTTTAAATAAAGGTGGAGTGAGGCACTTGTTACATCAGTTTTCAAGAAACGAGCTTGCCATTGGCAAGGAAGGCTTAAATATATTAAAAAACAGTACAGTTGCAGTGCTTGGAGTAGGCGGCGTAGGTTCTTTTGCAGTAGAAGCCCTTGCTCGTTCAGGTGTTGGCCGTATTGTTCTTGTTGATAAAGATGATATTGATATTACAAATGTAAATAGGCAGCTGCCAGCTTTGCTATCAACGGTTGGTCAGCCTAAAGTTGACTTAATGCAGGCAAGAATTGCTGACATTAACCCAGAATGTGAAGTTGTTGCGCTCAAAATGTTCTATACAGAAGAAACATATGAACAATTCTTTGAGTATCCGCTCGATTATGTCATTGATGCATCAGATACAATTCATTATAAAATTCATTTAATGAAAGAGTGCCTGAAACGCGATGTGAACATTATTTCGAGTATGGGTGCTGCAAATAAAACAGATCCGACACGTTTTAAAATTGATGACATCTCGAAAACACATACAGACCCAATTGCGAAAGTCGTCAGAACACGCCTGCGGAAGGAAGGCATTCGTAAGGGGATTGAAGTTATTTTCTCTGATGAAAGTCCGATTGTCATTCGTGAAGATGTGAGAAAAGAAGTTGGAAATGATGAAGCGAAAATTCGTAAGGCACAAATGCCGCCATCATCCAATGCGTTTGTTCCATCTGTGGCTGGACTGATCATGGGTGGTCATGTCATTATGAAACTGTTAAAAGATATTCCGATTACACGTGTGAAAGATAAATAAACAGCCCGCCTGCATAGAGCAGGGGGCTTTTTTTATTTTTGCCGTCTTAAATTTTCATACACTTGCTTTAGCCCACCTTCAAATTTTCCAGTTTGCTTTGGTTCATAATATTGCTTGTTTTTCAGCGGGTCAGGTAAATATTGCTGCTTCACCCAGCCATTTTCATAATCGTGCGGATATAAGTAATCGGCGCCCCTTCCAAGTGCAGCTGCCCCTTTATAATGGGCATCTTTTAAATGAACGGGAACTTCACCCATTTTCCCCGTGCGAATATCATGCAATGCCGCATCAATCGCTTGGTAAGCGGAGTTTGACTTTGGAGAAAGACACAGTTCAATCACGGCATTAGCGAGTGGAATTCGTGCTTCTGGGAAACCAACTCTCTCAGCTGTTTGAACAGCGCTTAACACACGTGGCCCTGCCTGCGGACTGGCTAAGCCAATATCTTCATAAGCCATCACAAGTAATCGTCTCGAAATGCTTTCAAGGTCTCCCGCTTCAATGAGTCTTGCAAGGTAATGAAGCGCAGCATCTGCGTCAGATCCTCTAATGGATTTTTGAAAAGCCGAGAGGACATCATAATGGGCATCACCGTTTTTATCATGCGAGAAGCTCTTTTTTTGTAAACATTCTTCTGCTGCAGCTAGAGTGATCGTGATCTGTCCAGATTCATCCGCTTTTGTCGATAAGACGGCTAGTTCAAGCGCATTTAAAGCGGAACGTACATCTCCTCCGCATCCATTTGCAAAATGATTCATTGCCTCCTCATCAACTTTGACCGAATAACCGCCAAGCCCGCGATGTTCATCCTGTAAAGCTCGAGATAATGCAGCTTTGATTTGTTCTGTTTCCAGCGGCTTCAGCTCAAATATTTGTGTCCGGCTGCGGATGGCTGGGTTAATCGCATGATACGGATTAGCTGTTGTCGCGCCAATTAAAATAATCATGCCATTTTCTAAATACGGAAGAAGGAAATCCTGCTTCCCTTTATCGAGTCTGTGGACTTCGTCTAAAATCAAGATGACCTGACCACTCATTTTCGCTTCAGCGGCGACAGCTTCCATATCTTTTTTGTTATGAATCACCGCATTCAATGTACGGAAGGCAATGCTTGTACTGCCAGCGATTGCAGTTGCAATGGATGTTTTGCCGATTCCCGGCGGCCCGTATAAAATCATCGAGGACAAATGTTTCGCCTCGACCATTCGTCTAATAATTTGACCTTCTCCAACGAGATGCTCCTGCCCAATAATGTCTCCAATATGACTTGGGCGCATCCGATACGCTAAAGGTTTCATGATTATCTCTCCTAAAGCAATGTCTTGTTTGTATAGAGTACCGAAATTTCTTCAAATAGAAAAGGGATGCGTCCTCGTTTTGAGCTCAGAACCCGCAAATGAAAGTTGGCTAAAAGTATGATATAATTGCTTTTGGTCTATATAAGCGTATATGAAATCAGAAAAATAATTGATGACATAGAAATAGAAAACGCAGAGGTGTTTAACTTGAAAATTTCTACTAAAGGCAGATATGGTCTGACGATCATGATCGAATTAGCCAAAAAACATGGCGAAGGCCCTACATCATTAAAATCAATCGCTCAAAACAATGATTTGTCTGAGCATTATTTAGAGCAGCTTGTATCACCACTTCGCAATGCACGTCTTGTGAAAAGTATCCGAGGAGCGTATGGCGGCTATGTGCTTGCCCATGAGCCAAACGAGATTACAGCCGGTGATATTATTCGTGTATTAGAAGGACCTATTAGTCCTGTTGAAGTGATCGAAAACGAAGAGCCAGCAAAGCGTGCACTTTGGATTCGTATTCGTGATGCAGTAAAAGACGTACTAGACAATACAACTCTTGAAGACTTGGCAAGTTATAAAGATGACGAGGATCAAGAGGCGTATATGTTCTATATTTAGATCAGAGGTGTACCGGAAATGGAACGTATCTATTTAGATCATGCAGCCACAACGCCGATGGATCAGCGAATTGTGGACAAGATGATGCCATACTTTACAGAGATATTTGGCAATCCCTCTAGTATTCATTCATATGGGCGCGAGGCAAGAAAGTGGCTCGATGAAGCAAGGGAAGTCATTGCAGGAGAATTACACTGTAAGCAGCAGGAGATCATCCTCACAAGCGGTGGAACAGAGGCAGACAACTTGGCCATTACAGGTGTGGCAATGGCAAGGCAGCATGAAGGAAAACATATCATCACAACAAAAACTGAGCATCATGCAGTGCTGCATACATGCGAACGCTTAGAGAAGCTTGGTTTTGATGTGACGTATTTAGATGTGGATCACACTGGATTGATTTATCTTGACCAATTAAAACAAGCATTAAGAGACGATACAATTCTGGTGACCATCATGTACGGCAACAATGAAACAGGTGTGATCCAGCCAATCAAAGAAATTGGTCAACTTTTGCATGATCACGCTGCTCATTTTCATACAGACGCTGTACAGGCATTTGGAACAGTGTCAATTGATGTACAAGATCTTCATATTGATCTCTTATCTGCTTCTGGCCATAAACTAAATGGTCCGATGGGAACAGGCTTTTTATACGTCAACGAACGTGTGAAGCTCTCTCCGCAGTTATTCGGAGGAGAACAAGAAAGAAAACGCCGTGCTGGCACTGAAAATGTGGCGGGGATCATTGGACTTGCAGAAGCAGTTCAATTAACAAAGCAAAATAGAAGAGAAAAAGCAGTGCATTATGGTAAGCTCAAAGAAGCGATGTTGCAAGTATTCGAAGAGGAATCACTCAATTTCTCTATCAATGGACATCCGAAAGAGACATTGCCGCACATTTTAAATGTTCACTTCCCGGGCGTTTCCATTGAATCGTTACTTGTGAACTTAGATATGGAAGGGATTGCTGTTTCAAGCGGGTCAGCATGTACGGCTGGATCTGTCCTTCCTTCGCACGTATTAAGCGCCATGTATGGTGAAGAAGCAAAAGAGCTGACATCCTCAGTCAGAATAAGCTTCGGTCTTGGAAATGAAGAGGAACATGTGAAGCAGGCGGCGCGTAAGATAGCGGCTGTCGTGAAACGCCTAGCCAAATAAATGCTCCCTTTTGTTCGTGTGTGAAAAATGAAACAGCTAGGCACCTGAAGAACGAAACGCGCACGTTGTTTCATTGAAATTGGAGTTGATAAAGATGACAAAAAGACCTGAAGACACAAGAGTTGTGGTCGGTATGTCCGGAGGCGTCGATTCATCAGTTGCTGCGCTCATGTTAAAGGAGCAAGGCTATGATGTAATCGGCATATTTATGAAAAACTGGGATGACACAGATGAAAATGGTGTATGTACAGCAACGGAGGACTATGAGGATGTCATTCGTGTTTGTAACCAGATTGGAATCCCATATTATGCAGTGAATTTCGAGAAACAGTATTGGGACAAAGTGTTTCAATATTTTCTTGATGAATATAAAGCAGGCAGAACGCCGAACCCAGATGTCATGTGTAACAAAGAAATTAAGTTCAAAGCATTTCTTGAGCATGCATTGTCGCTTGGAGCGGATTATTTGGCAACAGGCCACTATGCCCGTGTCGACAGAACCGGCGATGAAGTGAAAATGCTAAGAGGTCTTGATACAAACAAAGACCAAACTTATTTCTTGAATCAGCTGACTCAAGAACAGCTTGATAAAGTGTTGTTCCCAATCGGCGATTTAGAGAAAAAAAGAGTGCGTGAATTAGCGAAAGAAGCAGAGCTCGCAACAGCAACGAAAAAAGATTCTACGGGCATCTGCTTTATTGGGGAAAGAAACTTTAAAACATTCCTCAGCCAATATTTGCCTGCACAGCCCGGTGTGATGCAGACAATGGACGGAGAAGTAAAAGGTGAACATGATGGACTCATGTATTACACGATCGGTCAACGCCAAGGACTTGGCATTGGCGGAAGCGGTGATCCGTGGTTCGTTGTTGGGAAGGACTTAGAGAAAAATATCTTATTTGTTGAACAAGGCTTCCACAATCCGCTTTTATACTCTGAAAGTATTTCAGCTGTTAACATCAGCTGGACTCGTCCTCATATTGTCGGCGAAAACGGTGAACTCACATGCACAGCGAAATTCCGATACCGTCAAGAAGATCATCATGTAAAAGTCAAAATGACAGGTGAGCAGGAAGCAATGGTGATCTTTGATGAACCCGTTCGTGCTGTCACTCCAGGACAAGCTGTTGTTTTTTATGATGGCGAAGAATGTCTTGGCGGCGGGACAATTGACGATGTCTTTAAAGATGGCCAAAAGCTGTCGTATGTGTAACATGTGTTAAAAACCTCAACGTCGCTGTTGAGGTTTTTTAATGAAAGGATGAAGAGAGCGAATGAATCATAACGAAATCGGTATTGAAGCTTTAAATCAAGGGAACATCGAACAGGCAGCTGAAGCTTTTACGAAAGCCATTGAAGAAAGCCCAAAGGACCCGGTTCCATATATTAACTTTGCGAATTTACTTTCAAGCGTTCATGAATTTGAACGTGCTTTGAACTTCTTTCAAAAAGCCATTGAACTTGATCATACAGCAGCTGCAGCCTATTACGGGGCAGGAAATGTCTACACGATGAAAGAAGACTTTATGAAAGCGAAAGACTATTTTGAGCAAGCGCTACAAGCTGGAATGGAAAACAGTGATTTGTTTTATATGTTAGGGCAGACACTGATGAAATTAGAGCAGCCGAAGCTTGCGATGCCTTATCTTCAGCGTGCAGTTGAGCTAAACGAAGAAGATAACGAAGCAAGATTTCAATTTGGCATGTGCTTAGCGAATGAACATCTGCTGGAGGAAGCGGTCACAGTCTTTACTGAAGTGATTGCGCGAGATCCGCAGCATGCAGACGCCTTTTATAATGCAGGCGTTGCGTATGCGTATTTAGAGAAAAAGGACGAAGCGCTTGAAATGCTAGGAAAAGCCATTGACGTGCAGCCTGATCATATGCTTGCATTGCATGCGCAAAAGCTGATTCAAGAGGCAGAATAACCGGAAGGAGGGAAGACCTGTGCAGGAACATCCAGATCAAATGAAGCTTGAAGACGAACCGTTTTTAAAAGGGACGGTTCAAGCCGTTATTTTCCATAACGAAAGTAATTTATACTCGGTGTTAAAAGTAAAAGTCATTGAAACATCAGAGAATTTAGAGGAAAAAACAGCATCTGTCACAGGCTACTTCCCAGCGCTTCATGAGGAGGAAACCTACACCTTCTATGGCAAGGTCACAAGTCATCCAAAGTTTGGCGAGCAGTTTCAAGCCACTCATTTTCAAAAGGAAGTCCCTACAACAAAGCAAGGCATCATTCATTATCTCTCTAGTGACTTGTTTGAAGGGATTGGGAAAAAGACGGCGGAAGAAATCGTCGGCAAGCTTGGCAATCAGACGCTTCATCAAATTATGCGTGATCCGTCTGTGTTGTATGACGTCCCTCGCCTGTCAAAAAAGAAGGCTGATAAGCTGGCTGCCGCACTTCAAGAGCATCAAGGGCTTGAGCAAATCATGATCAGCCTGAATCAATATGGCTTTGGTCCTCAGCTTAGTATGAAGATTTACCAAGCGTACGAGAGTGAAACGTTGCAGAAAATTGAAGAAAACCCTTATCAGCTCGTCAAAGACGTCGAGGGGATTGGATTTATTAAAGCAGATGAACTCGGCGCTAGAACAGGGATATCTGGAAATGATCCAGAACGCATTCGTGCAGCCCTTTTGTATACTGTTGAGACAGCAAGCCTGCAAGACGGTCATACGTACATACAAACGAAAGATCTGATCGTCGAAACCCGTAAACTACTGAATCAAACCGGCAATGACTACAAAGTGACTGAAATGGACGTTGCCAATCAGATTATTGCACTTGGTGAAGGGAAAGACATGATCATTGAAGATGAGCGCTGTTATCATCCGTCGCTCTTTTATGCGGAGCAAAGTGTGGCAAAACGCATTCAAAAAATTGTCGCTCAAACGGAATATGCAGATCAATTTCCTGAATCAGAATTTCTGCTTGCACTCGGTGAACTGGAGGAACGGCTTGGTGTCCAGTATGCACCAACCCAAAAAGAAGCCATTCAAAAGGCACTCATGTCTCCAATGCTGCTTTTAACAGGCGGACCGGGTACAGGGAAAACGACGGTCATTAAAGGGATTGTCGAGCTTTACAGCGATCTTCACGGCGTATCTCTTGACCCGGGTGATTATAAAAAAGATGAAGCATTTCCGTTCGTGCTTGCCGCACCAACTGGACGTGCTGCGAAACGAATGACAGAATCCACTGGACTTCCTGCTGTGACCATTCACCGGTTGCTAGGCTGGAATGGATCAGAAGGCTTCTCACATGATGAAGACCAGCCGATTGAAGGAAAGCTTGTTATCATTGATGAATCGAGTATGCTGGATATTTGGCTGGCGAACCATTTGTTTAAGGCGATCCCAGATCATATTCAAGTCATTATGGTTGGAGACGAACATCAACTTCCATCTGTCGGGCCTGGTCAAGTGTTAAGAGACCTGCTTGCGTCACAAGCTATACCGGCAGTTACATTAACTGATATTTACCGGCAGGCAGACGGTTCAACAATTGTTGAGCTTGCGCATGATATGAAAAATGGTGTTTTGCCAAAGGATATTACTGCACGCTCGAAGGATCGATCCTTTATTCAATGCTCTAGTGACCAAATGAAAGAAGTCATCGAGAAAGTGGTCAGCAATGCTGCTCAAAAGGGGTATTCAGCAAAGGACATTCAAGTGCTCGCCCCGATGTATAAAGGAAAAGCAGGCATTAATGAACTGAATAAAATGCTTCAGCAAATTTTGAATCCTAAAAAGCCAAAAGGAAGAGAAATTCCTTTTGGTGATGTCGTCTACCGGACAGGTGATAAGGTACTTCAGCTTGTCAATCAGCCCGAGAATAACATTTTTAATGGAGATATTGGCGAAATTGTCTCGATCTTTTATGCGAAAGAAAACACAGAAAAAGAAGATATGGCGGTCATCTCCTTTGATGGAAATGAAATCACGTTTACGAAAAAAGATTTTCATCAATTTACACACGCTTATTGTTGCTCGATTCATAAATCCCAGGGCAGTGAATTCCCAATCGTGGTGCTGCCAGTCGTGAGAAGTTATTATCGAATGCTTCGAAGAAATTTGCTTTACACGGCCATTACACGAAGTAAAAAGTTTTTAATTTTGTGCGGTGAGGAATCAGCATTAGAGTGGGGCGTAAAAAATAATGAAGACTCCCTCAGACAAACGTCTTTAACCATGCGTCTTACTGAAACGGAAGAAATCATGGACGCTGAGCTAGCAGCCCTCCAAAAAGAACTTCCTTTCAGCGTACACGATGCCAATATTGGTATGGAGGGAATCACCCCGTTTGATTTTATGCAAGAGTAAATGGCTTCCATGGAAGCCATCATATTGTTAAACAAAGGGCTAAAATGAACTTGATTTTAGCCCTTTGTTTTTTTTCAGCGTGAAAGAAAACCTTTGCAGTCTAGGAAGGACGAGTACTGGCGCGGAGCGAATTTGACATTCGTGAGCACCAGCACGCAGGACTGACAAAGAATGCGAGGGTTTGTCTACACGCTGATGGCTTCCTTCATGGAAGCCATTTCTTCGTATGAGTCATAGAGGAAACGCACACGATAAGACTGTTCCGAAAAGGTGGTTGATCACATTTTGAGAACATGTCGAGAGCTTGAAGGACTGACGATCTATACAGACGAGCTGTCTTATTCACTTGGGGCGATCAAAGATATTTGCTTTTTAGCCGGCGGCAGCTGCGGGGGATATGTTTTAGATGGGAAAAAGAAAGACTGTGCTTTCATTCCATTCTCAGCTGGCGACAAACTGACAGACAAAGGTCTATATGTGAGCTGCCAGAAGGGCATCGAGATAGATACCACCGCCCCATCCTTTTTCTTTTCGAAATTAAAAAAGAAAATGATCCGTACGCCAGATGGTGAAACATTAGGTGTTTTGGAAGATGTATACTTTTGCATGAATTCGGGCACAATCGTAGCATATGAACTCTCGGACGGCTTCTTTACAGAGCTATCAGGGATTCGAAAGCAGCTGCATGCTGCCGGAACCTTGATGGATGTTCAAAAGGAAGCACTTGTTCTAAACCGAACGTAAAGAGGTGCTGAATATGCTCATTTGCCCAAATTGCAAATGTAAAGACATCGGAAAAATTGGGGTCAATCAATATTATTGCTGGGGCTGTTTTATTGAATTGACACTGTCAAAAGGCAAAATATCTACTCACCAAGTGGAGGAAGACGGTACACTAAGCAGTTTAGACGACCTGTTTAGTGACGATGAACGTTCAATTCAACTATAAGTGTTAAGGGGGAATTTCGAATGGGCAAAATGACTTCTTCACTATTAACGCTTGGTGCAGGTGCACTCGCATATCACTTTGCAAGTCGATATGATATGCCATCTAAGCGGGATATGAAAAAGATGAGAAAACGAGTTATGCGAATGCTTTAAACAAAAAGGGACATCCACCATGAGCGGATGTCCTTTTTTTATGCCTGCCTGTACTCTAATCTCCGTGCAAGTATAGACAAGCTGAAGTTGACAACAAAGTACATCATGGCCGCCAAGAGGAAAATAGGAAGTAAATAAGATTGGCTTTGACCATTTAAAATCTGCGCGTGATGCAATAGTTCTGGAAGGGCAATTACAACGGCGAGCGATGTATCTTTTAAAAGAGAAATAAATTGACTGACAATCGGCGGTACCATTCGGCGTAACGCCTGTGGCATGATAATCATTTTTAATGTTTGAATATAGGTTAAACCAGAGGATCTGGCCGCCTCGATTTGTCCTTTATCAATTGATTTTAATCCGCTGCGAATGATTTCTGACAGCATGGCGGATTCAAACACGGTTAAAGCCGCAATGGCAGAGGCGGTGATGCTCAGCTTAATGCCAATTTCAGGCAGGGCGAAATACGTAAAAAAGATGATCAGCAAAAGCGGTAGGTTCCGAACGGTTTCAACAATGACCGCAAGCACCTTTGATAAAATAGGGATTTGTGCGAACCTCAATGTGCCAACGACTAATCCGATGATAAAGCTTAAAATGATGGAGATAAAAGCCACTTTTAAGGTGACAGCAAATCCTTCAAGTAAAAAGGCGAGATGATCGGGCTGGTAGGCACCTATAAAATCCATTGTGTTTCCTCCTTTCTAGTGGCTTCGGGCTAATCTTTTTTCTAAATAACCAACGCCTAGACTAAGCGGAATGGTCAATAGAAGATAGAACATAGCAACAAAAATGTATACATCAAATGTCACAAACGTTCTCGAAGCGATAAGGTCTCCTTGGTACATCAGATCAAACCCTGCAATGACACCTAAAATAGACGAGTTTTTCACAAGGTTGATAAATTGATTTCCAAGTGGTGGAATGACAATTTTGATTGCCTGCGGCAGAATAATATATCGCATCGTTCCGCCATATGTCAGACCAGAAGCTCTAGCTGCTTCCATTTGTCCAAGCGGTACAGCTTGTATACCTGCACGAATGGCTTCAGCGATAAAAGCAGACGTATAAATGGAGAGGGCAATGGTTCCTGCTGTAAAGCCATCTGCCACAATGCCAAGTACCGGTAAACCAAAAAAGAACACAAAGGTGATCAATAATAACGGAATATTCCGAATAAATTCCACGTAAGCCGTCCCTAACCAGTTGAGCGGCCTTAGTGGCGCAATTCTCATAATGGCAATGAGTGTACCGATGAAAAAGCTTCCAATCAACGCAATGACACTTGCACCAATCGTATATTTAAACCCTTCTAAATAAAGATGGAAGTTCTCAGTTAAAATGGAAAACCGCAGCAATCAGTTCACTTCCTTCCTAATCAACAGAGGAGCCGGCAAGCGGCTCTCCTGAGGGTGTTGAGATTGATCGAGTCAATTGATTATTCTTTGATCCATTTTTTATGAATCTTGTCATACTCTCCATTGTCTTTTAATGCCTTTAACGCTTTATTAATGGCTTCTGTCAATTCTTCATCGCCTTTTTTCACAGCGATACCATAAGGCTCATCGGTAAATGTTCCGCCAACGACTTCATAATTTGAATCTTCGTCTGCCATGCCAAATAAAATTGCATTATCAGTTGTCAGAACTTGCCCTTGATTTGATTTTAAGGCTGTAAAGGCTTCTTGGTAATTTTCAAATTCTAAAACGGATGCTTCTGGTGCCTTTTCGCGAATGTTTTGAGAAGAAGTGGACCCTTTCACTGCAAGCACCTTCGTACCTTTTTTAAGATCATCAATCGATTGAATGTCGCTGCCTTTTTTCACAAGCAGTGATTGTCCTGCTTCAAAGTATACGTCTGAGAAATTGACCTCTTTTTTACGCTCTTCTGTGATCGTCATTGTGGCAACAATGGCATGAATATCTCCTTTTTGCAGTAAAGGAATCCTTGTTTTAGATGTCACTTCTTTGAATTCTGCTTTTCCTTCATCACCGAGCATTTCTTTAGTGATCGCTTTTGCGATATCAATATCAAACCCTTCAATATCCCCGCTACTAGGATTTTTTAGACCAAATAAACGAGTATCGTTTTTCACACCGAAAACGATTTTTTTGTCTTTCTTAATGGCTTCTAATGAGCTACCTTGTTTTGCATCGGTTGAGCCTTTCTCGGCAGAGCCGCAGGCAGCGAGAGCGATCATACAGCAAGTCATCAACAGTAATAGGCCAAAGCGTTTCATTTTTTTCATCAAATTTATACCTCCTAGTGATTTAAAATACGGCTTAAAAAGAGCTGAGCGCGTTTCTCGCGCGGTTTTTCATAAAAGGCAGCTGGTGTTGATTCTTCAAGGATTCTTCCTTCATCAATAAACACAATGCGGTCTGCGACTTCACGGGCAAATCCCATCTCGTGCGTGACAACGACCATTGTCATCCCTTCCCTAGCCAGCTGTTTCATCACATCTAGCACTTCACCGATCATCTCTGGATCAAGAGCTGATGTTGGTTCATCGAAAAGCATGACCTCAGGTTTCATTGCAAGTCCCCTTGCGATTGCCACACGCTGCTGCTGTCCTCCTGAGAGTCTAGAAGGGTAGGTGTCTGCTTTTTCAGGAATGCCAACTTTATTTAAATAAAATTCAGCTGTTTCCTTTGCTTCTTCTTTGCTCACTTTTTTAACCTTCATAGGCGCAAGCATAATGTTTTCAAGCACCGTCTTATGCGGATAAAGATGAAAGTGCTGAAACACCATCCCGATATTTTGCCTGATGAGATTGATGTTGGTTTTCGGATGCTGAACAGACACTTGATTGACAAGGACTTTTCCTTCATCAATGCTTTCAAGACGATTGATACACCTGAGCATCGTGCTTTTTCCAGATCCTGAAGGACCGATGATCACAACAACCTCACCTTTTTGAATATGTAGGTTAATGTCCTTAAGTACATGGAACTGGCCGTAATGCTTGTTGACTTCTTCGAATGTGATCATGAAGAACCTCCTCTTGTCATCATTGAACTAAAGCGGATTCTAGCATAAATGGTTTAAAAAGAAGTAAATATTAGAATATTTTCTGACGGGATTTTACAGCAAACAGTGACTTTGGATGGAGCTGTATGTTTCATGTGTATTCATTTTTAACAAAGTTAGGACAAATTTTATTTACATGGATAATTGCAGAAGTTGGTTAAACAATAAGAAGAGAGGTGAAAAAGGTGAAGAAACGTCCGATCGAGTTTCTAATATATGCTGCAGGTGTACTGCTTGTCCTTGCGTCTTTACTCATTTTGGTTCAGCTCGACGAGTTATGGATGCCTATTTTTTTATTGCTCAAAGCGGTTTTGATCCCGCTTCTTATCGCTATTTTTATTTCTTATCTTCTTTATCCCATTGTTGAAAGACTACATAAGCGAGGTTTGCCAAGGACGGTCAGTCTCTTATTGATTTATGTGCTGTTTTTTGGCGGCATTGGTTTGGCTGTGTATAAAGGGGCACCGGTTTTAATCGCTCAGTTAAATGAATTGTCGGAGCAAATTCCCATGCTTGCCGAAACGTATAATGGTGCTTTATCACATGTTCATCGTCATACAAGCCACTGGCCTGATGGACTGCATGAACGGCTGGATCGTTTTATTGTCCAATCTGAGACGTATGCCGCAAATGGGGCAGAGCGGATGATTCTAAGCTGTAAAGTATTGCTTGATTACGCCTTAGTTGCTGCACTTATTCCTTTTCTTGTCTTTTATATGGTGAAAGATATGAACACGATGAAGCGGGCAGCATGGTATTTAACCCCGCCAAGCTTTCGAAAAAGGGGACATGCCTTTGTGAAAGCAGTGGATGACTCACTTGGGGATTATATTAGAGGGCAATTGCTTGTCTGTTCTTTAATTGGGGGAGCTGCTGCCATTGTTCTTTGGCTGTTTCATATTCCATATCCGCTTGTACTAGGTATGTTAATCGGCGCAACGAATGTCATTCCGTATTTTGGCCCGATTATTGGAGCGATCCCAGCTGTCTTTATCGCTTTTACCATCTCAGTGAAGTCAGTGATCATTGTGCTAATTACAGTAGCCGTGCTTCAATTTTTAGAAAGCAATGTACTGAGTCCGATCATTGTCGGGAGAAGCCTGCATATGCATCCTGTCGTGATCATGCTGGTGTTACTCGCTGGAGGTGAGCTGTTTGGCTTGATTGGAATGATTTTAGCCGTACCGTCCGCAGCCATTATGAGGGTCATTATTGTGCAATATATTCACATGAGACGAAGCGTTCATTGACAAGACGAGCCGAGTTGTCTATAATAATTTCGATTCATACATATTGAATTCAATGACGGACCCGAGTACGTTAAAAAGCTGTTGCAGAGAGAGGCTTTGTTTGCTGAGAAAAGCCTTATCAGACCTTTAACGGAAGCTAGTCCCGAGTGCAGATAAACACTGCCGCTCTCTTCCGGCGTTATCGGATGTGAAGGTGATAGACGCATATGTCGTCTATAATCAGGGTGGTACCGCGAGAGCATCTCGTCCCTGTGTAAGTAGTTTTTTGCTTGCATAGGGCGGGATGTTTTTTCGTTTGTGTGAAGATTGAGAATAAAAAGGGAGGATTTATGATGAAAACTTTAACTTCAGCTCAAGTACGTCAAATGTTTTTAGATTTTTTTAAAGAAAAAGGACATGCTGTCGAACCGAGTGCGTCCCTCGTACCGCATGACGATCCAACACTTTTATGGATTAACAGCGGGGTGGCAACATTAAAGAAATACTTCGATGGCCGCGTCGTGCCTGAGAATCCACGTATTTGCAACGCACAAAAATCAATTCGTACAAATGACATTGAAAATGTAGGGAAAACAGCACGCCATCATACGTTTTTTGAAATGCTGGGCAACTTCTCTATTGGAGACTATTTCAAAGAAGAGGCAATCGAATGGGCTTGGGAATTCCTCACAAGTGACGAGTGGATTGGCTTTGATCCGAATCTGTTATCTGTCACGGTACATCCAGAGGATGAAGAAGCGTATGTTCTTTGGAGAGATAAAATGGGTGTCCCTGAGGAACGAATTATTCGTCTTGAGGGCAACTTCTGGGATATTGGCGAGGGGCCAAGTGGTCCGAATACAGAAATTTTCTATGATCGCGGCGAAGCATATGGCAACGACATGAACGACCCTGAATTATATCCAGGCGGAGAAAATGAACGTTATCTAGAAGTATGGAATCTTGTTTTTTCTGAATTTAACCATAATCCAGATGGTACATACACACCGCTTCCGAAGAAAAACATTGATACAGGAATGGGTCTTGAGCGTATGGTCTCTGTTATTCAAAACGTACCGACGAACTTTGATACAGACCTGTTCATGCCGATTATTCGTGCAGTAGAAACGATTTCTGGAGAAAGCTATGGGGAGTCAAAAGAAAAAGACACAGCATTTAAAGTCATTGCTGACCATATTCGTACTGTTGCCTTTGCCGTCAGTGACGGAGCACTTCCTTCTAATGAAGGCCGAGGTTATGTGTTAAGACGTTTGCTGCGCCGTGCTGTGCGTTATGCAAAAACGATCCATATCCACCGTCCATTTATGTATGACCTAGTTCCAGTTGTTGCGGAGATCATGAAGGATTTCTATCCAGATGTTCAAGCAAAAGAAGAATTTATTGCAAAAGTGATCAAAAATGAAGAAGAGCGTTTCCATGAGACACTGAATGAAGGGTTAGCCATTTTATCAGAAGTGATCAAAAAAGAACGAGACAATGGCAGCTCACAAATTTCCGGTAAAGATGTGTTTAAGCTTTATGACACATATGGATTCCCGGTCGAACTCACAGAAGAATATGCTGAAGATGAGAACATGACAGTCGATCGTGAAGGCTTCCAGCTAGAAATGGAGAAGCAGCGTGAACGTGCAAGAAATGCCAGACAAGATGTGGGCAGTATGCAGGTTCAAGGCGGGGCTTTAGGCGATATAAAAGCAGAAAGTACGTTTGTTGGCTACGAAAATTTAACTGCAGATGCTCGTATTATCGAATTGCTTCAAAACGGTGAAATTGTCACAGAAGTTCACGAAGGGGAAACGGTGCAAATTTTATTAGATGAAACACCTTTCTATGCGGAAAGCGGCGGACAAGTGGCGGATAAAGGAACGTTAAAAAGTGCCGAAGCGATCATTGATATCAAAGATGTGAAAAAGGCGCCAAACGGCCAGCATGTCCACGAAGGAGTCGTCGTAAGTGGTACGGTTCAAAAAGGCATTGAAGTCACTGCAGAAGTCGAATCAGCGCTTCGAAAAGGCATTGTGAAAAATCACACAGCGACACATCTTTTGCACCAAGCGCTAAAAGATGTATTGGGTAGCCACGTTAACCAAGCGGGTTCACTTGTGAATGAAAACAGACTTCGCTTTGACTTTTCTCACTTTGGACAAGTAACAAAAGAAGAATTGTCACAAATTGAAAAAATCGTCAACGAAAAGATTTGGGAAGGCATTTCGGTTGCCATTGACCTGAAACCAATTGCTGAAGCAAAAGAAATGGGCGCAATGGCGCTGTTTGGCGAGAAGTATGGCGATATTGTCCGTGTGGTGCAAGTGGGTGATTACAGCATCGAGTTATGCGGAGGCTGTCACGTTCAAAACACTGCGGAGATCGGATTGTTTAAAATTGCATCTGAATCGGGTATTGGTGCTGGAACACGCCGTATTGAGGCTGTAACAGGTAAAGGTGCTTATGAAGAATTAAATGATCAGCTTGCGATTTTAGAAAAGGCAGCTAATGAACTGAAATCAAATACAAAAGATGTACCAAAACGCATCGCTTCCTTGCAGGCTGATTTAAAAGAAGTTCAAAGAGAAAACGAATCACTTCTTGCGAAATTAAGTCAAGCAGAAGCTGGCTCTATTTTAGAAAAAGTCATCGAAGTTGGCGGAGTGAACGTGTTAACTGAAAAAGTAAACGCCAAAGACATGAACCATTTAAGAACGATGGTTGATGACTTAAAAGCGAAATTAGGTTCAGCTGTCATCGTACTTGGTGCCGTTCAAAATGGAAAAGTCAACATTTCAGCCGGTGTGACGAAAGACGTCATTGAAAAAGGTCTTCATGCAGGAAAACTTGTGAAGCAGGCAGCTGAAATTTGCGGCGGAGGCGGAGGCGGACGCCCAGATATGGCACAAGCAGGCGGGAAACAGCCAGAAAAGCTTGAAGAAGCACTGGCAACTGTCGAAGAATCTGTCAAATCCGTTTTATAATCAGTCAATGTAGTGTAGAATAATGGTATTAGATGAGCGGTTAGAAAAAAGCTTGCTAGTAGAATGTTGGAAGAGAGGTGCAAGAAGCAGTGAGTTCATTTGATAAGACAATGAAGTTTAACTTCTCTGATGATTCAGCTGAAACCAATGTGAATGAAGTGCTCATAACAGTTTATGACGCACTCCAAGAAAAAGGATACAACCCGATCAATCAAATTGTCGGATACTTGCTGTCAGGCGACCCTGCTTATATTCCAAGACATCAGGATGCACGCAACCTAATTCGTAAACTAGAACGAGACGAATTAATTGAGGAATTGGTTAAATCGTACTTAGAGACACATAAAGAGGCGTAAAACATGAGAATTTTAGGCTTAGATTTAGGCACGAAAACCCTTGGTGTGGCAATCAGTGATGAAATGGGATGGACAGCTCAAGGGATTGAAACCATTAAAATTGATGAAGCAGGCGGAGACTTTGGTCTCAGCCGCCTGTCTGAGATCGTCTCGCAATATGGAACGGATAAAATTGTACTTGGTTTTCCAAAAAATATGAACGGTACGGTCGGTCCAAGAGGCGAGGCCAGCCAATCATTTGCGAAAGTGTTAGAAAACACGTACAATGTTCCTGTTGTGCTTTGGGACGAGCGTCTGTCAACGATGGCAGCAGAAAAAATGCTCATCTCTGCAGATGTGAGCAGACAAAAGCGTAAAAAAGTCATTGATAAAATGGCGGCTGTTATGATCCTTCAAGGGTACTTAGACAGCTTAAATTAAAATGAGGTGAATCAAATGGAACACGGAGAAAAGCAAATTACAATCGTTGATGATAATGGAAATGAGCAGCTTTGCGAAGTACTATTTACTTTTGAAAGCGACCATTTTAACAAATCATATGTTCTTTACTACCCAATTTCTGAACAAGATAACGAAGAAATTGAAATTCATGCATCAAGCTTCACACCAAACGAAGACGGTGAAGATGGCGAATTAGAGCCAATTGAAACGGATGAAGAGTGGGACATGATTGAAGAAACGTTAAATACGTTCTTAGATCAAGAAGACGAAGAAGAATAGAACGAATAAAAGGCCTGTGAACATGATCTCTGTGATCTTTCTTCACAGGTCTTTTTTTACATTCTATATGTAAACTATTATTTAAATTTAGTTGACATATATCACTCGACCTTTTACGCTATTTTTATCAAAAACATCGAGTGAGGGGTATGAAAATTGAAAATTCACGATATGATGCAAATGGCATTAATGACAGCAGTTATTGGGATGTTAGGATTGATTCCGCCTATTTTTCTTGCGTTTACACCTGTACCAATCACCTTACAAACCGCAGGTCTTTTGCTTGCTGGAGGGCTGTTAAAACCAAAGCAAGCGCTGATTAGTTTACTTCTGTTTCTTCTAATAGTGGCAGCAGGCGCACCTCTTTTATCTGGAGGGAGAGGCGGAATAGGGGTCTTTTTTGGGCCAAGCGGTGGTTTTTTACTTGCTTATCCAGTGGCTGCCTTTATGATCAGCCTGTGGCTGAACCGGCTGAAGAAAGTGACGGCCTTACGACTATTTTTGATCTATGCGGTATGCAGTATCGGGATATTATATATAGGCGGAATTCCCTTTCAAGCCATGATGATGCATATAAAGATCACGCAAGCAGCTCTGTTCAGCGTCATTTATTTACCGGGTGATCTGATCAAAGCAGGGATATGTGCTGTCTTCACGGTGAAAATCATTCAAGCGATGTCTTATCGAAAAAGGGACTTACATAGAGGGAGGCGAGCAGTTTGATGAGAATAACGGAAAGCTATGCGGCTCATGCAAAAGTGAAGCCAGATCAGATGGCGATTATAGATGAAAAAGAGAAGATCACTTATGAAGAATGGCATGAGCGTGTGCAGTCATCTGCACAATGGTTAAAAGAAACGCCTCATCAGCAAAAAAGAGTCGCTTTTTTATTATCAAATGGTGTTCCGTTTCTCCAACTGTTTGCTGGCGCAGCTTCTGCAGGGTGGACAGCGGTGCCTCTTGATCCACGGTGGAGTGACAAGGAATACGCGGAAAGGCTCTTATTAAGCGACGCGGACTTTGTCATTGTGGAAGATCGATTTATCAAAAGGATTGAAAAGTACAAGCTGGACATGCCAGTGTTCTCTTTATCTGAATGGAAAGAAAGAATCAGTCTCAGCATAAACGTTCAATCAAACAAAAGTAATACGGAGGAAGATCCTGCTTTTTATATGGGATTTACTTCAGGATCAACGGGATCGCCCAAAGCCTTTATAAGACGCCAGCAGTCATGGATTGAGAGCTTTCGCATGACAGCTTCCATCTTTGGGATCACACATAAAGATCATGTACTGATTTTGGGCACACTTTTATCTTCTCATTTTTTATACGGTGCGATCAGCACACTTTATTTCGGGGGCACCGTGACATTGTTAGAAAAATTTGTGCCAGATAAAGCAAAGAACATCTTAGAAGGAGGAGACATCACGGCTATTTATACGGTTCCGACCATGACAGAAGCGTTACTGCAAATGGATGCTTTCGGAAAAAATTCGCTTCTTGTCCTGTCTTCTGGTGCAGATTGGGGAAACTCTTCAAAAAAACAGCTCGTCAACCGCTATCCTCACATCACATTTTTTGATTTTTATGGAACATCAGAATTGAGTTTTGTCTCCTATTTATCTTCAGATGATTTTTTGCAAAAGCCTACTTCTGTCGGAAAGCCTTTTCCTTCTATTCAGGTTGAAGTCAGGAGGGCAGATCAAACCGTTTGCAAGCCAAATGAAATAGGGAGAATTTATGTGAAAAGCCCAATGTCTTTTTCAGGCTATTTACAAGATAAAAAGCCGCCCGCAGAGTGGTTGACCGTTTATGATATGGGGTGGCTTGACGAAGATGGTTACTTGTATATGAGCGGCCGCGAGAATGGCATGATTGTCTATGGGGGACTGAATATTTTTCCAGAGGAAATTGAGCGTGTGCTGAATGAACAGCCAGAGGTGAATCGGTCAATCGTGATTGGACTTCCTGATCCATATTGGGGCGAAATCCCTGTTGCCATTATTGAGAATGTACAGCAAACAAAAACCATTCGGCAAGCTGTAAAAGAAACATTAGCGGCATACAAAGTACCAAAAAAATGGCTCGTCACGGACAAAATGATCGAAACATCAGGAGGGAAAATCGCTCGTGCCAGTATGAAAAAGTGGGCGGAGGAACAATGATCATGCAAGCCGTGATCGTACAAGCGAAGCGGACGCCCTTCGGTGAGAAAAATGGAATGTTGAAGGATTACCGGCCAGAGCATCTAGCTGCGCCCTTGATCCAGCATTTTTCAAAAGTGACCAAGCCAGATGACATCATTTTAGGCAATGTCGTCGGGGGTGGTGGCAACATTGCCCGTCTGTCTTCGTTAGAAGCAGGGCTTTCATTACATATTCCGGGTATGACCATTGATAGGCAGTGTGCTTCCGGTCTTGAAGCCATTAGAACGGCGTGCATCATGATTCAGTCGGGGGAGGGATCAATGTATATCGCTGGTGGAACGGAAAGCATTTCTCGGTCACCAATGAAAGAAAGGGCCCGCTTTTCTCCAGAGTGGATAGGGGACCCTCATATGGGGGAAGCGGCAGAGCTGACGGCGTCGAGATTTTCAGTTGCGAGACAAGAGCAAGATGACTATGCACTTTTAAGCTGGGAACGAAGTATAACCGCATTCAAGCAAGGAACGTATTCAGAAGAAATTGTTCCGATTAGCGGGATGAGCACAGATGAAGCGGCAGCTAAAATAAGACCGATTGCAAGCTTGATAAAGCGGGCAAAACCTGTCTTTTTACCAGGCAAAGGTACTGTGACTGTGACCAATAGCTGTAAAGAAGCAGATGGTGCAGCTGCCGTCGTTGTGATGGAAAGAGCGGAAGCGGAGGCAAAAGGCTTCAGCCCTATGTTGCGGTATATCGGGAGTGCCGTGACCGCTATGGACCCGCATTATCCTGCTGCTTCACCCATTGATGCAATCAAGAAACTTTTACATAAAGAACAAGTGAAGATAGAAGATGTTGCACTTTTTGAAATCAATGAAGCGTTTGCGCTCAAAGTAGTGCTCATTGCCCGGACACTAGGTATTCCTTATGACCGTATCAATAAAAGAGGCGGTGCGCTTTGTCTTGGGCATCCATATAGCGCCTCGGGAGCTGCTATGATGGTGAGACTGTTTTACGAAGCCCGCGCCTTACCGAATGGAAGCTATGTCATGGCTGCAATTGGCAGTGGAGGCGGTGTCGGTTTAGCCACACTATGGCAAGTTCTGTCATGACATGCATGAGCAAGTAATTGCCGAACTCCGTCGAATCATGTACTATAAAAGCTAGATGTGAGGAGGGCCATGCATGTTTTCAGAACAAAAGAAACGACCATTTTTTAAACGAAAAATGGGGATCGTCCTGTTATCTGTACTTGCTGTGATCATCATTGCAGCATTATCAGGTTTTTTATATGTAAAATCAGCACTCGGGCCGGTCGATCAAAAAAGCAAACAAACCATTAATATTCATATTCCAAATGGGACATCTGTCAGTGGAATTGCGAGCATTTTAAAAGAAAATGAACTGATTTCAAATGACACGATTTTCACTTACTATGCAAAGTACAAAAAAGCGTCAGGCTTTAAAGCGGGCTATTTTCATCTCAAACAAACAATGGATGCGGATCAGCTGATTCAAAAGCTGACATCTGGCGGGACAGACTACGCATTTCAGCTTGTGATACCTGAAGGGAAACAGTTGTCTGATATTGCAGCCATTATTGCAAACCAGACGAATTTTTCAGCGAAAGAAGTTGAAGCGAAGCTGGATGATCCAGCCTTTATTAAAAAATTGATGAAAAAATACCCGAAAACGGTGACATCACAAGTGAACGGGAAACAAGTCAAGCATCCGTTAGAGGGATATTTATTCCCGGCGACGTATCCGTTTTATCGTGAGGATGAATCACTTGAAACCATCATTGACACGATGATTAAACAAACAGATCAATATGTGAAAACGTATGAAAAGGACATGAAAAAGAGAAAGATGTCCATCCATGATGTCCTAACGATGGCATCCCTAATAGAAATGGAAGCAACCGAAAAAACAGACCGGGCAAAAATCTCAAGTGTGTTTTATAACCGGTTGAAAAAGGACATGCCGCTTCAAACAGATCCAACCGTTCTTTATGCGCTTGGCGAGCATAAGTCCCGTGTTTATTACAAAGATTTAAAAGTGAAATCACCATATAATACGTATACAAACAAAGGGCTGCCGCCTGGACCTATTGCCAATGCTGGAGAATCTTCTTGGAAAGCAGCACTCCATCCAGAGAAAACAGATTTTGTTTACTTCCTAGCAAAGAAAAATGGCGAAGTCGTCTTTACGAAAACGTTAAATGAGCACAACAAAGCGAAAGCGAAATACATCACAGGCAGCAACTAGCGCTCATGTGAAAGGAAAAAGACTGTAGACAATGGTGAAATTGCCTGCAGTTTTTTTCGTTGTTATATCCATTTTATAGGTTCGCAATTACCACATCTTTGTGGTAAAATATATCGGGTTGTTTTTACTTAGATGAACGAAAGATTGACGAGAAAGAGAGCTGCAATAGGCAGGACTCTTCTTTTTCAGGTCATGAAGGAGCTAGACATATAATGACAATCGAAGATGATCAAATAAATGATTATATTGAAGATTTAATTGAGCCGAGTCCTGATGCCATCGCTCAATTAGAGGAGTATGCGAAAGAGCATCATGTGCCAATCATGGAAAAGGTGAGCATTGAACTGTTATTGCAGCTGCTTTCTTTGAAAAAACCGAAGAAGATTCTTGAGGTTGGGACAGCGATTGGCTATTCAGCGATTCGAATGGCAGAAGCTCTGCCAGATGCTGAAATCTATACGATTGAGCGAAATGCAAAACGTTATGAGGAAGCGACACGGAATATTGAAGAATTACATTTCAAAGATAGAATTCACGTGTTTTTTGGCGATGCGATCGAATCAGCTAAAACGGTTCAGACGATGGCGCCCTATGATGTGATCTTCATTGATGCGGCAAAAGGTCAGTATCAACGCTTTTTTGAGCTGTTTGAACCGATGCTGTCCGATGACGGAATGATTATTACAGACAACGTATTATTTAAAGGCTTAGTTGCGACAAATTATGAAGAAGAAATTGAAGATAAACGAAAAAAACAATTAATAGGCAAAATTGATCGATACAATCAATGGCTGATGTCAAATCCTGACTACCAAACGTGTATCATTCCAGTTGGAGATGGGATCGCCATTAGTACAAAAAGAGGTGACCAATCATGAAAAAACCAGAATTGCTTGTGACGCCAAGCAAGGTGTCGGATGTACTGCCGCTCATTGAAGCGGGTGCTGACGCATTTTTAATAGGTGAACAAACATATGGAATCCGTCTTGCAGGTGAGTTTTCAAGAGAAGATGTGAAACAAACGGTTCAACTCGCACATGCACATCACAAAAAAGTATATGTCGCCATGAATGCGATTTTTCATAATGACCGTGTGGCACTGCTTGGAGATTATTTAACCTTTCTCGATGGGTTAAACGTGGATGGTGTCGTTTTTGGAGATCCGGCAGTGATCATGGCCGCAAAAGAAACAGGTGTCAACTTGAATCTGCACTGGAGTACAGAAACAACTGGGACAAACTATTACACTTGTAACTACTGGGGCAGAAAAGGCGCAACACGTGCTGTTCTTGCCAAAGAACTCAATATGGATAGCGTGATTGATATCAAAGAAAACGCTGAAGTGGAGATTGAAATTCAAGTCCACGGCATGACCTGTATGTTTCAATCGAAACGGACACTTGTTGGCAACTATTTTGAATATCAAGGCAAACAAATGGACGTGGAAGGAAGAAATATGGAAGAAGGTCTATTCCTTCACGACCAGGAACGTCAAAACAAATATCCTATTTTTGAGGATGAAAATGGCACACACATTATGAGTCCAAATGATGTATGTATGATTGATGAATTAGAAGAATTTGTCGACGCAGGCATTGACTCATTTAAAATTGACGGAATTTTAAAGTCACTTTCTTATATGACAGAGGTGACATCCCTCTATCGAAAAGCCATTGATTTACTAGTGACTGATAAGGAAGCCTATGAAGATCAGAAAGATGAATGGGTGGAGCGTATTGAAGAGATCCAGCCTGTCAACCGCTCAATCGATACAGGATTTTTCTTTAAAGAAACGGTTTATTAAGATAAAAGGAGGCAGAGGAAATGGCACTTTTAAAAGATGGAATTTCTGAAGTGATCGATGGAAAACGTGTCATTACAAAAAAACCAGAACTGCTTGCGCCAGCAGGAAACTTAGAAAAACTAAAAATTGCTGTGCATTATGGAGCAGACGCTGTTTTTATTGGTGGGAAAGAATTTGGACTTCGTTCAAATGCAGATAACTTTTCAATTGAAGAAATGGCAGAAGGTGTCGCATTTGCGAACAAATACGGTGCTCGCATTTATGTGACAACGAATATTTTCGCCCACAACGAAAACATGGACGGGCTGGAAGAATATCTTCAAGGGATTGAAGGAGCGGGTGTAGCGGGAATTATTGTCGCTGATCCACTCATCATCGAAACATGCAAACGAGTAGCTCCAAAGCTTGAAGTTCACTTAAGCACACAGCAGTCTCTTTCAAATTGGAAAGCGGTGCAGTTTTGGAAGGAAGAGGGGCTTGAGCGTGTGGTCCTTGCACGTGAAACAAGCGCTCTAGAGATTAAAGAAATGAAAGAAAAAGTGGATATTGAAATCGAAACGTTCATTCACGGGGCGATGTGTATTGCTTATTCTGGCCGCTGCGTGCTCAGTAACCATATGACAGCGAGAGATTCAAACCGCGGAGGCTGCTGCCAATCTTGCCGCTGGGATTATGACCTTTATAAACTAGAAGGCTCTGAGGAAGCGCCTTTATTCGGTGAAGAAGATGCACCATTTGCGATGAGTCCAAAAGATTTAAAACTCATCGAATCCATACCGCAAATGATCGAAATGGGAATTGACAGCTTAAAGATTGAAGGACGAATGAAGTCCATTCATTATGTAGCAACAGTTGTCAGTGTCTATCGTAAAGTCATTGATGCTTACTGTGCGGATCCAGACAATTTCGTCATTCAACAAGAATGGCTCGATGAATTAGACAAATGTGCCAACCGTGACACGGCTCCTGCCTTTTTTGAAGGTGTACCAGGAACGGATGAACAAATGTTTGGCATTCACGGAAAGAAAACGACCTTTGATTTCGTCGGACTTGTGCTTCATTATGATGAACAAGAACAAATTGTCACATTACAGCAGCGTAATTTCTTTAAAGCTGGCGACGAAGTTGAATTTTTCGGTCCAGAAATCGAAAATTTCACATGCAAGATTGAGACGATTTGGGACGAAAAAGGGAACGAACTCGATGCCGCTCGTCATCCACTGCAAATTGTGAAATTTAAGCTTGATCAAAAAGTATACCCTAGCAACATGATGAGAAAGGGGAAATAACCGGCACATGGGGAAAAAACCAGTGGTGATTGGAATCGCTGGCGGCTCGGGTTCAGGTAAAACGAGCGTCACCAATTCCATTTACGAAAAATTTAAAGGACATTCAATCCTCATGCTTCAGCAAGATTTATATTATAAAAATCAAAGTCATATGCCATTTGAAGAGCGCCTGCTGACCAATTATGATCATCCGCTTGCATTTGACAATGACCTGATGATTGAGCATGTAGAAGCGCTGCTAAAGTACGAGTCCATTGAAAAACCAATTTATGATTTTAAACTAAACACACGTTCAGAAGAGACGGTACATGTTGAACCAAAGGATGTCATCATCGTTGAAGGAATCTTTGCCCTTGAAAATGAACGTCTAAGAAACTTAATGGATATTAAACTGTATGTGGATACAGATGCAGATCTTCGGATCATTCGCCGTATTTTACGTGATACGAAAGAAAGAGGCAGATCGATTGATTCCGTGATTGAACAATATGTATCTGTCGTCAGACCGATGCACAATCAATTCATCGAACCGTCAAAACGATACGCCGATATCATCATCCCAGAAGGCGGTCAAAATCATGTGGCCATTGACCTCATGGTGACAAAAATTCAAACGATTCTTCAAAATCGCGGAGAGTAAATGGTGGAGAAGAAAAAGACCTTTACGTTGTAAAGGTCTTTTCAACATCATGCTCTTGTAGTCAATACTTTAGTAATGGCTAGTCTGAAATCATCGATGAGCATTGTAAGAAGCAGCCCCCTGAATAAAAGATTTGATATGATAGGAAAACAATGCTGCGAAATGGAGACAGGAAAATCACGATGGGATGCTGAAAGTTTCAGTTATTCCTGCTTTGTAAAAGTATATTAAAAAAATGACAAACAAATCATCACAAATTTTCAAACAATTCTTGATCAAAATGCAATTTTGTAATAATATAGCATAGACATATCGTACACTGACCATATTATGTATTGGAAGATGGAGAATGGATAAGCTATTCTTCTACATATGATCGAAATGGCCGAACGAGGTACAGGAGATTCCTGTGCCTTTCCACAGTTTGTGCGATGAAGATAATACATCATCATGAGACCGCTGCTGTTCCTGCCTAATAAAAAGGCATAATAGTTGCATCTAAAAGGGACGCCATGTAAGATGGACTTTTACGAATATGGGACAGAAGGAATGAGGGCCGGAATATGTCCTCATTCTTGTATATTTCAGTCGTCACTCACATGCAGAAAGCTTGTATGATGAGGATTAATAGAAGGAGTGAATGATTCATGGCACAAGAGAAAGTATTTCCAATGACAGAAGAAGGAAAGCGCAAATTAGAAGAAGAGCTTGAATATTTGAAAACGGTTAAACGTAAAGAGGTTGTAGAGCGTATTAAAATCGCTAGAAGTTTTGGAGACCTCTCTGAAAACTCGGAATATGATTCTGCTAAAGAAGAGCAAGCGTTTGTAGAAGGTCGTATTACAACGCTTGATAATATGATTCGTAATGCCAAAATTATTGAAGATGAAGGTAACTCAAATATTGTTTCACTCGGTAAAACGGTGACATTCGTTGAATTACCAGACGGTGAAGAAGAGTCTTATACGATTGTAGGAAGTGCAGAAGCTGATCCGTTTGAAGGCAAAATTTCAAACGATTCACCAATTGCAAAAAGCCTTTTAGGCAAACAAGTAGACGACAAAGTCACGGTTCAAACACCTGGCGGAGAAATGTTCGTCCAAATTGTAAAAATTTCATAATTACGTTTATACGATAAACACCTCGTCCACAATAGGGACGAGGTGTTTTTATGCTGAAAACAAGCAGAATCCAATGGACAGGTGTCATTATTTTTATCTTATTGCTCGGTCTCCTATTTAGACTAGCGGAAATTCAGTTGTTTTTCACAGAATCTTTTTCAAAGCTTGATATTAATTTGATCCAAGAAAGTGTCAGGCAGCGGACAGAAGAAGTAGTCATTTCAGACGGACGCGGCGAATTTTTAGATCGAAACGGCGAGGCACTTCTCACAAAAGAAGAGCCTGCGGTCATCATATTTCCTTTCCTGCAATATGACCTCCCTCACTTAAAACAAACCGCTTCTATACTTGAGATGGAAGAAGATGAATTGAAGAGCCAGCTGACAGAAACGAAGAAACCACTCATTTTAAAAGATGATATCACGAAAAAAAAGCTGAAAGACATCAATGATATGAAATATTCAGGTGTTTACGGCGTATATATGAAAGAGAAGGACAAAAAAAGACTTGCCCTCCACACATTAGGTTTCACAAGCGAGAATCCAGAACTCTTGAGAAAACGTTATCCGGACAAAAAAGAGCTTTCGATTCGCACTGAGATCGGTACATTCGGTTTGGAAAGTACATTTGACGAATTTCTATTACCAGAGCAAGACACAAAATTGTTATATCATGTGGACGGAAGGGGAAACCCTTTGTTTGGGATGGACGTCAAATATACAGCAGAAGCTCATTCGTTTTATCCGCTGCAAGTGCAGACAACTATGGACGAAGACATGCAGAGGAAAATGGAGAATGTTCTCAAAGCGCAAGGTGTTGAAAAAGGCGGAGCGGTTCTGCTCGACATTCAAAATAGCAGTGTGCTGGCGATGGCGAGTGTTCCAAATGTGACCAGCAAAAACCGGCATGAGGCAAGAAATTACATGCTGACTGCAATGGCTCCCGGTTCTGTATTTAAAACGGTCGTACTTGCCGCAGCGATTGAAAAAAACTTGAACCAGCCACAAACGATGTATGATTGTCGAAAGAATTTATATGGAGAGCCAGAAGGAAAGCAGGAAGTACTGAATCTGTCTGAAAGCTTTTCGCAAAGCTGTAATTATACATTTGCGACACTCGCTGAGCAGCTCATCCAAACAGATGATCAAATCATTGAAAAGACAGCTTCAAAGCTTGGGCTTGTGGATCGAGCAGGCTGGGAAGGGGATGTATACCATAAGCAACAATTCAAACAGTTTGATCGTGAAGAAACAGGCAGTGTGTGGGGAGATAAAAGAGACAAGCATGTCAAAAAAGCCATTGCGCAAACGGCGATTGGTCAAAAAAATGTCAAAACAACCCCCTTACAAATTGCCAATATGATGGCAACGATTGCAAGGGGCGGAGAACGAAAAGAAGTGAGGATTGCAGATAAAGTGATGTATCAAAACGGAACAACGATGCTATCCTTTCAAAACAAACGACCTGATGGTGACAGTATTGACCGCTATACAGCTCAAACCTTGCAAAAGTACTTAAGGCAGGTGGTGACCTCTGACAAAGGAACAGGAAGAAGATTTCAAGACCTGCCGTTCCATATAGCAGGGAAATCAGGCACTGCCCAAACCGGCAGCAAAGATAAACAGGGGAATCCACTTTATCACAAGTGGTTTGCCGGATACTTTCCGGCAGAAAAACCAAAATACGCTCTCGTCGTTGTTCACCTTGATGAGGCAAGTGGCCGGGCTAAGACAAATGAAGCGTTTTATGATATTGTAAAAAAGGTCAATGAAATTGAAAAGAAACAGACATAGAACATCCCTTCATGTCATGTTAGAATAGTAACGACTTAGGGAACAGAGGCAAAGGAGTGCAGAGATTTTGAGTAGAAATTCTCGATTTGAACATCGTGATAAGCGCAGAAAGGCGAATATGGTGCTTAACATATTAATTGGTATCGTTGTGGTGCTTATTTTGGTTGTCGCATCGAGTTTGTTAATTTTTAATAAACCGAAAGATACAAATGTAGCAGACGAACCATCCAAAACAGCACCTGCATCGAGTGAAAATAAACAAAACTCAGAAGAAGATGTGAAAGATCAAAAGAAAGATACATCCGATGATGCGGATGCGAAAAAAGACGATTCATCTGACAAAAAAGACGATACAAAGAAAACAGATGATGAAGAAAAGCCAAACAAAGATGCGTTAAAAGACGCCACAGAAACAGATGGCGGTAAAACAAGTGACGTAGACAAAACATATGAAAACGATAACTGGGAGCCTGTAGGAACAGAGCAATCGGGATCACATACAGCAACCTATGATGCTAACTCAAAAGACTGGAAAGAAATGATCAAAGCCATGTCCTATGCGACAGGAATCTCAGAAGACCAAATGACTGTTATTTGGTTAGGAAATAACGGAGGACCTCAAGATGCAAAAGGAACCATCCGTGATAAATCAACAGGTGAACGCTACCGTGTAGAAATTACGTGGGTGGATGAAAAAGGCTGGAAACCTGTGAAGGTTGAAAAATTAAAATAAAATAAAAAAGATGTATGCAAAAAGGCTAAAATGAATCTCATTTTAGCCTTTTTCTTCTTTTCAGCGTGATAGAAAACCTTTGCAGTCTAGGAAGGACTAGCACCGGCGCACAGACCTGACTTCCTACACGCTGATCTTTTTTATGAGACATTCGCTTTAAAATGAACAACTGCTGTATACAAAATCTTATCATCAATGACAGTTGTTTGATGACTTACAGAATGAACAGTCAGCAAGATCGCCTGATTATGTTCAATTTGTTTTTGGATCTTTTGTTCAAGTTCTTTTAAAGACGTTGCTTCAAAAAATTCAATTTTGTCCTTTAAAAAATCCAGTTGAAAATCCATTTCATTCATCCCTCCATGCTCTAGATTCATCATAATCTCTCCCATTCAAAAGGGCAAATATTTTTCTACCCCGCCCAGTATTTTTTAGTAGGAAAGAATCAGAAGATGTGGTAGGATAGGAACTGTTCGACGGAATAAAACATACTATACGGATAGGAATAAATAGATAAAGTGGAGGGGAAGAAAAATGGGACGTGAGTTTCTTTCTTTATTTGATCATTGGGCTGAATCTTATGATGACACTGTAAGTGGTCATGACGAGCAGTATAAAGAAGTGTTTCGCCGGTATCCGGCCATTCTAAAAGAGATTACTCGCCGTGCAGGTCAACATGTCATTGAGTTTGGAAGCGGCACAGGAAACCTAACGGCGGCACTGCTTCAAGCAGATAAGAAAGTGTTTGGCGTTGAACCTTCAGAGGCCATGAAGAAAGCGGCTCTTCAAAAAGGAATACCAGATGTATTTCATGACGGGGATTTTTTATCGTTTCCAGCTCCACCTTTTGAGCCAGATACGATCGTCAGTTCATATGCTTTCCATCATTTAACCGACGAAGAAAAAAAACAAGCCATTCACACCTATGGCAACATCCTTCCCTCAGGTGGTAAAATAGTCTTTGCTGATACAATGTTCCAAAATCAAGCAGCACATCAAGCTGCAACGAACAAAGCGAAAGCCGCTGGATTCGATCAGCTTGCAGAGGATTTAGAAACGGAATACTATCCATCCATAGGTGTGTTAAAGCAAATCTTTGAAGAAGAAGGTTTTAGCACATCTTTTCATCAAATGAATGATTTTGTGTGGATCGTAGAAGCGAAGAAAAGGGAATGAAAGGATGTTTTTGATTTGAAAATCGCAGTGATAGGTGCAATGGAAGAAGAAGTGACGATTTTAAGAGACCAACTAAAGAATGCCACACAAGAAAACATCGCTGGGTGTGAATTTACAACAGGTGTTTATGAAGATAAAGAAGTGATTTTATTAAAATCAGGGATTGGAAAAGTGAATGCAGCGGTCAGCACAACACTTCTGCTTGACCGCTTTCAGCCAGATTATGTGATCAATACAGGATCAGCTGGCGGTTTCCATCACTCATTAAATGTAGGTGATATTGTCATCTCTACTGATGTTAGACATCATGATGTGGACGTGACGATCTTTAATTACGAATATGGACAAGTGCCAGGTTTACCAGCTGCTTTCATCGCAGATGATCAGCTTGTGAAGCTGGCAGAGGAATCTGCTTCAGAAATCGATCATATTCAAGTGGCAAAAGGAACGATTGCAACAGGAGATTCATTTATGGATGATCCTGGTCGTGTCGCGTTTGTGAGAGAGAAATTCCCAGAGCTGTATGCAGTGGAAATGGAGGCAGCAGCAGTTGCGCAAGTTTGCCATCTATTTGAAACGCCATTTGTGGTCGTTCGAGCGTTGTCAGATATTGCTGGGAAAGAATCCAATATCTCTTTTGATCAATTTCTAGAGCAAGCAGCGATTCACTCAACAGACCTTGTCCTGCGTATGATAAAGCAAACACAATAAAAGAAGGGGTTTCCCCCTTCTTTTCCATACAAAGGAAGGGATTTATATGGCTGTCATACATGATATTACGGAATTAATTGGCCACACACCGCTTTTAAAACTGTCAGGGATGGGTGTGCCGGCAGGTGTTGATGTTTATGCAAAACTTGAAATGATGAACCCAGGCGGAAGTATTAAGGATCGCTTAGGTGATATGCTGATTAAAGAAGCGCTAGCATCGGGCAAACTGCGCCCAGGCGGAACCATTATTGAAGCAACTGCAGGAAACACAGGTATCGGGCTTGCGCTAAGTGCAAGAAAACATCAATTGCATCCGATCTTCTGTGTACCAGAACATTTTAGTCAAGAGAAACAACAGCTCATGAAGGCGCTTGGTGCAGAAATTATTCATACACCAAGAAAAGATGGGATGAAGGGTGCGATTGATCGAGCCCTTGAACTAGAGGCAAGCCTTGACAATGCTTATTGTGTCTTACAATTTAAAAACCAAGTAAATCCATTGACTTACTATAAAACGCTCGGGCCAGAAATATGGTCTGACCTCCAGGGGAACATAGACGTGTTTGTAGCAGGAGCGGGTTCTGGCGGAACATTTCAAGGATGTGCTGCCTATTTAAAAGAGCAAAAAGAAGCGCTAAAAACAGTGATCGTGGAACCAGAAGGATCTATTTTAAATGGCGGAAAGCCGGGGCCGCATAGAACGGAAGGAATTGGCCTTGAATTTATTCCAGATTATATGGAATCGACTTTATTTGACGAGATTTATACCGTCAGTGACGATGATGCTTTCCGAATGGTGAAAGAAGCAGCTGAAAAGGAAGGTGTTCTGATCGGAAGCTCGTCTGGTGCCGCTCTATTTGCCGCTTTAGAGGAAGCGAAAAAGGCATCACCTGGGACAGTGATCGTCACCATTTTTCCTGATAGCAGTGAGCGTTATCTAAGTAAAGGTATTTATGAGGGAGGAAAATAAAATGAAGCCAAAAACAATGATGATTCATAGTGGAATCACTGGTGATGAAAAAACAGGAGCCGTGTCTGTTCCTATTTATCAAGTCAGCACCTATAAGCAGCCTAAAGCAGGCGAGCACACTGGATATGAATATTCCAGAACTGCGAATCCAACAAGAACAGCACTGGAAACAGTCATTCGTGATCTTGAAGGCGGGGCAAACAGCTATGCATTCGGTTCAGGGATGGCTGCAATTACAGCTGTGATGATGCTGTTTAACAGCGGAGATCATATCGTACTGACTGACGACGTGTACGGCGGAACCTATCGTGTGATGACAAAGGTGCTCAACCGGATTGGCATTAAAGCCACATTTGTAGACACAAGTGATCCTGAAGCGGTGAAAAAAGCAATTTTACCAGAAACAAAAGCCGTCTATATTGAATCACCAACCAATCCATTGCTGAAAATGACCGATCTACAAGCCATAAGTCGGATCACAAAAGAAGTTGGCATCTTGATGATTGTCGATAATACGTTTTTTACCCCATATTTTCAAAAGCCGATTTCATATGGGGCTGACATTGTCTTGCACAGTGCCACAAAATATTTAGGCGGCCATAGTGATGTGGTGGGCGGACTTGTCGTGACAGCTACTGAAGAGCTTGGTGAAGAACTGCACTTTGTTCAAAACTCTACAGGCGGTATTCTTGGACCGCAAGATGCGTGGCTTCTAATGCGAGGGATGAAAACGCTCGGACTAAGAATGGAAGCACATCAACAAAACGCGCAGAAAATCGCTGAGTTTTTAGAACAGCATCCTGCGATTACACGTGTCTATTACCCAGGTTTAAGCGCTCACCCAGGTCATGAGCTTGCAAAAACTCAAGCAACAGGCTTTGGCGGTATGATTTCTTTTGATATTGGAAAAGAAGAAAATGTCGACGTGTTTTTAAGCCAATTGAAATTGTTTACAATCGCAGAAAGCCTAGGGGCGGTTGAAAGTTTAATCTCTGTTCCTGCTCGCATGACCCATGCATCCATTCCAAAAGAGCGCAGAGAAGAGCTTGGCATCACAGATGGTTTAATCCGTATTTCTGTCGGTATTGAAGATATTGATGACTTATTACATGATATTGAACAAGGGCTCGACGCAGTAACGAATGGATAGATTTACATGCCCCTCGTTTTCTCTCACTATGGTAAGCTATCAATAGACATTGATAACGGGAAGGTGAAACAAGTGAAGAAAAAGTGGGATGGTTTAGTGACAGATTACAAGCAATACGCTTTTATTTTGCTTGCTGTTAGCACCTTTTTATATATTGGTACGATTTTACCAAATCAGCACATAGAAGCATCACCAAAAATGCTGATGATGGCAGTTGATTGTGTTTTCCTATTAGCCGCTTTTCTTTGCGTGAAACGTGCGATCTTTTTTCAAAAGAAATTGCAAGAACTAGATGAAGATTAAGTCGAAAAGTCTCCTCATGTGATGAGGAGACTTTTTTAAATTGCACTGGATAATCGGACAAGAATCACTGTGGAAATTTAGTCAAACACACAAAAATCATCTAATTTACTAAAAACAGGTTTACAAAATGGTGCTTGCTGGATATACTTACAAAGTAATTAAAAACGTAAAGGAGGCTGAAGAATATGTTATTCGTATCTACTTGTGATCAATTCAACAACCAATTTCATCATGTCATCAGCCTGTGGAAGAGCTCGTGTCCTTCCTTTACCTTTTACGGTTCACGCTACAAAACTGTTTAAGTAAACGAGGATTTCACGTATCATCCATCGCAGGTTAGAAGACACTGTCTTTTGATCTGCATTTTTGTGTGCCCGCAGGTCAACTGATAAAGAAGATCTGCGGGCTATTTCGCGTGCTGCGAACTGAAGGGAGGTGAGCGTATATGACAATCCATTTATTTTTTATTACTTTGACGATCCAACGTAAATACAAAGACATTGAAACGGTTCTTTATGAACAACAAGTCGAAACATTTTATGAAGAAATGAAGCAGAAACAACTAAAGTATATGAACTAAAAAGGACAATAAAAAGATGAAAAGGAGGAGATTGACATGTTTATGATGCTTGCAATGCTTGATTGTTATACAAGGGAGAAGGACCAGGTTTAGACACGCTCCACATTGATCACCTGCACATATGATAACCGTAAAAGGAGATTGTGAGGTGATCAATGAATGTCGATGTCACCATATATGAGGTTTCCGTCAGTGGGGCATGGGTATGCGTCTATTCCGCATTCTTTAAAGCACGGGTACGGCAATCCATACAGAATGCAAAGAGAGCAAGAAGAAATGCTCAGACGCTATATGTACAATTATCCAACCTATTGGTATTAAAGAAAAGGAGCAGGAAACGTCATCGTTTCCTGCTCCTTTTACATTAGCAAATCCAGCTTGCACCGATGATGATTAACAAAATGAACAGTACAACAAGCAATGCGAATCCGCCTGCAAAACCGCCACCGTAGCCACCGCAGTAGCCTCCAGAATAACCGCCAAAGCCCATAATCTAGCACCACCTTTATCTAATCAAGATACATTCATAAAATATGCAGCTCATGCGGAAAACGAAATCAATCTGAGCACAATTAATGAAAATGCCTATTTGTTTAAATATTTTTCATGACGTGCGAAACATTTTCAGAAAAGTTGCCGTCTAATAAAAGACAAAGAAATTAGGACTAGGTCTTAACTTTTGTTAGGCGAGAGCCGATATGAAAAGTAAGAAAATTCGTAAATAGTTTTATTTACTGGTGTAAAGCAGGTGTTGACATTGATTCAAAGCTGGATTGGAAAACAAATGAGGGAACCAAAGGGCTTGTTCTCAAAATGGGTTGCCCGCTATATGGAAAAAAATCATCATAATATCAATCAATGGACGATTCAACTCTTAAATATACAAGAAAACGACCGGATTTTAGAAATTGGTACTGGAAGAGGTATGACATTATCTAAAGTAGCGGAAAAACTTGATCGAGGAAAAGTATATGGAATCGATGCTTCGCGTCATATGGTAAAATACGCGAAAAGAAAACATAAGAGGCTTGTCGAGCAGGAAAAAGCCGTTATCACACTTGGAAGAGCTGAGCAATTACCTTTTGAAGACAGATCATTCAATAAATTGTTCACAGTGCAGACCATCTATTACTTGCCAGATATCGAACAAGTTATGAAAGAGGTATATCGTGTTCTTCAAGTGGATGGAGAAGTATTCTTATCTTTTCAAAAGCAGGAACTAATGAAGGAACAAAAACGCTCACAGTCTCTTTCAACGTACAGTGAAGAAGACATCAGCTGTCTTTTTTCAGCGTATCACTTTAGAGACGTCTCTGTTTACCATTATGATACATACATCTGTATCAAAGCCTTAAAATGATGATGAAAATATTTCCCAGGTAATGAACAAGCAATTAAAAAAGGCTCTTCGTCAGAGGAGCCTTTTTGCATGCGATGAAATGGACCATTCGTCAATAAAAAAGACTCTTCACAAGAAGAGTCTTTTGCATTCATTTCATATGTAGGGGCCAGCCAGGTGTGTAAGGAATGATAGTATATATAAGGAATTTGTTTGTCGATTAAGGATACCTGTCTGGCTTATTCCTTATATCGACAATGTTCTGCAAATGTTTAGCTTTTTTTTCAATATTTTCTTTTTTATTTGACTGGAAAGTACATTTTTCTCTCCTAGATAGACATTTGTCACTTACTTTTTGAGTCAATGTGCGGTTAAAAGAAGGAAAAAGCCCGAGAAAGAGAGAATTTTGGAGAGACTTCATTTTTAAACAAAAAGGGAGGAATGAAAACATGTCGGGAAACAAAGGTGTCGTTTACAAAGGAGCAGGAAATGTAGCAGTTGAGGATATTGGATACCCTGATTTGGTTTTAAGAGATGGCCCTGGTGTACCTAAAGCCAATGTTGGACGTAAGTGTGAGCATGGCGTCATTTTAAAAGTGGTGACAACAAACATTTGCGGGAGCGACCAGCACATGGTAAGAGGGCGTACAACTGCGCCTGAAGGACTTGTCCTTGGTCATGAAATTACTGGTGAAGTCGTTGAAGTTGG
Organism: Bacillus sp. RSS_NA_20; assembly: GCF_020165915.1. Taxonomy (NCBI): domain Bacteria; kingdom Bacillati; phylum Bacillota; class Bacilli; order Caryophanales; family Bacillaceae; genus Bacillus; species Bacillus sp. RSS_NA_20. The sequence goes on along the minus strand of NZ_JAIUKW010000005.1, from coordinate 1,183,459 downwards.
ACGAGATGTAGAGTTTATCCAAAAGGGTGATCTCGTATCAGTTCCATTTAATATTGCCTGTGGTCGCTGCGTCATGTGTAAAGAACAAAAAACCCATGTGTGTTTAAATGTGAACCCCGATCGACCTGGCTCAGCTTATGGATATGTAGATATGGGCGGATGGGTTGGCGGCCAATCGGAGTACGTCATGGTGCCATATGCTGATTTCCAGCTACTCAAATTTCCGGACAAAGATCAGGCGATGGAAAAAATACTTGATTTGACGATGCTTTCTGATATATTCCCGACAGGTTTTCATGGTGCTTATACGGCTGGCGTAAAGCCGGGCTCTACCGTCTATATTGCTGGTGCAGGGCCAGTAGGTCTAGCAGCAGCGCATTCCGCTCAGCTCCTTGGCGCTTCTGCTGTCATCGTCGGCGATCTCAATGAACAAAGGCTCGAGCAGGCGAGAAGCTTTGGCTGCGAAACGATTAACTTACGAAAACATGATCGAATCGGTGAACAAATGACAAATATCCTTGGAGAGCCAGAAGTCGACTGTGCGGTCGATTGTGTCGGCTTTGAAGCTTCAGGTCATGGAGATCAAGGAGAAGCACCAGCCACCGTTTTAAATACAATTATGGATATTACCAAAGTTGGCGGTAAACTTGGAATTCCAGGACTTTACGTCACAGAAGATCCAGGTGCTGTGGATGAAGATGCAAAAGTTGGATCTCTGAAAGTGCGAATTGGACTTGGCTGGGCCAAAGCCCATACCTTTGTGACAGGCCAAACCCCTGTCATGCAATATCATCGCAGCTTGATGAAATCTATTTTAAGCGGAAGAGCACAAATCGCCAAAGCCGTTAATGCCACCGTGATTTCCCTTGATCAAGCCCCTAAAGGATATAGCGATTTTGATTCGGGTGTGGCGAAGAAATTTGTGATTGACCCGCATGGCATGATTTCTAAATAATGATCCATCGAAAAAACTTACAGGATTTTTCCTGTAAGTTTTTTTGTTTATAAATATAAAAAGACCTATACTGTTCTTCTACATTTCATAACGTGGTAAAATGAGTAAATTGGAAAAAATAATCTTTAGTTGAAAGACATACCATAAAACAGTTGGAAATGATTGGATAGGATTATGATAGATAGGAAGAATATAGGAGAGATTACAATTGCTAAAAGTACAGAACATCATCAAAAATTATGAGGGTAAACAAGTATTAAAAGGGGTTAGCTTCCACTTGAAACCTGGTGAATCATTTGGGCTTTTGGGTCCTAATGGTGCAGGGAAATCAACCTTAATCGGCATCATGACAGGACTTCTACCTGCAACGAGCGGGACTGTTACGATTGGAGGCATTGATCTACATAAAGAAACAAAGCATGCACAGCAATTGATTGGCATTGTTCCGCAAGAGATCGCTTTATATTTAGATTTGTCAGCAAAAGAAAATTTAACGTTTTGGGGGAAAATGTACGGACTTAAAGGAGAAGAATTAAAAAGCAGAGTACAAGAAATCCTTGAATTAATTGGTCTGGACAATAGAGCGAATGATAAAGTGAAAGTATTCTCAGGAGGGATGAAAAGAAGAGTGAATATCGGATGTGCGATTTTGCATCGGCCAAAACTATTAATAATGGATGAGCCTACAGTGGGTATAGACCCGCAATCCAGAAATCATATATTAGAAACAGTTAAAACGTTAAATAGTGAAGGAATGACGATTATTTATACGAGTCATTACATGGAGGAAGTCGAATATCTATGTGAAAAAATAGCTATTATGGATCAAGGTTCTTTCATTAAGGTAGGTGATTTAAGTGAATTGGCTGAGCTTGTTGGAGAAAAAAGAGAAATCATTTTTACGATTAAATGTGAACAAGGACAAAAGGATATGGAGCGAGTGTGCCAATACATAAATGAATACCACCCACTGAATGACTTTGTGGTACAGGAAAATCAAATCACATTATTTGATGACGACCCTCAGCATTTACTAAGTCAACTTATTCAAGGTGTAACCACATTAAATGTTCAATTAATTTCAGCAGAAGTGGTAGAACCAAATTTAGAAAATGTATTCTTGTATTTAACAGGTAAGAAATTACGAGATTAGACCGAATAGAGGTGAGCATATGAGCATTTGGGTTGTACTGAAAGATCTATTATTGTTTTTTAGGGATAAGAAAAGCTTTTTTACACTTTTTTTTATGCCTATCATATTAATTGCTATATTAGGTGCAGCATTTGGAGATAACATGAAGAAAGATAGCGAAATTAGGATCAATTCATTTCGAGTAGGAATAACAGATCAGGATAAGTCCGCTACAAGTAAAATGTTTCTTTCAACTTTGTCTAAGAGTGAACTCAGTGACATATTTGAGGTGAAGGTCACCTCGAAAAATCAATTAGAGAAAGATTTAAATAGTAGAGACATTACAATGGGTATAATCATCAAGCCGAATTTTGAAAAAAGCCTATTAAATCACGATCATGTGCAATTGAATATTTTGAAAGGACCTAATTCAAACTTACAGGAAATGGTTCTAGAGAATGTGGTTGTGCAATTCTTTCAAAATTATCATATGAATCGTATTCTGGTGCCGTTGAATCAAGGTAAAGAAGTGGAGATCGTGTCTGATCAACTGAAAAAAGAACTAGTGAACGAAAGGAATATTCATATCAACAGCCAGCCGATTACATCCTTCCAATACTACGCAGGCGGGATGGGTGTGCTTTTTTTATTAATGACTGTTGTTTTCTTGGTTGGCAGTATGATAGAGGAAAAAGAAGAAGAAGTTTATAAAAGACTACTAGTATCAAAATTAAGCAATACTAGTTATATCATTGGAAAGTTATTGGGCATTATTTTAATGAGTATGATTCAACTTGCGGTCATTATTTTATTTACTAGCTTTGTCTTTAAGGTGAACTGGGGAGAGCCTTTTACTGTTGTTATGATCGGATGTAGTTTTATATTAAATGCTGCGGGTTTTGGGGTGCTGATTGGTTCTTTTATCAATAGAGAAAAAACGTTTAACAGTGTGGGGATTTTAGGAACTCAAGTGTTAGCTGCTTTAGGTGGGAGTATGGTGCCCTTATACTTATTCCCACAATGGGTGATTGATACCAGCTATTTTTTACCTAATTCTCTTGCACTTCAAATGTTTTTGAAAAGTATGGCAGGTGCTGATTTTAGTGAAATTCAAAGCGGATTATTACTTAGCTGTGGGATGGGAATGGCTTTCTTCATCATTGCTTTATTAAGAATGTCTTTTGAAAGGAAGCATCGTTATGCATAAAATATTAGCCATTATCACGTTAAAGTTAAAAGAAACATTAAAGTCCCCATTGACCCTCATTTTTTTATTTGTGATGCCAATTGTATTTAGTTTTATCTTTGGTAGTACCGCATCTGATACAAAGAAACCGACAGTTGCTTTTATTCTAGAGCCCAGTCAAGGTAAACTAGATCAAGAAATTTTTCAAATTCTCGAAAAAAACACCAAATTTCTCTGGGTAAAGGCAACTGAAAGCGACGCAAAAGATTTAGTATCTGAAGAAAAGGTAGTTGCGTCTGTGAAAGTCGTAAACCAATTAAAGTCCCATCTAAAAGAAAATAAAGAGATTTTTGATGTGACAGTTTATAAAAAAACTGAAGAATATGCAGTCTTATCTCCCTATTTAAAAGAGACAGCTGCCATCATTTATCAAATCAATCAGGGTGTGAAAGAGCAGAAAAGTGTTTCTCTCACCAATGCATTGAACAAGTTAAATGAATCTGGCACGATTTCATTGGCCGAAAAAAATCAAAATGGTCAAGCAAGCCAACAACCCAATTTGATACCGCTTGGCTTTACCATTATGTTTATGATGTTTGCGATTTCAAGCTCTTTGTCATCTATACATTTGGAGTATAAAAATTATACATGGCAAAGATTGCTTTCGAGTCCAATCCATAAAATATATGTACTTCTAGGCTATTTAATGGCATATTTCCTTCTTGGATGGATACAATTGGGTGTTCTTTTGACCATCTTATCTATTTTCTTTAATGTCTACTTAGGCAACCTGTTTCTTATTTTATTGTTCGGATCGTTTGTTATAGGCCTTGTCGTAAGTTTAGGATTTATGATAGCTACTTTATCTCAAACAAAAAAACAAGCTGAAGTATTTAGTGCAATTGTCATTGTAGGATCATGCATGCTAGGTGGTATTTATTGGCCTTTAGATATCGTTCCAGACATTATGAAGAAGATCTCTTTGGCTATACCGCAAACGTGGATGATGTCTGGTTTTGGTGAGATCATGAGCGGCAATGTTAATCTTTCTATCTTATTATTAGATGCGACGGTTTTAATTGCTTTTACGGTGGTCTTTATGATCATTGGTTTGAAGAGTATCAGATCCTATTAATCCTTTGTATTTACATTGTATCTTCTAAAAAGCCCTCTATAGCTATGTAGAGGGCTTTTTGTATACATGTGATTTACTTAAAATGATTGGATAACTCGTTAATATTTTCTGAGGTACAATGGTGAAAGAAATTGAAGGCTGCCCAAGTAAATATTTCACATTACCCATTGAGAAGGATATAATCCTCTGTTAAATCAACAAACGCCTTCAAAGCAGGAGACATCCATTTATTTTTATGCCAGAATAGTTGGATTTTCGTTGTGAGACAGGGTCCCATCCAATTGATTTTAATCATATGGCCTTCTGTTATTTCTCTTTTTATAGAAATTTCGGGAAGTACAGCAATTCCTAAACCAGCCATTACACATTTTTTTATGGCTTCTACATCTGCTAGTTCTAGTTTACTTCTCGGTTTTGCTCCTGCCTGTGTCAAAGAGTGTTCGAAGGCATAACGATAATCGCAGTCTTCGGTTAACAACAATCTTTGCTCGTCTAAATCGATAGGATATACTTTTTGTTTTTTGCTCAATGGATTTGTTGGACAGCATACAATCGCCATCGGTTCATCTTTTAATTCTTTTACAATTAAATGTGAGGATACGACAGGATTCATCGATAATAGGGCGACATCAATTTGTCCTTCCAGTAATAGATTTAAAACATCCTTTTCAGCTATTCCGGGACGAAAAATCAGTTCTACTTTAGGATACGTTGTTTGAAAGTCCGTTAAAATATGAGGAAGTCGATAGGTACATTGTGTTTCAGATGCACATATTCTCAAAATGCCGCTTGGCTCACTCATCCCACCAACAGCCTCTAATGCTTCTCCTGTTAAACCTAAAATCTTATCCGTATAATCTTGAAACTTCATGCCAGCTTCTGTTAAAATGACCCTTTTTCCAAGCCTTTCAAATAGAGGGGTTCCTAGCTCTTCTTCTAATGCAGCGATATTTGCCGTGATACTAGATTGAGCATAGCCAAGTATTTGTGCTGTTTTTGTAAAGTTTAATACTTTTGATGCTGTTTGGAACATCATCAGTTGCTTTATTTCCAACGTCAATCCCTCCTAAATCGGATGAGCCGATTGATGCAATCAGAAAACTTCTATAGATAGATCATAACATTTTTACTATGATAAAAGTAGGCGCTTTCATTATTTAGAATGTTCAGATTTTACAGGGGGGATGGCTTTGTTTGAAACGATTGTCAATTCAATAAATGACTTTTTATGGACATATATTTTAGTCGTTATGTTAATAGGGATTGGAATCTACTTTACGGTGAGAATGAAGTTTATGCAAATTGTCTTACTAAAAGAGATCTTCCGTTCTATTTTTGAAAAAGCCCCAAAAATAAAAGGGAGTCAAGACATTTCTTCAATGCAAGCTTTCTTTATCGGAGCAGCGACGAGGATTGGAACTGGAAATATGGCAGGTGTTGCTATTGCCATTACAGTTGGTGGTCCTGGAGCTATTTTTTGGATGTGGTTTGCAGCAGTTTTAGGGGGAGCTTCTGCATTTGTCGAAAGCACACTCGCTCAAATATATAAAGTGAGAACAAGTGATGGTTTTAAAGGGGGACCAGGCTATTATATTCAAAAGCAATTTGGACTGAAATGGCCGAGTAGGATCTTTGCCTTTTCTGTTATTCTTAGTTTTGGCTTAATTTTTAATGCAGTACAAACGAACACCATCACAAATGCCTTTCGATATTCATTTGGTATCAGTCCAATTGGTATGGGGGTATTCGTAACCATTCTTACGGCGCTCATCATTTTTGGTGGTGTAAAGAGAATTGCCCGCTTTACCCAAATCATTGTGCCAATCATGTCCTCGTTTTATATTATCTTAGCACTTTATGTGATTGTGACAAATATCGCTGATGTACCCGCAGCATTAACAAGTATTATGAAAAGTGCGTTTGGATTAGAGCAAATGGTTGGAGGCGGAATCGGCGCTGCAATAATGAACGGTGTCAAACGCGGTTTGTTTTCCAATGAAGCAGGAATGGGAAGTGCGCCAAATGCCGCTGCTGCTGCCCATGTTTCACACCCAGTAAAACAAGGGTTTGTTCAATTATTAGGCGTATTTTTTGATACATTAGTTGTTTGTAGTTGTACAGCATTTATTATTATGCTATCAACAGTAGAAACAGCAGGTGATTTGTCAGGTATTGAAATTACTCAAGCTGCAATGGCGCAGCATTTCGGTTCTTGGGCTAGTATTTTCTTAGCATTTGCGATCTTTACTTTTGCATTTAGCTCTATTGTAGGTGGCTACTATTACGGTGAAGCCAATATCGGTTTTATTCATAACACTGTATCCGCGCTATTCGTGTATCGAATCACTGTTTTAATGATGATCATGTTTGGTGCTCTCGCCAACTTACAAATCGTTTGGACGTTAGCGGACTTGTCGATGGCAATTATGGCTATTGTTAACTTGGTTGCCATTGCGATTTTAGGCAAATTTGCTTTTGCGGCTCTAAATGATTACATGGGACAAAGAAAGGTAGGAAAGAACCCTGTTTTTTACGCTTCTACCATTCCAGGTTTAAAAGGAATAGAATGGTGGGGAGCAGAAAAACAAGCGATTAAATCAACAAATGAAGGGGTAGAAAATCAATGATAAATTTTGAATATGATTGTCATACGAAAATGATCATGGGGACTGGAAAATCTAAAGATATTGCCTCTATTGTAGAGGACATTGTATTGCCTAGTGCTACAATTATGATTGTGACTGACCCTGGTGTAAAAAGCGCAGGATTGGTGACGCCTATTGAAGCATATTTACAAGAAGCTGGTTATTCCGTTGTCGTCTTTGATCAAGTATCACCAAACCCAAGAGATCATGAATGTCTAACGGGTGCAGAGCTCTTTAGAAAAGTACAAGCATCAGCGGTTATTGCGATTGGTGGAGGAAGCCCAATGGATACGGCAAAAGCCATTGCTTTATTAGGTCCAAATGGCGGTAATCCTGAAGAGTATATAGCAGGCAAGAAAGCGTACACAAATGTATCACCCTTAATTTGTATTCCAACCACGGCTGGAACTGGCTCTGAGGTGACCCGTTCATCTGTGATTACGTTAGCTTCTTCACATAAAAAAATCACCTTAAAACATGCCTTGCTTCGACCAACTATTGCGATTTTGGATCCTGCTCTTACTTCTACGGTGCCAAAAAGTATAACAGCGGCAACAGGTGTTGATGCACTGGTCCATGCGATTGAAGGCTATACATGTAAAGAAACAAACCCTATTTCTAAGGCGATGGGGGCAAGCGCAATGAAAACCATTGTGACCTATTTACCGAAGGCGTATGAAGACGGATCTGATTTAGAAGCAAGATACAAAATGCAGGAAGGCAGTTTACTCGCTGGCTTATGCTTCGGTTCCGCTGATGTAGCAGCCGTGCATTGTTTAGCCGAAGCGCTCGGCAGTCTTTATGATACGCCTCATGGTATCGCAAATGCTGTATTTTTACCTTATGTCATACAATTTAATGCAGCTGAAAACAAATCATTGCACATAGAGCTTGCAAACATTATGGGCTTTGCAGATAAAACGGATGCAGAAGATGTGGCGATTCAAAAATTAATGGATGGTATGTATACATTCACAAAGAATTTAGGTATTCCATCACTAAAAGAATTATCTTATGTAAAAGTAGAGGATTTTGAAAAAATGGCTCAACTAGCAGAACAAAATAACTCTACAAAAAGCAATGTTCGTGCCGTTACGAAAGCGGACTACTTAGATATACTAAAGGCTGCTTTTTCATATAGTCATACAGAAAAAGAGCCGAATAGAATGACTGAATGATAAACACAAACTTTCCCAGACTTTACACAAGAAGCAAACGACTATGTCGTCAATATGGAGAATTACAAATATACCACCCTCCTAATGTATGATTTAGGTGGTGGTTTTTCTATGTCCCATTTGACTAGGTATCGTGTATACATGAGTGGTATGATAGACGACAACATCTCATGAGAGAAAGGATAGGATAAACGATGAATTTTCACAATAAAACAGTTGTCATCACTGGCGCAGCCAATGGAATTGGTGAGTCGATCGCGTATGGCTATGCGAAAGAAGGGGCGCGTGTTGTGCTTGCGGATATTGACGAAGAGAAGGGCAAGCGCTTGGAAGATCAGCTGAAAAAGGAGTCCTTTGAGGCTTTTTTTAAAAAAACGGATGTGAAACAAGAGAAGGATATTCAAGACATCATGTCGGCTGCTGTGGCTCGTTATCAAACGATCGATATTCTCATCAATAATGCAGGGGTTATGTGTACAAAATCGCCTTATGAGCTAACGGTTGATGAGTTTGATCATGTGCTGCATACAAACCTACGAGGTGCTTTTTTATGTGCAAGGGAAGCGGCACGTTATATCAAAGAGAATCCAAACGGCGGTTCCATTGTGAATATTTCATCTACCCGTGCGACCATGTCAGAGCCTCATACAGAAGCGTATGCTGCATCAAAAGGCGGGATATCAGCACTTACTCATGCGCTGGCTGCTTCTTTTAGTCAGGATCACATAACAGTAAACAGCATTTCCCCTGGGTGGATTGAAACGAAGGATGAGAAAAATTTGCGAGAAATTGATCATCAGCAGCACCTTTCCAATCGAGTAGGAACGCCAAAGGATATTGTCAAAGCTTGTTTTTATTTAACAGATGAAGACAATCAATTTGTGACAGGAACAGATTTGGTTGTTGATGGCGGCATGACTAGAAAAATGATTTATGCGGATTAACATGAAAAAAAACATTGACGCCTTGACGGAGGCGCAGTACAATATGTAACAATTCAGCTGAAGATCGTGATGAAAAAAAGATAAAGCATAAATAGAGAAGAGTATGTAATGGCTGCCTCACACAGAGAACTCCGTAAAGCTGAGAAGGAGCTGGGAAGCGTTACAGAACCAAGCCTCTTAGCTCTGTACCGGATTCATTGTGATGGTGGTGCAGCGGCATTCTTCCGTTATAGAGAAGGGTTAGCGATAACCTGCTGAGGTTCATCTGGTAACAGGTGAATGAACTGAGGTGGCAACGCGGAGTCAATCCCGTCCTCAAGACAGAAATGTCTTGGGGGCGGGATTTTTTTTGATGACAAAAAGGAGGGCACTACGATGAAAAAACATTGGCGGGATATGAGCATGTTACTTGGAGCGATTGGTATTGCGAACATAGGAGAATGGATTTATATGATTGCTCTCCACCTGCTGATTTTTCAGGAAACGGGCTCCGTTCTTGCTGTAACAGCCGTCTATATGTTAAGACCTGTCTCGGCTCTTTTAACAAATAGCTGGTCTGGTAGTTTAGTAGATAGACTGAATCAGCGGAATGTCATGATCAGTCTAGATCTATGCCGGGCCGTTCTGATTGCTTGTTTACCCTTTGCCTTATTTTCAGGCCACTTATTGATCGTATATGTGATGCTATTTCTCATTCATATGGCACAAGCCATGTTTCATCCAGCTTCGATGGTGTATATGACAGCACTAATCCCGGCGGATAAACGAAAACGGTTTAATGCCATTCGATCTTTGCTTCAGTCTGGTGGATTTTTACTCGGACCCGCCGTAGCAGGGCTGCTTTTTCTCATTGGTACACCAGTCCTTTCAATTTATGTAAATGCAATCTGCCTTTTGATATCTGCTGTTTTGACGATGTGTTTACCGATTTTGTCAAAAGCAGACGGGGCACAAAAGGGCTTTTCTCTCTCGGTATTAAAGGAAGATGCAAAACTTGTCTTTCATTTCAGTCTCACATCCCGTCAAGTGATGGCCGTGTATTTATTATTTAGTGCTGCCATCACGGTGCTGCCGACTGCGATTGACTCACTTGAAGCAGCTTTTGCAAAGGAAGTGCTGATGTTGACCAATACCGAATATGGGTTTCTTGTCAGTGTAGCTGGAGCAGGGATTATCGCAGGGGCATGTCTCAATACGGTCATTGTCGAAAGGCTGCCTGTTTCAGTGATGCTTGCTGCGGGGAGTTTGTTTGTGGCTTTTGGATACTTGATCTATGCTTTTTCAAGCACATTGACTGTCGCAGCAGCTGGCTTTTTTGTTCTCGCTTTCTTTTTAGCATTTGCAAACACCGGTTTTATGACTTTTTATCAAACGAATATCCCGGTAGAGGTCATGGGGAGAGTGGCAAGTTTTTATGCGTTATGTGAAGCAGTTCTGACGATGATCATGACAGGAATATGCGGCGTATTGGCGCATGTTTTATCGATACGTACTTCTGTCATAATTGGCTGCCTATGTATGCTTCTTATTTGTCTGTTGCTATGTTTTGTCATTTTTCGTCCATTGACTGTCAAAAAAATAGTGCATCTTACTTAGAAAATTAAAAAAATTATGTTATCATTATTTAAGTAAGTTAATTAAATTGATGAGAAAAGGAGTCTTACAAATGAAAGCACTACGCTGGCACGATCAAAAGGACATTCGACTAGAGGAAATTGACGAACCAACAGTTGCTCCAGGAAAAGTGAAACTGAAAGTAAAATGGTGCGGCATTTGTGGTAGTGATTTACATGAATATTTAGGCGGACCGATCTTCATTCCTGTGAACGAACCTCATCCACTTACAAAAGAAAAAGCACCCATTACACTGGGACACGAGTTCTCTGGTGAAATTGTAGAAGTTGGAGAAGGTGTGAGTAATTACAAAGTAGGCGATCGAGTGGTTGTTGAACCTATTTTTGCAACTCACGGGCACCAAGGTGCTTACAACTTAGATGAAAACATGGGCTTCTTAGGACTTGCTGGTGGCGGTGGAGGATTCTCTGAATATGTATCTGTCGATGAAGAATTACTTCATTTGTTACCAGACGAAATTTCATATGAGCAAGGTGCACTTGTTGAACCTTCTGCAGTTGCTTTATATGCGGTTCGTTCTAGTAAAGTGCAAGCTGGGGATACAGCAGCTGTGTTTGGCTGTGGACCAATCGGTTTACTTGTCATTGAAGCATTAAAAGCAGCTGGTGCTACTGACATTTATGCAGTGGAATTATCAAAAGAGCGCCAAGAAAAAGCAAAAGAACTTGGAGCGATCATTGTAGATCCTTCTCAGTATGAAGATGTTGTTCAAGAAATCGCACGCCGTACAAATGGTGGAGTCGATGTTTCTTTTGAAGTGACAGGTGTACCTGTTGTATTGAAGCAAGCAATCCAATCAACTAGAATTTCAGGTGAGACAGTCATTGTAAGTATTTGGGAAAAAGGCGCAGAAATTATGCCGAATGACATTGTCATTAAAGAACGTACAGTCAAAGGAATCATCGGCTACAGAGATGTTTTCCCATCTGTATTAAACTTAATGAGAAAAGGCTATTTCTCTGCAGACACACTCGTCACGAAGAAAATCAAGTTGGACGATGTGATCGAAGATGGTTTCCATGCATTAATCAATGAAAAAGATCAAGTGAAAATTTTAGTCAGTGCTGAATAAGTAGGACGATAAAGAGAATGGCAGATGCCGTTCTCTTTTTTTTATAAGAGCATGCGATTTTTCATAAAGAGGGCATCGGCTGAATAGTGATAACTGCAAAGGTTTTTGTAAATAAAGGAGATGACATCATGTTTTATCACATTAAAGAACTGCAATATGAAGCAAAGCCCTCTAAGCCGGACCCTCTTTATGCGAAAAAATTACAAGAGGTGTTAGGCGGTCAATATGGAGAAATCAGCGTGATGATGCAATATTTATTTCAAGGGTTTAACTGCCGAGCGGATCAAAAATATAAAGATTTGCTCCATGACATTGGAACGGAGGAAATCGGTCATGTCGAAATGCTGGCAACGATGATTGCTCGATTACTTGATAATGCCCCAGTTAAAGAACAAGAAGAAGCGTATCAAAGTGATCCAGCACTTGCAGCCGTCATGGGCGGAATGAATCCTCAACATGCAATTGTTGCAGGATTAGGGGCAATGGCAGCAGATAGTCAAGGGTATCCGTGGAATGCAAAATATATCATTGCAAGTGGAAATTTAATGGCTGACTTCCGGGCAAATTTGAACGCGGAGTCACAAGGCAGACTTCAGGTTACACGGCTTTATGAAATGACCGATGACCGCGGAGTGAAGGATATGCTCTCCTTTCTCATTGCTCGTGATACATATCATCAAAATATGTGGCTGGCTGCAATTAAGGAATTGGAAGAACGAGAAGGGGATGTCGTTGTTCCAACCACCTTCCCGCGCTCACTGGAAAAACAGCAAGTATCCTATGATTTGTTTAACTTCTCAAGAGGAGAAGAAAGCAAAGAAGGCAGATGGGCACATGGCCGAAGTATGGATGGAAAGGGAGAATTCAGATATATTTCTGCCCCTGTCGTGTTCGGCTCTGCGCCTAAACTCAAACCAGCACCGAAAGAACTATATAACACACCGAAAAAAGGGGAATAAAAAAGTCGATCAGGGTTTGTACCTGATCGGCTTTTTTAACGTCCAAGAGATTTTCCGTACACGCTGACTCGTTTCTCTAACAAAGCAAAAGCGAGTTCAAAGAAAATACTAAGCATCCAATAGATCAAAGCAGAGACAAGATACGTTTCTAAAAATTTGTAGCCGTCATTTGCAATGATGCGAGAGATCCCCATGATTTCCAGTACACCAATTGTAAACGAAAGGGATGTGGCTTTTAACAGCTGAATGAGCTGATTCCCTAGGTTTGGCAGGGCAACCACAAACGCTTGCGGTAAAATAATGCGAATCATCGCCTGTCTGGTGGTCATGCCAACGATTTTCGCCGCTTCAAGCTGCCCTCTGTCTACCGCAAGGAGTGCGCTACGGACCACTTCTGTTAAATGTGCGGCTGAATGCAGGCTGAAGGTGATAAGGGCAACGGTAAGCGGGGAGACCATATCCGGGTGAAAGGTCAACCCAAAAGTGCTATTCATTTTGGTCAGAACAAATGGAATGCCATAAAAGAAAGCAAACAACTGAACAATGAGAGGTGTTCCTCTAAAAAATGAGACATAGAGCGTGACCAGCTGGCGGAGCACAGGGATACGAAAGAGGCGAATGAAAGCAAAAACAGATCCAATCAAAAGGCTCACAGCCATAGAAACAAGTGCAATCAATAAGGTAAAGGGAACGCCTTTTAGAATATGTGGTATTTGGTCAATCGCAAATGATATATCAATGGTTTGCATCAAATCGCCTCCTTAGCGTGACAGGCTGGTGCGGCCTTTCACAAATTTTCTTTCCAGTAGCATCGTGATCAGTTCAATACTGATGCAAATCAGCCAATACACAATTGCAATGATGACGTACACTTCAAACATCCCTATCCCGTAGTTATTGCCTAGGATGATTTTGACCTGTCCCATCATATCAATGAGTCCGATTGTAAATGCAATGGCGGTATCTTTCACGAGATCAATGGTGTAATTTCCGAGGTTCGGAAGTGCAATGAGAAAGGCTTGCGGAATAATGATCCTCATTAATGCCTGTGTATCTGTCATCCCAACAATGTAAGCTGCTTCAAGCTGATCTTTCCCAACAGAGGAATATGCACTGCGAAAGACTTCAGATAAATAAGCGCCCGTATGTAACGAGAATGTGATCATCACAAATAACACACGATCCCAATGATTGATTTGAATTCCGGCCATGAGTAAAAGCTGAGGCAGGCCAAAATAAATCAGAAATAACTGAACAATGAGCGGCGTACTTCGTGTAAATGACAAATAAATGACCGCCAATTGTTTCAGCACTGGAATTTGTTTGATTCGAATGTAAGCAAACAGCAATCCGATGATGATGGCAAAAAACAATGACACCACAATCATCAGAAATGTGAGTGGCAGACGATCCACCACTTGTAAAAAGATTCTTAGCCAATCTCCAGCTGTAAACGTCATGGCGATTCCTTCCTTTCTTCATATTGATAGCCTTGCTCTGATATATAGTCAATATCTTGAAAGAAATCAACGCCAAACCATTTCTTCGCAAGGTCAGGTAATGTTCCGTCTTCTATCATCTCTTGTGTCACTCGGTCCAATTGTGATGCTAGTTTCTTTTGACTAGGCTGTAAGACAAGATAAATAGGTTCCTTTGAGACAATGCCGCCCACTTTGACTTTCAGGTGAAGATGTTTTTGAATCGTATCAAAGGTCGAAATATTCATAAAAGCCGCATCGGACCGTCCACTTTCGACTCGTTTTAAATTGAGTTCGTTTGAAGGGCTTTCAATGGTCGTGAGCGGAATTTTCCGATCATTTTCTTCATTATATTGATTTAATATGGAACGAAGGCCGCCGCTAGGACTGACGGGAGCGAGCTTTTTTGATGTCATATCGTCTAGAGATTCAATATCTTGCTCTGATTCATTCACAATTAAACCTGTCATCGAATAGCCGTATGGAACCTTAGGATAAAGAAAGCGTTTTTCACGTTCAGGATTACTAAAAAACCAATTAGCCGCCATTTCAAATTTCCCAGCGCCGATCCCAATTAAATTGGATTCTTCCTCGCCAAAGATATAATCAAAATGAATGTGTGGCAAACGTTTCTCGACTTCATTTAAATAATCGATGTTATAGCCAATCGGCTCGTTGCGGTCATTTGTGGCTAAAAAAGGCGGATTGACTTCTGCGCTTAGTGCGACTTTGACAATTTGTCTGCCGTCATCTGTTGTCGTTTTCACACTGCTGCAGCCAATGAGAGAGAGGAGAAACAGAAGGATACTAGCGGCGGTGAATAAAGTCTTGCGCTTCATCTGTCTTCCTCCAATCCTTGCCACATCCCGCGATGAATTCTTGATAAAAATTGTTTCGTTCGTTCATGCTGAGGCTTCATCAGGACGTCTTCTGGTGAGCCTTTTTCAACGATTTCCCCATCTGCCATAAAGATCACTGTATCCGCTACATCTTTTGCAAACGAGATTTCATGCGTCACAATGACCATCGTCATTCCTTGGCTCGCAATATCTTTCATCATTTCAAGGATTTCTCCGACCATCTCTGGGTCCAGTGCGGACGTTGGTTCATCAAACAAAAGCACCGCAGGATTCATGGCAAGCGCACGAGCAATCCCAATCCGCTGCTGTTGACCCCCGGATAATTCACTTGGAAACGCATCTTTTTTATGAAGCAGCCCAATTCGCGTTAACAATTGCTCTCCGATTTTTTCCGCCTCTTTTTTAGACATGTTTTGAGACACAATCAATCCTTCTGTGATGTTTTCGAGTGCTCGTTTATTTTGAAACAAGTGATAATGCTGAAACACCATAGACGATTGCTGTCTGAGTTTTAGAAGATCTTTTTTTCGATATTGTTCAAATTGAATCGTGGCTTCTCCAACTGTCAGCGTTCCTTTGTCTGGGATATCAAGGCTGTTTAAACTGCGGAGAAGGGTTGTTTTTCCTGATCCGCTCGGTCCAATAATGGCGACCACTTCACCTTCTTGTACGGTGAAATCAATTCCTTTTAACACATGAGTTGACCCATAGGATTTATGTAGATTAGTAGCAGAAATCATAAAAGCATCACGTTCCTTTGACATATGTACTTAATATTGATAAAATTTAACACATTAAATCCTATAAGTAAAGTGTGTTTTAATAATACCTATTGGATAAATCGGATATGATAGATTGAGAGAAACAGAGGAGTTGGATACGTTTTGTCTAAAGCATTATTTGTCGATACAGATTTTCAAAAAAATTGGCTAGATCAACTAGAATCCCTTCGTGAAACGATCGAACAATCTGCAAAAGAACATGATGAGGGTGCCTATTTTCCTAAACAAAATATCGAATCATTAGTAAAACTGGGCTATACAACGTTGTCTCTGCCTGTTGAGTACGGGGGCGGGGGTCAATCTGTAAAGGATATGGTTCTTTTTCAAGAAACACTAGGAAGTATGGATGGAGCAACTGCCTTATCGATCGGCTGGCACCAAGGAGTTGTTGGTGAAATTTATGAAAAGAAACTATGGAATGAGAAGCAGCTGCAATTTTTTGCTAAAGAAATCAAGAATGGGGCTCTTGTGAACCGGGCCGTCAGTGAGGCGCAAACAGGGAGTCCAACAAGAGGGGGCAAACCTGGAACAACTGCAACGAAATCAGGAGATCAATGGGTGATCAATGGCCGGAAAACATTTACAACGATGTCACCAGCACTCACATATTTTCTCGTCGGTGTATGGATCGAAGAAAAAGAAGCGATGGGCTTCTTCTTAATTCACCGTGATACAAAAGGTGTTTCTATAGAAGAAACGTGGGATGTTGTTGGCATGAGAGGAACAGAGAGCCATGATTTAATTCTAGATCAAGTGGAAGTTCCAGATGACATGTTGGTTGAAGTGCAAAAAGGACCTCGGGGCGGTACGTTAAACCCTTGGATCGCACATATTCCTTCCTGCTATTTAGGGATTGCACAAGCGGCAAGAGACTATGCTGTTCAGTATGCCATCACCCATTCACCGAACAGTATTAGCGGAACGATTAGCGAACTGCCAAATGTCCAAACACTGATTGGCGAAATTGATTTACTACTAAAGCAAGCACGCCATGTCATCTATTCAACGACAACATTGTATGAGCAGCCAGAGAAAAGAGAGCTGTTAATCAATGAATTCGGTGCTGTGAAGCATACAGTCGTTAATGATAGTCTGCAAGTGGTCGATAAAGCCATGCGTTTAGTCGGTGCAAAAAGCTTAAGCCTTAGCTGCCCGCTTCAACGTTACTATCGAGACATTCGTGCTGGCCTTCATAACCCACCAATGGACGATATGACGATTTCGAAAATTGCAAAGCAAGCGATAGAAGAGAAAAAATTGAACGTACAATAATCAGAAAGCCGGATAAAACCGGCTTTTTTTATTGAAAAAGAGGACGAGCGGCTCTTATTTCTGATCAGTCATCATGCTACAATCGATTGCAATCATGAGCAAAGAGGGTGATTGTTTGCAAAAAAAGAAGATGAAATGGCTGATTGCTGGCGTGATGCTTGCAGCACTTTGTATGAGCAAGCCTGCATCAAGTGAAGGAACATCTCCAAAATGGTCCGTCGATGAATTCATGAAAGAGCGGGAAGGCACATTTGTGATTCAAGAAGTAAAAGAAAAATCACCATGGGTGTATAACAAAAAAAGAGCGAACAAGCGCTTTGCACCACAATCAACGTTTAAAATAGCAAATGCCTTAATCGGACTTCAAACTGGCGCAGTTAAAGATGAATACGACATTAAATATTGGGACGGAGTAAAAAGAGAGATTGATAATTGGAATAAGGACCATACACTGGGCTCTGGCATGAGAGATTCAGTCGTCTGGTATTATCAAGCTATGGCACGTGACATCGGGGAAGAGCGCATGGGCCATTGGATAAAAGCCATTCATTATGGGAATCAAGACATATCTGGCGGAATCGATCAATTTTGGCTAAGCAGTACGTTGCGCATTTCTCCAGTAGAACAAGTCCATTTCCTAAAACAGTTATATGAAGAAAGTCTCCCATTTGACCTATCTGTTATGAGAACCGTCAAGCGAATGATGATACAAGAAGAAGAGAAACACGCCACGCTATACGGAAAAACAGGCTCCGGATCAGGAATTGGCTGGTACGCAGGCTTCATCAAACATGAAAACAAAACCTACATCTTCGCCACAAATATAGAAGGCACCGGACTAGAAGCAAAAGAAATTACCTATCGTATTTTGAAAAAATATCATTTGGTAGAAGCATCCGTTTAGGGTGCTTTTTTGTATGCGAAAAAGGGGATATATTGATAAGTTGATGATATATGGGTTAGTTTAAAAGTATGGTATATTTATAGAAAAATATTGAAATTGATTAGAAACAAAAAATCTCTTCTTAAGCAATTACATAGGAAGTACAAGAGTTGGAATTATGAACAAAATAAAATTGAATGTTTTGACCAAAGAATTTAACTCAGATATCGGAAAAGATACGACAAATAAGGTGATTAAAATCTCATTAGGAGGCTTATAAGAAGTGTATTTGAAAAATATACAATTAATGTCAGATGACGATCGTGGGAACTTAGCCAGCCAATCCCTTTGTATGACTGAAATGTTTTTATACGAATTAGAAAAGAAATTTCAAACGAAAGATTGTGAGGCTATTGTTTTGATATGTGGGTCTTTTAAAGACTACAAATTAATTAGTACTTTAAAAGATGAACCAGATTTCTTATTTTTAAAAAATACGTACGAGCTGGAAGTACCCTTCCGTTACAGTGAATTTGAAAATGCAACAAATAAGAAAAAGATCTTAGCAGATACTTTGGAAAAAGCGATACTCTATCTGTGTGAACTGAAAAATTGGGACAGTCAGCTAGTCAAAGCGACATTTAATAAAATGAAAGAGAAGGAATATAAAGCGGAGATTAAAGGGAGAACAAAACTAAGTCCCGATAAAAAAAGAAAAGCTTACCCACTTATCGAATTAGATTTAAAACAGTTTACTCTTTATCTTGTAGTTGAAGACAATAAAAGAAATATCTTAGATAAAAAATTAATTGCTAAAACCGATACCTACTTAGAAGAAATTTCCTATCATATGAGAGAGCTTAAGTGGTTAACGGATCATGAAGTGGCACTTTTCAAACGTGCACATAAAACAGTTTATACAAGTATACGTTTATCGTGATAAAGCAAATTGAGAATAATATAAAGAACACAATATATAAAGAGGGTATTCTAAATGGGCTTTTGGGAAGAAGTACATAAGAAAAAGAACATCATAATTGGTGATGATGGATTAGATATTTTTGAAGAAGCGATTGAACAATTCTATGAAATGACTGAGGAACATTTGAAGAGAAAGCCAACGATTGATGAGATGCTTTTGACAATTATGATGGCTTTAAACAATGGAGGTCGTCACTATTTTGATGATTTAAACGACAAAGAAGTAACGGATATTAAAATAACAACTAAAAAAGTAAAAACTTTAAGTAAAGTAGAACCAGGAGCTATATTTGAACTCCCATTAAAAGAAGTTGGGAAATTGAGCTATGCTTTGATCATTTCGGGTGAGGGGAAAAATCAATATGATGATATTTTAATCCAATACTATGATTTGTTTGTTGATGAAAGAATTGAAAAAAATGAGTTAAAACAATTGATGAAAAAAGAGAATGGACTATTTGTTGCAAATACAGGTCTGACAGGCTTTTTAAATGGTTCATGGAAAGTCATCACAAAAATAAATCAAGATTTTATAAAAGAAGAGGATCTTCAAAATCTGAAATTCGTGGAATACCGAGATGGAAATTATTACGTAAGCGAGGGGAAAGAAGGTCACAATGCACCTGTTATGGACTTAGAGGTTGCTGACCCAAAAACGGCTAAAATGATATTTAACCCGATTGGTATGCTTGGCGAATACACTATTATAAGCATTCTTTCATTATATTTTAAAGGTATGTCAATGGAGGATATTATTAAATATGAAATATAGGCAGTTTACAGCTTTCTATAATCGAAATAATTCGGTGTCAATTGAAATTCAAACATTAAAAGAAGATATAGAGGAAGAATTAAAAAACTACTAGTTCGACAAGAGTGGAGGTAGTTGTTGTTTGAAACGGCTTGAAGACTTATTTATTCGTTCAGAAAAGGAATTCAAATTCTATCAGAATTTAGTAGACCATGTGTTTGAAACAAATAAAGAGCTGCCACAACAAGTCTTTCGTAAGACATTTGATTGTTTTTTGTTTCAAGAGTTTGATTGGGCATTGAGTGATGATATTTTACCAACCATAAAAGAGTTATCAACTGTTACACAAGATAGAGAATTTTTGACTGCAGTCCTTCAACCAGATCCAACCGCATATTATTTGAAGGAATTTGGTTATTATCATTGGCTGAAAGCGAGTGTGAACATTTCAGGTGAGGATTATGTAAATGCACTATGGATGTACCCAAAAGGTTCCATAGCGGATAATATAATCACGAATTCGAATATAGTTGTCTGGTTATCTCATTCTTTGCAGTGGGCGATTTGGGCAGATAGAGATATGGAAATTTGTATCATAGGGATGGTATCAACAAAAGATTCTGCAAAAAATATGTTATTAGAAGAAGGATGGAAGCCACTGGATCACCCTGTTTTAGCAAATTGGTTTGAAGGATTATTGAAGGATCAAAAAACATTCAATGATTATTACACTCAAATGCTCTCTCATTATGCGTCATGTTACAAGCGGTGAAATGGAGTATCAATGACTGATGATAGACTTACTCGAAGAGATGAAAGGAGCATAAAGTGAAACATTTGTTTATATCCGATCCAAAAGAACTTGAACATGTTCTATCGTTTGTTCATTCGCTGGTTCATAGTACGAAGACATTCCCTAATCAAGCGTTGAAAGAGAAAACCACCCATTATTTATTTGAAGAATTCCATTGGTTGTTATCTGACGAAAGCTGGGAAATGTTAAAAGGTTTAGCTTTGAATCATCATGATGACTATATACTCATGGCTGTTTTAGATGAGCAGAAAAGTATGGATGATTATTATTATCATTTTGGTTATTATCCTTGGGTGAAAATCCCCTTAAACCTCACATCAAGCGATTACCTTGATCTCTTAACGGATTATCCGATAGAGAGTGTAAATGATAGCTTGATGAATATTGCTTCACGCGTGATATGGGTTTCCCCTTCTGCGAAATGGATCATTTATGGCGAAAGAGGTTATGAGATAGGAGTACTAGCGATTCATCAATTAGAACAAATGAATAAACAATTGTTAAAAACGTGGAGAACTTTAGATGAGATTGTATTAGGCTGGATTTCAGTTGTATTTCCGAATCAAAAACTTCCTGATGATTTTAAAAAAGAACTGATTCGAAATTATACTAACTTTGAAGAAATGACTTCATAAGGAGGAAGAAATGAAACAAATAGACCATGTATTAAACACATTAGATAAGTCTTTTCTAAATAAAGAGTTTCCGCTATTAGATAACGAGAACTTTGATTTTGCCAAAGGGAAGCTTTCTCTATTTACTAGAGATGGAAATTGGCTGATCACGATTCAATTATTCGGTTTATCGAAGTTAGGACCGGCTATTGATTTTTTTGCGTTTGGTCATGAGTTGAATGATGGATCCATCAATTTTCTATTGGATGAGCTCTTTGTTTTCGTGGATCAGCATTATGAAATAATAGATGATGATGAGATAGAACCTGGATTCACCAAACAACCATTACGAATTAAATTGAATGGTGGCTATTTTAATGTTCAAATACCAGAGTCATGCCAATCTGATGTAACAGAGGAAAATGAATGGATTACTCTGTTAAGAGAAATGGCCAAACATCGAGATTTGCTGGATAGTTTATGGATGACAGATCAAGAACAATTTGACATCGTTCAGCATGTATATGATAAACCACTTTATACAACTGAATCATGGTTTCATCCAGAAACGCATAGCCAACTCCCTAGTCAATCTCCTTTTTTTCAATCGGTTGCGAAGAGTTTGATCTATCAAGATCCAACATGCATTGTAAATATAAACACGAACACTGACTGGAGATTATGGTCAGATTTTGATACTGTGGAATATTTTTAGTTTCGTCTGATGTTTTAAATCGGTGAGGTGGAGCAAGTAATGAGAATCGTATTAGCAAAAGAGAAAAATCTATTCGAAGTAAATGAATTAATAAAGAAAATCAATTTAAACGTAGAAGAGTATCATTGGGTCATAAGTGATGTGACACTCCCAATGCTCCATGATCGGAATAATCAATCTCATTCAGAAGTCATGCCGGATTATACGGATTTTTTATTTCTGAAGGGTGAACATTTCAAAAAATTCTTACATGACTATTCTTATTCTTTTATTTTCGCTGTTTTGACCGCATTGCCTCGTCATGTAGATCATTTGAATATTCATTCAATACCTCAAATTGAAGATAATGAACGATATTGGAACGTGAATTATACACCCGTTATCCCTCAAGCCGTGTTTGAAATCGGATTTTTTGATTCGACAGATGTTATTTTTACAGGAGATCAGAAAATCTTAAGCGAATTTCGAAAAAAAGCGGACTTTATTTCATTTGAAGAATATTTACAAACTCCGTGACACGATAAGAATAGAGTTCATTCTGAAAAAATAGGAGAGTGAATGAGATGTTTAATAGTGTACAAAAATGGATCGATTATCTAGATGGTGGTTGTAATGTACTTGGAGTCACATTTGATTTGTTTCATAAAGAATTAATACTGAGCGTAAAAGTATCAGAATTAAATAAAGTTACTCAACATGAATTGCGATTTATGAATGTGGCGAGTCTTTATTATAATGGGGGTGAAGGTAATGATAGATTTGAAGAATTGATACAAGAAGAGATGAATTGGCAAATTTTTGAATGCAGTTACCATCCTAATGGGATAGGGAACCTTAAAAATGTACTTCTTGAAGAATTTGATTCAAATGCAAATTTTCTATTTAACATCAATGGGATGTTACTCGCAATAGAATCGAAAAACGTATGTTTCGATTCACAAGAATTTATTTGCAGTGTATAGGAAGATCTCATTAGCGTCTAAATAAGAATTAAAAATAATGAGAGATTGGGGAAAAATCCATGAGAATCAGCCGTGATAAACAAGGTTTATTCGATGATTTAAAACAACGTTATCAATACTTATTAGATTCATCTTATCCAGATGAAATCATCTCTTTTGAAGAGGAAACTGGTGTATGTTCAGATGATTTTTATATGTTTTTTTCACTTGTTGCAGGCAGCTTAAGTCTTGTGATCGATCATAAACGAATACCGAAAAAACAGTTAAACGTGCTGCGTCAGTCATTTGAAGAGCAATATCCCCAAATCAAATCTTATCAACAGATCCTTGAATCATATCCTTTACTGCACTCCTATGTTCAATACCATGAAGAAACAAGAAAACAAATCATTGCACTTCTACAATAACCTCTTGGAGGACAAACGATGACATGGTTTTTAAATGAAAAAATCCAGAAACAAATCCCTGATTTCGATATCAACCATCTAAAGCAAATCAATGAATTTCACTACTTTAAAGAGTATAATGAACATTACGACTTGATCAACTGTATTGTAATACACATCCCATATGATTCCCCGAATCTGCAAGCAGACATTCATCTGAAATTTACCAACGTCTCTTCTGTTCAAATCAAAGATTTGGAGTTAACAAACGATTCCTCTCTTTTTTTGAACATTCAACTTTTGGATAGAGGCTGGGAATATTTGAATTACTTTGTCGAAGATTATGAAGAACAGTATTTTTCTTTTTACTGTCAAACGGTTCAAGTCATACAAGTCGTATCAAATGAATCGGGCTAGTCGCTCTACATATGTGCGAATCATGCTTCCCCATCCCAACACAGAAAGGTGCAATGACATTGAATCAAATCATGAAATGGCTCTTATTTGCGGCAGTCATCGCTGGCTTATTGGTGTGCGCATTTTTTGTGTTCCGCTTCAACCAGCCTAAGCCGACGACGAACATCCATTATGCAGACACACAAAACAAACAACAAACACTCGATATGTATATGCCAAAGGGAAAAGATGAAGACAAGAAGAAGCATCCAGTCATGATCTATCTCCATGGCGGCGGCTGGACAGGCGGCGATAAGAATAGAGTCGCTTCAAAAGCTGATTATTTTACGGGGCAAGGATATGTGTTTGTTTCAATGAATTATAGGCTTCATCCTGATGCCAACTTCGAGCAGATGGCAGATGATACGGCAAGCGCTATTAAATGGGTGAAGGATCATGCAGATGAATATCAAATCGATTCGTCAAAAATCAATGTCATGGGACACTCAGCGGGCGGTCATTTGACGGCATTGGTTGCTACAGATTCGACTTACTTAAAACGTGTGGGGCTGTCGCCAAAAACGATCAATTCTATCGTGATTTTAGATGGACCGTTAAACATCAATCAATTTATACAAGCCATTCCATCGTATAAAAAAGTGTTTGGCAAACAGGAGAAGAACTGGACAAAGGCATCACCGGTCACTTATATGAATCAAAAGAATGTACCGCCTGTTTATTTGGTCACAGGCTGGGAAAATCCAGAGGTGTACCGATTTGCAGAAAAACTGAACCATGATCAAGGCTCACGGTTTGTTTTTCGGGTTCATTCGCTGAGCCACAGTGATTTAAATAAATGGTTTGGATCTGACAGAGCGCCAAAAGAAGCGCAAGAGATGACAAAGGCTGTGATGGCTTTCGTCAAAAAACAAAATCAATAACAAAGACTGTATGCTAGGGCAATCCATTTTGCCGAAGTATATGATAAAGTGGTTTGAAATTAAAGGAGTGTATGTTGTTGTCATCACGTATGGAAAATAAAGTGTTCAATTGCGAAAAAGAGCTGACGCTGAATATTATCGGTGGTAAGTGGAAAATGCTGATCTTATGGCACCTTGGCAGAGAAGGGACAAAACGGTTTGGTGAGTTAAAGTCGTTAATGCCTGGGATTACGCAAAGAATGCTTGTCAATCAGCTAAGAGAATTAGAGGAAGATCACATTGTGCACCGGGAGGTTTATCCCGTCGTTCCGCCAAAGGTTGAGTATTCTCTCACAGAACTCGGAGAAAGCTTAATGCCAATTTTAGAGGCGATGTATGATTGGGGCAAACAATATCTCGACAGCAATTTTTTAAAGGATGATAAATAGAAAGACGATAGATGTAGACAAAGAGCTAAAATCATTTTATTTTAGCTCTTTGTTTTCTTTTCAGCGTGACTTGAAAACCTTTGCAGTTTAGGAAGGACGAGTACTGAAGCGGCATCACAACACAGACTTGACACCGAATGCGAGGATTTGTCAGTACGTTTAGATACTGGTCGAAAAGACAGTGTCTTTTTTGTAACCATATGCGAAAAAGTATAGTATGTAAAAAAAAAGTGCGTACTTGGATTGCTTCCATCCTGTTGTTATACTCATTTCATCGTTCAAGAAGCCCTATTCACGGAGCTCTTGAAGATGAGATGAAAAAACGGGAGTGAACGTTCATGAAATTACAATTAGCATTAGATTTAGTGAATATACCAGAAGCGATTGAGCTGATCAAAGAAGTAGAAGGATCGATCGATGTAGTCGAAATTGGAACACCTGTTGTGATCAACGAAGGCTTGCGTGCCGTCAAAGAAGTCAAACAGGCATTTCCAAACTTACGTGTACTCGCCGATCTGAAAATTATGGATGCTGCCGGTTATGAAGTGCAGCAGGCATCTGAAGCTGGAGCGGATATCGTCACCATTCTTGCGGCAGCGGAAGATATGTCCATTCAAGGAGCGGTGAAGGAAGCAAAAGCAAGAGGGAAACAAATTTTAGTCGATATGATTGGGATCAAAGATATCGCCGGCCGCGCGAAAGAGCTTGATGAGCTTGGGGTAGATTATATTTGTGTGCACACAGGCTATGACCTGCAAGCGGTTGGTCAAAACTCATTTGATGACCTCATGACCATTAAACAAGTGGTCAAACAGGCGAAAACAGCGATTGCAGGCGGTATTAAACTTGATACGTTACCTGAAGTCGTCAAATTAAACCCTGATTTGATTATTGTCGGCGGCGGCATTGCGGCTCAAGACAATAAAGCAGAAGTGGCTGCGCAAATGAAGCAGTTGATTGCACAATCATGAAAACAAGTGACTATGTGAGAGCGATTCTAAGCGAGCTTTCTGAGCACTCGCCCGCGATTCAAGACGAACAAGCAGAGCAGCTTGTCAAAAGCATTTTAGCGGCTCGAAAGGTCTTCGTCGCAGGGGCTGGCAGGTCTGGTTTGATGGGGAAATCGTTTGCGATGAGACTCACGCATATTGGTGTCGAAGCTTATGTGATCGGTGAAACGAATACGCCTGCTTTTACATCTGAGGATTTATTGATTGTAGGGAGCGGTTCTGGCCGAACAGAGACGCTGCTTGTGCTCGCGAAAAAGGCAAGGGCGATTGGCGGAAGCGTGGCGTCGTTCACACTTTCAGCTGAGTCACCTATAGCTGATCTATCGGATGAAGTCATCTTACTGTCAGGTGCGCCAAAGGATCAACATGAAGGAAACCATCATACGATTCAGCCGATGGGCTCATTATTTGAGCAAACTTTGCTTCTTATGTACGATGCGGTCATCTTGAGATTGATGGAAATGAAAGAGCTCGACACCCATAAAATGTACGGTCACCATGCGAACTTAGAATAGCCGTGATGAAAACCTTTCCTTTTTTGAAGGAAAGGTTTTTTTAATACATGGTACTTAAAAAGAAGGATCACTTGACATAAAGGATAAGGTGTAACTATAATAGTTACATCTTGAAAGAAAAAACGTAAGCAACGGAAGGAAGATGAAGATGAAAGTACAAATTTGGTCAGATATCGCCTGTCCTTTTTGTTATATAGGAAAAAAACAGTTGGAAACAGCGCTTGAGCAATTCCCTCATAAAGAACAGGTAGAAGTAGAGTTTAAAAGCTTTGAGCTTGATCCGAATGCACCTGTTGCAGTGGATTATGATGTGCATGATATGCTTGTCAAAAAATATGGCATGAGCCGTAGCCGGGCCATCGCGATGAATGAACAGGTGAAACAGGCGGGCAAGGAGAAAGGAATCGATTTTCAATTCGATCCACTCGTTTTGACAAACACCTTTGATGCCCACCAGCTCGCACAATATGCTGGAAAAATGGGAAAAGGCGATCTCGTCATGGGAGAGCTGTTTCAAGCGTATTTTACAGATGGAAAGCATGTTGGTGATCGTCAAACCCTTTTAGATATCGCAGAAAAAGCAGGCCTTGATCAGAACGAAGTACAAAAGGTTCTAGACGGGCAAGAATTTGCAGACGATGTACGAGAAGATGAAAAAGAAGCAAGACAGCTCGGGATTTCTGCTGTGCCTTTTTTCTTGATCAATGACAAATATTCGGTTGCTGGTGCACAGCCAGCAGATACGTTCCTTCGTGCCCTTGAAACGGCTTGGACAGAAGAGGCAGTGCAAACGGAGAAAGCGGCTGATGCTTCATTTGAAGAAGCATGTGCAGATGGCGTATGTGCAGTACCTTCACCTAAAGAAGAAGTATAATCGGCATTTTCCCTATCTTTGATAAAAGATAGGGATTTTTGTTGATTAATAATTAATATATCTTTATACTTAAGTTATCTTAATTATGAAGGTGATGACAGTGACATCCAAAACAACGATGATCCAAGAATTAAACCAAATCGAAGCGCGCATCCATCAAAAGCTCCGATTAGAGTTTGAAGAGTTATTTGTAGATGAGTTAACTGATAAGCAGCATATTGTCCTTGATTTCGTAGAGCGAAAAGGGGGGAGCTCACCTATTCAGATTGCTCAGCAACTAGGCATCACCCAAAGTGCTGTGAGCCAGTTGTTAAACACGCTTGAAAAAAAAGAATGGGTTCGCCGCAGCATCAACCCGCAAAATCGTCGGGAATTGCACGTTGAACTTTCTGAAAAGGCAAAGACGTACTTGGAGAATATGAGAAAGATAGAACTTGCGATCATTGAAAAATACTATTCAAAATTAAGCCTCGAAGAGATCAACACATTGACATCCATTTATACAAAGCTTGATCAATTGATTGTAGATCAAAATGAAGGGGAAGGATGATGATCCATTGATGATGCTCAAACAAGAAGTACAGCGAATTGCCTCTTCTTATACGGAGAAAAAGAAACGGGCACTGCTTGTGATCGGACTGATTCATCAAGGAGAAAGACACGTTTTTCATTTCGGAGATCACCCCATACAGCAGCGCGTGCAGCCTGAGGAGGTCATTTTTGAAATCGGCTCTATTTCAAAAGTCTTTACGACAAGTATATTGGCAAGCATGATTCAAAAAGGGCATCTGAAGCTAGACGATTCCATTTCACTGTATTGTCCAGAAATAAGAAAGAATCACCCCATCCAATTGGAACAGCTGGCAACCCATACGTCTGGACTTCCTTCACATCGTTTTCTCAGAGATTTACAACTATGGTTTCTTCCAAAAGTGAGAAGAGATATGTACTGTCAATACTCCCTTGATGAATTAATGAAACTGTTACACTCGAAAAAATGGAATGAGCGAAAAGAATACCCATCTCGTTACTCCAATGTAGGGATGGGACTCCTCGGGTTGATCATGGGATGGTCTCTTCACAAAACATATGAAGAGCTGCTGACTGAATATATCGTGGGTGAGCTGAAACTATCGAACACCTTGATTACGATCAAGGAGGACGTCAAAGAGAAGATGATCCTCGGTCATCAAGAGAATGGAAAAGAGGTTCCTCCGCTTCAGATGCATGACTATCAAGGGGCTGGTGCGATTCGTTCGACGATCACTGATTTGCTTTCATTTCTCTCTGCACATATGAGTGCAGACGTCGCTTCTCCATGGAAAATGACCCACGAGCCAAAGGTAAAGATAGGGAAAAACATGTCAATGGGACTCGGGTGGGTCATAGATGATACGGGATTGATTTGCCATAATGGTGCAACTTCTGGTTTCTCCAGCTTCATGGGCTTCCGCCCGCATTCAAAAACAGGAGTGGTCGTCTTGTCTAACTATCGCAATCGTATCACGCAAGATTCTCCCGACCGAATTGCTTATGACGTGATGAATATGCTAGAACAAGAGCCTAAAGCCAAATGAGCCTCCTATGAAGAGGGCTCATTTTTTCTTGCGTTCAGCGCTTTAATCGTTTCACCAGAAACGAGTTCAGGTTCATAAAATGTTTGATCAGGGAGATTCTTTTTCCCTTGTACGTGTTTAATCATCCAGTCTGCCGCATCTCGTCCCATTTGCTCTTGAGGGTGTGTCAGGGTTGTCAGTTTCACATGGGCATTTTTTTGGGCAATATACGAGTTATCCTGTCCAATAATGGAAAGATCATCTGGAATAGATAAACCCATTTCACTACATACATTTGCTACTTCTAACCCGACTTCATCGTTATAGCAAACAAGGGCGGTCAGCTCATGCTGGTGCGCTTGTAAAAAGGTTTTGATATGATCCCCCAAATACTGCTTCGATTCTGTATCGAAAAAAAGGACATGCTCTGGTAGGAAATTGAGCTTCGCTTCACCGAGTGCCTGAATATAGCCTTTCATTCGATATTTTCCTTGTAAATCATCTGTTTTTGAAATCAGTCCAATGTGCTGATGTCCAGAGGTGATCAGCTCCTTTGTCGCTAAATAGCTGGACTTTACATCATCCAAACAAAGGAAGGGAACCTCTAACTGCTCATAGTAGGCATTGATCATAATAAGCGGGACATCCTGCTCTTTAAAGGATAGGTAGTACGAAATATTTGGATTATATAAATTGCTTTTTGTCGGTTCGACAATTAATCCGTCCACACCAAAGGACAGCATCATTTCAAGCGCTTTTTTCTCCTGCTCCACATCGTTATTTGTACTCGCCAGTAACAAAGAATAGTTCTCTTCATTTAATCGGCTTTCGATGCCCCGAATGATCGACGGAAAAATGTAATCGGATATGTATGTGGTGATGACGCCAATCGTTTTCATATGAGCATGTCCAGCAGGTTTTGTTTGATATTGATTGGTGACAAATGTGCCCGAGCCTTTTTCGCTTCGTAAAAAACCTTCACTCGATAATTCTAAGATGGCTTTTCGCACCGTATGCCGGCTTACTTGATACATCTCTTGTAAGCTTGATTCGGTTGGAATACGCTCCCCGATCCGGTAATCCCCTGTCAGTATTTTGCTTTTTATATCATCCATAATGATC
This sequence comes from Bacillus sp. RSS_NA_20, assembly GCF_020165915.1. Classification (NCBI taxonomy): domain Bacteria; kingdom Bacillati; phylum Bacillota; class Bacilli; order Caryophanales; family Bacillaceae; genus Bacillus; species Bacillus sp. RSS_NA_20. The sequence goes on along the minus strand of NZ_JAIUKW010000005.1, from coordinate 1,153,278 downwards.
TGGTACTTCTTTTTCATCGTTTCACTTCTTTCACAGTTGATCCTCTACTCGGATTGAGAAGAACTTGTATGGACATATTTTAACATGGTTGCTCAATCAAAAACAGGCGCTTGCAGTGTCTACCGTCTAATCCTTAGAGAATATGAAAGTTTTTGTCTGATTATGTATGCACAACTATATTTATTATTGACATATGTACGGACAAATATTATATTGTTTTTGTGCACAGGTAAAGATGGATCCAACGAAAAAGATATTTGAAACCGCTATCATCATGGGGGTGAACAAAATGAATCGTGAAGAGACGGCCAAAGCCATTAGAGAAGGCAGGACATCTTTGGGCATTGAATTTGGTTCGACACGAATTAAAGCCATTTTAATAGATGAAGAGTTTCAGCCAATTGCGCAAGGTGCATTTGAATGGGAAAGTTCTCTTCAAGAAGGAATATGGACGTACAACTTAATTGAGATCATTACAGGTCTTCAAGTGGCGTACCGTCAGATGAAAGAACAGGCTGCACAATTGTATGGGGTGACGATTCAAACCATTGGCTCCATCGGGATATCTGCGATGATGCATGGCTACGTCGCCTGTCATCATACAGGAGAGCTCCTCGTCCCGTTTCGAACGTGGCGGAATGGAACAACGACCGAGGCGAGTCAAAAGCTAACAGATGTATTCCAATTTCATATTCCAGAAAGATGGAGTATCGCTCACTTATATCAAGCGATACTAGGAGAGGAAAAACATCTGTCCCGGTTAGAGTATGTGACCACTTTGTCCGGCTACATTCACTGGCTGTTAACAGGGAAGCAGGCCATCGGAATTGGCGATGCGTCGGGAATGTTCCCCATTGATGAAAAAACGAAGGATTACAACGAAGTGATGCTTCATCAATTTGAAGCATTGATTGCAGAAAAAGGCTACCCGTGGAAGCTTCGTCATCTTTTGCCGCGCATCTATTTAGCAGGCGAAGAAGCTGGTGTGTTAACAGCAGCTGGAGCAGCGATTTTAGACCAAGGCAAACAGTTGCAGCCAGGTATCCCTTTTTGCCCGCCAGAGGGTGATGCAGGAACAGGGATGGTCGCAACAAACAGTGTGGAAAAGAGAACTGGGAATATTTCAGTTGGGACATCTGTATTTGCCATGATTGTGTTAGAGCAACATCTAAAAGGTGTGTATCCAGAAGTGGACCTTGTCACGACACCAGATGGCCTGCCAGTCGCAATGGTTCATGCCAACAATTGTACAAGTGACCTCAATGCTTGGATGAATCTATTCAGAGAAGCGTTTGAAGCAATGGGTCAGCCAGTTGAAACAGAAAGAATGTACGAAACCCTATTAAATCAAGCTTTAGAAGCAGATCATGATGGGGGCGGGCTTTTAAGCTATGGCTATTATTCTGGTGAAAATATTACGAGACTAAAAGAAGGAAGACCCCTTTTTGTTAGATCTCCTCAAAGCCGGTTTACCCTTGCTAATTTCATTCGGACACATCTCTTCTCTGCATTTGGCGCAATGAAAATCGGGATGGATCGGTTAAAAGCACATGAACAAGTCAAGATTGATCGTTTACTAGGACATGGCGGTTTATTTAAAACACCAGTAGTTGGACAAAAAATGGTCGCTGCTGCACTTGGGACACCTGTATCCGTCGTATCAACGGCGGGAGAAGGCGGTGCGTTTGGGATGGCGGTCCTTGCTTCGTATATGCTCAATCACCAGCAGCAAACACTGAGCCATTTTCTCAAGCATCAAGTATTTGCCCATACATTAGAAGAGCTTATTGATCCTGATCCACTGGATGTTAAAGGTTTTGAGGAATTTATAAAGCGCTATCAAGAAGGACTCCCGATAGAAAAAGCGGCAGTAGAACATTTGACGCCACAGAAAGGAGCGGCACCTGTATGTTAGAGCGGTTAAAAGAAGAAGTGTTTCAAGCGAATCTAGATCTACCAAAGTACGGACTTGTGAAATTTACATGGGGCAATGTCAGTGCGTGCGATCGTGACAGTAGACTGTTTGTCATTAAGCCAAGCGGCATAGCGTATGACAAATTATCAGCAAAAGACATGGTCGTGGTCGATTTTGACGGTCAAGTGGTCGAGGGAGAATTCAATCCTTCTTCCGATACTGCCACACATGCTGTTCTTTACAAACACTTTGAGGAAATTGGCGGCATTTCACATAGCCATTCAATGTGGGCAACGGTATGGGCGCAAGCTGGACTTGATTTACCAGCAATGGGCACAACACATGCAGATACATTTTACGGACCTGTTCCGTGCGCTCGATTTCTCACAGAAGAAGAGGTGAATCGCGGGTATGAGGTGGAAACAGGACACTTGATCATTGAAACGTTTGAGAAAAGACAGATAGATGTCATGGCGGTTCCTGGTATTTTGCTACAAGGTCATGGTCCCTTTACGTGGGGGAAAGATGCAAAAAGTGCGGTAACGAACAGTGTCATTTTAGATGAAGTAGCGAAAATGAACCTGTTTGCAAAGCAATTGAACGAATATGCAGAGCCTCTTCCGCAGGTGATTTTAGATAAACATTATTTAAGAAAACATGGAACACATGCGTATTACGGACAAAAACCTTCAAGATAAAGAAAAGAGGGATTTCTATGTTAACAAGTCAGAAGAAAGAATGTTGGTTTGTCGTCGGGTCACAGCACTTATATGGGGACGAGGCACTGAAGCAAGTGAAGGCAGATGCGCAAAAGATAACAGATGCCTTAAATGAGAGCGGTTTGCTGCCTTATCCAATTATTCTGCAGGAACTGGCGGTTAGTGCGGATCAAATCACACAGCTGATGAAAGAGGTCAACTATCGTGATGAGGTCATCGGTGTGATGACTTGGATGCATACGTTTTCTCCAGCAAAAATGTGGATACGTGGTACGTCTCTTTTGCAAAAGCCTCTTTTGCATCTCGTCACGCAATACTATGAAAACATTCCGTGGGACACGATTGATATGGACTATATGAATCTCCATCAATCGGCACATGGAGACAGAGAGTACGGCTATATCAATGCACGTTTAAATAAGCAAAACCAAATCATTGCAGGTCATTGGTCGAAGCAGGAGGTGAAGCAGCAAATCGCTGATTGGATGGACGTTGCGGCTGCCTATCATGAGAGCTTCCACATCAAAGTGGCTCGGTTTGGTGACAATATGCGCCACGTTGCGGTGACAGAAGGAGATAAAATTGAAGCGCAGATCCAGCTAGGCTGGACCGTTGATTACTTTGGAATTGGCGATCTTGTGAACTATGTAAATGCTGTGGAAGAAGCAGAAGTTGATGCTCTGTTTGCTGAGTACTTAACGTTATATGACGTGGATTATGGGAGTTATTCGGCGGAAGAATGGGAACAAAGTGTAAAAGTGCAAGCACGATATGAAATTGCCATCAAACGTTTCTTAGATGAAGGCGGCTACAATGCCTTTACGACAAACTTTGAAGATCTACATGGCATGAAGCAGCTTCCGGGTTTAGCCGTTCAGCGGCTGATGGCAAAGGGATATGGCTTTGCGGGTGAAGGGGATTGGAAAACCGCCGCACTGGATCGTTTATTAAAGGTGATGAGCCATCATCAATCCACAGGTTTTATGGAAGATTACACATATGAAATGACTGCTGGTCAGGAAGCAGTGCTGCAATCTCATATGCTAGAAGTAGATCCTGCGCTTGCACATACAAAACCTGTCATTGTCGTGTCTCCGTTAGGCATTGGAAACCGGGAAGACCCAGCACGTCTTGTGTTTGATGGAAAAGCAGGCGAGGGCGTTGTTGTCTCCATTGCTGATTTTGGAACACATTTCAAATGGCTGATTCAAGAAGTGGAAGCCTTTGAGCCGCAGGAAGCAGCACCACATTTACCGGTGGCACGAGTCCTCTGGAAAATCAAACCGAACTTTCAAGATGGCGTCAAAGCATGGATTAAGCACGGCGGAGGTCATCATACAGTCGTATCTCTCAATTTAACGGTTGATCAAATTGTTCATTTTGCAAAGCTTGTGAATGCAGAATATGTGGTTTTATAAAGAAGGGTGAAATGCATTCTACTGTGAACGGTAGAATGGCAGGGAGAAATGAGAGCGGTTTATTAAGTGAGGGGGATCATCCACTTGGAGAAAAAAGTATCAAGTAAATTTATCTTCTTTTTCGGGTCCTTTGCAGGCATCTTATTTGGATATGATATTGGTATTATCGCAGGGGCGGAAGGGCACATTCAGGAAGAATTTCAGCTCAGCCCGTTATGGCTTGGCATCGTCGTCTCTTCACTAATGGGCGGGGCAATCATTGGTTCCATTTTAAGCGGTCTGATGGGGGATAAGTTTGGTCGCAGAAAGCTCATTTTGGTGTCATCGGTTATCTTTTTTGTCGGTGCGCTTGGCTCAGCCATTGCACCAGAAGAAATCTCATTAACCATTGCCCGGATTTTCTTAGGAACAGCTGTAGGGACAGCCTCATCGCTCGTGCCTGCTTACATGTCTGAAATCGCTCCGGCCAAAATTCGCGGGAAATTGTCCGGCCTGAATCAGCTGATGATTGTGAGTGGATTATTGCTTAGCTATATCGTCGCATTTGTGTTTGAACCAATTCCAGACAGCTGGCGCTGGATGCTGGGAAGTGCTGCTTTATTTGCGATCGTGCTTTATATTGGCATGCTGAAACTTCCTGAATCTCCAAGATATTTAATTAAACACGGAATGGCTCATAAGGCACGTGAAGTATTAGGATCACTTCGTTCCTCACGTGAAGAGATTGAAGCAGAAATGCAAGAAATTTTAGAAGTGGCAAAAGAAGAACGCTCAGGCATTCGTGAATTATTTCAAAAGAAATTCCGTATGGCTCTCTTTATTGGGGTCGGAATGGCGACACTCCAGCAAATACAGGGTGCGAACTCCATTGTGTATTATGCAACGAGTATCGCAAGAAATGTAGGTCTTGCTCCGCAAGTTGCCGCAGGTTTTACCGTCATTGTTGGAGTCATATTTGTTGTGACGACCGTGATCTTTTTACAATTCGTCGACCGGTTCGACCGCCGAACGATTCTCACAGTTGGGGGAACGGGGATGGCCCTGTCTTTCTTTGCACCAGCGGCATTAGGTGCGCTCGGAGTGAGTGAAGGCATATTAAACTGGGTCACATTGATTTCACTTTGCTGCTTTATTTTGTGCTATGCCTTCTCATGGGCACCGATCACATGGATTATTATTGGTGAAATTTTCCCACTTTCTGTAAGGGGCATTGGAGCGGGCATTTCCTCTGCCTTTAACTGGACGGGATCATTAGCAGTTGGCCTTGTTTTCCCTATCTTGGCTGACCAATTCAGCTTTGGCGTGATTTTCTCCTCATTTGGGGTCATCTGCTTAATTGGCCTGTTGTTCACGCGCTTTGTATTAGTCGAAACAAAAGGAAGAAGCTTAGAACAAATCGAAACCGATATGGCTGCACGAGTCTAAAAGAAACCATCTATCCTGTGTGGATAGATGGTTTCAGCGTGTAGACAAACCCTCGCATTCTTTGTCAGTCCTGCGTGCCAGTGCTCACGAATGTCAAATTCGCTCCGCGCCGGTACTCGTCCTTCCTAGAATTCAAAGGTTTTCTATCACGCTGAAAAGAAGACAAAGGGCTAAAATCAAGTTCATTTTAGCCCTTTGTCAACAATCTGAACCATCTATTCTGTGTGGATAGATGGTTTTTTTAATCAAGTATTTGTTTCAGTTCATCTGGCAGTAAATCCATTAATTGATCAGATGAGGATACGTCCAGCACTTCAAGAAGCGCATAATATTTCGCATAAATTTCACTCAGCTGATCAGGATGATTTGCTTCATATCGATTCAAATGCAATTGCGTCAGTTCAAGTGCAATGTCCAGTTTGTTTCGTTCGATGGTTTGTGTTGTGTTGATCAAATCGTTCACCTCTTATTTTAAAGTTATTGAAAAATGTTACGGTGCAGTTCCGCAGCTGACTTTATATTCATGGTCTTCTACCTTTTTTGAATAACAGACGGAAGGCGTCATTCCCGTCTCACTTTTCCAAGCCTGCCAATACACATCATACAGCTGACCATATTGAGGGTCTACATCGTCCTTTTTTTGCAAAATAGCAAAATAGCTTTGGTAAGGGTAGCCTTCTTGATAAATGGCATGCCGTATCGCTCCTCTTTCAGTCGCATTTGTAAAAACCATAGGCGACAGCAAGGGAAGGGTGATAACTACGACGAGCAGGATGAAAAATGAAAAAAGTTTATGTCTTGTCTTCATCAATGAATGTCCTTTCCTTCACAAGAGATCATTTGTATAATATGTTAAAATTGTCCTATTGTAAAGGGTGATGAGACTACTAGATCACCAGCGGATTTTATCAAAAATAGACAAGCATCTAATCACTAATCGCGCCTCTTACATACGATAGAGTGTAAGTGAAAGACAACTTGAAGGGGTGTTGAGATGAGCCGGAATCGATTAGACAATTTTTTCTTTGGGCCTCGCAGAGGGAATCATGGAGAAGTTGAAACGGTTGTATCCCCTACACGTCAAATTGTCAACACGACAACAAATGAACAAACGATCAGAAAGATTCATCCAACTCATATCACAAACGTCAATAAAAACATCAAAAGAATTGAAAACTACTACCCTGTAACGCAATCTACTCGAAATGAGTATATTGTGGAAGAATATGACTGTGGCAGTGATATCAAGAATCCTTGCTGCCGCCCGGTCAAACGCTGTAAGTGGTAGTTTAATGGTAAAAAGAAGTGAGGCATCCTGTGATGGGATGCCTTTTGTACGTTTAACGCTCTATTTCATTTAGTTGTCCATGATCAAGCCCGAAAAAACGATTTCCTAATTCTGAATAAAGGTAGTGCTGATGGCTTGTAAATAAAACACATTGATCAGAGAATTCTTCTTTTAATAAAGAAATAGACTGCATTTGAGATGCCTCATCAAGAGATGTAAAAGGTTCATCAAGAATGATTAGTTCTGGTGATCTGGCCGCCATACAATTAAAGAAAAGCTTATATCTCATACCTAGTGAATATTGTTTGACAGGCATCTTAAGTGCATGAGTTAAATCAAATGCATCACAAAGCGAGAGAAAGGTCTTTTTGTATACCTCTTTTTCTGACTGATTCATTTTCCATAGCGACTGTATAAGATTCATATGCTCGATACCAGTCAGCGCATCATAAACCAAAGGCTTATCTGGGATGTACGCGACCAACCCTTTATAAAGAGCTGACCCAGGATGATGCTGTTCGTTGAGTAAAACCGTTTCGGATACTGAAGGAAGCAGACCTGCGATGATCTTTAAAAGTGTCGATTTACCGCTGCCGTTTTTCCCGATAATACAAGCACGATCACCTTCTTTCAGATGAAGAGATACTTGATCAAGGAGGGGTGAGCTTTCTTCAGTTGTTTCATAACGAAAAGATAGCTGAGACACTTGCAAACTAGCCATTGATAAATCCTCCAATAACAAAAACAGTGGTCACCAGCATATACAAGATGACGGTCGCAAGGGCGGCTTTTTTTGATCCTTCAGCATAATAAATGATCCCATCATATAGGATGCGTAAAAGGTACAAGTTGATCAAAAAAGAAACCGCTTGGATGAAGATAAAATAATGATCTAAATCGAGTACCATCACACAATAGATTGCTGCGCTATTCACTAATAGAAGCAACGCATTATAAAGCAAGATGACAAAATACATTTTGCGCAAAATAAACGTTTTATGAAAAAAGTACATATAAATCGAAGTCACGACAGTACCGAGAAAATTTAATATGAAATAAAGCGGGATTGTCAGTAAAAAGATAAACACAATGCTGGCTAATTGTTTTCCAGCAGATAAAGGCTCCTCTACTAACAAATCAATGATAAAAAATGTTAAAAAAACAGTCGAAACAAATAAAGATAGTAAGACAAGACCTACAATGGTTTTGATCGATTGATGTTGATTGAAAAATTGTTTAGGGCGTAGAAGTAGCTCCATAGAACCACATTCTCCTTTCTTCTAAGATAGATGTACATGGCTGACATATTCCTCTAAAAGAGAGGCAATCAACAAGAGCACTACAGCGGAAAAGATTAACTGAACCACAGTCCGAGTCAGCTTTCTTACATCAATGGCCTTACCTTTCATAAACCGGTAAAGATAAATGAATGGAAAAGCACTGACGATTGAAAAGAGGATCAAACCAAGAATCTCAACAAAAGCATGCGGCATGAGGCCAGTGAATAACTGCGGCACTTCATGATGGGCTATCAGAAACTGAATGAGTTTTCCGATGATATAGCCATTATAAAAAAGAATGCCAGCAGACATAATGCCGCCAGTAAAAGCCCCGATACCTAGAATGGCAAGCCCAACCTGTAAATTATTTGAAAAAATAGAGAGAAAAAACATGTCTTCATCCTTTTTTAAATAAGGAATCTGATCATAAGGAAGGAGGCATCCAATGAGCAAAGCTGCAATAAATACACCGGCGTAAAAATAGCCGAGACGTAGAATCAATCTATTCTCCGATAGAAAATATCTTATTTTTTTCAACATACTCAATTCCTTTATAAATGGTCTTGCGGCATAATATCCAGCAAATCACTGAAACGATCACAAAATATATAGCGAACAGCACGTTTACGAGCCCTGAGGATTGCTGCAATATAGGGAGAAAAGAGGTCAAAATTAAATAGTACATAAAAGGCAGCACAAGAAAGTTTCTGGCAAATGCCTGACCTTTATCGATGATCTCTAATTCCTCATTTGTTGTCCCTATTTCATGCTCATGAATAAAATTGAATTTCGTTGTGAATGGAAACAGGTAAAGCTGAATCAAAGGAAAAATGAAAAAGCCAATCCCTAATACCACCAGTTGAATGAGCATCTGAACATGAAACAGTTGATACACAGTCATAATAGATAGATTAATGAATAGTAAACAGAGTGCTGGTATGGAAAATAAACAATAAAATAACTGGATTTTTGATAAGAAAAATTGCAAAAGAGATATTTGAGAAAGCTCGTAAAGCCAAATGTTCTTTTTTTCAGCACTTAAAGCAAAAATAGAAGGTGTCAGCATTCTCATCTCATAAGATTGATTTGCTAGTATCATAATATTGAGTGTGAATAGCAGCTGAATTTGCAAGGCTTGATGATCGATGATCGAGATCAATCCGGTAAAAACACCAATATAAAAGAAGGCTTCATATGACATGAACATATAATTAAAAAATTCTTTAGATAAGAGCCACCTTTTTTCTTTCAGCAGCTTGATGTCTTTTTGAATCAACGCATTTTGTCTAAACAGCGAACCCTGAATTTTATGCAGTACTTGAAAGTACCAATAAAATAAATCCCGAAAATGCTTTGAGCTTTGGTCTTGATCTTTTTCCGTTGGAATCCATCGAACAGGACTTCTCATGACAAGCGCACTACCTAGTATCACAACAATCAATGTAATAGGTGAATTAAAAAGGGCTTGAAATTGTAGAAAAACAGAGCCATCTGAAAATAAAGCATGATGCATTTGCTGAAGATCATGTTGATATAAAGAGATCAGCTTGTTTGAAAGAGTGATCCAAAACGAATCCTCTGCAAGCGATGAGATCGATTGAAATAGTTGCTGGAAGGTGTGATAAAAAGGGAAAATGATGTTTAATATGAGAACCCTTCCGAAAAAGAAAAAAAGCAAAGCGATGCTTGCAAAAAAGAGGACACGAATGGCCCCGATTTTTTTTACGACGATGTTATAAATATAAGCACCGAATATCTTATTGCTGATGATAAATAGGAAGATACTTGTCAGCATCACATTGACATGTTTTAACCAGAATGCCAGATCGTGTGTTTGAACAATATCATATTGAAACAAAAAATAGATCAAATAAGTGCTCAAACTCGTAAACACAAGCCAAATCAATTCTGAAAACAGAAGCGTTTGAAAAAGTTGTCTAGAGGAAACAGGTGCTAGCTGTATCAATTCTTTAAAAGGAAGAAGATGAGTTCTTCTATAAGATTCAATTCCTTTGACGATAGAAAATAAAAATAAAAACATCACAAAAGCACTTTCCCATTCTATTTGATAGACGGGGGAGTAAAGAAATGAAGATATCACGAATACAATCATGCATCCGAATATGATATCAAGAATACAAGAAAAAAATATGTACTGTTTTGAAGAAAACGACTTGAGAAATGGAATTTTTCGTATAACGTACTGAGCGATATTAGAATACTGCTGCTCCAGTCTAATGGATAGAAGTAGTGATAATAAAGGATATAACATCTTCTCACCTGCACAAAAATTTAAATAGAAGGAGAACAGAGTCTCCTTCTATTGAGTCGTTAAATAAATTACCAAGCGATAACGGCTTTACGGCCTTTTTTCTTAATTTCGTTTTTAAGGTATTGACGAATTGTCTCTTTACCAGCCGCAGCAATAAGAGAAAGACCGCCTGAACCTACAGCAGTTAAAATGGAGACAATTGTAGTGACAGCTCCACCCGCTTCAACCACATTAAGAACCACAGCGGCAACACTGCCTGGAATACCAAATTCTTTTGCTAGATCAGCAACTGGCAGTACTTGTAGCGAGAAGGAAAAAAGAGCTAGCATAAGGAATCCTACTGCTAAAGCACCAAAAAGAACATGTAGTTTGATTTCATTTCTTGTTTCTGTCATATCAAATTCCTCCCTTTTTTGTCTTTTTATTACTATTCTATCTTATGATATGTTTTTGTTCATATCAATCCTTTTTTTTCTTTTTTTTCATGAATTAGTTATAGGTTAATATAAAATAAGTGAAAAGATAAGTGAGAAAAGAATCGTTTTGGATAGGAAATATCGAGTGAACATGATCAAAATGACCTTGTTTTCACAAAAACGAAAGAGAGCCTAAAAGTCTATAAGAAATGTGCTATATGTAAATGAACCAATATTCTTTGATCAAAAGCGCCTTTCAAGATAAAATTGGAAGTATCAATTCATTCTGATGGAGACGATTTTCTGAATATTCGATTGTTAACACCAGAAGATGCTCAAGAATATGCGAACTTGAGATTAGAAGCACTCCGATTAAATCCAGAGAGTTTTGCTATGAGTTACGAGGAAGAGAAGCTAGATACGAAGAATAAATATAAGGCTCGTTTTGCCTCTACACAATCTATGTGGACATTCGGTGCCTTTCATCAAGGTCAGCTGGTCGGCTCGGTTACACTCATACAAGAAACCTTGCAGAAATTAAAGCACCGTGCCAATGTGATAGCGATGTATGTCACGGCTAATGGGCGCGGAAAAGGAATGGGGAAGGCACTCCTGACAAAAGTACTTTCTTTTGCGCGCGAAAGAAAAGATATCGAACAAATATATTTAACCGTGGTCACAACAAATGACCCAGCCAAACATCTTTACATGTCTGTTGGATTTAAGTCGTATGCGGTAGAAGAAAAAGCACTAAAAATAAATGGTGCTTATGTAGATGAGGAAAAAATGGTGCTATGTTTATCATCGTTTGGAGGGGATATAAATGAGCCAGCCAGTCATGCGTATCACATTGGCAGCCGGACCAAATAGTGAGCTGGAATCGTTTGCGCTTCGTGCAGCACTTGAAAACTTTGGTGCAAAAGTCGATATGCATTGGATAGGCAGACCGAATGACCTGATTGATGTATTATCCGGGAGAAATAGAGGCGAGACGGATTTCATTCTTTTATCCTTTCACGGGGAAGAAGGAGCGTTTCTCATCCCGGAGTTAGGAGAAGATGTATACGAAGAGGGTGAGCCGAGAGGTGCTACTTTTGATGCGGATGACATAAAGCGGTATGCTTCGTTAAATGGAGTCCACATTATATGTACAGGCTGTACACTAGGCGAAAAAAAGGTGGCAGAAGCTTTTTTAGAAACAGGGGCGATATCCTATACAGCGCCCGATGACTACATTGATGGAAATGCGTCATTTATTTTTGTTCTCACCATGCTGTATGAGCTGGTGAACAACTCAAAGACAGTCAGAGCAGCTTTTGACCAGGCACGCTCTATTGATGAAGAAACAAAGTTATTCCAACTGTATATGCAAAAATAAGGGCTGAGCAATCAAGCCCTTTTTATATGTCTCTCGTAAAATATGTCGAAAATGTGACAAGTGTGTTTTTTGCAAACTAAAAAGGGGCTTCGAAAAGTCTATCCTACAAACACACGCCATTTAGACAGGACGGCATCACGAGAGGAGAATCATTGTGTCAATCAAAGGGAAAGTCATTCTTGTTCTATGCGGACTTGCGATTGTCATCGGAATCGCTGGATTTTATCATAATCAGCAAGCAAGCGGGACAGAGAGAAAAAAAGTAGAACAAGATGCGAGCTACAAACAAGTTGAAATTGTCACACTTGTGAATGACGGGAAATTCATGAGATATGCTGTCAACTATCCGCTGTTTCATCAAGAAAAACTAGATCAGGAGATCAAAAGATTTGCAGAGACCGCGTTAGAAAAGTTTAAAACATCGTTTAGTCAAGCGAGTGATGTCAATGAAGAGAAACGATACGAGTTAAACATCGATTATGAGATCATTCATTATGCCAAGCAAACCGTCGCAATCAGATTCAATACATATGAAGTGAAGGGCGGAAAGCAAGGCGTCAATCAAACGAAGGTGATGAACTTTGATTTCAAGAAACAGACATTTTTATCAATCAACGATATCTTTCTATCAAAGAAGGACAACCTTCAAAAATTATCTCATATGACTTTTGAGGAATTAAAAAAAGATCGAACGCTAGCTGAAAATCAGTCGCTGCTCAAACAGGGAACGTCTCCTGTGGCGAAGAATTATCAGTATTTTGCCATCAAGGATCGCTATATCGAATTCTACTTTCCAAGAGGACAAATCGCTCCAAATCATCAAGGCCCTCAAGTGTTAGCGATTAAGAAAACACTGCTGAAAGGAATATTAAAACCTGAATATATTAAGAAAGAATTGAACAAAAACGAGAAAAAAGAACCGATTCCAACAAGAAAGATTGTGAAATTGCCAAAACCATCCACATTTCATCCGAATCAAAAAGCCATTGCACTCACATTTGATGATGGGCCCAATCCATCAACGACCTCAAAAATTGTAACAGCATTAAAAGAGAACAAAGGACATGCTACATTTTTTGTATTAGGCAGCAGGGTTCAGTATTATCCCGATATGTTAAGTGAAATCAGAAAGGGTGGAAATGAAATTGGAAACCACTCCTATAACCACCCTTTGCTCACAAGACTTCCTTTAAAACAAGCGGTCAAACAAGTAGAAGACACGCAACAGATCATTGAAAAAGCGAGCGGGTTCACACCGACTCATTTTAGACCGCCATATGGCGGGACAAACGGGCAAATCAACGAAGCTCTTCACATGAAAGTGACCCTTTGGGATGTGGATCCTGAAGACTGGAAATATCGAAACAGCCAATACGTCGCGAACTACATTCTAGCCCATGTATCTAGCGGTGAAACGGTCTTAATGCACGACATCTATGACACCTCAGCAAACGCAGCCGTCACGATTATCAAAGAACTCACAAAACAGGGATATCAATTATTGACGGTATCTGAGCTTGAGCAGTGGAAGGAAGCGCGTGAGAAGAAAGGTGAATTGAATACGTAATGATGATGCGAATCTTAGTAGATTCGCATTTTTTAAAGCATATTATGGAAATAAAGGGAAATCATGTTAAAGTGAGTGTAGCAAGGGAGGGCTTCGGATGGTATTCATGAGGTTGATTAGCCTATATATGCTGACAGCATTTAGTTTGGGTTTTATCGTTAACTATGTACCTGGTTTGATGCTGCCCATCTATATACTTGCGATGATCGGGCTTATTTTATGTCTCGTTCATATTGCGCTGCATTATATTCATCGAATCAGAAATATGTTGTTTCATGAGAAACGGTAAGAATACTTGCGTACGCTAAGAAACCTCTCTCTAAAAGAGTGAGGTTTTTATTTTTGCGGTTTTTGATGTTCTAACAGTTGTATATTTTTCTCATTTGATTCTTTCATGTGTCTTAATAACGAAACGATACTCCAAGTAAACCAAATGAGGACAATCAGTAAAATGATGGTGATCCACATGCTGGGGCATCCAATCTGCTGAATGCTTCTTTTTGAATGTATCAAGGATACCGTATAATGAATGTATTGAAATGAACAGTTCGTGCTATTTATTCGACAATTGATGTAAACAAAGAGCGAAGGAGGTAGATATATTTGAAACGAGTAGATGTAGTATCAGCTATTATTTACGATGCGGAAGAAAATATTTTAGCAGTTAAAAATGTAAAGGGATATTGGGAACTGCCTGGTGGGGCTGTAGAAAAAGGCGAACACCTGCATCAAGCCGTGATACGCGAGGTGAATGAAGAGACAGGGTATGTTTGCAAAGTAAATGAAATTCATTCGGTTCGAGAAGCAGTCTTTCAAGACAAAAAGCATCATGCTCTGATAATCACCTTCTTTGCTGAAATCACCGGAGGGCAAATAGATATTCTCGATCCAGATCATGATATTGAAGAAGTAAAATGGGTCAGCAAGCAAAACTTTCAAAAGTTAAACCCAAAGTTATATAACTTATTAAAATTAAACGAAGACTCACAAGCTTTTTATCAATTTGAAGGAAATAGAACAGTTGGTTAACAAGTTGATATAGGTATGAAGGAGAGATATGGATGTTTTTATACTACGGCCCCACAGGAGCTCCAGTAGAAAATCCGGGAGAAGAATTCATGAAAAGAATTTTTTTTCAGGAGGGTGAAGAGTATTGGAAACAAGGAAACGGTGAATCTTCCATTGAGATAGAAGAAGATTGGGAAAGTGAAAGTCTAGTTTTCTTTTATACGGAACCGTATGGGTTCTTGATCATGAGATATCCAAATTTTTTGGTCCCTTTTAAAAAGGGAGAAAAAATTGAAACGATCGAGCATTTGGTCGCAGGCGCCCCATTGTATGTGCCGTCATGTAGCTACATCAATCGGGATCAAGCTTATCAAATCGTTCACCATTTTTTGACGACAAAAACAGTTCCTGACCTTGTTGAATGGGTAGAGTTGAGGGATATTGATTTTCAGTATGATAAGAAAAGTTAGAGGGAGCAAGATGAAAGTGAGTACATATGAGAAGTTACATAACTTAGATGAAACTATGCATTTACATGTAGGGTATGATGAACATGGTTTTGATTATGAAGGCGTGTTTTTTTAGAGTTTAGATAGGAAATGTACAAAAGGTTTGTTTGATCAAGTTCCAAGTGAGGAAAGAGGAATATTCAAGCAACTGACAGATCACTATCCTGAATTGAAAATAAAAGTAACATCAGAACGAGATCCAAGTGTCCCGTACCCAAGAGATACTTTATCTTTTGATGTTAAAAATGGTGTTACAGAAAATGTCGTTAAAATAAAAAAATAGAAAAGAGGCTATAGAATGGATTTTATAAATGACATTAGTGAAGAAGCTAAAGTTGCACTAGGCTTAGCAATAGCCGAAAAAATGTATGCATTCATAGATAAAGAAGATGATGGTTACCACATAGGAGAAAAAGCTCTAGAAGATTGCTGGAAATGGCTTTCTGGTAAAGAGTTAAGTGCAGATGATTTATGTAACTACATAGATAGTGAAGATTATATGGATGTAGCGGAGTTTGCAAATAAAGAAAAAGATGAACAAAAACAATATGGCTGGTATTCAGTATTAGATGCAGTTTCTTATACAGCTTATCAAGCGTATAAACGAGAAAATAAAAAATTTGTTCCGCAAGTGCTAGAGATAATAGATGATGAAACATTGGACACACTTTGGGAAAATGCTATAGAATCAAAAATGATTGATATAGCTGAACTGAAAATCCTAACGAAGTATCTAATTGGTCATTATCCTAGCAAATATCAAGATAATAACAAGTTATATTTAATCAACAAAGAGGATCTCCCATTAGGCGATTAAATAGAATACGGCTATTTTTAATAAGTAATACAGAAAGACATTAGCTTAGAGATAAAATAAAAAACAGACCTCATATGGTCTGTTTTTTTATCCACTAACAAGAAGGATTCTTTTACAAAATTCAAATCACTTCCCCTTTTCCCGCTTCCGTTTCTCCTTTTCCGCCCGGTAAAACTCATGAAACATCTTCATCAGTGCGCGTTTCTCTATCCGAGACACATAGCTCCGCGATATTCCGAGCTCCTTGGCTATTTCCCGCTGCGTTTTTTCTTTCTTTAAATCAAGGCCGAACCGGCCAACGATCACTTCTTTTTCCCGGCCGTCGAGAATGTCGATATATTCTTTTACTTTTTCAAGCTCCATGTTGAGCTGAATGGTATCAATCACGTCTTCATTTTCTGATTTTAAGACGTCAATTAATGAAATTTCGTTGCCTTCTTTATCTTGACCGATGGGGTCATGCAGAGAGACGTCCTTTTTTGTTTTTTTGAGTGCGCGTAAATGCATAAGGATTTCGTTCTCAATACACCGCGCAGCATATGTTGCCAGCTTTGTTCCTTTTCCAGAGGAATAGCTTTCGATGGCTTTAATGAGTCCGATCGTTCCGATGGAGATGAGGTCTTCAGCGTCTTCCCCGGTATTTTCAAATTTCTTGACAATATGGGCGACGAGCCGAAGGTTATGTTCAATCAGCATGTTTCTTGCGTGTTCATCGCCCTCTGCCATAAGGGCTAAGTATTTTTTTTCATCATCTCCCGAAAGGGGTTGTGGAAAGGCATTGTTTTTGACATAGGACACTAAAAACACCAATTCTTTGACCATCAATCCCATCGCTGTAAATACTCCTGCCACGATTTTCACCTCCACCATGTTTAGGCCGCTGCCTATATCCTCAAATGTATGTGAAGGAAGGATTGTCTGTGTCTGTACGATGAAAAAATCATCTTATTTGAAAGAAACGTGCTTCTGTGCGTATGTTTTTGCTGCACCTCTCATATGTTTGCGGTTTCTTTGCGGTGCTTGGCGGTCTAGAAGCGTGCTAAAATATGTAATATTAGACCGAAAAGGAAGGGGTTTTTTCGGAACATGGGGAAGGTTCTTTCTTCACATGTCGGTATGAAAATTAATGAATGGTATCGAATGATACGGCAGTTCAGTGTTCCAGATGCGGAAATCTTGAAAGCGGAAGTAGAAGCGGAAATTGAACGTATGGAAGAGGACCAGCATTTACTGATTTATTATCAGCTCATGTGTTTTCGGCACCAAATTATGCTCGACTATATACACCCTTCAAAATATCAACCTTTCTCAGTATCTAACCTTGTCGATAAAATCGAAAATTCCAATCATGAGTTATCTGATATGCTGCATTATTACCATGCATTTTTTCGTGGCATGCATGAGTTTAGTCAAAAAGAATATTTGGAGGCTGTTAAATATTATCGTATGGCAGAAAAACAGCTGTCTATGGTATTTGATGATATTGAGCAGGCCGAGTTTCATTTTAAAGTAGCAGAAGCCTACTATATAATGAAACAAACGCATGTCTCCATGCACCATATTTTAAAAGCGCTTGAAATATACGATCAGCATGATGCATATTCCATTCGCATTATTCAGTGCCTCTTTGTCATCTCGGGAAATTATCAAGATTTAAAACGTAAAGATCGAGCACTGCCTCACTTGAAAAAGGCGAAACAACTCGCATCCGAAATTGATCACCCGCGCATTTATAGCTCAGCACTCTATAATTTAGGGAAATGTTATGGGGAGTTAGGTTATCGAGAAGAAGCAGAACGATATTTAACCGAATCGGCTGACCTCGCCAAAAAAGAGCTGCTTCCCACGCTGCCTCATACACTTTATACACTGGCAAAGCTGCTTTTTAGACAAAATGAGCAGACTGAAGCAAGGCGCATATTAGAGGATGGGAAATTGGCCGCAAAGAAGCATGAAGACCAGCTGTTCTGTCATATGTTTGAGTATCTGGATGCTTTATATGTTCAGGAAATCAATGAAGAACAACTGCAAAAAACCATTGATTATTTGGAAAAACTTAGCCTATACTCTTATATAGAGGATATCTCACTAGAAATTGCGACAGCCTTAGAAACCTCTCAACAATACCAGAAGTCCAACCAGTATTATCAAAAATTGCTATGGGCTCAAAATCAAATCCAAGAAGGAGAGTGTCTGTATGAATTCTAAGCAACGTTCGACAGTTGAAGAGAGAAACCAAACGTGAGACAAAAAGCGGGCCTGATGGGCCGGCTTTTTTTTATGTGAAAAAGAAGCGTAGACGATCACGAAACTTGAATGAATTCATCAGAAAGCGGGCAATTTAATGTGTAATGATGTTCTGTGGAGGCGGTCTGATGAAAGGGTTGCATATCTTGTTATGTATATTGGTAATATGCGCTTTTGTTCCTGGTAACATAGAGGCGCGTACATTAAAAAGAATCGACCTAGAAAAAACGGGACGAGCCTTTTGGGACATGAGAGAGGAACGGAAAAAGATTGCGTTAACCTTTGATGATGGACCTCATCCGGTATACACAAATCAAATACTAGATGTACTGAGAGAGCATGAAGTGAATGCCAGCTTTTTTGTCATCGGGAGCCGTATTCATGCATATCCCCTGCTCGCAGAGCGGATTGTGAGCGAAGGAAATGAGCTTGGCAATCACACGATGAACCATACGTATTTTGACCTTTTGTCATCGAAAGAAATCAAGCAAGAATTAAAAGAATCAGCGGCTCATATCGCTTCTCTCCAGCCTGGCGGACCCTTATTATTTCGTCCCCCGGGCGGGCGCTTGACAATGAAGTCATTCCGCATTCTTTCTAAGCAAGGATACGATGTCGTAATGTGGTCCTTTACGCAAGATCCGAAGGACTGGTCAAGGCCAGGTGCTCACAAAATTGCCAGCCGTATTATTGAGAATATTCAGGGCGGTGATATCATCCTTTTACATGATGGCGGAGGAAATCGTAAGCAGACAGTAGAAGCGCTGAAACAAGTCGTACCTGAACTAAAGAAAAGAGGCTATGAGTTTGTGAAAGTGAGCGAACTGCTGCACCATGACAGAGATTATCTGCCGGTTCAATTACAATAAGAAACAGTCATTCATTGAAACCAAAAGTCTTGTCGTTTACTATATGAAGAGGGCTTTTGGAGGTGAATGTTGTGAAGAAATTTGTTTTCCTTTTCATCCTGATATGTGTTGCGGCTGGGTGCTCGAAGCAGGCGCAGGAAAGTGTCATTGCATTTGGTGACAGTAACACAAGAGGATCGAACTGGGATTTCCGAGATTATCCCACATCTGAAAAATGGGTGAATCTCATGAAAAACGTCGAGCGCGGCCAAATCAAGGTACAGAATGCCGGGATTGGCGGGCAGACAACAGAAGATGCGAAGCTTCGCTTTGAGCAGGATATTTTAAAACAAAAACCAACTTACGTCCTCATCATGTTCGGTACAAATGATGCGGCGATTCTAGACGGGAAACATCCCCGTGTGACCAAAAAACGATTTAAAGAAAACTTATCCTACTTCATTTCTGAAAGTAGGAAAGAGGGAATTACCCCGATCCTCATGACGTGCGTGCCTGTGGTGGAAGGAGGCAAAAAGGGCTTGTATTATTATTCTAGATATAAGTCATCTTATTTTGCTGAGAGAGGCGGGGCGAGAGCTTGGCAAAACTCATACAATGACATCACAAGACAAGTAGCTGAAAAACAGCAAGTGCCGCTTGTCGACAATTGGAAAGCGTTCATCCGAGAAGCGGGTGAAGATAGTGACAACGCCTTGATTCAGTCTGGCCTCATTGACCCTTCTGGCAATCATATGACACCAAAAGGGGCAAGAATCATTTATAACGAAATCAAAGAGCGTGATGTCATTAAACATTTTTAAATGCAGGCCATCAGCCTAAACAAGACGATCCATCTTGCATAGTCTAACAGTATATCTTCCTAGAAGGAGGTAACTGATATGTGGGGATGTCCTTATCCTTACCCTGCGTGTTCACCTTATCCAGCTCAAGGAGCAGGAATCGGTTACGCTTTTCTTGTTGTGTTCCTTGTCGTTATTTTGGTCGTAGGTGGAGGGTTATGGTTTTGGAATGAACAGCCTTGCAAATAAGACACCTCTTCTTTGATCAGAAGGGGTGTTTTTTACGGAAAATAGTAGTAAGCCTATAGCGCAAGTGATATAATATCAGTCACCTGAGTTTAAAAAAGGAGAGTGCTCGGGAGGCATGGTTCCTGGATATATGGAATTAAGAGGAAACAGAGAGCATATGCCCGAGCGAACGTCTTTTCATTTCTGTCTCAATTAATTCAATGAAGTCGCGATTTAAGTTCATTTCATTTGCTTTATAATACGATTCTATAAGTAAATCATCTGACAGCTTTTTCATACTAGAAACCCATATGATGGGAAAAACACCTCCCCTGAAAAAGTTGGCATAAAACTTGAGGAAAAGACATATCATCATAGGTTGATCGAATGTCTTTGAAGTACCTTTAATCTACCATGAATGGGAAACAAGAACAATCGTTCTGTTATCCACATGGTTAAGTGGATAACTTGTGGGTAGAGTGTTTATAATTGAATGAAAGCGTGATGAAATATAGGTGGATAATGTGTGTAAAATTATCCACACCTGTTGAAGGTCCTCATCATATGTCGAAAACTTTTTCATTGTATTCGATAGACAGACAAATTGTGATTTGATTCGACACAATCGCTGAAAAACCAATGGAAGAAAGGGTGCAAATTGTGCTAAAGAAGTATTTCTTACCGGATGAATTTGTGAAAAGTATTTTCCACATTTCGCCGCAAAAACTAAAAGAACGAAATGTAAAAGGAATTATTACGGATTTAGATAACACACTAGTAGAATGGGATCGTCCAAGTGCGACCCCGCGTTTAATTGAATGGTTTCAAGAGATGAAAGATCAAGGGATACAGGTGACGATTGTATCGAACAATAATGAAAAAAGGGTCAAGCTTTTTTCTGAGCCGGTTCATATCCCGTTTATTTATAAAGCGAGAAAACCGATGGGAAGAGCCTTTAATAAGGCCGTCGCTGATATGCAATTGAAGAAAGAAGATGTGGTTGTCATTGGCGATCAGCTTATGACAGATGTGCTTGGCGGAAACAGGCATGGCTTCCATACCATTTTGGTTGTACCTGTTGCGGCATCGGACGGATTTTTCACGAAGTTTAACAGGCAGATTGAACGCAGAATTTTAGGAGCCTTAAAGCGTAAGGGCCACATTCAGTGGGAGGAAGAGTAATAATGGAAAAGGTTGTTTGTATTGGCTGCGGTGTAGCCATTCAGACGGAAGATAAAGATCAATTAGGATATGCGCCGGCAGCATCTCTATTGAAAGAAGATGTGATCTGTCAGCGCTGTTTTAGGTTAAAGAACTACAATGAAATTCAGGATGTGTCTTTAACAGAAGACGACTTTTTAAATATTTTACACAGCATTGGCGAGACTGATTCTCTGATCGTCAAGGTCGTTGATATTTTTGACTTTAACGGAAGCTGGATTAATGGACTGAGCCGTATTGTTGGTGGTAATCCCATTTTACTTGTCGGCAACAAGGTAGATATTTTACCGAAATCCGTGAAAAAAGACCGTCTTGTTCAATGGATGAAGCGGGAAGCAAAAGAAAATGGGCTCAATCCGATCGATGTGTTTTTAATCAGTGCGAGCAGAGGACAAGGTGTGCCTGAGGTCATGGAGGCAATTGATCATTACCGTGAGGGCAGAAATGTCTATGTTGTCGGCTGTACAAATGTTGGGAAATCAACATTTATTAATCGCATTATCAAAGAGGTGTCTGGAGAAGAGAATGTGATCACCACATCCCAATACCCAGGGACAACACTTGATGCGATTGAAATCCCGCTTGATGACGGGTCTGCTTTATTCGATACACCGGGTATCATCAACCGCCATCAAATGGCGCACTATGTCGGCAAAAATGACTTAAAGATTTTAACGCCGAAAAAAGAATTGAAACCGAGAACGTTCCAGTTAAATGAAGCTCAAACGCTTTACTTTGGCGGACTGGCACGATTTGATTATGTAAAAGGCGGCAGAACATCCTTTGTCTGCTACATGCCAAATGAACTCAACATTCACAGAACGAAGATGGAGAATGCAGATGACTTATATGAAAAGCATGCAGGTGAGCTGCTTTCACCGCCATCAAAAGAGGGGATGGAAGATTTCCCGCCGCTCGTTCCGCACACTTTCACCATAGATCAGCCAAAAATGGACATTGTCTTTTCAGGATTGGGCTGGGTGACTGCGAATGATGCTGGAAAACAAATCAAAGTGTATGCGCCAAAAGGCGTGCACGTGTTTATGAGACGTTCGTTAATTTAAATGTTCAGAGGGGGAGAGACCTTGAAACCTTTATACGGAGTAATCGGTAACCCTGTTGGCCACTCAATGTCTCCGGATATTCATAATGCAGCATTAAAGGATGCTGGAATTGATGGACATTATCATGGCTTTCAAGTAGAAAATGATGACCTGAAAGATGCGATTAGCGGCATGAAAGCGTTAGGAATCAGCGGCATTAACGTCACTGTTCCGCACAAGGTAGAAATCATGAAGTACCTCGACAAAATTGATGTGACAGCTGAACGCCTTGGTGCCGTCAATACGGTGCGGCTCGAAGGAGATCAGCTCGTTGGGTACAATACAGATGGAGAAGGCTTTCTTCATTCATTGCTTGAAGCGTTGGATCAGCCGTTATCAGAGCTGTCATTTCTCCTGCTTGGTGCTGGTGGAGCAGCAAGAGCGATTTACACGACAATTGCTGAGTATGCACCGAAACACTTTGATATCGCCAACCGCACCATTGAAAAAGCTGAAGCTTTAATTGAAAGTGCCGATGGGAAAATCACATCTCGTGCCATTGCATTAAATACAGCAGAAGAGCGGCTTGGGGAATATGATGTCATCATCCATACGACCTCGATTGGTATGTATCCGAATGTTGAAGAAACCCCCATTTCTTTAGCGAACGCAAAAAAAACAGCGGTCGTTTGTGATATTGTGTATAATCCAATAGAAACAAAGCTGCTAAGTGAAGCAGCCGGGTTAGGTTTGAAAACAGTCGATGGCGTCGGCATGTTTGTTGGTCAGGCGGTAAGAGCCTTTGAACTATGGACGGGCATTACACCTGACGCCCGAAAAATGAAGTCAATTGTCATAGAGAAATTAGGAGGAACACCATGTTAAAAGGTAAGCAAAAACGTTTTTTACGTGCGCAAGCACATCATTTATCACCTATTTTTCAAGTTGGAAAAGGCGGGGTAAATGACAATATGGTCAAGCAAATTTCCGAGGCGCTTGAAGCAAGAGAACTTTTGAAAGTCAGCGTATTGCAAAACTGCGACGAGGACAAAACAGAGGTTGCAAAAGCACTTGTAAAAGGTGCAAAAGCTGAACTCGTTCAAACGATCGGAAATGTGATTGTCCTTTATAAGGAATCAAAGGAAAATAAACAAATTAAGCTGCCGTAAAGGTGGATATGATATGAAAAAAATAGGATTGTTCGGCGGTACGTTTGATCCCCCGCATAATGGGCATTTGCTGATGGCAAGTGAGGTGCGTTTCCAAGTAGGGCTTGATGAAATTTGGTTTATCCCAAATCACAAGCCCCCTCATAAAACGGGCCGAAAACGAGCAGAGAGTCATCACCGCGTAAAAATGGTGGAAAAAGCGATTCAGACAAATCCTCATTTTCGAGTTGAGCTTATTGAAATGGAGCGGGAGGGCCCATCTTATACAGTAGATACGGTTGAGCTGTTAAAGAAGCGCCATCCTGAAGATGAGTTCTTTTTTATGATTGGAGCGGACATGGTCGAGTATTTGCCAAAATGGCACAGAATCGATGATTTGCTTCAGGTGATCACCTTTATTGGGATGAAAAGACCAGGTTATGAAGGAAATACGGCGTATCCTCTTTTGTTTGCAGATGTTCCGGCTTTTGATGTATCATCGACATTGATTAGGCAGCGAATGAAGCAGGGGAAACCTGTTGATTATTTGATTCCGAAAGCGGTTGAGTGTTATATAAAGGAGCATCATTTATATGAATCGTGAAGAAGCTTTAAACTGTGTCAAACAGCAGTTAACAGAGCATAGATATACACATACAATTGGGGTCATGGAGACGGCCATTTCATTAGCTGAACGTTTTGGTGCAGATGTGAAAAAAGCAGAGGTCGCAGCTATTTTCCACGATTATGCTAAATTTAGACCGAAAGAAGAAATGAAGGGCATCATCCAGCAAGAACAGATGAACCCTCTATTGCTTAAATATTCACCTGAGCTTTGGCATGCCCCAGTTGGTGCCTATTTGGTCAAAAAAGAAGTTGGAATTGACGACCAAGATATTTTAACAGCCATTGAATTCCATACGTCCGGCAGACCGAACATGACATTGCTTGAAAAAGTTATTTATGTCGCCGACTATATAGAGCCAGGACGCCATTTTCCTGGTGTAGAGGAAGTAAGAGAGTTAGCAGAGCAGGATTTGGACCTTGCCTTGATTCAATCTTTAAAAAACACCGTCAGCTTTTTAATGAAAAAGAATCAGCCAGTTTTCCCAGATACACTTGCTACTTATAACTCACTTGTGCAAAAGAACAACTAAGGAGGAATTTTGATGGATGCATCATCAATTTTAAACATCGCAGCAGGAGCGTGCGATGATAAACGGGCAGAGGACATTATTGCCCTGAATATGCAAGGGATCTCACTTGTTGCAGATTATTTTCTCATTTGTCACGGGAATTCTGACAAACAAGTACAGGCCATTGCAAGAGAAGTGAAACACCTTGCAGAAGAAGGCGGCATCGAAGTTAAAAAGATGGAAGGCTTTGACGAAGCAAGATGGGTCTTGATTGATTTAGGAGATGTCATTGCTCATGTGTTCCACAAAGAGGAAAGAGGATACTATAACTTAGAGAAGCTTTGGGGAGATGCGCCGAGAGAAACGCTTTCGCTTGGCATTAACTCATGATTTATCAAGGGTTTGCAGGTGTGTATGATGAGCTCATGACACATGCCCCTTATGATGAATGGGTTCAGTGGATACAGCGGTATATCAAGCCGAATAGTGCGATTATCGATGTAGGTTGTGGAACTGGAGAGATATCTGTTCGGTTAGCTGCAAAAGGCCACATGGTCACAGGAATTGACCTAAGTGAAGAGATGCTGGCATTTGCGCAGCAAAAAGCACAGGCTCATAAGCAGTCTATTCAATTTTTACATCAAGATATGAGAGAGCTTGAGGGGTTTGAACAAATTTTTCAAGCAGCGGTTATTTGCTGTGATTCTTTGAATTATCTAAAAAACGAAAATGACGTCAAAAAAACCTTTAAAAACATGTTTCAGCTTTTAGAGACAGGTGGGGTTTTATTGTTTGATGTTCATACCCCTTATAAAATGGAAGAGGTATTTCCTGGCTCTACTTATGCCGATCAAGATGAAGAAATCAGCTACATTTGGCAGAGTGATAAAGGAGATCATCCATTTTCAGTCATTCATGATTTAAGCTTTTTTGTAAAAGACGGAGACGTGTATGAGCGTTATGATGAAACGCACGAACAGCGTACATTTCCTTTTGAGACATATGCAGCGTTCCTTGAGTCCGCTGGCTTTGAACAGATTGAAGTGACCGCTGATTTTACAAATGAAGCACCTCAAGAATGTGCAGAAAGATATTTTATTTCAGCGAAGAAACCAAAAACCATCGTTTAATGGACGATGGTTTTTTTAAAACCCTTTTTTCGCTTGTTGCGAACATGTTTAATTTCTGAGATCATCAGTAAACACACTCGGTGGGTATTGATGCGCAACCGCTTCTAGATCCTCATCGAACTTGTCATGAGTGTTCTGGAAAAGCTGATGGAACATATCTTGAACACCTGCTTCAAGTGCTTTAATGCCCTCGCCGGTGACGCCGCCTTTTACACACACCTTCTGTTGCAGTGTAGGCAGGGTATACACCCTTTTTTCAATCAAACGACCAAGTCCTACAAGCATATCTTCTGATAAGGTGGTGGCTTCTTCTTTTGAAATATCCGTTTCTTCAACAGCGGCTTCAATCATTTTCTGAACAAGAAAGCTAATAAAGGCAGGACCGCAGCTGACAATATCTGAGGCTGCCCGTGTGATTGAATGATGAATTTCGATTGGTGTTGAAATGCGGGAAGCGAGTTGTCTGAGCGCTGCTTTTGTCGTGACATTGCATGATGAACCAAATGTTAAAAGTGATGCGCCTGATAACGCGCGGTTGGTGATGCTTGGGATCAGTCTGGCTGTTTGACAAGGAACAATATCTTGAAGCTGTTCAGGATGAACCGGACTTGTAATGATGACAATGGTTTGCTGTTCTTTTAAAAGTGGGCTCAACTCTTTTAAAAGCGGATAAATATCAAGTGGTTTGACACAAACAAAGATGAAATCTTTATCTGTTACAGCTCCTGAAAGCTGTTTCGTCACTTCGACCTCTGGGTGATTCTTTTTTATATTGAACGCTTTTTCGATGGTCCGATTTGTAATGGTGATGGATGAGGGATTGACTGCTTTTGATTCAATAAATGCCTCAGTAAGTATGGTACCCATGTTTCCTGTACCGATTAACCCTATATTCAAACGTTCTCCCTCCTTAGACGCATAGGATCTGTTATCTTCTAAACAGTATGTGAAGCAGCGTGAAAATATGATTGAAAGAAGCGTGAACAAGTGAAGCAGCTCATTTCGTTGAAAAAATACAGTCTTTATCTGATAGCGGGAATCATTATCCTCGTCATCATCTGTTTCTGCTTTTTAGTAGGAAAAGAGAAAGATAGCGCCGAGCCAAGTGTATTGAAAGAACAACATGAAACGCAAGTCACATTAGAAGAAAAACAAGAGAGTGCAGAAAAAGAGCCAACATCCATCGTAGTAGAGGTCAAAGGAGCTGTACGGAAGCCGGGCGTTTATGCATTTATGGCTGAGGACAGAGTTGAAGAAGCCATTAAAAGAGCAGGTGGTTTTACGAGCAAGGCAGATACAGTTGACATCAATCAAGCAGCAAAATTAGAGGATAGTATGATGATTTATGTACGAAAGAAGGGGGAGGCTGACAAGCAGGGACAAACAGCAGCGGCTGATACGCCGCCGGGAAATGAACAGAGTCAAGGGGTGAATGTCAATCAAGCTGATGCAGCGGAATTGCAGACCATTAACGGAATAGGCCCAGCCAAAGCGGAAGCCATCATTGCGTATAGAGAAGAACATGGAGAATTTCAGCAAATTGAAGATTTACGGAATATTTCGGGTTTTGGAGAGAAGACCATTGAACGGCTTAAAAATCAACTGACGGTCAAGTAGAATTGACGGTATAGAAGAAAGGCATGTACACTTAATACCAACCATCATTCTGGAGGGATCAGCTCGTGGAGAGAATTTCATGGAATCAATATTTTATGGCTCAAAGCCATTTGCTTGCCTTGCGAAGCACCTGTGAGCGGCTAGCTGTTGGGGCAACGATCGTAAGAGACAAGCGCATCATCGCAGGTGGATATAATGGATCCATTGCCGGTGACGTGCATTGTGCAGATGTAGGATGCTATGTGATAGATCATCACTGCGTTCGTACAATCCATGCGGAGATGAACGCTATTTTACAATGTGCCAAATTTGGTGCACCAACGGCTGATGCTGAAATATATGTGACGCATTTTCCTTGCTTGCAGTGCTGTAAAGCGATTATTCAAGCAGGTATTCGAACAGTGTATTATGCGAAGGATTATAAAAATCATCCATATGCTGTTGATTTATTCGAACAAGCCGGAGTTCAAACAGAACAGGTTGAACTAGATGAGATGATTATTGACTTAAAAAACCAAGAAAAATTAGCCTTTGTTGCGGATTTAATAGGCAAACTAAGTGAATCAGGACGTAGCGAAACAGAAATTCGTCAAATGCATGAAAAGGCGAATCAATTATTTACTTCCTATGTTTAAGTATTTGCCGTTCGGGGCGATTTCAGCAGCTGCTGGAATTGCTCTGGCCGCATATCATCTTCATTTGTATTTTCTCCTTTTTCTTCTTGTATGTCTTCTTTTCAGTCTGCTGAAAAAAACACCCCAGCTCTTTTTAATGGTCAGTTTGTGTGGAACGATCTATATGCTCATTTTTATGGTGCATCAGTTTTTTGAAACGGATCATCCCATACAAGAAAAAGTATTTTCTCATTCGGTTGTGATTGAAACGATTCCGAAAATAGATGGCAATCGCTTTTCAGCGACTGTTTCATCAGAGAATGGTCGACTAGCGGCATTTTATACGATTCAAACGGAGCGTGAAAAAGAAGCGTTAAAAGATGTTGAGCCAGGTATGAGCTGTCATATGACAGGTGAGGTTCGGTTACCTAAACATGCTACCATACCGAATGGCTTTCAATATGATCAATTTCTAAAAACAAAAGGCATTGATGCTATTTTCTTAACGCAGTCTATGAAAAGCTGCACGAAACATGACAGCCCTTCACATGACCTTTCATCTATTAGGCAGAAGGGGTTGAAATTTCTAGAAGATCACGTTCCGAAGAATTCTGTTGGGATTGTGCAGGCACTTATTTTTGGCGATCGTGATTTAATAGACCCTGATACATTAAGAGATTATCAAATGCTTGGCATCATTCATTTATTAGCCATTTCAGGACTTCATGTTCAAACATTGCTCGCTTGTCTATTTTGGTGTCTACTCCGTGCTGGCGTGACAAGAGAGACAGCGCGTATTCTTTTATTATCCTTTTTGCCGGTTTATGCTTGTTTAACAGGTGCTGCACCGTCTGTGTTAAGAGCCTGTCTCATGGCTGGAATTTATTTAGTCATCACAAGTCTGCCAAAAGAAATGAAACAGCCTTCTGCGGTCGTGTTAAGTGCAGCGTTCTTGCTTTTATTAGCCATTCAACCACTTTATATATTTGATGTCGGTTTTCAACTGTCATTTGTGGTGACCTTATTTATTTTGCTATCCACTAGTATTTTATCAAAAGCAAAAAGTTCGGTGATGCAGTTATTCCTCATTTCCTTGATTGCACAGCTTGCTTCGCTTCCTGTTCTTTTATATTATTTTCAACAATTTTCCTTGCTGAGTGTTCCTTTAAATATGATGTTTGTTCCTTTTTATACAATGGTTGTCATGCCTCTGTCCTTATTCTTTTTTCTTTTATCTATCATTTATCTTCCGCTTGGACAAACACTGTTTCAGCTGCTTGATTGGGTGATCCAGTTTAGTCATCAATTGTCTGCACACATGGCTGCTTACGATAGTCTTACTCTCATTTTTATGAAATCGACATGGTGGCATGTGCTCCTAGAGGTTTCCTCCATTGTTTTTCTATTCATTGTGATGGAATGTAAAACTTCTATCAAATCTTATCTTGTGCCGATTTTGATTCTCGTTTGTGTGCTGTCTGTACACTATTTCACGCCGAATTTTCTTCAAAAAGGAGAGGTCACGATGTTAGATGTAGGACAAGGGGATAGTTTGTTTATTCAGCTACCTTATCGAACCGGGCATATATTAGTCGATACAGGAGGCAGACTTTCTTTTGAAGAAGAGCCATGGAAAAAAAGACGTAAAGTATCTACAATTGGGGATCAAACGCTTATTCCATTTCTGCATTCTAAAGGCATAGCAAAACTTGATGTCCTCATCCTTACCCATGCAGATCAAGATCATATGGGAGAAGCGATGCGGTTAATAAAGCGAAATAAAGTCAAACGCCTTGCAATCCCAAAAGGCTTTGCTCGAAATCCAGAGGATGCGCAGCTTTTAAAGGAAGCGGCTGATCAAAGGATTCCTATAGATGAGTTAGAAAGAGGGGATCAGCTGAGAATTGGAGGACAAAAATTTGACGTTCTGCATCCCGCAAGTGACCAGGTGACGAGTAAAAATAATGATTCACTGGTCCTCACCTTTACGCTTGGCGGAAAGCGTTTTATGCTGACTGGGGATCTTGAACAAGAAGGGGAACGAGACATCATTCAAGCTTACCCTGAGCTACGAGCGGATGTCTTGAAGGTTGGGCATCACGGGAGTAAAGGATCAACAAGTGAAGAATGGCTTCAGCATTTGAACCCGTCATATGCACTGATTTCAGTAGGTGAACGAAATCGATATCACCATCCTCATCAAGAAGTTTTGAAAAAATTAAATGATCATCAAACAAAGGTGTATCGTACAGATATTGATGGAAGTGTGACCTATGAATTTCTTGAAGAGGATGGAACATTTTACGCTCATCCTCCATATGATATCTTACAAAATCAATAAAAAAACTGCCAAAACGGCAGTCATCTTGCATTCATGTAGTTAAGATCCAACGAGGTGTATCACTGTTGCCAAAATAAACATTGAGGCGAAAAATCCGAATGTGACGATAAAACCAACAGCTGAGTCGGTCACATCATTCCGCTTGCTTTGAACATTCTTTTCAAATTCATTCATTTTCATCCCTCCTGGCTATTTTTAGTATACTTGAACTCATTTGGAATTGCTAGAAGGTAAAGTAACCGTTTTCCATTTTCATGATCATTTTGTGAATATCGTCTGACTGTAAGCTGACCCGGGAGCTTACGTGAGACGTTTACTATAAATGAGGAGGCGGCACTTTCAGCTTCCTCTTTACTAATGTCTCTACACACTTTAGGATAGAGGAGGAAGTGAAAGAGAGGGATTTAAGCGAATGGTCTTTGAAGTATGGAACAATTTAAAAAAAGGGGATATCCATCCCGTTTATTGCTTATATGGAAAAGAAACGTATTTACTTCAAGAGACAGCTGCAAAATTGAGACAAGCTGTCGTCGACGAAGAAACAAAGGATTTTAATTACTCTGTCTTCGATATGGAAGAGGTGCCGCTTGAGCAGGCTGTGACGGACGCAGAAACATTTCCGTTTATGGGAGAGCGGCGTCTCGTTGTGATCAAGAACCCTTATTTCCTCACTGCAGAAAAGAAAAAAGAAAAGATCGAGCATCAGCTTTCTGTGTTAGAAGCTTATTTAGAAAAGCCAGCACCCTACACGATTCTCGTGTTATTGGCCCCATATGAAAAACTGGACGAACGTAAGAAAATCACCAAGTTGTTAAAAAAGAAAGCGGCTGTAGTTGAGGCGAAAGAGTTAAATCCGAAAGAAACAACAGATTTCACCATCACGCTGGTGAAAACAGAAGGAAAAACAATCTCGGCTGAAGCGGCAGAACAGCTTGTCATGTTATGTGGCGGGAGCCTGTCCTCACTTTTTCAAGAGGTTCGAAAGCTAAGTACATATATTGGGCAGCGAGAGGAAATTGAGCTGGCGGATGTCAATCAGCTCGTTGCACGAAGTTTGGAGCAGAATATTTTCGAACTGATTAACCAAATCGTGAACAGGCGCCGGTCTGAAGCGATGCAAATGTTTTATGATCTCCTAAAGCAAAATGAGGAACCCATTAAAATATTGGCACTCATTTCAAATCAATTTCGGTTGATATTGCAGACAAAGTACTTTGCTCAACAGGGATACGGGCAAAAACAAATTGCGTCAAACCTGAAAGTTCACCCATTCCGGGTCAAACTCGCGATGGATCAAGCAAGACTGTTTTCAGAAGAAGAGCTAAAGTACATCGTCAAAGAGCTCTCCACGATTGATTATGAAATGAAAACGGGTAAAAAGGACAAGCAGCTATTATTAGAATTGTTCCTGCTTCGGTTATTAGGGGCTTGAACATAAAAAAACGACCTTCTCAAAAGAGGGTCGTTTTTGTTTAGATGTATAATTGCCAGTCTGTCCTTATGGCTGAGCCGTTCAGGACGGACGTACAGTTAAACAGGTGCCTCATCACTGAGGCGTTGCAATCATTATGCAGAAAGTCCGTTTACTTGTTTCGCAAGTCTTGATTTGTAACGCGCAGCTGCGTTTTTGTGTACAAGACCAGTTTTAACGGCTTTGTCAATGCGTTTTGCAGCAGAAGAAAGAGCAGCTTTTGCTTGCTCAGCATCGTTGTTAGCTACAGAAACTTCAACTTGTTTAATCGCAGTACGCATCGCAGACTTGATTGTTGCGTTGTGTGCACGGCGTTCGTTATTCGTTTTTGTACGTTTGATCGCTGATTTAATATTTGGCATGTGTTTCACCTCCTAAGATACAACCTAAACACAATTGTCTTAAGGTTAAATCTTCACAATAGAACAAATTGTATTCTATCAAACACACCTTTAGAATGCAATATAAATGTAAAGTATTTTTCATTGATGAAGCGCTCGAATGTTTCTTGAAAGAGATGGAAAGACTACTGTTAATTACTTGATGGAAGGAGCCTTTTCATGAAGAAACAGAAACTCGATTTAAGCGCTTATCAAATCCGGACCGATTTGGCCGTTGAAACAAAAGAGATACTAGAACAAGAGAACGATCCGAATGTGGTCAAAAAGGACGGTATTCAAGGAATTGTTGAGAAGGAGAAGGAAGAGCACGG
Source organism: Bacillus sp. RSS_NA_20 (assembly GCF_020165915.1). Taxonomy (NCBI): domain Bacteria; kingdom Bacillati; phylum Bacillota; class Bacilli; order Caryophanales; family Bacillaceae; genus Bacillus; species Bacillus sp. RSS_NA_20. The sequence goes on along the minus strand of NZ_JAIUKW010000005.1, from coordinate 1,120,710 downwards.
CATCCGCATCCGCACTGTGGAGATTACGACAGAAGGAGAAGAGCTGACTGGAAAAAAGGCAGGGACATACTTGACGCTTGAGGCGCAAGGAATTCGGGAGAAAGACTCTGAGATGCAAGAAAAAGTGGTTGAAGTTTTTGCCCATCATTTTGCTCAGTTTTTAAAAGATCACGGCATTCAGGCAGATGCGAGCTGTCTTGTCGTAGGACTCGGAAACTGGAATGTCACGCCGGATGCTTTAGGGCCGCTCACAGTTGAAAATTTGCTGGTGACACGCCATTTATTTGAATTACAGCCTGAGAATGTGCAGGAAGGCTATCGCCCAGTGTCTTCATTATCGCCTGGAGTCATGGGACTGACTGGTATAGAAACAAGTGACATTATACAAGGTGTCATTGAACGATCTAAACCAGATTTTGTGATCGCCATCGATGCACTAGCTGCACGTGCAGTAGAACGGGTGAATACGACAATTCAAATTTCTGATACAGGTATACATCCAGGATCGGGTGTCGGAAATAAACGAAAAGAATTAAGCAAAGAGACTTTGGGGATTCCAGTCATTGCCATTGGTGTACCGACAGTGGTCGATGCAGTGACGATCGCAAGTGACACGATTGATTACGTGTTAAAGCATTTTGGTAGAGAACTGAAAGATGATAGACCTTCCCGATCTTTAGTACCAGCAGGTCTGACATTTGGGAAGAAAAAAGTGCTGAATGAAGAAGATTTGCCAGATGATGAAACGCGTCAATCCTTTTTAGGAATCGTCGGAACGCTTCCTGAAGAAGAAAAAAGACAGTTGATCCATGAGGTGCTTGCACCGCTTGGACAAAATCTAATGGTCACACCGAAGGAAGTGGATACATTCATTGATGACATGGCGAACGTCCTCGCCAATGGGTTAAATACAGCACTTCATCAAAAAATCTCTCAAGACAACATGGGTTCCTATAATCATTAATCAGTTCTACTTTCTCTAGCTCGCTCATAGTGTAATTACTAGAAAGCGTGCTGGAGGGAGTAAATCATGAAAAAAAGACCTCGCCGTCCTCGACAGTTGGTCGTTGCGATTAATGGAACAAAAGTAGTGAAGAGTATTTTTTTGTTTATTGTCTCTCTGGTGGTTGTGTTTGTCATGTCAGGGGCTTTGACGTCTTTAAAACCTGAGCTTAGGCCTCAAGCGTCATTATATGGTGTGGCAGATGAGCTGTCAGGGGCATTCTTTGCAACTCTAATGGGGATGGAAAATCAATATTTTGCCTCAGCAGTCCCTGAAGATCAAAAAGGATTTCATTTCTCCGGGCTGTCACTCAAACTTGCCACAAGTATCAATTTAGAAGACCCCCGCAGTTTTCTAGGAAGAGAGCTGCCAGGCTTTGAACATTTTGATACAAAAATCATCCTAGCAGGTGAAGGTACAGACTATACGAATATGCCAATGGAATCGCCGCCTCCAAGTGAAGTCATCAAAGATGAAAAAGAAGCAAATCTAGCTGAGCTGGACAAGCTTGATGAAGATGAACCGAAAACGCCTGCAAAAGAGCCGGACCAGTCGACAGGAAAACGAAAAGCTGTATACATTTATCACACACATAATACGGAATCATATTTACCATTTTTAAAAGGAGAAACAAACCCAAACAATGCGCGCCACTCAAAAGTGAACGTCACCCTTGTCGGGGAGATGTTTGGTAAAGCGCTCGATCAGCAAGGAATCGGCAACACAGTGGATAAAACAGAAATTGAAAAAAGACTGCTGAAAAAAGGGTTGAAGTATCCTCAATCATATAATGAATCCAGATTGGTTGTAAAAGAAGCTCTCGCTAAAAATGATGACCTAGATTACTTAATCGATATTCACCGGGATTCAAGAAGAAAGAAAGATACGACAGTAGAAATCAAAGGCAAGAAATATGCGAGAATCGCGTTTGTTGTAGGGAAGAAGAATCAAAGCTATGAGAAAAACTTAAAGCTGGCGACAGAGTTCCACCATTTGATGGAGAAAAAATATAGAGGACTTAGTGTCGGTGTGTTTGCCAAAGGAGAAATTGGAGATAATGGAATCTATAATCAAGATTTATCTGACAAAGCCCTCCTATTAGAATTTGGCGGTGTGGATAATAATATGGAAGAACTGAAAAACGCATCCAATGCAGCAGCTGATGTGTTCAGTGAAATTTTCTGGGACGCAGAAAAGGTAGACGGCAAAGCAAAGGATGAGAAAAAACGGTCTTAAGGTGGTGGAGGACATGGGCTCATTTATCGGAAAAACCATTATTTTATCGCTCGTATTGCTATTCGGTGTCTTTTTAGGAATGCAGCAAGCCAATAATGGCATGCTGCAAATGAAAGGGTATCATGATCCGCAATTAAAAGGGGCCTTCACTGTGCAAACGAATGATGATCAAGAAAAAGAAGCTTCTATCCTCGGAACAGCTGTCACACAAAAAGACTTAGCAGAAAAACAAAAGCAGCTAGAAGAAATGGAGAGCTTTAATGCCTTCTCTAAGGCCGGAAAAGCATTATCAGATGGTATGACGCATGCAGCCCGTACACTTTATGATTGGGTGAATGGTAAATAAACTGTTGTAAGCATCATGTTGGATGTTATTTCATAAGATATCACACCTTTTCGCAAAAGCCGCTAACCGATGAGCGGCTTTTCTTGATTTCGATTGAATCTTTACAGCCCTATTGATATAATCTAACCTAGCGCAACCCGCGTTTTATAGTAGGAGTGATAGATTGTGACAGATAAAGAAAAACGATTAGAACGGCAATCAAGAATTCGAAATTTCTCCATTATCGCCCATATTGACCATGGGAAATCCACATTGGCTGACCGTATTTTGGAAAAAACAGCGGCGATTACGCAACGAGAAATGAAAGAACAATTACTTGATTCCATGGACTTAGAGCGTGAACGCGGCATTACGATCAAATTAAACTCTGTCCAGCTGAAATATCAGGCGAAGGATGGAGAAGAATATATTATGCACCTGATTGATACACCAGGGCATGTCGACTTCACCTATGAGGTATCTCGAAGCCTAGCTGCCTGTGAAGGTGCAATTCTTGTGGTGGATGCAGCACAAGGCATTGAAGCACAGACACTTGCGAACGTTTATTTAGCTCTTGATAACAACTTAGAAATCCTGCCGATCATTAACAAAATTGATCTGCCGAGTGCAGAGCCTGAACGTGTAAGACAAGAAATTGAAGATGTCATCGGGTTGGATGCATCTGAAGCTGTTCTCACCTCTGCTAAGGCGGGCATTGGGATCGAGGATATTTTAGAACAAATCGTCGAAAAGGTGCCGGCACCAGCTGGAGATCCAGAAGCACCACTTCAAGCCCTCATTTTTGATTCTCTCTACGATGCGTATCGTGGCGTCATTGCTTACATACGAATTGTCGAAGGAACCGTAAAACCGGGTCAAAAAATTAAGATGATGGCGACAGGCAAAGAATTTGAAGTGCTTGAAGTTGGCGTATTTACACCGAAAGCAATGCCAACAGACGAACTCACTGTTGGAGATGTTGGCTATTTAACAGCTGCCATTAAAAACGTTGGTGATACACGAGTAGGGGATACGATCACAAGTGCGGTAAACCCTGCGAAAGAAGCTCTGCCTGGATATAGAAAGCTGAACCCAATGGTGTACTGCGGCCTTTATCCAATTGACACAGCGAAATATAACGACTTGCGTGAAGCGTTAGAAAAGCTTGAATTAAATGATTCTTCACTTCAATATGAGGCAGAGACATCCCAAGCACTTGGCTTCGGCTTCCGCTGCGGCTTCCTTGGCATGCTTCATATGGAAATCATCCAAGAACGGATTGAACGTGAATTTAAAATCGACCTCATTACGACAGCGCCAAGTGTTATTTACGATGTGTATATGACAGACGGAGAAAAAATTGTTGTAGATAACCCATCCAATTTGCCTGATCCGCAAAAGATTGAGCGAATTGAAGAGCCATACGTGAAGGCAACAATGATGGTGCCAAATGATTATGTTGGTTCTGTGATGGAGCTTTGCCAAGGAAAGCGCGGCAATTTCATTGATATGCAATATCTTGATGCAAACCGCGTGAGCATTGTGTACGAAATTCCTCTGGCAGAGATCGTATACGAATTCTTTGATCAATTAAAGTCCAATACAAAAGGGTATGCATCCTTTGATTACGAGCTGATCGGCTATCGCCCATCCACTCTAGTGAAAATGGATATCATGCTCAATGGCGAAAAAATCGATGCACTTTCCTTTATTGTTCACCGCGATTATGCGTATGAACGCGGAAAGATCATTGTAGAAAAGCTGAAAGAACTGATTCCGCGCCAGCACTTTGAAGTACCAGTTCAGGCAGCGATCGGTCAAAAAATTGTTGCACGGTCTACCATTAAAGCAATGCGCAAGAACGTACTAGCGAAGTGTTATGGTGGAGATATTTCCCGGAAAAGAAAGCTTCTTGAGAAGCAAAAAGAAGGGAAAAAGCGCATGAAGCAAGTGGGTTCTGTAGAAGTCCCACAAGAAGCATTTATGGCCGTGCTGAAAATGGACGACAGCACACCGAAAAAATAACATCCTCAAGGCAACCTGCTTTACAATGCTCGCCTTGACGTTTATAGTCGAAAACAAACGAAGAGGCCGCAGCGATAAACTGCGGCTCTTTACCTGTAAAGAAGGTGTCAATAATTGAAAGCAGCATACATTCATATTCCATTTTGTGAGCACATTTGTCACTATTGTGATTTCAATAAATTTTTCATTAAAACCCAGCCGGTCGATGAATACTTAGCCGCTCTTGAAAAAGAAATGCAGCACACGATCGATCAAAAAGGGGAGGAAGAATTAAAGACGATCTTTATTGGCGGGGGAACCCCGACATCACTCACAACCAGCCAGTTAGATCAGCTTATGGACAGCATTCACCGCGTATTAAAACCAACCAAAAACTTAATCGAGTTTGCAGTAGAAGCAAACCCAGACGAACTATCGCTTGAGAAATTGAATGTCTTAAAATCAGCAGGCGTTAATCGGCTCAGCTTTGGTGTTCAAACATTTGAAGATGACCTGCTCAAAAAAATCGGACGGGTTCATCAAAAGAAAGATGTTCTCACATCTTTCGAGCGAGCAAGAGCAGTTGGGTTTGACAACATTAGTCTTGATCTTATGTTTGGTTTGCCTCATCAAGAGAAGCATCATGTCATGCATTCACTAGAGACCGCTTTTTCATTAGGTGCAGAGCATTATTCGGTTTATTCGCTGATTGTCGAGCCGAAGACGGTTTTTTACAATTTAATGCAAAAAGGGAAACTGCATTTACCACCGCAAGAACGTGAGGCTGAAATGTATGAGCTCGTCATGGATGAAATGGAACGGCATGGACTCAAACAATATGAGATTAGCAATTACGCCAAACCAGGTTTTGAAAGCCAGCATAACCTCACCTATTGGAGCAACGAAGATTACTTTGGTTTTGGAGCTGGAGCGCACGGGTATGTAGATGGCGTCCGTAATGTGAACGCTGGACCAGTGAAGCATTACTTAGAGCTCATTGAACAAACAGGGTTTCCATATAAGGAAACGCATCAGGTGACAAAAGCAGAACAGATCGAAGAAGAAATGTTCTTAGGTTTGCGGAAAATTGAAGGCGTGAAAAGTGCTCACTTTCAAGCGAAATTTGAAGCATCACCAGAAGCACTCTTTCCCGCCGTTCTTGAAGAATTAGCAGAAAAAGGTCTCATTGAACAGGATGAGATTGGCATTCGTTTAACAAGAAAAGGAAAATTGTTAGGAAATGAAGTATTTCAAGCGTTTCTCGGTGAGTTATAATTGACATTTTAATTTGAGTTTGGTAATTTTGTTTATACAATTAGCACTCGTTGAAAGAGAGTGCTAACAGGGGTGATGATGATGTTAACAAATCGTCAGCTTTTGATTCTACAAGTCATTATTAATGACTTTATTCGTTCGGCGCAGCCAGTTGGATCAAGGACTCTTTCCAAAAAAGAAGACATTACATTCAGCTCTGCGACGATTAGAAACGAAATGGCTGATTTGGAGGAACTCGGTTTTATTGAAAAGACCCATTCTTCATCAGGAAGAATTCCTTCCGAAAAAGGATATCGTTATTATGTAGATCATTTGCTCTCTCCGCGAAAACTGTCATCTAAAGAGCTTGTGCTCATCCAGTCAGTATTTCAGGAGAAAATTTTTGAGCTGGAAAAAACAGTTCAAAAATCGGCGGAAATTTTATCAGATCTCACAAACTACACATCGATTGTCCTTGGTCCAAAGCTAAGTGAAAATCGATTGAAGCAAATTCAGCTTGTCCCCGTCCAGCCTAATAAAGCAGTAGCGATTATGATTACAGACAGCGGGCATGTTGAAAACAAAACCATTACCTTCTCTGAGCATCTTGATGTCTCCGATATTGAGAAGCTGATGAATATTTTAAACAGCCGCTTAGCCGGAGTCCCGATGGATCAGCTGAAGGACAGGATGTATAAAGAAGTAGTGATGCTCCTTCGCACGCATTTAAAAGACTATGATCATATTTTAGATGCGCTTGGTAACACATTCACTTCAACACAAAATGAATCAAAACTTTTCTTTGGCGGGAAGATTAATATGTTGAACCAGCCAGAGTTTCATGACATTGACCGTATTCGTTCACTCATGATGCTGATTGAACAAAAGAATGATGTCATGCAGCTGTTTCATCCAAATCAGCAAGGAATCACCATTAAAATCGGTTCAGAAAACAATTTGGAAGCAATGGAGAACTGCAGTTTAATCACAGCAACTTATGCGATTGATCAAAAATCACTCGGCTCCATCGCTGTCATTGGTCCAACCCGTATGGATTACGGGCGAGTCGTTAGTCTTTTGCATCATGTATCAAAAGACTTGTCAAACGCACTTTCCAATTTGTATGATGAGTAGGGTGATAAAAGGTGGGGGCACAGCCCCTTCGTATAATTGAATCTTTTGAGGGAGGTGAACACAATGTCAGAAGAAAAACAGACACCTGAGCAAGCAGCAGAGGTTGAAGCACAAGAAGAAGCAGTTCAAGCAGAAACTGAGGAAGTAAAGCACGATGAACAGTCTGCCTTCCAAGAGAAGATTGATGAATTGCAGCAGCTTCTAGATGAAAAAGAAAACAAAATTCTGCGTGTTCAAGCAGATTTTGAAAACTATAAACGCCGTGCTCGAACTGAAGTGGAGACCGTGCAAAAATATCGTTCTCAACATGTTGTCAGCGACCTTCTCCCAGCTCTCGACAACTTTGAAAGAGCGCTTGGAATCGATCCAGACAATGAGCAGACGAAAAGTTTGTTAGAAGGTATGCAAATGGTTTACCGCCAGCTGGTAGAAGCGTTGAAAAATGAAGGCGTTGAACCAATTGAAGCTGTCGGCAAAGAGTTCGATCCAAACCTTCATCAAGCCGTCATGCAAGTTGAAGATGAAAACTACGATTCAAACATCGTTGTAGAAGAATTGCAAAAGGGCTATAAACTCAAAGACCGAGTTATTCGTCCATCAATGGTAAAAGTAAATCAATAACTACATAATGGGAGGTCATCGAATATGAGTAAAATCATTGGTATTGACTTAGGAACAACAAACTCATGTGTTGCAGTACTCGAAGGCGGCGAGCCAAAAGTTATTGCAAACGCTGAAGGAGCACGTACAACACCATCTGTTGTCGCTTTTAAAAATGGAGAGCGCCAAGTAGGTGAAGTAGCGAAACGTCAATCAATTACAAACCCGAACACCATCATGTCTGTTAAAAGACATATGGGTACAGATTATAAAGTAGAAGTTGAGGGCAAGAACTACACGCCGCAGGAAATCTCTGCAATCATCCTTCAACACCTTAAATCTTACGCTGAAGCTTATCTTGGCGAAGAAGTAACAAAAGCAGTTATTACAGTTCCTGCTTACTTCAACGATGCAGAGCGCCAAGCAACAAAAGATGCTGGTAAAATTGCTGGTCTTGAAGTAGAACGTATCATCAACGAACCAACAGCAGCTGCACTTGCTTATGGTTTAGATAAAACAGATGAAGATCAAACGATCCTTGTATATGACCTTGGTGGCGGTACATTTGACGTATCAGTCCTTGAGCTTGGAGACGGCGTCTTTGAAGTACGCTCAACTGCTGGGGACAACCGTCTAGGTGGAGACGATTTTGACCAAGTCATCATCGATCATCTAGTGGCTGAGTTCAAAAAAGAAAACGGCATTGATCTTTCTAAAGATAAAATGGCGCTTCAGCGTTTAAAAGATGCTGCTGAAAAAGCGAAAAAAGATCTTTCTGGTGTATCTTCTACACAAATCTCACTGCCATTTATCACAGCTGGAGATGCAGGTCCTCTTCACCTAGAATTAACGCTAACGCGTGCTAAATTCGAAGAGCTTTCTGCAGACCTTGTAGAGCGTACAATGACACCTGTACGTCAATCACTGAAAGATGCTGGTCTATCTGCTAGCGAGATTGATAAAGTTATCCTTGTTGGTGGATCAACTCGTATTCCTGCAGTACAAGAAGCAATCAAAAAAGAAACAGGTAAAGAGCCTCATAAAGGCGTAAACCCTGATGAAGTGGTTGCACTTGGTGCGGCAATTCAAGGTGGAGTTATCACAGGAGATGTCAAAGACGTTGTTCTTCTTGACGTCACACCACTTTCTTTAGGAATTGAAACAATGGGCGGCGTATTCACAAAGCTGATTGAACGTAATACAACCATTCCAACAAGTAAATCTCAAGTATTCTCAACGGCTGCTGACAACCAAACTGCTGTAGACATTCACGTCTTACAAGGTGAGCGTCCAATGGCAGCAGACAACAAAACATTAGGTCGTTTCCAATTGACTGATATCCCGCCAGCACCACGCGGCGTACCACAAATCGAAGTATCTTTTGATATCGATAAAAACGGTATTGTCAACGTACGTGCGAAAGATATGGGTACAGGCAAAGAGCAAAATATCACAATCAAATCTTCTTCAGGTCTTTCTGATGATGAGATCGAAAAAATGGTCAAAGAAGCAGAAGAAAATGCTGAAGCAGATGCAAAGAAAAAAGAAGAAATCGAAGTGCGCAATGAAGCAGATCAATTAGTGTTTACAACAGAAAAAACATTAAAAGATCTTGAAGGCAAAATCGATGAAGAGCAAGTGAAAAAAGCGAATGATGCAAAAGATGCGCTAAAAGCTGCGATCGAAAAAGGCGAGCTTGAAGACATCAAAGCGAAAAAAGATGAGCTACAAACAATCGTTCAAGAATTAACGACAAAGCTCTATGAAGAAGCTGCAAAACAAGCACAAGCTCAGCAAGAAGGCGGCGCTGAAGGTGCTCAAAAAGCAGATGACAATGTAGTGGATGCAGAATACGAAGAAGTAAACGACGATCAAGAGAAAAAATAATCACCTTTACTTTTGAAAAAGACTGCTGAAACGTACTCGTCAGAAAGTCAAAGTCAGGATCTCTTGGCTTTGACTTTTTTCTTTTCAACGATGAAAAGGAATTGAAAAAGATCAATTTAAAATGATACAATCGTATTTATGTGAGAAAATCGGGAGTGTGAAGAGATGAGTAAGCGTGATTACTATGAAGTGCTTGGCGTGAGTAAGAGCGCCTCAAAGGACGAAATCAAAAAGGCATACCGCAAGCTTTCAAAAAAGTATCACCCTGATATTAATAAAGAAGCTGGCTCAGATGATAAATTCAAAGAAGTAAAAGAAGCCTATGAAACCCTTTCTGACGATCAAAAACGTTCACATTATGACCAGTTCGGTCACACCGATCCAAACCAAGGATTTGGTGGCGGCGGATTTGGCGGTGGAGGAGACTTTGGCGGCTTCGGCGGCTTTGATGACATCTTCTCTAGTATTTTTGGCGGCGGAGCCAGAAGAAGAGATCCAAATGCACCACGTCAAGGAGCGGACCTTCAATATACAATGACCCTTTCATTTGAAGAAGCGGCATTTGGGAAAGAAGCAACGATCGAGATTCCCCGCGAGGAATCATGTGAAACGTGTCATGGATCAGGTGCAAAACCTGGAACACAGGCAAAGACATGCTCACATTGCGGCGGATCAGGTCAACTAAATGTCGAGCAATCCACGCCATTTGGTAAAGTAGTCAACCGCAGAGTATGTAACTACTGTAGCGGAACTGGTAAACAAATTGAGCATAAGTGTTCAACATGTGGTGGATCTGGTAAAGTGCGTAAGCGTAAGAAAATCAATGTGACGATCCCAGCAGGTGTGGACGATGGTCAGCAGCTTAGAGTATCTGGTCAAGGTGAACCAGGTGTAAATGGAGGACCTCCAGGCGATTTATTTGTTGTTTTCCATGTGAGGGCGCATGAATTCTTCGAACGAGATGGAGACGACATCTACTGCGAAATGCCGCTTACCTTTGCGCAGGCTGCACTAGGTGATGAAATTGAAGTGCCGACATTACATGGGAAAGTCAAATTAAAAGTTCCTGCGGGCACACAAACGGGTACGAAGTTTAGACTCAAAGGAAAAGGTGTAAAAAATGTACGCGGTTATGGTCAAGGCGATCAGCATATCGTTGTACGCGTCGTAACACCGACGAATTTAACTGAAAATCAAAAAGATATCATTAGAAAATTTGCTGAAGTGAGCGGAAATAAACCGGACGAACAAGAAATGAGCTTTTTCGATAAGGTGAAACGCGCATTTAAAGGCGAGTAAGACGGATAAGGAGTTGGTAGTATTGAAGTGGTCAGAAATTAGCGTCCATACAACAAATGAAGCGGTGGAACCGATCACCAATATTTTGCATGAAGCAGGTGCAAGTGGTGTCGTGATTGAGGACCCGCTTGATTTAGTCAAGGAACGTGAAAATGTATACGGTGAGATCTACCAGCTCGATCCGAATGATTATCCTGAGGAAGGGGTTATCGTCAAAGCCTACCTTCCGATGAATAGCTTTTTGATGGAAACGGTAGATGAGATCAAAGAAGCCATCAACAATCTTCTTCTATATGATATTGACCTTGGACGAAATACACTGTCAATTTGTGAAGTAAACGAAGAAGAATGGGCTACTGCATGGAAGAAATATTATCATCCTGTGAAAATCTCTGAGAAATTTACCATCGTCCCAACATGGGAAGAGTACACACCTGTTCATTCTGATGAATTGATCATCGAAATGGACCCTGGAATGGCATTTGGAACCGGTACACATCCAACAACGGTTCTTTGCATTCAGGCGCTTGAGCGCTATGTGAAGGAAAACGACACGGTGATTGACGTTGGAACAGGATCTGGCATTTTAAGTGTTGCCGCTGCAATGCTCGGTGCAAAAGACATTCATGCATTTGATCTCGACACCGTTGCAGTGGAAAGTGCAAAGCAGAACATCGAATTAAATGGTGTGAGCGAGCAAGTAACGGTAAAACAAAATAATTTACTTGATGGGATTTCAGGTGAACGCGATGTGATTGTGGCCAATATCCTTGCAGAGGTCATCATGCGCTTTACAGATCAAGCGTATGATCTATTGAAGAAAGACGGTTACTTTATTACATCAGGCATTATCGGACAAAAGAAATTACAAGTCAAAACGGCTTTAGAAGAAGCCGGTTTTGAGATTGTTGAAGTGCTGTCAATGGAAGATTGGGTCAGCATAATAGCGAAAAAATAAAGCGAGTAGGTGTCAGGACACGTATGCAACGATATTTTATCGACCTCACAAAAGAAGAAGTGACGGAAAAGGGAAACATCGTCATAAAGGGTGAAGATGTTCATCACCTTGCAAACGTCATGCGGATGAAAGCAGGAGAGGACATTCTTTGCTTAACGACAGACGGCTTTGAAGCGCTCAGTAAAATTGATACAATAACAAAGGAAGAAGTGATTTGTCACTTGGAAGGCTGGACGAATCAGAATCGAGAACTTCCGATCAAGGTGACGATTGCAAGCGGTCTGCCAAAAGGGGATAAGCTTGAATGGATTATTCAAAAAGGCACCGAGCTTGGCGCAAGTGCTTTTATTCCGTTTCAAGCGGCTCGTTCGATTACAAAACTTGACCAAAAAAAGTCATTGAAAAAACGAGATCGCTGGGAAAAAATTGCGAAAGAAGCTGCCGAGCAGTCTTACCGGAATATCATTCCGCATGTTCATCCAGTATCAACATTTAAAGAGCTGATTCAACTGGCCGGTGAATTCGATAAATGTGTCGTTGCATACGAAGAATCATCGAAAGAAGGCGAGCAAAGCCGGTTTCAAACGGTGCTCCAACAGATGAAGGGCGGACAAACCTTATTAGTGGTTTTTGGTCCAGAAGGCGGTTTAGCAGAAAAGGAAATTGAAGAACTTGAAGCGCATGGTGCAGTCATTTGCGGGCTTGGACCACGCATTTTAAGAACAGAAACAGCTCCTCTTTACGCGCTTTCTGCTATATCTTATCAAACAGAGTTATTAAGAGGTGAATCATGATGGGAACAGTAGCGTTCCATACACTTGGCTGTAAGGTCAATCACTACGAAACAGAAGCCATCTGGCAGCTGTTTAAAGAAGCTGGCTATGAAAGAAAAGATTATGAATCAAAAGCAGACGTATATGTCATTAATACATGTACCGTCACCAATACAGGCGATAAAAAAAGCCGCCAAGTCATTAGAAGAGCCATTCGTCATAATCCGGATGGTGTCATTTGTGTAACAGGCTGTTACGCACAAACATCTCCGGCAGAAATCATGGCGATTCCTGGTGTTGATATTGTGGTTGGCACACAAGACAGACATAAACTGCTTGGTTATATTGAAGAATACAGAAGAGAAAGACAGCCGATCAACGGAGTTGGCAATATCATGAAAGCACGGGTCTTTGAAGAACTAGATGTTCCTGCGTTTACTGACAGAACACGTGCTTCATTAAAAATCCAAGAAGGCTGTAACAATTTCTGTACATTCTGCATTATCCCTTGGGCTCGCGGATTACTGCGTTCTCGCGATCCAGAAGAAGTCATCAATCAAGCGCAGCAGCTTGTCGATGCCGGCTACAAAGAAATTGTATTAACAGGTATTCATACAGGTGGATACGGTGAAGATTTAAAGGATTATAACTTTGCTAAGCTTCTGAAAGAATTAGATGAACGTGTGGCGGGATTAAAACGAATCCGCATTTCATCCATTGAAGCAAGTCAAATTACAGACGAAGTGATTGAAGTGCTCGATCAGTCAGATAAAATTGTGAGACACTTGCACATTCCGCTTCAATCTGGCTCTAATACTGTACTGAAAAGAATGCGCCGTAAATACACAATGGAATTCTTTGCAGAGCGTTTAACGAAGCTCAAAAAAGCATTGCCAGGTCTTGCTGTCACTTCAGATGTGATCGTTGGATTCCCTGGAGAAACAGAAGAAGAATTTATGGAAACATACAATTTTGTCAAAGACCATCAATTCTCTGAGCTCCATGTGTTCCCTTACAGCAAACGGACAGGTACGCCTGCTGCAAGAATGGAAGATCAAGTAGATGAGAATGTGAAAAACGAACGCGTTCACCGTCTAATCGCTCTTTCTGATCAGCTTGCGAAAGAATATGCATCGGCATATGAAGGCGATGTCTTAGAGATTATTCCAGAAGAATCCTTCAAAGAACAAGACGGAACGCACAATCTGTATGTAGGATATACTGATAACTACATGAAGGTTGTATTTGAAGGAACAGAAGACATGATCGGCCGTTTGGTAAAAGTGAAGATTACGAAAGCAGGTTATCCATATAACGAAGGACAATTCGTCCGTATAAGTGATGACGTGCAGACGGATCAAGTGAGAATGACCTCATAATGAATGAAAAACCGGCAGCCATTAGGCAAGCCGGTTTCTTTTATGTTGACCGATTCGGAAGAAGGAACAAAATCAAGGCGTGAAAAGGGCGGATGAACGGGAAAAAGAGGAGAGAACTTGCAACATTAAACAGCAGACTAAAGTGCGCAATCTGCTGGGCAGGAGAGCTTGCTAAAAGCGCAACAAACTCTGTGATAAAGGCGAGAAAAGGAAGACATAAAAGAACACCTAGAACATTAAACACGACGTGTGCATACGCGGTTTGGCGGGCTGCATAACCGCCAGAGATAGCAGCCATCACGGCAGTAATACATGTTCCGATATTGGATCCTAAAACAAAGCTGATGCCTTCTTTTAGAGCGACAGTCCCTTCATTCATAAATCCCATCAAAATACCGATACATACAGAACTTGAATGAACAATCGCCGTGAGCACCGTACCAGAGAGAAGAGCTGTCCAATCGGAGTGCTGCATCATTTCAAGGAAACGCAGTGTCTCTGGCTGACTGGTCATCATACCTGCAATTTTTGAAAAACCTTGAATACAAAAAAAGATCATGCCAAGCCCAAATAAACTTTTTCCTGCATATCGAAAAGACTTCCTGCCCAAAATGATACATAAAAGACCAGCTGCAATCAGAACCCACATAAACACGTCCATCTTAATGGCAATAAATTCTGTCGTAAATGTTGAGCCGATATTCGTTCCAAGAATCATGGGTATGGATTTTTTAAACGTGAGAATGCCTGTACTCACAAAGCCGATAACGATGACCATAAACGCCGAACTGCTTTGAAGAACCCCTGTAAACACAATACTGACCAAGAATGCTTTGACTGGATGATCTGTAAAGAGAAGAAGTGATTTCTCAATACGAGACGACGTGAGCGCCATTAATCCTTTCCTAAGCAAACCCATTGCCCATAAAAAAATGAAAATAAGTGCACAAAAATAAATGATCGCCATCATAGAAAAGTCCTCCTCTTACCAATGAATATATGGACTTGTCTACCTGCTCATGACGAAAATATATTTCCAAATCACTTAGTTGACCTCAACCTAGGCTTATATTATAATGTCTAGGTACATGTTTTGCATGTATATCTTTTTTTAATGCAGTCGATTGGTGTATTCGGAGGGAGGGAAAGAGAATGTCAAAAACGGTCGTTAGAAAAAACGAATCGCTTGAAGATGCTCTTCGTCGCTTTAAACGCAGTGTATCCAAAACTGGAACATTGCAAGAAGCAAGAAAGCGTGAATTTTATGAAAAGCCTAGCGTAAAGCGTAAGAAAAAGTCTGAAGCTGCTAGAAAACGTAAATTCTAAAGAGGGTGGATTTTATGAGTCTTCTTGAGCAATTAAATTCTGATATGAAGCTTTTTATGAAAAACCGAGAGAAAGACAAGCTTATTGTCATTCGTATGGTAAAGGCTTCACTGCAAAATGAAGCAATAAAGCTTAAGAAAGACAGTTTGACCGGAGATGAGGAACTAACCGTCCTTTCCCGCGAGATTAAGCAACGTAAAGACTCCCTCCATGAATTTTCGAAAGCTAATCGCTTAGATTTAGTAGATAAAGTTCAAAAAGAGATTGACATTTTAGACGTTTATTTACCTGAACAGCTTTCTGAAGAAGAACTGCAGGCGGTTGTGAAAGAAACAATCGCCGAAACCGGTGCTTCATCGAAAGCTGATATGGGTAAAGTGATGAGCGCTATTATGCCAAAAGTAAAAGGTAAAGCTGATGGTGCTGTGATTAACAGACTTGTCAGCGAGCAACTGTCTCAATAAAAAAGTATCCTTCTCATGTTAGAAGGGTACTTTTTTTATGCCTCCATAAACCTGTCATATAAAAATGAAACCTATGATACATTTGTAACGTATGTAAAGGAACGGTAAAATGAAAGAAAGAGAGGGGGGATCACCAAATAGATGAAAAAAATGAAAATTTCTATTGCTCTCTTCAGTTGTTTTATAATATGCTTGTTATTAGGGGTTCAATTGACCGCGAAATCAGCAGATCAGAAAGTTCATGTTATCCCAATTGAAGATACAGTAGAAAAAGGACTTTCTAAATTCATTGAACGATCATTTGAGCAGGCAAAGTCGGAACGTGCGAAGCACATCATTCTCGACATCAATACACCAGGTGGTGCAGTCGATGCGGCGCTTGAAATAGCCGATACCATTCGTGCATCCGATATCCCAGTGACAGCGTTTGTGAATCATAGAGCGCTTTCAGCCGGGGCATTCATTGCCTTAAATGCCGATCAAATTTATATGACCCCAAACGGAAAGATGGGGGCTGCTGCGATCATTGATGGTGAAGGCAACGCTGCCGATCAAAAATCTGAATCTCTATGGCTTGCTGAAATGAGTGACGCTGCTGAAAAGCAGGGGCGTGATCCAAAATATGCTCTTGCGATGGCAGATGTAGATATAGACGCAAAAGAAGCTGGTGCACCAAAAGGAGAATTGCTGACCTTTAACACAGATCGGGCACTTCAGTTCGGTTATGCAGAAGGAGAAGCGAAAAATATGGATGACTTGCTTCAGAAGCTGAACTTAGCAGATGCTTCTGTTCAATACGATGAAGTGAGCTTTGCTGAAAAGGTTGCGCGTTTTCTCACGCATCCGATCGTCATTCCTATCCTTTTATCCATCGCGAGCTTAGGGTTAATTGTTGAATTATATTCTCCCGGGTTTGGGGTCCCAGGCACCATGGGAGTCACAGCGCTTCTTCTATTCTTTTATGGTCATCTCGTGGCAGGTTTTGCAGGATATGAGACATTGTTCCTGTTTTTGGCAGGGATTGTGTTGATCATTCTGGAATTATTTTTGCCAGGGGGAATCGTGGGTGTCATTGGACTAATCTGTGTTGTTGTCAGCTTATTTTTAGCAGCTGGAAGCTTTACAGAAATGGCGATTTCCATCTTGATTGCCACTGCTGTTTCAATCATAGCAGTTATTTTATTGACAAAGGTGTTGGGGAAACGTATGAAATTTTTTAAAAAGTTCATTTTAACCGATTCAACCAATAAAGAAAGTGGTTATGTCTCAAATGAAACAAGAGATGATCTTGTAGGACAAATCGCAGTGACAGCAACAGCACTTCGTCCATCTGGTACGATTGTATTCGGAGACGAGCGCATTGATGTTGTGTCAGAAGGTGCTTTTATCGATAAGGATGAACAAGTAAAAATTGTGAAAGCGGAAGGCTCACGCATTGTCGTGAGGAAAGTATAGATATACTGATTTTATAGGAGGAATAAAATGGATCCATCTACTTTACTATTATTTGTGATTATCGCAGCAGGTTTGATCGTTCTATCGATCTTCTTCACCTTTGTACCGGTGATGCTGTGGATTTCTGCCCTAGCGGCTGGCGTAAGAGTGAGCATTTTTACACTTGTAGGAATGAGGCTTCGCCGAGTGATTCCAAACCGAGTGGTCAACCCGCTCATCAAAGCGCATAAAGCAGGTCTTGATGCGACAATTAACCAATTAGAAAGCCACTATCTTGCAGGTGGTAACGTAGACCGAGTGGTCAACGCACTGATCGCAGCTCAGCGTGCGAATATCGAATTGAACTTTGCTCGCTGTGCGGCAATCGACCTAGCAGGCCGTGACGTACTTGAAGCTGTCCAAATGAGTGTAAACCCTAAAGTCATTGAAACACCATTTATCTCAGGTGTTGCGATGGACGGGATTGAAGTAAAAGCAAAAGCACGTATTACAGTTCGTGCAAACATTGACAGACTTGTCGGTGGTGCAGGGGAAGAAACGATCATTGCTCGTGTAGGTGAAGGGATTGTTTCGACAATCGGTTCATCAGATAATCATAAAAAGGTTCTTGAAAATCCTGATATGATTTCTCAAACGGTTCTTGGTAAAGGATTAGATTCAGGTACAGCATTTGAAATTCTCTCGATTGATATCGCAGATGTTGATATCGGTAAGAATATCGGGGCGATCCTGCAGACAGACCAAGCAGAAGCCGACAAAAACATTGCACAGGCGAAAGCAGAAGAACGCCGCGCGATGGCTGTTGCACAAGAACAAGAAATGCGTGCGAGAGTTGAAGAAATGCGCGCGAAAGTAGTAGAAGCAGAGGCTGAAGTACCACTTGCAATGGCCGAAGCACTACGTGAAGGTAATATTGGAGTTATGGACTACATGAACATTAAGAATATCGATGCTGATACGGATATGAGAGATTCATTTGGCAAAATGACAAAAGGTCCATCTGATAATGAAAACAAATAAGCATCCTCTCACGCTTTAAGGAGGGAGCCCATTGGACATTCTATTTGAAAATCCGTTACTAATAGCGATTATCATCGGTATTATCTCTGCGGTCTTTGGGAAAATCGGCAAACAAGAGGAGAACGAACAAAAGAACCAGCAAAGCAAACCGGCTCCTCAACGTAAACCAGTGCCGCAAAAGCAAACAAAACAAACAAGTCCAGATCCAGTCGTGACGGACCAGCTCGACGATTTTGGCGATGTACATGATCATGGCGGGATGAAGAAACAAGGTTCACAGTCCTTACAGGATCGTTATACAGCTACACTTGCCGAAATGGAAGAAAGAAAAAGCGAGCTGAATAAAGAGTTTCAATCGCTTGAAAGAGAACTTACAAGGCCAAAGGCAGCATCTGCTGGAATGAAGCCGAAAATGATTGAGAAGCTCAACCAAGATACGGTCGTTCAAGGGATGATCCTTGGTGAAGTATTTGGAGAGCCTCGTGCGAAAAAGCCACATCGAACGATGAAACGACCATATAAAAGATAAAGAAGTAAGCCCCCTCATCCTTAAGGGGGCTTTTTTGTTGCGTAATGGAGATTTTTCTTAGTCAAAATGATGAAACGGCTGTTTTACGGGATTCATTAGCATGATATGAACCGCTGAGGAATAGGATGATATAGAGGCTTTCTCATCAGTCTCACCATCTTTCAGTTTGATCTCATACACATGAGGTGGGAAGGGGTTCTTATTGAATGGGAAAAAGAAAAAATCAACTTAAAGCATGGCTGACAAGAACACTTGAAATCCCTCCGGACGTGATGATGGATCTTCCCCGTATTACGATGGTTGGCAGACTCCATATTTACATAGAGAACCATAAAGGGCTTTTACTTTTCAGTGATCAAGAGGTAAGGCTGATGCTCAAGCAAGGACAGTGCATTATTTCAGGAAAAGACTTTGTGATTAAAACGATTTTGCCAGAAGAGATCTTATTAGAGGGGAAAATCGATGAGGTCCGTTATATTGATTCTTAACTGACGGAGGGGAGAAACGTGAAAAACAAATGGTTTTCCTATTTTATTGGCAGAGTGGAAGTGGAGATAAGAGGAAGCGGTATTGAGCGGCTAATCAATGAGTGCACGAGACAGGGGATCACAATTTTTCAAGTGAGCCGCCGTCAAGACAGCGTGCGCTTATTTATTCGCCTCTCAGATGTACATGCCTTTAGAAAAGTGCGCAGACATCATGAGGTGAAATGTTCGTTTCATCAAAAGAAAGGGTTCCCGTTTCTTCTTCTTTGGTCGAGAAGAAATATTGGATTCACCCTCGGGATGGCTTTTTTCCTAGTGACGATATTGGCTCTTTCAAATATGGTGTGGAAAATTGAGATTAAAGGTGCGAATCCAGAAACAGAACACCAAATGAGAAAGCATCTGGACGAAATAGGGGTACAAAAAGGGCGTTTTCAGTTTCTCATGGGGACACCTGAAAAAATACAAAAGTCATTGACGACCAATATTCAGAGCATTACATGGGTCGGAGTTGAACTGAACGGAACGACGTTTCAAATGAAAGTGGTCGAAAAAAATGAACCTGAAAAGGAGAAATATACGAGTCCTCAGCACATCGTTGCCAAGAAAAAGGCGGTCATCACGAGAATGTATGTAGAAAAGGGGGAACCGCTTGCCCAGGTCGATGAACATGTGAAAAAAGGGCAGATGCTCGTCTCAGGTTTAATTGGGAGTGAAGATCAGAAAAAAACGGTCGGAGCCAAAGCGAAAATCTATGGTGAAACATGGTACCGATCTGAAGTTTCTGTCCCTCTCCGAACATCTTTTGATGTCTTTACGGGTAAAATGAAGACAAAGCACAAGCTCTCCTTATTTGGAGGCTCCATCCCATTTTGGGGATTTTCCTTTAAAAAAGATGATTTTCAGCAGCCGAAAACAGAAACAGAAGTTCACCCGCTTCATTTTTTGAATATGCAGCTGCCGTTCTCCTATGAAAAGGAAATCACACGAGAAAGTGAAAAAATAAATCGAGAATACACAAATAAAGAAGCGGTTCAAGCAGGGATTAAAATGGGTAAAAAAGAATTAGAAGAAAAGCTAGGTCAAACAGGTGAGGTGAAAAGTGAAAAAGTTTTGCACGAGACAACAGGGAATGGTAAAGTTAAGTTAATCATCCTTTACCAAGTAATAGAAGATATTGTTCAACCAACACCTATTGTTCAGGGAGACTAGAGAATGACAGAACATTTACTTGAGATTCAACAAAAATTGGATAGCCCAAACGAAGCCATTGCTTTATTTGGCAATCAAGATGCTTATCTGAAACTGATGGAAAACGAGCTGAATGTCTCCATTATCACACGTGGAGAGAAAGTGTATGTTTCTGGTCAGGAAGCATCAAGAGATACTGTGAGCCGTTTGATTACATCTCTCTTACATCTCATTCGTAAAGGAATTGAGATTTCTGAGCGGGATGTCGTCTATGCCATTAAAATGGCGCAAAAAGACAAGCTCAATTATTTTGAAAATATGTATGAAGATGAAATTACGAAAAATGCCAAAGGCAAGTCGATCAGAGTCAAAACGATCGGCCAGCGTGAATATGCTGCGGCAATGAAAAAAGATGATCTGGTCTTTGGGATTGGACCTGCTGGTACAGGTAAAACGTATTTGGCAGTGGTCAACGCCGTACATGCCCTGAAAAATGGACATGTCAAACGTATTATCCTGACAAGGCCAGCTGTTGAAGCAGGAGAAAGTCTTGGCTTTTTGCCAGGAGATTTAAAAGAAAAAGTCGATCCTTATTTAAGACCGCTATATGATGCTTTGCACGATGTGCTTGGTAGTGATCATACGGAACGTTTAATTGAGCGCGGAGTGATTGAAATTGCCCCTCTTGCCTATATGAGAGGGCGGACGCTTGATGATGCATTTGTGATTTTAGATGAAGCGCAGAATACAACGCCAGCTCAAATGAAAATGTTTTTGACGAGACTAGGCTTTGGTTCTAAAATGGTCATTACAGGAGATATTACACAAATTGATCTGCCTAAAGGTATGCAGTCAGGTCTTGCGGCTGCAAAGGACATGCTTGCAGAGATCAAGGGTATCTCATTCATTGAATTAGACCAGACAGATGTGGTCAGACACCCGCTTGTGGCGAAGATCATTGGAGCATACGAAAAGCAAAAATGAACTGAGTGACCCGATCGCCTTAATCGGGTCATTTTGTTTCGATCGTGGTTTAAAGTAAAAAAGGAGGTACTTTCCTTGAGAAAGAATCAGAAAGGCAGTAAGCGCAAAAGGCTGCTGTCTAAAAAAGAACCTCAGAAAATGGAGCGCTCACGCTATTTAAACGTACTGCTATACGCTGGTTTAGCGGCCATCCTGTTTGTGGTGCTCTTCTTCCATGTAAAGCCTGAATCGCTCGACCTAGATTTGTTTTCAGTGAGCGAACAGACCATCTATTCTCCGTCTACCGTTGATGACCAAGAAGCAACAGAAGAAAAGAAACAAGAAGCAACGGATCAAGTGGAAGACCAATATACACTCAAAAAAGCGTATTCTGATAATCGTGTTGACCTCATTTCATCCCTCTTTGAAGCCATTAAAGAAGAGAAGAAAGCAGCAGCTGATGACAAAGAGAACCCGCCAACAGATCAAGAGATGGTGAAGCGTGTAAAAGAGAAACTCACAACCGATATGCAGGAAGCTGTTTCGGATCAATCGATTAAAGCACTGCTCCAAGCAAGCGACGAAAACCTTTCTTTTACAAAGGACTCCATCATCACAGTGGTCAATTCGCTCATGGGTAAAGAAATCACAGCTTCTAAGCTGCAAGATGAAAAGAAACAAGTGAAAGCAGAGCTTGAAAACAATTCGATTCCGTCAAAATATTTAAATGCAGCGAAAGAAATTGGTGAATTTGCGATTATTCCAAACTATGTATTTGACCCGGTTGCAACAGAGAAGAAAAGACAAGAAGCAGCTGATAATATCCAGCCGGTTCAAATTAAGCAAGGGCAAATTTTAGTGGAAGAAGGAGAGCTCATTGACCGCGAAGTGTATCGCAAATTAGAACTGACCGGCCTTTTAAACAGCTCCAATTTGTTTAAGCCTGTAAGCGGTCTTATCATCTTAATTGGTCTCTTCTTAGCGGCGATTGTCCACTCACTGGAATCGAGGAAAAAGTCGCTCGTCCATAAGAATAAATCGTTACTGCTGTACTCGCTTATTTTCACCATTATTTTAATCATCATGGAAGTATTCAGTCTCTTCCAGGAAACCAAATATACAACCATCGGCTACGTCGTGCCTGTGGCACTTGGCACGATGCTGATTAAGCTGCTGATCAATGAGCGGCTGGCGATCTTCTCCGGCCTTGTATTTGCCCTTTGCGGCAGTATGATGTTTAATCAAGGAGTAACAGGCGTCTTTAACTATGTCATCTGTGCTTATTATCTAATAAGCGGGATGGCGGGAATTTTATTTTTGAGAAAACATAATGCGAGATCGAAAATTTTGCAGGCGGGGCTTTGGGTAGCTTTGGTGAATGTACTTGTTGTGCTTTCCATTACGCTGATTCAAAATTCTTCTCCATCAGGGCTTGAAATAGGTGTGAACCTCATCATGGCGATTGTGTCAGGGTTTGCATCGGCTATTTTGGTTATTGGGTTAATGCCAGTCTTTGAGAGCATGTTTGGCATTCTTTCGACCATGAAGCTTATTGAATTATCGAACCCGAATCATCCGCTGCTGAAAAAGATCTTAACAGAGACACCAGGTACATATCATCATAGTGTCATGGTGGCGAATTTAGCGGATGCTGCATGTGAAGCAGTTGGTGCAAATGGATTGTTAGCAAGGGTTGGAGCTTATTATCATGACATTGGAAAAACGAAAAGACCACAATACTTTATCGAAAACCAAATGAACATTGATAATCCACACGACAAGCTTTCTCCTCAGCTGAGCAAGAATATTATTATTGCCCATACGACAGATGGTGCTGAAATGCTGAGAGAAAAGAAGTTTCCAGAGGAACTTGTGGATATTGCAGAACAGCATCACGGAAAGTCCCTTCTGAAGTTCTTTTACTATAAGGCAAAAGAACGGGATGATCAGGTGACAGAAGAAGAATTTCGTTATCCTGGTCCAAAACCACAATCGAAAGAAGCGGCCATTATTTCTGTAGCTGACAGCGTGGAAGCGGCGGTTCGTTCGATGCATAATCCAAACCCTGAGCGGATTGAAAAGCTTGTGAAAGGCATTATTTCAGATAAGATGCAGGATGGACAATTTAGTGAATGTGATCTGACATTTAAAGAATTAAATATTATTAGCCAAACAATTTGTACAACATTAAAGGGGATTTTCCATTCTCGGATTGAATATCCAGATGCCCCGAAGCAGAAGGTGAAGTAAATGACATTGTTAATCGATTTAATAGATGAAACAGGACAAGTAACGAAAGAGCAGCTTGAAGAAGTGGAAAAGCTTCTTCAATTTGCTGCGGATGCCCTTGAGGTAAAAGATCAAGCGGAAGTATCAGTGTCGATCGTTTCAAATGAAGAAATTCATCAAATTAATAAAGAATACCGAGGAAAAGATGCACCAACAGATGTAATTTCATTTGCCCTTGAGGAAGAAGGCGAAGGGGAAATTGAAATCATTGGAGCTGATGACATTCCGCCTGTACTTGGTGACATTATCATTAGTGTTGATCGTACGAAAGAGCAAGCAGAGGAATATGGACATTCCTTCATGAGAGAGCTAGGATTTTTAACGATTCATGGTTTTCTTCATTTGCTTGGTTATGATCATATGACAGAAGAAGATGAAAAAGAAATGTTCGCCAAACAGACAAAAATTTTGGATGATTATGGCCTTTCGAGATCATCGTAAGAAGCGAACGCCGCTTGTCCGTTTTTTTCGGAGTTTTTATTATGCATTTAGAGGAATATGGCGAACTTTCTTGAATGAACGGAATTTTCGGTTTCACACAGTCGCAGCCATCATCGTGGTGATTTGCGGCTTTTGGTTTCACATTCATCCGGTTGAATGGATGATCATTCTGCTTTTATGTGGCGGGATGTTTGCGTTAGAACTTGTGAATACAGCGATTGAACATACAGTAGATCTTTTCACAGAAGAGAAGCATCCTCTTGCTGAGAGAGCGAAGGACGCGGCAGCAGGCGCTGTTTGCGTTTACGCCGCCATTTCGGTTATGATTGGGTTGATCATCTTCTTACCGAAGATCATGCAATAGAACAATATTACTATTTATTAACATTTTTAGAAATGGGCGTGAAAATGTCACGTGAATTATGTAAAATATAAATGTGACAGTGGTACCATTTCTTCTGAAAGTGGGAACTAGAATGAACAAACAAGAGTTGATTTCAGAAGCAGTCAAAGCAAGAGATTTTGCATATGTACCCTATTCTAAATTCAAAGTCGGTGCAGCATTATTATCGCATGACGGAAAAGTGTATGGCGGCTGCAATATTGAAAATGCAGCATATGGTATGTGTAATTGTGCGGAAAGAACAGCACTTTTTAAAGCGTACTCAGAGGGCATCACATCTTTTCAAATGCTTGCAGTAGTGGCTGATACAGATCGGCCTGTTTCACCATGCGGCGCATGCAGACAGGTCATTTCAGAGCTATGTGCACCTGATATGCCAGTGATTCTAACGAACTTAAAAGGTCATATATACGAAACGACAGTAAACGAACTATTGCCAGGCGCATTTTCACCGGAGGATTTAAATGACTAACGAAAGCTTCAAATCAGGATTTGTATCAATTATTGGAAGACCAAATGTAGGGAAATCGACCTTTCTTAATCGTGTAATTGGACAAAAGATTGCGATTATGAGTGATAAGCCCCAAACGACTCGAAACAAAGTGCAAGGTGTTCTGACAACGAACACGTCACAAACGATTTTTATCGATACACCAGGAATTCATAAACCGAAGCACAAACTTGGCGATTTTATGATGAGGGTGGCTCAAAATACACTCAAGGAAGTCGACCTGATCTTGTTTATGATCAACGCACAGGAAGGCTATGGAAAAGGTGATGAATTCATCATTGAACGACTAAAGCAAACATCGACACCGGTGTTCCTTGTCGTCAATAAAATTGACCAAATTCATCCGGATGAACTGTTCCTTTTAATTGATGAATACCGTACACGTTACCCATTTAAGGAAATTGTGCCAATTTCAGCACTTGAAGGCAACAACATTGATACGCTTCTTCAGCAAATTGAAGGTTATCTTCCAGAAGGCCCTCAATTTTATCCGGCAGATCAAGTAACAGATCACCCAGAGCGATTTATTATTTCTGAATTAATTCGTGAAAAAGTGCTGCATTTAACGAGAGAAGAGATCCCTCACAGTATTGCGGTTGCGATTGAATCGATCAAGCCAGATGAAAACGGCAAGATTCATGTTGCAGCGACCATCGTCGTAGAACGTGATTCACAAAAAGGGATTGTGATTGGTAAGCGCGGCAGCTTATTAAAAGAAGTGGGACAAAAAGCGCGCAGAGACATTGAATCACTTTTAGGCTCAAAGGTGTATTTAGAGCTTTGGGTAAAAGTGCAGAAGGACTGGCGTAATAAATCCACACATCTTCGTGATTTCGGATTTAGAGAAGACGAATATTAAAAACCGATACAGTTGTTAGTAGATCTGACAATGGTGCGGTTCGATTAGTAAAAATTGTTTATCATGAAATGGAGGTAGCCTGGTCAAGATAAAATTAATATGTTGGATGTAGCGTTGCTGCTTCTAATAAAGAAAGGTGGGGTTTTTATGTTGAATTTTACATGGAACGTATTTTCACAAACAGGAAGCGTTGACACGTATCTGCTTTTCAAAGAGTTAGAAAAGGAGAACCTGGAAAGACCCGATGTACTTGAAGAAGAAATAGCACGACTTGATTTTCCAATCTTATAATTCTTGACCCCCTCCAATGCTCGGAGTGTAGACAAATGCTCATTAAAAGTGAAGGAATCGTCCTTAGAACAACAGATTATGGCGAAACAAACAAAATTGTCACGCTGCTCACTAGAGAACATGGGAAAATTGGTGTGATGGCAAGAGGCGCTAAGAAATCGAACAGCCGCCTGTCAGCCATAAGCCAGCCGTTTTTATACGGAACCTTCCTGATCCAATCATCAACAGGACTTGGAACGCTCCAGCAAGGTGAAATGATGGAAAGCATGCGAACCATTCGGGAAGATTTATTTCTGACCGCATATGCCGCATATATGACAGAATTACTTGATAAAGGAACAGAAGAAAAGAAGCCAAACCCTTACTTGTTTGAACTTCTTCTTCAATCTTTACGCCATCTCAATGAAGGCACAGATGCTGATATTATTTTATTTATCGTAGAGGTCAAAATGCTGTCAGTGATGGGGTTGAAGCCTGAACTGGACCAATGTGTACACTGCGGTCAAAAAGAAGGGCAGTTCCATTTCTCAATTAGAGATAACGGATTCATCTGTAGGCAATGCTTTTCTAAAGATCCATATAAACTGCCCTTATCCCCAGCAGCAGCAAGACTGCTCCGTTTGTTTCATTATTTTGATTTATCAAGGCTTGGTCAGGTTGACGTGAAACCACAAACGAAACAAGAAATTCGTCAAGTGCTCGATCATTATTATGAAGAGTATTCAGGTCTTTATTTAAAATCAAAAAAATTCATGAATCAAATGGAATCCATGAAAAAGCTAATGGACGGTGAAAACAAAAGTTGACATCTCTCGTGACTTTTTGTAAGATCATCTAAGATCAAATATGTTGCATTGACAGAAAGAAGTACTTACGTATCAGCCATAAAAGCGACCTTAGGACGGTGTGAGCTAAGGATGGACACGTAACGAAAGGCATTCTTGAGCAACGTAAAACAAAGCGGCTGGGTGCTACGACACCAGCAAATAGGGTGGAACCGCGGGAAAAACTCTCGTCCCTATGTTTGCAAGGAACCTTGTGAGCATAGAGACGGGAGTTTTTGTGTTTTGCAAAAAGGTTCTAGGCCCCACCGCCATACATAGCGGATGGTGTAAAAAAGATGGAGGTGCGATCATTGAATATTCAAGACATGATTTTGACACTGCAAAAGCATTGGTCAAATGAAGGCTGCGTATTAATGCAGGCATATGACACAGAAAAAGGTGCTGGAACGATGAGTCCATACACGTTCCTCAGAAGCATTGGGCCAGAGCCATGGAAGGTAGCTTATGTAGAACCTTCAAGACGCCCGGCTGACGGCAGATATGGAGAAAACCCAAACAGATTGTATCAACATCATCAATTTCAAGTGATCATTAAGCCATCACCTGACAATATTCAAGAACTGTATCTAGAATCATTGAAGGCGCTTGGCATTGACCCGCTGAAACATGATATTCGTTTTGTTGAAGACAACTGGGAAAACCCATCTCTTGGCTGCGCAGGACTTGGCTGGGAAGTTTGGCTTGATGGAATGGAAATTACGCAATTTACGTATTTCCAGCAAGTCGGCGGTTTAGAATGTAAGCCAGTTTCTGTTGAAATCACATACGGAATTGAGCGTCTTGCTTCTTACATCCAGGACAAAGAAAATGTATTTGACCTTGAATGGACAGATGGCTTTACTGTAAGAGATTTATTCTTAATGGCTGAATACGAGCATTCTGTGTATACGTTTGAAACATCTAATACGGATATGCTGTTCGATTTATTTACAACATATGAAAAAGAAGCACATAGCCAAATGGACAAAGGGCTTGTTCACCCGGCATATGATTATGTACTCAAATGTTCTCACACATTTAACCTGCTTGATGCCAAAGGCGCGATTTCTGTGACTGAGCGAACAGGTTATATCGGAAGAGTACGTCAGTTAGCGAGAAAAGTAGCCAAAACATATTACGAAGAACGAGAAAAACTAGGATTCCCTATGCTAAAAGAGGAGGCGGCTTCTCATGAATAAACAAGATGTATTACTTGAAATCGGCTTAGAAGAGATGCCGGCTCGTTTCATGCCAGAAAGCACAAAGCAACTAGGTGACAAAGTAAAAGCTTGGTTCGTAGCGCAAAATATTTCATTCGAAGACGTTGCTTTATTTAATTCACCAAGACGTCTAGCTGTACTCGTCAAAGGTGTTGCAGAAAAACAAGAGGACATCAAAGAAGAAGCAAAAGGACCGGCTAAAAAGATTGCTCAAGATCCTGAAGGCAATTGGACAAAAGCTGCCGAAGGTTTTGCCCGCGGACAAGGCGCTTCAACTGATGATCTGTATTTCAAAGACATCAAAGGTGTGGATTATGTCCATGTCCAAAAGTTTCAAGAAGGTAAGCAAGTCAAAGACCTTCTTCCAGCATTGAGGGACATTGCCGCTTCATTGAGTTTTCCAAAGAACATGAGATGGGGAAGCGAGGATTTACGCTATATCCGTCCAATTAAATGGATTGTTTGTTTATTTGGTCAAGAGATCATTCCTGTCGAAATTGCAGGAGTGAAAAGCGGACGGGAGACTAGAGGACATCGTTTCCTAGGGACAACAGCCAGCATTGACACACCAGCTTCTTATGAGCAAACATTAAGAGATCAATTTGTCATTGTAGATTCAGATAAAAGAAAACAATTAATTACTGAGCAATTACATGCCCTTTCTTCCGAAAAAGGCTGGGTCATTCCAGTTGATCCCGAGCTTCTAGAAGAAGTGAACGATCTCGTTGAATATCCAACCGTTCTATTTGGTTCTTTTGAAGAAGAATTTCTTGCGCTACCGGAAGAAGTGCTTGTTACGACAATGAAAGAGCATCAGCGTTATTTCCCTGTGAAAAATGAACAAGGGGAATTACTGCCGCACTTTATTACGGTCAGAAATGGAAACAGTGAGGCACTTGAAAATGTGGCAAGAGGGAACGAAAAGGTCCTTCGTGCACGTTTATCAGATGCGGCATTTTTCTATAAAGAAGACGAAAAACTCGTCATTGAAGACAACATTCAAAAGCTTGATAAAGTCGTATTCCATGAGAAACTTGGCACGATTGGCGACAAGCTGAAAAGAGTAACAGACATTGCCGTTCGCCTTGCTAGTCATGTGGGTGCAGATGAAGAAACGTCTAAACGCGCTGCAAGAGCAGCCAGTATTTCTAAATTTGACCTTGTGACTCAGATGGTCTATGAATTCCCAGAACTGCAAGGAATCATGGGTGAAAAATATGCTAGAGCACTTGGCGAGCATGAAGAAGTGGCAAAGAGTATCAACGAGCACTACATGCCGCGCTTTGCTGGTGACGATGCGCCGTCAACACTTATTGGGGCGATTGTTGCAGTGGCGGATAAGCTAGATTCTATTTGTTCATTCTTCTCAATTGATGTCATTCCAACGGGCTCTCAAGATCCTTATGGATTAAGAAGACAAGCGAGCGGTATCGTTCAAATCCTGCTTGACCGCCAATGGAATCTTTCATTTAAAGAGCTTTTAGCACTAGCTCAAGTAGAGACAAAACATGAAGCGGCTCTCATTGAATTTTTAACACACCGTTTGAAATATGTTCTCCAAGCAGAACATATCCGTCATGACGTGGTGGAAGCAGTCCTTGATGTTGAAAATATTGAACCATATGCGGTTGTGAAAAAAGCGGCTGTTCTTGAGGAGAGCGTGAAACAGGAAAGTTTCAAAGAAACGGCTGAGGCACTAGGCCGCGTCATTTCAATCAGTAAAAAAGGGGAAGACGCACAGATTCAGCCTGAACTGTTTGAAAATGAACACGAACAAAAGCTATTTGAAGCGTATCAGCAAGCGGAAAAAGCCGTCAACGAGCATATGGCAAGTGGACAGTACCATTCAGCACTTGAAGCGTTAGATACGTTAAAGGCACCAATTGTTCATTATTTCGACCATACCATGGTTCATGCCGATGATGAAAAACTGAAACAAAATCGTTTGGCACAAATGGTCAAACTTGCAAAAGTCATTCAATCATTTGCGAATATGAACAATTTAATTGTAAAATAAATACCTAAGAACGGTTGCCTTTTTCGAAGGGCAATCGTTTTTTACTCATTTAATTCACGGTTTTTGAGTGGATTTTTGTTTCATTCGGACGAAGATGCGCTATAATATGATGAGTTATGAAATTGATATACATAAAGTAAGGATTCGCTCTCTCTATTTAAAGGTGGTGAGTACAATCGAGTTAAATAAACGGCAAGAGCAGATTTTACAGATTGTCAAAGAGAATGGTCCGATCACTGGAGAGCATATCGCCGATCGGCTGAACTTAACAAGGGCTACCCTCAGACCGGATTTAGCCATTTTAACGATGTCTGGCTTTTTAGAAGCAAGGCCAAGGGTCGGCTACTTTTTTACAGGCAAAACAGGCACGCAGCTTCTGGCAGATAAGCTGAAAAAACTTCAAGTGAAAGATTTTCAGTCCATTCCGGTCGTGATACACGAGAATGTTTCGGTTTATGATGCGATTTGTACGATGTTTTTAGAGGATGTGGGCACATTATTCGTTGTGGACGATCACTCTATTTTAACAGGCGTGTTATCAAGAAAAGACCTCCTTCGAGCAAGTATTGGGAAACAAGAGCTTCCATCTATACCTGTCCATATTATTATGACAAGAATGCCGAACATTACCGTTTGCCGCAAAGAAGATTTTATTATGGATGTGGCCAAGCACTTGATTGAAAAGCAAATAGATGCACTTCCTGTTATAAAAGATACGGATAAAGGCTTTGAAGTGGTCGGCAGAATTACGAAAACAAACATGACGAAAATACTTGTTAGCTTATCAGAGAACGAAATTATCTAATTACAGAAGACTGCGAGGGGATGTTATGAGTAATCGCGTAATTTTTGTTGTATCAGATTCAGTAGGAGAAACGGCAGAGCTCGTGGTCAAAGCGGCACTTAGCCAATTTGATGGCGGCTCATCCGACCATTCAAATATTAGAAGAATCCCATATGTAGAGGATGTTGGTACGATTAAAGAAGTCATTTCACTGGCGAAAGCAGATAATGGGATCGTCTGCTTTACTCTTGTTGTGCCAGAAATGCGCCAATTCTTAATAGAAGAAGCAGAAGCCAATGGCGTCGTGTACTATGACATTATCGGTCCACTTATTGATAAAATGGAGACGGCATATGGAAATGAAGCGAAACATGAGCCAGGTCGTGTACGTCAATTAGATGAGGACTATTTTAAAAAGGTAGAAGCCATTGAGTTCGCTGTGAAATATGATGATGGCCGGGACCCAAGAGGTATTCTAAAGGCTGATATTGTGCTGATTGGTGTATCACGTACGTCTAAGACACCACTTTCTCAATACTTAGCACATAAACGCTTGAAGGTAGCAAACGTTCCGATTGTTCCTGAAGTTGATCCGCCAGAGGAGTTATTCTCAGTTGATCCAAAAAAATGCATCGGCCTGAAAATTAGTCCAGACAAACTAAATCATATCCGTAAAGAACGTTTAAAATCACTCGGTTTAAATGACCGTGCCATTTATGCGAATATCGAGCGGATTAAAGAGGAACTAGAATATTTTGAAAAAGTGGTTGACCGAATTAACTGTCAAGTTGTTGATGTATCGAATAAAGCAGTTGAGGAGACAGCAAATGTCATTCATCAAATGCTGACCAAAAGAGGTTCCGAATAAACTCAGGATGCTCCTCCTGGGTTTTTCCTATGGTGGGAAACGGGTAAACAAAAACAATAGCATATTTGCTGCATTTGTATTATAATAAAAAATTGTGATAAAATGATTGATTTTAGGTTTAAGTTAAGTCAAGAACGAATAAACTAATATTGGCAGAAGTCAAGTGATTCTGAACATAACTTTTCGACAAAATGAGTTTTACTGTTGATCGCTTTATGGGGGAAAAGTATGGTCTTTTTGCTTCTCTAAAGCAGGAATAAGGTGGAGGGATGGAGAATTAGTCACCTGAATGAACGTAAAAAAGAAAGGACGATTTATGTCGATGCAGATGCTTGTCCTGTAAAAGACGAAATCCTTTCTGTCGCATCTCAATTTCAAGTACCTGTGACTTTCATTGCTTCATATGAGCATTTTCAAACCAAACGATCACCACTTGAAGATTGGCGGTTTGTTGATACACATAAGGAAGCAGCAGATTTAGTCATTGCGAACTTAGCTGTCAAGCACGATGTTGTCGTCACCCAGGATATTGGTCTGGCCTCCTTACTGCTTCCAAGACAAGTCATTGTTCTGTCTGAAAGAGGACGAATGTACACAAACGAAACAATTGATTTTGATTTGGAACGCAGGCATGTTTCCAGTAAACAGCGAAGAAAAGGTGTATACGGAAAAGGTCCCAAAAAGCTTTTAGAAGAGGATAAAAAGCGATTTATTGCCCAACTACAAAAAATCCTGTCGAATCATGAAGGATTTTTGAATTAAAAGGCGAATAATGTACGACGGAGTGTTATTAGGATGAGCAAACGTATACCAGATGAACTTTTGGAGCAAATCCAAAAAAACGCAGACATTGTCGAAGTGATTGGAGAATACGTACAGCTTAGAAAACAAGGTCGGAATTACTTCGGTCTTTGTCCATTCCATGGTGAAAATACTCCTTCATTCTCTGTTTCAGCAGATAAGCAAATCTTCCATTGTTTTGGCTGTGGTGCAGGAGGTAATGTATTTTCGTTCCTCAGACAAATGGAAGGCTACTCATTTATTGAAGCCGTTTCACATGTTGCTGATAAGTACCATATTGATTTGCCGGATCATGTAGCGAATGCGCAGATCAGTTCCTCACAGCAAGAGGATACAGCAGATCATAAAATGATTGAGGCGCATGAGCTTCTTAAGAAATTTTACCACCATTTGCTGGTAAATACAAAGGAAGGTCAAAACGCACTCGATTATTTAAGGTCCAGGGGCTTTACGGATGAAACAATTGCCAAGTTTGAGATCGGATATGCTCTCGACTCGTGGGATTTCGTGACCAAGTTTTTAGAAAAACGAGGGTTTGATCCTGCGATGATGGAGAAGGCTGGTCTTTTGATTCAACGAGAAAACGGCACAGGTTTTTTTGACCGCTTTAGAGATCGTGTCATGTTTCCGATTCATGATCATCACGGGACGGTTGTCGCTTTTTCTGGAAGATCACTTGGTGATCAGCAGCCAAAGTATATGAATAGTCCTGAAACGCCACTTTTTCATAAAAGTAAGCTGCTTTATCACTTTCATGACGCTCGTATGCATATTAGAAAACGCGAACGTGCAGTCCTTTTCGAAGGATTTGCTGACGTCATCTCGGCTGTCACAAGTGGTGTTGGCGAAAGTGTTGCAACAATGGGTACGTCTTTAACAGAAGAGCACGTAAAGCTTCTTAGGCGGAACGTAGAAGAGATCATTTTATGTTATGACTCTGACACGGCCGGGTATGAAGCGACCATGAAAGCATCAGATTTGCTTGGAAAAAGAGGATGTAAAGTTCGCGTTGCCATGATACCAGATGGACTTGATCCAGATGATTACATTCGTAAATATGGCGGCGAGAAATTTAGGAATGACATCATAGATGCAAGTGTGACATTAATGACATTTAAGATGAATTTTTTCCGAAGAGGAAAGAATTTGTCTGACGAAGGAGACCGCCTGACTTACATGAAGCAGGTTCTCCGAGAAATCAGCCGATTAAACGGTTCCTTGGAACAAGAGATTTACATGAAGCAGCTGGCCGGGGAGTTCTCCATTTCACTTGACTCATTAAAGGAGCAATTGGAGCTTTTTGAAAAGCAGCAGCGCCAAGAGGCCAAGAGCTCGCAAGAAGAAAATGGGCTTGAAAAGCGGCGTGCACATCTGTCAACACAGGTAAGACGAAAACGTCTAAGGCCGGCATATGAAAACGCAGAGCGAATGCTCCTTGCACATATGTTGAAAAATGATGACGTGATCCGAAAAGTGCTTGATAGGATAGGGTTTGAATTTAATATAGATTCGCACAGAGCGCTGGCAACATACATTTATGCATTGTATGAAGAAGGCAAGGAGCCGACCCCGCAGCATCTGATGAACCGTATAGAAGATGATGTGATCAATCAGCTCCTGACGGATATATTCATGATTCAAGTTGGAGACGAACTAAGTGAAGCTGAATTAAGTGATTATGTAAAAAAAGTGTTGAATCATCGGAATTTGTCAATGATAAAGGAAAAAGAACTAGAACGTGCAGAGGCGGAGAGGCAAAAAGATTTCTTCAAAGCGGCAACACTTGCAAAAGAAATTATTCAGTTGAACCGTTCGCTGAAGTAATACGTCTACTATTTATGACAAGACTTACGGCTGGCAATGAATCCTTTAATGGGAGGAGCATAAGACCGCAAGCATCTTGCCTTCATCATTATTTATTTTATTCCTATTTGCTCATTCTGTTTGATAGAGAGAGAAAGGCAGAGCAGAAGCAAATCGCAAGTTACTTTAGAATTCGTTGCAAGCTTTGGAAGGAGGGATCCATAATGGCTGATAAACAAGCCCACGAAACTGAAACTGAATTAACCTTTGAACAGGTGAGAGATAAGCTCACTGAAACGGGTAAAAAACGGGGCGTTTTAACATACGAAGAAATTGCAGAGCGTATGTCTAGCTTTGAAATTGAATCAGACCAGATGGATGAATACTATGAATACTTAGGCGAACAGGGTGTAGAACTCATCAGTGAAAATGAAGAGACTGAAGACCCAAATGTTCAGCAGCTGGCTAAGGCAGAAGAGGAATTTGACCTGAATGATTTAAGCGTACCACCAGGTGTCAAAATTAATGATCCTGTTCGTATGTACTTAAAAGAGATCGGGCGCGTCAATTTGCTATCTGCTAAAGAAGAGATTACGTATGCTCAAAAGATTGAAGAAGGCGATGAGGAATCAAAAAGAAGATTAGCGGAAGCGAACCTTCGTCTCGTTGTCAGCATTGCGAAACGTTATGTTGGTCGTGGTATGCTGTTCCTTGACTTGATTCAAGAAGGAAACATGGGGCTCATGAAGGCGGTTGAGAAGTTTGATTACCGCAAAGGATACAAATTCTCAACATATGCGACATGGTGGATTAGACAGGCGATCACACGTGCGATTGCCGATCAGGCGAGAACAATCCGGATCCCGGTTCATATGGTGGAAACCATTAATAAATTAATCCGTGTTCAAAGACAGCTTCTACAAGATCTAGGTAGAGAACCAACGCCAGAAGAAATTGCGGAAGACATGGATTTAACACCAGAGAAAGTAAGAGAAATTCTTAAAATTGCGCAAGAGCCAGTATCTTTAGAAACACCTATTGGTGAGGAAGATGACTCGCATCTTGGTGATTTTATCGAAGACCAAGAGGCGACTTCTCCATCAGACCATGCTGCCTATGAGCTCTTAAAAGAGCAGCTTGAAGATGTATTAGATACGCTAACGGACCGTGAAGAAAATGTGCTGAGACTGCGTTTCGGACTAGATGACGGAAGAACACGCACATTAGAAGAGGTAGGAAAGGTGTTTGGCGTAACAAGAGAGCGTATTCGCCAAATTGAAGCGAAAGCTCTTCGTAAATTAAGACACCCAAGCAGAAGTAAACGATTAAAAGACTTCTTAGAATAGAAACCGGACGGATCTTGAGAGAGATCCGTTCTTTCTTCATCAAAATGAAAACGCTTTTTTGATCTGATTATATTTTACTGAATAACAAATGAATTTGCAACGTTCTTAGAGAAAAGATGTATAAAAAATACATCTAAATGTGCTGAAGGCTTCTTTTCTCATTTTGAATCATTTTTGTCTAATCTGTGAACTTGACCAAAGTTTTGTATCATAATTCGTTTACTTTTTGTAAAATTAAAGTAGAATTAGAATTGTTTGCATAGTCTCAAAGGGGTTTTTCACAAAGGGGAGGATGAAAGAAATGAAACGGAATCCACTTATACCATTCTTATTGATTGCCATTTTAGGTATTGGACTCACTTTTTTCTTATCAATGAAGGGGCTGAAAGATGAAGACAAAATTGCCTCTGGGGGCAAAGAGCAAAAGCAAGAAGAGACCGCAAATGCAACGCCGGAAGAATTGTATAAGCAGAACTGTATTAGCTGTCATGGGGAAAACTACGAAGGTGGCGCAGGTCCTGCATTAAAAGGTGTTGGCGACAAGCTTGAAGTAGCAGACATCAAGAAGAAAATTCAAGAAGGCGGAAATGGGATGCCGGGCGGGCTAATTCCGAATGAAAAGCTCGATGAAATGTCAGAATGGGTATCCAAAATTAAATAATAAAGCGCAAAAAGCTCTTTTTCATCAGAAGAGCTTTTTTCATTTGAAAACGACTTTTAAAAAGTCCATAATTTATATAAGATAGACAAGTATGAACATTAAAGAAAAGTAGTGATATGGATGAATGAAATGAATTTGTCAAAACGATTAAAAAGAGTCGCAGACTTTTTACCAAAAGAGGCGGTCTTTGCTGATATCGGCTCAGATCATGCCTATTTGCCATGTTATGCGATATTACATCATAAAGCATTGAAAGCCATTGCTGGTGAAATTACTGATGGACCGCTTCAATCTGCGAAGCAGCAAGTACATAGGCTTGAATTAGATGAGCAAATTTCAGTCAGAAAAGGAAATGGCCTTGAAGTGATTGAAAAAGGCGAGGTAAATGCTGTCACGATTGCAGGGATGGGCGGAGCACTTATTGCAAGCATTCTAAATGAAGGTAAACACAAGCTCACAGGGCAGGAGCGGCTTATTCTTCAGCCTAATATTCATGCTCACCATATTCGTTTATGGCTCTATCAAGAGGGGTATGAACTGATGGATGAAGTGATTTTAGAAGAGGATGGCAAAATATACGAAATCATCATTGCCGAAACAGGAGACAAAGATAAAGCTTATGAAGGCATGTCGATTGAAACAGGCATGCTCGTTGGTCCGTTTCTTGCCAAAGAGCAAAAAGATGTCTTCCGGCGCAAATGGATGAACGAGCTTCAGCACATGGAGCATATAGAAGGCCAGATTCAACAAGCAGCGCCGACGGAAGAGAACAAAGAACGTCTGAAAGAGCTGAATGCGAAAATAAAAATGCTAAAGGAGGTTTTGACTGTTGGCTAAAACAGTGAACGGGCATGAAATCATCCAATTATTTGAGCAATTTTCACCAAAGGCATATGCGGTGGAAGGTGATAAAATTGGGCTCCAGATTGGAACGCTAAATAAAAAAGTGACCAATGTCATGATCACCTTAGATGTATTAGAAAATGTGGTAGATGAGGCAATTGAGCGGAAGGTGGATCTCATTATTGCCCACCATCCGCCAATTTTCCGTCCATTAAAACATGTGGCGACAGATCAGCCGGCAGGACGGATCATTGAGAAATGCATCAAACATGATATTGCGGTGTATGTAGCACATACAAACCTGGATGTGGCTGATGGAGGAGTCAATGACTTGCTTGCAGATGCTTTAGAGCTCGGGGAAACAAAAGTGCTAGTTCCAACATACGAAGATCCAATTAAGCAGCTAGCTTTGTATGTCCCAGTGGAATTTGAAGAGGCCATCAGGACGGCTTTAGGAAATGCGGGAGCTGGCCATATTGGCAACTACAGTCATTGCGCTTTTTCAAATGAAGGGACAGGCAGTTTTCTGCCATCAGAAGAAGCTGTGCCATTTATTGGTGAGACGGGTAAATTGGAATTTGTGAAAGAAGTACGAATCGAAACCATTTTCCCAGCAAGTATTGAAAAACAAGTGATTCGTGAAATGATCAAAGCACACCCTTATGAAGAAGTGGCTTACAGTGTACACACGACAGATCTTCCTCCTATTCAAAAAGGCCTTGGGCGTATTGGTGAATTAAAAGAACCTATGACACTTAAAGACTTCACTCAATTTGTGAAAACGAAGTTAGATGTGAATGGAGCGCGTTTTGTAGGAAATCAGGAAGCGGTCGTGAAAAAAGTAGCTGTGCTTGGAGGAGACGGAAATAAATATATCCATCAAGCGAAAAGAATGGGTGCAGATGTGTACGTGACTGGCGACCTTTATTTCCATGTCGCTCACGATGCCATGATGCTCGGACTGAATGTAGTGGACCCGGGTCATTACGCAGAAAAGATCATGAAAGAGGGCGTAAAGACAAAGCTAGAATCGCTATGTACAGATAAAAAATATGATGTGCAATTCTTTGTATCAGAATCAAACACAAACCCGTTTCAATTTGTGTAAACAAAAACGTCAGAGCATAGCAGCTCTGACGTTTTTTTATTTCTTTGTTTTCACGCGAGGTAATATCTTAGAAAGAGGAACCGTCCGTTCAATTTTCCATGTTGATTCATCATCAGGTTCGTAGTTTTCTAAGAAACGAATGACTTCTTTTGTAATAGGTGTTGGTGTGGAAGCACCTGCAGTAACGGCAACTGTTTTAACCCCTTGGAGCCATTCAAGCTTTAGTTCACTGAGATCACCAATTCGGTAAGCCTGCGTTCCTGCAATCTCCATTGACACTTGCGCCAGACGATTTGAGTTATTGCTTTTTGGATCGCCGACCACAATGGTCAGATCGGCTTGGCCTGCTTGCTGTGACACAGCTTCCTGACGTACCTGTGTCGCAAGGCAGATTTCTTGATGGTACTCGACGTGAGGATATCTTTCTTTAATGAGCTCCATCAGATCATGAACATCCCACTGAGACATTGTCGTCTGATTGGTGATGAGTAGTTTATCTGACGTTAGATCGAGCGCTTTAATATCAGCTTCTGTTTCGACAAGGTGCACTTTGTCAGGTGCAACACCGACGGCTCCTTCTGGCTCAGGGTGCCCCTTTTTCCCGATATAAATAATGTCATATCCATCAGCTGTTTTTTCTGAAATGAGTTCATGTGTTTTCGTGACATCTGGACAGGTCGCATCAATGGCGACAAGGCCTTTTTCTTCTGCAATTTGACGGACTTCAGGAGATACGCCGTGAGCGGTGAAAATCACTGTTCCACTTTCAACCTGTTTTAAAATATCTAGACGGTTTGGTCCGTCCAGTGTGTAAATTCCATCTTCTTCGAAGGCATCTGTGACATGTTTGTTGTGCACAATCATACCTAATATATAAATTGGGCGTGGCAAGTTTTTATCAAGTGCGGCATTTTTAGCAATGACCATTGCATCTACAACGCCATAGCAATAGCCACGCGGCGAAATTTTAATTACATTCATTTATTCGTCCTCCTGTAGGGAAGTGCTGCTAGAGAAGAACAATATAAAAAGCCGTGAAAAACGGCTTTTGATCATTCTCTTCCTTCATTATAGCCAAAGTAAGCGCATATATCAAAGATTGTTATACATGGGAAACACTTCGCCTTTAAAAGATCACTAGACATATAGTTTCGGAATGGAACTGCCCGATCTTTTTTTCGGTTTTGCTTCAGGAGCAGCTGATGTGTGTACAGTGGTTTTTTTGACAAGGATGTCCTCTGGTTCTTCTTCTTTTCCTTCTTCTATTTCATCATCAACCGGTGCTGCTTGTTCGTGCGGAACGTCTGTTTCTGCAGTGATTTCTTTTGGTTCTTCGTCTGCATCATTCGTATTTGTTTCATCATCATCCGCACTGCCAAGCTGGCTATAGAGTTTAATCATGGCAGGCAAATTTCTGACTAAAGGACCGTATTGCTGAATCATAGGCGTGAATTGCTGCGCCATTCCGAGTACTTTTTGAACATTTCCTAACATGCTTGAAAGGTTCGCAGGGTTTGCGAAGCTCTGGATTCCTTGTAATCCCGCACCACCTCCAGCTCCAGAGATCCCTGCTCCTCCAGCTCCAGGAAGAAATTTTGCCAGCATGCCCTTAATTCCGGCGCCGCCGCCTAGTGCTCGGCTTTCGCCTCCAGGAATGCTACCCATCCCGCGTAGACCGCCGCCTTGTACAGACGGAGAGCGAGGCATCATTTGTTGAAATTGGTTGCCTTGCCCTTGAAAAGGCTGTTCGATCGGAGCCTGCTGTCTCCGTTGAAAAATCCCGGGCTGACCGCCATTTCCAAGGTGCCGGCGTGAGGGACGATGCGGCTGAAAATCGCCCATAGGCCTTTGCCCTAACATACTTGTACCTCCCTTACTGCATTCTCTTTCTCTTCATAGGTTATGCAGGGAAGTATCATTTGGTTTCCTGTGAGAAAAGCGGACATGGTTTTTTTGCTGAAAATCAGCTATAATGAGGAGATGAGCAAAAAGGCATTGCCTTAAGGAGTGAAAACATGAAAGAAACGAAATTTACGACATATGAATTAAAGTCTTTTATTATAGATGCTATTCATGAACTGGGCTTTTATGAGCCGACTGATATTCAAAAAAGAATTATCCCTGCTGTTTTAAAAGGTGAAAGCGTGATTGGACAGTCACAAACAGGGACAGGGAAAACCCATGCGTATTTATTGCCGCTTATTCATTCAATTGATCCAAGCAAAGAGCAAGTACAAGTGGTCATTACTGCACCAACACGAGAATTAGCGAATCAAATTTTTAAAGAAGCACAAACGATCTTAAAAAATACGCCTCCAGAAGAAGAAATCAAGGCAAAGCTTTACATTGGCGGAACGGACAAGCAGAAATCCATTCAAAAGCTAAAGAATCAGCCGCACTTAGTGGTCGGCACTCCTGGACGTATTGCTGATCTTATTCATGAGCAAGCGCTGAATGTGTACAAAGCAACATCTCTTGTCATTGATGAAGCAGACCTTATGCTAGATATGGGCTTTTTAGAAGATGTGGATCGTATTGGTTCACAAATGCCAGAACAGTTGCAAATGCTCGTGTTCTCAGCAACTATTCCAGAAAAATTAAAACCTTTCCTCAAAAAATATATGGATAATCCGAAATATGCACATGTTGAACCGAAACGAATTACGGCTGAAAACATTCAGCATATTTTAGTTCCATCTAAACAACGTGATAAATTAAAATTACTTCATGAAATGGTGACGAATGTACAGCCTTATTTAGGGATCATCTTTGCCAATACAAAATCAACTGTTGATGAAATTGCCTCATTCCTACAGGAAAAAGGAATGAAAATTGGGGTGCTTCATGGCGGTTTAACGCCTCGTGAACGTAAAAAAGTGATGAAACAAATTGAAGATTTGGAGTTCACATATATTGTGGCATCTGATCTTGCTGCCCGCGGGATTGATATTAAGGGCGTCAGCCACGTGATTAACTATGAGCTCCCATCCGATCTTGATTTTTATGTTCACCGTGTGGGAAGAACGGCTCGCGCTGGTTCATCTGGCATTGCAATGACCATTTATGATCTCGCTGATGAGGATGCACTCGTTCAAATTGAAAAAATGGGTGTTGTGTTTGAAAACAAAACAATTGTTCATGGCGAATGGCGAGATGCAGATGATCGTTTGAAGCGTCAAAGACGTAAAAAAGCACCAAATGAAATTGAAGAAAAAGCAAAACGCCTTGTCAGAAAACCGAAAGCCGTCAAACCTGGATATAAAAAGAAAATGACACGTGAGATGGATAAGATCAAAAGACAAGAACGTAGAAAGTCAAAGCGTAACGGAAAGTAGGGGGACACATTGTTGAAGATTGGATCACATGTATCCATGAGCGGAAAACATATGCTTCTTGCAGCGAGTGAGGAAGCTGCCTCTTATGGTTCAAATACTTTTATGATTTATACAGGTGCACCGCAAAATACGCGCCGTAAAAAAATTGAAGATCTCAATATTGAAGCTGGACAAGCGCATATGAAAGAGCATGGTATGACAGATATCGTCGTTCATGCACCGTATATTATCAATATTGGGAACACAGTGAATCCAGCGACATTTGAGCTTGGAGTGGACTTCCTTCGCTCTGAGATAGAGCGTACAGAAGCGCTAGGTGCAAGACAAATTGTTCTTCATCCAGGTGCGCATGTCGGAGCAGGTGCAGATGCTGGAATTCAAAAAATCATTGAAGGTCTCAATGAAGTCATTGTGAAGGGGCAGGAGGTTCAAATTGCGCTGGAAACAATGGCGGGAAAAGGATCAGAGTGCGGAAGAAGCTTTGAAGAGCTTGCCCAAATTATTGACGGTGTGACACATAACGAAGCACTTTCTGTTTGCTTTGATACGTGTCACACGCACGATGCAGGTTATCCCATTGTGAGTGATTTTGATGGAGTATTAGAAGAATTTGATCGAATTGTCGGGATCGACCGAATCAAAGTTCTTCATATTAATGATAGTAAAAATGTACAAGGCGCAAGAAAAGACCGACATGAAAATATCGGTTTTGGAGAAATTGGTTTTGATGCCCTGAGCTATATCGTTCATCATCCACAGCTTCAAGATGTGCCGAAGATTCTAGAAACGCCTTATGTAGGTGAAGATAAAAAGAACAAGAAACCACCTTACAAATTCGAAATTGCGATGCTGAAAGAAAAGCAATTTGATGAAGGTTTACTAGATAAGATTACGGGTCAATAAAAAGTGCATGCAATGTGATGAGGTGCCGCTAAATGCGGCCCTTTTTTGCCTAATTTGTGAATTGATTAAACAGATCATTGACGGTCTGTGCTGTCTGTTTAGACGTAATCGCTTCCACTTGCTTAAGCAGCCGGTTGCGCTCTGCATCATTAAAAATATTGACGTTTTTCCCATTCATGAGTTTGGCGACCTCAGCAGCCTGATTGGATGTTAAACTGACCCCGTACTGTTTCGCATACCTTAACAAGTCATTTGCTGTGATCTGATTCAGACGCTGTAACACAATTTTTTGAATTAAAATCAATTCCATTCCTCCCCTCTGTATCAATGTATGGGCGAAAACGGAAAATGTGCAAAAAATTTTATTTTACTCTGTGAAATGATAAAATAGTAAAGTGAATAAAATGTTCATTGAAAACTAAACATGTGTAGAAGGGAGAACGTATGGCAAATAGTAAACAGCATAAAAAGGAATCAGTGCCTCATTTTATTTTGAGAATTTTTCTGATTCTAGTAGGAGCTGCATGTGCAGCAGTCAGCATTGAATTATTTTTAGTGCCAAACAATATTATTGATGGAGGCATCATCGGTATTTCGCTTATTTTGGATTATCTTTTTACGGATAACCCATTCATTAATTTCGCGACGATTGTTGTCATTTTAAATATTCCATTTATGATATCAGGATACAAACATATTGGGAAAACCTTTTTGGTTTCCACTGTGATTGGGATTGTCAGCTTGGCCGTGATTGAATCTTCACTTCATCATGTAGAGGCATTTACGACGCAGCCGATTTTAGCTACTGTATTTGGGGGGCTGTTACTCGGGTTTGGCGTTGGGCTTGTGATACGGAATGGAGGCTCAATGGACGGAACGGAAATCTTAGGAATTCTTCTGACGAAAAAAATTCCTTTCTCCGTCGGTGAGTTTGTCATGATCGTCAATGTGTTCATTTTTATTTGGGCGGGCTTTGTCTTCGGACCGGAGCAAGCTATGTATTCTGTCATGACATATTATTTGGCAATGAAAACAATTGATGCTGTCATTCAAGGACTAGATGAAACAAAAGCTGTCATTATCGTTTCGGATTATTATGATGAAATTTCAGATGCGATTCTTCATCGTCTCGGCAGGG
The DNA here is from genome assembly GCF_020165915.1 of Bacillus sp. RSS_NA_20. Taxonomy (NCBI): domain Bacteria; kingdom Bacillati; phylum Bacillota; class Bacilli; order Caryophanales; family Bacillaceae; genus Bacillus; species Bacillus sp. RSS_NA_20. Next base: position 1,076,980 of record NZ_JAIUKW010000005.1, on the reverse strand, counting down.
GAACGACCAAGCTTAGAGGAAAAGGCGGTTATACCGATGAAGAAAAAGATGTCATTTACGCCGTCGTGACAAGACTTGAAATTACGAAGCTGAAATCTATTGTGTTTGAAATTGATGGTCAAGCCTTTATTACGATTATGGATACGCATGAAACAAAAGGCGGTAAATTCAAAACAGCCATTCATTAGCTTTTATTTTACTTTTTTATCTTTCTTTTATATAATGAAATGTATGTATGGACAAAGAAAATGGCAAAAGCCATTTTCTTTTTGTTGTATAAATCGTAATCATTCTTTTTATATTGGATTAAAGGTGGAAAGATTTATGGCAAAGCCAATTATTGAAATGAAGGACATTTCGTATTCATATGGACAGCGAAATGTCATCGATCACATTCATTTAACAGTAGAGGAAGGAAACTTTCTAGCACTTGTTGGACCGAATGGATCTGGTAAAACAACCTTATTAAAATGCCTGCTTGGCTTGATTAAACCACAGCAGGGAGAATTGAAGCTCTTTGGCACACCTGCTCAAAAATTTAAAGACTGGGATCAAATTGGATTTGTTTCTCAAAAGGCGAATAGCTTTAATACAGGTTTTCCTGCTTCTGTATACGAGGTCGTGGCAAGTGGTTTAACGGCGAAGATTGGTTTATTCAAACGCATGAGTAAGCAGGATAAGCTTCAAGTAGATGAGGCCATCCGCTCAGTTGGCATACAGGACTTAAAACACCAAAACATTGGTGAGCTTTCAGGCGGGCAGCAGCAGCGTACATTTATTGCCCGTGCACTCGTCAGTCAGCCGAAGCTGCTTATTTTAGATGAGCCGACTGTGGGTGTAGACCAAAGAACAGTAGAAGGCTTTTATCAGCTGTTAGAAACATTGAACAAAGAAAAAGGAATGTCTTTAATTCTCGTTACACATGATGTAGGAACCGTTTCTGACAAAGTCACGCATGTGGCTTGTTTAAATCAGACACTTCATTTTCATGGAGATGCGGAAACGTTTGATTCGATGGATGATCAGGCGCTTTCTCAGTTTTACGGGCATGACATTCAAGTGATTCATCACGATCATCACCATCATGGGGGACATGAATAATGCTATTTCCATTTTTTCATTATGAATTTTTACAAAATGCGTTTATCGCAGGTATGCTGATCGGCTTTATTGCGCCCTTACTTGGTGTATTTATTGTCGTGAGAAGGCTCTCTCTCATCGCAGATGCGCTTAGTCACGTATCACTTGCTGGGATAGCGGCAAGTTTATTCCTTGATAAAAAGTTTGGACTTTTGACAGGGGTTAGCCCGCTTTACTTAGGAATGGCTTTTTCTGTGGCTGGCTCGTTGTTTATTGAACGTCTGCGCTCTGTGTATAAACATTATCAGGAGCTGGCAATTCCCATTATTTTATCGGGTGGTATTGGGATCTCTGTTATTTTCATTTCACTTGCAAATGGTTTTAATACAGATTTGTTCAGCTATTTGTTCGGAAGTGTCAGTGCGGTTTCAAGGCTCGATCTTTGGATTATTGTTGGGATCTCACTTGTCGTTGTATTAGTGGTTGTGCTCTTGTATAAAGAATTGTTTTTGCTTTCTTTTGATGAAGAACATGCGAAGGCTTCTGGTATTTCAGCTAAGTGGATTCATTTTATTTTTATTTTAGTTGTTGCACTTGTCATCGCAGCATCGATGCGTATTGTTGGTACACTCCTAGTGTCCGCACTCATGACACTGCCTGTTGCGGCAAGTATTCGGATTGCCAAAGGGTTTAAACAGGCGATTTTCCTTTCCATCTTATTTGGGGAATTGTCTGTTATGGTCGGCTTGATTTTAAGTTATTATCTTGATTTAGCGCCGGGTGGAACCATTGTGATGCTGTCTATTTTGATTTTAATCGGGTGTATTAGTATTGGGAAATTCAGAAGGGGGAATCATCATGAACGTACAAGAAGCGCTTGATTTATTAAAGGAAAAAGGCTATAAATATACAAGCAAACGTGAAGATATGCTTCAATTGTTTTCTGATTCTGATAAATACTTGACCGCTAAAAATGTATTAACAGCATTAAGTGAAGATTACCCAGGGCTTAGTTTTGATACGATTTATCGAAACCTGTCTTTATATGAAGATCTTGGGATATTAGAGACAACGGAATTATCAGGGGAGAAACTGTTTCGTTTTAAATGTTCGTTTTCCCATCATCATCACCACTTTATTTGTTTGACATGCGGTAAAACAAAGGAAATCGACGCTTGCCCTATGGACAAGCTTGATGCTGATCTAGAGGATTATCACATTAGCGGACATAAATTTGAAATTTACGGAACGTGTCCTTCTTGCGAACCGAAGGAAGTTCATTCATGAAAGAAGCCAGCCGATGGGCTGGCTTTTTGTTTTGTCATGTTGAAAACGTTTTACAAAGGATAGCTGTTTCATTAAAATGAGAACAACAGATCATCTATAGAAGCAGATTTGAGTCTTTAGAAATAGGGGGAGGGTCAAAAGTGGCGTATTATATCGTATTCGATGTAGGCGGGACAAAAACAAAGCATGGGGTCATGGATCGACATGGTGAGCTGATCACGAGCGGCGACTACGAAACAAACTGCAGGCAGCTTGAGCCGTTTTTAGAGGACATGGAGAACGTGGTGAAAGAGTATCAAAGGACTTGGGATATCAAAGGGATTGCGATGAGTCTTCCGGGGTTTGTTGACAGTCAAACGGGTTATACGGAATTTGCAGGAGCGATTATTGCTTTAAATGGCCAAAATGTCAAAACGCTTTTGGAAGAAAAAACATCACTTCGTGTAGAAGTAGAAAATGATGCGAACTGTGCAGCTCTGGCTGAAAAATTTAGTGGTCATGCGAAAGAGTGTGACAGCTTTATATGTATGACGCTTGGGACTGGTGTCGGCGGCGGTATTTTTGCTGGCGGAGAGCTTGTTCGCGGTGCCTCTTTTCGCGGCGGTGAATTTGGCATGATGCTGACAGAAACAGAAAACGGTCAGTTTACGACACTCAACAGCAGTGCTTCGACAGCTGGATTGATACGAAGCTACAAAGAGCAGCAAGGAATTCCACAAAGTCAGCAAATCGACGGTCAAGAAATCTTTGAAAAAGCCAAGCAAGATCCGGCCATTGAGAAGATGATCGATCAGTGGTACAAGCGAATCGCAATTGGCATTTACAATGTGGCAACAGTTCTCAATCCAGAGAAAATCCTCATTGGCGGGGGCGTGAGTGCAAGGCCCGATTTGATTCCAAACATTGAGAAACATTTACATACTTTGCATGCATGGAAAAACATACAGGTGACACTGGAAACGTGCTATTACTTCAATCAGGCAGGTATGATGGGTGCACTTTATCATTTTTTAATAAAAGAAGGACATCATCGTACAATCAAAAAGCCGATACATTAAAAACGTATCGGCTTTTGATCTGTTTTAGTAAGCAGTTTGCAGACGCTTTTCATACTGTTTGATCCATTGGGATGCTTCTTGCCAGTTATTCACGCGAATGATCCGTTCATCAATTGGCATTTGATTATACGGTGAGTTAAACAGAATCACTGGAATGTCAGCTTCTTTTGCAATCATTGTGGCATTACCATGGTGATCTTCAAAAAACACATCGATCTTATGTTTTTGAACAGCTGCCACCTTATGATGTCCGCCAACAAGCTCGATATCGTCATAATGGACATGATTCTCCTCAAACCATTTGTAGGTGATGTCTGAGTGATGCTGCCTTCTGGCTGTGATATAAATCAATTGATGATGATGTTTCATTTGATTGAGGATTTCTTTTGCACCCTCGGCAGGCTTTGCCTGTTTATAAATAAGAGGCTCATACTCATTCATCCAGCCCCAAAATTCTTCATTTGAAATCTTTAAAAGCTTCGTCAAATCATATTCCGTCATATCATCTAGTGTGATGTCACATTGAAACGACTCATTTAAGTAGGGGACAAAGGTGTCCTGCGCCGTGACTGTGCCATCGATATCAATTCCTAAACGTAACATGCCCACACTCCTCATATTTATCCTCTTAAAGTGTAACATAATCAATTCACAATTCCAGCAAGTTTTAGCAAACATGAAACAGACATTTTTGCTCATACTAAAAAAGCTCCTTTCTATTAACCAAAAGGGGGAATTGATCATGGAAAGAGACGAAGATTTCAGAAGAAATGATCGTGAAATCGACACACACTTTAGTAATGATGATGGCTATTTAGAGGAAACAGCTGCTGAAATTGCAGAGCCATATCAAGCATCAAGAGATCGTGAAGACAGAAGAGAACGTGACCATGTAGGTGACGATTCAGGCAGTAAGGGGATAGGCTATACAGCACTCGCGATTGCGATTATCTCACTATTTGTCTTGCCGGTGCTATTAGGCGTAGCGGCAATCGTCGTTGGTTATATTGCAAGAAGAAAAGGAGCACATGCGCTTGGCGCATGGTCAATCGGGATCGGAATCGTTTCCGTCATCCTCGGCATCTTTATCACCCCGTTCTTTTAACAGGACAGGAACAGAAAAACGCCTGACAGTGATGTCAGGCGTTCTTTGTTATGCGTTCGCTTGTTTTGCTTTTTCAGCTTCCATTTTTGCATAATGTTCTTCAGCGATTTTATCGATTTCTTTTTTCAGTTCTTCGACCATTGTTTCTTCTGGTACTTTCCGAACAATTTCACCTTTGCGGAATAAGAGGCCTTCACCTCTAGCACCAGCGATGCCGATATCAGCTTCACGCGCTTCACCCGGACCGTTTACAGCACATCCGAGAACAGCTACTTTAATTGGTGCTTTAATTTTAGAAATATATTCTTCGACTTCATTTGCAATGCTAATGAGGTCAATTTCAATTCGTCCACAAGTTGGACAAGAGATGAGTGTGGCTGCATTTGATGCAAGGCCAAATGATTTTAATAATTCACGTGCCACTTTGACCTCTTCGACCGGGTCAGCACTTAATGAAATACGGAGTGTGTTACCAATCCCCATATTCAAGATTGCGCCAAGACCAGCAGCACTTTTGACCGTACCTGCAAATAACGTACCTGATTCTGTAATCCCAAGATGAAGAGGATAATCAAAGGCTTTTGCTGCTTTTTCGTATGCCTCAATCGCAAGGTTTACATCAGATGCTTTCATACTGACAATGATGTCATGAAAGTCTAGGTCTTCTAAAATTTTAATGTGATGCAGTGCACTTTCAACCATACCATCTGCTGTTGGATAGCCGTATTTATCAAGAATCTTTTTCTCGAGTGAACCGGCGTTTACCCCAATACGAATTGGAATACCTTTTTCTTTTGCCGCTTTCACAACAGCTTCGACTTTTTCTCTTCTTCCGATGTTTCCTGGGTTGATACGAATTTTGTCTGCACCTGCTTCAATGGCTTTCAGTGCAAGCTTGTAGTCAAAATGAATGTCGACAACAAGGGGAATGTTGATTTGTTTTTTAATGTCCGCAATCGCATTTGCTGCACGCTCATCTGGGCATGCGACACGCACGATTTGACAGCCAGCTTCTTCTAAACGTTTAATTTCAGCTACTGTCGCTTCGACATCATGTGTTTTGGTTGTCGCCATACTTTGAATGACGACTTCATTGTTTCCACCTATAGTTAAAGGTCCCACTTTGACGGGACGCGTTTTTGTACGATGTGTGACTTCACTCACTTGTCAATCGCTCCTTAGTGTACATGCAATTCGTTTGCAGTGTACGACGTGTTTTACATCTCATATTGTAACAGTCTCTTCGTATGAATGACAAGGAATTAACGTTTTATCTCTTATAGACCGGAAACTTGTATGTGCTGCCTGCCCGAATTTCGTTCGCTTTGACGCCTTGATTCAGTGCTTCAAAGTCTTCGATCACTTCATCTAATGGTTTACTTGTATGTACGATAGAGACGACGGTTTGTCCTTGTTTAACAGTGACAGTTTTATATGCCTGTTTTTCAGCTGTTTGAAAGGCGCTGGCGGGAACAGCAGGGCCTTCCTGAACGGGGATCGTTCCATTTTTTAAATCAAAAAAGATAATAAAGAGGACAAACAAACTGACTAGTAAAAAAATAATTCGCCGCATTTTACTCACCGCTTTTAAGAGTTTACTTCAGTGTATGTTTGTCCCTGAGTTGATAGAACAAAAAGAGTGAGAAAGCTAGGAAGGGTGGTTCTAGTGAGTTCTATTATGACTTGTAATCGGAAAAATTTTTGATAAGCCAAAGCGCTTTCTTTATTATGATAAAATAAAAAAAGGGGGAGAGTATATGAAGAAAATCAGTCAGAATATATATGTAAGAACACTAACAGAAAGTGATGCAGAAGCTCTATTAACACTTGAACGAGAGAATCGCACCTATTTTCAGCAATTTACACCTTTGGTTCAGGATGATTTTTTTACTGTACCTCGTCAAAAGGAACGGATTAACCGTAGTATGCAAAGGCGTGCAAAAGATGAAGCCTATATGCACGGTATTTTCTTAAATGAAACAGATGCATTAATTGGAACGATCTCACTCCATTCTGTTGAAAGAGGACCGATTCAAGGGGCTTTGCTTGGATATGTACTTGATGAAAAGCAAGGCGGGAAGGGGTATGTGACAGAGGCGATTCGTTTGATTATCGATTATGCCTTTTATGAACTGTACCTTCACCGTATTGAAGCTGGCGTAAAACCATCTAACATTGGTTCCATTCGTGTGCTTGAGAAGACAGGGTTTGAAAATGAGGGACTTCATCGTAAAAAAGTAAAGATCAATGATAAGTGGGAGGATCACTATTTGTTTGCGATCATCCATCCAGATGAGTCATAGGGTCAAAACAAATAAAAAAGCTCCCCGAAATGAGGGAGCTTACAGCGTGTAGACAAACCCACGCATTCTTTGTCAGTCCTGTGCGCTGGTACTCACGAATGACAAATTCGCTCCGTAAAAGTAGCTGTCCTTCCTAGACTGCAAAGGTTTTCTATCACGCTGAAAAGAAGACAAAGGGCTAAAATCAACAATATTTTAGCCCTTTGTCAACAATCTGAAAGCTCCTCAAAATGAGGGAGCTTATTTTTTTGCAGGTATTTCTTTAACGACAAGATATAAGAAAATAAAGTTAATCACCCAATTTAATAAAAATGAGTTCGCAACCGGCGTGTTTAATGCACTCATGATGGCGAAAAAGACGGTTGTTAATGTGAGTGAATAGGAAGAGAGCTTCCAAAGCATTTGAAAGGACAGCTCTTTTTGCTGCATTCGTTTAATAAATGTGCCAAGCATGGCTAGGAATGTTGCGCTGATGAACATGAGAGCAGCAGTAGATAGGTACAGCAGGACACAAATGACAGGGATAATGATCGCTTGATTCTGGTTTGTGACGCTGGCAAGTTCATCTTTTGTGAGTGTTCCGCCAAGCAGCTGGTATGGAATATCTGTCATTTGTCCGTCAATGGCAATCACTGCTTTTTCTTTCAATAACGCAATGGCTGTTTGTTTTGATTCAAGCTCACTTGATTTTATTTTTTCAGCGGGATCAAAGATAATCGTGATGCCATTTTCTTCTTTTTCGATCGGTGTGCTTTGATCCGCTTGAAGCGTTCCTTTTTCAATGGAAAAGTCGGGTAAATCTTTTTTAATCACATGTTGAAATCCTGACATCGCATTTGAAATCTCTTGGCTCATATGATAGCCCTGGGGGACAGCTGCGATGATCGAAAGGATAAAGATGAATAAAATGGCCTTTCCAATCCCAGTAAAACGTGCTCTGGCAATATCTTTTGGTGAATAAATTCCTTTTAACAATAAACTAAATACGTTCAACCGATTCACTTCCTACATTCTTTTCTATTTCTCACATTGTATCAATGTCTATCCATCCAGTACAAGTACGGCCTTCATTACTGGTTAAGATAGAAGGAATGAGGCATAATGTATACAGCATATAAAAAGGAGGCGGCAGCGGATTGGACGTGCTGTATTGGATTTTGATCGGCTGTGCATTTATCATTGCGTTTGTGGGACTTGTCTATCCAATCATTCCTAGTGTGGTTTTCATGGTTCTTGGGTTTATTTTATATGGGCTCTTTTTTAGCTTTGAGAAATTGACGCTCACCTTTTGGCTCATTCAAGCCATGTTTACAGCTGTGTTATTTGCCGCAGATTATGTCTCCAATCTGATTGGGGTGAAACGCTTTGGCGGCAGCCGGGCGGCCATTTGGGGAAGTACCATTGGGCTTTTAGCCGGTCCTTTTGTGATTCCGATTGCTGGAATTATCATTGGTCCATTTATCGGCAGTGTCATCGCAGAGCTGCTCGTTCATCAAAAAGATCTGAAGACAAGTGTGAAAGTTGGGCTTGGCTCATTAATTGGTTTTGTGTCAGGCGTATTTGCAAAAGGGTTGATTCAAGCACTGATGCTGGGACTCTTTTTGTTTTATGTGCTTCGCTAAATGGAAAATCGGTGTTTAACACTCTTTCTGAAGGGTTAAATACAAAATAAACACTGAAATGTTTCAGATCATGAGCAATAACGTTGAAACAAGCCGTTTCTTTTGATACTCTTTGATTAGGGTGAATTGCTTGCTTACTAAGGAAGCATTTCAGTACATACATTTCTAAGGAGGAATTTAACCATGGCTTTTAAACTTCCAGAATTACCATATGCTTACGATGCATTAGAACCACATATCGACAAGGAAACAATGACGATTCACCACACAAAACACCACAACACTTATGTAACAAACTTAAACAAAGCAATCGAAGGTGTATCAGCTCTTGAAGATCAATCAATTGAAGAGCTAGTGGCTAACTTGAACTCTGTGCCTGAAAACATTCGTACAGCTGTACGTAACAATGGCGGAGGACATGCGAACCACTCATTATTCTGGACGCTTCTTTCACCAAACGGTGGCGGCGCACCAACTGGTGAACTTGCAGATGCGATCGAAAAAGAATTAGGCGGATTTGAAAAATTCAAATCTGATTTCGCTGCAGCAGCTGCAGGACGCTTTGGTTCTGGTTGGGCATGGCTTGTTGTGAACAATGGCAAACTTGAAATCACAAGCACACCAAACCAAGATTCTCCTTTAACTGAAGGAAAAACACCAATCCTAGGACTAGACGTTTGGGAGCATGCTTACTACCTAAACTACCAAAACCGTCGTCCTGATTACATTTCAGCATTCTGGAATGTTGTGAACTGGGATGAAGTGGCTCGCCTTTACAGCGAAGCTAAATAAATGATTTGATTTGAAAAGACCTGCTTCTCTCTGAGAGCGGGTCTTTTTATATTTTCCCTCCTTTTTTTACATATCTGCCTTTTGATGAGACAGACTATTGTGTAGAAAAGGAGAATGAATGATATGAGCAGATTAAAGAAAATGTTCGGGGACATGGATGTCACAAGAGATTTATTGCTCCTCCTCACGATTGGCGGATTATACGCACTTGCGATTGCGCTTTCGAATACGTTTGTGAACGTGTATTTATGGAAACAGTCTGGGCGATTTACAGACCTTGCGATTTATAACTTGGCGATCGTTGTCCTTCAGCCCATTACCTTTTTATTTGCTGGTCGGCTCGCTAAAAAAATAGATCGTGCATTTGTCCTTCGTTTCGGTGTCATCTTCTTAGCCGCTTTTTACTTAATTGTTCTCATGGCAGGAGAGCAAGCGGCAGCTCGGCTCGTGTTATTAGGCAGTGTGCTTGGAATCGGCTATGGTTTTTACTGGCTTGCCTTTAACGTGCTCACTTTTGAGATCACTGAACCTGAAACAAGGGATTTCTTTAATGGATTTTTAGGAGTGCTTACCTCTACAGCTGGTATGATTGGGCCGCTCATTGCAGGAATTGTGATTTCTCAATTAACGGATGATACAGGCTATACAGTGATTTTCACTTTATCGCTTTTTTTGTTTTCACTAGCGGTTGTGATGAGTTTTTTCCTCAAGAGGAGACAATCAAAAGGAAAATTTATCATTAAGCAAATTTGGAAAGAGCGCCATGCGGACGAGAATTGGCGTAAGATCACAACTGCTCACTTTTTTCAGGGGCTCCGTGAAGGCGTGTTTGTCTTTTTAATCAGTGTCTTTGTGTTTATTGCAACAAACAGTGAGCTTGCTTTAGGCACATTTGGTCTAGTCAATTCAGGTGTTGCCTTTTTCGCCTATTTTTTTGCTACCCGTTTGATTAAGAAAAAATGGCGTAAAAAAGCGATTATGTTTGGCGGGCTTATTTTATACGGCGCTTTATTTTTAATCGTCTTTCACTTGTCCTATGTATCACTGCTTATGTACGCTGTAGCCATTGCGATCGGCTACCCGCTTCTGCTTGTTCCGTATGTCTCTTTAACTTACGATGTCATCGGTCATGCCAGATATGCAAGGAAAGCCCGAATTGAATATATTGTCGTCAGAGAACTATTTTTAAATGCCGGGCGTATTTGTTCGATTGTCTTTTTTCTTTTATCTGTCACCTTACTGGGCGATCGGCTTGGGATTCCTGCTTCACTTGTCGTACTCGGAGCGGGGCACACCCTTATTTATTATTTTGTAAAGGACATTCATTTAAAAGAGAAAACAGCTGATATAGAAGAGGCTGACGGTCAAAAGCCTGTTTCTCAAACGAACCTTATGAAGGGAGAAAGGTAAAATTTCTTACCAATGGAACATCAAATTTCTAGATAAATGATAGAAAAACCGCTAAAATGATGATGGCACCTTTTATACACAAAAAGGGGTGCCATTTCTTTCTTGATAGAAAAGGTGATGTGATGAGAAACAAGAAAAACAAAAAAGACGCGAAGGAAGGGCGCAAAACACTTCCGATCCGGCTGAATTTATTATTTTTAGCTGCGTTTATTATTTTTACCGGTGTTGTGGTCAGACTCGGTTTTGTGCAGATTGTGAATGGAGAAGATTATAAAAAGCAGGCAGAAAAACAAGAAGACGTAAATGTCAGCTCATCTGCTCCGCGCGGAAAAATTTATGATCGAAACTATAACACGATTGTCAGCAATAAAGCGCTAAATGCCATTACATATACGAGAACCTCGACGACTTCACAAGAAGAGCGGCTCAAAGTGGCAACAAAATTAGCAGATATGATTCATGTAAGTACGAAGAAAATCACAGATCGTGATAAAAAAGATTTCTGGATCTTAACCCATCCGAATGAAGCGAAAAAGCTTGTTCAAAAAGAAGCCGATTTAAAGGGTGACGAAAAGGTCTCTGATGATAAACTATACGAGCTCCAGCTAAAACGCATCACAGACAAGGAATTAAATCAACTGACGAAAAAAGATTTGCAAGTGCTTGCGATTAAAAGACAAATGGATGCAGGCTATGCACTTACGCCTCAATTCATTAAAAACGAAGATGTTAAACCAAGTGAAATTGCTTACGTCTCTGAGCATTTGGACGAGCTGCCAGGTGTAGATGTCACAACAGACTGGTCACGCAGCTATCCTTATAAAGGACTGCTCCGCAGTATGCTCGGCAGTGTGTCTTCAAGTGATGAAGGTCTTCCGTCGTCACTGCTTGAACATTATCTATCACTCGGCTACAGCCGAAATGATCGTGTAGGAAAAAGCTATCTTGAATATCAATATGAAGATGTCCTGCAAGGTCAAAAAGAAAAAGAACAAAGTACAACGGATAAAGAAGGCAATGTCACAAGCTCTAAAGTGTTAACAGAAGGAAAGAGCGGAAAAGACCTTGTGCTGACGATTGATATTCAGCTGCAAAAAGCGGTGGAAAAAATCATCGAAAAGAACTTGAAAAGTGCGAAGCAAAGAGGCGGCACAGAACTTCTTGATCGTGCGTTTGTTGTCATGATGGACCCGAGAAATGGGGAAGTGCTCTCGATTGCGGGTAAACAGATTACCAATAAGAATGGGACATACAAATTTGATGACTATGCACTAGGAACGATGACATCATCATATGCGATGGGATCAGCAGTAAAAGGGGCAACGGTACTGACAGGTTATAAAACAGGCGTCCTTCACATTGGAAGCACCCAATACGATGAACCGCTCTATATCGCTCAGTCACCGCCGAAAAAATCCTATCAAAATATGGGACTCATTAATGATTTAACCGCACTAGAACGTTCATCAAACGTGTATATGTTTAAAACAGCGATTGCAATTGGGAAAGGGGAATATCGTAAGAATCAGCCGCTCCCAATTGATACAAAGGCGTTTGATACGTTCCGTTACAATTTTAGTAAATTTGGTCTTGGAGTGGAGACAGGTATTGACCTGCCAAACGAAGCAACTGGCTATCGTGGAACGTCTACACAATCCGGTCTTTTACTTGACTATGCGATTGGACAATATGACACGTTTACACCGCTGCAAATGGCGCAATACGTTTCAACGATTGCCAATGGCGGCTATCGTTTACGTCCTCAGCTCGTAAAAGAAGTGAGAGAGCCAGATCCGCAAAGAGGCATTGGGGCTGTAACAGAGTCCGTCAAGCCGGATGTACTGAATAAGCTCGATATGACAAGTGATGAGATCAAACGCGTACAGCAAGGATTCAAGCTTGTGATGCAGAACCCAAGAGGGACAGCATATTCGAACTTTGGCAACAAAAAATACAATCCAGCTGGCAAAACAGGGACCGCTCAATCATTCTATGACGGCCCGATTAAAAGCAAACGCGGCACACCGACGTATAACACAACACTTGTTGCGTATGCGCCTGCTGATAATCCAGAAGTAGCGATTTCAGTTGTCGTGCCTTGGGTGTATCAAGATTACAACCAGCGCTATCCGATTACAAATGATATTGGTGAACAAGTATTAGACAAGTACTTTGAACTGAAATCAAAACAGGAAAGCAATGATACACAAGCGAAGAACAAAAACAAAATTGAAAATGAAGCAGAAACAAATAACTAGACCTATTCTAGGTAAAAACGCTCACTTTTTGTGGGCGTTTTTTTATATTTTCTTCAAACTTTTCGATATAAATTGACAAAAATCATAAAAAACCCCGCAATTTCTCTACAAATCTTCGACATTTACAAAACCTTAACATTCCATTTAAACGAAATTAATAAAGAACCTTTAATGTATTACTCGTAGGACAAATTATTCAGGGGGTATTCTTGAAATGAAAAAGAACAAATTATGGCTGCTTACTTTCCTTACTATCGCATTGTTAGCATTCGTCACAGCATGCGGAAACAGCAGCTCAAGCGGAGATTCAAAAGACAGTAAAGGAAATGCTTCAAACAAAGATGAGGCATCAGGTTCCATTACCATCTCAGGATCATCTGCGATGCAGCCTTTAGTTCTTGCGGCAGCAGAAAAATTCATGGATAAACATCCAAAAGCCGATATTCAAGTACAAGCCGGCGGTTCAGGAACAGGACTTTCTCAAGTATCAGAAGGATCTGTACAAATTGGGAACTCAGATGTATTCGCAGAAGAGAAAGACGGAATCGACGCAAAAGCTTTAAAAGACCACAAAGTAGCAGTTGTTGGAATGGCGGCAGCTGTTAACCCTGAAGTTGGTGTCAAAGACATCACAAAGGACGAATTGAAAAAAATCTTCACTGGTAAAATCAAAAACTGGAAAGAGCTTGGCGGGAAAGACCAAAAAATCACACTTGTGAACAGACCAGACTCATCAGGAACTCGTGCAACATTTGTGAAATATGCACTTGACGGCGCGACACCTGCAGAAGGAATCACAGAGGATTCTTCAAACACAGTGAAAAAGTTGATTGCAGAAACACCAGGTGCGATTGGGTACCTAGCATTCTCTTATTTAACAGATGACAAAATTACACCGCTTAGCATTGATGGTGTGAAACCAGAAGAAAGCAATGTAGAAAGCGGTAAATATACAATTTGGGCATACGAGCACTCTTATACAAAAGGTGAGCCAGACGGTTTAGCAAAACAATTTTTAGATTACTTGATGAGTGACGAAGTACAAAAAGAAATCGTTAAAGACCAAGGCTACATCTCAGTCTCTAATATGAAAGTAGAAAGAGACGCAACAGGCAAACAAACAGATAAGTAAAAGGTCTTGAATTGATGATGAAGGAAAAGTGGAGCTTTTCACTTTTCCTTTTATGACATTCATAGGAGTGTAGAAAAAGATGAAACAGATAGAACATACAGAAGCGAGCGATCGACTGATCAGCTCGAAAAAAAATAGGCAAATGGATGAAGTAAGAGGAAGTATTTTGGTGAAATTTTGCGCATTCTTAATGATTGCTGTATCAATTGCCATCACAATCTTCCTTGGCATTAAGGGTTTACAATCTTTCATCGTAAATGGTGTAAGCCCAATTGAGTTCTTAACCAGTATCAATTGGAACCCTACAGCGGAAAATCCGCAATACGGCGCATTTCCGTTTATCTTTGGTTCAATCGCTGTCACGCTTCTATCAGCACTCATAGCAGCACCGCTAGGCATCGCAGGAGCGATCTTCATGACAGAAATTGCACCTGCATGGGGACGGAAAATTCTCCAGCCAGTGATTGAATTGCTTGTAGGGATTCCATCCGTTGTTTACGGATTCATAGGTCTTACAGTATTGGTGCCGTTTATTGGACACTTTAAGTCAAGCGGTTCAGGGCACAGTGTTCTAGCAGGAACGATTGTCCTATCTATTATGATTTTGCCGACTGTTACATCCATTGCAACTGATGCAATGGCTTCACTTCCAAAAAGTTTACGTGAGGGATCGTATGCATTAGGCGCAACAAGATGGCAAACGATCAGACGTGTTCTTGTACCGGCAGCGCTTCCGACATTAATGACAGCGGTCGTGCTTGGAATGGCAAGAGCATTTGGAGAAGCCCTTGCCGTTCAGATGGTCATTGGAAACACGCGTAATCTACCAGAAAGTATTATGGACACAGCTGGTACATTAACAACCATTATTACGTTAAACATGGGACATACAACGTATGGAAGTGTTGAAAACAATACACTTTGGTCAATGGGACTTGTCCTTCTAGTTGTATCATTTATGTTCATACTCATTATCAGATACTTGTCATCTAGGAGGAAGATTTAATGAATAGCAAAATGACCGATCGTTTTGCCACAATTGTTTTTGGATTATGTGCCGCCATTATTACGGCGATACTTGTTGGCTTGTTTTCTTATATCATCTTCAACGGTGCCAAAGAATTAAATTTTGACTTTTTGACTACACGCTCAAGTGCGATTGGCTCTGGCGGCGGTATTAGGGATCAGCTGTTTAACTCGTTTTACATTCTATTTATTACAATGCTGTTTACCGTGCCTCTTGGCGTGGGCGGCGGGGTGTACATGGCAGAATATGCACCTCAAAACAAAGTGACTGATTTTATTCGTACATGTATTGAAGTGTTATCGTCTCTGCCATCGATCGTCATCGGTATGTTTGGTTTGCTGATGTTTGTTAATTTAACAGGATGGGGCTATACGATCATCGGAGGAGCCCTTGCGCTGACTGTCTTTAACCTGCCAGTGATGGTCAGGGTGACAGAAGATGCACTTCGATCTGTACCGAAGGATCAAAAGGAAGCATCGCTTGCGCTCGGTGTGACAAAGTGGCATACAGTGAAGACGGTTCTGATCCCAGGTGCGATTCCATCCATTATTACCGGAGCGATTTTAGCATCGGGAAGAGTTTTCGGTGAGGCGGCTGCTCTTCTTTTCACAGCAGGTCTTTCAACACCGCGTCTTGATTTTACAAACTGGAGTCCTTTCTCCGATACGTCACCACTGAATATTTTTAGACCGGCAGAAACATTAGCCGTTCATATATGGAACGTCAATACACAGGGGATTATTCCAGATGCAGAGGCCATTGCAAATGGTGCATCAGCCGTACTTGTGCTCTCTGTATTAGTATTCAACTTAGCAGCTAGATGGCTTGGTTCATTTATTCATAAGAAGCTTACGTCAAAATAAATAGTGAGAGGTGTGAAGGGGAAATGGTTCAAATGCTAGCAGAAAAAAAAGAGATTGCAGCAAAAAAGGCTCCACTTCAAGCGGAACAGATTCTACAGGTGCAGGATTTAAGTATTTATTATGGTGAAAAAAGAGCAGTCAATCAAATTTCATTTGAAATTGAAAAAAATGCAATTACTGCATTAATCGGCCCATCAGGGTGCGGAAAATCGACTTTTTTACGCAGCATTAACCGCATGAACGACCTAATTCCAAGTGCACGAAGTGAAGGGGCGATCATGTACGAAGGGTTAAATATTTTGGATGACCGTATTAATGTGGTGAATTTAAGAAGAGAAATCGGGATGGTCTTCCAAAAGCCAAATCCATTTCCTAAATCCATCTACAACAACATTACGCATGCGCTAAAATATGCGGGTGAAAAAAGGAAATCAGTGCTTGATGATGCGGTAGAAGAAAGCTTAACAAAGGCAGCGCTATGGGATGAGGTCAAAGATCGCTTGCACCGCTCTGCTTTATCATTATCAGGTGGCCAGCAGCAGCGTCTCTGTATTGCACGTACCCTTGCGATGAAACCTAGCGTGCTTTTATTAGATGAACCGGCTTCTGCCTTAGACCCGATCTCAAATGCAAAAATTGAAGAGCTATTATCGGAATTAAAACATGATTATTCGATTGTCATTGTCACACACAATATGCAGCAAGCGTTACGTGTATCTGATCATACAGCCTTTTTCCTGAACGGTGATCTAGTGGAATACGATGCGACTGAACGTATCTTTACACGTCCTGCGCAGCAAAAAACAGAAGACTATATTAATGGTCGATTCGGATAAGGCGGGTGGATTTTGATGAATGCAGTAGCAACTGAAACAGCCAAAAAAGAAGTGTTTCGTGTGAATGATATGAACCTTTGGTACGGACAACATCACGCACTGAAGCATATTGATTTAGACATTAAAGAGCATGAGGTCACAGCGATTATCGGTCCGTCCGGCTGCGGAAAGTCAACATTTATAAAGACCTTAAATCTCATGGTCAAAACAGTGCCAGGTGTGAAAATCACGGGGGATATGATGTATAACGGTGACAATATTTTAAAAGGCCGTGTCGATCTAGTGGAACTGCGTAAAAACGTCGGGATGGTCTTTCAAAAAGGAAACCCATTCCCTCAATCTATCTTTGATAATGTCGTCTACGGGCCAAGAATTCACGGGGTGAAGAGCAAGCAGCAATTGAAAGAAATCGCTGAAAAAGCGCTTCGTGATGTTGCCCTTTGGGATGAAGTGAAAGATCGATTAAGTGCGCCTGCATTAGGTCTTTCTGGTGGTCAGCAGCAGCGTCTTTGTATCGCAAGAGCCATTGCCACAAGCCCGGATATTCTATTAATGGATGAACCAACATCTGCGCTTGATCCTGTTTCAACATTAAAGATTGAAGAATTAATCATGAAACTAAAAGAGAAATATACGATTGCCATTGTGACGCATAATATGCAGCAAGCGGCAAGGGTATCAGACCGAACAGCGTTCTTTTTGATGGGCGAGCTTGTTGAGGTCAATGATACGAATGTGATGTTTTCAGAGCCAAATGATCAAAGAACAAATGATTATATATCAGGACGATTTGGATAATCAAAAACCCCCTGGAGGTCAATGCCGCCAGGGGGTTTTTTGATGTTATTTTGTTAAGGCTTTGACAATTTGTTTGAATGTCATACCTGTTTTTAAATTGAATTTGCCGGCACGAATTTCTTTATGGTAGCCTGCGTCTATCACGTAATCATTAAAATCTTTAGACGAGTTGATGATTCCGTCCTTTTCAAGCATGTCTGAAACATCACTTGTGCTCATACCGTTTTTAATCACGAATTTAACCGTTTTGCCTTTTGGCTTGTCCGTTGTTTGTTTATCGTTCTGAGAATCGCCGTCTTCATTTGCTTTCAGCGCTTTTTCTTTATAATCAAGAAGTTGTTGATATGTTTCACGGCTGACGGAGACTTCTTTTTTAGAGTCTAAGTAATTTTTCACGTCAGTGTCTGTCACTTTTGCTGCGAGGGTTTCTTTTGTTGTAGAATCAGCTGCCGCTTCATCTTTTCCAGTAAGGAAAAAGACGATCGCCAGAACACCAGTTGCAAGAATCATACCTGCTGCAAACGTTTGGATGCTTTTTTTCGTCATACAAGCACCCTCTCGTTGTCTTTAATGATCATGTTCACATCTTCTACAGATACATGCTCAGCGCGCGCAATCGCCTCAGGAGACATGCCATTTTGATGCTTTGAAATGATTTGTCTTGCAATAGATGGATCAATTTCTGAATGCTTGCGGACAACGATGTTTGTTTCAAGCAATTCTTCTTCAAGAACCTTCATTTTCTTTTTCAGTTTATAGATTTCTTGCATTGCAGATAGTTGAAGTGTTTCAAGTTCCTGTTCGACTTCTTTAATCGGCTCTCTTTGAAAATATGAGAATGCGATCAGTACAATACTGACAACAAGCAATCCGATAATTGCAATTTCCATGTTTCATCACCTTTTATTCATATTTTAATGCTGAAAGCCAAAAAAGGCTCTCATGATTGTTTCAGACAGTTTTCGACCCTTCTTTTTTATACCATAAAAAAGCTAGTTTCAAAAGGAATTGCTGAAAAAATCACCTTTTTTTCATCATTTTTCTTTTTATAGGGAAACCAAGTATGAAAACCTTACCCGCTGTTAAAATAAAAGAAGACGGATCAGATGAAAAAAAGCTGTGGAACAAAGAGGGGGTTCTCATGTATACAGTACGACAAAGAACGTGTTTTTATAGGGGAGAAGGCGATTTTTCATCACATGACCAGACAATATGGATCAGGATGCGGGGGGAATGCATTGAAAAATGAAATTGGTGAAAAAACATTCTAGCATTCCTTAGCTAGAAGTGGTATTATAGTTAGGTCTGAATGTGAATTGATTTTAGTTTGGAGGGAAAAACATGCGCGTAAATATTACTCTAGCTTGCACTGAATGCGGTGAGCGTAACTATATTACTAAAAAGAATAAGCGAAACAATCCAGATCGCGTTGAATTCAAAAAGTATTGCTCACGTGATAAAAAACAAACTTTACATCGTGAAACAAAGTAAGCAGCAGGGAATTTTCCTGCTGTTTTTTTATGATGGGAGATGATCTGTGTGAAAAAAGAGCTTCGTCTTCAAACATTAGCTAAGCTTGATCAGATGAGTGCTAAGGAATTCGAGCGAAGCACCGCTTTCCTTCATGAGCACTTGTTTCAGCTGCCAGCATGGAAACATGCAAATACGATTGCGCTCACTATGTCTAGAGGAAAAGAGATACCGACAATGCCTCTGATTGAAAAAGCATGGCAGGAGGGGAAAACAGTATGTGTACCGACCTGTTTCCCGGAAACAAAAGAGATGACGTTTTATGAATATACACCGGAAACGAAGATGATATCCCGCTACTTTGGGCTAACAGAGCCAGACCCTCAGGTGTCGGCTGCTGTACATAAAGAAGAAATCGATTTGATCATTGTTCCTGGGGTATGCTTCGATCAACAAGGCTACCGTATTGGATTTGGGGGCGGCTATTATGACCGCTACTTAGCGGACTATCACGGTGTAACCATTGCCCTTTGTCTGTCATTACAGCAAATCGAGTATGTGCCGGCTGAAGCGCATGACATATCGGTGTCTATGATTGTCAGTGAAAAAGGTCTGTTATATCAAAAGTAAAAGTCCGCTGCTTGCCCATTGAACGGGCTTTTTGGCGTTTCATTAGAGTCATGGCATTTTAGCTGATAGGAGGTTCGTTTTGAAAAAATTTCGTGGAAAGAAAAGATACTTCCGCAATGTGTGGGAGGAAGTGAATACTTGTGACCTAATACTCGATCATGATTCATGGTTTTATTTTTGGCATACGCACCTTGATTTTTCTGGAGTTGGGGAAAATAGCTTAAAAATAAGAAGAGAGCATATAAAAGCTCATATCGCTTTATACAATAGGCTGCTAAAGCAGCTTGAAGCATTTAAAAAGCCATACCAAACATGGATTTGTATTCACGAACATGACCCTGGTTTAGACGCCGTATATGTTCATACGCCAAATCCGAACGACAATTACTTCCCTCATAAGATGGAAAAGTTAGAGGCGAATTGTAAGCTACCTCATACGTTCAAGGATTTAGTGGATCTTCATCAATTTGATGTTTCCTGTTATCAATCAGAGGGTGAAGAGGTTTTTTATATTCAATCAAAAGAACAGGGGATTAGATTGTGAAGGCTGGCTAATGAAAGGAACCATTCAAAGTGATAAAAACGATGGTTCATGCATAAACAAATCCTATTTAAGCCACGATACCAACATAGGAGGGAATATGATGAATAAAATGATTTGGAGCATTGTGTTCACACTGTTTGCATTCGTACTCGTGCAAAACCGTTATCGGCTGATGAATTTGATTTTAGGTCAAAATCAAGTGCGTCACCTTTTTATTAAATGGCTGATGAAAATCCCATATTTTCGGACGAAATTTATTCGCCAAGCATTCTAATCCCGCAAACGCCGGGATTTTTTTTGTTTAGAAATGCGGATAAGTACGATTCTTGCTATAATAATGTAAAAAATGGAGCGCGAATGAATGAATGTCATAGATAGTCTATTTTGGCGAGTTGTTGATGAACTAAGACAAAAAGGATACGAGATGATTCAAAGTCCGTACCCAGAAGATGAAATCTTTTTTGAAGCACCACGAAACTCAGGATATGATCTCATCCGTCTATATAGAAGAGATGTGAATTTTAGACAGGAGATCGTTCGAGATATGGAAGAGCAGGCCTTTCGGATGAATCAATTAAGAGAAGCCATGCGTAAACGTTCTCTTCATCTCCTGCAGCTACAATTTACAGCTGATCATCCAGTAGATGATTGGGAAGACATAAACGGTCAACCGCAAAAACAGCAAAAGGTGACGGTGACACCTGTTTTACTGAATGAAGAAACCCTTCAAAACGATGGACACGAGCTGCAAAAATGGCTGAATACATCACTCTCGATTGATGTAGAAGAGGCGAAGGCAGATACAGCCGAAGATGTGATGCAGCTTAAAATGAACGTGCTTCAGGCATTTCAAGATCAGGAAAAGCAGCGTGAACGAGAACGGGCTGTTTTTCAAAATGGCAGACCGATTTTTACCTACTTGTTAATCGCAGTTCAAGTGGTGATGTTTCTTTTACTCGAATTATCTGGTGGAAGTACCAATACAGCCACTTTAACAGCATTTGGTGCGAAGAATAATGTGCTGATACTAGAGGGTGAATGGTGGCGTTTTGTGACACCTATGTTTTTACACATTGGTTTGACGCATTTACTCTTTAATACATTTGCTCTTTGGTCCGTTGGGGCGGCTGTTGAGAGAATTTATGGTTCAGGAAGATTTTTGCTGATTTATTTGATTTCCGGCATCTTTGGCTCCATAGCGAGCTTTGTGTTTAATACAGCCATCGCAGCAGGAGCATCAGGTGCGATCTTTGGCTGTTTAGGCGCATTGCTATATTTAGCGATCTCTAACCGGAAGCTCTTCTTTCGTACGATGGGGACAAATATTATCGTGATTATCCTCATCAATTTAGGGATAGGTTTCACTGTATCAGGGATTGATAATGCAGGGCATCTTGGGGGGCTCGCTGGGGGATTTTTAGCCGCTTTAGCGGTCCGTCTTCCTAAACAGTTTCAGCCTGTCAAAATGCTTCTTGCTAGTTTTCTTCTCCTCCTTATTGGCGGCTTTGGATTGTATACAGGGTTTCATTCAGACGATCAAAAAGAAGCTGCGGCAACTAGCGAGGCAGCGAGTTTATTTGATGAAAAGAACTATAGCGAAGCAAGTCAGCGTCTAGAGGAATTTGTAAAGCAAAAGGATGCCTCAGCTGAAGCACTTCATATATATGCGCTTTCCGAAGCGCAGCTTGGACATCTTGACAAGGCCATTGAGTATTTGCAAAAGTCGCTTGAAAAAGATCCAAATGAGCCGAATAAATTGTATCACTTATCGTTGTTGTATGTAGAAAAAGGCGAGACAGCGGAAGCAGACGACTTCATCGAAAAAGCATTAAAACAAGATCCGCAAAATGACCGATTTTTAAAGTTGAAACAATATATTGAAAACACTCAAACACGTTGAATGACTTGACTGAAAGCGCATTTATGAATACGCTTATCCTATCTGTTGATTTAGAGAAATGGTGAAAATAATGAAAACGTTATATGATGTACAGCAGCTGCTCATGAGATTTGGAAATTACGTGTATTTCGGAGATCGTGAAGTGGAATTAGAATTTATGGCAGATGAATTGAAGGAAATGTACACATCGGGCATCATCGATCGAACTGAATGGTCAAACGCAATGACCATCCTTCAAATGGAACTAGCCAAATTAAATCGAAAAACAATGTGAAGGTGGAGGACATATGACAGGGGATTGGTTTGTAGGAGTTGATCTTGGCGGTACGACAATTAAGCTTGCGTTTATTAATCTTTATGGTGAAATTCAGCATAAGTGGGAGATTCCTACGGATAAATCTGGGCAGACAATTACAGTCGACATTGCCAAGTCAATTGACCATAAACTAGTTGAGATCAGCATGCCGAAATCAGCCCTAATTGGGATTGGTATGGGGGCACCGGGACCAGTGGGTAAAGTATCCGGAATTGTCTATAAAACAACGAATCTGGGCTGGACAAACTATCCCTTAAAAGACCATTTAGAGGCAGAGACAGGACTTCCATCTGTCATCGAAAATGATGCGAACATTGCTGCACTCGGTGAAATGTGGAAGGGTGCAGGTGATGGCGCCAAAAACATCCTGATGGTTACACTGGGCACAGGGGTTGGCGGCGGTATTATTGTCAATGGAGAAGTGGTTCAAGGCGAAACAGGTGCTGGTGGAGAAATTGGTCATATTTGTGCCGTTCCATTTCAAGGAGCACCATGTAACTGCGGGAGAACAGGCTGTATTGAAACCATTGCGTCTGCCACAGGTATCGTCCGAATCGCAAAGGATTCATTACAAACAAAGAGCCATACATCATCACTTGGCTCACTTACTTCGCTGTCTGCAAAGGATGTATTTGAGGCAGCAGAAAACGGAGACGAACTGGGGATGCGTGTCGTAGATGAAGTGACAACCCATCTTGGTCTTGTCCTTGCGAATCTGGCTAGTGCCTTAAACCCAACAAAAATCGTCATTGGCGGGGGTGTATCTAAAGCGGGCGAGCTTCTTCGCAGTAAAGTAGAGCGTGTCGTCAAACATCATGCCTTCCCGCCATGTGCTGAGGATGTTGAAGTGGTAATTGCCTCACTAGGAAACGATGCAGGCGTGATCGGCGGTGCATGGATGGCAAAAAACAAGTGGCTGTCTTGAACAAAAATGTCATAATGATGTCATTTTTATTAAAATCAGCGATAGATAGGCATGAAATTGAATGATTAGCATATTCATAAGTTTGTCATGGGGAAAAAGACATTGATTTTCCATCATAGACAGGATAAGATATACTTTAGTTATTTTTGAAGAAGCACCAATAATTGGGGATGTCCCTAACCTGAGTGCGTTTTTAGCATAAGG
Source organism: Bacillus sp. RSS_NA_20 (assembly GCF_020165915.1). Taxonomy (NCBI): domain Bacteria; kingdom Bacillati; phylum Bacillota; class Bacilli; order Caryophanales; family Bacillaceae; genus Bacillus; species Bacillus sp. RSS_NA_20. The sequence continues at coordinate 1,053,420 of NZ_JAIUKW010000005.1, read as the reverse complement.
AGGTTACAATGCGAAAGAAAAGATTAAAGGCGATTTCATTTTTACTGATTGCGACTTTGTTAATGTGGGTGAAAACCTATGTTATCTATAAATCTAGTTTTAATATCAAAATTGAAAATTTCATGCAGGAATTTATCCTGTTTATTAATCCGCTTAGCTTTCTCTTGTTTATCTTCGGTATCGGTTTATTCTTTAAAGAAAAAAATCGCAATCGATATATCATTGTGACGAGTTTTGTTCTGACATTTATTTTGTTAGCTAACATTGTATTTTATCGATTCTACAGTGATTTTCTAACCATCCCCGTCCTATTTCAAACAAACAATATGGGTGACCTCGGGTCAAGTATTACCTCTTTAATTGAACCAGTTGATTTTCTGATGTTTGTTGATATCATCATTTTAATTTGGCTCTATAAAAAACAGCCTTCCTTTAGAACAGATGTAACGATTTCACGTAAGGGACGTGCAGCTTATTATTTATTTGTGGCAGCCACTTTCTTTTTTAACCTTGGTTTGGCTGAAACAGAAAGACCAGAGCTGTTAACTCGTTCATTTGACCGAGAGATGCTAGTGAAAAACATCAGCTTATATAACTTCCATATTTATGATGGGGTTCTGCAATCGAAGCAATCCGCTCAGCGAGCACTTGCCGACAGCAATAGCTTAACTGAAATTGAAAACTATGTAAGCGCAAATCAAACAGACCGTAATGAAAAGACGTTTGGTCAAGCAAAAGGACGAAATGTCATTCTAGTATCGCTTGAGTCTACCCAGAGCTTTGTGATCAATGAAAAATTGAATGGGAAAGAGATCACGCCGTTCTTAAACAAATTGATCAAGAAAAGCTACAATTTCAGTAATTTCTATCATCAAACGGGTCAAGGGAAAACATCCGACTCCGAGTTTATTGTTGATAATTCACTCTATCCGCTTGGAAGAGGAGCTGTATTTTTCACAAATCCAAGCAACGAGTTCAAAGCCGCACCTGAGTTGTTAAAAGAGGAAGGCTATCATTCTTCTGTTATTCATGCGAATAACAAAAGTTTCTGGAACCGTGATCTGATCTATGACAGCTTTGGCTACGACAAATTTTTTGATATTAAATCATTCGATGTAAATGAAGAAAATTCAGTTGGCTGGGGACTAAAAGATGGTCCGTTTTTTGAGCAGTCAGTGGATTTAATGAAAACGATCCCGCAACCGTTTTATACGAGATTGATTACATTAACGAACCATTTTCCATTTGACTTAGATGAAGAAGATAAGCTCATTGATGAATATGACTCAAAGAGCAAAACGTTGAACAAATACTTCCCTACAGTGCGTTATCAAGATGAGGCACTAAAGCTTTTCTTTAAAAAAATGAAGGAAGCAGGGTTATACGATAACTCCATTTTTGTGTTATATGGTGATCACTACGGAATTTCTGAAAACCATAACGAAGCAATGGGACAATTCTTAAACAAAGACATTACACCTTTTGAAGAAGTTCAGCTTCAAAAAGTACCATTTGTTGTACACATTCCTGGTATCACGGATAAACATCCAAAAGAGATTGATACAGTTGGCGGCCAAGTGGATATCCGTCCAACAGTCATGAACCTTCTAGGAATCGATACAAGTAAGCAAATTCAATTTGGTCATGACCTATTATCAAAAGATACAAATGACTTCACAGTGCTTCGAGATGGAAGTTTTATTACGAAGGACAGTGTTTTCACAGCTGGTGTGTGCTACAACAAAGAAACGGGTGAGCCGAGAGAAGATGAGTCTGGTTGTCAGTCTTATGAAGAAAAGGCAAAACAAGAGCTTCAATTCTCTGATCAAATTATCTATGGAGATCTCCTTAGATTTTATGACCGAAACAACTCGGACCATTCACCATCTAAAAAAGAAGATGACACTGAGCTAAAAAAGGCGTCTTAATTTAAAAGAAAACCTCTGCTATTTACATGCAGAGGTTTTCTTTTTTTACTTACTGGTTCATATAGTGTGAGAGGGGAGGGATGTAAATGAAAAAGTCGTTTGGCACAATTGAATGGCATCTGGATGAGGCAAGGAAGGAGGATGTGGCAAAGCAGCTTGGTATAGGGAAAGAAGCTTTCCGTTTGTCCAATCAGTCAAATACGGAGCACCTCCTTTTACCGGGGTATAGACTTCCAGAGGGGAGCCATTCATTTCAATCGGTAGGTGATGTGCAAAGCTTCATTGCGCCTTATCGGCTCCAGCAATCAGATGATTGGATCAGCGGAACATTTGAATATGATAGCGCTCACTTAGAACGAGAGCTTCAATATTTGAAAGCTGTTTTTCCTTTTCTTCAGTTGAGTGTGATTGGTCAATCAGTGCTTGATACGCCCATTTATGAAATCCGTACGGAGCCTGTACAACATTTACATTCCATACATGTTAATGCCTCTTTTCATGCAAATGAATGGATCACGACCTCCGTTTTATTAAAATGGCTTAAATCACTTTGTTTAGCGGCCTCGGACCCAGTGCAAGCAAGACATCACGAAGCGGTTCGTATATTGCAGACCACTGCTTTGTCTATTGTCCCGATGGTAAATCCAGACGGTGTTGATTTGGTTCGCAATGGTCCAGAATCTTTAGGGCTGCGCCGTGAGGAGTTCGCACCGCTAAATGGTGGATTTTCCGATTATCGAGAATGGAAGGCGAATATTCGAGGAATTGATTTAAACAATCAATTTCCTGCCTATTGGGAAATCGAATATTATCGTAATAAGCCGAAGGCACCGTCTTATAGGGATTTCCCAGGGCATCAGCCGTTAACAGAACCAGAAGCGAAAGCAATGGCACATCTCGCCTTACGAAAACGCTTTGACCGGCTAATTGCCCTTCATACACAAGGAGAAGAGATATACTGGGGGTTTCTTGGCCACGAACCGGCCATTTCAAAAGAGACGGTCGAACGGTTAGAACGGGTGAGCGGTTACAAAGCGATTCAATATCTTGATAGCTATGCAGGTTATCGAGATTGGTTTATTTATCAATGTAAAAGTGAGGGCTATACGGTGGAACTTGGGCGAGGAAAGAACCCGCTTTCTATGAGTCAATTTGATTCGATCTATGAAAAAACAAAGCGGTTATTGTGGGAAGCATGTAAGTATTAAAAGCACCTAATTGGTGCTTTCAGCGTGTAGACAAACCCTCGCATTCTTTGTCAGTCCTGCGTGCCGGTGCTCACGAAGGTAAAAGTCTCTCCGCACCAGTACTCGTCCTTCCTAGGGCTGCAAAGGTTTTCTATCACGCTGAAAAGAAGACAAAGGGCTAAAATTAAGTTCATTTTCGCCCTTTGTCAACAATCTTTTAATACGTTCAAACCAATCAATTTCTTATGGTCAATAAAAACCGTGCTGATGTGATTGACGAGAGCATCCCTGTAAGCTATTGTGAAAGAGTGGTTGTAAAAAAAAGGATATGAATTAGGGAGATGTCGATGATTGAATGCTCAAAGCCTGTGGAAACGGAATTTTACTTATCTATTTGTTTCTAAAATGTGTAAAATTACTGCTGATAGTTTATCTTTTAACACCATTTTGTGGCTTTTAGTGCTAGGGGGAAAAGGAGCAATTGGAACAGCATTTTTTATTGCCGTTAGTTTTGTCCCTCAAGCCATTATTGGGCCGTTTATTACCCCAATGATGAAGCCGCATCAATTGAAATTTTGGATGTGCTTTGCTGATTTAACTCGGGCGGCGATTATACTTGTGATTGTGGTGAGTTACTTTTATGATTTTTCTCCTTTGGCACTCATCATTGGCGGTATGTTGCTGCATTCAGCGACTGGTGGTTCCTATGAACCAGCTTCGGTGTCCATTATTCCAAAGCTTGTGCATGAAGATGTGATACAAAAGGCGAATGCAACCATTCAATCAGCCAGTCATGTGGTCAGGCTTGTGACTGTGACGATTTGTGGTGTCATGATTGCATTTGTAGGGGTAGGATATACAATGCTTGTCATTATTCCTCTTTACCTCATGTCTGCTTTGCTGGTTTTGCTGATTACATATAAAACGGAAGCGATCATGGATAAAGGAAAAAAAGGATTATCATACGGAAAACGATTAATAAGAGGATTTTCACTTGTGAAAAGTCATCATATTTTGTTTCCATTAGCCATTTTTTGTGTCTGCTCCAATTTTGCTGCGGCACCGTGGGAGGCATTGTCGGTTATTTATTTAACAGAAGATTTACATAGTGGACCAGTAGTATATTCATTCATCAAAGTGACCACGGCATTAGGTGCATTTTTGATGGGATTCGTTTTAACAAAGGTGAAAGTGAATCGATACGGTCTGTTGTTTATCGGGGCAGGGATCGTTGATGGAATTGCATTTTTCATTACAGGGATGAATGCTTTATTACCACTTGTGTTTATATCTGCATTTGCCTTAGGTGCAGCCATCAGTGCAGTCAATGTACCTGAACATACGATGATTCAATTGTCAGTAAAAGCGGAGGATCAGCCGCAAGTGTATGCGATTATTAACATGATCTCGTATTTAATGATACCGTTAGGCGCTCTCATTGGTGGTTATATGGCGACGTTATTCGGTTCAGGTTATGTCATTGCAGCAGGAGGACTGATAGAGGCTATTTCAGGTATATGCTTGCTCCTTTTCACAAATATTGGGAAGGTAGAGAGAGCAGATTTGACGATAGAACGGGACAAACCAAGCTTAAACGCCACATGATCATGGCATTTTTGAATCACGATGGGTTACAATGAGAACGAGAAAGAAATAGTATGTCATTGAAAGGAGCAAGAACCATGGCGATAGCAGATGTCACCATCATTCCAATAGGCACTGAGACACCAAGCGTGAGTGCATATGTAGCAGACGTACAAAGACTGTTAGAGGGCTTTCAACAAGAAGGGAAAATCAAATATCAGCTCACACCAATGAATACTTTAATTGAAGGGGAGCTATCCGTTTTATTTGAGGTCATTCAGCGTATTCATGAAGCTCCATTTGAAAAGGGTTTACACCGAGTAGCAACCAATATCCGCATAGATGACAGAAGAGATCAAACGACCACCCTTTCAAGCAAATTAGAAAGCGTGAATAAACATTTGAATCAATAGAAAAAGCCTGCTTATTGCAGGCTTTTAGCGTGTAGACAAACCCTCGCATTCTTTGTCAGTCCTGCGTGCTGGTGCTCACGAATATCAAATTCGCTCCGCGCCAGTACTCGTCCTTCCTAGACTGCAAAGGTTTTCTATCACGCTAAAAAGAAGACAAAGGGTTAAAATCAAGTTCATTTTAGCCCTTTGTCAACAATCTGAAAGCCTGCTTATTGCAGGCTTTTAATGTGCAGTTGGATAACCGCTATAGATGATGGTCATGACGGTAAACCATCCAAAAACCAAAAATGTGGCGCCAGCGAAAGCAATGGCCAGTACGTTCACTTTTTTGAGTGAGCGATAGATGCCGAGAGCGGCTAAAATCGTGACTAGACCAAAAATAATGACGAGCATCATATGAAAGTCCCCCTTTGTCATCAATCCCCTTGATTTCCTTTCTTTTCATTTTAACCGTTTTCATAAAGCTTGTCGAGTACATTCAAGTTGACGATTGTTTGAATTTTTATTGAATAGCCTTCATAATAAAAAAGAATGAAAAAAGTAGTAGGTGATGAAAATGAATTGGAGAAGAATGCCGCTAGGCTATGTGCAAGCGAACGCATATATTTGGAAAAATGAACAGGGAGAATGTTTAATTTTTGATCCAGGCGGCGAAGCGCAAAAGCTAATTTCTTATGTGAAAGAAAAACAGCTGAAACCACTTGCTGTCTTATTGACACATGCCCATTTTGATCATATTGGTGCAGCAGATGAGGTGCGTCAAGAATGGGGAATTCCGCTTTATGTCCATGAAAAGGAAAAAGAATGGCTGACAAATGCTCAGCTAAACGGTTCAGCTCGACTAATTGGTAACGGAATTACGGTCAAAGAAGCTGAACAATTGATTACGTCAGAAGGACCTCTTCAAATTGGATCGTTTACATTAGAAATGTTCCACACACCAGGTCATTCACCTGGCAGTGTGTCTTACTATTCAGCGGAAGAGGGATTTGTCATTTCTGGTGATACTTTATTCCAAGGCGGTATCGGGAGAACTGATTTAACGGGCGGTAATCAAGACGTGTTGCTTCAATCGATACATGACAAATTGTTGTCATTGCCAGAATCAACTCTTGTGTTAAGTGGACATGGCGAGGAAACAACTGTGCTTACAGAACAGGAGCAAAATCCGTTTATCAATGGGTTTTCTTTATAATAGCACGCACGAAAAAAGCATCTCTTTCAAAAGAGATGCTTTTTTCTATTAATGTCCGGTACCGGGAACCATGATGAAAATCGAATAATATGTAAATCCGGCAAAGAAAATCGTCAAGTACGCTCCGAAAATGTAAATATACATTCTTTCGGATAAATTCAAGTAGGATAAAAATACAAAAAGAACGGTTTGACCGAAGAACAGCAAGGATGCATCTTTCATATGTCCTAAATAGAACATGACAGCAAAAATACCCGTCCAAAACCCAAGAACGCGGAACATGCGATTCATTTCTTTCCCTCCCCTTAAAAAACCCCTTTGATTCATATTATAGCTGATGATCACTTGTTATGTAAACATTTACATTTTTGACAACGTGTGAACATTCATTCTTTCGTTAGAAAAAATTTTTTTGAAAAAGTGATGAAAAAGTGTTTATGCCTAAATGCATGAGGGTACTTAGTCCATAAGAGAAAAGGTTAACGACCTAAGGAGGAAGACTAATGAGTGACATTACTTTTTATTCATACCCAAGCTGCACGTCTTGCCGCAAAACAAAACATTGGTTAAAGGCGAATCAAATTGATTTTAAAGAGCGTCACCTTTTCAGAGAAACGCCAACACTAGACGAATTGAAAAAAATCCTGTCCTTAACAACAGAAGGAATGGATGAAATTTTAGCTACTCGAAGCCAAGCTTTTAAAAGCTTAAATTTAAATATTAATGATTTAAAAGTAAATGAGGTACTTCAGCTTCTCATTGAAAAACCAAAGCTGCTCCGGAGACCTATTATCATTGATGGAAATAAATTAGTGGTCGGCTATAATCCAGGGGAACTCATGAAAATTTCAAAAAAGAAAGCGATTCATCAATCGGTTTCCTAATCAAAAACGAAGATCAGCTGAATGATGTTTCAGCCGTCTTCGTTTTTGTGCTGAACTGGGCTAGCTGGGTTCGAACCAACGATCACGGAGTCAAAGTCCATTGCCTTACCACTTGGCTATAGCCCAATATGAAACGTGTAATGCTATTGTTCACCATCTGCGGTCATTTATACATAAAAAGTTGGTTGTCACTAGTTGTAAGTGAAAAAGGAGCGAACGACAGAAATGAAAAATGAAAAATCTGAGCAATTATATGAATTTATTCTTAAAGAAGCCCCTGTCATGACCGAAGAATGGCTGAAAACAAGAACAGAAGAAGGCTCATTATATTCCAAACATGCTTCAGAGGAGACAGAAAAGAAGCTGAAAGAACAAAACACAGCATTTATTCAAACGATTGCAGCAACGTTAGTCACGCTATCAGATAAAGTAGAAGACCATCTAAAAAAGTGGTCAGTTGATATTGCCCGCGATCGAGCTGTTCATGAAGTACCTTTATATGAAATCATCGGACAATTTAAGGTGTTCCGCCACATTTTTTGTTCCAGAATTGAGACCTTTACACAACAAACGGAGCTTGAAGTGACACTCAAAGATGTGTGCGATTGGAATCAGCATTTTCACGCCACATTTGATGACATGATTGCACGTTTATCAGAAGAGTATGACCGCGTGACAATCAATCAGCTTAATGCACAAAGAGAAATGATTCAAGAGCTTAGTGCGCCTGTTATTCCAGTTTCAAAAGAGATCGGTATTTTGCCGCTGATTGGTGAAATTGATACGTACCGGGCGAAAATCATTTTGGAATCAGTACTAGAACAGGCATCTAGACTGCGTCTAACCCATTTATTTATTGATATATCTGGCGTTCCCGTTGTTGATACGATGGTTGCTTATCAGTTGTTTAAAGTGGTCGATAGTGCGAAGCTGCTTGGAATTGAGACGATTATATCAGGCATTCGCCCAGAAATCGCTCAAACTGTAGTGAAACTCGGTATTGATTTCTCAAAAGTAAATACTGAACACAGCCTTGCAAAAGCTTTAGAAAAAAGAGGATTTCGTATCTTTGAAGAGCAGCAGCAAGAAGCAACGTGAACCAAAAAATGTTACTAGTAAAAGTAACGGGTCCATTGACAAGGAGAAACAATATAATGAGCATATGAATGAGATGACCAATTCGCATACAGATTTGGTCTCTTTTTTTACCCATAAATCAGACACGAAATGATATTCTTTATCTTCAAATCAGTAATCTATTAAGGAGGATTAAATTTGGAGACACCTTGTAACAGATCATCCAGAATGAAAGAACCAAATGAAATAATCATCAAAAAGAGGTGCCGATAGCACTTCTTTTTTATTTTTTCCTCTGAACAGAACCCGTTGTTGTAAAAGTCAAATTTTTTGATATGTCCTTCTGTTATTTATAGATGAAATACACCTCAAATTGAACATTTTTAACCTTTTTCAGTCATGAAAATCATGAAATACGCTTTTGTCAGGCACGTTACGCCATCATACAATATGGTCACTGAAAGGAGTGAACCACTTGTATGGTATTGAATATTTGGGGCAAGAGCTGTTAGAAGAGGCGTGCCGAATGAGAGCATCTGATGTGCATATTGTTCCGAGAGAAAAGGAAGCTTCAGTCTCTTTTCGTGTAGACGCTGACCTCATTCAGCAGCGGATCATTGACAAAAAGAGCGGAGAGCGGCTCATTGCTCATTTCAAATTTTTATCTTCTATGGATATTGGTGAAAGAAGGAGACCACAAAATGGATCATTGGCTGTGATGCTAAGACGTGGTCAAGTGTTTGTTCGGCTCTCTACACTACCAACTGTAAATGATGAAAGTCTAGTGATTCGGATTTTACCGCAGGATCATGTGCCTAAAACAAAGTATTTGTCACTGTTCCCGAAAGCTTCAACGAGATTATTATCGTTTCTGAATCATTCGCATGGGCTCATTTTATTTACAGGACCAACAAATTCAGGGAAAACGACAACACTTTATTCATTGATCCAGTTTGCCAAAAAACATTTTAATCGAAATATTATTACCCTTGAAGATCCTGTGGAAACAAGAAATGAAGAAGTGCTGCAGGTTCAAGTAAATGAAAAAGCTGGTATCACGTATGCGGCAGGTTTACGCGCTATTTTAAGACATGATCCAGATATGATTGTGCTTGGAGAAATAAGAGATGCGGAAACAGCGAGAACAGCTATTAGAGCAGCTTTGACAGGTCATTTAGTCATGAGCACACTGCACGCAAAGAATGCAAAAGGAGCTCTTTATCGAATGCTCGAATTTGGTGTGACGATGAATGAACTCGAACAAACAATGGTTGCCATTGCTGCTCAGCGGTTAATCGAACTCGCATGTCCATTTTGCGGCGAAACGTGTGAGCTTTATTGCAAACTAAATCGGTCAGTCAGACGAACAAATGTATTTGAATTGCTTTACGGAAAGGAGCTTGGTGAGTGTATCAAAGAGGCAAAAGGAGAGTACGCTCATTCGTCATACGAAACACTGCAAAGATTAATTCGGAAAGGAGTGGCACTCGGCTATTTATCAAAAAGCACATATCATCGCTGGGTTTATGAAGAAGCGAACCTCTAAAGCCTGGTCTAAAAAAGAACAAGCTGAATTCTTATCGAAACTGGCTCAATTGATTCAAGCCGGATATACATTGGTTGAGGCATTAACGATGGTGAATATTCAATTATCAAAAAAACAGCAACAGCGATTAACGCCAGGCATTCAGTGGCTGCTTGAAGGGGAGCCTTTTTACGTTGTACTTGAGCGACTTCATTTTCAGCGGGAAGCCGTCGCTATTCTTTGTTTTTCAGAGAAACATGGCAGCCTAGCGCGAGCTCTTGAACAAAGCGCCCGGTTTTTAGAGAAAAAAATCATGCAGGTAGACACATTCAAGCGTATGTTACGATATCCGATTTTTCTTATGTTTACGGTTTTTGTTGTGCTCATCATTGTTCAGCAAATGATCGTCCCTCAATTTTCTTTATTATATTCATCTATGAATACAAGCATGTCATGGCTGATTCAAGGAATGTTTGGCCTCTTCCAATTCCTACACGCTTTGCTGCTCATGATCGGTTGTATATGTATCTGTCTTTTTGGATATTATGAGCTCTTTTTTAAGAAAAAATCGACCCTTGAGAAACTAAAAGTCATCAGCAGGCTGCCGGTGGTATTTAAAGGGGTGCAGCTGACGCATACGTATCTTTTTTCCCTTCAACTAAGCGGACTTCTTCAAGCTGGGTTATCGATTTACGAAAGTTTGCAAGCTTTTAAACAGCAGACCTATTTACCCTTCCTTCAAGAAATGTCTGAACAAATGATAGGAGAGTTAAGAAAAGGTGAGAGTATGGAACATCAAATAAGCCGGTCTCCTTTTTTCGAAAGGCATTTTGCGGCTGTCATTAAGCATGGGGAAGCAAGTGGGATGCTAGCAAGAGAAATGTACACATATAGTCAATTTCTTTTAGAGAATGCAGAATTGAAAATTGAAAAATGGGTTTCATGGCTGCAGCCTGTCATCTATGGCTTAACAGCATTTCTTATACTCATTGTGTATTTATCTATTCTTTTACCAATGTATCAACTAATGGAACAAGTGTGAAAAGGAGGACTAAAGCATGAATGATAAAGGATTTACACTGTTAGAAATGTTAATTGTTATGCTTGTGATCTCCATTCTTTTATTGATCACCATTCCAAATATCACTCGGCATCATCAAAGCATTCAAGCAAAGGGCTGTGAAGGGCTGAAATCAATGGTGAGTACACAGGTAATGGCATATGAATTAGAGCATGACGGCAAGACGCCATCTTTAGCTGAATTAGAAAAAGAAGGCTATGTCAAAAAAGGATTAACTTGTCCAAATGGAAAAGCAATTTTCATTCAAAACGGCGATGTGAAAAATGAATAAATCGCTTTTCCAGGAGAAAGGATTTACACTCATTGAGCAGCTCTTGATCGTCATGATTTTCTCTATCTTATTATCGATAATAGGTGGAAAAGTGCCCAATGTATTAGAAAGTGCTGAAGCAAAAAAGCAAGTGAACTTGCTAAAACAAGATCTTCAATTGGCATCTTATACTGCATTTATTAAAAAAACACGAGTAACTGTTGAGTTTCACCCGCCCAATGTATCTTATCAAGTCATCGAGCAGAATAGTGAGCAGATCATTGCTTCTAATCCACATAAAAAAGGCACCATCAAGCAATCCACATTTCAAAAAGGCCTTCACTTTAATAAAAACGGACATCCAAATAGCGGCGGTTCTCTCATTGTTCAATTTGGCAGTCAAATATATAAACTCACGATTTACTTAGGGAGCGGGCGGATTCATGTTCAGCAACAATAAAGGATTTAGTACGTTTGAGATGCTCTTTTCTTGCCACCTCTTTCTATTTGCTGCTCTTGTGCTCGTGCCATCCTTTGAAAAACTGACAATTGGGAAAGAAGAATTAAGGGCTAAACTTGAAGCTTATCAAATCTTACATGAGTATATGAATAAAGCTTTTATAGAAGGTCAAAATGAATCAAGTACAAAGAAACGAGGCGAGATCACATATGAATTCATTTGGGGTCAGGAGAAGGGATGTGTTTCATACAAAGTACAAAAAAAGAAGACGATTTGCTTTCGACATTTGGAGCGATGAACAAGGCTTTACACTCGCTCAAGCAATATGGCAATTGCAGCTATTTTTGCTGCTTTCTTTTGGCTGCATGCTGCTTTTATCAATTGTTGAAAAAGCTCATCCGTTTGCAGAAATCAACAAATTTTCGGAAATGGAGTGGAAACAAACGGTCCTGCAATTAGAGGAGGATCTAAATTGTGCTGTCGCTGTAAGAGCGGTGAAAAATGGAACAGCTCTGGAGTATACTTCAAGTCAAGGGCGAGTGGTGACGATTGAGCCGTATCAAGAGATGCTTCGTAAACGAACGGATCAGGCAGGTCATCTCCCTTTATTACAAAAGGTGAAACAATTCTATGTAGGAACAAAAGAGCAAACCACCACTCTCCAAGTCACAGATGTATTTGGTCAAGTACATGAAGCTGTTTTTTTCACTTACAAAGGAGTGATTCCTAAAACGTGAAAAGAGAAGACGGGTTTATTTATCCCCACGTACTTGCTGTCATACTTTTATTTTTATTGATTCTAGGCTCGATGACCATTGGGTTTCAAAAAGAGTTGAAAAGTGCAGAGCTCACGATTTCTTTTTATCAAAAACAGCAGTTATTTCGAATGGGACTAAATGAAGCTGCAAACAAATTAAATCGTATTTGTGATCAGCCATTGAGCCCAATTGTCACAGAAGAAGGCCGAGTGACGTTGAAGCGAATTGGGTGCGATGACAGAAAAAAGCTAGTCCGCCTCTTGGTTAACATCGAGACAAAGGGTGGTGTAACTGATGAGCGGGAACTAGAGATGAATAAGGAGACAGGAGAAATCAATCAATGGATCAGCACTTATTAGCGAGCGTATAAAACGGTACTCTTCTTGGTAACACTTTAAGGAAGAAGAGGTGAGTGTTCGATGAAGACAAATGATTATGTAAAATATATGACGCAGGAAATTATTAAATATATGAATACACCACGTGACGAGCGGAAAGAACATAAACAGGAAAAAATGGAGACAAAACCACCATTTTCTCAGCGTTTATTTGGTGTTCTGCCTTTTGGCTTCTCAATGATGCTAAAAAAACGTCAACGTCATCGACAAAAGTAAAAAGCCGCCAGCAGGCGGTTTTTTTCATGCCATTTTAGCTGTATTCTTCCACAACAATGACTTTATTGACCTTGTTCGAGTAAGGGTTATAGGAAATGGTGACATATACCCCAAATTCTTTGGCCTGATCTTTCAACGTAATATGATATTGCTTCACAGATTCTTTCTCCCGGTGCCGATCCCACACTTTTTGTTTGAATAAAACATGTGCTAACGGATACCGTTTTTTTGCTTCTTTGACTGCCCTTGTTTCCCATTGATCTGCGGCAGCAATGATTCCTTTTGCCTCAGCTAGATGGGCGCTTTGGATCAAAGGGCTTAACAGTAAACTGAGCATGATCATGATTCTTCCATATTTCAACTAACATCACCTCACCAATTATTATCCTGACCAAATCCTGCACTTTTATGTAAATTTTTAAGAAGTACAAATGTCACAGAAAAAAATATTGAATATGGCGAAAGAATGAGAAAATGGAAGAATTTTCTCGGTAATGTTCTTGTTTAAGAACAAAATGGACTAATTTGACGTTTTGGATTTTATAGGTAATTCCTTATACTGAGTGTAATCGTTCTTTTTAAAGAACAATTGTTCAAGGAGTTGAAAGATTCAATGAAACAGCCGCTCTTTGTACTATTTTGTGCTATTTGTTTGATTTTCACTTCTTTTTTTATTACGTCTACTAACGCTTCTTTTAACGATGTTGAGCATTCGAATTTTGTCATGAAAACATGTGAAAATTTCGAAGAGACAGATCAGCATTGCCAGCCGAAGAAATGGGATAGAAGCCATTTGAAACTGATCGATCAAAAGATTATTGAGGGGACAGTCTGTGCGCCTCAAAAGCTGAGCATGTCACTAAAAAATATTGGACAACCCATCGCACACTCTGAATGGAAGTGGGAACTACATAAAGTAGAGAGTGTTCAGGTGCCATTACAAGATGGCCATGTTATTGAAAAAGGTGCTATACAGTCCCTCTCATCAGAAGAAACGACGACTGTCACGTCAGTTAAAGCAAAAACAAATGGAATCTATTTGTTTAAAATCTATTATCCTAAAGGGTTTGGTGGTTCTGAAAAGCCATTCTTTACGTCTCAACATATGCAGCTTTCGAATTGTCAAGAAAAGGTGTCCTAAAGGGGACTAGGCTTTTGAATGAAACATGATATGCAAAGGGGAGAAAGGTATGAAAAAGTGGATGAAAATGTCTGGGAGTATTCTTTACGCGCTGGTCTTCACGATGATGATTGTGTGTATTATTGTCGTGTTGTCATCAAGAACAACAGGAGGAGATCCTCAGATTTTTGGTTATGAGTTCAAGCAAGTATTATCTGGATCAATGGAACCTGAATTTTCGACTGGTTCATTGATTGTCGTGAAACATGTCACCTCACCTGAAACACTCAAAAAAGGGGATATTATTACGTTTCAAACGAAGCAAGACCAATCCTTTGTGACTCACCGCATTGTTGGGGTGAAAGGAAAAGGAGTAAATAAAGCCTTTGAGACAAAAGGAGACCACAATATGTATCAAGACGGCACGCTCGTCAAAGCGAATCAAGTGACTGCGCAGTATACGGGCGTGAACATTCCTTATGCAGGAAAGCTTCTTTCGTATGCAGGAACTTCTGCTGGGACCGCTCTTTTGCTCATTATTCCAGGGGTGATGCTGCTTGTTTATTCAACCATTCATTTTGTTGGTGTTGCCAAACATAGAAGACATACGGCTGAGTTACATATGTCAGAGGAACAAGCATAAATTTTCGTTTGTAACCTAAATCAGGTTTCAATAAAACAATTTATTAGGGGGTTCAATCATGGCAATGAAAAAATCAATTCGTTTAGGTGTTTTATCAGGAGCATTAGGTCTTGCTTTAATTGGAGGGGGAACGTGGGCTGCATTTAATGATGTCGAGACGGCAAACGCGGTCTACTCTACAGGAGAGCTGAATCTATCTGCAAAAGAGAATTCCGGCGCCATCAACCTTGCGAACATAAAACCCGGTGACCGTATAAAGAAGGAATTTAATTTTGAAAATAAAGGGTCTCTTGCAATTAATCAAGTCCTGATGAGTCTTGATTATAGCCAGTTTCAAGATGGAACATCAGCGAAAAATGGCGGGAAGAATACAGCTGAAGAATTCCTCAGCCAATTTCAGGTGAGTGTTCTAACGGTTGGAGCCGAAGGTGGGAATGGATACCCGAAAAATATTATTTTAGACCATGCAAACCTGCTTGACCTGCATCTATTAACGTCAAAGCAGGATCAGACCGCATTTGAAAAGCTTCGTCATGCCGTCGATGAGAAGTTTTTACATGAAAGTGGTAAAATTAATGTTGCCACCGTTGATGGATCAACAGCTCCAGAGTATGACGGCATTCCAAAGAATCCGTTTGATTACGATAAAATGGAAATGATCATTGAATTTGTCAATGACCAGACGAAGGATAAAGCGGGTAACTATATCCAAAATAAATACCAAGGCGATGCGATTCAAGTTGATCTTTCCTTCGAAGCGACTCAGTGGAATGGTTTAACGATCAATCCAAAAAAGCATACGGATGAAAAAGGCTACGTGAAAGAAAACGAAAAAGCACACAGCGAAGATAAAAAATAAAGTCAGTCTTTAGACTGATAACAAGATCTGCATAGCAATTGGAGGAGTATGCGCTAAAATATGCGCATTACTCCTCTTCTTGCTTTTTTTTCCAGATTTGATAATCTAAAAATTCACGAAATTGCTTTTTCGAAACCCCTGATGTCATTGCATCTCGAACTAGTTTTTCCCATTCACTATCTAATTGACCATCGTATTCGGTTTCATCATTTTCGTTTAACAGTGTATGAACCGAGACGTCCAGAACAGCGGAGACTTTTTCAAGAAATTGAATGGAGGGGTTTGTTTGCAAGTTTCTTTCTATTGAACTTAAATAAGACTTCGCTACCCCAGCCTTTTCGGCCAGTTCTGATAGTGAGTAGCCTTTTTCATTGCGGTATTGTTTAATACGCTGGCCAATCAATGTCATCACCTTCCTTTCGATATTATAGCACATTCAGAAAGGTTTGATAGAATGACTTCTTGCCATAGGGGGAGACTCAGAGGACTTTTCGCGTGATTTGAGAAAATGACGGACTTCTTCTACTGTTAGTCCTGCTTTGCGCGCTTCGCGTAATAATTGAACCCATTCACTGTCTAATAACTTCGTTTTCTTTTCCATACAAATACCCTCCTAAAATACTGAATCGTGTATTTCAGGCACTTAACGCATGAAATGGAAAAACACAGGTGATAAGACCTCATAGATTGCTTGCGTCATGTTTCCGCCCAATACAAACAGACAAACGTTGCTTTTGATTGATCGAAAATTTGATATCACTTGAAAGGGAGGGAGACTCGCTAAGTCAGCCTCCTCTTTTTTGCTGTAAGTAAAAAAGTCCGCCATTTTCAATCGTAAGACTGATTTTTGGTTCGTATAAAGTTTTAAGTGCTTGTCTTTCTATTTCATATTCTACAGATGTGTCTGAAGTCCCTTCATAAAATTGGTTTAAAAGTTCCGAGTCTTCTTTCCACTTTTGAACAGCTCTTACTGCCCAATCATCCGGCTCTTCATTGGCATAACGTTCCATCAGGCTGTAAAGCCGTTTGACGCCGCTCTCTGGCTTAATCATCGTACTCATTGTGAAGCAATAATCAGGAATTTGAGACGACAGCTCACGTGCTTCTAGCTTCTCTTGAAATTGTTCGATGACTTCTCCGCGTATTAGATGAAGTCCAAGAGACAGCAGTTTATCTTTTTTACGGTCTGCCAGATAGGATATTTTGACATTGAGACCAAGCCACGGCTCCAGTGCGATCTGGCTGTTTGTGAGCGGTCTGACTTTTTCGTACAGCCGAATAAAACGGCCTTGCTGTTTCACAGCCTCGAATATTTGGAATAAACGAGGGGAGCCGAAGTGGACAAATTCTCCTTCGACCGAGTCATCAGCTTTTTTTTGATCGGTGATCAAAGTCAATTGCCGCGGCTCAGGTACGCCTCCCGTTTTTTCAAGCCAATGCCAATAAAAAGGACGGTTCATGATCAATTTATCCATTTCGATTGTCAGCTGTACGGTCAGGTGCCCTGCACTTTCTTCAAGTATGTCGCATTGATTTGCCTGAAAGAAACGGAGAAGAAATGTGTGAATCTCGCGCTGCTCCATTGGTCAACTCTCCTTTATGAACCTTGCTGTCTTTCTTCTAAAAGCGGTGTTTGTGCTTCTGTTAAATAGGAAGCAAATTGGGTTAATTTCTTTTTCATGTCTACGTCAGACTCGTGCTGGAAGAGAATTTGATGCAATTCTGTTTCAGCATCTTGGATATCAATTCGGGTTAAAATATCATCTAGATCGCCAATGACGTTTTCAAACAGCTGAATTTTTTCATATAAAAGTTTTAAAATATGTTCTTCGACTGTCCCGCTGGTTGCCATATTGTAAATGTGGACATCCCGCTCTTGACCGAGCCGGTGAATACGTCCAATTCTTTGTTCCAAGCGCATTGGGTTCCACGGAAGGTCGTAGTTGATGATTTGGTTGCAAAACTGAAGGTTGATCCCCTCGCCGCCTGCTTCTGTCGCGATGAGCACTTGCGCCCGCTCTCTAAATAAATCTTTCATCCAGTCTTTTTTACTCCGTTTAAACCCGCCTCGAAAAGGAACCGAACTGATGCCGTTTTGCTGGAGAAACCATTGTAAATAAATTTGTGTCGCACGGTATTCAGTGAATATAATGACTTTTTCATTTAATTGCTGAATGAGTTTAACGACTTCAAGTGCTTTAGAATTTTGTTCTACCTGGTTGATTTTCTCCATGATTTGCATCATAGCAGAAGCGCCTAGAATGTGTTTTTCCTCTTCTTGCATTTTTTTAATGGTCATATAGACGGCCTCACGGCTCGAACAGCATTCTCGTTCTAAGGTCATAATTGAAAACATGTGCTTCGTATAGGAAGGGTTTTCTTTTAACTTACAAATTTCATCATATAATGCTTGTTCTGTTGGGGAGAAATCAATAGAAATTGTCTTCACATGACGCTTTGACCACTCGATGCCAGTGTCTTGTCTCCGGTTCCGAATCATGACTTTATTGACTAACTGTTTTAGCCGGTCATGGTCTTCAAGTTGAAGATCTTTTTTGGCAAAGAGGTCTTTAAATTGTGTTTCATTACCTAAATGGCCTGGCTTCAACAGAGAGACGAGATTAAAAATTTCTCCTATCCGATTTTGGATAGGTGTGGCTGTGAGCAGTAGGCAGAACTTTTTATTCAAATTTCTCACAAACTCATAGTTTTTCGTTTTATTGTTTTTCAGTTTGTGTGCTTCATCAATAATGACCATATCGTAGGAGATGGATAAGATCGTGTCTCGATGCGGCTGTCTTTTGGCTGTATCAATTGAGGAAACCACAACATCGCACTGCTCCCACACATAGCTCTTCTTTTGCTCGACAGCATCTATGTAAAATTTTGTCCGCAGTTCTTGTACCCATTGGGACACAAGGGAGGCGGGTACGAGAATGAGAATCTTTTTGGCAAGTCCGCGAATCATGTATTCTTTGATAATCAGTCCTGCTTCAACGGTTTTTCCAAGACCCACTTCATCTGCTAAAATGGCTTTCCCATTCATCTCTTCTACGACTCTTCTAGCGACTTCGAGCTGGTGTTTTAAAGGAGTAAATGCAGGCAGGTGCGCAGGTGCTTGCAGTCCTTCAAATGAATCAATGGCTGTCACTTTTTGTACCTGTGCTGCTAAACGGTACATATCCCAATTCGCCCAGGGGCCGTCTGCTGTAAGCCGCTTTTGAAATTCACTTGCCCATTTTTGATCAAATATCGTTTGAATATTCAATGTGACCGCCTGCCTTTCTGGTAGAGTGATGATAAAATCGTTCTGTTTTTAAACGCTTCATTTTTTGATAGCGATTTAAAAGATGTTATATATCAATAAAAGCGAACGATAATGAATGATTATTTTAAAAATGTTAATGATTTTTCTGTTGCTCTTCATCCATTTCTAATGGTAGGATGTTGGTAAGTGATCTAGAGAATAAGTCACCCATTTTGATAGTATGTCCAATAAAGGTGAAGAATATGAGCGGATGATGGTATGGGGAGAGACCTAGCGGTTATTTTGCACTGACAGGCGCCGAAGGAGCAAGCTGAATTGGTTCAGTGAATCTCTCAGGCAAAAGTACTCTTACCGGACGCAACTCTGGAGAGTGTTTGCGCAGCGATTTTTAGCAAACCACCAAAGGGGAAAACGCACAATGATGTTGTGCTGTAAACTTTCAGGTGCAAGGACAGAGACTTCTTTTTGATAAAAGGGAGCGCTCTGTCCTTTTTTGCTGTGATTTTTTTCTGAAAATTCAGCTTGTGATGTGCACTGTAAGAAAAAAGGGGGAAACGATTGATGTTGAAACGAACACCGCTTTTTCATGCGTATGAAACGTTTGGCGCAAAAACCATTGACTTCGGGGGCTGGGAATTACCTGTCCAATTTTCTTCCATTAAAGAAGAACATGAAGCTGTTCGAACAAAAGCAGGGCTGTTTGACGTGTCTCACATGGGTGAGGTGGAAGTCACAGGTCAGGGAGCCCTTCCTTTTTTACAAAGGTTATTAACCAATGATCTGTCAAAGCTGACAGACGGTAAGGCACTATATACAGCCATGTGTTATGAAGATGGCGGAACGGTGGATGATCTGCTCGTCTACCAAAAAGAAAAGAACAACTATTTGCTTGTGATCAATGCTTCAAATATTGAAAAAGATGTGGATTGGCTGCTGAAACATCAAGGTGAGGAAGACGTTTCGATTAAAAATGTCTCTGATCAAACCGCCTTGTTAGCCCTTCAAGGACCTCTTGCTGCTGACATCATCAAAGGTGTTGCGGATGAAGAGGTAACATCACTGAAGCCATTTACGTTTTTATCAAAAGCAATCATTGCGCAAAAAGAGGTGCTTGTATCAAGAACCGGCTACACAGGAGAAGATGGCTTTGAAATCTACTGCCAGTCAGAAGATGCTGTTCACCTTTGGACCGCTTTATTAGAAGCAGGACAGCCGAAAGGACTGATTCCATGTGGACTCGGTGCACGTGACACCTTAAGATTTGAAGCAAGACTACCGCTTTATGGCCAAGAGCTCACGAAGGATATTTCTCCTTTAGAAGGCGGCATTGGTTTTGCTGTTAAAACGGATAAAGAAGCAGATTTTATCGGAAAAGATGCACTTAAAAAACAAAAAGAAGAAGGTCCGAAGCGAAAGCTTGTCGGGATTGAAATGATAGATAAGGGGATTCCGCGGACAGACTATCCAGTCTTCTCAGGAGATAAGCAGATTGGTGTAGTCACAACCGGTACACAATCTCCAACATTAAAGAAAAATATTGGGCTTGCATTGATTGAAACATCAGAGGCGCAGCTTGGGACAGAAGTGGAAGTGCAAGTTCGTAAAAAACGTCTAAAAGCCAAAATCGTCGCCACACCATTTTATAAAAGAGCCAAATAACGAGGAGGAATAGAGGATGAAGCACAGGTATTTGCCGCAAACAGAGCAAGATCAAAAAGAAATGCTGGATGTCATCGGTGTTCAGTCGATTGATGAGCTTTTCTCAGATATCCCAGAGAAAGTCAGATTCAAAGGTGCATACAACATCAAAGAAGCCGCATCTGAAACAGAGCTAGTGCGGGAATTGTCTCGTCTTGCTGCAAAAAATAAAGATACAGTGGCCTATGCCTCGTTTTTAGGTGCTGGTGTGTATGATCATTACCAGCCTGTGATTGTAGACCATGTGATTTCACGTTCTGAATTTTATACAGCGTACACACCTTATCAGCCTGAAATTTCTCAAGGTGAATTGCAAGCAATCTTTGAATTTCAAACAATGATTGCTGAGCTGACCGGTATGGATCTTGCCAACTCCTCGATGTATGATGGCGGAACGGCATTAGCTGAAGCGGCGATGCTGGCTGCAGGACATACAAAGAAGAAAAAGATTGTGGTCTCTGAAACGGTTCATCCTGAATCAAGAGCGGTGCTGAAAACATATGCGAAAGGACAGCATATTGAAGTCGTCGAGGTACCTGCGCGAAAAGGTCAGACCGATCTAGCTGCATTAGAAGAAGCTGTCTGCGAGGAAACAGCAGCGGTCCTTGTACAATACCCAAACTTCTTCGGTGTTGTCGAACCGTTAAAAGACATTGAACCGATTGCACATAAAGGGAAAAGTCTGTTCATCGTCTCAAGTAACCCGCTTGCACTTGGTTTACTGACACCTCCAGGAAAGCTTGGAGCAGATATTGTCGTTGGTGATGCGCAGCCATTTGGCATTCCAGCTGCATTTGGCGGACCTCATTGTGGATATTTCGCTGTGACGAAAAAATTAATGCGGAAAGTGCCGGGGCGTTTAGTCGGACAAACAGAAGACGAGAACGGTGTGCGAGGATTTGTGCTGACCCTTCAAGCGCGCGAGCAGCATATCCGAAGAGACAAAGCGACTTCAAATATTTGTTCAAACCAAGCATTAAATGCGTTAGCCGCTTCTGTTGCGATGACGGCGCTTGGAAAAACAGGTATCAAAGACATTGCCTATCAAAACGTACAAAAAGCCCATTATGCCAAGACGCAGGCAGAAAAACACGGGTTACAGGCTGAAATAGAGGGCGCTCATTTTAATGAATTTGTGTTGAAACTGAATGAACCTGTGAAAGAAGCCAATAAACGATTACTTGAAAAAGGAATCATCGGCGGATATGACTTGGGACGGGATTATCCAGAGCTTCAGCAGCATATGCTTGTCGCTGTGACAGAACTAAGAACAAAAGAAGAAATTGATACGTTCATCAAGGAATTGGGGGATCGTCATGAATAAACAAGATCAGCCGCTTATTTTTGAATTATCCAAAGAAGGAAGAATTGGTTACAGCCTGCCTGATTTAGACGTACCTGAGGAGAAGCTCCCAGATTTATTTGATGAAACGTATATCCGCCATGAAGATGCGGAGCTGCCAGAGGTTTCTGAACTGGATATTATGCGTCACTACACAGCGTTATCTAGACGTAATCACGGGGTCGATTCTGGCTTTTATCCTCTAGGCTCTTGTACGATGAAATATAATCCTAAGATTAACGAAAAGGTGGCACGTCTTGCAGGCTTCTCGCATGTGCATCCACTTCAAGAGGCAGACACTGTGCAAGGTGCATTAGAGTTACTTTATGATTTAGGTGACCATTTAGAAGAAATTACAGGAATGGACGCTGTGACATTACAGCCTGCGGCAGGAGCACATGGCGAATGGACGGGGCTCATGATGATTCGTGCATACCATGAAGCAAGAGGAGATCATAAACGAACAAAAGTCATCGTGCCTGATTCTGCTCATGGGACAAATCCCGCATCTGCAACAGTAGCTGGATTTGAAACGATTACGGTGGCATCTAATGAACATGGGCTTGTCGATTTAGACGACCTGCGCCGTGTTGTCAATGAAGAAACGGCGGCTCTCATGCTCACAAATCCAAATACACTTGGCCTTTTTGAAGAAAATATTTTAGAAATGGCTGAAATCGTCCACGGAGCAGGCGGGAAGCTTTATTATGATGGAGCGAACTTAAATGCTGTATTAAGCAGAGCAAGACCGGGGGATATGGGATTTGATGTGGTTCACTTAAATCTTCATAAAACCTTTACAGGTCCACACGGAGGAGGAGGCCCTGGTTCAGGTCCAGTTGGCGTGAAAAAGGATTTGATTCCATATTTGCCAAAGCCAGTGCTTGTGAAGAAAGATGATCGTTATTTCTTTGATTACGATCGTCCAGAATCCATCGGCCGTGTGAAACCGTTCTATGGGAACTTTGGTATCAATGTCAGAGCGTATGCGTATATCCGCTCTATGGGACCAGACGGCTTAAAGGCTGTAACTGATCATGCGGTGTTGAATGCAAACTATATGATGCGCCGCTTATGTGCTCATTATGATTTGCCATTTGATCGCCACTGTAAGCATGAATTTGTCCTTTCAGGTAAACGTCAAAAGAAACTAGGTGTGCGGACACTTGATATTGCCAAACGATTACTTGATTTTGGCTATCATCCGCCAACAATTTACTTCCCGCTAAATGTAGAGGAATGTATCATGATTGAACCAACTGAAACAGAATCAAAAGAAACCCTTGATGCATTTATTGAAGCGATGATTCAAATCGCAAAAGAAGCGGAAGAGAACCCAGAAATCGTACAGGAAGCACCACATACAACCGTTGTGAAACGAATGGATGAAACAAAGGCAGCACGGAATCCAGTGCTAGTTTTTGAAAGAAAATAAAAAGACTCATGGGGGCAATAGCTCCCAGAGTCTTTTTTGTTAGTTCTTTGTTTTAATGCGGCCGCCCCATTTTTTAAAGCCGCCCTTTAAATTATAAATCTCACGACAGCCATTTTTACGTAACGTTTGAGCAGCCTTTCCGCTTCTCAAATTATTTTGGCAATAGAGATAAACAGGCTTGTCAGGGCGTATTTCATTTTTGCGCTGCTTTAATTGTGAAAGGGGAATGTTTCTTGCGCCTAAAATATGTCCACCTTCAAACTCATTTGGTTCTCTCACATCAATGAGTTGGGCTTTGCGGTAACCTTTGATAAATTCTGCTTCCGTCAGCGTTTTCATAATGCGCTGCTGATAAATGTAACTGCCGATGGAATAAAGAACGAAAAGTCCACAAAGTGAGAGGACGATATAGTTGAATATTGGCAATACGACTCGACTCCTTCTTGAGCATCAGCACAGTCACCTGTCTGATGGTACGTTTTAGACAAATACTATTATAGTAAAGCAAAAGAAACTTGTCATCATAAATGGTAAGAATTATTTTCAATTCCTTCCCTATTTGATAGACTGATGAAGAGAGAAAATCGGTGGTCACCACCGTCATCTAACATTGACTACGTAAAAGAGAAGGGATTTTATATGCAAAAAGAGAAATGGTGTTTCATTGATACAGGAAACCAAGACCCTGCCTTTAACATGGCAATGGACGAAGCCTTGCTTTATTGGCATAGCGAGAAGCTGATCCCGCCTGTGATCCGTTTTTATGGTTGGAATCCAGCGACATTATCTGTTGGATATTTTCAACATGTTGAAAAAGAAATCAACATGGAAGCGGTTGAGCGCTATGGTCTTGGATTTGTTCGCAGGCCTACAGGAGGCCGCGGCGTTCTTCATGATCAGGAATTGACCTACAGTGTCATCGTGTCAGAAGAGCACCCAGAGATGCCGGCGACGGTGACAGAGGCATACCGCGTCATTTCAGAAGGGATTTTAGAGGGCTTTAAAGAACTGGGACTCGATGCGTATTTTGCTATTCCTCGTACAGAAAAAGAAAAAGAAAGCTTAAAAAATCCAAGATCGTCTGTATGTTTTGATGCGCCTTCATGGTACGAGCTTGTTGTAGAAGGCAGAAAAGTAGCAGGCAGTGCGCAAACAAGGCAAAAAGGTGTGATCCTCCAGCATGGCTCGATTTTAATTGATCTTGATGAGGATAAATTGTTTGATTTATTTCTGTATCCAAACGACCGGGTGAGAGAGCGCATGCAGCGCAGCTTTAAAAACAAAGCGGTGGCGATCAATGAAATTTCAGATCGAACATGCACGATAGACGATGCGCGTGTTGCATTTAAACGAGGATTTGAAAAAGGATTAAATATCGAGCTTGTGCCTTATGAGCTGACAGATGAAGAGTTGGCATTTGTTCATCACCTCGCCAAAACGAAATACGCCACAGATGATTGGAATTACAAGCGTTAAGACGAAGGACTCTTCTTGTTTTTTAATGGGCGATGGTGTAGAATTGTTATGATTATTAAGTAAAGGTGCATTTTGGAGGGGTTTTATGACTACACCTAGTATGGAAGATTATATTGAACAAATTTATATGCTGATAGAAGAAAAAGGATATGCAAGAGTATCTGATATTGCAGAAGCCCTCGCTGTCCATCCCTCCTCTGTAACAAAAATGGTTCAGAAGCTAGATAAAGATGAATACCTCATTTATGAGAAATATCGTGGTCTAATTTTAACCCCGAAAGGCAAAAAAATTGGAAAACGTCTCGTATACAGACATGAACTGCTAGAGCAATTTTTAAGAATCATTGGTGTAGATGAAGAGAAAATTTATGATGATGTAGAAGGTATTGAGCATCATCTCAGCTGGAACAGCATTGACCGTATTGGCGACCTCGTCCAATTCTTTGAAGAAAACGATGAGCGATCTGTTCAGCTGAAAGCGATTCAAAAGAAAAACGAACAAACAAATCAAGAATCTTAAGAAAAAGGACACCTGTCGAAGGGTGTCCTTTTAAATTGTTGACAAAGGGGTAAAATGTACTTTATTTTAGCTCTTTGTCTTCTTTTCAGCGTGAAAGAAAACTTTTGCAGTCTAGGAAGGACGAGCATCGGAGCGGAGCGAATTTGACATTCGTGAGCACCGGAGCGCAGGACTGACACCGAATGCGAGGGTTTGTCTACACGCTGAAAGGACACCTGTCGAAGGGTGTCCTTTTTGAATATAGTTCTAATGAAAGGCAATTGCTCCTACACTATTAATAGTGTGACAGAAAAGGGGGCTCCTTGATGAAGATAGATGGTGTGTTCTCAGGTGGAGGCATTAAGGGTGCAGCACTTGCAGGCGCCTATGAAGCGCTTGAAGCAAGAGGATTTCAATTTGTCCGTCTCGCTGGAACAAGTGCGGGAGCGATCATTGCTTCACTCATCGCAGCGGGTTTTACGAGTCAGGAGATTCGGGAGCTGTTAGACGAAATGGATGAGCATCAATTGCTTGATCGAAGGTGTCAATTCATCCCGTTTAAAATGCTCAGGTGGGTGTCTATTTATTGGCGTCTTGGCCTTTACAAAGGTGACCGTCTAGAAAAATGGCTGACAGACGTGTTAAAACGAAAAGGCGTCACCGTATTCGGGGATCTGAAAAAAGATACGCTCAAAATCGTCGCTTCTGATTTAACAAATGGCAAAATCCTCGTCCTTCCAGATGACCTTCCTTCCTATGGGTTAAATCCAGAACGGTTTTCTGTTGCCAGAGCCATTCGGATGAGCTGCAGTCTGCCGTATTTTTTCGAACCTGTCAAACTGAGGTCTTCAAAAGGAATTTGTACCATAGTAGATGGCGGCGTGCTCAGCAACTTTCCGATTTGGCTTTTTGCTGAAGAGAAAAAAAGACCGTTTGTCGGTGTCACATTAACCCCAAACGAAAAAGAACGCCCTCAACATTCCATCCGCAATGCGTTTGAACTGTTTGGCGCTCTATTTGAAACGATGCGTGGTGCTCATGACGAAAGACATATTGCCACAAAACACGAACGTCATATTATTTTTATTCCTGTAGAACACGTCATTGCCACTGATTTTCAGCTGATGACAGAAAAGAAAAAGGCGCTCGTCGATCTAGGCAGACAGAAGGCCGAGCAATTTTTAAAGAGCTGGACATTTTAAAATAAGGCGCGATTTTTCTTTTTGTTTTTCTTGCCTTCAATGACTGTCAAATGTGTTTGGCTTTTCTTTTTGAGAAGGACGGGCTTCGACTTGTGGTCAGTCGGCACGCTTCGCAAATGAGTGACCCGGTTTTTCATCTGGCTTTTCGTTTTTGGTTTAGGCTGCTGGTAGCGACGTTTTGATTGTTTGACTGCTTTACGATAAAGATTTCCTTCTGTTCCAGTTCTTCGATTCATCAGCCATCTAAATAAGAAAAATAGAACCGCTCCAACGATCACAACTGATAGCAGCATTGTAAAAAGTCTGCTTGGATTCGTTGTGAGTAAATACACAAATCCCAAAACACCTAAAGCGAAAATAATGGTAAAAGCAGGATGTACTCGGCGATTCATAACTGTCCACCTCCGAAAGAATTTACCGGATTTATAAGCTAGATCACTTGATGAGCAGAATCTGATGCTTGTTTCGCAGATGCTTCCTCTAAGCGAAGAAGTTCATTAAAACTTGCAATGGCTACCTCGACTTGATCATCAGAGGGTTCTTTTGTTGTAAGCAATTGCAGCCAAAGGCCAGGATAGCCAAGCACTTTAAGCACTGGCACGTCACGGAGTTTGTTTGTGAGCTGAAGCACTTCAAATGAAATGCCCAGAACAACCGGAATAAGCGCCAAGCGATTCAGAACTCTCACCCATAAAGGATCTGTCGGTACGAGTAAATAGACGAACATGCCGACAATGACAGTGAATAAAATAAAGCTGCTGCCGCATCGATAATGCAGGCGAGATTGGCTTTGGACATTTTCCACTGTGATGTCAAGATTCTGTTCATAGCAGTTTATGACTTTATGTTCTGCCCCATGATATTGAAATACCCTTTTAATTAAAGGGGTCATGGAAATAAAGTAAATATAGCCTAATAACAGGATCAATTTAAAGAATGTTTCCACTGCAATTTGTGCGAAGTTTCCAGAAAACACCGGACGCACAAGTTCAGCTAAAAAGACAGGCACTAAAGTAAAGACAAATTTACTAAAAAGAAGAGAGAGAACTCCGATCACAGCAATGCCGAAGATCATTGATAATTTCGAGCTTTTTTGTTCTTTTTCAAGAGAATGATCTTCAGAAGGATCTAAGTCATAGCGCTCGCTGGAGAAGTTTAAGTGCTTACTGCCGTTTGCGCTTGCTTCAACAAGTGCAGCAACACCCCTGACAAAAGGGATTTTCTTAAGAAAGGCGGTTCGTTTATTGGAGGTCCGGGGAAGCTTTAAAAACTCAATCGACTCATCCTTACGCCGAATCGCTGTCACATAGTTCATTTTACCTCCGAACATGACACCTTCCACAACTGCCTGCCCTCCATATGCTGGAGGTTTTGTTTGATTGGACATATTTCATCAACCTGCCTGTTTCCTGTAATTTACATGCATTTCCTTATACCTTTATTGTACAGGAAAAGAGGGGAAATCACTAGCTCACAGGTCGATTATCTACTAGAATTCTATCTACCTCTTTTTAGCCAGTATACCCTGTTATAAAAATTTTACACTCTCGCACGGAAATCCTTTTTTTTCATGACATTTTGGACATACTACTTGCTGGAGGTGTTCATATGAAACGTGATGAAAAGAAAAACCAAGAAGAAAAAAATCAATCAGTACAAACGTCTTCAATGGTGGCAAGGGCAGCAGCTACAGGTTTTGTTGGCGGAGTTTTTTGGGGCTTTATCGGATTTCTGACCCATATGTTTCATTTTTCAGAGGTGAGTCCAAATATGCTGTTGCAGCCATTTGTGCTTGGTGAATGGAAAAAAGGCGGACTTGGTACATTTATGAGTATTGTTCTTTTAGGGATTTTATCTATTGGGGCAGCCTTTATTTATTATGGTCTGCTCAAACGGATCAAAGGTTTTTGGATGGGACTGATTTATGGAGGGGTTTTGTGGCTACTTGTTTTTTATGTATTTAATCCTATATTCCCCGATGTGAAGCAAGTGCAAGATTTGCAGCAAAGCACCATTGTGACGACATTTTGCCTATATATTTTATATGGCATGTTTGTCGGATACAGTATTTCATTTGAATACAATGAATTAACGAGTCAGAAGCTTGCAAGGGCACTCGGGAAAAAGACAGAATAAAGTGTAAATCCACCATTCATATGATAAAATTATTTTTGGAAACGAAAGGTTTCTAAGGAAAAAGAAACAGACATCGATATAGAGTGAATTAGGGTGAAGGAGTGGTCATATGCCTCATTTTCTAGTGCTGAATGGGCCCAACTTAAATAGGCTCGGCAAGAGAGAGCCAGGAGTTTATGGAAGTAAAACATTAACAGATTTAGAAACGGATTTGTTTCAGTTTGCAGAAAGAGCAAATATTCAATTGACGTTCTTTCAATCGAATCACGAGGGAGATTTGGTCGATGCGCTCCATGAAGCAGAAGATCAGTACGATGGCGTCGTGTTTAACCCGGGTGCTTTTACCCACTATAGCTATGCACTGAGAGATGCCATTGCAAGTATTACGTTACCTGTCATCGAAGTACATATCACAAATGTTCATAAAAGAGAGGAATTCCGCCATCATTCGGTTCTTGCTCCAGTATGCCAAGGTCAAATCGTTGGACTTGGTTTAGAAGGATATAAATTGGCGATTCGTTATTTAGTCAGTGAAGGGGGAGCAGTATCATGAAACTTGAAAAACTAAGAAAACTTTTAGCCGAATTAGACATAGATGGTTTAGTGATTACGAGCAGCTTTAATTTACATTATATGACGAGTTTTACTGGATCAGCCGGTCTTGCCATCGTTTCAAAGGATCGTGCCGCCTTTATTACGGATTTTCGTTACACGGAGCAAGCAAAGGATCAAGTAAAGGGCTATGACATCATTGAACATAAAGGAAACATTGTGGAAACTGCTGTCCAAACGGCAAACGAATTTGGGGTGAAACGTCTTGGTTTTGAACAAAACCATATGACATTTGCCACCTACCAGCAGTACTCGGGGAAAGCAAGCGGTATCGAGCTTGTTCCAGTCTCAGAATCAGTTGAAAAGTTGCGCTTGATTAAGTCTAATGAAGAGATTAAGATATTAGAGGAAGCTGCGAAGATTGCAGATCATGCCTTTGATCATATTCTCACGTACATCAAGCCGGGCCTGACAGAAATTGCGGTCATGAACGAGCTTGAATTTTTCATGAGAAAAGAAGGGGCAGAAGGATCTTCATTCGATATGATTGTTGCCTCTGGCGTTCGTTCAAGCCTGCCACACGGGAGAGCGAGCGAAAAGGTGATTGAATCTGGCGACTTGGTGACACTGGATTTCGGTGCCTATTATAAAGGCTATTGTTCAGACATGACAAGAACCATTGCTGTAGGAACACCAAGCGACAAATTAAAGGAAATTTATCATATCGTATTAGAAGCAGAAAACGCTGGTGTGGATAAAATCAAGCCAGGCTTAACAGGAAAAGAAGCTGATCGCATCACACGAGACATCATTGAAAAGTATGGCTACGGTCAATACTTCGGGCATTCGACTGGACATGGGCTTGGTATGGAAGTACATGAAGCACCTGGCCTTTCCTCACGCTCAGATGTCGTGTTAGAAGAGGGAATGGTTGTGACAGTTGAACCAGGCATTTACTTGCCGGATGTCGGCGGCGTGAGAATTGAGGATGATATTGTCCTGACAGCTGACGGCAATAAACGATTGACCCACTCACCGAAAGAACTTATCATATTATGATGGTGAAATGTAGGAGGATGACAAAATGATTTCAGTAAACGATTTTCGTACAGGCCTGACAATTGAAGTGGACGGCGGTATTTGGCGTGTAGTGGATTTCCAACACGTAAAACCAGGAAAAGGCGCAGCGTTTGTCCGTTCGAAACTGCGTAACCTGCGTACAGGTGCGATTCAAGAGAAAACGTTCCGTGCAGGTGAAAAAGTAGCGAAAGCTCAAATTGAAACAAAAACAATGCAATATTTATATGCAAATGGCGATCAGCATGTATTCATGGATACAAGTTCATACGAACAACTTGAACTAAGCGAAACGCAAATCAAAGATGAGCTGAAATATTTGCTTGAAAATATGTCGGTTCAAATCGTCATGTACGGTGATGAAACACTTGGAGTAGAACTTCCAAACACTGTAGAACTAGAAGTAGTAGAAACAGAGCCTGGTATTAAAGGTGATACAACATCAGGTGGATCAAAACCTGCAAAAACAGAAACTGGTTTAATCGTGAACGTTCCTTTCTTTGTGAACCAAGGTGATAAACTAGTGATCAATACATCTGACGGTTCATACGTTTCAAGAGCGTAATGAACGGAGAGAGACTGTAAACCTCGTGTTTACAGTCTCAGCGTGTAGGCAAACCCTCGCATTCTTTGTCAGTCCTGCGCGCTGGTGCTCACGAATGTCAAATTCGCTCCGCGCCAGTGCTCGTTCTTCCTAGACTCCAAAGGTTTTCTATCACGCTGAAAAGAAGACAAAGGGCTAAAATCAAGTTCATTTTAGCCCTTTGACAACTATCTGAGACTGTAAACCTCGTGTTTACAGTCTTTTTTTATTTGAAAAATAGGACGCCTCGTTATGACACCCCTACTCTATTCTCTCATCCATCTCTCTTCCTTTTGAAAAACAAGACTACTTCTAGCTAGTGAAGCATATAGTGTAAAAAAAGCTGGAGGTTCTATATGAAACAATTTCTCCCGGGTATACACCCATCAGTCGCTGCCATGGCAGGGATGAGGTTTTTGTCTGCCGCGATTGAACTGACGGCCGCCATCCTCATTTTAGTGACAAATGATGTGCGTAAAGCGGTTGTCATCAATAGTATATTAGCGATCATCGGGCCGCTCATTTTTATTATCACGATGACGATTGGAATCTACCAAATTGCAGGGCAGTTATCCTATGCGAAGCTTGTGTTTATTTTCATTGGTGTCGTATTTATTCTTGTTGGAATTTATAAGTGAAATGGCTTGGCATAATTAACGGCATGCATCATACATTTTAGAGAAGAAAAAAAGGAGGGGAATTCGTTGCGGAGTTTGTTGGATATTCTCCCGCACTCAATTGGACAAGAACTCAGCATGTTAAAAGAAGCAGAGTGGGCGCAAATAGAAGAAATCCGCATTCGCACCGATCGCCCGATTGAGCTGATGCAAGGAGGAAAACCCCGCTTTCTTTCCTATTATACAACAGGTGAAGATGCGGCTCAGCTATTAGGCAGGCTCAGTAATTACAGCATGTACACACTTGAGGAAGAGTTAAAACAGGGCTATATCACCATATCTGGCGGACATCGGGTTGGGCTTGCTGGAAAGGTCATCGTCGAAAATGGATTCGTCAAAGGCTTAAGAGATATTTCTTCATTTAATATTCGCATCGCAAAAGAGAAGATCGGAATTGCTCTGCCGTTTCTCCCTTATTTATATGAAAAACATTGGTGTAACACACTGATTATAGGTCCGCCGCAAACCGGGAAAACGACATTGCTGCGTGATCTAGCACGTCTTGTCAGTACAGGAACAACAGCCATTTCTCCTAGAAAAACAGGGATTGTAGATGAACGATCTGAAATCGCAGGTTGTATAAGAGGAGTGCCGCAGCATTCTTTTGGGCACCGGATTGATGTACTTGATGCGTGCCCAAAGGCTGAAGGATTAATGATGATGATCAGATCCATGAGCCCGGAAGTCATCATTGTCGATGAAATCGGAAAAAGTGAAGATGTACAGGCACTGTTAGAAGCAATCCATGCTGGAGTCACCATTATCGTCTCAGCTCATGGGTATTCACTTGAAGACTTATCTAAACGGCCATCATTTGAACCGTTATGGCAGCTTCGTGTGTTTGAGCGATATGTGGAATTAAATAGAGAAAAAGGGCCTGGCACGATCGGACGGATATTTGACCAAGAGGGACAAGAGCTGAAGCGGAGGCGGGGAGTGGACGTATGTTAAAGCTTATTGGTGCTATTTTCATTGTTGCGGCTACGACATGGGGAGGATTCGAGTTTGCGAAGCGGTACAGTGATCGGCCAAAGCAAATCCGCCAGCTCCGATTTGCACTCCAATCTCTTGAAGCTGAAATTATGTATGGTCAAACTCCTTTAGCTAGAGCCGCTGACCAAATTGCGTCCCAAGTAGGACCGCCTGTGAATCGGCTATTTGAACAATTTGCAGAAAAACTCAACGTCGGAACTTTTTCTGCGAGGCATGCATGGAATGAAAGTCTAGAGGATGTATGGAAAAAAACCGTATTAAAAAAAGGCGAATATGAGGCGCTGAAGCACTTTGGAGAAACCCTTGGTCAGCATGATGTGACGGCTCAGCAAAAATATATCAAGCTAGCTTTAGGCCATTTGGAATCAGAGGAAAAAGAAGCTGAAGTTGCCCAAGCGAAAAATGAAAAAATGGTGAGAAGTCTTGGTTTTCTAAGTGGGTTACTACTGATTCTGTTATTGATGTGAGAAGAAGGGAGTCGAGAGCATGGGCGTTGATGTAAACGTCATTTTCCAAATTGCGGGAGTGGGTATCGTCGTGGCTTTTCTCCATACGATTTTAGATCAAATGGGGAAAAAAGAGTACGCACAGTGGGTGACACTGCTTGGATTTATCTACATTTTATTTATGGTTGCTACCATTGTGGATGATTTGTTTAAGAAGATTAAAGCCGTATTTCTATTTCAAGGATAGGGGAGGGCTTACAAATCGAAATCATTCAAATTGTTGGACTTGGTTTAATCGCTACTTTTCTAGCATTAATCGTCAAAGAACAAAAGCCAACCTTCGCCTTTATGCTTGTTGTGTTTACTGGGTGTGTCATTTTCCTTTATTTAATCGATCAAATCTATGCCATTATCTCCATGATTGAAAAAATTGCAGCAAGTGCAGGCGTCAATATGAAATACGTTGAAACCATTTTGAAAATCATTGGCATTGCCTATATTGCAGAATTTGGTGCCCAGCTCACAAAGGATGCTGGACAAGGCGCCATCGCTTCAAAAATAGAGCTTGGCGGCAAAATTCTTATTTTGGTCATGGCGGTACCGATTTTAACGGTCATCATTGAGACGATCCTAGGTATGATCCCGTCTATGACTTGATGGAAAAGAGGTGATGATGATGAAACGGGTGACAGCTGTGCTAGGGTTTATGATGTTCTTTTGGATGATCGTTCCGTATGCAGGTGCAGAAGAAAGTGTGCCTTTATCAAGTGAAGAACCGGTCGCAGAAGAAGTTGCGGGTGGACAGGCTGATGCCTTAGAGCTTCATTCTATCAGTGACTTTTGGGAAACGATATTGGATGAGTATGGCGGCTTTCTGCCTGAAAGCCAAAAAGGTACAGTGAAGGAAATGATCGATGGCGATAAAGAGCTGTCTCCCCAAACGTGGCTGAAGGCTTTTGTTCATTATCTGTTTCATGAGCTGATTGCCAATGGAAAGCTCTTAGGCACACTTATATTACTCACCATCTTTTGTTCGCTTTTGCAGCTTTTGCAAAATGCGTTTGAACAAAGCACTGTTAGTAAAGTTGCATACGCTCTTGTTTATATGGTGCTTATCATTATTGCATTAAACAGTTTTCATGTTGCGATCTCTTATGCAACAGAAGCCATTCAAACGATGACTAGTTTTATTCTTGCTCTTATTCCTCTTTTATTAGCACTTATTGCCTCATCAGGCGGGCTTGTCTCAGCCGGATTCTTTCATCCTGTGATTTTGTTTTTAATGAACACGAGCGGTGTTTTTATTCAATATGTCGTTCTTCCGCTTATTTTTTTATCAGCGATCTTGAGCATCGTCAGTACATTGACCGAACAATACAAAGTGACCCAGCTTGCCCAGCTGTTAAGAAATGTCGCCATTGGCGGGCTCGCTGTTTTTTTAACTGTATTCCTCGGCGTCATTTCTGTACAGGGGGCATCTGCTGCTATCACTGATGGAATCGCTCTTCGCACAGCCAAGTTTATTACCGGAAATTTCATCCCTGTCCTTGGCAGAATGTTTACTGATGCGACAGATACCGTTATCAGCGCCTCTGTGCTGCTGAAAAATACGGTTGGTCTTGTAGGCGTCGCCATTTTGATTTCAATTGCGGCTTTCCCAGCAATTAAAGTGCTGTCGCTCGCTCTCATTTATAAACTGGCCGCTGCGATTCTTCAGCCTTTAGGAGGCGGGCCGATTATAAGCTGCCTTGATGTCATTTCAAAAAGTGTTCTTTATATATTTGCTGCATTAGCTGTTGTATCGCTTATGTTCTTTTTAAGCATTACCGTTATCATCACAGCTGGCAACCTCACCATGATGATGAAGTAAGGAGGGGACACCATTTGAGTTTTCTCACAGAATGGATCACAAGTATTATTCTATTTATTTTATTTGCGATTGTGATTGATCTTTTGCTTCCCAATTCAAGCATGCAGAAGTATGCAAAAATGGTCGTCAGCTTACTGTTAATTGTCGTGATGCTCAATCCGATCTTTGCGTTATTCCGGGCAGATCCAGACCAAATTTTCTCAGAAATCATGAAAGGGAAGGACCAAGCGCAATCAGAAGAAATAAAAAATCAGATGAATTTAGAAAAAAAAGAAATACAAGCTTCACAGCGTGCATATATTTTAAAGCAAATGGCTGTCCAACTAGAAAAAAGCGCAAAGGAGCCACTGGAGAAGGAGAGCTATGAAATGAAACACGTAGAAGTGTTGGCAGATGAGGAGCACCTTGATCAGAATATGGAGGCAGATCAATTTCGCATCAAAGCAGTCCTTGTCCCGCTCACAGGTGATTCTGTAGAAACGGTGGCAAAGGTCGACATTGATCTCTCCAGGCAAAAGGAGGAAAGCGCCGGGGCGTCAGCAAAAGAGATGGCGAGGGTGAAAGAGACGCTTGCAGATGTATGGAATACACGGCCTGAACACATTGCGCTGAACATTGAGGGAGGTGACGCAGCAGATCATGAATAACAAAGACTGGAGACAAAAACTGAAATCAATGTTCCAAGCACCTGAAAAAGGTGAAGGGAAACCAAAATTAACGAAGCACCATTACTTACTGCTTGTCTTCATTATCGGCGTGTCATTCATGTTAGTCAGTCAGATTCTGTCACCGCCATCAAGCAAACAAGAGGCTGCTGTTCCTGCGTCTAAAAAAACATCCTCAGAAGAGCAGGCGGTGTTCAAACCATCCTCTTCAGGTAAGTCAAACAACTCGATAGAGGATGTTGAACAAGAATACGAAAATCAGCTGAAAGAGATTTTAGAAACGATCATTGGTGTTGAGGATGTATCCATTGTGGTAAATGTAGACGCAACTTCTTTAAAAGTGTTTGAAAAAAACAAATCCAATAAAAGCACTACGACCGAGGAAACAGACAAAGAAGGCGGCGTGCGCAGTGTCACGGATCAAACAAAAGAAGAAGAGATTGTCATTATTAAAAATGGCAATGAAGAAACACCTGTTGTTGTCCAAACGAAAAAGCCAGACATTCGAGGTGTCCTCGTTGTTGCTCAAGGAGTAGACAACGTTCAAATAAAGAAAACCATCATTGAAGCGGTTACACGAGTGCTTGATGTACCGAGCCATAGAGTGGCTGTTGCCCCTAAAAAAATTAAGGAGGATTCGGAATGATGTTAAAAAAACAAACGGTTTGGCTATTAACGATGCTAAGTTTAGTTGTCGTATTAAGTGTGTACTATATCATGTCTCCACAAGGTGAGAATGCTGTGACAGTAGAGGATACAAAATCAAAAGGAATGGAAGAGAAAAAGGCTGAGCCAGAAAAAGGGACTGACAAAGGAACCGAAAAGAACGCAGAAGAGAAATCAACTGACAAAGAAACCAATGCGAAACAAGAAGATGTTGAAACAAGTGGAGAAGAAGGAAAGGCTGTTTCAGAGCAGACTGACGATGAACTTTTCACAACCTACAGACTTGAACTGGAAGATAAGCGCAGCAAGCAGCGTGAAGAGTATAACGAAATCGTGTCTAGCGATGATGCAACAGCGCAAGAGAAAAGTGAAGCTTATGATCAAATGACAGCGCTTAGTGAGGCAGAAGGAACAGAGCGTCAGTTGGAGACATTAATCAAAACAAAAGGATATAAAGATGCGCTCGTCAGTGCAGAAGGAGATAAAGTGAACATCACGGTTCGTTCTGATAAAAAATCAAAGTCCCAAGCAGCAGATATTATTGATTTGGTCACAAAAGAAATGAGAGGGCTTGATAACGTAGCCGTCACTTTTGAGCCATCGAATCAATAAAAAATGCACAAGCGCCCTTTTCTGAAAAGGGCGTTTTTTCATGCGGGTTGACGCCCTTTTTCAGGTGCTTGCGCGAGGTGTCTCATCACATTAATAGTTGAATTCAACGAAATCCTCCTGTAAGATGGTTATAGTATGTACTTTTAGTACTAGCCTATAAAAAAAGATAAATCCATACATAGGGGTGCAAATCCATGTTAAAAATTGAAGAGATTCATGAACTAATTAAATTAATTGACGAATCAACAATTGATGAATTTACGTACGAAAATGAAGGTGCAAAAATCAAGTTAAAGAAAAATAAAGAAGTCGTTCAGCAAGTTGCGGCACAAGCACCAGTGGCTCCTGTCCAAGCAGCTCCAGCTCAACAAGCTCCTAAAGCACAAGCTCCAGCTCAGACCGAAGCCCCTGCACAAGAGAAAGCCGCGTCTGAAAACCTGCATAAAATCACATCCCCAATGGTTGGCACATTTTACGCTTCTTCTTCACCAGAAGCAGATCCATATGTGACAACAGGTTCTAAAGTGAAGGAAAACTCAGTTGTATGTATCGTTGAAGCGATGAAACTGTTTAATGAAATCGAAGCAGAAGTAAAAGGCGAAATCGTCGAAGTATTAGCTGAAAACGGTCAGCTTGTAGAATTCGGACAACCCCTCTTTCTAGTGAAAGCAGAGTAAGGAGTACGATCATGATTAAAAAGCTATTAATTGCAAACAGAGGAGAAATCGCAGTTAGAATCATCCGTGCTTGTAAAGAGCTTGGAATTGAAACAGTTGCGGTATTTTCTGAAGCGGATCGTGATGCGCTGCATGTTCAAATGGCTGATGAAGCATATTGCATCGGACCGACTGCTTCAAAAGATAGTTATTTAAATGTGACAAATATTGTCAGTGTGGCAAAACTAACAGGTACAGATGCCATTCATCCAGGATATGGTTTCCTTGCTGAAAATGCAGACTTTGCAGAGCTTTGCGAGGAATGTAATGTCATCTTTGTTGGACCAACTGCGTCAGCAATTTCCAAAATGGGAACGAAAGATGTGGCAAGAGAAACAATGAAGCAAGCTGGTGTTCCAATTGTCCCTGGTTCTCAAGGAATTGTAAAAGATCTTGATGATGCTGTTTCAACAGCAGCTGGTATTGGGTATCCTGTCATTATTAAAGCAACTGCAGGCGGCGGTGGTAAAGGTATCCGTGTGGCTCGCACAGAAGAAGAGCTCATTAACGGTGTCACCATCACGCAGCAGGAAGCAGCTCAAAACTTCGGGAACCCAGGTGTCTATTTGGAGAAATTCATTGAAGACTTTAGACACGTTGAAATTCAAGTCCTTGCTGATCAACATGGAAATACTATTCACTTAGGTGAACGTGATTGTTCTATCCAAAGAAGAATGCAAAAGCTTCTGGAAGAAACGCCATCACCTGCACTAAATGCAGATATTCGTGAGCAAATGGGTGAAGCTGCCGTAAAAGCAGCCGAAGCTGTTGAATACACAGGTGCCGGAACGGTTGAATTCATTTACGATTATAATGAAGAGAAGTTTTACTTCATGGAAATGAATACACGTATCCAAGTAGAGCATCCTGTAACGGAAATGGTCACTGGTGTTGATTTGATCAAAGAACAGATCAAAGTAGCTTCAGGTGAAAAGCTTTCCCTTACGCAAGAGGATGTCGTATACGAAGGCTGGGCGATTGAATGTCGTATTAATGCAGAGAACCCTGAGAAAAATTTCATGCCTTCTGCTGGTGAAATTAAAATGTACCTTCCGCCAGGCGGTTTAGGAGTACGTGTTGATTCTGCCGCTTATCCTGGTTATGTGATTCCGCCATATTACGATAGTATGATTGCGAAAGTGATCACATATGGTAAAACGAGAGAAGAAGCAATTGCAAGAATGAAACGTGCGCTTCAAGAATTCGTCATTGAAGGAGTCTACACAACGATTCCATTCCACCTCAGATTACTAGAGCACGAAACATTTGTGAGCGGTAATTTTAATACGAAGTTTTTAGAAACATATCAAATTATGAAATAATAACAGCTTTCGGAGGTGAATGATCGTGTCAGAAAACAATTTGCTTGAAATGAACCTTGATGAAGATCAATTGGGAAAAGTGCAAATTGCGCCAGAAGTGATTGAAGTCATTGCTGGGATCGCTGCATCAGAGGTCGAAGGAATTGCGGAAATGCGCGGCAACTTCGCTGCTGATGTGGCAGAACGCTTTGGGAAGAAAAATCACCGTAAAGGTGTGAAAGTAGATGTCTCTGATGAAGGCATCACAATTGATGTGTATTGTGTGGTTGAATTTGGCCTATCCATTCCAAAGGTATCCACTGCTGTTCAAGAAAATATCCGTCAAACCCTTTTAAACATGACGGCCTTAACAATTAATGAAATCAACATTCATGTCGTCGGCATTCAATTTGATACAAAAACAGCTGAAGCCGAAGTTGATCAAGAAATGTAAAAAGGGTTGAAGTGAAACCAAGGAGGCATTGCCTCTTTGGTTTTTTAAAGCCCATTTTTGGGAAAATTCCACATGATGATTACGTCACGCATGGATCTTGGTGCGACTGCGGTCAAAATATGTTATGATCTCTGTATGGCTTAACGACAAGCGGATAAAGTGGTTAAAGGAGTAAATAATGAAAAGAAGAACTGCAAGAGAAAAGGCGCTACAAACATTATTTCAAATTGATGTCAGCAATATTGATCCGAAAGAGGCCATTACACATGCGCTGGATGAACAAGAATCAGATCCTTTTTTCGAGGAACTGGTTTTCGGTGTGCTCGAACAAAAGGACAAGCTCGATGACATGATTTCACAGCATCTTGTGAATTGGAAACTTGATCGTATTGCGAACGTAGACAGAGCCATTTTAAGGCTGTCTGTGTACGAAATGGTATATCAAGAAGATATCCCGGTGAGTGTTTCAATGAATGAAGCCATTGAACTTGCTAAATTGTTCGGTGACGATAAGGCGCCGAAATTTGTAAATGGTGTACTTTCAAACATTAAAAACGACCTAAAGCAGTAATAGGAGGATTCGACATGACAGCAACAATCATCGATGGGAAAGAAACAGCAAAAGAAAAGCGTGAACAATTAGCAAAAGAAGTAGAAGAGCTAAAACAAAAAGGAGTCACACCTGGTCTTGCCGTTATTCTAATCGGTGATGATCCGGCTTCACTTTCTTACGTACGCGGGAAGAAAAAAGCAGCAGAAGCCATGGGCATGCATTTCCAGCTTGATCATTTAGATGCTTCTTTAACAGAAGAGGAATTGCTAAAGATGATTGATCAGTACAATGCAAATGATCAATTCCACGGAATTCTTGTTCAGCTTCCACTGCCAAAACATATTTCTGAAAAAGCCGTCATTGAACGAATTTCACCAGAGAAAGACGTAGATGGTTTTCATCCGCTAAATATCGGGAAAATGCTACTTGGGGAAGACACATTCCTCCCTTGCACACCAGCAGGTATTGTTGAATTATTGAACAAAACAGGTGTGGATCTCTCTGGCAAAGAAGTGGTCGTTGTAGGACGAAGCAATATCGTCGGCAAACCAGTTGGACAATTGCTACTAAACGAAAATGCAACCGTCACCTACTGTCATTCAAGAACGGCGAACATTTCAGAACATACGTTAAAAGCGGACATTTTAGTTGTTGCCGTCGGTCGAGCAAACTTTATTAAAGCTGACCAAATTAAAGAAGGCGCTATTGTCATTGATGTAGGAGTCAATCGTCTAGAAACAGGGAAACTTGTAGGGGACGTTGACTTTGAAGCAGCAAAAGAAAAAGCTTCATACATCACACCAGTCCCTGGCGGAGTGGGTCCAATGACAATTACGATGCTTGCACACAATACGGTTAAATCAGCAAAACGTACATTATCATAAGCTTGATCCATTCATCCACCTGCGTGCTGCCGGTGGATGAATGTGCGTTTTTGAAGAGGAGGAATACGTCATGAGTGAAAAAGCCTTTGTGACGGTCACAGCCCTTACAAAATACATAAAAAGAAAATTTGATGTTGACCCTCATTTAGAAGATATTTGGATCAAAGGTGAGTTATCAAATGTGAAGATTCATTCAAGAGGGCATGTTTATTTCACCTTAAAGGACGAAAATGCACGTATGCAAGCCGTCATGTTCCAGCGCTCCGCGTCCAAGCTGCCTTTTTCACCAAAGAGCGGGATGAAAGTGTTCGTACGAGGCGGAATTCAAGTCTACGAACCGAGCGGAAGCTATCAATTATATGCAAAAGAAATGCAGCCTGATGGTGTTGGTGCTCTTCATCTTGCCTATGAAGAGCTGAAGAAGAAACTAGCAAGTGAAGGCTTATTTGATGAGCGCTATAAAAAAACAATTCCTGAATTTCCAGAGGTTGTTGGTGTTATTACATCCCCAACAGGAGCAGCTGTTCGAGATGTCATTACCACGATCAATCGGCGCTATCAGCAGGCCAAGATCATTGTGCTTCCGGCATTAGTCCAAGGAGAAAATGCTCCGCGTTCGATTGTGGAACGGATTAAAGAAGCCAATGAAAAACAGCTTTGTGATGTCTTGATTGTCGGGAGAGGCGGAGGATCGATTGAAGAACTTTGGGCCTTTAATGAAGAAGCAGTCGCAAGAGCGATCTTCGCATCAGACATTCCAATCATTTCTGCGGTTGGGCACGAAACAGACTTTACCATTAGTGATTTCACTGCAGACATGAGAGCACCCACACCAACAGGAGCAGCAGAACTAGCTGTTCCAAGCACTGCCGACTTAATCGAACGAATCAAATCAATCGACATTCGGTTAACAAGAGCGGTAAAAAATCGAACGTCACAAGCAAAAGACCGTCTTGTGGCACTTCAATCCTCCTATGCTTTCCGTTTTCCAAAACGATTACAAGAGCAAAAAGAGCAGCAATTCGATATGGTATTTGATCGTTTTCAAAAACAGCTGACAAGACAAATGGAACAAAAACGCAGTCAACTTGACCGCCAAACATATAGACTGAAGCCGCTTCATCCAAAAGAGCAGCTGCTTCAGGCGAAAAAACGTCACGCCAATGAAACAGAACAGCTCGTTCGGAGCATGAATGTGCAAATGAAAACAATTCATTCGCAGTTCCAATCGGTTCTTGGTAAACTAAATGCATTAAATCCGCTTCAAGTCATGGAAAGAGGCTATAGTTTAGCCTATAAAGAAGATGAGCTCATTAAAAGTGTGAATCAAGTAGAAACGAAGGATCAACTGACGATTACAATGAAGGATGGACGTCTGATTTGTGAGGTTATTGAGAAGGAGGGCAATCATCATGACAGAATCAAATAAACAAAAAGAAGAACAAATGACATTTGAAGAGGCCATGAAAGGACTTGAAGAGATTGTGGGAAAGCTCGAAGAAGGCGATGTACCGCTTGAACAAGCCATCCACTATTTCCAAGAGGGTATGACACTCTCAAAACTTTGCCATGAAAAATTACAGCATGTTGAAAAGCAAATGGATTTCATTTTAAAAGAGGACGGTGAACTGGCTCCTTTTTCTGTGAAGGAGGCAGATGCTGGTGACAAGTAACTTAAACGAATTTTTAACAACACGAAAACAAGCAATTGAAGATTATTTATTTACATATGTGCAGGAATTGTCTATTCCAGAAGAGCTGAAATCTTCTATGCTTTATTCTCTGAAAGCTGGCGGAAAAAGACTGCGTCCTGTGCTTGTTCTTGCTCTTTTAAATGCGTATGGAAAAAGGGAAGAAGACGGTATACCAGTAGGCTGTGCAGTGGAAATGATTCATACGTATTCGTTGATACATGATGATCTTCCTTGTATGGACGATGATGACCTGCGCCGAGGAAAGCCGACCAACCATAAAGTATACGGCGAGGCAACAGCTGTTCTTGCAGGTGATGCGCTGCTCACTGAAAGCTTCCGTCTGATCACATCGCAATTATCTGACGATGTACCTGCTGATCAAAAGCTTCGAATCATCGATGAACTTGTTACATCAGCAGGTGCACTCGGAATGGTTGGCGGGCAATTTGATGATATGGAAGCAGAACAGAAACAAATCCCTCTTTCTGAATTAGAATCGATTCATGCCCGCAAAACAGGAAAGCTACTCACCTTTAGTGTGGTTGCTGGTGCGATACTGGCAGGTGCACCTGATGATGAGATCGAAAAGCTGAGAGAATTCAGCTATCATATTGGCATTGCTTTTCAAATCCGTGATGATATTTTAGATCTTGAAGGCAGCGAAGAGAAAATAGGAAAGCGGATCGGCTCCGATACAGCAAATGAAAAGTCGACATATCCTTCTTTATTAACGCTTTCAGGAGCAAAAGAAAAGCTGGATGAACATATCACTCGTGCGAAAGAAATTGTCTCAAATCTTGAGTTGGAGCAAAACTTGCTGCATGATTTATGCGATCTGATTGCCTCACGAGATCACTAAAAACAGCCTAGATTTGAGGGTCCTCGAGCAATTGTGGTAAACTGTAAACAGTTTATCATGATGAGACAACTCTTATTCCTGAATTGGTTTTCATAGGAATAAGGCATTATATATGTAGATAGAAATTTTGTTGAAAGCGAGTTGATCCTGATTGGATCTTTTATCAATAAAAAATCCAACGTTTCTAAAAGGAATGTCAAATGCAGAATTAGAGGAGCTGAGTGCGGACATTCGCACGTTTTTAATTGAGTCGTTAGCGAACTCTGGTGGGCACATTGGTCCAAACCTTGGTGTCGTTGAACTTACTGTTGCACTTCACAAAGTATTTGACAGCCCGAAAGACAAATTTCTTTGGGATGTTGGACATCAGTCTTACGTTCACAAGCTGTTAACTGGAAGAG
Organism: Bacillus sp. RSS_NA_20; assembly: GCF_020165915.1. Lineage (NCBI taxonomy): Bacteria > Bacillati > Bacillota > Bacilli > Caryophanales > Bacillaceae > Bacillus > Bacillus sp. RSS_NA_20. The sequence continues at coordinate 1,009,783 of NZ_JAIUKW010000005.1, read as the reverse complement.
GAGCCGAGTTTGATACGCTTCGTCAATATAAAGGGCTCTGCGGGTTCCCTAAACGAAATGAAAGTGAACATGATGTTTGGGAGACTGGACACAGTTCAACCTCATTATCTGGTGCAATGGGAATGGCAGCAGCGCGTGACATTAAAGGAACAGATGAATACATTCTCCCGATTATCGGCGATGGTGCACTAACCGGCGGTATGGCGTTAGAAGCACTGAACCATATCGGGGATGAAAAAAAAGACATGATTGTGATCTTAAACGACAATGAAATGAGTATTGCGCCAAACGTTGGGGCGATCCATACAATGCTTGGCAGACTACGTACAGCTGGTAAATACCAATGGGTAAAGGATGAGCTTGAATACTTATTCAAGCGTATCCCAGCAGTAGGCGGGAAGCTTGCTGCAACAGCAGAACGTATCAAGGACAGTCTGAAATATTTGCTTGTCTCTGGTATGTTCTTTGAGGAAATGGGCTTTACTTACTTAGGACCAGTAGATGGACATTCCTATGAAGATTTGTTTGAGAATCTTGAGTACGCAAAGAAAACAAAAGGCCCGGTTCTCCTTCATGTCATCACGAAAAAAGGAAAAGGCTATAAGCCGGCCGAATCTGATAAGATCGGCACATGGCACGGAACAGGCCCATACAAAATCGACACAGGTGACTTTGTAAAACCGACAGCAGCTGCACCGTCATGGAGTGGTCTCGTCAGTGAAACCGTCAGAAAGCTGGCAAGGGAAGATGAGCGGATTGTCGCAATTACACCTGCAATGCCTGTTGGCTCAAAGCTTGAAGGGTTTGCAAAAGAATTCCCTGAGCGAATGTTTGATGTTGGAATTGCAGAGCAGCACGCTGCAACAATGGCTGCTGGACTTGCTACACAGGACATGAAGCCATTTTTAGCGATTTATTCAACATTCCTCCAAAGAGCCTATGATCAAGTGCTGCATGATATTTGTCGTCAAAATCTCAATGTGTTCATTGGAATTGACCGTGCAGGTCTTGTCGGTGCAGATGGAGAAACACATCAAGGTGTGTTTGACATTGCTTTCATGCGTCATATGCCGAATATGGTTCTCATGATGCCAAAGGATGAAAATGAAGGACAACATATGGTCAACACAGCCATTCAATATGATGATGGTCCAATCGCCATGCGCTTCCCGCGTGGAAATGGACTAGGCGTCAAAATGGATGAACAGCTGAAAACCATCCCAATTGGTTCTTGGGAAGTTCTTCGTCCCGGGAAAGATGCTGTCATTTTAACATTCGGTACAACCATTAAAATGGCGCTGCAGGCAGCAGAAGAACTGCAAAAAGAAGGTAAATCAATCCGTGTTGTCAATGCACGTTTCATTAAGCCTCTTGATGAAGGCATGTTAAATGAGATACTGTCTGAAGGTTTGCCAATTTTAACAATAGAAGAAGCGGTGCTTCAAGGTGGATTTGGCAGCAGCGTATTAGAATATATTCACGACAAAAAAGCGTCTCATATAAAAGTAGAACGTATGGGCATTCCAGATGAATTTATTGAGCATGGAAGTGTCGATGCGCTACTTGAGGAAATTGGACTGACGAAAACACAGGTTGCTGAAACGTTACGTGACCTGCTTCCCGCAGCACCAAGAAAAGGAATTGGATCATGACATCAAAGAAAGAACGACTTGACGTTTTATTAGTCGAACAAGGACTAATGGAAACGAGAGAGAAAGCAAAACGCGCCATTATGGCAGGGATCGTTTACTCAAATGAAAACCGTTTGGATAAGCCAGGAGAAAAAATCGCTCGTGATACCCCGTTGACTGTGAAGGGGAATCCGCTGAAATATGTCAGTCGAGGTGGGCTAAAGCTCGAAAAGGCACTTCAAGAATTTGATTTAACCGTTGAAGGAAAGCTTTTAATTGATATCGGCTCATCAACAGGGGGATTTACAGATTGCGCACTCCAAAATGGAGCAGTCAAATCCTATGCTGTGGATGTTGGCTACAATCAGCTTGCGTGGAAATTACGACAGGATGATCGGGTGATCGTCATGGAACGCACCAACTTCCGCCATTCTGTTCCGGCAGATTTCACCGAAGGATTACCAGAGGTTGCATCTATCGATGTATCATTTATCTCGCTCAAACTCATTCTGCCCGCATTAAAGCATATTCTTATCCCAGGCGGCGACTGTATTGCGCTAGTAAAGCCGCAGTTTGAAGCGGGCAGAGAGCTTGTTGGAAAAAAAGGCATTGTGCGAGAACCTTCTGTACATCTTGGTGTGCTAGAAGAAATGAATCAATTTGCTGCAAAAGAAGGCTATGATGTAAAGGATGTTTCGTTTTCACCCATTACAGGCGGAGATGGAAATATCGAATTTCTCCTCCACTTGGTCCTGCATCCCGATCAAGAAGAGAATACGGCACTTCCAGTATCTGAACTTGAAAAAGTCGTCAAAGAAGCCCATGCCGTATTGAAAGAAAAGAAAAACAGTCCTGAGCCGGCTGACACATGAATTATTGAAACAAAAGGAATAATAGCTCGCTATTATTCCTTTTAGATTGTTGACAAAGGGCTAAAATGAACTTGATTTTAGCCCTTTGTCTTCTTTTCAGCGTGATAGAAAACCTTTGCAGCCCTAGGAAGGACGAGTACTGGCGCGGAGCGAATTTGACATTCGTGAGCACCAGAGCGCAGGACTGACAAAGAATGCGAGGGTTTGTCTACATGCTGAACGGAATAATAGCTCGCTATTATTCCTTTTTACATGGTCAAAAGATCAGAATTGACCGTTTCTCACGTAATGCTTGTTTTTTGAAGTGTGCATCATATAACATAGAACGTAAAGACAAACTGAGATTCTAACGCCTAGGGGGGTCAAAATGAACAAAGGTCAAAGACATATTAAGATTAGAGAAATTATCGCAAGTCAAGAAATCGAAACACAAGACGAATTAGTCGATATTTTGAAAGCGGATGGATATAACATCACACAGGCGACCGTATCAAGAGATATCAAAGAACTGCATTTAGTCAAAGTGCCAACAAATAATGGAACATATAAATACAGCCTTCCTGCAGATCAGCGGTTTAACCCGCTATCAAAATTAAAGCGTTCCTTAATGGACGCATTTATTAAAATGGATGCTGCCAGTCATTTAATCGTTCTAAAAACAATGCCTGGGAACGCTCAAGCCATCGGTGCTTTAATGGATAATTTAGATTGGGAAGAAATTATGGGAACCATTTGTGGGGATGATACCATCTTAATCATTTGCCGCACGCCAGATGATACGGATACCGTTTCGTCCAAAATTTTAGAGCTTCTATAAAGAGATCAGGTTTACAAAAAGAGGTGTCAAATGAGTGTTAGCAGAACTAACCATTAAAAACTTTGCAATCATTGAGGAGTTAACGGTTTCGTTTGAAAAAGGACTCACAGTTCTAACAGGGGAAACAGGTGCCGGAAAATCAATCATGATTGACGCTGTCTCACTTCTCGTAGGGGGAAGAGGATCATCCGAATTTGTCCGTTATGGCGAAAAAAAAGCAGAGCTGGAAGGTCTTTTTCTTGTACCAGCAGATCATCCTGTATTTACCCTTTGCGAGGAGCAAGGAATTGATGCATCTGATGAAATGATGATTCTTCGCCGTGATATCAATCAAAGCGGGAAAAGCATTTGCCGCATCAATGGGAAGCTTGTCACCATCTCACTTTTAAGAGAAGTTGGCCGGCTTTTGCTTGATATACATGGACAGCACGATAATCAGCTGTTAATGGAGGATGAAAATCATTTGCATTTGCTTGATCAATTTGGAGCAGAAGAAATTGCACCTGCTCTCTCGCAGTATCAAGAAGCGTATGATCAATATATGAAGACGGCGCAAAAACTCAAACAGCTGTCTGAAAATGAACAAGAAATGGTTCACCGGTTAGACTTATTGCAATTTCAGCTGGAAGAGATTGAAGCGGCACAATTAGAGCCTGGGGAAGATGAGAAGCTTCAAGAGGAACGTCATCAAATCAGCAATTTTGAAAAAATCTTTTCCTCGCTTCAAAACGCGTATAATGCTCTGCGTAATGAGCAGGGAGGACTTGATTGGGTTGGGATGGCTTCAAGCGAGCTTGATCAAGTTTCTGAGATCAACGACGATCTGAAAAAGCTCTCTGAGCAAGTGTCAAACTCCTATTATTTATTAGAAGATTCTACTTTTCAAATGCGCAGCGTGCTTGATCAATTAGAATTTGACCCAGCCCGGCTTGATTTTATTGAGTCTAGGTTAAATGAGATGAAGCAGCTGAAGCGAAAGTACGGCACAACCGTTGAGGAAATTTTAGAATATGCGGCTAAGATTGAAGAGGAGATAGACCAAATCCAAAATCGAGACAGCCATTTGCAGACACTTAAAAACAAACTTGATGCGATAAGCCGGGATGCATTGCTTGAAGCGCTTAACGTGTCAGAGCTCCGTAAAAAATGGGCGAAAAAACTGGCGAAGCATATTCAAGCTGAATTGAAGGATTTATATATGGAGAAGTCTTCTTTTGATACCGCTTTTACGATTCGATATGCACCTTTTGGCAGTACGGACTGCCCGCTTTTAGATGGAAAACCCGTACAGCTCGGAAAAAATGGCATAGATCAAGCGCAATTTGTCATTTCTACAAATCCGGGTGAACCGATGAAATCTTTGTCAAAAGTAGCATCTGGAGGAGAAATTTCACGTGTCATGCTGGCAGTGAAAAGTATTTTCTCAGCGAAACAAGAAGTGACGTCCATTATATTTGATGAAGTGGATACGGGTGTTAGCGGCAGAGTCGCACAAGCCATTGCTGAAAAAATTTATAAAGTAGCAGCAGGCTCACAAGTACTCTGTATTACCCATCTTCCGCAAGTCGCAGCTATGGCTGATACACATCTTTTTATTTCTAAACGCGCTAAAGCTGGTAGAACAATGACGAACGTCAAACCACTCAGTGATGATGAAAAAGTGAGTGAAATTGGCCGAATGATTGCTGGTGTAGAAGTCACTGAGCTCACAAAACAGCATGCAAAAGAATTACTGCACCAAGCAAATGATGTCAAAACGACAGGGTAGCTGAAACAACAGCTGCCTTTTTATATTGTCTCATATTCGCCGTATATACGCATGAAATCGTCTTTTTCTTTTATCAATTTATCCAATCATTTTCTAAAGGTGCCGGTTATAAATCCTCGCTAAGAAGGCAAAAGTAAAGATGTAGCCAAAACATTAATGTTCTGGTGTGGGTAAGGAGCGAGGAGAGTGAAAAATGAATGCCCGAAAAGATGAGAAAAGCCATTGGTGTGATTCTCCTTGTTTCTTTAATAAGTACAGGGTTTATGAGCATAGTGAAGGAATATATCAGCATTCCAACAACTGTCGCAGTATTTGAACACGAGAAGCATTCGATTGATACATCCATTGAAGCGTCAGCCAATGCTTCTTCACCAGCCTTTAGTCTTTCAGAGAAAAAGAATCAACTTGAAGTAACGGGACAAAAGGCGGGAAAAGCCGAAATTGTTTATGATTTTAAAGGATTTCCTATTAAGAAAACAAAAGTCGATGTTCTTCCCGAATTAAAAGTCATTCCTGGAGGACAATCCATTGGCGTCAAACTCCACTCTGTCGGAGTTCTCGTTGTCGGTTTTCATCAAATCACAACAGCAGACGGCAAAAAATCACCAGGTGAAGCTGCAGGCATTCAATCAGGGGATATGATCATTGAGATCAATGGTCAGAAAATGGAGAAGATGAATGACCTCACCCCATTTATTCAGAAAGCCGGAAAAACGGGGGAAACCCTTCATTTACTCATAAAAAGAGACCATAAAACCTTTCAAACGACATTAACACCCGCTAAAGATTCAAGTGAAGGTACTTATCGAATTGGTCTTTATATTCGTGACTCCGCAGCAGGAATCGGGACGATGACCTTCTTTGAACCATCTTCTAAAAAATATGGCGCCCTTGGGCATGTGATTTCTGACATGGATACAAAAAAACCAATCGTGGTCGACAATGGTGAAATTGTCAGATCAACTGTCACATCCATTGAAAAAGGGACAGGAGGCAACCCTGGAGAAAAATTGGCCAGGTTTTCTTCCGAAAGAAAAACGATAGGTGATATTTCACGTAACAGTCCATTCGGTATATTTGGTACGTTAACCGAAAAACTTGAAAATCATGTAGCAGACAAACCACTTCCAGTCGCATTATCAAATGAAGTAAAAGAAGGTCCAGCCGAAATATTAACGGTCGTGGACCATGATAAAGTAGAGAAATTTGATATTAAAATCGTCAGCACAACACCACAAAAATTCCCGGCAACAAAAGGAATGGTGCTTAAAGTAACAGATGAACGCTTATTAAGCAAAACGGGCGGGATCGTTCAAGGAATGAGCGGTAGTCCGATCATCCAAAATGGCAAAGTCATTGGAGCGGTCACTCACGTGTTCGTCAATGACCCGACAAGCGGATACGGCGTACACATTGAATGGATGCTGTCAGAAGCAGGAATTGACCTTTATCAAAAAAACAAAAAAGCAAGCTGATGAAAAACTGCCGCGAATCTTCCGGCAGTTTTTTTCTACCCTTTCTTTCTCTTCCATCATGTTATAAAATAAGGAAAAAGAGATTTTTCGACAAAATGGAAAACAGTGTGTTGTCAAATTGCAATAATCGTCGATTCATTAAGAAAAACGTAGAAAAAGCTAGATAATGCTCTATTATTCGGAAAATTAAACTTTTTTAAAGGGGATAGCATGGTTTTGTCGAATTGAACACTCAGAAGAGAAATGCAAAAGACTAAGGAATCGACATTGGGGAGGAAAGAACGTGGAGAAAATTAAAGTGTGTGTAGCTGATGACAATCGAGAACTTGTTGGCCTTTTGACAGAGTATATTGAGGGACAGGAAGATATGGAAGTACTTGGCGTGGCGTATAATGGTCAGGAATGTCTGACATTATTTAAAGATAAAGAGCCCGACGTTCTCCTCTTAGATATTATCATGCCTCATTTAGACGGTCTTGCTGTACTGGAACGCCTCCGTGAAAACAATGAAATGACCAAACAGCCAAGTGTCATTATGCTGACGGCTTTTGGACAAGAAGACGTAACGAAAAAAGCAGTCGATTTGGGCGCATCCTATTTCATTTTGAAACCATTCGATATGGAAAACCTCGTAGGTCATATTCGTCAAGTCAGTGGAAACGGCACACAAGTCAGCCACCGATCTTCATCTATCCAAAACAGTGTCCTTCGCAGCAAACCTGAACCGAAACGTAAGAACTTAGATGCGAGCATTACGACGATTATTCATGAGATTGGCGTGCCAGCTCATATTAAAGGCTATTTATACTTAAGAGAAGCCATTTCGATGGTGTACAATGATATTGAACTACTCGGCAGTATTACAAAAGTATTGTACCCAGACATTGCAAAGAAATTTAACACGACAGCCAGCAGGGTAGAACGAGCGATTCGTCATGCCATTGAAGTGGCTTGGAGTAGAGGGAATATTGACTCCATTTCCTCACTCTTTGGCTACACAGTCAGCATGTCAAAAGCCAAACCGACCAATTCCGAATTTATTGCCATGGTAGCTGATCGTCTGCGTTTAGAGCATAGAGCAAGCTAAGTCAACGTCCATAAAAAAACGTTTCTTCAATGAGGCGTTTTTTTATTTTCGTAAAATATTGCTAAAAAATGGTTATGTTGATAAAATCATCTTTAATGTTTAAATTGGACAAACGGGCTGCTTTATTTTCAGAATAAAATGAAAAATAAAGCATGAAAGAAATGAATAGGACATAAAATAGTGGTAATCAGCTACGCTAATCAATTGGTTTATAGAAGAAGAAAACGCTCATTCGTAAGAAAAAGGATGAGAGGAAAAGGTCTTATGTAATTAGTAAATAAAGTAAATGAGATCGAAAGTTCTATTTCTATTGACCCGATTGGTTGGCGTTTTAAAGTCACTGGCTTCTTAGAGATTGTGCCATTTGAACTGAATATTCCCATTGTCGAATTTAATAATTTTCACATTCTTTTACTATGCTATAATAATGAAAAGAAGAGGGTGAGGTTATGGGAAAGCTGAAAATCCACTCTGCTGAGGTTGCGAACGAAATTAGCAAGTGGACGAGGGTCATTTCTCAGAATGACCTAGAAAAATCTGCTGTCTATAAAGAGAAAATTCAGAATTTGCTAAAAAATACAGATGAGGATCGAGAAGTTCTTCTTTATTATCAGCTAGTCGACGGCAGACATGAAATGTTACTTGGAAATATTGAAAAAGCCAATCAGATTATGAAAAGTGTCGGAACGCTGGATGAAAAAGCAGATGACATTATTAATTTTTATTTTTACTTTTATAAAGGCCAATATGCTGCCTATGTCAAAAAATATGATGAGGCGATTAGTTTTTATAAGATTGCTGAGCAGCGGCTAAAACGTGTGAATGAAGATCTTGAAGTCGGAACTTTTCATCATAAAGTCGCTTCCATTTATTACGAACTGAAGCAAAATTTCATTTCCATTAATCATATTAAAAAAGCCATTGATACATTTAAAGCGCATGAAGAATATACCGCACAGGCGATTGACAGCTTGATCTTACATGCGAGCAACTGTATTGATTTACTACAGTTTGATGAAGCTGAGGAAAAGTACCAAGAGGCACTTGAGAAAAGTAAGCGCATTAACAATGAAGTGCTGATTGGGAAGTGCTATCACAATTTAGCGGTTCTTTATTACGCAAAACCTGATTATGAAAAAAGTGCGCAATACGCCAAAAAAGGGATGAGCATTCAAATTCATCGCGACAATAGCCATTATTTCATCCAATCTTTATATGTTCTCGCAAATGCCTTAGTTCATTTAGGAGATCATGAGGCGAAAGAATATATTAAAGAGGGGATTCAATATAGCTGCGATATCCAAAATAATGAATATATAGTAAAATTTGAAATTTTGGATTTGATGTGCGAAAATAGTGGAGCAGCAGACGTATTCTCTGAAAAATTAGACTACATAGAAAAAAATAGATTATATGTGGAGCTTGAGGATTTGTCTGAACAAATATCGAAATACTTCAAGGAACGAAATGATTATCAAAATGCCATTCGTTTTCTTGAAAAGAAATTCGATGCGCAAATACTTCAAAAGAAAGTGGAGGTTATCTTATGAAAAAGTTGTTGTTAGGTGTAACAATCGTTACAGCAGTCGCAGTTGTTTCTTCCCTTTTTGCTCTTGACGCAGAGACGACAGAGCAAGCCATCAGAGCGATTACGTGATCGAATTTACCTGTCAACCTCTTCTCTCTTATTAGAAGAGGTTTTTTTATGTGCTCAAACTGGCAAAACGAAAAAAGACACGTCATAATATAGGTAATCATCATATTTAGAGGTGGCATATGACGAAAATTTTTGCGCATAGAGGCTTTAAAGGAAACTATCCAGAGAACACGATGATTGCCTTTGAGCACGCACTCCATTCTGGAGCGGATGGAATTGAGCTTGATGTTCAGCTCACCAAAGACGGCAGGCTGGCTGTTATTCACGATGAAAAACTGAACCGAACGACCAATATGAAAGGGTTAGTGAAAGACTATACATATGAAGAGTTAAAAAGAGGAGATGCCAGTCATTCTTTCTATGAAGAAACGGGTGCGGTCACCATTCCTCTTTTAGAAGAAGTATTAGAGTTAGTGACGCAGAGATCATCCTTTATGATCAACATTGAATTAAAAAACTCTATTTATCGATATCCAGGGATTGAAGAAAAAGTAAAAGAGCAAATTGAGCACTTTCAAATAGAGGATCGAGTGCTTGTCTCATCATTTCATCACGGCAGCTTAGCTCTTTTTCACAAGCTGATGCCGCACATTGAACTGGCGGTCCTCACGATGGATGTGATTCATCAGCCGGAGATGTATTTAAAAACAATCCCGGCAAAGGGGTACCATCCGAATATAAAGGGTGCTGGGGTGACAAAAGAAGTTGTATCCGCTCTCCATGCGGACCAACAAGTGATCAGACCGTTTACTGTAAACAGTGAGAAGCAAATAAAAAATATGTTGACCTTGGGTGTTGATGGAATCTTTACTGATTTTCCTGATCGAGCCGTCAAAATAAGAGAAGAAATGAAATAAAGACCTGCTATCAACAGCGGGTCTTTTTCATGATTACCTTTGCTTAAAACGAGTTGTTACTTTATTTCGTTTACGGTCTCTATATAAAATAAATCCTGCAACAACATAAAGACCTCCCCCTAAAAATAACAACCCTGCAATTCCTTGCAGCCATAAATATGGAAATGGTGCAATGATGATGCCGAAAACAGTGTCACGCAGCAGCTTAATGCCAAGTGCTGCAAAGGCTCCAGGTATTAAAATAATCACTAATGCCAGTATTCTCCCCATCAAATGTCCCCTTAAACGTCATTTACTTCCATTGTCTAATTCAAAAAATATTTTGTCAAGAAAGGAAAACGTGGTAATATAGGTGTTGTGCAATTTTTTGCAACGGAAAAATATGGTGTGCAAAATTTTTCATATAAAGGGGTAACGGGATGCAGAGAGTCTTGATTGTCGGTGCAGGACAAGGTGGATCAGCACTGCTTGAAACATTGCTGAAAACAAATACGGTTCAAATCATTGCGATCGCCGACCTTGATCTCGAGGCACCGGGGATGGATGAAGCGAAAAAGAATGGAATTGAGACGACGACGGATTGGAAAGAATACATAAAAGATGACATTGATATCATCATTGAAACCACAGGCAGTTCTGCTGTACTGAAGGAACTAATTGAACAAAAACCAGAGCATGCTGTGATTGTGCCAAGCTCGATGGCATATGTCATGTCAGAATTAATGGCAGAGAAACAACAGCTTATTCAAATATTGAAGGAACAAACCTATAAACATGACCGCATTTTTAATGCAACGAATGATGGCATGATTTTTATTAATATGGATGAAGAAGTGGTCCTGTTTAATCGATCGGCTGCCAAAATGGTGGGGTGTTCGCAAAAGGATGCGATTGGCCGTCACATTCGAGAAGTGATTCCGAACACGAAACTTCCCGATATATTAAGGTCAAGGGAGCCGGAATTTAACCAAAAGCAATTTTTGAATCAGCAAATTCAAATTGTGACCACCCGTCTGCCGATTATTGATGACGCGGGGAGAATGTTAGGTGCTTTATCCATCTTTAAAGACATTACAGATGCGGTGGAGCTTGCGGAAGAAGTGACAAACCTCAAAGAAGTAAGAACGATGCTTGAGGCGATTATTCAATCATCAGATGAAGCCATATCGGTTGTCGATGAGCAGGGGAAAGGTATTTTGATCAACCGTGCTTATACGAAAATGACCGGTTTAACGGATAAAGAGGTCGTAGGTAAACCAGCTGGTGCTGATATTTCCGAAGGGGAAAGCATGCACTTAAAGGTGCTTGAAACAAGAAGACCTGTTCGTGGCGTCAGAATGAAGGTTGGTCCAAATAAAAAAGATGTCATCGTCAATGTAGCACCTGTTATTGTGGACGGCATTCTAAAAGGCAGTGTCGGCGTCATTCACGATGTATCCGAAATTCAATCATTGACGAATGAATTAAATAAAGCAAGACAGCTCATCCGAACACTTGAAGCAAAGTACACATTTGAAGACATTATTGGAGAAAGTGAACAAATGCTTGTCGCACTTGAGCAGGCAAAGCTGGGTGCAAAAACGCCGGCAACCATTTTACTCCGCGGAGAATCAGGTACTGGGAAAGAGCTGTTTGCACATGCCATTCACAATGAAAGTGATCGCAAGTACAACCGCTTTGTCCGTGTCAACTGTGCTGCCTTATCAGAAACTCTTTTAGAGTCAGAACTGTTTGGCTACGAGGAAGGAGCGTTTTCTGGTGCAAGGCGAGGCGGGAAAAAAGGGCTGTTTGAAGAAGCCAATCAAGGCAGCATCTTTTTAGATGAAATCGGTGAAATGACGCCAAGTACACAAGCGAAATTGCTGCGTGTCATGCAAGAAAAAGAAATTGTTCGGGTAGGCGGAACGAAAGCGATACCGGTCGATGTGCGTGTGATCACAGCGACAAATGTCAATATTGAAAAGGCGATGGCAGAAGGGAAGTTCAGAGAGGATTTATATTATCGAATGAATAGATACCCGATATCGATCCCACCGCTCAGACAGCGTCTCGAAGATATTGAATCATTAAGTAAACGCCTCATCCAGAAGATCAATTTAGACTATGGGCGAAACGTCAGCGGCTTAACAGATCGTGCGCTTCATAGACTTCGATCATATAGCTGGCCAGGCAACGTGAGAGAGCTTGAAAATGTGCTTGGACGAGCGATGATCTTTTTGAATCCGCAAGAAGAATGGATCGATGAAGCGCATATCGCCTTCATGGAGTCAGACGAGCATGAGGAAAAAGAGCAGCAGGAACTGGCTGTTAGTCAATTTGAGGGGGAGACGCTCTCAGAGGCTGTAGAAGCATTTGAAGCGCAGCTGATCAAACAAACCCTTGAAAAACATCAATTCAATCGCACAAAAACAGCGAAAACGTTAGGGATCAGCATTCGAAATCTTTACTATAAAATGGATAAGTATCAGCTTGCAAAAGATAGCATGCAGTAACATGCACGTAACCTGCAAGAAATTGCATAATTTCTTTGCGGAAAGGCTTATTTTTCACACATTTCAAGCTGGCACGGAACTTGCATATAAAAAGAGGAACCGAGCACAAGGAAAGGTGGGCAAGTATGAAGCTTGACGATCTGATTATTAAAGCCTCGCAGTTGCAGAATAAAACAGCGGCTGTGGCTCATGCAGAAGACGAAGAAGTGCTTCATGCCATCAAAATGGCAATCGAACGAAAAGTCGCTCGCTTCCTGCTGGTTGGAAACAAACGCAACCTAAAGGAGCTAGTCAAACAGCATGAGATCAATGAAGACTGGATAGATATTATTCATTCAGATTCACCCGAAGAATCTGCCAAAATTGCCGTTCAGGCAGTAAGTGAAAATCATGCAGATATTCTCATGAAGGGTCATGTCCCGACAGCCGTACTGTTAAAAGCTGTCCTAAATAAAGAGTATGGGCTTCGGACAGCGAGTGTCCTTTCACATGTTGCAGCTTTCGAAGTACCAGGCTTTGACCGTTTTATCTATGTAACGGACTCTGCGATGAACATTGCGCCTGATTTAAATATGCTGAAAGAAATTACGGTGAATTCCGTTCAAGTCGCACAAGCTGTCGGAAATGATATGCCCAAAGTGGCGGTATTATCAGCGGTAGAAGTCGTAAACCCAGCGATGGATTCGACGCTCACAGCTGCAAGCCTTGCGCAAATGAATCGAAGAGGTCAAATTTCTGGCTGTCTGATTGATGGGCCGCTTGCTTTAGATAATGCCATTTCTCAAACGGCAGCTTCTCATAAAAATATTACGAGTGATGTGGCTGGTCATGCAGATATTTTGCTTGTGCCAACCATTGAAGCAGGTAACATTCTTTATAAATCTCTCATCTACTTTGCTCATGCAAAAGTGGGAGCTGTGGTGGCAGGAGCGAAAGCACCGATTGCTTTAACAAGCCGGTCTGATTCAGCTGAAAGCAAGCTCTATTCAATTGCACTTGCCATCTGTACATCAAATTAAGTGAAAGTATTAGGAGGAATAGAAAATGGAACTTTTTAAATATATGGAACAATACGATTATGAACAGCTTGTATTTTGTCAGGATGAACAGTCTGGTTTAAAAGCCATCATTGCCATTCATGATACAACACTTGGGCCAGCACTCGGCGGAACAAGAATGTGGACATATGAAAATGAAGAAGCAGCGATCGAAGATGCCTTGCGTCTTGCAAGAGGTATGACTTATAAAAATGCGGCGGCAGGGCTTAACCTTGGCGGCGGTAAAACGGTCATCATTGGCGATCCGAGAAAAGACAAGAATGAAGAAATGTTCCGTGCTTTTGGCCGTTACATTCAAGGATTAAATGGCCGTTATATCACCGCTGAAGATGTCGGTACAACGGTAGAAGATATGGATCTTATCCATGAAGAAACAGACTTTGTCACAGGCATCTCTCCTGCATTTGGTTCTTCAGGAAACCCATCTCCAGTGACTGCTTACGGTGTATATAAAGGCATGAAAGCAGCTGCAAAAGCAGCATTCGGTACAGATTCATTAGAAGGAAAAACAATTGCCGTTCAAGGTGTTGGAAACGTGGCTTACAACCTATGTAAACACCTGCATGAAGAAGGCGCACAGCTTATCGTTACTGATATCAACAAAGACTCAGTTCAGCGAGCTGTAGAAGACTTCGGTGCAAAAGCGGTAGACCCTGATGATATTTATGATCAAGAATGTGATATTTACGCACCATGTGCACTCGGTGCAACCATTAACGATGTGACGATTCCTAAATTAAAGGCAAAAGTCATTGCAGGTGCAGCGAATAACCAGCTGAGAGAAACACATCATGGAGATCTTATTCATGAAATGGGCATTGTGTATGCACCTGATTATGTGATCAATGCAGGCGGTGTGATTAATGTTGCAGATGAGCTTTATGGCTATAATGCAGATCGTGCAATGAAAAAAGTAGAAGGCATTTACCAAAACATTGAGCGAGTGATTGAAATCTCTAACCGTGATGCCATTCCAACTTATAAAGCGGCTGACCGATTGGCTGAAGAGCGAATTGAAAGAATGCGCAAATCAAGAAGCCAATTCCTGCAAAATGGTCAACATATTTTAAGTCGTCGCTAAATGGATGAATGAGTTGAAACGGAGGTTTTGTTTTTGCTGACAAAAGAATGGCGTATTCTCACGATTAATCCTGGCTCTACCTCAACAAAAATCGGTGTGTTTCATAATGAACGATCTATTTTTGAAACGACATTAAGACATACAGATGAGGAAATCAAGCAGTTTCCTCATATCATTGATCAATTTTCATTCCGGAAAGAAACCATTTTGAAAACACTGCATGAACAGGGGATGAACATCTCAAAGTTTGATGCAGTTTGCGCACGTGGTGGTCTGCTTCGCCCGATTGAAGGTGGCACATATGAAGTAAATGAGCAAATGGTTGAAGACCTAAAAGAAGGGTATGCTGGCCAGCACGCCTCTAATCTAGGCGGAATTATTGCCCGAGAAATTGCACTTGGCCTTAACATCCCAGCTTTTATTGTTGATCCCGTAGTCGTAGATGAACTACAGCCGATTGCTCGTATTTCAGGACTGCCAACAATTGAGCGGAAAAGCATTTTTCATGCGTTAAATCAAAAAGCAGTCGCAAGAAAAACGGCTGCTTCGTTTGGAAAGCGTTACGAAGATTTGAACATGATCATTACCCATATGGGCGGCGGAATTACGATTGGTGTACATCAAAAAGGAAAAGTCATTGATGTGAATAACGGTCTTCATGGCGAGGGTCCTTTCAGCCCAGAGCGGGCAGGAACTCTTCCAACAGGTGACCTTGTTAATTTATGCTTTTCTGGTGAATATTCGCAAGAGGAAATGCTCAAACGCATTATTGGCGAAGGCGGTCTTGCAGGCTATCTTGGTACGACAGATGCAGTAAAAGTAGAGCGCATGATCGAAGCAGGTGATGAGCGTGCGGCGCTTATTTATGAAGCGATGTGCTATCAAATTGCCAAAGAAATCGGTGCGGCTAGTGCGGTCTTAAAAGGAGCTGTAGACGTCATTGTGTTAACAGGCGGCCTTGCCTACAGCAAACAAATTACGTCAAGCATTAGAGGATACATTGACTGGATTTCAGATGTTGTTGTGTACCCAGGTGAAAATGAATTGCAATCCTTAGCAGAAGGGGCGCTTCGCATCTTAAAAGAAGAAGAATCACCAAAAGAATACCCAAATGATCAAAAGGCGGAGAAAGGAGTGACAAGTCATGGCAACTGAATATGACCTCGTCATTCTTGGTGGAGGCACAGGCGGCTATGTAGCGGCCATTCGTGCCTCTCAACTTGGATTGAAAACAGCAGTCGTAGAAAAATCAAAGCTCGGTGGAACATGTCTTCATAAAGGCTGTATCCCATCTAAAGCGCTGCTTAGAAGTGCAGAAGTCTATCAAACGGTCAAACGTGCCGCTGATTTTGGCGTTGAAGCAAGCGGAATTGCCTTACAATTTGCAAGCGTACAAAAAAGAAAAACAGAGATTGTCGACAAATTAGCAGGCGGCGTCAAACACTTAATGAAACAAGGAAAAATTGATGTATACGAAGGAATAGGCCGTATCCTAGGCCCTTCAATCTTTTCGCCAATGCCAGGCACCATCTCGGTAGAAATGGCGAATGGCGATGAAAATGAAATGCTGATTCCTAAGCAGGTCATCATTGCGACTGGATCAAGACCGCGCGTCCTGCCCGGACTTGAAGCGGATGGAACACACATCCTTACATCAGACGAAGCACTTGAACTGCAAGAACTCCCTCAGTCCATGCTGATTGTCGGCGGAGGCGTGATTGGGATCGAATGGGCTTCCATGCTTAACGATTTTGGCGTAAAAGTCACAGTGATCGAATTTGCAGATCGCATTTTGCCAACAGAGGATCAAGATATTTCTAAAGAAATGGAAAAGCTTTTAACGAAAAAGGGCATCACCTTAGTGACAAATGCGAAGGTTCTGCCAGATACTGCCGAAAAGCATGAGAATCTGGTCAAGATCCAAGTGGAACAAGGTGGAGACACTCAGTCGTTTGAAGCAGAGAAACTGCTTCTTTCAGTTGGCCGAGTGCCAAACGTGGAAGGCATAGGTCTTGAAAACACGGACATCCAGACAGAAAATCATGGCATTGTCGTGAATGAGCATTACCAAACGAAAGAGTCGCATATTTACGCAATAGGTGATGTCATTGGCGGTCTTCAGCTGGCGCATGTCGCATCACATGAAGGCATGATTGCAGTAGAACATATGGCTGGTCAAGATCCAAAGCCGCTTGATGAAACGCTCGTGTCTAAATGTGTTTACTCTCACCCAGAAACCGCTAGTGTTGGACTGACTGAACAGGCGGCAAAAGAGCAAGGCTACGAAGTCAAGATTGGGAAGTTTCCCTTTATGGCCATCGGAAAAGCGCTTGTATTTGGAGAGTCTGATGGATTTGTCAAAATCATTGCTGACCAAAAGACAGATGATATCTTAGGGATTCATATGATTGGTCCTCATGTAACAGATATGATATCTGAAGCTGGATTAGCCAAAGTATTAGATGCAACTCCGTGGGAAGTGGGGCAGACGATCCACCCGCACCCAACCTTGTCAGAGGCAATTGGCGAGGCAGCACTGGCTGTTGACGGAAAGGCGATCCATTTTTAATCAAGGAGGGAAACATGATGAGTAACATGCGTCATCAGGAATTAGGATTATCAGATGAACAAGCGATTGACATATATAGAACCATGCTTTTAGCAAGAAAAATTGATGAACGGATGTGGCTGTTAAACCGTTCTGGAAAAATTCCATTCGTCATCTCTTGTCAAGGACAGGAAGCGCAGCAAGTCGGTGCCGCTTTTGCCCTCAATAGGGAAGAGGATTACGTTTTACCTTATTACCGTGATATGGGGGTTGTCCTTGCATTCGGGATGACGGCGAAAGATTTAATGATGTCTGGTTTTGCGAAAAAAGACGATCCAAACTCAGGCGGGAGACAGATGCCAGGTCATTTTGGGCAAAGATCAAACCGAATTGTGACTGGATCATCACCTGTGACAACACAGGTTCCTCATGCGGTTGGGATCGCACTTGCCGGGCGTCTAGAGCAAAAGAATTTTGTTAGCTTTGTCACGTTCGGTGAAGGCTCTTCAAACCAAGGAGACTTTCACGAAGGCGCCAACTTTGCTGCGGTGCATAAGCTGCCTGTTATTTTCATGTGTGAAAACAATAAGTATGCGATTTCTGTCCCGTATGACAAACAAGTGGCATGTGAGCGTATTTCAGATCGTGCAATAGGGTACGGAATGCCGGGTGTGACGGTTGATGGAAATGATCCGCTTGAAGTGTATGCAGCGGTCAAAGAAGCGAGAGACCGTGCGGCAAGAGGCGAAGGCCCAACATTGATCGAAACCATTTCTTACCGGTTAACTGCGCATTCAAGTGATGACGATGATTCTAGCTATCGAGAAAAAGAAGAAGTGCTCGAAGCAAGAAAGAAAGATCCGCTCATTCAATATGAAACGTACTTAATCGAAGGAAATGTCATGACTTCTGAAATGAAAGAAGAGATGACAAAAGAAATCATGCAAATCGTAAACGAAGCCACTGATGAAGCGGAAAATGCAGCTTATGCCGATGCAGAAAGCGCACTTCGTTACGTGTATGCGGAGTAAGGGGGAAGAAAAATGCCTGTTATGTCATATATAGACGCTATTACACTAGCGATGAAAGAAGAAATGGAGCGAGATCCGAAAGTGTTTGTGCTCGGAGAGGATGTCGGGAAAAAAGGCGGCGTATTTAAAGCAACAGCGGGTCTTTACGAGCAATTTGGAGAAGCGCGCGTCATGGATACACCTCTTGCCGAATCAGCGATTGCAGGTGTAGGTATTGGGGCTGCTATGTATGGAATGCGTCCGATCGCAGAGATGCAATTTGCGGATTTTATTATGCCAGCCATCAACCAAATCATTTCAGAGGCTGCAAAAATTAGATATCGTTCCAATAATGATTGGAGCTGCCCAATGGTCATTCGTGCTCCTTACGGGGGCGGCGTACACGGGGCGCTTTATCATTCACAATCGGTCGAAGCCATTTTTGCCAATCAGCCAGGCTTAAAGATTGTGATGCCTTCTACACCTTATGATGTCAAAGGGTTGTTAAAAGCCGCAGTGCGTGATCCAGATCCTGTATTGTTCTTTGAACACAAACGTGCATACCGTCTCATTAAAGGAGAAGTGCCTGAAGAGGATTATACGCTCCCTATTGGAAAAGCGGATGTGAAACGAGAAGGCGATGACATTACGGTCATTACATATGGCCTTTGTGTTCATTTTGCCCTCCAAGCAGCAGAGCGCCTTGCGAAGGACGGAATTTCTGCTCATATTCTCGATTTACGTACAGTGTACCCGCTTGATCAAGAAGCGATTATTGAAGCGGCATCAAAAACAGGGAAAGTACTCTTGTTAACAGAAGATACAAAAGAAGGAAGCATCATGAGTGAAGTAGCTGCCATCATTTCAGAGCACTGCTTGTTTGATTTAGATGCGCCAATTAAACGTCTAGCAGGACCTGATATCCCTGCAATGCCTTATGCACCGACAATGGAGAAATTCTTCATGGTTAATCCGGATAAGGTAGAAGCTGAAATGAGAGAACTAGCGGCGTTTTAAGAAAGAGGAGGGTTTCAAAGTGGCAACTGAACAAATGAAAATGCCTCAGCTTGGTGAAAGTGTAACAGAAGGAACCATTAGCAAATGGCTCGTTTCACCTGGCGATCATGTGAATAAATACGATCCGATTGCGGAAGTCATGACAGATAAAGTAAATGCAGAGGTTCCGTCATCCTTTACAGGAACAATCACTAAACTAGCGGCTGCAGAGGGTGATACACTTCAAGTAGGAGAAGTGTTTTGTGAAATTGAAGTAGAAGGCAGTGCGCAGCAGAGTGCGAAAACAGAAGAGGCGCCTGCGCAAGATGAAGCACCAGAACCTGACCAAACAAATGTGGATCAGAGTCAAAAGAAACGATACTCTCCGGCAGTCCTGCGTTTAGCAGATGAGCACGGAATTGATTTAGCGGCTGTTCATGGAACGGGAGCTGGCGGCAGAATCACAAGAAAAGATTTGCTGAAGCTTATCGAAAGTGGAGGCGCACAAGAAACGGCAGCACCTGTGAGTGGTGGTACGGGTCAACCAGAGCCTGCGAAGCCGTCACAAGCAAAAGCGGCTCCTTCCATCTCTTCAATGCCTGGAGATGTTGAACTGCCGGTCACTCCGATTAGACAGGCGATTGCCGCAAACATGCTAAGAAGCAAGCATGAAATTCCACATGCCTGGACGATGATGGAAGTGGATGTGACAAACCTTGTGACAAGAAGAAATCAGCTAAAAGATCAATTCAAAGCAAAAGAAGGCTTTAATTTGACGTTCTTTGCGTTCTTTGTCAAAGCAGTGGCTCAGGCCTTAAAGGAATTCCCTGAAATGAACAGCATGTGGGCTGGTGATAAAATTGTTCAAAAGAAAGCGATCAATGTCTCCATTGCTGTTGCAACAGATGACGCTCTTTTTGTCCCAGTGATTAAAGATGCGGATGAGAAAACGATTAAGGGAATCGCCAAAGAAATTCATGAACTTGCTTCCAAGGTCAGACAAGGCAAACTGAAGCAAAGTGACATGGAAGGCGGCACTTTCACTGTGAACAACACAGGATCATTTGGTTCGGTTCAATCAATGGGGATCATTAACTATCCGCAAGCAGCCATTTTACAAGTAGAATCTATTGTAAAGCGCCCGATGATTGTAAATGGTATGATTGCCGCAAGAGATATGGTGAATCTTTGTCTTTCATTAGATCATAGAGTACTCGATGGTCTTGTATGCGGTAGATTCCTGCAAAGAATTAAACAAATTCTTGAAGGCATTGACGAGCAGACGTCCGTCTATTAAGCTCATTTATATGTCCCCTTCTCACAATGAGAGGGGGATTTCCATATCAATCAGAAAGGAGCGATGAGATGTCTGGATTAGATTTCTTTGCTTTTCTTACGATTGGTCTGATGTTTATCACAGCCATTGCGTTCGCTTTTCTTCGGTATATTTCCAAATCACGCAATCATCCTGAACGCTTACTGCTCATCATATCGATCGTTTCAATCATTCAAATCGCCTATTGCTTGTTGATGATAGGTGGATTTAAAGGAGTCGCCAATAGTTTATTAGGCATTTCCCTTCTGATAGGTACACTGCTAGGGTATGCACTTGAATATTTATACAGACGTTATATCAAAAAAACGCCCGCATCGAAATGATGCAGGCGTTTTCTTTATTCTGCCGGAACAATAAAGGTCAAATGCTGTTTTAATACTTCAAGGGAAGAAGGAGCGGTCATGTATACTTCACCATCTGTATCTGCATCCATTTCCTCTTTAGTATGAATATGAATGCGGGATGCTTGTATAAGAGACAGGTCACCTTTAAAATCTTCTAGCTCTTCGCGGTTCATTGAAAAAATCTCTTTTAAAGCAGAGAAACTCGTATTTCTGCAAATTAAAATTTCGGCTTTTCCATCATCAATTGAAGCATTTGGCAGATCTATTTTATTTGTACCGATAAAGTGCCCATTCATGACAAGGACAATCACAGCTTCTTCTTCCCAGTTTTCCTCTTCCGTTTCAATGCGTACATAGAAAGGTTCTGTCTGCTGAAGGGTTCGAAGAGCGCTCGTGAAGTAACTGATTTTTCCGAGGACAGCTTTTTCTTTATCATTAATATTGTTTGAGGTATCTGCGATGAGACCAATCCCCCAAAAATTTAAAAGGTATCGATCATCTGCTTTGATTAAATCGACCTTTTTTTCAGTGCCATCTATCACCATTTGAGCGGCCTTTGGCATCTGCTGCGGGATGCCTAGCGTTCTAGAAAAGTCATTGCACGTCCCGCCAGGTAAAATCGCTACAGCTGGCCTTTTTTCTAAACCGCCAATTCCATTCATACATTCATGGACGGTTCCGTCTCCGCCTAGTATAATCAACAATTCAATCGACTCATCCATCTCGCGGCAGAAATGATAGGCATCATTCGGCTGTTTTGTAGGCTTAAGGATGAGTTCATCAATATGTAAAGAAAGAAGAGGCACTGTTTGACCTAGTGTTTTTTCCATGTTTTTTTGTCCAGCATTTCCGTTATAAATGAGTATCGCTTTTTTGAATTGTGCCATCACGCAGTTCTCCCTTTCATCACTTTACCATCACTTTTCCCCAATTCCACAGGTCATAAACGACGTTTGAAAAAAGTGAAGGGGGCGAAACAAGACATTTGCCCGCCGGCGTTTTCCTTGATATGATGTAGTTAAAATGGTTTGGTACGTAGAAGGAGTGGACGGTTATGAATATTGATTTTAATTTATTTATGAATGATATTGTGAAACAAGCACGAGAAGAGATTAAACAGGCAGGTTATACGGAACTGACAACAGCTGAAGAAGTCGATGAAGCGCTGACGAAAAAAGGAACGACACTTGTCATGGTGAATTCAGTGTGCGGCTGTGCAGGTGGTATTGCTAGACCAGCAGCTGGTTATTCTGTTCATTACGATAAGCGTCCAGATCAATTGCTCACAGTGTTTGCTGGACAGGACAAAGAAGCAACCGCAAGAGCACGTGAATACTTTGAAGGCTTCCCGCCATCTTCACCATCATTTGCTCTATTAAAAGACGGGAAGATCATTAAAATGGTCGAACGTCACGAAATCGAAGGACATGAACCGATGGAAGTGGTGTCAAAACTTCAAGCCGCTTTCGATGAGTATTGCGAAGAAGTGTAACATGTTACTTTTGAATGAATCATTTAGAGGCAGTCCGGTCTTTTGATCGGTCTGTTTTTTTGTTTTACATGACATACGAATCAAAATAATTTTAGCAAAATACTATTGCATATCAAAAAGAAAGTGTTTAAAATACATTATAGTGAATAAATATTCAAATCTACTCATGATTTTAAATACTAGGAGGCATTATCATATGAAAAAGTGGTTATTATTACTTATGACAGCTGGTCTTGCAGCTGCATTAGCAGCATGCGGAACTTCTTCTAATAATTCAAACGCATCAGGAGACGACAAAACACTCATTATGGCGACTTCAGCAGATTATCCGCCATTTGAATCAAAAGACGGTGATAAAATTATCGGTTTTGATGTCGACCTTGCTACAGCTCTAGCGAAAAAGAACGGCTACAAGCTAGAAATTCAAGATATGGACTTTGCAAGCCTCGTGTCAGCTCTTAAAACAAATAAAGCTGATATTGTGCTTGCAGGCATGACACCTACTGAAAAGCGTAAAAAACAAGTTGATTTCTCAGATGTTTACTACAATGCTGAAAACTTGGTTGTATCAAAAAAATCTAGCGGTATAAAAGCAGAGAAAGATTTAAAAGACAAAACGGTTGGCGTTCAATTAGGTTCTATCCAGCAAGATGAAGCAAACGGATTGCAAAAGAAATATAACTTAACGGTTGAAGATCGTAATAAAATCTCTGATATCATTCAAGAAATTAAAGCAGGCCGTTTTGATGCAGCCATTATTGAAGATAAAGTAGCGGCTGGCTACTTGAAAAAGGAAAAAGATTTCCAAGCATTTGGATTGAATAGCTCAAACGAAGGTTCAGCCATTGCATTCAAAAAAAATAGCGACTTAACAGCGAAATTCAATAAATCTTTAAAAGAAATGAAGGATAATGGCGAACTTGATAAACTCATTAAAAAATGGTTTGCTGATGAAAAGTAAGTCAGGAAAAGGATCAGCGTCATTCATGAAAATCAAGTAGAAAGCGCTGAAAAGTTCAACATGTGTTGAACTTTTTTCCTGTTTATTCTTTGATTTTATCTGATGGAAAAAAAGGAGAATATCATGATGGATTTTAAAGATGTCATACCTCAGATGCCCTTTATTTTAGAAGGTCTTAAAGTAACGCTTTCTATTGTTGTGGTATCACTGTTTCTTGGTTTTATTTTAGGAATCTTATTAACGCTCTGTAAAATTAGTGTATTTAAGCCACTTATCTGGCTAGCCGATTTTTATACGTCAATCTTCCGAGGCACACCGCTTGTGCTTCAGCTTTTGATTATTTATTTTGGTCTTCCTCAGCTGCTCGGCTTTCAAATTGATCAATACTGGGCAGCTGTAGCCGCCTTTTCACTAAACTCGGTCGGCGGCGTACGTATCTGAAATCATTCGTGCAGGAATCAATGCCATTGATAAAGGGCAAAAAGAAGCGGCCGTTGCTTTAGGTATCCCGTATGCTAAAATGATGAAGGACTTATTGCTTCCGCAAGCATTCAAAAATATTTCACCAGCACTTGTGAACGAAACGATTACACTGACAAAAGAATCAGCGATTGTCACAGTCATTGGACTGGGCGATGTCATGAGACGAGCCTATCAAGCAGGTGCCGTCACCTATAACTATCTTGAACCGCTTATTTTTGCGGGTCTCATCTATTATGTCATCGTGCTTATTCTTACCTTCGTCGGCAAATCGGTGGAAAGGAAGTTAAAATCAAATGATTAAAATAGAGAAACTCACAAAATCTTTCGGTAAAAATGAAGTGTTGAAAGGGATTGATACCACGATTAAAGAAGGCGAAGTGGTAGCTGTCATCGGGCCGTCTGGTTCAGGAAAATCAACATTTCTTCGCTGTATTAACTTACTTGAAAAACCGACTTCTGGAGTGATTACGATTCAGGGGACGGAAATTACCAATCCAAAAACAAATGCACTAAAAGTGCGCGAGAATATTGGTATGGTATTTCAGCATTTTCATTTATTCCCGCACAAAACAGTGCTAGAAAATATTACGTATGCGCCAATGAATGTAAAGAACCAATCGAAGGAAGACAGCATCAAGCAGGCAGAGGATCTTTTAAAAAAGGTCGGACTTTTAGAGAAAAAAGATGATTATCCGAACCGGCTGTCAGGTGGTCAAAAGCAGCGTGTCGCCATTGCACGTGCCCTTGCGATGACACCAGACATCATGCTTTTTGACGAGCCGACGTCTGCTCTTGATCCAGAAATGGTAAAGGAAGTATTAGAGGTCATGAAAGAGCTCGCTCAATCTGGGATGACGCTGATGATCGTCACACATGAAATGGGCTTTGCAAAAGAAGTGGCAGACCGTGTGATTTTTATGGATGATGGGAAAATTGTAGAGGATGCCAATCCTGTAGAATTCTTTGAATCTCCGTCTTCACAGCGTGCTCAAGATTTCTTACAAAAAATATTATAATGAAAAAAACGAGGAGGAGACTTAACATCTCCTTCTTTTTTTGATTATAATGGGGAAAGTAAAAAAAGTTCATCATTTCACAAAAGTAGACAGAAAAGAGTGAATCACATCATGTTTAAAATCGGCTACCGAACGCTGAAAACAGCATTAGGAACAGCTCTAGCCATTTACATTGCACAAATGCTCGGTCTGCAAAACTATTCAGCTGCCGGCATTATTACGATCCTATGTATTCAGGTGACGAAAAAAAGGTCACTCCTCGCATCTGGGGCCCGCTTTGCCGCATGCAGTCTTGCCATCTTATTTTCTTATTTATTTTTTGATCTGATTGGGTATCATCCTTTCGTCATTGGACTGATGCTGCTCGTCTTTATTCCAACAACGGTCTTGCTTCGGATTAAAGAAGGGATTGTCACAAGTTCAGTGATTATCCTTCATTTGTATATGTCTGGAGGCATTACGCTTCATCTCATCTGGAATGAGCTTTTACTCATCACCATTGGTGTAGGGGTCGCACTCATTATGAACCTGTATATGCCTAGCGTTGATAAAAAGCTGAAACAATACAGTGAACAAATTGAAGCGAATTTTGCGAAAATCTTTGAAGAAATCGAGCAATATTTAATGACCGGAAAACAAGACTGGACAGGAAAAGAAATTCCAGAGACGCATCAATTGATTAAAGAAGCGAAGGCTCTTGCATACCGTGATGTTGAAAATCATGTCTTAAGACATGAAAATCTGTATTATCATTATTTCAACATGAGACAAAAGCAATTTGAAATCATTGAGCGGGTGCTTCCGAAAATTACGTCCATTTCTGTTACAACGGAGCATGGGCAAATCATTGCAGAATATATTAGAGATTTACGAGAACATATTCACCCAGGGAACACGGCGCATAAGTTCTTAAGACGCCTGATTGATATGAAAGAAGAGTTTGATGCACTGCCACTTCCACAAACACGTGAAGAATTTGAAGCTAGAGCCGCACTCTTTCATTTTCTCGGAGAAATGGAACAATATTTGGTGCTGAAAAGTTATTTTAAAGGGATGAAAGAATAAAGACGCATGAGTTCCTCCTTCATTGGTCAATCTAATGAAAAAGGAGGAGCCTATGCGTCTTTTATTTTATACTGTGCTGACCATGTCCCTTTCACCCATCTGGCCGCTCGGGCAAAACCCGCTTCCAGGAGACCCGTATGTCATTATTAATAAACAAACGAACGAGCTTGCGTATATTGATCATGGGAAAATTCAAAAAGTCTACCCGGCTTCTACTGGCAAAACAGCTGATTTAACGCCAGAAGGTGAATTTACAATTATGATCAAAGCGAAAGATCCTTATTACAGAAGAAAAAATATTGAAGGCGGCGCAAAGAATAACCCACTCGGCCGAAGGTGGATTGGATTTGATGCGCGAGGAACCGACGGGAGAACCTATGGCATTCATGGAACAAGTGATGAGACATCGATAGGGAAATTTATTACGGCAGGCTGTGTACGTCTTCATAATCAAGATGTAGAACGGCTATTTGATCAGCTTCCAGTTGGTACAAAGGTATGGATCACGACATCAAGCCATGCATTTGAAAAACTGGCCAAAGACAAACAGGCCATTCGTTAAAAAACGAATCACCTGCTTGTCTGCTTTTTTATCAACACTTTATAAAAATGCTGCCGCTCCTGCTAAAAGTGAAGAAATTAACAGTAAGCTAATCATGAGCAATACCATAAATTTCATGAATTTCTGAGACATATCGCACCCCTATAATCAAATGTTTTTGCGACGAGCGCACCTTTCTTTATTCTAGCTCGTTTTTACGCAGGCGACAAGTGATGTACAAAGGAAGTGAACGGATGAATCAAATCGATCATATAGCCATTGCCGTTTTTTCTATTCAAAAAACAGCACGTACGTTCTCCAGGCTGTTTAACTGGGAATTTTCAGACATAGAAGTACTTCCGAATCAAGGGGTCAAAGTATCTTTTGCTTCCCTAGGTAATCTGCACATTGAATTGATTGAACCGATGTCGGATCACAGCACATTACATACCTTTTTAACAAAAAGAGGAGAGGGGCTTCATCATATTGCATTAAAGTCAGGTGACATTCAGGCTAATCTCAGTCAACTTGACGAGCTCGGCATGCAACTCATTCAAAAGGGCGCACAAAATGGTGCGAACGGAAAGCGCATTGCGTTTATTTCACCAAAAGAAACGTCAGGTGTGCTAATTGAATTGTGTGAGCCTTTGAAAGGAGAGAAACAGGAAGATGCATGAATCGTTCAATGACTTGACTGAATGGCGCGAGAAAGCTTTAAGTGGCGGTGGTGAAAAACGAGTAGCGGCTCACCGAAACAAAGGAAAGCTGACTGTTCGGCAGCGGCTTCATGAACTTCTTGATGAAGGAAGCTTTATGGAAATTCAGTCATTCGCTAAAGGCTGCCGCTCAGAACATTTAGGGGATGGCGTTGTCACTGGGACGGGACTGATTCATGGGAGACAAGTAGGCGTATATGCACAAGATGCGACCGTGTACGGGGGTTCACTAGGGGACATGCATGCGAAAAAGATAGCGGCTTTAATGGATTTGGCTGCTAAAAATCAAATGCCTGTTATCGGTCTAAAAGACTCAGGTGGTGCGAGAATTCAGGAGGGTGTGGTATCATTAGAGGGATACGGTCAGATTTTTAAACGGAATGTGCTGTACTCTGGTCAAATTCCACAAATATCCGTTATTTTAGGCTCCTGTGCGGGAGGTGCAGTTTATTCACCTGCATTGACGGATTTTGTATTCATGACGGAGCAAACAGCTCATATGTTTTTAACTGGACCGAAAGTGATAGAAAAAGCAACAGGAGAGACGGTCTGTCCTGACAAGCTTGGAGGTGCAGCAGTTCAGCATCAAACAAGCGGGAATGTGCACTATACAGGGAAAGATGAGAAAGACGTGTTAAAAGCAGTTCGAACGCTTTTAACGTACATACCAACGAAACGACGGCCTGTCATTCATCGTAAGGTGCAAAAGCATGATGCGAGCGATCTTGGGAACATCTTGCCAAAGGAGCCATCACGTACTTATGATGTCAAACAAGTGGTGACAGCGATCACCGACCACGGCTCATTTTTTGAAACGCAGCGTTGTTTCTCCAAAAATATCGTCACAGGTTTTGCCAGATTACAAGGGTCTTCCATTGGTCTTGTAGCCAATCAGCCTAAGGTGCTGGCAGGAAGCCTTGACCTCGATGCTGCTGATAAAGCGGCTCGGTTTATTCGATTTTGCGATGCATTTCATATTCCCATTTTAACCCTTGTGGACGTTCCTGGTTTTTTGCCAGGTGAGAAAGCTGAGCATGCAGGCATTATCCGCCACGGCGCAAAGCTTCTGTATGCGTACGCTGAGGCGACCGTTCCAAAGATCACTGTGATTTTGCGAAAGGCATTTGGCGGTGCATACGTTGCGATGAATAGTAAGGGCTTAGGTGCTGACTTTGTGTATGCATGGCCAGAGGCAGAAATTGATGTCATGGGAAAATCGTTTGCAGACGAAATTGTTCATCCTGCTTTGCGTGAGGTGGACAATGAACCTAGTGTCATGAAGGCAGCACAATTAGGATTAATCGACGATATTTTAATGCCAGATGAAACGAGAGAGCGGCTCATTCGCTCATTTGACCTGCTTCGCAGTAAGGAAGAAGATAGACCGTTAAAAAAGCATGGAAACATGCCGCTATAAGAGGAGGAACATCATCATGATCAATGAGAAACGCTTATTAGACGAATTTTTAGAACTTGTTCAAATCGATTCAGAAACGAAACATGAAGAAAAAATTGTTGAAGTCCTAAAAGAGAAATTTACTGGTTTAGGGCTTAATGTAGTCGAAGATGATTCAAAAGAGACAACCGGCCATGGAGCAGGCAATCTTATTTGCACACTTGAAGGGAATCAAGAGGCAGATACGATTTATTTTACTTCTCATATGGATACAGTTGTACCAGGTAATGGTGTTAAGCCAGTCATTGAAGACGGCTATGTCAAGACAGATGGCACAACCATTCTTGGTGCTGACGATAAAACAGGGCTTGCTGCAATGTTTGAAGCGATCCGTGTCCTAAAAGAGAAAAATGTACCGCATGGCAAGATTGAATTTGTCATTACAGCTGGTGAAGAATCAGGACTTGTAGGAGCAAAAGCGTTAGATCCGAAACTGATGACAGCAAAATATGGTTATGCCCTTGATTCAGATGGCAAGGTCGGTACCATTATCGTGGCTGCGCCAACACAGGCGAAAGTACGTGCAACCATTTACGGGAAAACAGCTCACGCAGGTGTGGCACCTGAAAAAGGCGTCTCTGCAATTACGATTGCATCAAAAGCGATCGCCAGCATGCCGCTTGGCCGTATTGATGAAGAAACAACGGCGAATATTGGCCGCTTTGAAGGCGGAACACAAACGAATATTGTCTGTGATCAAGTGGATATTTTGGCAGAGGCACGTTCTTTAGAACCGGCAAAAATGGAAGCGCAAGTAGCGAAAATGAAAGAAGCCTTTGAAAAAACCGCTAAAGAAATGGGCGGAAGTGCCGATGTACAAATTGACATCATGTATCCAGGCTTTAAATTCTCACACGGCGATCAAGTCGTTGAAGTGGCGAAAAAAGCGGCTGCGAAAATTGGCCGTCCTTCAGAACTACAGACAAGCGGGGGAGGCAGTGATGCAAACGTCATTGCTGGAAATGGCATCCCGACCGTCAACCTAGCTGTTGGATATGAAGATATTCATACGAAAAATGAGAAAATGCCGATTGAAGAATTAGTCAAGACAGCTGAAATGGTTCTCGCCATTATCGAAGAAACGACAAATCCATCGTAAAGGCAGGAGACTCTGTGAGCACGCAAAAGATCATTATTTTCCAAGTGGGACAAGAGGATTTTGGTATCAGCGTAGAACATATACGCTCAATTGAGAAGGTCCCTTATTTACAAGAAGTATCGAACCTTCCAAAAGAGATTAAAGGACTCATGTCGTTAAGAGGAGAGGTCATTCCAGTCAGTGACACAGGTGTCATGCTGCACGGAAAACCTCTGGATGTAACCGAACAGTCTAAGGTTCTACTATTTGAATTGAACGATCAAATGATTGGCTGCCTTGTTTCTGATGCAAAAGATATCATTGATATCGAGTTAAGTGAGATCAAGCCATTTCATATGAACACAAAAGCATCTGAATATTTCTTCGGCGTCGTTGAGAGAGAGAACAAGATGATTTTACAAGTGGACCCTAATAAGTTTCTAGGAAAAATCGAGGATCTTGATCAATTGCCTGAGCGATTGAAAGAGGAATTGGCATAAACAAAGGCCCCTTATCCATGGATAAGGGGTCATTTTGCGTGCCCGAGCTTATTTGCTCCACTCTACGTTCACGCTGAACAGAAGACAAATAAAGCCCCCTTACCTTGTTCGGGTAAGGGGGCTATAATTTATTCAGCTGCTGGGTTAATTGAATCGTTTGCCGCAGCTTTTGTTTTTGATTTTTGGTACATCACATTTAAAATAATCGTTTGAATGGTGAGTAAAAGTCCACTTGTCATCCAATATAAAGGAAGAGCAGCGGGAGCATTAATTGATAGAAACAGCATCATGACGGGGAAAATCATGCCCATGATTTTTGCTTGTTTCAGTGCAGCTTCTGTTTGGGTGCCTGATTGCTTTGCGAATTTTTGTGTGACATAAAATTGCAAGAAATACATGGCCCCTGCAAAGATCGCCACCAAAAGATCAGTTTGTCCTAAGTTAAACCATAAGAACGAATGCGTTGCAATCTCAGGTGTTGAGCGAATTGCTGAGTAAAAGCCAAGAACAATTGGGATTTGAATCAGCATCGGCAGACAGCCCATTGCCAGCGGGTTCACATTGTTGTCTTTATATACTTTCATCATTTCCATTTGCAGTTCTTTTTGTTTTTCAGGTTCTTTCGTTTTTTTCAATTTGCTTTGTATTTGGTCAATCTGAGGTTTAACGAGTGCCATTTTCTCTTGCATCACTCTCTGCTTTTTAAATTGGTTTGCAAAAAGCGGGAAAATAAGCAGCCGGACAATCAATGTCACGAACATAATAGATAAACCGTAGTCATCATGGAAAAAGTTCGCAAGCCAGATAATCAACTCAGAAAAAGGCTGAACAAAATAATGATGGAAAAACCCATCAGAGCTTGTATTTGTTTGCGCACTGGCAGCAAATGCCGGTGACGCTACCATCATCAAAAATAAAGTCGTACAAATAGTCAATAAACGTTTCAATTCGTTTCCTCCTCAATAATAAAGTCTAATAAGAGAGAGGAAGCGAATGGTCTTCATCATCATTTGATGATCTTTTCATTCGAATGACTTTACTAATCCAAGTTGTAATGCGATCATATATGATAAACAGAAAGTCTGTTCGATTCAAACAAGATGCATCCAACTCTTCGAAACGATGTCCTCCGAGGTGCTCGTTCATTCGGCAGTCTTTTAATAAGAAAGCAATACCGATGGCGGTCAGCGCTGGAAGAATAATCGTAAAGAATTCAACAAGGAAAAAGACTTCATTGAATGTATCAATAATCATGATTATCACATCCATTTCATTACTCACAGTGTACTATACACCATATGAAATGTCTAATGGAACAAACAGGTGAAATTACGGTGAAGTGAAGGAAAGTAGATCACCTAAGGAGGCAAGCAAATGGCTGATTCTCAAAAGAAGGGGCGAATCATTTTTCATATTGATATGAATAGTTTTTATGCATCGGTAGAAATGGCGTATGATCCTTCTTTGAGAGGGAAACCTTTAGCCATTAGCGGAAATGCAAAAGAGCGCAAAGGGATAGTTGTGACCTGCAGCTACGAGGCAAGAGCACTCGGGGTGAAGCCGCCGATGCCACTCTGGGAAGCGAAGCGGCTATGCCCGGGACTGATTGTGCGTACACCCAACTTCGACCGGTACCGCAGCTCCTCACAAGAAATGTTTACCATACTAAGAGAATATAGTGACTTAGTTGAACCCGTTTCAATTGATGAAGGCTATATTGATTTAACCGATACCCCTTATGCTGAGCATGCCGTGAAAACCGCTCATGATATTCAAACGAGGCTCGTAGAAGAGCTCATGCTTCCATCGAGTATTGGCATTGCACCAAATAAATTTCTAGCGAAGATGGCGTCTAATTGGAAAAAGCCAATGGGCATAACCATTTTGCGTAAACGAGATGTCCCGACAATGCTCTGGCCGCTCCCTGCAGGTGACATGCATGGGGTTGGACAGAAAACGGCAGATAAGCTGAAAACCATCGGAATACATACTATTGAAGATTTAGCAAAAGCGAATGAATATGCGCTGAAAGAGTTATTAGGCATCAATGGACCGAGGTTAAAGCAAAAAGCAAACGGAGAGCATGACGGCATTGTCGACCCAGAAAGAATATACGAATTTAAATCTGTCGGCAATTCTTCCACTCTTCCTCACGATTCTGATGATACAGATGAACTCGTCTCATTAATAGAGAAACTGTCGCAATCGGTGAGTGTCAGATTACGAAGAAAAGAAGTGATGGCAAATCGGCTGCTCATTATGATTCGGTATGCAAGCTGGAAAAATATCACACGGAGCGTCACACTCACGAATCCAACTGATCGAAAGGAAGATCTATTTGAGACGGCAAAGCAGCTATTCCTAAAGCATTGGAATGACCAGCCAGTAAGACTTTTAGGTGTGACGGGGACCGATCTTGTGGAACGAAAATCAGCCGTCAAGCAGCTTGATTTATTCTCTTATACAGAAGATGCAAAAGACGAACCGCTCCAATCTCTTTTAGACGGACTGAAAGAAAAATACGGTAAACCACTCATCCAAAGAGGAGTAACCATTAAGGAAAAAGAGAGCAAAACAAGTGGTACAAGTTTTAATAAAGACTTTTTTCAGGACGAAAGAGGAAATGACTAGCCTGAAAACTTGATAAAAGAGGTGATGTTGTGGTAATTTCAAAGGGTACATCATTTCAGCAGTAATCAATATAGTGTGTTAGAAGGGACGTCAGAATTATGTCAAAACAACAAATCGGTGTCGTTGGACTAGCCGTTATGGGGAAAAACCTTGCCCTAAATATTGAAAGCCGCGGTTTCTCCGTGTCCGTTTATAACAGATCTAGCAGCAAAACAGAAGAGTTTCTTCAAGAATCACAAGGGAAAAACGTTGTAGGCACATACAGCATTGAAGAATTTGTTCAATCGCTTGAAACGCCGCGTAAAATTCTTTTAATGGTAAAAGCGGGTGCAGCAACAGATGCAACCATTCAATCATTATTGCCTCACCTAGAGAAAGGTGACATTTTAATTGATGGTGGAAATACATATTACAAGGATACACAAAGACGTAACCAAGAGCTTGCGGAAAGTGGTATTCACTTCATTGGTACAGGTGTTTCTGGCGGTGAAGAAGGCGCACTTAAAGGTCCTTCTATCATGCCTGGCGGTCAAAAAGAAGCGCACGAGCTTGTGAAACCAATTTTAGAAGCCATCTCTGCGAAAGTAGATGGTGAGCCTTGTACAACGTATATCGGTCCAGATGGAGCAGGACATTATGTCAAAATGGTTCATAACGGTATCGAGTACGGAGACATGCAATTGATCTCTGAATCATACTTTATCTTGAAGCATGTGGCAGGATTGTCAGCAGAGGAGCTTCATGAAGTATTCTCAGAGTGGAATAAAGGCGAGCTTGACAGCTATTTAATTGAAATTACAGCTGACATTTTCACAAAAGTGGATGAAGAAACAAATCAGCCGCTTGTGGATGTGATCTTAGATAAAGCTGGACAAAAAGGAACTGGGAAATGGACGAGCCAAAGCTCTCTTGATCTAGGTGTTCCGCTTCCAATCATTACGGAGTCTGTTTTCGCGCGTTACATTTCAGCAATGAAAGATGAGCGTGTTGAAGCAAGTCAATTAATTGAAGGTCCTAAGCCAGCGCAATCAGCAGAGAATAAACAAGAGCTGATCGAAGCGGTTAGAAAAGCCCTATTCATGAGTAAAATCTGCTCATATGCACAAGGTTTTGCGCAAATGAAAGCAGCGTCTGATGAGTATAACTGGGATTTGAAATACGGTGAAATTGCGATGATCTTCCGCGGTGGATGTATCATTCGTGCAGCCTTCCTGCAGCAAATCAAAGAAGCATATGACCGTAACCCTGAATTGAAAAACCTATTGCTTGATCCTTACTTTAAGGATATCGTAGAAAGCTATCAATCATCACTTCGTAAAGTGATTTCACTTGCAGTAGAACAAGGTGTTCCTGTTCCTTCATTCTCAAGTGCACTAGCTTACTTTGATAGCTATCGTACAGCTGTCCTTCCAGCTAACTTAATTCAAGCACAGCGTGACTACTTCGGCGCACATACGTATGAGCGCACAGATAAAGAAGGCGTCTTCCATACTGAATGGATGAAGTAAGTATACAACCTCAAAAGACCTTACCTTTGGTAAGGTCTTTTTTGTGTTTACATCTATTCGGCTAAAAATCCGAAAAAGAGGGATGCTAAGTAAAAAAGAACAGAAAGTAGGGATAGAAGTGGGCATTTTATATGCACTTCTCCCAGCGATATTTTGGGGAAGTATTGTTCTCATTAGTGTCAAACTTGGCGGGAATGCTTATCAGCAAACACTCGGCATTACCCTCGGCGCTTTTTTGTTTTCAATCGGCGCCTATTTGATCAAAATGCCGGAACTGACACCGCTTATTTTTGCGGTTTCCGTAATCTCTGGGATCTTTTGGAGTATTGGGCAAATGAATCAGCTTTCAAGTGTTGCCTTTCTAGGGGTGTCAAAGGCTGTTCCTTTATCAACGGGTATGCAGCTTGTGAGCACGACATTATTTGGTGTCATTGTCTTCAAAGAATGGCAGACCATGACGGTCATACTTATTGGTTCTTGTGCCATTTTATTTATTATTGCTGGTGTTGTCATGACATCACTTGGTCAAAAAAAGAGTGGCGGGAACGAAGGCGGCAATTTTAAAAAGGGAATCATCATTTTGCTCATCTCAACCGTAGGCTACGTCGGATATGTTGTCATTTTAAGATGGTTTCATATAGATGGCTGGTCTGCGCTCGTTCCGCAATCTGTCGGCATGCTGCTTTCATCGTTAGCGATCAGTCTAAAGCAAGACCCATTTAGCAAATATACATTCAGAAATATCATTGCTGGTCTTGTGTGGTCGACAGGAAATCTAGGGCTTCTTTTGGCGATTCCACTCATTGGCGTAGCAGTAAGTTTTTCCATGTCTCAAACAGGAATTGTCATCTCGACTTTAGGTGGTATTTATTTATTAAAAGAGAAAGCATCTAAAACAAGCTTTGTTATTGCAGGCTGCTTGATGATTATCGCAGGTGGTGTGCTACTAGGTTTTACAAAATAGGAGGTTAAACGAATGTATCCAGATTTGGAAGGAAAAACAGTTCTCATCACAGGAGCAGGTACAGGGATAGGTCAGGCGATGGCGCGCCGGTTTGGACAAGAAAAAGCCAATGTAGTGATCAATTATTTCTCCGATAAAGAAAACCCGGACGACACAATTGTTGAGATTCAAAAAAGTGGCGGACAGGCTGTCAAAATTCAAGGGGATGTATCAAAAGAAGAGGATATGAAGGCGATGATTAATCAAGCTGTTGATACATATGGCAGTCTTGATGTCATGATCAATAATGCAGGAATTGAAAATGAAGTTCCTTCAACTGAAATGACGCTAGATAACTGGAACAAAGTGATGTCCACCAATTTAACAGGTATGTTTTTAGGGTGCCGTGATGCATTAAAGTATATGACAGAACACGGGATCGAGGGGTCGATTATTAACATGTCGTCGGTCCATCAGCAAATTCCGTGGCCTCATTTTGTCCATTATGCAGCAAGTAAAGGAGGCGCCAAGCTTTTGACAGAAACGCTGGCACTAGAATATGCCCCTAAAAAAATCCGTGTAAACAGTATTGCACCAGGTGCAATTGATACCCCCATCAATGCCGAAAAATTTAATGATCCAGCATTGAAAAAGGGCGTCATTGAGCTGATACCAATTGGCTATATCGGAAAGCCTGAAGAAGTGGCAGCATGTGCTGTCTGGCTTGCATCAAAAGAAGCGAGCTATGTGACAGGGTTGACGTTATATGTAGACGGCGGTATGACCAAGTACCCGGGATTCCAAGCAGGAAAAGGATAATCGTGCATATGTTGATCACGGGCTGGGCTCAGAGGATAACACAACATCAAATTATGATCTAGTATGTTGTCATGCTAGTGAAAAGCGTGAGCATAAACATTGCACACGCTTTTATCCATTTATTCGCCTTTTTTAAATATGGCTTCTTTGTTCTTCACGATGATGCCTACTTTCGTTTTGACACGAGGAACGCCATCTTTTTGAAGATAATCATATAAAATGGGTTCTATTTCATTGATATCTGTACGAAGTATTTTAGGTGATAACTCCTCGATAAATGGATCGTTTTTAACTGCTAGACAGTTCGCCATTGTATCGAGTGCAATTAAACTGAAAGGTCTTCCTTTGTTTAGCCAAGATTTCATTCTGAGCCATGTTGGAAAGCATGCTGATGCCAACCTGCCCCAACTGTCGTGAAAAGAGGAGCAATGAGACTCCATCCAATCAAGTATGTGATGTGAACGGAAACGATATAGGCTGGAGAGAGCCGTCATTGGCAATTCCTTTTCACTTACACATTTCAATTGATCAAAAATACGTCTCATTCCTTCCTCGGCTGGGAAACTACTGGCTGCTGCCCAAGAAAGCGGATGAAAAAATTCATCGGCATCATTCTCCCAAAGCTCTCTTACCCAATCCGAAGCTGCAGTACCTAAAACATCAGCTGTGATCTCCAGCATTCTTGATTTGACTTCATGATTTTTCGTTCCATAAAATTTAGCTTTTACAGACATCAACATTTTTTGTGTATCGTGTTTTTTCAGGGCATTGATGACATCGTTGTGAAGAAACCATCTTGTGATTGAGAAATCTAATAAAGACTCCAAATCATGTTGAACCGCTTGTAATGTGGGTATTTGCTCTTCTGCTGTGACCAATACATCTTCTTCTGGCTGACAAGCCTCTCCGTTTTCTTCATAAAAATCATCGTGCAATAAAAATTTCTTTGGAGAGTGGATGATCGCTAAGTGATACCATTCAATTGGACGTAAAGAATAGGTTAAGAGCCGCCTGTGACAATCATTGCATAATCGATAAGGCTGAGCTGGTTCATCAGAAATTTTTACAACATCAATCTCGTTTCTTTTACAGGCTTCACACAAATGAGTGACTGCCATGATATCCACTCCTTTTGATTGCAAAGATATGAATAGATTCGAAAAGTAGCAGCAAAAGACGTTTACCTATCCGTCAAATTGAGTGGGAATAGAATCTGTTTCCATCTCTGGGCAGTTACTTCTCATGATTTATGGGTTTTTGAATGAGCTAAGTCATTCGCACTTATTTTAACAAAATTCTCAAAGACTGTCTTCTGAAGAAGAAGCTACTTTATGGTTCATTCGGAGAGTATTTTTTAAAAGAAAAGGGGTCTCGTTCATATCTGGATGAGATCTCTTTCGTTTTGAAAGCTTGTTTTGAGTAATGATACGGTCATTTTTAAAATAAAATACATACATATAAAATTAAATGTCTAGACATTTAAAAATAAAAATATATAATATTAACTGGAAGCGCTTTTATTACAACAATGGGGTGAGAGAAATGAAACGTATTTTATTAGCATGCAGTTCAGGTATGTCTACGAGTTTACTAGTCACAAAGATGAAGGCACATGCTGAGTCTATAGGGGAAGAAGCAGAGATTTGGGCAGTCGGACAAGACCAAGCGAAAAAAGAAATGGCACATGCCGATGTTGTATTAATTGGACCGCAAATGAGCTTTTTAAAAGGGGATCTTCAAAAAGAAGCTCAAAAATATGGGATTGAAGTAGAGGTCATCGATATGCAGGCGTATGGGCTAGCAGATGGACAAAAAGCGTATGAACAAGCGGTTTCATTGATGGGGGAATCTTAAAGGATGGAAAAGAAAACGCTCGAAGGACTCACGGAAGAACAAATCAGTTTTCAATTGATCTTACACAGCGGAAATGCACGAAGCAAATTGCTTCAATCTCTTAAACAATTCAGAGAAGGTCATGAAACAGTAGCATCTGACCTTCTCAAAGAAGCGGAAGATGACTTGCGGAATGCACATGATATTCATTTTCAAATGGTACAGCAAGAGGCAAGCGGAGAAACGATTTCATTCTCCTTGCTGCTCATGCATGCCGAAGATCATTTCATGTCAACGATGACAATAAAAGAGCTTGTGGGAGAGCTCTTACCGATATTGCAATCATTGAAACAATAAAGGGTGTAAACAAGGGGGGAAACCAATGTTTGATAAAATAAGTGCGATTTTGGTTCCGATTGCTGGGAGATTGAACAACAATCGCTATCTAGGGGTATTAAGGGATGCCTTTATGCTTGCGTTCCCATTAACGATTTTTGGTTCCATCATGGTCGTATTAATGAATTTGCCATTTTTAGATAAGATCATGAGTCAAACAGCACTGGAAGGTGTTCAGTCTGCACTGAATATTGCACCTAGTGCGACCATCAGCATTATGAGTGTGTTTGTTGTATTTGGGATTGGCTACTATTTATCGAAAAGCTATGATGTGGAAGCTGTCTTTGGCGGTGTGATCGCTTTAGCCTCTTTTCTGCTCCTTACGCCATTTTTACTAGAACAAGAGGGCGGTGCATCCATTGCAGGCGTCATCCCAGTCGATCGTTTGGGCGCAAAGGGAATGTTCCTTGGAATGATCACAGGCTTTTTGTCTGCTGAAATTTATCGCTATTTTGTCCAAAAGAAATTTGTCATCAATATGCCGCAAGGGGTTCCGCCAGCTGTTTCTAAGTCTTTTGCTGCACTCATCCCGGCTACTTTGACACTCACAACCTTTCTACTGATCAATATCATCATTACACAAGGGTTCAAAACCAACATGCATGACTTGATTTACAATGCGATTCAGGCGCCGCTTGTCGGACTTGGAAGCGGTATCATTCCGACCTTGATCGCTATTTTCTTTATACAAATTCTTTGGTTCTTTGGGCTCCACGGCCAAATTATTATCAACTCTGTCATGGACCCGATTTGGAATACATTGTCCATTCAAAATCTAGAAAGCTACACAAAAACAGGTGAGGTTCCGAACATCATCAGCAAGCAGTTTATCGAAATCTATACAGTGGGTATGGGTGGAACCGGTATGACGCTAGCTGTTGTGTTTACGATTTTAATTTTTCTTAAAAGTAAGCAATTGAAACAAGTAGCAAAGCTCGGCTTAGGACCAGGTTTATTTAACGTCAATGAACCCATTATCTTCGGTTTACCGATTGTGATGAACCCGCTTATTCTCATTCCATGGATTTTGGCGCCAATGGTGATTACTTGTATTTCTTATTTTGCGATGGCCGCAGGTATTGTGCCGCCTCCGACAGGCGTGAATATTCCTTGGACAGTACCGATCTTTATTAGCGGAGTCATGGCAACAAATTCATTAGCGGGCGGTCTGCTTCAGCTGTTTAATTTAATGATTGTGTTTGTCATTTGGTTCCCGTTCCTAAAATTTATTGATCGTATGAATGTGAAAAATGAAAAAATAGTCACGACAGAAAAAACGAAACAAACAAACATCAAAGGTGAAGGAGACTCAATACATGTCGATGGAAACTAACAGTCAATCATATACATTTCCAGAAGGTTTCTGGTGGGGATCTTCTGCCTCTGCTACGCAAACAGAAGGCAGTTATCCAGGAGATGGAAAGGGACCGAACATTTGGGACCACTGGTTTGAAAAAGAGCCGAATCGTTTTTTTCAGGGCGTCGGTCCAGGTGTAACCTCGCAATTTTATCGTAAATACAAAGAGGATATCCGCCTCATGAAGGAGATTGGGCACAACTCGTTTCGTCTATCTATTTCATGGTCACGCCTTTTACCTGAGGGAAAAGGGGCCGTTAATGAAGAAGCTGTGGCTTTTTACAATGATGTGATCAATGAACTGATAGCGAGTGACATTGAACCGTTTGTGAACTTGTATCATTTTGATATGCCAATGGCGCTTCAGGAGACGGGAGGATGGGTAAACAGGCAGGTCGTAGACGATTATGTCAGCTATGCGACATTGTGTTTTCAGCTATTTGGCGACCGGGTGAAAAAATGGTTTACCCATAATGAGCCGATTGTTCCTGTAGAGGGTGGATATATGTATAGCTTCCATTATCCAAACGAAGTTGATTTCCAAAAGGCAGTGCAAGTTGGATTTCATGAGATTTTATCAAATGCTAAGGCCATTGCGGCTTATAAAGAGATGAAGCAGGATGGGAAAATAGGCATTATCCTCAACCTTACTCCTTCGTATCCGCGAAGCCAGAATCCGCGGGATGTCGAAGCAGCTGAGATGGCTGACGCCTTCTTTAACCGGTCCTTCCTAGATCCAGCAGTGAAAGGACATTTCCCTGAAAAGCTAGTGGACGTGTTAAAGAAAGAAGGATTGATGCCGGCTATGGAGGAAGGAGACCTTGAACTCATTCAAGAGAACACGATCGACCTTCTCGGCATCAACTATTATCAGCCAAGAAGAGTGAAAGCAAAGGAACATATGCCTCACCCTGATGCACCATTTATGCCAGATCATTATTTCGATTCTTTTGAAATGCCGGGCAGAAAAATGAATGTGTACCGCGGCTGGGAAATCTATGAAAAGGGTATTTACGATATATTGAAAAAAGTCCAGACAGACTATGGGAATATTGAATGCTTTATTTCTGAAAATGGAATGGGTGTTGAAGGAGAAGAGCGGTTTCAAGATGAAGAAGGAATGATTCATGACGATTATCGCATTGATTTTATTTCTGAGCATCTTAAATGGGTGCATCAAGCCATTCAAGAAGGAAGTCATGTAAAAGGCTATCATCTGTGGACGTTTATGGATAATTGGTCATGGTCGAATGCCTATAAAAATCGCTATGGATTTGTCTCAGTGGACCTTGAGAAAGACGGGAAACGTACCATCAAAAAAAGTGGCTACTGGTTTCAATCGGTTTCAGAGAATAATGGTTTCTAATCAAGATACTTGCTCTTTCCTTGAAAAGGGCAAGTATTTTTCTTATGTAAAGATGAAAGGGTTGAAATGAAAGTGGCTCTAACCTTTTAAGCGCACTAGGCTTAGTGTAGAATGAGAGGAAGGCTAGAAAGCGCTATAATAGGATATGAAAAAACAAGTCAGTTGGTGGTGTGAGATGACAAAGTACGAACTCATTTCAGAAGAAATTAGAAAAAGAATAGGGACAGCATATTATCCAGAAGATCAACCCATTCCAGATGAAAACTCGCTTGCCGCTGAATTTAAATGCAGCAGAATGACGATGAAGCGTGCGCTCGATCTTTTAGTGGCGGAAGGTCTGCTCTTTAGAAAAAGAGGTCATGGCACATTTATTGTGAAGGCAGCGCTAAATCAAGGTGCGATCAACGTATCAGGTCATGAAAATAAAGGGTTCACGAAAGTGATGGCAGATAAAAACGTGACGAGCCAAATCATTCGCTTTGATGTGCATTTTCCAAGTGAAGAGGTGGCAGCTCATTTATCCATTGACTCAAGCACACCCGTCTATGACATTATTCGGCTCCGTTTGGTAGAAGAAGAGCCATATGTATTAGAAAAAACCTTTATGCCTGTCAATGTCATTAAGGGAATAGATGAAGAGGTTTTATTGGGTTCCATCTATAGCTACATTACAAACACACTGCAATTAAAAGTAGCAGGAGCGCACAAAAAAATTAGAGCGGCTAAATCAGATCAGCTTGATCAGCAATATTTAGGCTGTGACCCTACGGATCCGGTGCTGGAAGTGGAGCAGGTGGCTTATTTAAACACAGGCCGGCCGTTTGAATACTCCTTTAGCCATCATCGCTATGATAAATTTGATTTTTCAACGGTTGAAATTACGAAAACACGACTTTAAAAAAAGAGCAGAACCCCCTCAATCGGGAGACTGCTCTTTTTTGTTATTTTATATATTCCACCAGTGATATCCATCTTTTTCAAGAAGCTGATCTGCTTCTTTTGGTCCCATAGAACCAGCAGGATAATTTGGTTTTAACGTTTTGGTTTCAGCCCATTTTTCTGAAATTGGATCAACAAAGTTCCAAGACAGTGCCACTTCATCCCAGTGGGCAAAGTTTGTTGCGTCACCTAGCAAACAGTCATGAATTAGCTTTTCATACGCTTCTGGTGTATTCATGATGTCGTTGTAATTTGTTTGATAGTCAAGCTTAATTGGTTTAGCATACGTTCCGCCATCAAGCTTGCGAGCATTCAGGTGAAGGGTGATGCCTTCGTCTGGCTGAATGTGAATCACAAGTAAGTTTGGATGCATGGAATTCCCGTTTCCGTAGTACAGGTTCATCGGAATGTCTTTAAATTGCACCACGATTTGAGTGGATTTCTTTTCTAGACGTTTTCCTGTACGAATGTAAAATGGTACCCCGGCCCATCTAAAGTTATCGATGAGAAGTTTTCCTGCAACGAATGTTTCTGTGTTGGAGTTTGGGTCCACATTTTGCTCTTCAAGATAGGAAGGAACCATATTGCCATCAATCGTTCCTGCATCATATTGTCCGCGGACAAAGAATTGATCCACTTCATCTTTCGAGAATGGACGAAGCGCACGCAATGCTTTCCGTTTTTCGCTACGGATTTCCTCTGTATTGAGCTTAATCGGTGGCTCCATGGCTAAAAGTGCAACCATTTGAAGCATATGGTTTTGTACCATATCTCTCAGTGCACCAGAACTCTCGTA
Source organism: Bacillus sp. RSS_NA_20 (assembly GCF_020165915.1). Lineage (NCBI taxonomy): Bacteria > Bacillati > Bacillota > Bacilli > Caryophanales > Bacillaceae > Bacillus > Bacillus sp. RSS_NA_20. The sequence goes on along the minus strand of NZ_JAIUKW010000005.1, from coordinate 966,858 downwards.
ATATCTCGCACGGTCTTCGACACCTAATGATTCACTCGATGTGATTTGAATGTTTGAAATATAGCGGTTTGTCCAAAGCGGTTCAAAGATCGCATTCGCAAAACGAATCACCTCAATGTTTTGCACCATCTGTTTACCGAGGTAGTGGTCAATACGATAAATTTGATCCTCTGTAAATGCATCTCGGATCTCTTCATTTAATGTTTTGGCACTAGGCAGGTCATGACCAAACGGCTTTTCAATGACAAGTCGAGACCATCCAGTCGTTTCTGATACGCCTTCGCTTTTTAAAAACTTCGCAATGGTTCCGAAGAATTCTGGTGCCATCGCTAAATAGAACATCCGGTTATTCGGGATACTGTATGTATCTTCAAGACCAGAAAGAAGTGTGTTCAGTGCTTGATAGGAAGCGGGACTTGAAACATCAAAATCATGGTAATAGAAATGAGAAATAAATTCCTCTGCTTTTGCTTCTGCATCATCAGAAGAGACTGATTCTTTTACCACAGCTCTTAGGTCTTCATGAGACCAAGGACGACGTCCAACACCTACAACGGCGAATTGATCTCCAAGCTTTCCGCTATGATAAAGTCTATGTATAGAAGGGTAGAGCTTGCGTTTTGCAAGGTCTCCTGTTGCGCCAAAAATGACAATGACTGCTTTTGGATAGTTAGTTTCTGTATTCACGAAAAGTACCTCACTTTATTCGTAGCATTGTTGTAAAAACCGAGAATGTATGTACATTTTCTTTATTTTAAAGGTTCATTGTTCGTAAAGCAAACATTTGATTCGACTTTTTCTGCCCAAGTTTGACTTTTTTCAAAAATTCCGCTGAATTCACATTTATCCTGTCTTCATGTATTCTATATGAATGAAGAGATTGTATACCGGCTGTAGGAGGAAATCGTAATGGAACTGCTCTTTTTAGGAACAGGTGCAGGCATTCCTGCAAAAACAAGAAACGTCACTTGCACTGCGCTGAAGCTTTTAGAAGAGAGAAAAGCCGTGTGGCTTTTTGATTGCGGAGAAGCGACGCAGCATCAAATATTACATACAACAATTAAACCAAGAAAAATTGAGAAGATCTTTATCACGCATATGCATGGTGATCATGTATATGGTCTCCCGGGTCTGCTTGGCAGCAGGTCCTTTCAAGGCGGAGAGAATGAATTGACGATATATGGTCCAAGCGGCATTAAAGCTTTTGTAAATGCGGCACTTTCAGTGACACAAACGCATTTGACTTATCCGCTGCATATCATAGAAATAGAGGAAGGGATCGTTTTTGAAGATGAGACCTTTCAAGTAGAAGCAAGACGAGTGTCTCATGGGATCCCAGCTTACGGTTATCGGGTCGTGGAAAAAGATGTACCTGGTGCACTAAAAGCCGAAGACCTAAAAAAAATCGGTGTAAAACCTGGACCTTTGTATCAGAAGTTGAAAAATGGGGAAACCGTTACACTCGAAGATGGAAGAATGATTGATGGAACCGATTATTTGGAACCCCCTAAAAAAGGGAGAATCGTTGCATTTTCAGGAGATACCCGTTTGTGCGAGAATATAACAAGGCTTGCCAAGAATGCGGATGTGTTAGTCCATGAAGCAACATTTGGGAAAGAAGATGCAGAACTAGCCTATAATTATTATCACAGTACGACAGAACAGGCAGCAAAAACAGCGCAGGAAGCAGGCGCAAAAAGACTGATTTTGACCCATATTAGTGCACGATACCAAGGGGAAGAGTCACTGAAACAATTACTCAAAGAAGCCCGCGATATATTCCCGCTGACTGAAGCTGCACATGATTTCTCTTCTTTTCCTATTGACCGTACCCTGTAAAAATTGGATGAATCGTCAAAAATAGTTGTGTGATTTTTTTGATATTTATGATGACGCTCTTTTTCAGGTAGTGGTAAAATGGTGAAGAAAAAACAAATGACGAATTACATTATGAAGAATACGGGAGGCACAATCAAAGATGAGCGGTTTTACAGCGTTAAGTGAAGCAGAATTAAATGACCTATATGCAGCACGACAAAAAGAGTATGAAACGTACAAAAGTAAAAACTTACACTTAGACATGTCTAGAGGGAAACCTTCACCAAAACAGCTCGATTTATCTATGGGCATGCTCGATGTCGTGACATCAAAGGATGCAATGACAGCTGAGGATGGTACAGATGTGCGAAACTATGGCGGCTTGACAGGCCTTCCTGAAACAAAGAAATTTTTTGCAAGTGTGCTCAACCTGAAGCCAGAACAAATCATCATTGGCGGTAATTCTAGTCTGAATATGATGCACGACGCGATTGCACGTGCTATGACTCACGGCGTATATGGCAGCAAAACACCTTGGGGAGAGCTTCCAAAGGTAAAATTCCTTGCACCAAGCCCAGGGTATGATCGTCATTTTGCCATTTGTGAGCATTTTAACATAGAGATGATTACGGTAGATATGAAGTCGGATGGACCTGACATGGATCAGGTAGAAAAATTGGTTGCAGAAGATGAAGCCATCAAAGGGATTTGGTGTGTACCAAAATATAGCAACCCTGACGGCATTACGTATTCAGATGAGGTTGTCGACCGTCTTGCTTCCATGCAGACAAAAGCAGACGACTTCCGTATTTTTTGGGATGATGCCTATGCAGTCCACCATCTAACAGATACGCCTGATACGTTAAAAGATATTTTTCAAGCAGTAGACAAAGCAGGACATGCAAACCGTGTGTTTATGTTCGCCTCTACTTCTAAAATTACGTTCCCAGGCTCGGGTGTTGCACTGATGGCATCTAGTCAGGACAACGTCAGCTTTATTCAAAAACAGCTATCAGTTCAAACCATTGGGCCAGATAAAATCAATCAATTAAGACACCTTCGTTTCTTCAAGAATCCAGAAGGATTGAAGGAACATATGAAAAAGCATGCAGCGATTATTAAGCCGAAATTTGACCTCGTTCTTTCGATCCTTGATGAAAAGCTTGGTGGAACAGGCATCGCTGAGTGGCACAAACCAAATGGCGGATATTTTATTAGCTTAAATACACTCGATCATTGTGCAAAAGCTGTTGTGCAAAAAGCGAAAGAAGCCGGTGTGACACTAACAGGTGCAGGGGCGACATATCCTTATGGTAACGACCCGCTTGATCGTAACATCCGTATTGCGCCAACGTTCCCAACGCTTGAAGAACTAGAGCAGGCGATTGACATCTTTACGTTATGCGTTCAGCTTGTCAGCATTGAAAAGCTGCTGTCTGAGAAAAGTCAATCAGCACCAACGGTATAACGAAAAAACTCCTTGACTGATGTCCGGTCAAGGAGTTTTTGTTTTTAGTTAGCTGTTTGATAATAAGTGGCAGGCTGTTTTGCTGCACACCATACATCATAAATCGCAAGCTGCACAATATGTGGTTCATCGTGATGAATATAGTGCGAGCTGTTCTGCGCCTGAATCCATCCGCTTTGGGATGACAATGTGAGCATTCGTTTATGGAGCCTCAGCCAAGCTTCATGTGCTGGATGAAACAAGCGGCTTTTGCCTGATGAAATGACAAGAAGGGGCATCATTCCATAATGCGTTTGCTCCTCTTTGATCGTACGCAGCATTTGCTCAAAGTCCTCATGTGTACATTCTGCTGTGAACTGAGCCATATATGAAGTGCGTTCTTCCTTTGATAAGAGCGGCAGAATGACCTGCTCTTGATCCTCACTTGCTGGGTCTAGAAGGACCATACCGATAACATCTTCTTTTCTGCGGCTTGCCCATAAGCGGCTGACAAGAGAGCCAAATGAGTGCGCCACAATGAGAAATGGCGGCTGAATATTGGCTTGATGTAAGAGTGTATCTAAATCATCCGCAAGATCATGCAAAGTTCTTCCTTCTTTGCTTTCGCTGCTTTTTCCATTGTCTAAACGGTCATAAAAGAAAACACCAAGCTCTGGGTCAATATCACGAGCGATATTCGCCCACGTATCGCCTGAAATTCCATATCCTGCTTCAAAAATAATGGTGGCTTGCTTTTTTCCTTGACGATGCCTTGTATAAAAGTGATGTCCATCTATATGATAAGTTCTTTCAATCAATGCCGAGTTCATTCTTCCATCTCCTCTAAGTGGTTCTTTAGCTAAAAGACGGCACAAAAGGCAAAGATGTTTCTCTTAAAAACAAAAAAGATGCCTATTTCAAAAAATAGACACCTTTTTGCTTAAAGATGTTACCAAGCACGATCGTATTGGCGCGGGCTTTCGATGGATGTACGAAGCTCTTTAGCGGCTGTTTTTGGGAAATACGGATCCCGTAAAAATTCTCTGCCGATAAAGATCAAGTCAGCACGCTGATTTTGTAAAATTTCTTCGGCCTGTACACCAGATGTGATCATACCGACAGCGGCTGTTTGGATGCCGGCACCTTCTCTTATTTTCTCAGCAAAGGTGACTTGGTAGCCGGGGAATGTTTTAATACTGGCTTGCACCACAGCGCCTGAGCTCACATCAATTAGATCGACTCCTTGCTCTTTCAGCCATGCGGCAATGCCAATATAATCTGCAATATCTAGTCCTTTTGTTGTGTAATCAGAAGCGGATACACGGACAAATAATGGTCCATCCCACACTTCATTGACTGCATCAACCACTTCTCCCAAGAAGCGATAACGATTTTCTGGTGAACCGCCATATTCATCTGTCCGGTGATTGGCAAGCGGTGAGAGAAATTCGTTAATCAAATAGCCATGCGCACCATGAATCTCAATGATGTCAAATCCAGCTTGTTTGGCGCGGACAGCGGCATCTTGAAATGCCTGAACTGTGTCTTTTATTTGATCGATAGACATCTCAAGAGGTGTTTTAGATTGCTCGTCAAATGGAATGCTGGATGGAGCAAGAATGTCACCATCTAGCTCAGCCTTGCGTCCTGCATGGGCTAGCTGGATGGCCGTTTTTGTTCCGTACGCTTTGATTTGTTCGTTTAATGAGGCAAACCCTTCAATGTGCTCATCACTCCAAATTCCGAGGTCCTGATCACTAATTCTTCCCTCAGGTGAAACAGCACTTGCCTCGACCATAATTAATCCGGCCTGACCTTGCGCACGGGAAACATAATGTGCAAAGTGGAAAGGCTGTAATTTTCCATCACGGTCATAGGATGAATACATACACATCGGGGACATGACGATGCGGTTTTTGAGTGTGACACCTTTTAATGTCCAAGGTGAAAAAAGCTTTGTTTCCAATTACCTTCGCCTCCTCATAGAATGGTATAGCCGATTATAACAGTCATTCAAACATTCGTCATAAAAGGTGCTCAAACCATATAGCTTTTGAACATGATTTTGTATAATGAAAGATATGGACATCAAAGGGGGATTAACGGATGAAATGGCAAACGGAAAGTGAACTAAAGGAGCTACTCACAGCTCTGATGCAGTATGAAAGCATATCTGGTACAACGGGAGAAGTCGCATTAGCGGAATATTTATATTACTTGCTGAGGGAGCGTCCATATTTTGAGCAGCACCCTGATCACTTGGCTTTGCATCCAATGAAAGATGGCCGGTATTTTTTAACGGCACTTGTCAAACGAAATACGCTGCCACGTACTGTTTTACTCCTCAGCCATTTTGATGTCGTCGATACAGAGGATTACGGAGAATTTCAAAATATGGCGTGTAAGCCCGAAGAGTTAATGGCGTCCTTTTCTCAAAAAAGTGCACTTCTTCCAAAAAGGGCAAGAGAGGATTTAGCTTCAGGTGACTGGCTGTTTGGACGAGGGTCCATGGATATGAAAGCAGGCCTGACTGTCCAGCTTTCCATGCTGGAAAGAGCGATGGCGGGGAGGTTTGAAGGAAATATTCTGCTCGTCACAGTGCCAGATGAAGAAGTGAATTCACAGGGGATGCTGGAGGCTGTTCCGAAACTAAAGGAGCTCAAGCAGAAGTATGACCTTGAGTATACCGCCTGTTTAAACAGTGAGCCGATGTTTGAAAAGTATCCCGGGGATGCGCATCAATACATCTATACAGGTAGTATAGGGAAGGTACTTGCGGGATTTTTCTGCAAAGGAATTGAAACACATGTAGGTGAGCCCTTCTCAGGATTAAATGCAAATTTTATGGTATCTGAATTAAACAGGCTGTTAGAACTGAATAGTGATTATTGTGAGGAAGTAGATGGTGAAGTGACACCGCCTCCGACCAATTTGATGCAAAAGGATTTGAAAGAAGCTTACTCTGTTCAAACGCCTCACACGGCTGTTTCTTTATTTAATGTGCTGATGATGAACCGCTCTAGTGAAGAGCTTCACGGGCTCCTCTATGAAACTGCGAAACAAGCAGCAGCTCAAATCGAAGCCAATCTCAAACAGAAAACCGCTGCATTTCAACGCTTTAAACATTTTACACCCATCGATACAAACATCACGGTGTTAACGTATCATGAACTGTACGAAAAAGCTGCTGAACGATCCGGCAAGCAGGAGGTCGAGCGAATTGTCAACTACGCCTTTGCCAACCGGGGTGAGCTAGGGGATCGTGATTTTTCAACCAAAATTGTATCAGAACTGACGACCCTTTGTAAGGAAGATGGAGCACTGATTGTGTTGTTTTATAGTCCGCCATTTTACCCATCTGTTTCTTCAACAAACGATCTGCATATTCAAACGACCTTAAAGAAGATTCAAAGAGAAGCAAAAGAGATCTATGGAATCGAAGTAGAAGAAGTCAAATATTTTCCTGGTTTATCTGATTTAAGCTACTTACAGCTTGAAAATCAAGATATAGACGATTATACAGCCAACATGCCGCTATACCAAAAAGGCTACTCGTTACCACAAGGAGAAAAAGAAGCTCTTAACGTTCCTGTCATCAACGTTGGTCCATTAGGAAAGGATGCGCACAAATGGACAGAACGGCTGCATGTCCCATTTTCTTTTGGCGTTTTGCCGTCGCTCTTACAATCAACAATTCATGCTTTATTAGAAAAGAATTAAGTGAAAGCTCTATCGTCATGATAGGGCTTTTCTTTTTGATATCAATCACCTTCTGTCTAAAGAAATAGAGTATGATATAGAATAATACTTACATATATTTGAAGGGGGATTGTGAGAGTGAAAACAGGAGTACTAACAAAAACAGAGATCATGACATCACTTCATGAGAGTTTGCGTAAGCTTGAGGAGTTAGTATGGACATGTGATGAGGATACATTAGATGAATCTTTTGGGGAAGGCAAGTGGTCGATTAAACAAATTGTTGGACATTTGTATGATACAGAAGAAGTCTGGTCAGAGCGGATAGAGCAGGCAATATCAAATGAGCACACGCTTTTCGCATCATATGATCCAGAGATATATGTGAAGGGAAGAGCTTATGAAACGTATACCGCACAAGAGGTCAGTGCATTGATCGAACGCTTAAAAGAGAGCAGAAACAAAACACTACAACGATTAGAAAAGGATACATGGGATTTTTCAGGTCTCCATCCTGAAGAAGGGGTGATGACAGTCCAAATATTAGCTGAAACCATTGCTTTACATGAAATTCATCACCTCGATCAAATCAAAGCCATTATGTCCATGAGAGCATCGAGTGATAGATGAAAAGCACCTGTCATCAAGGCAGGTGCTTTTCTCACTTACTTATACGTACTCGCTGAAAACATATCGTTTAATTCTGCTGCACGTTTCGTCGCTGTTTTCACACAATCGACAATCGCTTCTTCAAATTGATAGGAAGCAAGGGTATTAAGTCCTGCTTCTGTCGTTCCGCCTTCGCTCGTAATTTCTTTGCGAAGTTCAGCAGGTTCCTTACCGCTATCCTGAAGCATATTTGCAGCGCCTGCAATCATTTGACAAATGAGCAATTTCGCTGTCTCTTGGTTCATCCCAAGTTCCGATGCACCTCGCTCCATTCCTTCAATCAAATGATAAATAAAGGCAGGACCGCTGCCGGCAATGGCTGTGACCGCATTCAGCTGTGATTCATCTAAAACCGTCACATGACCGATCGTTTCAAACAGCTGAACTGCTTTTTCCTTTTGCGCCTCTGTGACTTCATCACTGACAGCAATGCCAGTAGCTGATTGTTGTATGGCTGCTGATGTATTTGGCATCGCACGAACCACCGCCGTTTTTGCGCCAGCATAATGCTGAATGGTTTCAATAGAAATGCCCGCTAAAATAGAAATAATCAGCTGTCCATTTAAATGGGGCCTTACTTCAGAAATGCCACTTTCCGCATCTTTTGGTTTTAAAGCAAACACCAGCATATCGGCTTCTTCATAAATAAAGGAACGCGCGAAATCTGTTTTGACTCCATAACGTGCATGTAATTCTTCTAATCGTTTTTCATTTGTTTTATTTGTGACAATGATATCTTCATTTGACATAATGCCGCTCTTTAAAAGACCTTTAATCATAGACTCGGCCATTGAGCCTGCACCAATAAATCCAATTTTACTCATAAGCTGCTCCTCCTTGTAGAAAATAAAAAAACCTCTCGTCTGCAAAGGACGAAAGGTTTTTCGCGGTACCACCCTCAATTAGCATGCAATCATACATACTCAGCTCTAGTCCCTTAACGCGGGAAACGTTTAGGTTTGCCTAACAGCTCAAAGGGCAGGTTCAGCAAATAAGAGGATGGTGAAGTCTTACAGCCGGCGGACCTCACTCTCTTGCATCATTATTTTGCTTACTAATCCTTGTCATCGCGCATCTTATATTTGTTGTTCATTATGCAACGATGGACAAGTTTGTGTCAATAGGGAGAGATAAAAAAATTGACCATCTAAACCGCATGACAGTCTGCCCTTTGCAAGATACAATGAATAAAGAAGAGTGAGTTCAGATGATCTATGAGACAAAAATCAGGAGATGACGTATAAAAGTGAAAGAAGAAATGATTCAATTATCCATCCCTACACCGTTTGCGGTGGGGGATGTCCATGCATATGTATTAAAAGGCGATGCCGTGACCTTAGTTGATTCCGGACCGATGACACAAGAGGCGCAGCATGCCTTTGTCACGCAATTAAAGGAACATCATTTATCAATAGATGATATTGATCAAGTGGTTTTGACACATCATCATGCAGATCATGTCGGTCTTTTAGATCTGATGAAACCTCATGTCCGTGTCATCGGACACGAGTTGAATGAGCCCTATATTAGTCAGGATGAAGCGTTTAAACAGCGTCAAATCCATTTTATGAATGATTTTTTTCAGCAGTTAGGTGTGCCGCTTCGTCAAGGTGAGTGTGAAAGAATGGTGAGGCAGTCCTATACATATTCATGTACGGCACATGTCGATGACGTCATAAAAGAAGGCGATCGTTTGAAGGGACATGAGCACTTCCAAGTGCTGGAGACACCGGGACATGCACAATCTCATCTTTCTTTTTTAGATGAAACAACAGGAAATTTCATCGGCGGTGATCTGCTGCTTACGACCATTTCTTCCAATCCGTTAATGGAAGCACCGGTGAAAGGAACAGAACGTCAAAAATCGCTGCTTCAATATAAAGCATCACTCAAACGTTTATTGCATTTGCCCATTCAGGCGATTTATCCAGGGCATGGCCAGCTCATTACCTCTCATCACGAATTGATCGAAGAAAGATTTAAAAAACAGGAAAAACGGGCAAATACGATGTATCAGCTGCTTCAACGAAAGGAAATGACCGCCTTTCATCTTTGTCGCACCTTATTTCCGGGCCTGTATGAAGAAGCATTATTTCTGACAATGTCTGAGACAGTCGGACAGCTTGATGTGCTTTTAGCGGCTGGACAAATTGAAGAAGTGCAAAAAGACGGAACCCTCTACTATCGAGCAACTGAAGGAGTGAAATAAATGGGGCGACTAACAGGAAAGAGAATATGGATTACAGGTGCTTCAGGCGGTATTGGTGAAAAGATGGCGTACTTGGCAGCAGCCGAAGGAGCAGAAATCATTGTGTCGGCAAGACGAATTGAAAAGCTCACAGGTGTAAAAGAAAAGATTATAAGTGCTGGCGGCGTATGTCACATCGTTCAGCTTGATGTCAGTCAGCTTGAGGACATTGATCAAGCCTATCAACAAGTGGGTGCTGTTGATATTTTGGTGAACAATGCCGGCTTTGGTGTGTTCGATCTCGTCGAGGACGCATCCATTGAGGAAATGGTGTCGATGTTTGAGGTCAATGTCTTTGGTTTAATTGCCTGCACAAAAAAGGTCCTTCCTGAGATGAAACAAAGAGGGAAGGGACATATTATCAATATTGCGTCACAGGCAGGCAAAATTGCCACCCCTAAATCCGCCATCTATTCCGCATCAAAGCATGCGGTTCTCGGATTTTCAAACAGCCTCAGAATGGAGCTGGCAGACAGCGGAATTCATGTCACAACCGTCAATCCAGGACCGATTGCCACAGACTTCTTTACCATTGCAGACCGCAGTGGTGAATATGTGAAAAATGTTGATTTTATGATGCTCAGTGCTGACAAGGTAGCAGGGAAGGTCGTATCCGCCATGATGACGAAAAAAAGAGAGATTAATTTACCAGGATGGATGAATGCTGGCAGTAAATTGTATCAATTATTCCCGTTTTTATTTGAAAAAGCAGCACGGAAAGCGATGATGAAAAAATAACAAAAAAAGAAACCGGTCACAGGCTGGTTTCTTTTTTTGTTTGATGGGGCTTGATATTGGTGACGCCAAAGACATTGCCATCAACATCTTCGAAGCTAAAACCGCCTAAGTCTGGGTCAGCTAATATTTGAATATCCGATACGGTGACGTTATGCTCGCTTAAATACTGGTGAAAGTTTTTTAAATCCTTCACAAATAAATCAATTATACTATGCCGAACTCCTGTAAAAGAGTTCATAAAGTAGATTCGTTTCTCGTGTTTTGTTTTGACGAGATAAAAAGAAGGTCCCTCGCCATGAGTAAAAGTGAGCATGGCGGCTTCTTCTGATTGATGTAGAACGATCATCTCTAAAATCTGTTCATACCAAGAGACAGCCCGGGGGATATTAGTCACAGGAATTTCAATAGTAGCAATTTGTTGAATGGTCAATGGCTTCACTCCTTTTTCTATATTCGTCTTGCCGCTTGCTGAAGTGGGTCCCATACACTGTTAAAAGGAGGGGCATAGCTTATATCTAAATCTTCAAGGTCTGTCACAGTCAACCCTTGATAAAGAGCAGTTGCCATGACATCAATTCGTTTATCAACACCTTCTTTACCGATGATTTGTGCGCCAAGCAAGGTGTGATCATCGCTTCTGTAAATCAGTTTCACTTTCATCTTCTCTGCATCTGGGTAATATCCAGCGTGGTCAGTGCTGTCGATGGTGATGGTGGAGAAAGGAAGGCCCGCGTCTTTTGCTTCTTTCTCTGACAAACCTGTTCGCCCTGCTGTCACGTCCATAAATTTCATCACCGCTGTGCCGGTGACGCCTTGAAACGCACGGTTTGTTCCTGTCATATGAAAGCCTGCGATTCTTCCTTGTTTATTTGCTGTCGTGCCGAGCGGAATATAGTCCAGTTCCTTTTTGATACGGTGATAGGTTGCTGCGCAGTCACCCGCCGCATAGATATCTTGTACATTCGTCTGCATGTATTCATTCACAACAATTGCGCCATTTTGAAGTCGCTGAATTCCTGTGCTGTCTAAAAAGGATGTTTGCGGAGTGACGCCAACGGCAATGATGACCATATCTGTTTCAATGGTCTGTTTGTCTGTTTGAACAGCTGTTACATGTGTCTTACCCTTTAACTTTTGCACTGTTTCACCAAGTACTACTTGAATGCCTTGATTGTCCGCTTCTTCTTTCAGATATTTTGCCATATCGGGATCAAAGCCTGGCCCAAGTGTTGCACCCCGCTGAATGATATGAACGTCTTTGCCTAGCTCTTTTAAATTTTCTGCCATTTCTAAGCCGATATATCCTCCGCCGATGATCGTGATATGTGTGACGTCTTTTTTTAGATTGTCTAAAATAGACAGCGCATGCGGGATTGTTTTTAATACGTGGACACCTTCTAATGAATGACTGTCTAGATCAAGTGTGACGGGGCTTGCTCCTGTCGCAATTAACAGGCGGTCATACGTTTCTGTAAAGGGCTCTTTTGTTTTAGAATGAATACCCGATACTGTTTTTTGCTCCGGGTCAATTGAGGTCACTTCGTGTAAGCATCTGGCATCAATTCCGTATTTGTCACGAAAAGTTTCAGCGCTACGTGCGATGAGTTTTCTGTGATGATCAATGAGACCGCCGATCAAGTAGGGGAGTCCGCACTGTCCATATGAGAAAATCTCTCCTTTTTCAAAAGCTACAATTTGCGCGTCTGGATCCTCTCTATATATTTGCATAGCGCAGCTCATTCCTGCTGCATCTCCGCCAATCATCACATATTTCATTTGGTGTGCTCCCTTCTATCTATCAAACTGAATACTCTTATTTACCCTCATTTTCCTTTATTTAATGCTTTTTTTTTCGCAAAAGAAGCAAACTTTCGTTGAAAAATAAAGACAGCGCCTTCATTTTAAGCTACAATCGGATTATCGTCTTTTTGGTTATGAGTTTAGTTTAGATTGGTGGGAAAGACTTTGGGTGACGAACGACTAGATTTTAATACACTATATACACGCCATACGAGAGAGGCATGGGCCGCTCTTGGAGAATATATGCCGGTATCTGTTTCAGAAGAAGAAGTGAGGGCACTTCAAGGATTAAACGACTACTTATCGCTAGAAGAAGTTCGAGATATTTACATACCGCTTATTCGTTTTCTGACATTACACGTCTTTGCAGAAAAACAAAAAAATCAGCATGTCAATGCTTTTTTAAACTACCCGCATCATGCGAAAATCCCTTTTTTAATTGGGATTGCAGGAAGTGTGGCCGTCGGAAAAAGCACGACAGCACGTATTATTGAAACACTTTTATCAAGGCTTGGAGATGGGCTGAAGGTGAGTCTCGTAACAACGGACGGCTTTTTGTATCCTCAAAAAGAGTTAAAAGATCGGGGGCTGATGGAAAAGAAAGGCTTCCCGGAAAGCTATGATGTTAAAGCGCTACTTTCGTTTTTAAATGAATTAAAATCAGGGAAACAAACTGTGCATGCACCTGTATATTCACATCTGACCTATGATCGTCTTGAAGGGGTGTATGAAACAGTAGAGGATGCAGATATTGTCATCATTGAAGGGATCAATGTGTTGCAATCACCGGCACTGGATGATCTGAAGGATGAGCCGCGCGTGTTTGTATCAGATTACTTCGATTTTTCGATTTATGTAGATGCCGCTGAGACACAAATTCAATGCTGGTATAAAGAACGGTTCCGTTTGCTGCGGGAAACAGCCTTCCAAGACCCTGAATCCTTCTTTCATCAATACAAAGATTTGACGGATGAAGAAGCAGATCAGATGGCAAGTACGATTTGGAATACAGTGAACCGGCCAAATTTATATGAAAATATTTTGCCGACAAAATATAGAGCCGATTTGATTTTAAAAAAAGGCGATCAGCATAAGGTGGAAGAGATCGCCATCCGCAGGGTATAAAGAAAACCGCTCAATTGAGAGCGGTTTTTTTAATGACCTCCACTTACTTTCACAGCCACGGCAGCCGCCGTTCGTTTTTTTAGGCGGTAGTATCCGATAAGTAAAAACGGAACGCCTGCAGCGGTGACAATCGCCAAGACTGAAAAAATAGAAAGGGGATGGGCTGCGCCAAATAAGTCAATACACAATCCTCCGACAAACGGTCCGACGACGCTGCCGAGCTGAGAAAACCCCATTGCGCCGAAGTATGATCCTTTCACTTCAGGTTTTGCAATATTGTCTACAAACAGATCCATCATCGCAAAGAGCAGCACTTCACCAATCGTAAACACGACAATGATAAAAGCAAGCGTACCGAGACTTTGTGAAAAAGCAATGGCAAACAAACTGCCTGCTAGAAGCACGTTCCCAGTCGTTAACGACAAAATCGTTGAATAGCGCTTAGCGATCATAATTAGCGGGTACTGAACGACAATGACAACCACTGCGTTTAAGGATAAAAGATACCCAAACAGTTTAGGGCCATCCTCAATCATAGGGGATGCCGATAAATATTGAGGCAGTGTTGAGCTTAGGTGTGAATAGCCAAATGAACATAAAGTAACGCCAATGAGGATGATGCTAAAGACCGTATCTTTCTGAATAATGGAAAGAGCTTTTTTGACGCCGATTTGTTTGGTGCTTTCTGGAGCAGCCACTGGATGCTTTTGAAATTGCCATGCCAGCGTTAACCCGTACAACAAGTAAATGAGGGCAGCGACGAGAAATGGAAAAGTCGTTTTTGATGACCCGAGATATAAGCCAAGCAGCGGGCCGAAAATGACACCAATGTTAATGGCCGTATACCGTAAGTTAAAGACAAACAACCGAATGCTCGATGGGGTGACATCGGATAAGAGTGCTTTAGACGTTGGTTCAAACAGCGCCCGGCACAGTCCATTTAAAGCATTCATAAAAAAGAAGACCCAAATGGCATCTGCAAACGCGAAGCCAACAAAGACAAGTGTCCAGCCAAAGATGGATAAAAGCATGACCTTTTTTCTGCCGATTCGGTCGGAAACATAGCCGCCGTAAAAACTCGCAACAATCCCAATAAGAGAGCTGACGGCAATGATCAATCCAGCTGAAGAGGCTGAGGCGCCTTTGACTTGTGTCAAATAAACGGCTAAAAAGGGAATGCTCATGGATGTCGCCATTCGGCCAAATATCGTGCCGATGATGATCGTCCAACTAAGTGGATGTAAAGTGCGTAAGTTATTTTTCATGCTGTGTCTCCCCTGAGTTTGTAAGATGTTCCAATCATACATGAAAAATTGTGCAAATTAAATACACAATTTGATGGAGGAGTCATCCGTCAAATGACAGAGAAGCTTGAACCGTTCCGTTCATTCGAAGAGCATATGCCTCGTTTTCAAGGTTTTAAGCCTTGATGGGTCATGATTTTTTCAGAAAAACGAAGCGGGTTTTTCAATGATCATGTTTTCGTTTTGTGAAAATCAATTGAGATCGATGGCAATAATTTGATGTAAGGAAAGGTTTAGAACATCTTCGTCATTCACGATTTTCATTTGGCGTGTTTCATAATGAATGGCTTTCACCCAGCCCCAAAACTGTGCTTTCATGCCGGATGAGACATATGTCACGCAAATCGCTTGATCCTCGGTAATCGACTGTGTGATCAAAACATTCATTTCCTCTAGCTGATCGGAGCTGAGCGGTAGAGGTGTATATTCTTTTTTCTTTCGTTTTTGAGCAAGTAGTTGCTCCCGGTGCTCTGGTAGCATCATTCGGCTTGATTCCCACATGATGTTGTATCCAGGTGTTAATTTATTGGGATTCATGCTTGTTCGCCTCCGTTATTTGTAATGCCCGCCAATTTTTTCGGCGCGGTGATATGCCTGCCCTGCGCTTGTCAGTGACGAAGCATGCAATAATGCCGCAGGTCCATATTTCAGATGGATCGCATCAAATACTTTGCTGAGTTGATCTTTCTTCAAATGATGATCAAATAAAGTCAGCTGATAGTGGCTGTCAGGCTGCAGCTGTGAGAGGGTAATGCCTACACTGCGAATGGGCTGGCCATCCCAGTGCTGCTGGCATAGCTGAATCGCTGCCTCTGCAATATCTGAGCCATACTGTGTCGGTGAATGAAGCTTCATTTGTCGATGAAAGCCTGTTGGATGTGAAAAATCAGCCCCTCTTACACCAACAGACACCGTTTGACCGAGATAATGCTTAAAACGTGCCCGCCGAGCGACTTCCTCACTCAATTCAAGAAGAGCAACTTTGATCTCCTCAAAAGATGCGTAATCACGGGGAAGGGTCATATGATGCCCAACGGCTTTTTGCTGATCATGTGTGTGAATAGTGACTGGGGAGGGATCGTGTCCTAAAGCTGTTCGCTGCAGAAGCTCCCCATTGATTCCCCAGCGTTTTTTTAATCGGTCTAACGGATAAGTAGCAAGTGTGCCAATGGTACTGATGCCCATTCGTTTCAAATGATGCTCCATTCGTTTGCCGACGCCAAATAATTTCCCGATTGGAAGCGGCCATAAATCAGCAGCAACTCGGTCGGCACTCAGTTCATAGATGCCGGTTCTGTTTTTTTTGGCAAAATGGTCACAGGCCATTTTAGCGAGCACTTTATTAGGGCCTATGCCCACACGTGCGTAAATGCCAGTCTGGTTCATAATCGTTGTTTGTATATGTTGAGCGATCTCATGTGGAGAGCCGAATAGTGTAAGACTGCCTGTAATATCAAGAAACTGTTCATCAATGGAATATGGCTCGACAAGGTCTGTGTATTGTTCAAGCAGTTCTGTAATCATGACAGAGATATCGAGATAGCGCTGCATACGTGGACGTACGACCACTGCTTCAGGACATTTCTCCTGTGCTTCCCATAACCTTGATGCATTTTGTACGCCACGTTTCTTCGCGAGAGGGCAGGCTGCCAGGACGACTCCGCTTCTTCGTTCTGGATCTCCAGAGACAATGAGCGGCACATTCTCCAAATGAGGCGCCTCCACCTTCTCAACTGATGCATAAAATGACTGCATATCCACAAGCAGAATGGCTCGTTCATTCATTGTACTTCACCTCTTAGAACGTATGTTCTGTATCTATTGTAAACAACATGAGGTGAAATTCATACTGGTAAATCATTCAAAAGCTGTCCATACAAAAAAGACGAAGTGATGAACACTTCGTCTCGTCTGCTGCAACGATTGTTAGGCATGTGCCATGTTGTGGAATGTTTGGAGCGGTTCAGAACGCAGACGATAAGCCATCAGCTTTTTCTTTGGCTTATGTGTAAACTGCCGAACCACATCCACATGGTCATCATAATGGAACAGATAAAGGGTGACATCATGTTTCCCATGCTTTGTTTGCATAGTAAGCGGCGTTGGCCCTTCATTCGGATGAAGAAAACGTTCTTCATCACCTGGGTAAATATAATAGCGTTCAATAAAGATCGCATCATTAAAATGTTGAATGACTTCAGCTGCTCGCTGCTTATCAAGCGAACGACCTTGAAAAGTAATATTTGTTTGCTCACTTGTTACTTTAGCATGTACGGCGTAGCGGCTAAAAAGGCGCTCAACAACACCAGAAGGCAAAGAGGTGACAAGCAGCTTTAAAAGACTAAACACAACAAGCGAAATAACAACCCAAACCAATCTCATCATCTCCAATAAACATTTGTACCATTTCCTATATGAACCATCTTAACATAACAAATGAATGAAACTTTCGCACAAAAAGTGAACTTTTTGAAATAAGTGTGAAGATTTAAAAGGAGATGACGGCTGAAAGACGAAGAACCAACAAGTGAACATGAAAAAAGACGGGCATGCTGTCTTTACAACCATTTGATCAGACAGTAGACTATTGAAACAATCGCATTTTTGAGAAAAAACGAATCAAAGGAAAGCCAAAATGGAAAAAGGGGCGAGGCCATCATGATACGTCAAGTGAAACCGTCAGATTTTTACGCAGTCACATCCGTCATTCAAAACTGGTGGGGAGGCAGAGATTTGCGTGCAAAATTGCCAAAGCTCTTTTTTGAACATTTCCAGCAAACAAGTTTTGTTGTCGTTGAAAAGGGAGAGCTGATCGGCTTTTTGGTTGGCTTTTTATCGCAATCTCATTCGGATGAAGCCTATATTCACTTTGTTGGCGTCCACCCAGATCACCGTAAATTAAAGATAGGTAAAATCCTCTATCAAGCTTTTTATGAAGCGGCTGAAAAGGAAGGAAGAACAACCATTAAAGCTGTCACAGCTCCTATCAATAAAGTCTCCATTGCTTATCATACAAAACTCGGGTTTCAGATAGAAAAGGGAGATAAAACAGTAGATGGCATCTCAGTCTTTTCAGATTACGATGGCATTCATGAAGACCGTGTGTTATTTGTGAAGAAGCTGGAGGCGATGAAATGATTGTTCATTTAGATCACACAATAAGTGATGTAGCAAAGCAGATCTTACATATTCAACTAGCTGCATACCAACAAGAAGCTGAACAAATTGGTTATGCTGATCTTCCGCCATTAAAAGAGACCATTCAAGATGTCATGAAAGCAAAAGAGCAATTTATTGGTTTTCAGCAACATGATCTCTTATTAGGTGTAGCCTCTTATGAAGAGCTGAAAGATTGTTTGATCATTAGTCGATTGGCTGTGCATCCAAAAGCGCTAAAGCAGGGGATTGGAACAAGACTTATGTCGACAATTATGGAGAAGAATGTCCCGATAGAACTGACCACAGGGCAAGAAAACACCCCTGCAAAAAGGCTATATGAAAAATTGGGGTTTTTTGAAACAAATGTGATTCATGTGGCAAAAGAGCTCACCCTATCAAAAATGAAATGGACACCGCGACGCAAGGTTGAGGTTGTCGAATTCAAAAAAGAATGGCATGAAGAATTCCGTCAAGAAAAGCAGCGACTCAAGCAAATCATTCAAAAGAGCTGGATAGAAGGATACCATATTGGCAGCACGTCAGTTACAGGACTTGTTGCCAAACCAATTATAGATATATTAATAGAAGTAAGCGATATAGAAGAGATTGATAGGAAAAAAGAGAGATTTGAACACCTTGGATACGAAGTGCTCGGTGAAAATGGTATAAAAGGGAGACGTTTTTTTCAAAAGGGTGGCTTGAATCGTACGCATCATGTCCATGTTTATGAAAGAAATCATCCTGATGTAAAAAGACATTTATTGTTTCGAGATTACTTAAGACTCCACCCAGAACGATCTGAAGCGTATGCGTCTGTCAAGGAACAATTAGCAAAACAGTATCCGGAAGATATACAAAGCTATATGGCGGGAAAGAATGAAATCATAAAAGAAATAGAAAATGAGGCATATCGCTGGGATAAAGAAGGAAGAGAGGAAGCTCTTAAATAAGCTGCCTCTTCTCCTCGTTAATTAGGAAACTGAACATTGCCTTTTACAATATAGGCCTGTGAAGCAGCAGTAGATGGAAGAGCGGGTAATTGATCCTTTACTATGACCCCGCGAATATCTGTGATTCGAACAGGAAGAGATGTAGACCCCATATGAAAGCCAAGGAAATGGTTGTAGTCTGTCTTTTCCATGTTCACCCATTGTCCATCTTTGTAATATTCCATTTTCATAACCGGATATTTATGATTGCGCACTTGAATCGCAGCCCACCACTCACTGCTACCTTCTTTTATTCTGTAAGCTACATTTCCGCTAATCGGTGCTTTTATAATTTTCCAACTAATCGGGATTTTCCCATCTTCCATATTGCCAATTTTGGTAAAGGCATTAGGAGAAAGATCAAGAGCTCCTTTTGCTCCTTCTGGATATTTATCGGTTACATACACAACGGTTTTTCCTTTTGGCCCCGTTACTTCAAGATAAGCCCCTGCAAGTGCCGCATTTACCTCTTTATAGTTATAGTCATGGGGATTTAAAGCCGTAATTTTCATGTCAGAGGGAATAGGATCTAATAAAGCGGCGCCCCCTGAGTAACCAGATCCCGTATAAGTCGCATAGCTTTCTCGTACTTCATCAAGGATAGATGCCGCTTTCATGTTGGGCATAGTGAAACTCAACATCAATATCAGCGCCCCGATAAAGCAGAGAAATAATCTTTTTTTCACGATCTAAAACCTCCTGTTTCTTCTTTTAAAATTGATAGCGTCATCAGTATAATTCTAAAAAACAGGATGCAGAAAGAGCCAATAGATAGATATAATCATAGTGAGAAGAGGGTGTATTTCAAAGAGTGTGACTTTCGGATTTAGTCGTGTGTCATGTTTTATGGTGTTTTATGTGTTACAATGTAAGCATCAATTTAAAAAGGATGTTCGCCATGTATATTCACATCACAGAACTGGCTAAAACGTATATAGAAAAACAGCAAACAGGAAACGTGACGAAGGAGTTACTGCTTCGCTACGATTCAGAAGGTTGTGGCTGTGCAGTGAGTGGCGTACCAATGCTTTGGTTAACAAGTGAAAGAACAGGTGAATGGGAACCACTTAAAAATAGCCAACATTTAAAACTATATATACACACAGCACAAAAGGTGTTTTTTGACGAGGAAATGACGATTGATTTTAATGAAAAAGCCAATACACTTATGTTGAAAAGTCCTCAACAAATACTCAGCCCGAGAATGGGTATACTTGTAAAGTAAGGTGGAAACGTAGTGGATCAAAAGCTGAAAGTGATACAAAATACGGCACAAAATAAAACGTGGGTGTCGTTTTTAAATAATAATCATCCATATAGCCTTTTGCACTGGTCAATCGGTGGAATGGATTCAGTAAAAAAGGACGTCTGGCTTCTCCAAGATGAAGTCACATTTGAAACGGAAGAATTTCCAACGCTTGAATTAGCAGTCAGTTGGATAAAAGAGAATATGGAACACGTAACAGATGTGTTATAAGCCCTTTGCTGAAGAGGGCTTTTTTTGTGCCATCATCATCTCATCAAACAGAAGAACTGTCTAATTTGAAAAATGAGATTTTTCAACGATAAAAAGTCATTTTTAACAAACATTTAGACAAAATGAGAAGAATAGAAAGAGAAAAATAGAGACTGTAAATGCCGAAAAATCGGCAATGGAAGCGGTTATTGCGGGATACCGAAAACTTTACGAAAAACGAAATTTCATATTTCTTCCATTCGAGGAAATATGATAGAATACAACATGTATCGTACATGAGGAGGGAGGTGCTAAGGTGAATTGAAGCTCAAGCTGTCATCGCCTCAGGTTGGAATCAAAATAAACGAATGGTATAGGCAGATTTGCGGATTTCATGTCATGAAAGCAGAGAAGCTAAAGGCCGAGATCGAGCAGGAAATCCTTGAGATGGAGCAAGATCAGAACTTGCTGCTTTTTTACCAGCTGATGGATTTTCGACATAAGGTCATGCTTGAATATTTTGAACCGGCAAAAAAAGCCTCGAATGATGAGGAGATTAAGAAGCTTCTAGAAACAATTGAACATTCGCAGACCAAATTAACAGATATGCTTGAATACTATGTTCATTTTTTTACAGGAATGTTTGAATTTGAACAGAGAAACTATTTGAGCGCCATTGCTTATTACCGTTCCGCAGAAAAAAAGCTCAATCTCATATCAGATGATATAGAAAGAGCAGAATTTTATTTTAAATTAGCAGAAATATACTACCACATGAAACAAACCCACTTTTCGATGCACTATGCTTTGCAAGCGTTAGATACGTACTCTGCCTACAGAACGTACACGCTGAGAATCATCCACTGTGAATTTGTCATCGGTGCAAACTATGATGATTTGAAATGCTATGAACATGCATTGCCCTACTTTAAAAATGCTCTAAAGCGAGCACGCTCAATTGGAAACCCTCGAGTCATAGGTTCGGCCCTTTTCAACTTAGGTAACTGCTATTACCAAATGAACGATCTTGCTACAGCAAGTCGCTATCTCAAAGACTCTCTTGAAGTGTTTGAAAAGGAGAATTTAACCCATCTGAATCGCTCTCTAGACCCACTATTTATGCTGACCCAAATCCTGTTTAAACAAAAACAAATAGAAGAGTCGTTAACCCTCTATCAACAAGGTATTATGAAAGCCTGTGAATTAGAAGATGAAATTTACATCTGCAAGTTTCAGTTTTTAAAAGCATTATACGTTGATGCAGAAATAAAAATCATAGACGATACATTAGATTTGTTGGAGGACAAGCGTTTATACCCAGATATTGAGGAACTGGCACTTGATGCGGCTCATTATTATAATGAGCTTGGATTATTTGAAGTTTCTACCCGGTATTACGAAAGGAAAATTCAAGCCATATCAAAAATTCAAAATGGAGGTCATTTATATGAAAATGAGTTTGATAGTTCTTTTATTGGCAGCAACTGCAGGGTTATCGGTCATGAGTCAGCAGCAATCGGAAGAGAGCCATATGGAGCTGGCGGGCAGACACCATACAACAGTGGTGACTATCGTATAAGTTAGCAAAAAGAGGAGACGAACGGCTGTTCATTCTCCTCTTTCATTTTGATTAAATTGAAATGCTTCCAGAAATGCTTCGACCTCTTGTTCATAGACTTCCTTATTGTCGCTATAAGACATCGCATGCGCACCATGTGGCGCAATAAATAGCCGTTTATCACCCTTTTTGCGTGCGTATAACTGCTCGCTTTGCTCACAAGGGATATAGTCATCGTGGAGACTATGAATAAAAAGGATAGGTTCTTTCACCTGATCGATTACATCAAGTGGAGAAACTTGCCGAATGCTGTATCCGTCCCGCCATTTCAACACTTGATCACTTAGTGGAAGAATCCACTGTCCTGAAAGACGAAAATCTGTTTTTAATCGATACAGAAGCTGATCCTCAAAAGAAGCAAAAGGACAATCAGCGATGTAAAAATTGGCGTTTGCATCCGGTTTTGCAGCATATAATAAAGTTGTGACTGCGCCCATCGATTCTCCGTGTATCCCAATGATTGCTTTTTCCCCAAGCTTTTTTCTCAGCCACTTGACGACTTGAGCCAAATCCTCTTTTTCATAATATCCATAGCTCGTTGTTTTTCCGCCGCTCATCCCATGTCTTCTATGATCATAGAGCAGCACATTCCATCCAAGCTTTTGGAATAATTTCATATACTTCACGGAATTGATCAAACTGACGGTAACCCCGTGACAAAGAACGATGGTGCGTGTTGTATGAGGGAGCGGTACAAAATAGCCATGAAGATCGTAACCAAATGCTGAAGGAATACAAACTTTCTCTTTTTGCAGCTGTTGAAACTCCTCGTGATGATAGTGCCCTTCATCTGATTCTCGTTTGATGAGCTCTTCATCCGTTAATTTTCGTATATACATCATTTTATTGGTAAAAAAAATGCCGATTGCAGCGAGTGGAAATAATACCAAGGCGAGTATAGCGAGCCATTTCTTCTTCAAGCTGATTCTTCCTTTCCGAAGGGTTTCTATGAAGATCATACCACATGTTGGGAGTTTGGCGTGACTCTTGCTGAGCAAATAAAACGGGTGATACACTAAAGCAAAAGGAGAGAGGCAAAGTGAAAAAGACCAATCAAGATCAAGCAAAGCTAAAGGACGGCATAAAGGATGATGTGAAACAGCAGCTCCTTCAAATGAAGCAGAATCTGGCCGCCGAGACAGAAAAAAGAGAAGAACAAAAACGACAAGACCTCCTTCGGCAACAGAAAGAAAAAGAAAAAAATAAAAGCTTCTCAGAGCTGCTAGATGAAAGTCATTTAGACTGGAGAAAGTATAAAAGTTAAAAAAGGGAGCTGCGATGCTCCCTTTTTTATGTTATATCATTGAGATGAATACATACTACATGAGCCTGAGAGAAAACACGTCTAACTCCCTCGTATCATTTCATTTCAGAATCGCATCAATAGGGTTGTACATTCAAAATAAAACATAAGTGACAAGCTGTTCTTCCATTTGTCTTCTATTGATTCAAACGATGCGTCTCATACACAGACTGTTTTGTGAAATATGACAAAGCTTTAACTTCTTGGTCGCTTAATGAACGTGCATTTGCCGCTGCCACATTTTCTTTTAACTGTTTCACCGAGCTTGCGCCAAAAACAACAGAGCTGACTGCAGAATGCTTAAGCAAGTATTGAATGGACAGCTCTGTCAGTGATAGGTCATAAGCGACTTTCTTTAACGAAGGAATGATTTGCTGAAGCTCTTCAAATGAATAGTCAAGATACCCGTTCTTTTGAATCGCCGCACTTGCTTGCGAAAGGGGTTTTTCAGTTAATAATCCTTTTGCTAAAGGACCTCTTGCCACGACACTAATGCTTTGTTCTTCAAGAAGAGAAAACCATTCTTCTGGGCGGCGGTCGAGTAAACTATATTGCATCATCACACTCACGATGTTTGATTTTTTGGCGTATTCTTTAATGACATTTGGACGGATCGACGATATGCCGTAATAGCGAATGACACCTTCTTCAACCAATTCTTCAAATGCCTCGATGGTTTCGTCAATTGGATCGTCAATTGTGCCGCCATGCAATTGATATAAATCAATATAATCTGTTTGAAGTCGTTTCAGGCTTTGTTTCACTGCCTCTTTTATATATGCTTTTGAAGGATTCCAATCCCAGCCAGGTTTGCCTTTTTCAAAGCGGTTGCCGCCTTTTGTGGCCAAAATCAGATCTTGGCGTCTGTTCTTAATGGCTTCCCCGACGATTTCCTCATTTGTTCCAAAATCATATAAATCAGCTGTATCCAAATAGTTAATCCCAAGATCAATGGCTTCATCTAATAAAGAGAGCGCTTTTTCTTTTTCAGTCCCAAGGGACATACATCCTAGTGCCGCCTCACTAACCAAGAGATCAGAGGTGCCAATTCGTCTTTTTTTCAATTCAATCACACTCCTATCCTTTCACATTAAGTGAAACAATTCTGGAATTCAAGCTAGGTGATTTCAAAAGGCGCATTGAAGCAGGCATCCGCATTTTGGCTTCTCCTAAAACATCTATGTTAAAATGAATGAAGTAAAAAGTGAAAGTAGAACGAGGAGCTGACAAAATTGAAGGACTTTGAAGAAAAAACATTATCGTCAAAAACATTATATAACGGAAAAATCATTGACTTGGTTCTTGAAGATGTAGAATTGCCGAACGGAAAACCAGGCAAACGCGAAATCATTAAACATCCAGGTGCAGTAGCAGTCATTGCACGTACAGACGAAAATAAAATCATTTTGGTCAAGCAATACCGTAAAGCACTGGAGAGATCCATCGTTGAGATTCCGGCTGGAAAATTAGAAAAAGGAGAAGAGCCGGCACATACAGCACTGAGAGAATTAGAAGAAGAAACAGGTTATACAACTCAGGCGCTCCAAAAGCTGACAGCCTTTTATACATCACCAGGGTTTGCGGATGAAATTGTTCACATCTACCTTGCTGATCAGCTCGTCCCGCTTGAAGAAAAACGAGAGCTGGATGAGGATGAATTTGTCGAAGTGATGGAAGTTTCACTAGAAGAAGCACTGCACCTCATCGAAAAACAACATATTTATGATGCGAAAACAGCCTATGCCATTCAATACTTACAATTGCAAGAGGTACTTAAGTCTACAAAATGAGGGAATTCTTTGCAGATATCCATATTCATATTGGTCGAACAAGAACAGGCAGGGCTGTCAAAATTACAGGTGCAAGGTCACTGACCATTGACCAAATTCTCATTGAAGCGTCTCAAAGTAAAGGGATGGGAATGATTGGTGTGATTGATGCACAATCTCCTGAAGTCCTAGAAGAATTGATAGAAGGTGTAGAGGAAGGCATATACACGGAACTAAGCGATGGCGGGTTATCATTTGGAAAGACCGTTTTGCTTTTAGGCAGTGAGCTAGAAATCAATGATGACCAATCAAAAGGTCCGATTCATGTGCTTGCCTTTATGCCCACGCTTCGTAAAATGTCTGAGTTTTCCGCATGGCTTTCTCTTCATATGAAAAATGTGCATTTGAGTTCACAGCGGTTATATGTGGATGGGAGAACGCTTCAGCATAAGGTGAAGGAACTAGGGGGATTATTTATTCCTGCCCATATTTTTACGCCACATAAAAGTTTATACGGCAAAGGGGTCAATACGTCTTTAACCGAAGTATTCGATCCAGAACTCATTGATGCTGTTGAGCTTGGCCTTAGCTGTGATACGTCTATGGCCTCCCAGCTAAGTGAGCTAAACCGTTATTCTTTTTTAACAAATTCAGATGCCCATTCTTTAGGGAAAATTGCGCGGGAATATACGAAGATCCGAATGGATCATGCCTCCTTTGCTGAATTTGAGCTAGCGCTTCAAGGAAAAGATGGCAGAAATATCACTGGAAATTATGGGCTCGCTCCGCGGCTCGGAAAGTATTATCATACGACCTGTGAGAAATGCGGGGTAAGACCTGACAGTCAGGAGCAAGAAAAGTGCCAAGCATGCGGCCATACCCGAATGACAAAAGGGGTGAGTGAGCGGTTAAAGGAGCTTGCTGACCAAGAAAGTGACAAAGGAATAAGGCCTCCTTATGTTCACCAGCTTCCCCTTCAATTTATTCCAGGTGTTGGAGCCAAAACGTTAGAAAAGTTAAAAGCTGTCTTTCATACAGAGATGAATATTCTTCATCAAGCAACAGAACAAGAATTAAAAGCGGTCCTGCCTGAGAAAACAGCCGATTACATCATCAAAGCAAGAAAAGGTGAAGTTGGACTGATCGCTGGCGGAGGCGGAGTCTACGGTAAGGTGGATATCAATCATGAATCAACTTAAATGGACATGTCACACATTTGAACAACTGTCTAAAGAGGACCTTTACTTGATTTTAATGGAAAGGGTAAATGTGTTTGTTGTAGAACAAACATGTCCTTATCCTGAAATTGATCATCGTGATCAAGAGGCGCTGCATGTCATCGCAAAAGAGAACGGCACGATTGTGGCTTATTGCCGCATTTTCCAAAGCGGGATCATGTACAAAGAGGCATCCATTGGCCGTGTCCTTGTGACGAAGACCGGCCGGAAAAAAGGTTACGGGAAGATCCTGCTCGATCAGGCGATAAAAAAGCTCAGTGAATTAGGCGAAACAAAGATTAAAATCCAAGCACAGGCTTATTTGAAATCGTTCTACGAATCGTTTGGCTTCGAAGCTGTCTCAGATTGTTATGATGAGGATGGAATTCCGCATCTTGATATGGTGAGAAAAGAAAGATAGGCGTGTATACGTCTATCTTTTTTAGATGCGTTCATGTATCATAACGACAACGAAAGGGGTTTTGCGAAATGGGAAAAAGCAAAGCAAAGAAAAAGAGAGAACACCTTCAAAGGCAGCACAGCCGAAATCCAGAACAATCGAGAGGAAATATGCCGCATTTTAGTACACACGAAAGAAAGACAAAAACAAAACAAGAAGCCTTGCAGCATATGATGAAAAAACATAAAGGTAGGAATGCTTATGATCGCTATGAACAGGATCATAAGCATTTTTATTTTGCTTTTTTGTGACAAGTAGATCAAATAATTGGAAAAATTTTAAAAAATAGGACAAACGGTCGTTTCTTTTTGTCTAAAAATGTAGTTAAATGACAAAAAGAAATGAAAGGGAGAGTGGGTATCGTGAAGGTCAAATCATTTGGAGCAGGGCTTTGTATGGCAAGTATGCTACTGGCATCGATGACATTCGGCGCATCAGATGTATCTGCAAAGGATCAAGCAAAAAAAGAGTATATGATCGGTTTTTCTTCTTCCGTTCAAGACAAAACACAAAAACAGCTTGTTGAAAAAGCTGGCGGTCATGTGAAAGAATCAATAGATAAAATAGATATGATGAAAGTTTCGTTGAACGAAGCATCAAAAGAAAAACTACATCAAGCAAAAGAAGTTACTTTTATTGAGGAAGACCAAAAAGCAAAAACAAGCGGTCAAAGCGTCCCTTATGGCATCAAAAGCATTAAAGCACAAAAGGTACATAAACGAGGATATGCCGGACAGAATGTCAAAGTAGCTGTTCTTGACAGTGGAATCGACGGCAAGCATGAAGATTTACATGTAACTGGTGGTGTCAGCTTTGTTCCAACAGAGTCCGATCCGCTCGTTGACCCGCATGAACACGGAACCCACGTTGCAGGCACGATCGCAGCATTAGAT
This sequence comes from Bacillus sp. RSS_NA_20, assembly GCF_020165915.1. Taxonomy (NCBI): domain Bacteria; kingdom Bacillati; phylum Bacillota; class Bacilli; order Caryophanales; family Bacillaceae; genus Bacillus; species Bacillus sp. RSS_NA_20. Next base: position 939,146 of record NZ_JAIUKW010000005.1, on the reverse strand, counting down.
AATAAGGTAGGCGTGGTTGGTGTGGCACCAAAAGCTTCGATCTATGCGGTGAAAGTGGCAGATGAAAATGGTGACGGCTACTATAGCTGGATCATTAAAGGCATTGAATGGGCGATTGAGAATGAGATGGATGTCATCAATATTAGTATGGGGGGAGCAAGTGAATCGGAGGCGCTGAAAGAAGCGGTCGATCGAGCATATGACAACGGGATTCTCATTGTCGCATCTGCAGGAAATGCTGGGAGCTACGGGTCACTTAATACGATAGATTACCCGGCCAAATACAGCTCTGTCATGGCAGTCGCATCTGTGGATCAACGAAAGCAAAGAGCCTTTGATTCCTCTGTTGGGGAAGAAGTGGAAGTATCAGCACCAGGTGTTTCAACATTAAGTACCATTCCTCATAACGAATATGGATATAAGAGTGGAACGTCTATGGCATCACCTCATGTAGCTGGTGCTGCGGCAGTCATTCTATCAAAACATCCGAATCTGACAAATGATGAATTGCGTGAAAGGCTGACAAAAACGGCAACAAAACTTGGCGAACCTTTTTATTATGGCGCTGGGCTTGTGAACGTACAAAAAGCTGCACGATAAAGGAAACGAGAAAGCAGTGTACAGCTGCTTTCTCGTTTTTCTTTTTATAAAACTGTCATGTTTCGTCTGCTCTCTCATAGAATCTAGTAACCTTTACTATTTGGGAGGAAGGCGCATGCGGAAAAAGTCTTGGAAAGAACATCTTCTTCAGCACGTGAAAGATCATTTATCAATTTATTTGTTTGTTTCTGTACTATTTTTAATGGGCGTCATTTTTGGAGCCATTATCGTCAATAGTATGACAATGAGTCAGAAAGAGGATTTATTCTATTATTTAAATCAATTTTTTGGTCAACTGACGAATGAGAAAGCAGCAGAATCAAAAGAAATGTTTTTGCAAAGCTTTTTGCATCATATGAAATATTTGGGCCTCATGTGGATACTCGGAATTTCCATCATTGGCCTGCCGCTTATTTTTCTGATGATTTTTTTAAAAGGGATTGTAGTTGGGTTTACTGTCGGTTTTTTGGTCAATCAAATGGGGCTTAGCGGTTTTTTTCTATCTTTTGTCTCGGTGCTTCCTCAAAATATCTTGCTCATTCCAGCGTATTTAGTGATCGGAACTTGTGCGATTGCGTTCTCCATTCGTTTAATTGGTCAGCTTTTTATGAAAAAAACCATCAGTCAAGCGCCAATCCATTGGTTTGGCCGGTATGCTTCTGTTCTACTGATGATTTTAACCCTCGCTGCTCTTTCGTCCTTTTTTGAATCATACTTATCATTCATGCTGATGAAAAAGCTGGCAGGTGTTCTGTTTTGATGATTTTATAATCGTTATTAAATAATAATCAATTTATTTATCAATTTAAAATGATTATAGTTGGCTCTCTGCACATCATTTGATATAATGATCAAGTAATGTGGCGTAGGAGGGAAAGTCAATGGAAAATCGGATTGATCGAATTAAGAAACAGCTTCATTCTTCCAGCTATAAGCTCACGCCACAGCGTGAAGCAACAGTAAGAGTACTGCTTGAGAATGAAGAAGACCATTTAAGTGCAGAAGATGTATACCTCCTCGTAAAAGAGAAGTCTCCTGAAATTGGTCTTGCTACTGTTTATCGGACGTTAGAATTGCTTACTGAACTGAAAGTTGTTGATAAAATTAACTTTGGAGACGGCGTTTCGCGATATGATCTTCGCAAAGAAGGAGCCGCTCACTTCCATCACCATCTTGTCTGCATGGAATGCGGGACAGTCGATGAGATAGAAGATGATTTATTAGAAGATGTTGAAGAAATTATTGAACGCGATTGGAAATTTAAAATTAAGGATCATAGATTGACATTCCATGGTATTTGCCACCGGTGTCATGATGATGAATCCGGCAAATAATCCGAATTGGAACCTTTTCATTCAAAATGAAAAGGTTTTTTGCATGTTCGCTGTATATTCCTTGTCCCACCTGGCATATGCTGAAGTAATGAGAACACGAGAAAGGACATGAAGAACATGCGAAAATGGCTCAAAACAACAGGGGAAGTAATGAAAGTATTTATCTTGTTCACTGGTTTTACCGTCCTGTTCTATTATGCTATGATATGGATAAATTCAGAATATGAAAGCTATCATCGTTATGATAAACCAGAAGGTGCAGCGATAAAAGTGATGGAAATGGATCAGCCGAAACAAGACAGCTGGCAGGATCGATTGATTTATTTTTATCAAAACGGGGAGTAGAAACCATTGAAGGATCAATTATCCGACTTTATTCATTTTATGACAGTAGAGAGAGGACTCTCTGAAAATACCATTGTCTCTTATAAAAGAGATTTACAGAGCTATTTGTCTTTTTTAATGACGCATGAACAATTGACAGATGTAAAAGACGTCACTCGCCTTCATATTATTCATTATTTAAAACAGTTAAAAGACGAAGGGAAATCGAGTAAAACGTCCGTCCGTCATCTATCATCGATACGCTCCTTTCATCAATTTTTGCTCCGTGAAAAAGTGACAACAGATGACCCGTCATGGAACATTGAATCACAAAAAACAGAGCGGAAATTACCGAAAGTTCTATCATTAGATGAGGTAGAAAAGCTGCTCGATACACCTAAGCAGCAAACACCATTTGACTACCGTGACAAAGCCATGCTCGAACTTTTATATGCAACAGGTATTCGCGTAAGTGAAATGCTTGATCTGACTCTTGCAGATGTGCATCTGACCATGGGGTTTATCCGCTGTTTTGGAAAAGGAAGAAAAGAGCGGATCGTGCCTATTGGTGAAGCTGCTGCAAGTGCGATTGAAGTGTATATAGAAAAAGGCAGAAACAAGCTGCTCAAAAAACAGCCGGCCGATGCTTTGTTTCTGAATCATCACGGAAAAAAAATGTCGCGGCAGGGCTTTTGGAAGAACTTAAAGAAACGAGCCATAGAAGCAGGTATTCAAAAAGAATTGACGCCTCATACGCTCAGACATTCATTTGCGACACATTTGCTTGAAAACGGTGCGGATCTTAGAGCCGTACAGGAAATGCTCGGACATGCCGATATTTCTACTACTCAAATTTACACACATGTCACAAAAACAAGATTAAAAGACGTGTATCACAAATTCCATCCAAGGGCATAAGTAAAGCATGGCACGGTGAACGTGTATCATGCTTTTTTATGTTTGGACCGTTTATGGTTGTCAATTGACTTGAAAACGGTTTATACTTGAGATGTCTGACCTCTCCAGTTGTGAAAGGTGAAAGGACAAGAATATTGAAGGAGGCGCTTTTTTATGCCTGATTATCAGTATAAACGTATTTTCCTCATTGTGATGGATTCAGTAGGAATCGGGGAAGCACCTGATGCTGCTGATTTTAATGATGTAGGTGCAGATACACTTGGACATATTGCTGAAAAAATGAACGGGCTTCATATGCCGAATATGGCGAAGCTTGGGCTAAGTCATATTAAAGAAATTAAAGGAATTCCAGCGGACGAAACACCGCTTGCGTATTATGGGAAAATGCAAGAAGCATCCAATGGGAAAGACACAATGACAGGACATTGGGAAATCATGGGTCTTTACATCGACACACCATTTAAAGTCTTTCCAGACGGCTTTCCAGATGAACTGTTAAATGAATTAAAAGAAAAAACAGGGCGCGGCATCATTGGAAATAAACCAGCGTCTGGTACAGAAATTCTGGATGAGCTTGGCGAAGAGCACATGAAAACAGGCGATTTAATCGTTTATACTTCAGCAGATTCTGTGCTGCAAATTGCTGCACACGAAGAAGTTGTGCCATTAGACGAACTTTACCGCATTTGCGAAATCGCACGTGAACTGACTTTAGATGAAAAATATATGGTAGGGCGCATCATCGCTCGTCCATTTGTCGGAGAGCCGGGGGCATTTGTTAGAACACCAAATCGTCATGACTATGCATTAAAACCATTCGACCGTACCGTCATGAATGAATTGAAAGATGATGGACTTGATGTCATTGCGATCGGAAAAATCTCTGATATTTATGATGGTGAAGGAATCACCTCTTCACTCAGAACGAAATCCAACATGGATGGAATGGACAAGCTAGTGGAGACGCTGAAGACAGACTTTACTGGGCTGAGCTTCTTAAATCTGGTCGACTTTGATGCGCTTTATGGACATAGAAGAGATCCAGAAGGCTACGGTAAGGCACTAGAGGAATTTGACGCACGTCTACCTGAAGTGTTTGATCTATTAAAAGAGGATGATCTGCTTGTGATCACAGCAGATCACGGAAATGACCCGGTTCATCACGGAACAGATCATACAAGAGAATACGTTCCGCTTATTGCTTACAGCAAAAAGCATCAAGAAGCGAATGAGCTGCCAACAGCGAAAACATTTGCTGATCTTGGGGCAACGGTCGCAGACAATTTCAAGACAACGATGCCAAAATACGGCACAAGCTTTTTATCTAAACTCAAATAGGGGGAAATCACGTGGGAGCACAGTTTTCAGAAGCGGCGGCATATATTAAACAAGCATCGACATATGTACCAACAGTTGGATTGATTTTAGGTTCAGGTCTTGGCATTTTAGCCGATGAGATTGAAAATCCAATCAAATTGAAATATGAAGATATTCCTGGATTCCCTGTTTCAACAGTAGAAGGGCATGCAGGCCAGCTCGTCATTGGAACGCTGAAAGGCACGGTCGTTTGTGCCATGCAAGGACGTTTCCATTACTATGAAGGGTATGATATGAAGCAGGTGACATTTCCTGTCCGTGTGATGAAAGAAATCGGCATTGAGACATGTATTGTGACAAATGCAGCGGGTGGTGTGAATACATCCTTCCATCCTGGCGATCTTATGCTGATTACAGATCATATCAATATGATGGGGACCAATCCGTTAATTGGACCAAACGACAGTCAAGGGGTTCGTTTCCCTGATATGTCTGCACCGTATGATAAAGATTTGCTGGCACTTGCAGAGAAAACGGCTAAACATTTAGGCATATCTGTGCAGCAAGGGGTTTATGCAGGAATGACAGGCCCTTCATATGAAACACCGGCAGAGGTTCGTTTCCTCAGAACGCTTGGCGCTGATGCAGTCGGTATGTCGACTGTGCCAGAAGTGATTGTAGCACGTCATGCAGGCATAAAAGTACTTGGTATTTCATGCATCTCTAATGCGGCTTCAGGTATTTTAGATCAGCCGCTTTCTCATGATGAAGTGATCGAAGTGACGGAAAAAGTGAAAGCAAGTTTCCTTGATTTAGTGAAAGATGTTGTCAAACAACTCTCATAGATCGTGTGAAAAAGCCTTCTGTTCATGAAACAGAGGGCTTTTTTTATGGCAATCAAACGATCTCTGAATAAAACAGCCTTTATGAGGAAAAAATAGAAAGGATTACGATAATGGAGGTCTGCCACTTGAAACGTCATATATGTGCATTGTTTACTTTAATGATCCTTATCTCAATGGTTTCACCATCAGCGATGGCAAAAGAAAAGATTGAAAAGCCAGGAGAAAAACAAACATCAGAATTGGCGCATGAAGCCAAATCAGCGATTTTAATGGAACGTGACACGGGAAAAGTGCTTTACAACAAAAACAGTGATGAAAAGCTTGCCCCTGCAAGTATGACCAAAATCATGACGATGCTTCTCATCATGGAAGCGATGGATCAAGGAAAATTAAAAATGACTGATAAAGTAAGAACGAGCGATCATGCAGCATCTATGGGAGGCTCACAAATTTTCCTTGAACCGGGAGAAGAAATGACGGTTAAAGACATGCTAAAAGGCATTGCGATTGCGTCAGGAAACGATGCTTCAGTTGCCATGGCAGAACATATTGCTGGATCTGAAGAACAGTTTGTTGAGCAAATGAACAAAAAGGCAAAAGAGCTAGGGCTCACCTCAACGGTCTTTCAAAATCCAACAGGACTTCCTGAAAAAGATCATTACAGCACGGCTCATGATATGGCAAAAATGGCAAAAGAGCTGTTGAAATATGAAGAGATCACCAAGTTCACAGGTGTATACGAAGACTATCTTCGTCAGAACACGGATAAAAAATTCTGGCTTGTGAATACAAACCGTCTCATTAAATTTTATCCAGGTGTGGATGGGGTGAAAACAGGGTTTACAGGCGAGGCGAAATACTGTCTAACGGCTTCCGCTAAAAAAGGGAACATGCGCGTCATTGCTGTTGTATTCGGCGCAAGTACACCAAAAGACAGAAATGCCCAAGTCGTCAAAATGCTGGATTACGCTTTTAGTCAATATACAACGCATCCTTTGTACAAGCGTGGTCAAGACGTAGCAGAGATCAAAGTGAGCAAAGGGAAAAAGAAAAAAATTCAGCTTGTCACGTCTGAACCGATTTCTCTTCTAACGAAAAAAGGCGAAAATGTCGATCAGATCAAAAAAGAAATTAAATTAACTCAAGATGTCACAGCCCCATTTTCAAAAGGAACGAAACTTGGCACCATCATCTTGAAAAAAGATGGAAAAGTGCTTCATGAAAGTCCTGTTGAAGCGAAAGAAGATATGGAAAAAGCCGGTGTTTGGACGTTCTTCAAACGGGCGATGGCCGAATTTGTTAAATGGAAGTAAAAGGTGAAAGACTGCTGCAACTGGCAGTCTTTTTTGCTATGAACGAAAAGAACATCTAAATGTGACGAATGATCACTAGTTTTGTCATGGTGAAGGATTTGCATGTGAAGAAAGAGAAACATTCTTTATCCGAAAATAGAGCAAGGAGGAATAAAAGATGAGCCTTGGTATTGATTTTCAAATAAAAGAGAGCGTACTTTGCATTCGGTTGACAGGGGAGCTTGATCATCACTCCGCAGAGACATTGAGACAAAAGGTGACGAATTATTTGGAAACAGAGGACATTCGCCACATCGTGCTGAATTTAGCTGATTTATCGTTTATGGACAGCTCTGGGCTCGGAGTGATTTTAGGAAGATACAAAGAAATTAAACAGCTTGGCGGTGAAATGGTCGTCTGTGCGATCTCGCCAGCAGTGAACCGTTTATTTGATATGTCCGGCTTGTTTAAAATTATTCGTATGGAGCCTTCAGAGCAAACTGCGCTGCAAACATTGGGGGTGGCATCATGACAAATGAAATGAATCTGACTTTTTCTGCTTTAAGTCAAAACGAATCCTTTGCGAGAGTAACGGTGGCAGCATTCATCGCTCAGCTCGATCCAACATTAGATGAGCTAACAGAAATCAAAACAGTCGTATCAGAGGCGGTCACGAACTCGATCATTCACGGGTATGACGGGAATCCAGACGGCAAGGTGCACATTAGCGTCACACTGGATGACCATATTGTGTATCTGACGATTCGAGACGAAGGCATGGGCATTTCAGATCTTGAGGAAGCAAGGCAGCCGCTTTTTACGACGAAACCAGACTTAGAGCGTTCCGGGATGGGTTTTACGATCATGGAGAACTTTATGGATGATGTCATGGTGGACTCATCTCCAGAAATGGGCACAACAATCCGCTTAACAAAGCATCTATCAAAAAGCAAAGCGCTTTGTAATTAAGGAGCTGCTCATATGGATGTGGAGGTAAAAAAGCAAGCAAAAAAAGCACAGCTGTCTAATGATGAAGTGAAACAGCTCATCAAAAAAAGCCAAGGCGGAGATCAACAAGCAAGAGACCTCCTCGTAGAAAAAAACATGCGTCTTGTTTGGTCCGTTGTTCAGCGCTTTTTAAATAGAGGATATGAACCAGATGATCTGTTCCAAATAGGCTGTATTGGCCTGCTGAAATCTGTTGATAAATTTGATTTGTCTTATGATGTGAAGTTTTCGACCTATGCCGTTCCAATGATCATTGGTGAAATTCAGCGTTTCATTCGTGATGATGGAACCGTCAAAGTCAGCAGGTCCTTAAAGGAACTTGGAAATAAAATTAGGCGGGCAAGGGACGAATTGTCTAAATCTCATGGACGAATGCCGACTGTTCAGGAAATCGCTGAATATCTGGACATCACACCTGAGGATGTTGTCCTCGCTCAAGAAGCGGTCCGCTCACCATCATCTATTCATGAAACCGTGTATGAAAATGACGGCGATCCGATTACGTTGCTCGATCAAATTGCCGATCATTCAGAAGAAAGATGGTTTGATAAAATTGCGCTAAAAGAGGCGATTAAAGAATTAGAAGAGCGTGAGAAACTGATTGTCTATTTAAGGTATTATAAAGACCAAACACAATCAGAAGTAGCAGAAAGACTCGGAATTTCCCAAGTGCAAGTCTCACGGCTTGAAAAGAAAATTTTAAAACAAATCCAAATGCAAATGGATCAAAAAGACAGCTAGCCAATTCGGCTGGCTTTTTTTGTGTGGTAATTACCGGTAAATCAAGTTCTTTCAGTATGAGAACCATTTTTCACCACATACTATTTTTAACCCATCGTATAGGAAGTGACTTGGATGGACGGACAAATCTTTATTCGGCTGCGCCATCGGATTAAGACTGGTAATGATCAGCTTATCTATTTAGAGGATATTGCCCAAATCACTGGAGATGACAGTGCTGTGCAAAAGCTGAGCAAAATGCCAATATACCATGTCAGCAAAAAGGATCGTCACATCGTTGTGTTAGATATCATGCATGTGGTCAAAACGATCAAAAAAACATGGCCTGACATCGACATTCAAACAGTCGGAGGCTCAGAAGTCATTGTTGAAATAGACACAGGCAAACGTCAGCTGTCCCCCGTATTATTCGTGTTTGTATGGCTCCTCTTATTTGTCGGAGCGGCCCTTGCCATCATGAATTTCCATGAGGATGTTAGTATGCGGCTTGTTCATATCCGCCTTTACGAGATGATTACTGGAAACACGGTTGAGCATCCGTATTTATTACAAATTCCATATAGCTTTGGACTCGGTTTGGGCATGATTTTATTTTTCAATCATGTGTTTAAAAAGCGTTTAAACGAAGAGCCAAGCCCGCTTGAAGTGGAAATGTTTAAATATCAGCTCGATCTTGATCATTATGTCGCACTCAATGAAAACAAAGAAACATTGAAAGATATCCATGATCGGTAAATGGCTTTTTGTGGTGCTTGTTGGGCTCGGCGGCGGTTTAACGGTAGGGGCAGGATTTGTGGCGTTTCTCACAGTGCTTGGTATTATCCCTCGATTAATGCAATTAACGAAAACGCAGCGTTTTATTCAAGGATATGAGGCTGCCGTGATAAGTGGAGCGGTCGTTGGCGGCTGGGCTACTTTAAGTCAAGTCCATTTGCATTTATCCAAATGGCTGGCGCTACCGATCGGTCTTTTATCTGGCATTTTTGTCGGCATGCTTGCTGCCGCACTCACTGAAGTGTTAAATGTACTTCCTATCTTAACGAAAAGAATTGGAATGGACGGGAAAATAGTGCTGCTGCTCATGGCCATCGTCTTAGGAAAGGTGTTTGGCTCGCTATTTCATTGGCTTATTTATATTTAAAAATGTGGAGGGAACAACACGTGTCAAGTTTAAAAGAGAACTATCCATCTAAAGTGAAAACGTATCAGCCGAAACCTCCTTATGTACTGAACTGCATCAAGGCTTTTCTTGTCGGCGGTTTGATTTGTGCGATAGGCGAGGGATTGCAAAATTTCTATATTACTTTTTTTGATTTTAATGAGAAGACAGCAGGGAATCCAACGGTGGCGACCCTTATTTTAATTTCTTCTATTTTAACTGGTATTGGTATTTACGATAAAATCGGCCAGTTTGCTGGAGCGGGATCAGCTGTCCCGGTGACAGGATTTGCAAATAGCATGACAAGTGCGGCTCTTGAGCATAAAAGTGAAGGGCTTGTGTTAGGTGTAGCGACCAACATGTTTAAACTGGCTGGGAACGTCATTGTGTTTGGTGTCGTCTCGGCATATGTCGTAGGGATTATTCGATACGTCTTGGAAAAGATGTTTTCGTAGGAGGAATAAAACGTGAAACTAACAGGTAAGCAATCTTGGGTATTTGAACACAAGCTTTATGTGAATGCGGAAGGAACAGCTGCAGGACCGAAAGAAAAAGAAGGCCCAATCGGTCATCTCATTGATAAAACCTATGATGAAATGCACTGTTATCAAAAGAACTGGGAAATGGCTGAAAGGCAGCTCATGGATGATGCCATATCAATGGCCTTATCAAAAGCGAATTTGCAAAAAAGTGATATTGACCTTTTGCTGGCAGGAGATTTACTGAACCAAAACGTGACAGCCAACTATGTGGCAAGAGAACTCAAAATCCCGTTTCTTTGTTTATTTGGTGCCTGCTCCACATCTATGGAATCAGTCGCCATTGCCTCAGCGTTAATAGATGGTGGGTTTGCCAATAGAGCACTTGCTGCGACAAGCAGTCACAATGCGACGGCAGAGCGGCAATTTCGTAATCCAACAGAATATGGTGGGCAAAAACCAGATACAGCCACAAGTACAGTGACAGGGAGCGGTGCTGTCGTCATCAGCCAAGAACCTTCCCAAATTCAAATTACAAGTGCCACCGTCGGACGGGTGATGGATCTTGGGATTACAGATCCATTCGATATGGGTTCAGCTATGGCACCTGCAGCGGCAGACACAATCAAACAACATTTAGAAGACTTAGGAAGAACAGTAGATGATTATGATCTCATCCTAACAGGAGATCTATCTGGAATTGGATCGCCTATTTTAAAGGATCTTCTGAAAGAAGATGGCATTCAGCTTGGACGAAAGCATGATGATTGCGGATTAATCATATACACACCTGATCAAAATGTATTCGCTGGAGGCAGCGGCTGTGCCTGCTCAGCTGTCGTGACATTCAGTCACATCTTTCAAGAAATGAAAGCAGGGAATTTACAAAGAGTATTGGTTGTAGCAACCGGGGCGCTTCTCAGCCCAATGATGGTTCAGCAAAAAGAGACCATTCCAACCATTGCGCACGGAGTTGTATTTGAGCGTGCAGGAGGAGAAAGCTAATGGATTATTTGATTGCTTTTGTTGCAGGCGGACTGATTTGCGTGATCGGCCAGCTTTTACTTGATGTACTGAAACTCACACCAGCACATGTCATGACGACCTTTGTTGTGGCAGGGACGATTTTAGACGGGTTTGGTATTTATGATAAATTTATTGAATTTGCAGGAGCGGGTGCTACCGTCCCTATCGTAAGCTTTGGTCATAGCTTGCTTCATGGGGCGATGCATCAGGCTGATGTCCATGGATTTATTGGAATCGGAATTGGGATTTTTGAGTTAACCTCTGCTGGAATATCAGCTGCAATTTTATTTTCATTTATCATTGCACTTATCTTTAAACCGAAAGGATAACCTAATATGGGGCAAAGACGCAAAGTCATTTTAGTGACAGACGGAGATATATATGCTGCCAAAACGATTGAGCTTGTCGCAAAGAAAGTCGGCGGAAGATGTATTTCCAGCTCAAAAGGGAATCCGAGCAAACGAACAGGACCAGAACTGGTCCAGATGATTTTAAAAACGCCGTATGACCCAGTGTTTGTCATGTTTGATGATTCTGGCTTAACAGGTGAAGGAACAGGGGAGACGGCGATGAAGCACGTAGCACGTCACCCTGAAATTGAAGTGATTGGCGCCATTGCAGTGGCATCTAAAACCCATCAAGCGGAATGGACAAAGGTACATGTCTCCATTGACCGGGAAGGTGAACTGACAGAATACGGCGTTGACAAACATGGACTTCCAGAAATGGAACCACACAAAATGAGTGGAGATACAGTGTATTGTCTCGATTCACTACAGCTTCCGATTGTTGTCGGCATTGGAGATATTGGCAAGATGGGACGGAAAGATGATCTAAGCAAAGGGTCCCCCATCACAATGAAGGCAGTCGAATTAATTTTAGAAAGGAGCGGTTTCCATGAAGAAAGACAAGGTGCACGTGTACCGAGATCCGAAGAAAAATGAAGATTTTTTCAAAGACAATGTCGGGATGGGTCTCAGCTTTGACCTTGGCGTTCGGAAAATTTATGTCCATGATCAGGAAATCCAGCTTTACTATGTAAATGGATTATGTGATACACAATATGTGATCTATTTATTAAAAGAACTGATTGAAATCAATGACAACGAACCTGAATCAGATGATCTTGCACGTGTGGTAGAAAACCGTCTTGTCAATCAGCAAGTCTCAAAAGTTGAAACGCTTGATGAAGCAGTGGATCAAGTGTTGTCTGGACTTGTAGCAGTCGTTGTCGAAGGTGAAAATTACGCATTTATCATTGACGTCAGGAGCTACCCTGGCAGAATGCCGGAGGAACCGGATACAGAAAAGGTTGTCAGAGGTGCAAGAGACGGCTTTGTTGAAAACATCATTGTGAACACAGCACTCATTCGCAGAAGAGTGCGGGATGAAAAATTGCGATACAAAATGCTTAAAGTAGGCGAGCGTTCTAAAGCAGACGTCTGTGTTTGTTATATTGAAGACATTGCTGATCCTGATCTTGTTGATATTATCGAAAAGGAAGTGTCTGGGATTAAAGTTGACGGACTGACGATGTCTGATAAAACAATAGAAGAATTTATCATTAAGCAAGGATATAATCCCTTCCCGCTTGTGCGATACACCGAGCGCCCAGATGTAGCCGCTAACCATATATTAGAAGGGCATGTCATCATCATTACGGATACATCTCCTAGTGTCATCATTACACCAACCACTATTTTTCATCACGTTCAACATGCTGAAGAATACCGCCAGGCGCCAGCAGTTGGGACTTTTTTAAGATGGGTGCGTTTTTTAGGCATCTTATGTTCTACTTTTCTTTTGCCGATCTGGTTTCTTTTTATTCTAGAACCGAATCTTCTGCCAGACAATCTAAGCTATATTGGATTTAACAAACCTTCTCATATCCCTGTCATTCTCCAAGTATTCCTTGCTGATTTTGGGGTGGAATTTTTACGAATGGCGGCGATCCATACGCCGACCGCCTTGTCGACTGCCATGGGCTTGATTGCGGCCGTTTTAATTGGACAAATTGCAATTGATGTCGGTTTATTTACACCAGAGGTCATATTATACGTCTCGCTAGCAGCCATCGGCACATTCACCACTCCAAGTTATGAACTGAGTGTCGCTAATAAAATCATCCGACTGATCATATTAGCACTAGTAGCGATCTTTAAGCTGAATGGATTGATCATCGGTTTTACGCTGTTACTTATTTATTTAACATCCATTCGTTCCTTACAGACGCCTTATATGTGGCCGTTTATTCCTTTTAATGGAAAGGCTTTATGGCAAGTGCTCATTCGGACGTCTGTTCCTGGCTCAAAAGTAAGGCCAAGCATCGTTCACCCTCAGAACAGATCAAAAATTCCGCCAAATTCTTAACGCTCGTTGAAAGTGGCTGAAGATTGTGATATTGTATTTTTAACTTTGAGAAACGGCAAAAGGCAGCTTGTGCAGCTGTCTTTTTTCAGCCGAGGCGGAGAAAGAGGGAATGACATTGTATTTACACGGCACTTGCAGACAAAATGAACTCGGACATTTAGAAATTGGTGGTGTTGATGCCGTTTCTTTAGCTGAAACGTATGGGACACCACTTTATGTATATGATGTGGCTTTAATACGGGAGCGTGCAAAAAGCTTTCAGAAAGCATTTATTGAAGAAGAACTAAAGGCTCAGGTGGCATATGCGAGTAAGGCGTTTTCTTCTATTGCCATGTTCCAGCTGGCAAAAGAAGAAGGCTTATCACTTGATGTCGTTTCAGGCGGGGAGCTGCACACAGCCATTTGTGCCGGGTTTCCAGTAGAAAAAATTCATTTCCATGGTAACAACAAAAGCAGAGAAGAATTAAAGATGGCACTAGAGCACGGAATTGGCTGTATTGTCGTTGATAATTTCTATGAAATGACACTCATTGAACAGCTTGGTCAAGAGCTGTCAAAACAGGTGAAAGTACTACTCCGCATCACGCCGGGTGTTGAAGCACATACGCATGACTATATTACAACAGGTCAAGAAGATTCAAAATTTGGTTTTGATCTTCATAATGGACAAGCAGACGAAGCGGTCAAACAAGTGCTTAAATCAGAAGTGATCGAGCTTTTAGGTGTTCATTGTCATATCGGCTCACAAATTTTTGATACAGCTGGTTTTGTCCTTGCAGCAGATAAAATTTTCTTGAAGCTGGATGAATGGAGAGAATCATTTGGCTTTATTTCCACAGTGCTGAACTTAGGCGGAGGCTTTGGCATCCGTTATACAGAAGAGGACGAACCACTTCCAGCAACTGAATACGTGGAGAAAATTATTCAAGCGGTGAAAGAAAATGTAGCCCGCTATGAGTTTAAGATGCCTGAAATTTGGATTGAGCCGGGCCGCTCCCTTGTTGGAGATGCGGGAACCACTCTTTATACGATCGGCTCATCCAAACATGTACCTGGCATTCGCGATTATGTAGCCATTGACGGCGGAATGAGTGATAACATTCGACCTGCTTTATATCAAGCAAAATATGAAGCAGCGAGCGCCAATAAAATGAGCCAAACGCATGATCAAACGGTGTCCATTGCAGGGAAATGCTGCGAGAGTGGAGATATGCTCATTTGGGATATTGATTTGCCAGAGTTATCACAGGGAGACTTGTTAGCTGTCTTTTGTACAGGAGCTTATGGCTACAGCATGTCAAACAACTATAACCGCATCCCGCGCCCGGCTGTAGTATTTGTAGAAGATGGGGAAGCGCAGCTTGTCGTTGAGCGTGAGACATATGAGGACATTGTCAAATTGGATTTACCTTATCAATCAAAAGTGAAATCATCGACTTAAAAAAAGCTGCCTGATCATCAGGCAGCTTTTTCTATGACATTTATTTTCCACCAGTAAATACAGAGACGATCGCGTTCCAAATAGAGACAAAGAAATCCCAAATCTTCTGTAGAAGGTTTTTCCCTTCATCTGATTCTATGAATTTTGTAATCTTGTCTTTTGCTTTATCAATTTGAGATCCGACTTGTTTCCAATCGATATTGATATTTTTCATTTTATCGAAGAGAGAGACAAGTTGATCTTTTTGATCCTGCGTCAGATTTAAGTTCAAATCAGAAGCGGCTTGATCTACTTTTTCTTCCACTTCTTTTGTTGTTTTAGGAACTCCATTTTTGGCAATGTCATCTTTGATTTTTGCAATCAGGGCAGAAGCATTGTCTTTTCCAATAGAGTCTCCCAGTTTAGATGTTGTTACAAGCTCTTCGTTTGCCACCTGTTTCACATCTTCAGGAATGGCTTTGTCGCTTGACACTTCATAGGCTTTTAATAGACCTGTCAGTGCTGCTGTGCCAGATACTTCAAACGGCGCCGTCACGACAACCTTTGCATCTTTCACGCCTGCGGTCATTAAAGCATTTAAATACATCTCATCTGTAATGGTCTTAATGTTATGTGTATCCACGGTCAGACCCGCACCTGATTTTTCAATGGTGATGGATGAAGATGATAATGCTCGAGTCCCGATTTGAGAACGAGGGATATACTTTCCTAAATATTCGTGCTCTTCTTTATTGGTTACTTCAATTTTTGTCGCATTTTCAGGTGGATTCAACTCGTCAAGCACCTTCTGGCGATCAGCCGGTGTTAAGTCTTGCCCGAGTGTGACGATGACATCGCCGACAGCTGCATCCGCTAAGCTGACTTTTGGCGCACCAATCAGTAAAAGGAGCGCTGCCATCATACCAAGCATTGTTTTTTTAAACATGTTGACCTCCTTCAAGTCGAAAGCGTTTCTCGATGGTGAGAAACTCATCTTTGAGTACATGATTTGAATCGTACTCCATCATATAGACGTAACAAATCAGTCTGACGTTTCAATTTTCTTTTAAAGATGTTTGAAACCTCCAATATGATGAAGTGATTTGCTCAGTCTGTGATCATTTCCTTAGGAGAAAAGGATCAAGCTCTTTTATTTTATCAATGATGGCAAAAGAGGTAAATCACATTAGGTAAGCAGGGGATGTTTAACATCACCGAAAATGTGCTATAATGAGCGTTGTTTAACCTGAAAGGAGAATGTGAAAAATGGCGAAAAAAGGATACATACAATTAACGAATGGAAAGAAAATTGAGTTTGAACTTTACCCAGAGGCTGCTCCAGGTACAGTAGCAAACTTTGAAAAATTAGCGAATGAAGGCTTCTACGACGGATTGAAATTCCACCGCGTGATCCCAGGGTTCGTAAGCCAAGGCGGCGATCCAAACGGTAATGGAACTGGAGGACCTGGTTACACAATTAAATGTGAAACAGAAGGAAACCCTCATCAGCACGAGAGAGGTTCATTATCAATGGCACACGCTGGTAAAGATACTGGCGGCAGCCAATTCTTTATCGTACATGACCCACAGCCGCACTTAAACGGTGTTCACACTGTTTTTGGCAAAGTAACATCTGGTATCGAAGCTGTTCTTGATATGGAACAAGGACAAGGCATGGAAAAAGTCGAAGTGATCGATGCTTAATCCAAAACACCGCTTAATTGCGGTGTTTTTTTATTTTACATCTGATGTTCCTGTGATCTGTGCCGTGAAGCGGTAGGTGATCATCCAATATAAAAGGGCTAAGGCGCTGATTGAGGCTCCAAATAGACATACCCCATTCCAGCCAGCGTTTGCGTATATGTTAGTTGATACAATAGAACCGAGCGCACTGCCGAGGGAATAAAAAATCATATAAGCAGCAGTCAGCCGGCTTCTCGCCTCAGGCCGGACCATGAAAATCATACTTTGATTGGTCACATGAACGGCCTGCACAGATAGGTCAAGAATGATGATACCAACGATTAATAAAATGAGGGAATATTCAGTGAAAAAAATAAAACACCATGAAAAGAGTAATAGGACAAGGGCGATGCACGTTGTTAACTGTCCTAAGCCTCGATCAGCAAGGCTTCCAGCTCGAGCGGCACCTAATGCTCCGGCAACTCCAGCAAGGCCAAATGCACCAATCGCCGTATGTGACAGATTGTATGGCGTAGTGCTGAGAGGCAGCACAAGTGAAGTCCACAGCGTGCCAAACACAACAAAGATCAGAAAACCCAGTACGCCACGAATACGTAGAATTCGTTCTTGTCTGAACAATATAAACATTGAAGCGAGCAAGTTCACATAGGATATGGAGACTCTCTTGCTGTCAGCACGCGGAAGATACCGGTACAACACGCCAGTAATGATCAGCATCATCACGCCGGAAACGAGATAGACTGATCTCCAGCCGGCGAGATCGGTTAGTACACCAGCAAACGTTCGTGCGAGAAGAATACCAATCACAATTCCACTTTGAACCAAGCCCACTATGCGGCCACGTTCTTCAGGAGCGGCCCATGTCGCTGCGAATGCTACGAGTACCTGAGTGACTACAGCAAGCAGTCCCACCGCAGCTAGTCCTATGAATAGGACGGTGGCGGTAGGGGCGATACCGACTAGAATGAGAGATAACACGGAAACTAGCATTTGAGCTACGATGAGCCGCCGTTGGTTGAACAGATCACCAAGTGGTACGATTAGTAGCAGTCCTAGCGCATAACAAAGCTGAGTAATCGTAATGACCATACCAATGGATGAATAACTGATACCAAACTCGGATGCGAGAGAGTCTAATAATGGCTGTGCAAAGTATATGTTTGCAACTGCCATCCCGGAGGCTGTCGCAAACAGTAGAGCCATATTGCGAGTCATCGTTGATCGGGTGTTTATTTGTAAATGAGTTGTTTCCAGATCAGAATGTTCAACGGCATTCATTTTTTCTTTTTTCATGCATGTCAGCAGCTCCTTTTGTACTGAAAAGTATAATATACTGATTGGTATAAAATGATTCCTGTTAAGGATAACCAGATAAACGTTTTAAAGTCAAGATGATGTAGTGAAGATCTAGTCAATTTGACAATGATATGTCAATAAAATAAAATGATAATGTACCGATAAGTAAAAAATATCCTTATAAGAAATAGATGATTGATCTAGTGAAGAGATTTTTATGATAGAAATGAGGGTTGATGATGGTTCGACAACGGGAATTTGATGAGGAAAAAGCGTTAGATGAGGCTTTGTTGCTTTTTTGGGAGAAGGGGTACAGAGCCACTACATTAAGCGACTTAACTGCAAAAATGGGAATACAGCGGCCAAGCTTATACTCAGCGTTCGGTGATAAAGAGGAATTGTTTGAAGCGGCATTACGCAAATATACAACTCAGCATGCTGCCCACATTCGAACAAAACTTCAAAACAATCTATCTGCAAAGGAAGCATTTCATACATTATTTGCTGAATTAATAGAAGAGGAATATGGACATGGGCCGAGTAAAGGGTGCTTCTGCATCAATACAATAGTCGAGCTTGCCCCCCATGAAGAGAAATTTGAAATTCTCACAAGAGAGCATCAGATGTATCTTTCGGTCATTTTTGAAGAAAAAATTGTACAAGGTATTCGCTCGGGTGAGCTCGAAAGCAGTCTGAATGCCAAAGCCTTAGCACAGGCGCTGGTTGTTTCTTTTATTGGACTTACAGTCCTCATGAAAACTCGCCCAGAGCGTTCATTTGTAGATCATTCTGTAGCGACGATCCTATCCATATTGAAATAAATAGTCTATATAAAGATAGCGTATTTTGATCCATTGATTAAAACACGCTTTTTCTTTTAGGGTGTGATGGACACGTTTTTGTGATATGATAAGAGAACAAACATTCGTATTTGTGAGTGTCACCATTTGCAGCTCTAAAAATAAGTGAAAGTGCACATCTAAAAAGCGTGTGATCATGCTGTAAGAAAGCAGGAGATACTTTGAAACCATTAACAAAAGAAGAAAAAAACCAGATGATGATTGCCATTCAGCGTTACTTTGCTGAAGAACGAGAAGAGGAGATTGGTGAATTAGCAGCCATCAATATATTAGAATTTATCACAAAACATCTTGGAAGCTACTATTATAATCAAGGGGTTCGTGACAGCCGAAATATCGCTGTTCAAAGATCTCAATTGTTAGAGGAAGATCTATTCGCATTAGAGAAAAGAATATAATCAAAAAGCTCGTCCTTCTTGTTCACCCTGCTAACAGATAAAGAGGAAAAAAGACCCCCTTAATAAAGAACGCATATTCGTATCATATGTAATGATGAAAAGGTGGAACCAAAAGTCCACTTGAATCGTTATATAAGTAACCATTAATGAAAATCAGCTTTTTTGGTTTTATTTCATCAAAAGAAGGAATAGAACATACAAATAGGCGAAGTGCAGATGATGGAGGTTCTAAATATGGGGAAAATCAAATTAAAAATCGCAATCTTATTTGTTTTACTGCTTTGTTTAGGCGCAGGTTATTTATACATGAATGGCATGAAAATTGAAGATGTGCCAACAGCCATTGGCGAAAGTTTAACGAATAATGATAAAGATTACACCATCTATGAATATACCATTACAAAAATTGATGGTGATGAGTATTACGGTCAAGCCAAAAATGGCACGAAAATCATTTTTAACGGAAAGAAATTTGAAGATGATGTGGCCGATCTGAAAAAAGGCGATCGTATTAAAGCATACTTTAGTAATGAAAAAAGAATAGACGGTCTTATAAAAGTAGTAAAAGTCGTCAATTAACAAGTCTCCTTTCCTATAGGGAGGCTTTTTTTATGAACAGGTGATAAATCTTGATTGTTGCATTTGACCACAAGGATCGCTATAATAGCCCCTAAGGACAGCTAAATATCGATTGTATCCTTCGGGGCAGGGTGAAAATCCCGACCGACGGTAATAAAGCAAATGCTTTACAGCCCGTGACCCGTTAATTTATTAACGGTTGATTCAGTGAGAAGCTGAAGCCGACAGTGAAAGTCTGGATGGGAGAAGGATAACGAGAGCTATGTATGAACAAAAAATATGTGTTGATCATAGTTTTATTTCTAATGCAAAAAAACCACAGCCCCGGAATTTTTCCGGGGCTTTCTGTATGTCAATATAGTCATCACATGCAGTGTTTATTAGGTGATCCCTCATCTTGTATGGACCATAAAAAGCGACGAAGGTGTTCAATCGATCACATGTCCCAAACATCGCTTTTTCATAAAGTGAGAAATACAAAAGAAAGAGAAAGGGAGGATCACATGTTTACGGGGATTATTGAAGAAGTGGGTACAGTCAAGTCATTGAGCAAAAGATCCGCAGATGCCATGGAAATCATCATCAAGTGCAGTCGTGTACTAGAAGATGTTCACCTAGGCGATAGTATCGCCATCAATGGCGTTTGTCTCACTGTCACAAGCTTCACAAAAGAACAGTTTGCGGCAGATGTGATGCCTGAGACGGTCAAAGCGACATCACTTGATCAGCTTGCGCCAGGTAGCCAAGTGAATTTAGAGCGAGCGATGTCATCAAATGGACGATTCGGCGGTCATTTTGTTTCAGGCCATGTCGATGGAACGGCTGTGATTACCCGTGTAGAAAAGAAGAGTAATGCCATTTACTATGATTTGAAAATGGACAAGACCCTCACAGATATGCTCACAAAAAAGGGATCGATCGCAATAGACGGCGTCAGCTTGACTATTTTCGATTTGCGAGATGCTCATGTGACAGTTTCTATCATTCCACATACGCTTGAAGGAACTATTTTCCCGACTAAATCTATGGGGGATGTAGTAAATATTGAATGTGACATGATCGGTAAATACATTTATCGCTTTTTAACAAAAGAGCAAAATGAAAAGCAGCCATCACGATTAACCCCATCATTTTTAAAAGAGCACGGATTCTAGGAGGCGATTGTATGTATCATTCAGTTGATGAGGCAGTAAATGCCCTGAAACGAGGAGAAATCATTATCGTAGTAGATGATGAAGACAGAGAAAATGAAGGAGACTTTGTGGCACTTGCTGAGCATGCAACGCCGGAAGTCATTAACTTCATGGCTTTACATGGAAGAGGTCTTATTTGCACACCAGTTCATGCCTCGATTGCGAAACACTTGGATCTGCATCCCATGGTCGAGCGAAATACGGATGCACATCATACAGCATTTACAGTGAGCATCGACCATACGTCAACGACAACTGGTATAAGTGCTTTTGAGCGCTCAACGACCATTTTGGCCATGTTAAATAAAGAGTCAAAACCAGAAGATTTTGCCCGCCCAGGTCATGTTTTCCCTCTTATTGCGAAAGAGGGAGGCGTAGTAGAAAGACCAGGTCATACAGAAGCGGCTGTTGATCTTGCTAAACTTGCGGGTTCAGTGCCAGCGGGTGTCATATGTGAAATTATGAATGCAGATGGAACCATGGCCCGCGTACCCGAACTACAAAAAATTCAAAAAGAACACGATTTAAAGATGCTGACGATTGAAGCATTGCAGGCATATATAAACAAGCAAACAACGACAATGAAAACAAAATAAAAATCACAAAAAAGGATGATGAACATATGAATACAATACAAGGGAATGTAGTAGCAGAAGGATTAAAGTTTGGAATCGTCGTCGCTAGATTTAATGATTTTATTACAAGTAAATTGCTAGATGGAGCAGAAGATACATTGCTTAGACACGGAGCAAACGGTGACGATATTGATGTCGTGTGGGTGCCGGGGGCTTTTGAAATTCCGTATATGGCAAAAAAACTAGCAGAAACAAAAAAATATGATGCAGTCATTACACTTGGAACCGTGATTCGCGGGGCAACATCACATTACGATTATGTTTGTAATGAAGCGGCTAAAGGAATCGCACAAAGTGCCATCTCAACAGGGGTGCCGATTATCTTTGGTGTACTGACAACAGAATCTATTGAACAAGCCATTGAAAGAGCCGGTACAAAGGCTGGAAATAAAGGCAGTGAATCGGCTGCAGCTGCTATTGAAATGGCCAACCTAAATCGAACGTTTCGTTAATTTGATGAAAAAGAGTTTAAAAACAACCTAAAAGTGTTTATAATGTGTGATGAGCAAGTGATTCATAAGACATTTGCTGGAAAATAGGATAATTTTAATATTGAGGGGTATATATGTTAATTCGTTACAAGAGGTCTTTTGAAAAAATTGCCATGGGACTCCTGTCCTTTATGCCGGGTGAGAAAGACGTCAAACAGCTTCAGCAGACGATAAAGTCGTATGAAATGGATGAAGATCGGCAGCTGTTCCTTTGGAAAGATGGTGAGGATATCGTCGGTGCGATTGGTGTGCTGAAAACAGACGACCAAGTACAAATCGAACATATTAGTGTCAATCCGTCCCATCGTGACCAAGGCATCGGCAAGGAAATGGTATTAGCCGTGGAAGAAGTATTCAAAACGAAAACACTCATTCCAAATGAATTAACGCAAGGCTTCTTTCATAAGTGTCACAGTGAAACAAACTAAATATCACACATGTAAAAGCAGAGGTTATATGCCTCTGCTTTAGATTGTTGACAAATGGCTAAAATGAACTTGATTTTAGCCATTTGTCTTCTTTTCAGCGTGATAGAAAACCTTTGCAGTCTAGGAAGGACGAGTACTGGAGCGGAGCGAATTCGATATTCGTGAGCACCGGCACGCAGGACTGACACCGAATGCGAGGGTTTGTCTACACGCTGAAGCAGAGGTTATATGCCTCTGCTTTTTTTACGTTCCATCTGCTTTTCACGTTCAAGCAATACGTCCGTTCGATCACGCAGTCTATGCTTTTCAATTAAGAATGTATGGGATAAGTTGCTCTCCTGTCCGAAGGTTAAGCCTTCTTTTTGGGCCATCTCTTGGCATAAAGAAAGAAGCGTTTCATCTCGGATTGGCAGCATCACACTTTCGTAGGGCATGTCTTCATCGATTTTCTTTTTCAGTGTTCTCAGCAGCAAAAGAAATGCCTCTTCATCAAGACCTAATTCTGTTAGTATGTTCCGGTCCGAATCTAATATATGAAGGCTGTTTGAAATCAGCCGTTTTGCTCCTTTTCCATTCCCTCGTCTTTGATGATACAAAGCAACAGCAAGCTGAATGAGACCCACCCAGTACTTTTTGCGCTGATGAGGAGGATCTTCTTTCCAAAGTTCTTCAAGAATTTCATGACACTCAAAATAATCTCTTGTCGTATGAAATTCATGTAAAAAAGCCACGTACGCTTTAGGATACACAGCGGTCAACTCCTTTTCCACTATCAGTCTAACATACCGAAAAGAAAAGAAGAAAGAGCGCCCCTTTATGAAAGGACGCTCTGTTTCTTTAATAAACCCAAGCCGCGCCAACGATGATCAGCAAGATGAACAGCACAACAATAAGCGCAAATCCTCCGCCGAAGTAATAACCATCTCCCATAATGTTACGGCCTCCTTTTTCATCAGTTCTGATTACAATGGTATTCTATGTATAAATGCCCTCATTGGTATGGGCGAATCCACTGTTTTTCTTTTTTTGCCTGCTGCCTCATGGTCGAAATTATATTGGACGAGAGCTTTATCGTGTCTTATACTAAAGGTTAGCCGATGAAAACGGTACTTAGAAGACAGTAGAAATGGTGAGAAAAGAATGCTGGAATATCAGGTGAAAATAGATTCGTTTGAGGGTCCTTTGGACTTGCTTTTACATTTAATTAACCGTTTGGAAATTGATATTTATGATATTCCCGTCGCTAAAATTACGGAGCAGTATTTATTATATGTCCACACGATGAGGGAGCTTGAACTGGATGTTGCAAGTGAGTATTTGGTGATGGCTGCAACTCTCCTCAGCATTAAAAGCAGAATGCTTCTCCCAAAACAAGAGGAAGAGCTGTTTGATGAAGACCTGATGGAAGAAGAAGAGGACCCTCGTGATGAGCTGATTGGCAAATTAATTGAATACCGCAAGTATAAAAATGCAGCGCAAGAACTGAAGGAACGTGAAGAAGAGCGGCAAAACGCCTTCACAAAACCACCAAGTGATTTAAGTGAATTTGCAAAAGAAGCAGAAGCGAAGGACACAAACTTACACGTCACGGTGTATGATATGTTAGGTGCGTTCCAAAAGGTATTGAACCGCAAAAAAATAACAAAACCAGCACCATCAAAGATTACAAGACAAGAAATCCCAATTGAAGACAAAATGAATGAGATTATGAACCATTTAAGAAAAACAAAAAAGCGGACCAATTTCATGACTTTATTTCAACATGATCAAAAGGAACACCTTGTCGTGACGTTTCTTGCTGTTCTCGAATTGATGAAAAGCCATCAAATCATGCTGGAGCAGGAAGGAAACTTTGAAGATATTTATATCATAGGGAGTGAAACGATTCATGACGCTTGATATCGTGAATTGGAAAGCCATCTTAGAAGCGCTGCTATATGCAGCAGGTGACGAAGGCTTAACAAGAAAACAGCTCATGTCTGTTCTTGAAGTTGATGAGGCAGCGTTGCTTGATATTATGTCTGCCGTAAAGGAAGAATATCAAAAACAAGAACGAGGGATTGAGCTTATTGAATATGCAGATTCATATATGCTGCTGACGAAAAAAGAATACAGCGTATATTTAAAAAAATTAGTAGAGACACCATCGAAAGGTTTGTCACAGGCAGCGCTAGAAGTGCTCGCCATTGTCTCGTATAAACAACCGATTACACGCAGCGAAGTCGAGGAGATCAGAGGCGTTAAATCAGAACGAGTGCTGCATAGTTTAGTTGCCAAAGCACTGCTCTGTGAAGTAGGACGTGCCGATGGACCGGGACGAGCGATCCTTTATGGGACAACACCTACCTTTTTAGAGCAATTTGGTTTAAAAGCCTTAGATGAATTACCGCCACTTCCAGAGAATGTGGAAGCAGATGGGGTGCAAGAAGAGGCTGATCTCTTTTTTGAAAACTTCAATCAAACATTTGAAGAGATAAAATAGTTCAAAATAAGGAAAAATGTATGATAAAATATAAAAAGATTTTAGGTCTAAAATCTTCGTTTGAAAGATAAAATGGTGACAAAGCCATGAGGGGAAGGTAAACACGAAACAAATGGCACATATGAATGTAAAGGCTCAAGTTGATCAAGCAGGCGTTTTCTTATCAAAGGTTGCAGTTGAAGTGAATGATTTTCTGAACGAAGCTACCTTATCAAGCTTGAAACGATTAAACCCGGAAGCGGAAGCCTATTATTGTGACATATTAAGTACATTGCGGAAACTTGCAGTTTATAGCGAGGATGCCGCGGCGGTTTGTCGGAAAATCAGGCAGCAGCAGACATTCCCGCAGCAAGCCGCACAGCAGACGCTTCATCGTATTTATCATCAATGTATTGAAGAATTTTTTACACCAAAAAAGGATACATGGTATGAAAATAGCCGTTCAGCCTACACAGGAAAAAGCTGCATTGTTTTCCATCATGAAGTATCGGCTGAGGTCAAACGTTTGTTTTCTTCATTAGAAAAAGATTTTTTAACGATGAGAGAAGAGCTGGAATATACAACATCTCATCAGCAAATGAAAATGGTATAAAGAAGACAAAGCAACTCTCACATGAGAGTTGCTTTTTTTTATGGACGAGGCATCATAACTTTTTCAGCCGCGCATACACTTGTACAAAACGGACAAGGACGTGAATGAACATGCCCTATTTAAAAATTGGAACAGCAGTCCTTCTTCTATTAACACTCTTACTGCCTTTTTCCTCACACGCTCAAGCAGACGTCTCATTATCGGTGAGTGCGAGAAGCGCCATTTTAATAGATGGACAGTCAGGCAGGGTCCTATTTGGAAAGGACGAGCACGAAAAAAGAAGAATCGCCAGTATCACAAAAATTATGACGGCTGTATTAGCCATTGAATCAGGAAAAATGAACGACATGGTCAAAGTGTCAAAACGTGCGATTCAAGCGGAAGGTTCTTCGATTTATTTAAAGGAAGGACAGAAGGTGAGTTTAGAAGACTTGACATACGGGCTCATGCTGCGCTCTGGAAATGATGCAGCTGTTGCCATTGCAGAACATGTTGGCGGCAGCTTAGAAGGCTTTATTTTTATGATGAACCAAAAGGCCTCTGAACTAGGCATGGAGAATACGAATTTTCAAAATCCGCATGGACTCGATGATCATAGAAACCATTATTCATCAGCTTATGATATGGCGATCTTAACGAAGTACGCCATGAAGCATCAGCAATATCAAAAAATTGCCGGTACCACCTTTTATAAAGCAAAAACAATCGAGGGTTATTGGAAAAATAAAAACAAGCTGCTCACGGGTTTGTATCAATATTCGACTGGAGGGAAGACAGGATATACAAAACTTGCAAAACGCACACTTGTCTCCACAGCTGCAAAAGGAGATGCTGCGCTCATTGCTGTGACGATTAATGCACCGGATGACTGGAAGGATCATATCTCAATGTTTGAGTATGCATTTGATCACTATAAAACGTATGTGCTTGCTGAAAAAGGCAGGCTCGCTTCGTTAAAAGGGACTTTTTACGAAAAAAAAGCGTTTATTAAGCGGGATGTGGACTATTTACTAAATGAGGATGAGAAAAAACTAGTGGAAATCGAAACGGAAATGCTGACGCCTGAAAAGAAATGGGAGAAAAACAAAGAAGCGATCCCAGATGTAGTAGGGAAAATGACGTTTTTACTGGATGGTCAGGTGATTGAGCAAGTCCCCATTTTTTATGAAAACAAACGCAACCGAATGCCTCAAAAAAGTTTTCAAGAAATGTTTAAGTCTGTCTTTCAGACATCGATAGGCGGATCTTCATGGTCAATCTGATTTGGGTATTCCTCACGGTCATCGGTCTTGTCTATGCAATGTTTAACGGAACGATGCATGAAGTGAATGAAGCAGTCTTTAAAGGATCAAAAGAAGCGGTCACCATTTCAATTGGGTTGATTAGTGTTCTTGTATTCTGGCTAGGATTGATGAAGATCGCAGAAGAAGCGGGGTTGTTGCAGTTCTTTAGTAAATTATGCCGGCCCTTTATCTCAAAACTATTTCCTGAGATTCCTGCGAATCATCCAGCGATGGGGTATATTCTGTCCAATCTCATGGCAAATTTCTTTGGGCTTGGCAATGCTGCCACTCCACTTGGGATTAAGGCGATGGAGCAGATGAAAGCATTAAATGGCGGAAAAAATGAGGCGAGCCGATCTATGATTACGTTTTTAGCAGTCAATACATCTTCTATCACACTTGTGCCAACGACTGTCATTGCCATTCGTATGACCTATGGCGCAGATCAGCCAACAGATATTGTAGGCCCAACCATTTTGGCGACACTTATTTCAGGTATCGGTGCGATTATGATTGATCGCTATTTCCACTATCGCAGAAGCAGGCGGGGGTGATCTTGTGGCATTTATTAACTGGCTGTCACTTGCTTTGATTCCACTGATCATCGCAGGAATATTGATTGCAGGGACGATTAAAAAAGTACCGACGTACGAAACATTTGTAGAAGGCGGGAAAGAAGGCATTCAAATTGCCTTTTCAATCATTCCATATTTAGTCGGTATGCTTGTCGCCATTACGATTTTCCGTGCATCAGGTGCCCTTGATTTTGTCATGGAATTATTGAAACCTGTGTTTACAGCGATTGGTGTTCCTACAGAAGTGGTGCCGCTTGCGCTTATTCGTCCTATATCAGGAACAGCGGCGCTTGGTATGACATCAGACTTAATTGCGACTTATGGTCCAGACTCTTTTATCGGCAAGCTTGCTGCCGTTATGCAAGGGTCAACGGATACGACCCTTTATATTTTAACCGTCTATTTTGGAGCAGTTGGTATTAAAAAAATGGGAGATGCACTGAAAGTGGGGCTGCTTGCAGACCTGATTGGGATCATTGCATCAATTATTATCGTCAGTTTGTTATTTAGCGGCGCCTAATCAGGTGCTTTTTTTATTTCGTGGATGGAAAACAGCTTTTTTGTCGAAATTAGACAGATGAAACGCTTATTTTTCCACGAATGCTTGTTTGTTTCAAGCCAAGCAAGTAAGATAGTACATGAGGTGAAAGACAAATGGAACGTTTACAGAAAGTAATTGCCCATGCCGGCGTCGCTTCTAGACGAAAGGCTGAAGAATTAATTAAAGAAGGACGAGTTACCGTTAATGGTGAAACAGTGACAGAGCTCGGAGTAAAGGTGGGCTCTTCAGATAAAATTGAAGTCAATGGCTTAAAACTTGAAAGAGAAGAACCGGTTTACTTTATGCTTTATAAACCGCGCGGCGTCATTTCAGCTGCCGAGGATGATAAAGGACGCAAAGTCGTGACAGACTTCTTTGATGATGTTCCGCAGCGTCTGTATCCGATCGGCCGGTTGGATTATGATACGAGCGGTTTAATTTTGATTACAAATGATGGCGAATTTGCCCATAAGCTCATGCATCCGAAATATGAAATTGATAAAACGTATGCAGCGAAACTAAAAGGCATCCCTTCAAAAGAATTGCTTAGAAAGTTAGAAAAAGGAATCATGTTAGACCATAAAAAAACAGCACCTGCCCGTGCCAAAATGCTCTCGATTGATAAACGAAAGCAAACATGTATTGTGCAATTAACCATTCATGAAGGCAGAAACAGACAGGTTCGCCGTATGTTTGAAGCAATCGGCCACGACGTTTTAAAACTCAAAAGAGAGCAATATGCTTTCCTTCATATTGAAGGCATGAGACCAGGAGATCGCAGAGAATTGACGCCGCATGAAGTAAAACGCCTAAGAGCGATTGCGGATCATGGGAAAAGCGCTTTTTAATTTTCACATAAACTTCAAAAAATGAAGAAGCATCAAAAGAAGGAGAATGCTATAATTTACCTGAATGTCTATGGGGAAGGGGTACTTCAGATGAAGAAAAGACGATTTTTCATACGGACGGGCATTCTCCTCGTGATGCTTGCTGCACTGTGTTATACGATGTATAACTCAGTATTTGCCAAACAGGATCAAATCAAAGAAGGATCTATTGCGCCGAACTTTGTCCTTCAATCGGTAGATGGGGAACGGATTGAATTAAAGGACTTAAAAGGCAAAGGCGTCTTTCTCAATTTTTGGGGTACATGGTGCGGTCCATGTAAGCAGGAATTCCCTTATATGGCAAATCAGTATGAAGTGTTCAAGGATCGCGGTGTCGAAATTGTTGCCGTGAATGTGGGGGAATCCAATATTGCTGTGAAGAATTTTATGGATGCTTATGGCGTGAATTTTCCTGTTGCCATGGACAAAGATCGTCAAGTGACAGAGGCATATGATATTACGCCGCTGCCAACCACATTTTTAATTAATCCTGAAGGCAAAGTAATCAAAGTCATAAAGGGGACGATGACAGAACGTAATGTCTATGAATATATGAATTTGATTAAACCAAAGGGGTCATAGAATGAAAGAGGTAAAGTGCGAGTGTGGACATATTAATCCAATCGGTACTGTTCTATGTGAATCATGCGGGAATCCCATTTCAGTAAAAGAGAAAAATTCATCAAAACTGCTTGATATGAGATATGA
The DNA here is from genome assembly GCF_020165915.1 of Bacillus sp. RSS_NA_20. Classification (NCBI taxonomy): domain Bacteria; kingdom Bacillati; phylum Bacillota; class Bacilli; order Caryophanales; family Bacillaceae; genus Bacillus; species Bacillus sp. RSS_NA_20. Next base: position 909,661 of record NZ_JAIUKW010000005.1, on the reverse strand, counting down.
CGGCAGTGCAAGACGCTCGCAAACATACAACAAAACGATTGTTGATAAAGTATGGAACTTTTTTTCTTCCGTAAAAGTGGGTGTGTGGCTCATTGTCATCACACTGTTAGCTTCTTCGCTAGGAACTATTTTTCCGCAGGAGCGGTTTATTCCGCCAGGTGCATCAGCTTCCACTTATTATGAGGAGCAATATGGGTCGTTTGGCAAGTTATATTACATCCTTGGATTCCATGATCTTTATAATTCTTGGTGGTTTTTAGCCCTTGTCGCATCTATCGGAATTTCCCTTGTGATTTGCAGCCTTGATCGAGTGATTCCACTTTATCGCGCACTCAAAAATCAAGGGGTTGTCAAAAAAGAAGGTTTTATGAGAAGGCAGCGTCTTTTCAGCGAAACAAACCAAACATTAGATCAACATACATATGAAGGCATCGTTAGTAAAATGAAACAAAAGCGTTACCGCGTACGAGAAGAAGATGGACATATTTTAGCTGAAAAAGGCCGCTTTTCCCGCTGGGGACCTTACGTCAATCATATTGGATTAATTATATTTCTCATTGGCTCCATGCTTCGGTTTGTCCCGGGAATGTACGTGGATGAAACATTATGGGTAAGAGAAGGCGAAACGGCACCAATCCCAGGGACGGGAGGCCAATACTTCTTAAAGAATAATGCGTTTTCAATTGACCGCTATGAATCTGAAAAAGAAAAAGAAGTCTTTGAAAATGCGATTGAAAAGGCTGGCGATGGTCAAGTCGTCAAAAGTTATAAAACCGATGCCGTTTTATACAAACGTGAAGGAGAAGTTGTTTTTGGTGAAAAGCCAAAGCTGAAGCAGTTAACAGAACACGATATTAAAGTGAATGAACCGCTTAAGTTTGACAATTTCTCATTATATCAAGTGGATTTTAAACAAAATGAACTCGATCAAATGGTCTTTCAGCTGATTCGAAAAGATACTGAGAAATCTTTCGGAACAGTGAAGATTAATCTGCTGGAGCCTAAGTCAGAATATGATCTTGGTAGCGGTTACAAAGTCAAGGTGATGAGTTATTTGCCTGATTTTTATTTTGACGAAGATGGCACACCTAGTACGAAAACGAGGAATCCGAATAATCCTGCGTTCGTCTTTGAAATGATCTCTCCTGAAAAACCAAAAGGTGAAAAAAGTTTTGTCGCGATTCAAGAGACAGTAGAGGGTTCTGATAACAATCTTTATAAAATGAAATTTGACCGGGTTGAAACAAAAAACGTGACAGGTTTAACGGTTCGAAAAGACTTAACACTCTGGGTACTTATTGTTGGCGGAATGATCTTTATGATTGGTGTCGTACAAGGGATGTACTGGCAGCATAGAAGAATTTGGCTGTCGGTAAAGGATGGAAAAGTGTTTGTGGCAGGACATACAAACAAAAACTGGTTCGGCTTAAAGTCTGATCTCAAGGTGTTACTGCACGGCAGTGGCATCAAACAGCCAGTGGATCAAAAAGAACTGCCTGATACAACAAGTATCAGCAAAAGCAAGGGGGAAGGATTAGATGGCGGCAGTCAGTGAAAACCTGTTATTTGCAGCTTTTCTATTGTATTTAGCGGCAGTTCCTTTTTTTGGAGGGGCCATTAAAGGAAAAAAGAAAGAAGAGGGTCCGCGCAAAAACAAGGCGGCACTTATCGGCATAACGCTCACCATCATCGGTTTTTTGAGTCAATTTGGCTATTTTATTTCAAGGTGGATCGCGTCTGGTCACGCACCAGTCAGTAATCTGTTTGAATTCACCACAGCCTTTGGCATGATGCTGGTGCTCGCATTTATTATTTTATATTTTGTCTATCAAGTGTCTGTGCTAGGTTTATTCACACTTCCAATCGCTTTATTAATCATTGCTTATGCAAGCATGTTTCCATCGGATATTTCACCGCTGATTCCTTCGCTTCAAAGTAATTGGCTATATATTCACGTCACGACAGCAGCGCTTGGTCAAGCCATTTTGGCGATCAGTTTTGTGGCAGGTGTGATTTTTCTTTTGAAGCATGTTGATCAAACAAAACCGGGGAAGAAAACCTTTGGCTTAGAGCTGGTCATGTTTATGATTGTGGTCACCCTTGCGTTTATCGCTGTCACGTCCATTTTTAGAATGACAGGGTATGAAGCGAAATTTAATTGGGTAGATAAAAATAAAGAAGAGAGCGTCATGGTCTATGAGCTGCCTGCTTTAGTAGGACCTCATAAAGGAGAACTTATCACAAAAGATCGTTTAGAGCCTGTAGTTGATCTGCCGCCTGTTTTTTCAGGTAGAAAGGTGAATACAGTGCTATGGTCATTTGGCGTTGGGCTGATTATTTATGGACTGCTAAGATTGATCATTCGCAAACGACTAAGTGCGCTGCTTCAGCCGCTCGTAAGACAGGTGAATCTCGATTTAGTCGATGAAATTGGGTACAGGGCTGTTTCCATAGGATTCCCTGTATTTGCGTTAGGCGGTCTTATTTTTGCGATGATCTGGGCGCAAATTGCATGGACGAGATTCTGGGGATGGGACCCGAAGGAAGTATGGGCTTTAATTACATTTTTATTTTACGCCGCCTATCTCCACCTTCGGTTATCACGAGGTTGGCATGGTGAAAAGTCCGCTTGGCTTGCTGTAATCGGATTTGCGATCATTATGTTTAACCTTATCTTTGTCAACCTAGTGATTGCGGGGCTTCATTCTTACGCGTAATCGCATGAAAAAGGCCAACTTTTATGATTCGATTCGGCTTTTTGTTAAAATGTATGTAACAACGGAGAAAGCAGGAGGATTGTCTAATGGAACACACAACTCAAACGAAAATATTAGTCGTCGATGATGAGGCAAGAATTCGTCGCCTTTTAAAAATGTATTTAGAACGGGAAAATTATGAAATTGATGAAGCGGAAAATGGGGATGAAGCCATTCAAAAAGGACTTCAAACCGATTATGATCTCATTTTGCTTGATTTAATGATGCCTGGGACAGATGGGATTGAAGTGTGTAATCAAATTCGAGATAAAAAAGCTACACCAATTATTATGCTGACAGCAAAAGGTGAGGAAGCCAACCGTGTACAAGGCTTTGAGGCAGGAACGGATGATTATATCGTTAAACCTTTCAGCCCGCGTGAAGTGGTTCTTCGTGTGAAAGCACTGTTAAGAAGATCGTCTCAAACGTCATACCTTAATACTGGAACAACCACAAAAGATGTTCTCGTGTTTTCTCATCTATCCATTGATCATGATGCACACCGGGTCACAGCAGATGGAAAAGAGGTCAGCCTCACGCCGAAAGAATACGAACTTTTGTACTTCTTGGCAAAAACGCCGGATAAGGTATATGACAGGGAAAAGCTTCTCAAAGAAGTGTGGCAGTATGAATTCTTTGGGGATCTGAGAACAGTGGATACCCACGTCAAAAGGCTTCGCGAAAAACTAAATAAAGTGTCACCAGAAGCAGCGAAAAAAATCGTGACAGTATGGGGTGTCGGGTACAAATTTGAGGTCGGCGCTGAATGAAGCTGTGGAAAAGTGTCGTAGGAAAGCTATGGTTAACCATTCTTTTCCTCGTACTCATTGTTTTATCGATTTTAACTGTGCTTCTTTTAGAGTTCATTGAGAATTACCATGTGGAAGAAGCAAAGTCTGATTTAACACAAATGGCCAACAAAGTAGCAGTCATTTTAGAAAGCCATGAGGATCAATCACTTGCAAGATCGATTACATCAGAACTAGCTGATAAATTGACAAGTATCGCGATTGTTCAAGAGGATGGACTAGAATGGTATTCGTCTGAAAAAGGCGGGAAGCTTCCTGCGATCACAAAAGAACAAATTGAAGCAGACAAAGATTTGAACAAAGCACTGACACAACGAAAAAAAATCAGTAAACGAGCTGAATCTGATACAGGCAATCAGAAGGATGAACGCATTGTAGTAGGTGTTCCTTACGAGGCGAACGGAAAGAAAGGGATGGTCTTTCTTTCTCAATCCCTTCTTGCTGTAGAGCAGACAACAAAACATACGACGCGTTATATCTTCCTCGCAGCCGGAATTGCGATTGTGCTGACAACAATTTTCGCTTTCTTCTTATCTACTCGTGTCACCTATCCTCTCAGAAAGATGAGAGAGGGAGCACAAGATTTGGCGAAAGGGAAATTTGATACAAAGATTCCTATTTTAACGCAAGACGAAATTGGGGAACTGGCGATCGCCTTTAATCAAATGGGTAAGCAGCTTAAATTTCATATAACCGCTTTAAATCAAGAAAAAGAACATTTGTCCAACATTCTCAGCAGTATGGCAGACGGTGTCATCACGATCAATATTGATGGGACGATCCTTATGACAAACCCTCCTGCAGAAAGATTCTTGCAGGCTTGGTATTACGAGCAAAATATGAAGATCAAAGATGGGGATGAACTGCCGCCAGAAGCGCGTGAATTGTTTCATACTGCCGTCAGTACGGAAAAAGAGCAAATGATCGAAGTCACGCTGCAAGGGCGTACTTGGGTTCTTCTCATGTCTCCGCTTTATAACCAGCAAGATGTCAGAGGAGCGGTAGCGGTACTTCGCGATATGACAGAAGAGAGAAGACTGGATAAGCTAAGAAAAGACTTCATTGCAAATGTTAGTCATGAACTCCGCACACCTATTGCTATGCTGCAAGGCTATAGTGAAGCGATTGTCGATGACATTGCCGGATCTGAAGAGGAAAAGAAAGAGATTGCCCAAATTATCTATGATGAATCACTTCGAATGGGGCGTCTTGTGAATGATCTTCTCGATCTCGCACGTATGGAAGCTGGTCATATTACACTGAATCTTGAATCAACTGATACAGAAGAGCTGACTGAAAAAATTTACCGTAAATTCCTTGGAATTGCGAAAGAAAAACAAATCAACCTGACGTATGAAATTCAAGTAGAAGAACCGTATTTTGTATTTGATCCAGATAAAATAGAACAGGTTTTTACAAATCTCATCGATAATGCCATTCGTCATACACCAGAAGGCGGAGAAGTTCACTTCTCAGTTCAATCGGTGGAAAATGGGCTCAAGATGGATGTGAAAGATTCGGGAAGCGGCATTCCTGAAGAGGATCTCCCGTTTATTTTTGAACGGTTCTATAAAGCAGATAAAGCAAGAACAAGAGGACGTTCCGGTACGGGGCTGGGTCTTGCGATTGTGAAAAACATCGTAGAAGCGCATCAAGGCTCCATTCATGCACATAGTAAAGCTGGAACAGGTACTCACTTCACTTTCTATATTCCGAAAAAAAAGCAGGAACTCGTCTAATCTTGACGAAGAATCTTGTTACATGAGAAACACTTCTTTTCGAAAGAAAATGAAGTGTTTTTTCTATTTTCATATTTTTAAGGAGAAGTTAAACTAAAAGCCCTTTCCAAATTGTCGATCTTGTAATATATTTGTCATAAAGTTGTAATGTAACGTTTTGTGAGAGTCACTCGACAAAAATAAGTGAACGGAGGGGTTTCCTATGCATGAAACCTTTCAAAAAATATATGATTCGTACCATCAAGATTTGTACCAATTTTTATTTTATATGGTAAAAGATAAAAATCAGGCAGAGGATCTCGTGCAGGAGGTTTACATTCGGGTACTTCACTCATATAAAACTTTTGAAGGAAGAAGCAGCGAGAAAACATGGCTGTTTTCAATTGCAAGGCATGTGGCAATTGACTGGTTTCGCAAACAGCAAACTATCAGACAACGGGTGCTCGGCACGTTTGATTGGGATAAACAGGATGTAAAAGATCCAGACCTGCTCCCAGATGAATTGGCTGTACAGGATGAAAATATCAAAGAAATTTATGCCGCACTTGATCATTGCACCATTGATCAACGAGCCGTCATCATTTTAAGGTTTATCCAAGGCTACTCAATCATGGAGACGGCCAAGGCGCTAAAGTTCTCGGAAAGCAAAGTCAAAACAACGCAGCACCGAGGCCTGAAAGTGCTCCGAAAACATATGGAGCTTTTGAAGGAGGAGCTAGTGAATGAAAACGAACAGGTCCAATTGGAGCGAAGAACGAATTAAAGTATTACTCAGTCAGCTTCCAAAGGTGGAGGACAACCGTTCATCTAAGCAGATTTACCAGCAAATGCTGATGGCAAGCGGGAAGAAAAAGAAAAGTGCCAGATGGATCGGTCCAGCGGTCGCAACCGTTGTGGTCTTATTTATGGCGTTTTTGATTTCTCCTCATTTATTTCAGCCGGCTGCTCAAGATATAAAGAAAGTGAAAATGGACTCGAGTGCTGAAAAAGGACAGGTGAATGCTACATTAGAGGCGGTAAAAAACACAAATGATCCTTCACATGTTGCTTATGCATCTGACAAAGAAAAGTATATGACGATTTCATACATAGATGAATCGACTTCTCAAGTTGTCCCAATCAGTATTCAAAAAGAAAATAAGCATGATGATGTGCAGGCGCTTCTTGATACATACGAAAAACTGGAGCTGCCTGAAATGACAAAACCTCTTCAAGCTTATATGGATATGGTGGATGTGAGTGAAAAAGGGGATACACTGATTTTTCAGCTGAAAAATGATTTGTCTCTTGATACATTAAAAGAAGCCAATCGTTTTAAAGACATGGTCAAAGAAACGTTAAAATGGAGCCAATATAAACAAGTACAGGTCAAGTCTGTCAATGGCTCGCACCTTCAATTAGGGACGAATGGCCGTCTTGGTACCATTTCAATTAATAAACAAACAAAGCACGCTTACTACGTTTTAGAAAATAAGAGCGGGACATTTTTGGTGCCCTCAAAAGATGATTATCCTTCTTATAAAGATGCAGTAGAGGCGATGAAGCGGGCGAATGATGCAGGACTCGATCCACTCATTAAAGAAGAGCCTGTTCAAAAGGTGACAACAAAAGGAAAACATGCAACCATCACGTTTGGAGCATCAGCACAATTAACGGACTCAATTGATCATATTTTACTTATTGAAGGACTGCTGCTCACAGCGAAAGATTTCGGTTTTACAGATGTCACGATACAAAATGCAGGAACAGATCAAGTAGGCCCATATGAATTAAAAGAACCGCTAGAGGTACCGGCACTGCCAAACCCAGTTGTTATCAAAGAACGCTAAAGGACGCAACTTATTGCGTTCTCAGCGTGTAGACAAACCCTCGCATTCTTTGTCAGTCCTGCGCTCCGGTGCTCACGAATGTCAAATTCACTCTGCTCCGGTGCTCGTCCTTCCTAGACTGCAAAGGTTTTCTATCACGCTGAAAAGAAGACAAAGGGCTAAAATCAAGTTCATTTTAGCCCTTTGTCAACAATCTGAGGACGCAACTTATTGCGTTCTTTTTTCATGTATAGAAAAGGGCTTCCTTGAGGTATACTAAGCTGTCATGAAAAGAACTTCAAAGAAGGGAAGTCACTGATGAAAAGGTATTGCTACATATGTGCTAGCTGTTTCTTGTTCTTGACCTTATCACCGTTTGCCCATGCAGAGAAAACAACCGAGTGGGTGGAACCAATCAAAGGTGAAGTCACTGATTTGTTTGGGACAAGAGGTGGTTCGCATAAGGGGTTAGACATTGCTGCACCAGAAGGAGAATCCATTTTTGCTGCTAGCGAAGGTGTGGTTACTCGTTCCTATGTATCTGCTACATATGGTGAAGTTGTATTTATTCGGCATCCAAATGGATATGAAACCGTCTATGCGCATTTAAATGCGCGTTTTGTAAAGAATGGTGACCATGTACAAACAGGGCAGCCGATCGGCATCATAGGCAACACAGGCGCCTCTAGGGGCACTCATTTGCATTTTGAGGTGCACAGGGGTAATTGGTCAGTTAGTAAAGAAGATGCAGTAGATCCGCTCACAATCATTGCAAGAGATCGTTTCCAAGAGCCAGCCCTCCATGTAGATGGATATGAGAAACATACATATGTCATACAACGAGGGGACACGCTCTGGTCTATTGCTAAAGCACATCAAATGACCGTTGATCAATTGAAGAAAATCAATGCACTGACAACGCATCTCATACGTACAGGTGAACGTTTAATCGTTTCAACAAAATAAACCTCATGCAAAAGCATGAGGTTTACCATTTTTTAAAGGTCAATCAGACGTACAGAAAGAATATCGCTCACTTTAGTTAACGTTTGGACAATTTCATCTTCAAGGTGCTTATCAAAAGAAAGCATCATGATGGCCTCGCCGCCTTTTTCTTTACGGCCTACTTGCATTGTTGCGATGTTCACATCGTGGTCGCCTAAAATCTTTCCAACTTGACCGATGACACCAGGTGCGTCAGTATGCTGAATATAGACAAGGTGCCCATCTGGGTAAAAGTCAATATTGAAACCATTAATAGAAACGACACGTTCACCTAGATGCGGGATATACGTTGCTTTTAATGTAAAGGTAGAAAGGTCACCTTTGACTTCAATGGAAATGCTGTTCTCATAGCCAGATTCGCTTGAAGAAATTTTCTCGCTAAAGCTAATGCCGCGTTCTTTTGCCACCATACCAGCATTGACTTCATTTACAGTCGAATCGACACGCTCTTTCAAAAAGCCAGAAAGCAGACTTTTTGTAATAAATGATGTTTCGAGTTTTGCGATAGATCCTTCATATGAAATGCTGACTTCTTTTACAGGTTCTCTCATCGATTGAGAAACAAGACGTCCAAGTTTTCCTGCAAATTGATGATAAGGCTGGATTTTCTTGAACTCGTCTTTTGTCATCGCTGGTAGATTAATAGATGACATGACCGGGAGTCCTTTTGCAAATTGAAGAACTTCTTCAGAGACTTGTGCCGCCACATTTAATTGTGCTTCTTTTGTAGATGCACCAAGATGCGGAGTGGCAATGACGTTTGGATGATCCACAAGTGGATTCTCAGTAGGTGGTTCTACTTCAAATACATCGAGAGCAGCCCCTGCGACATGACCATTTTCAAGTGCTTCAAGAAGGTCGCGTTCGTCAATGATGCCGCCGCGTGCACAGTTCACTAGACGAACACCTTTTTTCGTTTTTGCGATTGTTTCTTTATTGAGAAGTCCTCTAGTTTCTTTTGTTAAAGGTGTATGTACCGTAATAATATCTGATACTTCAAGCACTTCATCAAGTGATTTTGCATTAACACCAATTTTTTCGGCACGTTCTTTTGTGAGGAAAGGGTCAAATACGTTGACCGTCATGCCAAATGCTCTTGCACGCTGGGCGATTTCACTTCCAATTCTGCCTAAGCCAACAATCCCAAGAGATTTTCCGTAAAGCTCAGCACCGACATATGCGCCTCTGTTCCATTCTTTTGATTTAACAGAAATATTCGCTTGAGGAATATGACGCATGAGAGATGAGATCATCGCAAACGTATGCTCTGCTGTTGAAATCGTATTCCCATTTGGTGCATTGATGACAATCACACCATGTTTTGTTGCTTCATCAATGTCAATGTTGTCGACTCCCACACCGGCACGGCCAACAATTTTTAATGAAGTCATTTTTTCATAAAGTTCTTTTGTCACTTTTGTGGCACTTCTGACAAGTAAGGCATCAAACGTGTGTAATTCATCTTCTGCTTCTGTTACATTTTTTTGAACAATTTCAACAAAATCTGATTCTAATAGTGGTAAAAGACCATCATTGCTCATCTTATCTGAGACTAATACTCGAAACATCGTAAGATTTCCTCCTAAAATAAACGTCATAAATATCTGATAATTTACCATATTCCTTTTCACTGTGTCAATCAAATTAAAGCAGTAAAGCGAAAAAGAAAACACGAACATTTTTTAGTGTCTTGATCAAGAATGGACACCTTTAAACAAAAGATAACCAATTTTTACGCATTTGTCATTATAAATTTTAGGTTTTTTACGATTTCTTAAAACTGATGAATTTGCTCAGGATTTTTATCTGTACAATTGCTCATATATCATATATAATGATGTCGAATTGAATAATGATCAATCTTCGGGGCAGGGTGTAATTCCCTACCGGCGGTGATGAGGCATAGTCTCTAAGCCCGCGAGCCTTTTTTGGCAGGATTCGGTGTGATTCCGAAGCCGACAGTATAGTCTGGATGGGAGAAGATGGAGGTTCGTAAACGTTGAAAACATGTCTGTTTATACGTTTATTTGTGTAGCCTAAATTTCCCGCTCCTGTGTATGTATTCAGAGCGGTTTTTTTGTGGCTAAAATTGAACAATCCTCTTTTCGAAAGATTTGATCGAAAAGGAGAGAGAATATTGAATCAAAGTAAAGTAAAACGTTTAGTTGTCATCAGCATGCTTAGCAGTATCGCATTTGTATTAATGTTATTGAATTTCCCTTTCCCTGGGCTTCCTGGGTATTTAAAAATTGATTTTAGTGACATTCCTGCGATTATTGCGATTTTAATTTATGGGCCAGGTGCTGGGATTGCTGTTGAAGCTTTAAAGAATCTACTGCACTACCTCATTCATGGTAGCATGTCCGGTGTTCCTGTGGATCAAGTAGCGAATTTTACAGCAGGTGTACTATTCATCTTACCGGTGGCTTTTATTTTTAAAAAGATTAAATCAGCAAGAGGGTTAGCGTGGTCCATGATTCTCGGAACATTACTCATGACAGTCATGATGAGCATCTTAAACTATTTCTTGTTCCTACCTGCTTATACATGGTTTTTGAATGCACCCGTCCTGTCAGATCATGTGCTAAAGGCAACCATTACAGCAGGGATCTTGCCTTTTAACCTGATTAAAGGAATCATCATCACCATCGTCTTTAGTTTCATTTTTGTCAAAATGCGTCCATGGTTTGAAAATAAACGCCGACTTCAAAATAGTTAATATAAAAAAAGCCCCTTTTAAAGGGGCTTTTATCCTATTCATGCTTAAGTGGATCACCATCGAAAGTTTCGTCCGCAACTTTAATTGAGTCAGTTGGGCAACCTTCAAATGCGTCAAGCATATCTTCTTCAAGTACTTCTGGAACTTCTACAGTCCCCTGATTGTCATCAAGCGTGACAAATGCAATGCCTTCATCATCATAATCATAAATGTCTGGAGCAGCTGCACCGCATGCGCCGCAAGCAATACATGTGTCTTTGTCTACAATTGTATATTTTGCCATGTTAAAAAAATACCTCCCAGATTGTTCGATGGAACAAATGGTTTAACCTTTTTAGTTTCACCGATAAAAAACCAATTTCCTCAAACCTTATTGTAATGATTTTAAATTCACATTTCAACTGTAAAGTGATTGAGAATGCTTATCACATAAGGGTTTGTTCATAACTTTCCCCCATTAATTGAGTTTAAACATTTCTTCTTCAATGAAATCTGTTAAAATAAAGGGAGAAAATATTCGAATTTTGTCAGGAAGACAGGTGCTTTGGTCAATGACGATTCATTACTTGGATGTCATGTTGATGGACAGCGTACATAAATTGAACGGCGAACGCTCCATTAGTGCTGTCTACCATCTTTTTAAAGGAAAAAAATCATCACAAACGATACAGGATGCAAGTTTGTTTCAGCTTTCTAGCTACTTCGGCTGCTATCCAGCTTTTACGAGGGATCAGTTGAACCGCTCTGTACAAAGGCTAAAAGAGCAGCACTTCATCAGAAAGACAGGGGATACATTCATCGCCACAGATGCAGGAATAAGTATGCTCAGGCAGTGTTTCTCTGAAAAACCGATGCCAGTTTATTTTAATGGTGCCAAGTATCATGATAAAGCAAAGGTGTTATGGATGAGACTGTCTTTACTTGTGCAGGTCCTTTCACATCATGCAGCGGGGTCACAACACTATGTGCCGATTCAAAGAGATATATCGGTTCAAAACTGGACAAAATCCTTCTTCTCGCAATATCACCAGAAGAAAAAGCTTTCTGAAGATATCCATCATGAGCTTGAAACACTTCTTGCTCATTTAACTGATCAAGAGGCACTGCTTTTTGTTTATTCATTGACTTCCAATGAAAGAATCGGACGGACGTACCAGCAAATGGCGGAATGGATGAAAGAAGATGTATGGTATGTTTACTTGCTTTTTTGGAATGTGCTCCATTATTTTATTCAATGTGCGCAAAAAGGTGAGGCACCGATCATCCAGCGAATGATAGATGATCTTCAATTCAAACGTGTGCTGACCACCTCTACCCATAAAACGCTTGAGCTTGTACAAAAAGGGTTCAGTATTGATCAAATTGCTCATATTCGTTCATTAAAAAAAGCGACAATTGAAGATCATATTGTGGAGCTCTCAATACATGAGCCGAGCTTCTCGATTGAACCATATGTCAGTAGTGAAGCTCAAAAGGCGATACATGAGGTAGCCGGTCAGCTCCAAACCAACAAGATGAAGCTGATCAAAGAAAGTCTCGAGCATTCATTTACTTATTTTCAAATACGATTGGCATTGACAAGGATGGTGAAAGCAAATGGATAAGCTTCATCAGACGCTGATGCGATACTTTGGTTATGATGCCTTCAAAACAGGTCAGGAGGACATTATTCGAAGTGTACTTCAACAAAAAGATACGGTTGCCATGCTTCCTACTGGTGGCGGGAAGTCACTTTGTTATCAAATTCCGGGCTATTTGACAGACGGGTTAGTGCTGATTATTTCACCTCTTTTATCACTCATGGAAGATCAAGTGGAACGCATGAAAATGCGCGGTGAAAAGCGAGTAGCTGCGCTTAACAGTACACTGTCTTTTCAAGAAAGAAGACATATTATTCGGCATTTGCCATCATATAAATTTTTATTTGTCGCACCTGAGGCGCTTATGTCAGAGGTATTGTTAGAGCAGCTCAAAGCGATGCATGTGGGGCTATTCGTTGTAGATGAAGCCCACTGTATATCGGAATGGGGACATGACTTCCGCCCGGAATACTCCAAGCTTGGAGAATGGAGAGAAGCGCTCGGCAATCCTGTTGCCTTAGCACTAACGGCAACTGCGACGAAACAAACCTTAAAAGATACTGTTCAAACGTTGCGGCTAGAGCATCCAGATGTTCATATTCATTCAGTTAACCGGCCGAATATTGCACTATTAAAAGAGGCGCAAGAAACGAAAGAAGCAAAAGAGAAACGAGCACTTGAGCTTGTGGAAACCCTTCAAGGGCCTGGGCTGATTTATTGTCCGACCCGGCAAATGACAGAAGATATTTCACGTTTGGTGAAACAAAAAACGCATCAGCGTGTAGAGTTTTATCATGGCGGAATGGAGTCGGGGGACCGCATGCTGATCCAGCAGCAATTTATCAGTGGTCAAATTGATCTCATTTGCTGTACAAGTGCTTTTGGAATGGGAATTGATAAAGCAAATATACGCTTTGTGATTCATATGAGTCCGCCTCAATCAATTGAAGCATTTATGCAGGAAATTGGAAGAGCTGGACGGGACGGGAAAAATAGTGTGAGCGTTCTTTTATATACAGAAGAGGATGCGGATATTCAAAGTCATTTGATTCAAGCAGAAGGTTTTGATGATCCAGAAATTGATTTTTTCTTAGCCCGATTATCACAAATGCCGATCAATGATGAAAAGAAATTACGTGAACAATTGATGGAAGCAGGGCTTCAGGAGACGCGCGCGCGAATGCTCTCGCATTATTACACGATGTACCAAACTGAACAGCCCCGTTTGCTCATGAAGAAGCTGAAAGAAAAGCTGCAGGATAGACAAACAGAAAAGCTAAAAAAAGTGTGGCAGTTTAAAGAGCATATCACTGGCCATCGCTGCTTTAGGCAATCTTTGTTATCATACTTTGATGAGCAGCTTGATCTAACGGAGGACGCTTCCTTTGGGAACTGCTGTTCTTCATGCGGACTTGACCTGTCTGATTACGAAAAAAAAGATCAACCATTGGAGCTGAATGAAATGAAACACTGGAAGACCGAGCTGGATCGTCTATTTCATCTGACAAAAGAGGCGCAGCATTGATTGAACAACATCGCCGTATTATTGAAAAATTAACCGATCGACAAGTAGTAGAACAGTTGTATTTTACACAGCTGCTCATGCTGATTGTCTCTTTTTTACTAGGGATGTTTATGTTTGATCATTGGACTGATTTTACAGCCCTATGGCAGATCCGAGATATGCGTATCCTGACTTACGGAATTGGCGGCGCTTTGCTTGTGATTATTGTTGACGCTATTGTCATGAAGGTGTTTCCAGCTCATATGTACGATGATGGCGGATTAAATGAAAAAATGTTCAAAAACCGCAGCATCCCGCATATTGTTTGGTTAACGCTGCTCATTGCCTTTTCAGAAGAAATTTTATTTCGCGGGATCGTTCAGCAGCAATTTGGACTGGAGATTGCAAGCATTGTGTTTGCACTTCTTCACTTTCGCTATTTGTCAAAAATACTCTTGTTTATCCTTGTGGTTTCTATTAGTATTTTTTTAGGACTTTTATACGAGTGGACAGGGAATTTATTCGTTCCTGTCATGACACACTTTGTCATTGACCTAGTCTTTGCATGTCAAATTCGTTTTAAATATTGGGGGAGGGATGAACATGGAAGAAATGTCGAGAATGAAGAGAAAAAAGCAGCAGCTGACAAACATCCATGATGATGATGTAGAGAAAAATCTTGAAGAAGAAAAAGTGCATCCTTCAGATGACTCTCACTTTCCTACACGAGAAGATTTTCATGAATATAAAAAGCAGCGAACCAAAAAGGTGCGTAATCCATTGTTTACGACACTGGCTATTATCTTTCCTATTATTGTCGTCACGGTTTTCTTCCTGTTGATTTATTACACATCAAAGGAAATTAACGATAACAACAATCAAGGTGTTTATATTGATAAAACATCGAGTGCTGACACAGATCCAGTCCCGTCAGCACTTGTTGACACAAAAAATGATTCAAGCGCTGACAAAGCGGATGCGTCTGATGATGAGAAGAAAAAGAAAGATGCTGATAAAGAAAAGCAGCGTTCAAAAGAAAAAGCAGAGCAAAAGAAAAAAGAACAAGCCGCTAAAGAGAAGGCTGAGCGTGAAAAGGCCGAAGCTGCAAAAAAGCGTGAGCAGCAACAGCTCGCTCTTCAAAAACAGCAGGAAGAGAAAAAGCGAAAAGAAGCAGAAGAGAAGAAGAAACAGGAAGAAAAGCCTGTTCGTGTCGTGCAGCATACTGTTGGACCAGAGGAAAACTTGTATCGAATTTCCATGAAGTATTATCAAAACCGATCAGGGGAAGAGAAAATTCGAGCTTACAATCATTTAAAAGGAAATAGCGTGTACAGCGGACAAGTATTGAATATCCCATTAGAAAATTAATATTTGACATGAATGAATCGAAAAGCACATACATATGTAGAAAAAAGGGACAAGGGTGTATGTGATGACATTGCACGCAATCAGCCGCTATATGGATCAGCCGACACAGAAAATGATTGAAACATTGATCAAAAGGAAGCGCAAATACGAGGGGTTTGCAAAACAATGCAAAAGGTGGCAATGGACAGCCCTTTTATCACTTGCGATTCTTCTGTTTTATTTTGTGATAACAGCTAATAGCGGGGGCTCCCTGCAGCCGGAAGCGATGATTGCCACATTGCTTGGCCATGAGGTGTTTCTGTTTTGGATCATGGCTGAAGTGTTTGCTTTTTACGCATCGTATTATTATAAGAAAAAAGAAGAAAAGGCTGAGGATGAATATCATAAGCTCAGATGTGAAATTATACAGAAAAGCACAGATTTATGGCCTCAATCAAATCAATGGAAAGAGCGCGAGGCCGTTTTCCACTTCATGCAGACGCAATATGATATCAATCTCTATTATGAAAGTAAATAAATGAGCAAAAGACGTTTAAACAGTTGAAACGTCTTTTTTCATTCAAGCGTCTTATAAAAGAAAGCTGATACAAGGGAGTCATTCATAATGAAATATGCCATCGGATTTACTGCTGCCATAGCGGCTGTGACAACAGGTGTGTGTGTAACAGCGAAAATGGTGAAAACGGCAAAACAAAACAACATCAAAAAGCATTACTTTACAATAGAAGGACTTCAGTCAGATCGACCTGCAGTCATTTTCTTTATTTCTGATACCCATCGCCGTCTAATTAGTGATACTTTATTAGCGGAAGTAAAAGAGCAGCAGCCTGATGTCATTATGATCGGCGGGGACTTAGCTGAAAAGGGAGTCCCTTATGCTAGAGTTGAAGAAAATGTGAAACGTTTAGCAAGGATTGCCCCGGTGTATTTTGTGTGGGGGAATAACGACCATGAGCTGCATCAGCAAAAACTCAAAGACATCCTCCATACCTATCAGGTGACGACATTGCAAAATGAGACGGCTGTGTGGAATTTTGAAGGACAGCCCATTAAAATAGGCGGAATCGATGATATCCGGCTTGAAAAAGCAGATTATGAAGCGATACGGCCGGAGTTTGTCAAAGAAGACGTGAATATCCTTTTATCACACAACCCAGATGTGCATCATTTGATGAGTGAAGAAGAGGGAATTGATCTTGTTTTGAGCGGTCATACCCATGGGGGTCAAATTCGTATTGGGAAATTTGGTCCGTATGAAAAAGGAAGAACAGGCCAAGTCAAAGGTGCTTTCTTTCTGATTAGTAATGGTTACGGAACAACAAAGATTCCGATGCGTCTTGGAGCAGAACCAGAAACCCATCTGATCTATTTAATGCCGCTAAAAACGCGCTAAGTTGATGCCCCATCAATATTTTCCATAAAAGTCACCGTAAGCATAGCTTCATGCTTGTCTTCCGTCTTGACACAGTGTAAACTGAATACAAAATTAAGAACCTATGACTCATCATCTCATATACTACAGTATGATGTGTGTTAGAAGAGGCAGGAGGGAACGTTATGCGGCTAGAGCGTCTGAATTATAATAAAATCAAAATTTTTCTCACACTAGATGATCTGACAGACCGAGGTCTTACGAAAGAAGACCTTTGGAAAGATTCGTTCAAAGTTCATCAGCTGTTTAAAGACATGATGAACGAAGCGAATCAGGAGCTCGGTTTTGAAGCGAATGGACCGATTGCTGTTGAAGTATTTTCTCTTCAGGCGCAGGGGATGGTCGTCATTGTGACAAAGAGTCAGCAGGAAGATGCTGATGATGAGTTTGATGAAGATTACATTGAGATGCAAGTCAAGCTCGACGAGAGCAAGCATGTGCTCTATCAATTTGCCTCGTTTGAAGATGTGATTCAACTGTCCCATAGTTTAAGTCGTATTGGACTTTTAGGGGGTACAGTTTACCATTATGAAGGTCAATATTTTCTCAGCCTAGATGATTTCGAAGAACTGTCTGCAGATACGGTCATTTCTATTTTAGCGGAGTTCGGTTCACCGACGACATTAACCATTCACCGGTTAAAAGAATACGGAAAAGTGATCATGCAGGAAGATGCAGTGAAAACGATTCAACTGTATTTTTAATCACTTTTTTCTATTATATTTAATACTGTTGTGATGAAACAACAGTATTTTTTTATATCCATTTTTATATTTATAAACGCTGATATTTTATTTTGATAAAAAACGCTTTTTACCTTTGCTTTACCAGTACGAAGGTGTATACTATTGCTTGAAAGGGAGCAGTAGATCATGAAAGATTTCTAGGGGGTTTATTTTAATGGCAGCCGATCAAAACGCCGCTCATAACGCAGAAGATAAGCTAGATGTTTTAAAGTCAACTCAAACCGTCATACATAAAGCGCTTGATAAATTGGGCTATCCGCAAGAAGTGTATGAATTGCTGAAGGAGCCAATTCGCCTATTAACGGTCAAAATTCCAGTACGTATGGATGATGGATCGGTGAAAATTTTCACTGGTTATCGTGCGCAGCATAATGATGCTGTCGGTCCAACAAAAGGCGGAATTCGATTCCACCCGAACGTTACTGAAAAAGAAGTAAAAGCGCTTTCAATTTGGATGAGTTTAAAATGTGGTATTGTGGATCTTCCTTATGGCGGAGGAAAAGGCGGTATTATCTGTGATCCAAGAGAAATGTCATTTAGGGAGCTTGAAAAACTAAGCCGCGGCTATGTTCGCGCAATTAGCCAAATCGTTGGACCAACAAAAGATGTTCCAGCACCAGATGTGTTTACAAACTCTCAAATCATGGCATGGATGATGGATGAGTATTCTAGAATTGATGAATTTAACTCGCCAGGATTTATTACAGGAAAACCAATTGTTCTTGGAGGCTCACATGGACGTGATACTGCAACTGCAAAAGGTGTAACGATCTGTATCAAAGAAGCGGCGAAGAAAAAAGGAATTGACATCAATGGGGCTCGTGTTGTCGTTCAGGGATTCGGAAATGCAGGAAGTTACTTGGCTAAATTTATGTATGATGCCGGAGCGAAAATCGTAGGAATTTCAGATGCTTACGGCGGTTTGTATGATGAAGATGGTCTCGATATTGACTACTTGCTTGACCGACGTGACAGCTTTGGAACCGTCACTAAATTATTTAATGATACAATTACAAACCAAGAGCTGCTTGAGCTAGATTGTGATATCTTAGTACCTGCAGCCATTGAAAATCAAATTACAGAAGATAATGCGGCGAACATTAAAGCCAAAATTGTCGTAGAAGCAGCAAATGGACCAACGACATTGGAAGGGACAAAAATTCTTTCAGATCGTGGTGTACTGCTTGTTCCAGACGTACTTGCAAGTGCGGGTGGAGTGACTGTTTCTTACTTTGAATGGGTTCAGAATAACCAAGGGTTCTACTGGACAGAAGAAGAAGTAGAAACTCGTTTAGAAGATATGATGGTGAAATCATTTAATAATATTTATGAAATGGCGCAAAACCGCCGTATTGATATGCGACTAGCAGCATATATGGTCGGTGTACGTAAAATGGCTGAAGCTTCTCGATTCAGAGGCTGGATTTAAGCGACTTATTTGCATCGCGCCTTAAAATCTCCTATCCTTAAATAGGAGATTTTTTTATGGAATCATGCAAAGAATCAAACAGCCCAGCAATTGTTATTGCAGTGAAACGACAGGAGTGGAACAAATGAAACAAGAAAAAGCGATCATAATAGGAGGAGGCCCGTGCGGTCTATCAGCTGCCATTGCATTCAAGCAAATTGGGATTGATGCACTTGTGATTGAAAAGGGCAATGTGGTCAACAGTATTTATCATTACCCTACACACCAAACCTTCTTCAGTACAAGTGAAAAGCTTGAGATCGGTGACGTCGCTTTTATCACTGAAAACCGGAAACCCGTTCGTATTCAGGCGCTTTCCTATTACCGAGAGGTGGTCAGACGAAAAAGCCTTCGTGTGAATGCTTTTGAAAAGGTAAACGCTGTGACGAAAAAAGATGGCCGTTTTACGGTAAATACATCAAAAGACGACTATACATGTGACTATGTTGTGATTGCGACTGGCTACTATGATCATCCTAACTATATGAATGTAAAAGGGGAAGACCTTCCTCATGTGTATCATTATTTTAAAGAAGGACACCCCTACTTTGATAAAGATGTGACGGTGATCGGCGGGAAGAACTCTAGTGTTGATGCTGCCCTGGAACTTGTGAAATGCGGAAGCAGGGTGACGGTTTTATATAGAGGAACTGAATATTCATCCAGCATCAAACCTTGGATTTTACCAGAGTTTGAAGCGCTTGTTCGAAATGGCACCATTCGAATGGAGTTCGGTGCAGAGGTGAAGGAAATCACAGAACAGGATGTTGTCTTTACAAACCAGCAGGGCCAAACGGATCGAGTGAAAAGTGATTATGTGTTTGCGATGACAGGTTATCATCCTGATCATTCATTTTTAGAAAAAATGGGTGTAACAATCGATCCAGAATCAGGCCGCCCAGCATTTGATGAACAAACAATGGAAACAAATGTAGAAGGTATTTTCATTGCAGGGGTCATTGCAGCTGGTAACAACGCCAACGAAATTTTCATTGAAAATGGAAGATTTCATGGCGGGTTAATTGCAGAAGAAATCAACAAAAGAATCAACGGGTAAAAAAAGAACTGGGTCCTTCTAAGGGATTCAGTTCTTTTTTATGTAAATTGGGATTATATAGAAGAATATTTTGGGGAAAATGGGCTCGAGTCATATAAAAAAGGGGTGATTCGTGGTACGATAATAAAGGATAATGTAGGGAAAGAGGTCTGATTATGATCGCAATCATTTCAGCAGGTTTAGCTCCCGGCATCGCACTTTTAAGTTATTTTTATTTGAAAGATCAATACGACAATGAGCCGGTTCATATGGTCATCAGATCTTTTATGCTAGGTGTCATACTTGTGTTTCCAACCATGTTTATTCAGTATGTCCTCCAAGAGGAAAATATCGCCACGAATCCTATCGTGATTTCATTTGTGACATCGGGTTTTTTAGAAGAATCATTAAAGTGGTTTATTTTAATGGTCAGTGTCTATGCGCACGTACAGTTTGATGAACACTATGACGGGATTGTCTATGGAACAAGTGTCTCGCTTGGATTTGCGACACTTGAAAATATTTTGTACTTAGTGGGTCATGGGGTAGAGTACGCGTTTACACGTGCCTTGCTGCCTGTATCAAGCCACGCTTTATT
Source organism: Bacillus sp. RSS_NA_20 (assembly GCF_020165915.1). NCBI lineage: Bacteria > Bacillati > Bacillota > Bacilli > Caryophanales > Bacillaceae > Bacillus > Bacillus sp. RSS_NA_20. The sequence goes on along the minus strand of NZ_JAIUKW010000005.1, from coordinate 889,093 downwards.
TGGTGTGGTGATGGGATTTTATATAGGTAAAGCTCGCTTCTCTGATAAAAAAGAGCAGCGAAAATGGCTGATTCTCTCTTTAATACTTCCTATTCTTTTTCATGGCTTATATGATTTCATTCTTCTCGGCATGAAAAATTGGGGATATATCATGTTGCCGTTCATGATTTTTTTATGGTGGTTTGGTCTGCGGAAAGCCAAAAAAGCCCGTGCCGTGAAGATGGTACAAATTTAAATTGGAAAACGTCCTATACGTCTTTAGGGCGTTTTTTGTCTTTTACATCCAATTCCCTCCTGTGATGAATGTATAAAAATAGGGATCGGAAGAAACATATATTCAAACATCAAAAGTACAGGAGGATTAAATATGGACAAAGCTCGTTTCATGAAACAAATCGTCCTTATCTTCTCAATTGTTCTGCTCGCGTCTTCATTGATGACAGCTGAAAAAAGTGAAGCTTTCACAAATCAAGTGATTCAGCGGGGAGCTACAGGAGAAGATGTCGTCGAGCTCCAGGCAAGGCTCCAATACAATGGTTTTTACAATGGAAAAATAGACGGGGTGTATGGCTGGGGAACTTACTGGGCCGTGCGCAATTTTCAAAGCCAGTTTGGTGTAAAGAAAGTCGATGGACTCGTAGGGGAAAAAACAAAAAGCCTATTAGTTCAAAAGACGAAATACTATAAAGAGTTTGTGCAACAGCAGTTGCAAAAAGGGAATCAGTTTACGCACTACGGCGGGAAACCTCTTGATCAGCAAACAAAGGCTCCTGCGCAAAGAAACACGCAAAAAAAGACAGCACAAGGTGCAAAAGAGAATCAAAAAAGTCAAAGCGGAGGAAACAGCTCGTCTGGGAAGTCTGGAAACCAGTCAGGAAATGGTCAAGCAAATCAAACGCCGAAACAAACAGCAGCCAACATGCCAGGTGGTTTTTCAAGCAATGACATTCAGCTTCTTTCACAAGCTGTGTATAGTGAAGCGAGAGGTGAACCTTATGAAGGACAGGTAGCGATCGCAGCCGTCATCTTAAACCGTTTAAACAACCCGACTTTTCCAAACACGATTGCTGGTGTCATTTTTGAACCGCTTGCGTTTACTGCTGTAGCAGATGGACAATTTTATATGGCGCCAAATGAAACCGCTAAAAAGGCAGTATTTGATGCCATTAATGGCTGGGACCCATCTGAAAGCGCCGTTTATTACTTTAATCCTGATACAGCAACAAGCCCATGGATTTGGGGAAGACCACAAATTAAACGAATCGGGAAACATATTTTCTGTGAATAAAAAGAGGTGTAAATAAATGATCAGAGGAATATTGATTGCTATTTTAGGAATTGCTGTCATCTCAACAGGATACTGGGGCTATAAAGAGCATCAAGAAAAAGATGCAGTACTGCTTCATGCAGAGAACAACTATCAAAGAGCCTTCCATGATTTAACGTATCAAGTCGATCAGCTGCACGATAAACTTGGCGCAACACTTGCGATGAATAGCCAAACATCTATATCTCCAGCACTGGCAGATGTATGGAGAATGTCATCAGAAGCGCATAACAATGTCAGTCAGCTTCCGCTCACATTGATGCCTTTTAACAAAACAGAAGAGTTTCTAGCGAATGTCGGTGACTTTAGCTATAAATCGTCACTTAAATCTTTATCAGATGAACCATTAAACAAAGATACACACAAAACCATTACCACTTTATATGATCAAGCGGCAGATATTCAAAACGAACTTAGACAAGTGCAGCATCTCGTACTCAACAAAAATTTAAAATGGATGGATGTTGAAATGGCACTGGCTGATGGAGATCGAAAAAACGACAACACCATCATTGACGGATTAAAAACCGTTGAGAGAAATGCTGATGCGTTTGCAGATGTTGATCTTGGCCCTACAAATGTGTCAACTGAATCAGAAACGCAAGGCTACAATCACTTAAAAGGGCAAAAGATTTCAAAAAAAGAAGCGATCCGTATCGCCCAGCAATTTGCGCCTGACCATAACAAAGATTTTAAGGTGAGAAAAAGTGGGAGTAAAACGAACCGTGATGTTTACAGCCTGTCAATGTCTGACCCAGACAACCGGGCAAACTTTTATTTAGACTTGACTGAAAAAGGCGGCCATCCTGTCTATCTTCTTCAGAACCGTGAAGTGAAAAAACAAAAAATCAGTTTAAATGATGCCTCAGAAAAAGCACTAAGTTTCTTAAAGAAGCATGGATTCGATACTGAATCATTTCATTTAGATGAGAGTGCGCAATTTGATAATATCGGCGTATTTACCTATGTCCCTTTACAGAATAACGTATTGCTTTATCCAGATAGCATTCGAATGAAAGTCGCTTTAGATGATGGAGAGGTTGTGGGATTCTCAGCGAAAGACTATTTAATGAATCACAGAAAACGTGACATAAAAGCACCAAAGATTTCTCGAAAAGAAGCTGAAAAGACCTTAAATAAACATGTGAAGATCGAGGATACACATGTAGCTCTTGTTCAAAATGATATGTCAGAGGAAGTTCTTTGCTATGAGTTTTTAGGAACCATTAAAAACGACACATACCGAATGTTTATTAATGCAGATACTGGAAAAGAAGAAAGAGTAGATAAGCTAAAAAATGCAGAACCTATATATAAAGACCTATAGAAAAGGGAGCAAGGAAAAGGCGAATAAGCCTTTTCCTTTTGTTTTATACATGGTTTAATATAAGAGAGGATACGATTTCACAGATGAAAAGAGTGATGAGGAATGTTACAAATAGGGGATGCAATCACAATTGAGTATGTCAATGAGAACAAAGAAGTGAAAACTGCAAAATCGAAAGTTTTGGAAAATAATAACGATGATATTTGCATTAATTATCCAGCTGATAAAGAAACGGGGCGCACGATCTATTTAAATCAAGAAACAGAAATCACCGTCTTCTTTTTCGATGAAAATCAAATTCCATACAAATGTACAAGCAAAGTCATTGGGAAAAGAAAAGAAGATATCCCGATGATTGTCGTTTCGATTCCGCCAAAAGAAGAAATGATTCGGCTTCAGCGAAGAGAATATCTTCGAGTGGATACGATGGTGAAAGCGTCCATTACGCAAAATGGTGAAGAAACCTTCGACACATTTATTGTCAATATGAGTGCTGGCGGTGTAGCAATTGCTGTTCCAGAAGGTGTCTCACTAAAAGAATATGGCGAGGTCGTCACAGAGTTTGAACTTTCACTGAAAGAACCAGTGGAAATTAAAGCGATTGCAGAAATGAATCGTGTTTATCAAGATGAACAGACCGGGAAAACAAGAGCGATCATGGAATTTACTGAAATCACAAACGACCACCAGCAGCACATCATGAAGTACTGCTTCCAGCAGCAGCTTCTAACACGTGTGAAAAAAGTATAAGAATAAAGGTTGTCAAAAGCTTCCATACTAGAGAGAAAGAATCTAGCGTTGGAGGCTTTTTGTATGAAAACAATGGAAAGATGGCTATTCAAAGCAGTGCTCATTCAGCTCATTCTGCTTTTGGCGGTTCAGGTCACCCTTCACTTGACGAAAGGAGAACTATTTTTGTCAAAAGTCGTGCAATATGAGGGTGTGAATAACATGAGCATTGAAGATTGGATTGAGACATTTAAGCAAAAGGATTGATAGAAAATTCCCCCGTTTGAGCGGTGATCGTGTTACAATTCATAAGGGAGATTCAATCAAGGAGAGGTATTATGAAAAAGAAATTATCTATCGCAATTGACGGTCCTGCTGCAGCAGGAAAAAGCACTGTGGCAAAAATTGTCGCAGCGAAAAAATCATATATTTATATCGATACAGGTGCGATGTACCGCGCAATTACACTTGCAGCACTCAATCAAGGCGTAGACCTTGAAGACGAACAGGCACTTGATGCGTTATTGAAAAACACAGTCATTGAACTTGTGTCAACTGACGAAGGTCAAAAAGTACATTTAGACACGATCGATGTCACAGAAGACATCAGAACAGACCGCGTAAGTAATCAAGTCTCTGTTGTTGCAAAGCATCGAGCTGTCCGGGAAGAAATGGTCCGCAGGCAGCAAGAGCTGGGGAACCGAGGCGGTGTTGTCATGGATGGAAGAGACATCGGCACGCATGTTCTTCCAGATGCAGAAGTGAAAATTTTCTTACTTGCGTCAGTAGAGGAAAGAGCAAAACGTCGTTTTGAAGAAAATCAGAAAAAAGGCTATGATGTCAATTACGATCAGCTGATCGAAGAGATTGCAAGACGTGACAAGCTTGATTCTGAGCGGGAGGTATCACCGCTGAAGAAAGCAGATGACGCCATTGAAATTGACACGACTTCTCTTTCTATTCAAGAGGTTGCAGGTAAAATTTTAGATGCAGCAGAGCGTGTAGAAAAACAGTAAGAAATTTTAGAAAACTTTTATAAGTTAGAGGTTTATCTCTTGACAAACAAGGTCTTTTATTAGAAGTTTATACTAATACTATTTTTATTGATCATTCAAGCAATTCTGTTGATTTGAATGTTTCTATAATACATATTCGGCTGGCAATCATCATGCTAAGGACACATATTCACCCAGTCGTTTTAACTAAGCTGTGTAGGTTTGGACCAAGGAGGTTATCGAAATGACAGAGGAAATGAATCAAATCGATGTTCAGGTACCAGAGGTTGGAGATGTAGTGAAAGGGATTGTTTCTAAAGTTGAGGACAAGCATGTCAATGTAGATATCGTCAATGTGAAACAACCTGGGATCATCCCAATCAGTGAATTATCAAGTCTTCACGTTGAAAAAGCATCAGATGTCGTGAAAGATGGCGACGAGTTAGAGCTTAAAGTAACAAAGGTCGAAGACGATGCTTTGATTTTATCGAAACGTGCTGTTGATGCAGACCGCGCTTGGGAAGACCTAGAGAAAAAGTTTGAAACAAAAGAAGTATTTGAAGCAGAAGTAAAAGACGTTGTCAAAGGTGGTCTAGTGGTCGACATTGGTGTTCGCGGATTTATTCCTGCGTCTCTTGTTGAGGCACACTATGTAGAAGACTTCACTGACTACAAAGGAAAAACACTCTCGCTTGTTGTGGTAGAGCTTGACCGCGAAAAAAACCGCGTGATTCTATCGCATCGTGCAGTCGTTGAGCAAGAACAATTAGACAAGAAGCAAGACTTCCTGCAAAAGCTTGCAGTAGGCAGTGTGATTGATGGAAAAGTGCAGCGCCTGACTGACTTTGGTGCATTTGTTGACATTGGCGGCATTGATGGATTAGTTCACATTTCTCAACTATCCCATGCGCATGTCGAAAAGCCATCTGACGTTGTTGAAGAAGGACAGGAAGTGAAAGTCAAAGTTCTTGCTGTTGACCGCGATAACGAACGTATCTCACTATCTATTAAAGAAACATTACCAGGACCTTGGAGCCAAATTGGTGAAAAGGTAAAACAAGGTGATGTTCTTGAAGGAACCGTTCAACGTCTTGTGAGCTTTGGTGCATTTGTTGAAATTCTGCCAGGTGTAGAAGGACTTGTGCATATTTCCCAAATTTCACACAAACATATTGGTACTCCTCAAGAAGTCCTTGAAGAAGGGCAGACTGTGAAAGTGAAAGTGCTTGATGTCAATGAAGATGAAGAGCGCATTTCACTTAGCATTCGTGAATTAGAAGAGAATCCTGAAAAACAAATTGAAGAGGATTACCGTCAATATCAGGCGAAAGAAGAAAATACAAGCGGATTCCAGCTTGGTGACCTGATTGGTGATAAACTCAATAAACTAAAATAATTTGGTGATCAAAATTGACGCGAGCAGAAAGAAAGAAACAGCATATTGAGCATGCTTTGTCGACTGGCCAGCATGCAGCAACAGGTTTACAAGATGTTTCCTTCGTTCACGCCAGTTTACCAGATCTTGCGACATCACAAATTGATACACATACGACAATTGGCGGACTGACTTTCGGTTCGCCAATTTTTATCAATGCAATGACTGGTGGAGGCGGAGAATCGACCTATGAGATTAATCGCTCTTTATCTATCGCAGCGAAGGAAACCAATATTCCAGTAGCAGTCGGATCACAAATGGCTGCACTGAAAGATGCAGACGAACGTCGTACGTATGAAGTGGTTCGAAAGGTGAATCCGGATGGACTCGTTTTTGCCAATTTAGGCAGTGAGGCGACAATTCAGCAAGCGCGGGGTGCCGTTGACATGCTGGAGGCAAACATGCTCCAAATTCACTTAAACGTGATTCAAGAGATCGTCATGCCTGAAGGAGATCGTGATTTCAGAGGTGCTGTTGAACGGATCGCAGCCATCACTGAATCAATTGAGGTACCTGTTGTCGTCAAAGAAGTTGGATTTGGGATGAATAAGGAAACAGCAAAGAAATTATTTGATGCTGGAGTTGCTGCTGTTGATGTAGGCGGATTTGGGGGAACGAATTTTTCTAAAATCGAGAACCTGCGCCGTCAAAAAGCACTTCGCTATTTTGACCAGTGGGGAATTCCAACTGCAGCGAGTCTGGCTGAAGTACATACAGCCTTTCCAGATCAAACCGTCCTAGCTTCTGGAGGCATTCAAGATGCACTTGATGTGACAAAATCAATTGCTCTTGGTGCGTCTGCCGTTGGATTAGCCGGCTTTTTCTTAAAATCCCTGACGAGTGGAGGAGAAAAGGGCCTCATCTCTGATATCATTGATCTACAAGATGATGTGAAGATGTTGATGACAGTACTTGGCATGAAGACAATTGAGGAGCTAAGGCAAGCTCCGATTGTGCTTACAGGGGAAACAAGTCATTGGCTGAAAGAAAGAGGCGTTGATACTACGTACTATAGTTTAAGAAATAAGAAGACAAAGGACTAAATGAAATTTAGCCCTTTGTCTTCTTTTCAGTGTGAAAGAAAACTTTTTTGTCTACGAAAGACAGCTGCTTTTTGCGGAGCGAATTTGACATTCATGAGCACCAATGCGCAGGACTGACATTGAATGCGAGGGTTTGTCTACACGCTGAGACATGTGATGATCACATGTCTTTTTTTATTGATTTCTTTTGCGAGCGTCTTCCGGGCCTTCTAAAGTTGTTGCCCCTTTGTGATGAATGGATTGATCGCGGTCAGATTCAACTCTTCTTGACGCCTTTAGGCGTTTTTCCTGTCTATCCTTACCCATTATACATCCCTCCTCAACTATTAGGGTGTCACCTCTTGTTTATTTCATGCAAATCCCGCACCTTCTCATACGTTTAAAAACTGGAGATTTTCCCATAATGTAATTGAGGTGATGAGGGTTGGAGGCATTGTACTATTATTGGTCAATATGGTTCGTTTGGATTATGGTGACATTTATCATGGAGAAAAGCACGTGGCGCAATGTGCTAGGCGTATGTGTTCTCATTCATATTATATGCAGTCATGTCATGGTTTCTATTTTAGACATTAGGATCAATGCAGGATTTTTGATGACCTTTTTATATGCTTGCATGTCATTCGTGATCTTTCGGCCTGCTCATCGAATCATGCGAATCATGCAATTAGGTTCTATGGTCAGTGCGTATGCCTTTTTTATGATTTTTGCATTATATGATCCAGTTTGGTTCACGATAATAAAGGTGGACTGGGTTGTATTTGCCTTGCTGATCTTGATGTGTTTAACATATGGGCATCAGTTAACGGAACGGATCACTTTATGGATGATGGCTATATGTCTGGGGGAAGCCCTTTATGCGCTTACGATTCATCGCCTCACATCTTCCATTGTCATAGGAGATCTCTCGTTTCTTTCCATGGCTGTTCAAGGAGCTGTCTTTCTATTAGGTGTAGGTCAGCTTGAAAAACTCTTGAACACCCGTTCATCTAGAAAACCAGTAAAAGGGGCTGCAAAATCAACATGACGGATTACACGTTTCCTGTGATTATTGGTGTCATCTTTGGGATGGCGGCTAGGCTTTATATGCTAAGAACTGATTATCGGCAATATCCCACATATATTCATGGACAAGTGATTCACATTGCGTTAGGTTTTATCGCATCAGGCCTTGGTGCTATTATTATGCCTGCACTGATCCAGGAAGAATTCACTGCAATTACCTTTCTGACGCTTGCAGCCACGCAATTTCGTGATGTGCGTAATATGGAAAGAAATACATTGACCCAAATGGATTCGTATGAGCTTGTCTCACGAGGCAGTACATATATCGAAGGCATTGCGATCGCCTTTGAAAGTCGAAATTATATTGCCATTCTTACTGCTCTAATTACAACGACCGCCTGTATTTTCTTTTCGCTCGTCGTTGGGACCGTGGTCGGTATTCTTTGTTTTTTCATGGCAAAACTATTAATGTCAGGGAGCCAATTAAAGGATATCGTGAATATTCAAAAAGGGGAACTTCGCTTTGACGGCGCAGGACTTTACGTAAATGATATTTACATTATGAATATCGGGCTGCCTGAAAAGCAAAAATTGATTTTAGAGCATGGAATGGGGTTCATCTTGACTCCGAAGAATTTTAACTCGGCCACAACCATCGCAAACCTTGGGCAGCGGCAAGCCATCTTATTTGATTTATCCAACGTGCTTGGTGTATACCGAGATTCTGGTGAACCATCGCTTTGTCCGCTCGCAAAACGTGATCTGAATAATGGCACACTTGGCGTATTCATTTTACCGCAATGGCAGCGTGAAGATTTGGCTGTCCGTGTATTAGAAGAGGTGCCTATTTTAGAAAATGCCATTAGAATGCCGACAGATTTCATTAAAAAGAAAGTGAGGTAATAGGGCATGGCGAACACCATTGAACAATTTATATTGGCTGTGGCGACAACAAATAAAGAGCGGGTCATTGGCGGAACAGCCGTTTTTTTCTGTGAAAATAAAGAAGAGCTCGACATGTATGCCATGAATTTAGAGGCCATTTTAGATGGAATTGCACACGGCATTGGAGAAGATCTTTACTTGATCGTCAAACATTTTTAAGTTATTCATTGTGGTCTGATTAAAAATTGATATAATATATAAGTTGAACCCTTCATGTTTGAAGGGTTTATTTCATAAAACTGAATGAAAATTATAAATCCCGGTTGAAACATGATGATGAACATATTGAATCGCGGCTGGATTGAAAGGAAGGGTACTATGGGTAAACCTGTCGTAGCCATTGTTGGAAGGCCCAACGTTGGAAAATCTACAATTTTTAATCGAATCGCAGGCGAAAGAATATCGATTGTAGAAGACACACCTGGTGTAACAAGAGATCGAATCTATAGCTCTGCTGAATGGTTAAATTATGACTTTAATTTAATAGATACTGGTGGAATTGATATTGGAGATGAGCCGTTTTTGGCGCAAATTCGCCATCAGGCTGAAATCGCAATGGATGAAGCGGATGTTATTATCTTTATGGTCAATGGAAGAGATGGCGTCACATCTGCGGATGAAGAAGTCGCAAAAATTTTATATCGCACGAAAAAACCTGTCGTACTTGCTGTCAATAAATTGGACAACCCTGAAATGAGAAGCGACGTGTATGACTTTTATGCACTTGGATTTGGCGAACCGTATCCGATTTCTGGAACACACGGACTCGGTCTAGGTGATCTGCTTGATGCTGTCGCAGAGCATTTCAAAAACTTACCAGATACACAGTATGATGAAGAAGTGGTCCAGTTCTGCTTAATCGGCCGCCCAAATGTAGGGAAATCCTCTTTGGTGAATGCGATGCTCGGTGAAGAACGTGTCATTGTCAGCAACATTGCTGGTACAACAAGAGACGCTGTAGATACAATGTTTACGTACAACCAACGTGACTTTGTCATTGTCGACACAGCCGGTATGAGAAAAAAAGGGAAAGTATATGAAACAACAGAGAAATACAGTGTACTCCGTGCGTTGAAAGCCATTGATCGATCGGATGTTGTCGCTGTTGTTCTTGATGGTGAAGAAGGCATTATTGAACAGGATAAACGTATTGCCGGCTACGCACACGAAGCGGGTAAAGCCGTTGTGATCATTGTGAACAAGTGGGATGCTGTTGAAAAAGACGAGCGTACAATGAAGGAATTTGAGCAAAACATTCGCGAGCATTTTCAATTCCTTGATTATGCACCTGTCTTATTCATGTCTGCTCTTACGAAAAAGAGAATTCACACGTTAATGCCAACAATTATTACCGCTAGTGAAAATCATGCGATGCGCGTTCAAACGAACATTCTAAACGATATTATCATGGATGCCGTAGCAATGAACCCAACGCCGACCCATAACGGACAGCGTCTGAAAATTTACTATGCAACACAAGTGGCGATCAAACCGCCGTCCTTTGTTGTGTTTGTAAATGATCCAGAACTTATGCACTTTTCTTATGAGCGTTTCCTAGAAAACCGAATTCGAGATGCATTTGGTTTTGAAGGAACACCAATTAAAATATTTGCGAGAGCGAGAAAATAAAAAGGGTGAGCAGGATGAAGAAAATTTCAGTACTTGGAGCAGGGAGCTGGGGAACAGCTCTTGCGCTTGTATTAGCTGATAATCATCATGATGTACACATGTGGGGACATAGACAAGAATTAATTGATCAAATCAACGAGAAACATGAAAATCATGATTACTTGCCTAATGTTGCATTGCCAGCGTCTATTCAAGCGACAACAGATATGAAACAGGCACTAGAAGGGACAGATGCGATTATTGTCGCTGTGCCAACAAAGGCTATTCGAGAAGTATTGAAACAGGCCAATGAGTTCATTACGTCAAAGGTGCCATTTGTTCATGTCAGTAAAGGAATTGAACCAGATACGCTTCTTAGAATTTCTCAAATGATTGAACAAGAAGTCCCAGAAGCGAAAAGGGAAGCAGTGGTTGTCCTGTCAGGACCAAGTCACGCTGAAGAAGTTGGCTTGCGTCATCCGACAACTGTGACTGTCTCGTCAGAAAATATTGAAGCAGCTCAATTTGTTCAAGATTTGTTCATGAACAATCATTTTAGAGTGTACACCAACCCTGATGTGATTGGGGTGGAAATTGGCGGGGCGCTGAAAAACATCATCGCTCTTGCGGCAGGGATCACAGATGGACTCGGATATGGCGATAATGCGAAAGCAGCGCTCATCACAAGGGGGCTTGCTGAAATCGCCCGCCTCGGCACAAAAATGGGAGGAAACCCTCTTACGTTTGCCGGATTAACAGGTGTTGGAGATTTGATTGTCACATGTACAAGTGTTCATTCGCGTAACTGGCGCTGCGGGAATTTACTCGGTAAAGGATATAAGCTCGAAGAAGTGCTTGAAAAAATGGGGATGGTTGTCGAAGGCGTCCGCACAACAAAAGGCGCTTATCAGCTCTCCAAAGAATACAAGGTCAGCATGCCGATTACAGAGGCTCTTTACGGCGTCCTATTTGAAGGGAAAAAGGTTGACGATGCTGTAGAATCCTTGATGGCACGTGTGAAAACACATGAGATGGAAGACCTTGTGAACATGTTCGAAAACCAAACAAAGTAATTGGAAGACTGAACTTAGGCGTGTAGAGGATGCAAGAAGGGAAAGACTTGCATAACATAACAATGAAGTTTGAATAGAGCTTTGCCTCTACAGAATGAGGAAAAATAGTCGACCTAATGACTGAAGCAGAGTCCCCCTCTTTGCTTCAGTTTTTTTATTCACTTTTTTCTGAATGATTGGAAAAATGATTGATATTTTACTTAATTTTGGTTTAGAATGAAATATAAACGCTTACAATTCGTTTATATTAAAGGGGGACAGGCACGATGAGTTTTGCTTTAATCAAGATGTGGTTTGCGCTTGGTTCAATGGGGCTCATGTTTTTAGCCGTTGTAACCATTTATCTGAGTAGGTTTAAGCTGAAGAGCCGATTTCTGAAAATAACAGCTTCGACTGTTGCGTACAGCTTAATGCTCATATCAGGTATCATTGTGTTTTTAGTTGTAGTTAGCGGGCCGGTCAATGAATAAAGAAAAAGGAAGAATGTGATGATCAAAGCAAAAATCAGTGTCATGCTGTTAACACTTATTTTACTTACGGGGTGCCTCTATCCAGAGAATCGCAAAGCTGAAAACCGCGTGCCATATAAAGAGCAGCTGCAAAGTGTGCAGACAGCGATTGAAGACTTTCAAAAAGCGACAAATGGCCTTTTACCGATTGAAACAAAAGAAGGCGACACACCGATTTATCAGAAGTATGTCATTGACTTTAAGCGTCTGTCACCAAGATATTTACACGATGTACCGTCGACATCTTTTGAAGGCGGGGGCGAATATATCTATGTCCTCACAGACGTCGAACAAAACCCAACGGTGAAACTGCTTGATGTCAAAATGACACAAACGATCAGTGAATTACGTCTGAGGATCAAAATATATCAAGATGAACATACATATCCGCCATATGGCAAAGTAGTATCCAAAGATTTATATACGTTAAATGAAAAAAAACTAGGGTTAAAAGCACCGCCTACAGTGACGAGCCCTGTCACGGGTGAATCACTTCCATTACTGATTTCCTCAAATGGCGAAATCTATGTTGACTATCGCAGTGATTTTGCCCAGATTTTGAAAAATACGAAACAAAAGCTGAAACCAGGTGAAAATATTCAAGATGTCTATTGGCAGGAAACCCCGTTTGTACCGGCGTTTTCTGTTCCATATACGATCAACAAAAAAGGTGAGCCGGCTTTTTTAGAAAAAAAGACGTCATAAACAAGAATGAACCTTTCTCCTCTGCATATAAATGAGGAGAAAGGTTTTTTTATGGCTAAACATACTCTCAAAACAAAAAAGGTGTCATATTCAAATAGGACAACGTCATACACATATATTGTCCTGACACCTTTCAAGCACCGTTTGATTGAAGTATAGAGTATTTTATTTGAAAACGAGGATAGCAAGTCCGGGAGGGGATCACTTGGAAAAAGTCGATATTTTCAAGGATATCGCTGAACGAACAGGAGGCGATATATATTTAGGAGTCGTTGGAGCCGTTCGTACAGGGAAATCTACGTTTATTAAAAAGTTTATGGAGCTCGTGGTGCTCCCGAATATCAATAATGAGGCAGACCGTGCAAGAGCACAGGATGAATTGCCGCAAAGCGCAGCAGGAAAAACCATTATGACCACAGAGCCAAAATTTGTGCCAAATCAAGCGGCATCCATTCACGTGAGTGACGGCCTGGATGTCAACATTAGGCTTGTCGATTGTGTAGGCTACACCGTGCCTGGTGCACGCGGGTATGAAGATGAAAATGGTCCGAGAATGATTAATACGCCGTGGTATGAAGAGCCAATCCCGTTTCATGAAGCAGCGGAAATTGGTACACGCAAGGTCATTCAAGAGCATTCAACCATTGGTGTTGTGATTACAACAGATGGATCAATTGGGGAAATCCCAAGACATGACTATATTGAATCAGAAGAACGTGTCATTGACGAACTCAAAGAAGTTGGAAAGCCTTTTATTATGGTGATCAACTCTGTGAGACCTTATCACCCTGAAACAGAAGCACTGCGGCAGGAACTTAGTCAAAAATATGATATTCCTGTACTCGCGATGAGTGTCGAAAGTATGAGAGAACAAGACGTCCTCAGTGTACTTCGTGAAGCATTATATGAATTCCCAGTGCTTGAGGTGAATGTGAACCTGCCAAGCTGGGTCATGGTACTAAAAGAAGATCATTGGCTAAGAGAGAGTTATCAGGATTCAGTGAAAGAAACCGTCAAGGATATTAAGAGATTAAGAGATGTTGACCGAGTGGTAGGTCAGTTCAGTGAATTCGATTTTATCGAAAGAGCGGGCTTAGCAGGCATTGAAATGGGTCAAGGGATCGCAGAAATTGATCTGTATGCGCCGGATGATCTATATGATCATATCCTAAAAGAAGTGGTTGGTGTGGAAATTAGGGGCAAAGATCACCTTCTTGAGCTCATGCAAGATTTTGCACATGCGAAAACGGAGTATGATCAAGTGTCTGACGCTTTAAAAATGGTGAAGCAGACTGGTTATGGAATTGCGGCACCAGCTTTGTCGGATATGAGTTTAGATGAGCCGGAAATCATTAGGCAAGGATCAAGATTCGGCGTCAGATTAAAAGCAGTCGCACCATCTATTCATATGATTAAGGTAGATGTAGAAAGTGAGTTTGCGCCGATTATTGGAACAGAAAAACAAAGTGAAGAGCTCGTCCGATACTTAATGCAAGACTTTGAGGATGATCCGCTTTCTATCTGGAATTCCGATATATTTGGACGCTCACTCAGCTCGCTTGTCAGAGAAGGCATTCAAGCAAAACTCTCGCTGATGCCGGAAAATGCAAGGTATAAACTAAAGGAAACGCTTGAACGAATTATTAACGAAGGATCAGGCGGTCTGATCGCGATTATTCTATAGGATGTGAGACCTCTCATTGATGGGGGTCTTTTTTTGCGTGCGGGTGAAGTCATAAAAAGACAATTGTATAAAGATTAGTCAGATTCAGGCTGAAATTAGGAATATTCGTTCGCAAAAGTGCCCTTAATCCTTGACGAATAAGGATTCTTCCCTTTAAAATGCTTGATATGGTATTTCATATGTGTTAATCTACTTACAGAAAATCTTCACTTTGTTGGACAAACATTCCTTCAAAGAGAAGTTTTCTAATGAAAAGCCATGTATGACGCTTTCTAGACGCTCTTTTTTTCAAAAAAAGTGTATAGAAAGAAGATGAATTGTGAAGAAATGATAACAATCTATTGAATGCATATTTTTGGGAGGAGGTGAAAGGCATGAACAAGACAGAACTTATTAACGCGGTTGCTGAAGCAAGCGAGTTATCTAAAAAAGACGCGACAAAAGCAGTTGATTCTGTTTTTGATACAATTTTAGATGCACTTAAAAATGGTGACAAAATCCAACTTATTGGTTTTGGTAACTTTGAAGTACGTGAGCGTTCAGCTCGTAAAGGACGTAACCCACAAACTGGTGCAGAGATCGAAATCCCTGCAAGCAAAGTACCTGCTTTCAAACCAGGTAAAGCACTTAAAGACGCGGTGGCAGGTAAATAATCGTTATGTGTAATGATCCTATTGAAGGAGTTATACATATACAGTTTCACACTGGTCTAGAAAAGCCCCTTTGATAAGGGGCTTTTCCTTTTGAATCAAATGGTTTGTTTAGAACGCTCTCCTTTGCTTTTAGGATCTGAAGTGTGCTAGAATCTGAATGAAATGTAATCGCCTTTGGAGGATATAATACATGAGTGAAATAAATAAAGAATTAATCGAACACGCAGTACGCGATATATTAAAAGCAATCGGAGAAGATCCAGATCGTGAAGGACTTCTTGATACCCCAAAACGAGTAGCAAAAATGTATGAAGAAGTGTTCTCGGGATTAAATGAAGATCCAAAAGAACATTTTAAAACCATTTTTGGTGAAGATCATGAAGAACTTGTTCTTGTGAAAGATATTGCTTTTCATTCAATGTGTGAACACCATCTTGTGCCATTCTATGGCAAAGCCCATGTCGCTTATATTCCGCGCGGCGGAAAAGTAACTGGACTCAGCAAGCTAGCGAGAGCAGTAGAAGCCGTGGCAAAGCGCCCGCAGCTTCAGGAGCGCATTACATCAACGATTGCAGATAGTATGGTGGAAACTTTAAATCCACATGGTGTGATGATTGTCGTTGAAGCAGAGCATATGTGTATGACGATGCGCGGAGTGAAGAAGCCCGGCGCTAAAACAGTCACTTCAGCCGTACGCGGTACATTTGCAAATGATGCGGCAGCAAGAGCAGAAGTGCTTTCATTTATTAAAAACGACTAATCCATAGATGGAAGGTGAACAGATTGAGTGAAAATAAAGCATCTGATTTTGTGGTGATTAAAGCCATTGATAATGGTGTCAATGTGATCGGCTTAACTAGAGGTTCCGATACAAGATTTCACCATTCCGAAAAGCTCGATAAAGGTGAAGTCATTATCGCACAATTTACTGAGCACACATCAGCCATCAAAGTGCGGGGCGATGCTGTCATTCAAACAAGCTTCGGTGAAATTCAAAGCGAAGCAAAGAAATAACGCACGACTATGCACTTGATAGCATGAAAGTCAGGCCTGATATGGTATAATAAATCTCAATGTAGAGAGCTACATATGAAACTGTAATTTTTGGGACAAGGGTGATATCTTTGCAAGACATCTACGGAATTTTATCTAATCTGAATATAAAATTAAACAAAAAGCTTTCTCATCCTTATTTGGCGAAGCATTTGCGTGCGCCGCTCATCGATGAAGATAAGCTCCTTCTTTTTCATGCAATGTTTGATGAAGCTCAAATCGATGCTGAGAAAAAAGAAAATTATATTTTAACGGCGATGCTTGTGCAAATTGCCCTTGATACCCATGACGAAGTCACAACTGCTGCAGCCATCAAACAAGACGAGTTCAAAAATCGTCAGTTGACCATCCTAGCAGGAGACTATTTCAGCGGTCTCTATTACTCTCTTCTCTCTGACATGAAAGATATTTACATGATCCGTACTCTCGCCACGGCGATCAAAGAGATTAATGAACATAAAATTAGACTATATGATCGATCCATTCAAGATGCAGCCCACTTTTATAAAAGTGTTGCTACAGTAGAATCTGCGCTATTCCAAAGAATTTCTGAGCACTTTCAATTGACGCATTGGAATGAAATTGCAAGTCGCTTCCTTGTTTATAAACGTTTTATGAAACAAGCAGAAGACGACAAACATTTAAAACTTTTTTTGAACGATAGCTATACGGACGCCTATACATGTTTTGACAACTTTGAGAATGAAGGCTATGAAAAGGCCAAACGATCAATCAAGGAGCATCTTGTTTCATCTCCGATCGTTCAAAAAGAGCTATTAAATCGCTTGGATCATATGAAAAATGAACCTGCGTACCATCAGAAAGTGGAAGAAGGGTAAGTCATGCAGCAATCAAAAGAACAGCGAGTACACGGTGTATTTGAAAAAATTTATAAAAACTATGACCAAATGAACTCTGTCATTAGCTTTAAACAGCATAAAAAATGGCGCGATAAAACAATGAAGCTCATGAATGTTCAAAAAGGAGCCAAAGCACTGGATGTATGCTGCGGAACTGCCGATTGGACGATTGCGCTTGCAGACGCTGTTGGAGAAACAGGCGAGGTCAAAGGCCTTGACTTCAGTAAAAATATGCTGAGTGTTGGCGAAACGAAGGTGAAAACAGGCGGCTACAATCAAATTGAGCTGCTCCACGGCAATGCAATGGAGCTTCCTTTTGAGGACAACTCATTTGATTATGTCACAATCGGTTTTGGCCTTCGAAATGTCCCTGATTACTTAACAGTGCTAAAGGAAATGACACGAGTGGTAAAACCCGGTGGAATGGTTGTCTGCCTTGAAACATCACAGCCTGAGATGATTGGGTTTAAACAAGGGTATTATGTCTATTTCAAATACATCATGCCGCTCTTTGGCAAGCTGTTTGCCAAAAGCTATCAGGAGTATTCATGGCTTCAAGAATCAGCCAAAACGTTCCCTGGCATGAAAGAACTGGCGTCTCTTTTTGAAGAGGCCGGTCTGTCTGATGTCTCGTATCATCCATTTACAGGCGGTGTAGCAGCAACACATATCGGAAAGAAGCTTTGAATAAACGATATTTGGGTGAAAATAATGAAACTAAAAGCAATGATTTCTTTTCTAAATCATGATATCGATATAATTGAAAAAGAGCTTGAACAAACCGTTCGCTCTGATTATGCATTATTAAGTGAAGCTGGTCTTCATTTGCTGCAAGCGGGCGGAAAACGAATCCGCCCCGTTTTTGTTCTCCTTTCAGGCATGTTTGGTGACTATGATATTAATAAAATTAAATATGTAGCCGTAGCGCTTGAATTAATTCATATGGCATCACTTGTCCATGACGATGTCATTGATGATGCAGAACTGAGAAGAGGAAAACCGACGATTAAAGCAAAATGGGACAACAGAATTGCGATGTACACGGGGGATTACTTATTTGCAAGATCACTCGAGTACATGACGAAAATCAATCACCCAATGGCACATGAAATTTTGTCAAAAATGGTCGTCGAGCTCTGTCTTGGGGAAATAGAACAAGTCAAAGATAAATACAACATGGACCAAAACCTTCGTACATATTTAAGAAGAATTAAACGAAAAACAGCCTTGCTTATTGCAGGCAGCTGCCAATTAGGTGCGATTGCAGCTGGAACAGATGAAAAAACACATAAAGCCCTTTACTGGTTTGGGTACTATGTTGGTATGTCGTACCAGATCATTGATGATGTCCTTGATTTTACATCAACTGAAGAAGAATTAGGCAAACCTGTTGGCGGGGACCTTTTACAAGGAAATGTCACTCTTCCCGTTTTATATGCGCTTCAGAACCCGACATTAGAAGGTCAGTTGAAGCTGATAAATAGTGAAACGACAGAAAAGCAGCTGAAACCTGTGATTGAACATCTCAAACAAACAGATGCGATCGACCGTTCCATTCGAGTGAGTGAAATGTACTTGAAAAAAGCATTTGAACAGCTCGATCAACTTCCGCGTGGGCGGGCTAAATCTTCATTAGCGTCGATTGCAAAATATATTGG
This sequence comes from Bacillus sp. RSS_NA_20, assembly GCF_020165915.1. Classification (NCBI taxonomy): domain Bacteria; kingdom Bacillati; phylum Bacillota; class Bacilli; order Caryophanales; family Bacillaceae; genus Bacillus; species Bacillus sp. RSS_NA_20. The sequence continues at coordinate 870,484 of NZ_JAIUKW010000005.1, read as the reverse complement.
TAAACGAAAATTCTGATCAACGTTTCGTTGGTTGGTTTTTTTGTGAAATTTTTTGTCAAAAATTGATTATTATAAAAAAAAATGATACGATCACTTTGTAACAATGTAAGCCTATACATACATAACGACGGGGTGGAAAACGTATATGGACAAAACATTTCTTATGGTCAAACCTGATGGTGTGGAAAGACAATTAATCGGTGAAATTGTGTCAAGATTCGAAAAAAAGGGGCTTCAGCTTGTTGGAGCAAAGCTCATGAGCATTCCAAAAGAAGTAGCAGAAACACATTACGGAGAGCATAAAGAAAAACCATTTTTCGGTGAATTGGTTGACTTTATTACGTCAGGACCTGTATTTGCGATGGTATGGCAAGGTGAACAAGTCGTAGACGTAACAAGGCAGATAATTGGAAAGACAAATCCGAAGGAAGCGCTTCCGGGAACAATAAGAGGCGACTATGGATTAACTGTTGGCAAAAACATTATCCATGGCTCAGACTCACCAGAAAGTGCCGAAAGAGAAATCAACCTGTTCTTCAAACAAGAAGAACTGACAAACTGGGATCAAACGATCTCAAGCTGGATTTATTAATGTTCAAGCCAAAGTGTTCATCAAATGATCACTTTGGCTTTTTTATATTGAGATTTCTATACGAATTTTCGCATGAGATGATACAAATTTATGATAAAAACAGCTATACTAGGACAAAGACAGATGAGACAGGAGAGGACATTGATGGATCAGTATCAAGTATTTGTTGGAAAATGGAAAAAACTAACTGGGGTAGATCTGAACTTATATAAAGAAGCACAAATGAAACGAAGATTAACATCCCTTTATGATAAAAAAGGATATAAAGATTTTGAGGCATTTGCGTCTGCTCTTGAAAAGGACAAAGCGCTATTAGATGAAACGATGGATCGAATGACGATCAATGTGTCAGAATTTTACCGAAACTATCAGCGCTGGGAAGTACTTGATCAAAAAATCTTGCCGCTGCTTTCAAAAAACAGTGGCACCCTAAAAATATGGAGTGCAGCTTGCTCTACTGGAGAAGAGCCGTATACACTCTCAATGCTGCTATCAAGCCATCCGCTTGTGAAAGACTTCCAAATTATTGCAACGGATATTGATGATAAAGTCCTGCAATCTGCGCAAAAAGGAAGATATCATGAACGATCTTTGCAAGAGGTGCCAGATCAAATCAAGCAAAAATATTTTACCAAAGAAGATTCTTCATTTTACACGGTGAAGGATGAGATTCGAAAGCACATTCAATTTAAGAAACACAACCTTTTAGCAGATCCATATGAAAAACAGCTGGATCTCATCGTGTGCAGAAATGTCCTCATCTACTTTACAGAAGAGGCGAAAGAAGAAATTTACTTAAAAATGAGCAGCAGTTTAAAGCAAAACGGCGTATTATTTGTTGGTTCTACAGAACAAATTTTTCACCCAGAAAAGTTTGGATTAACCTCTGCTGATACTTTCTTTTATCAAAAGAAGGGGTAGTAGCTGACTTTTTAGTAGGAAGTGTGTTATCATAGTTTTACTTAAAAGCGTTAATGCGATGAAGGGAGAATAAGTCATGAGGTACTTAACAGCAGGTGAATCACATGGTCCACAACTGACCACAATTATTGAAGGAGTTCCAGCGGGACTTTACATAGAGCAGGATGACATCAATTATGAACTGGCTAGAAGACAAAAAGGTCATGGCCGCGGAAGAAGAATGCAGATTGAAAAAGACCAAGCGAAAGTGTTAAGTGGTGTCCGCCACGGGAAAACATTAGGTTCTCCTATTGCACTTGTTGTTGAAAATAATGATTGGAAGCACTGGACAAAGGTCATGGGTGCAGAGCCAATTACTGAAGAAGAAGAGAGTGAAATGAAGCGTCAAATTTCTCGTCCAAGACCAGGGCATGCGGATTTAAATGGTGCGATTAAATATGGTCACCGTGATATGAGAAACGTATTAGAGCGCTCATCAGCACGCGAGACAACGGTTCGTGTAGCAGCAGGTGCAGTAGCGAAACAAATTTTGGCTCACCTTGGAATCAAAGTGGCTGGTCACGTCCTTGAAATTGGTGGAGTAAAAGCTTCCCATACCGCTTATGAATCTATTGAAGATTTGCAAAAAGTAACAGAAGAATCACCTGTTCGATGCTATGACAGTGAAGCTGGTCAAAAAATGATGGATGCCATTGACGAAGCGAAGAAAAACGGCGATTCAATTGGTGGTATTGTCGAAGTCATCGTTGAAGGGATGCCAGTTGGAGTTGGCAGCTATGTGCACTATGACCGCAAACTGGATAGCAAGCTTGCAGGCGCAGTACTGAGTATCAACGCTTTTAAAGGTGTTGAATTTGGTATTGGCTTTGAGGCAGCTTCTAAAAATGGCAGTGAAGTTCATGATGAAATCATCTGGGATGAAGAAAAAGGCTATACGAGAAAAACAAACCGCTTAGGTGGTCTTGAAGGCGGAATGTCAACTGGCATGCCAATCGTCGTAAGAGGGGTTATGAAACCAATCCCAACCTTATACAAACCATTGCAAAGCGTGGATATTGAAACAAAAGAACCTTTCTCTGCAAGTATTGAACGTTCTGACAGCTGTGCTGTTCCAGCCGCAAGTGTTGTGGCAGAAGCAGTCGTTGCATGGGAAATCGCCAATGCAGTGGTTGAGCAGTTTGGTCTTGATCAAATTGACCGCATTAAAGAAAATGTGGACAAAATGCGCCAGCTTCAGAGGGAGTTTTAATGAAAACACTGGAAGTGAAGACGTCTTCAGCCACTTATCCTGTATATATCGGTGATGGGATTAGACAAAATATCGTAGACTTGATTACTTCCACTGGGCGATCCTACACGAAGCTCTTTATCGTGACAGATTCAGCCGTCGATGCCCTTTATGGAGATGAAATGGTTCAATTACTTAAACAGAAATGGTCTGTACAAAAAGTAGTGGTGCCAAACGGAGAACAATCAAAATCTTTTGCGCAGTTTGAGCAGATTCATACGAAAGCCATCCAATTTCAACTCGACCGCTCCTCATGCATCATTGCATTAGGAGGCGGGGTGATTGGAGACTTGGCTGGCTTTGCTGCTGCCACTTATATGAGAGGCATTGATTTTATTCAAGTACCGACCACGCTACTTGCACATGATAGTGCAGTCGGCGGAAAAACCGGAATCAATCATCCACTCGGTAAAAATTTAATTGGTGCGTTTCATCAACCGGCAGCTGTCATCTATGATACAAGTATGCTAGAGACACTCTCATCAATAGAGCTGAGATCAGGCTTTGCAGAAGTGATAAAACATGCACTGATTTCAAGTGAAGTCTTTTTATCAGAACTGATGTCCATTCGTTCGTTGACAGAATTATCAAAGGATGAACTGGCGCATATGCTTTATCAAGGGATTCAAGTGAAAGCATCCATTGTTCAAGAAGATGAAAAAGAACAAGGTGTGCGGGCATACTTGAATTTAGGTCATACACTAGGGCATGCCATTGAAGCGGAGTATGGATACGGTGCGATCACGCATGGAGATGCCATTGCAATTGGCATGCAGTTTGCTTTATATGTCAGTGAAAAAGAGCAAGGACTCAGCCTAGATCGTGAGAAACTTAAAGTGTGGATGAAAGAACTAGGGTTCCCAGTACAAGTCACACAAACGATTTCAACCAAAACATTTGTCGATCGCATGATTGGTGATAAGAAGGCAAGAGGCGGGAGTGTTCAGTTTGTTTTGCTAAAACAAGTTGGAGACGTCACCCTGCAATCTTTCACAAAAGATGAGCTGTATCACTGGCTCGAAGAATGGAAACGGGAGGAGGGCTGTCTATGATGTTTCGCGGGATACGCGGGGCTACAACTGTGACAGAAGATACAGAAACAGAAGTGTTAACCAAAACGAAGCAGCTGCTAGAAGCGATCATTTCAAAAAACCAAGTAGATCCAGAGCGTGTCGTGCAGATCTTGATTTCAGCTACACAAGATATTCACTCTGTTTTTCCAGCAAAAGCACTCAGGCAGTTTGAAGGATGGACTTATGTGCCTGTCACTTGTATGCAAGAGCTTGACATTGATGGAGGTCTAAAGAAGTGTATTCGCGTTTTAATGACCGTTCAGACAGATGTCAAGCAGGAAGACATACAGCACGTATACTTGGAAGAGGCTGTCACGCTTCGGCCTGATTTACAGTTGACAAAAAACAAGGAATTATAATACGATATGAACAGCCGAAGTTTACACACAGGTGTGAACGGCATTGCAAGCTTAGAGAAGATGAGAATGAGACTAGGGTAGTTGAGATGAGTAGAGTTGAGCAGAGATACGATACTTCTATTTAATCATACTGCCTAAAAGAGCGAAGCCTCTTTTAGGCTTATTTCGTATACTCAAACAAATCCTCAAGATGTCCCCTCATTCTCCTTAATTCCATTTAAGGAGTGTGCTTATGAAATCCCAATCAAACCTTACCCAATTTTTAAGAGACAGTCAGTTTTACAAAACCATCCCGATTGTTGAAACCATTACAGTTGATACACTCTCACCCATACAAATTGTTGAGAAACTGAAACAGGATATTGTGTATTTGCTAGAAAGCAAAGACGAATCTTCTAGCTGGTCGAGATATTCCTTTATCGGATTACATCCTTTTTTAACATTACATGACGAGCAAGACCATTATATTGCTCGTGACGCTGCAGGACAGTCAGTGATGCAAAAAGCGGAGCTGAAAGAGTTGCTTGACTGGATGAAAGAGCAATATCAAATCAAGACACCTGAAATTGATATCCCATTTACTGGCGGAGCCGTAGGGTACTTAAGTTACGACCTCATTCCCAACATTGAGCCGTCTGTTAAGCCGCATCCGAATGCATCAACAACAGATAATTGCACATTATTTGTTTGCCAAACAATGATCGCATTTGATCATGAAACAAACCAAGTTCATTTTATTCAGTACACGCAGCTGAACGGTCATGAAACAGACGAAGAAAAAATTCTGGTTTATCGAGAAAATCAAAAGCAACTTGAACTGATGGTACAGCAGCTTCATACAAAAATTGATATGAAAGAACTGATTATCTCAGGGAATATGAATGAACCCCCTTCGTTTGAACAGGTGACGTCTACCTATGAAAAAGCAAAATTTTTAAAGGATGTCGAAAAAATCAAGGAGTATATTCGAGCGGGTGATATCTTCCAGGGTGTACTTTCTCAGCGTTTTGACATTCCAGTGACAGTGAGCTCATTTGAATTATATCGTGTGCTTCGGATCGTCAATCCATCACCGTATATGTATTTTATGAAATTAAAAGATCGAGACTTAGTGGGAAGCTCGCCAGAACGATTAATCCATGCGAAAAACGGTCACTTAGAAATCCATCCAATTGCTGGTACAAGAAAACGAGGAATGACAAAAGAAGAAGATGATGCACTAGCAAGAGAGTTGCTCGATGATGAAAAAGAAAAAGCAGAACATTACATGCTGGTGGATCTGGCTCGAAATGACGTGGGGCGTGTAGCAGAATACGGCAGTGTGTCTGTCCCAACTTTTACAAAAGTCGTGAATTTTTCGCACGTCATGCACATTATTTCTATTGTGACAGGGAAGCTGAAGCAGGATACTCATCCAGTAGACGCGCTTATGTCCGCTTTTCCAGCAGGCACATTGACAGGCGCCCCAAAAATTAGGGCGATGCAATTATTAAACGAAATGGAGCCTGAGCCAAGAGAGACGTATGGCGGCTGTATTGCCTATATTGGTTTCGACGGCAATATCGATTCCTGTATTACCATTCGCACAATGAGCGTCAAACATCAGACTGCTTCAATACAAGCAGGTGCCGGCATTGTCGCTGATTCCGTTCCAGAAAACGAATGGGAAGAGGCATGTAATAAGGCAGGAGCACTTCTAAAAGCCATTCAGCTTGCTGAACATATTTTCTCGGAAAAGGAGAGTGTGCCAAATGAATCAACGACTATCAGCTCTTGTTAATGGGGGAAAACTATCAGAAAAAGAAGCGAATGGCCTGATGCATGATATGATGAGCGGCTCGTTAACAGATGCTGAAGTCGCTGCTAGTCTATCTATTTTAGCGCATCGAGGAGAAACCGCCGAAGAAATGACAGGCTTCGTGAAAGCCATGAGGCAGCATGCAGCACCAGTAGAAAGGTCACTTGATGTTGTTGATACGTGCGGGACAGGAGGCGACGGTTTATCAACATTTAATATATCAACAGCCGCTGCCATCGTTGCTTCGGCTGCTGGGGCGAAAATCGCCAAGCACGGAAATCGTTCCGTCTCCTCTAAAAGCGGGAGTGCTGACGTGCTAGAATGTCTTGGTATTCAAATTCAATCCACACCTGAAGAAACAAGACGACAAATACAGCAGAAAAACATGGGCTTTTTATTTGCACCGCTCTATCATTCTTCGATGAAACAAGTAGCCACCGTACGCAAGCAGCTCGGATTTCGGACGGTATTTAACTTATTAGGACCGCTTTGCCACCCGATGCAGGCCAAAAAGCAAATCATTGGTGTGTATGCAAAGGAAAAGGCAAAGCTCATGGCGAAAGCTCTTGCTCCTTTAGAGCCAGAACATGTCCTGTTTGTTTGCGGAGATGATGGGCTGGATGAATTAACCATTACAGCAAATTCATACATCATTGAACTCAAAAAAGGTGTCATGACAGAATATACGTTAAACCCAGAAGACTTTGGACTTGAAAAAGGGCATTTATCAGACATTCAGGTCCAATCACCAGAAGAAAGCGCCAAATTGATTCAGAATATATTGAATTATCAAGCGGGTGGAGCACCGCTTCATATTACAGCGCTTAATGCTGGGGCCGCATTATATGTGGCAGGAAAAGCAGAGAGTCTGATGGCAGGCACAATGAAAGCATTAGAAACGATCAAAAACGGATCAGCTAAAGAACAATTAGCCCGTCTAAAACAAAAAACGAAAGAGGAAGAGATCTATGCTTAATCAAATTATCGATCGTAAAAAAGAACATGTGCAAACCTTGCAATTACCTGAGGATGGACATTATGAAAGACAATCATTTAAAGAAGCCCTTATGAATCCTCACCGCTCGATTGGACTGATTGCTGAGGTGAAAAAAGCGTCTCCTTCCAGAGGAATCATTCAGCCTCATTTTGATCCTTTACAGACAGCGAAAGCATACGAAACATCAAATGCAGATTGTTTATCTGTCTTAACGGATGAACCGTTTTTCCAAGGGAAAAACGAATATTTGTCTCTTATTAAAGAACACATCACACGTCCTATTTTAAGAAAAGATTTCATTATTGACTCTATACAAATAGAAGAATCGAAACGGATAGGGGCAGATGCCATTTTATTAATTGGAGAGGTGCTTGAGCCGCAAAAGCTGTATGAGCTCTATACAGAAGCGCAAGAAAAAGGACTGGATGTCCTCGTTGAAGTACATGCAGCACATACACTAGAAAAGATTTTACACCTATTCACTCCTGAGATCATCGGTGTGAACAACCGGAATCTCAATACGTTTACAACAACTGTTGAACAAACAAAAGAGATCGCGCCACTTGTTCCAAAAGACGTATTACTAGTAAGTGAAAGCGGCATAAAGACATTTGATGATCTGACCTTTGTGAAACAGCACGGAGCAAATGCCGTTCTTGTTGGTGAATCTTTAATGAGGGAACAATCACAGGAGAAAGCCGTTCAGGCATTGTTCGGAGAATGAAGGAAATTAAGCCTTACTTAAAATATTGCGGTGCTGTCTCACAAGAGGATGTCGCATGCATCTCGCAATCTCAAGCGGATGCCATCGGTTTTATTTTTGCGCCGAGTAAAAGACGGGTTGATCCAGATCAAGTGAAACACTGGCTGTCACAAGTAAAATGTAAAAAAGAGATCGTGGGGGTATTTGTGAATGAAAAAACACCAAAAGTGTGCGAGATTACAAACAACCTCCCCTTAGATATTGTGCAGCTTCATGGTGATGAGACGCCAGAAGATGCAAGCGACATCAAACAACAAACGAAGGCTCTCGTTTGGAAAGTGTTCCATCACGAACCCGATGTAAACGACACACTTGAACATATGACGGCATTCGCTCCAAGTGTCGACGGTTTTCTCATTGATGCGAAAGTGAAAGGAATGAGAGGCGGTTCTGGAACAGCTTTTGCATGGGAGGCAGTGCCTTCATATGTTCAGCTTGCAAAACAACTGGGGAAAACTTGCGCCATTGCTGGCGGGATCACGCCAGATACCATAATAGATCTGCTTGCTTTTGGTCCAGACGCCATAGACCTTTCAAGCGGTATAGAAGAAAACGGGAAGAAAAGCAGTACAAAGATGAAAGCGCTCGAAGAAAGGATGTTGAACCATGTACGCATATCCAAATGAGATTGGCAGATATGGAGAATTTGGAGGGAAATTCGTTCCTGAAACGCTCATGCAGCCACTAGAAGAGATCGAACAAGCTTTTCGTGAATTAAAAGAAGACCCTGCTTTTCAAAAGGAATATATATCGCTTTTGAAAAACTATTCAGGCAGACCAACTGCACTCACATATGCTGATCAATTATCAGCATATCTCGGCGGTGCTAAAATCTATTTAAAAAGAGAAGATTTAAACCATACAGGCGCTCATAAAATTAACAATGCGCTTGGGCAGGCACTGCTAGCGAAAAAAATGGGGAAATCAAATATTATCGCCGAAACAGGAGCAGGTCAGCACGGTGTAGCTGCTGCAACAGTGGCGGCAAAATTCGGTTTATCCTGCACTGTATTTATGGGAAAAGAAGATGTGGAAAGACAATCACTCAATGTGTTCCGAATGAAACTACTCGGCGCTGAAGTCATACCTGTTACTAGCGGGAACGGAACATTAAAGGATGCAACCAATGAAGCCATCCGCTATTGGGTCCAGCATTGCAGTGACCACTTTTATATGATTGGCTCAGTCGTTGGACCTCATCCGTATCCTCAAATCGTCAGTGAATTTCAGCGGATGATCGGAGATGAGGCAAAAGCACAGATACTTGAAAAGGAAGGGCAGCTTCCTCATAAAGTCGTTGCCTGTGTTGGCGGCGGAAGCAATGCGATAGGAATGTACCGGGCGTTCTTAGATGAAGAGGTCGATATCATTGGTGTAGAAGCTGCTGGGAAAGGAATCGACACTCCGCTTCATGCAGCAACCATCACGAAAGGGACAAAAGGTGTCATACATGGATCTTTGACATACTTGATCCAAGACGAATTTGGTCAAATTATTGAGCCTTATTCGATTTCAGCTGGATTAGACTATCCGGGGATTGGGCCAGAGCATGCGTATTTGCATGCGAGCGGCCGGGTTCAATATGTGAGTGCGACAGATCAAGAAGCACTAGATGCGTTAAAGCTGCTCACAGAAAAAGAAGGAATCCTGCCAGCGATCGAATCTGCACATGCTTTAGCAAAAGCGTTTGAAATGAGCCAGAACATGAGTGAAGACGACATTGTTCTTGTCTGTTTGTCAGGCAGAGGAGATAAGGACGTGCATACATTAATGAATGTGCTTGAAAGTGAGGGTGAAACAAAATGATCACATTTCAATTAGAGCAAGGTCAGAAATTATTTATTCCATTTATTACAGCGGGTGATCCATCAGAAGAGATCACCATTGATTTAGCCCTCGCACTTCAATCAGCAGGAGCATATGCAATTGAACTAGGTGTTCCGTATTCCGATCCGTTAGCGGACGGTCCTGTCATTCAAAGAGCTTCTAAAAGAGCACTTCATCATGGTATGAATATCGTAAAAGCGATAGAATTAGCAGGAAAGATGAAAAAAAACGGCGTAAAAATTCCTGTAATTCTATTTACGTATTATAATCCTGTGTTACAATTAGACACAGAATACTTTTTCGCTTTACTGCGCAAAAATCATATTTCGGGACTCTTAACACCCGACTTGCCTTTTGAAGAGAGCAGCGAGCTGCAGAAGAACTGTCAAGCACACGACATTTCATATATATCACTCGTTGCACCAACAAGCAAGGAACGATTAGAAAAAATTGTAGAGCAGGCAGAAGGTTTTGTGTATTGTGTTTCATCTCTCGGCGTCACAGGTGTCAGACAATCTTTCGACGCATCGATTACAGATTTTATTCAACAAGTGAAACAGCTGAGTCAAATACCAGTTGCTGTAGGTTTTGGTATTTCAACAAGAGAACAAGTAGACTCAATGAATAAAATGAGTGATGGTGTCGTTGTCGGCAGTGCCCTTGTCAAAAAAATTGAAGAGCTTCAAGAACAATTAGTAGCAAGTGATACACGCGAAGAGGCTTTAAGAGAATTTGAAACATATGCAAAAACATTTAGTCCCCTCTATTCATTCAAATGAGGTGAAACATTTTGCAAATCAAAGATCAATTAAAACAGCTAAAACCGTATCAACCTGGGAAACCAATTGAAGAGGTCAAAAAAGAATATCAATTAGACAAAATTGTGAAATTGGCTTCAAATGAAAACCCTTTTGGATGTTCCACACATGCAAGAGAGGCCATACAAGCTGAACTTGAACATTTAGCGATTTATCCAGACGGATACAGCGCAAGTTTAAGAACGGAACTGGCTGAGTTTCTTCAAGTAAATGAAACACAATTAATATTCGGGAATGGCTCAGATGAACTTGTGCAAATTATTGCTAGGGCATTCCTTGATCAACATACAAATACGGTGATCCCATCTCCGTCATTCCCGCAATACCGTCACAATGCAGTAATTGAGCATGCAGAGATTAGAGAAGTGCCACTTCTAAATGGAGGAGCTCATGATCTAAAGGGAATGCTGAATGCGATCGATGACAACACAAAAGTCGTTTGGGTGTGTAACCCGAACAATCCGACAGGAAATCATTTGTCAGAATCTGAGCTCGTATCGTTTTTAGATCAAGTGCCTGCTCACGTGCTTGTCGTTCTAGATGAAGCATATTTTGAATATGTTCGCGCGGAAGACTTTCCGAACAGTTTATCTCTATTAAAAGCCTATCGAAATGTCATTGTACTGCGCACATTCTCTAAAGCATATGGACTTGCGGCACTTCGAGTAGGTTATGGGGTTGCTTCAGAGGAATTGATTACCGCCATTGAACCTGCGAGAGAGCCATTTAATACAAGTCGTATCGCTCAAGCAGCTGCACGTGCAGCCATAAAAGATCAAGACTTCATTCAATCGTGCAGGGAAAAAAATGAAGCAGGTCTCAAGCAGTATCAAGAATTTGCAGACCGCTTTGGATTATTTATCTATCCGTCTCAAACAAACTTTGTGCTAATTGATTTTAAAAGAGATGCTGATGAGCTGTTCAATGCACTTTTGAAAAAGGGCTATATCGTTCGATCTGGTCAAGCTCTTGGATTCCCAACTTCTTTACGTATTACTGTTGGAACAAAGGAGCAAAATGAAGAAATCCTAACTACACTTGCCGATTTATTACAAGGCATTCGTGCGTAGCATAACAATGAAGTCATATCCTGTTTATGGGATATGGCTTTCGTTGTAACTCATCCAATATACATATAAGCTATTGAAACAGCTTGTTTAATTTTCGCGAAAAATCAGGTGATGAACATGAATGAAGCAAACGAAACCATATTAATCGCTGGGCTCGGTTTAATTGGTGGTTCTATTGCACTGTCGATTAAAAAAGAATTTCCACATAAAAAAATTGTAGGCTATGATGTCTCTAAAGAACAAATGATTGCTGCAACAAAACTAGGGATCATCGACGCGACTGCCGAGTCCTTTATAGAAGGCTTAAAAGCATCAGCAACGATTATTTTGGCAACGCCAGTACAACAAACCGTCAAAATGTTAAGTGATATTGCAGCATCTGGAATTGAAAGAGAGCTCACGATTACGGATGTAGGGAGCACAAAGCAAAAGGTCGTTCACTTTGCTGAAAAAACGTTGCCTGATCATTACCAATTTATTGGCGGGCATCCGATGGCAGGATCTCATAAGTCAGGTGTCATTGCAGCGAAAGACTTTTTATTTGAAAATGCATTCTACATTTTAACGCCAGCAAAGGTAACAAGTCGTCAGGCTGTTGACCGTTTGAAGGATCTGCTGAAGGGAACCAATGCTCATTTCATTGAAATGACACCCGAAGAACATGATGCTGTGACAAGTGTGATTAGTCACTTTCCACACATCGTCGCTGCCAGTCTTGTGCATCAAGCGCATCATTTTGAAGAAGAATTTCCTCTTGTAAAACGGTTTGCTGCAGGAGGCTTTCGAGATATTACCCGTATTGCATCAAGTAATCCTGCAATGTGGCGCGATATCCTTTTGCATAATAAAAACAAGATTTTAGACCGATTTCATGAATGGAAAAAAGAGATTGACCGCATTGAATCCTTTGTGCAACAAGAAGATGCTGAGGGGTTATTCTCTTATTTCCAAGAGGCCAAGGAATATCGCGACGGCCTGCCTCTAAGGAAAAAAGGAGCGATCCCTGCTTTTTATGATCTTTATGTCGATGTGCCTGATCATCCTGGTGTTATTTCGGAAATTACAGGATATCTAGCAAATGAAAACATTAGTATTACAAATATCCGTATTATTGAGACGCGAGAAGACATTAACGGGATTTTACGCATCAGTTTTCAAACAGATGACGATCGAAAGCGGGCAGAACTCTGTATAAAAAATAGAGCAAATTACGATACATTTTATGCTGATTGAGGTGAGGAACATGAAAATTCATAAAAGTGCTCCTATGAATGGAGAAATTCATATTCCAGGAGATAAATCCATTTCTCATAGATCTGTGATGTTTGGCGCTATTGCTGACGGGACTACAGTAGTAAAAAACTTTCTTCCTGGCGCTGATTGTTTAAGCACGATTGATTGTTTTAGAAAAATGGGTGTCGACATCGAACAAAAAGGTACAGATGTTGTCATTCATGGCAAGGGACTAAAAGGACTTAAAGAGCCGAGCGATATTCTCGATGTTGGTAACTCAGGCACGACCATTCGTTTAATGATGGGAATCTTGGCTGGCTGTGAGTTCCACAGTACACTGATCGGAGACGAAAGTATTGCCAAAAGACCGATGAAACGGGTAACAGGTCCGTTAAGACAATTAGGAGCCAAGATCGATGGTAGAGCAAATGGTGAATATACACCGCTTTCTATTCGTGGGGGCAATTTAAAAGCTATCTCTTATGAGTCTCCAGTTGCCAGTGCCCAGATTAAGTCGGCTGTCCTTCTAGCTGGACTGCAGGCAGAAGGAACAACGACGTTAACTGAACCGCATAAATCAAGAGACCATACCGAAAGAATGTTATCAATGTTTGGTGTCTCGCTACATGAAGATGCACAAAGTGTTTCAATTGAAGGTGGACAAACGTTAAAAGCAACAGATGTATTTGTCCCTGGAGATATTTCTTCAGCTGCATTTTTCTTAGTGGCTGGATCTATCGTTCCAAACAGCCGGATTGTATTGAGAAATGTCGGTTTGAACAAAACGAGAACTGGTATTATAGATGTGCTAAAACAAATGGGTGCAGACCTTGACATTCAAGAAGTGGATGCTAAAGGCGGAGAACCGTACGGTGATTTAACGATCTCTACCTCTTCATTAAAAGGGATCGACATTTCAGGCGATATGATCTCTAGACTGATCGACGAAATTCCTATTATTGCGCTCCTAGCTACTCAAGCAGAAGGAACAACGATCATTAAAGATGCCGCTGAATTAAAAGTGAAAGAAACCAATCGTATTGATACAGTCGTTTCAGAACTTAAAAAACTAGGTGCTCATATTGAAGCAACAGATGATGGAATGAAGATTCATGGTAAAACGAGCCTTAAAGGCGGCGCAGTCGTCTCAAGCTACGGAGATCATCGAATTGGTATGATGTTAGGAATTGCGGCATGTATAACAGAGCAAGCAATCGAGATTGAAGATACAGATGCAGTACGTGTATCTTATCCAAATTTCTTTGAACACATTGAATACTTAACGCAAACAGTCTGAGGATTTCCTCAGGCTTTTTCTTTCCTTTTGCATATTTGAAAGAACTATAGCATAGCTTGTCTCAAGGTGAAACCTTGAAAAAGAGCATTTTGCTGATTCAAAAACAATTTTTTAGCGTATTCGGTTTACAAATCGTCAGTTTAGTAAAGTATTGATTGAAAAAGAGTCTTCAAAACACAAAAATGGCTTCATGTTAAAAGAGCAACATATTTGCTGGATATGCAGCTGTCGATTATGATATGAAGTAACAACAGTTTAGGTTTTTGGAAACAGAAAGGAACGGTTTGATTTGAATAGTTCATTACAAGAAGCCATAAAATTAGTTGAGGCGGGTGAGACTGAAAAGGGACTCCAAACACTTGCTCAAGCAGAGAAGCATCTTCATGATGAAGAAAAAGCGCAGGCAGCTCAGTTATATTATGACTGGGGAGATATTGATAAAGCACGGAATCTCATTAGTGATTTACATGATTTATATCCAGAAGAAACAGGATTAACCTGTTTTTATGCAGAGCTTTTAATAGACTCTGACGAAGAAGAGAAGGCAATAGCAGTTCTTGAAACGATTCCTGAAGATGACGATGCGTATCCAGAGAGTTTATTGTTAATGGCAGATTTGTATCAAATGCAAGGACTATTTGAAGTCAGTGAACAAAAGCTTTTAAAAGCGAAAGAGTTACTACCTCATGAAGCCGTCATTGATTTTGCTTTAGGGGAATTGTATTTTTCTCAAGGTCTTTCAAAGAAAGCAGCCGACTATTTCTACAAAGTGGCCGATCAACAAAATGAAATTGGCGGTGTTAATGTATATCAGCGGCTCGCTGAATCATTAAGCACAGCTGGAGAATTTGAAGATGCCCTTGAATGGTATGAAAAGGCTGTAAAGGATCAAGTGGATCCAAATACACTTTTTGGCTACGGATTTACAGCGATGAGGGCTGGCAGAACGAAAACGGCTATTCAGCAGCTTTCTGAACTAAAAGATATTGATCCTTCGTATTCGTCACTTTATATGCCTTTAGCCAAAAGCTATGAGGAAGAAGGACTATATCATGAAGCTTTAGAGATAGTAAAAGAAGGAATTAAAGTGGATGAGTATAACAAAGAGTTATATTTATATGGGGCAAAGATTGATTTGAAAAATGGCCATTCGGAAGATGCGAAAAAATTGCTTCAAGAAGCACTTGCTCTTGATCCAGGATATATTGAAGCGGTTCAAACGCTGCTTGCGATCTATTTAAATGAAGAGCTGTTTGATGAAATTCTGGATGTGATTAAAGAGGTTAAAAGTTTTGGGGAAGAAGATCCAAAATGGAATTGGTATGCTGCTTCTGCTTCTGTCGGACGAGAAGAATACGATGAAGCCGCTGAGTATTTCAAACTTGCTCTGCCTGATTTTGATGAGGAACGTGACTTTTTATATGAATATGCTTCGTTCCTTTTAGAAGAAGGCAGACAAAAAGAAGCCTTGCCGTTATTACGAAAAGTTCTTCAGAAAGATGGCACGAATGAAGAAATTGAAGAAACGATTTTAAGAATTGAAGACGAAATTTCCTTATAGTTTGCAGGAATGAAGAACTGGTTTGTTGAATAATTCATGTATAGCAATTTAATTTACGATAGAGGAGGGAATAACATGCAGACCCCTGTTTCTGTCAATGAAAAGAAGGAATTTATCCGGTGGTTCTTAAACCATTATCAGTTAAAGCGAAGAGAGTGTGTTTGGATATTAAATTATTTAATGAGTCACGACTCTTTGATGGAAAAGGTTCATTTTGTAGAGCAAGCAGAATTTTGCCCAAGGGGAATTATTATGTCAACACACTGTGTGGATGAAGTTCCCTTTAGATTTTATAAAGAAAATATCATGACGACAGATGCAGAAAAATCATTTCATGATATTCGTTTGAATAAACAGCAAGATTTGTTTATTCAATTGAATTTCCGATCTGCATATCGTTCGCCGGAATATGCCGCTGTACTTGAAACAAATCCTCATATTCCTAAAGATCTTTATGAAAATGAAAAAGATAAAGATCTTGCTGAGAAAGTGCTAGAGCATTCTATTGCTACTTTCCAAAAAGAACGGCTGATGAAAGAAATCGATGAAGCGCTTGACCGTCATGATCAAGAAACATTTAATAAGTTAGCAAAAGAATTAAGCCTATTATCATAAACCAAGCCAATAAGCCTTGCCCTATACAGGCAGGGCTTATGTGATGAAAGAGGGGAACTAGATGAAGTTTCAGGCGGAGGACGCGGATCTCTTTTTACAATCTAAAGATTACATTGATACCGCTATCATTCCATTAGTTGGGATAGATGCAAGCCATATCAAACAAACCGTGTCTTTAGGTGAGTTTACAATGCTTGTGGCAGAGGATCTTGAAAGGCAACTGAAAGGCAGAGTGTTTCTTTTTCCTCCACATACATATTTAGAAGTAAATCATCGTAAGCAAGAAGACATACTTGCAGTAAAACAATCATTGCAAGAACATTTTCAGCATGTTGTGTTTATCACATCTGATAACAAATGGAAAGAACAGCTAGAAGTGAGCGAATCGGCATTTATATTGCAGTCTGTTCCGCTTGAGCATTTAAAGGTCAATTTAAAGCAAAAAGTCATTCAAGACAGTGTAGAACAAATTTTGAACTTTTTGTTACAAAAATGGAACCCTTCATAAAAACCCTTACATTTGCATTGTACATAGCTTTTTAGGCTGTTGACCTTGTGAATAGATTGATATATTATGAGGGTGTCCTAGTTTTATGAAATTTTTTCTAATTCAGTTATAAAGTAGCTGACGACCTGAGGGGGGGAGAAAAAAATGAGCGAGAAGAGACATGGAGTGTCCAGGCGTCAATTTTTGAATTACACGTTGACCGGCGTGGGGGGATTTATGGCCGCTGGAATGCTCATGCCTATGGTTCGCTTTGCGCTTGACCCTGTGCTAAAAGGAACAGAGGATCAGGATATGGTTCAAGTTGTCAGTGTAGATGAACTGACAAAAGAACCGAAGCGCTTTGACTTTAAAATTGATCAAGTAGATGCATGGTATGAGTCAAAGGAATCTAGGTCTGCATGGGTGTACAAAGAAGGGGATGAAATTGTCGCTTTATCGCCAATCTGTAAACATTTGGGATGTACAGTGAACTGGAACAGTGATCCGAAAAATCCAAACAAATTTTTCTGCCCATGCCATTATGGGCTGTACGACAAGGATGGTACAAACGTACCCGGAACTCCGCCGCTTGCTCCGCTTGATCATTATAAGCAGCAAGTGAAGGACGGATACCTCTATCTTGGAAAAGCTGTGCCGAAAGGGGAAGGGTAACGATGCTTAACAAGATTTACGATTGGGTAGATGAGCGGCTGGACATCACACCGATATGGAGAGACATTGCGGATCATGAAGTGCCTGAGCACGTCAATCCAGCACATCATTTCTCTGCTTTTGTGTATTGTTTTGGCGGTTTAACGTTTTTTGTGACGGTCATTCAAGTCCTTTCGGGCATGTTTTTAACGATGTATTATGTACCGGATATTAAAAACGCATGGGAATCTGTCTATTATTTGCAAAATGAAGTGGCATTCGGACAGATTGTAAGAGGGATGCACCACTGGGGTGCGAGTCTAGTCATTGTTATGATGTTTTTACATACGCTGAGGGTCTTTTTCCAAGGGGCGTATAAAAAGCCTAGAGAGCTAAACTGGATTGTCGGTGTGCTCATTTTCTTTGTGATGCTTGGACTTGGTTTTACAGGATATCTTTTACCGTGGGATATGAAGGCGCTATTTGCGACGAAGGTTGGTCTTCAAATTGCAGAGGCGACACCTTTCATTGGGAAAGAGATTAAAACGCTGCTTGCAGGTCATCCTGACATTGTAGGTGCACAAACGCTGACGAGATTTTTCGCTATCCATGTCTTTTTCTTGCCAGCGGCATTATTTGGGCTGATGGCTGCCCACTTTATTATGATTCGTAAGCAAGGAATTTCTGGACCGCTGTAAAATTTTGCGTTTGATGAATGTTCAATGAGGAGGGGATGACTTTGCATAGGGGAAAAGGGATGAAGTTTGTCGGAGATTCCAGAATACCGGCAGAAAGAAAACCTAACATACCTAAAGACTATTCCGAATATCCGGGAAAAACCGAAGCCTTTTGGCCGAACTTTCTTTTAAAGGAATGGCTTGTAGGTGCTGTTTTTTTAATTGGATTTCTTGTCCTAACTGTTGTTCATGCACCTCCGCTTGAGCGGATGGCTGATCCGACAGATACGGGCTATATTCCGCTGCCAGACTGGTATTTCCTATTTTTGTACCAGTTGTTAAAATATGAGTTTGCTGCAGGGAGCTATACGGTAGTTGGCGCAATGATTATGCCTGGAATTGCGTTTGGTGCTCTTTTACTCGCACCATTTCTTGATTCTGGTCCTGAACGCAGGCCATATCGAAGACCAATTGCAGTTGGGATGATGATTCTTGCAGTTGGTGCAGCAACCTATTTAACATGGGAGTCTGTTGCTACTCATGACTGGGAAGCAGCTGCGAAGCAAGGTGAAATCAAGAAAGAAGCAGAGATTGATACCTCAGCTGAAGAGTATAAAATCTATCAAGAGCAGACATGTATCTCCTGTCACGGAGATAATATGCAAGGCGGGGCAGCTGGACCGTCACTTGTTGACAATGGTTTAGCACCAGAGGAAATTGCGAAAATCGCTGTAGAAGGAAAAGGCAACATGCCTAAGGGCATTTTTAAAGGCAGCGATGAAGAACTTGAAAAGCTCTCGAAATATTTATCTGAGGTCAAATCTAAATAATTCAGTTGTTTAAATGCAAGTACAAGGATATACTCAAAAGGAGAAAAAAGCTGGCGCTGTCAGCTTTTTTCTGATTTTAACAGATCGTGAGTGAAGAGAAATATGAGATGGATTCAATATCTGCTAGCCACACGCTACATGCTTTTGCTCGTGCTCATTGTCAACTTTCTTGGTACTGTGTACGGCTACTACTGGTATATCCCGCAGCTCGTTGAGACGCCGGCTGTCTTTTTACCTTTTGTACCGGACAGTCCGACGGCAAGCTTTTTCTTTTTATTTGTATTACTAGCCTTTCTAATGAAACGCCATGCTCCTTATTTTGAAGCACTGGCCCTTGTCACTTTGATTAAATATGGATTATGGGCTGTAGGGATGAATCTTTTCGTGCTCGTTTCTGTTGATGATTTTCCGTGGGAAGGATATATGCTAATTGGTTCGCACTTTGCGATGGCGGTACAGGCTGTGTTATTTGCGCCGTATTATCGTTTTCACATGCGTCATTTGGTTGTAGCAGGCATATGGATTTTACATAATGATGTGATTGATTATGTATTTGGAATGATGCCGCGTTATTCTATGCTTTCTGCCTATTCAAATGAGATCGGCTACGTGACGTTTTGGTTAAGTATGGCCGTTCTTCTTGTTTCGTATTATCTTGTCCTCTCGAAAAAATCGGTCAAGCTTGAACTCCCTTAACAATGTTGGTCTAACCTTGTCCTTTTCTTCATACGCTGTATGGAGAAAGGCTAGGAGGGACTTGCATGAAACGAAAGTCAATCGCGATGATTCTATTATTATTTCTTGTCTTGCATCCAGCTGCTGCAAAAGGTGAGGAAACAACAGCTGCTAAAGCGCTGCAAGAATTAACGGAACTATCAGATTCAATCTTTCAATTAACGAGACAAGCTAAATATGATGAGGCATTACAAGTTGCATTGTATGCTGAAAAGACATTTAAAGCTGAGAATTGGCGCGGAACTTTGACGAATACGCAGGTTCGGCAAATTACACTTGGCTATCAAGATATCATTAAAGGACTCCCGCAGGAAGACTTAAATGAGCGCGAAAAACTTCGGTATGCCTCTCAGTTTAGAATGCTTCTCGATGCGATACAATCAAATTCAGAACCTCTTTGGGGATCTCTCGAGAAGCCGATTATGGGGTCTTTTCCGACATTAAAAAAAGAAGTAAAAGATCCAGAATCGACGACGTTTTATGAAACTTGGAATGAGCTGGTTTCATTGTATGATATGATTTATCCGAGTTTAACCATTGATATCTCGCCTGAAAAGCTGCAAACGATTAAGCAGCACATGGAAGTAATTGAACAAGGTGAATTTTTAAAAGCATCGAGTGGGACAAAGCTTGAGCGTCTCACGAAACTTGAAGAAGATTTATCAAGTGTGTTTGCGAACGTTGATCAAGATGAAGCAGATCCATCGCTTTTATGGGTCATTTTAACAACAGGAAGTATGATTTTACTCACTTTAACGTATGTTGGGTTTAGGAAATACCGTGCTGAAAAAGAAAAAAAGCAAAAGCGACAAGCCGATTATCCAAAGTCATAAAAAAAGAAGCACCGTTATCGGGCTTCTTTTTTAGTGGGGATTGAGCGGCTTTTTATGTTCATCTAATGTGAAGCCTTCACCAAGTACGTCATGCACGTCACTCACTGATACAAAGGCATGAGGATCGACGGAAGTTACGACACTCTTAAGGTGGACAAGCTCATTTTTTGGAACGACGCAGTAAAGAACGTTGCGTTCCTGTTTCGTATAGGAGCCGACACCCTTTAAAATGGTCACTCCGCGCTCCATTTCCTCTGTGATTTTCTTTTGAATGATATCATCCTTTTCAGAAATAATCATCGCTCCTTTGGCAGCGTATGCGCCTTCTTGCATGAAATCGATGACTTTTGCAGCAACAAATACGGCAACAAGTGTATACATGGCTTCTTTGTAATTTAAATAGGTGAGAGAGATGGTAATGACGCACGCATCGAAGATAAACATCGTTCTTCCCATTGCAACTTGATAATGTTTATTGATCAGTCTTGCAATAATGTCAACGCCACCTGTTGTCCCGCCGAATTTAAAGATGATTCCGAGGCCTGTTCCGATAAACACACCTGCAAAGAGTGCGGCTAAGGCTAAATCGTGTTGAAGAGGCATATGTATTTGAAAGCGCTGGAAGATGGCTAGAAAGACAGAAAGACTGACGGTTCCGACAATTGTATATGTAAACATGGTTCTGCCAAGCATTTTCCAGCCGATAAAAAAGATCGGAATGTTTAACACAAGGTTTGAAATAGATGGATCAATGTGAAATAGAAAATATAAAAGCAGTGTGATACCTGTAAATCCGCCTTCCGCCAAGTTGTTCTGCATATTAAAATGAACAAGGCCGAAAGAAAAAATCGCAGATCCTATTAAAATAAATACGATATTTTTAAGACGAATTTCTTTTAGCAAAAGATCACTCCTTTTTTTGCTTAGACAGCGATAATATTATATGGTATGGAAGAGAAACAAGCAAACTGAGTTTTAAACATTTGTCAAATATTTATGATTTCGCTAACATGTAAGAGATGGATAGGAGGATGAGCTTCATGACGAATGAAAAAACGCTGCGTCACGTGCAGCAAGAAGTAGATGATTACATAGGACAATTTAAAGAAGGCTATTTCAGCCCGCTTGCCATGATGGCCCGTCTGACAGAAGAATTAGGTGAGCTGGCAAGAGAGGTCAACCATTACTATGGAGAAAAGCCGAAAAAAACAACGGAAACAGAAAAAAGCATGGAAGAAGAAATTGGCGATGTGCTGTTTGTGTTAACATGCCTTGCCAATTCACTCAATATATCACTTGAAGAAGCCCATGATCGTGTGATGCATAAATTCAATACAAGAGACAAAGACCGCTGGACGAAAAAAGAAGGGAAGTAGAGAAGATGACGAATCAAACCATCAAAGTTGTAATCGCTGGAGCAAGAGGAAGAATGGGGATAGAGGCTGTTAAGCTGGCAGAAGAAACAAGCCACTTCGAACTAGTAGCAGCACTTGATCACACACATGAGGGGAAAAAGCTATCAGATGTGCTTCATACAACATCTGATGCGCCCATTTATACGGATATTGACGTGTGTCTTTCAGAAACAGCACCGGATGTATTAATTGATTTGACGACCCCAGAAATCGGGAAAGTACATACAAAAAAAGCCCTTGAACATGGCGTACGTCCAGTCGTAGGCACAACAGGTTTTTCAGAAGACGACCTAAAAGAACTTCAGCAATTAACAGAAGAAAAAGGGATAGGCTGTATTATTGCGCCTAACTTTGCTGTTGGTGCTGTTTTAATGATGAAGTTTGCCAAAATGGCAGCAAATTATTTTCCTGATGTTGAAATCATTGAGCTTCATCATGATAAAAAATTGGACGCTCCGAGCGGTACAGGACTAAAAACAGCTGAAATGATCGCAGAAGTAAGAGAAAGCAAAAAGCAGGGGCACCCTGAAGAAAAAGAACTAATCGAAGGTGCACGAGGAGCAGATTATGATGGCATCCGCCTTCACAGCGTAAGACTTCCAGGCATGATTGCACATCAAGAAGTGCTGTTTGGAATGGACGGACAGACGCTCACGATCCGTCATGATTCTTATAACCGTGCATCATTTATGTCAGGTGTGAAGCTTTCTGTTGAACAGGTGATGCATATTGATCAACTCGTCTATGGCTTAGAAAATATTATCGACTAATAAGGAGTGGACCCCTGATGAACATTGCTTTAATCGCTCACGATAAGAAAAAAAGTGACATGATTCAATTCGCCATTGCGTATCGAGATATTTTGGCCGATCATACACTTTATGCAACAGGAACAACAGGTTTAAGAGTGAAAGAAGCGACTGGGCTTCCCGTTCATCGTTTCCAATCAGGACCACTTGGAGGGGATCAGCAGATTGGTGCCATGATTGCTGATAATGCAATGGATCTTGTGCTCTTTTTTAGAGACCCTCTCACTGCACAACCGCATGAACCGGATGTATCTGCACTCATCCGGCTTTGCGATGTGTATGCCATTCCATTAGCGACCAATATGGGGACTGCCGAAATTTTAGTCAGGAATTTAAATAAAGGTACGTTTGATTTTCGAGATGTAGCAAAAAACGGAGGAACACATGAAACCACTTGATATCCTTGCATTCGGTGCCCATAGCGATGATGTAGAGATCGGTATGGGTGGAACGATTGCAAAATACGTAAAAAAAGGGGCGCGTGTTGGGATTTGTGACTTGACTCAGGCTGAATTATCTTCAAATGGAACGGTTGAAAGCCGAAAAGAAGAGGCCAGAGCAGCCGCTGCCATTTTAGGCGTCACGACTCGAATCCAGCTCACGCTGCAAGATAGAGGACTTTATCTGAATGACAAAGCGATGAAAGAAATTGCAGGTGTCATCCGAACATATAAACCAAAACTTATTTTTGCCCCGCACCACCAAGATCGACATCCTGATCATGGTCATGCGGGTTCACTTGTAGAAGAGGCCGCTTTTTCTGCAGGTATACATAAATTTGAAGATTCATACAAGCAGCCAGCGCATAAAATAAGCCAGATGTATTATTACATGATTAACGGCCACCATCGTCCAGATTTTGTGATCGATATCTCAGACGAGATGAACCAAAAAATTGATAGCTTACATGCGTATAAAAGCCAATTTGTCAAAACAGAGAGTTCAGTGGAGACACCGCTTGTAAATGGTTATATTGATTTTGTCAAAATGAGAGAGTCGATGTATGGAAGGGAAGTCAATAAACCTTTTGCAGAAGGGTTTCTGACAAAGAAGCCACTTTTGATGGACGATGACTTACTTGGGGGGTAATTATGAAAAAATTGAAGATCGGAATCACTTGTTATCCAAGTGTTGGCGGATCGGGCATTATTGCCACAGAGCTTGGAAAACGTTTAGCTGAAAAAGGGCACGATGTTCATTTCATTACCTCGAGTATTCCGTTTAGACTCAATAAAGTGTATCCGAATATTTATTTTCACGAGGTGGATGTCAATCAATATGCTGTGTTTCAATATCCGCCTTATGACCTTGCACTGGCAAGTAAACTCGCAGAAGTGGCAAAACGAGAGAAGCTTGATATTATTCATGCACATTATGCGGTCCCTCACGCCGTCTGTGCGTTCTTAGCTAAGCAAATGACTGGACAGTCTGTCAAAGTCGTCACCACGCTTCACGGCACGGATATTACGGTTTTAGGCTATGACCCATCTTTAAAGGAAGTCATCCGGTTTGCGATCGAATCATCTGACCGCGTAACGGCTGTATCACATTCATTAGCTGCGCAGACATACGATCTGATTAAACCGAATAAAAAAATTGATACGATCCATAATTTCGTCGATGAGCGCGTATATTTGCGTGAAGATCACGAAGTGCTGAAGACGCATTATGGTCTTCTGCAGGATGAGAAGGTCGTCATTCATGTATCAAATTTCCGTAAAGTGAAGCGGGTGCATGACGTGATCCATGTGTTTAAACAGATTTCTGAACAGGTGAATGCAAAACTGCTACTGATTGGGGACGGCCCTGAAAAATCGGTTGTTTGCGAGCTTGTGAAAAAGCTTGGATTAACGGACCGCGTGCTATTTTTAGGCAAGCAAGAGAAGGTGGAGGAGCTCTATTCGATTAGTGATTTGAAGCTGCTGCTTTCTGAGAAAGAGAGTTTTGGTCTTGTACTACTTGAAGCAATGGCATGCGGAGTACCTTGTATAGGAACAGACGTTGGAGGAATTCCAGAGGTGATTGCACATGGAGAGACAGGATTCCTTGTTCCGCTTGGTGATGTAGATAAAGCAGCAAAACATGCCATCACTATTCTGAAAGACAATGCGCTCCATCAGCAAATATCGATGGCAGCCAAGTCTAGTGTGGAAGCCAATTTCTCTTCTGACAAAATTGTGAGAGAGTATGAAGAGCTTTACTTAGAATTGATCGAAGGTGATGTTGAAGATGAATGAACAATTCACACATGCGATCCCTATTTTACATACGCTGCACGAACATGGGTATCAAGCTTATTTTGTCGGCGGTGCGGTGAGAGATGTCCTTTTAGGCAGGGAAGTTGGGGATATCGATATTGCGACAGATGCCACACCTGATGTGGTGGAGTCTTTATTTGATAAAACAGTAGATGTCGGCAAAGAGCATGGCACTGTTATTGTGTTACTTGACGGGGTCAGCTATGAGGTCACTACGTTTCGGACTGAATCAGAATATGAAGACTTTCGCCGGCCTAAAGAAGTGGCGTTTATTTCATCACTAAAAGAAGATCTTTTAAGAAGAGATTTAACGATCAATGCAGTAGCCATGGATATTCATGGTGACATCATTGACCATGTAGGCGGCAAGCGGGATATTAAGCGGAGACGAATTCAAACGGTTGGAGATCCTGCGTGCCGCTTTCAAGAAGACGCGCTTCGGATGATGAGAGCGGTGCGGTTTTTAAGCCAGCTCGGGTTTGAGCTTTCTAAAGAGACGGAAGAAGCAATGAAAAAAGATAAACATCTGCTTGCCAACATCTCTGTTGAACGCAAAAAAATCGAAATGGAAAAACTTTTAAAAGGCCGCTACTGTGAGCAAGCCATCAAGGTGCTCATCTCCACCAAATTGTATGAAGAATTGCCCGGCCTCAAAAAGGATCAGCTGAATGAAACGTTCCAAGCTTTCCCGTATTATTTATTGGATGGGTTAGATGAGGTGTGGGGAGCCTTTATCCATTTACTTGGTCTAGATGAGGCGGAGGCGGTGTCCTTTTTAAAAGAATGGAAGTTATCAACGAAACTTTTAAAAGAAGCCGTTGCCATTAGCAAATATGTTGATTGTGACTGGGATGCGGAAAAAATGTTTGAAGCTGGTGAACATGTCCTGCTTTCTAGTATGAAAATCACGCAGCTCAAACATGAGCGTCGCATTTTCTTTGATGAGCTGGAGGCGGCGAAACGTTCATATGATGCGCTGCCGATTAAACAGCTTCAAGACCTTGCAGTGTCAGGAAAAGATTTGATGGCCTTTCGGCAAAAGCCAGCTGGTAAATGGATTGCAGAAGAGCTTGCTTCTGTGAAAAAAGCCGTTTTGCAAAACCAGCTTGAAAACCGAAAAGAAGCCATAGAGGAGTGGCTCATAGCGTGCGATCAGCGATTAGAAAACGATTAATTGAACTATTTACAGCATCTGAGCAAGATTTTGTCTCAAGCCAGCAAATATGTGATGAGCTTGGCTGCTCCCGAACGGCAGTATGGAAGCATATAGAGGATTTGCGAAAAGAGGGATATGAGGTCGAAGCGGTCAGAAGAAAAGGATACCGGCTGCTTCGTAAACCGGACAAAATTAGTGAAGACGAAATTCTGTTTGGTTTGGAAACAGAGCTGTTTGGCAGGCATATTTATTTTCAAGAAGAAGTCGCCTCAACTCAGCTCATTGCCCATGACCTCGTCAATAAAGGAGCCCCGCACGGCTCGCTTGTTGTCAGTGATCATCAGACAAACGGAAAAGGACGCCTTCAAAGAACGTGGCACTCACCAAATGGGACAGGCATATGGATGAGTTTGATTCTCCGGCCAGAAATACCGCTGCACAAAGCGCCGCAAATGACGCTTTTAGCATCTGTCGCGATCGCTGAAGCCATAGCGCAGCAAACGGGTCTCAGTCCATCGATCAAATGGCCAAACGATATTTTGCTAAACGGAAAAAAGGTCGTTGGTATTTTGACTGAATTAAAAGCAGAAGCTGACCAAGTTCACGCAGTCATTATTGGCCCAGGCATTAACGTGAATCAGACGGCAAATGATTTTCCTGAAGAATTAAAGGATGTTGCGACGAGTTTGCAAATGGAACTGGGTGAAAAGGTAGACAGAGCGGCACTGATTCAAACCATCATGTCCACCTTTGAAAAAAGGTATGATGAATATATGACTTATGGTTTTGCTCCGATCAAACAATTATGGGAATCGTATGCGATGACCATTGGAAAGCGTATCATCGCACGCACCGTCAATGGACAATATGCTGGAACGGCGCTTGGGATTAATGATGAAGGGGTCCTCTTACTCGAAACGGAGGGCGGAATCCAAAACATCTACTCCGCTGACATTGAGATCAAGTCAACTTAAGTGGAACACCCGGCACATTTTTGATATACTTCGTGTGGGCAGTATCTGAAAAAGAACTGTACCTGTTAGGAAGAAAAATTCGATAAATTTCTGCCTTGATCCTAAGGGACTTGGACAGAGGGATGATTCGTCTGCACATGAGAGATAAAAACGTGTGAGATCAGACAAGCCATCTCCTCTCCAGAATGAGGAGGAACAAATGAAGACAAAGTTAGATTTTTTCAAAATGAAAGAACAAAACGAACCTATTGTGATGCTGACAGCATACGACTATCCAGCTGCAAAGCAAGCGGAAAAAGCGGAAGTCGACATGATCTTAGTTGGTGACTCACTTGGGATGGTTGTCCTTGGACTTGATTCCACAGTGCAAGTGACGATGGATGATATGATTCATCACACAAAAGCAGTCAAAAGAGGCGCAAAAGACACATTTGTTGTGACGGATATGCCATTTATGTCTTATCATTATTCATTAGAAGAAACGATGAAAAATGCAGCACGCATTATGCAAGAAAGCGGTGCTGATGCCTTAAAGCTTGAAGGTGGAGACGGAGTATTTGAATCCATCCAAGCACTTACAAGAGGCGGTATTCCTGTTGTAAGCCATTTAGGGCTCACCCCTCAATCAGTCGGTGTCCTTGGCGGCTATAAAGTGCAAGGAAAAGACAAAGAGAGTGCACAGAAATTGATTGAAGATAGTCTGAAATGTGAGGAAGCAGGCGCCATCGCTCTTGTGTTAGAGTGTGTACCTGGTGAACTGACAAAACGGATTACTGACATGCTAAAGATTCCTGTGATCGGAATTGGGGCAGGGGCTGAAGCAGATGGACAAGTTCTTGTTTACCATGATGTGGTAGGGTACGGCGTGTCTAGAACACCTAAATTTGTGAAACAATACGCGCAAATCGATGCTGTATTAGAAGAAGCGCTCATACAATATACAAAAGAAGTAAAAGCACGCACATTCCCAGAGGATGCTCATACCTTTCATATGAAAGAAGAAGTCCTTGATGGTTTATATGGGGGGATCAAGGAATGAAGGTTGTCTCCCATATTCATGAACTAAAAGACATGATCAAGCAGCATCAAAAGAAGCAGCATTCCATTGGATTTGTCCCTACAATGGGTTTCCTTCATGAAGGACATCTGACGCTTGCAAAAGAAGCAAGAGATCAAAATGACATCGTGGTGATGAGCATCTTTGTTAATCCATTGCAATTTGGACCGAATGAAGACTTTGAATCCTATCCAAGAGATATGGAAAGAGACCAGCGTCTTGCCGAAGAAACTGGAGTAGATATATTATTTACACCTGATGTGAAGGAAATGTACAAAGATGAGCCATCGATTACGATGACTGTTCAAAAGCGCACAGACGTCTTATGCGGGAAGAAACGCCCAGGACACTTCGACGGCGTTGTCACGGTGCTCACAAAGCTGTTTCACCTTGTCGCACCAACCAATGTATACTTTGGTTTAAAGGATGCACAGCAAGTCGCTGTTATCGATGCGATGATCAAGGATTTCTTTTTCGATCTTCACCTTGTGTCTGTTCCTACTGTTCGAGAAGAAGACGGTTTAGCGAAAAGTTCAAGGAACGTGTATCTGTCAGAAACAGAAAGGCAAGAAGCACCTGCTTTATACCGGGCATTAAAAAAAGGACAGACAGCTGTAGAAAATGGTGAACATGATGTAAATCGTATTTATCAATTAGTGGAAGAGGAGATTCTTCAAACGAGTGGGGAAATCGATTATATTGACATTTACTCCTACCCAGAGCTTGAACCCCTTCAGCACTTAACGGGCCAAGTGATCATTGCCATTGCTGTGAAGTTCTCCCGGGCAAGACTGATTGATAATGTGATTTTCCATGTTCCTGAAAGCGGTGAAAAACATGTATAGAACTTTTATGACCTCGAAACTTCATAAAGCGACAGTGACTGAAGCAAACTTACACTATGTAGGTAGTATTACCATCGACGAAGATTTGCTTGATGCGGCAGGCATGATGGCAAATGAGAAAGTGCAAATTGTCAATAATCACAATGGTGCTAGACTTGAAACATATATCATCCCTGGAGAAAGAAAGAGCGGTGTCATTTGTTTAAATGGTGCGGCAGCAAGATTGGTTCAGCCAGGAGATGAAGTCATTATTATCGCTTATGGGATGTTGTCAGAGGAAGAAGCGAAATCGCACACACCTAAAGTGGTCGTGTTAAATAAACAAAATCAAATTGAACAAATGATTGGGCAAGAGCCTGCGAGAACGATTTTATAACGCACGCTCACATGGAAACAGAACAGTTTCATCATAAGGAAGCTGTTCTGTTTCAGCTATATTGTCCAGAGTGTGTTTCACTATGAGTGGAACGAGGAATTGAGGTGTCCATTTTATGACCGATCAAAGGTTTGTTGTCGTTGATATTGAAACCACCGGGAATTCACCAAAAAAAGGTGATAAAATCATTCAAATTGCTGCGGTGGTCATTGAAAATGGACAAATTGTCGAACGGTATTCAAAATATGTGAACCCAGGGAAAACGATTCCTGGATTTATTGAACAGCTGACAGGTATTAAACAGCACATGGTTGATGACGCGGTGTTTTTTGAGGACATTGCCCAAGAGGTGTATGATCTCATACAGGGCGCTTATTTTGTTGCGCACAATGTTCATTTTGATTTGAACTTTTTAAACGATGAACTAAAAGCATGCGGGAAAAATGAGCTGGATGTGCTAGCGATTGATACGGTTGAAATTTCTAGAATTCTTTATCCTGAGCTTGAAGGTTATAAGTTAACTGAATTAAGCGAAGAGCTCATGCTTCCACATGACCACCCGCACAGGGCGGATAGTGATGCGGAAGTTACTGCCATGTTATTTTTAACCTTATTACATCAATTAAGGAATACACCGCCAAATGTGTTAAAACAGCTGCGCAGATTATCCTCTTATCTTCTAAGTGATATAGGACTTTTAATTAAGCAGCTTGAAACCAATCACACGAATCAAGATGATTCGCTTGTAGAATTAGGATCTTTTGCTGTGAAAGATGTGACCAATCCGATCACTGAATCGACATATGCAGTAGGTGCTGACGACGAGCAGCTGTTCGAGGAGATAAAAGAGAAACTTCCTCAAACATTAGAAGGCTATGAAGTAAGAGAAGGCCAGCTCACGATGATGAACAAAGTAAGAGATGCGTTCCATGAAAGAGCTTATGCGCTAATTGAAGCGGCGCCAGGAATCGGGAAAACACTCGCTTATCTTATACCAGCTGCTTTAGAAGCAAAGAAATCAGGAAAACCTGTCATTATCAGTACATATTCTATTTTACTACAGCAGCAAATGCTTCAGCGCGATGTTCCGCTACTCAAGCAATTGCTCCCATTTGAGCCAGCCGCCTGTGTGTTTAAAGGGCGGGCACATTATATTTGTTTAGATAAGTTTGAGCATGTCCTGCATGAGGAAGATGATAACTATGATGTTGTCTTAACAAAAGCGCAAATTTTAATGTGGCTCCTTGTCACTGAAACAGGTGATTTGTCTGAACTGAATTTACCGTCAGGAGCTGCAAATATAAAAGACCGTATCTCCTGTGTACACATGCCATTTACATCGAAAAAACGCCGTTTTAAAGAACATTGTTTTTATGAACGGGCTAAACGAAAGGCTCAAACCGCTGATTTAATTTTGACGAATCACCGTCTGCTTTTATCCCAAACGGAAGGAGCTTCTATCTTTCAGGATGCAGACGTCTATGTGATTGATGAGGCCCACCAATTTGAAAAAACAGCCAATGAAACGCTAGGTGACAGTGCGTCTTATATCCAGCTTCATGCGAAATTAACGCAGCTTGGCTCTTTGCATGGCGGGCTGCTTAAGAAATTGAAAAAGAGATTTCATGGGGCAGGTTTATCAACTGACACCTTTATTGAAATGGACGAGTATCTTCAGCAGCTTCAGGTGGAAAGTGACGCATTTTTTAGTACCGTTCATTCTTTTGTCAAAAGGACAAAACCAAAAGCGGACATCAATCGTCTCATTCATAGAGTCCGTCATCATTCAAAACATGCTCAGTGGGTCCGAATTAAAGAATCAGCGAGTAAGCTTTGTTCGTTATTGATTGCTTGTGAGAAACTGTATGAGCAGCAAAAAAATGAGTTGCTTCACAAAAGTGATCAGTTCATAGAGCAGTTTGCATTTGAAGCAGAAGAATACGATCAAGTGATGTCATTTATGCAGACATTCTGCAGTACGCTGTACCGGTTTATCTTTGAACCAAACAATGATGAAACCGTTTGGATTGAGATTGATGCAAAGGGTGCCAAGAATGCTGTCTTTATGCACGCGCAGCCGCTAGATACAGGGGAGTTGCTAGCTGATCGGTTCTTCATGAACAAAAAAAGCGTTGTCCTCACATCAGGGACGCTTACCATCAATCAACGCTTTGATTATTGCTTGGAACGTTTTGGCCTGCAAGATTTTTACCCACACCTTGTCCAAATTGATTCACCTTTTGAACTTGAAAAACAGCTTAAGGTCGTTGTACCTGCTGACATGCCGCCGATCACAAACCGTGATGAACGCGAATATGTGAAGCAAGCTGCAACATATATTAAGATCATGGAAAAGCAGGATCAAGCGAAAATATTGGTGTTATTTAATTCACATGAGATGTTAAAAGCAGTGTATGAAGAGCTGAAATCAGAAGGTATGCAATCGGCATTGTTTGCTCAAGGTTTGACAGGCGGGAGCCCTGTAAAATTGACAAAAATGTTCAAATTGGCTAAGCAGGCCATCTTGCTAGGAACAGGGAGTTTCTGGGAAGGTGTGGATTTTCCTGGCTCAGAGCTAACGACCGTCATTATGGCAAGGCTTCCTTTCCGACCACCCGATTCACCGCTCATTGAAGCAAAATGTGAAGCTGCAAAAAAACAGGGGAAGAATCCCTTTAAAGCCGTCGCTCTCCCGGAAGCTGTGTTAACTTTTAAGCAAGGAGCAGGCCGCTTGCTGCGCTCGGAAAAAGACATCGGAACATTGCTGATTTTAGACCGCCGAGTGAAAACCGCTTCGTATGGAAAACTATTTTTAGAATCACTTCATCATGCGCCAGTTCACGAGATGTCCAAAGAGTCGCTTGAGGCGTATATAGAAAAGCTTAACAACGAAAAGCCGCTGTCATAAGCGGCCTTTCACTGGTGTGGGTTTGGAGTTAATTTATCGTAACGGCTTTTTATGTTCCGTTGTAAAAATAGTATCGGTTCTCACATTGAAAAGTATGACTAACAATATTTACGTACCGAGGAGGAATTAGAAGTGGAAAGTAAAATAGAGGTACTTTCAACTGTTCAAATTAAGCATTCAGAAGACCTATACAAAATCGTCGATTTGCTGAACAGAACGCTTAAAAGGGAAGATCTTATGTTTGGATTAGCATTAGATCAAGAAGATCAAAATCAAGCGATATTTACCATATATCGCACATAGGGGAAGCTTGACATGAAAAAAATAGTTTGGATTATTTCATCCGTTGCTGCGCTCGTTTTACTCATTGGCATCATTAGCTTTTCGTGGATTTATCAAATTGCCATGGGACAAAAAGAAGAAGGTCATGAGGCAGCGATTGAACGAGCAAAAAAGCAAGCATCAATAGAACAAGTAGAGCAAGTGGATACCTTTGTTGGGAAAGAAAAGCAATTTATTGTGGAAGGTAAAAACAAACAAAACGAAGCGATCTATGTGTGGGTACCTGCCAGCAAAAAAGAAAAAGTCATTGCTAAAAAAGCAAAAGAAGGCATTACTTCAAACCAAGCAGTACAAGCCGTTCAAAAGGAGAACACCATTTCTAAGCTAAAAAATGTTCAATTAGCACGAGAAGGTGACGTCCTCCTTTGGGAAGTAACGTACTTAAATGAGAACAACCAATATAGTTTCAGCTATGTTGATTTTACGACAGGACGAGTGGAAAAAAATTTAACACCGTAGTTTCTTCTGTCTTGCGTTGACCATGCTGATTTAGAACGGTTATAATAAAATGTATGAAAAAAGAATCACACCTATTTAACAAGGTGAGTTTCTTTCTGGCTTTGGAGGGAAATATGTTGAAAACAACTATTAATCAAGTGTTCAAACACGTCGATGAAGAAGTAACAATCGGCGCATGGATTGCCAATAAACGTTCAAGCGGGAAAATTGCATTCTTGCAGCTTCGCGACGGGACAGGCTTTATTCAAGGAGTCGTTGTAAAAGCAGAGGTGGAAGAGGAAGTCTTTAAGCTTGCGAAATCAGTGACACAAGAGACATCGGTCTATGTCACAGGACAAGTAACAAAAGACGAACGTTCACCACTTGGTTTTGAATTACAAGTGAAATCCATTGAAGTGATTCACGAAGCAACAGATTACCCAATTACACCAAAAGAACATGGAACAGAATTCTTAATGGATCACCGTCATTTATGGCTGCGTTCTAAAAAACAGCATGCCATTATGAAAATCCGTAATGAAATTATTCGTGCTACATATGAGTTTTTCCATCAAGAAGGCTTCGTGAAAGTGGATCCGCCAATCTTAACAGGAAGTGCTCCTGAAGGAACAACAGAGCTGTTTGCTACTAAATATTTTGATGAAGATGCGTACCTTTCTCAAAGTGGACAGCTTTACATGGAAGCTGCTGCGATGGCACTCGGAAAAGTATTCTCATTCGGTCCAACATTTAGAGCAGAAAAATCGAAAACAAAACGTCATTTAATCGAGTTCTGGATGATCGAGCCTGAGATGGCATTTGTTGAATTTAATGAAAACCTTGAGTACCAAGAAAATTATGTGTCTCACGTTGTTCAAAGTGTACTTGAAAATTGTAAAGTAGAACTGCACACACTTGGCCGTGATACAGCAAAATTAGAAAACATCAAAGCACCATTCCCGCGCATCACATATGATGAAGCGATTAAATTCTTGCAGGATAAAGGATTTGATGACATTGAATGGGGAGATGACTTCGGTGCGCCGCATGAAACAGCGATCGCCGAAAGCTATGATAAACCAGTCTTTATCACTCATTACCCAACCTCATTAAAACCATTTTATATGCAGCCTGCACCAGACCGTGATGATGTCGTCCTTTGTGCAGATTTAATTGCGCCAGAAGGCTATGGAGAGATTATCGGTGGTTCTGAACGTGTTCATGATTTAGATCTGCTTGAAGCAAGACTAAAAGAACATGGGTTAGATCAAGAAACGTACAAATGGTACACAGAATTAAGACAGTATGGTTCTGTACCACATTCAGGTTTTGGTCTTGGACTTGAACGAACAGTTGCTTGGATTAGCGGAGCGCCGCATGTGCGTGAAACAATTCCATTCCCAAGATTATTAAACCGTTTATATCCTTAAGACGTGAAAGCCTCCAACATATGGAGGCTTTTTCAAACGTCTTAAGGACAGCACGTATGAGAAAACGTGATATACTGAAAGTGAAGAGGTGTATCCGATGAAAAGGCAGCAATTTATAGATATGCAGAAAATGGGTTCGACCAGTTTGCCTAATTTGCTGATTGCCCATTATGAGCAATTAGGACTGAATGAATCACAAATGATGGTCATGTTAAAGATTAAAATGAATGAAGAACAAGGCGTCTTTTTTCAGACATTTGAAGAGCTTTCACATGGTATGACCATTTCGGCCGAAGAATGTGCTTATATGGTGCAGTATTTGATTCAAAAAGGGTTTATTTCGATCCAGCCGTTTGAAGACAGGTCTGGTATTCAGCATGACCGGTACTCGGTAGAACCCTTATGGGGTGTGCTGTATGACTTTTTAGAAGCAAAACAGGCGAAAGACCTGCAAAAGAATCATGTGCAGGCTGAAAAATCTTTATATGCGCTATTTGAAGATGAGTTTGGCAGACCACTTTCTCCTCTTGAAGGGGAAACACTCTCGATCTGGATGGACCAAGACCATCATGATGCTGAGATGATTCGTCTTGCTCTAAGAGAAGCCGTTTTATCAGGAAAATTAAATTTTCGCTATATCGATCGAATATTGTTTGAGTGGAAAAAGAAAGGGCTGAAAACAGCGGAAGAAGCGAAAGAGCATAGCCAGCATTTCCGTTCGCAGCAAAAAGCCCCACCTTCAAAAGAAGAAACATCTTCATATAAAAGACAAGTTCCTTTTTATAATTGGCTGGAACAATAACCAATAAAGGAGAAGGCATGTTATCAAAAAAACAAATCAATGAATGTTTAGATATTATAGGAGATATGTTTCCAGAGGCTGAGTGTGAGCTTGTTCATTCCAATCCATTTGAACTAGTGATTGCTGTCGCACTCTCAGCGCAATGTACAGATGTTCTAGTGAACAAAGTGACCAAACATCTATTTCAAAAATATAAAACACCAGAAGACTATTTAAGTGTGCCGCTTGAAGAGTTGCAGCAGGATATTCGTTCGATCGGTCTTTATCGTAATAAGGCAAAAAACATTCAAAAATTAAGCCAAATGCTGATTGAAGATTATGGCGGTGAAGTGCCAAGAGATCGAGATGAGCTAATCAAGCTCCCAGGGGTTGGACGGAAAACAGCAAATGTCGTTGTGTCTGTCGCTTTTGGAATTCCCGCCATTGCAGTAGATACACATGTCGAGCGCGTAAGCAAACGACTTGGGATTTGCCGCTGGAAGGATTCTGTTCTTGAGGTAGAGCAAACCTTAATGAAGAAGGTGCCAAAAGAGGATTGGTCCGTGACCCATCATCGTCTCATCTTTTTCGGCAGATATCACTGTAAGGCGCAGCGGCCACAGTGTGAATCTTGTCCACTTCTTGATATGTGCAGAGAAGGGCAGAAGAGGCTGAAAAAAGGGCTGGTGAAGCTGGCATGAGCGGAGCAGCTGTTTTCACCTCATATGTCGAAAAGCTAAAAGAGAAAAAGGTAGAGATAAGCGGCGAAAAAAAGGATATATTAAGAATCAATCCACTCGCATTTGATCTATCTTCAGAACCTTTACTAGATGAGCAACCGTGGCAGAAAACGGAAGAATTTGTTCCTTTGATGTTTGATCTGTGGAATGAATTAAAAGACAACATGCTTCCTCGCTTTCAAACGAGAAAATCTCGGTGTGAAGAGGATGATATGCTGCAAGGCATTGTCAGTATGATTGCAATGTTTTACTGGATCAAAGGAGAGAAGCTTCAAACCGTTGATTGGGAGGAAATCAAACAACAGACGTTTCCAGTAGCCCCCATTAACTGGACAGAACGATTAGAGTTTATTTTACTTAAACCTACTCAATATCATTGCTTTATTCAATTGGACGAGTTATACACAGAGCTCAAAAAGCAGTATGGAAAATACGAAGCACTCAGAAAGTTAAAACAAAATCGTTAAAAAAGCACTTGCCACATAGGGCAAGTGCTTTTTTGTTATTCGTCTTCTTTGCGAGAAGTAGAATTTGACTGAGTATTTGAGCTTTGAGAATTGGCTTTCTCGTCGTCTTTCTTTTTATCTTTATTGGCATCGCTCTGTGAGTTGCTGTTTCCATTTGTACTGTCTGAGCCATCACTTGAACCACCATTGCCATTTTCGGTATTTCCGCCTTGATCTTGATCTTTTTTATCATCAGGCTTCTGCTCATCAGTGCCTTGGTTTTGATTATCATCTGTTTGATCTGTCTGTTCATCATCAGGTTGCTGTGGCTCTTCTTCTTTGTTCTCATCATCTGCTTTTTCTTCCTCTTCTTCCTCATCTTTAATGGTGAGGAAGGTAGAAGCAGCTTTACTTGTGACATCGTCTACAGTCGCTGTCACTTGGAATTTATAGGTGGATCCTGGCTTTACATCAGAGATGACGGCTTCTTTAGAAGAGCTGTTTTGAATGTCTTTATAGCCGCCATCATCGACCGCTTGCTTCACATTAAATGTTGCATCTGCATCGTCATCATAACCCCAAGTGAGTGTAATCGATTTTTTCTCTTCATCATACACCGCTTTTAAGTCAGATGGTTTGTCAGCTTCTTTCTTTTCATATGTGTCAGAAACTTTTGTTGGGACAGTTCCTTTGACGAAGTATTCCGTTGTCTTCTTATCACTTGGTGTGTTTGGTCCAGCTAACTTCGCTGGATCTGATCCTTTTTCAACCGTTGCTTCAACGACACTGTCTGGCTTTTCAAATGAGCCGCTTCCATCATCAATTTGAGAAATTAATTTCTGGAAGACCACTTTGGCAACACGTTGTTCATAATCCGTAAGCCACATTTTGCCGTCCGCATCTTTTGAGTTGCCGATTCCAGTCCACACAGCTGCTGTGTATTGCGGCGTGTAACCGACAAACCAAGAATCTTTCGCCCCGCCAGAAGGGATGTTGTATTTATTAATATCATCTTGTGTAAAGTTGGTTGTACCTGTTTTACCAGCTACTTGAACATTCGGTACTTGTGCGAGTGTACCTGTTCCAGATTGTACAGCAGTTTTCAGCATATCTGTGATCATAAATGCAGTGTAATCACTCATGGCTGCTTTAGAGTCTGGAGTTAAGTCAAGCTTCGTCCCGTCATTAAATTCAACAGATGTTACGGCATGCGGTTCATTATAGTATCCGTTGTTACCGAATGCACTAAATGCACCAGCCATTTTAAGTGAAGAGACACCTTCGTCAAATCCGCCGATTGAGTAAGACTCAGGAATGTCAGAAGGTAAATCCAGACCTAAGTTATTGGCGAATTGAACAGCATTATCTGTACCAGCTTCTTGGAAAGCTTTTAAAGCAGGGATGTTTCGTGATTGTGCCAAAGCACTTCTCATCGACATTTTCCCTAAGTGTCTTCTGTCAAAGTTGTTAATTGGTGTACCGTTAGAGTACGTATAAGGCGCATCATCAATTTGCTGATATGTTGACCATTTTTTGTTTTCAATTACAGGGCCGTAATCTAAAATTGGTTTGATTGTAGATCCCGGCTGGCGTTTTGCATCAGTGGCATAGTTAAAGCCGCCGGCTGGTACATCACGTCCACCGCCAATGGCACGAATTTCACCATTTTTTGTATCTAGCAGGGTGACTCCAGCTTGCATACCTTTCGTAAATCCGGCTGAATCCCCATTGATGATGTCATCCAGATGATCCTGTGCTTTTCGATCAAGAGAAGTATAGATTTTTAATCCATCTGTTGATACATCTACTTTGGCTTTTTTCTGTACTTCTTCCATGACTTCTTCAATATAAGCAGAGTACTTACTTGAGTTTTGACTCTTATATTTATCAGCTGAAACAACGGTTTTGCTGACAGGTGTTGCTTTTGCTTCCTCATACTCTTTTTCTGAAATATAGCCTTGTTTTTTCATTAGACCTAAAACGATATTACGGCGTTTTTCCGCTGCCTCTGGATGTTTCACAGGGTTATACGCAGAAGGACTTTGCGGCATACCCGCAAGTGTAGCAGCCTGTGCTACAGTTAGTTTATTTAAATCTGTCACTCCGAAAAATTGTTCAGCCGCTTTCCCAACCCCATAAGCATAAGGAGAGAAGAAAATACGGTTTAAATACATTTCTAAAATTTCATCTTTAGAGTATTTTTGCTCAAGCTGAATCGAGAGCCACACTTCCTGAACTTTACGTTTTAACGTCTTTTGATTGTTAAGCAGGGAGTTCTTCACAACCTGCTGTGTAATCGTACTTCCACCTTCTGCTCCAAAACCGTCCTCGACGTTTGCGACAAGAGCACCGCCAATACGGATAGGATCAATCCCGTGGTGTTTATAAAAACGTGCATCTTCAGTTGCAATAAACGCATCTTTTACCACGTCGGGTATATCTTTAATCGAGACATACGTTCTTTTCTCCGCCCCGACTTCTGCAAAGACTTTTTTGTCTTTATCATAAAGTTTTGAAGAATACGGCGTTTTTAGCTTGCTATCATCAATAGAAGGAGCGCTTGATGCAAAAACGGCAAAAGTTGTGATTCCGGCTACTAAACAAAGAAGACCGATCACGAGTAAAGATAAAAATATTTTTTTAAATAGACCTGCTTTCTTTTTGCCTTTTTTGTTCTTTTGCTTCTTATTGTTTTCTTGACTTGCTTTACGTCGCTGTTCACGACTTGTAAATTGATCAGACATCACATCTCAACCTTTCGTGTTAAACCTTTTTCGAACGTAAATGATGCTTGCTTTCATCCGAAAAATGAAGTGTCTCCACTACTTTAATATAATCAATTCTTGGCGAATATCCAAGTGTCATGAGGTGGCCTGCTTCCATTAATTCATCTTTGCTAATGGATTTACGGCCGTTTTGCTGCTGCCGCTCCCAAAAGAAGAAGAGGTCAGAAGCGGACAAATAATAAACGGAACCAAATGCGGATATAATAACAAAACAAATACCGCCTTGCTTTTCAACCTGTTTCATATGCTCAATTTGATGGTTGTGGAAATTTTTGAGCGGAAACGAGGTGGTGCTTTTGGTTTCCTTTGCTTCAAAATCGATATAGCGCCCTTTGTATACCCCGTTGTAGTCTGTTGTGGAGGATTGTTTAAAATAGGCTTCTTTAATGACAGCAGCGCTTCTTTTTGGATAATCCACATTGACAATTTGAACAGGGGTAGGCTTTTTATGAATGACTGCGATCCCGTTGACCAAATAGTACTGGTTCGTTTCATTTAAGTCAGCTTCAAGCGTCATCCCGCGGTTACTATAAGATGATTCGCCGCTGATTCTTTTTTTTGTCCCAATTTGTTGAATGGGCTGATACGATTTTCCGTTAGGATACCGAATCATCAAGTTTCAGCCTCCTTTTAATGCATTTTGTATTGGAGAGATCACCATGTTGTCACAACAAGAGCACATGATTACCCAGCATATTTTACATGAAACGAAAGCGAAAAATAAGGACAACCTGACAAGGACAAATGCGTACAAGCGCTTTTATGACCGTCATCCAGAGATGAAATGGTCTCTGCTTGCTTCTTTTGTCTCAAGAAATGCTGGATGGTCGATGACAGATTTAAAAGGCGAGCTCTTCCATCCGGGTTTAACGGATCAGCAAGGGCATCTGTTCTTTACAGCATATGAAAGAGCGAATTGGCTGATCTTTTCAGATGCTTACCCGCAGCTTCTCTTGTATGAATGGTCAAAAAGGTGCCGCAAACCTTTATTTCATCTGCTGCCCAATTTCGGTGTGTCTCGTTTTATGAGCGCTGAGTGGGAACGATTTTGGCAAAAGCGTGACACAGAGCGATTGCTGCATGCACTCATCATAAATGAACAATATACTATACAATCTCCTATTATACAAAATCCTCTCCTGAAAAAGAATGTTTTTCACTCGATTCAATATCTTTTCAGCGAGTGGGCACATTTTCAAACCGTCGTTTTTCCGACAGTAGACGGGCATTTGTACGGCTTAACCATACGAAAGTTTTCCCAAGTAAAAGAGCGCATTACGTTAGGGAAAAAACTAGCAAAACTATTGTTTCGAGCCGATTTGTTTTCGGATTTTTATCATTTTTTGCATACTGTGCCGCATACGGGATCTCGATTTGATTTTGAACCGTTTTTAGGGATTGCGCGAAGGTCAAGCCCTTTCCTCAGAACGGTGTATCCAGTCATGACACATTCATTAGACGATCAAAGGGAAGATTGGTTTCAAAAGAAATTGAGTCCAGCCTTGTTTGAAGCAGAGCGTTTACCAAAACAAATTGAGCTGACCGACTGGTATTTTCATAAAAAAAGGCAGCTTCGTTTTCTTTTCTCATTAGAACACTATTTTTTGCATAAATAAAAAGCAGGGGGTACCTGCTTTTTTTACGTGGATGGACGGTTAGGGCCGCCAAGCTTTTTATCAAGCTGATCTGTACTATTTTCTTTCCCTTTTGTTTTTTGCTCTTTTGGTGCTTGCTGCTTTTTCATGACATCTACCTCCTTTGTCCTTAGAATTTACACAATCGGACGCGATCATACAAAGAAGGACAAGCACGTGTCGAAATGGAAGAAATTGCGCTTATCTTCACTTAGATTGGCGATTTAGTTCTAGTTTTGTCATGTATGAAGGAGGGAGTAAAAGAAAAGAGAATGTAACGAGAGATGATAAAGGAGGAATCTGATGATGAGCGAATTTGTATCAAAAGAATCCATTATGCAATTGTTAGAGGAAATTGAGCGAAAGATTGATGAGGTGGAAGAAGAACTGTCTTTAGCTGTCAAAAAAACAAAAAACGCTGCCGTAGAGGAGCAAGAACAAATCATTGACCGTCTTGAATCTGAAGTGAAGGAATGTGAATTGAAAATTCATGCAGCAGAGTATAAACTGCAGGCAAGACCCGCATATCACGCCGGATAGCTTTTCTATTTGAGCAATAAGTAAACGTTTGATAGGATGGTTCATAGAGGTGAACACTTTGGATAATCAAACATTACTTAAACATACACAAGAGTTGATCACGTGGATCGAAGAAGCATACGAGCAGTACCTAAAGGGAAAGGCAGAAGAGGAATACCCAGTTTATGATTTTTACAACGATATTCAACCGGCCGTTGTCAAATTTGATCAGCAAATGGAAGAGTGGCTTACTGCTGCTACCTCATTTATTCATCAGGCCAAACCTAGATACTTACATCAAGAACAGCTTGAAGCCGTCCAAGAAAATGGAAAAGAGGTTGTGCTGCAATCTTATTTTGGCAAACAGCATGCACCTCGTGTGAAAAATTTAGTTGAGTCAGTGATTTATACACTGAACCTTTTAATAGAAGAAATCAACAAACGCAGCTGATGAAACAGCCTGCGTTTTTCTTATGGCTGCTGTAGGCACATCTTCTGCTTCCTGAACATAATATATCATTGACTTCAATATGTTTTCAGAGCGAGAGGAGCGAGATACATGTTCCCTTATTCAAACCAGCCATCTTATGAAATGAATCAATTTCAGCAACGGCCTTTTCCGTATCCAGATATGCAGCAGCCTCCGCAGCCTCCAGAATATTTCATGCCCCCATATCAAGGTGAAATGAACCAGCCGCCGTCTGCAGGCTATCAGCCGCCTTTTGGATATCAGGAAAACTTCCAGCCTTATCAGCCGCAGCCTGAAGCAATGAATCAGCCACAAATGCAGCCGCCGGGCATGATGCCTATGCAACAGCCTATGAATCCTTATCCTTTGCCAAGGCCACAAAAACAGCAATCATCTCAATTTAAAAGTGTGCTGTCACAATTTAAAAAAACGAATGGGCAATACGATTTTAATAAAATGTTTGATACTGCTGGACAAATGATGAGTACAATGAATCAAGTGGGCTCATTGGCGAAAGGATTTACTAGTATTTTTAAAGCATAGCAAAACCCAATAGATATACATCTATTGGGTTGTTTGTTTTGGCGCAGTCACACGAAGTGATTGATTTTTCCAAACGCTCTTCATATTGGTTTCATCTATTTTTGCAGGCATTAAAATGGTTTTGGTAAAGCTCGAATAGGAGGAAGTCGTGTCTGTTTTGATTTTTTCCTGTACCGATAAGTGTAAATATTGCGCTTTCACTTCTAGTGCGATATCACCTTCGA
Source organism: Bacillus sp. RSS_NA_20 (assembly GCF_020165915.1). NCBI lineage: Bacteria > Bacillati > Bacillota > Bacilli > Caryophanales > Bacillaceae > Bacillus > Bacillus sp. RSS_NA_20. Next base: position 827,909 of record NZ_JAIUKW010000005.1, on the reverse strand, counting down.
CAAAATGGTCTGGAAATCGAATCTCAATATATACATATTGATCATCTTCTGTCACATCGGTTGTAATGGATGCAAGTGAATGGCTCGTGGTCATCAGCGCCTCTGCACTATTTAAAATGTCGTGAAACGGCGATGATGCAAAAAATTGTTCAATCGCTTCATATAGAATGTCTTCATTTGTTAACAACTCGTGTTTCTTTTCACTTTCATGTTTCATTTGAATCACCTCTCATCTACAGCCTATGCAAAAGGGGCTCAGGCGGTTATCAATTGATGAGAGGAAAAAATTATGATTAAATAGTGTTGAATGAAGCAAGGTGTATGGGCGTGAAGGTTTATACGCTGAATAGATCTAGAAGCAAAGCTTGAAGGGAGCAAATGAACATTGCTGAAAAAATTATTCGGTTTCGGAAAAAACCAAGATGATGTAAAGGAAGAAGTCATTTATTCTCCAGTTGATGGAGAGTTAATGGATATGACCGATGTACCAGATCCCGTTTTTTCTCAAAAGATGATGGGAGACGGCGTAGCTGTAAAACCAAAAAACGGAACCATTGTGTCGCCAGTAGATGGTGAAATTATTCAACTCTTCCATACAAAACATGCAATTGGGATTCGAACACTCTCGGGGCTTGAGCTTCTGATTCATATCGGACTTGAAACGGTTGGATTAAATGGTGAAGGCTTTGAAGCACACATAAAAGAAGGGGATAAAGTGAAAGCAGGTGATCCTCTCATTACGTGTGATTTAGCGCTGATTGAAGAAAAAGCGGCAAGCACAGTGACACCAATTGTCATCATGAATGGTGATTTAGTAGAACATCTTGACAAAGAACCTAAGGGCTCTGTAGAAAAGCAGACGTCCAAGCTTTTTACAGTGAAAATGAAATAATCCAAAAAACTACCCTGAGTTGATAGGGTAGTTTTTTGATTGAGGACATTAATCCTCCATTGGAACCCAGCCTTTACTTGCTTCCATGACAGTCCATAAACCCTCTGGAATCATGTACTTGTCTTTTTGACTGCGTTTAATGACGGTTTCAATCTCGTTTTCTCTGCCTTCTTTAATCTTTACTGCCCAATCGGGATCAACAATGACTTCTCTTGCAACAGCAATGAGTGGAATCCCTTGATTGTATGCATTCAGTGCATCCTCAGCTGTAATGACGCTGCCGACGCCGATGAGTGGAAGCGTGTCACCACAGCGCTCTTTTAATAATTCCATCCGCGTCTTACTTGTATCAGCACCACGTCTTGCTTTAGCGTCAATCTCCATTAAAGAAATATGCAAGTAATCAAGGTTTTTTGTCTTAAGTACGTCCACTAAAGTAAATGTTTCTGTCATGGTTAAACCAGGTGTTTCTGGTTCTTCAGGTGATAATCGATACCCAAAGATAAATGGTTTTGTTACATGCTCTTTGATTGCTTCTTTCACTGCAGCTACTACTGCAATTGGAAATGCGAGACGCTTTTCTTCGCTTCCGCCCCATTGATCTGTACGCTGATTACTATGCGGGGAGTAGAATTGCTGTAATAAATATCCGTTCGCTCCATGGATTTCGATCCCATCAAATCCCGCTTGGATTGCGCGCCTTGCTGCTTCTTTAAATGAGTCGATGATGTGAGGAATTTCTTCTTCTGTCAAAGCTCTCGCAATTTGTTTTCCATCTTTAAATACATCACTTGGCGCAACGACATCACCGTTTGGGACTAAATGAGGGAGAGCCTGAGAGCCGCCATGATGAATTTGCATAATGGCTTTTGTTCCTTTCGCTTGAATCGCAGAAGCAAGCTTTTGAAGGCCAGGTATATCTTCATCTCTTGCAATAGAAGGCTGTCCTTCAAACGCCTTACCATCTGGCGTCACGTTTGCACATGCGGTGATGACCATGCCCATTTCGCTTGATCTAGCGGTGATAAAATCAATTTCTTCCTTTGAGATCGTGCCATCCTCATGAGAACCGAAGTGTGTCATTGGTGCAACGACTAAACGGCCAACAATAGAGGCACCCCCTGGAAATGTAAAAGGTTCAAATAAAGGCTTAAATTCGTTTTTCAATCTCATCATCTTCTTCCTTAATAAAATCATTTCACTATAGAAGTGTAATAGATATTGTTACAACACATCAAAATATTTGCTCACAAGCGGTGCATCAAAAAATTGCCGCCTAGTCATGCAAACAAATATTCGGTACACTAGAATGAGAGGTGGATACCAGATGAAGAAGAAAACAATGAACGAACTCATAGAAGATTTAAAAAAAGACGAACAGGTCGAGCATTGGCATGAAATTGAAGCGAAGCCTGCACTGACTTCTCCAATTCCTGAAAGAATAAATGACAGGCTCAAAGTGGCGCTTGAAAAAAGAGGTGTGAGCGAACTATACATTCATCAAAAGGAAGCCTTTGAACGTGTGATGGATGGTGAGAATGTGGTGACTGTGACACCTACAGCTTCAGGTAAAACACTTTGTTACAATCTGCCAGTTCTTCAGTCGATCTCAGAAGATCAGACAAGCCGCTCCCTCTATTTATTTCCAACAAAAGCACTTGCGCAAGATCAAAAAAGTGAATTAAACGAAATCATTCATGAGATGGATGTTCCAATTCACAGTGAAACCTATGACGGGGACACCTCCCCAGCGATTCGCCAGCGCGTCAGACAGGCAGGACATATTGTCATCACAAATCCAGATATGCTGCATTCAGCGATTTTACCTCATCATACGAAATGGGTCAGTTTATTTGAGAACTTAAAGTATATTGTCATTGATGAGCTTCATACATACCGAGGCGTGTTTGGCAGTCATGTCGCCAATGTCATTCGAAGACTAAAGCGAATTTGTGCGTTTTACGGAAGTGACCCGACCTTTATTTGTACATCAGCGACCATTGCGAATCCGAAAGAGCTTGCAGAGCAGCTGACCGGAAGCAAGGTGCATCTCATTGAACGCAACGGAGCGCCTAGCGGTAAAAAGAATTTTGTCTTTTACAACCCGCCAGTCGTCAATAAGCCATTAAATATTAGACAAAGTGCGGCCACTGTTGTGAATCAGCTCGCTAAAACATTTTTAAAAGAAAAAATTCAAACGATTGTTTTTGCTAGAAGTAGGGTAAGAGTTGAAGTCATTCTAAGTCATATTCAAGAACTAGTGAAAAAAGAAATTGGTCCTAAATCGATCCGTGGTTATCGCGGGGGCTATTTGCCGAAAGAGCGGCGCATGATTGAAAAAGGCTTAAGGGAAGGAGACATTCTCGGTGTTGTCAGCACAAACGCACTAGAATTAGGAGTAGATATTGGACAGCTAAAAGTCTGTATCATGACCGGATATCCTGGCAGTGTAGCGAGTACGTGGCAGCAGGCAGGACGAGCTGGAAGGCGTCATGAGGAAGCACTCATTATCATGGTCGCAAGCTCATCGCCACTTGACCAATATATTGTCAGACACCCTGAATACTTCTTTAACAGGCCACCTGAATCGGCAAGAATCAATCCTGAGAACCTTATCATCCTAGTCGATCATCTAAAATGTGCGTCCTACGAGCTACCGTTTCGAGAAGATGAACAGTTTGGCGGTATGGAAGTAGAAGAAATCTTGCAATACTTACATGAAGAAGGGGTTCTTCATTTCAGCGGGAACCGTTATTATTGGTCAGATCAATCGTTCCCGGCTCATGGCATCAGTCTGAGATCTGCAAGTCAGGAAAATGTCGTCATTGTCGATCAATCCGATGTAGCGAACGTTCGAATTATTGGGGAGATGGATCGATTCAGTGCGATGACCTTACTTCATGATGAAGCGATTTATTTACATGAAGGGGTTCAGTATCAAGTGGAAAAGCTAGATTATGAGCATCTTAAGGCTTATGTGAAACAAGTCGATGTAGAATACTATACAGATGCGAATTTAGCGGTTCAGCTCAAGGTGCTTGAAATTGATCAGACAACAGAGAAGGAAGCGGTATCTGTTCACTACGGTGATGTGACCGTCAATGCAATGCCGACCATTTTCAAAAAAATTCGATTATCAACCGGTGAAAATATCGGCTCCGGCCCGATTCACTTACCTGAAGAAGAGATTCATACGAGTGCTGCTTGGTTTGAATTACATGAAGCAGAGCGGACATTTGAAGAAAAAACACTTGAACAGCTCTTGCTCGGTATTGCCAATGTTCTTCAGCATATTGTTCCGGCGTTTGTCATGTGTGACCGTTCAGACATTCATGTCATTTCTCAAATAAAGGCAGCCCATACGGGGAAACCGACCGTATTTTTATATGATCATTACCCAGGTGGAATCGGTTTAAGTAAAGAGGTCCAGGCTCGCTTTGATGAAATTGCTCGTGCAGCCACTCAGCTGATTGAGCGATGCAGCTGCGAGAACGGCTGTCCATCTTGTATTGGCATGGAAATGAAAGAGATCGATGGAAAAAGCAGTATCATTCAATTGATGGCAGGATTTTAAGGGAAGGGGGAATAGACGTACTCATGTCATTAAAAGGAAAATTAAACAGAATGAAAAAACACCTGTCACACAATCAGTCAGATGAAAAGCGTGTGGCAGTAAAAGAGGAACAAATGCACACTGTGACGGCTGAAACCATTCCATTTCTAAAAGAGTGGGGGGAATTAAGTGCAGCTCCTTACTACTTTGAAGACTCTTTCTGCCTCATTCGGGAAGTGACCTATCCACTTGACCATCAGCATGGGCGATATTCATTTGCAGAACTGCCGGAGATGGTGAGTGCATGGAACAAAAGTGAGATTCAGCATTCTCTTTCTGCAAAAGGCTACAAGCCTCACGAGCTATTTTTCTTCGATACAGAAACAACAGGACTATCTGGCGGAACGGGAAATATGATTTTTCTGCTTGGGCATGCGAGAGTTTATTCAGATAAAGTGGTGGTAAAACAACATCTGCTCACGAATCCAGGAAATGAAGCGGCACTTTATAAAAGCTTTCTTAGTGAGGTGGATGTTGAATCACTTGTGACATATAATGGAAAATCATTTGACTGGCCTCAAGTCAAAACGAGGCATACATTATTACGCGATCAAATACCTGCTCTACCTGAATTTGGTCATTTTGACCTTCTGCATGGGTCAAGGAGATTGTGGAAACATAAATATGAGCGTATGGCTCTTTCGGTTGTAGAAAAAGAGGAACTGCACGTCAATCGAGAGGGAGATACACCGGGGTTCCTCGCACCAATGATCTATTTTCACTTTTTAAAGGAACAAAACCCGAAACTGATTGAAGGAATTTTGACTCACAATGAACTTGATGTCTTATCGTTAATCAGTCTCTACATTCATTTGTCTAAAAAAATCTTATCCAAAGATGCGGTGAAGGAAGACGATGAGAAATATGCATTAGCTAAATGGCATCTTGCTCACCGAGATGTTCAGGAAGCAACAAAGCACCTGCAAGAATTAACGGGAGCAGCGTTTGAGCATGCGGATCAAGCAGCTTATGATCTATCATTACAGTACAAGCGGTTAAAACAATGGGATGAAGCGGCATGCATATGGAGGCGTCTATTTGAATCAAGTGATGTTCATGTAAGATTAAAAGCGGGTGTAGAGCTAGCAAAGTATGAAGAACACCGTCAAAAAGATCCAAAAGCAGCCCTTTCCTTTACCCAAACATTGTTATCACAATCGTCTTTAAGTGAACGAGACATTGTGGAACTTGACAAGCGAGAAAAGCGGCTCTTAAGAAAAGCTGGGCAATGAAATTATTGCCTGGGAAAGCGCAAAAAATGACAACGTTCGGCTCTCGGCCGAAAATAAAAATTGTTTAGCACTTTTATTGTAGAAAAGTCACGAATCCTGTAAAATAACGTTAGATATTGAATGAGGAGCGTAGAGCATGTATAAGGGTCTTTTCTACTTGTTTTTTCTTGTTGTCATATTGGTCGCGTTTGTGTTTTCAAACTATAAAGATGTTTTTCTTGCAAACTTTTAAAATAGGTTAATGCATTAGTACATGTACACCTCTTGATTCATACATTGTTAATGTAAGAAAATCAAGGAGAGGGGAATGCTACATGTACCATCATCATCATTGCAATCCAAATGTTACACAGCCAATTGTACATCCAACGAATCACTGCTGTACGCATAGTGAGTCAACTACAATTGTGCCGCACATCCACCCGCAGCATGTAACAAATGTTCATCACCAAAATTTCCAACATGTTCACTACTTCCCGCATACGTTTTCTCAGGTGGACCCGGCAACACATCAACACTTTAACTGCGGTGGACCTTGCTGTAACAGATAAAGTGAAATGGGACTTTTATAAGTCCCTTTTTTTAAAAGCAGGTGAAAAAATGAAAATTATTGCTTTCACAGGGTACAAGCCATTTGAGCTTGGGATCTTCAAACAAGACGAGCCTGCACTTCAATACATAAAAGCGGAACTTCGGAAAAGGCTGACGGCACTCATTGAAGACGGGCTGGAATGGGTGCTCATTTCAGGTCAGTTAGGGGCAGAAATATGGACAGCTGAAGTGGTCTTTGAGCTTCAAGAGGAGTTTCCAGATTTAAAACTTGCTGTCATTACACCATTTTATGAACAGGAAGAGCGCTGGAATGAACAAAATAAAGAGCTGTATGAAGGCGTTCTTGCACAAGCTGATTTTGTAGAAAGTGTCACGCATAGACCGTATGAAAGTCCGGCACAATTTAAACAAAAGAACCGCTTTTTTATTGAAAAAACGGACGGCCTTCTCGTCTTATATGATCCCGAGCACGAAGGCTCGCCAAAATATATGATTAAAGAAGCTGAAACCTATACCGACTACCCAATTATGTATATCACAATGGATGATTTAAGAGCACAGGTTGAGGCGGAAGATCCGTTTTTTGACTAAAAGCAAGAGAAAATTTGACAACGTCACGTATTTCTGAAAAAATATACTATGAATTCACGATATGAGGTGAAAAAGATGCTTGCTGATAAAGTAAAGCTTTCTGCGAAAGAAATTTTAGAAAAAGAATTTAAAACAGGTGTCCGAGGGTATAAACAAGAAGAAGTCGATAAATTTCTAGATATGGTCATTAAAGACTATGAGACATTCCATCAAGAAATTGAAAAACTCCAACAAGAAAACCTTCACTTGTCAAAACAGCTTGAAGAAGCGGTTGAGCAAGGGAAAAGACAGCCTGCACAGTCCAATACAACAAACTTTGATATTTTAAAAAGACTATCTAATCTTGAGAAACACGTTTTCGGCAGCAAACTTTATGATTGAGTAATACCAAAAAAGCTTGTGTCAGATGACATTGTCGTTTATAATAACGCATGTTGATTAACGTTCGGGTAATCGCTGTAATGCTTTGACATTGCAGAGGAAAGTCCATGCTCGCACGGTGCTGAGATGCCCGTAGTGTTCGTGCCTGGCGAAAAAATAAGCCAGGGCAGCCTGGGAAAGGCTGACGGCAGGAAAAATGCCTACGTCCTTTTAGGATATGGCAAAGTATCCTTGAAAGTGCCACAGTGACGAAGTCTCACTAGAAATGGTGAGAGTGGAACGCGGTAAACCCCTCGAGCGAGAAACCCAAACTTGGTAGGGGAACTTTCTCAAAGGAACCAAACGGAGAGAAGGACAGAGAATTCTGTAGATAGATGATTACCACCTGAGTACGAGGCTTTTGCCGTTTGTAGTACGATGGAACAAAACATGGCTTACAGAACGTTATATCCGTTATCATAAACATGATGAAATCAAAGCTCTCCTATTTCTACATATGGAGAGCTTTTATCTTGATTAAGAAAAGAACGAGAAAACAGGTGATAAACAAATGAAAACCTATACACTCATCGCAACAGCGCCAATGGGAATTGAAGCGATTGTTGCAAAAGAAGTAAGAGACCTCGGGTATGAGTGCACCGTAGATAACGGAAAAGTTATTTTTCAAGGAGATGCGCTTGCCATCTGCCGTGCGAATCTATGGCTGCGTACAGCAGACCGAATCAAGGTCCAAGTTGCTGAATTTTCGGCTAGAACATTTGACGAGCTTTTTGAGCAGACTAAAGCCATTGACTGGGCCGCATTTTTACCGAAAAATAGTACATTCCCTGTCATTGGTAAATCTGTTAAATCTCAGCTTGCCAGTGTGCCGGATTGTCAGCGTATCGTCAAAAAGGCTATCGCGCAAAAACTTAGATCATCTTACAACATACAGTCTGAATGGCTAGAAGAGACGGGTCCTGAATACAAAATCGAGGTAGCGCTTTTAAAAGATAAAGTATTGCTGACGCTCGATACGTCTGGTGTGGGTCTTCATAAACGTGGATACCGTGCAGATCAAGGCGGGGCGCCTATTAAAGAAACCCTTGCAGCGGCGCTTGTCTTATTAACGAACTGGACACCTGACCGTCCGTTTGTCGATCCTTTTTGCGGATCAGGCACAATTGCTATCGAAGCAGCGATGATTGGACAAAACATTGCCCCTGGATTTAACCGGGAGTTTGCATCTGAATCATGGGAATGGATCGGTGAGGACGTTTGGAACAAAGCACGCCTTGAAGTAGAAGAAAAGGCGAACTATGATCAGCCGCTTCGCATTATCGCGAGCGATATTGATCATCGCATGATAGAGATTGCGAAACTGAACGCAGAAGAAGCTGGACTTAGTGAACTGATTCAATTTAAGCAAATGCAAGTGAAGGACTTTCAAACAAAAGAAGAGTATGGTGTAATTGTCGGAAATCCGCCTTACGGTGAACGTCTCAGCGATAAGCCAGCTGTGGAAAAAATGTATCAAGGCATGGGCGAAGCATTGAAAAACCTAAATACGTGGTCCATTTACATTTTAACGTCACATGAAAAATTCGAAGAATGTTTCGGAAGAAAAGCGACGAAAAAGAGAAAACTGTTTAATGGATTTATTAAAACAGACTATTATCAATACTGGGGAAAACGCCGGCCTAGAAAGCAAACAACTGAATCGTAACAAATGTCCACACCACGAGAAGGTGTGGATTTTTTATGCTAAAAAGGTATAAGTCTTGACGGGACGGAATAAACTGAACTTGATTTTAAAAAAAGAGGTGTCTTCATGATTCATTATGATCAATTTCAGTTAATTCAAAAAGCACTCGCTTCAACAGCCCGAGAAATAGAAGGGATTGAAACAGGACAATCTGCTAAACTTACGGCAGCCATCGAGAACTTAGCAATGGCTCAAAACTACATAGACCATTCAGAGCACGCATTTTTAATGAAGGAAAGCTACCAACATCGCCTGCGCTCTTAAAAAAAGATTGTCATACCCCAGCATAAATGGTACTATTGAATGTCTGAATGATTCAAAAGTTGGGGGTTGAAGCAGGTGACAGCGTCTCGTTTGCCTTTTTCATTAACAAAAGAACATAATTTTTACGAAGAACTGGGCAACTGGATTGGTGATGTGTTTTATGACATTTTGCCAGAAAAGGGCTTTGATCTTCGAGATGAACAAATATTCATGGCTTTTCAGTTAGAAAGAGCTTTTAAAGAAAAAAGTGTGATGTTTGCCGAAGCTGGGGTAGGCACAGGCAAAACAATCGTTTATCTTTTATTTGCGGTCACATATGCAAGGTATACAGGGAAACCTGCGATCATTGCATGTGCAGATGAAACGTTAATTGAACAGCTCGTCAAACAAGAAGGTGATATCTATAAAATTGCCAATCACCTTGATATTCAAATAGATGCGAGATTAAGTAAATCGCATGATCAATATTTATGCTTAAAGAAACTAGAGAAAACGATGCAACGTGAAGATGATGAGAAGTGGCTCGACATTTATGAATCGCTTCCTTCATTTGTTCATGAATCTCATGGGATGCAGACATTTTATCCGTATGGTGATCGAAAAGAGTATCCAGAATTAACAAATGATGAGTGGTCAAGAATTGGCTATGACTCTTTTCAGGACTGCTTAACGTGCGACATGCGGCACCGCTGTGGCTTGAATTTATCAAGAGACCATTACCGAAAAGCAACAGACCTCATCATTTGTTCTCATGACTTTTACATGGAGCATGTATGGACAAAGGAGTCACGTATACGTGAAGGACAGCTGCCGCTCCTTCCTGAGCATAGCTCCGTTGTATTTGATGAAGGACATCTTCTTGAATTTGCAGCACAAAAAGCGCTAACATACCGAGTGAAACAATCAACACTTGAGACGTTCTTGGAGCGTCTTTTGCAAAATGACATTCGTGAAGAGTTTGCAGAGCTTGTTGAAGATGCACTTGCAACAAACGATCAGTTCTTTTACCTCTTAAAAACGAATGCCAAAGAAATCAAAGGATCACACCGTCTTGAAATTGGTCGTGTAGATGAGGTAAAGCGTTCAGCAAGTGAATTATGTGATTTGCTTGAGAAGATTGGAGAAGCGCTCGTATTTGAATCAGAGATGTACACAATTGATCAATACGAATTGTCTGTTGTGGAAGAGTACATTGAACAGATGGCGTATTCTCTGTCGCTTTATCAGAAAAATGCCATTAGCTGGCTTGAGAAACAGGAATTAGATACTACATTTGTCGTCATGCCAAAAACGGTAGCAGAAGTTCTCGGTGAAAAGGTATTTTCGCAAAAAATTCCTTATATTTTCTCATCTGCTACGTTGTCTGAAAACCAATCATTTGATTATTTAGCTGAAAGCCTTGGGATCAAAGATTATTTATCCATGAGTGTGGCTTCGCCGTATGATTATGAGGAGCAAATGCAAATGTATTTCCACGGAATTCAGCAGCCAATGACAGAGTCAGATGTAAAAGGTCAGCACGTGCTATCTCAGGTAAAAGAAAATGGCGGTCGATCTCTTATTTTATTCCCTTCATTTGATGAACTGCATGTATTTAGAAAGCAGCTCGATGCATCAAATGAACCACTGCCTTTCCATGTGTATTTTGAAGGAGACGAGGAGATCAGTACCATTGTTCAAAAGTTCCAAGCAGATGAAACATCTGTGTTATGTTCCGTTCACCTGTGGGAAGGGCTGGATATTCCAGGACATTCTTTAACAAATGTGGTCATTTGGGGACTTCCATATCCACCGCATGACCCAGTATTTGAAGCAAAACGGAATGAAGCGAAAGATGCATTTACTGAAGTGGACCTTCCGTACATGCTGCTTCGTCTAAGGCAGGGCATTGGGAGACTGATTCGGACAAGCCAAGATGCTGGCAGCATTCATATTTACTTCGGCAGTCAGAAAGATATTGAGCTACAAAGTAAAATTGAATCCGTTCTTCCAGTAAAGCCAGTGATCTCTTAATGATAGAAAACCATTCAATAAGAGGAGGATACGATCAGCGTATCCTCCTTTTTCATTGACAAAAGAACATTTATTGAAGTAGCCTTGAAACGTACATACATATTTTATTGATTGGGGGAACGAACGCATGAGTCTTGAACCAAAAGAGAAAGCGTTTTATCAATTACTAGGAAAAATCGCCCATTATACAGAGGCGCTTCATTTACTTTATTGGGACTCTCGAACACAAGCGCCTAAAAAAAGTGCTGATTTCAGAGCAGAAACCATCGGTCAATTATCCAGCGATATCTTTAATATGAAGACTTCTGATGAAATGAGAGATCTTCTTGATGCATTAAATAAAGAGAAAGAAAAGCTGTCAAAAGACACGCAGAAGGCACTCGAATTATCGCAAAAAGAATATGATGAAAACAGCAAAATTCCAAAAGAAGAATTTAAAGAATACTCCATTCTACAATCAAAAGCAGAACATGTTTGGGTAGAAGCAAGGGAGAAATCAGATTTTTCACTCTTTGCACCCTATTTAAAACAGCTGATTGATTTTAACAAGCGTTTCATTCAATACTGGGGCGTGAAAAAAACACCATATGATGTGCTGCTCAATAATTATGAGCCGGATATGACGGTTGAACAACTCGATCAAAAATTCGGTGCACTTCGAGACGCCATCGTTCCTCTCGTGAAAAAAATTGAAGCTTCGCCAAATAAACCGGATACTTCGTTTTTATCGAAAAGCTTCCCGATCGACAAACAAAAAGAGCTGAGTCTCTTTTTCTTAAAAGAGTTAGGGTATGACTTTGACGCAGGACGACTTGATACAACGGTTCATCCATTTGCTGTGACATTAAGCAGAGGGGATGTACGTGTGACGACGCGTTATGATGAGCACGATTTTCGCATGGCGATCTTTGGCACCATTCACGAATGCGGCCACGCCATTTATGAACAAAATATTGATGAGGCACTGAGCGGAACGCTCTTATGTGACGGCACATCAATGGGTATTCATGAATCACAGTCTCTTTTCTTTGAGAACTTTATCGGCAGACATGAAGATTTCTGGAAAACGTATTATCAAAAGCTGCAAGAGGCATCTCCTGAACAATTTAAAGATGTCACTTTAGAAGAATTTGTGCATGCGGTGAATGAATCGAAGCCGACTTACATTCGAATTGAAGCAGATGAACTCACGTATCCACTTCACATTATTATTCGCTATGAAATTGAAAAAGCCATTTTCAATGAAGAAGTAGCCGTTGAAGATCTGCCAGCGTTATGGAATGAAAAATATAAAGCATATCTTGGCATTACGCCGCCTAACGATGCGCTTGGTATTTTGCAGGATGTTCACTGGTCTGATGGTAGTTTTGGTTATTTCCCTTCATATGCACTTGGTTATATGTATGCGGCGCAATTAAAGCAGCAAATGATCAAAGATTTACCGAATTTTGATGAACTGATTCAAAATGGGTCTTTTGCACCGATAAAAGAATGGCTAACGGAACATGTCCACAAGCATGGAAAACGGAAAAAGCCATCTGAAATCATTCAAGACGCAACTGGTGAAGAATTAAATGTTCAATACTTAATTGATTATTTAACAGATAAGTACACGAAACTATATTTATCATAAATGAAAGGCACCCTTTAATCAAAAGGGTGCTTTTTTGCTGGTTGAATATTCTAAAAACGAACGTTTAAAGCTTAATGATTATTTAAGTTCGGTATTTTTCTAGAAAAGTGCTTTCCAAGCGTCTGAAATCTTGTTATAATTTGAACACTATGAAACACTCATATAATCGCGTGATGAAGGCACGCAAGTTTCTACCGGACACCGATACCGTCCGACTATGAGTGAGCAAAATGAAACAGCTTTTGTATGAGCTGAAGATCCCGTGGATCGTTTTCGCATTGCTTGCTCCTTAATGGACAGCAATGCTTTTTTTATGCAAAAAAATGAAAGTTGCTAATATGCTGGGAGGAAGAATGATGGAATTGTTACGTCAAAAGATCGAGAACGAAGGAATCGTTCTGTCAAATCAAGTGCTAAAGGTAGATGCTTTTTTAAATCATCAAATTGACCCTGTGTTAATGCATGAGATCGGTCAAGAGTTTGCTAGATTATTTAAGCATGATGGAATTACTAAAATTATCACAATCGAATCTTCTGGTATTGCACCTGCTGTCATGGCTGGACTTGCCCTTCATGTGCCAGTTGTTTTTGCCCGAAAGCGGCAATCACTGACTTTAACGGATAACCTTTTGACAGCAAGTGTGTATTCTTTTACCAAAAAAGTAGAAAGTACGATCGCTGTTTCTAACACGCACCTTAGTGAGGATGATTGTGTGTTAATCATCGACGACTTTTTAGCAAATGGAGAAGCCGCTAAGGGACTAGCTGCAATCGCAAAGCAAGCGAAAGCAAAAGTAGCTGGTTTTGGAATTGTTATCGAGAAATCATTCCAGCCTGGAAGAAAAGAGCTTGTGCAAATGGGCTATAGAGTCGAGTCACTCGCACGTATCGAATCGCTCGAGGAAGGAAAAGTCACGTTTGTACGCGAGGTACAATCATGAGTGCCGCTAAAAAAGCCAAAACCCTTTCGCTAGGGATACAGCATGTACTAGCGATGTATGCAGGTGCGGTTCTTGTCCCGCTCATTGTTGGAGATGCGCTTGGGCTCACGCCAGCCCAGCTGACGTACTTAATTTCGGCAGATATTTTCATGTGCGGTGCCGCCACACTGCTTCAAGTATGGAAAAACCGCTTTTTTGGCATCGGTTTGCCTGTTGTACTAGGCTGTACATTTACTGCGGTCTCTCCTATGATTGCGATTGGCTCTAAATATGGAATTTCGTCTATATATGGAAGTATTATCGCCGCAGGGTGTATTGTCATTGCTCTTTCATTTTTCTTTGGGAAGCTTGTGAAATTCTTCCCGCCCGTTGTCACAGGTTCCGTCGTCACGATCATTGGAATTACCTTAATTCCGGTCGCCATGAACAATATGGCAGGTGGTGAAGGAAGTGCAGACTATGGTTCTTTTGAGAATCTTGGACTTGCTTTTCTTGTATTGTTTATCATTGTTCTTCTTTATCGATTTACAAAGGGATTCATGAAAGCCATTGCCATCTTAATCGGCATTCTACTCGGAACAGCAGTTGCTGCTTTCTTAGGGAAGGTGGAGACGGCAGAAGTGGCGAATGCACAAGTTTTCCGCATCATTGAGCCTTTTTACTTTGGGTTGCCTACTTTTGAATTTGCACCAATCATGACAATGACATTAGTTGCCATTGTGTCATTAGTCGAATCAACGGGTGTATACTTTGCGCTCGGAGATTTAACGAATCGTTCATTAAAAGAGAAGGATTTAGCAAAGGGATATCGTGCAGAGGGAATTGCCGTCTTATTAGGCGGTATCTTCAACGCTTTTCCATACACAGCCTACTCCCAAAACGTTGGATTGATCCAGTTAACAGGTGTGAAGAAAAATCAGGTCATTGTGGTGACAGGGGTATTATTAATGGTATTTGGCCTTTTTCCTAAAATCGCGGCATTTACAACGATTATTCCAAAGTCCGTTCTAGGCGGTGCAATGGTCGCCATGTTTGGGATGGTCATTGCGTACGGGATTAAAATGCTCTCGCGCGTCGATTTTGCAAAACAAGAAAACTTGCTCATTGTCGCATGCTCAGTTGGCATCGGGCTAGGAGTAACGGTTGTACCGCAAATGTTTGAGCATTTGCCAGAATCGATTAAATTGTTAACAAGTAACGGAATTGTCGCCGGAAGCTTTACCGCTATTTTGCTTCATATTATTTATCACATGATTCCTTTTAAAAAAGAAACAGAGCAGGAGCTAATGGAAGAACCTAAGCAATCTGTTATGTAATCACTTCTCTTGGAGAGCTGAAAGCCCGCATCCTTTGGATACGGGCTTGTTGTGATTAGTGCTATTAATGTTGTACCGGCGGCATTGTTTCGTTAATGACTGCAAAAGTATAGCCCCTTGCTTTTAGTTGTGTAATCAGGTTATCTAAATAGTTCGTGGTAGAGGGTTGATCATGCATTAAAATAACTTTTGGTTCCCATGGTTTATTTTTCTCAAACATTTGCAGTTGATTCAATACCTCTGGAACATATTGTGAGTTTTTATATCTCCAGTCAAGGCTATCAATCGTCCAATCCCAGTAAATAAAGCCATTTTGGTTTAAACGTATTTTTTGATCATATGTTAAATTTGGAACACTGCCATAAGGTGTTCTCACAAGACGGGTGTAAACGCCTGTAACAGAAGCAAGAATGAGCTGAGCTTCTTTCATTTCATTTGCGGGAGACTCACTGTTCTGGTAAAAGCGGTTTATATCATGCGTCATGCCATGAAGCCCTAATTGATGTCCTTCTTGATAAAGTCTTTTCACAGCTGCTTGGTGAGCTTGGATTTGCGGTCCAAGCATGAAGAATGTCGCCTTCACTTGATGTGCTTTTAAGACATTTAACAGCTGATTTGATGTAGCAGAAGGGCCATCATCAAATGTTAAAAAGACCGTTTTATTCGTTGTCTGTTGGTTTGGATTGGTCCTAAATTGTTGATCCAATGTTCTTGTAGAATGATCTTTTGCTTTCAGACTGATACTTGTGTCTCGGAAGTCACTGCTAGTAACAATTTTTGCTTGCCCATTTGTCGCCTGCAAATGGGGTTTAGACATATCCCAGATAAAAACGAGAAACAGTGTAAGAAGCACTAAACCAATTATCTTCGAGAGAAATATCGTGTTGTAGGGTGTCTGTTTTTTGGACACCTTTTTCATGACAATCACTCCAATCAATTAAATTTTGTGCCGAATCATGAAGTAGATTCTGTCTTTTTTCACTGTTTTTCATGGTGTTCATATTGATTAAGTATACAGGAAAAAACCCCCTTTTCATATATAATCATCAAATAAATTAGCATTTTATGGTTATTTATTTGTGTTGATCAGAAAAAAAGGTGATCCATTCATGTTTAAATGAAAGGTGGGGTTTGTCTACGGTTCTTCTCATTTGAGAGGTGTTTTTTTGCATAAAGCTATGTTAAATAACTCTATTAATAATCGGTTGAAGGGATTTTTGTTCTTTAGATATAAAATAAGATGAGAGTGAATGGTTAAGAATCGTTTTGAATGACATCAACCAAGAAATAGATCTAAACGAATAGGATGATTGTTGAAATCTATCCGCTCTCTCCATATGGGACTTATGATAAAGTTGGTTTATTAACATTCTCCAAATGGGTGTTAATAAAAGGTGGGATAAGTAAATGTTAGGATTACCAAGAGGGGAAGTTTTTTTAGTGCCTTGGTCTATGGAGTGGAAAAACGAATATGAAAAAGAAAAGCGCCAGATAATAGCTGATATTGGTCCATACACAATCAATGTACACCATATTGGAAGTACAGCAGTAAAAGGTTTAAGCGCTAAGCCAATTATTGATATTGCAATTGAAATAGAACATTTTTTTGATGGTGAAAAATGTGTAATAGCGTTGGAAGCACTCGGTTACTCATATAAAGGAACAGACGTATTACCTGAAAGACACTACTTTAATAAAGGAGAACCACGAACACATCAAATCCATATGTACCAAAGACATAATAAGTATTTACTTGAACAGTTAAATTTCAGAGATTACTTGAGAAATAATGAGCAAGCTAGAAGTGAGTACCAACAGCTTAAACTTAAATTATCAAGATTACATGGAAATGACAAACACAAATACGCACATGAAAAAACTGCTTTTATTAAGTCAATCCTCGAAAAGATTTAGGTGAGGGTTTGCTCTTTAGATGTTCATAAGAGAGGTCATTCACAGAGGAACTCCCAATTAACGGAGTTCTTTTTTTTCATTAAATCACCATTATTTTTGAACATAAATTGCATAAAAAAAGCAGGTTCGCTTGGCTTGGAACGAACCTGTGAAGGAGGAAAACTACATCATGTTTTCACCTATATTATCCAATATTTATCAATTGTCGTCAAGACAAAAAGTTAGACGGAGGAAAATATTTTGACTGAATTGTGTCGTTTTGGCATGTATATCCTTTTTTTGATTGGGGATATTAACCGAAAAAAGAGGTGAAGCCGATGGCGTACATTCTTTCAGTTGGAACAAGTCTGCCAAAACATCATGTGGATCAGCAAGCAGCTGCTCAATTTGCAAGGTCTCAATTTAAACAATCGTTTAAAGATATTGATCGGCTATTAAAAGCTTTTAATAATGGCGAAATAGAGAGCAGGCAGTTTGTCCAGCCTATTGATTGGTATCAAGAACATCACTCTTTTGAAGAGAAAAATAATCTCTATGTCGAAAAAGCATTGGCTCATGCGAAGGAAGCCGTTTTTCACTGTCTGCATGAAACAGCGTTTCTTACAATGCCAGTTCCTTTTGATGAGATTGATGCTTTGTTTTTCATCTCCAGTACAGGGTTATCAACGCCAAGTCTTGATGCAAAGCTGATGAATGTTCTTTCATTTTCTCCTTATACGAAACGAGTGCCAATTTGGGGGTTAGGATGCGGGGGCGGGGCGGCAGGCTTATCCCGAGCTTATGAATACATCAGGGCGTATCCAGAAGCGAAAGTGCTCGTTGTTGCCTGCGAGCTTTGCAGCCTCACTTTTCAGCCGCAAGATCAATCAAAAAGCAATTTAATTGGAACCTCGCTGTTCGGTGACGGGACTGCGGCCGTTCTTTTAACTGGAGAAAAGGCTGCCTCTAAGTATACGCGGTTAAAAACAGTACCTAAAGTGCTTGGCACGCAGTCAGTGACCATGAAAGATTCTGAAGATGTGATGGGATGGGATTTTACCGCCGACGGATTTCGGGTCATCTTCTCACGTGACATTCCGTCCATCATTTCTGGGTGGTTAAAAGAGCAAGTGGATCAATTTTTACATCAGCTAGGGTTTTCAACAGAGGATGTATCCGTTTTTCTTGCTCACCCTGGAGGAAAAAAAGTGATTGATGCCTATCTTGAAAGCCTATCTTTACAAGAGCATCAGCTATTTTCTTCAAAAGAGGTTCTGAAACAGCATGGAAACATGTCTTCTGCCACCGTTTTATATGTCATGAAGCATTTTCTTGAACATCAGTCACTAGATGCAGGACAGGTGGGCCTTTGCGGAGCACTTGGTCCAGGCTTTTCGTCAGAATTATTGCTCATGAAATGGGAGGGGCTCTCGTGATGATTTTCTGGATAGTGATTGGCATTTTCATTTGTCAGCGCCTCATTGAAGTGCTTGTGGCGAAAAGAAATGAAAAGAAGGTGAAGGCGATCGGAGCAATTGAATTTGGTGCAAGCCATTATCCTTATATGGTCGCTATGCATGCAGCTTTTTTCCTCTCGCTTATTGGAGAGACATGGCTCCTGCATCGTCAACCGTCTCGTTTTTTCCTATTGCTGCTTGTGTTTCTGCTTGCGACCCAGGTGATTCGGTACTGGGCACTATGTTCACTTGGGACGTTTTGGAATACAAAAATCTTAGTCGTTCCAAATGCGATGATTGTGAAAAAGGGGCCGTATCGCTGGTTAAAGCATCCTAACTATGTGGTGGTGGCGATTGAACTGATGTTCATTCCGCTGCTATTTAACGCATTTATTACTGCTATTTTGTTTACGTGTTTAAATGGATGGATGATGATGGTCAGAATACAAACAGAAGAAAAAGCACTGAATCAGTATTTACTAAATTAATATTGAAAATCATTATCAATTGTGCTACACTTTCATTAATGATAAACATTCTCAATCATGAAGGATGGACGGTGATCACATGACAATGATTTTCTTACTCGGTACGGTCTGTGTATACAGCTTATTGATTGGCTTCGTATTAAAAGGTGTTTCAAAAAAATCTGCTTCCTGATTGCAGTCCATTGCGACTGATCGGGCAGCAGATTTTTTTATTTCCTCAGATCAGAAGAAAAATCTCTTTATTTTGTGTAAAATGGTACACATACATAACTGACTTTTCTAAAAACAAAGGGGTTTATCGTCATGAAAGACTTGTCTATTCGAGATTCGCTCGTTCAAACTACAGGTGCTTTATATCAAAGCCTTCTGAAAAGGGGTGATCACGAGCGCGCAGCCAAACTTGCATCTATTATGAAAAAGGAAGCTGAAGAAGAAGTGTATATCGCATTTACCGGCCACTATTCTGCTGGTAAGTCATCACTAGTGAATCATCTTCTTCATGATCACATCCTGCCCACAAGCCCAATTCCAACGAGTGCAAACTTGGTTGTTGTCAGAAAAGGGGTCAGTGAAGTTCAGCTCCATACGTCTGATGGACGTTTTGCAAAAATGAGCGGTTCTTATGATAAAGAAGCGGTGCAGCGTTTTTGTAAAGATGGGGAACAGATTGAGATGGTGGAAATTAGCGGTGATTATAGTGGACTTGAAGAAAAAGTGGCACTCATCGATACACCGGGAATTGATTCAACGGATCATGCGCACTTTTTATCCGCTGCTTCTATTCTTCATCAAGCGGATGCTCTTTTTTATGTCGTTCATTATAACCATGTCCATTCTGAAGAAAACATTCGCTTCATTCGCTCGATTAAAGAGAAAGTGCCTAATCTTTATTTCATCGTCAATCAAGTGGATCGGCATGATGAACAAGAGACAACTTTTGAAGACTACAAAAAACAAGTCGTTGAGATGCTTTTAAAAGAAGGCATTGAAGAAGAACATCTATATTTTACTTCTGTGACGGATGAGGCACACCCAAAAAACGAAATGATCCGTTTAGTGAAGAAACTACAAGAATTACAAACCATGCCTAAAGCATCGCTTCGAGCCTATACAGAGCAGAAAATTGAACATGTTTTAAAAGAACATATTGACTCGTTAAAAGAAGAACTGCATGAAGAGGACCTTGACGCGCAGCTTCAAGAAAAAAGGAATGAAGTGAAAGAACTAGAAGAGAAACGCCGATTTATTGAAAATGGTGCAAAGCAAGTAGAAGATGAAGTGTCTTCTGAAGTAGAGAACATCTTAAAAAATGCAAACCTCACGCCATTTAAGATGCGAGAGCTTGCAAGTGACTATATCGAATCGAAAGCACCTGGCTTTAAAGTGGGTTTACTTTTTGCCAAAAATAAAACCGAGCAGGAAAAGGAAAAGCGGGCAAGTGATTTCTTAGCAGATGTAAAAAAGAGAATGAAAGCGGAAGTTGACTGGCACATTGCCGAGTTCTTCAAAAAAGAAATAAAACAGCATCAGCTTGGGGAAGCGTTATTAGACAAAGCCATGGCATTTGAGACACCTATTGAAGAATCCCTGCTTGAAAAGGTCATTCACCAAGGGGCAACTTTTTCTAACGAATACGTTCTTCAATATGCAAAAGATGCTGGTGAAGCATTGAAAAGACAGGCAAAACAGCAAGCGCTTCAATTGATTGAACAGATGATTGAGACCTTGAAAGACCAGCTCAAGAATGAACAAGAGAAGCAAGAGGAAAAATGGAAACAAGCGAAACAAGAGCTTCAGAGGCTTGAGGGGTACAACGAAAAAAATGAAAAAATAAGACTAGATATTCAGCATTTATGGGATATTTGGCAAAACGGAACGGATGAGCATATCCCAGGCGACTGGTTTTATGCGAAAAAGCAATGGATGCAGCACGACCAGCTGGAGAAGAATCGCGCATCAATTCATGTTGAAGAGAGCGATCAAGCTACTGAACGGACAGAGCGTGATCAATACCGCCAATCGCAGCATTTAACAACAGCACAATCGATTGCACAATTTAAAGAGCTTTCCCGCATTTTATCGCCTTTAGATATTCTAAAGTCTCAAAGAGATTCCTTTGAAAAACGAACAGAACGGCTGCAAGCAAAAGAATTTACACTCGCTTTATTTGGCGCTTTTAGTTCTGGAAAATCTTCTTTTGCCAATGCGCTTGTTGGACGGAAGGTGTTACCATCATCTCCTACGCCAACAACTGCAACAATTAACAAACTGACACGACCTACGGAAGATCATCCTCATGAAAGTGTCAAAGTGGTGTTTAAAACCAAGCAGGACATTCTAGAGGAACTCGATCAGATTCTTGGATTTTCGATCACAACAGAAAAAGGAGATTCGTTTAAGGCAAAGCTGGAAAGAGTACTGAAAAAACGGCAGCTCGAACAGGATCACCGAATCATTGTAGAACATTTTCTACAAGCCTATGCCAAGTTTCATGATGACATTGACAACCAAACCAATTTACATGTCACACTTCAAGAATTAAAGCCTTATGTAGCGGAAGAATCTGTTTCTTGTGTGGTGAAGGAAGTGACGGTGTATTTAAGTACACCTCTGACAGATAAAGGGCTGACGATTGTCGATACACCAGGTGCAAGCAGTATGAATAAGCGTCATACAGAAATCGCCTTCCAGTATATGAAGGATGCAGACGCCCTTCTTTATTTAACGTATTATCAGCATTCTTTCTCAAAAGCTGATCGCTCATTTTTACGGAAGCTTGGACTCGTAAAAGATTCCTTTAGCATGGATAAAATGTTCTTTATCATCAATGCAGCTGATTTGGCTAAGGATCAAGCAGAGCTTGAAACCGTATTTGACTATGTACGAAGCGAGCTTACAAAAGAAGGCATCCGCAATCCCAACCTGCATCATGTGTCTAGTAAGGAAGAGATCGAG
This sequence comes from Bacillus sp. RSS_NA_20, assembly GCF_020165915.1. Lineage (NCBI taxonomy): Bacteria > Bacillati > Bacillota > Bacilli > Caryophanales > Bacillaceae > Bacillus > Bacillus sp. RSS_NA_20. The sequence goes on along the minus strand of NZ_JAIUKW010000005.1, from coordinate 805,944 downwards.
GGGAAAGAGCCGACATCTTATAATCAATATGCAACACTGAGAAAACAGCTCGACTATTTTATTGAGGAAGAATTAACGAAAGATGCCATTGAACTTTTGCATTTTGAAGCTAATACATTATGTACAACGGTCGATAGACTACGTGCGACCTTGCATCAATCAGAAGATGAGAAAGAAGCTGAAAAGAAAAACATCAAGACATCCTATGAAGCCATTCTCGAAAAAATGCAAGATGTGAAACGGTCTAAGCTAGTGACCGAAAGCGTAAAAAAAGACGTGCATGAACAGCTTTATCATATTGTACAGCGGCTTTCATTATTTGCGAATGATCTGTTAAAGTCGGCCTTTTATCCTGGCATATCTCAAGGGAATTTTGGTCAGCAGCTAAAAAAGGCACTTGAGAAAGCGTTAAAGGAGTATGAATTTGAATTTGTGCAGGAGCTCAAGGCGCTTGATATCCGAATGGAATCGTTTATCCACCATTATTTCCAGGAGGAGTGGGAAAAAGGGATGCAGGCTGCATGTGCGGAAGATCCTTACTTTTCTCTCAGCCTATCAGCCCCTGAGGAGAAAAACGCTGAGCTAAAACAAATTGAAGTCGAAGCAGAGATTGCACCATTTGAGCCGCTTTTAAAGAAACAAAAATCAGCGAAAGCCTTCTTTGAACAAAATGAAAAGGCTACGTTTATTGAAGCCATTCGAGATGTTCTACATCAAATGACAACACGTTGGGCAGATAACGAAAAAGAAGAGTTGCTGAGCAGATATGAAAAGCTAGTGAAGACCTATACGGAAAGGTACGAACAAGATGCTCTCCAACAGCTCAATGAGCAAAAACAGACATTTATGACGAGCCTTACAACAGATGCTGAAAAACAGGCGGTCATTGAACAAGTTTATGAACAAACAAATGAATGGAAGAACCAGTTGAAAACGATATGATTCATGATAGACTATATAAAAAAGAAAGCAGCTGATAGACGATGACGAGCGTACACGAAGAAATTTCTGCACATTCACAGAAACAACATGCCCATATCCAATCTTTTCTTGCACTTGAACAAAAAAGAGAGCAGGCGATTGAATCGGCTGTGAAAAAATGTGAACACAATGAACCATTTTCAACAGATGAGATCAACGCCATTACGTCTAAAATGAATGAGCTTGCCCGAGGCGGAATTGTTCCGCTTCGTAAACACGTGACGATTGAGATGGTGGAGGAATACACCCAGCGTAAACAGAAGTAAAGAGTAATTTTCTCATTTTTGGTCATCTTAACAAATGAACCAGAAAGGGGAATGATCATGGCAAAAAAGCAAAACGTAAAGCAGCAGGAGGAGCGCATGCCGAAGGAAAAAGACATGCCATCCTACGCAGAAGCGGAAACGAAAAAAATGCAATATGGTAAAAAGTAATCGGGCTGCCTCTTCTTTATCAAAAGAAGAAGGCGCCTTTTTTATGTTCGTTTCGATGTTCTATGATAGAATAGGAGTATTGTTTATAAAAAGGGAGTTTAGATGAATGAATAAACACGTCTTACTTGTAGATGGAATGGCACTTCTTTTTAGGTCGTTTTATGCGACGGCTGTCCATCGCAATTTTATGATAAATGATCGTGGTGTACCGACAAATGGAGTGAATGGTTATTTGAAGCATTTGTTAACAGCTGTCCAAACATTTGAGCCGACTCATATAGTTTGCTGCTGGGATATGGGAAGCCAGACATACCGGAACGAATTATTTCAAGATTATAAAGCCAATCGAGGTGAGGCGCCTGTTGAGCTTATCCCGCAGTTTGATTTAGCAAAAGAGGCGACAGAAGAACTGGGGATCATGAACATTGGTGTGAAAGGTTTTGAAGCAGATGATTGTATTGGAACGCTTGCATCAATCTATCAAAACGAAGCACATGTGACCGTCTTAACAGGAGATAAAGATTTGCTGCAGATCTTGAATGAACAAGTGACCGTGGCTTTAATGCAAAAAGGCATCGGGAATTATAAGCATTATACAAAAGCCATTTTTGAAGAGGAAATGGGCATTTCTCCAAAGGCGCTGATTGATATGAAAGCGCTGATGGGTGATTCTAGCGATAATTACCCTGGTGTAAAAGGAATCGGCGAAAAAACAGCATTGAAATTTATTCAAACGTATGAAACGATTGATCGACTGTTAGAAAATGTTCATGCATTAACGGCAGCTCAGCAAAAGAAAATGCAAGCAGGTTTAGAAGATCTGAAGCTTTCTCGTATACTGGCAGAAATTAAATGTGATGTACCACTCAGCTGTCCGATTGATCAAACAAAAATGAACATCAATCCAGAACGGGTAGCCGCGATGCTGCGCTTGCATCAAATTAAAGGGATCGAACCAATGGTTAACCGCTTAAGTCAATTAGGAATCAGTTAAGGTTGTTCTTACGTAGAAAAGAAACAAAGGGCTACATGTATTAGCCCTTTGTGTTGCTTTTTTTCGCCTTATTTTCTAATTGCGATATTGGCTGTTTATCTTTTGTCTGCGCATCACCTTGAGGAGTCGTTCCGTTTGTGACACGGCCTCTGTTCTCTTTATCCAATTCGTATCACCTCACACATTAGCATAACCAAAAGAAAAGCGATTCATCCTTTTGAAAGGTGAATCGCTTTTCTAGCGAGCTGATCAGCCACTTGATTTTCCTTGCTCGGAATCCACTTAATGAAAAATAAATCAAATTCGCTTTGAAGCTGCAGCATTTCTTCGATAAAATGACGAAAAGATGGATTTTTAGCAAATCCTGCATTGGCTGCACGATCCACTACTTGTGAATCTGTGCGGAATGAAACGGTCCGTAATCCTTTTTCTACGCATATTTTCATGCCTTCAATGAGCGCAGAAAACTCTGCTTCATGATTGCTCATGATGCCAAGAGGAATGGAGAAAGACTCAGCTTTTCCGTCATATTTCAAGAAAATGCCGATGCCAGATGGACCTGGGTTTCCGGCACTAGCACCGTCAATATATATTTCAGCTGGCAATTTAATTCCCCCTTTCATCAATCGGAACCATTTTTTTCGCCGCATAGGCATAAGGTGTGCCAATGGCAGCGACGATAAATTTAATCACATAAGTCGTGATGAAAATTTCGATCCATATATGGAATGGGTAGGTACCAAGAAAGGCAATGGTTGTGAAAACGAGTGTATCAAGCAGCTGGCTAATCATTGTACTCCCCGCATTTCGCAGCCAGAGCGCACCGTCTGAAGGAAATATCCGGCGAATAAACGAATATACATAAACATCTAACATTTGACTGATGATATAAGCAGCAAGACTACCAAGAGCGACCCTTGGCATAAAGCCAAATATCGTTTCTAATGATGATTGGGAAATGTCAGATGGAGCGGGATGGAAAAGCAAAGCCTCCTGCATGACAACAGTTAATGTTAAAAGGGTGGCAAAGCCAATCCAGACAGCTTTTTTCGCTTCGGTTTGTCCATATTTTTCATTTAGGACGTCCGTTGCAAAGAACACACTGCCGTATAAAATGTTGCCAAGTGTTGCCGTTAAGCCAAATAATTCAACGGTTTTGACCACTTGTAAATTGGCAGCAACTGTTGCAAAACCAATCCAGACGAAAAGCCCCATCTTGCCAAATCCTTTATAAAATAGAAGAACAATGATAAAATTAATGATCGCAAATAAGATCCAAATACCTTCATTAAACAAGTGACATGAACTTCCTTTCTAAATGTAAAATGTAACTTTTTGATTATAGCATAACGAACGTTTACCTTAAAAGTACGGGAAGGCGATGTGATCAATGAAACTAAGAGCACACTATACAATGAAAGTGAAATCGATTGGGTCCATTGCTTTTTTCCAAGAAGATTGGATGGAGCTCAAAGAAGCCTTGCTTTTAGCAAAACATATAGACAAAAAAGAACCGCAGTCACTTCTATCATTTGAAGATGAAAAGGGTGCGATGTGGTCGATGAAAGAACTTGAAAAGCTAAACGAAGAACTTAGGCTTGAACCCGATCAGCTTCAGGTCTATTTTGATGCGAGTTTTCGCAAAGAAACAGGTGATGCTGGGCTTGGAATTGTCGTGTATTATCAGCTCGGACAGGATGCATACCGGTTAAGGAAGAATCAGCCTTTTCAGAGCACCACGAACAATGAGGCAGAGTATGCGGCTTTATTTGAAGCGGTAAAAGCTTTAAAAGAACTGGGAGCCAGCAGAAACTCTGTTACGATTAGAGGAGATTCTCTTGTTGTGATGAATCAGCTCAAAGGGGAATGGCCTTGTTATGATGATATACATAACAAATGGCTCGACCGAATTGAGGCTGCGATCAAAGAGCTGAAGCTCACGCCAACATATGAAGTCATCGATCGTAAACAAAATGCAGAAGCAGATCAGCTTGCCAGACAGATACTTGCAGACGTCCCCATCGAAAGTAAGTTGAAATTAGAAGCAGACGGAGCTGAATAAAGTGGATAAAAAAACAGCAGTAAAAGAATTAACAGATCTTCAAGACACGTATTGTTCAGATTGCTTGATTAAGAAGCACTTTCGCAAAGAATTTGGCAAAAAATACGCGCACTCCTTTTGTATACAGCAATGCACGGTAGGAGAGAAGATCAAACAATACGGGAATGAATTACTCAAAAAATAAGCGTACACTCCGGTTTTCCTCTAGATGTATCATACGCTCACGAAAAAAAACGAATAGAATGTGTAAAAAAAGAACATATTCTGAAAAATGAGCCGATATAACTATAGAAAGTTTTGGTTGAGTTACTTTTTGACTAAGTGACGGATAATAGAGGAAAAGGGGAAGGCCGGCATGGATAATAAGGATTTTGAAACGGTATTACATCGGACATTTCAAGAGGTGTACAGTGATCTAGAGCAACTGGTAGATGTAGCAAAGAAGGGAAGACCTTTTCTCGAAAAAGATATCTCTGAAATTGAACAAAGATTAAAGCAAAATATTTTAGCGATTGAAATTCAGCTGAAAATCAAATAAGAGAGGCATACGCCTCTCTTTATTTTGTCGTTTCATCATTGATTGAGTTGATTAGATTTTTGTTACGTTTGCAGCTTGAGGTCCACGATTACCTTCAACGATTTCAAAAGAAACTTCTTGTCCTTCTTCTAGAGATTTGTAACCGTCACCTTCGATAGCTGTGAAGTGAACGAATACGTCGTCTCCGCCTTCAACTTCAATGAAGCCGAAACCTTTTTCATTATTGAACCATTTTACTTTACCGTTTTGCATATTGCTTTTTCCTCCTAGTACTGTAGCACACCTTTTGGCATACTAAAAAAAATTTTTCATCACCTAACGACTTAAGCAGTTGTTAAATGATGGTTCCACTATACACCATCAAAAGTAAAGCGTCAAGCAGGCAAGCCAAATTTTGAGCAGAATGTTTGATTTTTTTGTTTTTTTAGTGAATGACATTTATCTATAAAACGTCCTAATCTCATGAAACCTAATGTATAACTTGTCCGTATATAGTAAAAATACAGAAAGAGGTGCGTCATGAATCGTTACACAATTGAGGAGTTTGTTCAGAATACGCAGCAAGAAGACAAAGGGGAAGGGGTCTTCGAACTTGAAACATCAAGATTGTTAGAAATTAATTTAACAGATACCATTTGGGCAAAGACAGGCTCCATGGTTTCGTATCGCGGGAAAATAAAGTTTGAACGTGAAGGTGTATTTGAACACGGTGTGTCAAAGATGTTCAAAAAAATGTTATCAGGAGAAGGAACCTCTTTGATGAAGGCCACAGGTGATGGGAAATTATATGTAGCAGACCAAGGGAAAAAAATCTCGATTCTTCGATTGGCTCAAGGGGAGTCTATTTTCGTTAATGGAAACGACCTGCTCGCATTTGAACCGTCAGTTCGGTGGGATATTAAATTAATGAAAAAGGTGTCTGGCATGCTTGCAGGCGGATTATTTAATGTCAAACTTGAAGGACCAGGTCTTGTGGCAATCACAAGTCATTACGAACCGCTGACGCTGATTGTTCAGCCAGGTGATTCTGTTTATACAGATCCGAATGCGACGGTCGCATGGTCAGGAGATTTGCAGACTGAATTTGTGACAGATGTATCGTTCAAAACGTTTATTGGCAGGGGAAGCGGAGAGTCCATTCAAATGAAGTTTAGCGGAAGTGGCTTTGTTGTTGTTCAGCCGTTTGAAGAAGTATATACAACGAATGGAAATCAAGGTTAAAAGAAAAAAGGTGTCCGTCAATGACGGGCACCTTTTTATGATAATGCTTGAGCATACGATTTGTTGCTCATGATCAGATCTGATTGTTCGACGATATCTTCTAAAATGGTTTGAGAAGACTGTTTTAAGTGTAATTTTTTGATGTTTTGTTTCATGGATTCTAATTTTTCTTCGTCTTGCAGCAAGTTGGTGACAGATTCTAAAATGTCTTCGTGTCTGTTGATGACAATGGCAGCGCCGTAATCTTCAAAGAAAAGAGCATTTTCTTTTTCTTGTCCTGGAACAGGTTTGTAAAGAATAACTGGGACACCAATTGCTGTTGCTTCTGTTAATGTAATTCCGCCCGGTTTTGTAATCATACAGTCCGTTACTCTGAACAATTCATCAATTTGTTCCACATATCCAAGCGCCTTCAATTGATTTGGGTGTGCTTGTTCAAGTTCGCTAAGCGATTGCTTCAGCGCTGCATTCTTACCGCACACAACAACAATTTGTACTTCACTGTCAAGAAGTAGTGCTTCACACAGTTCCTTCACATTTTTTAGTACACCATGGGCACCCGCCATAATGAGAAGGACTTTTTTGTCTGATGATAATCCATATTTTTTATAGATGATCGATTTAGGCACGTCTACTTCAAATTGTGGTCTAATCGGAATGCCTGTTACCTTGACATCGCTTGGATGTGTGCCGATTTCTACTAGCTTTTGTTTCACATAATCGGTTGCAACATAGTATCGGTCAATGTTTTCATGTACCCAAATTTTATGAAGACAAAAGTCTGTCATCACATTAAATGTTGGAATGACTTTACCTGTTTTGTTTCGGTATTCAGGTACAACAATCATCGGGAATGTAATGATGATGATATCCGGATTGTGTAATTGAATTAATTCATCAAGACGCTTATTTCCCATCTTTAAATAAATGTTAAATTTGCGTTTATTGTAAATTTTATCTACACCGTAATAAAACAAGCGATAAAATTGTTTCCCAATGGAGAAGCTCTTTAAATATAAATATTGAGTCACTTCAGACACAATGGGATTTGATTCTTGATACAAATTAGAAACTATCACATGTTCAAACCCTTGGGATTTGCATTCATCATACAGTGTTTTTGCAACCTGCATATGTCCATTTCCATAATTTGCGGTCAAGATTAATATTTTTTTATTGGTATTCAAGAATATTCACCTCAAATGTAATCAACAACAACAAAACTTCGTACGAAAACTATAAATCTCATAGGTCTACATATACATAAAGATAACATATAAACAGCGAGAGCATATCATTCGTTACGAAAGAATTAAACTAATTTTAAAAAACAAACAGACTAAATTGATAATGGAAGACAGAGCCATTTGTATTTTAACACATTTTAAGCATTTATCATCAGACTACAGTCTATTTTATTCCCACACATATGGTGTTTCTTGATAAACATAGTAATTAAGCCAATTCATAAACAGCAAAGTAGCATGGGCTTTCCAGCGGTTCACTGGAACTAATGTGTCTCCATCTTCTATGAAATAGTGGACGGGTTTTTTGACTGTATCATGTTTCAACAAATCTCTTTCATATTCCTGCTTCAATGTATCTGTATCGTATTCAGGATGTCCAGTTAAAAATACTTGTTTATCATCATCTGAAACAATTAAACAAACACCAGCTTCCTCAGACGTGCTCAATACTTTTAGATTCGGCGTGTTTTTTAATTGTTCTGTATTAATATCTGTATGCCTAGAATGTGGGACATAGTATACTTCATCGAAACCTCTTACTAATCTTTCTTTTTTCTTTTTGACAAGATGCTCAAAGACACCGAATTTTTTCTCTGGAAGCTTGATTTTTTCAATGCCATAATGATGATATAGACCTGCCTGTGCCCCCCAGCATATATGGAGAGTAGACGTCACATTCGTTTTACTCCAGTCCAAAATGTCCTGCAGTTCTTTCCAATAGGAAACTTCTTCGAAAGCTAAATGCTCAATTGGTGCACCTGTAATGACCATGCCATCAAATTTTTTATGGCGAATCGATTCAAAGGTCGTATAAAATTCATCTAGATGCTCTCTCGATGTATTCTTCGGTGTATGTGTACTTGGAATCAAAAATGTAAAATACACTTGCAACGGAGAATTTCCGAGCATTCTCAGCAGCTGCGTTTCAGTTTGTATTTTTTTGGGCATTAAGTTTAAGATCACGATATTCAAAGGACGGATATCTTGTTTGAATGCCCTTGTCTCATCCATGACGAAAATGTTTTCGCTCTCTAGTATTTGTTTTGCCGGCAGATGAACTGGTATGTTAATAGGCAACTCGCCACCCCCTGAACCAAAGCTAATTTCACTTCATTATAGGAACTTTCTGGCGATATTTCAATGTTTCAATTATGTTACAATGAAAAATAGAGCAAAAAAGAAAGCTGTTTCTGTCAAAAAAGGAGGCCATTAATCATGATTACAAAGCATTTATCAGATATTGACATTGCCCAAAAGGCAAAGCTGAGACCGATTCAAGACATCGCAGCAAAATTACAAATACATGACGAAGAATTAGAATGCTATGGTTTCACAAAAGCGAAAATATCTTTGACTATTTTTGACCGTTTAAAGGAACAAAAAGAAGGAAATGTGATTCTTGTGACTTCGATCAACCCAACGCCAGCAGGTGAGGGGAAGTCCACCGTAACAGTTGGCCTCGGTCAAGCCTTCGAGAAAATTGGGAAAAAAGCGATCATTGCCATGCGTGAACCTTCACTAGGTCCCACAATGGGTATTAAAGGCGGTGCAGCTGGCGGCGGATATTCACAGGTGTTGCCTATGGAAGAAATTAATCTTCATTTCACAGGGGATTTTCATGCGATTACATCTGCACATAACGCTTTATCTGCTTTTATTGATAATCATATCCATCACGGAAATGAGCTTGGAATCGACGCACGCCGAATTGTATGGAAACGAGTGTTAGATTTAAACGATCGTGCTCTAAGACAAGTGGTCGTAGGACTTGGCGGTCAATTAAATGGGTACCCTAGAGAAGATGGATTTGATATTACGGTTGCATCCGAAATGATGGCCATCCTCTGTTTAGCAGACGACTTAAACGATCTGAAAAAACGTCTTTCTTCTATTGTTGTTGCCTACAATCAAGAAGGTGAACCGGTCACAGTTGGAAATCTAGGATATGAAGGCGTATTAACCTTGCTTTTAAAAGATGCGCTGAAACCAAACCTTGTTCAAACGATTGAAGGAACTCCAGCCCTTGTTCATGGTGGTCCTTTTGCCAATATTGCACATGGATGCAATAGTTTAATTGCCACAAAAATGGCGGCAAAACTAGCAGATTACGTCGTAACAGAAGCGGGATTTGGTGCAGACCTCGGCGCGGAAAAATTTCTTCACATCAAAACAAGAGCCGGTGATTTTAAACCAGGCGCTGTTGTCATTGTAGCAACTGTCAGGGCGCTAAAAATGCATGGCGGAATGCAGAAAACAGAGCTCAAGGAAGCAAATGCACAGGCTGTATTAGAAGGTATACATAATTTAGAGAAGCATATTGAAACAGTGCAAGCCTTCGGTCTACCATATATCGTTGCAGTGAACCGTTTTATTACCGATACAAAAGAAGAAATTCAAGCAATAGAAAACTGGTGCGAAACGAATGGACATCCAGTCAAAGCGGTCAATGTATGGGAAGAAGGGGGAGCTGGCGGCGTAGCACTTGCCGAAGAGCTCACGACACTCATTGAAAAGAATGAAAACAGCTTTTCTTATTTATATGAGGAGCAAGATTCCATTGAAGAAAAGTTGTCAAAAGTCGCCAAAGTGGTTTATGGTGCAGACGGCGTCAACCTTACATCAAAAGCAAGAAAGCAGCTAGCTGCAATTGAAAAAAATGGCTGGGCCCATTTGCCGGTTTGTATGGCAAAAACGCAATATTCACTATCGGATGATCCGGCTTTAATCGGCAGACCAAAAGGTTTTACCGTTACGATTCGAGAGTTAAAACCATCTGTAGGAGCAGGTTTTATCGTTGCACTAACGGGAAGCATTCTGACCATGCCAGGTCTCCCTAAAAAACCTGCGGCACTTGAGATGAATTTATTAGAAGACGGCAGTGTGACTGGACTCTTTTAGCAGGAAGCATAAAAAGCGATTTTCTAAAAGAAGCATGTTACGATAGGAAAAAGTGAATCCTAGGAGGCTATGAGATGTCAATTTATGATATTCAGGTCAAGACCATTAACGGTCAGGAAAAATCAATGGCAGATTACAAAGGGAAAGTACTGATCATCGTGAACACAGCGAGCAAATGTGGACTGACCCCTCAATTTAAACAATTACAAGAGTTATACGATCAATATCATGAAAAGGGCCTTGAAATTTTAGGATTTCCGTGCAATCAATTTATGAATCAAGAGCCAGAAGGGGAAGAAGCAATTCAAGAATTCTGTTCGTTAAACTATGGTGTGACCTTCCCGATGTTTGCAAAAGTAGATGTCAATGGTGACAATGCGCATCCGCTTTTCAAATACTTAACGAGTCAAGCGAAAGGTGTGCTTGGTACAAAAACGGTGAAATGGAATTTCACAAAATTTATCGTTGACCAAAACGGAGAAGTGACTGAACGATTCTCTCCTAAAACACCACCAAAAGAATTAGAAAGCTCCATTATCGCTCTCTTGGAGAAATAAGCATGTATTCGAGTAAGCAACAAGAACAATTGGAGGCAGCTGCCTCCTTTGTTTCAAAACAGCTAAAGAATGAACCGACTGGACACGATGAAGCTCATATCAATCGTGTGCGCCAGCTTGCCGTCCATATTGCACAACAGGAGGGCGGGTCGCTTTTTGTCATTGAAATGGCAGCGATTGTCCATGATGTCATTGATGACAAGCTGTCTAGTGAATGGAAGCTTTCACCGCATGATCTCAAGCAGCAGCTCCTTTTGTGGGATGTGGGCATGCGAGATATTCGCTATATCATGGATATCATTACAACGATGTCTTTTCGTCACCGGCATATGAAGCATCAACCAGTGACATTAGAAGGGACCATTGTTCAAGATGCAGATCGGCTAGATGCAATAGGTGCAACCGGGATTGCAAGGGTGTTTACATATGCAGGTGCAAAAGGGGAGCCTCACTATACAGAGGGTGCTCACCAAGGCACAGTACTTTTGCATATGCAAGAAAAGCTGCTTCATTTAAAAGACTTGATGAACACACGTGCTGGAAAGCAGCTGGCTCATGAGCGGCATGAGTTTATGTGTCTATTTATTAAGACATGGAAAGAAGAATGCGGCCTTACAGATGAGTAGGGTCTTTATGTGTGTAAGGAGGATGTATAGATGAAAATAACTGCCATAGAACCAACGCCAAGCCCGAATACAATGAAAGTCATTTTGACAGAAGCGCTTGCAGGCGGTAAAAGCAATAACTACAAAAAAGATCAAAAAGACGAAGCGCCAGAGATGATCAAGCGCATTTTAACCATTGAAGGTGTAAAAGGTGTTTACCATGTAGCCGATTTCTTAGCGGTTGAGCGCAATGCGAAATTTGACTGGCAAGGTATTTTACAGCAAGTCAGAGAAGCCTTTGGACAAGAAACAGAAGGTCTTCAGGGAGAATTGCAGTCAGGTGATGACACATTTGGAGAAGTCAAAGTGTTTGTTCAAATGTTTAATGGGATTCCGATGCAGGTGAAGCTGACAGACGGTGAAAGAGAAGAACGATTTGGAATGCCTGAACGTTTCCAGGCAGCGATTTTAAAGCTAAGAAGCAGTTCAGATAATGTTGTATTTGAACGTGTGTGGAAAGAACATGGCGTTCGTTTTGGAGAATTTGCTGATATCGGTCAAGAAGTCACAGAAGAGCTGCAAGCTGCATATGACGACGAGCGTTTATCCCGTTTAACAGAGGCAGTGAAGGAAGGTCAAGAGGCTGTAGATAAACAAGTGAACCGAAAAGCATATGATGTGACAGAAGAGATGCTGCGCGATGAAGATTGGAAGAAACGTTTTGCTCATTTAGAGCAAATGCAGCCAGAGAAAAAAGATATACCTGTTTTAATGAAAGCGATGGAGGACCCAAAAACATCGATTCGCAGACAAGCTGTTGTGAATGCTGGCATGATTGAAGATCCAGACATTTTGCCTATTTTGTATAAAGGGCTTGAAGATAAAACAGTGACAGTTAGAAGAACTGCTGGAGATTGTATTTCAGATCTTGGTGATTCTAGTGCGATTGAAGCGATGATCCAAGCCTTAAAGGACCCAAGTAAGCTTGTCCGCTGGCGTGCGGCCATGTTCCTTTATGAAGAAGGTGACGAAACAGCACTAGAAGCTTTAAAAGAAGCGGAGCAGGACCCTGAATTTGAAGTCAGTCTTCAAGTGAAAATGGCCATCGAACGAATTGAGCACGGAGAAGAAGCAAAAGGCTCTGTGTGGAAGCAAATGACAGAAAGTAGAAAAAATGCATCAGAATCATAAGAAAGACGAGCAGGCTGCCAATAAAAGGCAGCTTGTTTTCTGAAAATGGCTTTTTTATTGGCAGAAAAATTTTTTTAGAAAAATTATTTTGAATATTGTTGAAATATGAGAAAAAACTCTATATAGTAGTACCAATATAGAATATTGGAGGTCAGATTTTATGACACAATCCTTGCTGAGCACTTGCTTCAGCAGAGAAATCAGTCACTATCTATTATAGGTGGCTAAATAAACAGAAAATTTGTAAAATAAAATGAACTCAAAATCATACAGTCAACAAGACTAGTAGTATAGGAGGCTTTTTAAACAGATGGCAGAACTTCGCAGTAATATGATTAAACAAGGAATTGACAGAGCACCTCACCGAAGCTTACTAAGAGCAGCTGGGGTAAAAGATGAGGATTTTGGCAAGCCGTTTATTGCCGTATGTAATTCCTATATTGATATTGTCCCAGGACATGTCCATCTTCAGGAATTCGGAAAAATTGTGAAAGAAGCCATTCGTGAAGCTGGCGGTGTTCCATTTGAATTCAATACAATCGGGGTAGATGATGGTATTGCGATGGGGCATATTGGGATGAGATATTCATTGCCAAGCCGTGAAATCATTGCTGATTCAGTAGAGACCGTAGTGTCTGCACACTGGTTTGATGGCATGGTTTGTATTCCTAACTGTGATAAAATCACGCCAGGTATGATGATGGCTGCCATGCGTGTGAATATCCCAACTGTATTTGTCAGTGGTGGACCGATGGAAGCTGGGAGAACAAGTGATGGCAGAAAAATTTCGCTTTCTTCTGTCTTTGAAGGCGTAGGCGCATACCAATCAGGGAAAATTAATGAAGAGGAATTAAACGAATTAGAGCAATTTGGCTGTCCAACATGTGGATCTTGCTCTGGTATGTTTACAGCAAACTCAATGAACTGTCTAGCAGAGGCGCTTGGGATTGCTCTTCCTGGAAATGGAACCATTCTGGCGACTTCACCAGAACGAAGAGAATTTGCGAAGAAGTCAGCAAAACAATTGATGGAGCTGATCAAAAAAGACATTAAACCACGTGATATTGTCACGGAAAAAGCGATTGATAACGCATTTGCTTTAGATATGGCACTTGGTGGTTCAACCAATACAGTTCTTCATACATTGGCGATTGCAAACGAAGCAGGCGTTGAATATTCACTTGAGCGTATCAATGAAGTCGCAGAACGTGTGCCGCATTTATCTAAACTTGCTCCAGCTTCAGATGTATATATTGAAGATTTACATGAAGCTGGCGGAGTGACCGCTGCACTAAATGAATTGTCCAAAAAAGAGGGGGCTCTTCATTTAGATACCATGACCGTCACAGCGAAAACGTTAGGCGAGAACATTGCAGGTCATGAGGTAAAAGATTATAACGTCATTTATCCAATTGACAAGCCATTTACTGAAAAGGGCGGCTTAGCCGTTTTATTTGGAAACCTTGCGCCAGATGGAGCAATCATTAAAACAGGCGGTGTACAAGACGGCATCACACGTCATGAAGGACCTGCGATCGTATTTGAATCCCAAGAGGAAGCACTTGAAGGAATCATTAATCGAAAAGTAGAAGCAGGACATGTTGTCATTATTCGTTATGAAGGACCTAAAGGCGGTCCAGGTATGCCTGAAATGCTTGCACCAACTTCACAAATTGTTGGAATGGGACTTGGTCCAAAGGTTGCTTTAATTACAGACGGACGATTCTCCGGTGCTTCTCGCGGATTGTCTATTGGACACGTTTCTCCAGAGGCAGCAGAAGGCGGCCCGCTTGCCTTTGTTGAAAATGGTGATCATGTCGTTGTTGATATCGAAAAACGCATTTTAAGCGTAGATGTCCCGGAAGAAGAATGGGAAAAAAGAAAAGCAAACTGGAAAGGCTTTGAGCCAAAAGTAAAAACAGGTTACCTTGCCAGATACTCAAAACTTGTGACATCAGCCAATACAGGCGGAATCATGAAAATTTAATGTGAAATTGATCATTTGAAAATTGGCTCTCTCTATAGTATCCTTTATTCACAACATAAGGATTATAGAGGGGGCTTTTTTATGTCAATGGCATATGAAGAATATATGCGTCAGCTCGTCGTACCAATGCGCCAAGAACTGACAAGTGCAGGGTTTCAAGAATTGACGACTGAAGAAGAAGTAGAAAAAACGATGCAGGAAGCAGAAGGAACAACATTTGTTGTCGTCAATTCCGTATGCGGATGTGCTGCCGGTTTAGCACGCCCTGCTGCTACTCAAGCTGTCATGAAAGCAGAAAAAGCACCAGATCGAATGGTGACGGTCTTTGCTGGTCAGGACCGGGAAGCAACGGCTAAAATGAGAGAATACTTCACAGGTGAGGAGCCATCTTCTCCATCTATGGCACTTTTAAAAGGAAATGAACTCGTTCATTTTATTCCGCGTGACGAAATTGAAGGTCATGAAATGGAAGATATTATGAAGAACGTCTTATCTGCATTTGAAAAACATTGCTAATACAAATATTGAAATGTCCTGTGATCCAATCAGGGCATTTTTTCTTGATTATGATGGAGGAACGACATGCTCATTACAACAAGCTTTAGAGCAAATGAACAAACAATTGAAACGGCAAAGGCCCTCGCAAAGGACTTACATGGTGAGTATATCGAGCGGCGTAAACAATCTGTCAAACAGCTTGCGATCAAGCGGGGGGATGTACTCGTTGTTGGGAAAGAACGATTTGAATGGTATCAGCCAAATGGTGAAAAGTTCTTTTTCCATCCAAGCTCAGCGATGTTTAGGGTGAAGCGGGTCCTTCGTGGTGAAAAAGATCCATTAATAGAAGCAGCACAATTAAAGTCGGGCGATTCCTTTTTAGATTGTACGCTTGGCTTAGGATCTGATGCGATTACCGCAAGCTGCGCTACAGGAGCCAATGGAAAAGTGTCCGGTATTGAAAAAAATCCAATGACGGCATTGCTTGTTCGAGAAGGACTCAGCACATGGGAAACAGGTGTGAGAGAGGCAGACGAAGCGATGAAACGGATATCTGTCATCAGCGGGGATAGTATTGAGCAGTTAAAGAAGCTCCCTGATCGATCCTATGATATCGTCTATTTCGACCCAATGTTTGAAGAAACCATACAAGAGTCTGCTAGTATGATGCCGCTTCGTCATGCAGCTGAGCATCATTTTGACCATGAAACCGCTGTGAAAGAAGCAATGAGAGTGGCTAGAAAAAGAGTGGTTTTAAAAGATCATTGGAAAAGCACACGATTTACCACTGATTCCTATCAATTTCAGGTGATGAAACGTAAAACCGCCCAATTCCATTACGGATATATCTCAATAGAAGAAGACAAATCAACAAAACTTTAATCACTCTTAACAATTAAAAAAGCCCTATTTCAGGGCTTTTAATCGGTGATCTCCATATAGACAAAATAAAATAACGTCAGCAAGGAAGCTGTGATGAAAAACCCTTCAAGCATATCCATTCCTCCCAAATTTTAGTCGTCGTTACTGTCATTGTAAACGTTTTATCATGAAAAAGAAAGTCTCAACTCAATGACCAAATTGAATGACTGAAAATTCATTATATGCTAGAATAGCAGTATGATAACTTATGGAAGGAATTAGATATCATGAAAATGTGGATGAGAAAAACGCTTGTTGCACTCTTTACGATTGCGACTTTTGGTTTAATCTCTCCTCCATCGGCTTTGATGACAGACAAGCCATCTGAACTTTCTTCATCTGATAAAGCACCTTATACAGCAGTTTATGATACATCAGATGATACGCGCAGCTGGGAATTATCGCAAGAAGACAACAAAGAGCGGGTAGACCCCTTTGAGCAATATAAGCAAGAGGTTCTATCAAGTGCAGAAAACCAATCCTTTCTCAAATTTGGTCGTAAAATCACACCTGTCATTGAGGACGAGTATAGAGAAGAGATTCAACCAAAAATTGAACAAGTGTTAACCGACTTTTTAACAAATTTCAAAGATGACGAAAAATTTCAAGATGTTGTTTTAACTGATCAACCTTCAAGCGGAAATGGGGAAAAAATCTTCCACATTTATAATAGAAAGACTGGAGAAGATTTGCTTCGTTTTCATGTCAGGAGAGATCAGCCGCCTCACAGCGGATATTGGTTTAATTTTCACTACCATACAGCAGAAGATGGATTCCAGACGCATCATGAACTCGGTAATATTTACTGGGATAAAAACACCCCGCCGAGCTGGATGAGCCACTAGAAGGAGATGTCATGCCAATTGAAAAAGTATACAATGAACGAAATGGTTCGCATTACAAAACAGATGTTAAACGAGCGTGGAGTGAAAATAGAAGATATTGCACACATTGTGCTGAAACTCCAAGAGAAATACAACCCAAATCTTCCACTTAGTGTCTGCATTGAAAATGTTGAAAAAGTGCTGAATAAAAGGGAAATTGTCCACGCAGTTTTGACAGGACTTGCGCTTGATCAGCTGGCAGAAAAAAAGCTTTTGCCAGAACCTTTGCAGCATTTAGTTGAAACAGATGAACCGCTATATGGAATTGATGAGATTATTCCGCTTTCCATTGTCAATGTATATGGATCAATCGGTTTGACCAACTTCGGTTACCTAGACAAAGAGAAATTTGGTATTATTAGAGAATTAGATGAAGGTCGTCCTGGTGAAGTACACACCTTCCTTGATGACCTTGTCGCTGCGCTTGCCGCCGCAGCAGCAAGTCGCATAGCTCACTCTCACCAAGATATTAAGGACGAAGAGCAGGATCGAGTGAATCAAGCATAAAAAGAAAAACATGTCTGCTCATCTTGCAGACATGTTTTTTTGGTTTCAACAAAAGCAGAAATAAGGTAAACTACAACAAGAACATAAATAAAGGATGAAAAAAATGAAACAATACAAAGAGTTATGCCGTCATGTATTACAGCACGGGGATGAAAAAGGTGACAGAACAGGAACAGGCACTATCAGCACGTTCGGTTACCAAATGAGATTTGATTTACAGGAAGGGTTTCCTTTATTAACAACAAAGAAATTACACCTGAAATCAATCATTCATGAGTTACTGTGGTTTTTAAAAGGTGATACAAATGTCAAATATCTTCAAGAAAATGGTGTCCGTATTTGGAATGAATGGGCAGATGAAAATGGAGAGCTAGGGCGTGTGTATGGTGCGCAGTGGAGATCATGGGCGAGCGGAGACGGAGAGACAGTAGATCAGATCAGCAGACTGATCCATGATATTGAGAATCATCCTAATTCGAGAAGATTGATTGTCAGTGCGTGGAATCCAGGAGAGATTGATCAGATGGCGCTGCCTCCTTGTCATTGCTTGTTTCAATTTTACGTATCAAACGGTAAATTATCGTGCCAGCTCTATCAACGTTCGGCAGATATCTTTTTAGGTGTGCCTTTTAATATTGCTTCGTATGCACTACTAACGATGATGATTGCCAAAGTGACATACCTTGAGCCAGGAGAGTTTATTCATACGCTAGGAGATGCTCATATTTATCAAAATCATCTTCCGCAGGTCAAAATGCAGTTAGAGCGTGAGGAGCGCACACTTCCGCAGCTTCGCATCACTAGAGATGTCAAAAGTATTTTTGATTTTACGTTTGATGATTTTGTGCTTGAGAACTATGATCCACATCCGCATATTAAAGGAGAAGTCAGTGTATGATTTCCATGATAGTGGCGACAGGAAAAGACAGAGTCATTGGCAAAGATAATCAAATGCCTTGGCATTTACCCGCTGATTTAGCGTATTTTAAAAAAGTCACAAGTGGCCATACCATTGTCATGGGCAGAAAAACGTTTGAATCAATTGGACGAGCACTGCCTAACCGCCGGAATATCGTGTTGACCACAAGTTCTTCTTTTCAAGCTGAAGGATGCGAGGTAGTTCATTCAATCGATGATATTTTAACCATTGCGAAGACCGAGGAAGAATTATTGATCATTGGCGGGTCTAAGCTGTATGAGGAAATGATGCCATACGCAGATCGTCTATATATCACGCACATTCATCATTCATTTGAAGGCGACCGTTTCTTCCCTTATTACGATGAAGATCATTGGACGGTTGTATCACGTGAAAAAGGCCATCGTGACGAAAAGAACCCCTACAATTATGAATTTGTCGTCTATGACAGAAAAGAAGGATAAGTGAGTAGGAGGAGTACGGTTGTTTCGTTATTGGTTTTTAACGATTTATGTTGTTGTATCCTTTTTTAAAAGTATAAGGCATTTGTATGATCATGAATTAACGGATCCACGCATTTCCTATACGAAACGAATGCATCTCATCCATGAGCATGCAAAAAGGTTTGCCAGAGGGTGTATTGATCAATCAGGATCGGTCATGACCATTCATCAGCAAAAAAAGCTGCCAGATGGCCCTGTTATTTATGTCACAGAAGCACATCATCCAGTGACGACGACATTGCTGATTGGTCACTTAGAGAAGCCATTTGCTTTTATGGCAAAACCGCATCTGTTTCGCTATCCCATCTTAAAACAATGGTTGAAGAAGATGGCGGTGATCAAGCAGAATCAATCTGATGAGGCGTTATTAGAAGAAGCAAGAGAAAGAGTTCTATCTGGCCAGAGTCTGTTGCTTTCTGAACAGTATCGTGTCATGGCAGAAACGCTTGCTGAAGAATGTAACTGCTCACTTGTTCCGGTTGAAACAAGCGGCACAGACCGTCTTTTAACAGGGAAGATCGTCAAAAGACTTCGTCCAGTTAATGTCGATATCCATATAAAAGCACCGGTCAAGATGAGTGATTACGCACAAAAGCGCGCATAGAAAAAACCAGCATCCGAATGTGGATGCTGGTTTTTTAATCATGCTGGGATGTTGACGCAATAAAATAGAATGCAGAAGAACATGGATGCACTTCCACCGAGAACAAAGCTGTGCCAAATCGCATGATGATAGGGAATTTTCCGCCAAATATAAAAGATCGTTCCGACTGAATACAAAATACCGCCTAATAGTAAGAGGCTGAATCCAGCTCCTGTTAATTGAATGTACAGAGGTTTAATTGCGATGATAATCATCCAGCCCATTAATAAATAAACAAGGGTGGATACAATGATAAACCGTTTGACGAAAAAGATCTTAAAGACGATACCGCCTGCAGCGAGAGCCCATACGATTGCAAGAAGAGTATAGCCAAGTGCGCCTTTTAATGGGCCAAGCAAAAATGGCGTATATGTACCAGCAATCAATACATAAATCGCAGAGTGGTCAAGGATTTCAAATACATCTTTTGTTTTTTTGTGCCGAATGCTATGAAGCAAAGTAGAGCTTAAATAAAGCAGTAGCATCGACGCGCCAAATATCGAGAAGCTAATAATGTCAGTGACAGTGCCGTATTGAACAGCGAATAAAACGAGAAAAACAATGGCGGGAATGGATAAAATGACGCCAATGCCATGTGTAATCGCGTTGGCAATTTCTTCTTTTACAGTAAACAATGGATGTCCTCCTTTATTGAACCGGTATATAACCATCAAGCGACTTCAGAAATGAGAGACCTTCAAGTGTAATCTTCGTTCCAGCTCTGCCTTTCCCTTTCGTCACATAAGCTTTTTTCTCAAGATCATCTAATCGACTCCTGACTTGCTGAGGGGTCAGCGGGATGTCGCCTTGTTTGCTTAACTCAGACAAGATACGTCTGCTGGCTGCTTCTCCTTTTTCATTTAGAGACTTAATGGCTTCGAGTAAGAAAACAAATTCTTGTTTCTCCATAAGCGTGAGCTGGTGTTCTTCTTTTTTTCCTTTACCAGCTGTTTGTTGAGGTAATAATACAAAAGGTGGCAAGTGATGCAAGAAAACTGTTTGCCCTTCGAGAATCGCTGCTGCATAATGAACGATATTTTTGAGCTCCTGGACATTCCCTTCAAACGAATATTGCTGTAAGACTTCCCACACACTTGAGTCGATGTCAGGCGTCATGTTCAGTTCTTGAAAGAAAGCAGCGGTTAAAATAGGAATATCTGTTTTTCGATCTTCTAAGGGCGGGAGAGGGATATGAAGCACATTGAGCCGATAAAACAGCTCAGGTAAAAAACTGGATGAAACGCTCATCGCCTCTAATGATAAAGACGAAGAAGCAATGATTTTTGTTGCAGGAGAATCTTCGAGAAAACGAATGACCTGATGCTGCATAGGAATACTGAATGCGCTGACTTCGTCTAAATAAAGCACATGATTTGCCGCATGAGTAAATGCTTCCTGCAAAGTCGCTTCATCTACAATGGGGCAGTAGATATGTTTCATCGAAGCCTGCGCAGCAAATGAATGGGCCATTTCTTGTGCAAAGCGTGATTTGCCTGTTCCAATTTCACCTGTGATCAACACAGGCTGATCGTTTTTCGTGAATTGTTTTGCCAAATGAATGGCGTGTTTTATATCTTGGTGTTCTCCATATATATTAGCAAACGGATGTGTGGTCATCGAGCGATTCCTTTCTTTTGGTTCTAATTGGTTTTATTATAACACCCAATTAGAACAAATGTATAGAAAAACGAAAAAGTTCATGAAATTTATCTCCGATCCATGATCTATCGGTTTATTTTTTGAATATTCATGTTATAATGACAAATTAAATAAGGTTAAAGAGAAAGGATCTTGTACATGAAACCGTTGCTCAAAGAAAACACGCTAATTCAAGTGAAAGACATCTTAAAAGCCCATCAAAATTTGAAGGATGTAGTGATTCATACACCACTTCAAAAAAATGAGCGACTTTCTGAACGATATGAATGTAATGTCTACTTAAAAAGAGAGGACCTGCAGGTTGTTCGTTCTTTTAAATTAAGAGGCGCTTTTAATAAAATGAGCCAGTTGCCAAAAGAAAAACTAGAAAACGGCATTGTTTGTGCCAGTGCAGGAAATCACGCACAAGGCGTTGCCTATTCTTGCAAATATTTAGGTATCCACGGGAAAATCTTTATGCCTGCTACCACACCAAGGCAAAAAGTATCTCAAGTGGAGCTTTTCGGAAAAGAATATGTTGACATTATCTTAACCGGAGATACCTTTGATGATTCGTATCATGAAGCAGTCAAATGCGGAGATAAGGAAAAGCGGGAATTTATCCATCCATTTGATGATTTAGATGTCATGGCAGGACAAGGAACAACTGCTGTAGAAATATTAAATGATATCGAAGTGGAGCCTCACTTTTTATTTGCAAGTGTTGGGGGCGGAGGTTTGTTATCTGGCGTTGGCACGTATATGAAAAATATCGCACCAGAAACAGAAATTATTGCAGTCGAGCCGCTTGGTGCTGCCTCACTTCATGCTTCCCACGAGAAAGGGGAGGTTGTCACACTTGATTCAATAGATAAGTTTGTAGATGGAGCAGCGGTTCAGCGGATTGGCGAAAAGACGTTTACATCGCTTCAGTCTGTTGTCGATAAGATTAGTCTTGTACCAGAAGGAAAAGTATGTACAACCATTTTAGAGCTGTATAATCAATGTGCCATTGTAGCTGAGCCAGCGGGTGCGTTACCGATCGCGGCTTTAGATGCACATCGTGAGGAGATTAAAGGGAAAAATGTCGTTTGTATTGTCAGTGGAGGCAATAATGACATTGGCCGAATGCAAGAAATCAAGGAACGCTCCATGATTTATGAAGGACTCCAGCATTATTTCATCGTTAATTTTCCGCAAAGAGCAGGTGCTCTCAGGGAATTTTTAGATGAAGTGTTAGGGCCAAATGATGATATCTCACGCTTTGAATATACGAAAAAGAATAACCGAAGCAAAGGACCAGCGCTTGTTGGGATCGAATTGAAAGAAAGAGATGACTATGCAGCGCTGATTGACCGAATGAATAAAAAAGGCTTCCACTATGTTGAAGTGAATAAAGATCAAGATTTATTCCACCTATTTATTTAGGCTTAACAGATAATTGGAAAAGAGGATTGATCGTTTGTGCTGCTCAAAACAATATGTTTTAGACGGATGGATGGAGCTCAGATCAAGGTAACAGAAGTCCCTGTTTTAAAGGGAGATGAATCCTATGGTTTCATGCTCACCTTTAGACTTGAAGCTTTCTTGAAAAAAGTCTATGTATCTAAGGGAAAGAGGCATGTGTACTCTTTCAGGGAGGATGTGAAACGTAACGTCAAGTGGAGCACATATGAACAGATCTACCAAGAGCCTACACTAAAACACAATGCGTAAATTGGAATCTTTGCCAAAGAGAGTGAGCGGCCATTTTCAAATAGCGGCTACCCATCTTGGCAAGGATTTTTTACATGAAAAGAAGAAAATGTGACAATTTCAAAAACGTTCTGACAGTTGTTTTCAAGTATGCACGAAATAAGGTAATATCATATGTAAAGACTAAGACAGCAAGGATGAGACGATAGTGAAACAAATTAAAATTGTAACAGATTCAACTGTGGACCTTCCGCAAGAAAAAATCAATGATCTTTCCATTCATGTCATTCCGCTCAATATCTCCATTTCTGGGGTTGATTATATTGACCGAGTGAACATACAGCCAGATGAATTTATTGAAAAAATGGAGGCCGCTGAGGAACTGCCGAAAACGTCTCAACCTGCGATCGGTCAATTCGTCGAATTATATGAAAAACTGACGGCAGATGGAAGCGAAGTCATTAGTATCCATTTAACTGGTGGGATGAGTGGTACGGTTCAAACTGCTGAAAGCGCTTCTAAAATGGTAGACGGAAATATCACTGTCATCGATTCGAATTTTATTTCCTATGGTTTAGGGTTTCAAGTCACCAAAGCAGCAGAGCTTGCAAAAAAAGGGGCAAGCCGTGATGACATCCTCAAAGAAATGGACAAAATTCGTCTTAAAACAAAGCTATTTGTCACAATCGATACATTAGAAAATCTCGTGAAAGGTGGACGAATTGGAAGAGGAAAGGCGCTGATCGGTTCACTTCTTCATATTAAACCAATTGCCAGCTTAACAGACGGCATATACACACCAGAAGCGAATGTGAGAAGTTACTCCGCTCTTGTCCGCTATTTGACAAAACAGTATGTACAGGCGGTGAAAGGGAAAACCGTTCAGGCCATTGGGATTGCACATGCAGACGCATTAGAACTTGCAGAAAAGCTTAAAGCAGCACTGCTTGATCATACACCTGATGCACTAGTTGACATCGCTTATACAACACCGATTATTTCCTGTCATACTGGTAAGGGCGCTATAGGCTTTACTTTTTATACCGATTGATTGAAAAGGGGATGTAATGGTCATGTAT
Organism: Bacillus sp. RSS_NA_20; assembly: GCF_020165915.1. Lineage (NCBI taxonomy): Bacteria > Bacillati > Bacillota > Bacilli > Caryophanales > Bacillaceae > Bacillus > Bacillus sp. RSS_NA_20. Next base: position 781,942 of record NZ_JAIUKW010000005.1, on the reverse strand, counting down.
ACAAAAAGGGGAGCCTTATTTGGTGCGCTTACGATTATAAGCGTGCTTCTTTTAGTCTCATGTTCAAATGGACAAATCAAGGATGCATTAAATTATCAAATCCAGCCGTTTGAGTATCAAAACCAGGATGGTCAAAAGGTGTCGCTCGACGATTTAAAGGGGAAAGTCTGGGTGGCAGATTTTATTTTCACAAGCTGTGAAACGATTTGCCCGCCGATGACCGCACATATGACAGAGCTACAAAAACGGTTAAAAGAAGAAAAATTGGATGCGCACATCATTTCATTTAGCGTCGATCCAGAGGTGGATTCACCGAAAAAGCTAAAGGAATTTGCAAAAGCATATCCATTATCCTTTAAAAATTGGGATTTTCTCACTGGTTACTCGCAGTCAGCGATTGAAAAATTTGCAATGAAAAGCTTTAAGACGATTGTGAAAAAACCTGAAGACGAAGACCAAGTGATACATCAATCTCTGTTTTTCCTCGTTGATCAAGAAGGAAAAGTGATGAAAAACTATGATGGTGTTCAAAATACGCCATATGATGAAATCATCAAGGACATCAAAACACTGAATCGAAGCTAGCATAAGGATGTTCAAATGAGCGAAAACATGATACACTTTTTTAATCAGAAAAAGGAGGGACATCATCGTTTGAAGGCTCGTTTGATTTTGATTGTGATGTCTCTAGCTTTTGTTCTTTCTGCATGTTCCGCGCAAGAGGCTGGCATAAAGGATAAACTAGAAGACACACAAAACGTAAAAGAACATATTACGATCGCAGCGGTTGGAGATTCCTTAACAGAAGGAATCGGAGATCAAAATAAAAAAGGGTATGCCGGCATCACCCGTGACAAGATAGAAGCGGTGGACGGTGTACAGTCTGTTACATTAAAAAACTATGCCATTAAAGGCAGTAGAACGGTAGATTTATTAAAAAGATTAAAAGAAAAAAAAGTGCAGGATGGACTGAAAGACGCTGATTATATTTTCTTTACGATCGGCGGAAATGACTTAATGCATGTCGTCCGTCAAAATGTGCTCAACTTGACATTTGCTCCTTTTCAAAAAGAGCAAGGTCCTTTTGAAGAGCGTTTTAAGACCATTCTTGCTCAATTAAGAGAGCATAATGACCATGCAAAGATCATGTATGTCAGTATGTACAATCCTTTTAAGTTCAGCTTGTCTGAGCTGAGAGATATTGATGAGGTCGTCAAAGACTGGAATGCTGCTGCCGAAAAAGAACTAAAAAAAGACGGCAATGCTGATATGATCGATGTTGCAGATTTATTTGAAGATGATCAAGATGAAAAATTACTGGCAGATGATGATTTCCACCCAAACCAAAAGGGGTACTCTCTTATGGCAAATCGTTTATTCTCAGAAGTGAAAAAAGAAGGACTGCCGAAGGAATAGGGTGAAAAGATGAAAAAATGGAAGAGTTTATTTTTTATTTTACTGTCAATTAATCTATTGATTGTTCTTGTATGCGGTATTTTTATGCTGCTGCCGAGCGATCAATCCGCTTCGAAAAAAGAAGTGAACAGCGAGTATGCTTTTAACATTTCTAGTTCAAAAGAATCGCTCACCAGCTTTGTCAATGATTATTTAAAAAACCAAGGATCAAGCGATATGCCCGACTTTCATGTTGCGATTGACCAAGATGTGAAAGTAACAGGTGCAATCAAAGCTTTTTCTTCAACGATTAATGCAAATGTATCATTTACACCATCTGTTGAAGATAATGGGGATGTTCTGCTGAAAGTAGATGACTTTTCAATTGGACAATTAAGCATCCCAATCAGTTTTGTTTTAAGTTACATGGGTCAATTCTATGAACTGCCTGATTTCGTTCATGTGAAACCAGACCAAAAAACGGTGGAAGTGCGCCTTTCAGAAATGCCGCTGACGAATGATATGTATGTCAAAGCGAACAAAATTGATCTTGAGAATGATGAAATTGAATTCTCATATTATCATCCAAAGCAATAGAACGTGTAAGTCAGGAGTGAAACGATGAAGCGAGTCTATCAATATTTTAGTTTACTGTCGCTCTTATTTGCTGCATACTTTGGCATGACAGCTGCCTCTCATTTAAAAGCAGAAAATATCGACCAGTTTTACTTAAATATCGCCTATTGTGCATTATTTTTAGGTACCATGATTCTTGCTTTTGATTTTCAAAAACAAGAAAAAGCTGAAGATGTCTCGTAAATAGCCTTTTCCATTTGGGAAGGCTATTTGTCTTCTTTTCAGCGTGATTGAAAATCTTTGCATTCTAGGAAGGACGAGTACTGGCGCAGAGTGAATGTGGCATTCGTGAGAACCGGCACGCAGGACTGACACCGAATGCGAGGCTTTGTCTACACGCTGAGAGCCTTTTCCATTTGGAAAGGCTCTTTTTACATTTGGTGAGACAAGACGACTTTTGCCATTAGCTCTGGCTCTCCGTTTGCAAATCCATGAAGTAAAATAAGATAGGCCCGCTTTGTTTGCAGGTGAACTTTCGGAATATCTAGCAGTACACTTTGAGTACCGGCAGCTTTTAATTCAAAGTGATACTTATTCGGAGAGAAGTGGTGGGTTTGGGTGCCGTTCACATATCCGAGCTCCTTTGATAACATGCCTTGATCTCGTTCATATATATCAATGAAAGGGAGGTCTGGTGACAGCTGGATAAACGTGAGTGCTGATAGCTCATCTTGCTTAATCAGCGAGTCTTGCTTTTCTGTGAGCAGCGCAAAGCCGGTATGAGCTCCTGTGATACATAGCGTGTAAGTCTCGTTTCCATTAATCATCATACGGGAAGAAAGAATTTTTTCTTTTGTAGCCAGCTTGAATACTTCTATCTCATAAACACCCTCATCCCATTCCATATAAGCAGACAGCTGACCGTATGGTAGCTTTTTTTGGATTGGCTGCTGATTTACAAATACAGCAAGCTCACTTAAATCCGGTGCAGCGTGAAATAATCGAATAACAGCTTTGGAAATGGTGTTTCTCGGATGGTATGGGGGAAAGGTAGCTAATGGACGATATAGAAATTGATTCATCTCGTAGAGCTGCTGCACGTCTTTATCCCTTCTTTCTCTGCAATGTGTTTTTTGTAGCGTATGCAAGAAAGGGACGATCTGTATAGGCAAAAGAAACATAGAAAAAAGCCTGACAAAAAGTGTCAGGCTCTCGTATTAAGAAGGAGATGAATATTGATTATATTCAGCCAACTTAATGAACGTTTTTTCATCTTCAATTAATCCGCAAACGCCGCACTGGACTTTGATTTTCGGTCCTTGATAGTTCATGTGAAAAGGAGAAAGCTGATCTCCTTCATATGTTTCGACAATAGCTCCAGTTGCTGGATCAAGTTTCACAGGTTCTGAATGCTGCTCGATGAGATTAAAACGCGTTCTGTTGGTTTTGCAGTTCGGACAAAGATATGGACTTGTCATGGTTCATTCCACCTTTTTATCCGTAGCATGTCCTCCACGCTAAAATCTATGCTTAATCTTTTTGACTTTTATCCAGCTTTTTAAATAATTTGATCATCGTTTTCAGTTCTTCATCCTCAAATGATTCAAATCGTTCCATGAAGTATTCTGTTTTCTTTTTCTCAAAATGCTCAGTAATTTCCTTACCCTTATCGGTTAAGTGGATTTTGATGATGCGTCGATCCTCTTTTGAACGGATACGAGTGATCCAGCCTTTTTCTACAAGTGTGTCGGTTACAGCTGTAATATGGCTTGCTGATACACCGAGAATTGAGGCGAATTCCGTTACTTTTTTTGCGCCTTGTTCACGCAGCAGATTTAAAATGAGAAATTCATTCCGAGATAATTCGTTTTCAAGCAGGCTGTTAATTTCATAACGTATTTGCTTAAATACGGTTCTCAGTAAAGTATCCATTTCATACATCATTTGTTTTCTTTGTTCCAATCATTAAACCCCCATTATATTTTAAGATACGACAGAATGCTTTCTTTTGTTTTTAGGTATACAAGTCGTATCATTTTCATTATTTTTTATCATGTTATAATATGATGATACCATTTTTTAAATGAAGGGGGCACTAATATGTCTGAAAAACAAGAATTAGCCACATTTGCTGGAGGCTGTTTCTGGTGTATGGTTAAACCTTTTGATGAACAGCCAGGCATTATCAAAGTTGAATCAGGGTATACTGGCGGACATACAGTGAATCCAACCTATGAGGAAGTATGTACAAATACGACAGGCCATAGAGAAGCCGTTCAAATTACCTTTGATCCAGACATTTTTCCGTATGAGAAGCTATTAGAACTATATTGGCAGCAAATAGACCCAACAGATGATGGAGGACAATTTGGTGATAGAGGAGAGTCCTACCGTACAGGGATTTATGTCCACAATGAAAAACAAAGGCAACTTGCAGAAACATCAAAAGAGCAGCTGAGCCAAAGTGGAGTTTTCCAAAAGCCAATCGTGACAGAAATTTTAGAGGCTGGTCCTTTTTATCCTGCTGAGGAATATCATCAGCATTATTATAAAAAGAACAAAATGCACTACGAACGATACCATGTCGGTTCGGGCAGAGCAGGTTTTATTCAATCTCATTGGAGTGATAAATAATGGCTAACGAAAAAGAGCAGCGCATCAAAGAATTAAACCGAATGCAGTACGAAGTGACGCAAAATAATGGAACTGAGCCGCCATTTCAAAATGAATTTTGGGACCATAAGGAAGAGGGCATTTATGTAGATATCATTTCAGGCAAACCATTGTTTTCTTCTTTAGATAAATTTGATGCCCATTGCGGCTGGCCAAGTTTTACAAAACCGATTGAAGATCAAGAGGTAGAAGAGAAAGTAGATACGAGCCATGGCATGGTGCGGACAGAAGTTCGCAGTAAGACGGCCGACTCTCACCTTGGTCATGTATTCCCTGACGGCCCAGGGCCAAACGGTCTTCGGTATTGTATTAATTCTGCCGCTTTAAAGTTTATCCCGAAGGATGATCTTGAAAAAGAAGGCTATGGTCATTTGAAACACATCTTTCAATAATTGATTTAAAAATCGTCACATGGAAGTCAGCTGCTTCCGTGTGACGATTTTTTTATTTTTTATGGTGTGTATGATGTAATTGTTCAATGATGTGAAACAGTTTCTCTTTTGTAATGAGCGGTGCTTCGTTTGATGTGTAATGGGTCAAATGGACTTTTTGAAAATGAGGGTGAAGATGTGGTCTCGGTAAAATGGCATAAAATTGTTCATGTTCAAATAGTGCATCTGCCTCGTGAGGGAATGTGAGTTCCTCGTGAAGTTTTTCTCCAGGTCTTTTGCCGACAACGAGAATATCAGGAGAAGGAACGTTGATCTGACCGGCATATTCATGAAATGCTTTCAATAGATCAGCCAGCTGTAATGACTCCATCTTGAGAATAAACGTTTCGCCGCCTTTCATCATGATAGCTGCTTCAAGCGTGAGAGATACAGCTTCTTCGATAGACATAAAAAAGCGTGTCATCTTAGGATCAGTTACAGTTAGAGGTTGTTCATTTAACAACTGTTGAAGCATGATGGGGATGACGGAACCTCTTGATCCAAGCACATTGCCAAACCGGACAGAGCAAAATCTCGTTTTCTGATTTGAAATACTTTCATTCGCTTGAAAAAACAATTTTTCTGAAATTAATTTTGTAGCTCCCATGGCATTTGTCGGAGAAACCGCTTTGTCGGTTGAAATGTTCACAACATGACTGACTTCATGTTCAAGTGCTGCTTCGATGACATGCTGTCCGCCGATGATGTTGGTTTGGACAGCTTCAAACGGATTATCTTCGCAGGTGGGTACTTGTTTGAGTGCAGCTGCATGGAAGATGATATCTACCCCTTTGACAAGCTGCCTGACGCGGCTGGCATCCCTCACATCTCCAAGTGCAAATACAACCTCTGGATGCGCCGCATATTCATTTTTCATCATGTATTGTTTACTGTCATCTTTACTGAAGACAATGACCTTTTTAGGAGAGCAGGCTGTTAATTTTTTCACAATCTGCCGGCCAATCGAACCCGTACCGCCTGTGACCAAGATGATTTTGTCACGAAAAAAGGTCTTCAAACTCGTTTCTATTTGTTTGGACATATCTAATCCCCCAACTCTCATTTCTCTACTTTGCATCATATGTGAAAGAGAGGAAGACGTTTGAGGAAAAGAACCACTTCATGCATAAATTAGGTGAACCAATTATAACCATCTGCTTGATGACTTAATAGAATATGTAGAGATAGAAGATTAAGTAGAATAACGAGGCACCTGAAGACTTCAGTACGGCGATCAGTTCAGCTCTCAGAATGTATTCACTGATACTGAGCTGCGCGAGGGGAGAAGATCATACATGTATAGGGGAAATCGTATTTTAGCCATGATACCAGCTTTTAGCAGCAAGCAGGGGCATCATGCTGAACACATTCGCGTATTGGCGGAGCGGCCGCTAATCTATTGGACCATTCAGCCATTATTACAAATGATTGAATTAGATGAAGTCATCGTATCTTCAGAGGATGTGAATACTCAAATCATTTCGTCCCACTATGGGGCAAATGTCATTGAACTGCCAAGCACACATGTGACGGAACAAACACCTTCTTTAGTAGCTGTGAAGCACGCACTTGCTTATTTAGAACGAGAGGGAAAAACGTTTGATATTGTTTTGTATTTGCATCCAGCATCACCACTAAGGCAGACGGCAGATATTGAGAACTGCTTACAGCTTCTAGTAGAGGGAGGATATGATTGTGCTGCTTCTTTTACAGAGGCGTTAGAAAATCCAAATGAAACTTGGACACTTCATGACACCAATGAAGCCAGCCTGTATAAGGACAATCATTATTTTTTTGTACCAACTCAGGAGCACCCTTATACGTATGGGCGTTTAAATGGAGCTGTCTATGCGTTTCATGTTCCATATGCAAAAGAATGCATTCATTCCTTTTTAGAAGGATCTGTTGGTGCATATATGATGGATCATGCGCAATCGCTTGTTGTGAAAAGTGAGGAGGATCGGAAAAAGGCAGAGAAGATTTTATTGGCTCGACAAGATGCAGAAGGAACGGCATAAGATGATGACAATTAGAAAAAGCGCCCGGTCATAGGGCGCTTTTGACTATTTCATAAAGTCTGTAAGGTAGCGTATCAAATGTGTTCCAGCGAATGACTTGCTCGTAATTGTTCTCTGCAACCGATTGTCTTTGTTGAGGGTTTTTTACATAGTGCTCGACCTGCTCAATCAAATCGTTTTCATGTGTGTAAAAAGCGAAGCTTGAAAATGCCTGTGACGGTTGTAGATCTGTCAACTGAAAGCCTCCGCTTGCAGCGATATCAAATGCTCTGTTGTTGAGACTCATATTTTGAACATTGGCTTTGTTTTGATTATAGGCAAATTGCGCGGGCCTGTGCGGATTCAGAACAATGGCTGATGTTTGATAGATGTCTGCCATCTGCTCGGGACTCAGCCAGTGGGTCATCAGTGAGAGATCACGATATCGTCTGCGTGATTTATTCAACACGCGATGCCACTCTTTTCCTGCTACGAGAATGCGCCATTTGTTTTGATGTAAGAGTGTATCGATGGCTTTGATGCGGTTTGGATAAGGGTAGCCAATGAGTGCAATGTCATAGATGCACGACTCATGTGGTGATTCTTTTTTCTGAAATACGTGTGTATTGGTTGGAATGGGAAAGTAGTGCGCGTGATCAGCGCCCAGTTGTTTGTAAAATGACAAAGCACCTTCGTCAATCGTTAAAATCAGCTGTGCATCATTTACGCATGCAGCTGACACATCTATATAAAAAGGGTCTTCTGTCATCCACAGTACAACGGGGATCTTTTCTTGTTTGAATTGATGAAGCAGTTCTGTTGGAATATGGTCACCGATCATCATGAAAACAAAATCCGGAGAAAATGTCCGGATTTTGTGCATATGAGCGGGTAGAGTTTCCCTTTCCACCTTGATGCATGAAAAGGGGGAATCAATGAAGCTATCTTCTATCCATTGATCGAACATCCGATAGATTCCACCGTAGCCAGAGCTGATATAAAGAAGCTTCATGATGGCCCTCTCACATTAAGATGTGAACGTAACACTTTCTACTTTATCTACATCTAATAGAGTCGTTGCAGAGCCCGTAGGTGTCACAGAGCTTTCTTGTGTGACGAAAACAACACCTGTTGAAGCATCGAATGATACGAATTGAACGGGTCCGATTAAGTCACCTGAGTCCATGACAATGCTAATGACTGTTCCAGGTGCAAGTCTTGCGAAAATCCATCTTGCTGGTTGAGATACGTCGAGTGTTGTAGCAGAATCTGAAGGTGATGCTTCAGCAGCCACCTCACTAAATAAATCGTTCAATTTTTCTTCCACTTGAACTCCTCCTTCTTCGAGATTAACTGTTAACGCATGACTAAGCGGTTTGAAAAACAGCTTTAATAGCTCTTTTTTTAATTCGGCACGCTTTTCGCTCATGTTTTCCCCATCCTTTCTTCATCCATTCAAACACACCACTATGTATATGCCGTTCTCTTTTTTTTGTATAAGCAGAATGCTCATTCCTTGTTCTTTTTTCATTTAATGACTTCACACATTTTTGAAAAATGTTTTCAAATGCTGATGCTAAATGAAGTGATCCTCATACTCTAGTAAAGATCAAACGAGAAGAAAGAGGGAATCTGAATGGAATTTGAACAACTATTAAATGGCTGGAACGAAGAATTACTAGAAACAGAAGGAATACTTGAAGTTGTGTTGATTATACTTCTTCTTCATCTTTTAGAGGAAAGTGAGGAAGGGAGTGCGTCAGAGATTAAAGAATTGCTGCGCCCGTGGCTTGAGCTCGGTATTCCGCTGCCGCGTGTTCATTTAGTCAATGGAGATGTGCTGCAAAACGTGGTTGTCGTACAATTGTTTGACTCAGTAGCAGTCTTTAAAAATGCGACAAATCAGCTAAGAGTAAGTGTTCCTTATGTGAACATTGTCAGCTGGGGGGCTTTTTAATCTATTTAAAAAAGGATAATGGTCATGAAAGTATCAGTGATATTAACAAGCTACAACAAACCTGATTTCATTGAACGTGTGCTAAAGAGTGTGGTAGAACAAACGTATCAGCATTGGGAGCTTTTGATCATGGATGATGGCTCTGAACAAGAAATGATCCAAAAGATGCAGCCTTATTTAGAGGATAAGCGCATTCAATTGTATTCTCACCAAATTCATCCTGCAAACCGGCTGAAGACTGTACGTTATGCAACGCTAATTAATGAAGCATTAACACGTATAACAGGTGAGCTGGTTTGTTATGTAACTGATGATACAGTCTACAGAAAAGATCGTTTAGAGAAAATGGTCGAGGTTTTTCAATCGAAGCCTCACATAGATATCGTCTATTCCTCGCAGCGTGTCGTGCATGTGAATCAGCATTTGGTGGAAACGGCGAGCTTCGTTCGAAAAGCAGATCAAGTGTTGGAGCATGCATCTTTTCAAGTCGACCATTGCTCTGTTATGCATAGAAGCCGGCTGCTTTCGCTTATTCATGAAAAATACGGACAATACTGGGCCGACGAACCAAAACATTGGCATCATGCTGACTCTGTGTTTTGGATGAGACTGAATCATTTTGCTGCGTTCTTTCCATTACAAGAAGTACTTGATACCACATATAAAACGCCACAATCATTCCATCATATGTTTGCGAGTATGCCCTACGATTTAATTGACGGAACTGTGATTGAAAGAGATGGCGCTTATTATCAAATCGCTCACGGATGTCTTCATCTAATTGACAAGCGCTGGGTGAATGAAAAGAACAGGCGTGCGATTCGTGTTCCTTCCTTATGTACGATGAAATATGAAATGAACGAGCCGCTGACAGTTCCGAATTATACAGTCGTCACTGCAGATAACGGCAGAACATTTTATTATATTGAACATCAGACAAAAAGACGGTTTGCTTCAAGACGTGATGTGCAATATTTTCAGTTTCATCAAAAGGAGATTTACACGGTCACAAAACAGCAGCTGGAGACGTTTGAGGAAGGCAGCATCATTCAAGTATCTCCAATATTCAGCCCACCAAATAGACGGCTGTTTAAATGGAAACAAGATGTCTATTTATTTGTGCATGATACCTTTTGCCGAATTGTCCCTGAGGTAGTGAAAATATTTGCGTTTTACCATCAGCCAATCAAACTACAACCTTCTCAATTTGCATTTTTTCAAGAAGGAAAGCCAATTGTGCCGCTGTATATGGAGTCTCTTCAGGAATTTGATTTGTCTCTTTATCAAACGTCAGGGCGAAAGCACTCCTCCTAAGAGGGGTGCTTTTTTTAGAATAGATGAAAAAAGCAGGAGATCGACAGGAAAAAGCGAATCGTGAAAAGGATAGGGGAACACGTTGAACATCATCAAGCCGCTGAAAATTGGGCAATACAGTGCCGAATTTTCAGCATAGAAAGTGAGGGAGAAATAGTGGGGAAGGTTGTCGAAAGAGCGGATTGGTTTGAATTAATTTTAGAAGCCATCGATGAAGCGATTCACGTTGTAGACGATCAAGGGGTCACCATCTTTTATAATCATAATGCAGCGAAGTTCGACTGTTTAGCGAAAGAAGAAGTGATTGGCAAGTACATACTGGATGTGTATCCTTCATTAACTGAAAAGACAAGTACACTCATGCATGTACTTAGAACAGGAAAACCCATTTATCATTCGTTGCAAACCTATTTGAATAAAAATGGAGAAAAAATTGAGACCGTCAACACCACACTGCCCATTATGGAAGGCAGCAAGTTAATTGGGGCGGTAGAAGTAGCGAAGGATGTGTCGAAGCTGTCGGCGCTTTCGAATCGTTTAGATCAAAAAAAACGAACGGATGGTGCCGTGGAGACCACTCAAATGCTCGATTTTTCTTCATTTTTAACAAATGATCCACACTTAAAAGAGATGCTGGAGAAAGCGAAAAAAGCTGCTGCATATCCTTCGTCGGTTATGGTCTTCGGGGAAACTGGGACAGGAAAAGAGGTACTCGTACAAGCGATTGTTCATGCATCTGATCGGAAAGATCAAGTCTTTATCCCGCAAAACTGCGCTGCTCTTCCAGAATCGCTGCTTGAAAGTCTTTTATTCGGGTCTGTCAAAGGAAGTTATACGGGCGCAATAGATCGCAAGGGGCTGTTTGAATTAGCAGATGGCGGTACGCTTTTTCTTGATGAACTGCAAGCGATGCCGCTTACGCTTCAAACAAAATTACTGCGTGTGTTAGAGGATGGTGTTGTCCGCCGGATAGGTGATGCAAAGGCGGTTCAAGTAAATGTCAGAGTGATTACTGCCCTCAATATCGACCCATTTGAAGCCGTTAAAAAACAAATGTTAAGAGAAGACTTATTTTATAGACTGCATGTGTCATCATTTCATATCCCGCCGCTTCGCACAAGGAAGCATGATATCCAGCTGTTATCCCGCCACTTTATTCAAACGTATCATCAGCAATTTTCAAAAAACGTCAACCGCCTTTCAGAAGAAACTGTCCAAGTATTTATGGCCCATCAGTGGCCAGGGAATGTCAGAGAATTAAAACATACGATCGAGCATGCCGTCTTGATGATGCCAAAGGAAGCAGAAGAAATCACCCCAGCATATCTCCCTGCCCATTTGCGGACGCATCAGATAGAAAGTCATCCACCAGAGTCCTCATTAAAAAGTCAAGTGACGTCATTTGAACAAACGCTGATTCAAGAAGCTTTAAGACAGCACGCAGGGAATATTAAGCAAACAGCAGCCGCTTTAAAGATTCCTCGACAAACATTGCAGTATAAACTAAAAAAATATACAGATGCCGAAAAGTAGGCACTTCAAACAGGTGAATGTGACGGAAAAGCTCCTTTTGTAAAGAATAGGGGCATTTTCCCATGTTGGCACATAACTTGCATAGTATAAAGTGAATGCTGATAGGGGGAATGGATATGAATCAAAAACTGTATCAACCTGCGCGACATTGGAAGGACATTGAACTTTGGAAGGACGTACCCGAGGAAAAGTGGAACGACTGGATTTGGCAGCTGACGCATACGGTCAAAACGCTTGAAGATTTAGAAAAAGTCGTGAACTTAACAGAAGAGGAAAAAGAAGGGGTGAAGATTTCCACGAAAACCATTCCACTCAACATAACACCCTACTATGCCTCACTGATGAATCCAGACGATCCAAGATGCCCAATCCGTATGCAGTCTGTACCGATTGCAGAAGAGCTTCATAAAACAAAATATGACCTCGAAGATCCGCTCCATGAAGATGAGGATTCACCTGTTCCGGGTTTAACGCACCGCTACCCAGATCGTGTGCTGTTTCTTGTCACAAATCAGTGCTCCATGTACTGCCGCTATTGTACGAGAAGGCGCTTTTCCGGTCAGATCGGGATGGGCGTGCCGAAAAAGCAATTAGATGCCGCCATTGGATATATTAGAGAAACCCCTGAAGTGCGGGATGTGTTAATTTCAGGCGGTGACGGGCTGTTAATTAATGATCAAGTGCTTGAATACATTTTGAAAAACTTACGAGACATTCCTCACGTTGAAATCATTCGAATTGGAACACGTGCACCGGTCGTGTTTCCGCAGCGAATTACAGATGAATTGTGTGAGATTTTAAAAAAATATCATCCTGTTTGGCTGAACACTCACTTTAATACAAGCATTGAAATCACAAAAGAAGCAAAAGAAGCGTGTGAGCGACTTGTCAATGCTGGCGTCCCTGTTGGCAATCAGGCGGTGATCCTAGCAGGAATTAACGACAGTGTGCCAATTATGAAGAAGCTGATGCATGATCTCGTCATGATTCGCGTCAGACCTTATTATATTTATCAATGTGATTTATCAGAGGGGATCGGCCACTTTAGAACACCAGTTTCAAAAGGCCTTGAAATCATTGAAGGCTTAAGAGGACATACGAGTGGTTATGCCGTGCCAAGCTTTGTTGTAGATGCGCCAGGCGGCGGAGGTAAGATCACCTTACAGCCAAATTATTTATTATCTCAAAGCCCAGAGAAAGTGGTCCTGCGTAACTTTGAAGGTGTGATCACCTCTTATCCGGAGCCAGAACATTACGTCGCAGGCCAAGCAGATGCGTATTTTAATGAAATCTATGAAGAAAAGAAAGAACCCGCCATTGGCATAACTGCTCTATTTGAAGATGAAGCAAGATCCTTTACGCCTGAAAATTTAAGCCGAATGAAACGAAGAGAGTCTTATGAAACGAATCCTGAACATGATACGCTCAAAAACAAACGTGAAAAACGAGATGAATTAAAAGAGAAGAAATATCAAGCCCAGCTCAAAAAAGAACAAACCGTAAAGGAGGAGAAATAACGTTGCTGACATGTGATTGGTGTGAGGAGAAGAAAGCGAACGCAGGACAGACCACAGTCTATTGGGAACTCATCACGGGCACACAATCGATTGAGATTTTGGAAACGCCTTCGATTTCTTGCACGCATTGCGGGATGACGTATCAGAAGGATGAGACAGTAAAAGAGATAGAAGATCAATTAATTTTAGTCGATCAAACAAAACTTCCAGAAAAAATCTTATATGAAGAATTAATGAGCATGGAGCGGTTATTAAAGCGTAATTACTTTGATTTTTCTTCATAAGTTGTACCTCCGCCTATACAAGTCATCAAATTCCTGTATAATATAACAACAAAATAGAGTGTCGCGGAGGGAAAAACAGGTGAAGTCGTTTTACCATTATTTAATGAAGTACAGACATCCAAAACCAAAGGATGACATCAGTCATTTTGCAAATGCTGCTTATGAAGATCACAGCTTTCCTAAAGCATCCACTGATTATCATGAGCTATGTGCCTATTTAGAGTTAAATGGGGACTATTTAAGCTCCATGACGACATTTGATGAGGCTTTTGAGCAATACGAAGTAGAAGTCAAAAAAAAATAACACACACAACCGCTTGTTCCGTATGGAAGAAGCGGTTTTTTCATGAAGAAATAAAATGGCGTTTTGCATGGTGTGGTTGCCCATGCAGAATTCCTTGCGCCGGCATACGATACGTTAAGACCAAAAGTCGGGCAAGGGGGAGACAGAATGAAGGCGAAAGCACCAAAATATAAAGTAGGGGATATTGTCGTCGTTGTCATGTACGGCACAGTTGGAACGATAACAAAAGTCCATCAAATTGACCAACATTATCTATATGAGGTCAATCATAATGAGGTGCTTTATTTTGAAACATCACTCCAGCTTTACGATGAATACGACGGGGTGATTGTAGATACAGAAAAGCTGGACATTGAATATGAGTTCCTCATTGGCGATGTTGTATATGTAAAGGATTACGGGAAAGAGCTATTTAAAATCATTGGCCATCGGACTGAGATATGGCGCTACCTTGAAGATGGCTGGGAAGATGTCATTTATGAACTGACAAGGTTAAAAGACGGAGAATGGCTGGAAACAGAAGAAGAAGACTTGACGCTTGTCCTAAGAAAATATGAGATGGATCAGTTTGTTCATCAGCTTCTTTTTGTGCATTACGTTGGAGAAACCTCAAAAGAAATAGAGGAAGATATGGTGCAAACCGCTCTATTACAGTTAGAAGAGAAACAAGAAAGCGAAGCATCACTAGAATTTCTCGCTGTATCTATAGTGGATGAGCTTCTTGATATTTACAATGATTATAAAATTCTCTATGAATTTTTCAAAGACCCAGAATATAAGGATATGATGGACTTTATTTTGGAAAGTTTAAACGAGCATTTTGGTTAAAAGAAGACTTGTCCTAACACGAATAAAAAGTAAGGAACACAGAAAAAAGCAATCACATAAAACCATCCCCTCAAGATACGGCCCATCACCTGATCAAAAGTATGTCCATCTAAAATGCTTAACCATTTCATTGCCTCATGCCCCTTTTCTTTTCGTTTACTGCATTTATATGTATGGAATGAGCCATTATGACAAACTGTAATAAAAATAAGGCAGCGTTCATACATCATAAAAAAGGAGGCGGAAAGCAATGAAAGAAGCAGATTTGGTGATTGATACAGAGGAAATTGCAGAATTCTTCTACACGGAGCTGGTCAAAAGAGGGTACATACCATCTGAGCTGGAAACGTTTGAGCTTGCCGATATTACATTTGAATATATGCTGAGGAAAGCAATGATAGTTGAAGAAGAGGCGCGGTAGGCACTATACTTTGAAGAGATTCTGAGTAGAAAGGGAGGGGAATTGGTTCGCGTGTATGTCATCATTTTTTTCCTTTTGTTTGGCGCCATCGCAGCGCTTATGGTGTCTGGCATGTTCCAGGAGTTGGACAACCAGATCATCTTATCGTTTGAAAACATCAGACTTCCTTTTTTAAATGATGTCATGCTGACTTTGACTGACTTTGGTATCAGTGCGCTGCTTGTCCCAATCATGCTCATCTTTAGCGTGGTGCTGTTTATGTATAAACGCTACCACTCTATTATGCTGCTTTTTCTACTATATATAGCAGAAAAAACGGTCAATCATGAACTGAAAGGACTGTTTGCTAGAGAGCGTCCAGCCTTTGATCATCTAGTGAATGAGACCTATTACAGCTTTCCGAGCGGACATTCTATGAATGCAGCAACGATCTATCCATTTATCGCCTATCTATTCATTGAAATGGTTCCGTGGCTGAAAAAGAGACAAAAAGCAGTCTACATGGTGACAGGGTGCTATGTGCTGATGATCGGCATCAGCAGGATGTATATCGGTGTTCATTATGTCACTGATGTAGCAGGGGGCTTTGCGATAGGACTAGCTTTATTTCTCATATGTAAAAAGATTGACGAAAAATTGTCCGTCATTCGACAAAAATAGAAGAAGGAAATTCATAGATCCCAGCCAATTTTATATAAAAGGGGAGGGATTTGAATGCAATTGACGTTGAGATTTTTTCAAAAGAAACCTTCAGCTTATCACTTAACCATTTATCAAACACCTGAATATGGTGCAGAAAGCGGACATCAGCCTGTGTACCGGACAAAGATTGGCGGCAGGACACACCTTGATGTACTAGAAAAAGCATTCTCGACATTTAATGTACAAGATACAGTCCCTAATGATTACAATGCACGGTTTATCACAACAGGGGATATCGTTGTGATTGATGACCAGAAAAAAGGGAAGTGCTACTACCAGCTCTTTCCGGCAGGATGGAAACGCAGTGAACGCCTAATGACGATGAGTTAAATATAAACGACGATGCCAGCTTTACTTTCAGCTGGTATTTTCTTTTTTGATCTCAATCGTTTATAATAAATGGGACTAAACACATGTTAAACGTAAGTGGAGGCTAAAAAATGAGTGTACATATTGGAGCAGAAAAAGGACAAATTGCAGAAACGGTATTGCTGCCAGGCGATCCGCTTCGTGCGAAATATATTGCAGATACATATTTAGAAGATGTTGTGTGCTATAACGAAGTGCGCGGCATGTATGGTTATACTGGAACATATAAAGGAAAACGCATTTCTGTACAAGGTACTGGAATGGGCGTACCGTCTATTTCGATTTATGTGAATGAGCTGATCCAAAGCTATGATGTTCAAAACTTAATCCGTGTTGGTTCTTGCGGAGCGATCAAAAAAGATGTCAATGTACGTGACGTCATCTTAGCTCAAACCTCATCAACAGATTCTCAAATGAACCGTGTGGCATTTGGACCGATTGATTACGCACCATGTGCTGATTTTGGTTTACTGAAAAAAGCCTACGACACAGCAGAAGCGAAAAATGTAGCTGTGCGTGTTGGGAATGTATTTACAGCAGACCAATTTTATAATGAAAAACCACTTGAGCTGATGGACCAATATGGAATTCTAGCGATCGAAATGGAGACAACGGCTCTTTATACGCTTGCTGCAAAATTTGGCAGAAAAGCGTTGTCGATTCTGACAGTGAGCGATCATGTGCTAACAGGAGAAGAAACAACTGCTGAAGAGCGTCAAACGACATTTGACGAAATGATCTTAATTGCACTAGATTCTGTTTTATAATAGTATAAAGGGTGTGCTACGATGTAGCGCATCTTTATTTTTTTAGTAGAGCAAAAGGAAGGTATGTCATGAAGAAAAGCTATAAAATACTCTCAATCGCATCGATTCTTGGTTTGACGGCCGCATTATCAGGCTGCCAGTTGCTGGATCAGAAAAGCGGTACCACTGAATCTAACAAAACAAACGAACAAAAGAACGCAGCAAGTTCATCATCCCAGCAAAACTCAAACGATACGGCAGATTCATCTAATCAAGAGCTGACGTTAAAGAGTGAATATTTCAATGACATCAAGGTAGTGAGCGGACTGAAGACCATTCAAAACCCTGAAAATGTGCTTGCTTTAGTGAACAAAGAATATGCACTGCCAGGAACCTATAAACCTTCTGATCTCGTTGTACCAAAAGTGGAATTCTCTTTTTCAGAGGATATTGAAAAACGATATATTCGAAAAGAAGCAGCGGAGGCACTTGCGAAGTTATTCAAAGGTGCTAAAAAGGAAAACTTTGAGCTTGCTGCAGTATCGGGCTATCGTTCCTATGATCGTCAAAAAGTCATTTTTGATAGTGAAGTGAAACTAAAAGGGAAAGAAAAAGCCCAAGAAGCCGTAGCCTTACCAGGCGAAAGTGAACATCAAACAGGTTTAGCTATGGATATTTCCTCAAAAAGTGCCGGCTTTGAAATCTCTGAAAAATTTGGTGAAACACCTGATGGTAAATGGGTAGCCAAAAACGCTTATAAATATGGCTTTATCATCCGTTATCCAAAAGGGAAAGAAGACATCACGAAATATGAATATGAGCCGTGGCACTTGCGCTATGTAGGGAAAGAAGCTGCAAAAGCGATGCACGATCATGATTTAACATTCGAAGAGTATATGAACAAAGTGAAGAAAATATAAACAAATAAAAGGCCTCCCGAAGCTGGGAGGCCTTCTTTTATACGCCGTTTTAAAAAAAGAGCAAACCTGCTAATGCGAAGCCGGTAATAAAACCGAGTCCAATGCCATAAGCTGGACCCCAGCCATAATAGCCTCCGTAATAACCTCCGTAATAGCCAAAGCCTAAGCCCCTGCGGGACCCGCCGACTGGTCGGATATAAACTTTGCGGTTTGACACCCGCTCAATACGTCCAACATGTACTCTGCCATTTCGATCAGTAATTCTAGCTACTTTCCCCATATGCTGCTGACAAAGTTTATAGTAGCGCTCCATGTTTTTCCTCCTTATGACAAACTCTTTTCACTCTTATCCTATGCGAAAGACTTCATAGAGTTTGGACAAAACATATAGGAGATTCGCTCATTTTATACTGTACATTCAAATACAAGGTGACTCAGATGTTCTCGGTGTGTTTGAATCAGGTCATAGTGTGTCTGTAATGTATCATAAAGAGAAGGTGGTATTTGATCTGATAATTCCATTTCGGTCGGCTCTTCCTGCACCATGTGTTCATCAAATGAGAGAATCTGAATGTCACGGAATCCTGCGGACGCTAACTGTTTTTTCCATTCAGGAAATGAAAAGAGGGAGTGAAACCCATAAAACTCCCGAATGGTTGCCTGTTCTTTTGAGGGGAGCGGCACTTTTAACACAGCCTCATTTGCGATCAATTGTTTTCCAGGAGCAAGCACCCGTTTGATCTCAGCAAGCGCAGCAGGTAAATGGGTGAAACTTAAAACAGATTCACTGATCAGTAGAGAGAACGAGTCATCTGAAAATGGCAGGTGTTCGATCGATGCTTGCTGTGCACGGAAAGGTAGTTGTTCCCGCTCGAATCGCAGATTGGCTTTTTCAATCATCAAAGGGTGTGTATCAATCGCCTCTACTTCATAACCTAAATGTCCTAGATAGGCGGCTGTTTGTCCTGTGCCGCATCCAACATCCAGTATACGATCGTCAGACGCCAAGTGAAGATGCTCAATCATCGTTTTTGTTAGCTCAATTCCGCCAGGATGGGCACCTGATACACCAAAATAGGCAAGCATTTCTACATAGTCACTCATGGAATCCCTTCTTTCTTTATCATGTTTCTCTCTAAAGATTATGCATTGCAAGGCGAAATGGCTTATCTTTTCAAATAGAAGTTTGATCCTTTGGTTGACGGATGAAGAATCGTCCTTGATAATAATGAAAGGAGATAAAGGTGGTGTTTTTTTGAAAAAACAATTCAAGTTCGTGATAGCCATTCTGGTGACAGCAGCGCTTTCCTCAGCGATTACATTTGTGATCACAAAACAAGGTGCTGTCAGCGTTTCAGGAGATGAGAAGTTTAGTAAACTCATGGCTGCATATACGAAGGTAAAAAACGAGTATTACGAAAAAACGGATGATCAAAAACTAGTAGACGGTGCGATTCAAGGAATGATTGCATCACTTGATGATCCATACTCTACATATATGGATCAGGAGGAAGCCGAAGGATTTAACAACACGATTTCATCTTCATTTGAAGGAATTGGTGCACAAGTAGAAGAGAAGGATGGACAAATTTTAATTGTCGCACCGATTAAAGGCTCTCCTGCTGAAAAAGCTGGTTTGAAACCTCATGATCGTATTTTAAAAGTGGATAGTAAAAGTACAAAAGGCATGTCAGTGAATAAAGCCGTTTCTCTTATCAGAGGGAAAAAAGGAACGGATGTCAAACTGCATTTGAACCGACAAGGTGTTGGAAATGTGGATGTGACGATCACAAGAGATACGATTCCACTTGAAACGGTGTATGCAAAACTAACAAAAGATAAAATAGGTGAAATCCAAATCACTTCTTTTGCTGAAACCACGTCTAAAGAGTTAGATAAAGCGATTGATGACCTCGAGAAAAAAGGGGCAAAAGGTTTTGTCATTGATCTGAGAGATAATCCAGGCGGTATTATGACAGAAGCAATTGAAATGAGCAATGACTTTATCGATAAAGGAAAAGTCATTATGCAGGTTGAGGAAAAAGGAAAGAAACAAGTGTACAAAGCGGAAAAAGAACGCAAAGTTCATCAGCCGACAGTTGTTCTTGTAAACGGCGGTTCAGCGAGTGCTGCTGAAATCATGGCGGCAGCTCTGCACCAATCCTCTAGCATTCAACTTGTTGGAGAAAAGACATTTGGTAAAGGGACTGTTCAAAATGCGCAAAGCTACAATGATGGCTCTAGTGTGAAATTAACCATTGCCAAGTGGCTGACACCAGACGGGTCTTGGATTCACAAAAAAGGAATTGAGCCACAGGTGAAAGCATCTCTGCCGAGTTATGCGAAGCTGCCATACTTAAGTCCGAAAAAGACGTATCAACTGAATGATGATGGAGATGAAGTCAAAGCGGCTCAAAAAATGTTCCAAGCGCTTGGCTACAAAGCAAAAGCCAATGGAGAATATGATCAAGCATTCCAGTCGATCGTGAAAAGTTTCCAATCAGATCACGATCTAAAGGCTGATGGTATTCTGACAGGGGACACAACGACGGTACTGATGACAAACATCCAAGATAAGCTCAAGAAAAATGACACGCAAATGAAAAAAGCCATTGAAGTGTTGAAAAAAGAAATGAAATAGAAAAAGCAGTCCTCATCAGGGGACTGCTTCAAATTGTTGACAAAGGGCTAAAATGAACTTTATTTTAGCCCTTTGTCTTCTTTTCAGCTCAGCGTGATAGAAAACCTTTGAAGTCTAGGAAGGACGAGTACTGGAGCGGAGCGAATTTGACATTCGTGAGCACCAGCACGCAGGACTGACAAAGAATGCGAGGGTTTGTCTACACGCTGAAGCAGTCCTTATCAGGGGACTGCTTTTTTCTTGTGTTACGCTTTGTTAGCCACAGGTTCCGTTGTTTTACCATTCTTTTCAAACAAATCACTTGTCACAGAATTAGATGCGACATTCTTCTGGAAGAATGGATTCAATATCAAGATGACCACAACGTTTGCTAGTAAGCCGAGAAAGCCTTCATAAAGGCCGAATGTCATTTGTGTCATATTCGCTGTAAAGGTCACGATAATTCCTACGATGAGCCCTGCGATCGTTGCTTCTCTAGATTGTTTTTTCCAGAATAAGCTGATGGCAATGGCTGGGAAAATTTGAACCATTCCAGAAACACCGATCAGCTGAAGCGTGACAAGCGCAGTCGGGAACAGCATACCGAATAAAAGAGCCAGCCCAATAACGATAAATACCATTGAACGAGTGATCATGGTCAATCTTTTAGGTGACACATTTGGATGGATTAAATCACGGTACAAATTATTGGCAAATAAATTCGATGCCCCAATGGCCATGATCGAACATGGAATGAGAGAAGCAAGTGCAATCGTTGAATACGCAAGCCCCTGCATCACGCCGCCATATGACGTCTGTATTAAATGAAGAAGAGCAAATCTTGGATTTGTATCTTCCGGTAAGACTAAAAAGGCAATGAAGCCAAGGAAGATGACCAAAATCAATACAATGTTGTAAAGAGGTAAAAACATACTGTTTTTACGGATGGCATCTGCGCTTTTTGCAGTGAAAACGCCAGTTGCTGCATGTGCCCACATAAATAATGCGAGTGCAGAAACACCTGATGCGGTAATAAACCACAAAATGCCTTTAGGCCCGCCTTCAGGAATCGTCAGAAGCTGTGGGGCTTCCTTAGCTAACGTATTCATCATTGGGGTCCAGCCGTTAAAATGAATAATCGGGAGGGAAACGACCATAAAGAGCATGATCACCCAAACAAGAATATCTTTAATAATGGCTGTATATGTAGGACCTTTAATACCACTGAAAAATGTATAAAGTGCAACTAAAATAAATGAAATTATAACAACTGCATTCACATTAATATAACTCGTTCCAGCGACAGTTAACGTATCTTGAATCCCGCTGAGCTGAAGACAAATGTATGGAATGAGCATGAGTACACCAACAATGGCAATCAAACTGGATAACAGTTTACTGTCAAATCGTTCACGTGCATAATCAGCAAGTGTTGTCAGCTTGTGATTTTTTGCAACCGTCCAAAGTTTTGGTAAGAAGAAATATGCAATAAAATAAGCAAGAACTGAATAGGGGATAGCGAAAAAAGCAACACTTCCCGCTGTATAAGCTGTACTTGTGAGCCCTAAAAAGGTATAAGCAGTATATAAGTCTGCGCCAACAAGGAACCAGACGAGAAGCCCACCAAATTTTCTCCCGCCAACAGACCATTCTTCGACTGATTGTCTTGATGATTTATCACGACCAGCGGCAAAACCGATGATCACGACGATGAAAATGATACTTGCAGTAATCAATAAAGCTGTTAAGTTTCCTTGCATTCGTCAGTTCCTCCATTTGAATGTTGCATCCTGTAAATGATAAATGTGCAAACGGGTGTGAGTACAATCCATAGTAAGAGCCAGAAGTGGAAAAAAGGTATCCCGATGACAAATGGATGAATACGATTCACAAAGGGGAGCAGTGCAAGCTGTCCTATGAATGGAATCGCGATGAGTAGCGCCAGTATCAGTTTTTTGTTCATGTTTTCCTCCTCTAATATTTTGTAATTTCATAATAATAGCAGTTGTCAGATTAGATCACAAGACCATTTTCAGAAAAAACAATCATTTTTATGAATATCATACTAATATAACGCTTTCATTTTTAAAAAGAGGTAAATAGTGAAGAATGAGAAAGGAAGACTTAAAAATAAGTATGGAAAAATAATATTTAGAGCAAATAAAAAAGCCCCAGCATGACGCTGAGACTGTGCCGTTTTTTATAGGAAATCAGATACTTCTTCGATGTCAAAACGATTGCTTTTGTGAGCTTCTTTTGCTGCTTTGCCGACAGAAATCAACATCACTGGTTCGTATCGACCGCTCACATTGAATTCTTTCACGTACGCTTCTTTGCTGAAACCGCCCATTGCGCATGTATCATATCCCATTGCTTTCGCCGCAATCATTAATTGCATAGCAGCTAACGAAGCGTTTGAATAAGCAGCTTCACGTGCATATTGCTCGCTTTGGTAAGCACCATTAATTTGCGTCATCAATGTTTCTTTAATATCTTCTGTGATGAAACCTTGTTCTGCTAGCTCACTGTAGATTTTTTCACCATTTAGATTGGCTTCAAGGTCACCAAGCACTGCAATCACAGCTGATGCTTGTGAGACTTGTTTTTGATTATAAGCAATTGGAAGAAGTTTTGCTTTTGATTCAGCACTATGGAAAACAGTGAAATGCCAATGCTGAAGGTTCCAAGCAGATGGTGCTTTTGTTGTGATATCAAGAAGCTCTGTTAACTCTTCTTTTGTCATTTCATGAGTTGTATCATACTCTTTTACTGAAGCTCTTTCTTTTAAAATGTCAATCGTTTTTTGATCGCTCGCCATATGGATATTTCCTCCCGTTTTTGCAAATAGTATGGTACAATAAATAAAAAAGTGAGAAACTTACTTATTGTAACTAGAGATATATTTTAAATTGTACACCGTTAGTTTGTCAAACGATTATGAAAAGAAAGGCTGAAATATATGGAATTTCAATTATGTCCAAACATTCAGCAAGCTTTTTTGCTTCTTGGCAAAAGGTGGAATGGTCTCATCATTCATGTATTGCTTGATGGTCCGAAGCGGTTTAAAGACCTGACGGACATTATTCCATCCATCAGTCAAAAAATGCTCGCAGAACGCTTAAAAGAGCTTGAGCAAGAAGGAATCATAAAGCGCACTGTACTTCCTGAAACGCCAGTCAAAGTCATCTATTGTCTAACCGAAAAAGGGAGTGCATTACATGGTGTGTTCGGAGAAGTATCGCGCTGGGCAGGGGAGTATGCTGGATCTCATGAAAAAAAGGAGCAAGCCTAGTTTTAGGTTTGCCCAAACGTTTTGTCTCCTAATGAATATGCTGATATTAGGCACATGACAAAGGAGGAGAAAAGCATGTACCCTCATACTCCGTATTTTCGAGGCGGTGCCCCTGGCATTCCGCCATATGAATCTAGAGTCCCTTTGTTTTTTGGTTTTGGCGCTCCTTTAGTCGGCGGACTGCTTGGCGGATTTCTAGGAAGTGCGATTTTTAATTATCCTCGTCCATATTACCCGCCACCACCACCGCCTGTTCCACCACCTTATGGCGGCGGATATCCACCATATTATTAAGAAAAAAGAGTAAGCCTGCTTCCATTTCAAAGCAGGCTTTTTATAATGGAATATCAATTTCAGAAATGCCTGGATCATCATGCTTTAAAAACATAATTTCTAAAATACCATCTTGATACGAAGCCTTCGTTCCTTTTCTTTTCACAGCAGCAGGCAGGACAACCTTCTTTTGTTTATTCTCTTCAGGAAAATGATCAATAAACAGCAGATTGGCTGTATGTTTGATTTTTACTTTTTCTGTATTCGGACGATCGAGCTCTATTTTGACAAACACGTGATCTGTCGTCTCAAATACTTCAACATTCGGCTCTTTCTTTTTTTTATCGTCTGTCTCTCTTTCTTTCTGCTTCTGAGACAGCGGATCCTGAAAGGGGAATTGAGCAGAATAATTGGAGCCGAAAACACTTTCCATGACTTGATTGACATATTGCTCAACGTCTTTAGGATCTGAATTTTTTAACGCTTCTTTTGAAAATTGCTTTTGAAAAGGGAATAATCGGTTCCAGTCAAACATGCAAATCATCCTTTCTAAATGCCCTGAATTAGTATATGCCCATAAAGTGATGTGCGTGCTATAATATACGATAGGTTTAGAAAGGAATGGTTAGATTGAACGAACAACAATCAAAAGGTGTCTTATATACGGCTGCATCTTTTACATTATGGGGGTTGTTCCCATTATATTGGAAACTGATGGAGCATATTTCGTCAGGCGAAATTTTAGCGCACAGAATCGTATGGTCCTTTGTTTTTATGTGCGGTATTCTTTTATATTTAAAGCAAGTCCGTCCAGCGATGCAGACTGTGAAAGGTCTGATGATAGATGGAAAAGCACTTTTTTCATTACTTTTATCGGCAATTTTAATTTCGGTCAACTGGTATGTATACATTTGGGCGGTAAATCACGATCTGATGCTGGAAGCGAGTTTAGGGTATTATATTAATCCGCTTGTATCAGTTTTACTAGGCATCATTTTCTTAAAAGAACGACTGAATAAAATGCAAACCACCGCCATTCTCATTGCCGCAGCTGGGGTCATCATCTCAACTGTTCAGTACGGCTCATTTCCTGTCGTGGCTTTCGTATTGGCTTTTAGTTTTGGGTTTTATGGACTGATTAAAAAAAGGATGAGTTTTACGAGTGCCATTGGATTAACCATTGAAACACTGCTTCTTGCACCAGCTGCGCTTGTTTACTTATTCTTTTTCTTAAAAGAACCTGTCGTCACAATGAATCCGAGCAGCTTCGGCTCTCTTGGGCTATTATTTTTTGCAGGTGTCTTTACAGCTGTACCGCTTCTTTTATTTGCTGAAGGGGCCAAAAGAATTCCTTTATACCAAGTTGGTATTTTGCAGTATATTGCACCGACCATTACACTCTTTTTGGGGCTGTTTGTGTATCACGAACACTTATCTGCAGCAAAAATCGTGACATTCCTCTGTATTTGGGTGGCGATTTTACTATTTACAACCTCTCAACTGCGAATGAAAAAAACAGCGAATTCTCATTAAAGAGACGAAGCAGTTTGCTTTTTTTTGCAGGCGGATCATGTCATAATAAGTTGTTACCAAAACTGTAGAGGTGATTACATGTCATCAGTCGATGAGCTTGCACACGCTTATCAATCTTTATGGAAAAATCGGCAGCTTGATGTAGTGGATATGACTTCATTACACGAGTCGATACGAGATGATTTGCTTGATGCACGCACCCATCCTCGCGCAAGAAAGTCATTACATCAAAAGTATGTACTCGCTGTGGAAAGAATTTTAGAAAGTGCTATTGAGCAGGGTCATCAACTACAGTTGATCAGCTTACATACGAAAAAGCTGCGAGAACTAATTCAAAATGAAGGAAGGAACCACTCATGAAACCAATTCAAACGGAAGATGTCACAGCACATCTTGAATCGTTTTTAAATCGGCCAGTCTTCGTTCATCTTGAAACGACAACTGGTTCTTATTCAGCTCATGTGAATGAGCAAAATATGACGGTCGTGGCGTATATCCGCAACGCAAAAGTTGTCTATTCACAGGCAAAAATTAAAGGACAAGGTCCATACCGTGTCGGGATGAAAACAGAAGATGGCTGGATTTACGCAGAAGGTTTAACCGATTACGTGTTTGATGAACAAGGCCGCCTGCTGTTAGCAGGACACCTGCCAGACGGAAAACTAGCGATCTCATTACAAATTAGTGAAACACCATTTCAGGTGTAGGAGAGAGGGGAACAGTGATGAACGAACATGTACTTGTGATGCTGCCTCACCCCGACGATGAATCCTTCGGGGTCGCAGGGCTCATCGCGCAAAGTAGAAAACGTGGAATTCCAGTGACGTATGCATGCGGGACACTTGGAGAAATGGGAAGAAATATGGGAAGTCCAACTTATGCTAACCGTGAGACACTTCCTGAATTAAGAAAACAGGAATTAATCAATGCATGTAAAGAAATGGATGTCACAGACTTGCGAATGCTTGGTCTTCGAGATAAAACGTTGGAATTTGAAGATGATGAGTATTTAGCGGATGTGATGGAACGCATAATTGATGAAGTGAAACCAACTCTTATTGTCACGTTTTATCCAGGTCATGGCGTACACCCTGATCATGATGCGACAGGTGAAGCGGTCATTCGTGCTCTATACCGCAAGAAAAAAGAAGACCGTCCTGTCACATACTGCATGGCCATTACGAAAAATCGAGAAGAAGTGCTAGGAAATGCCGATATTGTGATTGATATTACGGATGTAGCCGATATCAAATTAAATGCACTAAGAGCGCATAGAACACAAACAGAAGGCATGCTAAGAGAGCTTGAACAAAAGCTGAAAAACAAAGAACCAGTCGTTCAAAAATGGTTTGATGAAGAAATTTTCTGGACGTATCAATGGAATGACTAAATGAAAGGCAGCTGACTGAAGTCAGCTGCCTTTTCCTGTTGTATCAGAATGCATACGTCTTTCAATCAACCTGAGACGAACAAATAGGACGATGGCACCTGCGGCAAGCCCAGTAATCAGCCCAACCCAATAACCAAACGCTCCAAATGAGGTATACGTGCCAATCAAGTAGCCAGCTGGAAGGCCGATGACCCAGTAAGAGACAAACGCAGCAATCAGTGTGTAATTCACATCTTTATAGCCGCGCAGAGCCCCTTGAATGGGTGCAGCGATCGCATCAGACAGCTGGAAAAAGATCGCATACATCAAAAAGTGCTGTGTCATTTGTAAAACAGCTGATTCAGTTGTATATAAACCAGCGATCTCAGGTCTAAATAACAAGATGAGTGCTGCAGTACATAATGAGAACAAAACAGCTGTTGCAATGCCAATATAGCTGTAGCTTTTTGCGTCTTTATACCGCATGGCACCGGCTTCAAAACCTACAACAATCGTTAAAGCCATTGAGATACTAAGCGGCAGGATATATAAAATAGAAGCAAAGTTCATCGCTGCTTGGTGACTGGCGATTGTCACGGTATCAAAGTGACCCATTAAGAGCGTGACAGCTGCAAAAATACTTGTTTCAAAAAAGATCGCAAACCCAATAGGGATACCGATTTTCAGTATTTGACCCATTCGGGAGACGTTAAAACGAGGTAATGTCTGAAACAACCGAAAGGATGCAAACGGTTCGGCTTTGATGACAATACAAATACTCATGATGAAAATCGCCCAATACGTCAGCGCAGATGCAAGACCAGCCCCTGCACCGCCAAGCTTTGGAAACCCAAAGTTTCCAAAAATAAAGAGATAATTTAAAACAAAATTAATAGGAAGTGCGGTTAACGTAATGAACATCGTCACACGTGTTTTTCCTAATGCATCAATGAACGATCTCATGACTGAATAACCAAAAAGCGGGATGATCCCAATAGCAAGGAAGCTGAGAAAATGACGGGCAATAGTTTCTACGGATGGTTCAAGCCCAAGTCTCCCTAAAATAAACGGAACACACAACGATCCAATAACAATCACCACGATACTTAAAAGAAAAGATAAATAAATGGCCTGGAAGACTGCACGAGGAACGTCTTCCCTGCGGCCGCCACCCATCAGCTGAGCCACAATAGGGGTAACAGCCATTAATATACCAGCAAGACCAGTATAAACAGGTGTCCAAATGCTCGAACCGATCGCTACACCTGCCAGGTCTTCTGCACTCACTTTTCCAGACATCACCGTGTCTAAAAATGTGATAAGCGAAAGACCTGCTTGTGTAATTAAAATCGGAATCAATATGGTTAAAAATTGTGACAGCTTTGCTCGAATACTATTCGTTTCTCTCATCATAAGTTCCTCTCTGAACAGAAATAACGAGAGGAATTATATCACGCTATGTAAAAAAATCAATTCTCCGTCGGATTATTTTTCTTTGAGGGCTTCGTTTTTTTGAACATTTGGGCATAAATAAAAGAAAGACTGACAACACCTAAAATGCTGCAAGCATATTGAATCACTTTTTGAATGGTCATATTGAATTCACCTCCATACAAATAGAATGTGCACAATTTGTTATTTTATGACACAAGCGAAAGAAGGAGGGACATGGTGAGATGATCAATCGCACAAATGAAGAAGCGATGTTTAAGATAGAAATGAAATCTCATTTAATGCAAATTATGATGGATGCAAGGAAAATCGTCGATTCACTTGACCAGACGGAACAATGCCTTCTTTGTGAACTCGAATCATTGCATGATCAGTTTAATGAAATGCATGCAGAGGCTTCCTCATTTTATTTACAAGCATATATGGAAGAATTCACACCAGGTTTTGCTCAATTTTCTTTAGCCATTGAGAACTTATCAAAACAAAAGCATGGCGCACTGATTGTGATTCAAAGGAGAGATGAGGTAGAGGATTATATACAAAAAGGGACAAACCTCCATGCGAAAATTAGCGCATCATTAATAGAAAGCATTTTCTATCCTGGAAACCCACTTCATGATGGCGCCCTTTTAGTAAAAGAAAACACGCTTGTTTCCGCTGCAAACGTCCTACCGCTCACCTCAAAAAAAGTCAGCCCTTCTCTAGGCACAAGACACCGGGCAGCCATTGGACTTTCTGGCATGACCGATGCCCTTGTTCTTGTGGTATCAGAAGAAACAGGGAAAATGTCGTTTGCGAAAGAAGGCGTCCTTTATCCGTTAACTGTAAAAGATCAAGAAATCAGAAAGTAAACATGAACACAGCATTCTTCATTGGGAAGGGTGCTTTTTTTATTGAGGAGAAAAAACAGGCAATTAAGTAAAAAGTCATTTGATACAGAAAAATTTGTCATGTAGAATAGAACTATGAAACTAGCAACGTGCTTGTTTTGACAAATTTCTAAACGTCAACTTAAAAATTCCTTAAAAATTGTTTATAAATACAGCAAACAGCCGATAGAAACGATATGGCTTTGTTTTAGCATTTTGAGTTTGCTGCTCTAACCTATTTAGTATTGCCCAACGTCTTCATGTCGAGTAATATAATAGAAATAAAGATAAAATAGTGCAAGAGAAGCAGAACCATTAAATGCTAAACTCAAAACTAGTACATAAGTCTTACGGTACGAAATCATGAAAGGCGGAGATTTATCTATGAAGAAAAAAGTAGTAACCGGCCTCACAGTTTCAGCGATCGCAGGCTCAGCTGTTATTGCTGCACCGGCAGAAGCACAGACGATCAAGGTGAAAAGCGGTGACTCACTTTGGAAGATTGCCGAACAGTACAACACAAGTATTTCGGAACTTCAATCTCTTAATCAATTAAAAACGACGATGATTTTTGCAGGACAAAGCTTAAAGATTCCTGGTGCAAAAAGTTCAAAATCCAGCTCATCAACAAGTTCAAAAGCAACGAAATCAAGTGCTTCAACAACATCTAGCTATACAGTCAAGCTTGGGGATTCATTATGGCTGATTGCGAAGAATCACAAAATGTCAGTTGCAAGTTTGAAAAGTTTGAACAGCTTAAACAGTGACCTCATTCGTCCTGGACAAAAGCTGAAAGTGTCTGGAACGACGAAAACGAGCGGCAGCCAGTCCACAAATTCAAACTCAACATCTAATTCTAGCTCAAGTAACAAATCAACGAATTCTAATAGTTCGTCGTCAGCATCTAGTACATATAAAGTGAAATTAGGCGATTCACTTTGGAAAATTGCCAATTCGTTAAATATGTCGATTGGTGAAATTAAAACATTGAACTCGCTAAAATCTGATACGATTTATCCAAATCAAGTATTGAAGGTAAAAGGAACGGTGACGTCAAAACCAAGTCAGCCGAAAGCACCTGCTCAACCTAGCACGCCATCAAACAGCAATCAGTCTTCAAGTAGTAAAACCACATCTTATACGGTTAAATCAGGTGATTCATTATGGAAAATTGCGAATCAGTTTAAGGTGCAGGTTCAATCAATCCGCACAACAAACAGCTTGAAAAGTGATGTGCTGAGAATTGGACAAGTATTAAAAATCAACGGAACAGCTTCCGGTTCAACTGGATCTAATGGTTCTACGTCAAACGGTTCAACAACACCGGTCAACAATAATAAAAATGACGTTCCAATGAATGCCAAAATCACGACAATGATTCAAGAAGGTAAAAAACTCACAGGCATACCTTACAGATGGGGCGGCAATACACCAGCTGGATTTGATTGTAGCGGCTTTGTTTACTATCTCATTAATAAGGTTTCATCAGTATCTAGATTGAGTACAGCAGGATACTGGAATATGATGACGCCTGTCAGCACACCACAAGTTGGAGATTTTGTTTATTTCACAACGTACAAAGCAGGTCCTTCTCATATGGGACTATACCTAGGTGGAGGAGATTTCCTTCATGCAAGTGACAGCGGAGTAGGAATTTCAAACTTAAGCAATCCTTATTGGAAAAAAGCCTACCTAGGTGCGAAACGTTTCTTCTAAAAAAGCCGATTTTCGGCTTTTTTTGTTTGCCCGTTGCTGTGATTGTCCATACTGATAACAAAAGGGGGCAGTCATAAATGAAAAAGTCAGTGTGGATGATCATGATATGTTTGATCTTTACCGCATCAGCATGTCATGCACCGCCGAAAAAAGAAACGACAGAAGAAACAAGAGAAGTTGCCGCACCTAAACAAGCACCAGTCACAACGTCACTCATAAACGAAAGCGGGCAAAAAATAGGGAGCATTGAAATAAGAGAGTCCTCAGAAAATGGGCTGGATCTGCATGTGAAAGCGAAAGGACTGCCGCCAGGTCCTCACGGCTTTCATATTCATGAAACAGGAATATGTGAAACGCCAGATTTTGAAACGGCGGGGGCTCACTTTAATCCGACCCATAGAGAGCATGGCTTCGACAACCCAAAAGGGCATCATGCTGGAGATATGCCTAATTTAGAAGTAGGGGCAGATGGTCAAATTGACGTCGTTGTGAATGTTCCGAATGTGACGGTCAAAGGAGGCCCGAATCAATTGGTTGATCAAAACGGGCGAAGTTTCATCATCCATGCAGAAGCAGATGATTACTTAAGCAACCCTTCTGGCAACTCAGGGAAACGCATTGCTTGCGGAGCCATCACAAAAGAAATGGTAAAATAACAGAAGACGAACCTTTATGTATTGAGTGCATAAAGGTTTTTTTAGTATACTTGGTGAGGAAAATGATCGAAGAGAGGAATTAATCATATATGTTTAACCAACCATCACTCCCAGAAGAAATTCAAGCAATGATCGAAGCAAAAGGAAAAGTTCTCGAAGAAGAATTTCGTCCGCTTATCGGAACAGGCGGCTATGAATCACAAGATACGTCTATTATTCAAGATGCCATGATTGCACTTGCCCTAGGAAAAAATGTTCTGTTAAAAGGACCGACGGGCTCAGGTAAAACAAAACTAGCAGAAACTTTATCTGCGTTCTTTCAACAGCCGATGCACAGTGTAAACTGCTCAGTTGACCTTGATGCAGAAAGTCTTATTGGCTATAAAACCATCCATAATGATGGACAAGTTGCTTCTATAGAATTCATTGAAGGACCCGTTACAAAAGCAATGAAAAAAGGACACCTTTTATATATTGATGAAATCAACATGGCAAAACCAGAAACACTGCCTATTTTAAACGGTGTGCTTGATTACAGAAAAATGATGACAAACCCATTTACAGGTGAAGTTGTTAGAGCAGAAGAAGGTTTTGGCGTGATTGCAGCAATCAATGAGGGATATGTGGGGACAGTGCCGCTCAATGAAGCACTGAAAAACCGTTTTGTCGTCATTGAAGTTCCTTACATTGGCGGTGGCATTTTAAAAGAAGTACTGCACACTCAATCCGTATTAAAGGATGAGCGTTTAATCGATCAATTCGTACAGCTCTCATCAGATCTCATCGTCCAAGCACACAATGGACAGGTCAGTGAAGAAGCCGCATCCATTCGCGCACTGTTAGATACATGTGATCTTGCGCAATATATCCCGCCGCTTCGTGCAATTGAACGAGGAATTGTAGAGAAGCTAGAAGATGACCGGGAAAAAGCAGCGGTAAGAAATATCGCTCAAACATTATTCGAGTGAGGTTCTGACTTTTGAAATTCATCAAATTTAATGACAGCAGAATCGATTCATTTCTATTTATGGAATTAACGGATTTAGCCAAAACACTTGCCAAAAGTGATGATGTGGAGCTTGAATACGGTGTTCAATCGTACTATGAACCGTTTGAAAAGAAAATTTTCATCAGCCATTTTTGGGATGATCGTCATCAAGAGGATATGATGGCAGGCCTAAAAAGTGATGTGTTTCTGCGAGCAGTAGGGACAGTGTATAGCGATCTTACAGTATTTGAAGACATCATTTCCTATGCCCACACATTATCCATTCCTGATGTGTGCAAACAATTGTTTATGCTGTTTGAAGATATCCGCATTGAAGAGCGGATTAAACGTGACCGCCCAGGAACAAAAAAGGTATTTAAACGAAGAAGAGAGCTTTACAGACGTCACTTTAAAACACAATTAACGATTAACCAAGAGCGCAGTATTTTAACAGATGCACTCTTTTGTGCGATATACGTGAAGCTGACAGCCGAATCTCCGCTTGAAGAAATTCCACCCCTTCATGAGCGGATAGATCCAATGATTCCGTTTATTGAGTCAAGTCTTGAACGTGTATATGACGCACGCTCGACATCTGATATCGCCATCATTGTGAAGGAATTGACAGAAGGCTTCGATGAGCTCCTTGAAAAGGATATGCTGAACACATACTTTTTCTTCCCAGAATTGGACTATGAAAAAGCGGCAAAAGAACCGCTTTTCCATGACCTCAAAAGAAAGCCAAAATTAAGTGAGGATATAAAAGTCGATCGGGAAAAAGAGGGGGATGAAGACATCCATAATGAATATATGGAAGTATGGCATAGAGAAACGGAAGCACCATCTAAAAGTTTCCTTCAATTTGATTTAGAACACGGTGGTAAAAGCGACCTCGGTAAAGATGCAGCAAGAGAAGGTGACGAT
Source organism: Bacillus sp. RSS_NA_20 (assembly GCF_020165915.1). Lineage (NCBI taxonomy): Bacteria > Bacillati > Bacillota > Bacilli > Caryophanales > Bacillaceae > Bacillus > Bacillus sp. RSS_NA_20. Next base: position 748,283 of record NZ_JAIUKW010000005.1, on the reverse strand, counting down.
GGAGATCAGGCGCTTGGAACGGTTCAAGGTTCAGCCAAACAAACCCATCGAAAAGACTATTCAAAGCTTGAAGCACTAGAAGAGGCAGAAGGAGAAGAAAGCGGGGCAGATGCGCATGAGAATGGAAAAGAAAACAAATATGCGTTTCCAGTCATGATTTCACCAGAACCTCCTTCACCAGAGCAAATAGATGTGTACAAGCAGCACGCAAAGGCAATCGAGCCTTATCAGAAACGCTTAAAACAAATGATTCAAAAAACACTTGAGCATAAAAAATCATGGCCAAAAACAGATCTTCATGCAGGGCGTCTCAGTAAAAAGCTCATTCGTTATTTTACAGAGTCCAATCCTCGACTATTTTATAAAAAACAAGCGCCATCTTCTCAAATTGATGCTGTGTTCACTTTATTAGTTGACTGCTCTGCAAGTATGTTTGACAAAATGGATGAGACAAAAAAAGGGATTGTTCTGTTTCATGAAGCTTTAAAATCAGTGCAGGTACCTCATCAAATTGTAGGGTTCTGGGAAGATACAAATGACGCAACTGAAACAAGTCAGCCGAACTACTTTAACACCGTCGTATCGTTCAAAGATTCCTTATTTGACGCAGGACCATCCATTATGTCACTTGAGCCAGAAGAGGATAACCGGGATGGATATGCGATTCGCCAAATGACAAAAATGATTTTAAAACGAAGAGAAGAGCAAAAATTCCTCATTGTTTTCTCAGACGGAGAGCCGGCTGCATTCAGCTACGAACAAAATGGGATCGTGGATACACATGAAGCGGTTCTCGAAGCGAGAAAAAAGGGAATTGAAGTGATCAATGTGTTTTTATCCAATTCTCCGATTGAAGAGGCGCAGATGAAAACGATCCAAGATATGTATGGCAAGTTCAGCATTTTTGTACCGGATGTCGATACATTGCCAGATGTGCTCTATCCATTACTCAAGAAATTGCTGCATAAAAGCATTGGGGCATAAGGTTTTGCCCCTTTCTTTAAAATATTTTTCGGAATGATTTAAATTTTTTGTTTTTCTTTGAATTTTTTATCTTTAATTGAACAAAGAATGTAGAAAGTAATCCGAAACAGTGGTAGAATATGATTGGAAGCGTTTTATTACATAAATTTGGTCATTGTGTTCTGGAAGTTATATCGAGATAGTGTTCAATCACTTGATGATCAAAGTTGGGGGTAGTGTTCAAAATGTTTCAAAATGATGTGAAACAACCGTTGAGTTGGGAAGAATTTCATGGTCCGAACCTCGGCTACGTGCTCGAGCTCTACGATCAATATGTCCAGGATCCTACTAGTGTTGATGAAGACATAAGAGGCATATTTGATGAACTTGGTGCACCACCGAGTGAAATGAAGGAGGAAATTGGGAAAAAAGAAAATAGCGTAGTTACTTCTGAACAAATCCAAAAGATAGCATCAGTCGTTAAACTGGCAGAAGACATCAGAACGTATGGCCATTTAAATGCTTCCGTCAATCCTCTTCGCAAAGAAAAGGAATTACAAGAGCTGTTTCCATTAAAGGAATACGGTTTAACTGAAGAAGACGTTAAGAATATTCCAATATCAATTATTAGTCCAGATGCACCTAAACACATTTCAAACGGCATAGAAGCCATTAACCATTTGAGAAATACGTATAAGCGTACCATTTCATTTGAGTTTGATCACGTACATGACTTCGAAGAGCGCAACTGGCTCTCTAAATCTATTGAGTCTGGCGAATTATTTAAGAAAAAACCAGCAGATAAACTAGTTTCTGTACTCAAAAGATTAACAGAAGTCGAGCAATTTGAGCAGTTCCTTCACAAAACATTTGTTGGACAAAAGCGTTTTTCTATTGAAGGATTAGACGCACTTGTTCCAGTACTTGATGAAATTATATCCGAGTCTGTTACACAAGGGACTTCAAATATTAACATTGGAATGGCACATAGAGGCCGTTTAAATGTATTAGCACATGTGTTAGGAAAGCCATATGAGATCATTTTCTCGGAATTCCAGCATGCGCCTAATAAAGAGCTTGTACCATCAGAAGGCTCTATCGGCATCAGCTACGGATGGACAGGGGATGTAAAATATCATCTCGGTGCTGACCGCCAAATCAAAGATGAAGATACAAAGAGTGCAAGAGTCACACTTGCCAATAACCCAAGTCACTTGGAATTTATTGACCCGATTATTGAAGGAAGCACTCGTGCAGCTCAAGAATCGCGTACTCAAAAAGGCTATCCAGTTCAAGACGTTGAAAAAGCGTTAGCCATCTTAATTCATGGGGATGCTGCATTTCCTGGAGAGGGAATTGTCGCAGAAACATTAAATTTAAGTCAATTAGTTGGCTATCAAGTGGGGGGAACGATCCATATCATTGCCAACAATATGATTGGATTTACCACAGAAAGCAATGAATCTCGTTCAACAAAATACGCTAGTGACCTTGCAAAAGGTTTCGAGATTCCAATTGTTCACGTCAATGCAGACGATCCAGAAGCTTGTTTAGCAGCTGTTCAGCTGGCGGTAGAATACCGTAAACGGTTTAAAAAGGATTTCTTAATTGACTTGATTGGCTACCGCAGATATGGCCATAACGAAATGGATGAGCCATCTACTACTCAGCCAATGCTGTACGATGCGGTCAGAAAGCACAAAACGGTCAAGAATATCTTCGCAGATAAGCTTGTCACTGAGGGCCTTCTGTCAAAAGAACAAAGAGAAGAAATTGAGCAGGCTGTCACGGCAAAAATTGAAGAAGCTTATAAAAAAGTGCCTTCAAAGAAAGAACATACGATTCAAGAAATCGAACTGCCAGAGCCTGTATCTAACGGCTTCCCTGCAGTTGATACATCTGTAGAGTTTGATGTATTAAGAAAGCTGAATGAAGAATTAATTAGCTGGCCGAAAGACTTCCAAGTATTCGGTAAGCTAAAGCGGATCCTTGAAAAACGTGCAAAAGTGTTTACAGATGATCGCAAAGTGGAATGGTCACTTGGTGAAGCACTGGCATTTGCATCTATATTAAAAGACGGTACGCCGATTCGAATGACCGGACAGGATTCTGAGCGAGGCACATTTGCTCAAAGAAACCTTGTTCTTCACGACAGTCAAACGGGAGATGAATTCATTGCTCTTCATGAACTGAGTGATGCAAATGCATCATTTACAGTCCATAATAGTCCACTGTCAGAAGGCTCTGTCATCGGGTTTGAATATGGTTATAATGTCTATTCTCCTGAAACATTAGTGATTTGGGAAGCTCAATTTGGAGACTTCGCAAATGCGGCTCAAGTGTATTTTGATCAATTTATTTCAGCAGGCCGCGCCAAGTGGGGACAAAAGTCAGGGCTTGTGATGCTCTTGCCACATGGATATGAAGGACAAGGTCCAGAACATTCTAGTGGAAGAACAGAACGCTTCTTGCAATCAGCTGCTGAGAATAACTGGACAGTTGCGAACCTGACAAGTGCAGCTCAATACTTCCATATTCTTAGAAGACAGGCGAAAATGCTGCTTCGTGAAGAGATTCGTCCTCTTGTCATCATGACACCGAAGAGTCTGCTTCGAAACCCGAACACATTATCCGAAGTCCAAGAACTAACAGATGGACAGTTCCGTCCAGTTCTTGAACAGCCGGGCCTTGTGCATGATCATGAAAAAGTAACACGCCTTGTGCTATCGAGCGGGAAGGTATCGATCGATATTAGTGATCGTTTTACTCAAATGGAAGACTCAAAAGATTGGCTTCATATTGCGAGAGTGGAACAATTATATCCATTCCCAGCCAAAGATATTAAAGCCATTTTATCAAAACTGACGAACTTAGAAGAAATCGTATGGGTGCAAGAAGAACCGCAAAATATGGGCGCTTGGGGATATATTGAGCCATATTTACGTGAAATTGCATCTGAAAAAGTAAAAGTACGTTACATCGGCCGCAGAAGACGTTCAAGTACGGCTGAGGGTGATCCAACTGTTCATAAAAAAGAACAAGAACGAATTGTATCTGATAGCTTGACTCGCAAAAACTAAGGGGGAAATGAAAAATGGCGGAAATTAAAGTACCTGAACTAGCGGAATCAATCTCGGAAGGAACAATTGCTCAGTGGCTAAAACAGCCGGGCGATTATGTTGAGCAGGGGGAATACCTGTTAGAACTTGAAACAGATAAAGTCAATGTCGAATTGACAGCTGAAGAATCTGGTGTTCTAAAAGAAGTACTGAAAGATTCTGGTGACACTGTCCAAGTTGGAGAAGTCATCGGAACGATTGCAGCAGGTGAAGCTGGCGGAAGCGAGTCCGCAGCTCCAGCACCTGAGCAAGATTCTGCACCAGCTTCGAAAGAAGAACCAGCAGCTGAACAAAAAGAAGAGGCAGCAAAAGAAGAGCCGAAATCTGGTAATGGCAGAACGATCGCTTCTCCAGCAGCTAGAAAACTAGCAAGAGAGAAGGGGTTAGACTTATCTGAGATTCCAACCGCAGATCCGCTGGGCAGGGTACGAAAGCAGGATGTAGCTTCTTACCAAAAGAATGAAGCTCCTGCAAGTGCACCGAAAGCCGCGCCAAAAGCAAATGCTGCGGTGCAAAATGATCAAGCAGGGAAACCAGTTGAGCGTGAAAAAATGTCACGCCGCAGACAAACCATTGCAAAACGTTTAGTTGAAGTTCAACAAACGGCAGCGATGCTGACAACATTTAATGAAGTCGATATGACAGCTGTCATGGATCTAAGAAAGCGTCGCAAAGATGCCTTCCTTGAACAAAACGATGTGAAACTGGGCTTCATGTCCTTCTTCACAAAAGCAGTGGTAGCAGCACTTAAAAAATATCCACTTCTCAACGCAGAAATTCAAGGTGATGAGCTTGTCATTAAAAAATTCTATGACATCGGTATTGCTGTAGCCGCCAATGAAGGGCTTGTGGTACCAGTTGTCCGTGATGCAGACAGACTATCATTTGCAGGAATTGAAAAAGAAATCGGTCATCTTGCGAAAAAAGCAAGAGATAACAAATTATCGCTCAATGAATTACAAGGTGGATCATTCACGATCACAAACGGAGGAACATTTGGTTCTCTGCTTTCAACACCAATTTTAAACAGTCCTCAAGTTGGAATTTTAGGTATGCATAAAATTCAACTTCGTCCTGTTGCAATTGATGAAGAACGCTTTGAAAACCGTCCAATGATGTATTTAGCTCTTTCATACGACCATCGTATTGTCGATGGTAAAGAAGCTGTTGGGTTCCTTGTCACGATTAAAAATCTACTTGAAGATCCTGAACAGCTATTGCTTGAAGGATAATCGAAAGAAAAAGCTAGTACCGATGAGGGTACTAGCTTTTTTGGTCTTTATTTTCTGGGTAGCCTCTTTTTGACCAAAATGTTGCCAGCCAAGAGCCAGATAAATTATGCCATACGCTAAAAATGGCACTGGGGACGGCGGCAAGCGGAGAAAAATGTGCGGTCGCAAGGGCTGCGCCAAGTCCAGAGTTTTGCATCCCTACTTCTATTGAAATTGCTCGTTGAGAAGGAATGTCCATTTTACACCATTTTGCAATGAGGTAACCCAATAATAGACCAAGAGCATTATGTAAAACAACAACGGCAAAAATAAGCAGTCCAGATTGCAGAATCTGTTCTTTATTTGCACTGACAACAGCTGCAATGATGGCGACAATGCCAGTAACAGATACAAGTGGAAGTGCTTGTACAGCATACGTCACTTGTTTTTTAAAAAACAATTTGACGATGACACCTAAAATAATCGGAATTAAGACAACTTGGACAATCGACAAAAACAAAGCACCCGGTGATACAGATAACCAAGATTTTGCAAAAATATAAATAAAAACAGGGGTCAAAATGGGAGCAAGTAGTGTCGAGATCGTTGTCACGGCAAGGGATAAGGCCGTATTTCCTTTCGCCAAAAAGGTCATTACATTGGATGCAGTCCCGCCTGGACAGCAGCCGACGAGAATGACACCGACAGCGATTTCAGAAGGTAAATGTAACCCATAGGCCAATAAAAATGCTATGAGTGGCATCAGTGTATACTGCGCTAAAACCCCAATCAATACATAAAGAGGCTTTCTAAAAAGCTCTTTAAAATCTTCAGAAGACAGCGTCAGCCCCATGCCAAACATAATAATGCCCAGTAAAAAAGGGATATAAGGTCCAATCAAAGAAAATGCCGCAGGAAAAGTAAAACCTAGACAAGCAAAGACAATGACCCATATAGCGAATGTTCTTCCTGCAAAGTGACTAATGTGTAAAAGGGTGTTCATACTATCTTTCAACTCTCTTTCTTTTCATATCTTTTCTATTTTAAATGAATTTTCTGAAAAAACAACCTATGATTTTGCAAGGGGTGTTCATAATATTATTATGTAAACTAATAAAAACCCACATAGTAAATGAACTATGTGGAGTATGCGATCAAAAAGGTGTCCATTTTACTTGTTGAGCCTGTTTTAGTCTTGCTTCTGGCTCACGCCAGTCAACGACATTCCACCACCGGTCTACATATTGCGCCTTTTCATTTCGATATTGGAGGTAATAGGCATGCTCCCACACATCAAGAGCAAGCAGGGGGATGACGTCCCATTGCGAGAGGAACTGATGGCGCTCTGCTTGTAAAATGTCTAAACGCTGAGATCGCGGGGACCATACAAGGATCGCCCATCCGACACCTTCTACTTGTTTGGCAGCAGCTGAAAAATGTGACTTGAACGCTTCATAGCTGCCAAATGATTGATCAATGAGACGAAGCATTTGACCAGTAGGTTTTCTTTTTCCTGAAGGACTCATTGAAAACCAAAAGATACAATGTAAATAATGTCCTGCCCCATGAAAGGCAAGCTCACGTTCCCAATGCTTGATCATCGTAAAGTCATTGGTTCTTCTTGCTTTTTTTAGCGCAAGTTCAGCTTGATTTAGCCCATCAACATAAGTTTGATGATGCTTTTGATGGTGCAAGTACATAATTTCTTTTGAAATATAAGGTTCGAGCGCGTCATACTGATAAGGCAGTGGTGGTAACTGATGATTTCCAGCTGCTACATCGCGCACTTCTTCGTGTGGCTGCATGTCTTCTGCAATCCTTTCAGCTAGTTCGTACCATTCTTGTTCACTCGAATGGTCATCCTCCATTTTGAGTCGTAAATGTTCCACTTTTCGATGAATTTTATCATCTTGCCAAACATGTTGAATCGTGCTAAGCCACTCTTTGAGCTGTGAGCGATATTCTTCTTTATTCATGTATACGCCTCATTTCCTCTAAAAATGTAGAACAAGCCATCATCGGAAACACAAATGGGTAGCTATGATAGGTGATGTAAAATTGTTTTGGTAGTCCAATGCCGACCGGATAGTACATGGCTTCTTCAGTATGGTGATGGTTCACTAAAAAAGAGACAGCTTTCAAAATGCCTGCGTTATTTGCTTTCTCATATTGGAGGAGCGCCTCTGTCGCCCATGCGGTTTGAACCACTGTGCCAAAGGGAAGCGGGACATAGGTTTTCAGTTCTGCACTTTTACACGATTCTCCGAAACTGCCATCTTCAAGCTGAATCTGCTTTAGGAAACGGCACGCTTTTTGCACAGCAGGGTGTGAGGAGGGGATGCCGGCCGCTTTCAGTCCTGTTAACGCTGCCCAAGTTCCATAAATATAACAAACACCCCATCTGCCAAACCATGATCCGTTTTTCTCCTGGTGGTCAATGAGCCATTTTACACATCGATCTTTTTGCCTGAGAATCGTGGGTGAAGCAGTATCTTTTTCTTCTAAACCAATCAAATGGAGCACACGGCCAGTAATATCAGGAGTTGACGGGTCAATCGCCGCATCCTCCGCAGATTCAAGCGGAAGGTGACGAAGCAGAAAGTGATCTTGATTTTTTTCGAAAGCAGAAAAGCCGCCATCACGATTTTGCATGGAGAGAAGCCAGTCATATCCTCGTTTCCACTGAAGTGGAGTGTATTCCTTTGGGATCGCTTTTAACACAATTTGCGTGTCATCACAATCAGGATTATTCGTATTGATATGTGAGAAACCAAAGCCACCAGGAGCAGCATGCCGGTTATGAACTGCCCAATCCGCTTTCTTCATTTGCTGGCGGTCCAGCAAATAGGTGAAGGAATTCATGATCATGGGATCTTCTCGTTTTCTTCCTGCTCTTTGAGAAGCGTAACTGACAAGCGCTGTATCCCACACAGTCGAGGTGGAATTCTCAGCATATATCTTGCCTTGACAGGAGGTGACGAGCTTTTTCATACCTCTGACTGCTTTTTGGATGAGATGATGTCCAGGGGAGTACCCAAGGCTCATGAGGGCATAGACCATAAAGATGGTTGCACTTAAGTAACTGTACAGCGTCCCATCTTTTTCAAGACGGTCAAACATATATCGCTTTGCCGCTTCATATCCGAAAAAGTCGAGCCGGCTGTCGAGGGCTGTATATGACCGCATATACATGAGGAAGTGATCCGTCGAACGTTCTTCTCTTGCCATAAACCAGTCAAATGGATTTTTAGACATGTTTTCATCAAGATGGGCTAATGATGGAAACGCAGCATGAGAGGTATACCGTTTGTTCAGTGCGATCATCATGGGTACAAAATGAATCCTTGCATAGGCACTAAGGTGGTAGAAGTGTAGCGGAAAAGACGTAGGGATGAGTAAAAAGGAAAGAGGTGCATAGAAGTAGGGCCAAGGGTGCATGCCATTTACGGCAAGCATCCACTTTGTCATAAAATGAACGTTCTTTAGGCCACCTTTTGAGCGAATATATTGTGCTGCTTTTTCCATATGGGGCTCGTCTTTTTGAAATCTGCCAGATGCGAGCATGCCGCAATAACCTTGTACTGTAGCTGTGAGATGTCCCGACTGGTCATGATACAAAGAAAAGGAACCATCTTCATTTTGTTTGGCATGTATTGCTTCGGCCAATTGATGGATCAATTGCTGATCGGGGTCACCAACGGCTTTTAACAGCATAATGAAAAAAGCATTTGTCATCATAGGTCCTTCAAAGCAGAAAATAAATGCGCCATCTTCTCTTTGTCTGCGTTCTACCTGCATGTGCAGTTCATCGATATATTCGTAGACTCTCGTTTTAAAATCTTGCATTCGGCCATGCTCCTTTCCTTTATCACTATATTCAGGAGTCGGCCTGTCACATGACAGCTCAAAAAAAGCCGATGACATCGTCATCGGCTTTCTTAAATGATTAGTCTTGCAGATTAATCCACACGCTTTTGACTTCTGTATAGTTGTTAAGGGCATATGATCCCATTTCTCTGCCAAGGCCTGACTGTTTATATCCGCCAAACGGGGAGGCGGCATCAAAGACATTATAGCAGTTGACCCAAATGGTTCCTGCTTCTAGGCGTGCAGCGATATCGTGGGCATGCTTTAAGTTTTCTGTCCAAAGTCCTGCCGCTAACCCATAGTCAGATTGATTGGCCCGTTCGACCACTTCATCAATGGAATCGTAAGGAATCGCAGATAGAACTGGACCGAAGATCTCTTCTTTTGCGATTGTCATTTCATCTTCTACATCTCTAAAGACAGTAGGGGAGACGAAATAGCCTGCTTCATAAGGGCAGTCACCACCGACTACGGCTGTTGCACCTTCTGACTTCCCTTTTTCGATATAACCTAACACACGTTCATGCTGCTCTTTACTCACTAGAGGCCCAATCTGGGTATCATGATGAAGACCAGCTCCTTGTTTTAAGGATGTCGCATATTTAGCCATTTGATCGACGACTTCATCATATTGGCTCCGGTGCACAAAGACCCTTGATCCTGCACAGCACACTTGACCTTGGTTAAACATCACGCCGTTTAATGCACCTGGAATGGCTTTCTTTAAATCGGCATCTGGTAAAATAATATTCGGCGATTTTCCGCCAAGCTCTAAAGTAACACGCTTGATGGATTTGGCTGCTTTCTCCATGATCAATTTTCCAACACTTGTTGATCCAGTGAAAGCCAGCTTATTGACATCAGGGTGATCGGTTAATGCTTCACCGGCTGTTTCACCAAATCCAGGAACGATGTTAATCACGCCTTCTGGGAATCCGGCTTTATCCACTAATTCAGCTAAATATAAAGCAGATAGCGGTGTTTGTTCGGCTGGCTTTAAAACGATGGTGCAGCCTGTTGCTAGTGCAGCACCCATTTTCCACATGGCCATGAGTAGCGGGAAGTTCCAAGGAATGATTTGTCCCACAACGCCCACAGGCTCATGGCGAGTATAATTAAAATATCCCTGGCTGACAGGAAGGGTTTGTCCAGTCATTTTTGTGGTCCACCCTGCATAATAGCGCATGTGCTCAATGGCAAGAGGGATATCCGCATTGGTTGTTTCATTAATTGGTTTTCCATTATCAAGTGTTTCCAGCTGGGCCAGTTCTTCTTGGTGTTCTTCCATTAAATCTGCCAGCTTAAACATCAAGCGGGCACGTTCGGCTGCAGACATAGAACGCCAAGGTCCATGGAACGCCTTTTTAGCAGCTTTTACTGCCTCATCAATGTCGGCTGCACCTGCTTCATATACATCAATAAGGGTTTCTCCTGTGGCAGGGTTAGGCGTAGAGAATGTTTTGTTATCATGACTTGTGACAAACTGACCGTTAATGTAGAGTTTTTTCGTCCCTTGGAGAAAAGATTCGAGTTTTGAACTGATTTGAAGTGTTGTAGAGCTCATAAATAAACAAACCTCCTTAAAGATATGGGTTGTTCTGCGAGTTCTAGGTGGAAAAAGTGGACATGAAGCCATTTGTATACGCACACAGATGTAAACGTATACATTTATCATATTACACGACATGTTTGAAAGCAATCGATAACACTCATTGCATTTCATGAAAAATTGGCTACAATAAATGTATAGATGAAAAAAGGAGTTTTTAAATCATGATCCATCAAAAATGGCAAACGGCTGAAACGGTAAAACAAGTAAAATGTGTACATACAAATGCGAAAAAATATATGGTTGACCGGGCATTAACGGTTGGACACACATATGATGTGAAAAATGAAACAGAGGAATTCCTCTTTGTCGTTGATAATACGGGTAAAGTAGGCGGGTATTACAAAGAGTATTTCGAAGACAATTCTGCTGAATGATTTTGAGGGTCATCACTCATACTAAGAAAAACAGTAAAGGGTGATGAAGATGAAAAAGCAGCAGCAAGAAGAGCAGAAACATCAAAATGCTTGGCATGACAATGAAGATGCTGATATGGCGATTACACTTGAGCAGATTTCTGATGTGTATGCCGAAGGAACGATTGATACCCCAAAAGATGAATAGTCATTTAAAACAGTGATTTTACATAATCACTGTTTTTTTATGATCTCATAACGAATGATTTCTTGAAAAAAAATGAAACTTTTTTCCTGCTTTAACAGTCTAAATAAGTAGAGGAAAGAGCATCGGATCAAAAAGAAAAAGTTAAATGAAATTTAATCTATTCGTAATGGAATAACGACGATTTATAGCGTATTCTATAAGTGAGAATAAAACGTACCCACAGAGCCGTGTGGCCGTTTTGTCATAAAGGAATTTGATGCAGGAAGAGGGGGTTTACGTGGGTATTTTTTCTGTCAGTAAACAAAATGATCATAAAAAATTCGAATCCTTATTAATTGAAGGAGAAAGAATTGAGGCTGTTTACAGACTGCGTCACGACCAAATTTGTTTCACTAATAAACGACTGATCTTTGGCGATAACCGCGTATTTTCTAAAAAGAAAGTCAGGGTCTCCTTGCCGTATCGATCAATTGAAAGTTTTGCCATTCAAGAAGCTGGCGTGTTTGATCAGGACACTGGTATGCTGCTTGTTACAAGCTCAAAAGTATTTGAACTCGATTTTTCTAAAGATACAGATTTGAGTGACGTGCAGGCCATTTTAACAAAACATCTTTGCTGATCAACGATGCGATTACATAGATCACATGCACTTTTCTCATTCTTTGTTCTTATTTTTATCTATCGCATATCCCTTGAGCTTTTCCCAACACAGTGGGGAAGGCTTTTTTCTATTCGTGTGTTTGAATCACATCAAAAAAGGATAAAGATGAAACAGATACAGAAAGGAGAATGAACAATGAAAGTATTAGTTGCTGGAGCAAACGGACATACAGGGAGACTTGTCATTCGATATTTAAAAGAAAAAGGACATGAGCCGCTTGCTCTCATTCGAGATGAAAAACAAGCAGATGCGCTAAAAGAACTTGGTGCAGCGCCTGTCATCGGTGATCTTGAAGAGGATGTGACAGATGCTGTGAAGCAAGCAGAAGCTGTCATCTTTGCAGCTGGTTCAGGCTCAAAAACAGGTGCAGATAAAACCATCGCTGTTGATCAAGAGGGGGCAAAACGCCTCGTTGATACAGCCAAAAAAGAAAATATTCAGCATTTTGTGATGCTGAGTTCTTATAATGCCGACGATCCTCATCAAGGAAAAGGACAAGGCAGTATGGAGATTTATTATGAAGCGAAAAGAAAAGCCGATGAACATTTAAAACAGTCTGGTCTTTCTTACACCATTGTGCGGCCAGGAGCACTGCTGCATGAGGAGAAGACAGGGAAAATAGAAGCGGCGGCTCATATTCCAGACGATCGTGACATTGAGATTTCCAGAGAAGATGTAGCCACTGTCTTAGTGGAAAGCTTAACGGAATCCAATGTGAAAAATAAAGCCTTTGACTTAATCAAAGGTGATACACCAGTAGAAGAAGCACTTCGCAATCTTTAAATGAAGAAAGCTGCTGCCAAAGGCGGCGGCTTTTTTGATGTTTTCATTTCGCATGGAGCGGGAAGGTAAAGAGAAAGGAGTGATTGACCGTGAGCTTAACGAAAGAGCAAAAAGCTGATTTATATGAAAGACTTATTCAATTAAAAGAAGATGTGAAAGGATCAAAAAAGAAAGAAGAATCCATGCTGGTCGAATCGAATGAGATTTCAAATGGTGTTGGAAACCATATCGCAGATCACGGAAGCATCTATTTAGATCGCATGACCGAACAGACGCTGGATCAAGTCGATGATCAGCTCGAAGGTGAAATTGATGCGGCGCTTAAGCGGATGGAAGACGGAACATATGGAATTTGTGAAAAAACAGGAAAAGACATTCCATATGAACGTTTGAAAGCAGTACCCTATACTCGTTATTCAATTGATGCAAAGAAAAATGAAGAAACCAATCAAGATCCAAATGAATTTGACCGTTCGTTCTCTGAGCAAATGCGTGATTTAACAAATAGAGAAACAATGGATCAATTACATTCAGATACGTATGAAAGGCTAGAAGAAGAGCAAGATGTTGATATAGATGAGGAAAAATAACATGATGAGAGGAATTTATGTTTTCTCAACATAATGTTTTCCCACGTCTACATGGACAAAAATCTTGTATACATGAGTATTTTTTTAGAAAAAACATATCTTGAAATTTAATAAACTTTCGTGTAGTATAGTTTAAAGGCTGCGATGCGCGTAATGTTAATTAAGTTTTAACCTTTAAGCTGTAATAGGGAGTTTTATATTGAAGCCGGAATGTCACGCCTCCTTCGAGAGGAAGACAGGAACGTTTCTGCAAACACCCACTTTGAGGAGTGGTGGTTTAAAACTTTCTTACTTAGATTACGGCATCCGCAGCTTTTCCTAGGATGATTCAAGCCATTTTCCATTTTTGGAAAATGGCTTTTTATTTTGTCCAAAATACGATTTTGAACAGACCGAATGTGCATGTACAAATGTATGTTAAAATAGACAAAACAAACGACGGAGAGGGAATTGGATGTTACAACAAGCAGAAGCACTTCTTAAACAATATTATGGCTTTGATGCTTTTAGACAAGGACAAAAACAAGCCATTGAATCGATTGTGAATAAACGGAAGGATACGGTCTGCATTATGCCGACAGGCGGAGGGAAATCGGTTTGCTACCAGATTCCTGCCCTTATGATGGAAGGAACGACAATCGTTGTATCTCCGCTTATTTCTTTAATGAAAGATCAGGTTGATGCGTTATATGAGATGGGAATACGATCGTCCTTTTTAAATAGTACACTTTCAGCAGGTGAAATGAATACAAGGCTGAAAAGATGTGAACAGGGGGAGTATGATTTGCTTTATATCACCCCTGAACGCTTACAAAATGAACGTTTTTTTCAGCTGCTTGATCGATTGACGATTCCTTTAATGGCTATTGATGAAGCGCACTGTATATCTGAGTGGGGACATGATTTTAGACCGAGCTATCGCTTTATACAAGAATGTGTAAACAAGCTTTCAAATAGACCTGTTATTGTAGCATTAACAGCCACTGCTACAAAGAAGGTCCAACAGGATATATGTGAGCAACTTGGCATGGACGAAGAAGAAACAATCTTTACTGGTTTTGCTAGAGAAAATTTGTCTTTTCAAGTGGTGAAAGGGCAAAACAGCGACCAATTCATCACACAATATATGAAGAAAAACAGTCTTGAGTCAGGCATTATTTATACAGCCACACGAAAAGAAGCAGATCAAATTTATCATCGTCTAAAAAAGCAAAAAATCAAAGCGGGTGTTTATCACGGAGGATTAGATGATGAAGTCAGAGAAGAACAGCAAAATCTTTTTTTAAATGATGATATTCAAGTAATGGTAGCTACATCTGCATTTGGTATGGGGATTAATAAGTCTAATGTACGTTTTGTCATTCATCATCAAATTCCAAGAGATATTGAAAGTTACTACCAAGAAGCAGGACGTGCCGGGAGAGACGGACTTGAAAGTGAATGCATTTTGCTGTTTTCACCGCAAGGCGTACGCGTGCAGCGCTTTCTCATTGAACAATCAACAGAAGATGAATTGCGGTATCAGCATGAATTGCTCAAGCTGAGACAAATGGTAGACTACTGTCATACGGAACAGTGCCTTCAGCAATTTGTGATGGATTACTTTGACCAATCATCAAGTGCCCCTTGTCAAAAATGTAGCAACTGTCTAGACGAGAGAGAGCGTGAAGACGTCACGAGAGAAGCACAAATGGTTTTGTCGTGTACCGTTAGAATGAACGAACGATTTGGAAAAATGATGATAGCTCAAGTATTAGCCGGCTCTAAAAACAAAAAAGTGCTTGATTTTGGTTTCGACCGGCTCCCTACTTATGCTTTAATGAAACAGCATTCAGCCCAACATATCAGTGATTTCATTGAATTTTTAATTACAGAAGAGTATTTACACATGTCTGAAGGAGCTTTTCCAACACTAAAAGTGACACAAAAAGGAAAGAAAGTGCTAGTGGGGCAGGAGACCGTCTATAAAAAGCAGGCGATAAAGGCAGAGGCTATTCAAGAAAATGATGCATTATTTGAGCAGTTAAGAATGGTCAGAATGAAGTTGGCAAGAGAGCAGGGCGTTCCGCCATTTGTTGTCTTTTCTGATCAAACATTGAAGGAAATGTCAGCAGTAGAGCCTAAAACAGAAGAAGAACTTTTAAATATTAAAGGTGTCGGTGCACAAAAAAGAGAGAAATATGGAGATGTTTTTTTAGAAGAAATTCGTTTATTTATAGAAAAAGAGAAAAAATAAAAAGTTTGAAGAAGGAAAATAAATTTTTTTCGTTTCACTTGGACGCGTTTTCATCATGATGATTTCCATCCCTACAAAACCTTGATATGGTGCGGAATTGAGCCATTTAGTGGGCTGATTTACCAATGGAGAGAGATGTTTCATGTAAAGGAACTGTAATCTAAAACATATCGTTTTGTTATTGAAATGACATTTACATATGTTACGATAGCACTCGTTAGCCGCCATAAAAAGCTAACAAGGGAGGATTTACTTTATGAAGAAGACTATTATGTCCTTGGTTGCTGTTGCAGCAATCTCAACAACAGCATTAGGAGCACAGCAAGCTTCTGCAAAGGAAATCACTGTACAGAAAGGTGATACACTTTGGGGAATCTCTCAAAAAAATGATGTGTCTCTAAAGGACCTAAAGGGTTGGAACAATTTATCTACAGACATGATCTATGTAGGAGATAAATTGACAATCTCTTCAAAAGAGAAAACTCAGGAGCAGTACAAAGTCCAGAAGGGGGACAGCCTCTGGAAAATCGCTCAAAAATTCAATGTGTCAATTAGCGATATTAAGTCTTGGAATAACTTAAACTCAGATATAATTATGATTGGTTCAACACTAAGTGTTGCTGGTCAAAGCTCAGCTCCGGTAAGCTCAGAACCTGTTCAAAAACAGGCACCTGTCCAAAAAGAGCAAACAACGAAAAAAGCTGCTCCTAAAAAGGAAACAGCTAAAGCAGAATCATCTTCTGCTAGTCAAAGTGTTCAAAAAGAAATGACTGTAACGGCTACGGCTTATACAGCAAATGATGGTGGCATCTCAGGTATCACTGCAACAGGGGTAAACTTAAACAAAAACCCAAATGCAAAAGTAATCGCAGTAGATCCTAATGTCATTCCATTAGGAAGTAAGGTTTATGTTGAAGGCTACGGTGAAGCCATCGCAGCAGATACTGGCGGCGCAATTAAAGGTAACAAAATTGATGTACACGTACCAAGCAAATCCCAAGCTAAAAATTGGGGCGTAAAATCAGTCAAAGTGAAAGTACTTAACTAGTAGTCTATTGTTTTTGGAAGAAAGCATCAGGTGGCGGCCTGATGCTTTTATTATACCTTTTTTTGGCCGGAAATACACATATTTTTCTGAAAAATTCGCATTTTCGACAAAAACCAGCGTATAAGCCCATCTCAACGCTGGTTTTTGTGTCGTTAGCTGTCCACCCAATAAATTTCTCCGCTTTGCTCTTTCCAATTGATTTGGACATCAAAATGGTGTTTTTCATAAAAATGAATCAGGCGGTCCACATGATTCCAATCTCTTTTGACGAGATCCCCAGTAATGACTGGAATGTTTTGCTCTCTTGCGATTTCTTTTAAATGCTTCATACAGATGGATCCATAGCCATTATCAGGCGGGCCTTTAATATCGGCAATGTGAATCTTTCCTTCTTCAGGATATTCCGCGATCAAGGAAAAATCAGATTGTCCGCGAAAAGCTTTTTCGCAATCGCTTAACATGATTTTGCACGTCTCTGCATTCTCAATTGCAGAGACGATCATCCATTCATCTTCCTTCGCTTGATCAATGCCAATAATCTTTGCTTTTTTTGAAATATCTTTTATATTTTCTTGCATTCGATACATTTGGAACTGCAACTGCTGTAATTCTTGCTCTAATGTCTTCACATCTTTTGTTGTTTCCTGTAAGATTGACAAGTCTATTGCTCCTTTCATAGAAGAGTTGATAAAAACCACACAAATTCCCATTCTAAAGGAAGTGAGTGGATCTTTCAAGCCGCTAGAAGGCAGGCAATCGGCAAGTTTGTCTAAAATTCGACGAAGACAGCGAATTCATTGACTTTAGAGAGAAAGTTAAATAACATACTCTTAGTCGGAACTAATAAAGAGAGGTTTTCAAACATGAACGAACAGAATCAAAAACCGAAAAATTTCACCGGCATTGTTGTCTTTTTAACAATTGCCATAAACGGCTTAATTGCTTTATTATTTTTCATGCCAAAAACAGATAAATTTAGTCATCTGGATATTACATTTCTGCCGTTACTGAATGCCGTGATGAACAGTTTTACGTTTATCTTTTTACTTTCAGCGCTCATTATGATTAAACAAAAGAACATTAAAGCCCATAGACGATTTATCTTTGCGGCTTTTTCAACAACACTTGTCTTTTTAATTTCGTATGTGACGTATCATTCAATGGCAGCTGATACACACTTCGGGGGAGAAGGAATCATTCGTCCGATTTACTTCTTTATTCTCATCACACATATCGTCTTATCTGCCGTCATTGTACCGCTTGCACTGATCACTCTCTTTAGAGGCGCACAAATGCAAGTCGAACGTCATCGTAAAATTGCCAGATGGACCATGCCTCTTTGGCTCTATGTCAGTCTAACAGGTGTCATCGTATATATCATGATTTCTCCATACTACAGCTAACGTATGTCCATTTGGACATACGTTCTTTTATTTACAAGATGAAGTGCTTTGGATAAAATGGGAATTGGGTATCCGACTTGCACGGTATCTTCCCACCTATAGAATCACATCATGTCTGGCCGTTTGCTCGTTTGGAGAACACAATTGAACGAAACGGGGGTTATATGATGACTGAACAATTGCAGTACAAACCGGGGCTTGAAGACATTGTGGCAAGCGAAACGTCAATTTCGTTCCTAGATGTCCAGCAAGAAGAAATTGTGATTCGCGGTTATGACCTCATCGAGCTGGCACAAAGCAAGACGTACTTAGAAACAGCCTATTTGCTCATTTATGGAAGATTACCAGATGCAATGGAATATCACCAATTTCAGCAAGATATTTCCTCACAAACAAGCTTACATCCAACCATTCAAACCATTTTGACAAAACTGCCAAAAACCACTCACCCAATGGATGCCATGAGAACGTGTTTATCTGCTCTTGCAGGGTACGATGAACAACTGAATGATCGATCAGAAGCATGCCAACAAGCGCGTGCCGTTCGATTACTTGGCCAGCTGCCAGCGATTGTTGCGGGAAGCTATCATATTCTCACACAAGACACCACACCTACTCCAGACCAGACCAAATCCTACACTGAAAACTTTCTAGCGATGTTAACAGGCCGCACTCCGGCACAAGACGAAATCAAAGCATTTGACCAAACGCTCACGCTTTATAGTGAGCATGAGCTGCCGAATTCAACATTTGCAGCAAGAGTCATTGCATCTACTCATTCTGACATGTATGGTGCTTTTACTGGAGCGATTTCTTCATTAAAAGGTGACTTACACGGAGGCGCAAACGAAGCAGTCATGCACATGCTGCTCGAAGGCAAAACAACAGAAGGTTTCCTTGCGCTCATCGAACGTAAATTAGCCGCAAAAGAAAAAATGATGGGCTTTGGACACCGGGTATACATGAGAAAAATGGACCCAAGAGCGGCACTTTTAAAACGATCGTTGAAAACGCTTACTGAATCAAAAGGAGACACGACGCTTTATGACATGTGCGTCGCAGGCGAGGCATACATGAAAGAAAAGAAAAACCTCTATCCAAACCTTGATTATTACGCAGCACCTATTTATTACGTGCTCGGTATTCCTATTTCACTTTATACACCGATTTTTTTTGCTGCGAGAGCAAGCGGATTAGCAGCGCATGTCATCGAGCAGCATTCACACAATCGGATTTTTAGACCGAGAGTAAGGTATTTAGGACCAAGAGGATTAAAAGTCTCAAATGATGATGGAAAAACGGGGGAATGAATATGAATAAAACAGCAGTAGCCAATCAAACAGATCAACTATTAGAAGATATCGCAGCTTATGCCGTGGATGGAGAAATTACGAGCAAAGAGGCCATTGAAACAGCTCGGTATGTACTCATGGATACACTCGGCTGCGGAATGCTGGCGCTCAACTTTCCAGAATGCACGAAGCATCTTGGACCCATCGTACCTGGAACTGTTGTCCCTAACGGAGCAAGAGTGCCCGGCACTTCATTTGTATTAGATCCTGTTCAAGCGGCTTTTGATATTGGCTGTATGATTCGCTGGTTAGATTATAATGACACGTGGCTTGCACAGGAGTGGGGGCATCCCTCAGATAACCTGGGCGGGATATTGGCTGTAAGCGATTATATCAGCAGAACGAGGCTTGCAAACGGAGAAGAACCGCTTTCGATGAATGACGTACTGCATGCGATTGTAAAGGCACATGAAATACAAGGTGTGCTTGCTTTAGAAAATTGTTTGAATCGAAATGGCTTGGATCATGTTCTTTTTGTCAAGGTGGCATCAAGTGCAGTCGTTTGTGCAATGCTTGGCGGAACGAAAGAAGATGTGCAGCATGTATTATCACAAGCATTTGTGGACAATTCACCGCTTAGAACGTACCGCCACGCCCCAAACACAGGATCGAGGAAATCATGGGCAGCAGGGGATGCAACAAGCCGTGCAGTGAGACTAGCGATGATGACATTGAAAGGAGAAATGGGCTATCAAACGCCCCTCAGTGCAGAAAAGTGGGGGTTTGAAGATGTGTTAATGAAAGGAAAACCACTCACACTTGCCCAGCCGCTTGGGTCATATGTGATCGAAAATGTACTCTTTAAAATTGCTTATCCAGCAGAATTTCATGCGCAAACTGCCGCTGAGGCCGCTGTCATTCTACATGACGCGGTAAAAGACCGTTTAGATGAGATTGACAGGATAGAGATTACGACACATGAATCAGCCATTCGAATTATTGATAAAAAAGGACCGCTTTACAACCCGGCAGACCGTGACCATTGCTTGCAGTATATTACAGCCATTGGGTTAATCTATGGTGAGCTGACCGCTGATCATTATGAAGAAGAAACGGCGCAGAATCCGCTCATTGACCGTTTGCGTGATCAAATGATCGTGAAAGAAGATAAAAGGTATACAGAAGACTATTTAGATCCGAAAAAGAGATCAATTGCAAACTGTGTTCAAATCTTCTTTAAAGACGGAACGATGACAGATCGAATCGAAATTGAATATCCGCTTGGTCATCGCAGAAGAAGGCAGGAAGGGATCCCGCTGCTTGAAAAGAAATGGGTATATCATTTGAAAACGAGATTTCCACAAAAACAAGTCGATCAAATTGTTTCACTTTGCCAAAATCCAAATCAATTAAAAACAACGACAGTACCAGCATTTATGGACTTATTTGTCATATAAGGGGGAGCTAGTGTGTGGATCGTGAATGATGAAGTAAGTCAAGCTGACTTAGCCGCAGCTTTTAAAGAGCAAATGCACAAATCCGCTTTATTTCAAATTCCAGGCGTTCACGATGGAATGTCTGCGCTCTATGCGAGGAAAATGGGATTTCAAGGGCTTTATTTATCGGGTGCCGCTTTTTGCGCAAGCAAAGGGCTTCCTGACCTTGGTATGATTCATTCCACTGAAATGGCGGAAAAGGCAAAGGAAATCATTCGAGCTTCTCAGCTGCCTCTTTTGGTTGATATGGATACTGGCTATGGCGGTGTATTAAATGCAGCCAGAGCAGCAAAAGAGATGGTTGAGAGCAAGGTAGCGGCTGTTCAAATTGAAGATCAGCAAATGCCGAAGAAATGCGGACATTTAAACGGAAAATTACTTGTTTCTGTAGAAGAAATGATGGCGAAAATCAAAGCGATCAAACAAGCGGCACCTACACTTCTTGTCATCGCAAGAACGGATGCGAAGTCAGTAAACGGGGTGGAGGATGTGATTCACCGGGCTAATCTCTATCTAGAAGCAGGAGCAGATGCCATTTTCCCCGAGGCGCTGATTACAGCAGAAGATTTCACGTATGCTTCAAACAATATAAAAGGGCCGCTTCTTGCAAACATGACGGAGTTTGGAAAAACACCTTATTATCATGCAGACGAATTTTCTATGTTTGGCTTTCAAATGGTGATTTATCCAGTGTCATCCTTGAGAGTTGCTGCAAAAGCGTATGAGCGTTTATTTACAGAGATTAAGGAAAAAGGGACGCAGCAGGGAATGCTGGAGGACATGCAAACGAGAAAAGAACTATATGAAACGATTCATTATGATGAATATGAAGAAATGGATCAGCATTTAGCCAAAACGATCCTGCCGGAAATCGGGAAAGAGCATTCATAAAATGAAAAGCACTTCCGTTTAGGAAGTGCTTTTTTTTTACGATGATGGTGTGGATGATGAAGCCAATTTCATCTTTTCTTCAACTGTTTTCGTTTTTTCTTTTACTTTTTCAGCATAAGTGAAATCACCGTAGCAATACGGATAGCGGAAGTTATCTTTGTCGCCCCCGCATGTATAGACTTCAGGGTTTCGCTTCACTTGCTTTTTGGAGTATTGCTTTGCCAATTTTTCGGAATGTTTTCCCCCGTTTTTTGCAACAAAATCAATATAGCCGATTCCCATGTTATAGCTTTGAATAATGGTTTCCAAATCAACGCCTTTTTTCTTCCCATGCTTGTACATGGTTGAAAAATGATGGACTCCTTGTTTAATGCTTTTCTGAGGGTCATTGATTTCATTTCGTTTCAAACCAAGAGATTCAGAGGACTGCATTGGATCTCCGCCTCTGCCTTTTGATTCTTGATACATCATACCGAGAATTAACGCGGTATATTGATCTAAATCTTGATCTCTTAACTCTGTTTCTACAAGCGGTTTGTAATCATCCAATCTCGACAAAACAATTGATTCCGTATCAATCGGCAGCTTTTTTAACTCCTTTTGATTAAAGGAAATGACAATGGCCGCTAATACGCAAACAAACAGAAAAATCGTGAAACAGCCTGAAATGGCAAAACATCCTGTTTTTTTCTTTTTCAAGGTCAGTTCACCCCTGTTTTGCCCCGCTTTTAAAAGGGAAGTACAGCCTTTATATTATGCCATATCCTGCACAGGATACCAAGTGAAAACCTTATATTCAATCATAGCCAAACGTAAATTCTGTTCTTGTTTTCAGTCTATAGCAGAAATAAACAAAACCGATCATGAGCCACACCATGCCGATGATTAATGCATTTGTACTGATGCTTGTTAAGAGCCAAATACAAAAAGCCGTTCCGCAAAGAGGGATGATGGCATACCTCAGTGTGTTTAATACACCTCTTTGTTTTTGTTTGATGAAATAGTAAGCGAAAACAGACAAGTTAACAAACGTAAATCCAATTAATGCCCCGAAGCTGATAAACGAGTAAATGACCTCAAGCTCACCAACAACTGCGGTTAACGAAAAAACACCAATTAATAAAATATTAAATACAGGCGTTTTCAATGTTGGGTGAATATAACCGAAGAAACGCTTTGGTAATGATTGATCTCTTCCCATCGCATACAAGAGTCTTGCGGCACTTGCATGTGATGATAGGGAGGAAGAGATGACAGCGACCATGGTGCCGGCTAAAAAGAATGAGTGGAGAAACGCGCCGCCCACAAATTCCGCAATTTCAAGTGATGCCGCATCTGGATGCTTGAACTGTTGAAAATTTGGAAACACCTGCTGTAAAAAGTAAGAGGTAAGGGTAAACAGCACACCTCCAATAGCGACCGTTAAAAATATGGCGAGAGGAATCGTTCTTTTTGGCTTAATTGTTTCCTCAGACATGGTCGAAATCGCATCAAATCCTAGAAAAGAAAAACATAAAATCGTTGCGCCGGAAAAAATAAGGGCGGGATCTAAGCTCGCTGAATAAAACGGACGGGTTGACAGTAACTCTCCCGTGCCTGCATGCTGCGTGAGCCCATAAATAATAAACCCAACAAATGTAACAGCGACAATCACCTGAAAGGTCACAAATAGCGCTGTAATGTTGGCTGTAAGACGTATACCGATTACATTGACAGTCGTTATGGCGATAGCAAGTATGATGATCCAAATGTAATGAGGTACATCAGGAAAGGCTGCGGTTAAATATGCACTTCCGATTGCAAAATTCACCATAGGCAAAAATAAATAGTCCAGCAATAGTGTCCAGCCTACAAGGAAGCCGACGTGAGGATGAATACTTTTTTGCGCGTATGTATATGCAGATCCTGCTTTTGGAAAAGCCTTCACCATATTCCCATAGCTAAGCGCTGTCAATAGTAATGCCAGTAAAGTAAAGATATAAGCTGCAGCAACGTGTCCTTTCGTCAGCTGAGCAACAATGCCGTATGAATCAAATACGACAAGTGGGTCCATATAAGCAAGCCCGATCACAACAAGCGGAAAAACAGTCAGGCTGCGTTTTAGTCTTGGCTCTTCAGTCAATTTGCCTATCAGCTCCTCTAAAAAAATGAATAAATAATGCTCATTTTAAAAAGAATGCTACCACGTGTCAATGCTATTTGAATAAATCTTTTTTCAAAAGGTGTGGAAGCTTTGCATGCTACACGTTTTGGTATATGATGATACATAGAATAAGTCGTGAGTTGACTGACAAGAAAGGTGAAGCGAAATGAAGGAAGAACTGAATACAAATCAAGAACAGGAACGGATGGAGCTGGACGAAGAAAGTCTATTTCTTGTCTCCCAAACATTTAAAGCCTTATCTGATCCGACGCGTATTCGTATTCTGCATTTGCTGTCTCAAGGTGAACATTCAGTAAATGATATAGCAGAAACACTAAACCTTATGCAATCAACCGTATCTCATCAGCTGCGCTTTTTAAAAAATCTTCGTCTCGTGAAATCTAGACGAGCAGGGACCTCGATTTTTTACAGTCCTGAAGATCAGCATGTGATGGAAGTGCTTGAACAAATGATACACCATGCACAGCATGATTGAGAAAAAACCTTCCTACTTTTATATAGGAAGGTTTTTTATGCATGATGTACTTGGGTTGATCGTTTATTTGCTTTCATCATTTGATAAGAAAACACAATATAGTAAGCCGCTAGAAGGAAAAAGCTGAGTATTGTCAACGCATCATCGCTGACAATATGCTGATACAATTCAACGATATCCATTTTGGTGATCGCATGTGTTGTCAGATTGACCGATTTAAATGCAAGCCTAGATAAAAACAAACATAAAATAAAGCTTTCAATCCATTTACTTGTTTTCATATACAGCCGGCCATTTTCTAATTTCATCTGAATCGTCTGATAGGCGTGAACGGCGAGACTGCTCCCGAAGATCATGCCAATGACGGCATAGATAAAAATACTGTGATTTTGCCATCCTTCTGATAAGAGAATAAGGGCAGTGAGACTAAATACATACATTCTCATGAAAAGATTTACCGGGCGCACAAGCTGATAGCGTCTCATTCGATTCATTCGAATGATGATCCAGACGAGCATGACGATCCCGATCATGAACAACTGCCATACGTGATGTGTCATGATGCAACCTCCTCCTGCACAGGCAGGGATGTAAACGAATGCTGGCTGTTACTTATCATTACCATTCTTTCTTTTTTTATCAAATCAAAACCTATATTTCTGAAAAAGAGGAAAAGTCATGAAAATCGATCGCATTTTGTCCATTGTGATGATACTGATTAGCAAACGGCAAGTACAGGCGAAAGACCTCGCTGAACTACATGAAGTGAGCGTAAGAACCATATACCGTGACATTGATACGATTAATCAAGCGGGGATTCCAGTTGTCACAAAACAAGGCGCAGGGGGTGGAATTTCACTCGTTGACGACTATCGTCTAGAGAAAAAATTATTCACCGATGATGATATTGAACTGATTTTAACAGCTCTTGAAAGCATTACGAGTGCATACACCTTTAAAGAAAGTGAACATGTACTAAAGAAAATGAAATCCCTGATCCCGCCTCAAAATGAGAAACAGCAACATGTCTTTATTGATTTAAGCTCTTGGGGGAAAGACAGCTACTTAGAAAAGAAGCTCCAGCTCATTCATACCGCTGCCTCAGCGCATCAATATATCCAGTTCACCTATCGCAATGCAAAAGGCGAAACACTTCCTAGAAAAGTAGAGCCTTATACACTTGTCTTAAAAGGAAGACACTGGTATTTGTATGCGTATTGCTGCGTGAAAAAAGCGTTTCGTCTGTTTAAACTCAAAAGAATGTCAGACCTTATCACGCATTCAGTATCTTTTCTTCCTAAACGAATAAAAAATGAAGACAAGCCTTGGAATGATTCTTGGCATGAAGAACCTTCCGTCAGTACACTAACGCTCAGGTTGACTCAAGATTCTGTTGGTAAAGTGAAGGAATGGATAGATGAAAATGAATTCACCGTATGTGCAGATGGTACGTATCTTGCCACAATCACGTTGCCTCAGGATGATTGGTTATATAGCTTTCTTTTTTATTTAGGGCCAGATGTCGAGATTGTCTCTCCGCTATCCGTTCGGGAAGCATTTGATCTCAAGTTGAAACAATTTCAAAAACCAAAAGGAACTTGACACAATGTTGTCAGGTTTCTTTTTATATGATGGAAAAAAAGGAGATGAGAATGTATGTACGATATCGTGATTTTACAGAAACAATGGATCAAGGGATTATCTGTTCGAACAACAAATGAAATGGAGCAAACAAACGAGCGGAAGATTGCACCGCTTTGGCAGCAATTTTTCACGCAGCAGCTCGACGGGGGCCATGCGCCAGTCATAGGGCTGTATTCAGATTATGAAAAGGATGAAAATGGCGCTTATTTGTTCACAGCGGGGCAATTGGTTGACCAGCAGCTAGCACAAGATGCAAAAGAGATTCCAGGCTCCACCTACGCAAGATTTCAAACGAGAAAGGGCCCGATTGAAGAGGTTGTGTTTGAAACATGGCAGCAGATTTGGAGCTGGGATCAGCGTCACTTGCGAACATATACTGGCGATTTTGAATGGTACGACGAACGATCGATTGATCCAAAAGAAGCACAAATTGATATTTATATAGCAGTCGATGAAAAAATAGTTGCTAAAACTAATGGTATTAGTTAATATAAAACTAACGACATTAGTTTTAGGGGGAAAACAAGATGAGAGTGACAACATTTGACCGTTTGCACCAGCTTACACTCATGCCACGTATTTTTCCGGTAAATTGTTATGTATTTGAGGAAGAGAATGAACTCATCTTAATTGATGCAGCTTTGAAAATGGCAGCAAGCTCGATCATTGAATTTGCACATCAATTAAACAAACCCATTAACAAAATTATTCTGACTCATAGTCATATGGATCATATTGGCGCACTAGATGAAGTGAAAAAGGCTTTTCCAGAGGCAGTTGTTTATTTATCGAAACGAGATGCTCGCCTGTTTGCTGGCGATTTCTCTTTACTTCCTGGTGAACCAGAGAAAAAAGTCAAAGGCAGTTTTTCAAAAGACATTCTCACAAAACCAGACGTGCTTGTTGAAGAAGGGGACGAGATTGGGTCACTTAAAGTCATTGCCACACCAGGACATACACCAGGAAGCATCTCTTTATACGATGAAAAGTCAGGGGTTGTCATTGCGGGTGATGCAGTTGTGACAAAAGGCGGTTTATTTGTAACGGGTGAGTTTCGCTTGACCTTCCCATTCCCGGCTTTTGCCACTTGGGATGCAGAAACAGCACTAAAAAGCGCTGAAAAATTACTGGCACTTCGCTTGTCTTGTCTCGCAGCAGGACATGGTGATCTCATCATAGAGCCTGAGGCAAAGCTCAGAGCCGCTATCGAAAAAAGGAAGCATCAGCTACAAAAGGGAGGACAGTAAGCCATGTCTCCAAGAATGGGTATCACACAAGAAAAAATTGTTGAATCTGCCATCGAATTTGTCGATGAGGAGGGCTTTTCCGCTTTGACCATTGCTACATTGTCCAAACGGCTTAACATCAGACCACCATCTCTTTACAACCATATATCTGGTCTTCATGAAATACAGGCAGCTCTTGCTGTCAAGGGGCTGACAATGCTTTGTGAGGCCGGCAAACAAGTAACAGTGGGGCTGGAAAAAGAAGACGCTGTTTTAGCATTTGCAAGACAATATGTTCAATTTGTTCGTCAGCATCCCGGTCTTTATGAGGCTGCTTTTTCACATATGAATGAAAAAGAAGTCAGTGTGGCTGCAGAGAATCTTGCTGATTTTGTCCAATCCATCATGTCTCGTTTTGGTGTAAAAGAAGAGGACATGACGCATGTCGTCAGAGGTCTCAGAAGCTTACTGCACGGCTTTGGAGATATTTCAAACAAAAAAGGATTTCAACGGAAAGAACAGCTTGAAGATAGTGTGAGCTATGCGGTCCGTCTTTATATTGCAGGCATCAAAGAGCAAGAAGATCTGTCTCATTGACAGGTCTTTTTTATGTATCGAACTGATATGATGAAGGAGATGTAAACGAATCAAAACATTTTTTGGGCAAAAACCAATAAAGATTTGACAGTTTTGTGAAACATGGTATGCTTATTATGTGAAATAATTCACATAGAGGAGTAGAGGCAGATGAAAAGAAAGCCTGTTTATGTGGAAACAACCATTCAAGCACCTATTGAAAAAGTATGGGAGTATACGCAAAATCCAAAGCTTCATGAACAATGGGATTTGCGATTTTCGACCATTTCATTAAATGGACCTAGTGATGAACAGCCCCAATCCTTTTTGTATGAGAAACACCTTGGATTTGGCATTAGTGTAACTGGGACAGGAGCGTATCGAACGAGCGTGAAGGATGAGCGTCATGAAAGAGCATCCTCACTTCAATTTAAATCATCACACCCTTTGTCTTTCATCAAAGAAGGCGGAGGGTATTGGAAATACATGAAAACGAATGATCACATTGTGTTTCAAACGCAATTTGATTATGAAACAAAGGAAGGAAAAGGGTGGAAATGGGCAGACCGGTTCTTTTTTCGGCCAATGATGGGGTTTATGACTGCCTTTAGCTTTGGCGCATTAAAGACGTGGCTTGAAAAGGGAACGCATCCCCGTTTGCTGCTAGAGAGAACACTTGCCCATTATGGCATTTGTTTGTTGTTTGCCATCGTCTGGTTATGTCAAGCGATCATTCCTTTTTCACCTTCTGCTTTTGATCATAGCACCGGATTTCGATTGTTTTATGCGCTATTAGGTGTATCATGGCTCATGCCTAAACTGCCAAAAAAATATATATTTATCCTTCAAAGCATTTTTCTGCTGCTGGTGCTTGGTATAGGGATTTTATCGCCAGAAACGACTCTGCACGAGCCGCTGGTGCTGAGTGCATTTTTCATTTTATCCGTTGCAGGAATGATTAATTTAAAAGATTGTGTAGATGTGTTTTCGATCAAACGAAAAAGGGGAGGTAGACATGGTCGTTCATCATCATCAAGTAAAGGACTACGATAAGCTGCATCCAGCATTAAAAGAACGTTATAACCGCGCGTTTACGGCCGAAGGCATCATGGAGGAAATAGGAGGCGGGACAAAGCTCATCCGATTGTTATTCAAAGTCGGTCCATTGTTTCGCTGTTTTTTTCCTGAAAGAGGGCGAAATATTCCCTTCCAAATTGTGAACAAGCCTTTTACGACAAGTAAGGGAGAAGAAGGGATGCACTGGTTTCGAACGTTCTATTTTCCTGACAAGGAAAGACATTTTGATGCAGATATGATCATTGATCAGAAGAGCCATCAAGTACTAGACTACTTTGGAAAACCTAGGCTTCTTGTGTCAGAGCTTCATTTTACAGTCACGGAAAAAGGATTCTTGCACATTCAATCAGGTAAGCAAAAGTTTTTGCTGTTTGGGCGGGAGTGGCCGCTCCCTTCTTGGCTTTATGGTGAATCTGATGTAACAGAAGGGTACGATGAGCGTGCAGGTGAGTATACGATTGATGTTCAAGTGAAAAATCGCCTTTTTGGCACTCTTTTTACGTATAAGGGCCGGTTTACGGAAAGGGTGTCATCTCATGAATAAATGGCATTTGATGTGTAGCATCGTGTTGATGGCTTGCTTTCTCCTTACACGTTTGACGACAGCTCCCATACCAGAATTTTTTGTTTTGATTGCGATTTTATTTTTTCTTCCCGCTTTCTTACACTTTTTTTATCAGGAAGAGAAGAAACGGCAGCAGAAGGGGCTGATCGGCTTCATAATGAAAGCCTTTCCAGTAGCAGCTCTATGTGCAACAGGCGCATTCATTTATCATTCTCTTTGGCTTGCATTGGGATGGCTTTTCTTTACAATGATTCTGGCTTTATTTGGTTTCACCCGTTTGCTGAAAAGAGGAGCCCATCCGCTTCATGAGCTGATGATCGATGGCGCATGTATGTATATCGCTCTAGGTGGGCTTTGGTTCTGGCTGTACATAGCAGATATACAAGTGATGACATTTTCACCGATGATTGTTCTTTTGACCGCTATTCATTTTCATTATTCGGCTTTTTTTATCCCAATCTTTTATGGCTTATTAGGAAGGCAGCGGAAAAAAGAGACGACGCTATACAAAGTGGGTGGCTGGGTTATTTTATTGTCGCCAGTGATGATTGCTGTGGGAATCAGCTATTCTCGCCTGTTTGATACGTTCAGCGTCGTTCTTTATGTGATCGCACTTTATTTGTATGGAATTTTATGTATGACAACTTCTTTTCGTTCAACTGTCGCAAAAGGGTTCGTTGTGTTTTCTAGCATCATGTTAATGGGAACCATCGTCCTATCATTCCTTTATTCTACCGGAATGCTTTTACATGTTACCTACATCAGCATGGATCAAATGATTTGGTTTCATGGCAGTATCAATGCAAGTTTGGTTATTTTACCAGGCCTCATTGGATGGTTGATTGAAAGACCAGCTGATCGATTGAAACAGAAGGATTTTCCGGTATCGAGAGTTCACGGTCGTTTTCAGATCATGTCTTTTCAACATGACCACTTGCAGCATGATGAGAAGATTGGTTTAGTCGATTCTCTTGACCAATTAAATGGAAAGGCATTTTCAGCAGAGAGTGTGTCACCTGTTATTCGCAGATTTTATGAAGACCCGATGTCCTTTACGTTAAAAGCAGCCGTCTGTTTTCATTGGTGGGTAAGGCCGTTTGTCTTTTTGCTTCAGCCTGTTTTTAGACAAATAGGACAGCTCTATTTAGGGTCATCACGAATGCCATATGAAATGTCGGGGAGTCTTTCAAGATTTCAACATCCTCTTGAAGAAAGGGAGAATGTACGTGTGTGGGTCAGGCGCAATGAGAAAGGCGAGCAAGTCTTTTATGCGCTCTATGCTCAGCACCATGATGAAGAGACAGTCTATATGAATATTGCTTTGCCGCTTCCTTTTTCACAGCTTACGGCTATTTTAAAACCTTTGAATGAAAAGGAAGATTTTCTATTAAAAAGTAAAAGTCCAAAAGGCAGTACGGGTGATGAAGGATTGTATTTGCATACGTCTTTCATCACCATGAAACTGCCAATGGAAGAAAGCTTTCATATGAAAGCAGAGACGGAAAAAAGTCTCACAGCGATTCATCAAATGAAGCTATTCGGTATTCCTTTTTTAACGATTCAGTATCAAATCGACAGTGAAAGCCACTCATCTTAGTCAATGATGTCGCATGGTTCACCGTGACGAATGATGTTCACAATCGCTTGCCCATCACTCGGATGATGATCTGCATACTGTACTGGAAGTAAAGCAAAAAATACATAGTAGACTGAGAAGTAAGCAAATTGATAGAAAAATTGATGTTCTGGCAGGAAATCGTTGGCGATCATTGTGTTCAATATAAGAACACTGAGCAGGTTGCATAATGATCCGCCTAAGTAGACAAGAATGTGTGAGAAACGGTTATTTCTCCTCATTTCTTCATAGTGGCAAAATGCATCAAGAAAATAGATTCTTCTAATTTCAACGACGCCTATTTTCAATACTTTTTTGCCTCGGCCAAGCGCAAACGAAACCTTTGCTCCAAACAGCCAGGCGACTACAATATGGCCCAGCTGATGCAAGATGGCAACGATAGGAAGAATGACGAAAAACGACCAGCAAAACGTCCACATATCTGATAATGTAAACAAGTGTTAACCCTCCCTGAAATATTCGAGAGGAAGCAGTAGGATTATTTGCCATTTTACCGAATTCATTTTCATGATGCAAACATTTAATAGACTACTATAAAATGATTATGTAAACTAAAAAATTTCAATCAATAGGCTTTTTAACCCTTTCTTTTAGAAGAGTAGGGTGTGCTACAATTAAGAAATTAGTGGAAGACAAGTGGTCATCTAGCAGAAGAAAAATGTGACCTTTTTTATGAAAGATTGAAAGGGAGAGAGATTCTAATGGCAGATATTGAACAGTTTTTAGCGTTAGACATTCGTGTTGGGACGATAGTAGAAGCAGAGTTCTTTGCAGAAGCGAGAGTGCCTGCTTTCAAGCTGAAGATTGACTTTGGGGATGAGATTGGCATAAAACAATCTAGTGCACAGCTGACAAAACGATATCAGGCTGAGAATCTCACTGGGAAACAAATTATTGCAGTGGTCAATTTCCCGCCAAGAAGAATTGCCGGGTTTAAATCAGAGGTACTTGTCTTAGGAGGCATGCCGTCAAAAGAAGACGTTGTCCTGCTTGCCACTGATGAGCCGGTTGAAAATGGCACCAAAATAGGGTAAGAAAAAAGACATCTTCATCAGAAGATGTCTTTTGCGTATTGAGGCGGAATAACCACACGCCACATTCGTGTGTGTCTCAAAGAGACGTGTTACCCGACTTACACAATTCAGCTCATCGCTTGATTAATATAGCATGGGATTGGTATGAATGCAACCATTATTTGAGTTCTCTTTGATTTTGGAAGATAAAAAGAGATTCATATCCTCATATCATAGAAAAAATGACAAGAAATCAATTATTTGGATTATTTTTTCAAAAAATATTGAAAAGTCAGATCATATTTTATAAAATGAATTCATCTTAGTTTGTTTAATCGATAAACTAAGATGGCGATCATCTATTGATCTATTGTTTAAAGCGAATGATTTGCTGCTATGTGGGCTAAGCTGAAAGAAAGAGATGTTCAGCTTCATTTTTACAACGAATTGAAAGCGCTTTATTTTTGACCTATTGATTGCTGCTGCCCTGCACCATCTGTCCGTTAGAAGAGGCTAAGTGAAGAAGGGAGAAAACTCATGGTGAGTGAGAATTTAAAGAAGATTCGTATGTCTGAAAAAGTGGGGTATGCTTCAGGAGATTTCGCATGTAATTTAATTTATGCAACTGTCTCTACGTATCTATTATTTTTTTATACGGATGTCTATGGATTATCAGCAGCAGCAGCAGGGACGATGTTTTTGGTGGTTCGGGCCATCGATGCGCTTGCAGATCCGTTTATTGGGGCGATGGTTGACCGAACGAACAGCCGTTTTGGCCGGTTTAGACCTTATTTGTTATTTGGTGCGTTACCTTTTGCCGTTCTTGCCATTCTTTGTTTTACGACACCGGATTTTTCCGAAATGGGAAAACTCATTTATGCGTACATCACGTATGTTGGTTTATCGCTTACATACACGTTCATCAATGTTCCTTATGGTGCTTTAACTTCCGCAATGACAAGAAATAACCAAGAGGTCGTCAGTATTACGTCTGTTCGTATGCTTTTTGCAAATCTCGGTGGTTTAGTTGTTGCTTTTTTTGTTCCGTTTCTTGCGACGTTTTTGAGTGATACGACAGGAAATACAGCACTTGGCTGGCAGATCACAATGGCATTTCTCGGTGTACTTGGGGGCGGATTACTGATTTTCTGTTTTAAAAGTACGAATGAGCGCGTCACGCTTCAAAAGCCAGAGGAAAAGATCAAGTTCAGTGATCTCTTTGTCCAGTTACGAGTGAATCGTCCGCTTGTTGTGTTAAGCATTTTCTTTATCATTATCTTTGGTGTGAACTCGATCAGCAACTCAGTCGGGATCTATTATGTGACGTATAACCTCGGCAGAGAAGATTTAGTGAAGTGGTACGGCCTGATTGGCAGTCTGCCAGCTTTAATGGTGTTGCCGTTTATTCCTAAGCTACACAAGTTGTTAGGAAAGAAAAAGCTGCTGAATTATTCATTATTGCTGAATATTGTAGGCCTTCTTGCATTACTTGTGATCCCGCCGAGTCAAATCACTTTAATACTTATTTTCAGGCTCGTTGCGGCTGCAGGGAGTATTACAGCAGGTGCTTACATGTGGGCACTCATTCCTGAAACCGTTGAATATGGCGAATATAAAACAGGGAAAAGAATGGGTGGACTGATTTACGCAGTGATTGGCTTCTTTTTTAAATTTGGGATGGCCTTAGGCGGCATCGTTCCAGGGCTTGTCCTTGACCGATTTGGTTATATTGCAAATCAAGTGCAAACACCAGAAGCTTTACTGGGCATTTTAATCACGACAACGGTGATTCCTGTATGCTTACTCATTTTAGCGATGGTTGATATTAATTTTTATAACCTAGATGAAGAAAAACATAAAAAAGTCATACGAGAGCTTGAGAATAGAGACAAGGTGTATATCGATCATATGGACGACTTTAAAATGTAGCTCTCTGAAAGAGGAGGAAGTTCAATGAAGATTTCTAATCCAGTGCTCAAAGGGTTTAACCCCGATCCAAGTATTTGCCGTACGGGAGAGGACTATTACATGGCGGTTTCTACATTTGAATGGTTCCCGGGGGTGCAAATTTATCACTCGAAGGATCTCGTCCACTGGCGGCTCGCCGCGCGTCCCTTGCAAAAAATTTCTCAACTCGATATGAAAGGAAATCCAGATTCCGGCGGGATTTGGGCACCGTGTTTAAGTTATGCGGATGGTCAGTTTTGGCTCATCTATTCAGATATTAAAGTAGTAGATGGTCCGTTTAAGGATGGTCATAATTATTTGGTCACAGCTGATGCAGTAGATGGCGAGTGGAGCGATCCGGTTCGACTCAATAGTTCTGGGTTTGATCCTTCCTTGTTCCATGATCCAAGCGGAAAGAAATACGTGTTGAATATGCTGTGGGACCATCGAGAAAAACATCACTCCTTTGCAGGTATAGCCTTACAGGAATACAGTGTATCTGAAAAAAAACTGGTCGGTGAGCGGAAGGTCATTTTTAAAGGCACACCAATCAAACTGACAGAAGCCCCGCATCTTTATTACATCAATGATGTCTATTATTTATTAACAGCTGAAGGGGGAACACGTTACGAACATGCAGCCACAATCGCCCGTTCCTCGCGTATTGATGGGCCGTACGAGGTTCATCCTGACAACCCAATTTTAACGGCTTTTCATGCGCCTAGCCATCCACTACAAAAATGCGGGCATGCTTCCATTGTACAAACGCATACAAATGAATGGTATTTGGCTCATCTGACTGGCCGTCCAATTCATTCAAGTAAGGAATCCATTTTTCAGCAAAGAGGCTGGTGCCCTTTAGGAAGAGAGACAGCCATACAAAAGCTTGAATGGAAAGATGGCTGGCCGTATGTGGTAGGCGGAAAAGAGGGGCTCCTAGAGGTTGAAGCGCCTGCGATGAGCGTAAAAGAGTTCTCTCCAACCTATCACATAGTCGATGAATTTAAAGATTCATCGTTAAATAGACATTTCCAAACATTAAGAATCCCATTTACGGATCAGATTGGTTCAGTGACGGAAAATCCTCATCATTTAAGGCTGTATGGGCAGGAATCTTTAACGTCTAAATTTACCCAAGCGTTTGTTGCGAGGCGCTGGCAAAGCTTTTATTTTGAAGCAGAGACAGCGGTTTCCTTCTTTCCGAAAAACTTTCAGCAAGCGGCAGGTCTTGTGAATTATTATAATACGGAAAATTGGACTGCACTTCAGGTAACTTATGACGATGCGCTTGGCCGTATCCTTGAGTTATCTGTGTGTGAAAACCTGGCCTTTTCTCAGCCGCTAATTAAAAAAATCATCATCCCAGACGAGATTCCGTATGTGTATTTAAAAGTGACCGTTCAGAGAGAGACGTACACGTATTCTTATTCTTTTGATCAACAAGAGTGGGAAAAAATAGATGTACCGCTTGAATCGACCCATTTGTCAGATGATTTTATTCGAGGAGGGGGGTTCTTTACAGGGGCTTTTGTTGGAATGCAGTGCCAAGACACAAGCGGTGAACGTCTGCCTGCCGATTTTAAGTATTTTCGATACGAAGAAACAACTGAATAAAAAAAGACAACACTCTAAAGGCTGTCTCTCTTTAACATGTATTCCATTATGGTGAAGGCGTGACATCACGCAAAAAAGCTTCAGTGACAAGAGATGTCATCCCTAAGGCTGGTGCGTTTTGTCCTAATGACGAAGGGAGCAGCTCCACCCGTGAGCTGAATTGTGCATCCATTCTAGAGGATACTTCATCTTGAATGACACTTAGAACGGCCTGCTCAGATTCAATGACCTTGTTTCGTAAAATAACGGCTTGTGGGTTGAAGGTATGCAGAACGTTTGTGAGACCTACCCCAATGTAAAAGCCAAAGTTACGCAAGGCATTGAGTGTTTTCATATCATTTAACTTCGCCAGCCGCTCAATATCTTGATAGGTGAATGGCTGACCATCTGTTTGGAGCGATTGGAACAGTGCTTTCTCAGATGCATACAGTTCCCAGCAACCACGATTTCCGCAGCTACATGTCGGTCCATTAAAGTCGATCGTCATATGTCCCATTTCACCAGAAAAACCGTTTGTACCTCTATATAAATGATGATTGATAATGATGCCTATTCCAATACCAGTGCCGATACTTGCATAGATCAGATGGTCATAATGTTTAGCAGCACCGAAGATTTTTTCACCGTACGCACCGGCATTTGCTTCATTCTCGATAAAAACCGGTACTTGGAATGTGTCTTGGAGACTTGTTTTCAGATCGACATTTTTCCATTTTGAATGAGGCGTAAACACAATTTGTTCATCTGCATCGACCAGACCAGGTATACAAATCCCTATACCAATCAGCCCGTATGGAGAAGAAGGAATGTGTGAACGTAACTGCTGAATCAATTCAATTAAAATACGGACGGTCACATCAGGTGTGCTGGATGGGAGCTTGAGCTGCTCATTATGAATAATCGACCCTTCAAGGTCTGTTAAAATGCCGTTGACATAATCAACACCGACATCAATGCCGATAGAGTAACCTGCACGTTTATTAAACATGAGGAGCACGGGTCTTCTTCCGCCGCTAGATTCGCCTTGACCGATTTCATAAACAAGATGTTCTTTCATTAATGTACTCACTTGAGAAGAAACGGTCGATTTATTTAACCCAGTGCGTTCAGATAATTTTGCTCTGGAAATTGGTGCATGGTGAAGAATTTCGTTTAGCAATAGCTTTTGATTTATTTTTTTCACAAAGTTCTGATCCGCAATATCCATTGTATCCACTCCATTTGTTTCGTCTTTAGATTAAGTGAAGAAAAGCCATTTTTTGTCGTGTTTATTCTCTATAAAACATGCTTTTCACTTTATTATAACGAAAATATTTCTAAAAAACTAAAAAATATGGAAAATTCAAAGAGATTAGTTGGTCAACTCGTTCATTTGTTTGTTGAATCAACTTACTAAGTGAATATATAGGGGGAATCACTTATGGTCAAATCAAATATGACTTCGTTAAGTCGTTTACAAGGGATTGGCAACATTCAATATGAAGGAAAACATTCAAAGAACCCATTCGCATTTAAATATTATGATCCGAGCGAAATGATTGGCGGAAAATCAATGAAAGATCACCTGCGATTCTCCGTCGCTTATTGGCATACATTGACTGCTGATGGAACAGACATGTTTGGAACTGGCACGATGAAAAGGGCCTGGGATTCTTATAGTGGAATGGATTTGGCGAAGGCTAGATTGGAAGTGGCTTTTCAGCTCTTTGATCTATTGGATGTTCCGTATTTTTCATTCCATGACCGTGATATTGCACCAGAGGGCGACACGCTTCAAGAGACCAATCAGCAGTTAGACATCATCATAGAAAGAATGAAAGATTACATGCAGCAAAGCGGGGTTCGGCTTCTATGGAACACGGCTAATATGTTTAAGCATCCAAGATTTGTTCACGGTGCAGCGACATCCTGTCATGCAGATGTATTTGCCTATGCAGCTGCACAAGTGAAAAAGGGCATCGAAACAGCAAAGGAACTCGGCGCAGAAAATTATGTTTTCTGGGGAGGACGAGAAGGTTACGACACACTGCTGAATACAGATATGAAAAGAGAGCTTGACCATTTGGCGACCTTTTTGCATATGGCGGTCGATTATGCAAAAGAAATTGGATTTACAGGTCAATTTTTAATTGAGCCAAAGCCGAAGGAACCGACAACTCATCAATATGATACGGATGCAGCGACATCAATCGCCTTTTTAAAACAATATGGATTGGATACACACTTTAAATTAAATATCGAGGCCAATCATGCGACATTAGCGGGTCATACGTTTGAGCATGAGCTGCGTGTAGCAAGAATTCATGGACTGCTCGGTTCCGTTGATGCCAACCAAGGAAACTCCCTTCTAGGCTGGGACACTGATGAATTCCCAACGGATTTATATGCCACAACACTCGCCATGTATGAAATTTTGCAAAATGGCGGACTTGGAACAGGCGGTCTCAATTTTGATGCAAAAGTCAGAAGAGCCTCCTTTGAACTGGAAGATCTTCTGTATGCCCATATTGCGGGGATGGATGCATTCGCAAAAGGGCTGCGGGTGGCTCATAGACTCATAGAAGACCGTGTGTTTGAAGATGTGATCAAGCACCGGTACCGCAGTTTTTCTGAAGGAATTGGACGGGAGATTTCAGAAGGAAAGGCAAACTTTCATACATTAGAAGAATATGCACTGAAACATCCGCTCATCAGAAACGAATCTGGCAGAGAGGAACAGCTGAAAGCCAGATTAAATCAATATTTGTTAGAAGATTAATGGAGCAGGCGGATGTTTTGAAGGAGTGAACACATGAAGTATGTGATGGGAATTGATCTTGGAACGAGCGGAGTTAAAGCGATATTAGTAGATGAGAACGGGAAGGTATGCTGCGAGACGACTAAATCTTACCGCCTCATTCAAAGCAAACCAGGTTATTGTGAGCAAAATCCTGAAGACTGGGTAGAGCAGACGATGGCCGCGATGACAGAACTTATGGAGAGAAAGCCTGTTCAGTCAATGCAGGTAGAAGGCATCAGTTTTTCTGGACAAATGCACGGACTTGTTTTATTGGATGAATCCCTTCAGGTGCTCAGGCCTGCCATCTTGTGGAATGACACAAGAACAACACCGCAATGCGTGCGCATGACAGAAAAGCTAGGAGGCAGGCTGCAAGCGATCACAAAAAATCAGGCGTTAGAAGGATTTACACTGCCAAAGTTGTTATGGGTAAAGGAACATGAACCAGAAATTGATCAACGAATCCATTTGTTTTTACTTCCAAAAGATTATGTCAGATATCGATTAACCGGCGCTATTCATATGGACTATTCTGATGCGGCTGGTACGTTACTGTTGGATATGGGAGAACAAGCATGGAGTGAGGAGATTTGTCAAACCTTTGATATTCCGAT
This sequence comes from Bacillus sp. RSS_NA_20, assembly GCF_020165915.1. Taxonomy (NCBI): domain Bacteria; kingdom Bacillati; phylum Bacillota; class Bacilli; order Caryophanales; family Bacillaceae; genus Bacillus; species Bacillus sp. RSS_NA_20. The sequence goes on along the minus strand of NZ_JAIUKW010000005.1, from coordinate 709,220 downwards.
TCGTATTTGCCCGCCGCTCGTTTCATCGGAGGCGGAGGTTGGAACACTCTTGCCGCAGATCGCAAAGGAAACCGGGATGGCAGAAGAGGTGAAGGTTTTTGCGGGTGGAGCGGATAATGCTTGCGGTGCCATTGGTGCCGGCATTTTATCATCAGGTCACACACTATGCAGCATTGGCACATCAGGTGTCATTCTTTCCTATGAAGAAAATCATAACAGAGAGCTGAATGGAAACTTGCATTTGTTCCATCATGCAAAAAAAGACGCTTTTTATACAATGGGAGTCACTTTGTCAGCAGGTTATAGCCTCGATTGGATTAAATCTTTACTTGCTCCAAATGATTCGTTTAAAGACCTTTTAGCCGGAGCAAAAGATATAGCGCCTGGCGCAAATGGATTGCTATTTACGCCATATTTAGTTGGGGAAAGAACGCCTCATGCAGATTCAGTCATTCGTGGAAGCTTCATTGGATTAGACAGCCGGCATAAAAAAGCGCATATGGTTAGAGCTGTGCTTGAAGGAATCACTTTTTCATTAAATGAATCGATCGCTTTATTCAAGCAGGCGGGAAAAAGCATTGATTCCATCGTGTCTATTGGTGGAGGTGCGAGAAGTCATACATGGCTTCAAATGCAGGCAGACATTTTTCAAGCTGAGGTGATACAGCTTGAAAATGAGCAAGGGCCCGCATTAGGTGCAGCGATGCTTGCAGCAGTTGGATGCGGCTGGTACGAGTCACTTGAGGCGTGCGCGGATCAGTTTATCCATCAAGCGGCCGTATTGACACCAAATCAACAGCATGTCGATGTATATGATCATCTCTTTCGTTTGTATCAAAGCATTTATACAAACACAAGAGACATTCATGCGGGTCTAGCACAGTATCGATAATCTAGTAGTGAGTAGGGGCATGAAAGGAGGTGATGAATTCATTTCATCTTAGAGATGACAGAATTAAAAGGATGAAAAAGGAGAGGAATGGACGATGAATTTGAGAAAATTAAGACTGTTGTTTGTGATGTGTATTGGACTGACGCTTATACTGACGGCTGTACCAGCCCATGCGAGAACCATTACGAATAATGAAATGGGTAACCATAGCGGGTACGATTATGAATTATGGAAGGATTATGGAAACACCTCGATGACACTCAATAACGGCGGGGCATTTAGTGCAGGCTGGAACAATATCGGAAATGCTTTATTTAGAAAAGGGAAAAAGTTTGATTCCACTAGAACTCACCATCAGCTTGGCAACATCTCCATCAATTACAACGCAAGTTTTAACCCAGGCGGGAATTCCTATCTATGTGTCTATGGCTGGACACAATCTCCATTAGCAGAATACTACATTGTTGATTCATGGGGCACATATCGTCCAACAGGAGCGTATAAAGGATCATTTTATGCTGATGGAGGCACATATGACATTTATGAAACAACCCGTGTCAATCAGCCTTCCATTATCGGGATCGCAACCTTCAAGCAATATTGGAGTGTACGTCAAACGAAACGTACAAGCGGAACGGTCTCCGTCAGTGCGCATTTTAGAAAATGGGAAAGCTTAGGGATGCCAATGGGGAAAATGTATGAAACGGCATTTACTGTAGAAGGCTACCAAAGCAGCGGAAGTGCAAATGTGATGACCAATCAGCTGTTTATTGGCAACTAAAAAAGTCAAAGAAAAGAGCCGGGAGCAAAACTCCTGGCTTTTTCTATCATAATTTTTCAACTTCGACTCTGCCGGAAAAGAACGTCGCACCGCCGCCCATATCTGCCAAGCGATCAGGTGTGAGGCCATTCACCAAATGTTTTTTGCCTTTTTGGTCTGCCCATAATCCCTGGCTGACAACAACACCAGATAACACATTTTGTCCGACTGACACGATCAGCTCGCATTCTCCTCGATGATTCAGCACACGAACCATGTCCCCATCTTCAATCTGTCTTTCTTTTGCATCTTGTTCATTCATATGAAGCTTCGGAAATTTCTCTAGCTTTTGATGCTTCTCATGAAGAGAGAAGGTGGAATTAAGAAAATTATGGTTTGGTCCCGGTATAAACGTTAGTGGATAATCACTTTCCTTGAATAAAGGTACATAGGTTGGAAGGGCTGGATATCCATCTTTTTTCATTTGTTCAGAGTAAAGCTCAATTTTCCCGCTTGGGGTAGGGAGCTTTAAATCTTTGAAAGGCCCTCGTTTTGCTTTGATCCACTTTTTCTCTTTTAACGCTTGATATGAGATGTTTTCATAGTGCGGATTTTCAGGATGATGAAGAGCTTGTTCCATTAGTTCCGCATCTGTGTCTTTAAAGGCTTCATCTTCAAAGCCCATCGCATGAGCCAAAAGACGAAACACTTCTGTGTTTGATTTGCTTTCTCCATAACGTTCAATAACAGGTTCTTGAATTTGAATGTAATGATGCCAGTAAGAAGTATAAAAATCCTCGTTTTCAAAGGCAGATGTCGCTGGCAGAACAATATCCGCATAAGTGGCTGTCTCTGTCATGAACAAGTCATGGACAACCGTAAATAAGTCTTGCCGCATTAAACCGTCTCTTACTTTATTTGCTTCAGGTGTCACAACAGCCGGGTTGCAAGAGTAGACAAAAAGAGAATCAATAGAAGGTTCTGCGTTCGTTAGCACGCTGCCCAGCTGATTCATATTAAATGTTCTAGGTTCGCGTTCCTTTAATAATTCCGGTCGCTGAAGAGCGGTTTCATTATAACTAAGAAAAGAAGAGTTCGATTTCATCGCACCGCCGCCTTTGTGCAGCCATTGACCGGTGAGGGCAGGGAGACAGGAGATGGTTCGAATACTCATGCCGCCATTATCGTGATGCTGTAGCCCGTTGCCAATACGAATGAGAGACGGCGTTGTCTCTGCGTACATTCTCGCAAGTGTGATGATGTCTTCTTTCGGGACACCCGTGATTTGTTCAACCGTTTCTGGATCATACTGCTTCACATGCTCGCGAAGTTCATTGTGACCGACCGTGTAAGTCTCTAAAAATGACGCATCTGTGCGGTCTTCTTTAAAAAGGACATGCATGATCCCAAGAGCTAGCGCACTGTCAGTGCCAGGGCGAAGCGGAATGAACCAATCTGCCATCCGGCCCGTTTGGTTTTTGTGCACATCAATGACGACAATTTTAGCCCCTTGCTTTCGAGCTTTTTGTGCCAACGTGATTTGATGCATATTGGTTGAAACCGCATTGATGCCCCAAAAGATAAATAGTTTCGTGTGAATGGTCTCTTCTGGGTCTGTCCCGATGCTTGCGCCCATTGTATATTTATAGCCTGTTGTTCCGGCTGACTGACAAATGGTTCGGTCTAGCTGACTTGAGCCAAGTCGATAGAAAAAGCGGCGGTCCATTCCTTCTGCATTAAGATTCCCCATATTCCCATAGAAGCTGTAAGGCAAAATGCTTTCTGGTCCTTTTTCTTCGATCAGCTTTGTCCATTTTTGACGAATGGTTTCAATCGCTTCTTCCCACGTAATTGGTGCAAACTGCCGGTCACCTTTTTGACCTACACGTTTTAATGGCGTTGTCAGACGTTTTTCATCATATAAACGAGCTGTGACATTCCGCACTTTATTGCAAATGTTTCCTTGAGTGACTGGATGATCTGGGTCTCCTTGAACTTTAACGATCTTTCCGTTCTCTTTATGGATTAAAAGACCGCACTGATCAGGGCAATCTAACGAACAAACTGATTTGAATATTCCGTCTTTCATTGCTGTGTAATCGGTCATACGTTTAGCTTCCTTTCCGAATTCCGTGATCACTGTACATATGGATTTTATTTTAGCATGTTAAGACCAGGAAGGTAAGGATAAGCATATGAAAAAAAGCCCCTAATGAAAGGGACTTTTAAAAACGGGTGACCTGCACAGGAAATTCTTTGACCCCAAACACAAACGTGCTTTGAATCGGTTTCAGCTGATCTGCCGCACAGGTGATTTCCCGAAACGTACGGAGTAAAATCTCAAGTGCTAAATGAGCCTCAAGCCGGGCGAGAGGGGCACCAAGACAAAAATGGATGCCGAAGCCAAAGCTCAAATGTGGATTTGATTTTCTGTCAAGACGAAACGTATCTGGATCGTCAAACTTCCGTTCATCACGATTTGCAGATGCCACCCAGCTGATAAGATAGTCTCCTTTTTCAATGTGAGAACCGGCAATCTGAACATCCTCTGCTGCAACTCGCCCAATCGCTTGAACAGGCGGATAATAGCGTAGCGTTTCTTCTGTCAATTGAGGAATGAGAGACAGGTCTTGCCGCACTGATTCGGCGATATGCTGCTGCTCTGTTAAAAGACGTACGGCATTTGTGATTAAATTCGTTGTTGTTTCATTACCAGCAACGAGTAAGAGTATACAAAAGCCAAGTAGTTCATTTTCTGATAAACGCTCACCGTCAATTTCCGCTTGGATGAGTAGGGAGATTAAATCATCGGCTGGCGTTTCTTTTCGTTTTTGGATCAAATGAGCAAAGTACGCTGACAGCTCTTTTTCTGCTTGTTTTTGCATGTCGACAACGGCTTGAATAGCTTCTTTTGAATCATCTTTGGCTCCTGCAACTAGAGCATCTGAATGTTTTTTGATCAGCTCTCTGTCTTTCACTTCTGCCCCGAGAAGCTCGGCGATGATCATGACAGGTAGGGGAGCGGCCAGATCTTGCACAATATCGAAGGTCCGTTGATCCTTTACTTGATGTAATAGATCATGGGTCAAGTCTTTGATCTTTTCTTCTATTTGTTTGATCGCTTTTGGCGTGAAGGCTTTATTGACGAGTGCTCTCATTTTGGTATGTTTTGGAGGGTCCATTGTTAAAATACTCGTTTTAGATGTACTTCTTCCTCGCTGTGATGAAAACACTTTTGGCTGCTTCAGAACGGACTGAATATCAGCATATCGAAAGAGATCCCAGCACTTTCTCGTTTCATCGTATCGAATATCACCCTGCGATCGTAATTCATTGTAGATAGGGAATGGGAAAAGAAGGTCATCTGTAGATCGGATTTCTTTCATTGGGATGACATTGACGTAATTTTCTTTTACTTTCATTATGAACGCTCCTTTTTCACTTGATTTCCCTTTCACGGTATCACCACGAAAAACGCATTTCAACGGACATGTTTTCTAAAATATGTCAATAGTCTAATCGAAAGATTCAAACACATTCATCCTATAGGAAAATAGAAAGTCATCAAAAATGATAACGCTTTCTAAAAACTAGAATTGAAGTCACCGAAACCAAAAATAAAATGGTGAATTCAGTCGAACGAAAGGGTACTATGATTCAAATCTGTATAGTTCTTTTGATCTAAATTGATGATTTAAAAAAACACGGCTAACATACATACCGCAAGCTGTTCAGCGTGCATTCGGGACTTTTGAAAAGTGCTGGCTCTTTCTTGACACGATTTCTCATCATGTTACGATAACTAACGTGCGAAAAACACGAACAAAAAGCGAACAAGGGAGAGGATCAATATCATTGATCAAAAGAAAGTTGCTTTCATTGGAGCAGGTTCTATGGCGGAAGGAATGATTGCAGGTATTGTGCGATCAGGTCAGATGCCGCTCAGCCAAATTTACGCAACAAACAAGCAAAATAAGCAGCGATTAAACGAACTAACGAAACGCTACGGAATCCAAACAGCCACAATGGATTCATTTCCTTTTGAAGAGATGGATATGTTGATCCTGGCAATGAAGCCAAAGGATGCTGAAACAGCACTTGAATCATTAAAACCTCATATTCAGAAAGATCAGCTCATCCTGTCTGTGCTTGCAGGTGTGAAATCATCGTATATTGAAGACATGCTGCATGAAGGGCAGCCTGTTATGCGAGTAATGCCAAATACGTCAAGTACGATTGGGGCATCGGCGACCGCTTTATCTGCTGGACGTGATGTGAAAAATGAACATGTAAGCATGAGTCGGGCTCTTTTATCTGAAATGGGAGAAGTGTATACCATTCAGGAAGAGCAAATGGATATTTTCACAGGAATTGCCGGAAGCGGTCCAGCTTATTTTTATTTTTTAATGGAAAGAATCGAAGAGGCTGGAGAAGAAGCTGGCTTATCAAAAGAAATGTCCCGTCAAATCGGTACACAGACACTTCTCGGTGCAGCGAAGATGCTGCAAGAAACAGCTGAAAACCCTTCTGTCCTCAGAGAAAAAATTACGTCACCTAATGGAACAACTGCTGCAGGACTAGATGCATTAGATGATTTTGGCGGAGGAGAAGCCATCAAGCAGGCCGTCAAACATGCCGCCAATCGATCAAAAGAAATAAGTGAACAGCAAAAACAAAAAGTAACGATATAAATAGAGCCTCAATACAGGAGTGATAAGGTGTACGCAGATAAAGAGAGAAAACGAATTGTTGTGAAAATCGGAAGCAGCTCTCTTACTAGCTTTCAAGGTGAGATTAGTTTAAAAAAACTAGAAAACCTCGTCAATCAAATTGTAAAACTCAAAGATGAAGGACACGAAGTCATTTTGGTCTCATCTGGTGCGGTTGCAGCTGGTTACCGAAAATTAGGATTTATTGACAGACCGAAAACACTGCCAGAAAAACAGGCGTCTGCCTCAATAGGGCAAGGGCTTTTAATGGAGTCATATTCTACTTTATTTTTATCGCACGGTTATATTGCTTCACAGCTATTAATTACAAGAAGCGATTTTTCAGATGAAACGCGCTATCAAAATGTGCGAAATACAATGAATGTGTTATTAGATCGAGGGATCATCCCGATTATTAATGAAAATGATACAGTGACGATCAATCGTTTGAAGTTTGGAGATAATGATACATTGTCTGCAAAAGTAGCTGGACTGATTGATGCGGATTTCCTCGCTATTTTATCTGATATTGACGGCTTGTATGAAGATAACCCTCATACAAACCCGAATGCGAAGAGAATTCTAGAAGTCACAGAAATTACAGAAGACATCGAAGCAGCCGCTGGAGATGCGGGAAGCAGCGTTGGCACAGGCGGAATGAAATCAAAACTCGATGCCTTTAAAATTTCAATGGCCGCAGGCATCAATGGCTTTTTGGGAAAAGCCGATACGCCTCACATTTTAGACAAAGCCATCAATGGGACAGAGGACGGCACTTATTTTACAGCTGACGAAAATTTAGCGCCGCTGAATTATAAAAAACAGTGGATTGCTTTTCATTCTGGCCCAAAAGGCGAAATCGTTGTTCAAGAGAAAACACAGGAGCTTCTCATGCATCGTGAGAAAAGTCTGGATTCTGACGGCATAGTCGATGTAAAGGGTTCGTTTAAAAAAGGCGATGTTGTCCGTATTTTAGATCAAGATGAAAGAGAAATAGGGCTTGGCATTGTCAATTATGCGTCCGACGAACTCGCACTGAACGGTGACTTGCTACAGGATGAAGTGGTGCATGTCGTAGATCTTGAAGCATTTGTTTGTCATTTAGATTTATCAATACCAGTTTGCTAATCATAAGGGAGGAATTTCATGACACTGACAGCTGAAGTTGTCACATCGGTCAAAGAAAAAGCGAAAAAAGCAAAGCACGTATCAAAAAAACTAGGTTTACTTCAAACAGAGGAAAAAAATGAGGCGCTGCTGAAAATAGCAGAAACACTCGAACAGCAAAGTGATTTTATTTTACAGGAAAATCAAAAGGATTTAGAGGCAGGAAAAGAAAAGGGCTTCTCTGAAGCATTAATGGATCGATTAATGTTAAATGAAGAGAGAATTCATGAGTTTGCGGAAAGTTTGCGGCTTGTGACGAGATTAACAGATCCTGTTGGAGAAATATTGGATGAATGGACTCTTGAAAACGGCTTACATGTGAAAAGCCGAAGAGTACCGCTCGGCGTGATCGGGATGATCTATGAAGCGAGACCGAATGTCACTGTCGATGCAGCAGGGCTTGCCCTCAAGGCAGGCAACTCAGTGATTTTAAAAGGCGGTTCCTCCGCTATTTCTTCCAACAAAGCCATCGTCCGCGTCATTCATGAGGCATTGGATCAAACAAAGATCCCTCGTGATGCGGTACAGTTTATTGAACAAACAGACCGTTCATCGGTTCAAGCGATGTTTCATCTAAAAGAGTGGATTGATGTTTTAATCCCGAGAGGCGGGGCTTCTTTAATCAAAACCGTTGTAGAAGAATCGACCATTCCAGTTCTTGAAACAGGGACAGGGAACTGCCATGTTTTTGTTGATCAAACAGCGAATGTGGAAAAAGCCATTCAGATTGTTATCAATGCGAAAACAAATCGCCCGGCCGTTTGTAATGCGCTTGAGACTCTGATCGTTCATCGTGATTGGCTAAAAGAAAATGGTGCAGCATTGAATGAAGCACTGCTTCAGCACCAAGTCACTGTGCATGGAGATCAAGACGCTCAACCTTTCTTTTCCGAAGCGGTTCCTGCGGAGGAAGTAGATTGGACAGATGAGTATTTAAGTCTGGATCTTGCGGTGAAAGTGGTTGACTCAATTGAGGACGCCATTCACCACATTGATCAGTACGGGACCAAACATTCAGAAGCCATCGTAACAGAGGATGAAAAAAACGCACAAATCTTTCTAAACGAAGTCGATGCGGCCGCTGTTTACCATAACGCATCTACACGTTTTACAGATGGCGGTGCACTAGGATATGGCGCTGAAATTGGCATTTCTACTCAAAAACTGCACGCAAGAGGGCCAATGGGACTTCCTGCACTGACAACGACAAAGCTGCTTCTGTCTGGTGATGGTCAGATTAGAAGCTAAAATGAATGTAACGAACACTACCTTTCTCCTTGGGGTAGTGTTCTTTAGTGTATGATAAAAAAAGAGAGAAAAAAGGGAACGACATGGAAACGATGCTGAAGCACTGACAACTCTTGAAAAAGAAGACAAAGGGCTAAAATGAAGTCCATTTTAGCCCTTTGTCAACAATCTGAAACTCCCCATAAGAGGGAGTTTTTTTATGAACTTGAACGGTCTTTTTTCATGACTTTCTCAAATTTGAAAAATTCAAATGTCTCAGGCGCTAAAGGGTCATTTTCTTGATTCTTCTCATGAGGGAAGCTCGGATCTGGATGGTGTAAGTGATAAAACTCAACAATCTGAAACCCGCATTTGTTCACATAAAAATGAATGTTGCGCTTTTCAAAATAAGGAGTGACAACTTCCCACACCTTCGTTTCTGGATATTGCGCCTCAATGGCTTTCCATGCTGCCTGACCAATGCCGCGGCTATGAGATGATGAAGAGATATATAATAGGTCCACCGAATTGCGGTGTGTGTGATGGTTGATTTTTAAGACAACCCCTCCTGCCTTTTGACCATTTAGTAAAATATGATAGACAAGGTTCTCTGTCGAATAAAAAGATTCATCAATCGACTCATCAGGAGGAATTGGTCCACCTTCTGCATCGCCAAATGCATCAATGATGCCAGCTGTGAAAGCATCTTGCAGTTCCTTTTTCATCAAAGGGAAGTCTTCTTGATTTGCAAGTGATAATGTGACTTGATCTTGTGCGATTTTGTTCATGTGTAAATCCTTTCTCCACATACGTGGTGTTTATGCATGTTATCATAAAGGATGGAGTAACTCCATAGTCAAGAAAGGAGCCCTAAAAATGATGAGCGATGTTCAAAAAACATTTTTAACTGGAGAATTTGCGTCATTATTTGAAGTGAAAAAAGATACACTGCTCTATTATGATAAAATCGATTTGTTTAAGCCGGCAGGTGTTCAGGAAAATGGGTACCGTTATTATACATTTGAACAGTTTGATCATTTCATGGCCATTCAATCCCTTCGTGCTGTTCAATTTCCGATCAAACAATTAAAACAATACTTTACTGAGCCTTCTCAGGAGAAATTGCAAAGCCTTGCGGTTGAGCAAGCAGAAAAGGTCGGGGAGGAGATCCAAAAACTACAGGATATTCAATCTTTTCTTTTTCGTGTGATCGAGACAACGAATGAATTATCATCAGTGAAAACAGGGGAGGTCTTGTTTCAAGAACTGCCAGAAGAACCGATCGTCCTTAGTACATCAAACCCGATTGATTCAAACACACCTATAGAAGAAATTTCTCGAATTGTAGGAGAATTTCTGAAAGGGATTGGTATTAAAGGTGCCGCGGCAAATGGTTCTGTTTTAAACAAGGAGCAGTTTTTGCAGCGTCATTATCATCAATCTGATCGGCTGTTTTGCCGAATGGAAGGGCCGGATGCAGTCAAAAAGCCTGCGGGTCTATATGCAGTCATGTATCAACAAGGAACATATGAAGAGATGGAGACTGCCTATTCACGTTTATTAGATCGAATCGAAGCAGAGGATATGATACTGGATGGTGATGTCTTTGAGGAGTATTTACTTCATTCTCTGATGTCTAAAAATGAAGCGGATTACATGACGAAACTTAGTGTGAAAGTCAGAAAACGGGAAGCTTAAGGCATCACAAAAAGGATAGACAGGCATTTTCACATGCTGTCTATCCTTTTTGGTGCTGTTTAACCGACTTGGTTTTCGGCAAATTGACTCATATAGAGGTCGGCATAAAAGCCTTTTTCTTTCAAAAGCTCACGATGAGTTCCTTTTTCAATGATCGTGCCATCTTTCATGACTAAAATGAGATCGGCATCTTTAATCGTTGAAAGTCGATGTGCAATGACGAAGCTTGTTCTGCCGTTCATTAATTGATTCATCGCTTTTTGAATATGCATCTCTGTCCGTGTATCGACACTGCTTGTTGCTTCATCTAAGATTAATATCTTCGGATCAGATAAGATGGCACGGGCGATGGTTAACAGTTGACGCTGACCTTGTGAGAGGTTGCCGGCATCTTCTGTTAAGAGTGTGTCATATCCATCTGGAAGGGTGCGGATGAAATCGTCTGCATAGGCATGTTTAGCGGCCTTCAACACATCCTCTTTTGAAACATTTGGTCTGCCATATGCGATGTTGTCATAAATTGTGCCTTCAAAGAGCCATGTATCCTGAAGAACCATCGCAAATAAGTCACGCACTTGCTCTCGGCTGAGGTCGGTTGTTTTTACGCCGCCAATGCGAATGGAGCCTTGATCTAGCTCGTAAAAGCGCATTAACAGATTAATAATCGTTGTTTTTCCAGCGCCTGTTGGCCCAACAATGGCCACCGTTTGTCCTTCTCGGACTTGTAAATTCAAATCTTTAATAATGGGTTGATCTTTCTCATAACCGAAGTGAACGTGCTCAAAGGCCACATCTCCGGAAAGGGATTTAAGATCAATCGCTGCATCTTCTTGCGCATGTTCTTCTTCCTCATCTAGAATTTCAAACACCCGTTCAGCAGAAGCGATAGCAGATTGAACTAAGTTTGCAACACTGGATGCTTGCACAAGTGGCTGCGACATTTGTTGTGTGTATTGGATAAATGCTTGCACATCCCCAACACGAATATTCCCATTAATGACAAGAATTCCGCCAGCAACACTTACCGCCACATAGCCAAGATTCCCAATAAAGGTCATCATCGGCATCATTAAGCCGGAGATAAATTGTGCTTTTCTTGAAGATTCATATAGTTGTTCGTTTAATTGATCAAATGTATCAATGGCTTTCTTTTCATAGCCATACGCACGAACCGTCTGATGTCCTGTGAACATTTCATTAATATGTCCATTGATCATCCCTAGTTCTTTTTGCTGTGCTTTAAAATGCTTTTGCGAAAATGATGTAATGCCTCGAATCGCAAACAAACTAAGAGGCAGCGTCAAACAAACAAGCAGCGTCAGCAGCGGACTGATGAAAAGCATCATGACGACAATTCCAATGACTGTAATGACAGATGTGATCACTTGTGTGAGTGCCTGCTGTAAAGAAGTATTAATATTATCAATGTCGTTCATCACCCGGCTCAGCGTGTCTCCATGTGTTGTTTTATCAAAATAACGAAGGGGGAGACGTGTGAGTTTGTCACTCGCTTCTTGTCTTAGTTCAGCAATGGTCTGCTGCGAGACACCCGCCATTACATATTGCTGCACGAATGAGAAGAGAGATGCTACGACATATAATAGAACAAGCAGCAATAAAATGCGTGAAATGACATCGAATTGAACGCCAGTTCCTTGTGTAAAACTTTCAAATAGGGAAGAGGTGGCATCCCCAAGTAATTTTGGACTGACGACATTAAAAACGGTTGAACCGATCGCTGCAATCAGGACAATGATCAGCTGAAATTTCCTCGGTTTTAAATAGCCCGTTAAACGAAGAAGTGTTTTTTTAAATTCCTTCGGTTTTTGTACTGGACCCCTTGGGTGACCGCCTTTATGTCCCATTCCAGAAGACATTTTTTTACTCATCCTTGCTCCACCTCCTGACCTTCCTGTGATGCGACGATCTCTTGATAGACAAGGTTATCTTTCAGTAACTGTTCATGTGTACCGATACCTGCTATTTTTCCATCATCTAACACAATGATTTTATCGCTATGCTTCACTGTGCTGATTCTTTGGGCCACAATAATCAAAGCAGCATGCTCTTTTTCAGCTTCTAGCGCTGACCGAAGTTTTGCATCCGTTTTGTAATCAAGGGCAGAGAAGCTATCGTCAAACAGGTAGAATGCGGGTTTTCTTACGAGTGCTCTTGCGATCGAAAGACGCTGTTTTTGACCGCCAGAGAGATTCGAACCCCCTTGGTCTATCTCTGCGTGAATTCCGCCATCTTTTTGCAAAACAAATTCTTCGGCCTGTGCTGTCCGCAGTGCCTGCCAAATCTCGTCATCTGTAGCATCGCGTTTGCCAAAGCGCACATTATCAGCAATGGTTCCGCTAAATAAAATGGCTTTTTGAGAAACATAACCCATCTGACTTCTCAGTTTCTCTTGAGGCAATTCTCTAATATCGACACCATCTAATGTAATTTTTCCTTCTGTTGCCTCGTAAAAACGTGTCATCAGCTGAAGAAGGGTCGTTTTCCCGGAACCTGTACTGCCGATGATCGCCGTCGTTTCACCTTTTTTGGCTTCAAACGTCATGTCTTGAACGGCTGGTTTTTCAGCATTTGAATAATAAAATGACACATCCTCAAAGCGAATGGACTGGGCTGGCTGATCAAGTTTAGTGACAGCTTCTTTTTTGTCTTTAATTTTTGGTTCTAGATTTAACACTTCATTCATCCGTTTAGCTGATGCCTGAGCTCTAGGCACCATAATAAAACTCATAGACAGCATAATGAGTGCCATTAAAATCATCATCGCATATTGAATGAAGGCGATCAGATTCCCGACTTCCATCTGTCCGGCATCAATCCGATTAGCGCCAATCCAGACAATGCCGATATTCGTGAAGTTCATGATAATGAGCATAAAAGGGAACAAGTACGCCATTAATCGATTGACCTTAAGGCCAGTATCCTTATACGATGTATTGGCTTCTTGAAAACGTTCCTTTTCGTCATCTACTCGGTTAAACGCACGAATGACCCGAATGCCTGAAAGCGACTCTCTCATAATCAAGTTCAGCCGGTCCGTTTTTTTCTGAAGCTGGCCAAAGAGGGGGATCGCTTTTCTTGACACCAAATAAATGAACCCGCCAAGAAGGGGGAGAGCTGCTAAAAAGATGAGAGATAACACAGCATCTCTAGATACAGCCAAAATAATTCCACCAACGAGCATAAGAGGCGCCCGTGTCATCATTTGTAAGATCATGATCGTGACATCTTGAACTTGTTTCACATCATTTGTGGATCTTGTAATAAAGGAAGATGTCCCGATTTTTTGAAATTCTTCTAATGAGAATTGTTCGACATGCACAAACAGCTGTCTTCTCATATCACGCCCGAAGCCTAGAGCTGTCTTAGATGACAAGTAGGACTTCCAAATCGTGAGCAAGATGGCAAGTAAAGAACAAGCCACCATCCAGCCCCCAACCTTCCATATATAAGCGACATCTCCTTGGACGATCCCGACATCAACGATATCTGCTGTAAGCGTCGGTAAATACAGCTGGAGCATACTGCTCAAAAAGGTGAGAATCACAATGAACACAACGGATAGCCGATAGGGCTTTAAAAACGATAAAATTGATTTCATACGATTACCTTTCTTCCATATAGTCTGTTGTTCTGTAACTCATCATATACAAAGAGGGATTATTTCTACAAATGAAATGTCTTGTTTTAGTGAATTATTTATATTGTTCAATTTTAGAAAAGAAATCCTTCACAAACACATAAAAATCATGGGCAGAAGGAGACATTTCTCGCGTTTTAGATGCAATAATGCCAACCGTTCTTCTCACTTGAGGAAAATCGATCGGAATTTTCACTGTAAATCGCGGTGTTGTTTCATAAAAGGCACTTTCGGGTAATAAGGTAACACCCATTCCTGCCGATACGAGACCTTTTATGGCATCCAAATCTTCTCCTTCAGATGAAATGGTAGGCTCATAGCCTGCCTGCTTGCAAGCATCAACCGCAATTTGTCTCAGCACATACCCTTCAGGAAATAACACGAAATGATCCTTTCTTAAATCACTTAAATGAATGCTCCTTTGTCCGCTAAAGGGGTGGCTAACCGGTAAAAGGGCATAAATGCTTTCAGAAAACAAAATATTTCCTTCTATTTGAGAATCGTTTGTCGGTACAGGTCCTAAAAAGGCAAGATCGATATCACGATTTTTAACGGCTTCAATGAGAAACTTATAAGAACCTTGACGAAGTAAAAAATCGACTTCTGGATATTCCAGCTTAAATGCGGAAATGACAGAAGGGAGCACTTGGCTTGCTAGACTTGTAGGAAAGCCAATATTCACCGTCCCTTTGTGCGGATCTAAGTATTCATCAATTTGCTCTTTTGCGTAATCAATGGCTTTGAGTGCAGTTCTGACATGATCTAAAAATTGTCTGCCGATTTTCGTTAATTTGATATTTCGTCCTTCTCGTTCGAATAAAGCCACTCCAAGTTCTTCTTCTAAATTGGCAATCTGCCGGCTGATGGCAGATTGGGCAACGTGTAAGTTTTCAGCCGCTTCTGACACGTGTTCACGGTCAGCAACTTCTACAAAATAACGTAATTGACGAAGCTCCATTTTTGCACTTCACACCCATCTATCTCAAAAAGAGATTGTTTTGATCTAAATTATATATTGTTTATATTAATTTGAAAACTTAAAATAAGTTACAGAGTTTGTGAGATTTTATTACTGTGAAAAAACGGATCTTTTAAACGGGGGAGAGAAACGATGACTTATAATCAACTACCACAACCACAAGGTCTCTACCGTCCTGAATTTGAACATGATGCATGTGGAATCGGACTGTACGCCCATTTAAAAGGGGAGGCGACACATAGCATCGTCAAAAAGGGATTGCAAATGCTGTGCCAGCTTGATCACCGCGGCGGGCAAGGCAGTGATCCGTATACAGGTGATGGTGCCGGTTTAATGGTACAACTGCCAGACGCTTTTTTTAGAAAGAACTGCCAAGACTTTGCACTTCCAGAAAAGGGCCGTTACGGGGTAGGAATGGTGTTCTTTTCAAAAGATGATGATGCCAAAACGCGTCAAGCGATCGAACAAAAGATCAACGGCTTCATTAAACAAGAAGGGCAAACATTAATTGGCTGGAGAACGGTCCCTGTTGATGCTGGGAAAATTGGAACGGTTGCAGCGAAGAGCTGTCCGGTTGTGAGACAGGTCTTTATCGGAGCAAACGACAACATTACAGACCGTTTGTCATTTGAACGAAAATTATATGTCATCCGCAAGCAGGCTGAAAATTGGGGAACGGCAGAGGAAAAACAATTTTACTTTGTCAGCCTGTCTAGTCAAACCATTGTATATAAGGGACTTTTAACATCAGATCAAGTTGATGCTTTTTATCTTGATCTACAGGATGAAACATTTGTTTCTGCATTTTCACTCGTTCATTCAAGATTTAGTACAAATACATTCCCGACATGGGAACGAGCGCATCCAAACCGTTACTTAATTCATAACGGAGAAATTAACACATTAAGAGGAAACATCAATTGGATGAGAGCAAGAGAACAACAATTCGTGTCTGAAGCCTTCGGAGAAGATCTAGACAAGATTTTGCCAGTGCTGAATGCAGACGGAAGTGATTCATCCATTTTAGACAATGCCTTTGAATTTTTCGTGCTTGCAGGGCGTACTCCTGCTCATACAGCGATGATGCTGATTCCTGAGCCGTGGACGGAGAATACGCACATGTCAAAAGAGAAACGGGCATTTTATGAATACCATAGTTCGTTAATGGAGCCATGGGATGGCCCAACAGCGATTTCGTTTACGGATGGTAAACAAATCGGCGCCATCTTAGATCGTAACGGATTAAGACCCGCGAGATACTACGTGACAAATGACGATCATATCATTTTCTCATCTGAAGTTGGCGTCATCGACACGAATGAAGAAGATGTGAAGTATAAAGACCGTCTTGAACCAGGTAAAATGCTGTTAATCGATTTAGAAGAAGGACGCATTATTTCTGATGAAGAAGTGAAATCTTCGATTGCGAATGAACTTCCTTATCAAAAATGGCTCGATGAAGAAATGGTTCACGTCAATCGCTCGGAAGAAAATTCAGAAAATTCTAGTATAATGAGTGATTTGTTAACGCGTCAGCGTGCTTTCCATTATACGTACGAAGACATTCAAAAGTATTTAATTCCTTTACTAGAAGAAGGCAAGGACCCAATAGGCTCGATGGGAAGTGATACACCGCTTGCTGTGTTATCAGATCGTGCGCAGTCGCTGTTTTCTTATTTCAAACAGCTGTTTGCTCAAGTGACGAACCCGCCAATTGATGCCATTCGTGAGCAGCTTGTCACATCGACCATGACTTGGTTAGGTGCTGAGGGAGATATTTTACATCCAAATGAATATTCATGCCGAAGAATTAAACTTTATACACCAGTTTTAACAAGCGGGCAGTTCAACGGCTTGAAAACGATTGTTCATAACGCCTTTAAAAGCAAAACGATTCATACACTTTTCACTGATGACCTAAAACGCGGTCTTGATGCGATGTTTGAAGAGGCAGAAAAAGCCATTCGTGAAGGGGTATCTTTACTAATTCTTTCTGATCGTGACATGACAGAAGAAAAAGTGCCGATTCCACCACTTCTTGCATTGAGTGCACTTCATCAGCATCTTGTGCGTCAAGGCTTACGAACAAAGGTGAGCTTAATCGTCGAATCTGGAGAAGTAAGAGAGGTTCATCATTTTGCCGCACTGATTGGCTACGGCGCAGATGCGATCCATCCGTACCTCGTTTACGAAACATACAAACAGCTTATTGCTGAAGAAGCGATTGCGATTAGCTTTGATGAAGCTGTCACAAAGTTTGGGAAAAGTGTGACTGAGGGCGTAGTTAAAGTAATGTCTAAAGTGGGAATTTCCACTGTCCAAAGCTATCGAGGCGCACAAATTTTTGAAGCAGTCGGTATTAGTGAAGATGTCATCCAGGCGTATTTCACAGGAACAGCTTCGCAGTTAGGCGGTATTGATCTTGACACCATTGCAAGTGAAGCAAAGCTTCGTCATGAGGCTGGGTATCAGGCATCAACTGATCAAACGCTAGAATCAGGCAGTGAATTCCAGTGGAGAAAAAATGGAGAGCATCATGCCTTTAACCCAAAAACCATTCATACCCTTCAGTGGGCATGCCGCAACGAAGATTATGATTTATTTAAGCAATATACGAAGGCAGCGGATGAAGAACGAATTGGTTTCCTTAGAAATCTATTTGCTTTTCGTTCAAAACAAAAGCCAGTTCGTCTGGAAGAAGTTGAATCTGCTGAATCCATTGTACGCCGCTTTAAGACAGGTGCGATGTCATTTGGTTCATTAAGTAAAGAAGCGCATGAAGCACTAGCGATTGCGATGAACCGAATTGGCGGCAAAAGCAACAGCGGAGAAGGCGGGGAAGACCCTGCACGCTTCACAGTAGATGAGCACGGGGATGATCGCAGAAGTGCAATTAAACAGATTGCTTCTGGCCGCTTTGGTGTGAAAAGTCATTATTTAGTCAATGCAGATGAACTGCAAATTAAAATGGCGCAAGGTGCAAAGCCTGGAGAAGGCGGACAACTGCCAGGGAATAAAGTATATCCTTGGGTCGCAGACGTACGTGGTTCTACGCCAGGTGTTGGCCTAATCTCACCACCGCCTCACCATGATATTTATTCAATCGAGGATTTGGCTCAATTGATCCATGATTTGAAAAACGCAAACCGTGACGCACGCATCAGTGTCAAGCTAGTTTCTAAAGCTGGCGTTGGAACGATTGCAGCAGGTGTTGCAAAAGGGACAGCGGATGTCATCGTAATTAGTGGATATGATGGCGGTACTGGAGCTTCTCCGAAAACAAGTATTAAACATACAGGACTTCCTTGGGAGCTTGGATTGGCAGAAGCGCATCAAACCCTTGTCTTAAACGGCCTTCGAGAGCGAGTCGTTCTTGAAACGGATGGCAAATTAATGACAGGACGCGACGTTGTCATGGCTGCGATTTTAGGAGCAGAAGAATACGGCTTTGCGACAGCTCCACTTGTCGTATTAGGATGCGTCATGATGAGAGCATGTCATTTAGATACTTGCCCAGTCGGAGTCGCTACTCAAAACCCAGAACTTCGCAAAAAATTCATGGGTGACCCTGATCACATTGTCAACTTCATGATGTTTATTGCAGAGGAAGTAAGAGAAATTTTAGCTGAACTTGGCTTTACATCAATGGATGAATTGATTGGGCGTACGGATGTCTTATCAGTAAGTGAAAGAGCAAAAGCACACTGGAAAGCAGGACAGCTGAACCTTGAAACCCTGCTATATCAGCCAGAGGGACCACGCACATTCAGAACGCCGCAAAATCATAAAATTGATGAATCACTGGATATGAATGAGATTCTCCCTTACGTACAGGAAGCGCTCGATCATCAAACACCGGTTGATCTGTCACTAAACATTCGCAACATTCACCGTGTAGCTGGAACGATTACGGGCAGTGAAGTGTCTAAGCGCTACGGAGAAGAAGGTCTGCCAGAGGATACGATCACACTTCGGTTCACTGGTTCAGCTGGACAAAGCTTCGGCGCATTTGTTCCAAAGGGGATGTCTTTATATTTAACAGGTGACTCAAATGACTATATCGGCAAAGGACTCTCTGGAGGCAAAATTGCTGTCAAAACATCTGATCACTTTGTACAAAATGGACATGAGAACGTGATTGTCGGTAACGTTGCATTTTACGGCGCGACAAGCGGAAAAGCGTATATTAACGGTCGTGCAGGTGAACGATTTGCCGTTCGTAATTCAGGTGTCAATGTGGTCGTTGAAGGAATCGGTGATCACGGCTGTGAATACATGACTGGCGGACGTGTTGTCATTTTAGGTGACGTTGGGAAGAACTTTGGCGCAGGGATGTCTGGCGGTATCGCTTATGTGCATACATCCGATGCAAAACAGTTCAAAAGAATGTGTAACATGGAAATGATCATGTTTGAAAAACTCACAGATCACGAAGAAGAACAAGAAGTGAAGCAAATGATTCAGGAACACCTTGATTATACAAACAGCTCAAAAGCAGCAGCGCTTCTAGAGAACTGGGCACAAGAAAAGAATCAATTCATTAAGATCATTCCGAGAAATTACAAAATGATGCTTCAAAGCATTGAGGAACAAAAACAAGCAGGCCTCAGCCACGAGGAAGCTGTTATGTTCGCATTTGAAGCAAACACAAAACCGAAAAATAAAGAAACGGCAAACGGGCAAAAAGCAGCCGTCGCTCATTAAGAAAGGGGAGAGGACAATGGGCAAAGCAACAGGTTTTATGGATTATAAAAGAGAAAAGCCAAATGAACGTGACCCTCTCACTCGTCAAAATGACTGGAAAGAATATTCAGCTCCTTATACAGATGAGGTATTGAAACAGCAGGGTGCTAGATGTATGGATTGCGGAACACCGTTTTGTCAAATTGGGATGGAGATCAGGGGCGGCGTTTCTGGCTGCCCGATCTACAATTTAATTCCAGAATGGAATGACCTTGTCTACCGGGGCAGATGGAAAGAAGCGCTTGAAAGACTACAAAAAACGAACAATTTCCCTGAATTTACTGGAAGAGTATGTCCAGCACCTTGTGAAGGCTCATGTACCGTCGCGATCAATGATCCAGCAGTATCGATTAAAAATATCGAACGGACGATCATTGATAAAGGTTTTGAAAATGGCTGGATTACACCAAGAATTCCTTCAAGCCGTACAGGGAAAAAGGTTGCCATTGTCGGATCAGGACCAGCAGGACTGGCAAGTGCAGACCAACTAAACCAAGCAGGGCACGCTGTAACCGTGTTTGAACGATCTGATCGTCTTGGTGGACTGCTCACTTATGGTATTCCGAATATGAAGCTCGACAAAGAAGTCGTTGAGCGCAGAGTTAAACTGCTAAGACAAGAAGGCATTGACTTTGTGACCAATACAGAAATTGGTGTGGATATCACGGCTGATGAACTGAAAGAGCAATTTGATGCGGTCATCCTTTGTACAGGTGCACAAAAGCAGCGTGACCTGTTAATTGAAGGCAGGGAAGCAAAAGGGATTCACCTGGCAATGGATTATTTAACACTCGCAACAAAAAGCATGCTTGATTCAGGATTCAAAGATAAAAACTTTATTGACGCAAAAGGGAAAGACGTCATTGTGATTGGCGGAGGAGATACAGGCGCTGACTGCGTCGCAACTGCACTTCGCCAAAAAGCAAAAAGTGTTGTTCAATTCGGAAAGCATCCAAAGCTTCCAGATACACGTGTAGGGGATAACATGTGGCCAGAACAGCCTTATGTCTTCTCTCTAGATTATGCTTACGAAGAAGCACAAGCAAAATTTGGAGAAGATCCGCGGCAATATTCGATTCAAACCACAAAGATTGTGGCTGATAAAAATGGGAAGTTAAAAGAGCTTCATACCATTCAAATGGAAAAGGTGAAAAACGAGCAAGGGAAGTTTGAATTTCATGAGATTCCAGGAACAGAGAAGGTATGGCCAGCTCAGCTAGTCTTTATTGCGATTGGTTTTGAGGGAACTGAACAGCCGCTAGTGAAACACTTTGGCGTGGACAGCAAAAACAATCGGATTGACGCAAAATATGGGGAATATACGACGAATGTAGAAGGCGTATTTGCAGCGGGAGATGCAAGACGCGGTCAAAGCTTGATTGTCTGGGCAATTAACGAAGGCAGACAAGTGGCGCATGAGGTAGACCGTTATTTAATGGGGAGTTCGGTTCTGCCAAAATAGGTCAAACAAAGGGTGTTTACCATATATAGAGAAAAGCCATGACCAAAGAGTGGTCATGGCTTTTTATGATTCAGACATGGTTGGCTGGATAATGACTTTTTTACGTTTGAACTGGGAGACAACCAAACAGAGGAAGACAGCAAGAACAAAAAGAGAAATGGTCAAAAAGCCAAATGTATAGGAGCCCGTCATTTCTTTTAAACTGCCAAGAACGTTTGGTAAAAAGAATCCCCCAATGCCTCCTGCAGCCCCTACAATTCCAGTCACAATCCCAATTTCCTTATGAAACACTTGCGGCACAAGCTGGAACACCGCCCCATTCCCCATACCAAGACACATCATTCCGACAAATAAAAGCGCAATGACCACTGGTAAAGCAGGTAGACTACTCACTGCCCCTAAACAGATACCAATCAAAGCAAATAAACCGAGCAGTACTTTCATCCCGCCAATTTTATCGGCAATCAAACCGCCAACTGGCCGAAAGAAGCTGCCTGCCGCCACACAAAGCGTCACAAAATCACCGGCATGAATTTTTGAAATCGCATATTGGTCCACAAAGAAAATACTCAAGAAACTTGAAAGTCCGACAAAACCACCGAATGTAATTGCATAAAG
This sequence comes from Bacillus sp. RSS_NA_20, assembly GCF_020165915.1. Classification (NCBI taxonomy): domain Bacteria; kingdom Bacillati; phylum Bacillota; class Bacilli; order Caryophanales; family Bacillaceae; genus Bacillus; species Bacillus sp. RSS_NA_20. The sequence goes on along the minus strand of NZ_JAIUKW010000005.1, from coordinate 687,307 downwards.
AAGACAGAAAAACCACGTTGTCTTTACTTTAAAGACTGAAAAATAGGACCGAAGCGGCTGAGGGGCCGGCTGGTTTGGTGCATCTTTTGCTGTGAAAATAAAAAACAAAAAGACGAAACTTAAAGGAATAAGAGCGAGCCCCATCACTGTATGCCAGCCATACATCTCCGCAAGCCTTGGTCCAAAGAGTGTCGAGATCAGTGTTCCGCTGTTTCCGGCGCCGGCAATTCCCATCGCTACCCCTTGTAAATGAGGAGGGTACCAGCGGCTTGCCATCGGTAAAGCGACCGCAAAACTCGCACCTGCAACCCCTAATAAAATCCCGATCAGTACTAGCTCTGAAAGGGTTGTACCACCGAAAAACCCCCATATAAGCGGAATGGTGGTCAAAATCATGCCCATCATCGCTGTTTTTTTAGGTCCCATTCGGTCTGTTAATAGGCCTAGCACAATTCGAAAAAAAGATCCGGATAAAATCGGAATGGCTACAATCATGCCTTTTTCTATTGTCGATAAGGCAAAATCTTGTGCAATAAAAGCACCGAGTGCCCCCAGCAAAACCCAAATCATGAAACTCACGTCAAAATATAAAAATGAACCAAACAATGTCTTAGGATGACCACTAGAAGTCAATTCTGAGAGTTTCACAAAACCCCTCCTTTATTTTGAATTTTCTGACTTAAAGATAGCGAGTTGATAGAAGGAATGGAAGTATTGTGTTAGAAAAAATGACATGGATAAACACTTTTTTACAAATGTGTGCCATAATCTAGGCAAACATTGCTTTGGCGCAAAAAGCTAGAAAGGTTGATCTCACATGGCAAAACGTAAACTCGTGTTTATCGGAAACGGCATGGCGAGTATGAAATGTATCGAGCATATCGTAAAGAATCAGCCAGAACGCTATTCCATCACAATCATTGGAAAAGAGAAGCACCCGGCCTACAACCGAATAAAACTTTCATCGGTTTTACAAAAAAGTGAATCATTGTCTCAAATTGAACTAAAGCCAAAAGAATGGTACACCAAACATGACATCACCATCCAAACAGGCGAAGCAGTTGTCCACATCGATACAAGCCGGCAATTGATCATGACAGAAGCACGCCGGAATATCCCGTATGACAAACTGGTTATCGCCACAGGCTCATCGCCTCATTTTCTACCTATACAAGGCGTATCCAAAAAAGGGGTCTATGCTTTTCGTACGATTGACGATTATGAGGCCATTTACGCTGATTCTTTACGCTATGAGCGTGCAGCAGTCATTGGAGGTGGTGTACTTGGTGTGGAAGTGGCCGCTGGTTTACAGATCGCTGGACTGAAGACAACCTTGATTCATCACACGGATTGGCTTATGCAACGCCAATTAGATGAAACCGCTGCAGGGCTTTTGTCTCAACAATTAAGTCGCAAGGGGATTCAGGTAAAAACAAATGCTCATACGATTGCATGTTTAGGAAACGAGAGAGTAGAAGGCGTTCTGTTAAAAAGTGGAGACATCGTGGATGCTGATCTCGTGGTTTTCACAACGGGGGTCCGTCCGAATATAGAGCTTGCAAAACAGCACGGCATTCATACAAGAAAAGCCATTGTTGTAAATGATGTCATGCAGACAAACGTTGAGAATATTTATGCTATTGGAGAATGTGCAGAGCATAAGGGGATGGTGCACGGTCTTGTGCAGCCTATTTATGAACAAGCAAACGTGCTTGCGAATCATTTATTAGATGAACTGGTCACGAATTTACCTCCTGCCATTTATTCAACAAAATTGAAAGTAAATGACATATCTATTTATTCTGCTGGCAGTATTGTAAACCGATCCCCCTCCGCTTCAGTGGTGACTTACTTAGATGAAGAACAAGAAGTATATAAAAAACTAGTGTTTGAACATGATGTGCTCACAGGCGTTGTATTAGTTGGTCAACTTGAGAGAGCTGAGCAGCTTTTGCAGGATGTAAAAGTGGGGCGTGATAAAAGCGTAGTCATGAAATCACTGAATGAAGAGCAGATATCCCCTTTAGATTCATTAAAAACAGAGGATCTCATCTGCCAATGCCATACGGTGACCAAGGGAACAATATTCAAAAGCATATCGGTCCATCAGCTGACAAATTTAGAAGAGATAAAAAAACAGACAGGGGCCGCAACGGGCTGCGGAGGCTGTCAAGAGCTTGTTCGTGCCTGCTGCCATGTCTCATCAAATCAGCTAACGGAAGCACTGGACACGTTTTGCTCGTGCACAAATGTAGAAAAACAGACCATTTTTTCGTATATCAAAAATCAGCATCCGCTGAATGAAGAGCAAGTAAGAAGACAATTTGATTGGATGACAGATAACGGCTGTGACAAGTGCCGCGCAGCCATTCCATACTATCTTGAGCAGTTTCAAGATCTTTTCGTAAAAGACAGCCCATCAGATCATGAGCCCATACTAATGCCTCAGTTATATGGTGGCCGTCTTGATCTGACATTTTTACAGATGATAACCGGATTATTAGAGCAAAAGCAAATTCAGCACGTAGAACTAACGGAGAATAAACGAATTCGGCTGATCGGTATTTCACAAGAGGCCGCCCATATTGTAAAAGAACATGGACACATCATGCCACAAGAAACCAAGAGACTTTCTCATGTTCTTTCATGTGATTGTCGTCACGATTCATCTGTCACAACACTTGTCATGGAGATCGAAAGACAACTAGAAAACACGCTTTTACCTGCAGTCACATCGATTCATATCGCTGGTCCTTCCTGCGTATGTCATTTCAGCCCCATCTATGACATCTGCATCAAGAAGCAGCTGGATGAATGGGACATTTATATAGGAGGCAGCATACGTCAACCTAAGGGAGGTCAACTTTTTTATTCTGTGAGCCGAACGGATGAGCTGATTCCTTTTTTAAAAGCACTGCTTGAAGACTATAGAAAACGTGCATATTTTCAAGAATCTATTGGAGACTGGATCCAAAAAAACGGCATCATTTCCATCCGAGAAAAATTGCTCGATGAGGAAATGAGAGAAGAGCTCTGCGAGCAATTTGAGCAAAGTAGACAAAAGGGTGTGAATGTATGAATCAATCTTTTTTACAATATGTGCAGCAAACATCAGAGCAGCAAGAGCGAAAAAGGGTATTCCCATCTCAATGTCCGTTTTGCAGTATGCAGTGCAAAATGCAATTAGTCGAGCAGCACGCAGAAGGGCGAACACGCTACCAGACGATAGGTATTCATAATCCAACCACGTTCGGCAGGATCTGTATGAAAGGGCAGCATGCCCACCAGCACGCACTGCACAAGGAACGATTGAATCACCCCCTCATCAAAAGAAACGGTCAATTTGTCAAAGTGACTTGGCAGGAGGCACTTGACGAAATCAAAGCACGCACTCAAACCCTTCAGACGGAACATGGGCACGATGCTATCAGTGTGTATGGTAGTGCATCGATTACAAATGAAGAAGCTTATTTACTCGGAAAATTTGCAAGGGTCGCCCTTAAAACGAAATACATTGATTACAATGGAAGACTGTGTATGTCTTCAGCAGCAACAGCAGCTAACCAAACATTTGGACTTGATCGGGGTCTAACCTTTCCGCTTCGTGACATCAAGCATGCCCGGGTTTTACTATTGGTTGGAACCAATATAGCGGAATGTCAGCCGACCCTCATACCGTACTTGGAAGAAGCTAAAAAGAACGGGGCATTTCTCATCGTGATCGATCCGCGAAAAACAGCAACAGCCAAACTAGCTGACTTACATGTCAGCTTAAGGCCTGGGGCAGATGCTGCACTCGCAAATGGAATCTTACACGTCATGCTTCATGAACAGTTACTAGACGAAGAATTTATTAAAAAACGAACATCAGGTTTTCAAGAAATGAAACAGCATATTTCACACATGTCCCTGCAAGACATTACGCAGCAAACCGGTGTATCGATGAAAGTCATTCAAAAAATAGCGAGAAAATTCGCCCGCGAAAAAACAGGCATGATTCTGACTGCAAGAGGCATTGAGCAGCAAATAGACGGGACAGCATCCGTTCGTAATTTCCTGAATATTCTGCTTGTTACTGGGAAAATTGGTCGGATTGGGTGTGGCTATGGTGCCATTACTGGGCAAGGAAATGGACAGGGTGCAAGAGAGCATGGACAAAAAGCAGATCAGCTTCCTGGTTACCGTGATATCACAAACCCAGTACATAGAAAAGAAATGGCTGAAATATGGAAGATCGATGAAAAAGAACTGCCTGGAAAAGGTGTATCTGCATTTGAAATGTTTGAAAAAATGCAGAAAGGAGAGATAAAAGCGCTCTTTTTAATGTGTTCTAATCCCGTTCAATCAGGTCCGCATGCAAGCTTTATCAAAAAAGCCATCGAGCAGCTGTCCTTTTTTGTCGCAATTGATTTATTTATCTCTGAAACGGCTGCACTCGCAGATGTTATTTTACCAGCTTCGTCATATTTAGAGGACGAAGGGACCATGACGAACATAGAAGGACGCGTTACGCTGAGAGAAGCAACCTATCCACTCAAACACCAAAGAAAGCACGATTGGCAAATCATTTGTGATATAGCAGCAGTATTAGGCAAAGGCGGCTCTTTTTCTTTTTCATCTGCAGAAGACATCTTTGAGGAATTGAGAACAGCAACGAAAGGAGCCAAAGCCGATTATTCCGGTATGACCTATGACAGGTTAAGGAAGACGCAAGGCATATTATGGCCCTGCTCTCATTTGGAAGACCGAGGAACAGAAAGACTATTTGAGCATCAATTCTCACATCCTGATAAATTAGCAAAATTTGCAGTCGTTGCACATGGACAACAGGGTGCAAAAGAACCAGTCAGTCCAGAATATCCACTCTATTTAACGACCGGCAGGGTGATGGCTCATTACCAAACGGGCGTTCAAACAAGAAAAAGCACCTCTCTTGTTGCCCGGCAGTTTGAAGCTTATGCAGAGCTTCATCCTGATACAGCCAAAGCTTACGGGATTCAGCACGGGGAACTCGTCACCATCCAGTCAAAACGAGGTAGTGTCATCATGAGGTGTCACATAACAGATACCACCCGAAAAGATACTGTGTTTGTTCCATTTCACTGGAACAAACATCAATCAATTAACCTATTAATTGGTAAACAGTTAGATCCACACAGTAAAATGCCAGGTTTTAAATATTGTCCTGTACAGCTGTCAGCCTACAAGAATTGAAAACTATGTGAGAAATTTTAACATGTATTTTCCATCTTTGTTTAGATTATGGTACTTTCTAAAAAACGATCACATGAGGGGTGTTTTTCATGAAAGAAAAACTCGTATTAGTAGGGAATGGTATGGCTGGTATCCGAACGCTCGAAAACATTTTAAAAACAGACAATGAACGATTCGACATGACTGTATTTGGAACTGAGCCGTATCCTAACTATAATCGGATTCTTTTATCGAAAGTTCTCCAAGGGGATACAAAGACAGAGGATATTACGTTAAACGATTGGACTTGGTACAAGGAACATCATATTCAGCTGTTTACAAATGAGACCATTGTGAAGATCGATCCAGACAATCAAACCGTTATGAGTGATCAAGGACGGACCGTGCATTATGACCGTTTAATTTTAGCGACAGGGTCACTCCCGTTCATCCCCCCCATTCCAGGGAGTGATAAAAAAGGGGTAACAGCTTTTCGTACATTACAAGACACAGAGGAAATGGTCAAAGCATCTATGATGTACAAAAAAGCAGCCGTCATTGGAGGCGGGCTCCTTGGACTTGAAGCCGCGCGTGGTCTACTAAACTTAGGAATGAAAGTGACCGTTATTCATCTTGGCTCTCATCTAATGGACCGGCAGCTCGATCCGATGGCAGGTCAACTTCTGCAAACAGCATTAGAAAAACAAGGCATGAGCTTTTTATTAGGAAAACAGACAAATGAAATTTTAGGAGATACAAGAGTAGAAGGATTAACATTTTCGGATGGTTCCACATTAGAGACAGATATGGTGGTCATGGCGGCAGGAATTAAACCGAATCACAAGCTTGCCGAAACGAGTGGCATTGAAGTGAACCGGGGGATTATCGTCAATGATTTCATGGAAACAAGTGTCCCGCGGATTTACGCAGTCGGAGAATGTGTTGAACATAGAGGACAAACGTACGGTCTTGTCGCGCCATTATACGATCAAGCAAACGTGCTTGCGAAGCATGCATGTGATATGGCCCCGACGCCTTATGAAGGATCTGTACTATCGACACAGCTAAAAGTATCAGGGGTTGATGTATTTTCAGCTGGTGATTTTATCGAAAACGATGAGAAACAAGCGATTAAGATTTTTGACGAACAGCAAGGCATTTATCAAAAACTAGTCTTCCAGCAAAACCGCTTAGTCGGCGCCGTCATATTTGGAGAAACAAGCGATGGACCACGTTTATTCTCGTACATTAGAGAAGGTGTTGATATGTCAGATATGGAAAAAGTATCTGTCTTAACATCAAATGAGCTGACGCAAGAAAACACGATTGAACATATGGCAAACGACCATATCGTTTGCGGCTGTAATGGTGTCTCAAAAGGTCAAATAGTGGCAGCTATTCAAAAAGAAGGCCTAACGACCATACAAGAGGTCAAGCAATGTACAAGTGCTTCTAGATCATGCGGAGGCTGCCAACCTGTTGTGGAAGAGATTTTATGGCACACTTTAGGCGATGATGCAAACCGCACTGCGCAAAAAGAAACCATCTGCGCCTGCACCACCTTATCAAGAGATGAAGTGATTCATGAAATAAAAGAGAAAGGTTTGCAGCATGTCAAAGAAGTGATGAATGTACTTGACTGGGAAACAGAAGAAGGCTGTTCAAAGTGCCGGCCTGCACTGAATTACTATTTAGGGATGATGTATCCGCTTGACTACAAAGATGAAAAAAGCTCGCGATTTGTGAATGAACGAATGCATGCCAACATCCAAAACGATGGTACCTATTCGGTCGTTCCACGTATGTACGGAGGCGTGACAAATGCTAATGACCTGAGAAAAATAGCGGATGTCGTTGACAAATATGAGATACCGCTTGTGAAAATGACTGGAGGGCAGCGAATCGACCTTTTAGGTGTCAAAAAAGAAGATTTACCAAAAGTATGGGCTGATTTAGATATGCCGTCTGGTTATGCTTACGGAAAATCATTAAGAACCGTCAAAACTTGTGTTGGAGAACAATTTTGCAGATTCGGAACGCAGGATTCCATTTCTCTTGGGATCGCACTTGAAAAGAAATTTGAAGGACTTGCCACACCGCACAAAGTCAAAATGGCCGTATCAGCCTGTCCAAGAAACTGTGCTGAATCTGGGATTAAAGATCTTGGCATCGTAGGTATCGATGGGGGATTTGAATTGTATGCTGGCGGGAATGGAGGGACACATTTACGAGCTGGAGACTTATTAATGAAAGTAAGTACAGCAGAAGAAGTAGAACAAATGGCCGCAGCCTACCTTCAATATTACAGAGAAACCGCAAATTATTTAGAGAGAACATCCGCTTGGGTTGAACGGCTTGGATTGAATCATATCCAAACGGTCCTGCTAGATGACAAGAAACGTGCAGCACTCATCGAAAGAATGGACATCGCACTTTCAACTTATGAAGAACCGTGGCAAGAGATTCGAGAGAACGAAACAGAAACAAGACAATTATTTCAAAAGGCAACTGCTTCCGTCTAAATCAATTGAAGGGATGAGATCAGATGACAGTTTCAATTGTAAAAGTTCATATTGGTACAATATCAGATTTCCCGTTGCAGCTAGGGAAAACAGTCGCAGCCGGTCCACTTGAATTAGCTGTTTTTCAAACCTCTAACAAGCAGTTCAAAGCCATTGAAAATCGCTGTCCTCATAAAGGCGGTGTACTAGCTGAAGGAATGGTGAGCGGAGATCATGTCTTCTGTCCAATGCATGATTGGAAAATCAACCTTTCATCAGGAAATGTTCAAGAACCAGATCATGGATGCGTGAAAACATATGAAGCATTGGTTGAGGAAGACGACGTCTTTATTTTACTGCCTTCATAAATGGTTTAGAACCTTCCTTTCCTGTACATGCTGTAAGTACATGCAGTGAGAAAGGAAGGTATATGTGTGCCATTTTTTAATATTTTGATTGAACTCTTTATCGGATTTTTTGCTTTATTTTCCATTACAAAGCTATTAGGGAAAACACAATTTGCACAAATCACGCCGTTTGATTTTATTTCTGCACTGATTTTAGGGGAGATGGTCGGTAACGCCATTTTTGATCCAGAAGTCAGCGTGCTACATATCCTTTTTGCAGTTGCAGTCTGGGGCGTTTTAATCTACACAGTTGAATGGCTTTCACAAAAATTCAAATCCATTCGCGCCTTTTTAGAAGGAAGACCGACTCTTGTGATTGATAAAGGAAAGATTCACTACAATCGATTAAAGAAAAATATGCTCGATTTAAATCAGCTGCAGACACTGATTCGGGCGAAAGGGCATTTTGCTCTTAATGAAATTGAATTTGCCATTTTGGAAACGGATGGGTCTGTGAGTGTGCTTCCGAAAATGAAATATGCACCAGCTACAGCCGAAGATGTGAACGTGAAAGGAAAAGAAGTCACATTGCCTAGAACGTTTATTATCGACGGAGAGATTTTAAGAAAAGATTTAAAGGAAGCTGGATTTGATGAAGCGTGGCTGAGAGAGCAATTGAAAAAGCAGCACATTTCCTCCTATAAAGACGTCCTATTTTGTGAATGGATTGAAAATGAAGGAATTTATGCGATGAAATATGAAAAAACATCCACAACCTAACACAGTGGATGTTTTTTTGTGTTTTTTTGTTTTATCACTGAATAGGATCAAAAAGAATACGTCAATGAAAACGTTCACAATATAAGGGGGAGATGTGTGATGAAGTATGGAAAACGACTGCTGATGATGGTATTGGCCTTACTGCTTTTTGACTCAGCTTATGCGCAAGCAGCTGGACACAACCATCAAACAAACCGCGTGCTTATTGTCGATCAAAAAGGAAATGGGACATTCCGAACGGTTCAATCTGCCATTGATGCGATACCAGTGAACAATCAACAGCAAACGACGATATATATTAAAAATGGTGTGTATAAAGAAAAGATTCTCCTTCCGCAAAATAAGCCGTATGTGTCCTTTATTGGAGAAAATCAGTATCAGACGATTCTGACGTATGATGATACAAATGCAAGCAGCGGGAGTACAACCAATAGCTCTAGTACAATGATTCGGGCAAATCATTTTTACGCAGAAAATATCACGTTTCAAAATACAGCTGGCCGAAACGCAGGGCAGGCGGTTGCCCTTTATGTGTCCGGGGACCGGGCTGTGTTTAAACACGTACGTGTTCTCGGGTATCAAGATACACTATATGCCACAGGCACAGGTAGACAGTATTATGAAGATTGCTATATCGAGGGCACGGTTGACTTCATCTTTGGTTCAGCAACGGCTGTATTTAAAAGAGCTGAAATAAAAAGTCTTGGAAATGGGTATATTACAGCGGCATCCACAACAGAAGCGCAAAAGTATGGCTACGTTTTTATTGATTCCACGTTAAATAAAGGAACGGCTGCGTCTCAATCTGTGTACTTAGGCCGTCCGTGGAGACCTCATTCGGCTGTCACGTTCCTCCAAACAAAAATGGATGAACATATTAAAGCTGAGGGATGGCATAACTGGGATAACAAAGACAATGAAAGAACGGCTAGATATCAAGAATATGGATCAACAGGCGCAGGGAGTCATTTGGCAAACCGGGTGAAGTGGTCAACGATATTAACAAAAAACGAAGCAAGTCAAATCACCGTTCAATCCGTGCTTAGCGGAAGCGATGGCTGGAATCCTGAAAATAGGTAAAAGAGGCTTGTCAGTTTTCGTCAAAGAAAGCTGACTTTTCTGTTTAAAAAACCTTTGAGAACAAACGTTCTTTTGTGTATAATGAACATAATCTGCTAAATTTGGCTGCTTTTCTAAAAAGGAGGGATTGCGTGAAACGTTTCTCACAGGTCATGTTTTTACAACTATGTATTTTGTCGATGTTATTTCTCCCTTTTTCAGTGAAAGATGAACAACTAACAGCTCATGATGATCAATTAAAATGGATCACTTCCTTAGACGAATTCATTCGAACAGCACCTGATCTAGAGGGCGCGATTGCTGGCATCAGCGTACGCGATACTTCTGACACTTCCCTTCTTTATGAACATCAAGCGGACATCCGTCTGACTCCTGCTTCTAATATGAAACTACTCACATCTGCTATCGCACTCGATCTACTGGGTGAAACACACACTTTTCCAACAGACGTTTGGATGGATGGTTTAATCCAAAAGAAAACATTGCACGGCAATCTTTATCTCCGAGGCACTGGAGACCCGACATTGTTAGAAAGCGATTTTGCCGCATTAGCCAAACAAGTCAAAAAGGCCGGAATACATACGATTCGTGGACAGCTTGCGGCTGATGATACTTGGTTTGATGACACAAGGTATTCCATCGATCTGCCGTGGAGTGATGAAGATCAATATTACGGCGCTCAAATATCTGCTCTTACTGCTTCACCGAATGAGGATTATGATGCAGGAACGATCATTCTCGAAGTTAAGCCGGGAAAGAAAGCAGGGCAGAAGGCCAGCTATGAGATGATCCCGAAGACTGACGTCGCTCAAGTTATCAATCAAGTGAAAACTGTGCCAGAAGGCGGAAAGAAGAAAATATCTTTTAAACGCTCTCACGGTACAAACAAAATTACACTGACTGGGACGATTCCGCTAAAAGCATCATCGTCTAAACAATGGGTCGCATTATGGGAACCGACAACGTATGCTTTAGACTTAATGAAACGAGCATTAAAGGCTGAGGGGATTGAGCTGAAAGGATCACTCAAAACAAAACAAGTTCCTAAAAAAGCGAAAAAAATCGCTTCCCATTCATCAATGCCTTTATCCGATCTTCTTGTTCCGATGATGAAATTAAGCAACAATACACATGCAGAAATTCTGTTAAAAGAACTTGGGAAGCGGGTAAAGAACAAAGGAAGTTTTGACAAAGGGCTTGACGTGCTGAATGAACGTCTTCCAGCCTATGGCATAGATGCATCTATGACTGTGTTGAGAGACGGATCAGGCATATCACCGATTAATCTTGTTTCTGCAAATCAATTCACGTTATTTTTGACAAACATTCAAAAGGAAAAATGGTTTAACACCTATGTCCATGCACTTCCGTTAGCTGGGGCAAGTGAGCGTATGGTGGGAGGTACATTAAGAAACAGATTGAAAGAACCAGCTACACTAGAAAAAGTGCGTGCAAAAACAGGTACACTATCAACGGTCAGCACACTATCTGGATATATTGAAACGCAGAGTGGAAAAACGCTTGCTTTTTCCATCTTATTGAATCATCTCGTTGATGACGAAAAAGGAAAAGAGATAGAAGACCGCATTGTCAGCATGTTAGCTGAGGATCTTTAGACAGAGAAGGAGAACCATCATGACGTTAGATAATAATCAATCTTTAGTAAAAACCATGTCGATCTTTCTAATTCCACTTTTATTAAGCAATATTTTGCAATCAATTGGACAGCTTGTTTCCATTGTGCTTGTCGGTAGATGGATTGGAGAGGATGCAGTAGCTGCAATTTCGGCATTCTTTCCACTTTTCTTTTTACTTGTTTCTTTTTCCATTGGGATTGGATCAGGGAGCTCGATCCTGATTGGACAAGCATACGGAGCAAAAAATGAGCAGAGGTTAAAGGAAATTATCGGTACAACGCTTTCGTTCACCTTTTTAATCGGACTTTCTTTAGCTGTCATTGGAGGTTTTTTTGCCACAGATATTTTACATTTGATGGGGACACCTGCAAATATTGTGGAGGAAAGTGCGGCATATGCCAGAATCCTATTCATCTCCATGCCCATCTTATTTCTTTATTTTGTCTATACGACCTTTTTACGTGGAACAGGAGATTCGAAAACACCATTTTATTTCTTAATGATTAGTACAGGAACCAATATTTTATTGCTGCCAATTTTATTATTCGGCTGGCTTGGTTTACCGGCATTTGGTTTATATGGTGCTGCGTATTCTTCTGTGATTTCTACAATCGTTACGTTTATCATTCTTCATATCTATCTTTATAAAACAAAGCACCCGCTGCGCATTGATGCGTCGGTTAGAAAGCATTTATTGATGAAAGGGGATTTATTAAAAACGCTATTAAAGTTAAGTATCCCTTCTAGTATTAATATGATTCTCATTTCTTTATCAGAAATTGCTGTCATTTCTTTTGTCAACGATTATGGATCACAGGCGACCGCAGCTTATGGCGTTGTCAACCAAGTTGTAAGTTATGTACAGATGCCTGCAGTGAGCCTTGGTATTGCGGTTTCTATTTTCGCCGCACAATTCATTGGCGCAGGAAACATGAATCGTTTGAAGGATGTCATTAAAATTGGGCTGGGGCTAAACTTTGCGATAGGCGGATTGATTATTATTTTCGTCTATATTTTCGCACCACAAATTTTATCTATCTTTTTAACAGATCCTGCAACGATTGATATTGCATATAGTTTGGTCGTGATTACCCTATGGAGCTATCTCATTTTTGGAACAGCACAAATCGTTGCAGCCACAATGAGAGCAAGTGGCACAGTTCTATGGCCGACCATCTTTAGTATTTGTTCCATTTGGCTTGTTGAAGTACCAGTGGCTTATGTGCTATCACACCATACATCGCTTGGGATCAAAGGAATCTGGATAGGATATCCTGCAGCCTTTTTTGTAAACTTATTGCTCCAATACGGCTATTATCGACTGGTATGGAAGAAAAAGCAGATCGTTGCACTTGTCCAATCATAATGTGAGCCTATCATCTGGCATATACATACGAAGATCGATTACTTTGTAGGGGGTATGATCTTCTATGTTTTTAAATCAAAGAAGTGAGCTCAGTTCGTATGATATAGGTGACTACACTTATGCTGGACCAAATTTTCAAGTCTTGACGTGGGGAGAAGGAACAACGCTGAATGTAGGGAAGTTTTGTTCCATCGCAAACGAAGTAAAAGTTTTTCTTGGTGGTGAACACCGAACAGATTGGGTCACCACATATCCCTTCAATCAAATTTTCACAGATGCTGCCCATATTGAAGGACATCCACGATCAAAAGGGGATGTGTGTATAGGGCACGATGTTTGGATTGGATATGGAGCAACAATCATGTCAGGAGTACAGATAGGAAACGGGGCAGTCATTGGAGCAAATAGTCTGATTACAAAAGATGTGCCTCCATATGCGATTGTCGCAGGGAACCCGCAGCGGCTCATGAAATATCGGTTTTCTTCTGATATCATTGAAAAACTTCAGTTATTAGAATGGTGGAATTTAGAGTTTTCTTTCATACAGTCTATTTTTCACCTCTTGCAATCTCCTGATATTGACCGTTGTATAAGCGTAATTGAAGATAGAAAAAAGAAAGGCTGACAGAGCCTTTCTTTTTTTATCTTCGTTTCACTTAGCTGAGTCTGATGATGGTAAGTGATGCACCGGTTGCACCACCACCTATTAGAATGGCTGTTACAACCGCTCCGAAAAATTGTAATGAAATTGTATTTCCTGCTGTTAAATTGACAATAACTGTATTGCTCATAAAAGTTGTGGATACGGCAGAGGACTGAATTGAACCTGGAATAGCAGTTGATCCATTCAACCATAGCCTTGTGCTCACTAAAAGTGCAGTAGTGGTATTTACTTGATATGTGATATAGTATTTACCTGTTTGCTGGACTGTGAATGTATCATTTGAACCATTCGGCGTAAATCCATTAATATTTTGATTACTTGGTAAAGCAATGTTCGTACCACCAGCAATAGTAATGATTGTAGGACCTGTTGTATTTCCAGCATAAAGTGCCGTATCAGTTGGACCGCTAGCTCCAGTGGCACCAGTGATTCCAGTAGCTCCAGTTGGCCCGCTAGCTCCAGTGGCACCAGTGATTCCAGTAGCTCCAGTTGGACCGGTGCCTCCAGTGGCACCAGTGATTCCAGTAGCTCCAGTTGGACCGGTGCCTCCAGTAGCTCCAGTTGGACCGGTGCCTCCAGTGGCACCAGTGATTCCAGTAGCTCCAGTTGGACCGGTACCTCCAGTGGCACCAGTGATTCCAGTAGCTCCAGTTGGACCGGTGTCTCCAGTGGCACCAGTGATTCCAGTAGCTCCAGTTGGACCGGTGTCTCCAGTGGCACCAGTGATTCCAGTTAGTCCTGCTGCAGCTAGTAATGTGTAGTCTGAGGAAGTATCTGGTGTACCTGTCGGTGGTGCAGTGTTTACTACATACGTACTACCATTAAAGGTCACTACTTGCCCTACTTGGTAAGTAGGGCTGACTACCGGATCAGCGGCTACAATTCCTGTTAATCCTGCACCAGTGGCACCTGTTGGACCAGTAGGCCCGGTAGGACCCGTATCACCAGTTACACCAGTCGCACCGGTAGGTCCGGTATCACCAGTTACACCAGTCGCACCAGTAGGACCAGTATCTCCAGTTACACCAGTGGCACCAGTATCACCGGTTGGACCAGTAGATCCGGTATCACCAGTTACACCAGTGGCTCCAGTAGCACCAGTAGGCCCGGTATCACCAGTTACACCAGTCGCACCGGTAGGACCAGTATCTCCAGTTACACCAGTGGCACCGGTAGGTCCAGTATCTCCAGTTACACCAGTAGCACCAGTAGGCCCGGTATCTCCAGTTACACCAGTCGCACCGGTAGGTCCGGTATCACCAGTTACACCAGTCGCACCGGTAGGCCCGGTATCTCCAGTTGCACCAGTGGCTCCGGTAGGCCCAGTATCTCCAGTTACACCAGTGGCTCCGGTAGGTCCAGTATCTCCAGTTACACCAGTGGCACCAGTAGGCCCGGTATCTCCAGTTACACCAGTGGCACCAGTAGGCCCGGTATTACCAGTTGCACCAGTATCACCGGTTGGACCAGTAGGTCCGGTATCTCCAGTTGCACCAGTGGCTCCGGTAGGCCCGGTATCACCAGTTACACCAGTCGCACCGGTAGGCCCAGTATCACCAGTTACACCAGTAGGACCGGTATTACCAGTTGCACCAGTCGCACCGGTAGGTCCGGTATTACCAGTTGCACCAGTTACACCAGTGGCACCAGTAGGCCCGGTATCTCCAGTAGCACCAGTAACTCCGGTGGCACCGGTAGGCCCAGTATCTCCAGTTACACCAGTGGCACCAGTAGGCCCGGTATCACCAGTTACACCAGTCGCACCGGTAGGCCCAGTATCTCCAGTTACACCAGTGGCACCAGTAGGCCCGGTATCTCCAGTAGCTCCAGTAACTCCGGTGGCACCGGTTGGACCAGTCGCACCAGTTACTCCAGTAGCACCAGTAGGCCCGGTATCACCAGTTACACCAGTCGCACCGGTAGGTCCGGTATCACCAGTTACACCAGTCGCACCGGTTGGACCAGTATCACCAGTTACACCAGTCGCACCGGTAGGCCCAGTATCTCCAGTTACACCAGTGGCACCAGTAGGCCCGGTATCTCCAGTAGCTCCAGTAACTCCGGTGGCACCGGTAGGACCAGTATCTCCAGTTACACCAGTGGCACCGGTAGGTCCAGTATCTCCAGTTACACCAGTAGCACCAGTAGGCCCGGTATCTCCAGTTACACCAGTCGCACCGGTAGGACCAGTATCTCCAGTTACACCAGTGGCACCAGTAGGCCCGGTATCTCCAGTAGCTCCAGTAACTCCGGTGGCACCGGTTGGACCAGTCGCACCAGTTACTCCAGTAGCACCAGTAGGCCCGGTATCACCAGTTACACCAGTCGCACCGGTAGGTCCGGTATCACCAGTTACACCAGTCGCACCGGTTGGACCAGTATCACCAGTTACACCAGTCGCACCGGTAGGCCCAGTATCTCCAGTTACACCAGTGGCACCAGTAGGCCCGGTATCTCCAGTAGCTCCAGTAACTCCGGTGGCACCGGTAGGACCAGTATCTCCAGTTACACCAGTGGCACCGGTAGGTCCAGTATCTCCAGTTACACCAGTAGCACCAGTAGGCCCGGTATCTCCAGTTACACCAGTAGCACCGGTAGGACCAGTATCTCCAGTTACACCAGTGGCACCAGTAGGCCCGGTATCTCCAGTTACACCAGTGGCACCAGTAGGCCCGGTATTACCAGTTGCACCAGTATCACCGGTTGGACCAGTAGGTCCGGTATCTCCAGTTGCACCAGTGGCTCCGGTAGGCCCGGTATCACCAGTTACACCAGTCGCACCGGTAGGTCCGGTATTACCAGTTGCACCAGTTACACCAGTGGCACCAGTAGGCCCGGTATCTCCAGTAGCACCAGTAACTCCGGTGGCACCGGTAGGCCCAGTATCACCAGTTACACCAGTGGCACCAGTAGGCCCGGTATCTCCAGTTACACCAGTCGCACCCGTATCACCGGTTGGTCCGGTATCACCAGTTACACCAGTGGCACCAGTAGGCCCAGTATCTCCAGTTACACCAGTTGCTCCGGTAGGCCCAGTATCTCCAGTTACACCAGTCGCACCGGTTGGACCAGTATCACCAGTTACACCAGTGGCTCCAGTAGGCCCGGTATCTCCAGTAGGCCCGGTATCACCAGTTACACCAGTCGCACCGGTTGGACCAGTATCACCAGTTACACCAGTGGCTCCAGTAGGACCGGTATCTCCAGTGGATCCAGTAACTCCGGTGGCACCGGTTGGACCAGTCGCACCGGTAGGTCCGGTATCACCAGTTACACCAGTAGCACCGGTAGGTCCGGTATCACCAGTGGCACCAGTGGCTCCGGTAGGCCCGGTATCACCAGTTACACCAGTCGCACCGGTAGGTCCGGTATCACCAGTTACACCAGTTACACCAGTGGCACCAGTAGGCCCAGTATCACCAGTTACACCAGTGGCACCAGTAGGCCCGGTATCTCCAGTTACACCAGTGGCACCAGTAGGCCCGGTATCTCCAGTTACACCAGTGGCACCAGTTGCACCCGTATCACCGGTAGGCCCGGTATCACCAGTTACACCAGTATCACCGGTTGGTCCGGTATCACCAGTTACACCAGTGGCACCAGTAGGACCAGTAGGACCAGTATCTCCAGTTACACCAGTTGCTCCGGTAGGCCCAGTATCTCCAGTTACACCAGTTGCTCCGGTAGGTCCAGTATCTCCAGTTACACCAGTCGCACCGGTAGGTCCGGTATCACCAGTTGCACCAGTAGGCCCAGTATCACCAGTTACACCAGTGGCTCCCGTAGGGCCAGTATCTCCAGTTACACCAGTATCTCCAGTTGATCCTGCTGCAGCCAGTAATGTGTAGTCTGGGGAAGTATCTGGTGTACCTGTCGGTGGTGCAGTATTTACTACATACGTACTGCCATTAAAGGTCACTACTTGCCCTACCGGGTAAGTAGGACTTACTACCGGATCAAACGCTTCAATTCCTGTTAATCCTACACCGGTAGGCCCAGTATCACCAGTTACACCAGTCGCACCAGTAGGCCCGGTATCTCCAGTAGCACCAGTAACTCCGGTGGCACCGGTAGGCCCAGTATCTCCAGTTACACCAGTCGCACCAGTAGGTCCGGTATCACCAGTTACACCAGCGGCACCAGTAGGCCCGGTATCTCCAGTTACACCAGTTGCTCCGGTAGGCCCAGTATCTCCAGTTACACCAGTTGCTCCGGTAGGTCCAGTATCTCCAGTTACACCAGTCGCACCGGTAGGTCCGGTATCACCAGTTACACCAGTTACACCAGTTGCACCAGTAGGCCCAGTATCACCAGTTACACCAGTGGCTCCCGTAGGGCCAGTATCTCCAGTTACACCAGTATCACCGGTAGGCCCGGTATTACCAGTTGCACCAGTATCACCGGTTGGACCAGTATCTCCAGTTACACCAGTGGCACCAGTAGGCCCGGTATTACCAGTTGCACCGGTTGGACCAGTAGGTCCGGTATCTCCAGTTGCACCAGTGGCTCCGGTAGGCCCGGTATCACCAGTTACACCAGTCGCACCGGTAGGTCCAGTATCACCAGTTACACCAGTAGCACCGGTAGGCCCAGTATCTCCAGTTGCACCAGTGGCTCCGGTAGGCCCGGTATCACCAGTTACACCAGTCGCACCGGTAGGTCCGGTATCACCAGTTACACCAGTTACACCAGTGGCACCAGTAGGCCCAGTATCTCCAGTTACACCAGTGGCTCCCGTAGGGCCAGTATCTCCAGTTACACCAGTAGCACCGGTAGGCCCAGTATCACCAGTTACACCAGTCGCACCGGTAGGCCCAGTATCTCCAGTTACACCAGTGGCACCAGTAGGACCGGTATCTCCAGTAGCTCCAGTAACTCCAGTAACTCCGGTGGCACCGGTAGGCCCAGTCGCACCAGTTACTCCAGTAGCACCAGTAGGTCCGGTATTACCAGGTGCACCCGTATCACCGGTTGGACCAGTCGCACCAGTTACTCCAGTAGCACCAGTAGGCCCGGTATCACCAGTTACACCAGTCGCACCGGTAGGCCCGGTATCTCCAGTTGCACCAGTGGCTCCGGTAGGCCCAGTATCTCCAGTTACACCAGTGGCTCCCGTAGGGCCAGTATCACCAGTTACACCAGTGGCACCAGTAGGCCCGGTATCTCCAGTTACACCAGTGGCACCAGTAGGCCCGGTATTACCAGTTGCACCAGTATCACCGGTTGGACCAGTAGGTCCGGTATCTCCAGTTGCACCAGTGGCTCCGGTAGGCCCGGTATCACCAGTTACACCAGTCGCACCGGTAGGCCCAGTATCTCCAGTATCTCCAGTTGATCCTGCTGCAGCCAGTAATGTGTAGTCTGGGGAAGTATCTGGTGTACCTGTCGGTGGTGCAGTATTTACTACATACGTACTGCCATTAAAGGTCACTACTTGCCCTACCGGGTAAGTAGGACTTACTACCGGATCAAACGCTTCAATTCCTGTTAATCCTACACCGGTAGGCCCAGTATCACCAGTTACACCAGTATCACCGGTTGGACCAGTATCTCCAGTTGCACCAGTGGCTCCGGTAGGCCCGGTATCACCAGTCGCACCGGTAGGTCCGGTATCACCAGTGGCACCGGTAGGCCCAGTATCACCAGTTACACCAGTGGCACCAGTAGGCCCGGTATCTCCAGTTACACCAGTATCACCGGTAGGTCCGGTATTTCCAGTGGATCCAGTAACCCCGGTGGCACCGGTAGGACCAGTAGCTCCAGTAACTCCGGTAGGCCCAGTAACACCAGTAGAACCTCTTTTTACAATCTTATTATTTGCTTTTTTTCGTCCTTTTGCTTTAGCACAAGTGCTGTGATGTTTAACAACTTTTTTCTTTTTACATTCTCGTTTAAGAAGAGGGCAATCATCAAATGTAAGTCTATCGTGACGAGATTTTCTGTAATGAGGTTGCCAATCATGATTTTTTCCGCAAAAGGGACATTTGTTATCGTACTGGTTATACAAATTCCCCATCTCCTAAAAGTTAATATTTTATTCTATGTGGAAATTTAAAAAGCGGAATTGAGCTTAATGATATTTTTTAGTTCGAAGTTCATCGAATCAAATCATTTAAAAGTTAAATCGTTTTATGTTATGGTGTTGAAAGAATGAAACTAGTATGATTTTTGAAAGAAATGGGGCAGCATGTATGAGTCAATCAGTTTTACAACACACAGCATATTCCGTGTTAAATTTATCCTCTGTAACAGAGGGGGGCACAATTAAAGAATCATTTGAACATAGTATGGATTTAGCAAAAAAAGCTGAGAAGTGGGGCTACCATAGATATTGGCTTGCGGAGCATCATAATATGGAAGGGGTTGCGAGTTCAGCAACATCCGTCTTGATTGGACATATTGCTGGAGGGACTGAAAAGATCCGGGTTGGTTCTGGGGGGATTATGCTTCCAAACCATTCTTCACTCGTCATTGCAGAACAATTTGGAACACTGGAGACTCTGTATCCAGGGAGAATTGATTTAGGTCTTGGCAGGGCACCAGGAACAGATCAGTTAACGGCAAGGGCACTTAGACGTAATCTTCATAATGGGGAGGATTTCCCTGAGCAGCTTGAAGAACTTCGGCAATATTTCAAACCGACTGGTCAGGTCAAAAAACATGTAAGAGCCGTTCCGGGAGAAGGATTGGATATACCAATTTGGCTTCTTGGTTCAAGTGGTTTTAGTGCAAGGCTTGCAGGAGAACTGGGACTGCCATTTGCCTTTGCGGCACATTTCTCCCCTAAAAATACCATTCCTGCTTTAGAATTATACAGACAGTCATTTCAACCTTCAGATGTGTTAAAAGAACCTTATGCGATGGTTGGTGTCACGGTTTTTGCTGCTGATCAAACAGAGCGGGCTGAATATTTGGCGACGTCTCATTATCAGCGATTTTTGAGCCTTATTCGTAATACACCAGGAAAACTCAAAGCCCCTGTTGAAAGTATGGATGGGTTATGGAGTCCATATGAGAAGGCGATGGTGGACGAACAATTAAGTTCGACGATGATCGGGGATAAACAAAAGGTGAAAAAAGAGTTAGAAGCCTTTATTGAAGCAACTCAAGCAGATGAAGTCATGATTAATTCTGATATGTTTGACCATCAAGAAAGAATGCGTTCTTATGAAATCATTGCAGAGATATTTCAAGAGGAACAAGAAAAATAAGAATAAAAAAAAGAACTGCCAAGAGCAGTTCTTTTTTATTTATGCTTTAGTAAACACTCGAAATGGTTGTCCAACTGGCAGTACTGTACGACCAAAATGTGTATTCAGCACAACAGCTGCAGAACCATAAAATGAAAGAAGAGAAATAATCAATTCTGCAATACCAGCCATCGTATGAGTTACATCATACATCACACCAAACGAGCTAAGGGAAAGGCCAATGAATAAGAAATCAATAAAGACGAAAATCAAAAACAATACTTTATGTGTTTCCATTGCACCGATCGTCATAAATAAGCTGAAAATCAAATAACCAATAAAAGCAAAACCTAGTTGTTTTGGGTCCGCAGCTCCCGCAAGCGTTTTCCCAAAAACGCCAGCTTGAATGAGCCAAGTGGTTCCAACACCCATCCAAAAAAGACCGAATGCGCCGAAGGCAGTGGCTCCAAAAATATTATGATGCTTTGAATCTTGTATGGACGCGATCAGCTGCGCGATTCCTCCAAGGAAGATAGCCCAAGGTAAAATAAGAGATGTGCCATCTGTGATTCCTAGTTTTTGTGAAGACGCAACAAGCGTCACCATTGCTAAACCAAACAAACCAAGTGGTGTTGGGTCTGCGATTGATAATCGAATTGCTTGAACATTCTGTTTTTCCATAATGACCTCCTACAATTTGCACTTACAAAAGATACTCGAATTCGATAGAAACGTCAAGCTCTTTTTTAGTAGACACTTGCAACGTCTTCCAAATAAATCTATATTTAATACAATACATCATACATGTGATAGAAAAAGAGGGATGAGAATGAGTAAAGGCTTAGCTGGAAAGACCATTGCCATATGCGGAACAAGAAAAACAGAAGAAATGCGTACACTTGTTGAAAAGCAAGGAGGACAAGCTGTTATTCGTTCTCTTCAGGGCACTGTATTTTTAGCCAAAGAGGAATTGAAGCCAGGCATAGAAACCTTTGTAAAGAAGGGAGCTGACTGGGTCATTTTAACAACGGGTATCGGCACAGACACATTAATTGAAAGTGCAGAAGAGCTCCAGCTTGGAGAAGCATTTATGAACATTTTATCAAGTGCCCATATCGCTTCAAGAGGATACAAAACGTTTGCGGCTCTAAAAAAACACGGCATTCAGCCAGATGTTTCTGATGAAGATGGAACCGTTCGTGACCTCATTTCAAAGTTAGAAGACAAAGAACTTCAAGGTAAACGGGTCATGGTACAGCTTCACGGCGAAAATGCACCAGCTCTCATTGATTTTTTACATCACAAGGGAGCAGACGTTTTGCAGCTCATGCCATATCAGCACACGCCCCCTGAACCAGAGGCGGCGGACACTTTGCTTCAAGAAATGAAAGAAGGGAAGGTCCATGCCGTTTGTTTTACAACCGCTGTTCAGGTTCATGCCTTTTTCAAACTAGCAGAAGAATGGGGCAAAAAAGAAGAACTGCAACATCTATTCGAGCAGCATGTATTAGCTGTAGCTGTTGGAAAAGTCACAGCTGAAGCATTAAAAGAAGAGGGGATAAGCCGCATTCTAGCCCCTTCACTTGAAAGAATGGGTGCAATGATTATGGAATTATCTCAATATATGAAAAAACAATCGACGCACGCATAGAAAAAACGCCTTTCACATGACGAGTGAAAGGCGTTTTCGTTAGATTGTCCGTTTTCGATTTGTGCGAATTTTTTTCAAAACGAAATACAGTACGATGAGAACGATGGCAATGACCATAATTGGTGTTGTATACGTGTGAGCGACACTTTGAATGTGGTCCCATTTTGTCCCAAGCTGCATTCCAAGATAAATAAATAGGATGGACCAAGGGATGGCGGCTAATCCGGTCAAAAGAACAAATTTCAGAAATGGCATCTTTGCAATACCAGCTGGAATTGAGATCGCGTGGCGCACGACTGGGATAAATCGAGCTGTAAATACGACACCAGTTCCATATCGGTCAAACCAGCGTTCTGCCGTGGCAATATGATGCTCATGGATGAATAAATACTTCCCATACTTTGTTAAAAAAGGTCTTCCGCCGTAAAGGCCGATCCAGTAAATAAAGCACTGGGCAAGTGTTCCTCCAATAACCCCAGCGATGACGGCTCCAACAAATCCTATGCTTCCTGTTGACACCATATATCCGCCGTAGGCAAGTACAATTTCACTCGGGATAATTTCAATCATCAGTCCAAGTGCAACACCTGCGTAACCAAGGCTTGTCAGCCAGGTTAAAATTTCATTAAACAAGGTTCCCATTCATTTCACTCTGCCTTTAAATACGAATTTTCTTCAAGCATCCTTATAAGAGCCTATGCTTGTTTTGCTTCTCTCATGAGTATGCTTTGCATATATGCTAGCATGGCTGTCCGCATATCATGACGCATCAATCCAATTTCAGCCGCTGCCTTAAATGAGCCCAGCTTATCACCAACGTCAAATCTCATCCCATCTAATTGTTTTGCATAAATGGGTGATTCATGTGCAATGATTTTCAGGGCATCTGTCAGCTGAATTTCGTTCCCGGCACCTCTCTCGATTCCTTGAAGAATAGGAAAAATCGATGGTGTTAACAGATACCTGCCCATCACGGCTAAATCGGAAGGAGCTTCATGAATAGCTGGCTTTTCCACTAAGTCTGTGACTTCAAACACTTGACCGTCTACTCTAGCTGGTCTTATCATACCATACTTACTGACATCTAGACGATCCACTTGCTGGACGCCAATGACCTCTCTTTGTTTGTCTTCAAAGACTTCCATGAGCTGAGAGAGTGCAGGTCTTTCTGACACCATGACATCATCACCTAAAAGGACCGCAAAAGGATCATTGCCAGTAAAATGACGTGCACATAATACCGCATGTCCAAGACCTAAGGGCTCCTTTTGACGAATATAATGAATATTGGCCATATCCGCAATATGTTTGATTTCAGCTAACTGTTCATTTTTCCCTTTTTCAAGCAACGTGTGTTCTAGCTCAATCGAACGGTCAAAGTGATCTTCAATTGATTTTTTATTTCTTCCTGTGATAATTAGTATATCTTCAATGCCTGATTGAACAGCCTCCTCAACTATGTATTGAATAGCGGGTTTGTCGATAATCGGCAGCATTTCCTTTGGCTGTGCTTTCGTTGCGGGTAAAAAACGTGTGCCTAATCCGGCTGCTGGTATAACGGCTTTTTTGATATTCATTGAATCATCGCTCCATTTCTGATGGTTTATTTTCTGATGGAAACACCCATAGGCGGCTTCCAGTAAAAGTGATCATCATGCCAAGAAGGGTACCAATCGCTTTACTAATGAATAATGAGAAACCTGCTTGCTGCATGACATATAAGACAACATAGGTGAGGAGGCACGCTGCGCCGTTGACTGTGGCCCACTTGATCCATTCCCACTTGTCAGCTTTCTTTTTCACTTGGAACGTCCATTTTCGATTCCAAACATAACTGTTCAGCATTCCTGCTGTATAGGACAGGCACTGTGCAAGAAAAGAGGGGACAAAGCAAGCAGTTAAAAAAAAGAAGAACAGAAAGTCAATCATCGTATTGCTAGCGCCTACAGTTAAAAATGCGGCATAGGTCCGAATATTTTTCTTTGTCATGCGAAGGATCATCACCTCCTAGTGTTTGAGTGGGTGTATGAATACTGTACAAAAGCGAGTTGACGAATCAGTGAAGAAAAGATGAAAAAAACATGAACAAGCGATATCTGTTTTTTCACCAGCTCGTGATATAATTTGTAAGATGAAACGAACGGTGGTGCACATGCATGTATTTAACAATTGGAGAAACAGCTGAATACTTAGAAGTATCAGAAGCATATGTTGAAAAATTAATCCAGCAAAAAAAGATTCGTTACGTATTTGACGGGAAATCGTATCTCATTTATCAAGGGCAGTTTCAAACCCATATGAAACAGCTAGAACAATATAAAGAGCTCATTCAAGACATCTTAAATGAACCAATCCCTGAGGACCCGGACGTAAAAGATGAAGATTAAAAAAGACTGTACGAGAAGGGAGAACCTTTTCATACAGTCTTTTTTATTGGCTGACACCCGTTTGGACAATGTTCATATGACAATTCACTTGGACATCTGTATCAGGGTAGATTTTTTGCCATTTCTCCGGTGTCATGGCTTTATCTTTAGAACGATATCTCAAACCAAGTCCAAGCGGATCAATTTTTTGCTTTTTAAAGGATTGAACAAGGTCTTTTCCTTGCTGGGCCACACGCTTCTCCACTTCTTTTTCAACATGCTGCAAGATAGAAGGCGTATCGATTTTTTTTGATTTCATAAATTCTTTCAACTCACCTTTCAGCTTGATATCAATGGTGATATGAGGCTTTTTTGAAAGGTTTTCAGTTGGTTTAATGTGATAAGACACATGTGATTTGATATTTTCAATGACAACATGGGTTTTCTTTGTGTCATTAAATCGAAACTCATAAATCCCATTTTTATGATTTTCAATCATCGCTTTAAACGTAAATGTATCTTCCCCTGGAATATGCCCAACCATTTTTTCTTGATCAAAAAGAGCGACACCCGACACTTTAATAGAGTTGCTTGTATTTTTAATGTAAGGGAGGTAGGCATCCACGCCTTTTGCCATCATCTGATTCATAAAAATATGCTGATTGGTCACAGGTTGATTGCCATTTCGCATGTTTTGGGCCAGCAAATCTGAAAGATATACACCGATATTTAAGTTGGTTTGATTCATCTTTGTATACAACAAATCTTCAACTTCTCCGCCTACTATGGCAAATACTTGACGGGACCCAATGATCGGATCACGATAAATGTAATTCATCAAATCAATCATACCCACTTCTTTCGCCAGCTTTTCACTTATTAAAATCACGAGTACTTGTCCCATGACAACGGGGAAAGGCGATTTTTCCGACACAAGAAACTGAATATTACTAATGGTATTTGACTTAGCACTTACAATTTGGTAACTGCCTTGTTCTTCGCTTTTAAAAACAGGGAAAACAAAGAAGCCCTTCATTTCTCCATCATCCAATAAGTCAAATCCCGCTGCCTGCGAGATACTTAATTCATCTAAGAGACGAGGCTGTGCACAGCTCGTTAAGAAAAGGCTCAATAACATGAGACACACGAGAATATAATGTTTCATGCGCGTTTTTTCACCCACCTTTTTTTCAGCAGCAGCCCAATGATCATACATCCAGTCAATCCATATATGAGGATATATCCGCTATATTCCACCCATTTATTAAACGTCTCAAAAGAGGTGGCCTCGATCAAAAATGAAAACATGACGAGAATGAGAAGGCTGAGAACAATTAACGTCATGCGTTGGCTCGTGTGAAACACTTGTTTTGCCATTCTACTGGCTGCCCATAATGGAATGGCGATATTTGGAACGATAAGCAAAAGCCATAGGGACACTTCAATAAATTCAAAGCGCTGGATAA
Organism: Bacillus sp. RSS_NA_20; assembly: GCF_020165915.1. Taxonomy (NCBI): domain Bacteria; kingdom Bacillati; phylum Bacillota; class Bacilli; order Caryophanales; family Bacillaceae; genus Bacillus; species Bacillus sp. RSS_NA_20. Next base: position 661,066 of record NZ_JAIUKW010000005.1, on the reverse strand, counting down.
ACGGAAGTTTGACAATGCTGGTTAATGTCAATGTTGGCCATTTCGTTAGTTCGAGCTGAGCACTTGAGTAGTACGCTATAGAGACGAGAAATACAAGCAAATTCAGGCATGTAGTCAGCAACACTCCCATATGTGCAAATTTTTGCGACGTTTGTGCTTTTTTAATAAAGGGATAATAGACAAGCAATGTTCCAAAACCAAACATGGATAAAGAGGCATCTTTGACCCCCATCATGAGTTGTGAAAATGAATGATCAAACATGGGGAACATAAAGCGGATGTGACTATATTTCATGACATAAAAGCAGATAAAGGTCATCCAGTACGTTAGGACAATGCTAAAGAATGCCCAGCCAGCGATTGTTCTAAATCCGCCTGTGTGAATGTAATAGACGAGGATGAGCAGCACTGATGCAAATAGAAGACCGGGAATTTCTTTAAACAGCCAAACATGGATTACATCCATATAATGAACAAGCACAATCAAAGATAATGAAGAAAAATACAAAATGTAGAGAATGTTGATGAATTGTCCAAGCCATTTACCAAACACAGATTGCGTAATGTCACTAAATTCGTCAGTAGGTGCTTTTTTAAACAAAAAGTAAATGAGGAAGATCATCAAATTGACGCTTGCACCAGCAATTAAAATGGCGATCCACCCATCATTATTAATCGTCCGGACCAGATTCGTCTGGAAATTTAAAATACCAACACCAACTTGATTGGCATTGATCAGAAAAAACACAAAAAAAGGGGATACTTGAAATTTTTCTTTCACAGAAGAAGAGCTCATGCCTTCACTTCCTTATTCATAAAAATCATTTTTCCCCTTACGGCCTTGCTTTGGCTTTTGGCGGTGTATCGTTTCATTTTGCGGCCGTAAATTTTCTGGACGTTTTTTCAAAAAGCGGAGTTGGGGCCGAATCAAACTACCTTTTAAATCGGCCAATCGAAGTGGAAAGATTGGCTCTAAGTAAGGCTGGCCTATAGACGTTAATTTCATTAAATGTGTAAGAAGAAAAGCCCCCATTAGCGAAATCCCTAGCGCTCCCCACACTTGTGCAGCAAAAAGAAATGGGAAACGTAAGAGACGAATGGTTGTCCCCATTTTATAAATAGGAGTGACAAAAGAGGCAAGAGCTGATAATGCGACAATAATGAGCAAAATATTACTTGTTAATCCCGCTGCAACCGCAGCCTGTCCGATCACAATACCTCCAACAATCCCGAGCGTCTGTCCGACTTTTGCAGGGAGGCGAGACCCGGCTTCCCTAAGTAGCTCAATCGATATCTCTAAAAATAATGCTTCAATAATAGGCGGAAAGGGCACGAGATAGCGTGATGCGACAATCGTTTCTAATAAGTCCTTAGGAATCAGTTCATAGTGAAACGTTAAAACTGCTACATACAAAGGGGTTGCAAAAATAGAAAATATCACTGCAAAAATGCGTAACAGCCGAAAGGAAGATGCTGCGATCCAAGACATGTTATAGTCTTCCATTGTAGAAAAATACTCGAGTAAAATTGTAGGTGCAAGCAGGGTATGAGGCGAACCGTCAACCATAATGGCTATTTTTCCTTCCGTTAAACCTGAGGAAACCCTGTCTGGCCGTTCTGTATTTAAAAACAATGGAAAGATTGTATTGGACACATCATAAAGCATTTGCGCAAGATAATTAGAATCTAGAATTTGGTCATAGTCAACATCTTGAATCCGCTGAAGAACGGTTTCAATGTTCTGCGGGTTGGCGATATCCTCTATGTATACAACGGCTACTTTCGTTTGAGAAAGGGTACCAACTGTGTGTTCAACTACTTTAAGGTCAGGAGTGGGCAGCCTGCGTCTGAGCAAGTTTAAGTTTGTATCCAGCCCTTCCACAAAGGCTTCCTGCGCACTGATAATCCCGAATTCAATCTCAGGTTGGCTCACTTGTCTGCCTTTCTTTTCTTCAATCGGCAAAAGGAGCGCTTTGCCCCAGTCTGTCTCAATTCGAACAGCAATACTGCCTCGATGAAGAGCTTCTTCCACTTTTTGAAGGTCCCTCGTAATCACAGCTTGTTCGATTGGGATGTGTTCTTTCAGCTCTTCAAGGGTGGGTGTCAGATGCAATTGCTGAATAAAAGGCAAGATTTGTTCATGAAGGAGATTGCCATTAATTAAAGGACGAAAAAAAGAAATTCTATAAAGGAAACCTCCGGAACTTGATAATTCATTGATAAAATCAGAGGAACGCGATAGTGCCTCAAATACTGAATTCGGGTCTTTCTGTTTTGATTTGTTTTTCTTCAGCACTTGAACCATCTCCTTCCGCGATTTTCCTCTATTATCCAACCAATCGTCTGAAGATATGCATAAAAAAAGCGTTCAGCTTCATGAACTGGACGCTTTTTTTCCATATTGAACGGCTTCTAATAAAAAGTCTGCCAGATGAATCGCTCTCATGCTAGGCATATGTCCTGCCTTTTTGACGCCAGCTGCCATTTGTAATTGACAACCTGGATTCGACGTCACAATGGCAGCTGCAGCTGTGTTGCTCGCTTCAGTCATTTTATGATCTAAAATTTGCATCGACATGTCTGGCTGCAAGATATTGTAGATTCCTGCAGATCCGCAGCAGCGGCCGGCATCTTTCATTTCTTTAAACGTTACCCCTTGAATGGCTTTCATGAGCACCCTCGGCGCCTGTTGTACATTCATCCCATTTCGTAAATGACAGGAGTCTTGATAGGTGATCACTTGCGCTGGCAAAGCCAGTGGCACGTGGCGGTGAAACTCCAGCTCTACAAGGATACTTGATATATCGGTTATTTTCTGTGAGAAGGCTTTACTTCGTTTTTGAAAATCTGGATCATCCTGAAGCAAATGACCGTAATCGCTTAAAAAGGCGCCGCAGCCGCCCGCGTTCATGACAATCGCATCAGCATCTGTTTCCTCGAATGCTTCAATATTCCGCTTGGCTAACTGTTTTGCTTGGTCTTTTTCTCCGCTATGACCATGTAGCGCGCCGCAGCACGTTTGTATAGGAGGAACGATCACATCGCAGCCTGCCAGCTGTAAGAGATGAATGGTCGCTTTGTTTGTGTTTGAGAAAACTGTATCCATTAAACAGCCAGTAAAAAACGCCACCCGTTTTTTTGCCTGACCAATGGCTTTATATTCATTCAAACGTTTTTTCTTTTTCTTTTGAGGCGGCACCTTTGGAAGTGCCTGTTCCATCAACTGTAAATGGGAGGGAAGCACCTTCAGTATGCGAGTCTTCCTGGCGGCTGTTTGCAGACCAGATGTTTGATAAAATCGAAGAAAACTAGCAGCTTGTCGCATACGACTTTGTGACGGAAAGAGACCTTTAAACACAACACGTCTCATCAATTTGACGGGAAACGATTGTTTTTTATGTTGTTGAATAATGTCTCTTGCATCTTCTAGCAGCTGTCCATACTTGACGCCAGAAGGGCAGACTGGTTCACATGCACGGCAGCCAAGACAAAGATTAAGGGAATGTTCAACATCTTCATCTGGCTCAATGACGCCATCTCTTACAGCTTTCATTAACGCAATTCGGCCCCGAGGGGAGTGCGTTTCTTGTTGTCCAGATTCAATATAAGTAGGGCAGGAAGGGAGGCAGAATCCGCAGCGCATGCAATTAAGCAGCTCCTTTTCATCCATTTGCTCCTGAAACTGCTGCTGGATCTCTTTTTGCTTAGAAGAAGAACTCATGAGACCACCACTCGCTTTCTTGAGGCTTTTCCAAACACTTTATCTGGGTTCATGATATGTGCAGGGTCAAGTGCCTGTTTAATCGCCTTCATGGCAGCGATTCCTTCTTTTTTGACCTTCAGCTCCAAATAGGGCGCTTTCATAAGACCCACGCCATGTTCGCCTGTAATCGTGCCGCCAAGTGCAACGGCTTTTTCAAAAATGGCCTGAAAGGCAGCTTCTACCCGTTTCATTTCTTCTTCATTTCTTGCATCTGTCGCACAAGTGGGGTGTAAGTTGCCATCACCTGCATGACCAAACGTACAAATGTTCACCTTATACTTTCGTGCAATGTCTTCAATTGCACGAACCATATTGGCAATTTCAGACCGGGGAACGGTAGCATCTTCTAAAATCGTTGTAGGACTTAATCGAGCGAGGGCAGATAAAGCAGAGCGTCTCGCTGTTAAGAGAGCACTTGCCTCTTCTTCTGAATGTGCAATCTTGACGCTTGTAGCCCCGTGTTGCTCACAGACTTCTGCGATTTTTTGGATATCACGAGAAACAGCTTCAGGGTTGCCGTCCTGTTCAATTAATAACACAGCTTGAACGTCAGTAGGCAGGCCGATGTTCGCAAAATCTTCAACGACTTCAAGGGTCGGCTGATCCATAAATTCTAATGTAGCAGGAATGATACGCTCAGCAATGATGGCCGATACAGAAGTCGCAGCTTCTTCAAGGCTTTCGTATAAACAAAGCATTGTTTGTTTCGTTTCTGGGAGCGGTAGGAGCTTTAGCACCGCTTCTGTGACAATCCCGAGTGTTCCTTCTGAACCAACGAACAATCGAGTCATATCATATCCAGCGACATCTTTTGCAAGCTTTCCGCCTGTTTTGATGATGTCACCGTTTGGCAAAACCACTTCAAGCCCAAGGACATAATCTCTTGTCACTCCATACTTTAATCCCCGCAGCCCCCCTGAATTTTCGTTAATATTGCCGCCTAATGTGGAAATTTTCATAGAGCTTGGATCAGGCGGGTAGAAGAGACCTTTTTCCTCTACTTGATGAATCAATTCCTGCGTAATTAAGCCAGGCTGCACCGTTGCGGTTAAATTTTCTTCGTCTATTTCTAATAATTGATTCATTCTAGTAAAGAGAATTACCAATCCGCCCTGAGTAGGGCATGTTCCTGCGCACAGATTCGTCCCTGAGCCTCTTGGGACGATCGGCACCTTGTATGAGGCGCACAGTTTCACAATTTGCTGTACTTCTTCAGCCGTGTGAGGCCGCACGATCGCATCTGGCATCTGTTGAAAATTTGGTGTCGCATCATAAGAGTAGGCAAGACGATCCGCCTTGCTGTCTTGGACATTGGGCGCACCGACAATCTCTTTTAATTGATTTGAAAATTCTGAATCTAGCATATACAATCACTCCCGCTCATTTAACAACTCGTTTCTACCAGTATAAAAAAAGAACCGTCACATGACTATAGACGATTCTACAAAATATCAGGCTGTTTTATCGTATTTTTTGTATCATGATCTAAAAGCAGCAAGGCCAAATAAAAAAGCATCGCATCTTGCATACGCTTTGGATCAAGTGTCGTTAAATCCTGGATTCGTTTTAATCGGTAATGAAGTGTATTAATATGGACATGCAAGGCTTCCGCTGTATGTTTCAATGAGTAATCCGAAGCGATGAGTACCCGCAAAGTTTTCATTAGTTCTGGATAGGGGAAAAGGGACGCAATCGTTCGATCAAGAAACGCATCTTTTGTTTCCTGACTGATTTCCTCCATAAAAAGTTCAAGCGTCAAATCTTCATCAAACACAATGGGTGTTTCAGCATGCGCCAATTTTAAAGCGCGAAACGCTTGATGAAAGGACTGCTTCATGACATGAGAAGCTGCTGGTTTTCCTGCCCCCATTAAAATCCTCGATGGTGACAGCGCTGTGAGCGCAGCATGAATATGGAACAAGCGCTTGTGCCATGTATCACGACCATCTGGTGTGGCTTGTAGCATGAGCAAAAAACGTGCATGCCCCCAGCGCACAATGATCTCCTGATTGGTGAGTTGCAATTTGTCCTTCATCAGTTTGTATTGATCCTGCTTCATAAACGATTCGTCTTGACAATCAATGAGAATAGCGACACGCTGCTTGTTGACATCAAGGCCAAGCCGCTGCGCCTTCTCGGTCATACCTGCCGCTGTCTCTGGCAGATGAAGCCAGTCGAATACAAATGCTTCAAGCTGCCGTTCATCTGTTTCCGTTTCTTGAAAAAATTCATGCTCTTGAATGAGCAGCTCCGTCATTTTCCGTAAAATGTCGCCAAAAGGGGAGACATGCCTAGGATCACCTGTCATTCCAATGACCCCAATGACTTCTTGTTTAAAATAAATAGGCAGATTGATACCGGCTTTGACGCCTTTCATCTGCAGCACATCATCCTTTGTGAGAATTCGTTTCTGCCCTTCTAAGGATGTGACATATGCTCCTTCATGAAATTGACCAATGCGTGCTGGATCTGTTGCAGCAATAATGGTACCGTTTGTTTGTGTGATGATGATTTCTTCCGTCAGTACCTTTTTGACCTCATCTACGATTTTTTCTGCCAGTGTCATTGTGAGCAAAACGGTCCCCTCCGAGATGTTTCTTTTTCCACTATCATACCATCATATGCTCAGGCATATCTTTCTTTTCATGTGTTATGCTAAAATAAAAAACGCATATGAAGTAGATGAAAGGAGATACAGTCATGTCACTGCAAAATCGCTTACAAGATTTATTGAAAGAAGGGCAGGCGCTCACCGACTTTGAATATAACAAAGCCGCAAGTCAAAATTGGCCGCTAGAAGGGGCAAAAATGACAGAAGAAGCACGCTTTGCTGATGTTTATATAGAACGTGTAGACAAGGAATCGGAGGAAATGATTCAAACAGAAAATGCTTCCTTTTTAAATACACCTCTTACATACGTAAAAAAACAACAAAAAGAATTCATTTATATCGAGTCGAAGTGGTTTGATGTGGTGAGAGTCGACGGACTTGCCATAGAATGGGATGAAGTATTTCAGACGTATACCGTGTTATTCGGATTGAAGCGTCCTAAAAAAGATACTGGATTACTAAAAGAGATGCTCTCAACATTAAATGGTGCTCAGCTTCAATTTAATGGACAAGACGGGTTATTTGATGTCAACATTCCGCTTCTTGAACTAGAGGACATCAAAGAAGATACGCCTTTGATAGTTGTGATCTCAGCAGTGTACCGCTATTTATTCAACTTGCTCATGCAGCTTGAAAATGAATGAATCAAAAAACGGCTCACATTCCTGAGCCGTTTTTTAGAGCCATCCTCTTATGAATTGAGCCTCACCCATCCCGAAGCTCCAATCGGCGTCTCCATTTTCCACGATGGAGATCATCACATCCGTCTTGGCAACCCCGCATTCTTTTTCTACACGTTCTGCGATTTGTGCATAAAGCTGTTCCTTTTGCTCTTTCGTCCGCTGTTTACTGACAACACTAATGACAACAAGATCTTTTGTTCTCGGATAACCAAGCCCAGTGTCTTCAATCATCATCTCTTCAGGGCGGTGCTGATGAACAATTTGATAGCGATCTCGTTCAGGTACCCCAAAGGCATCAACCATTGCTTCATGGCAAGTGTCCAGCAGTTTTTTTAATTCCTCTTTTGAACGGCCTTCTATCACGTCAAATCGTAACAACGGCATCAGGTCAACCTCCAAATATGTGTTAAATGTACAATCATAATGTAACCAACACTTCGCCGTTTCACTCTTTTGCGCATAAGAAAAAAGCCAAAACATTGGCGCTTGGCTTTTTCGCTCTGGGCTAAGGCGTGACAAACTTCACATCATGCTCTTTTCCATATTGAAGGTAATCTTCATTTGGTTGTTCGTTCGTCACGACGATGTCTATGTCTTTTAAGTCACAAAACGTGGTCAAGGCATAATGGTCGAACTTACTATCATCGACTAATAAAAAGGTTTTGGCGTTTTTTTCAACGAGCGTTTTTTTAATATCTGTCTCAAGCGGGGAGGAATTCGTGACGCCATGATTAATGGATAAACCAGTTGATGCAATAAATGCTTTATTGACATTGTATGCTTTTAGACGCTCAACACTTTGATAACCAACGAAAGAATTTGTCTTTCGCTCTAGCATACCCCCGGTTGAAAAGATGGTGAGGTGTTCATAAGGCATAGCCTGTGTAATGAAATCCACGTTATTTGTCACAACGGTAATCCGTTTCTCCTTCAAATAGGGAAGCATCTCCAGTGTCGTTGTACCAGAATCAACAAAAATCATATCACCATGTTCAACAAAAGCGGCGGCAGCCTGTCCGATCATTTGTTTTTTACTCAGCTGACGAGTCTTTCGCTCCTGATACACCACCAACGTTGAGTGGTTCACAGCGACGCCGCCGTACACTTTCTTTAGCACGCCGGATTCTACCAATGCTTGTACATCTCGGCGTATGGTGTTTTTTGAGACGCCAAAATGCGTCACAAGCTCATCAAGAGAGGCAGATTCCCGGTCAAATACATACTCTTTTATTTGCTGAATACGTTTTGTTTTTATCATGCTACAATCTCCAATCAATACGAATATGCTGATTCTATTATAACAATAATTCCACGTAAAAGATGTCACTGATCAACATGGGAGAATTGAATGATCTTTTTCTCTTATCTTTTCTCATTTTTCATAAAAGCGTATGATAGAGAAAAGAGGATAGAAAGGATTTTCACTTCTATGAATGAGCACAACATACAATTTTCAAAGCTAGCAAATTTTAGAGAGGTAGGGGGACTCCAAACAACGGATCAGATGGTCATCAAACAAGGAATGATTTATCGATCTGCCGATTTATCACGTCTCACGAAGCAAGACATATTGACGTTCTCAACACTTGGAATTCAAACGATTTGTGACCTGCGTACAAGCTCAGAACGAAAATCACACCCGCCAAAGATCATGGAACATGACAAAATTGTTCATATCCCTATGCAGCCTGACAGCATGATGCCTAGCAAATGGACCATGTTTCGTATGCTGATAGCAGAAGGAAAATCTCTATCCTTTACACCGATCATGAAAGATGTATATCAAAGCATGCTCTATGAGCGAAAAAAAGAGATTCAGCAATTGTTTACTCTACTGTCAGATGAAAAAAATTATCCGCTTATGCTTCACTGTACAAGCGGAAAGGACCGTACAGGCTTTTTATCTGCTCTTATTCAATTAGCAGCGGGTGTGCCGGTGCATACCGTTTTAAGTGAATACATGCGTTCCAATGAAGGCGTGAAAATGCTAGTGAAAAGACAAGAACGATTTGTTCGCATGATGAGTTTATATCGGGTGTCAAAAGAACAAATTCAACCCCTGCTTGGTGTGCAGCAAGATTATCTTGAAGATGTACTGAATGAGATGATGGATACATACGGAAATGCAGAGCGGTATTTACTAGAAGCCTGCGACGTCCCGAAAGCTCAGCTGCTTAAAATGAAAAACATCTTGCTTACACCATCTGCTGGCATTCCATCACAAAACGCAGAATAAACTTAATATGAGGTGATGCAAAACATGCTGAAAAAGATCAGTATGACGGTTCTGACACTAGTTTTCATGGGTGTCTTCTTAATGATTCCGTCTAGCAGTCTAGCTCGTTCGATGCCAAAAGGGAAGCTTGAGAGCACAAGAGAGATGCGTGCAGTGTGGGTCGCATCGGTTTATAACTTAGATTGGCCTTCAAAGAAAGGACTGCCCGCAGATGAGCAGAAACAAGAGTTCATTCAACTGTTAGACGACATCAAAGCGATGAATATGAACGCCGTCATCATGCAAATTAAACCAACAGCAGATGCCTTTTATCCGTCGAAATTCGGGCCATGGTCTGAATATTTGACTGGTACACAAGGGAAAGACCCTGGATATGACCCGCTTGAATTTATGATAGAAGAAGCACATAAACGCGGCCTTGAATTTCATGCTTGGTTTAACCCTTATCGAATCACCATGAATCATACCGATCTCAACCGGTTATCAGCCGATCATCCTGCAAGAGCACACCCTGAGTGGACCATCGCCTACGGAAATCAGCTGTACTTTAATCCAGGCATTCCTGATGCTCAGGACTTCATTGTTGACGGGATAGAGGAAGTAGTGAAAAACTACGATATTGATGCGGTGCATATGGATGATTATTTTTACCCGAATAAAATCGCTGGTGTTCCATTTCCAGATCAAGAAACGTATGAAACTTACGGGCAGAAATTCACACATATAGAAGATTGGCGAAGAGATAATGTGAACGAGCTAGTGAAGCAAATCAATAACACCATTAAGAAAGAAAAGCCGTATGTGAAATTCGGCATTAGCCCATTTGGTGTATGGCGCAACATAAAAGATGACCCAACCGGTTCAAACACAACAGCAGGGATGACCAATTATGATGATTTGTATGCTGATACAAGAGAATGGATACAGCAGCACCATATTGATTATATCACCCCGCAAATTTATTGGAGTATCGGCTTTCAGCCCGCTGCCTATGATGTGCTGACGAAATGGTGGTCAAATGAAGTGAAGGGGCAGCCTGTTCATTTGTACATTGGTCAAGCGACGTATAAAATCAATCAAAACAGTGATCCTGCTTGGTCTGATCCAGAGGAGTATTTTCGCCAGATCGAGCTGAACAGGCAGTCACAGCTCGTACAAGGAAGCATGCATTTTAGTCTGAAAGATATCAATCGGAATCCCTTGAATGTAAAGAAACGATTAATAGAAGAAACCTATAGCAAACCAGCTCTCATACCAGAGATGCCATGGCTTCATCAAAAAGCGCCAAAAAAACCAATCATCCAATCTGTGAAAAAGACAGAGTATGGCGCAGTTTTACAGATACAAAATGATCCGCGCTCTAGTGCATCCTATTATGCAGTCTATCGATTGTCGAATAAAGGGACATACGAATTTGTGCAAACGGTCAGAAAAGAAACAGGTTCCTTCACACAAACGAAAGACATTTTAGCCAATCAAAAGAAGAGCTATACCTATAAAGTGACGGCACTCAATCGCCTTCATCATGAAAGCAAACCTTCTACAAAAACAGTAAAATAACAAAGACAGCATAAATGAGGGTTTTCCTCCATTTATGCTTTTTTGCTTTCTCTATTTTTCTACTATTTTTATTTTAATTTTCTGAATTCAATCAAGCTTGGCATGAAGCAGCTATTTCAATAATAAATATGATAGAAAAGCGCCAAAGGGGGAAGCACAATGGATTTTGAATTAACGAAAGAGCAGCAAATGATCCGTCAGATGGTCAAAGAATTTGCAAAAACAGAAATTGCACCGCACGCTCAAACTGTTGATGAACAGGCAGCATTTCCCGTAAAAACATTTCAAAAAATGGGGGAGCTCGGTTTTATGGGTATACCCTTTCCAGAGAAATATGGAGGATCTGGAGGAGATACGATCTCGTATGCACTGGCAGTCGAGGAAATTGGAAAACAGTGTGCGAGTACAGGTTTAAGTTATGCCGCAGCGGTTTCCTTAGGCGCAAGTCCACTTTATTACTTCGGGACGGAGGAGCAAAAGATGGACCATCTTGTTCCATTAGCCTCTGGAACAGCGCTTGGCTCCTTCGGATTAACAGAACCAAACGCTGGATCAGATGCAAAAGGAACAAAAACAAAAGCCATTCAAGACGGACAAGAATATGTCATCAGTGGGGAAAAGTGCTGGATCACAAATGCCAATTATGCCAGAACGATTATTGTCACCGCTGTAACAGATCATGATGAAAACGGACGTCCAATCATCTCCGCCTTTATTGTGGAGAAAGGACAAAAGGGACTGTCGATTACAAACCCATATGACAAAATGGGGGTTCGTGGTTCAGATACGGCTGAAATCATTTTAGACGAAGTGCGTGTACCAGCGCATCATATATTAGGAGACAAATCGAAAGGATTCAAGCAATTTTTATATACATTAGACGGCGGACGAATTTCCATTGCAGCCTTATCTGTCGGAATTGCGCAAGCGGCACTTGATGCTTCACTTTCCTATGCAAAAGAAAGAAAGCAATTTGGAAAGACGCTCTCATCCTTCCAGGCCATTCAGTTTAAGCTGGCGGATATGGCGATGCAAATAGAGCTTGCAAGACAAATGGTCTGGAAAGCCGCTTGGCTGAAAGATCAAGGCAAACCATTTACAAAAGAAGCGGCCTATGCCAAACTGTTTGCTTCAGAAATGGCCACAAAAGCAAGTCTTGATGCGGTCCAAATTCATGGCGGAACAGGCTATATGAAAGAATGCGGTGTTGAACGGCTTGTGAGAGATGCCAAGCTGATGGAAATTGGAGAAGGAACCTCTGAAATTCAGCGGCTCGTGATCGCAAGACAGCTGTTAGCGTAATACCTTAATGAAAACGCTTACTAAACATAAGGGAGGAAAGCAATGATGTCGATTCACCCGCAAACGATTGGCTCCCTATTAAGAGAAAAAAAAGAACAGCATCCAGCACATGAAGCCATTGTTTACCCAGAACGTTCTTTACGTTATTCGTACGAAGCGTTTTATCAAGAGGTCAAGGCAACAGGTAAAGGTCTCATGGCATTAGGCGTTCAAAAGGGAGATCACATCGCCATTATGGCACCAAATATACCTGAATGGCTCATTCTTCAATTTGCCTGCGCCTCCATTGGTGCTGTTCTTGTCACTGTGAATACCAATTTTCAATCACAGGAACTCGCCTATTTACTCAAGCATTCTGACAGCAAAATGTTGTTTATTGTAGACGGCTTTAAAGAAACGTCCTATGTCAACATGCTTGAAGAGCTGATTCCAGAACTTCAAACCGCTCATCAAGAGGAAATCACTTCCACACAATTTCCTTATTTAAAAAGATGTATCTATATCGGTCAGCATGTACCAAACGGCATGCTCAGCTGGGATCGTCTTCAAGTGGCAGCCAAAAGAACCGAAGATCATGAATGGGAGAAGCGAATGAATGAGCTCACGCCTGATGACGTTATTAATATGCAGTACACTTCAGGCACAACCGGCTATCCAAAAGGCGTCATGCTCAGCCACACAAACATCGTCTGTAATGCGAGTCAGATCGCAGATTGTATGAAATTAACAGAGCAGGACCGTATGTGTATCCCAGTACCGTTTTTTCATTGCTTCGGCTCTGTTCTTGGTGTACTTGCTTGTCTCACAAAAGGGGGAACGATCATTCCACTTGAATCATTCCATCCAGAACGAGTCCTTCAAACAGTAGAAAAAGAAAAATGCACGGTTCTTCACGGTGTACCAACCATGTTCATCGCAGAGCTCGATCATCCAAATTTCCACTCTTATGACCTGTCCACATTACGAACGGGGATTATGGCCGGTTCACTCTGCCCATCCCATGTCATGAAAGCAGTCATTGAAAAAATGGGATTAAGAGAGCTCACGATTGCCTATGGTCAAACCGAAAGTTCACCCGTCATTACCCAAACAAGAACCGATGATTCGTTTGAAAGACGTGTTCAAACGGTCGGACGTGCGCTTCCTCAAATTGAAGTCAAAATTGCTTTACCAGGGACATCAGAAGAAGTGCCAAGAGGACAGCAAGGAGAGCTTTGTACAAGAGGTTACCATGTCATGAAGGGCTATTATAAAAACGAAGAAGCAACAAATGAAGTCATTGATGAGGACGGATGGCTTCATACAGGGGATTTAGCTGAGATGGATCATGACGGTTATGTGAAAATCACAGGCCGGCTCAAAGATATGATCATCAGAGGCGGAGAGAATGTGTACCCAAAAGAGATTGAGGATGTCCTATACACTCACCCTGCCATTCTTGACGCACAGGTCGTTGGTATTCCTGACGAGACATACGGCGAGGAAGCAGCCGCATTCATTCGGCTGAAACAAGGGAAGTCGGTCTCAATTGAGACATTAACGAGCTATTGTCAGTCACAAATGGCACGCTACAAAATCCCGAAATACTTTTTCATTACAGATGAGTACCCAATGACCGCCTCAGGCAAAATTCAGAAATTCCGCTTGAAAAAGCAGGCGCTTGATCTAATAAAGGAGTGAAGGCAGCGATGTTTGAACAAGTATTGATCGCCAATCGAGGCGAAATTGCCCGTAGAGTGATTCGGACATGTAAACGGCTCGGAATCAAAACCGTTGCCGTTTATTCAGAGGCTGATCAGCATGCACTTCATGTGCAAGAAGCAGACAGCGCTTATTATATCGGCGGCGCTAAAGTTTCTGAAAGCTATTTAAACATGGAAGCGATCATTAAGGTTGCCAAACAAACAAATGCTGATGCTATCCACCCAGGGTATGGTCTTTTATCAGAAAATGCGGCATTTGCTGAACGCTGCCGGAGCGAAGGCATTGCCTTTATTGGACCATCTGCACAAGTCATTCAGCAGATGGGAAATAAAATTGAAGCGAGAAAAACGATGGAACAAGCGGGCATCCCAATCGTTCCTGGTGTTTCAGCCCCGCTTCATGATGCAGACGAAGGTGTTCATAAAGCACAGACACTCGGCTATCCCATTATGCTAAAAGCATCGAGTGGTGGCGGTGGGATTGGTATGCAGCTCGTCCGCAATGACGAAGAACTGCATCGAGCGTTTGAAGGAAATCAAAAAAGAGCACAAAGTTTCTTTCAAGACGGTACGTTGTACATGGAAAAGGTGATTGAACACGCACGGCACATCGAAATTCAAGTTCTTTTTGATTCGTTCGGTCACGGCGTTCACTTATTTGAAAGAGATTGTTCACTCCAAAGAAGACATCAGAAAATTGTTGAAGAGGCACCAGCCGTCTGTCTTGAAGAAACTGTGAGACAGCAAATGGGACAGATGGCCGTCAAAGCTGCCAAAGCGATTGGGTATGAAAATGCGGGCACGATTGAATGTTTAGTCGATCAAAACCAGCAATTTTATTTCTTAGAAATGAATACGAGATTGCAAGTAGAACACCCTGTCACTGAAGAAATTACGGGGATTGACCTTGTCGAGGAGCAGCTAAAAATTGCAGCATTAGAGCCCCTGTCCTTCAGCCAAGAGGATATTCATCAAATTGGGCACGCGATTGAAGTTAGAATATACGCTGAAGACCCTGTGACATTTTACCCTTCGCCAGGCACGATCACTCGGCTTTCTACACCTGATGCCCCATATATCCGTCATGAGTCAAGCGTAACGAGTGGAAGTGTCATTACCCCATTTTACGATCCAATGATTGCGAAAATGATTGTGTACGGTGATACTCGAAAACTCGCCATAGAACGATTAAAAGCAGCATTACAAGCATATGAAATAGAAGGGATCAAAACCAATGTACCGCTTTTAAAGGAAATGGCCGAATCAACTGCCTTTTTACATGGCAGCATCACAACCGATTATCTGATGAAAAAAAGGGAGGAAAACCGTTCATGAAAACTGTCACGATACAAATGGCCGGAAACTTATGGAAGCTTCTTGTGAAACAGGGTGATGATGTGCAAAAAGGACAGGAAGTCGCCATCTTAGAATCGATGAAAATGGAGATTCCCATTGTTGCAGAAGAAGCAGGTGTGATCAGTAAAGTGTATAAGGCGGAGGGGGAATTTGTTGACGAGGGAGAGGTACTTTTGGAGCTGACAGAATAGGGGGAAAGCCGCATGGCATTACCAAAAAACGTGCTCATTAGAGAGGTCGGCCCGCGCGATGGCCTGCAAAATGAATCCGTTTGGCTGGACACAATGGAGAAGCGAACATGGATCCATTTACTCGAAGAAGCCCATCTTCCTTATATTGAAGTCACCTCATTTGTTCATCCGAAATGGGTTCCAGCCTTAAAAGACGCCAAAGAATTAGCCCAATCATTAAACAAAAAAGAGGATATTACCTATGCCGCACTCATCCCAAATGAAAAGGGGTTAGCTGATTTTTTTGAAGCAAACCTTGAGGTAGGGGCTATGTTTATCTCAGCGAGTGAGACACATAACAAAAAGAATATGAATCGATCTATACAGGAAACACTGCCTGTGATCAAACAAATGACAGCCGATTTAAAAGCAGAAGGACGGCAAACGCGGGCCTATATTTCAACCGTGTTTGGATGTCCTTATGAAAAACAAGTGCCGATGGACCAAGTGCTGCGATTAACGGAACAACTGCTGTCCTTCGGCATTGATGAAATATCACTCGGGGATACCATTGGGGAAGCCCATCCGCTGCAAGTAGAAAGACGGTTAGACCTTTTACTTGAACGCTTTCCTGCTGATAAAATCGCACTTCATTTTCATGATACGAAAGGAATGGGGCTTGCCAATATTTATACAGCATTAAAAGCCGGCATCACCATGTTTGATGCCTCTAGCGGGGGGCTTGGCGGCTGTCCTTATGCACCTGGCTCCAGCGGAAACGTGGCGACAGAAGACGTGGTGCACATGCTTCACAAACTCGGGATCGAAACAAATGTCGACCTCCCTCGCTTGATTAAAGCGGCTGAATGGATTGAAGCAAAAGTGGATCGAACCCTGCCAAGTCACTGTTTACGTGCTTTTCAGTCTCACACTACTTGATAAAGGGTGAATCACATGACATCATTGGTCCATTTTTCAATACAAGATGATTACATTGGCATCATGACCTTAAACAGACCAGCACAAGCCAATGCTCTATCAGCTGCTATGCTAGAGGAAATCAACCAAACAATTCAAGAAATCAAACATGATGCAAACATCCGCTGTTTGCTCATGACAGGAGCTGGCGCTAAAGTTTTTTGCGCAGGAGCAGACTTAAAAGAACGGCGATTGATGACAGAACAAGAAGCCAAAGAAGCTGTTCTGACCATTCAGCAAACCTTTACAGACATTGAATCTTTGCCCGTTCCTGTCATTGCCGTGATAAACGGACACGCACTTGGCGGAGGTCTTGAGCTCGCGCTCGCCTGTGATCTCCGCATCGCAAGAGCGGGTGCAGCGCTCGGCCTGCCGGAAACAGGACTAGCTATCCTGCCGGGAGCAGGGGGCACACAAAGACTTCCGCGCCTGATCGGACCCGGGAAAGCGAAAGAAATGATCTTCACAGGCACTTCTTTACGAGCAGAAGAAGCCGTTCAAATCGGACTGATTGAACGTATCTCTACAGTCGATTCACTGATGAATGATGCTATCACATTCGCAAAACAAATCACCAAGAATGGACCGATTGCTTTAAAAGAAGCAAAACAAGCCATTCAATCCAGCCTTGATCACGATTTGCAAACAGGGCTGACGAAAGAATACGAAGCTTATCTGCGGCTAATTCATACAGAAGATCGACTAGAAGGTCTCAAGGCTTTTCAAGAAAAACGAACGCCTCATTACATTGGCAAATAGTAAGAAAGGGGAATGTTTATGATCGAAGAATATGAATTAAATAAACAACGAATTGAAAAGGGCGGGGCAGAACGCTACCATCAAAAAAACAAAGAAAAAGGAAAATTATTTGTCCGTGATCGGCTTCATTTGTTATTAGATGAGGATTCTTTCATTGAAGATGCCATGTTTGCAGAGTGCAAAGATGAACATTTACCAGCAGATGGTGTCGTCACAGGAACCGGGCGTATGAATGGGCAGACTGTTTGTGTCATGGCAAACGACTCTACGGTTAAAGCAGGATCGTGGGGCGTCAAAACAGTAGAAAAAATCATTCGAATTCAAGAAACGGCCGAGAAGCTCAATTGTCCAATGCTGTATTTAGTCGATTCTGCGGGTGCAAGAATCACCGATCAAATCGCCATGTTCCCAGGCAGAAGAGGAGCAGGGCGCATTTTTTATAACCAAGTCAAGCTGTCTGGGCGCATTCCTCAAATTTGTTTACTCTTCGGTCCATCTGCAGCCGGTGGTGCGTATATCCCTGCTTTTTGTGACATTGTCGTCATGGTCGAAGGAAATGCCTCTATGTATTTAGGCTCGCCGCGAATGGCTGAAATGGTGATCGGTGAAAAAGTATCACTTGAGGAAATGGGCGGTGCGAAAATGCATTGCAGCATTTCTGGATGCGGAGATATATTAGCCAAAACAGAGGAAGAGGCTATTCAAATTGCACGTGATTATTTAACCTATATGCCTGCCAACTATACAGAAAAACCAAAAACGACAGTAGCAAAAGCACCTAAACCATCTGAAACCACCATCCAAGACTTAATCCCTAAAGGCCAGAATACCCCATTTGATATGTATCAACTCATCGATTTACTGATTGATGAAGGATCATTTTTTGAAATCAAAAAGCTGTTTGCCGCAGAGTTAATCACCGGCTTTGGCAGAATGAACGGTCAGCCTGTCGGTCTCATTGCCAATCAGCCAAGGGTCAAAGGCGGCGTATTATTCCACGACTCAGCTGATAAAGCCGCCAAGTTTATTCAGCTCTGTGATGCCTTTCATATCCCGCTGCTCTTTCTTGCGGACATACCAGGATTTATGATTGGAACAAAAGTGGAACAAGCCGGCATTATTCGTCATGGGGCAAAAATGATCTCCGCTATGTCAGAAGCGACCGTTCCGAAAATATCCGTCATCGTCCGTAAAGCATACGGAGCAGGACTATATGCAATGGCAGGCCCTGCATTTGAGCCAGACTGCTGTCTCGCTCTTCCATCGGCGCAAATCGCTGTGATGGGTCCAGAAGCCGCTGTAAATGCCGTCTATGCAAATAAAATTGCAGAACTCCCGCCCGAAGAGAGGGCTTCATTTATACAAGAGAAACGGAAGGAATACCAGGAAGATATGAATATCTATGAGCTTGCCTCTGAAATGATTGTCGATGGCGTCATCCCATTTGACCGTCTCAGAACGGAACTTTGTCATAGATTACTAGCCTATTCATCGAAAGACATGACATTTACGAAACGAAAACATCCGGTCTATCCGGTCTAAAGGGGGCTGACCTCATGATCAACCAGAAACCAGAATGGATACCGGAAGAAAAGCAGAGCCAAAAAACACGTTTGCATCAGTGGATGAAATCTCTTGGTTTTTCTACGTATGACTCATTCTATCAAGCCAGTATTGATCGCACAGACTGGTTTTGGAGAGAAGCGGAGAAGGCAGTCGGCATTCAGTGGAAAAAACCATATGAAGCGGCATTAGGTCACCACTCATTGATGTGGCCGAAATGGTATCAGGGCGGCACACTAAACATCACCGAAACGGCTGTGGACAAATGGGCAGAAAAAGAAGAGACGAGGCATCAGCCCGCCATCATTTGGAGCAATGAAGCCGGTGAAGAAAAGAAATGGTCATTTCTCGAACTTCAAGAGAAAGTGAGCCGTCTTGCAGCTGGCTTTTTGAAAGAAGGACTTCAAAAAGGGGATGTAGCCATCATCTATATGCCAATGCTTCCAGAAACGGTCGCCGTCATGCTTGCCTTTGCAAAGATTGGTGTTATTTTCAGCCCAGTCTTCTCAGGCTAT
Source organism: Bacillus sp. RSS_NA_20 (assembly GCF_020165915.1). NCBI lineage: Bacteria > Bacillati > Bacillota > Bacilli > Caryophanales > Bacillaceae > Bacillus > Bacillus sp. RSS_NA_20. The sequence continues at coordinate 641,867 of NZ_JAIUKW010000005.1, read as the reverse complement.
GGAAGCGAGCCACTCGCTGTACGCATTCGTGCGTCAGGCGCATCCATTGTCGTCACAGCGAATGAAATGATGCGGCGAGGGAAAACGATCAACATGCGGGAATGTGTGGCTGATGCCATCAACAGAACCACAACTGTGCAAAAAGTGATTGTGCACACTTCCTCTCATACTGGATATCAGGACGATGTCCTGCTAAATGATTTGTTAAAAGAACAGCCGATCATCGGCGCAACCTATGTCACAAATGAAGACCCGCTGATGATCTTGTATACATCAGGCACAACCGGCACACCAAAGGGAGCCGTTCATACACACGCAGGCTTTCCGATAAAGGCAGCTTTTGATGCCGGGCTATGTATGGATGTGGCAAAAGGAGACCGGCTGTTTTGGCTGACTGATATGGGCTGGATGATGGGGCCATTTCTCGTCTTTGGCGGCTTGATCAATGGAGCTACCATCGTTTTATATGACGGCGCTCCCGATTATCCAGATGAGCAGCAGCTCTGGTCATTCATCCACGAGAAGAAAGTCACTCATTTTGGGCTTTCCCCTACATTTGTTCGTTCTGCGATGCAGCAAACGATTGATGGGGTCGAGCTATCGCATGTCAAAGCCATTATTTCTACAGGGGAACCATGGAATGAAGCTCCGTGGCAATGGTTATTTCACACCATTGGTCAAAAGAACATTCCAATCTTAAATTATTCAGGAGGAACCGAGGTTTCTGGCGGCATTGTAGGCAGTACGCTGCTTCGTCCCATCAAACCGATTCTCTTTAATGCGGCGATCTTGGGAATGGCGGCAGATGTATACAATGAAGCTGGGCAAAGCGTGATGAATGAAGTAGGGGAGCTTGTGGTGAAAAAGCCATGGGTCGGCATGACATGTGGTTTTTGGAACGAACCGGAGCGTTATGAAGATACGTATTTCAAACGATTTGACGGTGTATGGACACACGGAGATTGGGTCATGCAAACAGAGGACGGAGAATTCCACATCACCGGCAGATCGGATGATGTCATTAATACAGGAGGTAAACGCATCGGGCCAGCTGAAATTGAATCCATCCTTACCTGGCATCCTGCCGTGCATGAAGCCGCTGTGATTGGGGTAAAGGATGAGGTGAAAGGGGAGGCGCTCGTCTGTTTCATCGTGACCAGTCCTCATGCTTTTGAAGAAGCAGCCCTTATCCAAGAGCTTTCAGCCCATGTTGGTTCACATGCCGGAAAAGCGCTCACACCAAAAGAAGTTCATCTCATTTCAGCTTTGCCGAAAACAAGGAATGGAAAAATCGTACGACGTTTACTTAAAGGGGCGTATGAAGAGCAGCCTTCACCCGATCTATCTTCATTAGACAATCCAGATGTATATAAGAGTCTGACCGAATACTTAAATAAGAAACAGAAAAAATAAAAAAGACAGGATGGTTCCTGTCTCAGCGTGTAGACAAACCCTCGCATTCGGTGTCAGTCCTGCGCTTCGGTGCTCACGAATGTTAAATTCGCGCCGCGCCGATGCTCGTCCTTCCTAGGGCTGCAAAGGTTTTCTATCACGCTGAAAAGAAGACAAAGGGCTAAAATAAAGTTCATTTTAGCCCTTTGTCAACAATCTGAGACAGGATGGTTCCTGTCTATTTTTATTGCATATGAAAATTCGTTCCATCTGTTGTCTCTTTCACAATCCCTGCCCGAATGACAAAATCGCCGAAATGTTCATTTTCTTCTCGTTCTTTTGCGTAGCGGGGGAGAATAGAGCCAAGTTCTTTTAAAATGTCTTCCTCACCCACATTTTCACGGTATAATTTACTTAATCTGCTGCCATCAAATGCGGCACCAAGATACATATTATACTTACCAGGTGATTTTCCGATAAATCCAATCTCTCCAAGCGCATGACGAGCACAGCCATTTGGACAACCAGTCATTCGAATGGTGATTTCTTTATCACTTAATCCGTTTTCTTCAACGATGTCTTCGATTTTATCAATCAATCGTGGAAGGTAGCGCTCTGCTTCAGCCATCGCTAAACCGCATGTTGGCAAAGACACACAAGCCATTGAGCTGCGGCGCAGGGCAGAGTGCTGCTGGCCGTCTGATAAACCAAACTTCTGAATGAGCTGTTCGATTTGTTTCTTTTTATGAGTTGTCACATTCCCAATGATTAAATTCTGATTGGCGGTTAAACGGAAGTCACCTGTATGAACTTTGGCGATTTCGCGGATGCCTGTCATCAGTGGATAATCATCATAATCTGTGATGCGTCCGCCTTCTACAAACATCGTATAATGCCATCTGCCGTTAATGCCTTTTACCCAGCCGTAACGGTCACCGTTATGATCAAAGTGATAATCCTTTGCCTCTAAAAGAGTAAACCCAAGACGGCGCTCAAGCTCTTCTTTTACATTCTCAAGACCAAGGCGGTCCACCGTATATTTAAAGCGGGCATTTTTTCGGACGGAACGGTTTCCGTAGTCACGTTGAATGGTGATGACTTGTTTGGCAATTTCTACGACCTGTTCAGGTGTACAAAAGCCGATGACCTTTGCAAGCTGCGGATAAGTCGCTGTATCACCATGCGTCATACCCATTCCGCCGCCAATTGCGACATTAAAACCGACCAGTTGATCGTTTTCTATAATGGCAATAAAGCCTAAATCCTGCGAAAAGACATCAATATCGTTAGCAGGAGGGACCGCCACACCAATTTTGAATTTCCTTGGCAAATAAAGCGGACCATACATCGGTTCAACTTCCTTATCTGGCGTTGCCGCAACCTTTTCCTCATCAAGCCAAATCTCATGATAGGCTCTTGTTTGTGGAAGTAAGTCATCACTTAATTTCTTCGCCAGCTCGTACACGTCATGGTGCACTTCTGATTGATAGGGGTTTGATGTACACATGACATTCCGGTTCACATCGCCGCAAGCTGCGATCGTATCGAGCATAGTAGAATGAATATCTTGAATGGTCTTTTTCATGTTCCATTTTAAAATACCGTGAAGCTGAAAGGTTTCACGAGTAGTCAGCTTTAACGTACCGTTGCCATATTGATGAGCAAGCTCATCCATCACAAGCCACTGCTTAGATGTGGCGATTCCGCCAGGCAGACGGACACGCAGCATAAATTGATAGGCAGGCTCAAGCTTTTGTTTTTGTCGTTCATTTCTCAAATCACGATCATCTTGTAAGTAGCTGCCGTGATGCTTCATCAGACGGTTGTCATCATCCGGAATTCCCGCTGAAATCGGATCAAGCATCACTTCTTTTAACGTCCCCCGTAAATAATCACTTTTTTCTTTGATTTCCTCTACGTCGCTCGGAGGTCCATCCGGCGCTGTTAATGCTGTCTTCACCATGTAAGTAAAAGCTCCTTTCTTTCAAGCATCAAATCAATAAACGTCACGCTGATAGCGTTTTTGTTGCTGTAAGTTGGCAAGATAGCTTTCTGCTTTTTCTTTGCTCATCGCACCTTCTTCTTGAATGATGGATAGAAGGGTATTGTGGACATCATGCGCCATATGCTTTTCATCTCCGCAAATATACACGTAAGCACCTTGCTCAAGCCATTCAAATAATTCTTTGCTTTGTTTCTTCATTTGGTGCTGGACATATACTTTTTCCTCAGTATCTCTTGAAAAAGCCACGTCCATTTTCGTTAATACGCCATCTTTTAACCACTTTTGCCATTCCGTTTGGTATAAGAAATCCGTCACAAAATGCTGATCACCGAAGAATAACCATGACTTTCCGTTTGCACCCATTTCCTCACGCTCCTGCATAAATGAACGGAAAGGAGCGATGCCTGTGCCTGGTCCTACCATAATGATCGGTGTATCTGGATCTTGAGGAAGCTTAAAGTTTTGGTTGTGCTGAATATAAACAGGTAACGTATCACCTGGCTGCAGGCGCTCTGCACATAAAATCGAACAGACACCTTGGCGTTCTCTGCCGTGCGCATCATATCTGACAGCCCCTATCGTCAAATGAACCTCTTCGTCATTTGCTTTGAGACTGCTTGCAATGGAATAAAGGCGTGCAGGGATTTTTCTTAAAATGGACGTGAATTCTGCGGCGGTTCCTTCAAAAGGACCGAAATCACGAGCCGCATCTACTAGGTCCCGGCCTGCGATATATTCTTTCAGTTTTTCTTCGTTTCCTTCTTCTAAAAGGGCATGCAAGGATTCACTTTTTGTCAGTGCAGCGATCTTTAGAAGAAGTGGTTTTGTTAAAACCGTGATCTCAAAATGCGAGGTGAGTGCTTCTTTTAAAGGAAGAGTGTCTCCGTTTTTATGAACGGTGACGGATTCTTCTTCATTCCACCCGCATGTTTGAATCAGTTCGTCGACAAGCGCAGGATCATTTGTCGGGTAAATGCCAAGGCTATCACCTGGCTCATACACGAGGCCTGAACCTTCAAGCGAAAGCTCTAAGTGACGTGTTTCTTTATTAGATCCACGCCCATTTAAGTTGATATTTTCAAGAACTTCAGCATAAAAAGGATTCGTTCTTGAATATTCAGAAACGGCTTGATTGTTGGCTCCCGCTGATTCTTGCGGCAGTGATACAGCTTCACCTTCACTCAAAGAAGAGGCAACACCTTGAAGCCATTCTGAAAATGGCTCATCATAATCAAGGTCACAATCCACTCGGTCAAACAGGCGTGTACCGCCAAGCTCTTCAAATCGTTCGTCAAATTCTTTTCCTGTCTGACAGAAGAATTCGTATGAGCTGTCACCTAATGAAAGGACAGAAAAGCTTAAATGATCGAGCTTTGGCGCTCGTCTGCCGTGAACATATTCATGGAACGAAAGGGCATTATCCGGCGGATCTCCTTCGCCATGTGTGCTGACAATGACCAGTAAATTGTTTATTTTTTTCAGATTATTCGGTTTAAAATCGGACATAGAAGAGAGCGTCACTTGAAAGCCTTTCTCTTCAAGATGCTGAGCTGTCTTTTTTGCTAACCCTTCGGAATTGCCTGTTTGCGACCCATAAAGCACGGTCACATCTTTGCTCACAGGCTGTACAGATGCTGCGGCAGAAGGCGCCGGAGCGACAACTTCTGAGCCGGCAAGGGCTGTCTGTGCTGATAAATAACCAGTAAGCCAAATTTTTTGCTGTTCTGTTAAAGTCGGAAGCAGCTGATTGAGTAACTCTGCCTGCTCCTGGCTAAACGGACTGTTCAATACATGAAGTTGCAACAATATCCACCTCACAAGGAATATAAACATAGATTAATTCGATAGGAATTATATATATAGGTTCAATTTGAACTTTACCGAAAGTTTGCCATTAAGTAAAATATATAATATTGATTGTCATGATTAAGATTTCTAATGACAAAACACGGATGAATAGGGGAGAGGGCACAAAAAAAGGAAAACGGAGCACCGTTTTCCTCTTTTTCGCCTGACTTACGCAGTTGGAAGTCCCATCACAGCTTTCACTTCTAAATATTCTTCGATACCGAAGTCTCCCCATTCTCTTCCGATACCTGATTGCTTAAAGCCTCCAAATGGGGCAAAGTAATCTGTTTCAGCATTGTTAATGGTGATTTGACCGGCACGAATATGTTCAGCGACATATTTTAATGTTTTTTCATCTTGACCAACAACATACCCGGCAAGACCATACACTGTATCGTTGGCGATCTCAAGGGCATGATCGAGGTCTTGATACGTGATCACACTCATGACTGGCCCAAAGATTTCTTCTTGCGCAATGGTCATATCATTTTTCACATTGGTGAAAATGGTATGCTTGGCGAAATATCCTTTATCGATTCCGTCTGGCTTTCCAGTTCCCCCAGCAAGAAGGGTAGCACCTTCTTCGATTCCTTTTTCAATATAAGATTGCACCGTATCCCACTGCTTTTTAGAAACAAGCGGGCCAGTAGCGTGATCTTCTCTCGGATCACCAACTGTAAACTTCGGCAGGGCGTTCAGCAGCGCTTTTTCAAACTTGTCTTTCATTGATTCTGGAATCAGCACACGTGTAGCTGCAGAACACACTTGACCTGTATTCATCGCAATATGATGAATGGCTGTTTCTGCTGCTTCGTCCACATCTGCATCGTCTAAGACGATAAGAGGGGATTTTCCGCCAAGCTCAAGTGCTACTTTCTTCACATTGTCCGCTGCATTTTCCATAATTTTAGAGCCGACGGCACCTGATCCTGTAAATGAAACGAAGTCAATATCAGGATGTGAGCTAATGCCGTCACCAATCACGTCACCCGTTCCGTTTACTAAGTTGAAGACTCCTTTCGGTACACCTGCTTCATCAATAATTTCTGCAAGAATCATCGCAGCAAAAGGGGTAATTTCCGCTGGCTTTAAGACAACTGGTGAACCTGCCGCAATGGCACCCGCAATTTTAAGAGATGTCTGATTCGTCGGGAAGTTCCACGGTGTAATCAATCCGCTGACACCAATCGCCTCTTTTATAATCGTATGTCCACCGCGGTCTTCGGTAAATGTATAAGATTTCAGTGCTTCTGCTGCTTTAGAAAAATGTTCATAACCCATTTTGTAATGAACTTCTTCGGACACTTTCAATGGTGCACCAAGTTCTTGTGTCATCACTTCTACAAGCTCATCCTTACGTTTTTCGTACCCGCGCACAATGTTTTCCAGCATTTCTACTCGTTCAGTTCGAGATGTTTTTGAGAAAGAAGGGAAGGCAGCTCGAGCTGCTTTGACAGCTTGATCTAAATCTTCTTTCGTTCCTAAACTAATGGTGCCAATGACTTCCTCTGTCGCAGGGTTAATGACCTCCGTCGTTTCGTTTCCTGTTGATGCGACCCATTCTCCATTAATAAAGTGTTTCTCTTGATTTCTCATTCTGACATGTCTCCTTTTTATATGTGATGCAATCCAATATTCTGTTTTCAGCTGATATAAAACTGTACCCACTGTGAAAAATCTAAAACGGAGAAACTGTAAAAGGGAAAGTTTCTGATATAATACGCAAAGTGGGACATATGTCCTTTTCAACATGAAGGCATCTATCATTTAATGGAACTAGACTGAAAAAAGAAGGAGCTTTTGAACGAATGAAAGGTGTTATTTTCGCATTATTAGGAGGCGCTTGTATTACACTGCAAGGCGTAGCCAACGCCAGAATTAGTCAAGATATCGGGACGTGGCAGGCAGCAACGATCACGCAGCTGACAGGGTTTATCATCTCTCTCGTCATTTTACTCATCGTACGGGATGGCCACTTTAAGGAATACAAAAAAGTGCAGCCTCTTTATTTAATTGGAGGTGCATTTGCAGCCATTATTATCTTTAATGAGGTCACTGCCATTCAAATCATTGGGGTGACACTCACCATCGCTGCTTTACTTATCGCACAGCTTGCGTTTACCTTTGCCATCGATGCAAAAGGATGGTTTGGTGTTCAGAAGAAAAAAATGAAATGGCCCCATTATGCAGGCATCTTTTTAATGATTGCAGGCGTCATCATCTTAAAACTATAAAGGAGGGCATCAGATGGAGGAGCTGCATGATGAATCTCTTTTTTCCTCTTATATGAAGATGCATCAGTTACAGAATGTCTTTCATCAAAAACTCATCTCACATGTGAGCTTGTGGCGTTATCAGCAAGGTGAGCTGATTTGTTCAAAAGGGGATAAAAGGGAGTATATGTACTTGCTGGTGAAAGGAAAATTAAAGATTTTCACCACCACAAAGGAAGGAAAAACGTTTATTCTTTGCTTTAAAAACCCTCTTGAAGCGATTGGAGATATTGAATACGTTCAGCAGACAGATATGGTCAATACAGTTGAAGCCGTTACAGAAGTACATATGCTCAGGATTTCTCATCAAGCCCTCATGCGGCATGCAAAGGACGATCCACGAGTTTTAGCCTTTTTGCTCAAGGGCATCACAAACAAATTTTATACAAAATCAAATGATTTAAGCTTCCACCTTTTATACCCTGTAGAGGTCAGGCTTGCAAGCTATTTATTGTCTGTTTTAACAGGTGATGATGACGCGCACGCACGCACGCTTCGCCTCACGGATGCAGCGAGCTTAATTGGAACAAGCTACCGCCATATTAATCGGGTCATTCAGCAGTTCCAAGAAAAAGGGCTGATTGAAAGGCGAAGAGGAAAGATTACGATTTGTGATCAAAAAGGGCTTTTAGAAATAGCAGAACACAACATTTATGAATAGAAGAAACGAAGGGACTTATATATGATCATAGGAATAATATTAGCTGTCACTGCTGGGGCACTTGTCAGCTTACAAACCATTTTTAATAGTAAAGTCAATGAGCATACAGGCTCTTGGTCAACAACGACGCTAGTTCTAGGAATGGGCTTTATCGCTTCACTTCTGATGGGTCTTTTGTTAGAAGGAACCGGCATGTTTCAATTAAGGCATATGGAAGCCTGGTACTGGATAAGCGGAGCCATCGGGGTAGGCGTTGTCATCTGTCTTGTTCAGAGCATCAAACGTCTCGGTCCCACTTATGGAATCTCGATTGTTCTCACCTCCCAGCTAGGTTGTGCGCTTCTATTTGATTCGCTTGGCTGGCTTGGGTTAGAAAAAGTAACATTTTCTTTTACAAAATTATTAGGTGTACTTGTCATTGTGGCAGGAATCCTCGTATTTAAGTTAACCAAGCTTGAACCAATAGAAGAGGAGCAGTCAAGAGAAAAAGGGCTGCCACAAAAGTAGCTGCCCTTTTATTTAAATCAACCGCCGCCATAAAACCGTTATGGTAGATAAACCAGTTAAAAGGAGCCTTTTCATGAAAGGCTTTTTTTTCTGTCCATAGTCGCTTGCTTTATATTCTGTCCGATCTTTCGCTACGAGAACACTATAAGCGATTTTTCGTTCGATTGCTTCCGTCAGAGATAACGCAAATGGTGCACTATCAATCACCAAAATCGATTCAGTATTTAAAAAGCTGGATCTTGCATCTAGATTATATGTTCCAATAATACTTAAGTTATCATCAATGACCATTGATTTGGCGTGAATTGAATACGGACCTTGATATTCATACAAATGAACACCTGTTTTCATCAATTCCTTTTTCGTGCTTAAATATCCTGCAAATGCTAAAGGGTTTGGTGTCGCTGTAAGAGAATTCGTCACGATCGTCGTTTGAATATCACTTGGTAATGGCGTGAGCCCGTCTTTCATTGGCCGTGTCGGTATGACATAAGGCGTCTGGATAAGAACAGAACGCTTTGACCGCTGTGCGAGATCGTTTAACTTTTTCAAGACGAGCGGACGTTTATTTAAGCGTTCCACTGGATTTGTGAAAAATGCAATCTGCTTTGCACGAATGGCGTCTTTTGCCCAATCATATGTGGACGTGACAAAGGGTTCTTTTGTACGAATGGCTTCCTGATAAGATCGAAGCAGCTGTTTTCTTAACTTTTTTCCTTTTTTCGCTTTTGCCTTGGAAAATACATCTTTCGTTCTTTTCGTAAAATCATGATTCCACAAATAAACGAAATACTGTTCCATTTCATCTAATACTTTTCCTTTTTTGGCGTTGTACAGCAGCACATCTCGGTCATACGCAAAGTCTTTCGGCGGCTGATCTGCAAAGTATTTATCACCAATATTTCTGCCGCCCATGACAGCGACCCTGCCATCCGCCAAAAGAAGCTTATCGTGAAGGCGGTTATGCCACGTCCATGGCTTGAACAAACGAAAAGGCTCATAAAAACGAATGGCCATATTCGGATGATTCGCCACAGCATAACGCAAATGCTTCAGCGGTCCACGCAGGCTATGGCAAATGCCATCTAACAACAGCTGAACTTTTACTCCTCGATCAGCCGCTTCAATTAAAGCACCAAGCACCCATTCGGCGGTTTTTCCTTTTTGAATGGAATAATAACTCAAACGAATGTTCTTTTCAGCCTCTCGAATCATTTGAACTCTCACTTGACCCGATTCAAATCCGTCATCAAGCAGCATGACTTGATTTATGCCTTGGTCGTCTCCTGAGATGGAAGAAGCTTTATAGATGCAATGTTCTTTACAAGTTTTTTGAAACGGTAAATAAAACAAGACAAATGCGGTCAAAAATACATACACCACATATAAAAGGATCAGAAAAAACAAGAATTGAAGCACAGTGATCAACTCCTTTCACACAAACCGTTCTTTTTGTTAGCTTATGTTAAAAACAAAATTTCACTCATCCAGCTTTCTAATAAAAAATACAGGATAAAAGAATCACCTTGTTTTCATAGGGCATTTAATTATAGTATGAAATGAGTAAGGGGGAATCGCATTGAATGAACCATTATTTAATATACCAAGTGATGTGTATCAAACGTTAAGTGAAACAGAACGTTATTTACTGCATTATATTCACCAGCATTTAGAGGATATCTCCACCTTATCCATCGTCACATTAAGTGAAAGAGCCAACGTGTCGACAGCGACCATTGTCAGACTGATGAAGAAAATCGGATACAACGGCTATACATCCTTTAAATATCGATTGAAACAAGAAAAGAAAATGACAGATGATAGTGATCAACTAAAAAATATTGACGAAGACATCAAACTAGCCATTCGAAAAAATGAAGAAGAGGTCTTAAAGACGATTCAACTGCAAAGTATTGGGCAAATTGAGGATGCGGTTCAAAAGATCCATGATGCAGACAAAATTTATATTTTTGGCAGAGGCTTTTCAGAGATGATCGCCAAAGAGATGACCATCAAATTGCAGCTCATCGGAAAAACATGTGAAGTTCATGACGACCCGAATATCATTCGGCTCAAGTCGCGTGACATTGATAAAAACGAACTTGCCATCTTTGTTTCATTAAATGGAGAAACCTCAGAACTAGTGGAAGCCTGCCAAAACCTCAGTATGAAGCAGGTCACGACCATTACGGTCACAACGAGAATTGATTCTACATTAAGTAAAATATCAGATATGACACTCGTCGGATATAAAGGGGAACAATCATTCTTCCCAGATTATGAAGTCAGGTCCCGCCTGTCGCTTCATGTCATTGCCCGCATTTTACTAGACGCCTATGTGATTCGGATGAAATAAACACTCAAAAAGCCTTCCACACTTTATGATGGGAGGCTTTTTACCGTGAAAACCTTTACACAATCTGAAAACATTTTCACTGAATCGTATGAGATACTTTCTTTAGAGAAAAGAAAGAAGGTGAAACCAATTGATTTATACCTGCACCTTAAATCCTGCTATTGACCTATATATTGCATTAAAAGAAATGCGGGCAGATACAGTCAACCGCACGGAAGATGAGGATTATCAGCCGAATGGAAAAGGTGTTAATGTCTCCATTATGCTAAAGAAATATGGCTTCACCAGCACTGCATTAGGATTTATTGCTGGGTTTTCAGGTTCATATATTGAACAATCGTTAAAAGATCTCTCCATTCAAACTGATTTTATCCCGGTGGATGGGATTACACGCATTAATGTATTTATTAACACAACGGAAGAATACAAGCTTGTGAATCAAGGACCTGCTATTGAGGCAAAAGCGCTTGATGCCTTTCGCGAAAAAATCTCGACCATTCCAAAAGGCAGCATCTTCATTATGTCAGGCAGTCTGCCTAAAGGCGTTCCTGCTAGCATTTTCTCAGAGATAGCCGCTATTTGTCATCAAAACAACGTGAAATTTATTTTAGACACAAGCTCTAAAGCGGTTTTAGAAACACTTCAATACAAACCATATTTACTAAAACCAAATGAAGAAGAAATGGCCGCATTTTTTGGAAAAACCCACCGTTTATCAGAAATAGAACTCGTTGAATCAGGACAAAAGCTGATCGAGATGGGTGCAGAGCAAGTACTCATTTCCCGAGGAGGAGAAGGTGCACTATTCCTTACAAACGAAGCCGTATTAAAAGGAAATGCACCAATAGGAACGGTCGTAAACACGGCTTGTTCTGGTGATGCCATGCTCGCTGCATTCCTAAGTAAACAGCTGGAAGGACAACCTTCGGAAGAATGCTTACGCTACGGCATTGCAACAGGGGCATCTACCGCCTTTTCAAAAGGGTTAAGTGATTTACATGACATTGATTCATTAATTGAGCAAATACACATTCAGAACATATAAGGGGGAGTTCACATGAGCCGCAAGAAAATTGTCGCTGCCACTGGCTGTCCAACAGGCATTGCGCACACATTTATGGCAGCTGAGGCATTAAAAATCGCAGCTGAGCAATTAGGGGTCGACATTAAAGTGGAAACGCATGGTCAAGTAGGAATTGAAAACGCTTTAACGGATCAAGACATTTTGGAGGCCGATGGGGTCATTGTCGCTGCTGACAAAGATGTGAATACAGATCGTTTTCACGGCAAACCACTCATTGAAGTGCCTGTAGCAAAGGGTATTCGCACACCAAACGAACTGATTCAAGGCATTATCAATGGAGAAGCCCCCGTTCATCAAGTGAAAGGAAGAGCTTCTAGAACAGAAAAAACATCTGCGCCTTCATCAGCTCAACAAAAGTCAGCGAATAAGTGGATACACACCATCTATAAGCATTTAATGAACGGTGTATCACACATGCTTCCATTTGTTGTTGGGGGCGGTGTCTTAATCGCTTTATCTTTTCTATTCGGTATTTACTCAGCTGATCCTCAGCATGAAACGTATCATCCGTTCGCTGCCTACTTGAAAAACATTGGCGGGCTCGGCTTTAGCTTAATGGTGCCTATTTTAGCAGCATTTATCGCTGATTCAATCGCCAAACGCCCAGGGATGGTTGTCGGATTTATCGGCGGCCTGCTTGCAAACGATGGAGGCGCTGGATTCTTAGGTGGTATTATCGCAGGTTTTGCAGCAGGGTATATCATCGTACTTCTTCAATTCCTGCTTCAAAAATTACCAGCATCACTTGACGGATTAAAATCAATTTTCATCTATCCTGTCATTGGTATTTTCTTAATCGGGGCTGTCATGACCCCGCTATTAGTTCCAATTACAGCGCTAAATCATTCATTAATGGATTTTCTCTCATCAGTTCAATCCACCAATCCATTGCTTTTAGGTTTAATTGTTGGAGCCATGTGTGGATTTGATATGGGAGGACCTTTTAACAAAGCAGCCTATGTCACAGGAACGGCTTTACTCGCAGAAGGTAACCTTTATTTCATGGCAGGGGTGTCAGCAGCATGTATTACACCACCGCTTATCATTGCGATTGCCACAACGATTTTCCGAAAACATTTCACACCACAAGAACGAAATGCTGGGATGATCAACTATATTCTCGGAGCGACTCATATTACTGAAGGAGCCATTCCATTTGCAGCAAAAAACCCAGTCGTTGTCCTGCCAATTATCATGTTTGGCTCGGCCATCTCTGCCATTTTGACCTATCTGTTTGGCGTACAGGTTCCTGCTCCGCATGGTGGATTCCTTGTCTTACCAGTCGTCACAGGGGCATTTCAGTGGGTGCTTTCCATACTCATCGGCTCACTTGTAGGTGCGATTCTATACGGACTTTACCGCAAGAAAATAGACAAACCCGCAGTTTAATAGGGAGGAAGAGAAATGATGGAACATATTTATATGAATCTACATGAAACGGCTTCTTCACAGGCTGGCGTTTTCGCAGCCATAGCTGACATTGCCTCTGAAGCAGGGATTTGTACATCTCCTGAGGCAGTCAAAAAAGGACTAGCTGAAAGAGAAGCTCTTAGTACAACCGGCTTTCAAGATGGATTTGCCATTCCGCATACACAGTCAGACGCCATTCAAGTACCGGCACTCGTCATCGTCCGTACAGAAACCGGAATCGAATGGTACGCTTTTGATGGGAAGCCTTGCTTTTTCTTCTTATCCTTACTCATTCCAAAAAGTGAAGCAGGAACCACTCATTTACAAGCACTTTCTGCTCTTTCACGCGGATTAATGGATGAAACGAGACGACAAAAACTGCTCGAAACAAGAACAAATGAAGAAATGCTCACTTTATTAAAAACAGAGATTCTGACGAGAGAGGATGTTTGACTATGCCTTTACTTTCCACAACACCTATGCTTGAAGCAGCAAAAAAAGAAAAATACGGAATTGTCGCATTCAATGTACATTCCTTTGATAGTATTTACTGGGTACTTGAAACGGCAGCTGAATTAAAATCACCTGTCATTTTGCAAACAACGGTTGGCACGGTCCAATCGCTTGGCGCAAAAGCCATTGCAGATACAGTAAAGGCGGCAGCTGATCAATACCAAATCCCAATCGGCCTTCATCTCGATCATTGCACTGATTTTGATGTGATTCTTACTTGTATACGAGCAGGATATACATCCGTGATGATCGATGCTTCCATGCATTCATATGAAGAAAATGTACGCCGCACAAAAGAAGTGGTTGACCTTGCCTTAAAAGTAGGTGTGAATGTAGAAGCCGAGTTAGGCAAGGTAGGCGGGGTAGAAGATGATATTGTCGTGGATGAAAAAGATGCTGAAAAAGCCATTCCATCAGAATGCCGTCAATTTGTAGAAGAAACTGGTGTACCTACTTTAGCACCTGCGATCGGCACGGCCCACGGCATCTATAAAGGGGTGCCGGATATCGACTTTGACCGCATTGAACAAATTGCAGCGCTTGTCGAAGTGCCACTTGTCCTTCATGGTGGTTCAGCTGTACCAGATGAGGATGTCAAAAGATGTGTCGCACTCGGTATGGCAAAGGTCAATGTGTCCACTGAACTGAAAAATGCATACTCTGAAGCGATTCGTGATCATTTCTCAAACGAACCTGAAAGCTTAGATCCGCGTATGTATTTACAAAAAGCAAAACAAGCAGCCAAAGACATGGTCACATCTAAAATAAAGATCGTTGGCAGTGAAGGAAAAGCCCAACTTTTATATCAATAAGATGAAAAAAAGCAGAGCCGCATCGCTCTGCTTTTTTTTACATTATTCGCTTTCTTTCATTTCATTTGATGTACGTACTCGTGCATTTCCCATAAATACGACCGTAATCGCCGCAAGTGCAATCGGGAATAAAGCAATCATAAATACATACGTAATACTTTGTGACATCGCATCAATCACTTTATTTAAAATATCAGGCGGAATTTGTGAGCGTGCCCCCTCTTGGAAAATGGCTTGTGGGTCACCAACTTGAGAAGAAGCTCCTTTCATTCCGCTAAAAGCATCTGCTAAACGATTTGTCAGGACATTGGTTTGAATCGTTCCAAAAATCGTCACGCCTAAAGTCATCCCAAGTGATCTCATGAATGAATTGGTAGAATTAGCACTGCCGCGGTAGCGCGGAGAGAGATCATTCATTGAAGCAGATGGTAGAAGGGAGAAGCTAAATCCAACGCCAAAACCTGAAATCATCATAAAGAGCGTAAGCCACAATCTTGCTGTATCAGGCGACATATTGGCAAGCAGCAGCATCCCAGCAAAAAATGAAATCACAGAGATGGTCATTAATCGTCTAAAAGGTACTTTCGTCTGCATCGTTCCGCCAATCATACTGCCAATCACGGACCCAATCATCATCGGTGTTAAAATGAACCCGGCACTTGTTGCAGATTCACCGTACACTGCCTGGACGAAGATAGGAATAAAGACAGCTAGAATAATAAACGTCCCGCCATATAAAAACGCCAAAATTTGAGATGTCGCAAACAAACGATTTTTAAACATCCAAAAAGAAATAATCGGTTCTTCGGCCTTTCGTTCAACAATGAAGAAGATGGTGCCAAAGACAACAAACACAGCAAATAGTGTCAAGATTTGAACAGAATCCCATGCATACGATTTACCGCCAAGCTCAAGGGCGAACATTAAACTGACAACCGCAACGACAAGTGTAATGGCACCTGACCAGTCAATTTTCTGCTTGCGGTGCTCGAGCGATTCTTGATAAAATTTGGCGATCAAGAACACACTGACAATACCGATTGGTACGTTAATATAAAACACCCAATGCCAGCCGATCGAATCCGTAATAATCGCTCCTAACAGCGGGCCTAATACACTGGATAGACCAAAAACTGCACCAAACATACCGGACATTTTCCCGCGCTTTTCTGGCGGGAAGATATCAAAGATAATTGTGAAAGCGATCGGAAGAAGAGCACCGCCTCCAAGTCCTTGAATCGCACGGTAAATAATGAGCTGATCCATTGTTTGTGCGATGCCGCACAGCGCAGATCCAATTAAAAAGAAAATAAGTCCAAACAGAAAAAAACGCTTTCGACCATACATATCTGAAAGCTTTCCATAAATCGGCATACCGGCCATCACTGCCACCATGTAAGAAGCAGTCACCCAAGCAAATTTATCAAAACTGCCCAAATCGGCGACGATGCTTCCCATTGCTGTTGCGACAATGGTGTTGTCCATCGCTGCCATAAAAATCCCTAACAGCAAACCGATGACAACAAAGCGAGTGGATGCCTTGCCTTTATGATCCACGTTATTCATTTCATTTACCTCCTGCTTACGTTCTCTTCACTTTTTTGCTATGATCAAGTTAATTATAAAGTAAGAGAACATTTATCTTGATGATCAAGATAAATTGATTTTAAAGGGAGGAGAACAAGTTGTCAATAAAGAACGACGCAGAAGACAAAGCAGACCTGATCATTCATACGATGAGACGCCTTGCTACACGAACAGTCCTATTTCACCAAGCAGCCGCTCAATCGCTCGGCCTTTTCCCAACAGATCTCAAATCAGCAGATTTGTTAAACGAACTTGGACCACTCACAGCAGGTGAATTAAGTGAAAAAACCGGTCTCAGCTCAGGTGCGGTCACCGCTCTCATTGACCGGTTAGAAAAAGCAGGTTACGTCAAAAGGGAGAAGGACCCAAAAGACAAGCGAAGGGTCATCATTGTTCCATTAACGGCTGGGAAATCACAAGTGAAGGAACTCTTTCAATCTTTATCGGCATCAACTAAACAGCTCACAAACGAATACAAACGAGAAGATTTAGACTTGATCATTCAATTTATTAACGAAGCAGCAGATATTATGGACCAAGAGCTACAATTGCTTAAGTCTAAGTCTTAAGAGAGCATAATGTTAAGGGAGTGCTTTTCTTTGAAAAATAAAATAGTGAGGATATGCTTCTGATCATTTACATATTAAGTACTGTTTTTGTATCTATATTCCTATTTAATGACAAACTTCGTGTTGGTAAAATTGACCTCGTCAATGAATAGGAAGGAGTGAATTCTTCTGGGCAAGATACTTGATGCAAAAGCACTAACCAGTGCCATGGATACAAGGGCAAAACACTATCAGGAACTCCGCGAACAAATGATAGATTTAAAAAAGGCATTACAAGGTGTTGCCAACCTCGGTGACGACTTCACTGGAAAAGGTGCCGATAACATTAAAAGCTTCTATAAAGAACTCGCCGGAAATGTGGACATGTTTATTAGCTTCATTGATAAACAAAAAGCCTTTCATGAAGGTGTTTCTGGGACACTTGATGATACGAGCTTTGGCGGCGATACCTTCGTAGAAGAACACTTTTTAGAGAATGCTGTCCATATGGGTATAAAAAATGCTAAAAGCATTGTAAAAGATCAAAAAAAGGCACTCAAAACGATTTTTCAAGATATTGATGACCTCATTTCACTGAAGGTATTTGATAGCCAAACCTTTGATGAAAAGATCGAAGATGCGGAAGATGAACGAAAAAAGACAGTAAAAGATTTAATAGAGCTTGATCAAAATCTAAAAGATGAATATGCTTTGTCAGAGACGGAGCAGCAGGCTACAATGGCATTGTACGCAGAAATGATGAATGCGACAAATGACGGAAAATCCATTTCGCCTATGAATTTTGACAAGAAAGCGTATCAAAATAGCGAAATCTACAAGGCAAAAAGCGATATTGAGAAGCAAACGTCTGAATATCTAAAAATCAAAAAAGATCAAGAAGAAGCCCGCAAGATCGCAAAGGAACAAGAAGCACTCGCCAACCGTCCGTGGTATGAAAAAGCTCTTGATTACGGAGGAAATATCGTCAATGAACTGACAGGCGTGAACGATGCAAAACGTGCCGCAACAGGTGTCGATCCGATCACAGGTGAAGAACTCACCGCAGGCCAACGAGTCGCCGCAGGCGGCATGGCAGCAGCAGGATATATCCCAATCATCGGCTGGGCAGGACGCATTTTCAAAGGCGGTAAAGCCGTCTATAAAACGACTCAAGCCACGTCTGCCGCAGTTAGGGCAGTCGACATCTACAAGACGTCCCAAAAGTCCTTCGATGCCTTAAAAATATCTCAAAAAGGCTTATATGGCCTCACCGCCACCAACGGCTTCAGCGAAGCGATTACTGGTAGAGATATGTTTGGGAATAAGATCTCGAAAGAACAGCAGGAAGCGAGTATGAATGCGGCTCTGGGGATGCTGTTGCCGTTTGGGGCAAAAGGGTTTCATGCGAAGATAGGGTTAAGTTCTCAAAGTCCAGAAGGATTTAATCGAAAAAGGGCTTTGCGACACGCTAAGGATTTAGGGGGGATACCTAGATCTCAACAACCTACTCGTCAATGGCAAGTAGGAGATAATGTTTTTAAGAAAGGGCAAGAACATCGTAATTATGAGTACAGTTCTAACCATACTCACCATGGTCGGTACTATGAATTTGATACCCCAAAAGGAAAAAGAGTTATAGTACAACATACTAATGATGGAAAATTACACACTCATGCAGGGAAACCAAAAGAGGGTGCCGATCCATTTAATTATGATTTTAAAAAAGAAAGATATTCAAATATATATGGACCAAATGGTGATCACCATATCTATTATAATGAATAACGAGGAATGAAAAAAATGGTATATAAAAATGAAAAAATACAGAAAAAAATTGCTTTGATGAATGCTAAAAAGAGAATACAACAATTAGCATATATTGAGGTAATTGATTTTGAAGATGATGCTTCTCAATGGCTAAAATTATGTGAAACAGTATTAAAACAATTTCGTCAAATAGATTCAACACCTTCCAAAATATTAACAAATACAGACAAAGACTCGATTATGACTTGGTTAAAAAATTCATTAGATTTTCTCAAAGAGAAAAAAGAATGGTTTATTTTAATTGAAAATGACCCTTTTCCTGTTTGGGCAAATGTAAAAGCTTTAGATTTCGATAAGGCAATTGAAGAAATTTGGCTATTTTCAGAGAATCATAGCATCATTGTAGCAGATAAAATAACAGGTAAAATTGCTCAAATATTTTCAGAAGAAAAACACTTTGAACTTCATATTGGAAACTGCGCAATTTAATTGTAAGCAAGATTAATTGATCAAAGAGCAGAGCCACAACCTGAAAGCTCTCGTTTGACATTAATTAGGTTAGCAAACACCACTACATTGTTTTCTATGAGATGAAGGTTTTTAAACTCGACTATTTAAACTGATAATTTTAATTATGATAGGTGATTCAATGAATGAGAGCTCTAGTTATTTAAAAAAGTTAGAAGATTTTTTAGGTGGGACATTTCATCAGGATATTGATTCACCAGAGGAAGCGTTAGATGAGTTTATCCATGAAGCTAGCAAAGAATGTCTGCTGTCCACTATAAAGGATTGTCAGGATTTTTCGAATAGTCCTTTAACAATACAGGAAAAAGAAAGCTTTATCGAAAATAATGCAGAAATCTACTTTCCGGCGATCTCATTAAATCCTCTACAGTGGTTTGATAAAGTAATAGAGGAAATGAAAGAAGCAGTGAAAATGAAGTAACAAAATGAATCTTGATTGTCTTTATGCCTTTTAAGGTTTTTGTGTTTGTTGCGCTTCAAACCGAATAAAACCGAAACAAAGGCTATTGGCCCTGTGATGAATGTCCGTTTTATGCAGTATATATGGGTGAATCAAGAACGTGAAAGGCATTGAGAAATATTAAAATATAGGCATTTAAAAAGATTTACCAGGACATTTATGACCTCATTCCTTTCATAATAAAAGAAGACAAAGAACTCTTTGGATATAAGTTTAAAAGCACACTCATACGGGTGTGCTTTTTTGACGAAAAAACAGCACCCAAAACCTGCACAGCATTTACTGAAGACATTTGGACTTCTTTGACACATGCGAGTTGATTAGACTTATAACCAAAGGGAAGAGGGGAGGGATTCCAACTGCACTTAACCAAAAGGGGCACGACTTTATTATCGATGCTGCTTCACACGACCACTTATCTATCAATTGAAGATTTACAGAATCGACTGAATGTCTCTACTCGAACGGTCTACGCTGAAATCAAACGAATGAATAGCTGGCTGGAAACCCATCAGCTTAGTGGCGTCCAGCGAAAAGATCAACGAGGCTACTATTTACATCCACACGAGAGAGAAGTCATTATCGAAAAAGCTGACACTGTTCTTGTCGGTCATGACTATGAACCATGTGTAAAAGAAAGACGTGCCATCTTGCTCCTATCCATTGCATGCAGTGAGAAGCATCTAAAAATTGATGATTTTATAGAGATGACGAAGGTAAGCCGCAATACACTGCTTGAAGATATGAAACAACTAAAAGAAGCACTTTCAAAACAGCAGCTTACACTTCATTATCAGGCGGCCAGTGGCTATTTAATTTCAGGAGAAGAAAGAATAATTCGGTTGGCGCTGAAACCTTATATTCATTTCATTCGCAACATGATAAAAAATGAAAAAACGTTTCCATCGGTTTGGTTAAAGGGTCCTATCTCATATAAGAGAATACATGATCTCCTTCAACAATCCGAACAAGATCTGAAGCTTGAGTTTGCAGATGACATGCTGGATCAGCTGTCTATGGATCTCTTTTTCTACTTTAAACGGATGAAGCTAGGACGTGCTGTACACATTTCAACAGAAGAAAAACGGACATTGCAGAAAACAGATGAATGCTTGGCTGCTATTCGTTTCATGGCGCAAATTCAAAAAGAAACCAGTCTTTTGGTTCATGATGATGAAATCTATTTTCTTAGTACGCTATGGCTCAGTGCCAAAAAACAAAAACTTCCAACAAGTCAAAAACCAGAAGAACATCTCATTCGAACCATTGCGAGACAAATGATCATTGACTTTCAGCGTTATGCGTGTATTTCCTTCCAGGAAGTAGAAGTCTTGGAACAAAACTTAACCATGCATTTAATTCCGGCCTATTATAGGCTCATCTATCACATTGAGATCATCAATGAATTAACAGATTCCATGAAACATGCACAGCCAGAGGTGTTTGACATCACGCAAAAGGTTGCTTGCCATTTAGAGAAGGCGGCCTGTTCAAAGATGAGCGATCATGAAATTGCCTATGTGGCGATGCATTTTGGCGGCTGGATGAGAAGAGAAGGGATTTCGTCGATTGCGAAACGTTCTGTTTACATTGTCTGCGGAGAAGGAATTGGCACCAGTCACATGCTGAAAACGCAGCTTCTTGAATTAATCGGCTACATCGACATACGCGGACTGTTATCAAAACGTTCATATGAAGAATTAACATCCATTGATGCTGACTTTGTTGTGTCAACGACACCTATATCGTTTAAAGGAAAACCTGTTCATCTCGTGCACCCGATTCTCACTGCTTATGAGAAAAAAACATTGCTTCAATATGGAGAAGGCTCAGAACCTAAGCTTGATGAGCACCATGTGAATGCTTTATTCAACATCATTCAGCAGCATACCATCGTTCAAAATGAAAAAGCATTGCTTCATGACTTGAAGGAGCTGCTTCATTCCACATATGTATCACACCAGAAAGGGTGGAAACCAGTGTTAAACGATTTATTAACAGAAGAAACCATTCAGCTCCAGCAAACAGCAGACACATGGCAGGAGGCCATTACAAAAGCAGCGCAGCCTTTGCTTGATCAACAAGCGATTCAGGAAAGTTATGTGAAAGCGATGATCCAGTCTGTTCATCAAAATGGCCCTTATATTGTGATTGCGCCACAAGTGGCGATTCCGCATGCCAGACCAGAGGATGGCGTGAACAAATTAAGCATGTCACTTATGTCATGTCATCAGCCCGTTTCTTTTTCAAAGGATGGAAAAAAGCAAGTTCGGCTCATCATTGTATTAGCTGCCATTGACAGTATGACCCACCTGAAAGCACTCAAACAGCTGACGATGCTGTTAAGTGAAGAAAAACGGGTGAGACAATTGATTGAAGCAGAGGAATTAGCAGCCATTCAACAACTAATCAATCGATTTTCACAAGTATAAAGGAGGAAAAAGAGGATGAAAAAAATTCTAGTTGTATGCGGAAACGGTTTAGGAAGCAGCTTTATTGTTGAAATGAATGTCAAAAAGGCATTAGAAGAATTAGGACTATTAGCGGAAGTGGATCACACCGATCTCAGTACAAGCAAAAATGAACAAGCAGACCTCTATATTGGCGCAACAGATATTATCGATCAGCTGGATGACGGCACAAGAAAGGTCGCTGGATTAAATAACTTGTTAGACCAGGAAGCCATTAAAGACGTCCTTCGTAAACACATATAATCGACGGAAAAAGGGGGATTCACATCATGATAGAACTGATCATGAACGATATATTGGGCACACCCGCAATTCTCATCGGTTTGTTTGCACTCGCTGGTTTACTTTTGCAGAAAAAGTCAGCTGCCGATACTGTATCAGGCACCTTAAAAACAACAATGGGTTTTTTAATATTAGGAGCGGGCGCCACAGTCGTATCTGATTCACTTGGGGTTTTCAGAAAGATGTTTGAAGCAGCCTTTCACATTCAAGGGGTTGTCCCAAATACTGATGCCATGGCGGCCATTGCCCAAAAGGAATTCGGTACACAGACAGCGCTTATTATGATTTTTGGTATGGTGGTCAATTTGCTTTTGGCAAAATTCACACCCTTTAAATACGTCTTTTTAACTGGTCATCATACGCTATATATGGCGGCTATGCTTGCAGTCGTTCTGTCAACAGCTGGCATGCAAGGAACGCTGCTGATCACCACTGGTTCAATCGTATTAGGTGCAGCAATGGTCATTGCTCCCGCAATCCTTCAGCCGTTTACAAGGAAAGTCACTGGAAATGATGATCTGGCGCTCGGTCATTTCAGTACGTTCGGCTATTTTACAGCGGGAATGATCGGCAAATGGGTCGGGCGCCCAGAGAAATCAACGGAAACCATTCAAGTGCCTAAATCACTCGGTTTTCTAAGAGATACATCGGTGGCCATCTCCATTACAATGGCTTTGCTTTTCTTTGCGATTGCACCGTTTGCGGGAATTTCATTCATAGAAAACATTAGTGGTGGTACGAACTTTGCTGTCTTCATTCTCATTCAGGCCATTACCTTTGCTGCTGGGGTGTACATTATTTTAGCAGGTGTACGGATGGCAATCGGAGAAATTGTGCCTGCTTTCAAAGGGATTGCCGATCGTTTCGTCAAAGGGGCAAAGCCGGCACTTGATGCACCAACTGTTTTCCCATTTGCTCCAAATGCGGTGATCATCGGTTTTTTATGCAGTTTTGCTGGAGGCATCGTGTCTATTTTCCTTCTTCCTTTGTTTGGTTTAACTGTCATTGTTCCTGGACTTGTGCCACACTTTTTCTGCGGTGCGACAGCGGGCGTATATGGCAATGCAACGGGGGGAGTGAGAGGTGCAGTCGCCGGTTCCTTTGTAAATGGAATACTCCTTTCATTTTTACCAGCTTGTTTACTTCCTGTGTTAGGCACTCTTGGCTTTGAAGGGACAACATTTGGCGATACAGACTTCGGTATCATCGGAATATTGATTGGATTGATCAAATTTTTATTTCATCTATAAAAAGGAGGCATTAGGGGATGACAGCCATTTTCTCACCTTCATTAATGTGTATGGATTTAACGCACTTCCGTGAACAAATTCAGCTTCTGAACACAAGGGCAGACCGTTATCATGTCGACGTCATGGATGGTCATTACGTAAAGAATATGACCTTATCACCCTTTTTCATTGAACAACTTCGGAAACTGACAGATGTTCCGATTGATGTTCATCTAATGGCCGAACAGCCTCAGGAATTTTTAATTGATGCATGTATTGATGCAGGCGCAACGATGATTTGTTTACATCCAGAAGTGGTGCAAAAAGACGTTTTTCGAATCATTCGGCATATCCACGAAAGAAAGTGTGAGGTCGGCTTTGTTCTCAATCC
This sequence comes from Bacillus sp. RSS_NA_20, assembly GCF_020165915.1. Classification (NCBI taxonomy): domain Bacteria; kingdom Bacillati; phylum Bacillota; class Bacilli; order Caryophanales; family Bacillaceae; genus Bacillus; species Bacillus sp. RSS_NA_20. The sequence continues at coordinate 617,743 of NZ_JAIUKW010000005.1, read as the reverse complement.
CGCCACACCAGTTGCAGCATTAGATGCTTTTATTCATTTAATAGACCGGGTGACGATCATGACAATTGATCCAGGGTTTGCGGGTCAGCCTTTTATCAAAGAAATGCTTCCGAAAATGAAAGAGGTGAAAGAAATCAAAGAGAAGGGGGGATACTCATTTTCAATTGAGGTAGACGGCTCTTGTAATGAAAGCACGTTCCGGTTGCTTGCTGAGGCAGGAAATGAAATTTACATCATTGGCACTTCAGGTTTATTTGGCCTTCACGAAGAATTAGATAAAGCATGGGAAATAATGAAGCAATTGTTCGCAAAAGAAACAGCCACAATGAAATCACCTTAGTAAAAAGGAGGATGAAGCCCATCCTCTTTTTTACGCAATTTTACTAAACAAACTATCTCCTTATCAAAACATACTCAAAAACTTCATAAAAGCAAAAATTTATAATTGAAAGCGCTTTATTTATGTGTTATTCTTCAAATATCTTTAGTAAACATTTAGTCAAAAATGATGAGGAGTTTGCCTATGACTACACTCAAAGATATTGCTCATGATGCAAAAGTATCCGTCTCTACTGTATCCCGTGTGTTAAATGGCGACCAAACGCTTGCCGTTTCACACGCAACAAGACAAAACATCCTCGACATAGCTAAGAAATTAAACTATACCCCAGTCAGAGCAAGAAAAGCCGACCAAGCAGAAGTAAAAAGCCCACCCGCATCCCCAGTCATCGGTGTCGTTGTCGCCCAATCCATTGACGAAGAATTAAATGATCCTTTTTTTTCATCGATTCGAAAAGGAATTGAAAAAGAATATGCCAAACAAGGTCTGTCTACTCTCCATACCTTTCGCCTAAGAAACATGGATAAAGGGGCGATACTAAAGGATATTGACGGTTTGATTGTCATTGGACGAATCAGCCCTGATACGGTTGAAAAGATGACAAACCGAATGGAACATATCGTTTTTATCAATCATTATGCGGATGAAGATTTGTATGATTGTGTACATGTGGATTTTGTCAGAGCGGCAGATCGTGCCATTCGTCATCTGCAATCTCTCGGCTACACACATCTAGGCTATATTGGCGGGAAAGAGAGGGAGCATTATTTCGAAGGAAATGCTGTGATTGAGGACGAAAGACAAACAACGTTTATCAAAAGAATGCAAGAAGCGGGAACTCTTCATATGAATGACATCCACATAGGCGAATATTCGATGCAAGAAGGCTACTCGCTTATGCAAAAAGCCATTCAGAAAGGAAATCTTCCAGAAGCCTTTTTTATGGGAAGTGACTCTATGGCAATAGGCGCTATGCGTGCGCTACATGAAGCCGGTCTTCGTGTACCTCAAGATGTCTCAATCGTGGGGTTTAATGATATCGAAGCCGCTTCTTTTTCAAGCCCGCCGCTCACAACGGTCAAAGTATATACAGAAGAAATGGGGGAAGTAGGTCTAAAGCTTTTGCTTGAGCGGATAGAAGGAAGAAAGCTGCCTCTAAAAGTCGTCGTGCCAACAAAACTCATGCAAAGAGGCAGCACATGCCCAATCCATGAAAGGGGGTGAACGAGCATTTCAGCAAACAAAAAAGAGACAAAAAAGCAGGGAGGGAGCTGCTGAGCATGATGGCCAGATCATGCTGAAAACAATGCAGTTCACCCAATTGCTCTCTTATCTCTTTGAAAAGAATAGAATTCCAGTATAATGGACTTCTTTTGTTTCCGCAACTGCATGAATTCTACCGATAATCGTCTGAATTTTCAGTGATCAAAAGGAGGAAACGATGAATAAAAAAAATTTGATGCTGTGTGCAGCTCTAGTTTTGTCGATAATCTTGTCTGCTTGTGGCAATAACGGTGCGTCTGAAGCAAACGGAAAAGTGACCTTGACTCTATTCTCTACAATGAGCAACAGCGGGGAGAGAAAGGCATTTGAAGAAGTGATCCGTGACTTTGAAAAAGAACATCAAAACATCCGAATTGATGCCAACTTCCCTGGCAACAGCTATGAAGATATGATACGCGTCAAAATGGGCGCAAACGACATGCCAGACCTATTTGATACACACGGCTGGGCCAAGCTGCGATATAGCGAATACGTGGCTGATCTAAAGGAGATGGACTGGGTAAAACAACTCGATCCTTCACTCGATCAAATTTTAAAAGACAAAGATGGCAAAGTCTATGCCTATCCGCTGAATCAAGCAAAAGACGGACTTAGTTTTAATGCCAATCTATTAAAAGAATATGGCATGAAAGTTCCTAAAACACTGGATGAACTGAAAAGTGCTTTACAGACTGTCAAAGAAAAAAGTAACGGGGAAGTGGTGCCACTCTGGATTCCAGGAGGCGACAATTCAAATATTGCCCAAGTCTTTGATGAGCTGGCAACGCCTTTACTCATTACCGATCAAAAACATCAATACGGAAAAGACCTTGAAAATGGATCATTTGATTGGTCTCACTATACACCGCTTGCACAGTTTATGAAGGAGCTGAAAGATGAAGAGCTTTTAAACAAAGATGTGCTCACGGCGAAACTATCCCAAGCACCTGAGCTGATGGCACAAAACAAAATCGCTTTCACCTTTGTGGGAGGATCTTTAGGACCTGAGGCGACTGAACTCAATCAATCGATCAAAGTAGGCACCATGCCCGTACCAGCGATTCATGAAGGAGATGAGCAAAGCTGGATTGGTGGAGAACGCTTTACTGTTGCGGCATGGAAAGACTCAAAGCATCTAAAAGAAGCAAAACAATTCATTGACTTTTTAGCAAAGCCTGAAAACGCAAAAAAAATCGCAGAGGGCACTTCCTCTGAAACGGCTTTAAAAGAAGTCAAAGCCAAAAACTATTATTCTACATTTTACGAGCAATATGAAGATATTAAGATTGAACCATATTTTGATAGGAAATACTTACCGAGCGGCATGTGGGCTGTCATGGCAACGACCGGCCAAGAATTATTAGCAGGCTCCATCACACCGGAACAACTATCGAAGAAAATGGAAGAGGAATATAAGCGTCTGAAAAAACAATAGCAGGCTCATGCTGAAACAGGAGTGAAGCCAATGAGTGACATCACAAAAGAAAAACAGGCGGCGACATTTACCTCTTTTCCAAAACAGAAGATGAAAAATAGCCAAAATTCTTCACTTTGGTGGATGTACTTGCCTGCTGTTCTCGTTGTCAGTGCCTTTATCATTTATCCCTTTTTTAACGGGATTCAGCTCTCTTTTACAAATTGGAACGGTTTTTCACAACAGTATGAGTGGATTGGGCTGGATCAATACAAACGACTACTGCAAGATCCAACCACATGGCTTGTTGTGAAAAATACCCTTCTTTACGGCATCGGGAGCACCATCTTACAAAATATGATTGGACTTGGATATGCACTCTTATTAAATCAAAGTTTAAATATGAGAGCCATCACAAGAACGGTGATCTATTTACCCGTCATGATCAGCCCGATTGCTATGGGCTATATCTGGTATTTTGTCTTTGCGTACCAAGGCGGCGCATTAAACGACGTTGTCACCCTTTTTGGATTTGATCCAATGAACGCACTTGGTAATCCGCAGCTAAACACTTGGATCATCGTGTTTGTGAATACGTATCAATTCGTCGGGATTGCCATGATCATTTATTTAGCAGGACTCCAAAGCATTCCTAAAGATTATTATGAAGCAGCACAACTCGATGGCGCTTCAGGTCTTCAGCAATTTTGGCGCATCACATTACCACTTTTAATGCCATCTATCACCATCAATGTTGTGCTCAATGTGATCGGTGGACTTAAATTATTTGATGTCATTGTCGCGCTCACTGGCGGAGGACCCGGAGATTCCTCGCAATCGATGTCGACTTTTATGTACGATTTGTATTTCAAACGGCAGGATGCAGGCTATGCAGCGACGCAAGGTGTCTTCATGGCTATTATCATCCTTGTCGTTAGTGTCGCAGCGCTCATTTATTTCAAACGAAAGGAGACCGAGGTGTGATGGATAACGCCTATAAACGAAAGAAAAGATGGTACTCCTTACTCGCCCTTTTGATAACATTGCTTCACCTGATTCCATTTTATATTTTAGTCACGACATCTCTAAAGAGGATAGGAGATTTTAGCTCAAAATGGTTGTTCCCATCAACGCTTCATTTTGAAAACTTTCGCATGGCATGGACAGATGCTCAGCTTGGCCAGTCCTTTTTGAATACAGTGATCATTACGTTCAGCTCGGCTGCCCTACTCATCATCTTTGGATCACTTGCCGCCTATCCACTCGCAAGAAGAGGAACAAAGCTGAATCAAGCGGTGTATCTCTTATTCATTGCCATTATGGTCATACCGCCGCTCACAGCCCTTGTCCCTTTATACAAAATGGTTGTACAAATTGGCATGATGAATACTTATCAAATCGCTATTTTAAACAATGTTGCTGCTTTTTTGCCACTGACGATTTTTCTATATGCCGGTTTTATCCGGTCGACGATTCCAAAGGAGCTTGAAGAAGCCGCTCGTATTGATGGCGCGGGAACACTCAGAGTCTTTTTCACCGTCGTTTTTCCGCTGCTGAAGCCGATTACCGCTTCTGTTTTAATCATTGCCTGTGTGTATATTTGGAACGACTATCAATTTGCCATCTTCTTCTTGCAAGATAAAGAGATGCATACACTTACAGTCGCCTTATCCAATTTCTTTGGTCAAAATCAACACCAGCTCCAGCTCGTTGGCGCCGCTGCTCTTATTGCGATGCTGCCAATGGTCACGATGTTTTTACTGTTGCAAAAATACTTTATCGCAGGGCTGTCTCAAGGCTCTGTTAAAGGGTAATCCAACCTTGATGTAAAAAGGAGTGTCGTCTATGTCTAAAATTACATTTATCGGTGCAGGAAGTACCGTGTTTGCTAAAAATATATTAGGAGATTGTCTGTTCGTTCCCGCACTTGCCGGCTTTGAATTTGCGTTATATGATATCGACCACAACCGGCTGAAAGAATCAGAAACGATGCTGCGTCACTTAAAAGAGAACTACGGTGCACATGTGACCATTCAGTCGTATCACAACCGGAAAGAAGCCTTAAAGAATGCGAAATATGTCATCAATGCCGTCCAGGTGGGAGGCTATCAGCCAAGCACTGTCATTGATTTTGAGATTCCAAAAAAATATGGATTAAGACAAACGATTGCGGATACGGTTGGCATCGGCGGTATTTTCCGTTCACTTCGAACCATTCCCGTGATGCTGGACTTCGCAAAGGATATGGAAGAAGTATGTCCACACGCTTTATTATTAAATTACACGAATCCAATGGCCACACTGACTGGCGCTATGCTGCGTTATACTCGGGTTCAAACGGTTGGTCTTTGCCATAGCGTACAGGTGTGTACGAAAGATTTATTTCAATCACTTGAAATGGACCATGAAGGCATTGAAGAAAAAATTGCCGGCATTAATCACATGGCATGGTTATTAGAAGTGAAACGGGACGGTCAAGACTTGTATCCAGAAATCAAAGCAAGAGCAAAAGAAAAACAAAAAACGCGGCATCCAGATATGGTTCGTTTTGAACTAATGGATAAATTCGGCTACTATGTCACCGAATCCTCAGAGCACAATGCAGAATATCATCCGTATTTTATCAAATCTCGTTATCCAGAACTGATTGGACAGTTTAACATTCCGCTCGATGAATATCCAAGACGCTGCGAGGAACAAATCAACAATTGGAATACGATGAAACATGACCTTGTGGGGAACACACAAATCACGCATACGCGCTCTAAAGAATATGGTTCACGTATCATTGAAGCGATTGAAACGAACGTTCCCTTTAAATTTGGAGGAAATGTACTGAACACAGGAGGACTCATTCACAACCTTCCTGAAAAAGCCTGTGTCGAAGTGCCATGTGTTGCAGACCGGAGCGGTATCATGCCATGTTATATCGGAGAGATACCTGAACAATTGGCTGGACTCAACCGGACCAATATCAGCTCACAGCTCATGACGATTGAAGCTGCAATCAGCGGCAAAAAAGAACACATTTACCAAGCGGCATTATTAGACCCGCATACAAGTGCTGAATTATCAATTGATGACACCATTAAACTATGTAATGAATTAATTGAAGCACACGGGGAGATGCTCCCGGCTTATACAGAGCCGAGTCAATACGCAATTTCTTCTAAATAACTAACATAAACAGTCTTAGCCTGATGCACTTGGCATCAGGTTTTTTTAGATCAACAAACTGATCATTGACTGAAAGCGTTTTTAATATTATGATTTTTCTAAAGTTAACCAACAGTTAACCAAAAATACATCATCAATTAGTTAACATGATCATGCCACATGACACACAGATAAAACGACCTAAAAGGGGGGACAGATCTGCGGAACCAAAAGAGCTGAAAGCGATAGACTTCACATGTTTTATCAGAACGTAAAGCAAAACTGTGGTTTCATTTGACAAAGAGTGTATACAGATGAAGGCCCCTTAGATGAGACAATGACGATAAATCAACACACGATTGCATCACAATCCAAACAAAGAGGAGAGAGGGAACATGACCAAAACAGATGTACAAACGTTGAAAAATTATATTGATGGACAATGGGTGGACGCCGAAACGAACCAAACGGAAGCTGTTTATAATCCAGCTACTGGCGAAGTCATCGCAGAAGTACCGCTTTCTACAAAAACGGATGTAGAACATGCAGTCCAAGCAGCACAAGAAGCGTTTACCACTTGGTCTAAAACAGCTGTTCCCCGGCGCGCACGTATATTATTTAAATACCAACAGTTACTCGTTGAGAAATGGGATGAGTTAGCTGAACTCGTCACGCTGGAAAACGGAAAAAGTGTAACAGAAGCAAAAGGAGAGGTGCAGCGAGGAATTGAATGTGTGGAATTTGCCTCTGGTGCACCAACCTTAATGATGGGGAAACAACTGCCTGATATTGCGACTGGTCTAGAGTCTGGCATGTACCGCTACCCAATTGGCGTCATCGGCGGCATTACCCCGTTTAACTTTCCGATGATGGTCCCATGCTGGATGTTCCCGCTTGCCATCGCTTGCGGAAATACATTTGTTTTAAAGCCTTCAGAACGGACGCCAATCCTTGCTGCACGGTTAGCAGAACTATTTGAAGAAGCAGGACTTCCAAAAGGTGTGCTTAACATTGTCAACGGCGCTCACGATGTAGTAAACGGTCTGCTTGAACATGAAAAGGTAAAAGCCATTTCGTTTGTCGGCTCTCAGCCAGTCGCAGAATACGTCTATAAAAAAGGGACAGCACATGGTAAACGTGTACAAGCACTTGCCGGTGCAAAAAATCACTCCATCGTCTTGAAAGATGCTGATTTAGAATCGGCCACAAAACAAATCATTGGCGCTGCTTTTGGATCAGCAGGTGAACGCTGCATGGCAGCAGCCGTTGTCGCAGTTGAAGAAGACGTGGCAGACGACTTGATTCAACAATTGGTCGATGAATCCAACCAGCTTGTCATCGGAAACGGAATAAATGAAGATGTCTTTCTCGGACCAGTCATTCGGAAAGAGCATAAAGAACGAACTCTTCAATATATCCAATCAGGAATTGAAGAAGGCGCAAGCCTGATTCGTGATGGCAGACAAGATAACGAAACAAATGGAGAAGGGTATTTTGTCGGACCAACGATCTTTGATCATGTCACAAATCAAATGAAAATCTGGCAGGACGAGATTTTTGCCCCAGTCTTATCCATTGTCCGTGTCTCATCACTCGCAGAAGCAATCGACCTGTCCAATCAATCAAAATTCGCAAACGGTGCCTGCCTATACACAGACAGCGCTTCAAGCATAAGAGAATTTCGTGAAAACATCGAAGCCGGCATGTTAGGCATTAACATTGGTGTTCCTGCTCCAATGGCTTTCTTCCCATTTTCCGGCTGGAAAGATTCCTTCTACGGAGACTTGCACGCCAATGGAACAGATGGAGTAGAGTTTTACACGAGAAAGAAAATGGTGACCGCTCGTTATATATAGCCTACATTTATTAAACATTGAGGAAGAATGCAGCTCCATCATGGAGACTGCATTTTTTTGTTGTCTTCTAGTTAAAAAGTAAGGGTTTTCATCGCACTCTTTACAGGGATTCGCAGGGAGAAATCATTCTTTGTATTCATTCTTCATCACGAAACATCAACATAATTTGAAATTGGGTCTAAACCCCAATATCAGGAAGATGAAAACAGGAGGAAATGACACGATGAGGACGAGGATGAAGTGCAGCGTTTGTTTATTGATTTTCACTTTGGTACTGAGTTGTTTGCCGGTATATGAAGCGAATGCGGCAAGCACTCCTATTGCCAAGCAAGTAGGAAATGCAAACCCGCTCATTGATCATCACTTAGGAGCAGACCCGTTTGCGCTTACCTATAACGGAAGAGTGTACCTTTATATGTCGAGTGATGACTATGAATATCAAAGCAACGGAACGATTAAGGACAATTCATTTGCAAATCTGAATAGAGTATTCGTCATCTCTTCGGCGGATATGGTCAACTGGACCGATCACGGAGCGATTCCAGTAGCGGGGGCAAATGGGGCAAACGGCGGCAGAGGCATTGCCAAATGGGCAGGCGCATCATGGGCCCCATCAGCAGCGGTAAAGAAGATCAACGGAAAGGATAAATTTTTCCTTTATTTCGCTAACAGCGGCGGAGGGATTGGAGTCCTTACAGCAGACAGCCCGATTGGCCCATGGACTGATCCAATTGGAAAACCACTCGTTACGCCAAGTACACCTGGCATGTCCGGAGTTGTATGGCTTTTTGATCCGGCCGTATTTGTAGATGATGACGGTACTGGTTATCTATATGCCGGCGGAGGCGTTCCAGGCGGTTCCAATCCAACGCAGGGACAATGGGCAAATCCTAAAACAGCAAGAGTCCTGAAGCTAGGTGCTGATATGACAAGTGTGGCCAGTAGCGCATCCACCATTGATGCTCCTTTTATGTTTGAAGACTCAGGGATGCATAAGTATAACGGAACCTATTACTATTCCTATTGCATCAATTTTGGCGGCTCACATCCTGCCGATAAACCACCTGGTGAAATCGGCTATATGACGAGCTCAAGTCCGATGGGACCCTTCACGTATAAAGGACACTTTCTGAAAAATCCGGGTGCTTTTTTTGGTGGCGGCGGTAACAACCATCATGCGGTGTTCAATTTTAAAAATGAGTGGTATGTGGTGTATCATACGCAAACCGTTAGCTCTGCCTTATACGGAAGTGGCAAAGGCTATCGCTCTCCACATATTAACAAGCTTGTGCATAATGCAGATGGCTCCCTTCGAGAAGTAGCAGCCAATTATGAAGGGGTGAAACAGCTATCTAATCTGAATCCATATCAACGTGTTGAAGCTGAAACATTCGCTTGGAATGGACGCATTTTGACAGAAGCCTCGTCAGCACCAGGAGGACCAGTGAATAACCAGCATGTCACCAATATTCAAAATGGCGATTGGGTGGCTTTAGGGAATGTAGACTTTGGTTCAAATGGCGCTAGAACATTTAAAGCCAATGTCGCATCGACAGTAGGCGGGAAAATAGAAGTACGCCTTGGCAGCGCAAACGGCAGACTGGTCGGTACACTGAATGTCCCTTCCACCGGTGGAACACAAAACTGGCGGGAAATAGAAACAGCGATTAACGGCGCATCCGGAGTGCACAACGTATTTTTTGTCTTTACCGGAACAGGCGGGGGAAATCTATTCCAATTTGATTCTTGGCAGTTTACTCAAAGGTAACGAATAAAGTTGCCAAAAGGTTGATAGAGGAGTGGAGTATGTGATGTCATGTATAAAAAAAACAATGCTTGCTTTATTGGTGTGTTTCACCATGCTGTCTGTCATGTTCATAGGCCCCGGAGTAGCTGAAGTATCAGCAGCTGACGCAAACATTAACCTTAATGCAGAAAGACAAGTGATTCGTGGTTTTGGCGGAATGAACCATCCAGCTTGGATTGGTGATTTGACAGCGCCACAAAGGGAGACTGCCTTTGGCAATGGACAAAATCAGTTAGGGTTTTCCATTCTTAGAATTTATGTAGACGAAAACAGAAACAATTGGAGCAGAGAAGTCGCGACGGCCAAACGAGCGATCGAGCATGGTGCTCTAGTCATTGCTTCCCCTTGGAATCCTCCAAGCAGTATGGTTGAAACATTTAACCGGAATGGATCACCTGCCAAGCGGCTTAAATACAATCAATACGCAGCATATGCTCAGCATCTGAATGATTTTGTCACTTACATGAAAAACAACGGAGTCAATCTTTATGCGATTTCTGTTCAAAACGAGCCCGATTATGCGCATGAATGGACATGGTGGACACCGCAAGAAATCCTGCGTTTCATGAGAGAAAATGCCGGCTCCATTAATGCACGTGTGATTGCACCAGAATCCTTTCAATACCTTAAGAATATCTCAGATCCTATCTTAAACGATCCGCAGGCGCTAAGGAATATGGACATTCTCGGCGCTCATCTATACGGAACCCAAATTAGCCAGCTTCCGTACCCTCTTTTCAAACAAAAAGGGGCAGGGAAAGAGCTATGGATGACAGAGGTCTACTACCCGAATAGTGATAACAATTCAGCGGACCGCTGGCCTGAGGCATTAGGGGTATCAGAGCATATTCACCATTCAATGGTGGAAGGGGACTTTCAGGCGTATGTGTGGTGGTACATTAGGAGATCATACGGTCCTATGAAGGAAGATGGAATGATTAGCAAGCGTGGATACAACATGGCGCATTTCTCCAAGTTTGTGCGACCAGGTTTCGTCAGAATTGATGCAACGAAAAGTCCTGAACCGAATGTTTTCGTCTCAGCCTATAAAGGAAACAATCAGGTCGTCATTGTGGCGATTAATAAAAACAATGCAGGGGTCAATCAACACTTCGTCGTGCAAAATGGCTCTGTTTCTCAGGCGTCTAGATGGGTGACGAGCGGCAGCAGCAACCTTCAACCTGGAACTGACTTAAACATATCAGGAAATCAATTTTGGGCTCATCTCCCTGCTCAAAGTGTGACAACATTTGTGGTCAAACGCTAGAGAAACACGAAAAGCCAATTTTCTCATTAAAAAAGAAAATTGGCTTTTTTCTGTGTAAATAGAAAGTTGATTTTTCACGACGTCAACACTTTGGGTATAATAATAACAATGACTTCAGGAGAGTGATCATTATGCCAAAGGTTCAAAGCAAAGTATTGATTATAGATGACGAAAAAGAAATTTTAGAATTAATCCATACCGTATTAACAAGAGAAGGCATTGACCAGGTGTTAACAGCTTCAACTGCCCGTGATGGGCTCACGCAATTTCATCAAGAACAACCAGATCTCGTCATACTGGATATTATGCTGCCAGACGGAGAAGGCTACGATATTTGCAAACAAATCAGAGATGTCTCGCATGTTCCGATTATCTTTTTATCAGCAAAGGGAGAGGAATCAGACAAAATTGTAGGACTTGCCATTGGCGGCGATGATTACATTACAAAACCGTTCAGTCCAAAAGAAGTCGCCTACCGGGTAAAAGCCCAGCTAAGACGGTCATCCTACTTACAGCCTTCTCAAGCGGAGCCCGTGATCAAAAAAGGCCCATTTGAGTTAAACGAGCAGCAAGCCGAACTGACGAAAAACGGAGCGACAATTGAACTCACTCCGAAAGAACTTATGTTGATGACTTATTTCTTGCAGCATCCGAATCGCGTCATCAGTAAAGAAACGCTTTATCAAACGGTTTGGGGAGAGGATTTCTTCGGTTCTGATAATACGGTAATGGTTCATATACGAAGACTGCGGGAAAAAATAGAACATTCCCCATCTACACCAGAATTTCTCGTGACGGTCAAAGGGCTTGGCTATAAATTTGTTGTAAAGGATGCATAAAGATGAAATGGCGATTAACAGGCAGATACATGGTCTCTGTCATTATCGTGACCATTATCACGGTCTTTATTAACTTATTTGGATTCATGATATGGCTTGTACTACAAGCAAGCAGTCAGCAAAACGAAGAAAATACGCCGGAAACCTTCACAAGAACATTTGAACAATACATCACCTTGTCTAATCAAAATATCACTGTGAATAAAGAAGGACAGCAAGCCTTAAAACAACAAAATGCGTGGATTCAAATATTAGACGAAAATGGACAAGACGTCTATCATGCACTAGCACCTAAAGGCTTAAAGAGCAAATACACACCTATAGAAATTGTAAACTTACATAAATATAAAGATAAGCAATTGATGTCGACGATCTATGCTGGAGGGAAAAATGGAAAGGGTAAAGAATACAGCTACTTCATCGGATTTAAGGACCCTTCCATCGGAAAATATTTATTTTCTTTTGATACGAAAGAATTAATATCGCAATTCAATATCGGGACGATGATTTTATTATCGATTGATGCCATCATTGCCTTATTCATTGGATACTTATTCAGCCGGCAACTCATCAAACCGCTCGGCCGTGCCATTTACGGCATTCAGCGGCTCGCAAACGGAGATTATACGACGAAGCTGCCAACGAAGGGGATATATAAAGATGTGTTCTATAATGTCAATCACTTATCCGAGCAGCTCGCTTCAAGCCAAAAAGAAAAAGACAAATTAGAGCAAATGCGGGAAGAGTGGATCAGTCATATTTCTCATGATATTAAAACACCATTATCCTCTATTCAAGGCTATGCAGAAATCATGAAAGATCCAAATTATCCTCTTTCAAATCAAGACATTAGACATTATGCCAGCATCATAGAGAATAAATCATTGTACATCAAAGATGTGATGGAGGATCTCAATTTAACAACAAGGCTGAAAAATAACGACGTGATGTTGCATAAAGAACTGGTGAACATTGTGCCATTGCTGCGTGAAACGTTAATTGATATCCTCAACGATTCGAGATATGCAGATCAGACCATTGAGCTGCAAACGAATGTAGACAAGCTTATGCTAAATATTGATACGATCCTCATACGAAGAGCGGTCACCAATCTCATTTTAAATGCCCTTGTTCACAATGATGCTGATGTGAAAATCATTGTACAGCTTGAACAAAAAGAACATACCCACATCACCATTCAAGACAACGGCAAAGGAATTGAAGAGGCAGAGCTAGAAAAAGTGTTTGACCGCTACTATAGAGGGACGAATACTGGAGGGACACATGCAGGCTCAGGCCTTGGAATGGCGATTGCAAAAGATATCATCCAAAAACACGGGGGAGATATGACAATACAAAGTATGATAGGAGAAGGAACAACGATTGATATCCAATTACCCGCTTAAACGGACATACAAAAAAACGGTTCTGCTCAATCACAGAACCGTTTTTTCTAACTCTTATTCTGAAAACACTTTTATGCCTTTCACAATGTTCCAAATGAAGAAGTAGATCGCCACAAGGAATGTCACAGCATACGTTGCAATTAAGAACGGACCAGCATGACTGATATCGTTCATGCCAAGTAAACCTGAACCGGCAATACCAAGACCGAAAATCAAATAAGGAATAATATGTGTCCATAGTGATTTTTTCGCATGGTATTTCACTTCGTCTTTTCCTAAGAAATAAACGATAATCGGAAATAGAAACGGTGCAAAAAAGATACTGAAGTAACATAATGAAGACAAAATTTTATTTTCTCTCAAAGCTTTTCACCTCTATGATTGATTTAGAAGAGGGGACCATTTGACTCATCCCTCAATTCCTTACAAACCCATTGTACAACCTCAACCTTAACTTGTATTAATCCGAACCTTACAGCAACCTTAAATATGTTAAACTTTAAAAAGACAAGGAAAGATAAAATGATTCTGGGTATTTCAATCTATTTTTTCAGAAAAAAATAGTTGACTTTGGTCATTCCTCTATTTAAAATAAAGTCGTAACCGATGCAGGAGTGTTACTGATATGATCAGGCACCACCAAGTCAGGTAAACAGATTGTACATTTGTACGTTGTTTGCTGAGATTTTGGTGTTTTTTTATGCTTTTTTTAGCATTTTAGGTAAGGTGGGATGAGGATGTTCACCGTCGTTAAAGTTTTAAATAATAATATCGTATTAGCTCTAACAGAGGCTCAAAATGAAGTCGTTGTGTTTGGAACAGGAATAGGTTTTAAAAAGAAGAAAGGTGATACACTTGATGAGAGCGCTGTCAGTAAGACATTTTATTCTGATCAGACGTCTCCATTAGAATCTCAACTTGCCGCTATCCCAACTGATATCCTTTTATTAACTGAAAAAATCATTCGCGTAGGCGAAGAGATGTTGAATAAGAAGTTAGGTTCCAGCGCGCTCTTTTCGCTATCCGATCATCTCACCTTCGCTATTCAAAGGCACGAAGAAAAAATGGCGTATGAAAACCCCATTGTGTGGGAAATTCCACATCTCTATTTTCAAGAATATCAAGTCGGGAAAAAAGCACTGACAATTATTCAAAAGATGATGGGCATTTCTTTTGAAGATACTGAAGCTTCACTCATTGCCCTGCATTTTGTAAACGCTCAAATAGATGGTCAGTCTATGGGAGACACCATTAAGATGACTCACCTGACGAAAGAAATCGTCAAAATCATTCAAAATATTTTCGAGATGATATTGGATAAATCATCCATTAATTATTCGAGGTTTATTACCCACTTGAGATATTTTATTGTCAGGCAGGAAACCAATCAACCACCGCAGCAGATGGATGACTCGTTAAAAGAATTAATACAGGATCGTTATATGAAGAGTTATGCCTGCGGATTGATCATCAAAGAAATGTTAAAACGAGAATTCAATTGGAATGTGACAGAAGACGAACTTGTTTTTTTAGTCATCCATATTGAGAGAATCACAAAGGAACACCAAAAAAATAAATGATTTCTTTTAGGCGTGTTATGAAAAAGCATTAACCTAAACAAATCTCCATGAGAAAGAATGATCTTTTCTATGGTGGATTTTGTTTAGGTTTTTTTTGTGAAAATGAAGGGGTGAAAGCATGGAAAACAAAGAATTGGCTGGAAAAATTGTGAAATTAATCGGTGGAACCGAAAATATATCTCAAAGTTGGCATTGTATCACACGGCTAAGATTTAATCTCAACGATGAAAGTCAGGTAAAAGTAGATGAGCTGAAAACATTAGATGGTGTTTTAGGTGCTCAATTCCAAAGTGGACAGTTCCAAGTCATTATTGGAGCAAAGGTAGCAGAGGTTTATGAGGAAATCGATCATCTGGCCGGTCATAGTAGCAATAATTCTGCTCCTGTTAAAAACACGTCAAAGATGAACCCAATTGAAGTCGTATTCGATGTGATCAGCGGGATTTTCACACCTATTTTGCCAGCGATTGTTGGTAGTGGATTGATCAAAGGGATCATGGCACTGTTCGTTAGCTTAGGCTGGCTGACGGAGACAAGTTCTACCTATCAAGTACTTCAAATTTTTTCAAATGCTGTCTTTTACTTTTTACCTTTCCTCATTGCTTATTCGGCAGCGAAGAAATTTAAAACGCGAGAATCTCTTGCGCTCGCATTAGCAGGGATTTTACTATATCCAACGATGATCGAAGGTGCAGCAAAAGGAGCAGATCCGTTAAATTTTTTAGGGTTAAGTATTCCACTAAATAATTACACATCTTCTGTATTACCAATTATTTTAGGTGTGCTATTACTAAGTTTTGTCGATAAGTGGATAACAAAAGCGATCCCAAAATCCTTAAGTATCGTATTTACACCGGTACTGAGCCTGATGATCACGGCTCCTCTTACACTGGCTTTTATCGCTCCTATTGGGAACGTTTCTGGGCAATATTTAGAAATCTTTTTCACTTCATTGTTCAATTTCGCTGGTCCGATTGCCGGTTTATTAATGGGGGGCCTTATGCCACTCATTGTGTTAACTGGAATGCATTACGCATTCTTCCCAAGCACGTTAGCCAGCTTTGAAAAAGTGGGTTACGATATCATGCTGCTTCCAATGAATTTCATTGCGAATATGGCACAAGCAGGCGCTGTGTTAGGTGTCATCATCCGCACCAAGCGGGTAGAAACAAGGTCTTTAGCGCTTTCAACATTGCTTCCTAGTTTCTTCGGGATCACAGAACCAGCCATTTATGGAGTCACACTTAGACTAAAAAAACCTTTTTATGCTTCATTAATTGGCGGCGCAGTCGGTGGATGTTTTTACGGTTTATTTTCAGTTAAAACGACAGCCTTTTCGATCCCAGGCATTACTTCACTGCCAACTTACATTATGAAAGGGACAAATAATTTTCAGCTGGCTCTGATTGGAATCGCCCTTAGCTTCATCGTGTCACTTCTCATCACCATTCTCCTTGGATTTCAGGAGTCTGTAACGGCTTTTAACGAGCAAGCTGCAGAAAAGCCAAATCACACTGAGAGTACAGAGAATCAACAAATGTCTAAGCAAACAAACCCTTATGAAGTTCAAGCACCTATGAGTGGAAAGGTCATTCCTTTATCTGAAGTGAATGATTCCGTGTTCTCAAGTGAAATGATGGGGAAGGGAGTCGCAATTTTGCCTGATAAGGGGGTGGTACAAGCACCGTTCTCAGGAAAAGTAGTGACTGTTACACCTACTAAACATGCCATCGGACTCGTTTCAGATGATGGGATTGAATTATTGATCCACGTGGGGATTGATACGGTCAGCCTAAACGGCCAATTCTTTGATGTACTGGTAAAAGAGGGCGATAAGATAAAGACGGGGGATCATTTATTATCGTTTGATATAGAAGGCATTCAATCAAACCATTTAGATGTAGTGACACCTATTATCGTCACAAATTCAACGCAATATCTTGATGTGATTCATACAGGTGACGCTCATGTCACCGCAGGTCAAAATAAGCTCTTAATGCTTATTCACTAATATAAAGAGAAGGGATGATTGAAATGAAAGAATTAAAAAAAGGATTTTCAGATGATTTTTTATGGGGTGGCGCAACTGCTGCCAATCAAATAGAGGGCGCATACTTAGAAGGTGGCAAGGGCCTGTCGACGTCAGACTTTGCTGCATATAAAGATCCTTATGAAAAAGGAAAAGTGAACAACTTTACTTTCGATGTGAGTTCAGCTGAATTAACAAGATACAAGGAACAACCCGATGAATTTGATTTTCCGAAAAGACGCGGAATCGATTTTTACCATCGATATGAAGAGGATATTGCACTATTTGCAGAGATGGGCTTTAAAGTGTTTCGCTTGTCTATTTCATGGGCAAGAATCTTTCCAACTGGTTTAGAAGACAAGCCGAACGAAGAAGGATTGGCTTTTTACGATAACGTATTTGATGAGTGTGCGAAATATGGAATTGAACCGCTAGTCACGATGTCTCATTACGAAATGCCGATTACTTTAACAGAGAAATATAATGGCTGGATGAGTAGAGAGCTTGTCCCGTTGTTTGAAAAATATGCCCGTGCCATTTTAGAAAGATATAAAAATAAAGTGAAGTATTGGATTACATTCAATGAAATGAATATGAACCTCAACAGCCTTTACACCGGTGCTGGAATTTTAGAGGACCTAGTAGACCATAAATTACAGGCTGCGTATCAAGCATCACATCACCAATTTATCGCCAGCGCTCTCACAGTGAAGGCTGCAAAAGAAATCATTCCAAATGTCCAAATTGGCTGTATGATAAACCAAATTGAAGCCTATGCAAAAACAACGAAACCAGAGGACCAGTTGCAAGCGGTAAAATCGAACCAATTGAATATGTTCTATCCGGATGTTCAAGCTAGAGGTGAATATCCAACATACATGGTGAAATATTTTGCTGACAACGACATCAAACTTGATATCGAAGAGCAGGATGAGCAAATTTTGAAAGAGGGCATCGTTGATTTTGTGGCGATCAGCTACTATATGTCCCACGTAGCAGAAGCCCGAGAAGATGCAGCCGAGCTAGCGGGTACATTTGATAGTCCAATTAAAAATGAGCATTTGGAGTTATCACAATGGGATTGGCCAATTGATCCAATGGGTCTGCGCATTTCATTAATTAAATTGTATGACAGATACCAAAAACCTTTATTTGTTTGTGAAAACGGACTTGGCGCAAGAGATACATTGACAACAGACAAAGAAATTCACGACGATTATCGAATTGATTATTTAAAACAACATATTGAACAGATGAAAGAAGCAGTCAAAGAAGGTGTCGACTTAATGGGGTATACACCATGGGGTTGTATTGACTTAATTAGCTGCGGAACATCTCAAATGAGTAAGCGCTATGGTTTGATCTATGTAGATCAAGACGACAGAGGGAATGGTTCATTAAATCGTTACAAAAAAGATTCCTTCTACTGGTACAAAAAAGTGATTGCAACAAATGGGGAAGATTTATCATAATCCAGATGGAATGATGATGACACCATTGCATCCGCCTTATTTGGCCGGGTGCGATGGTGTTTTTTTGTTTACCCAAAAAGTAACCTCAATTATGTCATAGCAAGCACTAGAGATCTCTTTGCTACAATCATTTGATAACAAAAGTTGGCCGAAAAATGTTTCACCTTGACCTTGAAGTATAGTTCAACCTTTATAATGTACATATAGTAAAACAAAATAATAAAAAAGGAGTAACGATGGAGTTGATGACTAGAGGAGAACTTGCCAAAAAAACAGGAGTAAGTCCTGCCGCAATTCGTTACTATGAAGAGCACAACATATTACCTGCTCCAAGACGACGTTCAAACGGTTACAGATTCTATACAGACGACTATGTTGTGAAAATTCAATTGATCAAAGATGCGAAAACGCTCGGTTATTCATTAAAGGAAATAGCTGAAATTATGGACATGCTAAGTCAAGACATAGACCTTGATACCCTAAGACAAATTGTCCATCTTAAACATGAAGAAATTGAAAAGAAAATTAAAAGCCTTCGTCTCATTCAAGACCTTTTATCTAACTTATTAAAAACCCCTGAAAAAAAAGTACAAGTCTACTTGGAATCATTTCGTGTTCCGAAGCAGGATGATCAATAAACCTATTGGGTGAAGGAGAGAAAAAAATGAGTGTAGAAATGTATCATGGTGAACGTTCTAAAGAAAGTATTCAATTTGAAACATTATTCGCTTCGCAAAGTAATAAAGAGAGTTTTTCTAGTATCGAACAGACAAAAAAATTTCTTGAGCAAAAAGGAATTGAAAATACGCAGCCTTATGCCATTGGGGATGATGTGAATTTAATCAGTGAGGTACAAGAGCAGACTTTCGAAGGCATGCAAGTTTTCACATTGAATGAACAAGCATCACAAAATCAAAAAGTCATTCTCTATCTACATGGTGGCGCGTGGACAAATCAGCCTTTGAATGTCCATTGGTGGTTCATGGATAAAATGGCGCAATCACTAGGTGCGAAAGTAGTCGCTCCTATTTACCCAAAAGTACCTCATTATAGCAACCAGGATACGTATCCGAAAATGCTTAACCTATATAAAGACCTTCTGAAAACTGCCGGAAGTGCCAATCAATTGACGATCATGGGAGATTCAGCTGGCGGAAACATCTCACTTGGTCTTGCGCACCTTTTAAAGAAGGAAGATCTGCCGCAGCCAAAGGATATCGTGTTACTATCTGCGTGTGTTGATATGAGTATGAGCAACCCTCTCATTTTTGAATATGCAAAAAAGGACCCGATTCTAGGTCATGAAGGAATGGAAGTCATCACAAAATTGTGGGCAGCTGATCAAAGTCTCACAGATCCATTGATCAGTCCCATATACGGCGACTTCAAAGGACTAGCGAAGATCACTCATTTCATTGGAACACATGATATGTTATATCCAGATGCCATCAAGCTTGATGAAAAATTAACAGCACAAGGAATGGACATCAAAACCTTTGTTTATCCTGAAATGCTGCATGTGTTTGTTGTCATGCCAATTCCAGAAGCGGCAGATGCTCTGAAGAAAATCATTCAAGCGATCAATCGATAGGGATTCAGTTCACACCTAGAAAGGGTACATGTTCTGATGTAAATAAGGGAAAAGGTTGCTTACTTGAAAGCAGCCTTTTTCAATTGAATATGAAATACATTCAGAATGGCCATTCACTACAGAACAAACGGTCTTTTGGCTGGTTAGTAAAGGGGAGTGAAGTTTAGTTCATCACCTCATGTTTGGTATAATACATACGAGCAGTGAGGTGA
The DNA here is from genome assembly GCF_020165915.1 of Bacillus sp. RSS_NA_20. Classification (NCBI taxonomy): domain Bacteria; kingdom Bacillati; phylum Bacillota; class Bacilli; order Caryophanales; family Bacillaceae; genus Bacillus; species Bacillus sp. RSS_NA_20. The sequence continues at coordinate 597,511 of NZ_JAIUKW010000005.1, read as the reverse complement.
AAGGGGAACGAAATGAAAACGTTTGATCTATCACATGAAGATATCGAATTAATAGACGAAGCAAAAAAGAAGATGATCAGTCTTTATGAAGATGACAAGCATCATGTAGGGGCAGCGATCCGCATGAAAACAGGAGAAATCATATCAGCTGTCCATATAGAAGCCTATATCGGACGGGTAACTGTTTGTGCAGAAGCCATTGCGATTGGCAGCGCTTTATCGAATGGATACAAAGATTTTGATACAATCGTTGCAGTGAGACACCCTTATTCAGATGAAAAAGATAGAAGAATTAGGGTAGTCAGCCCTTGTGGCATCTGCCGAGAGCTCATTTCAGACTTTGGACCAACGTGTTTTGTCATCCTTGATATGGATGGGGAGCTGGTCAAGGTGAAAATCGAAGAACTCATTCCGCTCAAATATACTAGAAGCTGATGTACGACATAAAGATAAAGTAGGAAAAGGGATGTAGCAAACGTTACATGTGATCCTTGCTACATCCAAGATGACTGAAAAAGCGTTCAACAAAAGCGGCCCCATGTATGTTCTCCATATATTTCGTGTTAAAAATATACTGTTCCATTTGTTCAAGCTTCCGCAGACTCCGCACTAGTATTTTCCGATCATGATCAGACAGAGTAGGATCATCATCTATCTTCTCTAAGGCCTTTTTCACACGTGCAGATACATGTTCAACATATAAATGGTTTTTGGATGCTGGCGGAATACATACCGCTAGGTCACAGCCTAAAAAACGAACACCATCAAGGGTGCAGTTTTCAAAATTGGCGATCAGCTTTTGTTTGCCATTTCCCTCAAACGTTATATCTATTAGCTTACCAGCAAAGGTACAATTGACGATGTTCGCTGCCTGTAAAACACGGTCATTGAATCTACAATTAGAGAAAGTACAATCGATAAACGTAGCATTCTCCAATGTCATTCCCCTCATATCGCAGGAAGAAAATTCGCAATTGGTGAAGACAGCTTCGTTTTTGCCAATGCCCACAGAGCGCAAGTCTGAATGACTAAAAGTACAATGATCAATCGTACTACCGGCAAAAAATCTCGCATTCGTCAGATCACACGTATCAAATACAAGATGATCCAAGTGACAGCTCCAAAAAATAGGAGAACGAACATTTGAGTTGATGATTGTCGTTCTGCTGATTGTTTCGTTTTCATACCTGGTCACATCAGAAAAGCTTCGTTGTCTACTGATATACCAGACTCAAGTCTTCTCATCGCTATCACCCTATCATTTCTTCAGAAATTTTTCACCATCATGATGTTCATTCAGCAAGTTCATTTTCCATCAGCTCTTGTCTTTGACTCAAGATTATATCACAATACGATACTCAGCCAGCAAAGAACCGATATTCATTTTCATGATGAAAGGGGCATAAAAGAATGAAAAGGTTTGACACATTTCCAGAACCAATCGTTAGCTACATAGGAATCCAGATGGATTTTGAGTAAACGGCATCAGATCAATCCAAAAGAGAACTGACCGCATTTATGTACTATCCATCTGATAGCAGTGAAGGAAAGACTCCAACCACATACATGTTTCCTGAAGTGTACGAAATGCTTCATGACTAGCCGCTTGTCACTAAATATTTGATATCTAAACGCATTTTTACGACGACGTGGCTCTTTCTCGTAAGGAAGAGGGCTATCCAGTACTATTTTATGTTTGCGGCGGGGGGGGATTCGCCTGAATGGGGGACAGCCATCTGTACAGACATGGCAAGCCAAGAGTTAGGTTTTCATGCTGTTGTTAACACCAATGATCGCATTCAAATATTAATGTAGAGCCTATTGTAAATGTTTAAGGTCAGCATCTGAATTTTCGTTTAAAATTTCAGTGAAAAGATGATCTTTTGATGGATTTTTGATATTGACCAGTTGTCCCTTTTGAATAAGGTTCATCAGGTTTTGAATATCTTCCTTTGTGGCAGGCTGTTTTTCTGATTTTAAAGTATATCCTAATTGCCCGTTAGATTCTAATGTAGCATATTGAACATCACTAATATTTGAAATTCCTGCTTGTCGTAATCGTTCTTCTAATTTATCAACGGGTAATCTAAGTTTTTTTAAATGTCTCTCAATTAGTTCACCATTTTCAATCACTAATACAGCCTTACCAGATAGAACTGTTTCTGCATTGTCATATTTTAATTGGATAAGTTCAGTAATAATTAGACAAAGCACTAATAATCCAGCTATACCAAAAGTACTCCAAAGGCTCTGACTAGCGACGGGTTGGATTAATAAGGTACCGATAGCAACCATCATAACTGTTTGGGGAATCGTCATTTGAGAAATTGTTCTTCTTCCACCAATTCTTAAGATAATTGTTCCGACAATAAATATTAAAAGTGTTTTCCAAATTAATGTTACATCCATCATGATGATCCCTTCTGCATTTTTTTCTTATAGTATGTCTGGTTCCAAAATTTATACACTTTTTAATTTATCAGAGAAATACATACTGCTTCCTAAAACAGCGTCACAACCTTTAAATTGGTCATGAAATAAAACAGCCTTTAATATAATGTATTATTCTTCATTGTATAAACAATCTATTAATGAGGTGTTTAAATGGTAACAACACCAGATATTCCTGCGCTTGAATATAGCTTTAGAAATGGTATTAAATTTTTCGAATTAGTAGCTGAACCTGTAAGTCAAGAAATACTTCCTGGTGTTTTTATTAAAGGGTGGGGATACAACGGGAGTATACCCGGACCAACTATTCAAGTATATCCAGATGACTACATCAGTATAAGAGTCATTAACCACCTACCAGAATCTACAAGTATTCATTGGCATGGCTTAGATGTTCCAAATGTGATGGACGGTGTCCCAGATGTGGAGGCATCTCCTAGAATAGAACCAGGTCATTATTATGATTATCATTTTAGGATAACAAATCCTCCTGGCACACATATGTATCATTCGCACGTTAATGTAGCAAAGCAAGACATGCTAGGATTACTAGGAGGTTTTGTCATACTAGACCCGAAGGAAAGACATATTAATAAAGATTATCTAATGTTAATGCAGGAATGGAGCCTTGATGGTTTAGAAAAAGGGGAAAAAGTAGAGCCAGGTCAATATGATTTAAAGCCTTTTGCCATGGACTTCAACATGTTTACTATTAATGGAAAATGCTTCCCTTCTACATCACCTATGCCAATTAAATATGGTGATATTGTACGCTTGAGATTAGGAGCGATACAAATCAACCATCATCCAATGCATATTCATGGGCATCAATTTTTAGTTGAAAAAGCAGACGGTAATCCAATTCCTGATCATAATAGATTGTTAAAAAACACAATATTAGTGGCTGCTGGTGAAACTTGGGATGTCTTATTTAAAGCCTATAATCCAGGTGTATGGCCTTTTCATTGCCATATTTCACATCATATTTCTAATAACCTTACCGATGGAGCTGGTGGTATGTTCACCACTTTAGTTTACACATCATGAAGTATTAATTGGACCTAAAGTATGAGGATTACAAACTCCATTATAAATATAAATAATATTCCAATACCCTCGGTGACAAGAGTTCCTATGATCATAAGCTTTGAATGGATGCATAATAATTTATATTTACGTTTAACCCATATATCCGGTAAATCCAAAACCAGGGATACGATTGTCTTTCTAACATCAGTTTTTGTCGCCACTATCTTGATTTCAATAGATGAGTGTATTTGATAAGCCATGCTGGATCAATGGCTTATTTTTGTTTCATTTTAAAACGTTCAAACGCCTTAACAAACCTCAAAAAGATGGATTGAATCAGGTAACGATTTTATCGAGCTTTATGAAGCTGATAGGTGATCATTACGATGTCACTTAGTCAAGCGCTTGAATCGTTTTCGAAGAACTAGGCATGAGACAGCAAATACTGCGAAAGCGCCCAATGATCCAGCAGCAAACATCAGCTCAGTTTGGTCTAGTTTGGATTTGAATAACAAAGGGACTGAAAGAATGAGCGCGGCACCACTAAAGCTCAATCCTAATATCAACATGGCCAATAATTTATTCATAGAAACACCTCTTAACTTAGAGTGAGAACAATGGAGATCTACTGATCCAAGTATCATTGTTATGATTTGACAACCTTTAACCATCCTAAATGGAGTGTATCATATGCTGGTGAGCGATTGGTTTCTTTTCATTAAAACACAATCGTGAAACAAACGTTTTATGATCTTGTGAGCATTACAATATATAAATAAATCTATATATTGTTTTTATATATAAAAAATTATATAATCTAGTGGAATAAAAAAATGAGGTGCTTAGGCATGGAACATATTAAAAAGTTATTAGAGAGTTATATTCCTTTAGCAAAATCTACTGCAAAAATGTTTGGACCAAATTGTGAAGTGGTGATTCATGATTTAACGAATCCTCAAGCATCTGTCATGTTTACAGTAAATAACCATGTGACAGGAAGAGAAATCGGCCAATCATTTGATCATCTAGTCAAGACTGTATTACAATCAGAAGATTTTAAAGAAGATTATCTGGCTGGTTATACATTTATAACAGAAGATAAGCGTACGATTCGTTCTTCGACTTCATTAATACGTGATTCAAAGCAAAAAGTGATCGGTGCTTTCTGTATCAATTTTGATGTTGAAGCACTGAATCAAATGCAGCAATTTATGGATACTTTTCTTTCTACACAAGTGGAAGCTCAAGAAAAAGAAACAACATCAAATGATGATCTTGAAAATGTGGAAGAAATAGTAGATCAATTGATTCAACAAATCATTCAAAACAGTGTTCATCCAGTTATGAAACGTCATGAAAAAATTGAACTAATCAAATTCATGGATGAAAAGGGCATTTTTTTAATGAAAGGATCTGTTGAGAAGGTCGCATCTATGTTAGGCATTTCCAAAGTAACCGTCTATAGCTATTTGGATGAAATCAAAAATAAATCGAGGTAAGGAGTGTCAAAATGGAAAGCGTACTCGAGGTAGGAAATCTAAAATCAAACGGACACTATGCATTCGCAACCATTCATCAAAACACGGTCTATGTGTCGGGACAATTTGCCATCAATCCTGAAACGACAGAAAAAGAGTTCGGCCCCATTGAAAAAGAGACATTACAAGCGCTTAAGAATGTAGAGATGATTGTAGAGGCTGCTGGAAGTAAAAAAGAAAAGATTTTGCGCATGACATTATACATTTCAGATATTGAATTATGGGACAAAGTAGATGCGGTTTATACCGAATTTTTCGGTGAACATAAACCAGCACGTACGATTGTACCAACGAATGAATTACATTTTGGTTTCAAAATTGAAATGGATGCCATTGCATATGTTTAGAATATTTTTTTGACCACCCTATATAAAAAATTATATTTTGTATAAAAAAATATTCAAAGGGGCAGATGAAGAATGAATCAATTAAGTTGTAACGATTGCGGGAAAAAATATGAGATGACACCAACTCTATGGAAATGTGATTGTGGTGGAGTATTCAATCTAGTGAAAGATACCCCGAAAATAGACGTCATAGCTTGGGATCACTATCCAAATTCATTATGGCGTTATGTTGAAACCATGCCATTTCCAAAAGGTTCTAAGACGTGGGAAACTGTGACAATGGGCGAGGGCCAATCTCTTTTAATCGTTCTAGATCCTAATGAACCAAACACTTATGTAAAAGTTGATTATATGATGCCTACACTATCATTTAAAGACCGTGGAGCAGCTGTGTTAATGACAAAAGCTAAGGAATTAGGGGTAACAAAAGTCATTGCTGATAGCAGCGGGAATGCAGGAACGGCAATTGCTTCGTATGCGGCGCGTTGTGGTATTGCCTGTGACATCTATCTAAGTGATAAAACATCACCTAAAAAAGTCGCTCAAATCAAAGCCCACGGAGCAACGATTAAAGAAATTCATGGTACACGAGAGGACATTGCAGCTGCGGCCCAAAAGGCAGTAGACGAAGAAAATGTTTTTTATGCAAGCCATGTCTATAACCCTTATTTTTTCGAAGGTACAAAAACATACGCCTATGAAATCTACGAACAATTAAAAGGGGCACCGGATGCTTTAATCATTCCGGTTGGAAACGGCACTCTGCTGCTCGGTGCGTATTATGGCTTTAGAGAGTTATTCGAAAATGGTCTCATTCATAAAATACCGAAAATTATTGCCGTACAAGCAAAGAACTGCGCACCACTTGTGAAAGCTTTTCAACATGCGGAGGAATCAGCAACACCTGTGATAAATAAAGGGACTGTAGCAGAAGGGATCGCTATTGCTGCCCCAGCGCGTTCTAAACAAATTTTAGAAGCTGTATACAAGACGAATGGTACGTTCATTGATATTGAAGAAGAAGAAATTCTACATGCACGCTCTAAACTGAGTGAGAAAGGATTTTATGTCGAAGTGACATCTGCCATCAATTTTGCTGGCTACATGAAATATCAAAAGGAATCAGAAGAAACCATCATCATTCCTCTTTGTGGTGCAGGGATTAAATCAAAATAACCTTAGGACTCTGGTAGAATAGAGCGTTGCGTGCCTCGTTGTCCTATTATAGGTTCAATCAGGAGTAATATTTGCGAAATGAATTTAGATGATATGGAGGGTTTTGGCGGGGACATACCATTTGAGAACTATACAGATGACATCATTCCTTTGCTGAATCTTTCGGATTCTGATAGTTACTTAATGCCAGATGTTTGTAAGACCGTTGCAGTTAGATTACGTCAACTGATCCACAATTGGCCTGATGATGATATAGATAAGAAGAACGCTCTCTATCTGGCAGAAGGAATGGAGTTAGCGCATCAACAAAATGAGCCAATCGGATTGATATAAGATGAGAAGAAAGCTACTTTAGAAAGCATGTTTAAACCGTAGTAGCTTTCTTTCCACTCTACCTAATTATTTTTCATTTGTTCCTCTCCCCAATAACATATCTCATCTAATACAGGCATCAGTGATAAACCCTTTTCAGATAAACTATATTCTACTTTTGGAGGCACTTGGGGATATTCTTTACGATGAATTAAGTGATCCGCTTCAAGCTCTTTTAGTGTATTGGTTAATGTTTTAAAAGAAATCGTTCCGAGCTTACGTTTCAGCTGATTATAGCGGACAGGACCATCGTTTGAATATAAAGCATACAGAACTGGCATTTTATATTTCCCACCAATTAATGACAAAGTATACCCAAAACCAGTATCTTTTAGCTCAGCTTTCGTCTGGAAGGACTCCTCATTCATTTTATACTCTCCTTTGGATTAGTATCGCACTTTGATTACCGTACTTGTAGTATGTTATAGCACATAATAAAATGAATGTACATCAAAAAATGATACAAAACTCAGAAAAAGGGTGAATGAATAATGAAAACGATTGTCTATGCACATCCTTGGGATGGAAGCTATAATCATGCCATTTTGACTTCCATAACAGAAAAATTAGAAACAAAGAGAGAACCGTTTCAAGTAATCGATTTATATAAAGATGGATTTAATCCTGTTTTTACAGCTGAAGAATTAAAGCATTTTCATAAAGGAGAAACGCCTTATCTATTAGTGAAGGATTATCAAGAAAAATTAAAACAGTCAACAGAATTGGTATTTATATTCCCAGTCTGGTGGTGGGATCTACCTGCTATTTTAAAAGGATTTATTGATAAAGTGATGTTAAGCGGTTTCGCATTCATTGAAGATCAAAATACTGGTACTTTAAAAGGTTTATTAACAAATATAAAAAAAACAACCGTGATCTCAACATCAACTACAGATAAAAAGTATATAGAATCTGAAGCTGGAAATGCCATTCAAAGCGTTTTTATTAACAGAACGCTAGCAGATTTGGGATTGAAAAATGAATCCACGAAATGGATTCATTTTTCTAGAGTGAATTTAACAACAGATGAAAAGAGAAAGCAATTCTTAAAAGAAATATCCCAGAATATTTGATTTACAGTACAACAAATAAGGGCCATCTTCTACGACCGATTTAATTTATTGAGAAGGTCGTAGAAGTTTTGTCATTTAAGCAACAACAAATCGAGCCTGCCTAATTGACCTCTTGATCTCCTCCAAATACCCCATTATTTAAACCCATACCATTTCTGTGTTTTTTTAATATTTTTTATAGCACTGCCGGCTCAAGCAGATTGTTAACATCATTTTCATTAAAGATAATACTGACTCATGCCATTTTTAAAGATAGGCAGGGTCTTAGTCACTAGCTCTTCTGATGAAATAAGTCTTCCATCCTTATTCCATGTGTATGCAGCTCCGTATATCCCCCAACTTAGCATAGTAGATAGGGTTGTTACCATTTGTTTATCCTCGAATTCGATGATGTTTTTAGTTCCTTTTAGCATAAGATCAGCTATTAGTTTCTGTAACTCCTCTTTAATTTTACTTTCGATAATAGTTCCTAAAGAATGATAACCTTTGGGACATAGGTCGCTTATCTCTTTATGGTGATCACACATGGCTAGAAAAATATTTGCAATGACTTTTTCATTGAATGCATCGTGATCATTGATTCTTTTTTTCAATTTGTCTGTAAATGTATTGGTGATTGTAGAATGTAACAAATCAAATTTATCGTCAAAGTGCGCATAAAATGTAGCCCGGTTAATAGTAGCCTTTTCTGTGATATCACGTACCGTTATATGGTTGAAATCTTTTTCACTAGCTAACGAAAGAAAAGAGTCTACAATCAATTGTCTTGTACGAAGTATTCTCGGATCTTTTTTTGGCATAATCATTTTTTCTTCTCCTTTTAGGGTTCATCATCTTGTCTAAAAACGACAATACATTAGAAGTGTTGCGTAAACTACATATTGGCTATTTTGGTTATTGTTTATTATTCTTTTTCATCTTATCATCAATTATACAACGCGCGTTGCTTAAATAACACATGTTATTACGAAAGATTTTTGATCAAGGAAATCATTGTGATCATTCTGAATAACAAAAGGAGATAGACGACCATGAACATCACTATTTTTGGTGCAACTGGTGCAATCGGTCAACTTTTAACACAGTTTGCATTAGAAAACGGAGATATCGTTACGGTATATGTTAGAAACCCTGAGAAAATCAAGCAAAAGCATTCGAATTTACGCATTGTAACGGGTGAACTAACGAACACTTCAGCTATTGAAACGGCAGTTTCAGAAGCTGATGTCGTGATAAGCACCTTAGGTCCCGGCATTGATTTGTCTCGAAAACAAAAAGGTACACCGATCGCCGACGGACATAACCGAATTGTCAAAGCGATGAAGAAGTTCACCAAAAAAAGGTTGATTACACTCGCGACGCCAGCCTTGCAATCTGAAGACGATAAGAAAAGCTTATCGACGATATTGCCAAGAATATTGCCTAAACTTCTCATGCCAAATGGTTATGCCGAAATGAAGAAGATAGGAGAACTGATTAAAGAATCGAACCTGGATTGGACAGTCGTTCGAATCATTAATCCTAATATCAAATACAACGGGCAATCTTACGGTTATTCATTCGGCGATCAGCCAGCTAAAATGTCCGTATCTAGGGAAAATGTCGCTAAACTCATGTATGACGCTGCTAGGCAACACCAATTAATCGGAAAAATGCCCATTGTTTATAATGATTAAATCAGCTTTTTGTATGAGGTTGTTGATTCAGCAGAAATTATAGGAATCATTTAGAGTCATACCAAAACATTGCGTGTGAATTCTTTTTATAAGTATTCAAAATCAAAATCATAAAGGGGAAATGATCATGTCAAAAGTATTATTTGTTAAAGGAACACCTCAAAGTGAGGAACAATCAAGAAGTACGCAAGTTGCTAGAGCATTTATCAATGAATATAAGGAAGTAAATCCAACAGATGAAATAATAGAAGTAGATGTCTATTATGCAAATGTGCCATTAATCGATGCTGATTTTTTAACTGGACAAAAGAAGTTAAGAAGTGGGGAAGTGCTAACAGATGTTGAAGCACAAAAAATAGAAGCAGTGAATGCATTCACAAAGCAATTTATGGAAGCAGATAAATACATCATTCAGTCTTCAATGTGGAATTTAGGAATCCAACCTTTATTAAAAGCCTATTTTGATACAATCATGAGTGCTGGAAAAACGTTTAAATATACATCAGAAGGTCCAGAAGGATTGATGAAAGGGAAAAAAGCAATCCATATTCATGGAATGGGAGGATTTTATTCGCAGGCAATTGGAATGGAACATTCTGATTCTTACGTAAGAGGTGCGCTAAAGTTTGTAGGAATTGAAGTGGAACCAACGATTTTTGTTGAAGGTATTGACTATGATCCAACTAAAGAAGAAGAAATTGTTACTTCAACAATTGAAAAAGCAAAAGAGGTAGCACGAACGTTTTAAAAAAAGCTTTGGTGGGATTAGTTAAAAAGATTTTAATTAACATCATCCCACCTCGCACGTTCAAAAGCGTAATAAAGAAGAATAGACAAAATACATTCATCAAAATCATAAAGGGGGAACATATGATGAAAGTAGAAATTTGGTCTGATTTTGTTTGTCCGTTTTGTTATATTGGCAAACGTCAATTTGAAATAGGGTTAGAACAGTTTGAACATAAAGAAGAGGTCGAAGTCTTATTTCGTCATTTTCAATTAGATCCATATGCGAAAAAAAATACAGGAATGGATATCCATCAAGTAGCATCTTCCAAGCATGGTATTCCATATGAAAAAGCAAAAGCAAGAAACAATCAATTGAAACAGAAAGCAAAAGAGATTGGGTTAGATTATCAATTTGATACAATGATTCCTACGAATTCATATGATGCACTTCGTCTTTCTTATTATGCAAAAGAGAAAGGGAAGATACGGGAGTTTATGGAGCGTATTTTGAAAGCTCATTTCACGGATTCACTAGATATCGGTGATCACGCAACACTTGCTCAACTTACAAGTGAAATAGGTCTTGATGGCAACGAAGCCTTGGATGTTTTAGCAAATGATCAATATAGCGAGAATATTGCAGCTGATAGAGCCGAGGGATCAAAAATTGGGATTCAGGGCGTGCCCTTTTACGTTGTGAATGATAAATATGTCATCTCAGGAGCACAACCTAGCGAAGTGTTTTTAGAAACATTACAACAGGTATGGAAAGAAGAGTACGGGAATCGTAAGGTTGAAGAGCATAAATTAGAGTCGTCGCTCGATGAATATTGTTCAGATGGAACATGTAAATTTTAATGGATATTCAAAAAAGATATAGAAATCACAAAAGATTGATATAGCTACTTTAAATACCACTTTATAATGAAACATTTACTTCCAAAAATCAAAGGGGTTTAGCGATATGAAAAATACAATTTTCCAAGGCACAATCGAGCATTCAGGATTTGTAGTACCCGATATCGAAGTAGCAGTTGAATTCTTCACTCATATTTTGGGTTTTGAAGTCTTGTTCCGGCCAAGACGGATGCAGTTTGAGGACGATAGTTTAAAAAGATACTTTGGGGTTCACGAACAGTCAGTTGTAGAAGGGGCGGCATTTTTGCAATATGGCGGTAGAAAGATCGAACTGGTTCAATGGTCGACGCCAGATCAACAGAATGTTCACCTAAAACCCAGTGATATCGGTGTAGCTCATCTAGCTATTACAGTTACCGATATAGAAGAAGCTTTAAAATATTTTGCAGAACAGTCTGATGTTAAAGTTAGAGAGCTGAGCCCTCTTGGATTTTTCTATATCACAACTTCATGGGGGATGGAGATTCAAATAATGGAATTACCCCAAAAACCTTTATGACCTATCTAATTTGTACCAAGACAAGAACAAGGGTCCTTTAATTAGTTGAAACAATAACTGTATTTTTATTAATGGACCCTCTTTCTCCTTCTGATCAAAGGACACCAAGAAGGGTCCTTTCCATCTAGTTGACCTCTTACAGGCAATTGATCATTGTTTTCTCCTCTTAATACCTCACTAATATCCTGCTTTCTTAAAATCCATATCATTTCTGTGCTTTTTGATGTCTCTTTTAGCTTTGGCAGCTCTAGCAAAGTGTTAACAGCAGAATGCCCAATGCAATTCTGATACCGAGTCAGATCGCGATTTAAAATATCAGGAATGCCATTCGATTAGCAACTCTTTTTTCATTTTCTGTCATAATCCCTTCAGCATTTATTGGGTTAGGGTTTTTCCACGTACCAGTGGCATGTATAACCGTCTTTGCCTCGTAAGTTTTTTCTTCTTGATTATTTAATTTCACTCGAATGATAAAAGGCACAAGACCTCTGTCTTTTGTTTTTATCAACACCTTTTTTGCCAATATAGAGAACTGGGCTATTTAAATAACTATGTGGTTTCATTTGAAGAAGAGAAGTCGGTATTTAAATCAATCATTTTCACACGAATCAATTTTTGTTTGAATTCATATAATCAATTGATTATATAAGTTTTCAGTTATATACTATTGAAGGAGTTGAAAAGAGGGGGAATCATTGTGACTACAGATGTTTCAATTGGTGTGACACATATGTCGAATTGTTTAAAAACACTCAGTGATCAAACAAGACTGATCATGATGAAATTGTTTTTGGAGAAAGAATATTGTGTTTGTGAACTGGTAGATATGTTCGAAATGAGTCAACCAGCGATTAGTCAGCATCTACGAAAATTAAAAAAAGCTGGATTTGTTCATGAGAACAGAAAAGGGCAGTGGCGTTATTATTCAATCAATACACTGTCTCCAGAATTTGAGACGATTCGGATCATCTTAAATCAAATTAATAAAGAAGATGACCTTTTAAAAAGTATACAACATAAAGCAACAAACATTTCTTGTTCGTAAGGAGGGATGGGTTTGAGTTTTGCCGTTTTATCATTAATCATATTTTTGTTCACTTTGGTACTGGTTATTTGGCAGCCAAAAAATTTATCCATAGGGTGGTCCGCTTGTGGAGGAGCTATTTTAGCATTAATCGTAGGTGTTGTGAATGTAGACGATGTGATCACCGTGACAGGCATTGTTTGGAATGCGACTTTAGCTTTTGTCGCCATTATCGTCATTTCACTCATCCTTGATCGAATCGGCTTTTTTGAATGGGCAGCATTGCATATGGCAAAGGCTGCAAAAGGCAGTGGGCTACGTATGTTTGTGTATGTGACCATCCTTGGGGCAATCGTCGCTGCTTTATTTGCAAACGATGGTGCAGCACTTATTTTGACACCCATTGTTTTAGCCATGGTCAGAGCATTAAACTTCAATGAAAAAATAGTATTCCCTTTTATTATCGCGAGTGGGTTTATTGCAGACACAACCTCACTGCCCCTTGTCGTTAGTAATTTAGTGAACATTGTAACAGCCGACTATTTTAACATTACGTTTATTGAATATGCATCCAGAATGGTTGTTCCAAACCTTTTTTCATTGCTTGCGAGTATCACTGTACTGTACCTTTTCTTTAGAAAGAGTATACCTAAACGCTATGATATGAATGATTTAAAACACCCGAGTGAAGCAATAAAAGATCCAAAGATGTTTAGATTATCTTGGTATATATTAGCTTTTTTATTGATTGGTTATTTTGCAAGCGAATTCTTATCTATACCTGTATCTGTCATAGCTGGTGTGATCGCCATTTTATTCTTGGTCATTGCACAAAAAAGCCCTTCTGTTCAAACAAAAAGCGTTCTAAAAGAAGCTCCCTGGGCGATCGTTTTCTTTTCCATAGGTATGTACGTTGTTGTCTATGGCATGCGAAATGCAGGACTTACTGATGCTCTTTCAAGCGTAATTCAAGCTGTAGCAGATCAAGGTTTATTGGCAGGGACTCTTGGTATGGGATTTATCGCAGCGATTCTTTCATCTGTCATGAATAATATGCCGACGGTCATGATCGATGCATTAGCCATATCCGGCACCGATACACAAGGAATGATGAGAGAAGCGTTAATATACGCAAATGTCATTGGTTCTGATTTAGGACCAAAAATTACGCCCATTGGCTCCTTAGCAACACTTCTATGGCTTCATGTCCTTTCTCAAAAAGGTGTGAAGATTTCCTGGGGGACATATTTCAAAATAGGGGTCATTTTAACTGTACCAACACTATTCATTACACTTTTAGCTTTGTATTTCTGGCTATTGATTATACATTAAAGGAGACGATCAACATGTCAAAGAAAACAATATACTTTTTATGTACCGGTAATTCTTGCCGCAGTCAAATGGCTGAAGGTTGGGCTAAAAAACATCTTGGAGATGAGTGGAAGGTCTATAGTGCTGGTATCGAAGCTCATGGATTAAATCCGAATGCTGTAAAAGCAATGAAAGAAATAGGGATTGATATTTCTAATCAAACGTCTGACCTGATTAATCAGAAAATATTGCATCACGCTGACTTAGTCGTAACACTATGCGGTGACGCAGCTGATAAATGCCCGATGACTCCTCCTCATGTCGAACGTGTCCATTGGGGCTTTGATGATCCAGCAAAAGCAGAAGGAACAGAAGAAGAGAAGTGGTCATTTTTCCAAAGGGTAAGAGATGAAATTGGAGATCGATTGAAACAGTTTGCTGAGACTGGAAAGTAACTTCTTGTAATGAAAAATGGATTCACCTTCAGCATGGTGAAGGTGAATCCATTAAAGTTTATTTTAACTTTAACCGACAAATACTTCTCCCTCAGGATAACGTATTGGGCTTTTCGTTCGTTTCATAAAGATAAATACGATGGTGAGAGAACCTACTCTACCAATAAACATCAGAATCGAAAGAATAACCTTACCTAAAAACGTTAAATCCGGTGTTAATCCCATTGAAAGTCCTACCGTACCAAACGCTGAGAAAGATTCAAAAACAATATCAATGAAAGGAGCCTTTTCAGTCATCGTCAATAAAAAAATGGTGATGAACACAAAACATAAACTGATAAAACTAATAGATAATGCCTTAATAACTACATCATGTTTTATTGTACGTCTATAGATAACCGGTTCTTTATTCCCTTTCAGAAAATGCAGGACAGAGATCAAAATGATCATCATCGTTGTTAACTTAATCCCGCTTCCTGTGGACGCACTTCCCGCACCAATAAACATAAGAAGCATCATAAGAGTTAAAGAGCTTTCATGCATATGTACTATATCAAGCGAATTAAAACCTGCAGTTCTTGGTGTTACAGCTTGAAAATAAGAGGCCCAAAATTTATCAAGAAGATTCATAGAACCTAGAGTATGGGGGTTTCCATATTCCATTAAAAAGATGAGTAAAAGCGCAACACCATTTGTTATGAGGGTTCCTATGATCATCAGTTTCGAATGGATTGATAACAATTTAAATCTCCGCTTATTCCAAATGTCAAATATCACTGTAAATCCAAGACCACCAATGATAAACAGGATGGTGATGGTCAAATTTATCAGTGGGTCATTTACATAGTTCATCAAACTATTTGAAAAAAGAGAAAAACCTGCGTTGTTAAAAGCAGAAATGGAATGAAATAAACTGATGTATACCCCTTTCGAAAAACCATATTCTGGTACCCACCGAAATGATAATAGACACATAGCCATTAACTCGAATGTTATTGAAAAGATAAACAAAACCTTTATAAGACGTACAATACCACCTATATTTGTCAGATTAAAAGCCTCTTGAACCAATAATCTCTCTCGTAAACCTACCTTTTTACCAAATAACAAGATGACCATGACGGCTAAAGTTAAAAAACCAAGCCCACCAATTTGTATCATCAGCATAATGACAATTTGCCCGAATAAAGTAAAGGTTGTTCCTGTATCAACCACAGCTAAACCTGTAACCGTTGTTGCGGAAACAGCTGTAAAGAAAGCATCAATGATTGAGATGGGTTCAACAGTAGAGAACGGTAGAGTTAAAAAAAATGCCCCTATCACTATGACCGTCAAAAATCCAAACAATAAAATTTGAGGAGGCGTTAATTTTACTGGTTTTTTTAAAAAATGATCGTATTTAAACATTTCCTATCCTACTTTCACTCACTTGAAATTTTAATGTTATTATATAACGAATAGGGATAGGAATGTTTATCTCTGATGTTTTTATTTAAATAGAGAAAAGATTTGATAGACAACAAAAGGAGTCATTAAAATGCCAAAAAAAGAATTTGCTGTTATCGGGTTAGGTCGTTTCGGGGGAAGTATATGTAAAGCATTAAGTGAAGAGGGACTTGAAGTGCTAGCTATAGATCTAAATGAAGATCGTGTAAACGAATATGCGCAAATCGCTTCGCATGCAGTCATTGGCGATTCAACAGATGAAGCCGTATTGAAAAACTTAGGAATGCGAAACTTTGATCATGTCATAGTGGCTATAGGTGAAAACATCCAGGCTAGTATTTTAACAACCATTATATTAAAGGAACTTGGTGTTAAGCTGGTAACGGTAAAAGCACAAAACGACTACCATGAAAAGTTACTAAATAAAATTGGGGCCGATCGAGTTGTTCATCCAGAAAGAGATATGGGGAAAAGAATCGCGCATAAAATCATTACAAATAATGTCATCGAATACTTGGAGTTATCTGATGAATATGGACTAATTGAGGTTGAAGCAAACGGCCATTTAGAAAATCAGTCATTACTTGACCTTGATATTAGAGCAAGATATCAAATCAATATTGTAGCTATCAAACGAGGGAAAGAAGTGATTATTTCCCCGCTTGCTCATGAACAAATTCAGAAAAACGATATCTTAATTGTAATTGGAGCAATGAAAGATATCGCTCGTTTTGAAAGAAATGAATTACAAGGTTAATGATCACCCTAAGTCCAATACATCTGTGAACGGGGCGATGGAGTTCGCCTAAAGCCTATTTGGAGGACTTATGATGTCGTAGCATACGACATTGCACATCGCTCTTTTAAACGTTTACAGGGTGAAGGGGAGTGATGATTAATTGCTATTGGAGAATTTCTACAAGCAGTACTGGATATACAAAAAAGTGAGACTAATGATTTATCTCCGGCTTAAAGGATTTGTGGTGACTATTTAATGATACGTGCAATTCATGGTTCGCATTAACAGATGCATAAAAAATATCACCCATTTTCAGATCTTTCTTTTGTAACTCCTGAATAAGCCACTGTTCATTTAAATGTAATTGAGTGAGAATCTGATTTTCTATGTTACCTTCAATAATAACAGGATAAGCAATATTATCAGATGCTTTTTTAATTCCTAAATCCTCTGCAGTAATAGTCAATTTATGTGGTTTTTTAAAAGCCGTTAGTTTCCCATTTGGTTCGATTAAGGCTATCTCTACATCATTTACATCAAAAATATCTTTTTCTCTTAACATTTGTAAGACATTATCTAAGGAATATCGGATTTTTTTTAAATTTCCTACAATAAAAACACCATTTCGGATAACAATAGTTGGTTCAAATGTTATCATTCGTCCAAAAGCTCGGTGTTTTAATTTCAATTTTGACAATAATTTGTAAGACCCCTATAGCTATTATTGTTAAAAATGTATACACATGAGGAATATCCGGATCAGCGATATCTGCCCCTGCCACAGCACCAAGTACAATAATGATCAAGAAATCAAATACAGGCACTTCTCCGATGGCCCGTTTTCCCATAAACAATGTCATAATTAAAAGACAGGGGATGATAGTAATGATCCTTCCATACACCTTTAAGATTTCCATTAATGTTTCCATTATTTATTATCACCATTGTATCTAAGCCCCAATTCTCTAGTAGATGAGGCGATATTTGGAATGATCAATTTGTTTTTCATCTTCAATCACTCAACAACCTTTCTTAACTTTTTGGATAATGGTAAGGAGAGTTCTTATTTTATGGTTAGAACGTTTTTTTATCATGGTAAATTGATACAGATTTTCATGTAAATAAACTTTGATAATGAAGACCACTGATGGGAGGAAAGAACATGATTGAATTTTTGTCATAGAGACAAGGGAGCTGTTCAAGCAAGTAAAAGACGTAATTATCATTGGAAACATGTATAGAAAGATGGGTATAAAATAATTGATCTAAATTCACCTTTATATTTTCTTTTTAGTTTACATAATATATATTCTAGGAAGTTAAGAAACAATTGAATTTTCTTTGTCTCATTATTAAGTATACTTATCTTATTGAGATAAAATAAAAAATGAAAATCCAACGGTTGATTCGTCAGATTTTCATTCCTCTAAATGTTTTAAGATTTTTGCAGGATTCCCGCCAACAATCACATTTGCCGGAACATCTTTTGTCACAACGGCTCCTGATGCAATGACAGCATGATCTCCGATTGTCACACCTGGATTGATAATGGCACCGCCGCCAATCCATACATGATGTCCAATTGTGACTGGTTTGCCAAATTCAATACCTGTTTGACGTTCTTCTGGATTTAATGGATGTCCAGCTGTATATATATGTACATTCGGACCAAACAAACAATGATCTCCAATTGTAATCTTGCAAACATCTAATAACACAGCATCAAAATTCGCAAAAAAATGCTCACCAACCTCGATATTGTATCCATAATCACATTGTATTCTGCCTTCAAACACCACATCTTCTCCGCAAGCGCCTAAAAGCTCCTTTAAAATGGCCTTTCTCTGTGATGGCTCATTTGTTTGCTGATAGGCAAATGTCAATTGTCGCGCTTTTGCTCGATCTGCCATCAATGTGTGGTCATTTGGATGATAGTATTCTCCCTTGATCATCTTTTCTTTTTCTGTTTTCATGTTCATCTCCCTTTTATTGAAACTTCATTCATCGTTTGAATGAATGCCTCGGTGAATTGTGTCGTCGTCTCATTTCCTCCTAAATCCTTCGTTTTCAAGTTCTTTTTTAAGGTCTCACCAAGAGTATGTTCGATCAGACTGGCTGTCTGTTTTAATCTTTCATCTTGATATTTCACATGTAGCCAGTTACAAAGCATCACTGTAGAAAGAATCATGCCCATTGGATTGGCGATATTTTGACCAGCAATATCCGGTGCTGAACCATGTGCCGCCTGTGCCATCGCTTGATTTTCGTTACAATTTAATGAGGGTGCCATTCCTAAACTGCCGACTAGTTCCCCTGCAAGATCAGATAATATGTCGCCAAACATATTTTCTGTCACAATCACATCAAAATCACCTGCACGTCTCACTAAATGAGCAGCCATCGCATCAATATGAATATCCTCAACCTCCACTTGCGGATATGCTTTCGCTACCTCTTGACATGTTCGTAAAAACAAGCCAGATCCTAATTTGATCACGTTCGCTTTATGAACAATGGTGACTTTCCCCCTCCTCTCCACTGCACGTTGAAAGGCCGCGTGGGTAATACGGGTAATTGCTTTTTTTGTAAACACACCTGTAGATATGGCGACATCTGGTGTAATCATCCACTCTCCTGTCCCCTGATACATATTCCGGTCTGGATAAAAGCCTTCTGTATTTTCTCGAAAAATGACAAGGTCGACGCCACTGGCAACGCTTTTCACACCTGGTAGCGATTGCGATGGACGAATATTTGCAAATAAATCAAATGTATGACGCAGTTCTCCACTTGGATTTCTTCTTTCTTTCAATTGATCAGGATATGAAGCTGAATCATGAGGTCCTAATATCCAGCCATGGCATTTTTTCAAGGCGGCTATCGTAGAAGCTGGCACTGGATCTTGATGAGAATGAATGGCTTCAGCACCGATAGGACACTCTACAAATTCCACAAATGGTTCATTGAACTGTGACAGCGCTGTCTTAAAAATACGCATACTAGAATTAACAATTTCCGGTCCAATCCCGTCTCCCTTTAAAACACCTATTCGATATGACATATGTATCGCCCCTTTTGTCTTTATTCTATCAAAGAATGATGAAGTTGGAATATTTTCTTCATGATGATCCTCCCTCATGTTATTTACGAATCAAGAAGTCTCCTTTATAATCGAGTAGATTTGTTCTGTAAGACTACATAGATATGAGGGATTAGATGAAATTAAAGTGGTATAAAGCGATCATTGTTATTTTTACGATGTCTGGGATCTCCATCTCCACTTGGTTTTCAAGGACACCAGAAGTGAGAGATTTGTTGCAAGCAGATACAGGCACAATGGGACTCATTTTACTCGGCCTATCTGTAGGTTCCATTGTCGGGCTGATTCTTTCCAATGTATTCGTTCGCAAAAAAGGCGGCCGAGTGGCGATTGTGGTCAGCGCTTTTTTGATGTTTATTGGATTCTCAACCCTTGCAATCGGCGCCGCCCTCTCTTCTACGCTGATTGTCACTGCTGGTCTTTTTCTTTTTGGTTCAGGCTCAGGCATGTGCAATGTAGCCATGAACTTAGAAGGAACGGAGATTGAGTATCAGATCAAGAGAACGATCCTGCCGATTTTGCATGCTTCTTTCAGTATTGGAACGTTAATTGGTGCAGGTGCCGGAATACTCTTTATTTATTTAGGTGTGTCTGTCTTCATTCACCTTCTCACCATTGCACTCCTTTTCTTTCTCAGTATCCTGATTTGTACACGGTTTATTCCGCACGGGACAGGAAAAGATCAGGATGAGACGCAGACAGAATCAGTTGAGGCTTCTCAAACATCATGGCTGAACAAACGAACGATCTCATTAGCGATGATTGCCTTATGTCTCGCATTTGTAGAAGGTTCTGCAAATGATTGGATTCCACTAGCAATGGTTGATGGCTATCAGGTTTCTCATTCAATGAGTACGGTCATCTATGCATTATTTTTGTGCGGGATGATTAGTGGCAGACTACTGAGCGGACGTTTCATTGATCGCTTTGGCAGGGTGCTATTGCTAAGAATCGCGATTTTATCTGCTGCCGCCGGACTATTCTTGGTGATTTTAAAGATTTCACTCGTCGTGTGTATGATATCTATCTTTTTATGGGGACTTGGCGCGTCCTTAGGCTTCCCGCTGACCATTTCAGCAGCTGGTGATGATAGCCGCTATGCTGTCAAGCGTGTCAGTATCGTCACTTTATCTGGGTATACAGCCTCTCTATCAGGGCCCCCTGTTTTAGGACTGCTCGCCAATCAAGTCGGACTGCTTCATGCGTTTATTTTTGTTCTGTTTGCCATTTGTATTGCGGGAATCTTCACAAAAGCTGTTGCAAAACCGACATCAATACATTCTTTTTGACAAGTGCCAGATCTTTGATCTCGGTACTTTTTTTAAATTTAAAAAATAAAATTGAAACCTTTCATGAAGTGAAACAGTCTTATAGATGTCTTGATGTTTATCGCTTTTTTAAAGAGGGAAAGTAAAAAAATAAGACTTTTCAAATAACTGAAAACGTGGTAAGATCATGAAAATAAACAGGAAGGGGTGAGAAAAATGAAAAAAAATATGCTGTTAAAATTAGCAGTCTTATTCATAGCACTTGCAAGTTTTCATTTGTTCTCAATGCCTCATTCCGTTCAGGTATACCATCATGCAAAGGTGGTTGCTGATCAAGAATCACATGAAATGAAAATCGTTCAGACAGCAGGCGATGAAAAGAAACAAAAACATGTGAACGCAGTATTTGCGGCATTTACAGCACTGCTAGTCATTGGCAGTATGGCAGCTGGATTTGCACGCATCACTTATACTGATCGATTTGACCGGAAAAAGAAGCATTTACTTGCAGTGTTCTACCAGTCTTCGAATTTCCGAGTAGCTCGTGTTAACCCAACCATTTAAATCAAACAAAAATTGGGAGGTTTTACACGATGTTATTTTTCTTAAGAGTATTCATTCTAGGTCTATTCTCTGTCACTTCACTTTCTCTTTTCGTTTACCAAGGAATTGAAGTAGTGCATGCCATCACAAGCATGTTTGGCAATCACGAGAGTTAAATTGACCTCATCATAAAAAACCCCCTGCCTTACGCAGGGGGTTTTCGTTTTGCTTATTTATTGTCATCTTGGTCAGATGCAGCAGGTGATAAAAGAACTTGAGTTACTTCTCCCTGCTCTTCCTCATCTAAAATAAACGATCCATTGCTATAACGATCATTTGCCCTTAGTGTGGAAATATCGAGCGGGATCGTGGCACCCTTTTCCGTATCAATCTCAAGTGTATCGTGCAGTGAAGCAGCAATCACAGCAACAATTCTGTGAGGGTTTTTCTTTAATTCTCTTAGCATGATCACTCCACGTTTTGCTCTTGATGTCTTATCAAATTCAGAGAGGTTCATCCGCTTCACAGCACCTCTTTGTGTCGTGAGCACAAGCACATTGTTCTTCGGATCAATGATTTGTCCAGAGACCACCTCGTCTCCGTCCTTCAAATTGATGCCTTTCACACCAGCCGCTCTCGGACCGACCACACTCACTTCTTCTTCATCAAACCATAATCCATAGCCATTTTTCGTTGCAATAAACAATTCTTGCTGACCTGTTGTAACATGAACATCTACAAGTTCATCATCACCTTTTAAATTCAAGGCGACAAGCGGTTTTGAATAGCGTTGCGCTTTATATTGGAGAAGCTCTGTTTTCTTCACCATACCGCCTTTTGTGAAGAACAGGAGATACGATGATTCATCGAATTTTTTAATTGGGATCGCTTTTTGAATGGATTCATCGCGATCAATCGAAATAATATTCGTAATATGCTGCCCCATGTCTTTCCAGCGTATATCTGGCAGCTGGTGAACTGGACAGTAAATATAGCTCCCTTTATTCGTAAAGAGCAGAAGAACATCTGTTGTATTCATTTCAAACTGGTGAATCAGTCGGTCTGTATCCTTCATACCGAAGTCCTTACCGTTTGATGCAGCATAGGAACGCTGGCTTGTCCGTTTGATGTATCCATCCTTTGTGACTGTGACGTACACGTCCTCTGATGCGATCATCACTTCAAGGTTAATCTTAATTTCTTCAATTTTTTCCTCAATGACAGATCGTCTTTCATCAGCATACATCTTTTTCAACTTCTTCAAGTTGTTCGTAATGACTTTAAACAGCTTCTTCTCATTCGCTAAAATGTCTTCCAGCTCTGCAATTCGCACGTCAAGCTCTCTTGCTTCGTCTCTTAGTTGAGTGATATCTGTATTTGTTAAACGATATAACTGGAGAGAAACAATCGCTTCTGATTGAGCTTCTGTAAAATCATATTTCTCCATCAAATTGTTTTTCGCATCACGCTTATCATTAGACGAACGAATCGTCGCAATGACTTCATCTAAAATGGAAAGAGCTTTAATTAACCCATCTACAATATGATGACGCTCTTTCGCTTTTCGAAGCTCGTATGCTGAGCGGTTCGTCACCACTTCTTTTTGATGAGCAATGTAAGCGTCTAGTACAGTTGTAAGCGTCATTAAAGTCGGTCTTCTGTTATGTATCGCGACCATATTAAAGTTATATGGGATTTGCAGATCAGAATTTTTATATAAGAAATTCAAGACACCATTCGCATCCGCTTCTTTTTTCAGCTCTACAACAATCCGAAGACCGGTACGATCCGTCTCATCCCGAACTTCAGAAATTCCTTCTACTTTTCTTTCAATGCGGAACTCGTCCATCTTTTTGACAAGATTGGCCTTATTCACTTCATAAGGAATTTCTGTGATCACGATTTGCTGGCGTCCACCGCGGATGGTTTCAATCTCCGCTTTTCCGCGAATCATAATCTTTCCTTTTCCTGTTTCATATGCCTTCTTAATACCATCCACACCTTGAATGATCCCGCCTGTTGGGAAATCTGGTCCTTTGATGACTGTCATTAAATCTTCAACCGTACAATGCGGCTGTTCGATTCGCTTAATCACGCCATCAATCACTTCTCCTAGGTGGTGCGGCGGAATATCAGTCGCATAACCGGCTGAAATCCCTGTTGACCCGTTCACAAGAAGGTTGGGAAACATCGCTGGTAAGACAACAGGCTCTTTGCTTGTATCATCAAAGTTCGCGACAAATTCGACTGTCTCCTTGTCGAGGTCCTTTAAAAGCTCTGATGCAATGGCAGAAAGCCTTGCTTCCGTATAACGCATGGCAGCAGGAGGATCTCCGTCGATACTCCCGTTATTTCCATGCATCTCAATCAGCACATTTCGCACTTTCCATTCCTGGCTCATTCTCACCATTGCTTCATAAACAGAAGAATCACCATGGGGATGATAGTTACCAATGACGTTACCGACTGTTTTAGCAGCTTTACGGAAGTTTTTATCTTGTGTATTTCCTTCCGCATACATCGCATATAAAATTCTTCGTTGTACAGGTTTTAATCCATCACGTGCATCTGGAAGTGCACGATCTTGGATAATATATTTACTATAGCGACCAAAACGGTCCCCAATCACTTCTTCTAACGGTAAATCATGAAATCGTTCTTGTTGTGCCATGTTTAAACCTCCTCAGCTAGCGACAAGTTTTCATTTTCAAGAATGTTGCTTTCCTCATCAAGTCCAAAGGCGACATTCTTTTCAATCCATTTACGGCGTGGTTCTACTTTGTCACCCATCAGTGTCGTGACGCGGCGCTCCACCCGTGCAGCATCATCGATCTTCACCCTGACAAGCGTTCTCGACTCTGGATTCATTGTCGTTTCCCATAGCTGGTCGGCATTCATTTCACCTAAACCTTTATAGCGCTGAATCGTATATCCTTTTCCAACTTTCTTTAGTACGTCATCCATTTCTTCATCAGACCAAGCATATTCAATGACTTCTTTCTTCCCTGAGCCTTTGCTGACTTTATATAAAGGCGGAAGGGCAATGAATACTTTGCCATGCTCAATCAGCGGCTTCATATAGCGGTAGAAGAATGTAAGCAATAGAACCTGAATATGCGCGCCATCTGTATCAGCATCTGTCATGATGACAATTTTGTCATAATTGATGTCTTCTACATTAAAATCGACACCAACCCCGCCGCCAATAGCATGGATAATGGTGTTGATTTCTTCGTTTTTGAAAATATCCGCAAGCTTTGCTTTCTCTGTATTAATGACCTTCCCTCGAAGCGGCAGCACCGCTTGGAATTTACGATCACGTCCTTGCTTGGCTGATCCACCCGCTGAGTCGCCCTCTACAAGATACAGTTCGTTTCTTGCCGGGTTTCTAGATTGAGCAGGTGTTAATTTTCCGCTGAGTGTTGCTTCAGATTTTTTCCGTTTCTTGCCGCTCCTTGCTTCTTCTCTTGCTTTTCTAGCCGCTTCTCTTGCCTGCTGCGCTTTAATCGCTTTTTTCACAAGCAGAGTCGCCGTTTCGCGGTTTTCTTCAAGGAAATAAGCCAATTTTTCAGAAATCACGGCATCAACAGCTGACCTTGCTTCACTCGTTCCAAGCTTTCCTTTTGTTTGCCCTTCAAATTGAAGAAGTTCTTCAGGAATTCTGACAGAAATAACAGCTGACAGGCCTTCACGAATATCTGTACCTTCTAAATTTTTGTCTTTTTCTTTTAAAAGGGTCACTTTGCGTGCATATTCATTAAAGGCTCTCGTCATGGCCGTTTTTGCACCAGACTCATGCGTACCGCCATCTTTGGTTCTTACGTTATTGACGAACGACAAAATATTTTCTGAATATCCGTCGTTAAATTGAAAGGCAAAATCGACTTCAATGGACTGATGTTCCCCTTCAAACGAAACGACTTCACTAAGTACATCCTTTTCCTCGTTTAAATAAGCAACGAACGCTTCAATACCTGTCTCATAATAAAAGGTTTCCTGCACATCATGGCGCTCATCAATCAGCTCTATTTTTAGCCCTTTTAATAAAAAGGCTGATTCTCTTAAACGCTCTGATAATGTATCAAAATTATAGGTGGTGACACTGAACATCGTTGGATCTGGCTTAAAATGAATCAGTGTACCGGTCTTTTTCGTTTTCCCGATTTTTTCAAGTGATGTGACTGGCTTGCCGCCATGTTCAAAGCGCTGGTGATAAATAAATCCATCGCGTTCTATCGTCACGGTGAGCCACTCTGAAAGTGCGTTCACAACGGACGCCCCAACCCCGTGAAGTCCACCACTTGTTTTATAACCGCCCTGACCAAATTTTCCGCCTGCGTGCAGGACCGTTAAAATGATTTCTGGTGTCGGTTTTCCAAGCTTATGCATACCAGTAGGCATTCCGCGTCCTTTATCTTGGACGGAAATGCTGTTATCTTTATGTATTTTGACAATGATATGATCTCCATGGCCAGCGAGCACTTCATCGACAGAGTTGTCTACAATCTCATAGACAAGGTGATGAAGACCTCGTGAATCCGTCGATCCAATATACATCCCTGGGCGTTTACGGACGGCTTCAAGCCCCTCTAGCACCTGAATAGAATCATCGTTATAATCTACTTGCTGCTTTTTAACCAAATGCTTAATCCCCTTTCACTAACAAACATAACCGGCTAATCATCAATGATCTCTCTAGATTTTAATGATGATCATGCTGCTCATTACTGTCCACTTTAATAAGCTGCATCATCACCATGCATGTGTGATTCAGCGATACATGCTCTTTTGCACGGTTATGAGAATGTTCTACATTCTGCAATCAGAACTAGAAGTCCATTATAAACAAGACTGTTTCATAAGCCAAATGCAATCATATGATGGTTTTAGCAAAACAGAACAAATGTTCTAAATTTATCTTATCGCTCTTTTTCTCGATATGCAAGGTCACCGATAGGTCCCTGTCGCCTTATTTTATCGCTTTCTTCTAGAATCGCAAATATATTTCTGCAACAAAAAAGCAAAAATCCTTGAAAAACCAAGGATTTTTGACGATTTAATGAGTTTTTGTCATCGCATGAGCCACTTTGATACATAAGTCCATGATGGCGACCTTGCCATTTTCCTCAATCAGCCTTTTTGCCTCTTCATGATATACGCCTTGCTGCGCCCAAAAAACAGGTGCGTCTATTTCAAGAAATTCTTTCGCCACTTCAGGCAAAAACTCAGAACGTCTAAAGACATTGACGATATCAACAGGCCCTTCTATGTCTTTTAAAGAGGCGACCGCTTTTACCCCAAGTGCTTCATCAATCGTTGGATTGACAGGAATGATGTCATAACCGGCATCCTGCATGGCTTTTGAAACCATATAGGACGTTCGGTGCGGCTGATCTGACAAACCTACAACTGCAATTCGCTTACTGCTTTTTAATATACGCCCAATTTCTTGTTTTGAAGGATGATTCATCCAGACACTCCTTTTCTTCTATTTTAGCGAATTTCTTGTTAAAAACAAAGCTGAATTCATCGGCCATCGTTTTTTTCAAAAAAAGATCGCCATGTTTTTCATAAGATCATGTTAAAATGTAAGACAAGAGGGAGAATATAAAGGAGTTATGCAGATGTTAATTGCTTTGATGTTTATTTTGGCTTATCTTCTCGGCAGTATTCCATCAGGTCTCATTGTCGGGAAAGCTGCAAAGGGAATCGATATCCGTGAACATGGCAGCGGGAACCTAGGTGCGACGAATGCATTCCGTACGCTAGGTGTGAAAGCAGGATCGATCGTTATCACAGCTGATATTTTAAAGGGGACTCTTGCTTCGGCTTTACCGTTTTTCATGCAACTGGACATTCATCCCTTATTAGCAGGAGTTGCTGCTGTTATCGGTCACAGCTTTCCTGTCTTTGCAAAATTTAAAGGGGGAAAAGCGGTCGCTACATCAGGCGGCGTGCTGTTATTTTATGCCCCGTTCTTATTTATCACTATGATCGCTGCTTTTTTCTTATTTTTATACATTAGTAAATATGTTTCATTATCATCTATGCTGACTGGGATCTACACATTCATTTACAGCATATTCACCCAAGATCTATTTTTAATTATTGTTGTTGCTGTTCTTGCTGGCTTTGTGATCTTCAGACACATCGCCAACCTCAAACGAATTCTCAACAAAACTGAACCGAAAATCAAATGGCTTTAGCCGTTTCATCAATTTAAATATGTGGTAAAAGTAAAGAAAAGCTGTTTTTGCATCCTGCATTTAAAAACAGCATGACTTCAAAAAGGGGCGATCACATTGAAATTAACGATAAAAGATGATGCACTCAATTGGTACAAGAATGAACTGGATTTAGAAAAAGGTGATCATGTTCGCTTTTTTGTCAGATATGGCGGGTGCAGTAATGTACAAAAAGGCTTTTCTCTCGGCGTCGCAAAAGATGAACCTCAAAATGCCGGCGCAACCGCTGAAGTAGAAGGCATTACTTTCTTCGTGGAAGAAAGTGATATTTGGTATTTTGACAACCATGATCTGCATATTGATTATAACGAGTCCGTGAAAGAACCAGAATTTCATTATGAATAAACAAAAAAGATACCTCATCCCTCGGGTATCTTTTTTGTTTATCACTCAATATAAAGTCCATACTCCTGAATGTTTCCTAACGACCGCTCTTTTTGTAAAATTCGTTTTTGCGAATCACCGATGAGATCAAAATGAGGAAAACCTTCGCGAACATGGATCCATTCTTTCTTTAATCCATGCTTTTGTCCCCAAGCGATTAATTGCTCCATATCCTGACAGGCTGCCTTTGTGACAGTATTCGCATGCGGAAAACGGTCATCAAGCCAATAGTGTGTCAAAAAGGCCACATTCCCTTGCCGAACAGCTGATTTCCAAGCATTCAAATCTCTTCTTTTAATTCCAAATGCCATGGATCAAACCTGCTTCTTGGACTGTTCGTAAACGCTGTGCCATGCAGGGAAAGCTTTTCTAAATTGAATCGGTCTAAAGGTTTCTTTGTCCACACAAATATGTGAGGTGGTCCCTGTAATAGCCGTTTGTCCATCAGGTTTTTGTATTTCATAGCCATACACTGTTTTCACGCCGTTATATTCTTCTATCCATGTGTGAACTGTAGCCGTTTCACCGTACAGTAGTGGTTTCTTATATTGAACCTGAAGATCGACAACAGGTGCAAGGACACCGTCTGCCTCTAACTGGGCATAGGAAAAGCCTAATTCTTTAATTAACGCTGTTCTGCCGACTTCCATCCAAATTAAATAGTTGGCATGATACACAATGCCCATTTGATCTGTTTCTGCATAACGGACTTCTATTTCTTTTTTAGATACATACACGTTTTCATCGCTCTCCTATCAAAACCTAACGTCTCTGACATTTTACCACATTCCAATTGGTTCTTCTAAAAAGAGGCAATAAAATAAACCAGGAATCCCTGGTTTATTCAGTGTAACCGCTCTTTCTTGCTGCTTCCTCGTCCTTTATTTCAGAACGCATTGCGTCAATACTTGTTCTACGGTTTTCATTTTTTTGCTTGATCATCTGCTTTTCTTCCTCTGTTGAAAGACCCATTGCTGCTTCAGATTCATCAATATTTTCAAGTGTGTTTTCGATCATATCCTGCAGCTTCTCAACATTATCAGAACGATCATCTGGATTGGATTGATATGACTTGTCATTCATCATGCTTCCCTCCTATTATTCGCCCTTCGTCTGTATCACATCAGGCTGTTCATTCGATTTATTATGCATCTTTTTGCCTTTATTTCGTTTGTATGCTACAGGTTTTGTCCCTAAATGGTCTGGTGTAAACTGCGCTTGTTTATCATGCTCTCTACCCATCATTCATCCCTCCCTCTTCTTTAGGATGAACGAAAAAGGTCAAATCATAACTTATTTCTGTCTAAATCGCTCTTCCAACTTTTCTTCAAGCTGGTTTAAAAATTCCTCATTGCTTAATAATTCTTTTTTATTTTCAAGCACAAGTTCTTCAAAAGTACGGCGCTTTCTTCGTCTCATTTCTATCACCACCTCCACTCTGTTCATACCATTTTCGCCAAAACATTTAGAAAATAAGCAAAAAAGAGCTGAATCATTATAGATCCAGCTCTTTTTCAATTTCTTTTTTTGTGAGCATTTGATGCTTTACAGACAGGATACGCCCTTTTTCATCTAGTATGTATGTCGTCGGATATGAAAGTACCTGATATCTCGCTTGAATACCTTTTTGATCTAATAAAACAGGAAAACTGACCTTAAGTTCATCAATAAAAGATGCGACGTGATCCACACTCTTTTCAGTGTTCGTCAAATTCACCGCTAGTACCTCAACTTGGTCATTTTCACTTCTAATTGCATCTAGATCTGGCATTTCTGTTCGGCAAGGCTTACACCATGTCGCCCAAAAATTGAGAAGTACTTTTTTCCCTCGATAATCAGATAAAGATGCCGTTTTGCCATCAAGGGTTTTGAGCTCAAAATCAGGGGCTTTGTCCCCTGTTTCAAGACCGATGGCGGGTTCTTTTGGTCCGAATACATTCCATGCAAGTAAACCAATCAACACAAGTAAAACAGCGCTTGCCATTCCTTTTTTCCACATGATTGATCCTCCACTATGTTAAAAAAGAAGAGAAAGCTGTCTAATCGCCTTCTCTTCTTTGCTTTATTAGTTGCTTGCCAATTTCTCACGCAGTACCATTTGAAGGATACCACCATGACGGTAGTAGTCAATTTCGACTTCACTGTCAAAGCGAACAATTACTTCAAATGTTTTCTCGTTGCCATCTGTATCAATTGCTTTTACAGTGACAAGATCACGCGGACGAACTGTTTCATCAACATCTACTTCGAATGTTTCTGTTCCTGTTAGTCCATAAGTTTCTGCACTTTCACCGTCTTTAAACTGTAAAGGAAGTACGCCCATGAAGACAAGGTTACTTCTGTGGATACGCTCAAAGCTTTCCGCAAGAACGAATTTAATTCCAAGAAGATTTGTTCCTTTTGCAGCCCAGTCACGTGAAGAACCCATTCCGTAGTCTTTGCCTGCTAAGATCGCAAGACCAGTTCCATCTTCTTTATAACGCATGCATGCATCATAAATGGATGTCACTTCACCAGTTGGCCAGTACGTTGTATACCCGCCTTCTGTTCCTGGTGCGATTTGGTTCTTAATGCGGATGTTTGCAAAAGTACCTCTCATCATTACATGGTGGTTACCACGACGTGATCCATATGAGTTAAAGTCTCTTGGCGAAACGCCTCTTTCTTGCAAGTATTTACCTGCAGGCGTGTCTTTACCAATTGCTCCAGCAGGAGAAATATGGTCTGTTGTGACAGAGTCACCGAACTTCGCCACTACGCGCAATCCTTTAAGTGGTTCAACTTTACCAGGTTCAACTGATAAGTTTTCAAAAAATGGCGGGTTATCAATGTATGTGGAATTTTCATCCCATTTATACAATGCATCATCCGTTGTTTTAATTTCATTCCAGCGGTCATTGTTGTCAAAAACAGTTTCATACTCTGAACGGAATAGCTCAGGTGTGACAGTGCTTTTCACGACGCTGTTGATTTCATCCATTGATGGCCAAATGTCATTGAAATAAACGTTCTCTCCATTTTTATCGACACCGATCGGATCTTTTGTTAAATCAATATTCACCGTACCAGCAAGTGCATAGGCCACAACTAATGGTGGAGATGCAAGGTAGTTTCCTTTTACAAGCGGGTGGATACGACCTTCGAAGTTACGGTTACCTGATAAAACAGAAGTGATCAGCAGATCATTTTCAGAGACAGCATCTTCAATTTCTTTTTCCAGCGGTCCTGAGTTTCCGATACATGTTGTACAGCCATACCCAACGATGTTAAATCCGAGGTCTCTTAAATATGGAAGAAGTCCCGAATTCACGAGGTACCCTGTTACAACTTTAGAACCCGGTGCTAGTGACGTTTTCACGTAATTTGGCACCTTCATACCGAGCTCACTGGCTTTTTTCGCAACAAGACCTGCTCCGATTAAGACGTATGGGTTCGATGTATTCGTACAGCTCGTAATCGCTGCAATCGCAATCGCACCTGTCTTCATCACAGCCTTTTCACCATTTGCTAGATCAAATTCGATTTGTTTATCTAGCTCTGATTTTTCTAAGCCAAAACCTTGGTTACCAGCTGGGCTTTCGATGTGTTTATGGAACGTCTCTTTCATTTGAGAAAGTGGAATCAAATCTTGTGGACGTTTCGGACCAGATAAGTTTGACTCAATTTGAGAAAGATCAATTTCCACAACATCAGTAAAAATTGGCTCTTCTGCATCTGGCTTATAGAATAAGCCATTTGCGCGAGAATATTCTTCAACGATATTAATTTGCTCTTCATCACGTCCAGTAAGGCGAAGGTAAGCTAGCGCTTCTTCATCTACTGGGAAGAATCCGCAAGTTGCACCGTATTCTGGCGCCATGTTCGCAATTGTTGCACGATCAGCTAACGGCAATTGTGCAACACCAGGTCCGAAGAACTCGACGAACTTGTTCACTACGCCTTTTTCACGAAGAACTTGTGTCACTTTTAATGCAAGGTCAGTTGCAGTTGTTCCGTTTGGAAGCTCTCCAACTAATTTAGCCCCAATGACTTCTGGCACTGGGAAGTAAGAAGGCTGACCAAGCATACCAGCTTCTGCTTCGATACCGCCAACGCCCCATCCAAGTACACCGATACCGTTAATCATTGTTGTATGTGAGTCAGTACCAACTAATGTATCTGGATATGTGATGATCTCGCCATCTTCTTCGATTGCATGAACAACACTTGCAAGATACTCTAAGTTCACTTGGTGA
The DNA here is from genome assembly GCF_020165915.1 of Bacillus sp. RSS_NA_20. Taxonomy (NCBI): domain Bacteria; kingdom Bacillati; phylum Bacillota; class Bacilli; order Caryophanales; family Bacillaceae; genus Bacillus; species Bacillus sp. RSS_NA_20. The sequence goes on along the minus strand of NZ_JAIUKW010000005.1, from coordinate 564,953 downwards.
ACGATCCCTGTTGCAGGCGGAACAGCTTGATAATTGTTAAACGCTTTCTTTGCCCAGCTAAGGAAGTTATAACGCTCTGCGTTACGTTCGAATTCTAAATCCATGTTAATGTTTAATGCATCTTCAGTTCCAGCTTTATCGACTTGTACAGAGTGGTCAATGACCAGGTCAACTGGAATTTCAGGGTTGATTTTATCTGGGTCTCCGCCCACATCTGCCATTGCTTTTCTTAAAGAAGCAAGGTCAACGACAGCTGGCACACCCGTGAAGTCTTGTAAAATAACACGAGAAGGTTTAAATGGAACATCAATTTCTTTTACCTCGGCAGTTCCCCATTTTGCCAAGTTTTCAACGTGTTCCTTTTTGATCACTCTACCGTCTACTTGGCGAAGCACTGATTCTAACAGTACCTTAATGGAATAAGGCAGCTTAGAAACATTTCCGATTCCTTGTTTCTCGAGTGCTTCTAACGAATAATAGTGATACGTTTTCCCATTTGTCGAAAACGTTTTTCTAGATTGAAAAGCGTCTTGTTTAGCGACTTGCTGCTGTTTCGACATGTCCAAAATCCCCCTTTTGATGATCAAGATCAATTTCAATTCTCAGAAAAATCGTCGTATTTCACCACAATTTTCTCACAATTTCATCTTAAAACAAATTCATACATAAGTAAATAACAATGCTTTTATTAAATTCAATAAGTTTAGCTTATCACAAGGAAATGATTACTCTTCATAAACTGAGCAGCACGGGTTCATACTAATGCTGAGGTGATAGAACATGACAAAAAGAAAAGCAAATCATGTCATTGACGGCATGAACGCAGCCAAAAGCCAAGGAAATGGTGCAGGTTATATAGAAAATGATCAGCTCGTTTTAACAGAAGAACAAAAGCAAAACAATAAAAAGCGTAAAAAAAACCAATAAGAAAGGAGTGAGAAATGATGACGAACAAAAACACAGGGAAAGACATACGTCAAAACTCTCCTAAAGAGCATCAAGGCGGGCAGCCTGAGCCACTATCAGGCAGTAAAAAAGTGAAAAACCGCAACCATACAAGACAAAAGCACAATTCACATCATGATATGTAAACATTTTCTCTAAAGCCCGTGACCAAACGGGATGTTTTAGGTCTTTCACACATTTCAGCTTTTATCATATGATTTATTATGAGATGTGATGGAGGAGTGTTTATGGAGAATGAAAAGCAAGTGAATTCCTCTGATTTTCTTGAAATAGATGATTGGCTGAATGTATTAATGGACGATCCTTTTGCATGGTATGACGAGCAGCTCCCAATCGATCTTTATGAAACGAGCCGTGATTATATTATTGAGATCGACCTCTCCACCCTATCGATCACTGATTTAAAACTGACCTTTTCCGGATGTGAGCTCATCCTCGCTTATTTGATTGATGAAAGAGAACAGCCGATTGAAAAAAGTGTCATACTGCCTTTTTATTTGAATGACAAAGACATTGATACAGATTACGAAAACAGAATCATATCAATCAAAATCAAAAAGGATGCCCATCGTCAAGACGGAGCATTTTCCTTTCAAATGCCGCACTTCAAACATTAAGAGCCCGCCTGTATACAGGCGGGCTCTCTTCCGTTCGTTTCAAGTCAATACCTTGTGCGAACCACCATGGCCAAATAGTAGAGTCGCTATACAATAATGTATTCCTTTTCTACTAAATGGTTTGGGTCATTCTAGTAAATGGGCGTCTCTTGATCAAAAAAGGCGTTTATAGAGAAAAAACACATACATTTTTGTTATTTTCTTCTACCTTCTCTTCATGTAAAATAGAATAGAGAGAAGGGATATAGGGAGTGAGAACATGTTAAGCGGCTGGTTTTTGTGGTTCATTTTATTTTGGGGTACAGTGATGATTGGATTACTAGCGATCGGTGGCTTTTTTATGTTTCGCAAGTTTTTAAAACGATTGCCGAAAGAAGACGGGAAATCAGAGCTTGATTGGCAGGATGAATATATTCAAAAGAGCCTGCACCTATGGCGTGATGAAGACAAACAGCTATTAAATGAGCTAGTTTTACCGGTTCCAGAGCTGTTTAGAGATGTCGCCAAAGAAAAAATCGCCGGTAAAATTGGCGAGCTGGCACTTAAAGAACAAGCGGCCAGCATTAATTTAGACTTAATCATTCGTGGCTATATTATCGCTACACCGAAGCGGGATCATAAATTTCTACTAAAGCGCCTTCAAGAAAAAAAGATCGACCATTCACCATATGAATCTTTATTAAAATAACCTCCTTTTAAAAAGGAGGTTTAATTTATTTGGGCCTGCTGCAGATCTAATTGTTTAGACAGCTTTCTAAACGACAAATACATCGCAACCCGCCAAGGGACAATCATGCCAAAGGCTAGAATCCAAAACATCCCGCTAAGCGCACCATAATCAATGGAAGAGCTTAAAATCGTCTTCATTCCGATACGAAGAACAAGAAGCCCAATGAGAATAAACACAAATGCTTTTGAACGCTTCAAATAGATTTCATTGCCTCTAATTTCAAATTTCGATGTTTTAATTAAAAAGATAGAGAAAAACATCCCTACAGTAATCGCCTCTAAAAATTCAGCTCCAGTTACTTGAAACATTGGCACAAAAAACATCAGTGCACCAGTGCTCATAAAGATAGGAGGTAAAATAATTTTTTTCGCGGTTGCAGGTTTTGCAGATGATTTAATGCGAATAAACATGACGGCTACCGCCATACATACCGCCACTATAGAAGAAATTATGATCATCATATCAAATCATTCCTTTATTCTTTAAGGTCAGCCTATGTATAATATACTCCAATTGACGAAAAAAAACCATTCGCCGCGACTGTAGAAAACGATTTCAAAAACCAGTAAATCCTCCAAATAATGATGAGAACATAATAATGATCCACGTCAGAAGATCAAAGAACAGCAAGATTCCTACCACGATCATAATAATCCCGCCAGTTTTCATAATGAGCTGCTGGCGCTTTCTGATCCAAGCCATTTTTGTGATGAAAAAGGAAAGAACAAAAAATGGGATAGCAAAACCTAATACATACGCAATCATGTAGGTCACAGCGGACTCTGGCTTGTTGCTGGCAAGTGTGATGACGGCTGATAAAATCGGGCCGGTACATGGTGTCCAACCAGCAGCAAAACCCATTCCGATGAGAATCGATCCAAAAAAACCGGCTGGACGATTCTTAAACTGCAACCTCTTTTCTCCCATTAAAAAAGAAGGCTGAAATACACCAAGAATCATAAAGCCAAAGAAAATAATGAGAATGGCACCAATTTGACGAATCGCATCTTGATATTCAATGAAAAACTTCCCAACAAACGATGTCCCAAATCCAATGGCAATAAAAATGAGAGAGAATCCAATTAAAAAGAATAATGTATGAAGAAGACTTCTCCTTCTCAGCATCACCTTCTCAGATTTCACTTCATCTATACTAACGCCCGTAATATAGGATAAAAAGGCTGGATAAAGTGGCAGACAGCACGGTGAGATAAAAGAAAGAAACCCTGCTCCAAACGCTAAAAAGTAATTCAAATCTGACAAAAGAACACCCCCTTCTTACAATATACAATAAGAGATGACAAATTCATTTCATTTTTTTTACATCATCTCAATAAAGATGGTCTAATCTCTTAAAACCTTATATAATTTAATTTGACATCAAGATACCAAACCCTTTAAATTTGAAAATAAACCTTAAAATGGATATAATAGAACCGATTCTTTTTATCAAGATTTGCATGAAAGGAACATGACTTTGGTAAAAACATCATTATTAACTCAAATTGAAGAAAAAAGAGAAGAGTTGATGAAAGTTGTCTTGCATAATGGGATGACATCAACAGTGACCATCGAACATAGCCAGCAGCTAGATCATCTCCTCTTACAATATCAACGACACTTACACTCAAACTCAGCCAACTAATGATATCTCAAGATAGAAACAAATGCCGCACGATTTTAGAAAAGTTGATATGTGTGACAATAAAAGAAACGAAAACCTCTGCTCACAGGGGTTTTTTGTTTTGTCTTTAACGGACGGTTCACGGCAAAATAAAAACCACTTTCCCTGCTTTATTCATGCAAGTACAGTGGTTTTATGCGTCTGATGAAGGTGACTTCAATAAAGAAAGGACATCGCTTGTCCAATCTTTAGGGACCATGTTCCATCTATGATCATAATAACGTACGTATTATTTCGCTTGGTTGTTCATGGCTTTCATCATTTGATTGATTTTCTTTTGGGACGGTTTCATGCCCATTTGCATCATCATCATTCGAAGCATTTGTTCATTAATTGGTGGATTCTTTTTCAAGTAGCTCATCATATACTTACGAGCAATAAAGAATCCGAGTGCAACTCCTGCAAGCAGTGCAACAACGCCTACAAGGATGACAACCCATAAATCCATAATTCTTCCTCCTTCATGTTGTCTCGTATAAAGTGTACTAAACAAAAGGCTATTATACAACATTTCACGTTCAATTTTATTTTTTTAAACAAAATTCCTCACTTTTACCGGATTGAGCCAACCATGCTTCTTTGATCCAAAGTCCATAGCTAGGAAACAAGGACTAATTTTTCTGAGTACTTCAAAAAACACCGCTTCTGCCTCATAACTGCCTGTGGCAGACATTTGAATGTAACGGTCTTTTATAATGAATGCGGCTGTGCCTTTTCCATCTGGCAGCGATGCACTGTATATTGAGCCTATTTGTGTATAGTGAATGTTGGTTAAATTGTTCATTAAACGCTGGTGCATATGAAAAGCAGGGATACGTTTCGTTACATAATCCACTTGCTTAACAAGCATGACTAATTCGTCATCACTGCGGTTCGTCCAGTGTAACGATTCAAACAAATGAAACAAAATAGATTCTCTACCAAAATAATGATGAGCAAACTCATCCTCAATCCAATAAATATAATAATGGCGTTCCATGTCTATCCCTTCCTTTCACATTTCGTCAATCTCGCTTATTGCTTGTATTATACAAAAATGTGAAAGAAAGAATTGTCTATATATGAAGCAAGAAGAAACTAGTTTTGTCAAAAAAACAAGAAAAAAGAAAAAAGTTTGCAGAGCATAGTGAAAAGCTCTGCAAACCGACTGCAAAAAAGCATGATGCTTGGAGACTGATTATTTATTTAGCTTTGCCTTTACGCGGCTCACCACGTTGCTGACAGTGAAACCGTATTTTTCAATAATGGTTTCGCCTGGTGCAGAAGCGCCAAATTTATCAATCGCAATCACATCGCCATCAAGGCCAGTGTAACGTTCCCAGCCAAGTGAAGCACCCATTTCGATTGCAACACGTGCTCTCACTGCTTTAGGAAGAACGGACTCTTTGTATTCGTCTGACTGCTCATCAAAGCGATCCCATGCAGGTAAGCTCACGACAGAAACGCGAATGCCTTCTTTTTCAAGTGCTTTTTGCGCTTCAATGGCTAAACCTACTTCAGATCCTGAAGCAAGTAGAAGAGCTTCTGGCTGTGCATCAGCTGCTTCAACGACGACATATCCACCTTTTTCTACGCCTTCATACGCCTTCTCTGGTGCTTGATCAATCGTTGGAAGGTTTTGACGAGTAAGAACAAGCGCTGTCGGTTTATTCGTTGAAGATACAGCAATTTTCCATGCTGCAGCTGTTTCGTTTCCATCAGCTGGACGAATCACAGAAAGGTTAGGCATCGCACGTAATGAAGCGAGCTGTTCAACTGGCTCATGCGTTGGTCCATCTTCCCCAACCGCAATGCTGTCATGCGTAAATACATAAGTGACAGGAAGTCCCATCAATGCAGCAAGACGAATGGCAGGTCTTAAGTAGTCAGAGAAAACAAAGAATGTTCCGCCGAATACACGAAGTCCGCCGTGAAGTGCCATACCGTTTAATGCTGCACCCATTGCGAATTCTCTCACACCAAACCAAATGTTTCTGCCAGCGTAATTCTCTCTGCCAAAGTCAGTTGTATCTTTGATTGTTGTTTTATTTGATCCAGCAAGGTCAGCAGACCCGCCAATAAAGAATGGTACTTGTTTTGCAATGCCATTTAATACTTCTCCAGAAGAAGCACGAGAGGCAAGGCTTGAACCTGCTTCATAAACAGGAACCTCTTGATCCCAATTCTCAGGAAGTTTTCCTTCAATCGCAAGCTTCAGCTGAGCTGCTAGTTCTGGATATTCTTTTTCATATTGCTCAAACAGTTCATTCCACGCTGCTTCTTTTTTCTGTCCAGCGTCTTTAACAGCTGTTTTGAAATGATCGTACACTTCAGAAGGTACATGGAAATCTTCTTCAAACGTCCAAGAATAAGCTTCCTTCGTTAGCTTCGCTTCCTCACTGCCAAGCGGTGCACCGTGCACCCCAGACGTTCCCGCACGGTTTGGAGATCCGAAACCGATTGTCGTCTTCACTTCAATAAGTGTAGGTTTGTCTGTACTTTGTTTGGCTTTTTCAATGGCAGCCGTCACTTCGTCAATGTTATTGCCGTCTTTTACATAAAGAACTTCCCAATTCATCGCTTCAAAACGATTCTTCACATTTTCAGAGAAAGAACGATCGAGGTCGCCATCTAAAGAAATGTCATTTGAATCATAAAGAACAATTAAACGGCCTAAGCCTAAATGACCAGCAAGTGAAGCAGCTTCAGAGGAAATGCCCTCCATTAAGTCTCCATCTCCGCAAATGCTGTATGTATAGTGATCCACAACATTAAAGTTATCTTTGTTATACGTTTCTGCAAGATGTCTTTCTGCAAGTGCCATTCCTACAGCCATCGCAATCCCTTGTCCTAAAGGACCTGTTGTCGCATCTACGCCCTCTGTATGTCCAAACTCAGGATGTCCAGGTGTTTTGCTTCCCCATTGGCGGAATTGTTTTAAATCTTCGATGCTCAGATTGTATCCGCTTAAATGAAGCATGCTATATAAAAGCATAGAGCCATGTCCCGCAGATAACACAAAACGGTCTCTGTTAAACCAATTTGGATTTTGCGGACTTACGTTTAAGTGATTCGTCCATAAAGCGTACGCCATTGGAGCAGCGCCCATCGGCATTCCAGGGTGACCGGAATTCGCTTTTTCAATTGCGTCTATGGAGAGAGTACGTATTGTTGCAATAGATTTCAATTCAATCGTTTCCATATAAATCCCCTTCCGTATCTTGTGTACACCATTATCATAAATCTACTGTCCTTTTTTCACAACTATTTCACGCCGAAAAAGAAGGATTTTGTCACATTTAGTTTATCGATCACCTAAAAACTTATACAAATATGAAAAAAGATGAGAATATTCCTCCCATCTTTTCAAAAATCAAGAAATGATGACCTTTAGTGAAGATTCTGGTCTCTTTCTCTTTTTAATTTTTCTGGTGTGACATCGTTTCCTTCTGGATCGACGATTTTCACGGTTTTGAGTGTATTTTTCATAGAAGAACGAAAAGCCTTTAAATATTCCTCTCTTAATTGCTTTTGTTCTGTTTTCTCAGCGTCCGACAAACCGGCCTCTTTCGACTTTTTTGAAAGCTCATTGATTCTTGCAAGCTGTTCTTTAGAAATCATGACAAACTCCTTTAAAACATTTTCTCTACATACTACTAAATATCAGTCATTTTTACAACAAATCACGCTTTAAGTCGCAAGCCCTTTTTCATATTCTTGGTACCTTCTATGGACGGTTGCTTTTGAAATGTCAAAACCAAGTGCCTGCAATGTCACTGCAATTTCAGCGAATGTCATGTTGTTTTTTCTTAATCGAACAATTTCAGAAATCGGTACTTCAATACGTTCGCGGCCAGGCGCCTGTTCTTGGTGTTTTAAATTCAGTTCGGGTTGATACCCTCGCTCAACAGCTTTTTTCATCCCGCGCTTAATTTTTAAATTATGAATTTTCCGCTGATACTCTTCTACAACGCCTACAATTTCAATGACCATTTCGTCTGCTTCTGAAAGCTCAAGCTCTCCTCTATGAAATACGCTGTACACCTTGACTTTCTCTTTAAACAGACAATGAAGAAGAGCGATTTTCGCCTGCCCTCTTCCAAGGCGTGTCTCATCTTGAATGAGAACAGCATCGATTTCTTCCTCTTTCAGCGTAGCCAGCATGTCAAAAACACCGTCACGATCAAGATCGTATCCACTCGCTTTTTCTTTAATCACTTTGACTACATTCATCTTGTGCGCTGCAGCTAAAGCAAGCAGTTCTTCTTCTTGTCTTTTAAGCGAGGTTTCTTGCTCTTCTTTGGCAGTACTTACTCTCGCATAAATGATTGCATTCATGTCTTCAATCGACCTTTCTACTGTACTGTTGCAAGTTGATATACGACTGGATGCTCTTTTTTAACTGGAATCACAAGAATATCTCCCGGCTGGATGTCAGTTGAAGCGAGATCATTGTGTTCAGTTACCCAGTCAATAAAAGCATTTTTATCGATTGATTTACTGTCGTTTACTTGATCAGCTAATCCCCAAAGAGTATCACCTGATTGAACCTCTATTTTAACATATTGATTTGGATCATTATGGCTAGTGACTGCAATAAGTGAGAGAAATATGCCTACGATGAATGAGAATAGCCCAATAAAAATAATAGATTCCTTTAACCTCATAATGTCATCTCTCCTAATAGAATGTGTGTTCGTTGTTTCTGACACTCATTATAAATACGAACAAACGTTTCTGTCAAACGTTTTTTTCGAACCTATGTTTGTACTGTTAGGAAAAACATGCTATAATTTCTTTAAAATTGACGTTTTGAGGTGCAAAAGATGACGAAGCTATCAAAAAGACAACTCGATATCCTGAAATTCATAAAAGAAGAAGTAAAAAGCAAGGGTTATCCCCCATCCGTTCGTGAAATTGGCGAAGCTGTCGGTCTAGCATCAAGTTCAACTGTCCATGGACATTTAGCTAGACTAGAAACGAAAGGTTTAATTAGAAGAGACCCAACAAAACCTAGAGCGATCGAAGTACTAGATGAAGAGGAAATGAATATTCCAAAGAGCGCTGTAATGAATGTTCCAGTCATCGGAAAAGTCACAGCAGGCTTGCCTATCACGGCTGTTGAGAATGTAGAAGAATATTTCCCACTTCCAGAAACTTTTGCAGCGCCAGATGAACAAGTATTTATGCTTGAAATTATGGGAGAAAGTATGATCGATGCAGGTATTTTGGACAAAGACTACGTCATTGTGCGTCAGCAAAGCACTGCCAACAATGGAGATATTGTGGTGGCTATGACAGAAGAAGATGAAGCAACAGTGAAACGTTTTTATAAGGAAGATACACACTTTAGATTACAGCCCGAGAATCCATCAATGGAACCGATTATTTTACAGAATGTGAGTATACTAGGTAAAGTGATTGGCGTATTTAGAAATATTCATTAAAAAAAGCCGGTATTTCATCAACTGCTGATGAGAGCCGGCTTTTTCTTTTATGAACAAGAATATGCAAGAATACTAGAGCTTGGGAACGAGCCAAATGTAAAGTTCGGCCATATGAAACCCGTTGTACGGCCAAAAGGCTGCGAGGAAAGAACATACATGAGAAATACTTGACCGTTTCTAAGGAACACAATGGTCCACCTTCTATTACATCCAGCTGCAAATTGAACCGTTTGCTGGCTTCCGCCTACACTCTGCCCTGCAATGAGCGGCTGCATACTTTGAGGCTGAGAGACTGCTTGTTGATATTGCGAGATGATATGCTGCGGCGGGGCTGGCGGGACCGATTGTCCTCCTGCACCTTGCCCTTGCCCAGTCCCTCCGAATGGCAAGCCGGGAAATCCTCCAACTTGAGAAATAGGAAACGCCGGCATGCTTTGGACCTGCCGATCGTACAAGTACCCATTCCACGTACCTTCATATGGATTATACATACTAAACACCACTTTCTTAGACATTCATCACGACAGTATATGTCATACATAAAAAAAGAGTGTTGAGGAGACAAATAGAAATCTTTCCAAAAGACGTTTTATTCTTCTTTAGAACGGTTAAATACTAATGAGGAAGAAAAAAATAAAAAAATGAAAACTTTTTGTCTCCCTCAAACGTTATATAGATAGAAAGAAAAGAAATAAAAAACATTTAGATTTAATACTTGTAATATCTCTGTAACTATTGTAACATTTGTAACATAAGAAGTTTTCATTGAGAAAAGGAGGCAATCGCCTTGAAAAAATTATTTGTTTTATTAACCGCTATTATGCTTATGATCTCATTACAAACAACAACACTGGCCGCTTCCAAAAAATCAGCCGCTTTGACAAATAAAGAAGCGTTACATATTGCCCTTGATGCAAGAGAACACTTTTGGAGTGCGATGTCAGGCTACAACATTAAAGAGCATTCAGATTACAAATTAAAATCATTTACTTATAAAGATATGACTTACAACTACCTGTCTAAAACATTTGATACAAAGAAAAAACTAAACAGCTATCTATCTCAAGTGTTCACAAAAGATGCCATTACTCAAGGTTTAAAAGACTATCAGTTCATCGTTCATAAAGGAAAAATGGCTGTGCCAGTTGGTGACGGAGACAATATGCTTAATTGGGATAAGGCAACACCTAAACTCGTCTCTAAGAAAAGTACAATCCGCACATACGAATTCTCAGTCCCAACACTTGATGGACGCAAAGTAAAACGTACTGTCACTTTCGAGAAAGTACAAAACGATTGGAAAGTAACAAAAATTGACGCTGTGATCTAAATAAAAAACCAGGCCGTTTACTAGGCCTGGTTTTTTATATTGGTGAAAATTCAGTCATACGATCTAAAGCGTGAGCAAGTGATGAAGCCGTTTGAAATTCATTAAAAGGCAGTCCAAGCTGTACAGCCGTTTGAGCAATTTCTGGTCTAATGCCTGAAATGGTCGTATCAACCCCAATTAACCGAAGTGACGTGACAAGATCAAAGATTTGATGTGCTACCATCGTATCAATAATGACGACACCTGATAAATCAATACATAAATGTTGAACACCTTTTTGCGAACACTGTTTTAATGTATTTTCTAAGATAATCTTTGCTCGCGCAGTGTCAATATCTCCAACTAAAGGCAATAAGGCAACATGACTTTTTAACACAATGACTGGGGAACTCAGCTCATAAATCATGTCTCTTTGTGCAACGAGTTTTTTGGTGGTATTTTTCACATATTGCTGAATAAAGACATGAATTGAAATGTTAAATGCCTCAGATATCAAATCATACCAATAAAATATTCGATCAATGTCAATATCACCTTGATGCTGTTTTATAAACTCTTTTAAGTAATGAAGAACCACTCTTTGATTGGACATATATTCTCTCACGACGTAATCTAATGGTGTGTTCAAGTGCTTCGGATCACTTGCTAAGTCTTCAGACCATTTTTTAAATTTCGTATGTAAATACGTCTTGTCTTCAATAAGTGCGCGTATAAAATGCTGATAATAATCTTGATTTTGCCGTTTAAGCTCTGCTATGATGCTGGAATCTGTTGAACGATAAATAGATTCTGGATCATCATCCTCAATTGATTCATACCATGTTTCAGTCAGTTTCTCTGCATGTTGCATGAAAAAATCGTATAATGCACGGTTCTTTTCCATAAGCATATGTCCCTTCACATTTTCTACTTGTCAGTCTTTGTACCTGATGGATTGATTGTACCACTGAATCTTTTGTACCTGCTAGCTCGAATACGCTCCTGTTGAACAAAAAAAGCCCCCCTCAAGGAGCCTCTTGTCTATGCTTATTTGACAATAAATAAAATTCGTTTCCCGTCAGGATACTCGCTGATTTGATGCCCGACCCATGAACCAGCGCCTCTATTATCTGATGGACTGACATATTGAACGCTCGCCCCCTTTCCTCCTTCAAGACACACTGCCATCGGCCATTCATCCCGGTCAAAACCAGGTTTTGTGGGAATTCCTTTTAATGATTCTTGCCTGCGGGCATCTGCCCCATTTCGGTCAATGGTACACACATCTGAGTGCCCTTTTCGAATAGCTTCTTGAATATGACTGCCTGTTTCAGGATACCGTTCCTTAGGAAATTGAATCACATGATCATAACGATCTGCCCCTTTTGCGGAACGATCCTCTCCAAAACCACCTAATAACGCACCCATCCAAATGACAAAACAAAGAACGACAGCAGCGATCCAGCCTTTTCTCATTTTCAAAAGCTCGTGACCTCCTCATACTTTTGATGAAATGATGTTGACTTGAAGGAAATGAGTCATTTTTAATGTATGAGTGGCTGCGTGATGACATGTGAAAAACATGTGCTGAATCTGCCTAGCAAAAGATTCATAAGAAAAAGCGAATGATTTCTTCATCATTCGCCTTGTTCTACTTAAGATATTTCATCTACTCTATATAATATTTCATTTTGCGAAGACATCTCGGACGGCATCCCTTCTTCAGCTGATGAGGATTGTTTATATTCTTCTGATGAGATGACTGTACCATGTGATTTAATCCAGCTCACCAATTTGCTGTTAGCTGATGACTGATTGTCTGGTAATAAAAAGTATTTCACCTTTCCTTGTTGAATAAGTGCTTTTAATTTATTGACAGTCAAAATAGGATCTGTCCCATTAAAACCGCCTAAAGCCATGACATTCTCATCTTCATCAATAATATATGGCGCTGCGGTAACAGTCGTAAGCGTTGCAAATAAATACGTTTCTCCTGTTTGATGCGCCTTTAAATAAGTGAGTAAGCCTTGATTGACACTAGATGTAAACATGTTCCCTCCTCGTGAACTAGCCAGCTGAACACCTGCCTCTGGAAGAACAGCATTTCCACCATATATGATTGGGGTGGCGGACCAAAAACCTGGAATCAGTAACAGCGTTGTCAAAGCGGTGATGAGCAGTCGTTTCATGATCAATTGTTTTTCTCTGTACATCAGCAATAGGATAGCGATACTTGTTCCCGCAATCGCAATGGCATACATCCAAATACTACTGATTTGAGTCGTATAGTTACTCAAAATATACCCTTGGAAGATGGCTGTAACAGCGATTGCTGCTGGAAGCAAATACGCAGATACTCCTTTGTTGGCCTTAAATAACTCTCCCATCTTCTTAGCTCCTATGCCGCATAGTGCTGCAATAGGCGGGGCAAGCATAATGAGATAGTAATGGTGAAAGAAACCCGCAATACTAAAGAATCCGGCAGCAGGAATCAGCCATGCTGTCCAAAACATCGTTTGTTTCCATTCATTTAATTGAGCTTTTCTCTCCTTCCACCAGCTGATGATCATCCCTAAAAGTCCAAACAAAGCAAACGGCAGCATCCAGCTGATTTGACCTGACAATGCAGATTGAAATAAACGAAATATACCGGGATTCCCAGTGCCATACATATTCATGCTTTGTTGACCTACAGCACTTCCAGGCGGAGAACCACCATCTGGACCATGTTGAGGTGGCGTCATTTGATTTTGGGGTGGTGGCGGCTGATTTCTGTTTGACTGATCCTCTGACGAATCGCCTAATCCAGAATTGTCTGGCATCACCATACCTGCTTGCTGGTTCATGTCACCAAAGGATTTCCCTGTCGTCTGACCAAGCAGCCGTTCCGTGCCGTTATACCCAAAGGCAAGTTCTAACACTGAATTTGTTTGACTGCTTCCCACATAAGGGCGCTCACTTTCAGCTGTCATATCTACAGTAACTGCCCACGATAGAGATAAGCAGGCTAATACGACGATCGAGCATAAGAGCGAGAAAATTTTCTTTTTTAACGGTACGCGAGCAGCAATAAAATAGTAGAAAATAAATGCTGGAACGACCATAAACGCTTGCAGCATCTTCATATTAAATCCTACCGCTACCAAAGCGAAGGCAATAAGAAGCCAGCGCATCTTTCCGCTTTTTACAGCACGCATTAAGAAATACGTACCCGCAAGTAATGTGAAGACGAGCATACTGTCTATATTGTTTGTTCTGCTCACAGCTGCGGCAATTGGCGTGAGAGCCATAACGGCCGCTGACACCCTTGCAGCACCTTGACCGAAAGCCGGTTTTATCATGAGATAAAGAAGAAGAACAGATCCCACTCCAGCAAGTGCCTGCGGCAATATCACACTCCATGTATGAAAGCCAAAAATAAGTGCACTGATGGTTTGAATCCATAAAACGACGGGTGGTTTATCAATTGATACGAATCCAGCTGCATCAAATGAGGCATAAAAAAAGTGATGGAAGCTTTTGGACATACTTTTGACTGCAGCTAAATAATATTGATTGGCACTGTCATTCTGCCAAATTTGATAGGTGTAGAGAAAAGCTGCAATCAATAAAATCAACAACAATATCATATCTATTTTTTTATTTTTCACTCATATCTCTTCTTTCTTTATCATTTATTTCATTCAGCATAGCTTTTAAATATGAAATAGTGATGAACAAAAAAAGAAACTTTTCTGCATTTGACGATAAAAAAAGCCTGTCCCCTGTAAAGGAAACAAGCTGATTGTTCTATTTTTATTGCGCCTTCGCATAGTTGATAAATTCAACAAAGGCAGCAGTCGCTTTTGGTCCGCCGTTGATCGTTCCGTTTGAATAACCCGCATTATGGACCCCGACGATTTGTTGGTTCTGATCTAGCATCGCAGAGCCAGAGTTTCCGCTAAATGTATCGATCGTATAGTATGCGAGATTCGTATCTTCTCTCGTGACTGGACCTGACATTTCCCATTGTGACACTTTGCCAGTCGATCTCATTTTATCACCTGGATATCCAGAAATTTTAATCGTTGTACCTGTTAGATTTGTCACTTGACGAATAGAGCGATAGCCGACCGTATTTCCAATGTTCGTATCTGTTTTAATGACGGCAAAATCATATTGACTCGCCCCCGTGTTGATATATCCACTTGGTACATAGAATTCGGTCATGTTTGCTGAGCCGTTCACGGCCGTGCTGTCATTCATGCCTGGGTAGACAGACCCTTTTGCACTATAGCTTCTTGTGGCTGTATTGTAGACGCAGTGTCCGTTTGTCAATATTTTGTTTGGAGCAATGAGTGTTCCTGTGCAGCTAGATCCACCAAATGTAATATAGGCAATAGAATTATAGGGTGCTACTCTTGTATTCGTCACTTTTGTTCTACCATCGTCTCCTATAACTACTTTTGTTTGAAAGTCTTTTAAATATTTTGTGAGTGGTTTTACTTTTTCGCCAATAGTAGAAGAGAGATCATCCACTTTGTCAAAGGATGAGGGGGTTTTCATATCGTTGTGGAAGTCAGCTGAAGAAATCACCTTTCCGTCAGAAGTCACCATGTCATAATCAGACGTAAGTACTGAATCAGATGCTGCATGGGCAAAACTAGGCACACTTAAAGCACCAAAAACGAGTAGAGAAGGGATTAATTTTTTCACCTTTTTCATCATATTCCTCCTTTATGTCCTATATCAAAAATGATACGATTGTTTCATATTGGAGTAAATGAGAGAATATTCTTATTTTTTACAAAATATTTCATTTGTAAATTAGGTGTTTCGTATCTTCCAAATATTTATTCTAGCGATCTCTCTATGAAAAAAGAAAAACCGCCAATTTGGCGGTTTCAACATGATCAGCTCCATACATCTTTTACATATCTGTTGTCATTGGCTAGAGATGTCAGCCATTGTTCAGCTGTTTCTTTCGCACACTGTTTCTCAGTCTGATACAGTTCAATAAGTGTTGCCTCGACATCTGGTGCCATGACCTTTCCATCCCCGCAAATATACAGGTAGGCGCCTTTGTCGAGCAATTCAATGAGCTTGGCTCCATCATTTTTAATGAAGTGCTGGACATACACTTTTTGCTCCTCGTAGCGAGAGTAAGCACGGTGGATGGTGACGACTCCTTTTTCTTCTGCAAGCTGCATTTCGTCATAATACAGATCATCTTCATGCGGGTGGCGGCAACCAAAATAAAGATGGGCTTCACCTAACGACTTCCCTTCATTTTGCCATGCTTCCCTTGCCTGAATAAACCCTCTAAACGGGGCGATACCTGTTCCTGGTCCAATCATGATCATTGGTATTTCAGGAGAAGGCGGCAATTCGAATCCTGCTTGAGCTTCATGAAGGAAGCATGCCACTTCATCTCCTTCTTGCAGTCCGCATAAATAGTTTGATGCGACCCCTGCGTATTCACCGCGTCCGCTCCATGATTTTCCTTTCACAACAGCTACTGTGATACTAAGCCTCTTTTCATCTACCTTTGGCGAACTGGAGATCGAGTAATAACGAGGCTTCAATCCTGGTAAAAGGGCTAAAAAATGATCAAATGGCAGTTCACATGCTTCGTATTGTTCTAGTAAATCAAGCATGGTCACACGCTTCTTTAATACAGCTTCTTGATAAATTTCTCCCGCCATTTGTTCAAGTTCAATACGATGAGGTGGGCATACCGTATATTTTGCAAGATCTCTTAGCTGAGTACGTGTCACAGGCTCTTGCAACTCTACATGTGACGCCAACAATTCTCCGACTTGAATTGGCTGATTTAATGGTAAATGACTTGCCTCTTTTTCCGAAGAGAGTATCATGTGCTGCTTGGGATCCAGCTTAAAACGATCGGACACTCGCTGAACGAGTGTTGCACTATTTTTTGGCACGATTCCGATATGATCTCCTTCTTTATAGTGCTTGCCTTCAGGTAATTGAAGTTCGATATGCCTTGTTTGGCGGGTACTTTTTTCAGATTGTAATTCTTGATTTTTCAATACAACAGCTGAAAAGGCACCGTATGTTTTAGCTACAGGACGTTCCACTAGCTCATTCGTATATGCAATGGATAGGTTTGGCTTTTCTTGGCGTTTCTCCTGCAAGGTTAAATTGAATTCTTTTGCAAGCTCATCGAAGACTGTCTTCTGGAATGTTTCTTTATCTTCATCCATATCACCGCCCGCATCGCCTTCACCAATATCCGTTACACGCTTCGCCCCTTTTCTTTCAAGTGCTTCATCAATCAGACGAGGAATACGCTGATACGTGCTCGCCCAATTTCGATCCCCACACCCAAAGACTGCAAATGTCACATTTGATAGATCCTGCTCATCATCCTGCGTCACCCAATCCACAAACTGTTTCGCATGATCAGGCGGATGACCGTTGTATGAAGCCGTTACAATTAAAACTGCGCCTGACTCTGGTAACTTTCGAGTATAATCATCAAGCGGTGCCGTTGTCACGTCAAACCCTTTTGCTTTCCCGTCTTCAGCAAATTCGTTTGCCATCTGCTTTGCTGTGCCCAGATTTGATCCGTACAAGACCAATAGCGGTGTTCCATGACTCGCTATTTTTGCTTCAGCAGATGCCGTGCTTTTTGTTGGTTCTTCTTTCGGAGGCGCCATAAAGAATTGCTGCTTTCTTGGCCGCACTTTGATTTTAAAATCATTCGGCTTAATGGTCAGAGATTCTTTTAAATCCAGTTCATACGACGTATGGTCAATCAGTTCAAGGTTGTGCAGAACCATCGCCAGAACCATCGTGGCTTCATGAAGGGCAAATTGCATCCCAATACATGCACGCTGGCCATTTCCGAACGGTTTATAGGCATGCTGTGGAATCTTTTCAGGATGCATAAAACGTTCAGGCTTGAATTCTTCTGCATCCTCCCCCCAAACCGCTTGATCCCGATGTATTTTAGGAAGCAGCACACTGACACTTTGGTTTTTTTTGATCGGATATTTCCCTCCAATGACTGTATCCTCTTTCGCATAAAGAGAGAACGTAGGCGCCGTCGGCCAGAGGCGAAGTGCTTCATTTAAGACCATACGCGTATAACTTAGTTTTTGAACCTGCTTAAATGTCGGCAGGCCGCCTTGTAGCACGTCGTCTGCTTCTTGTGCGGCTTTTTTTAATTTGTCTGGATTCTTTAGTAAAAAATAAATCGCAAATGATAACAATCCGCTTGTTGTTTCATGACCCGCTATTAAGAAGGTAATGATTTGATAACGGATATTTTCATCTGACAGGCGTTCACCTGTTTCAGGATCCTTTGCATGTAGCATGAGAGACAGTAAATCATTGCCCGTTTTATCTTGTTTTTTCCGTTCTTGAATAATGTCATCTACTAATTGCTTCATAAAATCAACATCTTGTTCAAATTCTTTTCTTCTTTTGATCATTAATTTATCTGCGACCGGCAATCTACTTGCTTGATCCATCGCTTCATTTAAGCCATTTAGCATGCTTTCAATAAATGGATGTTGATTTTCTTTGTAAAAGCTGTTAAATCGAAAATCAAAACCGCATAGCCCGATCGTATCTAAAGTGAGCTTTGTCATATCCTCTGCTACTTCAATTTCGTCATCACGGCCCGTTCTTTGCCATTTTTGTACAAGCTGTGTGGCAATATCGAGCATCATCTCATGATAGCCTTTCATGGCCTGCTGGCTAAACGCCGGCATCAAGATGTGATGAGCCTTTCTCCAATTCGGCTCTTCTGTCCAACTTGTAAATAACCCATCCCCTGAAAATGTTCTCACTTTATTGAGACTGCTTCCAATGAATTTATCAAAACGCCTCTCATCAAATACTTCTTTGGCAAGTTCATGGCTGGAAACAAAAATACTTGTTGCTTTTGAAAATTCAAACTGAAAGATCGGCCCTAATTCATCTGCCAGCCGCCAAAAGGTTTGAGAAAGCTCTCCTTTTTTGATATGAGGAATATTTTTTAAAGGTCCGTATGTTTTTGGTTTTGGAATGATTGATATTTGTTGCATGTGCCCACTCCCTTTATTTCTTTATGATGCAACGCTAATGGCACGCCATAAGCATTGCTCAATATCTTCTAAAAATTCAATCGTTGGTTCAATTTCCTCTGCTAGAATCTGTTTATGAAGCTGAACGAACGCTCCAAATACAATGGATAAAATCGTTCTCCCTGAAAGATTTGGATGAATTCCATCCTTTTTGCCTTCTTCAAAAATATGAAATAGCTCATTTAATAGCTGCTGCATCTTCTCTTTACTTGTCTCATCTAAATAGTGTGAGCGTTTGTCAATTTCTAAGAAGTACAGACCACTTGGGTTCTCTTTTGTAAAGAGCACTAAGCAGTAAAAGACATGTTTGAAATAAGCCCTGATACTTGCTTTAGGGTCTGGACTGTTTGTATTCACCTTGTCGATAAATGCAGTCAGGCTTCGCTGGTATAAAATGTTCACAAGAGCCTCTTTACTATCAAAATAACGATAAATGGTTCCTGCTCCAACATTGGCTCTTTTCGAAATCATCGGCATCGTTGTACCGTCAAAACCCCGTTCAATAAATAAGTCCAGAGAAGCCTTCATAATCTGCTCCTGTTTATCAGTAGTTGCTGCGGGCATTTCATTCTCTCCTTTCGTTTTATCAGGAATGAATGTTCATTCCGCTTGATGTATATTATATTAATATTTTAAATTCTTCTATTTATACTTAAACATACTTATTTTTCTCCGTCACTACATTTTCAGAAAATAATAATAATTGAGAAATGATACCTAGATAGATGACATCCAAATGACTTATAAATATTGGCAGTTCTGTGACGCGCGGGTGTCGTCTGAACTATATGTTCATTCTTGGTCAATTGGAGAATGGATGTGATCGTCATATGTATCAATGTATAAACTGCCATTACTTGAACGAACCGCATAAACAATGTCTTTTAAAGACAGCTGCCTTTTTTGAATTTCTTCATATATCCACTGCTCCGTTAATTGGTTTTCATGAAGGTTTTTCAAAATGAGCTTTCCGTCCATAATGACTTCAATGGGCATGTAACGCTCTGCCTGCATCCACAGGTTAAGGTCTTTTCGCGTGACATAATCAAATGAAGGGTATTTTTTCACTGACATATGCCCATCTGTTTCAATCATTGCAAATTCAACTTCACTAATGTCAAACACATTCTTTTCTCTGAGCTGTTGATTTAAATAATCAAGTGTATACCTCATTCCTTTCATATTCTCTTCAAGGATTTTGCCATTTTGAATCACAAGCGTTGGTTTACCGGCCATAAAACCTCTCATCTTCCGGCTTCTTAAAGCAAGTAAAGAAATCACATAAATAATGATCACAAGTGTAATAAAAGAAATGGTTGTGTGATGAAGCGGAAGCGTAGTATTAAACGCCAAGTTCGCCGCAATTGAACCTAGACTGATCGCCGCAATGAAATCAAAAATATTCATTTGCGCAATGGTTTGCTTTCCAAGAAGACGGGCACCGCCGAATAAAATAGCAAAAGCAAATATGGTTCGAAGAATGACTTCAATGTGATCTGGCATTTCAGCTTCCACCTTTCGATTTCATGAAAAAAAGCCTTTTCTTTAGAAAAGACTCTTTGTTAGACTATGCATTTATTCCGTCATTATTCAAATGGGCCGCTTCTGTTTGCTCAAATTGTGAACGCAGCTCAATGATTGAGCTGTTTCTCACGTTTACTGGATCTTGCTCGAGTAGCCATGTATAAAATCTTGCTTGCTCTGCTGTTTGCAAAGCCTGCATATATTTTTGGGTGGAGCGCTTATCTGCAACACGCTGTTTAATGGATCGCATTTGCTTCCAAAATTGATAATAAGGAAGCTTTAACTTGGTCATAAAGCCGCTGTTATCCTCAATGACATAGCCTTCTTCTTTGATTGTGTCATCATGTGATACAGATTGATACCATTTATAGAAAGAGGTCCAATCATGAAACACTGCCACTTGCTGTTTGCACCGCATGCCAAGCTGTTCACTGAGCCTTTTCACTTCAGCAAATGGTTCTTTTTCATAGCTCAGCTGACGCTTCACGATATCAAGTAAAATGAGTTGATCATGATCATATGTGATAATATGCGGATCTTTCCCTGGCAAAATGACTTCAAATACAAGGGATACATGGTTGTCGCGTACGTATGATTTGATGTAATCGACCTGCACATCGTCAAAGGTCGCATAAAATAGCTCTTCGACCCAAGCAGCATGCTGATTTTGCTTCACATGTGACGTATACGATTTGGACGTAAACACCAGTTCATCTTTTATGTCGTTAAACCCAACCGTGCCTAAGTATCCATTTGCTTTATCATAGACCGTCACAGGAAATTGAAGATGATTCACTAAATGCTGCATTCTGGTTTCAGGACGTTCATCAATATTAAAGAACTTATTATAACTTCTAGACACAATCTGCTTTGAAGTCATATTGATAAACAACCCTCTTGCTTTGACATTTATTTCATCCCATTGTCTTTCACTAAATGCTTTTTTGGTGAAATTAAAAGATGAAATATCGTGTGGCAGCTTTAATTCTTGTACATATTCATGCTGATCTAAATGGGATAAAAAATCATCCAGCGTCACATTGGGCTGAACAAAGACCGGTTGCTTGTTTTCAGAAGCTCTGTAGACAGGATTGTCAATTTCATGTGTCTCAATCCCGCCTGCTGTAATTTTTAACACACGCAGCTGTCCACCAAATTCAACCTGACCTTCGAGGTTATAAGATCTTTCCGCCGCTTGGATAGGCAGTCTATATAAATTGCGATGACCGTGAATTTGAATGATATCTAATCCAGAAGTATTTTGCACAAATAAGTGGTCAATGTCATCTGAATATTCACCTACTCCGTGAATAAGCTGCTGCGTTGAGACATGCAGAAGCTCTTCTGGCAAATGGGCAAGCCCACCATGGGTGACAAGAAATGTCTGACCATGATACGTAAAATAGGTGAGCTGATGAAATGTTCTGACAAACTTCCTTAATTCTTTTAGGTCAAAACCTGCTTCTGCAATTTCAGGCGCAGTATGACGGTTAAACATATTACTTCTCACTTTTTCTTCATGTGCATATTTGTAAAGATGCTGATCATGATTTCCTTCAATGACGATCACATTGCGGCATTCTCTATGTGCCAGCATCCATTCTAACACTTCCTTGTTTTCTATTCCTCTATCAAGCAAATCACCTGCAAAGATATAAAGCTCGTTTTCTTTCAAGTCTCCTTGCAAATAAGTATTTAGAGCTGTGTAACAGCCGTGAATATCACCGAAGACGTGAATGGCCTCATACTGATCAAAAGATCTGGGCTGATAAGTCATAATAGCTTGATATTCCTCAGGCGTCAAAACGGTTACCCATGAAGGCACCTTCTCTGTCTTTAACCGTTCATTCATTTGATATAACACAGATTCCTTCACTACTTTGTGCGGCTCTCGACCGCGATTTTGCAGCAGGGATGTTTCAAGAGGCACTTGCGTAAAATCGACGACATACACTCTATAGCGATATGAAGTAGCTAATGATTTATACTGCGAAATGGACTTACTTGTGACATGTGTTGCATCAATGACAGTAAAGTCTCCTCGTTCCATTCGGGCTGTGAGGAGTTCAAATAATAAAGACCAGACTTTATGATCATGTTTGCTTGAAATTTCCGGCTTCCCATTGACTGATAACTGCGGAGGCTGGGTTAACAGACGGATCTGATCCGCTGATAATGTATATGGTTCTAACCCTTGTTCTTTGATCCAAGTTGATTTACCTGCACCTGGGAGACCTCGTAAAAGGACTAAAGTTCTCATAATGGTTCTCCTTTAATGAGTGATATTTTACCTATTATAGATAAATTATGGATAAATCTCAATCTTTTATTGAATATGGTAATATATAGATATCAAAAGGAGGGGTTACATATGTCTAATGAAGAGAGTGCTGCATTCTATGTTGGGGATATCGTATTCCAAGTATTTTCTCTTCTATTCATCGCATTGATCGTGACCATCATTGTGATTGCCATTCGAATGATAAGAAGAAAACAAGTGGAATTAAAGAAAGTAGAGGCTAGATTAAACAGAGTGGTTGAAAAAAATCATTTAAAAGAGTAAAAATCCGGGAGTTAGCCGGATTTTTGTGTTTTCATTACGATCCCTTGTCGCTGCTGCATCAAAAAGAAAAAGACACCTAAAAGGACAAGAAGACCACCGAACATTTGCAGCAGCGTGACTTTCTCTCCAAGCAGTAAAACAGCGAGTATCGTTGCCCCAACAGGTTCTCCTAGAATACTCATTGAAATAGTTGTCGCATTCACATAGGTTAACAGCCAGTTGTTAATGACATGGGACATGGTAGGGATAATGGCGAGCAGTAAAAAAATCCCCCATTCTTTACCCGAATAGCCTACAAAAGGCGTTTGCTGTATAAGGTTAAATAAAATTAAAAAAAGGCCGGCAAAACCAAATACACAAAAACTATAAATCCAATGAGATATCTTTCTCACAGCTTGTTGACCGATTAATAAATAACAAACAACAGCGATTACACTGAAAAAGGATAAAATGTCTCCTATAATGGCGTCTTGGCTATGTCCGATATCCCCCCATCCGATCATGAGCGCACCAACAATCGCCGCACACATTGTGAAAATGGCTGACTTCGTTGTTCGTTCACGAAAAATGAGAAATCCGCCTAATAATGACACCATCGGCTGAAGTGCAATGATGATTGTAGAGCTCGCCACTGTGGTGAGCTTCAATGAGCCGAACCACAAAACAAAATGGAGCCCTAAAAAGAAACCTGACATACATAAGAAAAACCAGTCTCTCCGCTTTAACGAGACAAACTCTTTTTGACGCGGCAGAATAAACGGAAGCATCAAAACCGCCGCAAATATCATTCGATACATACTTAAAATAGCAGCAGGCGCACTTGACCACTTCACAATAATGGCCGAAAACGAAATCGCAATGATGGAGATCACAAGCGGCACCGCAATCGACTTCTTTGGAGCATTTGTCTTCATTTCCATTAGCAGCTTCCTTTACATCAGCAGTAGATGAGCTTCTCATCTTGTATGACGTCATCTTACTATGACCATTCGCCTAGAGGCAAGATGAATTTTAAGAATGTTTACATAAAAAAAGCTTTCTTCAGGAAAGCCCCAGATTGTTGACAAAGGGCTAAAATGAACTTGATTTTAGCCCTTTGTCTTCTTTTCAGCGTGATAGAAAACCTTTGCAGTCCTAGGAAGGATGAGCATCGGCGCGGAGCGAATTTAACATTCGTGAGCACCGAAGCGCAGGACTGACACCGAATGCGAGGGTTTGCCTACACGCTGAAGCTTTCTTCACGAAAGCCCTCATTCATCATCTATTAATACATACACAGCCCGCACCGGCCCATGAACACCAACGACTAAATTCATTTCAATATCGGCAGAATTACTTGGACCTGATATAAAATGAATGGCGCCTTTCGTCTGCTCTCCTTCTTCTACTAGGCGATGAAGAGCTGAAACAGCATGAATCATCCGCGGGACAATTGTGCTTTTTTCAATACATACGATATACATCATCGGTAAAAAATGAAGTGCTCTCCCTTGACCTTGATGGGAGGAAAGAACAACGGTTCCGGATTCTGCAAGTGTGTAATCGCTGAATACCACTGCATATTTCGCTTGTTCTGCCCGCCTTATATTTTCTTCTCTTGATGTATCTGCATTCCAGCTAGTGACTGAGATTCCTTCTTTCCGCAAGGCTTGAAACATAGGATGACATTCATATTGTGCAAAACGTCTATCGCTCGAAGTCATCACAGGACCTTCTCCATACTCTTTCATCAATAATCGTAACGTTGAGGGTGCTTCTTTTGGCGTTGTTTCTACCACTTTCGTATGAATTTGCTGACATTGCACCTTCAATTGCTCTACCAATTCTTCTTTCGACAGACCTTCATTTGTTTCCCAATTGACTCGATGCTTCCAAACCGGACGCCGAATAGATGCAGGCTTGGAGGAGCTTTTGCCTAATTGTTGCTGGATATGTGCTAAAAATGGATCCCGATGAGAAATGGTTCCTTTCATTGTCGCTCCTCCTTTTGTTTCTTTTTAAACCAATCCCGAAACCTTTCTTTGCTTGGCGCTGGGAGGTCACGAATTTCTGTCCAATTCTTTAAAGGACCCGCACCTTTTGAAATCTGTCCGTTTGAAGCCATACGTTTCAAGAGCACAGGGGCTGCTTTTGTTCCAAATCGATACATTCTAGGAGTGGATGCGCCCATTCCGAACATTTTCATTGCCATCATTTCCGCTTTAGGCGCTCTCCCCTCTTTTTCAACGATGACTTGTCGATGTTTGATTAATAATTCGTGAAGTGGAATTTTCACTGGACAAGCATCTGTACAGGCTGCGCACAAACTTGAGGCGAAAGGAAGCTCTTGGTAGTCGTCATATCCTCCAAGTAGCGGCGAAAGAACAGCACCAATCGGACCCGGGTAAATTGATCCGTACGAATGACCGCCAACATGCCGATAAACGGGGCACACATTGATACAGGCTGCACACCGAATACATTGCAAAACTGGCTGAAATTCTGTCCCTAATATGTTTGACCGTCCGTTATCCACAATGACCAAATGGAACTCTTCTGGCCCATCAACTTCTTCTTCTCCTTTTGGCCCCACGACAGAGATATAGCTTGTTAACTTTTGACCGACTGCGCTTCGGCACAATAGACCGACAAGGACATCGAGCTCCTCCATCGTTGGTACAAGCCGCTCCATCCCCATGACTGCGATATGTGTCTTTGGAATGGACGTGACAAGATCCGCATTCCCTTCATTCGTCACAAGACAAATCGATCCTGTGTCAGCCACAGCAAAGTTACAGCCCGTCACACCAATGTCTGCTTCAAGAAATTTTTCTCGTAACAAAGCTCTTACAAATTTGGTCATTTCTTCAGGAGTCTCTGACATATCATATCCAAGCTTTTCGTGAAAAACTTCCCGTATTTGTTCTTTCGTCATATGAAGGGCTGGTGCCACGATATGTGAAGGTGGTTCATGGTCATCAACTTGAAGAATATATTCTCCAAGATCGCTTTCAACTACCTCGCAGCCAATCTCTTCTAGCGCTTGATTCATTTCAATTTCTTCTGTGACCATTGATTTTGATTTCACGATCTTTTTTGCTGCTTTTTTTTGTGCGACATCTTGGATGTACGCCGATGCCTCTTCCTTTGTTTTTGCAAAAAACACATGACCTCCACGTCTACTCACGCTCTCACTTAATTGATATAAGTAGTCATCAAGGTGGGCAAGTGTATGCTGCCTGATGTCCTCTCCAAGTTCACGCCACTTTTCCCAGTTTCCAAGCACTTCACTTGCAGTCATCCGTCTTTTATACAGACGCTCCTGTGCAGAGGAAACAGCTCCTCTCATCACAGCGTCTTCTAATCCTTCGCCGATCCGCTCTTTAAAAGCCTTCTCTCCAATTTTCATACTCATGTGCCGTTCCCCCTCTTAGCTTCAGCGGCTATTCAACACTTCTGCGATATGCATCACTTTAACTGGCTTATGAAGACGATTCAGCCTTCCCCCGATATTCAGCAGACATCCACAGTCAGCACCGATGATATATTCAGCGCCTGTCTCCTCTATGCTTTGTACTTTTTCATCGACCATCTGCTCAGAAATGGGTGTCATTTTGATTGAAAAAGTTCCTCCAAATCCGCAGCAATTTTCAGCGCGAGGCAATGGTTCCATCACCAAATCTTTGACATTTGACAACAGTGTGAAAGGCGCTTCCTTAATTCTAAGCAGTCTCGTCATATGGCAGGAGGTATGATAGGTGGCTTTTCCTTTCAAACTCGCTCCTACATCTGTTACATGTAATATATCAACAATAAATTCCGTTAATTCATATGTTTTCGCAGCAAGTGCCTGAGCACGGGCGAACCACGCTCGGTCTTCTTTAAAAAGGTGCGGATATTCTAAAAACATGGCCTTACAAGAACCTGATGGTGTGACGACATATTCAGCTGATTCAAAGGCTTTCATCATATTTTTGGCCGCTTTGATTGTTTCTTTTGTATAGCCGCTGTTAAAGGCGGGCTGCCCGCAGCACACTTGTTCTTCAGGGAATTCCACTTCAACACCAAGCCGCTCTAACACCTCAACAGTCGCCTTTCCTACATGTGGCTGCATCGTGTCAATGATACAGGTGACAAATAAACTGACTCTCATCGGCGAACTTCCTTTCTTTTGCTGCACCTTGATTTATGTCCGGTCATCTGATGACTGAATAATGGACCTTCATTTCATTTTAATCCCAAATTTCTGAAATTTCAACGAACGGATTTGTCTAAAATTTGGACATCATGCTTGTGAAGGTACATGAAAAAAACGCCCTTTTACAGGGCGTTTTTACATGTTTAGTTTGACATCATTTCTCGTATTCTATCTTCAATAGGTGTTAAAGAGCGGCCTAATAGTTTTTCGAAATCATGGCTTTCGACTGCTAATGCCCCATCGCGAATTCCGCTTTGCATCGCTTTGACAAATGGAACAGCTTCTTTCGGTACACCATTTGACGCTAAAAATTCTCCAAATGTATCTACATCCATGTGCTCTACTTTGATTTCTTTCCCGCTCACTTTGCTGACCATTTGTGCAAGTTCAGTGTGTGTGCGAAGCGGTCCTGACAATTCATAGATTTCCTGATCATGTGCCGGCAGTGTTAACGCATTTGCTGCTGCTTCTGCATAGTCATTTCTTGTTGCCCAGCCGACTTTACCTTCACCAATTGGGCTGATAAACGGCGCTCCGTTCACTGATGCCAGAATCGTATCTTTTTCATTTTCCACATACCAATTGTTTCTTAGAAAAACATGAGGTATGCCAGAGGCCAAAATTGCTTCTTCTGTTTTTGCATGGTCATGTGCTAGGTTAAGCTGACTTTCTCTTGCATTGACAACACTTGTATAAGCAATAAATGACACATTTGCTGCTTTCGCTGCTTGGATGGCATTGATATGCTGCTTCACGCGGTCTCCATCCCCAGACGAAATGATCAAAAGGCGATCAATCCCTTGAAACGCTGATTGAAGTGTATCCGGCTGTGTGAAGTCTCCCTTGCGCACATCCACCCCAGCTTCCTTTAGATGAACTGCTTTTTGCGGATCTCGAACACTGACCGCCAATTGTTCAGCTGGTACTTTTGCGAGCAAATGTTTGACGACGAGCGATCCAAGTTGTCCTGTTGCACCTGTCACTAATAATGTCATTGATTTGACCTCCTCATTTTTCGTTCAACGGTGATGTTTCATGTATGAAGCAGCTGGTTTCTTGCATCAGATCATTCGTTATAATCGAAATGGTTACAACGAAGGGGTAAAAAAAGCTCTATGTATGAGCTTTTTCTACTCCGCCTCGATTAATAATTGCTTAATTGTCACTTGTTTAAGGTGATGCTCAAGTGCGGACTGTGCTTCTTTAAGTTCTTGCCGCAGTCTCGTATCCATGGCTTGACCAATTGGACATGCAATGACTGGTTGATGAAAGTTAAATAACTCTTCATCTTCGCTTACATCCACAGCCCGGTACACATCTAGTAGAGTAATGTCCTCTGCCGGCCTTTTTAAAGAAGCACCGCCAACTCCTCGGCGAATCTCAATGAGATCCGCCTTTTTGAGCATAGCCATCATTTTTCTGATAATGACTGGATTTGAATTAACACTTTCTGCAATAAAATCCCCTGTGCACTCTTTTGAAACACCCGCAATAAAAGACAAGATATGAACAGCAATGGTATATCTGCTGCTAATTTGTTTCACATTCCTTCACCACCGTTGTAATCAATATAGTTACAATAAGCGGTTTTGTCAATCAATAAACGGATGTTTCTTTCTTTCCCAATCTTCAAATGTCATCATCTCATGATGTTCTCCTGCATCGATTTCAAGCGGTGCAATGCATTCAAGCAAATTGCCATCTGGGTCAAGAAAGTAAATCGCGGCATGAAATTGTGGCGGATTATCAAGTACTAAAGGCTGTTGCTCTTCCGAAAAGCCAAACATCGGATGTATGCTGATCCCTTTTTCTATCAGCCATTCTTTGATCTGCTCAATGCTGGATGTTTCTATTTGGAACGCAACATGTCGAGTGGCTGGATGATATGGAATAGTGGATATATCAGCCTTCCATAAGCCAAGCCAGCTCTTTCCTTTCTCAATCCATAGAAAAGCCACTCGTTCATTTTCATGAGCAAGTGTTAATTCCAATTTTTCATAAAAAGAAATGGATGCCTTCAAATCACTCACAGGTAAATGTGCTTCATACAAGCCTTTCATCATCATTTCAATCACTCCTTTACTATCTTCTATTGTGCAGGAATTGAAAACATTCTTCCTCAGCAAAACGATGTATTTCAACCAAGCCATTGGATTGAGATGGTTAAATGTTTGATCCATTGCATATGGGGGAAGGTGTTCAAATAAAAGAAAGGAGCGTTCAATATGCCTTGGACAATGGAAGATTATCCAGCTTCATTCCAATCACTAGACAAAGTCATTCGAAAAAAAGCACTTGAGATTGCCAACAAAATGGTGCAGGAAGGCTATGAAGAAGGTAGAGCGATTCCAATTGCGATCAATCAAGCGAAAGAGTGGAAAAAGAATGCGACGGAAAAAGAAATGGAGGACTTTCACTCTCATGGTTCTGTGACTCCTTCTAAGAAAAGCAGCTCTGCACGACCTGAGCTCACGGATCATGCGCAGCATGTCGTGAAACATGATGAAGGCTGGGCGGTTCAAACTGAAAAAGCGAAGCGTGCAAGTGAGGTAAAAGAAACGAAACAGGAAGCCATCGACCGCGCGAAAGAGATTTCATCTAAAAAAGGAACAGCAGTTGTCATCCACCGAACAGACGGGACGATTCAGGATGTGGTGAAGCCCAAATAAGACCGCCCTTTGGCGAGCGGTCTTTTCTTTATGCATTCTTTTCTTTTTTAGCGGGTGCTTTTCTTTTCTTAGGTGCTGCTTTTTTCGTTTTTGCCGGTTTTGATCGATCGATAGAAGCCTGCAAAGCGGCCATTAAATCGGTGACATTGGATGAAGCCTCTTTTTTACCTGTCGTTTCTGGCTGAACGGTATGTTCTCCAGAGATTTTGTCTCCAATTACATTCATCAGCTGCTCTCTGTATTCATCCCGATATGCGGCTGGATCGAATGTGGTGGTCAGCTGCTCAATTAAAAGGAGCGCTGTGTCTAACTCTTTCTTCACGATGTTTTCCTCTTGCGGGATATTCGGGACGTCTGATACTTGCCTAATTTCGTCAGGAAAATGAATGGTTTCCATTAATAAAATATGTTCGTAGCACCTAACAATTGCTAATTGCTCCTTTGAGCGAATCATGATCTTGGCTACACCGATTTTCCCTGATTCTTTCAACGCTTTTCTTAATAATGAATAAGCCTTTGCTCCGCCGGTATCTGGAGATAGGAAATAACTTCTTTCATAATAGATGGGGTCGATTTCTTCTATCTTCACAAAATCAATGATTTCGACGGCTTTTTCTTCATTTTCTTTTCTCAGCCTTTCGAGTTCTTCCTCATCCAATTCAATGAATTTATTTTTGGCATACTCGTACGCTTTTACAATTTGCTCTGGCGCTACCTCCTCGCCGCAGTTAGCACAAACCTTTTTGTAGTTAATCGGCGTATGGCATTCTTTATGAAGCTGTCTTAATTTAATATCTTTGTTTTCTGTAGCGGTAAACAGCTTGACTGGAATATTGACCAGTCCGAAGCTAATGCCGCCCTTCCATACTGTATGCATCGTAACGCCTCCGTTCTTTTCTTCTTACTATGTAATGTTTTCATCAGAGTTATGTATGTTTATGAAAATTTCATCCCACCATAAGAACACATGATGTAAGGAAGTGAAAACACAATGAAACCGATGCGTTTAACGTCTGCACATGATATTCCTGTTGGAGCAGACTGGCTGTATGAATTAAAATATGACGGCTTTAGGGCCATTCTTATATGGGAAAAAGACGCCATCCATTTAGAGAGCAGAGCCGGAAAGCGATTAAATGAACAATTTCCTGAAGTCATTGATCAGTGCCAGCAACTAACAAAGCAGCTTGCACCTTTTTTACCGCTGACCCTAGATGGAGAATTGGTCTTTTTACTGAGTGAACAAGAAAGCGACTTTACTAAAGTTCAGCAAAGAGGCCGCCTGAAAAACACAGAAACCATTCAACGCCAGGCTAAGCGGTTTCCATGTCATTTGATTGCATTTGATCTATTGAGATGCAAAGGGAAATCCCTCGTTGATTTACCGCTGATTGAAAGAAAAGCTGAGCTGCATGAGGTGTTCCAAGCAGCAAATCTTCCTCCCTCCGTTCAGCTGAATCACCCCTCTCTTCTTCAAATCATCCAAACCGATAGCAGCCCTGATGACATGAAAAAAATCATGCTGACCTATTTAGCGGAAGGATTAGTTGCTAAAAAGAAGATGAGTAAATGGCAGGAGCATACCCGCTCGAAAGAATGGCTCAAAATCAAAAATTGGCGGTATGTATCTGTCATCGTGACTCGTTTTGATAAAGACAATGGCTATTTTCAAGGATGTCTTTATCAAGAAACGAATCTCATAGAGGTTGTCCAATTTAAGCATGGTTTTTCTAAAGAAGAAGAACAAACTCTGCGCACCTTATTTCTAACTAAAGGTCAAATGACTGGAGCATCACATTATGAAATCCCACCATCCATTGTCGCAAAGATTGCCTGTATCTCTTTTGATGGATCAGCCTTACGAGAGCCCCGGTTTTCTTCGTTTTTATTCGATGCAGACCCAGCAACGTGTACCTTTCAACACATGCTCAAACAGCTTTATCCGCTCCCAGCTTTGATTGACGTCACCCACCCAGAGAAACCGGTTGTACCTGCCCTTCATATCACAAAGGCAGATTACTTACTTTATTTGAGGCAAGCCGCTTCCTGTTTATTACCTTTTTTACGTGAAAGACGTCTTACGTTAATACGCTTTCCTCACGGCACTGGTGGAGAATCTTTTTATCAAAAGGCAACGCCCGATTATGCGCCTGATTTTGTTGAGACAGATCAAGCGCACGATATTTCTTACACAATCTGTAATGATCCTGACACGTTGCTTTGGCTCGGTAACCAGCTGGCGATGGAATTTCATATTCCTTTTGAAACGAGAGATACAGATCGGCCTGTAGAAATTGTATTTGATTTAGATCCGCCTTCTGTTAAAGAGTTTCACCTAGCAATAGAAGCAGCCAAACGAATCAAGGCCATTTTAGATGGACTCTTTCTCACCGCATTTATTAAAACAAGTGGTGGGAAAGGGCTGCAAGTTTATATCCCA
Source organism: Bacillus sp. RSS_NA_20 (assembly GCF_020165915.1). Taxonomy (NCBI): domain Bacteria; kingdom Bacillati; phylum Bacillota; class Bacilli; order Caryophanales; family Bacillaceae; genus Bacillus; species Bacillus sp. RSS_NA_20. The sequence goes on along the minus strand of NZ_JAIUKW010000005.1, from coordinate 532,773 downwards.
TTGAAGAAAAATGCCTTCACATATGAACAAACTAGACAATTCACTGCGTTCATCTGCCAATTTTTATGCGAACAAGCACCCGAGCTGTTTACGCTAGAGCGTCTAAAGAAAAACCGCGGCAACCGTTTATATTTAGACTACCTTCAACATGATGCTGGAAAAACAATCATCGCCCCGTATTCCCCGAGAGGAAACGAGCTTGGACTTGTTGCAACACCGATTGAATGGGAAGAATTAAATAGCGAAGAATGTCATCCTTCTTTATTTACGATGCCGGCTGTTATGAAACGTCTAAAGGAAAAAGGCGATCCATTCCGTCAAATGAGGCACCATGTGAATGATGATTCTTTTCGACAAGTTTTATATCAGCTGCAGGACATATTACCAGCTCATAAAATGGACACACGCGGTCATTAAGCGTTACACTTATTCATTAGAGAGGAAGAAAGGGATGACTATTTTGACCGCACACTCAATACGAAACATTGCACTGATGTTCTTATGTCTTACCGCAGGAATAGTGGATGTTATTGGCTATTTAAGCCTTGGGCATGTGTTTACAGCAAATATGACGGGAAATATTGTACTGCTTGGCATTGCAGCAGGCAGTTCATTGCAGTTAACCGCTCTTCATTCCATCACGGCACTTAGCGGATTTGTTCTAGGTGTTTTACTAGCTGTTGTCATAGGTGGAAAACAAGAAAAAACATTTTGGCCAAAAGCCGTTACACGCATCTTTATCATAGAAGTCATCATCTTGCTTCTATTTGCTCTTATGACCATTTTCCCTTATACGCAAGGTGCTTATTTTATGCTGATTATTCTTTTAAGTATGGCGATGGGCATGCAAACGGCGGCCGCACGCAAATTAAATGTCGCTGGCATTTCTACAACAGTTTTAACGAGTACACTTGCTAACTTATTTGAAGATTTGGCGCAGCGCTTATCAAATCGGGAAAAAAGAAAAGCCCCTATTCAGCATGTGAGCTTTCTGCGAATTGGATCTATTGTCTTTTACTGCCTAGGTGCTGCTTTAGCAGCATACACAGATGCGTACGATCCGTTTATCATCATTTGGCTGCCTATTTGCATCCTAGGGGTTATTGTAATCACAGCTACATTTAAGCACTTTCACCAATTGAAATAGCCAATCTTAGATGGCTATTTCAACCACTTTGATGAAACATTAATAACTTCTTACATAAAAACCAGGAGGACGCCCCATAATGAATGTGGAGCCATATGGAGAATATCCAGAAAACGTCCCGAACCCTCCATATCCAGGGTAACCTCCTAAGCCCGAGAACACGCCAGGGCTCACATAATACCCGCCAAAGCCAATATGAGGTCCCACTGCTCCACCGCTAAAACCGCCGCCATGAAAGCCTCCATACACCCGTGGATCCATACAATCACCTGCCTTCAACTTACACTTCATCTCATCATATGCGTGACAAATGGAGCGGTGTTCCCTCTTTTGTAACAATTTCTATGTACAATAGACCAATTTCATAAAATTTGAATGAAAAGTCCTGCAAAAAATTAAATTAAGCAAAGAAAGGTGACCTTTTTAACTTGTTGCTCTGCCCTATGTTTATTTAGAATAATGGAGCAGGTAACAAATTTGCACACCCCCTTTGTTGCGAATTCTTCTTATTAAACGTTCTTGCAGCGTTTAATAAGAAGAGCCTATTTTCACCCATATAAAAAACCCTTGCTGATGATCATCAACAAGGGCGAGATATGATTGGGTGATTAACCACCAATGATTTTTTCTGCTACTTCGAAAGAACCCGCTACATTTTCAGTTAAAACAGCCGCAGCGACCGCTAAACCCACAACGAATAATACTTTTAATCCTGTTTTCATCTTATATCAACCCCATTCTTTTCATATGTAAATCCGCTTCTAAACTTTTATTCAAGTAAAAAACAGACTGCTCATAAAGTGCTTGCTTTTCACAATACTTTGCAGCAAAGTGAGAAAGCTCTTTCACTTCATGATATTCATTCTTTTCTTCTAACTTTCTTAATTTCTCATTAATTTGCTGAAATCTTTGTGGCACATTCGTTAAGTAAAGATCATGTACGATGCCTATTTTGAGCTGAAACACTTCATGAGAAGCATCTTTTATTCGTGCATATGCAGCCTCTATATACTGGCTTGCGCGCTGCTTTTCACCAATCACACAGAGTTCCCGGCTGATCAGATACGTAGAATGGAAAAAGAAATCTGAATCATAATACTCTTGATGAGACAATGCTTTTTCAAGATGGCTGATGGATTCTTTCGGTTTATTCCAAAATGAATATAAAATGGCCACATTATGATGGTGCTGAGCCAGCATAAAATCATCCTGTTCGCTCGTCAACACCTCTTCCGCCAAACGATAATTCTCAAGCGCTTCTTCGTACCTGCCAATCTCTGTAAGGTTGGCTGCAATAAGAGAATATGAAAGTGCAGTTCTTCTTTCATATTGCTTGTGACGTTTATAGACGTGTAGAGCCCTGCGAATATAACTTAATGAAAGCATAATATGACTCAGGCGATAGTAAAGCCACGCGACCTTAAAATCGAAATCAGCGCGTTCAATTTCACTCGGAATTTTATCTAAGAGCTTTTCCGCACTTTGATACATCTGTAATGCAACCTCATAATTCCCCTGATGCTGTTCATACACACCCTCATAAAAATCAAAATAATAAGCAAGGCGATTAGACAAATCATCATCTTTTTTCCCATAATGGCCTTCTATACTTTTCGTTGAAACATTGCCTTTTTGCCCTCTTAAATTGTACATCAGAATATGATGCCTTTTCTCTAGAAGAGAATAATACATGAGGATGTCAGCATCATCAATTTCCTCTACTGCCTGTTTCGCTTTAGCAAATAGCCGTTCTGCCTCATCTGCATGATCTTTTTTGATTTCCATGTTCCAGTCATTTAATAGTGATGCCAATTCCGCCACAGGAACTTTGCTCATTCTACACCCCCAATCACCTTCAGCTACACCACATGATTTCACTAAATATGGAACTTCTATTAGCAATTGCTAATTAGTCCATTTGACATCATTTTAATATGAATCACTTGAATCTTCAATAACCGATTCCTTCGTTATTGCGTTTCTTTCTCCTAGTCAATGATGCATACACTAAAAATTCCGTCTTTTTTTATCAAAAGACACAGTTGAATTGAAAAAAACCCTTATTGGGCTTTTTGGATTTATTCCATTGACTATTTTGAGTGATTGCCCTGAATCATGAGCACTGCTTTTCATTTTTCAAGTTTCTCTATATAATATGAACAAGAACTTCCGTGCCTCAGTAGCTCTAGAAGGGAAGAGCGCCGTAAAACAATTGTAGCTAGCGGGTCGCAAGGCAAGGGTTTCAGAAGCACCGAAAAGCAAATGAGCTGAGACAGGTGAAACTCCTGTCGGTGAAATTCCGTAGGGAAGCGTGTTGCCCCCTAGCCTATGCTTACGAAAGGAGTGCGGGTTCGAATCCCGTCTGAGGCTTGATGAATATGGAGGATGAAAACAATGCAGGTTTTTGAAGAATATGTAAGCAACATCGGTCATCCAGAGCTGAAACAGCGCATGCAAGACATCTTACAATGGATTTCAGACACATTCCCTCAATTAGAGCCAAGAATTGCTTGGAATCAGCCCATGTTCACAGATCATGGCACATTTATTATCGGATTTAGCGTCGCAAAACACCACATTTCTGTTGCGCCAGAAGGAAAAGGGATTGATCACTTTTCAACAGATATTGTACAAGCTGGTTATGACCATGGAAAAAAGATGTTTCGGATGAAAGAAAGCTTACCAATTGACTACCCTCTCCTAAAAAAAATCATCGAATTTAACATTGAAGACAAAGCAGATTGTTCCACATTTTGGCGAAAATAATAAACACCCCGATCTGTTTTCATAACAGATTGGGGTGTTTTTTCGTGGACTTACATTTTATTTGGTTCTCTCTCCTGTCCATTTCTGCTCCACCCATTCATAGCACGACAGAAGTACATTAACGCCCTTTTGGAATAGCGGCAAATAAACAACCGTTACTGCCGTTAAACAAGCGATCACAGCACCTGCCAACACATCAAATGGATAATGAACACCTACCCAAATCCTTGAAAATCCTACAGCGCAGGCAATGAAAAGCCAGTAAATACGACGCTTGTGGAAAAGCCAAAAGACTATACAAATGGAAAAAATAAAAATGGTGTGATCACTCGGAAAAGAGTTGTTCACTTCCTTTTCGATTAAAAGATTAACATGATTCAATTCTGCAAAGGGCTGCTGATTGGAATAAAAGAGCCCAGCGACTTTCCCTAGCATCTCTGCCAAAATAAAGGTCAACCCAGCAGATATCATCATCCATCTGTTTCTTCTGCTCCGATTTTGAAACCACATGATCAAAAACATGATCGCAATGAACATCACTGAATATTCAGCCAATCCAATAAGAACTGGATTTAAGACATCGTGATTCATACTAAGTTGATTAATCGACCGAAATACCCGTTCATTAAACTCCTGCATCTCATTTCATTCCTTTTGCTTCGTTTAGGAAAAGGATAAATGAAAAAAGAAGACCGTGACATCGATCGAGCGAACAAAATAAAGGGATCATCTCACATTTTTGTCACTTCGTTGTCATTCGGATACCAAGAAACAAAGCACTATTTAGAATGATACTGCTCCCATTCTTTTTTCAGCAAAGCATATTGATAGGTGTTTTCATATTTAGGGGTGCCATCCTCATTTGTAGTAAATGAAACAAACTCAAGAAAGAAGCCTTCTTTCCTCATACCTAAACGCTCACATAATGTTTGAGATCGATCATTGTCATCCTCTACATATGCATATAAACGCCTTGCTCCTTGATTGACAAATAGATATGACAAGAGCGCTTCAGCACTTTCACGGGCATATCCCTTTCCTTCATATGACGCATGAAAATTCCAGCCAATCGAATACGTGTCCGGCTCATCTTTTAAATGAAACAGTTCACCGATAATCAACTGACTTTCTTTTAAACAAACCGCCATATAAGAGTGATCTGCTTTTCTTTTTTGCACCTTAGCGACCGCTTCTTCTAATGTAAAAATTTGATCATCCAGAAAACAATTCACTCTTGGTTGAGACAAGTATGCAAGCATTCCGGGTGCATCTTCATCACGAAATGGTCTAAGAATTAAACGATTTGTTTCTATTTTATCCATAAGACTCTCCTTACTACTTTTTCTTTATCTTTCACTATTTTAGATGTCATGGACTTTTTTTGCCAATTTGGTCGTATGAACGTATCCATTTTTTTAAACATAATGTCATCAAAACTGATATAATAGAACATAAGTTTGCATTTTATTGAAAAGGGATGACTTAAAATGATTAAAACGGTAGAAGGCAATATCTTAGACGCAGAAGAAGACATCATCTGTCACCAAGTGAATTGTAAGGGTGTCATGGGAGCAGGATTAGCAAAGCAAATCAAAAGCAAATACCCAAATGTGTATAAAGACTATAAACGGTTATGTGCAGAACAAGGAGATGATTTATTAAGCTCCGTCCAGTTCATCACAACGAGCGACGGAAAAACCATTGCCAACTTATTCGCCCAAGTTGGATACGGAAGAAAAACAAAACAAACAGATGACGACGCATTACGCAGCTGCTTTGAACATCTAAAACAGACAGTGACAAATCCAAATGAAAAGAACCCCCTTCATTCTATCGCCATTCCTTATGGGATCGGCTGCGGCTTGGCAGGCGGCGATTGGACGATTGTTCGAGAGATGATGGAAGAGGTCCTTGGTGAGTGTGAAGTGACGGTTTATCGGTTTAAATAGATGAAATGAGAAATTCCGATGAAAACAAATATTACAAAAACCCTCCTTCATTTATTTGGAGGGTCATTTGCTATTTGCTATTTTTCAAATAATTTAGCACAGCTTCTTTATCTTCCTCATCTTCAGGTAGAAATCCGAACGTTTCGTATTCCCAAACGGCTATTCTTTGTACATTGTCAATACCTAAAGAATAAACATCTTCGTATCCAAAATCAGTTGAGAATTTACCCGATTTCTCCAACTCGAGAGTAGCTGTTGTCCAAGCACCTAGACCATTTTCTATATATTCCTTCTTCAACTCTTCAAGAATTTCACTGAGCTCGACAAATAAATGTTTATATGTAGAGTTACTTACACTATATCGTTTTGGAATATCGTGCCCATAGACTCGTTCTTCATTATTAGGTTCAGTAAAATAAAAGGTAATTCCTGCTGAATCATCCAATATTTCTGCATACATCCAAACTTTATCCCAATCACATGGAATCATTTCATTAATTGCTTCTGCTATTTTTTTATAATTCAATTCTAATCCTTCCATTATCTTTAGCCTCCAGGTTGATTCTTAATTTTTTCAAGATAGGATCGTTTTCCAATGTTATATTCGATGACGAAACTATCTGGTCTTAAGGAATCATCTTTATAGATAGGTTCAATGCTAACTTCTACATGTTTAGGTGGATCAGCCCTCAATGCCTTCAACCATCTTTGCTCCATCTCATACCATTTCCCACCACTTCGATTAATTTGTGAACTCATTGGTACAAGATTATCAATATCTCCAGACCCTTTAAAAATAGAGGCAATTAAATGCCCTCCATCATCTTTTAATAATCGATCCGGCTTTCCTGAATTGGATTGGGCATATTGGTTTCTTTTGACCTCTCCATATTTTAAATTATTTGCTTCGACTTTGACAATGCGGCCATAGTGATCTGTTGTGTAGGTGTAACCTTGCTTTGTTGAATAAACGACATTCGGTTTTAATACCTTTTTGCGTTTCCATCGCACATAGTGCTCTCCGTAACTGACAACAGTCGGTGGTGATTTGGGTGCCGGTAATCTTCTGCCTGTCTTAGAGATTCCGTATCCTGAATTGTTGTCTAGTCGCTTTGCCATGGAGAGAAGTTTATTTTTGAGATTTTCTCCGTCAAACACGTTATACGGCAGCTTCGGGCCACCAGCCATTTGAAACTTTGGTGAGTATGGCAATAGATTCGGAATGGTGACGTTACCGATTGATTTTGCTCCTTGTTCAAGGCCTTTCTTCACTGTTGTTTTGGCAGCTGTTGTCCCTGTTTTTGTGATGGCTCCTGCCCCTTTAGAACCAAAGACAATTTCTGCAAGAGAACCAGTCGCATAGGCGAACCAGTGTGACCGTGAATACGCGTCACCATTTATGACTTCTTTTTGGAATGAGTCTGAAATCGATTTTCCAATCGCTTTCGATGTTTCAATTGGATGTGAAACAGCCGTTACAACTGATTCCACAGCCCCACCAGGGTCAGTGACAAGATCATAGATTCCGGTCACTGTATCTTTTGCCACATCATATAGACCAACTGCAGCACCTTTTACACTATCAATGAACACCTCTGATGCTTCTTCCTGTGCTTTGATTTGGAGAAGCTGACTGTAATACATTTTTTGATCATATGTGAGATTCTCATAACCGATCTCATCTACAATCTCAAAGTATTTCGCTTCTGATAGACACGAAGGATCATTGAGCTTTTCTTTCAGTTCTTTGATTCTTCTTTTTTCTTTTTCTTCTTTTTTCACCTTTAAATAGGCTTTCACTTGAGCATCAATCTGATCATGGTTCTTGTACACGTCTGTCTCATGAAATGCTTTTGCATCATAATACATTGGCTGCGCATTCTTTCCTTTTCCAGTAGCAGCCATCATCTTTGCATAAAAAGTGTTGAGGTGATTCTCAACCGCTTCTGACTTTGCGTATTCCGTTTTCAAATCATTGTCTATTTGATGTAAAACTTCAATGGTCTCTTTTCTTTTTTTGTTCGCATCGTCTAAATGTTCATTGACCTCTTTACTTGAAAAAGTATGTAATTCAATTAAATCACTGATATCGTCAAAAATAGTGGAAAGTGCCTCTTTTTGTTCTTTGACCATATCTTTATTGTTCTGAATCCCTTGTTTCAATTGAGTGTCTAAAAAGTGCTCATCAATAAAAGTACTCCCGCCTAATGATTCATCATCAAGCTTTCCTTTCACCCCATCTAAAAAAGCCTTTTGCATATTGATAAAATCAAGATAAGTGTCTGTGTACAGCGCAAGATCCTCATAAAAAGCTTTGATATTGTCTGCACCTTTTCCAGTAAATTCATCACCTAAGCCCGACACACTTTTTAATGCTTTTTTCACAAGTTTCATTTCTTCTTGAAGCTCATGATAGGCCTTTGATCTCTGTTCTACAGCTGATAGTAAAGATGGAGCATCTAATATTTTCATATAAAAAAGACTCCTTTATGGCATATTCTTTTACTAGAATACCATAAGGAGCCTGACACTTTAATCCACTTTATCGTTTTTTAACCAATTTTGAAGAATTTGAACATACTCATTGAATGAGATGCTGTTATCAATAGGAATTAATAAGGAATCCTAATAAAGAGAAGGGCTTCCCTCTTCTCTTATCTATCTCCATATACAAAGCTATATTCTGTAACTAAATCATCTCCCCAACTATCACTAAAACTTATTGAAGCTGGGCCAGCACTAATGGAAATACCATTTATTGTTGCATAAGTGTGATGATATTTTGTGATAATATTTGCAGGATCTCCTTTTTTAGACTTTGGAACAAGTACATCTCTATCCATTGTTATAAATTGAGTATCTCCATAGCCAGGTGAAAGAATAACTCCATGACCATAATTTTTGTATGAGTCTGTATCAGCTGATAGTTGTTTATCTTCTGTTACATGTGTGAGGCCACCTTTACCATCAGCAACGGCCTTTTGTTGCTGCCAATACCCCTCAAAAGTACCTGATAAAGGGACTGCAGATGTATCCCAAGCTACTGCAAACGCATCTTTTTTATGGTTAACAGGCTTTTTAAACCATTCGGCATAAGAATGATATTGATATTTATAATTAGTTCCAGATGTACCTTTATAAAAAACTTGTTGAGAAATAAGCAGTTTGCTATTTGTTGCCGGATCGGTTGGCGGTAAAGATGATAAGGTATGTATTTTATCAGATTCTCCTAAATCACCATTATCTTTCAACCCTACATCTTCGTATGAAATACTTTTTCCTGTGAGCTTTTTATACTTCTTTATGTCCTCTAATTTTGTTTTTGCAATCCGCTTTTCATTCTCAGAATTATATTCAATTCGTTCTCCATCTAGTGAATTATAATATGTAGTAGACTTGACAACTTCAAGTTTGACTGAATGTTCTTGGCTTGTATTATCTTTAGTTTCCTTACTTTTTGCACTTGAAATACCCCCAAACATTGTCAATGAGAATACGAAAGCTAGTAAAATGAGTATGAACCTGATTTTCATCCCAAACACCTCCGCCCACACACTACCATATAAAGAAAAAATCGTAAATATCTCAAGTATGGTTTTTATTATTATAAGAAAATACAAAGATTAGAATTAACCAAAAAGACAATACTTCAAACAGTCCACTGTTGTATATTTTTGAAAAAGGTAAAATCAAAGTAAAATAAGTTAAAATGATGGCTCCTAACAACATGTATAATGTGCGTTTCATTTACATCCCCCCAACAATTTTTTCTCAACGATATCATATTTTTTAAGACCTTTCAAAAATGATTTAGCAAAGTTGCTCTTATAGTCTACACTTCGGTAGGCAGTACTCACATAGATTACTTTCACGTTCAAACTCCATCACAACTTCATCAAATTATGATAGCAATCATTAAGACACTTATTAATTTTTTGCATCTCAAATCACTTGGGGTTGTAATGCCACCCTGTAATATTCTGTTTACCATTTATTTATTTTCACACCTACATAACTTTCTCCATCCCTTACTCCAAGTAAACACAAAGCTAAAAAAGGTGAAACTATACTCCACTAAAAAAAGAAAAACCCTATTATAAGAGTTTTTCTTTTTTGGAATCGTAGTCTTTAATAATATCAATTGGATCAATCGCATCATCATCTTGTGTATATTCCTCTACATAAGGAGTAATTAATTTCTCAAACTGCTTTTCATCATCCACTAGAGCAATACAAGTTTCATACCCTTCAAAATCAGATGGGTATAAATTTGCAACAGCACTACCATTTTTCAAAGCCTGATCTATCGCATTTTTTAATTCCAATAGACCCTTCCTGTTTCCTAAAATCAGTGCTTCTCTGTGATGAGTTTCTTGAGCATATATATTACACATCTCTAAAACATCATCATCATCCACTTGAATAGACATATAAAAGCACCTCCGAAGTTAAATTTAGTTCATTATATAATTCTTAATGTCAACATGCTAAAGAGCCATGACCTCAAACGTCTGATCCAAATAGTGATTGCGTACACCGCAAACAAAAATAGCTCAAACTACTTAACGGTACTTTACTCCTTTTTATATTTCATTACTTTTATAATTCTATAAACTATTACAGCAACATAGCACACAACTAAGGTAATCAGATATTCAAAAGGAAAATCTCTTTGTACACCTTGATAAAGAAAAATTGCCAAAAGGACTGTAAACAAAACTATTTGAAAAACTTCTTCTTTTATCATACAAATCCCCCGATATACTTTCACTTACGTTTTATACTTTTAATTACGTTATGTTACCGTGAAATTATAAAACAATCAGTCTTAACATTCTACAGTCAGTTCCATATTTAGGATTTAAGTAACAAAATTGAAAGTATGTACTATATTTATTTTTATCTCAAATTGTTTTCTTCTCTTTCTTCATAAAAAACATCCTGAAATTCTCCATAAATTTTTTTCGGTTTTTCAGAATCCCATGCTTTATACAGTTCTCGCATAAATATATACAGTGAAATTGGGTAATAGCCAGCGTTCCTCTAACGGACACTAAAAGTTTCCTCTTCAAAAAGCTTAATACATTCATTTGTTTTTTAGTATCTCTATACGCTGCCATCAAAGCAAATGGAGCATCTAATATTTTCATATAAAAAAGACTCCTTTATGGCATATTCTTTTATACCATAAGGAGCTTGACGCTTTAATCCACTTTATCGTTTTTTAACCAATTAACCTCCAGAGCTACCTCTTGATGCAACTGTTTGGACATCTTCATGTAGAGGTTGAGTCAAACCGTTTGTAAAGAAAAGTGTACCTAGAGCTACCACAACTAGTGAAAATGTAATAAAAACCGACTTCTTCAATTAATTCACTCCTTTTCCTACATACTGGCTTGCGAGTAAGGCTCTTTTATAGTAATTTAATGATTGTTTCAGCAAGCCTCTCCCCTCTAAATATTTCGCCACATCAACCAGAATTTCCTCTAAATCAACCCATACTCTTTTCTCTTCAAGCTCTAAACACAGATTGTTTATATTGTTCAATTGAGATTGATTTTTTTCATACAATAGTTCTTTTAACAATTTAAATTTTATTTGAAAAACGTTATGGTTGACTTGTTCTGATAAAGAAATGCCTAGATCAATCCATTCAATCGCGTCATTACTTTTACTGGAGATTTCTATTCTAGAAAGTTCATATAAACATCTCAACTTCAATAAATCTTGATTTTCGATCTCTTTATAACTCAACGTACGCCTAAATAGTGCTGATGCTTCTTCTAAATTTTCTTTTTTGCTTTCTAGAAAACCCATATTGTAATATAGATGAATGATTAAATGATTGTCATTAATACTTTCGATCATATTCTCAGCTTCACTAAAAAGAGCTCTTGCTTTATCATATTCAAATTGATCAATTAAGTTTAACGCATGTAGCATCCTACAGTTAATCTGTCTTTTGATATATGTTTCATGGGCATTAAATGTGTCACACGCAATTTGTGCATGATATTTTGATAAAAAGGTCATTTTCAAATCATAAAATAGAACTGCGATTTTATAATGAAATTCAGCTTTTTCTATTTCATCATCAACATAAGCCAACTTTTTTTCAGCTATTCTGAAGTAACTTAATGCCTTATCATAATCTTGTAAGTAGTCATGATAGATCCCATTATAAAAGTAGAAGTAATATGACATTAGTTTATTTGTTTTTTCTTCTTTTTCGTCTGGAGCATTCCGCTGAAAGAATGGCTTATCTAAATTTCTGCTAATATTCTGAAGTTTCAGCTTAAGCCTAAAGCTCAAAAGTTGATAATACAAAAGAATATCTTGATTTTCTTCCATTAAATCAATTGCCCTGTCTATGTCATCTTGCATTTCTATAGCTGCCGATAAATCCCCTTTTTGTATCGCAAGATTCCAAGTGTTTAACATGTTCCCTACCTCCTGAGAGGCAATTAATCCTGACATTCCTTTACCCCCTTCTAAACAAATCCCTAGTATAATTCTAACACGCATTTTACAACATATGTAAAGTGAATCTGCTCATAATAGAAATTTTCGGTATCCCGCAAATATGATAATAATTGAATGGTATGCAATTAAAGAGTTGGTTAAAAGAGAGAGTAGCCAGAAAGGACTTGATACTTATTTCTTTTAGATTGACCACCTTTATTTTTTAAAAAGAAATTCACAAAATATTGTTTTGAAATTGATATAAAAAGACCTGACTGAGTTTCAGTCAGGTTCATGAAGGGATCAATCTAAATTATATTATAATGAAATCAAAACAAAACAGATAATTAAACATCCGTTCTCATTCACTCTATGAAAATTCACCCTATACAGTATACTCTACATGCTCTAATTTTGCCTTAATCTAAAAAATCAATATTAACAGCGAAATTTCCAGCTGTTACAGTTATCTGAGGAATTTTAGTTTTTTCAAAAATGTCTACAATTTCAAATAATGTCTTTTTTATAATATCGTTACTTGGCATTGTATCTACTCTTAATATAAGGATTGTTTCAATGCTTCTAGCTACTTCAAAAAGAACGTCTTCATCTTTAACAGATTCAATGTAGCTTTTTATTCTTTTAAAGAACAACTCTACTTCTTCTAAGTCTTGTAACGGATATTTAGTAATTTGATGAATATCGGCTGGATTAGGTGCTTCTTTCTCTAAGATCGCTTCAAGTTCTGCTTTAGTTATATATTCCTCCTCCTCTTCTTCGTATTCACCCTCTGCTGCTTCCTCATCAACACTGTACTCAGCTGTATAAAGCCCCTCAATGAATTCATCAAAGGAATCAGCTAACTTAAAGTCTTCTTCCATCTCAACATCAAAATAATGAATTGCAGGATTCTCTTTCGTTTTTCGATAATCCATCGCTACCCAAGTATGGCCATCGCCGTTAATCAAAACAAGCCCTTCTGGCAGCTCCCACTCTTTTATTAAGTAGGCACTATCCATAATTCCTTCACCTTCGGCGATACCCATCAGGTGATTAAATTGAATATGATCCTCAGCCCATGAATTAGAGTAAGTGGTTGAAAAAGCATTATGAACGGTATAACCACCATTCTGTTTTAATATGAGCTTTTTATATGTATCTGGTAAAATGACTCCAAGTTTCTTTTCAGCTTTAGCTATTTCTGCTTCGTTGATCTTTTTTAACGTATAGTAACCTTCCTCGTCTATTTCCCAAAATGATTTCAAGGTGATGCCTCCTAGTAAAATATGCACATAAGTATACCATCTTGCTGAGTATATTTGACAATTTAATCAAAATAAAAGAAGAATATTTGTTACTTAGTCATTCACGCTGTCTATTTTTGTCGAAACGATAGTAAAAAGAAGGTACTTCATGTAAAATTTCCTTTGCACCTAAAAATCAGGAGGATCCAATATGAAGAAATTATCTATATTCATTTTTATTTGTTTAATGATGCTAACAGCTTGCAGTAGCGCAGCATCAAATGAAAAACAGCTCACGACAGCCAATATTATTGAAGCTTTTAAAAGTGCTGGGCTTGAAGCAGAAAAACCATCTGATCTTAAACAAAAAGAGTTTGGAAATATAAGAGAAGAAGGAAAAAGAATTCTCGTTCCTTCCTTAGGTGAAAATGCTGGTGGACGAATTTTTAAATTTGGAAATGAAACTGATTTACAGCAGGCGAAATCCTATTATGATGAGTTAGGCAATGCTGGATCTATGTTCTTCTCTCACACCTATTCAAAAGGAAACATTTTATTACAAATGAACGGTGAAATGAAAGATGCTGAATTTGAAAAGTATAAGAAAGTAATGGATGAGGAAATAAAATAATTTCATATATTTTTAAAAGAAGGAAGGTCAATAAATGTCATCATTTTGGCTGCTAACAGTTATCCTTACGATTGTTATACTTGTTGTTTCTGTTATCTTTAAAAGAAAGGATGCACCTTTACAGTATGGAATACCATCGATTCTCATCATCATAAGTATTATCTTATTATTAATAAGTTTTTTCGTAGGAAGTTGGGAAGGTTTAGGACTAGGTGCAATCAGTATATCTTTACTGATTGCATCTGTGATAGTCATAAATAACATATAGCCACTTCTGCATAAGAAGTGGCTCTTTCGATTATAAAAATATACTAATTAAAATAAAAACCCCCTGAAGCCAATGGCTTCAAGGGGTTTCTTGATTAATACTGAGACATATACTGATCGCGTTCCCACGGATGTACTTGGGTTCTAAACATATCCCATTCGATTTCTTTTGATTCGATGAAGTGCTCGAATAAGTGATCGCCTAGTGCGTTGATCATGACTTCATTTGACTTGAGCAGCTCAAGTGCTTCTGCAAGTGTTGCAGGTAAGTCAGCGATGCCGTTTTCAAGGCGCTCTTCTTTGTCCATGACATAGATGTTTCTGTCGATTGGCGCTGGTGCGTCTAGTTTGTTTTTGATTCCGTCTAGACCTGCTGCAAGTAATACGCTTAGTGCAAGGTATGGGTTTGCAGATGGGTCTACACTGCGTACTTCTACACGTGTGCTAATGCCGCGTGATGCTGGAATACGAATCAATGGGCTGCGGTTTTGTGCACTCCATGCTACGTAGCAAGGTGCTTCATAGCCAGGAACAAGACGTTTGTAAGAGTTCACCGTTGGGTTTGTGACCGCTGTGAAACTTGTTGCGTGCTTCACAATACCTGCGATAAAGTGTCTAGCCGTCTCGCTTAATTGTAAGTCTGCTTTCTCATCAAAGAATGCGTTTTTACCATTTTTAAATAATGATAGGTTACAGTGCATACCAGATCCGTTTACACCGAACAATGGTTTTGGCATGAATGTCGCATGAAGTCCGTGCTTTCTCGCAATTGTTTTCACAACGAGTTTGAACGTTTGAATGTCATCACAAGAACGGATAGCGCCTGCATATTTGAAGTCAATTTCATGCTGTCCAGGTGCTACTTCGTGGTGAGACGCTTCAATTTCAAAGCCCATTTCTTCAAGCTCAAGCACGATGTCACGGCGGCAGTTTTCACCTAAATCTGTTGGTGCAAGGTCAAAGTATCCACCTTTATCGTTTAGTTCGAGCGTTGGCTCGCCTTTTTCGTCTAATTTAAATAAGAAGAATTCTGGCTCAGGTCCAAGGTTGAAATCACTAAATCCTAGTTCTTCCATTTCCTTTAAGATACGCTTTAAGTTGTTACGAGGGTCTCCATCAAATGGTGTTCCGTCTGGCTTATAAATGTCACAAATAAAGCGTGCAACTTTACCTTTTTCTGCTGTCCAAGGGAAAATAACAAACGTGTTTAGATCTGGATATAGGTACATATCTGATTCTTCGATACGTACAAACCCTTCAATAGATGAACCATCAAACATACATTTGTTATCGAGAGCTTTTTCTAACTGGCTCACAGGAATCTCAACATTTTTAATTGTTCCGAGAATGTCTGTAAATTGCAGACGGATGTACTTTACGTTTTCCTCATTTACTAATTTTACGATATCTTCTCTTGTGTACTTTGCCATTTCGTAAAACTCCTCCCCTACAAAAGGTAAAATGTGTATAGCAATGCTTTTGCTAATTGGTTAACGGAAGAACCTTGACATATCCCCCTGCCTAAAGGTCGTTCCTTGTTGGAAACGTCCAGCCTGAATGAGTTCCTTCTTCAGTAGCTTCCTGAGTTCATCATCTGTCAAGTTGTGCTTCGCTGTGGTTTTCTCCTCTGTCTTTGTTTCAGACGATGGATTTTCTGCCTCAGCTTTGGCAAAAAGTTTTTTGATTCCTGCCATGTTTACACCTTGTTCGATGAGGTTTTTGATTTCTAGTAATTTATCAACATCATGGAAAGAAAATAATCGGCGATTCCCATCACTTCTAGCTGGAAATACTAAACCATTTTCCTCATAATAGCGAATTTGTCTTGCAGATAATTCTGTTAGCTGCATGACAATCCCAATTGGGAATAAAGGCATTGAGCGGCGAATGTTATCACTCATCTCAACTGTCTCCTCCTCTTTGCTTAAATTTATTATATGTCATGTTATATTATGTGTCAACGAAATGTTAGGAATATTAACATGGATTTTTTTATCGAGCAGGCACTTCAATAAAACCTTGCTCTAATAAGGCATCTACAGCACTGCAAATGGCATTTTTCACATGGGCGTACGTGAGACCGCCCTGAACATAGGCTGTGTAAGGCGGTCTAATCGGACCATCAGCTGATAATTCAATGCTGGCTCCTTGGACAAATGTGCCCGCTGCCATAATCACATCGTCCTCGTATCCCGGCATATAGCTCGCATGCGGTGTGACATGACTGTTAATCGGTGATGCATATTGAATGGCCTGACAAAATGCAATCATTTTTTTAGGGTCTCCAAATTCTACAGATTGAATCAAGTCGGTTCTTTTCGCATTCCACGACGGGTTTGTTTGGAACCCGAGTTTTTCAAGAAAACGCGCTGTAAACACGGCACCTTTTAAACTTTGTGCAACAACATGCGGTGCTAAGAAAAATCCTTGATACATTTCCTGAAGCGCATACAGCGATGCACCCGCTTCACTGCCGATGCCTGGAGATGTCATTCGATAAGAGCAAGCTTCTACCCATTTTTCTTTACCGACAATGTAGCCGCCAGTTTTAGCAAGGCCGCCGCCTGGGTTTTTAATGAGCGAACCTGCCATAAGGTCTGCGCCCACATGACACGGCTCTTGTAATTCAGTAAATTCACCATAGCAGTTGTCAACAAACACAATGATGTCATCATTGATGTCTTTCACAAATGAAATCATTTGTTCAATTTCTTCTATTGTAAAGGATGGTCTTGACGCATAGCCTTTAGAACGCTGAATCCCGATGACTTTTGTTTTTTGGGAAATAGATTCTTTGACTTTGTCGAAATCGACAGATCCATCTTGACGCAAATCAATGGCTTTGTAATCGATCTGAAAATCTTTTAATGAGCCTGTCCCTTCTTTGCCGCGAATCCCGACAATCTCTTCTAGGGTATCGTAAGGTTTCCCCGTCATGTAGATCAATTCATCACCAGGTCTTAGCACACCGAATAAGGCGATGGAAATGGCATGTGTTCCAGAAATGATCTGCGGGCGTACAAGACCGCTTTCCCCTCCAAATACATCCGCATAGATCTTTTCTAACGTGTCTCTTCCCATATCATCGTAGCCATAACCAGTTGTCGGGTTAAAATGAGAGTCGCTGACTTTATGTTTCCGGTAGCTTTCAAGAACCCGCCACTCATTTTGTTCGCTCTTTCGATCAATTTGCTGATGTATTTGTGAAATGTCTTGTTCTGCTTCTGCTGCTTTTTTTTCTAAAATGGTGCCATGTTTTAAAGTGTGAAACATCGTGATTTAATTCCTTTCCTACAACATATACTTCTTGATTTGTCCTAATATGGTTTGCTCCTCACCACTAAATCCAGTGATGTCATAAAGCTCTGCTTCCTTTTGGAATTCCAGTGATTCCACCAAGGTTTCTGACTTTAAGGCAGATATGAGTTTTCCTTCATATGCCGGAATTCTTACATGATATGGCTTTAAAAAATCTTTTTTCAGTTCAGCCATGATATCCGCTTTTAACCGCTTCACATCTTCCTCGCGCCTAGCACTGATTAAAATGTGGCGCTGCTTTGAGAAAGGGATAAAATCCGGCCGGATTTGGTCTTTTTTGTTATAGACAGTCAGCATCGGAATACGGTCAGCTTCTAATTCCTCTAAAAGCTTATGAACCGTTCGTTCATGCCCTTCATAATCCTCATTCGAAGAATCGATCACATGAAGCAAATAGTCTGCTTCTTTTACTTCTTCAAGAGTGGAACGAAATGCTGCAATCAGTGTGGTTGGAAGGTCTTGAATAAAACCAACTGTATCGGAAATCAGTACACTGTAGCCAGATTCAAGTGTCATTTTACGCGTCATTGGGTCAAGTGTAGCAAACAGCAAATCTTCTTCATGGCTATCCGCTTCTGTTAACTGGTTAAACAATGTTGATTTCCCGGCATTTGTGTACCCGACAATAGCGATTTGGAATACGCCATTTTTCTTCCGTCGTTCCCGGTATCTCGTGCGGTGTTCTTTGACTGCAGATAGTTGTCCGTGAATCTCGTGTATGCGGTTTCGAATATGACGTCTATCTGTTTCAAGTTTTGTTTCACCTGGACCTCTTGCGCCAATTCCGCCGCCTTGTCTTGAAAGGCTGATCCCTTGTCCACTCAGTCTCGGCAAGGCATACTGAAGCTGGGCAAGCTCTATTTGCAGCTTCCCCTCTCTTGTACGGGCTCTTTTGGCAAAGATGTCTAGAATCAATTGCGTACGGTCAATGATTTTCACATCTAAGGCAGTCGCTAAAGCTTTTAACTGGCTAGGCGAAAGCTCGTCGTTAAAAATAATAACGTCACAGTCTAACTCCTCGCAAAGCACTTCAAGCTCTTCCACTTTCCCTTTTCCGATGTAAGTCGCGCTGTCCTGTCTATTTCTTTTTTGCGTCATGATGCTGACAGCTTCACCGCCAGCTGTTTTGGTTAAGGAAGCTAATTCTTCCATAGAATATTGAAAGCGTTCATCCGTTATATGTGGCAGTTGACAGCCGACAAGGATCGCTTTTTCGATCATTTCATGTTCATTCAACGTCAGTTGTTTCCTTTCTGTACTTAAGTTTCAGTAGTACCATCATACCAAACACATCACACGTATACCACCATTCGGAAGGTTTAATTTCTTGTCTCTTTACAAAAAGGATACGCCATTTCAAGAAGGCGTATCCTCTTTCATTTGCAGATCATGGCTTTTAATCGTAAGTAAATCTTTTTTATCATAATGATCCACAAGAAGCAGCCTCATCGCCTGAGTTCGGATCGCTTTTTCAATGGTGTTTCGCACAAAACGGCCGTTGCTGAATTTGGCAGGACTCGTTGTGCTCTTGATATGCATTAAATAGTCTCGCAGTTTCCATTCTGCCTCTTGGGTAAAGACATATTCCCGATCGGCCATCATTCGTTTTGCAATATCCATCAGCTGATCGACCGTATAATCAGGGAAGTTGATATTGATCGGAAATCTCGATTGCAGACCAGGATTTAGAGAAAGAAAATGATCCATTTCCTTGGAGTATCCAGCTAAGATGAGGATGAATTCATGCTGCTTATCCTCCATATGTTTTACAAGGGTATCAATGGCTTCTTTCCCGAAATCCTTCTCTCCTCCGCGGGCAAGAGAATAGGCTTCATCGATGAACAAAATGCCGCCTAGTGATTTTTTAATCAAATCTCTTGTTTTTTGAGCTGTATGTCCAATGTACTCTCCAACAAGATCTCCTCGTTCTGCTTCAATTAAGTGCCCCTTTGAAAGAACATTCATTTCAAAGAAAAGCTTCCCGACAAGCCGTGCAACCGTTGTTTTCCCTGTGCCAGGATTTCCTTTAAACATCATATGAAGCGCTTGTTTTCCTACCTTTAATCCTTGTTCTTGTCTTTTTTGATTGACAAAAATCCAAGCATAAATTTCTTTTATGTTTCGTTTCATTTCATCCATCCCGACAAGGCTGTTCATTTCTCGTTCTATTTCTCGTAAGATGCTGTGTTTGGCCTCATTTTTTTGCAAGGCCTCTAGGTATTCTGCCTCTGAATCTGCATCAACCAATACTTGCTTCTGTCCATTAAGTATAATGTTGATTTGGCCGTTATTTTTATATGTGACAGCTCGCTCCAACGTATTCACCTCTCGCTCTTCTCTCTTTAATCTATTCGGGTGGAGCTGTAATCGTGACAATCGCCCGCACTAGCATCGGTTTACTGTCAAAATGACCCGAGATACCGGTTATTGTAGGGGATTGTGCGGTTTCCCAGGAAATGATGTGCTATTTCCATTGTATTCATCCATTTCGGGCGGACAAACCAACAATTTGTTTTTTCTTAGAAAAATAGCGCCTTTTCTTCCCAAATTGTGCAGAAAAGAGTCTCGATGATTTCCGCATTTTGTACAGGCAATTTTTCTATTTCCTCATAAAATAAAGACGAGGTGATGAATAGATGGTGAAAATTTTTATTGATCCTGGCCACGGAGGAACAGATTCTGGAGCTGCTGCTAATGGACTTTTGGAGAAAAATATCACACTGCAAATTGCGCTTTTTCTGAGAGATATGTTGATTAGTGAATATGATGGGGTTTCCGTCCGCTTAAGTCGTTCAATTGACCAATCCGTCACGTTATCCCAGCGTACGAATGCGGCAAACAGCTGGGGAGCTGACTGTTTCGTGTCTATTCATATTAATGCTGGCGGAGGCACAGGTTTTGAAAGTTATGTGTACCCTGGCGTTTCAGCACCAACCACCACGTATCGCAATGCCCTTCATGATGAGATTGTCCGCTCCGTTGATTTTGCCGACCGCGGCAAGAAAACGGCGAACTTCCACGTTCTGCGGGAAACTTCTATGTCTGCCATTTTAACTGAAAACGGTTTCATCGATACGGTAGCTGATGCAAATAAGCTCCGTAACGCTACTTTCCTTCAAGGGATCGCTCGTGCTCATGCCACTGGATTAGAAAAAGCCCTTCAATTGAAAAAAAAAGCAAGTAACCTATATAAAGTGCAAGCAGGGGCTTTCAAGGTCAAAGCCAATGCGGATGAACTAGCAGCTACACTCAGATCCAAAGGATTTGAAGCGCTGGTCGTACTGGATAGCGGCATGTACCGAGTCCAAGCTGGCGCTTTCCGTTCAAAGCAAAATGCAGATGACCTCGTCGCTCGATTAAAGCAGGCCGGTCACGACGCATTCGTTTTTCAATAATCTAAAAAACAAACCGGCTCAAGTCATCTTTAGAGCCGGTTTGTTGTCTATCCAATTATGCTAAAATGTTCACGACAAATTGAGACCATGTTTCAAGACGATCGAAGTACTCAGGCTTTTTCAAATCTGTTACTTTCATCCATTTGCCTGAGATTTGATCTGTTTCTTTTACTTCTACATGAGCACCCGGCGATAATTCAAGGGCTGATAACAGTCCGATGTGCACACGGCCGACACTATTGTCATCATCATTAATGAGTCCAAGGGTTTTCATCTCAAGTTTGTCTTCTTCTTGAATCGAAAGTTCCTCGTCCAGTTCACGATCGGTATTTTCTTTTAGAATCTCAGCAAAATTTTTTCCTTCAATGAAATTCATATGACCCCCAAAGCCAAGAGATAACTTATGATGTAAGCGCGTCTCTCCCCCGCCTTGAAGTCTTTCATATACATACACTTCGTCCTCACGCTTAATCACGACATAAGGTATCGGCTGTTTGAAGTCAGGATTTTCTTCTGCATCGCCTCTTCGCATTTGCTCGAAGTGCTCTTCAATTTCTTTCATAATGGTGCTGATTGTTTTCTCTTCACTATTCACACCATTAAACGCAAGTGTTTCGTTTTGGAACACGCGTGCGCGCGGTGCAACTAAAATCATTTCGTCCATTTTTCCCATGTTCGGTAACCTCCAGTATGTAACACATTGTTAGAAATGGCAAAAAGCCAAAACGAGTGATGCGTTTTGACTTTTACGCTTTCCTTATGATTCATCTCCAAAGAAGAAATCGTCATCTTTTAACGGCTCAACTGTTGCCTTTTTGTAGCCGTTCCCTTTCATTGAGAAGAAGTCATGTGACTTTGTTTTTGTATTGAGTCCGTTCAATACAATTGGGTTGATCTCTTCTTCTTCAAAGTAAGGGGCAAATCCAAGGTTCATTAACGCTTTATTGGCATTGTAACGAATGAACTTTTTCACATCATGCGATAAATTGACTTGGTCATAAATATCCTCAGTGTAATGAAGTTCATTTTCATAAAGCTCATTAAGCAGATCGATAGAGAAATCATAAAGCTCTTTTTGCACGTCAGGTGTTTGTTTGTTGTAAATTTCTTGTGCTAACAATCCAACATACACACCGTGAATCGCTTCATCGCGCAAAATCAAGTTAATGATTTCACCACTTTGCATGAGCTTTCCTTGACCGTAGAAATATAGCGGGTAGTAAAAGCCGCTATAGAATAGGAAGCTTTCTAAATACACTGAAGCAACCATTGCTTTAAATAAGGAAATCGGGTCATCCTTTTGAATGGAACGGTACAGACCTACAATCATATCTGCTTTCTTTTGCAAGAATTTATTTTTCTTGACCCATTCAAATACTTCACTAATCGTTTCAGTTGGTGCAAGCGTCATGAAGATATTTGAGTATGATTTTGCATGCACGGCATTTTCCATCATGGCCATAAAGTTTAACACGGCTTTACGTTGATGACCGTCCACATGTTCAGCCACTATCGGCATTCCTGTATTTCCTTGTTCTGTATCAAGTAACGTCAGTCCAGCCAGTACCTTCATGTACGTATCTCGCTCTTTTTCACCTAAATATTTCCATGTTAAGAGATCCCCGTTTAAGGAAATCTCTTCTGGAAGCCAGAATTGCTTGACGTTTTGGTTGTAAAACATTTGTGTAAAATCATCTTCGTGTTTTGACCAGTTGGCTGCATCATAAATTTTTGTCACGTTAAACTCTCCTTTAATCAAACAACACAAGAAAGACAGCCTTCCTGCCCTGTATCCTTCGTTCTTGCATAATAAAGTGTCTTAATGCCTTTATGGTGTGCATAAAGATCGATGCGGTTTAAGTCACGCGTTGTCATCGTATCTTTTAGGAATAATGTAAAGCTGATTCCTTGATCGACGTGCTGCTGAATGGTTGCGATCATATCGACCACTTTAAACATGTCCATATCGTATGCTTCTTTATAGAAGAACCAGTTTTGTGCTGAAAGTCCTGGCATTGGATAATACGTTTTGCTGTTTCCGTATGTTCTTTCTTCAATACGTTCCATAATTGGCATCACAGACGCTGTTGCCGATTGAACATACGAAATAGAACCTGTTGGTGCAATACATAATCGATAGCTATGGTACATGCCATTTTCCGCTACAAAGTCTTTGAGTGCTGCCCAATCTTCTTTTGTTGGAATGTGCATGCCTTCAAATAGCGCAGCTGCTTTTTCTGTTTTTGGAGTGAAATCATTTTCTACGTATTTATTGAAGTACTCACCTGTTGCATAACCAGAGCCCTCATAACGGTGGAATGTTTCCCCTTTTTCTTTTGCAAGCTCACTTGAACGCTTAATGGAGTAATAGTTCACCATCATAAAGAACGTATTAGCAAAATCTCTTGCTTCTTCACTTTCATAAGCGATTTGGTTTTGAGCTAAATACCCATGAAGGTTCATCGCACCAAGTCCAATTGACTTCATCGCTTTGTTCGCTTTTCTAACAGCTGGTGCATTGCGGATATCTGTTGTTTCAGACACAAGTGTGAGTGAGTCCGTTGCAAGCTTGACTGTTTTTTCAATGGATTTGTTTTTCATCACGTTCATGATATTTAAAGAACCAAGGTTACAAGAAATATCAAGTCCGATCTCATCATCTTGATCATAGTCCGTGTAAGAAGAGACTTCTGAAGCTTGAAGTACTTCTGAGCAAAGGTTTGAGAATTTCACACGTGAAATATGGTTCAGTGCGTGCTCTCTATTCACATTATCTTGGAACATGATATATGGATAGCCTGATTCTGAGCGCAGAACAGCTAATTTTTCAAGAAGTTTTCTCGGATTGACTTTTTCTTTTTTGACTTTCGGGTTTTCTACAAGCTCGTCATACATTTCTTCCATATCCATCTCATCAAGATGCTGTCCATAAGCTTTATAAACTGTATGAGGATAGAATGTGTAAGCTGTTTTATCTTCTCTAGCAAGCTCGATAAATTTATCTGGGATGACGACGCCGATCGAAAGTGTTTTCACACGAACATCTTCATCCGCAGAGATTTTTTTCGTATCTAAGAAATCATTAATATCTCTGTGGAAAATATTCAAGTACGCACTGCCTGAACCTTGTCTTTGTCCCATTTGATCTGCATATCGGAATGCATTATCAAGAAGTTTCATGACGCCTACGACACCTTTGGTCGCATTTTCTACATCTTTGATCGCTTCACCTTTCGCACGAAGCTTTGAAAGGTTCAAGCTGACGCCGCCGCCTAATTTAGACAACTGCATGGAAATATCAATGGCTCTTGAGATATCGTTTAATGAGTCATTCACTTCAAGCAAGAAGCAGCTCACCAGCTCACCACGTCTTTTACGGCCTGCGTTTAAGAATGTTGGTGTACTTGGCTGATACTCTTGGTTGATCATCAGTTCCACAAACTCAAGTGCTTTCTTTTTGTCTCCACCCGCAAAGAAAAGAGCCACAACTGAAATGCGGTCTTCATAGCGTTCAAGGATTTTCTTTTTGTCATTTGTTTTCAGTGCATAGTCATTGTAAAACTTAAACGCACTCATAAATGATGGGAATCTAAATTTCTTGGCATATGCAGCTTCAAATACTTCTTTAATATCTGACATGCTGTATTGTCTTAAAAATTCTTCCTCATAGTAGTCGTTTTCTATTAAGTAATCAATCTTCTCTTCTAGATTATGAAAGAAGACCGTGTTTTGATTAATATAATCTACGAAATAACTATGTACAGCTTCTTTGTCCTTGTCGAACTGAAACTTTCCTTCTTTTTGAATCATAATCTCGTTATTTAATTGTATCCACTTTGGAACCTGATTTTGTGACAATTCTTTCTACCTCCTGTGTAAACAATTCAACATCCCTTTTTGTTCCGCTTAGTTCAAAGGTGTGCAAAATAGGAACTTGATATTGTTTAGAAATCGTATCGGCGCTTTTGGCAAAGTTATCTCCCCACACTTTGTTCCCACTCACCGCTACACCTAGTAGAAGGTGCGCATTTTTCTCTAAAAATGACTGAGTGGTACCAGGGACTTGTCCAAATCCTGTCGTAAAGGTGACGAGAATAAACGGCGTATCCAAAAACTCTTCTCCAGTCAATTTTCGTTTGTCTGTAAAAGGGGTCTTGTCCAAAAAGCGTTGAACATTTCCTGTTTTTGAATCAAATACGATTTGAATCAATTCCATCACGACCTAGTTTTTAGTATTGTTGATCATTTCGTTATTCACTATATATAGTATACTATGTTTTTTCAAAACACAATATATAGATGCTCGAAACGAAAAAAATCAACCAACCCGGCCGAACATTCATAGCCGAACTCGTACGTTCAAATAAATAGAGCAGAGCAGGTTCTAAAAATAGACTGCCCTACTCCCTATTCAACTGAAACCGAAATCTATCATAACACGAAAAAAAATCGCTTAGTAGACTAGACTTTTTGTTTTATTTTTTGTAGGCATCGCACTGTAAATCTTCTGACACTTCTGTTATTTCCACTTCAACACCTAATTCTTTCAGCACCGCTTCAAGCGCAGAGACGATCGAGGCTTCTCTTACTAACTCTTTCCCGTTTACAGAAACACTTGTTCCATATTCGAAACAGGAGTCATCTTCACAAGTTTGTTCCCAATGATTAATTTTAATTTTGTGTGTCATGAACTCATCCTTTTCTGTCTAGATGTCTGATGCATGTTTATAGTGTAGCGACTTCACATTCATTTGTAAATTTACGTGCTTACTCTTCATCAAAGTCTTCACTATCACCATCATCTTCATCCCATTCATCTATGTATTTTGTCGTAATGAGCGTCAGCTCTCCTTCTTTTTCATCAAACCGGTATACATGTACTTCATCATCTTTTACAACAGCAATGTGATTATTTTTTAGCGCAACAGATGATGGTAAAAGACCATCAACATGGCTCCCATCATGCTCACCAGAATGGTTATGCCAACTTTCTTGTCTCGTTTCGATGTTCGAGATGGCGCATGATCCAAATAAGACAACGATTCCAATCAAAAGAAGGATCACTCGAATCCTTCTCAATTCAAGCTCTGCATTTTCCATATAAATCCCCTCACCTTTTAAATGTCCAATAAGGATTTATACGCAACTTGGACAGAAAAGTTTCATGGCATGCAAAATAGCCCCTCTGCACTGACAAAAAACGTAGCGGGTTTCGGCCGGTTTATTCGCAGCTGCATGGGGCTATTGGTGAAAACGGGTGTTTATTCTAATTCAAGATTTACATTTTTTTGAGGTGCAAATGTTGAAATCGCATGTTTATAAATAAGCTGCTGCTTCCCTTCTGTCTCAAGCAGCACCGTGAAATTGTCAAATCCCTTTACTTGACCGCGAAGCTGAAAGCCATTCAGTAAAAATACTGTGACAAATGTATTGTCTTTGCGGATCTGATTCAAAAATTGGTCCTGAATATTAATCGGTTTCATGTTTCGTCCTCCTTGATTCTGATAACTACAGTTTCGCTTTAAGTCCAAGCTTTCCTGCTATATATGCGAAAATTTCCTCTTTTTTGTCCGAAAAGTGGCAAGGTGGTGTCATATCAAACCAGGTGACATCCATTTTATTACGGAACCACGTAAACTGACGCTTCGCATATCTGCGGGAATTTTGTTTTAATTGCTGGATGGCTTCATCAAGTGAGCAGTTGCCTTGAAAATAGGCATACAACTCTTTATAACCAATCGCTTGAACAGACTGACAATCTTTCAAACCAGATTGATAAAGTGCGCTCACTTCTTCAATTAAGCCTTCATCTAACATCATATCAATTCTTTGATGAATGCGCTCGTACAAAAGCTCTCGGTCCATTTTCAGCCCAATGAAGGCAGTGTCATACAGAGGAACTTCTTGATGCCCGTTTTGCATATCAGACATTTTCTGACCTGTTGTATGGATGATTTCAAGCGCCCTGATCACGCGGCGGACGTTATTCGGATGAATCGCTTTTGCAGCGTCAGGATCGGCTTCTTTTAGCTTTTCATACAGCTTGATCGGTCCATGCTGCTGCTTAAACAGCGTCATCTCTTCTCTAAAAGCAGGATCACTTTTCTCATCAGTAAACGTGTAATCATATAAAACAGACTGAATATATAGCCCAGTTCCACCAACAATCATGGGCGTTTTCCCTCTCGCAGCAATCTCTTTGATTTTTAAGCGGACAAGCTGCTGAAATTCAGCTGTAGAAAACGATTCATCCGGTTGTTTAATATCGATTAAATGGTGCGGTACGCCATTCATTTCTTCAGGGGTGATTTTCGCTGTGCCAATATCCATCCCTTTATAGATCTGCATGGAGTCCCCGCTGATAATTTCTCCATTAAATGCTTTCGCTATATCAATGCTCAGCTTTGTTTTTCCGACAGCCGTCGGACCTACTAATACAATCACTGGTTGTTTTTTCATAACATCACTCTCTTTTACAAACTGCCTACAGTATAGCATAACTTCTCTTTCTCTCCTATATCCTCCCGTCACCAGCCAAGTGGTTCATTCCCGACCACTTCATATGTCTTTCCTTTTAAACGGTGCTTATGCGTTGGCCTTTCTTCATCTGGACTGTAAACGACTCCCCCGTATGGAATCGGGACAGAATCGGTATAGGCAGAAAACGTGACTTCCTCAATTTCATGGTAGTGCGTCCCGTCCACTCTTGGGATAGCAGGTCCAGTGACGCCATAATATCTATGAAAATGCCCTCTTTCAAATGACGTGATCCCCCGGTAATAATGAGTATGTCTGTCGGTACTGCTTCCATTCACAGGCTGAGAAATACCTTCTATTAAATGATAATGTTCTTCGGTTACATCCGTTCGCGCTTTATAAGCATGAGCATGAGGTGGACATTTAGCCCAATCAGACGGATACAGGCCCATTTTTTACATTCCTCCTTATTTTAGGCATTCACCCAAACACAAGTGGGCCACTCGAATACACTGATGTCAGTTACAGTGATTTTATGTGAAAGGAGTCTTTTTTTATGAATTATTTTGACGCACCGTTTGTTCAAGATGAGATGAGAAGACCTTTTGGATTTGGTTTTGGAAGACCTGGGTTTGGTTTTGGGCGCCCTGGTTTTGGCTATGGGAGACCTGGATTTTTTGGACCGCCATTTTTAGGTGGTTTTGCTGGAGGGCTTCTAGCTGGGTCGCTTCTTGCTCCAGGATATGGCTATGGTTATCCTTATCCACCGCCATATGGACCATACCCTTATTATTAAATATGACGATTTAGTGAAAACATCCTCTTATAAAATGAATCGATTGACACGTTTGTTTTTCATAGGTTAACATTTACTTTACCGACCGTTCAGTAAAGTAGGTGTTTTTTTTATGTCTAAAACGAAAAAAGAACAAATTTTTGAGGCAGCAGCTCACACCATTCTAAAAGAAGGATTGAGTCAGCTCACCCTTCAGCAGGTGGCAGAACATGCAAATATGACCAAAGCTGGGCTACTGTATCATTTTTCAAGCAAGGAAGACCTGATCCAGCAAATGAATGAGCATGCGGTTGCCTCTTTTCGTCAGCAGCTTGACACGTATCAGGAAACATACAAAAACGAAAAGGCGCCCTATGTACGTGCCTATATATTGGCCACATTAAATGATCTTGATAGACAAAACACCACACAGCTATGTACAAGTATGCTGGCAACCATGTCATTTGATGAAGCGTTATTAAATCCTTGGCGTCATTTTTATGCGGAATTTAAAGAAAAAGCAGCCGAGGAAATCAATGACCCTGCACTTAGCCAATTGATCCGTCTTGCCTGTGATGGCATATGGTTTTCAGAAATGTTTCAGCTTGAACCATTGAATCGAGAGGAAAAAACCCTTTTACTTCATCGGATTTTACACATTTTAGAGGAGGGATGATGATGATCCTCGGATATCTTTTTTTGGCTATCGCCATTTTTTCAGAAGCGATTGGGGCAGCGATGCTGAAACTATCAAATGGTTTCACACGCTTTAAACCTAGCGCTGTCGTTGTCGCTGGCTATACACTTGCTTTTTACATGCTGTCATTGACCCTAAATATCATTCCACTTAGCATGTCTTACGCCACATGGTCTGGGGTAGGTACCGTCCTCACGGCTTTTTTTGGCGTGCTCTTTTTCAAAGAAACCTTGAACCGTCAAGCACTTATTGGAATGGCAATGCTTGTTTCAGGGGTCGTACTATTAAATATGTCTTAAAGGATGTGAAGTGATATGAAAGGAATGCTTTATTTAACAGGAGCCATTTTGACAGAGGTGTTTGGCAGTACGATGCTGAAGCTTTCGCAAGGTTTTACACAGGTGCTGCCGAGTATGGGGGTCCTGATCGGATTTGGATGCGCCTTTACCTTTCTCAGTTTGGCACTCAAAACAATTGAGCTATCATCTGCATATGCCACTTGGTCTGGGGTCGGTACAGCACTTACTGCTCTAGTGGGCCTCGTGCTATTTAACGAAACCATTCATATGAAAGGATTCATTGGTCTTGCACTTGTCATATGCGGCGTCATTGTCTTAAATCAATCCAAAAAACAAAAGAAAGAACCCTTCGATCAAACCGAATGGACCTCATAAAAAAAGTCATTTTCTCCATTAATCAAGAGAAAATGACTTTTTTATCTTAATCACCAGCTTTGATGGTTTCTTCTAAGGAAATATGGACATTCCCTTGCACAGCTCTAGAGATCATACATGAGCTTTCCGCTTTATGTGCCAGCTTACGAGCTCGTTCTATGTCCTGTGCTGTAGCAGACTCTTTGAGAATGATGACAGGACGGTGAATGATTTTCTCATATGTAAACACACCGTTTGTCACATCGACAACTGCCTCAGAGCTCATCGATAGATCCTCTTTCTCTAATTGACTCCGCTCCATCATGGCTGCAAGTGTAATGATATAACATGTGGCTGCTGCACCTAGGAGCATCTCATCTGGATTTGTTCCAATACCCGGTCCATCCATTTCTTTTGGAATGGAAATCTCCGTCTTTAACTGTGCACATTCGATTGTCCCCACATCGTTACGCAGACCAGGCCAGCTTGCCTGAAGATGAAAATGATGACGCGCCATATCTGTCTCTCCTTTTGTTATCACTTTTTATAGTGTAACAAGAATTCACCTTGCTGTCTTAAGATGTGCACCATCCTTACGTATATTCTTCATCCAGCACCGTTCGAATCGCCCTGACATACCGGTAGAACGTCTCGTTTTTTGTACTCGATCGCTGCCGAAAATCGAAACTGTCAAATAACGCTTCCCGTTGACTTCTACTAATCTCAAGCTGTACACTTTGCCCTGTTTTTGTAAGATTATTAATATTATGATTGCTCGTTCCGCTTAGGGTTGCGTGTGCAACTGCAAGTTCAGCAGAAAAACCGTTGCGCTCTAATGAGTTCACAATTTTTTCAGCACGGTCATAGTCTGTTCCGCCAACAAGGGTGTGGTCAATTCCCGGCTCCCCTTTATATCCATGAACAGCTAATACATAATCATGTGCTTTTGCCTGTGCGACTCCGATTGGTTCATCGAAGTTTGTACTTGTAATATGAAGTTCTGATGCATTTTCTCTAAAACCTTCAAATAAGTACGTAGAAAAATCGTTATCAAAAAAATGGACAATCTCACTAACGCCGCCTTCGATTCTCCCGCCATGAGGCGACATCACTAGAAGACGGCTGCCGGGCACTGGATTGGATGTGATTTGATAATGATCTGTTGATTCATTCTCTTCCAGTTCTTTAAAATTTCGATACATATCATTTGAACCGCTTTCGTCTTCTCCACCTGATGACACTGGCTCATCATGTTCCTGTGCTTGCATGGTATAATAGACGCCCCATCCGAGTGCAAGCAGGAGAAGCAAAGCAAAAAACTTCTTCATTCCCGTTCTCCTTTAACAGATTTCTAAGCCGTTTCTATGATTAATATTGAATCATCATTTCTTTTCATTTTTTCCACATTTTCTCTTCAAATTTGATCATAACACTCTAGATCATGAGATTCCTCAAAAATAAGATAATTGCATTTATATACACAGAAACGCCTCTCCTGATTGAAAACAGAGTTAGAATAGTATGACAAACAAATGAAGTTATGTTTAAAATGACCTAGTCCTACCCAGTCTGTTTTCTTTAATTCGTCTTTTTTTTATGCTGATTTGGTTTTTTTCATCTGGAATGAATCACATTTGTATGAGCATTGACCCTGTCTAGAACCCCCTTTTTTCTGCAGAATCCTCTGTTTTACTGGTTCTCTAAGAAGAACTCTCCCACCTATCATCGGCAGTTTTGATATGATTTCCACCTTTTTCTATTATTTTACAAAATGTAAACGCTTTTTCTTTTTGGAGGAAATGAGTCAGACGCCAATATGAACAAAAGAAGGGACAAGAATCCGAACGAAGATGCTGTCATGTTCATAACGTAAGAGTGTACGAGAATTGATAGCTAGAATGGAGGGCATCACATGTTTGGATTTTCCATGGTACAAATGGTCAGAACACATGCTAGTAAATTGGATCAACCTTTAAGAGAGACCGTCCTTCACCTCTATAAACCTTTTAAGTGGACACCTTGTTTTCTTCATCGTTTTTTTGAAGGTAGGTTAAAGAAGAGCAAGAAGCTTCGGGTCATCATTGAATTTAAAGAAGATGCAGTCGAAGCAGGTATTCAAAGCACAAAGCAGCTATTGAAAAAAAGCAGAAAAACAAACATCAAAAAACATTTTTCACACATTGACTGCTGCGCAGCTCATCTTACCCCTGCTGCTTTAGAGGAACTCTTAGCGAATGGGGAGCATATTCGCAAAATATATTTAGACAGACAGGTACATGCACTGCTGGATGTGGCGACACAATCAAGTCATGCGGATGAAGTCGTTCGAAATGGCATGACCTTAACTGGCGAAGGCATTACGGTGGCGGTCGTTGACACGGGCGTATACCCACATCAGGACTTAGAAGGAAGAATTCGCGACTTTGTAGATTTAGTCAAACAAAAAACGAAACCTTATGATGATAACGGTCATGGAACGCATTGCGCTGGGGATGTGGCTGGAGACGGAGCTGCTTCAGGTGGCTTATACAAAGGTCCTGCTCCAAAAGCCAATATCATTGGGGTGAAAGTGTTAAATAAACAAGGAGCTGGATCACTTTCTACTATTATAGAAGGTGTTGAATGGTGCATACAGTTCAACGAAGACCATCCTGACGACCCAATTCACATTATCAGTATGTCACTTGGTGGCGATGCGCAGCGTTATGATGACGAACAAGACGATCCGATGGTGCGCGCTGTCAATGCGGCTTGGGATCAAGGGATTGTTGTATGCGTTGCTGCTGGGAACTCCGGTCCTAACAGTCAAACAATCGCAAGCCCTGCCGTGAGTCAAAAAGTCATTACAGTCGGAGCCTATGATGATCGAAATACGCCCGAATCAAGTGACGATGTCGTGGCGCCATTTTCGAGCAGAGGTCCAACGGTCTATGGTGAAACAAAGCCCGACCTCCTCGCACCAGGAGTCAATATCGTCTCTCTTAGATCACCAAGATCATTCCTAGATAAACTAGATAAATCAAGCAGAGTCGATGATGTTTATACGACATTATCTGGCACTTCGATGGCGACACCCATTTGTGCCGGTATCTGCGCACTATTATTAGAGCATTCATCAGATTTAACTCCTGATGAAGTCAAAACTTTATTAAAAGAAAATACAAGCAAGTGGTCTGGAGAGGATCCAATGATCTACGGAGCAGGTGCCATCGACGCAGAAAAAGCAATCCAAGAATAAATAAAAAAGCCCTTTACGTTTTTCGTAAAGGGTGTTGTTTTATCTGTTTTTATGTGTGAAGTCTTTCTTCTACTTGAGCAGCTGACATGTTATGCTTCGTTCTCATACATCTCATCTCCTTTTTGAATGTGCGTACGCGCTTCGATCACAATTTCAAAAAAAGTGGAAGATTCCTTGTACATGTCGCGTTCCTTATAATAATTAGCCGCATCAAGTGCCAATTCCTCTAAATCAGCAAACATTTTTTTGTTTCGTAGTCCCAAAAGGGCTGACCTCAATTGTTCCCAGCTGTCTGTTTCTATATAGAGTGCCTGTAAAAATTGGAATTTCAATTGATAAATTTCATCTCCCAATATAGAGGCCTGATTCATGCCTTCCTTTATAGCCTCACTCGCTCGCTCCATATCTTCGAGTTTAAAACAAGTAAGAGCCAGTGAAAACAATGATTTGATCATCGTTGCAGCTTGATCTTTTTGATAAAGTGAAATGGCTTGTTCAAAGAAGACAGTCGCTGTATGGTAGGTTCCCATACTATAATGACAAGTTCCTAAGTTATTGAGGGCCATCGCCTTAAAATAAGATGTGCATTCTTTTCTTTCCATTGCTTCACACACTTTTAAAGCTTTTTCTAAATAAGGGAGCGCTTTTTGATGCTGACTTACATCAATCCAATTACCTGCCATCACAAAATCGCATTGAATGCTTCTTTTTCCATAAAGCTGATGTTTCTTATAGATGTCTCTCGCTTTTTTCGCATAATGCATAGAAAAATAGGTTTGTTTCATATGATAGTATACTTCAGCAATTTTATAATAAAATTCCGCTTTTTCGATCTCATCTGTCACTAAGATCAGCTGATGTTCCGCATGCTTATAATAGGAAATGGCTTCGATATACCGGTGCTGGGTAAATGCATACATTCCATGAAAAAAATGAAAGTAATAACCCAATAAACCCGTCATCTCATCTTCTGCCTCTTCAATTTCTTTTGGAAAAGAAACCGCTTGAAGCGATTCATTCCCTGCATGGACTGGCGTTAAGTGCTGAAGCATCATTTGATGGCGAAAATCCATGAGAGAATAATAGAGTAATAAATCTTGATCTTCTTCCATCTCATGAATGTCTTCTTCAACAAGGCGCTTCATATCGTTTGCCTGATCAACTTCAAATTTGCAAATATGTGTGTACCATTGATTGATTTTTACACCTACTTCGGAAGATGGTATTTTGTGTGCCATCCACTTCAGCCCCATTCTATCATATCAAACTGATAACTATTATTTTACATAATTTATGATTTTAAGGCAAATTGTCATTTATTTCATATTTTATGTTGATTTTGCACATTTCTATCTTTTTTACCAAGTTTAAAGAGAGTACTTTTGCCCATCAAAACCTTTTTTCTACGAAGAAGGGTCGAATTCTCTAAGCACTTCTTTTAAACCACTGACATAGCGACTAAATGCTTTTTTCTTTCCTTTTCTTGTATCAAAGTTGTCAAAAAAGGCTTTTCTCTGCGCCGTACTAATTTCTAATTGGACACTTTCGCCACTTGCATTTTGATTATTAATGTTGTTTGGATCCGTTCCAGAGAGGCGCTGGCCTTTTTGCACGAGCTCTGCGGAGAAGCCCCGGTCTTTTAGTTCTCGCACAACCGCATCTTGCATTTTTTCGTTTGTCCCGCCCACAAGTGTATGTCTTCTATCACTTTTATAGCCGTGGATTGATATAGAAAAGGGATATGTTTTAATCATTTGAACCAAAATCGGTTCATCGAATTTTGTACTAGTGATATGCAAGTCACGATTGTTATCTTGTTTTGTCCCTTCAAATAAATACGTAGAGTACTTCTTTTCAAATGCTTCTACAATTTCACTTGTTCCTGGTTCAATTTCGCCGCCGTGAGGAGAAAAGACAAGTAAGTCACTTCCCCCTTTTTCATGAAACTCTATCTCATAGCCGTCTCTTTCATGCCGTATAAGCTGTTTAAAACTTTCATATTGATCCCCTTTTTTTCGCTCTTTCTTATACTTTTCTACTTCTTCATGATGTTGTTTTTGCTCTTTATTTTCTTGGATAGAATGGC
This sequence comes from Bacillus sp. RSS_NA_20, assembly GCF_020165915.1. Lineage (NCBI taxonomy): Bacteria > Bacillati > Bacillota > Bacilli > Caryophanales > Bacillaceae > Bacillus > Bacillus sp. RSS_NA_20. The sequence continues at coordinate 497,668 of NZ_JAIUKW010000005.1, read as the reverse complement.
TGCATTTCACCATTAAAAGAGCACACAGGATGAGAAAGATGAATCCACTTATGAGTAGTCTTTTCATTTCACCGCTCCTTTTCATTCTCTTCGATGTCATCTTATCGCATTATTTTACTATCAATCGCTAAAAGAATTCAAAGAATGTACGGCTCCTTTTCATGAATCAGGAGAACTTACCTGTTTTTTTATGTTGCCCTAGGTATTTTCGGCTTCTTTAAAACGGTTCATGTGCAAGTAAAAACTAAATCCTATGACCTCATTTTAGTTTTAGTCAAAAACACCTACAAAATTGGGAATTTTCATCTTTTTTCAAATAAAAAAGCTGTAAACAAAAGGAATATCTCCTTCTGTTTACAGCCAGTCTCTGTATATCCAGCATTAAACTCTTAATTCATTCTCTAATGCTGTCAGCACTTCATCTTGCGACATGCCTTGTGCAAGTGAAATTTCGCTAACTAACATGCCCCGTGCATCTTCAAGCATCTTCTTTTCACTAGAATTTAAGGCTTTTTTCTGATTACGTCTCATCAGATCTTTGACAACGTCTGCGCCATCTTCAATCGAACCTGTTTTTAGCTTTTTCAGATTTTCATCATATCTTTGCTTCCAAGTAAGCGTGTCGTCGTTTGTTTCTTCTGCAAAATTGTTCATCACAACTTTCAGCGTAGCTTGATCAGCTACCGGACGTATACCTAGTTGATTGATTCTGCCTTTTGGGACCATCATCTGCATATTCGGCATTTGAATCAGAAAATATTCCTGCGTCTTACCTAAAATCTCTTTTTCTTCCATTCCTTCAATCACACCGGCTCCATGCATTGGATAAACAATTTTATCACCTATTTGAAACAAATCCGCCACCTCCGAAAGTATTCACAATATCATTATAACACATTTCAGCAGAGGATAAAAATTTATATTTTATCATGTTAATTTAGCACTAGTCAATTCTTTTTATTTGAGTTTTTAAAGAATTAGCCTTTTTTTACAAAAGGAGCGCCACCATCCAGTCCTCGTACACCTTTCTTGCATATACTAGCATTGAGTCACATTTAGGAGGGATGACAATGTGCAAATGCAAGAGCAAACATTCCCACTCAAAATGCTATAAAAAGCATGACGATCATCACCATATGGATACGTGTGAAAAAAAGAAGTTTTATCATAAAAAAGATGATTGGTTTGAGAGCGATTTTTGGGATACGTCAAGAAGCTACGATCCCCATTATTTTCCTAAAAGTGTCTGCAGCAGATGTAAGAAGCGTCGCAGAAAAAGACATAGCTTCTCATTTTAGTGTTTGACGCTGCACCTGCTTTTTGTTTTCCCGGCTGAAAAGCCGGTTTTTTTGTTACATGTCGTTCTTTTCTTTCATATGGATAGGCTCATGAAACAGGTGCAGCTCATAGGATATGGCAACCTGAAAAAAAGGATGAGATACAAAATGAATAATATGAATAACCAAACCAACCATTACCATCAAGGAAATCCCTATCACACGTTTGAAAATGTGTATACAGCCAATCATGAGCATATGATCGCACCAAACATGCATGACCATATGAATATGCCAAATCATTATCATACCGGTAAAAAAGATGCTTATAGCGGACACCACCCGCATCATCATTCAGCCTATTCCCCTTTTATGAAGCAGTATGAACCCTATTCAAATGTACAGATGAACGATCACCATCACTTCGGTCACTACGGCAATTATGGTATGGCTCCCTACCAGCCATATGGCTATCATGATATGCAGATGATGATGCCGGCAAATCATCATATGACAGGAAATGCTTACGGAATGAACCAACCAAATGCATTCCTACCCCGTTATTACTAAAAAACAAGCAAAATAAGGGTATAAAATACCATTTAATGACATATGGGAATATGGTAACCTTATAGGTAAATAATGGATGTAATCATCTATTATTTACCTATAATCAACCAAGGGGGAAGGAAGAAATGAAGAAAACATGGACAATCATTATGATGGGGATGCTTACATTGGTCATGGCACTCTCAGTACCGCTAGCCGCATCAGCTGAAGGGGCTAAAACAGAGGAAGGCAAAGCTTCAACAAATGCACGACCAGCTGCCCTTTATGCAAAAATCACAGGAGCAAGTAAACAGGAATGGTCTTTTTCTGACATTGACCTGACTTACCGTCCAAATTCTGTTCTTAGTATTGGTGCAGTTGAATTTACTTTACCAGCAGGTTTTCAAGCCACAACAAAGGATATTATCAACGGAAAAGCATTAAAAGACAGTTACATTTTGAACAACGGAAAAACTGTTCGCATTCCAGCTCGTTTCGATTTATTCGGAAGTTCCCAATATACATTACAACTTTCTCATAAAGTACTTCCTGCTGCAGGTACATATACGTTCCGCGCAGAAAATCGTGCGATCAGCATCGGTTCCACATTTTATGCAGAGGATACGATTGATATTAATAAACGGCCAGTTGTCGTCACACCGCCAAATCCTTGCGGATGCTAAACAAAAAAGCGCTCTTAGAGCGCTTTTTCTCATTCATCACAACCCTTGCCGCTGTGCTTACTGCATTTTATATAATTGTTACACCATATCTCATTATGGTCTGTCATCATTTAGTTGGCAAACCCATATATGGCGTTTTTTATTATTATTTTTACTCTTTTAGTTTTTTAAAAATCACAAATTGATATACGCCAAATAGTAAGGTTAGAATCATAATTGCGGTAAATAGTTGGTCGACTGGAAGCAAAAAATATACGACAAAAAAAGATAAAAGCAAAACAAAGTAACCTATATTGAACGCTTTTTTGAATGTCATCATATTCCCTCCTTTTTACAATCATATCACGCTTCACCTAATCGTATAACCAAATAACAAAAACCCCTATCCATTTGAGGAAAGAGGTTTATCCTTACAACATGACAGCGGGTGTTTATCTTCACATCACAAAAACACGAACCAAACTATCGGATTGAAAAATTAATTGGTGGGCAAACCGATTCACCCACCATCTTAAACCTTGCTACATGACACGTTTAAACATCTTCTCCATTTCATATGTGGAATGATGAATCATAATCGGCCGGCCATGCGGACATGTAAATGGGTCTTGTGTTTGCCGGAGTTCATCTAATAAGGCTTTGATTTCATCGTGACGCAAATGACGATTTGCTTTAATCGAGCCTTTACAGCTCATCATGATCGCCGCTTCTTCTCTCAGTTTCTTGATGTCCACACGCTTTTCATCAAGTACTTGCTGAATGATTTCTTCGATGAGTTCAGCCTCTTCCCCTTTAGGAAACCACTGCGGATGCGATCGAACGATATAGCTGCCTGATCCGAATGGCTCTAAGAAGACCCCTACTTTTGCTAAAATATCGATATGCTCTTCAATAATCAACATATCGTTTTTTGAGTAGTGAAAGGTTAATGGAACAAGCATTTCTTGCACTTCCTGTTCAATGTCTCCTACCTTTTCACGAAAGTACTCATACTTGATTCGCTCTTGGGCAGCGTGCTGATCGATGATATAAAGACCGCGTTCATTTTGGGCCAAAATATATGTTCCATGCATTTGTCCAATCGGATACATCACAGGGACACGTTCACTTTCAGCCTGATGCTGGGCTGCACTCTCTTCCAGTATCACTTCGTCATGTTGTTCATGCGAAGCTGCAGATTCCTCTACATATACATGGTCAAACGTTTCTTCAGACGATGCTGGTAAAGGCGCTTCCGTACTTTCCGGTTCACGCACCCCGTATGTGTCGTTCTGACTAGTCTCGTATACAGCCGATGCGAGTGAGTCCGGCTCATAGGAAACAGGTGTTTCCATTCGGCTTTTCATTGTTTGTTTAGAATCAAAAGATAAGGACTGTTGCTCATTTTTCACTGCTGGCATTGGTGCTTTTTTTGACACTGAAGCACTTGGAATGAGCTGTTGCTTTTGAAAGACGTCCTTAATCCCTTGTTTGATCAACTCATGAAGTTCTTGCTCTTTACTTAGTCTGACTTCAAGTTTAGAAGGATGTACGTTCACATCGACTAAAATGGGGTCCATCTTCATCTCAATAAATGTAATTGGATGGCGTCCGATCGGGAGCAGTGTATGGTATCCTTCATGAATGGCTTTCACCAGCGGGAAATGCTTGACATATCTACCGTTGACAACAGAAGACATATAATTACGTGATGCCCTTGTCACTTCTGGTAAGGAAATATAGCCTTTCACTTCAAAATCAAGTGATTGTACATGTAGTGGCAGCATTTTTTTGGCCACTGCCGTTCCATAAATGGCCGCAAGCACATGCCGCACATCTCCGTTTCCATTTGTTTGAAGCAGCACTTTTCCTTGATGTCGCAAACGAATCGACACTTCTGGATGAGCAAGTGCAATTCGGTTCACAACATCAGAAATGTTGCCAAGCTCCGTATGAACAGTTTTCATGTATTTTAGACGGGCTGGCGTATTATAAAATAAATTGGTGACCACAATTTCGGTGCCGCGACGGCCAGTGGTTTTTTTCTCCGAAATGATCTTCCCGCCTTGGAGAGCTAAGTGTGTTCCAGCACCTTCACCGGTACTTGTCTTCATTTCTAAGTGAGAGACGGAGGCAATACTTGGCAGCGCCTCCCCCCTGAAACCGAGCGTCCTGACACGAAACAGATCATTTTCATCTTTGATTTTACTCGTCGCATGACGCTGAAAGGCGAGCTTACAATCTTCAGCATCGATTCCCACCCCATTATCAATAATTCTAATAGAAGAAAGTCCTGCTTCTTCTACATCGATTTCAATGACAGTACTACTAGCATCGATCGCATTTTCCACGAGCTCCTTCACAACAGAAGCCGGGCGTTCGACCACTTCACCAGCTGCAATTTTATTTGATAGGTCATCGGATAACTGAATAATCTTTGCCATTTCTTGCTCACCTCACTTTACATTATAATTTCTTTTGCAATTCATATAGCTTTGTCATCGCTTCAAGCGGTGTCATATCCATTAAATTAAATGACTTCAATTCTTCGATCACTGCTTGATCTTTGTTTTTCAGAACAGGTTTTGTTTGCGGTTTTTCTTCCACTTCAAAGAAAGAAAGCTGCTGTTTTTCCTCAGCCATTTCTTTTTTCGGGGCTTTAGAGACGCTCGGAATCACTTCATGTGATCCGCTCTCAAGCTCCGTTAAGATGGTCTGGGCTCGATCAATGATCGCATCAGGCAGTTCAGCAAGCTGCGCTACATGGATGCCGTAGCTTTTATCCGCTGCTCCTTCTTTGATTTGATGTAAGAAAACAACTGTCCCTTCATGTTCTTCTGCTCGTACGTGGACATTTTTCAGTTCGCTTAATTGGGATTCCAGTACCGTCAGTTCATGATAATGAGTGGAGAAAAGGGTTTTGGCACCAATATGATCATGCACAAATTCAATGATTGCCTGTGCAAGAGCCATTCCATCATAAGTGCTTGTCCCGCGTCCAATTTCATCAAATAAAATCAAACTGTTCTTTGTCGCATGTACCATCGCATTTTTTGCTTCAAGCATCTCTACCATAAAAGTACTTTGACCAGAAATCAAATCATCTGCTGCCCCAATACGTGTAAAGATTTGATCAAAAATCGGAAGGGTTGCCTTTGATGCTGGCACAAAACAGCCAATTTGCGCAAGAATCGAGATCAATGCCATTTGTCTCATATATGTGCTTTTCCCTGACATATTCGGACCAGTAATGAGCAAGGTTTGTCTCCCTTTGCCCATTTGGCAGTCATTCGGCACATACTCTTGATGATCCATCACTTTTTCAACAACAGGATGACGACCATCAATGACTTCCACTTCATCTGATGAAAATTCAGGGCGAACATAACGCCGTTTTTCACTCACAGTGGCAAAGCATTGCAGCGCATCAAGCTCACTCATTTGTTTTGCAAGCAACTGTAATCTAGGAATATAGGCTTTTACTTGTTCCCGAAGCGCAGAAAATAGTTCATATTCCAATTCACTAATATTTGATTCCGCCTCAAGAATAAGGGCTTCTTTTTCTTTCAATTCAGGTGTAATATACCGCTCTGCATTGGCAAGGGTTTGTTTTCTTTCATAACGGCCTTCTTCTAATAAATGCGTATTTGCACGGGTCACTTCGATATAGTAGCCAAACACTTTATTAAAGCCGACTTTCAACGATCGAATGCCTGTATATTCTCTTTCTTGCTGTTCAAGACGAGCGATCCAATCTTTCCCGTTTCGGCTCGCATCACGATATTCATCTAATTTTGCATTGTAGCCATCTTTAATCAAATTGCCTTCTTTTAACGTCATCGGCGGATTCTCATAAAGAGCATCTTCTAATAAATTAAGTAAATCACCGCATGGGTCAATGTCATTTGCTCTAGATTTCGCCATTTCCTCCGGGAGAGAATGGACAAGCTCTTTAATAGCCGGCACTTGCTTGAGAGATTCTTTCAATTGAATAAGATCTCGGGCATTCACATTTCCAAATGCCACACGGCCTGCTAGACGTTCAAGATCATACACTTGCTTTAAACGTTCTCGCAGATCCTCTCGCTCAAAGAAATGTTCCATCAAAATTTGCACCATTTCCTGGCGTTCTTTGATTTGTGAAAGGCGGATGAGCGGACGATCAATCCATTGCTTCAGCAATCTTCCGCCCATTGCCGTTTTTGTTTCATCTAAGAGCCATAATAAAGAACCCTTCTTGCTTTTTGAACGGATGGTTTCTGTTAATTCAAGGTTTCTTTTTGAGTAAAGATCAATTTTCATCGTTTGTTCAAGCTGAAACACTTGAACTTGCTGAAGATGATCAAGACTCCTTTTTTGCGTTCTTCTTAAGTATGCATAGAGTGTTAAAAATGCTATTTTCAGATGTTCGTCAAGATGAGCAACGAGTCGTTCAGCTTCATCTATTAATTCAGCGCTATCTTCGTATGAGATGGTCGCTTGGCAGCGTTCCTTCAGGGTTTTCACCGTTTCTTCATCAAGCTGCTTTGATACCACAATCTCTTTTGCACCGACAGAATAAATTTCAGACACAACTTCATCTAACCGTTCAATGAAAGCCGCCATGTTTTCACCTGTTGATAAATCGGAAAGCGCAAGACCGTAGCCATTTTGAAAGCTGGAAACAGACGCGATAAAGTTATTTTCGTTTTCATTCAGTCCTTTGCCGTCCATGACCGTACCTGGTGTAATCAGTTGAACGACCTCTCTTTTGACCACACCTTTTGCCGTTTTAGGGTCTTCCACCTGCTCACAAATGGCGACTTTATAGCCTTTTTCAATCAGTTGTTCTATGTATGCAGACGCAGAATGATATGGAACACCACACATTGGAATCGTGCCGCCATCCCTGCTTGTTAACGTAATTTCTAATTCTTGTGCTGCTTCTTTTGCATCATCAAAAAACATTTCATAAAAATCGCCTAAGCGAAAAAATAAAAAGGCATCTTGGTAATCTGCCTTGATCTTTAAATATTGCTGTATCATGGGCGTATAACTTGCCATATTTCTAATCCCTCACTATATTACTTTCGAATTCATACCATCTTTCATTATAGCATAAAAATTCACCTTTTTTCCCTAGATCAAGGCACAAAAAAACTAGGGGGATATGCGCCCTAGTCATCAATTACTCTTCTGGATCACCCGCGAGGAATTCTGGATGAATATCTTCTAATTCCTCATCCACTTCTTCTTCCCATTCGTGATCATCTTTTTCTTTCCAGCTTGAATTGACTTCTACAACAATTTTGGTTTCCCCTACTACTTCAGCAATGAATTCACGCTCTGCTTGAACGACAATTTTATTGCCATTTGGAGAAATGGTGACTTCTAAGCAATTGGGCTGCTGCAAGACTTTCGCAATCACTTCGTGCTCATCATCAAGGAAGTTTTTATCTTTATATCTCAGTTTGATGATATCTACATATTTTACACGTTCTGTGACCACTTCGGTTTTCGTGTTGTCTGCGTAAGAATACCACACGTTAATATCAAATGTACCTTCAATCTCAACTGTTTTACCGACCTTTTCAGCATCATACTTATGATTAATGATCCAACCGCCTAGGATGCTGGTTGGTTTTTGCGATGGAGAAATGGTGTGTGTGCTTTGGGTAAATTTCCTCCCTTTTGCAACCACCGCTTTTGTAATAATTTCTCTGTATTCAGACATTCCGGCATGCCTCCTTGTTCTTGATCGTTTTATCTTATGCTGGGCATTCGTCTAGTGTGTCACGATTTTGAGTCTCATGTTCAATTAAATTCATTTCTGTTTCAGTGTATGCATGGTCGCCCATAAACTTGCCTTGAAAATTGGAAAAGTTGGAGAGTGAGAGATTGGGGTTGACTGAAATGGTGTAATTTGATGTAATAAAGTTAGTAGCCCTTCTTTATATAGGGAGGGATTTTTATGAAAGAGTTTCATATTATAATAAATATTTTTGGATTAAGCATTGAGTTTCAATTTAAATCTTCTAATCTGTAAAATCAATTCATTTTTAGTTTAAGACATTTTTATGGTATACAGGGGCTACTGCATCAACATTTTGTTGTTGGTGCAGTAGCAAAATACAAATTACATATATTCTATATAATATAAAAACCCCGCATCTGCGGGGTTTTCTCATTTAATGGAGCAACTTGGGGATGAGTTTTTCACTTTTGAACCGGTTTCTCCTAATAAGAGGTCACCGCCGGTTGAAAGAATGATTTCATCCGTTACTTGATTAGAAATTGTGTGCGCTACAAGCTGAAGCAAGGAATTAACCTCTGTTTGTGATTCTTTGAATTCTTGAATCACTGGGATCTCATCCAGTTCTTCTTGCAGGGCATCAATTTTTTCTTCCACTTGTTTTAAGGCTTCATGTTTGCCATAATGCTTTAAATTCACAGCTTGCTTTTGAAGCGCCTTAATTTGATTAATGATCGCTGCAATTTTTGTATTTTCATTGATTTGCGCTTCTGCTTTTTTGAAGAAATCAACTTCTTCTGTTTCAGAAATCATTTTCGCGAGCTCTCTTGCGCGCTCGACAATCTCTTTCTTTGAATAAAGCGTCATTTTAATTCACCTCGATAGCTTCTCCAACCATTTCTCCGTCAAGAGACCAAGTTTTGGCTTGTGTGATTTTCACTTTGACGATGTTGCCAATCGCTTCTTTTGGTGCTTTAAAATTCACAAGCTTGCTTTTACTTGTATATCCGGCTAGGATCTCAGGGTTGTTTTTACTTTCACCCTCTACTAATACTTCGACAGTCTGCCCTTCATATTCCTTCATTTTTTTCGCAGAAATTTCATTTACGAGTGCATTCAGGCGCTGCAGACGTTCTTTTTTTACACGCATTGGCACGTTGTCTTTCATATTGGCTGCTGGTGTTCCTTCTCTTGGAGAGTAAATGAACGTATAAGCCGCATCAAACTCAACCTCACGATAGAGGGAAAGCGTCTCTTCAAACTGCTCATCTGTTTCATTTGGGAACCCAACGATAATGTCCGTTGTTAATGAAGCATTTGGCATTGCCTCTTTGATTTTGCGCACTAGGTCAAGGTAACGTTCACGGTCGTATTTTCTTGCCATGAGTTTCAGCACAGAAGAACTTCCTGATTGAACCGGCAAATGAATATGATCGAGAAGGTTTCCGCCTTTGGCAAGCACTTCAATTAAGTGATCATCAAAGTCACGCGGGTGGCTTGTTGTAAAACGGATACGTGGAATATCGATTTTACGCAGCTCATCCATTAGGTGACCAAGACCATATTCCATGTCTTCAAAATCTTTTCCATACGCATTCACGTTTTGACCAAGAAGGGTAATTTCTTTATATCCTTCTGCTGCTAAGCGTCTGACCTCTTGAATAATTTCATCCGGACGGCGGCTTCTTTCCTTACCGCGCGTGTAAGGGACGATACAGTATGTACAGAATTTATCACAGCCGTACATAATATTCACCCATCCCTTAATTTTTCCTTGGCGGGCTCTCGGAAGATTTTCAATCACATCGCCTTCTTTAGACCAAACCTCAATGACCATTTCTTTTGAAAGGTAGCATTCAGATAATAGCTCTGGCAGGCGGTGAATGTTGTGGGTACCGAAAATCAAGTCAACAAATGGGTGTTTCTTTAAAATACGGTTAACGACCGATTCTTCTTGCGACATGCATCCGCAGACGCCTAAGATTAAATCTGGCTTTTCACGCTTTAATGCTTTTAAATGACCAAGCTCTCCAAACACTTTGTTTTCTGCATTCTCACGAATGGCACAAGTGTTTAATAAGATGACATTCGCATCTTCAGTCGAATTTGTTGGTTCATAACCAAGCGCCATAAAAATACCAGCCATCACTTCTGTGTCATGCTCATTCATTTGACAGCCATATGTGCGAATATAAAACTTGCGGCCGTTCCCTAACCCTTGAAACCGCTCGTCAATTTGAAATTGATTGTATTCGACTTCTTCTTTACCCCGTTTTTTTGCATCTTTTAAGGAAGGCGGAATGTACACAGCTTCAAAATATTGGCTGTAGTCCTTTTCGGATTTTTTGTCCGATGAACTTACTTGTCCGCTCGCTTTTCTCTGCTCTTCATTCATGAATTTGTACTCCTTTCAAACCAAGCTCCACCCTACAGTATAGACTATTTTGTCGTGAATTGAAAATAAATTCATATGTGTCCACACTTTTCAATCCACACGAATTTTACATGAATATTGAGTAGGCTTCAGATGAAGATCGTCTTTTCCTAAAGGATTTTGTATTTCTTTGACAATCTTCATCTGCTGTGTACCGACACTCTCAACTAAAGTAATTACATATGATTCTTTTTCTTCTTCTGCTACCATTCTTTCTTGTTCAGATAAGAAGAATGGAAAGTCATGGTGAGTCAGTTTAGATCCTTTTACTTCTATAAGCTTCTCTTTTCCATCGGGGTAATAAGATTTGATATCAAATCCGTGACCATCTTCTGTTTCAGCTACCCAAACGACAGCTTCCGCTAATTGTTCACTTCCCACTGCTTTTAATTGCTCTACTTCCTTATGATAAACAAATTGCTCTGCTATTCTACCCGTCTCTTCGTTTTGCTTTGATCTTTCTTCTCTTAATTGTTTATAAACATCTCTATGAATGATTCTTTTTCTTTTAAATTTGTTCTGATGTTCCACTTTTGGAATAAGGTCCTGATCCAAATATACTTCGTAAACAAAATCATAAAAAAACTCATTTAAAGAATTGATATCTTGTATTAATTGGTGATGGTCAAAATGATCAATATTATACTTTTTAAAGATCAATGAGCTTGCTACATATTTTTTAGGTCTTAACGATTTACCCAAATGAAAATCACCTATATGAAAGCCCTCTAGTCTTTTATGATGCTTTAATTCAGGCTGTAGCCTTTCCCTCCAAATGGCTGCCTCTTCCCTAATTTCAGATAGAGATAAATTTTCAGTTCCAGTTTCAATTGTTAAATAAAAATCTTCCCCATTCTCAGCGAATAAAATAACAATAAATATCCCTTTTTGTGTCGTTGTTTTTTGAGAATTAGGATTTGAGGTTAATCTCTTGTCTAAAAGTGCAATCCAAAAACATTCTGCAACTTTTCCATTTCCTGTAGATGCTTTAATATCGATCCTAGCCAAATTCCTCATATGGCGTTTTTCTAATTCATAACGAATGTTGTTTGGGATATCTTTATTAAACATGTTGTGAAAAGGGTGATTTTTATCTATTCTCCCTTTGTTCTTATAATCTAAAAATTGTTCATGAAAATCTTCTTTATTAAATAACATTTGCCTCACCACTTACCTCAATAGATCTTTTTACATACATTATACATAACAAACGGTAGATTTGATGAAATATGGAAAGATTAGCGCAAAAGAAAAGAGAGCCTCAGCTCTCTCAATCAAGTATATTCAGTTTTTTTGCTTCTTCTTCGATGATTGTCAGTGCACGGTCAAGCTCTTCTTTTGTGTGCTCTGCTGTGATGATGGCTCTAATTCTCGCTTTTCCTTTCGCTACAGTTGGAAAAGCAATGCCTTGAGCGAAAACGCCGCGCTCGATTAATGCTTTTGAAAAACGGAAAGTGAGTGCCTCGTCTCCAATCATCATCGGAATAATAGGCGTTTCTGTTGGTGCCACCTCAAATCCAAGACCGATGACTTTTTCTTTAAAATAGGCCGCGTTCTCCCAAAGTGTTTCAATGCGCTCCGGTTCGTCTAACAACACTTCAATGGCTTCTTCACAGGCTCTTGTGACAGCCGGCGGATGTGAGGTGCTGAATAAAAACGGTCTTGCTTTATGCTTTAAATAGTCGATTAAAACGGCAGAACCAGCGACGTAACCGCCTAGCACACCAACTGCCTTACTAAGTGTGCCAACCTGAATATGCACTCTGCCGTCAAGTTGAAAATGATTCACTGTTCCGCGGCCATTTTCACCAAGTACTCCAGACGCATGGGCATCGTCTACCATCACAAAGGCATCATATGCTTCTGCAAGTCTTACAATCTCAGGAAGCGGTGCAATATCTCCATCCATTGAGAACACACCATCTGTCACGATAAGACGGACGCGGTAATTCATCGATTTCTTTAATATTTTCTCAAGCTCTTCCATATTAGAATGAGCATATACTTTTTTATCTGCCTTTGTTAAGCGAATCCCATCGATGATTGAGGCATGGTTCAGCTCATCTGAAATGACAATATCATCTTTTGTGAGAATACTGGATAAGACCCCTTGGTTGGTCGTAAAGCCTGATTGGAATACGAGGGCTGCCTCTGTCTTTTTAAAAGCTGCGAGCTTTTTTTCAAGCCGTTCATGCATTGTCATCGTTCCAGCAATGGTTCGTACAGATCCTGTTCCAGCACCGAATTCATCAATCGCCTCTTTTGCCGCTTTCATCAGCCTTGGATGTGAGGTGAGACCTAAGTAGTTATTTGAAGAGAGTTGTATGACGGATTGTTCATTTAATGTCACCGTGGATGATTGTTTGGAATCGATTTCTTTCAGTGTTTGATGGGTGCCTTGCTGCTTCATTGTGCCCAATTCATCTTGTAAATACGTAAATTCTTTCATCATTTCGTCCCCCTTTGATATGATGGCATGATCAGTACGACCTTCCCGCACGTACCATTTCTCATGAGTTCAAATCCCTTTTCAAAATCTTCAAATGGCAGCGTATGGGTGACAACCGGCTGTACATCAATGGTATTCGTTCTTAAAAGTTCAGATACTTGACGCCACGTCTCAAACATTTTTCTCCCCGTGATCCCTTGCACGGTTAATCCCCTAAAAACAATTTGATGCGTAATGTCAATGGTTACCGGCCGCTCTGGCAAACTTAGTATATTCACTTTCCCTCCATTTGCACAAGCTTCGAGTGCTTGATTAATCGCAACGGGATGTCCTGACATCTCACACATCACGTCTGCCCCTTCCATCCGCGTGAGCTGCTTGATCATGGCAACAGGATCATCTTTTCCGATATCCACGATATGATCTGCACCCATTTTACGGGCAAGATCCAGTCTGTATTCATTTTTATCAACAGCGAACACTTGGACAGCCCCGGAGGCTTTTGCAACCGCAATCGCCATTAAACCAATGGGCCCACAGCCAAAAACCGCCACTGACTTTCCTGAAACAGGTGTATGCAGAACTGTATGAACAGCATTTCCAAGCGGTTCTTGAATAGATGCAAGTTCCACTGGCATTTGAGCTGGATTATGCCACACATTTTGTTCTGGTACTTTGACATATTCAGCAAAACAGCCATCAATGTCGACCCCTAAAATTTTCGTTTCGCTGCACAAATGCTGCTGACCCGTTAAACACATATAACACTGATTACAGACAATATGCGTCTCAGCCGATACAAAATCCCCTACTTTTGCTCGTGAGACTTGGTTCCCCGTTTTGACAACTTCCCCTGTGAATTCATGACCAAAAATGTACGGTGCTTTGACTCTCCCCTTCGCCCAATCATCCCAATTATAAATATGCACATCCGTTCCGCATATCGATGTAGCCTTTACTTGGATAAGCACTTCATGATCCCTTATTTCTGGAATTGGCATTTCCATCATCGTCGCTCCGTAAGCGCTTTCTTTTTTAACAATCGCTTTCATCGTTCCACACATGACGTACAACCCCTTTGTTAAAAAACTTCTCCCAATCCGATCTTATCATGTCTTATTTTAGACGTAAATACCGATGTCTTTCAGGAGAAGACAAATGAACACTCCACATATTTTTTTAGATATTTTTCTAAAAAAAAAAGCAAATCTCCTTTTATTCGGAGATTTGCTTTTAAGTTGTCAGTGTTTTTTTGAAACGGCCACATACAAAGCCGGCACAATCAGTAGTGTCAGAATCGTTGAGAAAAAGACACCTGATACGATGCAGATCGCTAGCGGCTTAAAGAGTGGGTCATTACTTAAAGCAACGGGCATAAGAGCGACAAGTGCTGTAAATGCTGTCAGCAAAATAGGTCTAATCCTTGCTCTCCCCGCTTCAATCACAGCTGCCTGTTGATCGAGACCTTGCTTGCGCCTCTGTTCAATAAATTCAAACAAAACGACCGCATTTCGGACAACAATACCTGCCAATGAGACAATCCCCATTGTGGCCATAAAGCTAAACGGCGTTTGAGTGACAAATAGTCCAATAATGGCGCCGGATATCGCTAAGTAAACCGTTCCAAGAACTAAAAGCGGAAGCATGAGTGAATTGAACTGGAAAGCGATGGTCACATAAATGAGCAGAAGGACTACCCCAAATAAGAGACTAATTTCAATAAAGAATTGGGTTTGATCTTCATTTTCTCCGCCCTGAGAAATGGTCAAATTCTTCGCTGCATCGCTTTTCCCAACTTCATTTACGACTTCTGTCATATCCTCTTTAAACGTATCTGATGTACCAGGATATGCCTTTAACGTGATCGTCGGCATCCCGTTTTCATGAGGAATGCTTTCATACTGCTCTGTTTCTTTTTCCTTTACATATCGGCTAAGCGGCTCCAATTGAGGAATGCCACCCTCATTTGCACTCACAGGCACCTTGATGTCTTTTAGCTTCAGTCCGTTTTGATGTGTGCTCATGTCTTGTTTCACTACGAGGTCGATGTCATCTGTTCCTTGTTTAAAGGTGCCTAATGGAATTCCTTCTGTAACAAGGCCGAGCTGTCTGCTGACAAACTGAGCAGTGAGCCCATCCTCTGCCATTCGGTCACGATTTAATTCAAATGAGATGGTTTTCACCGGCTGATTGACATCGTCTGTGATCAGGCTCGCTCCGCTTTCTTTCATTTCTTTTGTGAGCTTCTCTTTCACATCAACGAGTTTTGAAAATTGTTCTCCTGCAACAGTGACGGTCACAGGCGCTCCCGTTGGTGGTCCTTGAACAATGGTTTTCATAAAGATATCAGCATCTTTAAATTTCTTTCGCAATGGCTCTGTCATACGATCGATCAATGCCTTGCTTGTCATCTGCTCATTGTCTACTCTGACAACAACCTGACCCGTATGATCACTTGCGTTTGAGATACTTTCATTAAACAAGTTCGGCACTCCGCCGCCTGCAAAAATGGCCGTCTCTTCAATGCCTTTTTGCTGTTTGATCTCTTGTTCTATTTTCTCTAAAGTTTCATTTGTTTTATCTAAGGTTGTTTCACTTGGAAGTGTCACAGTGACAACCACCTCTTTCTTATTCGCCGCAGGGAAAAACTCAAATGGTGTGGCGAAAATAAGCAAAAAGGCAAGTGTGGCAATGAGCAAACCACTTAATCCAATGAGAAGTGGTCGCTTCACGATGTTTGTCAGTACTCGATCTGCATAAAAATCAGCTAATCTTTTTAATGGTTTGCCTAAAAAGCCCGGTTCTTTTTGAATCTTCTTGTTCTTTCTTTTTCGGTTTGCTGTATATTGATACACTGGCACAAGTGTCAATGAAATGACCATTGACGCAAGTACAGTTGTGACTAGAACAGACGGTAACGCTCGAATAAATGAACCGTTCGCACCAGAAAGGAAAACAAGCGGCAAGAAGGCAAAGACAACAGCCAGTGTTGACGTTAAAATAGATCCAGCCACTTCTTTTACACCTGCAATGGTTCCTTTAAGCGGACTTTCGTATTTTTTCATCTGCCTCAAAATATTATCGTTGACGACAATGGCGTCATCTACAAGTATCCCTAGCGCAATGATAAAGCCAATAATTGAAATTTGATTAAGGTCCACTTGTAAAAACGGCAGCGGGATGGTTCCGATCGTTATGGATAGCGGAATCGCAAGTGAAACGATAAACGCACCACCAATGGTTAGACCAAGTGTGGTGACGACAATGACGGCGATGACGGCCACGATCGCTTCTTTGATTAAATCGTTAAAAATAGCATCTACTTCACTTTTTTGTGAATAGTAGTCTATCCAATCCACACCATTTGGCAGCTCTTTCTCTTTTTCAATGACCGCACTGACTTTGTCATACATTTTAGGAATATCCAGTCCCGGCTTGATATTGACTGTAAATGAATAGGCTGGCTTTCCGTTATATGAAACGATATCACTTTTCTCTTTTTCTACTTCTTTTAAACGACCAAGCTGACCGATTGTAACAGGCTTGCGGCTCGTTTTTGAGAAAATCTCAATCTTTTTGATTTGATCTAAACGATCATAGGCATCAATGGACAGCTTGACCTTTTCTCCATCTGCCTGGACGTCACCTAGAGGGGATGTGCCAAATTCTTGATTGATGGCATTTGTGACATCGGTCACGTTTAACCCGTTATCCTCCAGTTTACTTGAATCCAAGTTCAATATTGCTTGTTTGTCATTGAATCCTTTGATGACAACTCCATCAACACCTTTGATGTCCTCCACTTTTTCTTTTAACGCACGCAGCGATTTCTGACTTTTTGCTAAATCAGATGAGTTACTTGCTACAATCATATAAGAACCAACTGGCACATTGCCAAACTCATCCTTTACATCTGGCTCCATCACACCATCTGGAAAAGAAGAGGCGGCATTTGTGGTTTCACTCTTGATTTGACTTGCCACCTTTTGAAAATCGGCTTGATCATCAATTTCAAGCACAATATTTGAGAAACCAATAGCAGAAACAGAGCTTGTCTTCTCTACACCATTGATATCAGAAATGGCCGACTCGAGCTTATTGGTGACATCACTTTCTACCTGTTTTGCATCAGCACCAGGGAAAACAGTCGAAATGGTTACAATATTTGCTTGAAACTCTGGCAGTTCTCGTTTAGGAAGCTGTGTAAACAAATAACCTCCAGCAATGAGAACGATAAAAAATAAAATAAAAACAAGCTTTCCCCTTTTTAAAAAAGCTTCGATCATTATTTCACCTACTTAAATATTTATTTTTGATGAAGTATTTTCAACTTAATCTTAATTTATCATCATGGTGAAAAAATGCAAGCTCTAATATGTCATTTTCTATCTATTTTGTGAAAGAAATATGTTATATGAGAAATGTATAGCGGTAAACAAAAACAACCTGCTTACATGATGTAAGCAGGTTGAAAATAATAAAATTAGAATTATCGTGGTTCAACAATCAGTTTGATTGCTGTTCTTTCTTCTCCATCGATAAGAATGTCAGTAAAGGCTGGAATGCATATCAAATCCACTCCGCTAGGCGCAACAAATCCCCTTGCAATGGCGACAGCCTTGACCGCCTGATTCAGTGCTCCAGCGCCGATAGCCTGTATTTCCGCTGCACCGCGTTCACGTAAAACGCCGGCTAATGCTCCTGCTACTGAATTTGGATTTGACTTTGCTGAAACTTTTAAAATTTCCATTTTTGCTCCCCCTTAAATTTACAATGGATAAGTGAGTGTTCATTAGAACAATCTTTGTTAGATGTTGCTATTTTTTTGAAAATCCATCCCCAAAATGTTTTTCAAAAATAGCAGGCTACCTACCATTTTTACTATATTCACGATAGAGGGCGCATATTCCTTCTTTCTGATTAATATTTTTCTGAAATAAATATGTGAATATTTATTCAAAGAAAATATGGTCATCATTTATCAAAATTCGATCAATTTTGACAGCTTTTTTCGACGGTTCGTCAATTTCTACGATCACTGCACTTAATGTCGTGCGGCCTTCTGCAATTTCAAAACGGACAGGAAGGCTCGTTTTAAATCGTTTAATAATCGTTTCCCGATCAACACCTAAAATGCCGTCATAAGGACCAGTCATGCCAACATCCGAAATATAAGCAGTTCCTTTTGGCAAGACGCGGTTATCTGCTGTTTGAACATGTGTATGTGTTCCAACGACACATGATGCACGGCCATCTGTATACCAACCCATTGCTTGCTTTTCACTTGTGGCTTCGCCATGAAAATCAATAAAAATAAACGGTGTACGTTTTGAAGCTTCTGCTATAAGCTCATCTACTTTTTGAAATGGGCAGTCAATCGGAGGTAAAAATGTGCGGCCTTGCAAGTTGATGACAGCTAGTTCTTTACCTTGTTTTTTAATAAAAGTGAGCCCTTTCCCTGGTGTACCTTGCGGGAAGTTTGCCGGACGAACAATATGGGGTGCATCATCGATGAAATCGAAGATGTCTCTTTTATCCCATGTATGGTTCCCCATCGTGAGCACATCAGCCCCAGCTTGAAGCAGCTCATGATAGATTTTTTCAGTAAGACCTTTCCCATGAGCCGCATTTTCTCCATTGACAATCGTAAAGTGTGGCTGATATTTTTTCTTTAGCTTTGGCAAGTATTCTTTCAGTGTATCTCTGCCAGGTGAACCAACGATATCTCCAACAAATAATATTTTCATACGTTTTGAACCCTTTCTCTTATAAAATGATCTTCTTATCAGTGTTGCATATTTACACAAAAAAATAAAGCGGCGCTAAGCGCACCGCTCTATTTTGCATACTCTACTGCGCGAGTTTCTCGAATAACTGTCACTTTAATGTGACCAGGGTAATCGAGCTCGTCCTCAATCCGCTTACGAATATCCCTTGCTAGACGGTGAGCTTCAAGATCATTAATTGAATCTGGCTTCACCATAATACGCACTTCACGTCCAGCTTGTATCGCAAACGATTTTTCAACACCTTCATAAGATTCAGAGATGTCTTCTAATTTCTCAAGTCTCCGAATGTAATTTTCAAGCGTCTCACTTCTTGCACCAGGGCGTGCTGCAGATAATGCATCGGCTGCCGCAACAAGAACAGCGATAATAGATGTCGGTTCTTGGTCACCATGGTGAGATGCAATACTGTTGATGACAACAGGATGCTCTTTATATTTCGTCGCAAGCTCAACGCCAATTTCCACGTGGCTTCCTTCTACTTCATGATCAATGGCTTTTCCAATGTCATGCAGAAGACCTGCTCGTTTTGCAAGCTTTGCATCTTCTCCAAGCTCTGAAGCCATGAGACCTGCAAGATGTGCAACCTCAATTGAATGCTTCAGGACATTTTGTCCATAACTAGTACGGAATTTTAAGCGACCGAGAATTTTGATGAGATCCGGATGTAAACCGTGAACTCCGACTTCAAATGTCGTTTGCTCACCCATCTCGCGGATATAATCATCGACTTCACGGCGTGATTTTTCCACCATTTCTTCAATTCGTGCAGGATGAATACGTCCATCCTGGACTAGCTTGTCCAGAGCTATCCTCGCTGTTTCACGTCTTATCGGATCAAAGCCCGATAAGATGACAGCTTCAGGTGTATCATCAATGATCAGGTCAATACCTGTTAACGTTTCTAACGTACGGATATTTCGTCCTTCACGTCCGATAATACGACCTTTCATCTCATCATTTGGAAGATTGACTACAGATACCGTTGTTTCAGCTACATGATCAGCTGCACAACGCTGTAACGCAAGTGAAAGAATGTTTTTCGCTTTTTTATCAGCCTCTTCTTTCGCCCGGTTTTCAGATTCTTTCGTCATGACTGCAATGTCGTGGGAAAGCTCATTTTCAACTTGATCCAGAATGATTTGTTTCGCTTCATCTCGAGTTAGACTAGAAATACGCTCCAACTCAGCTTTCTGCAAACGAATCATATCATCCACTTTGCTTTCCATCTCTTCAATATGTTGTTGTCGTTCATTCAGAGAATGATCTCTCTTCTCCAACAGGGACTCCCGTTTATCTAAAGATTCGTCCTTGCGATCAAGATTTTCCTCTTTTTGAAGTAAACGGTTTTCTTGTCTTTGAAGCTCATTACGTCTTTCACGAACTTCTTGCTCCGCCTCTACACGAAACGAATGAATTTCATCTTTCGCTTCTAAGAGCGCTTCTTTCTTCAATGCTTCCGCATCACGCTTTGCATCCTCAACAATTTGTTCGGCCATGTTTCTTGCGCCGGATATTTTTGCTTCTGCAATGGTTTTACGAACAAAGTAGCCAACAACTAAACAGATTAGGCTCAGCAAAATGGAGATGATCGTAAACATCGTAGGCGACATATTTTCACCTCCTCTTGCTATGAACTTGGTTTTACAAATAAAGTGTCGGCATGTACATTGTTTTGTGTCTCAACATACAGGGCCTTCACAGGGAATGAGATCCTCACTGCCCTTGTCAAGTTTAAATTAGTTATCAATCATGTTAAGAAAAACAAGTGATACATTCCCATTGTAATTGTGTCGGAAATACTTGTCAAGCTAGTCAGACTGAGGCGTAAGTCGTTATTTCAAGCAAAGACAGAACTTTTGACCCGCTAGCTGTTATGTAATTGTAAAAAAAAGACGCTTTTCAGCGTCTTTTTAGTCATTCAATTCCAATTCTTCTTGTCCTTCTTCGTCAGTTGATTTCACTCCGTTTGTATCCAAACCGTAGTGCTCCCTGATCTGCTCTTGAATCATAAGAAGAATGTCTTTATTCTCTTTTAGGAATTGCTTCGCATTTTCACGTCCTTGTCCAAGACGTTCCTCTTGATAAGAATACCAAGCCCCGCTCTTTTGTACGATATCTAGTTCGCTTCCAAGGTCGATGATTTCTCCCTCTTTCGAGATCCCTTCACCGTACATAATGTCTACTTCGGCAATACGGAATGGCGGTGCCACTTTGTTTTTCACAACTTTAATTCTCGTTTTGTTCCCCATGATGTCGTTCCCTTGTTTCAACTGTTCAGCACGGCGTACTTCTAAACGAACAGATGAATAGAACTTAAGTGCACGTCCACCAGGCGTTGTTTCAGGATTACCAAACATAACCCCTACTTTTTCACGAATTTGGTTAATAAAGATCGCAATTGTTTTTGATTTGTTGATAGCACCAGATAGTTTACGAAGTGCTTGAGACATCAAACGTGCTTGAAGACCAACGTGTGAATCTCCCATGTCTCCTTCGATCTCTGCTTTTGGTACAAGAGCAGCTACTGAGTCAATGACAACAATATCAACTGCACCACTACGAACAAGTGCTTCTGCAATTTCAAGTGCTTGTTCTCCTGTATCCGGCTGAGAAAGTAACAACTCATCAATGTTGACACCTAATTTTTGAGCGTAAACTGGATCTAGCGCATGCTCCGCATCGATAAATGCAGCTTGTCCTCCCTGCTGCTGAACCTCAGCAATCGCATGAAGTGCTACTGTCGTTTTACCAGAACTCTCTGGACCATATACTTCAATAATACGGCC
Organism: Bacillus sp. RSS_NA_20; assembly: GCF_020165915.1. NCBI lineage: Bacteria > Bacillati > Bacillota > Bacilli > Caryophanales > Bacillaceae > Bacillus > Bacillus sp. RSS_NA_20. Next base: position 475,991 of record NZ_JAIUKW010000005.1, on the reverse strand, counting down.
GCGAGGGTATCCACCTATTCCAAGCGCAGTATCAAGTGCTAACGAACCACTAGGTACTGTTGAAATACGTGTATCTGTTTGCTCTCCTAGTTTCATAATAGAGCCTTTACCAAACTGTTTTTCTATTTGTTTAAGAGCCATATCTAAGGCTGCTTGACGATCACTCATTCTATTGTTTCCTCCTTTATCAATTCCACTATCTATACTATACCTTGTTTTACGTCATTTGCCAAGAAAAAAACGAACACATATTCGATTTTTTCTTGGCAGATTATTTAAGAAAAGAACTGTTTCTATTAGAAAAAACGCTCTTTTATAAAGGAGTAAACCTCATAAAAAACAAAATTAACTTTCTTTTAATAATTTGAGAAGGTGGTGCAAACCATATTTCACAGCACGCTTGCGAATGCCTGATCGACTGCCAGTAAACATCCATTCAAACACGTCTGTCTGATCTTTTGTCGATAGCCCGATAAATACTTTTCCAACCGGCTGTCCTTCGTGTGGTTCAGGACCTGCCACACCTGTAAAGCTAATACCGATATCGCTTCCCGTCAGTTTTCTAACGCCTTCTGCGAGCTCTAAAGCACACTCTTTGCTGACAGCACCATGAGAAGACAATGTTTCTTCACGGCAGCCCAGCACTTGCTGCTTGACTTGATTTGTGTAACAAACCACACTGCCGTTTAAAATGGATGATGCCCCTTCAAGATCTGTCAGCCACTCTGAAAACATACCACCAGTCAGGCTTTCAGCCGCTGCTACTGTTTTCCCGTGTTCATGCAAGGCCTTTGAAGCTTCAAAGGCAAGAGATGTATCACCATATCCGTAGAAGTACTCGCCGACCCGTTCTAAAATTTGTGCTTCTGTTTCTTTTAACAGACGCTCTGTTTCTTTTTCATCCTCATGCTTGGCTGTCAGCCTTAGCGTCACTTCCCCGTCAGCTGCAAGCGGTGCAATCGTTGGATTGGTCTGTGCATCAATTAAATCTTCAAGATCTGTTTCGAGTTGAGATTCACCGATGCCAAAGAAACGCAAGACAACAGACACGATTTTTTCCTTTAGGCCGAGTTTTTCAGAAATAAGCGGCTTCGCTTCGTTTTCAAACATCGGGTGCAATTCACTTGGCGGTCCAGGGAGCAGAATGTAAAACGTATCTCCCTCTTGTATAAACATACCAGGTGCCATTCCGAAACGGTTTACGAGCACATCAGATCCCTCTAGAACGAGCGCCTGTTTACGGTTGTTCGGCGACATATCACGTCCGGTTTTACGGAAGTACTCTTGAATAGACTCAAATGCTTCTTCATTTAGCACAAGCTCTTTATCGAGCGTATTTGCAATGGTTTCTTTTGTTAAATCATCTTTCGTTGGTCCAAGACCCCCTGAGAAGATAATAAAATTCGATCTTTCCTGTGCCACTTGAATGGCCCTTTTTAAACGCTCTGGATTGTCACCAACTGCTGTGTGGTAATAAACATTCACACCAATTTCAGCTAGTTGTTTGCTGATGAATTGTGCATTCGTATTCGTAATTTGCCCTAGCAAAAGTTCGGAACCGACTGCAATAATTTCTGCTTTTCTCTCTGACTTCAAAGCGTACACGTCCTTTTTAGTTAGAATTCTTTAAGGCTTCCCAGTTTTTCGCAAAGTAATCCCAGCCTGAGACAACAGTGAAGAACACCGCTACCCACATGGCAAGATCACCAAATGGGAATGATACAAGTTCAAACGGCAGGTTATGCAAAAGAAGTGCCGAAATCGCAATGATTTGCGCCCACGTCTTCACTTTTCCAAGCATATTGGCTGCGACCACTTCACCGCCTCCAGCTAAGACAAGCCTTAGGCCTGTTACAGCAAATTCACGGCTAATGATCACAATTGCCATCCATGCCGGTGTGAGGTTGTATTGAACAAGTATAATTAAAGCCGCTGAAACAAGCAATTTATCTGCAAGCGGATCTAAAAATTTACCAAAGTTTGTGACTAAATTGAGCTTACGTGCATAGTAACCATCAATCCAGTCGGTTGTCGAAGCGACAATAAACAGGATCGCTCCAACAAGGTGAGTGACTTCGATACTGACGTCACCAAAGCGCGCAACACCCCAATCTAATGGAGCAAGCATAATCAACATAAACACAGGAATCAAGGCGATCCTAGAAAGAGTAATTTTATTCGGTAAGTTAAACATGAATTCCAATCCTCCAATAAAGCATTTTTTTATGTATATAATAGTAGGAACAAAAGAAAAGTCATCTACTTGCTTAAGATGACTTTTCCTTTCCTTTATTCACAATCACAATGTTTTGTGTCATGGTGTTTTTAGGGTCTAATTCGTACTTCAGCGTTTCGTCATTGACTTTAATATCGATTCCCGATGCATTTCCTAAGCGGATATCGACTTGGGAAAGATCAGTCAAGTCTGTTTTAAACGATTCGCCATCTTTCAATTCACCCATCTTCAGCACTTTTCCAGATTCGTCTCTCACACGAAGCCATGAAGCTTGTGAGGCAGAAATGGTTAGCTCCATCTCTTCTGCACCTGATACTTCATACGTTGTCGTAGAACCCTCTGTATTCGTTGCCTTCAAAGAAACATCTTCATCGTCTTTAGATGAATCCTTTGAGGAATCGTCTTTTTCAGATGATTTTTCTTGATCATCTGACGAAGCTTTTTCCTTTTTCTTTTGATCCTTTGCCAGCGATGAATCCTCAGACACTTCGTATTTTGATTCTGATTGCTGAGGAGCCACCTGATTATTTTTCTGTCCGCTATCATGATTAACCGCTTGAACGATCACATAAATGATAGCGATCACCACAAGGATCCCTCCAATGATTAAAATCGTCGGAAGCAGCTCCAGTACCTTTGAGGCAGGCTTTGGCAGCTCTCTTTGCGGTTTAATATTTGATAATTTATCAGACACTTCATCGTTATACGTACTTGGTACATCTTTACGAAACTCTTCGAACAATTGTTCAGGATTCAGTCCAACGGCTTCGGCATATTGTTTAATAAACGCTCTGACGTAAAATTTACCTGGAATGATATCATAGTTTCCTTGTTCTATTGCTAGCAAATAGCGCTTTTGGATTTTGGTAGCCGCCATCAGATCCTCCAGCGACATCCCTTTTTCCTCTCTGGCCTCAACGAGCCGTTTTCCCAATTCAGTCAAAACAAACACCTACCATTACCATATTAAAAATCGAAGCCAGAAAAACCAGAATGATCAAACACTTGTGGTTCTTCAGCGTGCTCGTATGTAATTTCTTCGTCTGCACTATTACGCAATTCAATGATGTAGTCGAAATCATCCATTGTATATTCCGAATTTTGAATAAAGATATCTGGATGCTCTACCACCTTTGTAGCAGGCAGTCTCATAATTTCTCTTAAAAGCTGTAAGTGCTTTTCAGAACCTCTTCTTGTCGACACAATCCCATCAATAATAAAGACGTTATCTGGGCTGTATTCATCTGCAATCAGCTGACTGCGAATGGTCTGTTTCAAAAGAGTCGACGATACAAACAGCCATCTCTTACTGGCACATACACTTGAAGCAACAATTGATTCTGTTTTTCCAACCCGCGGCATTCCGCGAATTCCAATCAATTTATGTCCTTCTTTTTTAAATAATTCAGCCATAAAATCAACAAGAAGACCAAGCTCGTCCCTTTCAAAACGGAAGGTCTTTTTGTCATCCGCATCACGCTGAATGTATCTTCCATGACGAACAGCTAAACGGTCACGAAGTTTTGGCTGTCTTAGTTTCGTTACTTTTATCGTTTCCATTGTATTTAAAATTGATTCAAGCCGCTTAATTTGATCTGTGTGGTCACATCGAAGAAGCATACCGCGTCTTGATACATCAACACCATTAATTGTCACAATATTAATTGAAAGCATCCCCATTAAAGAAGAAATGTCTCCTAAAAGTCCGGGACGGTTCACCTGTATCTCATATTCAAAATACCATTCGAGCTTTGCCAAATGATATTACCCCCTTCATTGTGGCAAATTTTTACCTTCCTTTATCATAAAGCATTTTCACATTTTTAGAAAGCACAATGTTGCTAAACGTTTAAAATAAAAAGAGAGGCACAAACGACCTCTCTTTTTGTTTAGTGCGAGCTATTATTTTCAACTAGCTTGACCATCATGTTTGCAATGGCACGCTGCTCATCTTCTGATGCAACGCTCCAAAGGTCAGAAAGTACTCTTTCTTGCTCATTCTTTGCTTCAACTTCATTAGCCAGGTATCCGCCAATTTCATACGCAAGGTTATTGATGGTATCATCTGATAAACCTTTATCCTGTGCATGATTTAAACGGTCACCTAAAAAGTTTTTCCAATGGTCCCAGCTCTCAAGTACAGACATGTCGATTCCTCCATTCGAAAAGATGAATTACAGCCATAGCTTTTGTCATGGAGAGACGAATTATACACGTTTTTTAACAGTACCAGCCGCCATTGACAGATAAAATTTGACCTGTGATATAACTTGACTGCTTGGAGGCAAGAAACCAAATGGCATCGGCTATCTCTTCAGGTGCAGCAAGACGGCCGAGTGGAATCTCCTCTTCCATCATCGCAAGGTCTTCTTGTGTGAAGCTTTTCATCATATCAGTCTGAACCGCACCTGGTGAGACTGCATTTGCTCTAATTCCACTTGGGGCAAGCTCTTTGGCAAGCCCTTTAATGAAGGCATTTTGAGCACCCTTGACCATACTGTACAGTACTTCACACGAGGCACCGGTTTCCCCCCATATTGAGCTAACTGCAATAATATGACCTGACTTTTTTTGAATCATGGCAGGCAAAATAGATTGGGTAAGCTCATATGGACTTGTCACATGAAGCTGCACCATGCTGGCTAGAACTTCTTTTTCAGTATCTGTCACTAAACCAACATGACTCTTTCCGCTATTTAAAACAAGAATATCTGGATCAAGCGGCAGGCGGCTGACAAGCTCCGCTGCTCCGCCTGTTTTCGCTAAATCAGCTTGAACGACGTGCGTTTCTACTTGATATGTTTCTTTGAGATCAGCGGAAAGACGACTAGCCGCTTGTTCATTTTGATGATAATGGAGCATCAGATGGCAGCCTTCTTGGGCAAGCTTTTTGGCTGCCGCCTGCCCAATTCCGCCACTGGCACCAGTAATCAGCGCCCAACGACTCATACTTTGTTCCTACTTTCTTTATGGAATCCTTATTCTTTTCGTTTAAATGGGAACCAATTGGCTGAACCGAACAATTTGACCATCACAGGTACGAACAATGGTAGCACAACGAGTGCATACAATAAAAGTCCAGTTAGAACAAGTGTTGCAATTTGTAAGAGTGACAATACACCTGAAGGTAGCATCGCTGCAAATGTTCCTGCCAAAATGACGGCAGCAGACATAATAACAGATCCCATATTTTTCATTGATTCAGTCATGGCAAACTGGATGTCTTTTGTTTTGTATTCATTGAAACGTTCCATTAAGAAAATTGAATAATCGACTCCAAGCGCCATTAAGATGACAAAGCCAAAGAATGGAACAGCCCAGTTGATGCCCGGATATCCGAAGAAATGGGTGAAAATAAATTCAGTTATACCAATGGCGGTAAAGTACGTTAAAATCAGCGATCCAACTAAGTAAAGCGGCATCACGAGCGAGCGGAAGAGAATCACTAGTATTAAGAAAATACCGATCATCATGTAAAGAACCGTCTTATTGAAGTCTTGGTCTGACAGCTGTTTTAAATCAGCGTTCATACTTGAAACACCAGATACGCCAAATGAAACATCTTTTAGGTTTGTTTCAGGAAGTGCACGTTTGACCGAAGCTTCTACTTGTTTAATTGTTTTCATGGCGTCGTTTCCATATGGATTGTCTTCTAAAATGACGTCAATCTTTGTCATTTTGCGGTCATCCGACATATAGGAATCGAACACTTGCTTGAATGCTTTATTTTTTAGGACATCTTTTGGAATAAACCAACCGGCCATGTCTTGATCTGGCGCGTTTTTCAGTTCATCTAAGTAGTCTCCTGCACCCATTAAGCCGTTTGAAATTTTCTCAAGGCCGTCGACACTTTTGTTTAGACCATCTGTCAGCTTGGTCAGATTGTCACCAAAGCCGCCAATTTTTTCTTTCATTTGTTTTTGACCATTAATGATGTCGCCGGCTCCATTTGCAAGTTTAGGCATACCATCAGCTAACTGCCCTTGGCCTTTAGACGTTTGATCTAGCCCGTTTTCAATGGCTTCTAAGCCAGCAATCAGCTCATCAATTTGATTTGTAAACACTTTTTGCTGCTCTGAAGCTTTTGCGATAAAAGCATCTGCTGCTTCAAGCTGTTTTTTTGCTTCTTTTGCTTGTTTTGCATAGCTGTCAGCCTGTTTGGCTCCTTCTTGCAAGGTAGTAGAAAGTTCCTTATATGAAGCTTTGATGGCTTGATATGATTGATTTTCTTTCACTTGCGGAATTTGCTGCTCAAGTGTACTGAACTGTTTATTCGCTTGACTGATCAAAGCTTTCACATCCGCTGCGGCAGAGGATGACGTATCGACTTGTGCCAATGCTGCTTTTAATTCTTTGGAAATGCTTTTATACAGTGCCACTTGCTGATTCACTTGTGCGACTTGATCTGTTAATTCCTTTTTCGCACCCTTTATTCTTTCTTTAATTTCAGAAACGCCTTTTTTGTTTTGATCGATATAGGTTTGCAGTTCTCTCATCGTTTTTTCGACGTTTTGAATACCTGATTTTACGGATTCGGTTCCAGAAATCAATTTGTTAATGCCTTTTCCAGATGATTGAATTTGTGGTGTTTGATCCTCGATGGATTTACTCATGGTTGTAAGAGCATCTTGGATCTTTTTCAACCCTTCGTTACTTTTATCAAGCCCGCTATTTAGCTCTTTGGCTTGAGATTTCACGTACAGATCATTCAGCCCTTTACCAACAGGACGAGTGGCACTTCTCACTTTACTCACGCCATCTGTTTGTTCAATGGCGCGGCTTAGTTTTTCAACAGCAATCAGACCTTCGTTATTGTCTAAAAGATCGGATGATTTCACGACAACAGTTGCTGGAAGAGCTTCACCTGGTCCAAATTTGTCAGAGATCGTATTAAATGCATTGACGGATTCGTATTTATTGCCGATTTCGTCTAGGTTGTTATATGAAAGTGTTCCTTTATACATAAGAATCGCTGGAAGGGTAATAATTGCAACGATTAGCAAGCTGAGAAGTGGTTTCTTAAATGAAAAACGACCAGCTGTTTCCCACATTTTCGATTGCGGGTGGGCAATATCGCCTTTGATCGGCCAAAATAACACTTTTCCTAAAACCGCCATAAAGAATGGAACGACAGTGAGCAGTGCCACAATTAACACGGCGACACCAACCGCCACGGCTACAGCTGATTTATACAGTTGGAATTCGGCTAAACCGATACACGTAAAACCAATGAGGACAGCAATTCCGCTGAATAAAACGGTTTTACCTGCCGTCTTATATGTTGTAATAATCGCCTCAATCTTATCTTTTCCGTGAGATAGTTCTTCTTTAAACCGGCTTAGCAATAAGATGCAGTAGTCGGTTCCAATCCCAAACATGATGGCGACCATAAAAATTTGGGTAAAGGTCGAGAGCGGAAAATCAACATACTTTACTAGGTAAGCCACAATGGATTGGCTGACCAAATAGGAAAGCGCCACGGCCACTAAAGGAACGAATGGTGCCACTGCGGATCTAAAGACAAGCACAAGAACAATTAAAATAAATCCTATTGTAATGAATTCCGTTTTTTTCAGACCTTCTTGTGAGCTTGTGATGACATCATCGTCGATTAGCGGCTGCCCTGTCATTTCAAATTTCAGGTTCAGGCTCTTAAGCTTTTCATTGACTCTTTCTTTAAAATCGGATGCTTTGATTTTGTTCGAGTCGTATGTAACTGGAACAAGAAGTGTTGTTTGATCTTTAGAGAGCATCTGTTTTTTAATATCTTTGTTTGCATCAAAATAAGAAGTGATGTCTTCAACATGGAGATCTTGATCCTTTTCTAAAATCTCCATCGCTTTCTTTAAAGAGGCTTCTCTTTCTTTAACGATATCCTTTCCTTGAAAGACAATGACGATCGATTTTTCCGTATCCCCATTTTCAGACATGTTCTTTAATAATTGATCGGCGTAGGAAGAAGGATAACCATCTGGAACAGAAATCTGCCCTTTTTCTTTTGTTAATTGCGCCATATTAGGAGCGGTGATTAATAATACAGCCGCTAGTACGACCCAAAGGATCGTGATCAGCCATCTACCCTTTATGATTGCTCTCATTACTATGTTGTGCCTCCTCTTCGATGATAATCTGATAAATCTTTTCATATGTTTGAATAAATGATTCGATTTCTTTTTCATCAAACTTTTCTAAATATGACCGAACAAGATCCTGAAGCTGCTTTTCCATTCGGCTGACCACGTCTTTTCCTTCGGGCGTCACATAGAGATGAACATTTCTTCGATCAGCTTGATCATGCTCACGATAAATATAATCTTTATTAAAAAGACGATTGGTCATGGATGTCACAGCACTTTTATTGACATTACATTCGATGGCAAGGTCTGTTGATGTACATCCCGGGTGTAAATTGATGTATCGAAGCGAGTAATATTGATCAAGTGTCAGTTCTTTATCGAGCTTTTCCGTGATCATACTCGATACTTTTTTCTCCATCATGAGATAGACGTCCGCATATCTCTGGATGAGCTGGGCAATTTTATTTTGTACCATATGCTGCTCCTTTAGTTTGATTGTTTAACTATTAAAGAGTTTAACTAATACCCAAAACAATTGTCAATCAATATCTTCGCATATAAAGCGCTTTCTTTAGCTGGACACAAAAAAGACAAACTCTTATACGTTGAGTTTGTCTTTTTTTCATTTATTTTGCTTTCGGCACGACTTTGAAAACTGACATTCTTTCTTCATCAATTTCTTCGTCTAAGATTGCCTGAATATCTGTTAATTGGATTTGCTCCAGTACTGGCACGACATCAAATAAGCTCATTTCTAAGAATGCGTATCGAGTGAATTGATTGGCGATGTACTCCGGGGAGTTCATCGCTTTTAAAAAGCTGCCAATTTTTTTCTTGCGAGCAAGTTCAATCTTTTCTTCTGTGATCAGGCTTTTTGCTTGAAGAAGCGTTTCTTTTAATTCATCTGCGAGTTGATCAGGGTCATTTGTGTCTCCGCCAACTGAAGTGAAGCCAAAACCGCCTTCTTCCGTATAATCGTAACTGAATGTCTCATCAATCAAGCCTTTTTCATACATACGCTCATATTGCAGAGAACTTTTACCAAACAATGTCTCTAAAATAAGATTCATGCCAAGCTCATGTTTGAGGAGCTGTTTTCCTTTTTTATGCGGGTTTTTCGTTTTCAAACCAAACATACATTTAGAGCCTTGTACATTCATTTTCAGTTCGTATTCTTTTCGGTATACACGATCAGGTTCATTGATCTCTTTCCGCTGAATATCCGGCTGATCGGTAAATGGTTTTTTTGCCTGATTCGCTCTTACTTGGTCTAAAATTTGCGCCGGATCAACAGGACCCACTACAAAAAGAAGCATATTGCTTGGGTGATAGAACGTTTCATAGCATTCATATAAATGGTCTTTCGTAATTGGCGCAATGCTTTCAACGGTTCCAGCAATATCAATTCTCACTGGGTGCTCTTGATAGAGGTTTTCGATCAGACCAAAGAATAAACGCCAATCTGGATTGTCATCATACATGTTGATTTCTTGACCAATGATGCCTTTTTCTTTTTCGACCGTTTTTTCAGTAAAATAAGGCTCTTGCACAAAATCAATGAGTGTTTCAAGATTCTGTTCGACATTGGCCGTGCTTGAAAATAAGTATGCCGTTCTCGTAAACGTCGTAAATGCGTTTGCGGCTGCTCCCTGTTTACTAAATGTATGAAACACATCACCATCTTCTTTTTCAAACAGCTTATGCTCTAAGAAATGGGCAATTCCATCAGGCACTCGGATCATGTCTTCTTTGCCAAGCGGCACAAATTCATTGTCAACAGAGCCATATTTTGTTGTGAAGGTTGCATATGTTTTGTTAAACCCTTGTTTTGGCAGCACATAGACGTCAAGTCCGCTGTCCATTTTTTCGTGATACACCGTCTCTTGCAGCTGATCGAATTGAATTGTTTTCACTGTCATGAAGCACCCTCCGTTCCTTTAAGAAAATAGGTCGTATCCCATTCGATTTTTTGACCCACTTTGATGATGTCCTCTTTTGTCACTCTGTCTAACGCATCTAAAAAGGAATCGAGGCTCTCCCCTGTTGGCACGACGGCATGCTGATATAAGTATTCCGCTGTTCCATAAGACGTATCAATGGTTTCGAGCAACTGATTTTTGACGACAGCCTTTGTCTGTTCAATTGCTTCATCAGAAAAATCGCCTTTTTGCATGGCATCAAATTGTTCTTTGATAATGTCTACTGCCTGCTGATAGTTGCCGACTTCAATTCCTGACATGACCATCATCAAACCTTTAAAGCTCTCAAGTCTAGAGACAGCATAGTACGCAAGACTTGCTTTTTCCCGCACATTGATAAATAGCTTTGAATGAGAGAAGCCGCCGAATATGCCATTAAACAAATGCAGCGCCGGATAATCTTCATCCGCTATCGTTGTATGTGTGCGAAAGCCAATGTTCAGCTTTCCTTGTTTTACATCCTCTTCATCAATGACTTCTTTTGGCTCTATTTGTGATCTTGATGATTCGGTATTTTGTTTGACCGGCTCTCTTTCACTTGTTTTAAAGTATTGCGAGACCATTCGATTGATGTCTTGTTCATCAACGTCTCCCACAACATAGAGATCCAGCTGGTTGGACTGAAGTGCATGCTCGTATGCTTTAAAGAGCGCTTCTGACGTAATCGCTTCGACGTCTTCCATTTCACCATTGACGTGCAGTGCATATGGCTCACCTTTACACATTTCCTGCACAAGTCTTAAGTTTGAATAGCGCATTTTGTCATCATAAACGGCTTGAATGCGCTGTTTCAATGTTCGTTTTTCTTGCTCAACGTACAATTCATGAAATACCCCGTTTTCCACGTACGGGTGGAATAATAGTTCAGAAAGTAAGGCAATCCCTTTTTCTAGTAAAGGGGTTTGATCCTTTAAATATTTTTCATTCGCCATTTCTAGACGGAAGGTAATGATGTGATTTTCACCTTTTTTCGCCATGTCTGCGGAAACGGTCGCCCCATAGAGCTCGTCGAAATAAGCACGAAGCTCTCCCGTTTTCGGCATTTTTTCTGTTCCTCTTAATAGCACATGCGGGAAAAGAGAACGCATGGTGACGTCATCTTTGGATAAAGGCGCAAGCATTTTAAAAAGGATCGTCACGGTTTTAAATTTTTCTGTTTTGACAATATGAGTATGAAGACCAGGTGTATCAAATGTCTTCTCTTGTAAGTACGTCATGAGAAACCTCCTTTGTTCATCCTATTTATTATGTATTAGAACATAGCTGATATATACGTGAAACAGCCATTTAATAGTCATTATATCAATCAGAGGAAAGGATAGGAAATAAAAACGCCTCTGCTAAAAGCAGAGACGCAAGTTGTTATTTCATTCTAAACGGCCACCAATTCCATTTTCCAAAGATGCGAACCATGACCGGGATAAAGAGTGGTAGAACAACAAAAGCATATAATAAAAGTCCAATGAGTACGACCGTTGCAATTTCAACTAATGATAATACACCCGAGGGCAGCATCGCAGCAAAAGTACCCGCTAAAATAGCAACTGCTGAAATAATGACCGACCCCATATTTCTCATCGCTGATATCATGGATGCTTGAACATGCTCTCCCTTCCATTCATTAAAACGATCCATGAGGAAGATCGAATAATCAATGCCGAGGGTCACAAGGATCACAAAGCTGAAAAATGGAACAGCCCAGCTGACACCATCGTAGCCAAAGAATGTTTTGAAAATCCATTCTGTTAAGCCAATGGATGTAAAATACGTTAATATGAGTGACAGTGTTAAGTATATCGGCATGACGATTGATCTTAATAGTATAACTAAAATAATAAAGATACCAATTAACATGAAAATAACCGTTCTGATAAAGTCACCGTCTGACGTTTCTTTTAAGTCAACATTTAAACTGGAGATACCAGATACACCGTAGTTGGCGTTTTTCAAACCACTTACAGGTAAGTATTGATCAAGGGTTTCCTCGATTTTTGCAACACCTTTCATTGCTTCATTGCTGTATGGATTTACATTTAAAATCACTTCAAAGGTTGTTAATTTACGATCTGGGGACATATACGTATTAAATATTTTCTTAAACTCATGGCGTTTCAATACTTCTTCTGGTATAAACCAGCCCGTTACTTCTTCATCTGGTGCTTCCTGAAGCTGTTTTAAATAGCTGTCCGCCTCGGTAAAGCCGCTTTTTACTTGCTCAAGTCCGGAAATACTTTCATCTAATCCATCTGTTAATAGTGAGAGTTTAGATGATAGCTGGTTAAACCCTTTTTTCACGGCTTTTTGGCCATCTGTCAGCTGATCTGCGCCGTCTTCAATTTTAGGCATTTCTTTGATGAGCTGTTTTTGTCCTTTATTCGTTTCATCAAGACCATCATAAATTTGATCTAAACCTGTCATCAGCTCCTTTACTTGTTGTTTGATTTCTTTTTGCTTGTATGAGAACGTTTGAATGACTTGATCTGCTTTCTTGATCTTTTGTTTAAAGGCAGTTGCTTCCTCTTCATAGACGCTCATTTGCTCTCCAGCTTGATCGATCATTCCTTTTGTGTCTTTGAATACTTTTTTGATTTCTTTATATTCATTCATATCTTTGATTTCTGGAAGCCGGTTTTCAAGCCCTTCAAATGATACGTTTTCGTAGGATTGTTTCACTTTCTTAATCGTTGTCATCAGTTGCTCATTTGATGTTGCGTGACCTTCGAGTGTGCTTACGACTCGTTCAAGATCTTGAATCATGGTTTCACTTTTGCGATATTCTTGCTCTAATTCTTTTTTCGCTTGTTTGATTTCAGTGCGAATGGTTCCTACGCCCTCTTTACTGCGCCTCACACCATCCTCTAAAGAAATGAGTGATTTCCTCACTTCTCCGATCCCACCTTTGATGGCTTTTGTCCCATCAATCAATTGATCAATCCCTTTAGCGGATTCTTCAATTTTTGGTTTTTGTTTGAGAAGTGCTAAGTTTGTTTCGGTCAAGCCATCTGTAATTTTCCCGATGCCCTCATGACCTTTCCCAAGCTCTCCTCCCAGCTCTTTCGCTTGAGAGGTAACGTAGAGCTGACTTAACCCATCTCCAACTGGGCGAGTGACACTGCGAACCGCTTTTACTTCCTCAATGTCATTTAACTTACGGGTCAGTTTTTCAATCATGACAATCTTTTCTTGATTATCGAGCTCATTGTCACTTTCGACAAGCACATTCAGCGGCAGCGCTTCACCAAAGCCAAATTGCTCAGATATCGTATTAAATGCAGACACTGACTCATACTTTGTCCCAATCTCATTTAAACTATTATAAGAAAGAGTGCCGTCATACATCAGAATCGGAGGAACAGTGATGAGTGCAACTACACCTAAGCTGATGAGCGGTCTTTTAAATGAAAAGCGCCCAGCCCATTCCCAAATCTTACTTTGTGGATGACGAATGTTTTCTCTTTTAGACGGCCAAAAAAGGGATTTTCCGAAAACCGACATAAAAAAGGGAACGATTGTGACAAGTGCAATGAGCAGAATGCCAACGCCTACGGCAACGCTGACGGCTGATTGGTACAATTGGAATTTTGCGAAACCAATACTTGAGAAGCCGACTAACACAGCTAAGCCGCTGAAAAAGACCGTTTTCCCTGCACATTGATACGTGATGATAATCGATTCTTTGACATCACGCCCCTGACCAATCTCCTCTTTAAAACGGCTTAAAAGTAATATACAATAATCCGTTCCTATACCGAACATAATAGCTACCATAAAAATCTGAGTGAAATTAGACAGAGGAAATGGTGTATATTCTACGAGAAAAGCCACAATACACCGGCTGACAGCATAAGAAATGCCAATCGTAATAAGCGGGACAACAGGTGCCAGTATCGATCTGAATACAATTATTAAAATAAAGAAAATAAAAATCATCGTGATAAGTTCAGTTTTCTTCAGACCTTGTTGAGAGCTTTTAATGACATCTGAGTCCACAAATTTTTGACCTGTCATTTCATATGAAACGTTGTAGGGCTTTAAAACTTCCTCAATTCGTTCTTTAACCTTCACAGCTTTTGTTTCGTAGTGGTCGAATTTGAATGGAACAAGAAGTGTACTTTTATCCTTTGATAAAAGTTGTTTTTGAATGTCACGTTCTACATGAAAATACGAAGTAATTCCGTCAATGTGGAGTTCTGGGGCATGTGTCATGAGTGCAGCTAAAGCCTTTTTTAATTCCTGCTCTTTGGCAGGGAACAAATGTTGTTCGGAGAATACAATCACACCAGTATCTTTTTTCCCATTATGATCTGAAAGCTTATCCAATAAGTGAAGTGCCTCAGCTGTTGGTGTCCCCTCTGGAACCTTTAACTGCCCTTTTTCTCTTGTTAATTCCTCTAAATTGGGCGCAGTAATAAACAGAATCACAGCTGTTATCATCCACACCATTAATACAATCCATCTTGCTTTAATTATTTGCAACATAGCTGCTTCAAGCTCCTTCTAGTTCATCAATCAATTTGCTGTTTTTGAGCGTGTCTGAAGTGCTGACTTCGTCTCCATCAACGTGCTAATGGCAGGATGACCTATTCAATTGTCCTTTCGTGTTGAAGAAACGCATATCCATCATCAGCCACGAGCTCAATTTCTGACTTAAAACAAAGACAGAAAATGAATGTTTTTGAACACCTCCTATTTGGGATAATTTAAAAGATATTACTATACATTAGTTTAACTATCAAAATTTTACATGTCAATTTATAAAAAAGAAAAAAGATGGCAAAATACCGTCTTTTTTCTATGTTTAAACCGTTTTCAATTGTTCACTTTCATCCTTTTCATCTGGCTGGATAAAAAAGAGGACCAAAAATAATGAAATGAGACTACATATGGTCGATAGAATAAAAACGATGGAGTCTCCTTTATCCATAAGAAATGCGTAAATTGGAGGTCCTAAAGCAACACCGATAAACCGCATGCTGCTATAAAATGACGTAATGGTTCCGCACTGCTCTTTTTCAATACCTTCTGTTATCAACGCATCAAGTGCTGGAAGCACAATGCCAATCCCTACGCCGCCAATACTTAAGCAGACAAACAACACGTAAAAACTGTGATTCCACCATAAAAATATATACGAAAGTGATAAAAGAGCCATACCAACGATGAGAAATATCCTCATTTTCCCCTTTTCTTTCCCGATTGTTTTCCCCGCAATATACGAGCTGATTGATAAGAAAAGGAGCGGGATACTTAGCAGCAAGCCTTTTTTGACACCCGTTATTTGATACGCCGCCTCTAGATTATCTGACAAATAAAAGAGCACGCCAAAAAGAAGAAACATAATAAAACCACCAATAGCAAAAATGGCATAAAGCCAGCGTCCTTCATGCTTAAAAATCGTCTTTGTTGATTTTAAAAACTCTTTAAATGTAGGCGGATCTTCCTCTTTCTTTGCGGATTCAACCATAAACAGTACCATCACAAAGCTAATGATTGAAAAGAATGGAATGAACCAAAACGGTACAAACCAAAACCAAGAAGCGAGAAGTGCCCCAATAATAGGACTTAGTACCTTTCCAGCTGTATTAGAAGTTT
This sequence comes from Bacillus sp. RSS_NA_20, assembly GCF_020165915.1. Classification (NCBI taxonomy): domain Bacteria; kingdom Bacillati; phylum Bacillota; class Bacilli; order Caryophanales; family Bacillaceae; genus Bacillus; species Bacillus sp. RSS_NA_20. Next base: position 460,107 of record NZ_JAIUKW010000005.1, on the reverse strand, counting down.
CAATGGCTCCAAGTCCCGCACTTACCTCTTCATCATCGTGAAACAAATCGCCAATAAACGGCATAACGACAGGTGCTGCCCCAGCTGAGCCAACTCCTTGAAGGACCCTGCCAAATAGAATCCACATGTAGGGTTCTTTCATGATGGTTGAGGCAACAGCTGCCACAGCTCCTCCAAGTCCTGCGATTAAAAGACACGGCAAAAGCACCTTTTTTCGCCCAATTCGGTCAGATAAATAACCGGCAATCGGAATACACAAAATCGCCACAACGGAGTATACCGTAATAATGAGTGACACTTGAAAGGAAGTGATTGAGAGTTTCTTTTCGATCTCTGGTAATACGGGGATTAGCATCGAGTTCCCAAGTGTCATGATTAGAGGCACTGATGATAATGCAATAATATTCTTTTTACTGACAGTTTTCTCGCCCAACATCATTCACCCAATTCTATATACTGTTACGTATTAGTGTGGCATGTTTCACGGGTTTTATGTATGGGCAAACAAAAAGCAACGCCTATGGAAGCGACTGCTTTGTTAAAATCGTTTACGTATGACATGGAAGCTGAATTTATCCGCTCGAAAATAATTGAGCGAGTATAAGACCGGCTGATCATCCTGATCATAGTGCATTTGTTTCAGTAAGAGTAACGCTGTTTCTGGGTCACATTCTAGTATCGGTGAAACCTGATCGTGATAACCAATCGGTTCGATGTCTGCCACTGCATATTTAATTCCGCTGTGCGGTTCTCTGCCAAACAGCTCAAAAAGCGATTCTTCCTCATGAGTAAAAGAAGCGGGAAGATGTTTGACCGGAATTTTATCTAAACAATAGACGACTGGCTGTCCATCTGCTGTTCGAACGCGTTCCATTGAAAAAACCTTCTCGGATTCATCACACTGAAAACGAATGACATCATTCTCTGTCGGCTCCCCTTCTTGTGAGGACAAAAAGATGGTACCTGGCGTCATATTGACCTGTTCAATCATTTTTGTGACACTTGTCAGCTGTTCAATGCCAGTAGAAAAAAGCGGTCTTGAGTTGACGAAAGTTCCCACACCATGCCTTCTAATTAAATACTTCTCTTCTTCTAATATACGAAGGGCTTCACGAAGGGTCGCTCTGCTCACGCCTAAAATCTTTGAGAGCTCAAACTCAGAAGGAAGCTTTTCCTTTTCGGCATATACACCTGTTTGAATATCTTCTTTAATACGGTCAATCACTTTCAAATATAAATGGCGATTGTCTGTTTTGGTCGACATGTTTTCCCTCCGTCTAATCAATGCAAATGATAAGATGAGAAATCTCTATTCCGAGATAAGATGAACATAACTATATCATGTTTTTGCAAATAAATAAATAGTCTGACTTCCAGTTAACATAATCAATATATCGTTAACTTCATGTTAGGAAAGCTCTCTTCGAATTATGAAGAGAGCTCGTCATGTTGTTCTTTTGAGAGGAGGACTTCTCTCGGTTTACTGCCTTCATATGGTCCGACAACCCCGCGCTCTTCCATTGCGTCAATAAGACGCGCAGCACGGGTATAACCGATGCGGAACCTCCTTTGCAGCATAGAAACAGAGGCCGTCTGCATGCCAATGATCAGTTCAACTGCTTCATCATATAAGTCGTCGTCCACAGCCCCAAGCTGATCTTGCGTTTCTTCACTTGGGATCATTTCTTCTTGATATTGTGCTTTTTGCTGCGTGATGACATGATCAACCACATGTTCCACTTCTTCATCTGATAAAAAGGCGCCTTGTACACGAACTGGTTTGTTCGCACCGACCGGTAAGAACAACATATCCCCTCTGCCCAGCAATTTTTCTGCGCCTCCCATATCAAGAATGGTCCTTGAATCGGTTTGTGACGATACGCTAAATGCAATACGGGATGGAATATTGGCTTTAATGACACCAGTAATGACATCAACAGAAGGCCTTTGTGTAGCAATAATTAAATGAATCCCCGCAGCACGTGCCATTTGAGAAAGCCTTGTAATGGAATCTTCTACATCAGAGGAAGCAACCATCATTAAATCAGCAAGCTCGTCTACAATGACGACAATATAAGGTAGTTCTGGCTGCTTCGCCTCTTCTGATTGATTCATTCGTTTAATGTAATCATTGTACCCTTCAATATTTCTTGTACCCGTATGAGAAAACAATTCATAACGGCGCTCCATTTCACTAACCACTTTTTTAAGTGCCTGTGAGGCTTTCTTAGGATCAGTCACAACTGGAGCCAACAGATGCGGGATGCCATTATAAACATTTAATTCAACCATTTTCGGGTCAATCATCATCATCTTCACTTCATGAGGTTTTGCTCTCATGAGAATGCTTGTGATAATGCCATTGATACATACGCTCTTTCCGCTTCCTGTCGAGCCAGCCACAAGTAAATGCGGCATTTTGTTCATTTCAGCCAGCACAGCTTCACCAGAAATATTTCGGCCCAGTCCGATGAGCAGCTTGGCATTTGGGCGGTCATTTTGTTTCGATTCTAAAACCTCTTTTAAAGAAACCATTGCAATTTCTGCGTTGGGAACTTCAATTCCGATGGCGGATTTACCAGGAATCGGCGCTTCAATTCGAATGTCTTTTGCTGCTAATGCAAGGGCTAAATCATCACTCAAGTTGACGATCTTACTTACCTTCACGCCGACATCAGGGTATACTTCATATTTTGTGACGGCCGGCCCTAAATGAACTTGTGTCACTTTTGCTTTTACACCGAAGCTTTGGAAGGTCTTTTCAAGTTTTCTTGCATTTTCATAAATATTCTTCTTATCTGTTTGCTGACCTGAATGCTGCGGCTCAGCTAAAATATCAAGAGATGGCAGCTCATAATCCTTATTTTCAAGCTCCGTAAACGTCATAGGCGGAGCTTCTTTCGGTTCATCCCCTGTATCATGAGACGGAGTTCCTTGTACAGTTTCTTGAAGAGGATTTGGCTCTTTGACCGGCTGATCTTTTTGAACTTGCGGTGTGAGCATGTCATCTCGATCAGCAAAACTTGAGATAATCGGCTGACGATTGTCAGAAGCCTGCTCTTCTTCCTCGATCAAGATATGATCATGATCTTCTTCTGTCTCTTCTTGCAAGCGTGAACGTTTTTTCTTTTCACTTGTTTTCTGCGCAGGTGCATTCTTTTTCGCCTGCCTTATGCCTTTCATATCTTCAATAAATGCTTTCCACTGCTTCACCAAAAATTGTGATACAGGCAGCGTCACTTTTTTGACCATTTCTTGCAGTGACCGGTTTGTGATCAGCACAATGCCGATCAGCATTAGCACAATGGCCATGATTTGCGACCCTGCTTGTGCAAACAAGAAATAGGAGGCCGCAAATAATACAGCACCGATCATACCGCCTCCTAAATCGGGCGAGCCTGTCTCACCTTTCATATCCATTAAGAATAACTCAAACGTATTTCTGATTACACTTTGAGAACCTATCACACCTGCAGCTGAAAGATGCTGAAAAAGCTTCACATGGGACAAAAGCAAGATACTCGCAATGATGCAGTATAAACCTGCTTTTCTTCTTGTCAGTAAATCAGGAATTTGTTTTTTCCAAAAGATCGTCACACCAAAAAGAAATAATCCGATAAGGCAGAGAATAAACCATTCACCTGCAAAGAATCGGAATAGATGTACAAAGGTTTGTCCAACTACACCTAGCTGTAAAATGGCAATGATCGCTATGGCAATACAGACTAACCCATTTAGTTCATATTTCAGTTTTAGCTGTTTATTTTGTTTTTTTCTTGTTTTACGTTTTCTCTTTTTCGCCATACTCATCACCTTACTACAAAAGAAAATATAACCTACGAAAAGATCAGAAAGAAAGCAGCCTGGTTTTGGCTGCATCTTGTTGTAAGTTTTCCCTTTATTATAGCATAGAATCATTCATATGAGTCGGTTTGATTGGTGCCTAAATGTAACTTCAATCGCTTACCTGGTGCAAGCTCCTGATTCAAAAAGTCCATTGGATTTGTACTCATTACTTGAACGATTTCCGCTTCATCTTCTTTCATTTCAACCATCACTGGCACGCCCTGAATGTTTACCTGCTGAAGTTTACGTTCTCCTTGTTCCTCAGCGTAAATGGCTTCATAAGGCATAGGTGTATATAAAATCATTGGATCAGCCCCTCGTTTTGTGCAGCCCGTTCTCCAATAAGCTCGTTCAGCTTTTTAATCGCTTGTCCAACGCCGCCGACTTCGTGCATCAGTCCGTATTCAGCCGCCTCATGGCCAACGACATTTGTCCCGATGTCTCTTGTTAGATTGCCTTTAGAGAACATAAGCTCTTTAAATTTCTCTTCTGTAATGTTTGAGTGACTCGTGACAAAATTAATGACTCTTTCCTGCATTTTATCTAAGTATTCAAAGGTTTGCGGAACACCGATGACTAGACCGGTTAAACGTACAGGGTGAATGGTCATCGTTGCTGTTTCGGCAATGTATGAATAATCACACGATACGGCGATTGGGACCCCAATAGAGTGGCCGCCGCCAAGCACAATGGATACAGTCGGTTTGGATAAAGAAGCGAGCATTTCCGCAATAGCTAGTCCTGCTTCTACATCGCCGCCCACTGTATTTAAAATGATCAGAAGTCCTTCAATTTTTGGGTTTTGTTCAACTGCTACGATTTGTGGAATGACATGTTCGTATTTGGTTGTTTTATTTTGTGGCGGCAGCTGCATGTGCCCTTCAATTTGTCCAATAATAGTCAGGCAATGTATGTTTGTATCTTGTGACAACTGCGGGACGGCTGTTTCACCAAGCTGTTGTATTTTGCTCATAATGCTATCTTTTTCTTCTGGTTTTCGCTCAGGCTGCTGTTCATTCTGTTCGTCCATTTGTCTCCATCCTTTCCTAAAAACTCTCCTCCTATTATGAACAAGATCGTCACATTCCATCCGCATTCATCATGTCACATTAAAAAACCCCAAAGAGCTTGTGCTCTTTGGGCTTTTCTCATCACACTTCCATAATAATTGGAATGATCATTGGCTTGCGTTTTGTTTTTTCATATAGGAATTGATTTAGTACATCGCGCATGGATTGTTTCAGTGTTGACCATTCAACAATTGAGTTTTCCGTTTGCTCTTTCACAATCCCTTTGACCATTTCTGTTGCTTTCACAATCAGCTCTTCGGATTCTCTTACATAAACAAATCCTCTTGTGATGATCTCAGGTCCAGAAATTAATTGTTTCTTTTGTTTATCGAGCGTAATGACCACAATTAAGATGCCATCTTGAGACAATAGGCGTCTATCACGTAAGACAATATTCCCAATATCACCAACACCAAGACCGTCGATCAAAATGTTCCCTTGATGCACTTTTTCACCGATTTTGACGTTTTGTCCTCTAAATTCTACAACATCGCCTTTATCAATTAAGAAAATGTCGCTTCGTTTCATTCCCACTTCTTCAGCAATACGAGAATGTGCTTTTTGCATGCGATATTCGCCGTTTACAGGAATTAAATACTTCGGCTTCAGTAAGTTCAGCATAAGCTTTAACTCTTCTTGACAGCCATGTCCAGATACATGCACACGTTTTTGAGCAAAAATCACTTGTGCTCCGCTTCTTGTAAGGAAATCCACCGTTTTTGAATAGGTGAGTTCTTGTCCTGGAAGAGGTGTAGAAGCAATCACAACCGTGTCATCTTTTTCAATATGAAGCTGTTTGTGATTTTGTTTCGCCATTTTTGTTAAAGCAGCGAGAGGCTCACCGTGGCTTCCTGCTGTGAGAATGACCACACTGTTTTTCGCCATTTTTTTCACTTCTTGGACTGGAACAAATAATTCTTCGTCTGCTGTCACATAACCAAGTTTGATCGCAAGCTGAAGAGTTGTCATCATATTTTTCCCTGCTACTGCAAGCTTACGGCCATTTTGGTTTGTGGCATTAATGATTTGCTGTACACGGTTAATATTTGATGAAGATACAGCGACAATCACACGATTTTCAGCATTGTACATCGCATTTGAGATTTCGTCTTGGACGAGCGCCTCAGAAGGTGTATAGCCTGGTTTTTCAGCATTTGCACTGTCTGAAAGAAGTGCTAAAACGCCATTGTTTCCAATTTTCGCAATCTCTCCGATGTCACAGGCTTGGTTAAGCGCTGGGGTTTGATCAAATTTAAAATCACCTGTGCATACGATTGAACCAAGAGATGTTTTGAAGCTGATTCCGACTGAATCAGGAATACTGTGATTCGTTCTAAAGAATGATACCTTTGTTGTTTCAAATGTAATGACTGACTTTGCATGAACCTCTCGCAAATCAGCTTTTTGATTGAAGCCGTATTGCTTTAACTTTTCTCGAAGTAACGCAAGGGTTAGCTTCGTGCCGTAAACTGGTACAGACAATTTGCTTAAGCAATGGAATACGCCTCCGATTGCTTCATCATGTCCGTGGGTAAGAAAAATTGCTTTCACCCGATCAGCTCGTTCTGTTAAATAAGAGATATCAGGAATGACCACGTCAATGCCTAGCATTTCGTTTTCTGGATGCATGAGTCCTGCATCTACAACATATATGTCGGAATCAATCTCAATGACATATAAGTTTTTCCCGATTTCTCCAACGCCTCCCAGTGCAATAATTCTTACGTTCTCTGTATTTTTCTTTTTCAAAATTCTTATCCTCCTAGTCTCAAGCCCGTCCATCATCGCTTAATGCTATTATAACTGAATCTAATTTTAGAAAACAAGATGAAGTCACATTTTAAGAAAGTGTTTATGTATAAAAAACGGTCATACTCAGGGACATCTGAGAATGACCGCTTACGAATTTTTTTGTTTTGATCAGCTGTTTAATACGCTGCTTAAATTCAGTCTCTCTTCTTCTGATAAAGGTAAAAGCGGGAGTCGAACAGATCCGACATCTAATCCTTTCAGCTGAAGAGCTGTTTTGACAGGCGTTGGATTTGGCGCTGAGAACAGCTGGTTCATGATCGGCACCAGCTTTTGATGAATCAATGCCGCATTCGCTGTTTGTCCTGAAGCGTAGCTTTTTAGCATTTGCTGCATATCAAGGCCTACGATATGAGAAGCCACAGAGACGACTCCTCTTGCACCAATCGCAACCGCAGGAAGCGTTAGGCTGTCGTCACCAGAGTAAACGTCAAAATCTTCTGGTGTCTCTGCAATGATTTTTGTCATGGCATCTAGATCACCGCTTGCTTCTTTGATTGCGACAATGTTCGGTATTTGCGCAAGCTTAATCGTTGTTTCTGGTGCTAATGAAGCAACCGTTCTTCCTGGTACATTGTAAAGCATGACAGGAAGAGATGTAGACTCGGCAATTGCTTTAAAGTGTGCATACATGCCTTCCTGTGATGGCTTGTTGTAGTAAGGTACGACAAGCATCACTGCATCAACGCCCGCTTCTTCTGCTTTTTTCGTTAGTTTAATAGACGCATTTGTGTTATTACTGCCTGTTCCTGCAATGATTTTACAACGACCATTTGCTAATTTCACCGATTGCTGAAAAAGAGCGACTTTTTCTTCAGTCGATAAAGTTGGCGATTCGCCTGTTGTCCCTGCAACGACTAAAGAGTCACTGCCGTTTTTTAACAAGTAATCCATGAGAATTGATAGCTTTTGGAAATCAATGTTGCCCTTTTTATCAAAAGGTGTAATCATAGCTGTTGCGATATTTCCGAAATTCATTTTTTTCACCTCATCATGATTCAATCACATTTATCTTGAAAGTTCAAACACTTCATGAAGGGCATTGACAGCCGCTCTCATGTTTTCTTCGTTCACTAACACCCAAATCGTCGTATGACTGTCAGCGGACTGTAAGATCGGAATATTTTGCTCAGATAGTGCAGATACAATTTTAGATGTGACACCTGGTACACCCATAATGCCTGCTCCAACAGCTGATACCTTTGCACAGTTTGTCGTGACAATCGGCGTATAGCCCAGATCTTTTAGGATCGCCGTTGCTTTTTCAGTCATTGCACCTGTCACCGTATAGACGATTTCGCTCGGTGTAATGTTGAAGAAATCGACACTGATTTGGGCATTTGCCATTGCTTTAAAGACTTCTGTTTGTACGCTGTACTGTCCCTCTTTAGCTGGGACTTTGAATTGTGTGACATCATTGACATGTGCAATACCCGTAATCAGGCGGTCGTACACATCATGACTCATTTTATCAGAGTAGTGCGATGTCACGAGTGTGCCCTCATCATCAGAGTATGTTGAACGGACCCTCATTGGTACTTTTGCTTGCATGGCAATTTCAACAGCTCTAGGGTGAATGACTTTTGCCCCTTGGTATGCGAGGTTACAAATTTCTGTGTATGTCACGACTCTCAGTGGTTTTGCATTTTCTACGATACGAGGATCTGCTGTCATGACCCCTTCTACATCTGTAAAAATATCGATGTAATCTGCCTGCAATGCAGCGCCTAACGCAGCAGCTGACGTATCACTGCCGCCTCGTCCGATTGTTGTCACGTCTCCATTTTTTGCAGCGCCTTGGAATCCAGCAACGACAACCACGTCATGCTCTGAAAGTGCCGCCTCAAGACGTTCACACTTCATGTCAATAATTTTCGCATTTGTATGTTCTTTATCTGTCACAAAGCCTGCTTGTGATCCTGTCATCGCAACAGCCTTTAGCCCGTTTTCATTCAGCATACTTGAAAAAACAACAGCTGAAATATTTTCTCCGCAAGACACGAGTAAATCTTTTTCTCGGTTTGTCATATGCTGCGCACTGCCATAAAGCAGACCAAGCAGCGTATCTGTCGCATAAGGATCGCCTTTTCGTCCCATCGCAGACACGACAACGACCGATTTATAGCCTTTCTCTTTTGCAGATAAGATATGTGCAAGTGCCCTTTTTCTCCCTTGATCATCTTTGACAGATGTACCGCCAAATTTTTGGACAATTATTTTCACTGTTTTCACTCCAAGTTCATTCTGACGTAACAGAAGAGAGTAGGCGAAAGATGCCTAACTCTCTTCTATTCGTCCTCATCATCCATTGAATGTTAAACTAATTTTAATGCTCGTAAGCTTTCTGCAATTTGAACGGAGTTCCATGCAGCGCCTTTTAGCAGGTTATCAGATACAATCCACATATGGAAGCCATTTGGACGATCCAAATCCTTCCGAATGCGGCCGACAAATACGTCGTTTTTACCAACAGCATCTGCAGGCATTGGATAAATTTGCTGAGACGGATCATCTTGTAATGTGATGCCTGGTGCATCTTTTAGGATGGACTTGATGTCATCAACCGTTGCGTCATTTGATTCAAGTTCAACGTAAACTGATTCTGAATGACCCGTTTCAATTGGTAGTCTCACACATGTTGCCGCTACTTCTAGCTCTGGCAAGTGCATGATTTTTTTCGTTTCATTGATCATTTTCATTTCTTCAAATGTATAGCCATTGTCTTGGAATTTATCAATTTGCGGAATCGCATTAAAGGCAATTTGATAAGGCATGACTTCTGGTTTCACATCTTCTTTATTTAAAATGGCTTGCGACTGGCTGTACAGTTCGTCAATGGCTTCATGTCCTGCACCTGATACTGCTTGGTAAGTAGACACAATGACTTTTTTCATGCCATACGCTTGACGAAGCGGTTCTAGCGCCGCCACCATTTGAATCGTTGAACAGTTAGGGTTTGCAATGATCCCTTGATGGTCATGCAAATCTTTTTCGTTTACCTCTGGTACGACAAGAGGGGTCTTTTCGTCCATACGAAAAGCACTTGTATTATCGACAACAATTGCACCTCGTTTGACTGCTTCAGGAGCTAGCGCTTTGGAAACATTTCCTCCCGCACTGAATAGTGCAATATTGACCCCTTCAAAGCTTTCAGGTGTTGCTTCTTGAACGGTATACTCTTGACCTCTGAATGTCACTTTTGTTCCAGCAGAACGTTTTGAGGATAGTAGAGTCAGTGTATCCATTTCAAAATCTCTGTCAGCTAGTGTTTTTAACATTTGTTGACCGACAGCTCCAGTCGCTCCAACTACAGCTACATGCAATCCTCTTCCCATCAGTAAAACTCCTTCCGACCCATCCATGATTCTTTTCTTTCGGATGGCCATCCTATGACTTTTTACATTTTATTTTACCATAGAAAAGCAAGGCTTGAAGTACCTTTTTTGAATCTTTCATGATTTTCTAGTGAATCTATTATTCGTTTGATCCAATTAAAATGGGCTGAATTTGTCTATGCTCGAGCGCCTCTTCTACTGTTTTCGTCAGTAGATCCATATGCGCTACCATGGAAGTCGGTTTTTTGAATGGATCATCTTGGCCGAATGGAATAAAGAAAATGTTCTTTGTCGACATGAGTCTCATGAGATTTGTACCATTTAAACCTAATGCATCATTGGTGGAAATGCCTAAAACGACAGGGCGATGATTACGAATGGTCGCCTTAGCAGCCATTAAGACTGGACTGTCTGTTAGTGCATTTGCAAATTTCGCCATTGAATTGCCTGTTAAAGGTGCAATGACCATACAATCAAGTGGAAGTTTTGGTCCAAGCGGCTCTGCTTTGACGATTGAGTCAATCGCTTGAAATCCTGTCAGCTTCTCAATCCGCTCAATCCAGTCCGCTCCTTCTCCGAATCTCGTATTCGTATTTTGCACTGTATATGACACGACAGGACGCACTTCTGCCCCTTCTTTCACGAGTGATTCGATTTGCGGAAAAACAGCTTCGTACGTGCAGTGAGAACCTGTTAAACCAAAGCCAATTCTTTTCCCTTTTAGTGTAGTCATGATTCCATCCCCCTTTTTTCCTCCGCAAGTTCACATAAGAGACCAGAAAGCACTTTTGCAATGATCTGTCCGGCTGTCTTTGGTGCCACAATCCCTGGAAGTCCTGGTGCAAGAAGTGCCTTCACTCCATGCTTTTGTGCAAAGTCAAAGTCTGTTCCACCTGGGCGGGAGGCGATATCCAAAATGAGTGTCTTTGGTGTCATGCTGACGATGACAGATGAATCTAATACTAAGCTTGGAATCGTATTAATGATGATGTCGACATCCGTAACTTCATCTTTTAAACGGTCCATTGAAAATGGATCAAGTCCCATCTCAAAGGCTCGCGCTAAATGGGCTGTATCCGCAGCACCAACTTTCACTTCCGCACCTAGCGCCCGAAAAGTGCGGGCAATGGTGAGCCCTGTTCGACCAAGTCCGAGAACAGCGACATGTGACCCATGAATCGTATAGTCCGTTTGCTGAATAGCCATCATAATAATCCCTTCAACTGTTGGAATAGAGTTATATATGGCAATATCATCTCGCTCAAACAGCTTCACAAGCTTCCGGTTCACCTGCTTTGCCATATTGTCTAAGTACATATTAGAAATACCTGAGTACAAGGTACAATGTGCAGGGGTTCTTTCTAAATATTTAGCTTCTAGCACGACCTTCTCATTTGAAAAAACGGTGGCAACGACCCCTTCGTCTGTAGCACCTGATACCGGAAGGATCATACTATCCACTTGTTCAAATGGAAGCTCTGACATTTTCAGCTTTTCAGCACCAATAAATCCATGATCCAGCTGATCAAATCCGACCAAAAACACTTTGGCATGCTGCTGTGACAGCTTGCGAATGATTTCAAGCTGCCTAGCATCTCCCCCGATCACCGCAACCGTTAAACCGCTCAACATACTGACCGTTCACCTTCTTTATTTAAAAAAGTCTGTAATATTTTCCGAATCTCCCTTTCAGCATATGAGGAGAGGATTCAGCCTGTGAACAAATCGGGGAGAGAAAAGAAAAAGAGCACCCTTTTATGATGGGTGCTCTTTTTCTCCGTGCGGCTGAAGTTCTTCAGGCACATCGAGAATGATCATATCTGATCCTATTTTTTGAATGTGATTCCACGGAACGCGGATGTCATTTCCTTGTTTTCGAAAGCCAAACCATTTGACGGAAGGTATGATGAGTGCTGTAATTTGACCGTCCTGTTCATTTATTTCAAGGTCGGTTTGTCCAAGCACGCCAAGCCGCTCCGCTCTTTTAATATCGACGATCTCTTTTCCTGACAGCTCACTCAGCCTCAAAATCGCATCACTCCCCTTCCATATCATATATGCAGCACGGAGGGTGAATAGACCGTCCCGTTCTACACGCACGAATCAAGCCAATCTGTATACCAAACTGGCGTCAGTTGAGTAAAACGCTTATGGTCTGTCAGCATTCTCTCCACTCGATTCACCATGTCTTTTACATGCCCCGGGTCATAGGATAACGTCCAAACAATAGAAGAAAAACAGCTCATGGCTGTATAGATGGAAAAAAGAAGCCAAAAATCATGTGTTGTCTGCGTACTTAAATAGGCATCCAATTGCCCGGCTGAAAATGGAATGCTGCTTTCTCGACTGAATAAAGACAGTTTATAAAAGTCATGAATCGGATCACCCCAGTCGGATTGATCAAAGTCGATCACACCCGCATATTGATGACGTTGTATGATGATATTCCCTACATGAAAATCATCGTGCTGGAACTGGTTTGGTCTCTCTTTAACTACATCAGCATGTGACTGAATAAAATCTAATACGAATTGATCATGGGAAAAGGCAACTCCACTTGATTGATAGGCATATACATACCGTTCATGTTTCGCTAATACCTTCTTATCCCAAGGGGCTGCATAAAAAGGGGCATCGCATGTATGCATGATACTCAAGTCTCTGCCTGCCCGCCTTCCGATTTCATACTGCTCTTCTTCTGTGAGCAGATGAATGGATGCTCTAGCAATCTCTCCTTCGATAAATGGAAAAATACGAAAGGTACAGTTTTGTTCAGCACTCACTCCGACCTCCATCACTTCAGAACAAATAACGCCTCGATTTTTTAACTTCTGCTGAATGGACGCTTTCTTTTTCAAACTGGAATATTTCTGAATGTCTGATAGCTTGAGTACTAGCTTTTCACTAGGCGTTATGACCAAAAAGGTGCGGTCTCCCGAAAATCCAGATGTCATCGGCTGGAAAGAGATGGCTTGTTTAAGAAGCGGAGATAGCTGTTTCAGTTTTTCGTGTTTCATGAACGCAGGGCCCCTTTCTTCTTGGTATACAATAAACGGCAGACCTCTTGAGAAGTCTGCCGTGTTGTTTACATTATGATGGCTGATCACCCGTCGGACTAATAAGCGAGAGCGCATAATCTTCTGTAAAGATTCTTTTCGATAAATTGTTCACGCCGTCTAATGAGACGCGATTGATTTCATCAATAATTTCATCAAGCGTACGATGTTTGCCAAGGAGTAATTCATTTTTACCATTTCGGCTCATCTTGCTGTTTGTGCTTTCAAGACTGAGCATGAGGTTGCCTTTCATTTGCTCCTTAGAGTTTTCAAGTTCTTTCTGCGTAATTCCCTCACGTTTTAAGACGTCTAATGTTTGTAAGATGGTTTCAGATAGCAGGTTCAGCTGCTTCGCTCCAGTTCCACCATAGATCGTCAGCATTCCGTTATCTGCAAATGAACTATGATAGCTGAATACAGAATACGCAAGTCCTTTATCTTCTCTTACGTCTTGGAACAACCGGCTGCTCATGCTACCGCCTAGAACATTATTTAAGACGATTAAGTCATAGATGCCCTGATCTCCAGCAGGAAGTCCGTTAAAGCCCATGCAAAGGTGCGCCTGTTCTGTTTCCTTTTTGCGTGTCAGTTTGTCATAGTGGAATTGCGGGGCTTCGACAGGCTGCTTTTTCCCCTTTCCTTCATACGAGCCAAATAATGTTTCTACCTCACGAATGAAAGTGTCATCGACGTTCCCTGCAACAGAGATGACGACGCGATCCGGCGTATAGAATTCATCCATATATTTTCGAAGGGAATCACCGTTAAAAGTAGAGAGTGTTTCCTCTGTCCCTAAAATCGGATAACCTAATGAATGATCACCGTAAATGGCTTTGCTTAACAAATCATGAACGATGTCATCAGGAGTATCTTCATACATTTTAATTTCTTCATAGACCACATTTTTTTCTTTCTTCAGTTCTTCTTCGTCAAAAGCAGAGTTGAAAAACATGTCACTCAATACATCGAGGGCATACCCAGCATGTGAATCAAGTACCTTTGCATAATAGCAAGTATATTCTTTTGACGTAAAGGCATTCACTTGACCACCAATGCGGTCAAAGGATTCTGCGATATCACGTGCAGATCTCGTCCTTGTTCCTTTAAAGAACATATGCTCTAAAAAGTGTGAGATCCCATTTACTTCTGGTGTCTCATGTCTAGAACCTGTTCCAATCCAGACGCCAATTGCGACAGACCTTACAGTGGGATTGTTTTCAAGTACAATTCTTACTCCGTTTTGGCATGTATACGTTTTGACCAAGTTTTGCTCCTCCTATTCAACAAACAGATCGCATCACGGATGTCTTTTTTCACTTAGAAGGTCAGAAACCGTTCCTAATTCATATCCTCTTTCTTTGATTTGAGTGATAAGTGCGTCAAGACTTCTCGCTGTTGCGTCTGTTGGATGCATTAATATCATCGCCCCATTGTGAATTTTCCCAAGCACTCGTTTTTGTAATACAGCTGGTGATGGTTTTTGCCAGTCGATCGTGTCTACTGTCCACATAATGGTTTCCATTCCTTCTTTTTTCGCAAGCTTTACTGTTTCTTCTTTAAAGCTGCCGCTTGGAGGCGCAAACCATATCGGTTTTTTCCCAAGGGATTCTTCAATTTGGCGATTTGTTTTAATCATCTGCTCTAATGCTCGTTCTCTTGTCAGTGTGCGCATATCCGGGTGATTGTATGAATGATTTCCAATTTCATGACCATCTGCCACGATTTTTTTAGCAAGGTCTGGACTGTTTTTCACCCATTTGCCTTCTAAGAAAAAGGTTGCCTTCACTTGATGCTTTTCTAGTGTATTCAACATCTTTGTTAAATGCTCGTCGCCCCAAGCTACATTGATCAGGAATGCATTCATCTTTTTGTCTGGATGTCCCTTATAGATAGGTTCAGCACCAAGTTCATGCAAATGGACAGATGGTTTTGTTTCTTTAAAAACAAGCAGCTTTTCATCGAAAGAGCCCTGTTTTTTCATTTTTTCGTAAGAAGCATCGATATCGACTGTCTGTCCATTTAAACCAGGCATCTTTTTCCACACTTTATCAATCTTAGCATTTTGCGGCTTCTCTTCATAGTCAGAAGACTTCGATTCGATCTCTTGATATAGAATATCTTTTGAAACAGATGCTACCTCGGCGTGCTCTTTCATTGAATTCATATATGTAACAGCAGCCGGCTGCTTCATCGTTTGATATGACACGAGCAGTAAAAATACAAACACAAAGAATGGTATCGTTTTTTTCAATGGTTGTCCCTCCCCTTTACCACAAATTATGATGGGGAGAAACAAGCTAGAACTATTGTTACGCGCAAGAAAAGAAAGAAGCCTGGCACGGATACCTGGCTTCTAACACATTTTATTTGTTCTCATTAAGACTGCTTTTCTTCTTTTTCCTTTTCTTCACGTAAAACAGCTTTACGAGAAAGGTTTACACGGCCTTGTTTATCGATCTCAGTGACTTTGACGAGTAGTTCGTCACCAATCTTCACGACATCTTCTACTTTGCCAACACGTTCAAGTGCAAGCTCAGAAATATGAACAAGTCCATCTTTGCCGCTGAAGATTTCAAGGAAGGCACCGAATTTTTCAATTCGTTTCACTTTACCTAAGTAAAGTTGGCCAACTTCAACTTCTCTGACAAGATCTTCAATGATTTTCTTCGCTTTTTGGTTCATGTCTTCTTCAGTAGAAGAGATAAAGATTGTACCGTCTTGTTCAATATCAATTTTCACACCGGTATCTTCAATGATTTTATTGATTTGTTTACCGCTTGGTCCAATGACATCGCGAATTTTATCTGGATTGATTGTCATCGTTAAGATTTTTGGTGCATAACGTGACAATTCTCCTCTAGAAGCTGGAATCGTTGACAGCATGCTATCTAAAATTTCCATTCTTCCTTTTTTCGCTTGTTGAAGTGCTTCTTCTAAAATGTCTTTTGATAGACCATCGATTTTAATGTCCATTTGAAGCGCTGTTACACCTTTAGATGTACCTGCTACTTTAAAGTCCATATCTCCAAGTGCATCTTCCATTCCTTGAATGTCTGTCAGCACTGTGTAGTATTCACCAGATTTAACAAGTCCCATTGCAATCCCTGCAACTGGTGCTTTAATTGGAACACCTGCATCCATCATCGCAAGTGTGCTCGCACAAATACTTGCTTGTGAAGTAGAACCGTTTGATTCTAACACCTCAGACACAAGGCGAACCGTATAAGGGAAATCTTTTTCAGATGGAATGACTGGCTCTAATGCACGTTCGCCTAGCGCACCATGTCCAATCTCACGACGGCCTGGACCACGCATTGGGCCGGTCTCACCAACACTGAATTGTGGGAAGTTATAATGGTGCATGAATCGCTTAGACTCTTCAACACCAAGACCATCAAGAATCTGTACATCACCAAGTGCACCTAATGTACAAATACTGAGTGCCTGTGTTTGGCCTCTTGTAAACAATCCTGAACCGTGCGTTCTTGGAAGAAGTCCTACTTCTGAAGAAAGTGGACGGATTTGATCAACGCCGCGTCCATCTGGACGTACCTTCTCTTCAGTAATAAGGCGGCGAACTTCGTTTTTCACAAGCTTGTTTAAGACATCCTTCGCTTGTTTAATCGTTGCTTCGTCACGCTCTTCTTCTTCAAATTTTTGAACGACAGCTTTTTTCACAGCACTGATGGCATCTTCACGAGCATGCTTCTCATGTACTTGAATCGCTTTCAGTAGATCCGCTTCAGCAAGTTGTTTTACTTCCTCTGCTAATGCTTGATCGACTTCATATAAAGGAATATCGATTTTTTCTTTACCGACAGCTTTTACAATTTCTTCTTGGAATTCGATTAAGCGTTTGATCTCTTGATGGCCGTACATGATGGCTTCAAGCATTGTTTCTTCTGGTACTTCATCAGCACCAGCTTCTACCATGTTGATTGCATCTTTTGTTCCAGCTACAACAAGGTTGATATCGCTTTGTTCAAGCTGCTCAACATTTGGGTTGATGATGAGCTTTCCATCTACTCGTCCTACTGTCACGCCAGCGATTGGTCCCTCAAATGGAATGTCAGACACACATAAAGCTAAAGATGAGCCAAACATTGCAGCCATTTCAGATGAACAATCTTGATCCACACTCATGACAATACTAATGACTTGTACTTCATTTCTAAATCCGTCTGCAAATAGTGGACGGATCGGTCTGTCAATTAAGCGGCTCGCAAGGATTGCTTTTTCACTTGGGCGGCCTTCTCTTTTAATGAAACCACCAGGAATTTTACCAACTGCATATAATCTTTCTTCGTAGTTTACAGTGAGCGGGAAAAAATCAAGTGGTTTTGGTTCTTTAGAAGCTGTTGCTGAGCTAAGCACAGCCGTATCTCCGTAGCGTACGAGAACCGCTCCGTTTGCTTGCTTTGCAAGCTGGCCAGTTTCAACTGTCAGTTGACGTCCAGCCCAGTCTATGGTGAAGACTTGTTTCTCTTGTCCCATTCTGTGATAAACTCCTCTCTTGTCGTAAAGTTTTTAGGTTATTTCTTATTATGAACAAAATGATTTTCACATATCAATGTGAAAGCTGTATGTAGAAGGGTTTTTGCCATTCTTTCAACATTTTAACCATAAAATATTAGTGATTATACGATAAAAAAGCGGGAATCCTCCCGCTTTTTACGATTATCGACGTAAGCCTAGTTTGTTAATTAACTCACGGTAACGAGTTACGTCTTTATTACGTAGATACGTAAGAAGATTACGACGTCTACCTACCATTTTCAAAAGACCGCGACGTGAGTGGTGATCTTTCTTATGAGTACGTAAATGCTCGTTCAAGTTGTTAATTGATTCTGTTAGGACAGCGATCTGAACTTCTGGAGATCCAGTATCAGATTCGTGTGTTTTGAACTCATTAATTAATTGAGTTTTACGCTCTTGAGTAATAGCCATCCTGTTTCACCTCCAAATCATGTTAGCCCCATCTACCTCGCAACCGTCGGTGAAGTCGGCCTGCCAAGTAAGTGGTTTTAAAGCTACAGGAATTATCATACTAAAAATATGCCGATTTTGCAAATGATAGAGCGGTTTTTCTGCGATTTTTTTGTTTAATGAAGATGATTTTGAAAAAACTGAATCGCTTCTTCTTTATCTTGACTAATTTGAGCCGTTAATTCTTGGATACCGTTAAATTTTTGTTCACTGCGAATCCGTTTGTACCACTGTAATTTAATCGGTTCACCATAAATTTCTTCGTTAAAATCAAAAAGGTTCACTTCAATCGCAGGCTGATCAGGACGTTTTTCATAAAATGTTGGTTTGTAGCCAACGTTACAAACACCGTCATACACCTTGCCTTTCACTTCCGCTCTCACTGCATATACGCCTGTTGGCGGGATGATGTATTCAGCAGATAAACCAACATTGGCGGTTGGAAAGCCAATCGTGCGTCCTCGTTTATCTCCATGAATCACAATGCCTCGCAGCTGATACGGTTTGCCTAAAAGCTCACTCACATATTCAACGTCTCCATTTTTCAATGCGGAACGTATCAGGGTCGAGCTGACTTTCCGGTCTTGGTTGGAAAGCTTAGGTACAATGGTCGCAGCAATCCGCCCTTTCCCGTATTCGTCAAACGTTTCCATTGTGCCTGCGCCAAACCGGCCGAATGTAAAATCGAAACCAGCGACTGCATGCTTCACATTCAGTTCGTCCAAATATTGATCGACAAAGTCTTGAGGAGACAGTGCTGCAAAGCTTTCGCTGAATTGCACAATGTATAAGTAGTCAGCACCTAATTGTTCGATAAAATCAATCTTATCCTCAAGCGGTGTGATTAAGTCTTTTGGTTCACGTGCTTTTTGCAGAACATGTGATGGATGCGGATGAAAAGTCATGACAGCTAGAGCTAAACCCTCTTTTTCCGCAATGTTTTTCGCTGCATCAATCACTTTTTGGTGTCCGAGGTGAACACCGTCAAAATACCCTAAAGCCATCACAGACGGGACTTGATCCTTTTGATTCAATGTATGTGGGTGTGAAATATGTATAGTCTTCACGAGATGGTCACCTTTTCTTTAAGATTGCTTGTCCTGTGATAAAATCTTCGCCGGCTTCATCAGGTTCTGTTTGGTCGGGTGCTTCATATAAATCGCCATACAACGGCCTGAAGGAGCAAAGACAGCGACACGATCTTCCTCTGCAAAATGAGCAAATTCATCAGGCATAGGTAGGACTGCACCGTTTTCCACTTTACTTGCTAATGTATCATTTATCTCCCATTTCGGCAAATGATTGAGCGCACGCTCGATCGGCACAAGATGTTCCTCAACCGTTCCTTCCTCGTTGATCTCCTGCAGCTCATCAAGAGTGATACATTCATCTAACGTAAAGTCACCAGATCCAATGCGAATGAGGTGAGACATGTGGGCTGGGAACCCAAGTTTTTTTCCGATATCGACGGCTAACGTTCTCACATATGTGCCTTTTGAACACAGTACGGTGAATCTAAAGGATACCTTTCCATTTTCAAATGTGACAGGTGTTGTCCGCTCGATGCGATGAATGGTAATTTCACGGCTTGGACGTTCAATTTCAATGCCTTGCCTTGCATATTCATAGAGCTTTTTTCCGCCAATTTTTACAGCAGAAAACATGGGGGGTATCTGTTCAATGGTTCCTTCAAATTGTTTCAGCGCAGCATCAATGTCATCTTCTGACATCGGTACCGGCACCTTTTTTTCTTCTACTACTTCACCTGTTTGGTCTTCTGTCGTTGTAGAAAATCCAATGGTGATTTCCGCATCATACGTTTTCGATTTATCTGTTAAGTACTCCACAATTTTTGTCGCTCGTCCAATACAAATAGGCAGAACACCTGAAACCTCTGGATCGAGTGTCCCTGTATGTCCCACTTTTTTTGTGTGTAAAATCTTTCTCACTTTAAACACACAGTCGTGAGAGGTCATGCCTCTTTCTTTATGTAATAAAAGAACACCGTTTTGCACCTGCGTTCTCTCCTTTCATAAACGATGAAAAAGGACAGACGATCATCGCCTATCCTTATTTCAACGTCTTATTCGTGATCTTTTGTGTTTAGTTCAGCAATCAGGCTTTCAATTCGGTTACCGTAGTCTACAGACTCATCGAATTCAAAGTGAAGCTCTGGTGTTTTGCGAAGTCTGATTCGATTGCCAATTTCAGAGCGGATATACCCTTTCGCCTTTGCAAGGCCTTTTAAGGTTTCCTCTCTTTTCTTCTCGTCGCCAAGAACAGAAATATAGACTTTAGCAATTTGCAAATCACCGGATACTTCAACATCCGTTACAGTCAAAAAGCCGATTCTTGGATCTTTTAGCTTTCTGCCAAGGATGTCGCCTAATTCTTTTTTCATTTGCTCACCCACACGGGTTGCTCTCATACTCATGATCTTATCACCTCTAATTAAAACCACTCAGTTTTCGTGATCGTTCGTTCAATTTCCGGAAAAGAATCAATAAAGCTTAACACACGCTGAAGTTCCTTTTCCACTTGAACCCGGGAGGAGGAAATGACGGCGATTCCGATCGAAGTACGCTGCCATGTATCCTGATAGTCCATTTCAGCAATGGTCACATTGAATTTATGGCGCGTTCTTGTCATGATACGCTGCAGAACCGCACGTTTTTCCTTCAGTGAGGATGCATCATAGATCATACACTCACACTCGGTATAACCGATCATTTTCTTTCGATTTCTTGCATAACGAATGATTCCATGACATCACCTTCACGGATATCATTGTATTTCTTAATGGTAATACCACATTCATAGCCTTGTGAAACTTCTTTCACATCGTCTTTGAATCGTTTTAATACGTCGACTTCACCTTCAAAGATGACGACGCCATCACGAATTAAGCGGATACCACTGTCTCTAGTAATGGTACCTTCAGTGACATAGCCACCAGCAATTGTACCGATTTTTGATACTTTAAACGTTTGACGAACTTCAACTTGACCGATGACTTTTTCTTCATATTCAGGGTCAAGCATCCCTTTCATCGCAGCTTCAATTTCATCGATGACTTTGTAGATGATGCGGTGTAAGCGGATATCTACGTTTTCTGTTTCAGCTGTGCTCTTCGCATTGCCATCAGGACGTACGTTAAATCCGATCACAATCGCATTAGAAGCACTTGCTAAAATGATATCAGATTCTGTAATCGCTCCAACACCCGTATGGATAATTTTCACTTTTACGCCTTCTACTTCAATTTTTTGAAGAGCTGCCGTCAGTGCTTCAGCAGAACCTTGTACGTCTGCTTTTACGATTAAGTTGATATCTTTCACATCACCTTGTTTGATTTGCTCAAATAGGTCATCGAGAGATAATTTCGCTTTGTCTGAACGCTGTTCATCAAGTTGTTTAGACGCACGCGCCTCACCGACTTGACGAGCTGTTTTTTCATCTTTGAATACGAGGAACTGATCCCCTGCATGCGGTACATCATTTAAACCAGTGATTTCAACAGGTGTAGATGGTCCTGCTGTTTTCACGCGGCGTCCGATGTCATTGACCATTGCACGTACACGGCCAAATGTATTTCCGACAACGATTGGGTCACCTACTTGAAGTGTACCAGTTTGAACGAGAAGGGTTGCAACAGAACCTCTTCCTTTATCAAGCTCAGCCTCGATCACAGTTCCTTTTGCCGCACGATTTGGGTTGGCTTTTAGTTCTGCTACTTCGCTGACAAGAAGGATCATTTCGATCAATTCGTCAATGCCTTCACCTGTTTTTGCAGATAAAGGAACGAAAATGGTTTCGCCGCCCCAAGCCTCAGGTACAAGACCATGCTCAGTTAATTCCTGCATCACGCGGTCAGGGTTCGCTGTTGGTTTGTCAATTTTATTGACAGCCACAATGATTGGCACCTCTGCCGCTTTTGCGTGGTTGATCGCTTCAATCGTTTGCGGCATGACACCATCATCTGCTGCAACGACCAAGATCGTCGTATCTGTTACTTCAGCACCGCGTGCTCGCATCGTAGTGAAAGCTGCGTGTCCTGGTGTATCAAGGAACGTGATTTTCTTACCGTTTTCTTCAATTTGGTATGCACCAATATGCTGCGTAATTCCACCCGCTTCGCCTTCAACAACTTTCGTTTTACGAATGCTGTCAAGAAGCGTTGTTTTCCCGTGGTCAACGTGTCCCATGATCGTTACGACTGGAGGGCGTACTTGCATATCTTCTTCTTTATCTTCAACTTCATACTTTTCAAGTTCAGTTTCTTCTAAAATGATGACTTCTTCTACTGGAACACCATATTCAGAAGCAATTAATTCGACTGTATCTTTATCGAGCTCTTGGTTGATCGTAGCCATGACACCAAGCATCATCAGTTTTTTGATGATTTCAGCAGTTTCTTTGCCAAGCTCGTCAGCAAGCTGGCCGACTGTCATTGAATTTGTAAATTCAATTTTTTCAGGAAGCTCTTTTTTCGGCTTCACAGGTCTTGCTTGCTGATGCTGCGCCTTGTTGTTGCCGCCGCGTTTATTTTTGTTTTTGTTTTGGTTGTTGTTTTTTTTGTTTTTATTAAATTGATTATTCTGCACGTCATTCTTCTTTCTATCATTGTTTTTGTTAGATGATTGTTTTTTTTGTTCTGCGGGTTTCTCGTTAGCTGTCTCTTTTGCTTTGGCTTTTTTATAGATAGCGTCTAGCTTTTTCACAGTGTCGTCTTCAAGCGTCGCCATGTGGTTGTTCACTTCCACGTTCATATCCTTAAGCGCTGCTATAATATCTTTACTTGAAACATCTATGGCTTTTGCGTATTCATATACTCTCACTTTAGCCATTCGTTCACCCCCAAATAAATTAATCGAGCAAGCTTATGAGCTTCTTAGCGAAGCCTTGGTCAGTGACAGCGACAACTACGCGAGCTTCCTTCCCTATAGAACGTCCGAGAACGGAACGGTCTTCAACTTTTCTAACCGGAACATTGTAAAATTTGCATTTGTCAGATACCTTTTTCTCTGTGTTGGATGAGGCATCTGCTGCAAGAAGAACCAGCTTAGCACGCGCATGTCTAATTTCTTTGATCACCAGATCTTCTCCTGACACGACTTTACGAGCTCGATTTGCTAGACCAAGCAAAGGATACCATTCAGATTCAGTCATTAGGTTTTTTCACCTTTTCAGCTAGTTCTAGTAATTCTTCAAAAATGTGTTCGTCAATCTGTGTCTGAAATTGCTGCTGTAAACTACGTTTGTTCTTCGCCGCAAGAATGGTTTCTTTATCGAGAGAAAGGTAAGCGCCGCGCCCGTTCATTTTTCCGGTTGCGTCAACAGACACTTCACCTTCTTTTGAACGAACAACGCGAATCAGTTCTTTCTTTGGTTTCATTTCTCCCGTCACGACGCATTTTCTAAGCGGGATTTTTTTTCGGCTTTTCACCTTTTATATCACCTCTTATTCGTCAGATTCCTCAGCTACTGGTTCAGCCTCTAAGAAAAGAGATTCAGAGTCTTCAGTTCTTGGGAAAATACCGAGTTCTCTTGCATCTGTTTCGCTTTTAATGTCAATCTTCCAGCTCGTTAATTTCGCTGCTAGACGCGCATTTTGACCTCTTTTACCAATGGCTAATGACAGCTGATAATCAGGGACAATGACAGTTGTCGCCTTATCTTCTTCATTTACAATGACATCAAGAACTTTTGATGGACTTAACGCATTGGCAACAAATTCAACCGGGTCATTTGACCAATGAACAATGTCAATTTTTTCGCCTTTCAGCTCATTGACAATTGCTTGTACACGCTGACCTTTAGGTCCTACACAAGAACCAACTGGATCAACATCAGGATCATCTGTACGAACAGATATTTTAGAACGGTCCCCTGCTTCTCTAGCGACAGATTTAAGCTCTACAGTACCATCATAAATTTCTGGCACTTCGATTTCAAATAAACGCTTTAAAAGACCTGGGTGTGTTCTTGATACATAAATTTGTGGTCCTTTTGTTGTTTTTTCTACTTTCGTAATGAACACTTTAATGCGGTCATGTGGTTTGTAGTCCTCATTTGGCATTTGTTCATTGACCGGAAGAAGGGCTTCGATTTTGCCAAGTGACACGTAAATGAATTTACTGTCAATTCGCTGAACGATTCCCGTCATGATGTCTTCCTCACGATCGATAAACTCAGTGTAAATCACACCTCGCTCTGCTTCTCTCACTCGCTGCGTCACGACTTGTTTCGCTGTCTGAGCTGCAATGCGTCCGAAATCTTTTGGTGTGACTTCAATTTCAACGACGTCACCAACCATGTAATTCGGGTTGATATTTGCTGCATCATCTACAGAGATTTCAAGGCGAGAATCATACACTTCATCTACAACATCTTTTCTTGCGAATACGCGAATCGTTCCCGTTTCACGGTTCAAATCAACACGCACATTTTGTGCTTGATTAAAATTACGCTTGTATGCAGAAATGAGTGCAGCTTCTATCGCTTCAATAATAATTTCTTTACTAATGCCCTTCTCTTTCTCAAGAACAGTCAGGGCATCTAACAACTCACTACTCATTTTTATGGTTCCCCCTTATATCAATGAAAAGGTTAATTGAACGAAACTGCTAATCTTGCGTTAGCAATTTTTTCGTATGGAATATTGATCTCTTTCTTTCTTGTCTTGATCTTCACTGTCACTGTTGCAATCTCACCATCAAAGCTTGTAAGCTCACCTTCAAATGCCTTTTCACCATCAATTGGTTCGTATGTTTTCATGAAAACATTTTTTCCAAGTGCTTTTTCAAAATCAGCTTTTTTCTTTAATGGGCGCTCCGCTCCAGGAGAGGACACTTCAAGAAAGTAGTTTTGGCTAATTGGATCTGCCTCATCAAGCTTTTCGCTCAAGGCTTCGCTCACTTTGGCACACTCCTCGATATCGACGCCTTTGTCAGAGTCAATAAATACGCGAAGGAACCAGTTTTGACCCTCTTTGACAAATTCAACATCAACGAGTTCAAGCTGTAAGCCATCTAAAATTGGCTGTACCATGTCGCTTACGATGTCCACTACTTTTTTGCTCATTCTCTTCCTCCTTGTGCTTTCGATAAACGCTCTTATCAATCATTCTGCATAAAAACCCTGCTTTATTGTGAGCAGGGGGAGCAGAAAACGGATGAATAATGTCGAGACAAAAATTGCCTGTTCAATACAAAAGAGCGGGTTTCCCCACTCTTGTCTCGGTAATCGTTAGCATTTCCATAAAAACTATACCATATCCAATTTTTTTATGCAAATGAAGTTCCTTATAAACAGGCATTCTTCATCAGTTCTTTTCATTCATTCTTTTGGCGTGTTCACGAATGATTTCTGCCTCCCGGCTCTCCTTTAAAACTCGAAAACCGTCATAATCCGGGTAGAGGGAATCATCGTCTTGAATGCTTGTTAAAATCCAAAATTGGCTACCTGCGCCTCCGAGCTGTTCAATTGTCTTCAGCCAGCTATCATATACATCAGGACGGGCTGTTTGATTTTGATAGCCAAACTCTTCTAATACAACAGGTTTTCCGATTGCGTTTCCTCGGGTGATATGATCTTTGATCCATTTCACTCCCCATGCAGCAGACTGATTCCAGTGATCCGGGTATAAATGATAGGTTCCATAATCAATATGAGGGAGAGCAGTCAAACGATCCCAATCAACACCTTCTCCCCCACTGTAAAACCAATCGTCATGACCTGTCATGCGAAAGAACCCTTCGTCTCCTACTGCAACAAGGTGATTCGAGTCAATTGATTTGATCCATGCACTCATTTCATCTGCCCAGTTTACTAGTATATCTCCCGAAGGGTCTGACTGAGCGCGCGGCTCATTGGCGAGCTCCCATGTCATAATAGCAGGATCATCTTTATATTGAACACCTGAGTACGTATTGGTTCTCTCTAATACATAGCGCACATAGTTTTTGTAAGCTGTTTTAATCCGAGGATCTGTATAAAAGTGATCATGTGATCCTGCCTGAAACCACTTCACATATTGATTCATCCCGCCAAAGTCATCCCAATTGTTCACGAATGGGATGACCAGCTTGATTCCTTCCTGCCCTGCTTTATAAATCGCATAGTCTAGTTTTTGAAAACCGGATTCTTCATAAACACCTGGACGAGATTGTAAGACTGAGTTTTCTTGAGGGGTACCATCGTGAAATCCCCAAATACGAATAACCTTTAAATCCATTGCCTTCATATCGTCAAAAACAGCATCTACCATCTTTTTTGATTTGTAATGAAAATAATAATTATTTGTGCCAGCAAAGTAAAATGGGTGGTTGTTCAATACAAAATGTGTACCAGATGTTTGCACATAGGAGGAGGCCTTTACGGTCAGAGTGAACCAACCCGCCCATAAAGTGATCAGCAGCATAAAACAAGCCACCCGTTGAACCCATTTTTTCATTCCATTCTCCTCACAATCCCTTATTCTACTGGTACGATGATATCTAGTTGCAGCGGTGTTTGTTTAGTTGAATCAAGTTCAATCGTCTGCTGCTGCAACATTTTACTTACTTCACCAATTCGAACCTCATACGTCCCGTGAAACGCTGGACATGTCACTTGGCCATTCGCATCTGTTTTTTCCACTCTTTGTGTCGTCCATTCCTGTAGTAGCTTTTCATAACGCCTGCCTGCTTCATTTAACGACCAATCATGATTCACGATGGCTGCGTGCTCACCTCTCCAATGAGCACCCGCCCAAAATCCCCACATCAGCACACCTTTTACAGCTGGATGACTAAAGGCTACCCGATATAAAGCTTCTAAGTTATCCGCTCGTCTATTGGCATCCGGATGAACAGAGTCATACTCTGTCACCCATATCGGTAGACCAAGCTCAGCAAGCACATCTAGTCTTTGTTTTACAACGACTGGATCCACTCGATCTTCAAAGTGACCTTGAACTCCAATAGCCTCAACTGGTGCCCCCAACTGACGAAGTTCATTGATATGTGCTTTATATGCATGATGTTCGCCGTATGAGATTACATTATAATCATTGACAAACAACAAGGCTTGAGGGTCAATTTTTTTCGTTTCTTCATACATCCATTTCCAAATCTGTTTCCCAAACCGGTCTTTAAAAAATGAACCATGCATCATTTCGTTGTTTACATCCCAATGACGGAATTTCCCTTTGAAATGATTGCCTGCATGCTCAAGCCGCCTTTTCATGGCTTCATATACTTCATGATTCGGTAATGATTTCAGCCAGTTTGGATTGGCATCCTCTACCTCCCAAAATAAGGCGTGCCCCCTCACTGGAATTTGGTGTCTATTGGCAAAATTCAGCATGGCATCTGCTTTTTCGTAGGTTATTTTCCCTCTTTCAGGCTCATTAGCATACCATTTTGCCTCATTTTCAAACACAGCCCAATTAAAATGTTGGACAAAAAAATCAGCATACCTTTGATTGAATAGTACTTGGTCATTCATTGCTGAACCAAATGCAAATTCATGTCTGATTTGTTTTATTTCCACCTCTACTCCGGCAACTGGCTTTTTTTCCTTATTGATGACGTTTATGACAAGCTCTCTTTGTCTATGTTGTAAGATTCGATCATTTGCTTCTTTTCTCCAGCTTTGATTTTCTTGTTCCTGTGATCCGCCATTCGATGAATGATTCATAAATTCTTTCTTTTTAACCATAATGACATCACCTTTGCTTTCACTTCATTTATCTTATGAGAAGACCGCCGACTAAAAAAGCCGGCAGCTGTACTACGTTCTATTCGTTTATGAGACGATGGTATTCTGCATAAGCCGTAGCCATATCAACTTGCGACCAGAAACGGTGATAGGTGAAACTTGGCGCTCCGTTTTCCCATTTGCCTGTTGCTTCATTAAAAGATGCTTGATATTTACTCTCCAGTGCTGACCAAGCTGGGTCTTGCTTGATTTTCGGACGAAGATCTGCAAAGCTCGTATACACTCCGTTACCTCCTCGCTGCGGGTCAGAAGGAATGGTGCTGGAACCAGGGATCTGATTTCCTTGACCAAATGTTCCGTTCCAGCCATTTGGGAAGTACACTTCTTTTTTAAAGAAACGGTGGTAGTCTTCTCTGTCTTCCTCTGTCACAATCCCTACACCATCATTGTAATTCCAAGCAACCTCAAGGAGCTGTGCCGCTGTCTCTTTTGCTCTTATGCCAAGTGCTGTGTAGTTTCCTGTCTCTTTCTGTGTTGCAGCAGCAAAGAATGTGAGTGCTTTGATGAGACTGCCCAGTACACCAGTATCTTGAGTAGGATCTTTTGTAACTGCCGTTAAATTTGGATTACCTGTTGCAGATTGGAATCCGCTCCAAGTGTCAGGCTGACCGCTCCATTCTATATTCCCAGGAATCCAAAACTCTCCAGGTGCACTCGTCGTAGCAACAGCAACATTTGTCCCCCCTAGAATCCTTTGACCCTGACCATCTAAAAAATACCCATCTTGATCCGACACAGGACGAGTGCCAATAAAAATATAATCTAGTGAATAGTTGACCCATTTTGTGATGACAGATTTGGCCATTTGGAAATTTTCAGATGTTTTGTCGCCATCTTTTGCAAAGATATAATAAAGCTCTGCTACACGCTCAATCGGCCATGCTTGCATTCCAAACCAGTTATTGGACGGAGGATCATGGTAAACAGGCGCATCTTCATAAGCCATATCATAAAATGTGCTTCTTCCTGCTGGATAAGCGCTATAGTCTCCATTCCAGCTGTTGGTAGCACCTCCTGCAATCGCTCCCTCTTTTGATTGAAGCCAGACGTAAAATTCAAGCTGTCTCTTTAACGTCTTTTCCCAATCACTTGCACCAGTCGGTGACGATGGCTTTAAGCCTCCCTTATCTGAGGATAAAGCGTAGGCAGCGACTGGGTTTTGATACCCTTGATGACAATGGCTCGCTCCGATACGCCATGACCAATTCGCATATTCTCCAAGTCCCCCGCCCCAAGAGGTGTACCATGCCATTAAGTGATGACATGCACTTTTTCCATTTCCAGGATACGGATTACCTTGTTTGCCGCTTCCAATTGTTTGAAAATATTTATCGTACATTCCGTAACGAAGGAAATCACCCATCTTTTTCGCTTTATCAAGATAGGCTGACCCATTATAGCCAAGTTCCTTTGCCCAATACATTGCCTGTATCGCACGTGCATCAGCATCCGTCGCATTTGTGTAGCGCCACTGGGCGGCTGGCGCTTGATTTTCTTTTGTGAACAAGCTCATGAAACCTTCATTGGGCTTTCCGGCCGTTTTATCATCTTGTGATGGATGAGGGATGGCCTCCCATACGGATTCTTGCGGACCCCGCTGGAATGTGTTTACATATGCGGCTGTATGTGATGGATTGAGCAAATTCCCATATTCATACCAGTTGTCTACATCAAGAAGCCAGTGCATTAAATACGTTTCATTCGTTCCGTAAGTTGACTTCAGTTCACCATCAATCGGATCTTGACCAGCAGGGCGAGCACCCGTCAACTGGCTCGGATATTGATCTGGATATGGTTTTTCTGAAGCGTATGTGGCTGGGCTAGATGGATTGTAAGAACTCATATGCGGCTGTTCGTCATGTCCATCTTCGTTTACTGGAATGATAAACTTCTCCATATTATCCCAAGCCGCTTCTAGTTTGCTCCAATCGCCTGTGTAGTGACCATACAATGCTTCAAGCCATAACCAATAGCTGTAAGCTTCTGAAGTGGTCATATGCCCGTAATCAGGTGCCTCACAAATGAGTGTCTCAACGGAATGATACGGAATGCCTTCTTTTGAAAAATATCCATTCGCATCGTTTTTCATTTGATGATAAAGCGTTAAAAACCGTTCTTTATTTGTCATGTCCTCACCCTTTATATTTATTTATTCGGAAGCGTACCAAATTCTAAAATACCTTGATCAAAAACAGGAATTCTCGCTGTTTTCTGCATATTGGATGTTAATCCTTGAAAGGAATAATCATTTGAGGCATCCCATATATTCGCACCATTTGGCGCAGATAACCGGAACTGTATTTCCTTCTTATGAAGCGATTCACCTCCTGGAAAAATAGCTACGCCAGTAAAATCGATTTCTGTAAAATAGATATGGGATGATGCGTCATACACCGTTAACGGAGTTAAGGAAGCGCCTTCATTGTAAACAGCTGTCACTTGAATATCTTTATCAGTGAATCCCTTCGCAAATATCTCACTTAGATTGACATAATATCTAAAAGAAAGTGATTGACTACTTCTTGCCGGCCAGCCTGATCGATTGTATAGAATGGCTTTGATCTGAGTAGATGTTGTATCGTTACTCATGACAGCTGCCTCTACAAAAAACTCATCTTCCACTTTTTCTTTAGGCGGAAAATTCGGCAGCTTTGACTGCCCCTGACCAAACAACTGCACCATTTTGGCTACATTTCCAGTAAAGGCGGCATTATAGTCTGTTGCTACCTCGTTTGATACATAGTCAGAGATGTCATCGGTATACTGATCCTGTGCATTAGGCCCCCCAACAAGCGCTCCATAAAGCGTGTGCCGATGAGAAGAAGGAGTTGTCAGCTGATTAGACCATGAGCCATGTGCAGTTCGATGGTGTGGATGCATCGGCGGATTTTTGCCAAACCCAACGACATAGCTTCTATTTTGCGGATTATCCCCTAACATATAGTGTGTTTGCCTGATCGCAAACGTTTGGTATCGATTCTTTTTTTCTTGATCAGAGACCCAATCTGCGTACACAAACGCTAAAAATGCAGCATTTGCTGTATAACGAAGTGAACCCCATTGATCTAACCACGCTAGTCCGCCAGGCGTATAAGTGATTCTTTCTACTTTTCCATTTTGAACAAAACCCGTCGACCAGTAATCGAGATTACGCTCCGTCGATTCGATAAACCTTTTCTCCTTTGTGATTCTCGCAAGTAAAATTTGCGAAGCAAAAAAGGTATTGTCCCACGACATCGTAAACGTATAATCCCAATCCTTCGGCCATTCTTCTACTGCTTTTAGTGCTTTGTTTAAATAGGTCTGGTCATTTGTCGCCAAGTACAGCCATATTCCACCCCAAATGAGCTCATCAATATAGCCGCTCCAGGAATTATAAAATGGCTGAGCATTGGTGACACAATCTGTATACTCACCGCGATATTGGTCAGCAAATGCATAAAGCTGCTTTGCATGGGTGAGAAGCTTTGCTGCATAAGGCGCGTCTGTTTCTTTAAAAATAATTGAACCTGCTGCTAAAGCGGCTGCCGTTTGGGCGGCTACTTCTGTTCCTGGACAATGTTCATCAATTTTAAATGCTGGCCGGTTCATCGGCATCACTTCTGCTGGACCCCACCAGCCATGATCCGCGTTCCCATCGCCTACTTGTGCCCAAAATTCATTTGGACCTGTATGGGCTTTCAAAAAATAATCGGTTGCCCACTTGATTTGATCTAACATATCATCAAGCAGCTCTGCTTCTTCGTAAGCTTCTCGGTACTCATAGACTGTCCATGCAAGCACGGCTGCCGAGTAAGCCATCGGAAGCCCGAACTTCACATGATCACCAGCATCGTACCAGCCGCCTGTTAAATCATGACCAACATCTTTCCCATCCTCTAGTCCAGAATCCCCTCGCCAGTTAAGACGATTGCTTTCAGGAAGCTTTCCGGAACGCTGGGCTTCGTAAAACAAAATGGATTTTTGAAGCACCTCTACATAGTTGTAATCTGACATGTACCTACTTCTCACCCCTTCTTTTTTTAAAACGTGAAACATTGAACAAGAAATGACCACCTCCTTGTCATTCCGTACGTGTTTTGTACAGTGTTGAAAAGAATCAAGCGTGTTTCAAAAATGTGCATAGTAAACAGCCATCAGCTTGACGCTCACCGAGGGTTTTCTCCTGATTCTTCATGTGACTGTACCCAAAATGATCATATGTCGTATGAGAACATTTCAGACGGCTAAATTCTCTTTTTTGCTCTATTTGGGTAGAAAGAATGACATACAATCTCTTCTCTCAAAACACGACGTTAAATCAAGATATATGAACCAACAAGAAAATAATTCCAGTTAAAATATTTTAGTTTACATAATAATTTTATTGTATATATAAAAAGAACGCCCTTTAAGGGCGCTCTTCATTTTTCACATTAGAACAAAGAAAGCTGGTTTTGATCAGGAAGTGCTTCTAAGCAGCCTTGACGATCCAAATACTCAAGGATGGTCTTAGACACTTTTCCTCGTTTTTGTAAATCTTCTTTTGAAAGGAATTCACCATCTTGGCGTGCGCGTACAATATTTAACGCAACGTTTGTTCCGAGTCCAGGGATAGAGTTGAATGGCGGGATTAGCCCGTCTCCATCAATGATAAACTCAGTGGCACTTGATCGGTATAGGTCTACTTTTTTAAAGTGATAGCCTCTTTCACACATTTCAAGTGCAAGCTCTAGTACAGTTAATAGGTTCTTCTCTTTCGGTGATGCATCAAGACCTTTTGAGTTAATATCGTCCATGACCGCTCGAATCGCATTTGATCCTTTTGTCATCGTTTCGATATCAAAATCATCAGCACGAACGGTAAAATAAGCCGCATAGTACAGAAGTGCATGGTGCACCTTGAAATAAGCAATCCGAACGGCCATTAATACATAAGCAGCCGCATGGGCTTTAGGGAACATGTATTTAATCTTTTTACAAGAATCAATGTACCAGTTCGGTACGTTATTATTCTTCATTTCTTCTTCCCATTCAGGAGGAAGTCCCTTCCCTTTACGAACAGATTCCATGATTTTAAAGGCAAGTGACGGCTCTAAACCTTGATAAATCAGATAGACCATAATATCATCACGACAGCCAATCACTTCACTTAGTTCACACGTTTTATTATGAATCAGCTCTTGGGCATTGCCGAGCCATACATCTGTACCGTGAGATAGACCAGAGATCTGAACAAGCTCCGAGAAGGTGGTCGGTTTTGTATCCTCAAGCATCTGACGAACAAACCTTGTGCCAAACTCTGGGATCCCAAGTGTTCCCGTTTTACATCCAATTTGTTCTTCTGTGACACCGAGAGGTTCCGTTCCTTGGAAGATTTTCATGACCTCAGGATCATCTGTCGGAATCGTTTTTGGATCAATTCCGCTCAAGTCCTGAAGCATCCGAATAACCGTTGGATCATCGTGTCCAAGAATATCTAGTTTCAGCAAGTTATCATGGATTGAATGGAAATCAAAATGCGTCGTTTTCCAATCAGAACCTGTCGCATCTGCTGGATATTGAATTGGTGAGAAATCGTAAATGTCCATATAATCCGGCACGACGATAATTCCGCCTGGATGTTGGCCCGTTGTCCGTTTGACGCCCGTACAGCCCTGTACGAGCCGGTCAATTTCAGCACCTCTCATATGAAGGTTATGATCTCCTGCGTAGCCTTTTACATAACCATATGCCGTTTTTTCTGCAACGGTACCGATTGTACCTGCGCGGTATACATACTCTTCACCAAACAACTCTTTCGTATAGTTATGGGCAATCGGCTGATATTCTCCTGAGAAGTTCAAGTCGATATCGGGCACTTTATCTCCTTTAAAACCTAAGAACGTTTCAAACGGAATATCGTGTCCGTCTTTTTTATACGGCGTCCCGCATTCAGGACAGTTTTTATCAGGAAGGTCAAATCCTGAGCCAACCGATCCATCATTAAAGAACTCGGAGTGCTTGCAACTTGGACATACATAGTGCGGCGCAAGCGGGTTCACTTCTGTAATCTCTGTTAATGTCGCAACGAGAGATGAACCAACTGATCCCCTTGAACCAACTAGATATCCATCATCAAGTGATTTCTTAACAAGCTTATGAGAAATTAAATAAATAACAGCGAAACCGTGACCAATAATACTCTTTAATTCTTTCTCAATCCGGTCTTCTACAATTTTCGGTAAATCGTCACCGTAGATGCTGCGAGCCATGTTATAGCTCATTTCCCGAATTTCTTCATCTGCACCTTCGATTTTTGGTGTATAAAGATCGTCTTTGATTGGTTTAATACTTTCGACCATCTCAGATACTTTTTGCGTATTCATCACGACAATCTCTTTCGCCTTCTCGTCTCCAAGGAAAGAGAAGGCTTCTAGCATTTCATCAGTTGTTCTAAAATGAACTTTTGGCAGTTCATGACGATTAAGCGGATTCGCCCCGCCTTGTGATGAAATTAAGATTTTGCGATAAATTTTGTCTTCTGGATGCAGGTAGTGCACATTTCCAGTCGCCACGACTGGTTTATTCAGTTTTTCACCAAGTTTCACAATGTTTGTGATGATCTCTTTTAATGCACGTTCATCCCGAACAAGCTCCAGCTGGAGTAAATGCTGATACACTTCTGGCGGATGAACTTCTAAATAGTCGTAAAATGCGGCAATGTCTTCTACCTCATCAGGTGACTTCTGCATCATCCCTTCAAACACTTCACCCTTATCACAAGCAGACCCAACAATTAAACCTTCTCGATATTTCTCAAGCTGTGAGCGCGGGATGCGCGGCACGCGGTAGAAATAATGAATATGAGAAAGTGAAACAAGCTTAAATAAATTCTTTAGACCCGTCTCATTTTGTGCAATCACGGTTGCATGGTAAGGACGTGAGCGCTGATACGCATTGGACTGCCCCATGTTTTCATTTAATTGATCGTGGTAGGCAATCTCTTTTTCAGCCGCATCTTTTAGCATCTTCAGCATGAGGTAACCAGTTGCTTCTGCATCATAAATCGCCCGGTGATGCTGCGTGAGTTCAATATCGAACTTTTTACACAGCGTGTTCAGCCGGTGATTTTTAAATTCAGGATAAAGGAATCGGCCGAGTTCTAGTGTATCAATGACAGGGTTTGACGCTTTATCTGTTTTTAACAGTCGCTTATATGCTGCATTTAAAAAGCCCATATCAAAACTCGCATTGTGAGCAACAAGGATATCTTGTCCAATCCACTCTTTGAAATCCCGAACAACATCGACCACATCTGGTGCATTTCTCACCATATCATCCGTGATACCGGTTAGTTCAATGGTTGTGGCTGATAATGGATGATGAGGGTTTGCAAATGCCTCAAAGCGGTCAATGATTTCCCCGCCTTTGATTTTCACGGCTGCAAGCTCAATGATCGTATCATACACAGCAGAGAGTCCTGTTGTCTCAACATCAAATACGACAAACGTCGCATCTTCTAACAAGCGGTGCTCTGGATTATACGCAATCGGTACCCCGTCGTCGACTAAATTGATTTCCACCCCGTACATCATTTTGATGCCATGCTTTTTACTTGCTGCATACGCATCTGGAAAGGATTGTACAACGGCGTGATCTGTCAGGGCAATGGCCTCATGCCCCCATTTTTTTGCTTGTTCAACAAGTTTACCGATGCCAGTGACAGCATCCATCTGGCTCATTGGCGAATGCAAATGAAGCTCAACACGCTTTTCTCCCTCTGGTGCAGTATCTTCTTTCAGCTGAGGTTTCATTTCATTGACGTCATTTGCGATCATGACAAGATCTCTCACAAACGTATCGTTTTGAATGCTTCCTCTTGCTTTGACCCACATCCCTTTTTTCAAGGATTTCATGAGCTGAGCATCTTCTTTTTCTCTCGCAAACATTTTGATCAAAATACTATTCGTATAATCGGTAATTTTAAAGATACAAAGGGTTCTGCCGCTTTTTAGTTCGCGCGTTTCTGCATCAAACACGTACCCTTGGACGGTGATTCGTCTTTCTTCGTCCATAATACTATCAAGCGTACGTATTTCTTCATTGTCTTTGATTTGATAGCCAATCATCAGAGGGCCAGAAGGAGCTTCCTCTTGATCCTCACTTTCCTTCTTCTCCATCTCAACAAGGGCTTGCATGGCTCTTTCTTGATCTTCAGCAAGTTTTTGTTCTCTGAACTTCTGAATCTCTTGATCTGATACAAAAATTTCTGTATCAAATTGAAGTTCTGGAAAACCAACTTGTTTAAATGCAGCCTGAAGCATTGGGCTATATTTCTTCTTGATGGCCAGAGCCTCAGTTTCGCTTTTTGTTTTGATGATGATCTTATGTCCAGACAGCGCTGGTTTTTGCTGTTGAAGCAAGCTGATGATTGGGGGAGAAATTCCTTGAAGCTCTTCCACACAATGGGACCAATACGATTGAACGAGCTCTTCAGATATGTGCGGATCATTGACTTCAATCGTACAAGTGACTTGTGCGATATGAGAAAATGCATTTGTCAGCCTGCTTAAAAACATTGCATATACTTGGTAAGGCAAAAGCGCCTTAAATTTAAAATGGAAATGCCATGTTTTTGCCGCCTTATGCACCGTCAATTTGACGATCTCGCCTTCTTCAAAGTAACGACTGAGGTCATCATCTGTCATTTGAATCTGATTGAGTAATATATGAAATTGCCGCCGGGTAATCGGTAATTGTTCATCCAAGACAGGACCCTCCTTTTGTAAATCAGAAAGGTACCTCTTTTTTGCAGGAGGTACCTTCATTTTTTTGTTCGTTTTTTATGCTTGGCGTATAAATGAAATCAGTTCATCAACAGATACTTCGTGTGATTCACCTGATTTTCTGAATTTCACTTCGACAATACCTTCTTCTGAACGTTTCCCGCAGCTAATGCGAATTGGCAGTCCAATTAAGTCACTGTCGGCAAATTTGACGCCTGCACGCTCTTGGCGGTCATCGAAAAGGACTTCATAGCCCTCTTCCTGTAAACGCTCATACAGCGTTTCAGCCAGTTCCTTTTGTGCATCGTTTTTCATATTTAAGGCAAGTAGATGAAGATCATATGGCGCAACTGTTTCTGGCCAAATAATCCCCTTGTCATCATGATGCTGTTCAACAATCGCAGAAAGGGTTCTAGAAATTCCGATGCCATAGCAGCCCATGATCATTGGCTGCGCACGTCCATTTTCATCGAGGTATGTTGCATCCATTGCCTCTGAATAACGCGTGCCTAGCTTAAAGACTTGTCCTACTTCAATTCCTTTTGCGAACTGGATCGTGCCTTCTCCATCTGGAGAAACGTCCCCTTCTTGAATCAAGCGAAGATCTGTATATTCCTTCACTGACAGATCACGAGCAGGATTAACATTGACATAGTGATAATCCGATTCATTTGCACCTGCAACTGCATTTGTCATTCCTTTTACAGCGTGGTCTGCATAAATCGTTACTTCCGCTTCAAGCTTCACTGGTCCAACAAATCCTGGTTCTGTTCCGATCACGTCTAGTACTTCCTCACGTGAAGCAAGCTCTACAAGCTGTGCTCCAACTAAGTTTTTCACTTTCACATCATTTACTTCATGATCGCCTCTTGTCAGGACAAGTACATACGCATCATCCGCTTTAAACAAGACAGATTTGATACATGTAGAAGGAGCCACTTCAAAGAATGACGCAACATCTTGTATCGTCTTCACCTGCGGCGTGTGTACTTTCTCGAGTTCTTTGAAGTCCGCAGGGTTTGCTTCTTCTCCGTGATACACAGCCTCAGCCATTTCAATGTTCGCAGCGTAGGAAGATGTGTCAGAGTATGCGATTGTATCTTCTCCTACTTCTGACAGTGCCATAAACTCATGTGTATCTTTTCCTCCCATTGCCCCAGAATCGGCAATGACTGGTCTAAAGTTAAGGCCTACTTTTGAAAAGACATTCGAGTAAGCTGTAAACATTTTGTTGTATGTGTCATCAAGGCTCTCTGGTGAAGAGTGGAATGAATAGGCGTCCTTCATAATAAATTCACGTCCGCGCAATAACCCAAAGCGAGGTCTTTGTTCATCACGGAATTTAGATTGGATTTGATACAGTGTCAAAGGAAGCTTTTTATACGATTTGACTTCACTGCGTACGAGTGATGTGATCACTTCTTCGTGTGTTGGGCCAAGTGCAAACTCGCGGCCGTGGCGATCTTTCATACGCATGAGTTCTGGACCGTATGTATACCATCTTCCTGACTCTTGCCACATTTCTGCTTGCTGCAGCACTGGCATTAACAGCTCAGCTGCTCCCGCCTTTTCCATTTCCTTGCGAACAATGGCTTGAATGTGCTGAATCACTTTATGTGCTAGCGGCAAATAATGATAGATACCGCTCGTGTTTTGTCTAATAAATCCAGCTCTTACTAATAGCTGATGACTTTTTGCCTCAGCATCTGCCGGCACCTCTCGAAGAGTTGGAATGAAAGTCAGGGATTGTCTCATGTCGTTACACCTCATTTAAGAAATAGGACTTCTCACAAAAACTCTTGTTTCCCATAATGAGAAACAAGAGACA
The DNA here is from genome assembly GCF_020165915.1 of Bacillus sp. RSS_NA_20. Taxonomy (NCBI): domain Bacteria; kingdom Bacillati; phylum Bacillota; class Bacilli; order Caryophanales; family Bacillaceae; genus Bacillus; species Bacillus sp. RSS_NA_20. The sequence continues at coordinate 421,668 of NZ_JAIUKW010000005.1, read as the reverse complement.
ATGGTTTTTATAAAAATAATCGCTGGATGTCATTCCATGTCACTACTAGCATTAATAGCATGAGGAACGCAACACCAATGAAGACAACAAGTGCCTCTTTCTCACGATTAATTGGTTTGCCGCGAATGGCTTCAACGAATAGGAAAAGTAATCTTCCTCCGTCTAATGCAGGAATCGGTAATAAATTCACGATCCCTAAGTTGATACTAAGAAACGCAGCAAACTGCATTAATGTTAACACACCTTGTTTCGCTACTTCTCCTGTCATGTCATATATTCCAACAGGACCTGCAAGCATATCTAATGAAAATTGTCCTGTGACAATCTTTTGCAAGTTCGTTAAGATGAGACCTGCTGTTGATATCACTGTCGTTCCTGAGGATGAGATGACTTTGAGAAAGCCATTTTCTGTTGGCGGGTAAGAGCCAAAACGGCCAATGGTTTTTCCTTCGGCCTTCACAGCTTCCGGTACAACTTGGATGGTGCTTTCTTTGCCATCTCGGTCAATGACGACATTCATTTTTTTATCTGGGTTCTTTTGAACCGTTTGAACAACGTCTGTCCAAGAATTCATTTTATCCCCGTTAATTGAAACGATATGATCTCCCTGCATAAGCCCAGCTTGCGCTGCCCGGCCGTCTTTTGTCAGCTTACCAAGTACAGGATCATCCACGGTTACACCTTGAATAAATCCTAAAGCCACTAGAATCACATATGCCAGGATAAAGTTCATAATCGGTCCAGCTGCAATGGCTTTAATACGCTGCCATACTGTTTTTGAACCAAACTGACGGTTGTATGGCGCAATTTGAATTTCTTCACCATCTGCAATATAGAAGCTTGTTTGGCTTACATTGTAGCCAGTCAGAATGTCTTCATTTCCAGCCTCATATCCTGAAATTCTCATCGCATGATCTAAATCAATTTGTTCAACTTCAATGACAAGTGCATCAGGATATTTCTCTTTATCATTTAAAATGATTTTTTCTACTTCATTTTGCTCATTGAATAAGAGCCCCACTGTATGACCCGGTTTAATTTCAATGACTTCAGGGTCTTCTCCAGCCATTTTAACAAATCCACCGATTGGCAGAAGTCTGATGGTATAGACGGTTTCTTTTCGTTTAAAGGAGAAAATCTTCGGTCCAAAACCAATTGCGAACTCGCGGCATAAAATGCCTGCGCGCTGCGCCATAATTAAATGGCCAAGCTCGTGGAAAAAAACGAGCGTTCCAAAAATAATAATAAACGCAATCACTGTATTCACGAACATACCACCTTATGCGAGGATTGATTGAACAAAGTCTCGTGTATCTTTGTCCACTTCATGGATATCTTGCAAACTAGGCGTTGAAATCACATGATGTCTGTTCAGTGCCTTTTCAATCAATTCTTCAATTTGCAGGAACGTTACTTTGCCTTTTAAAAATGCATCAACAGCTATTTCATTGGCTGCATTAAGCACAGTAGGCATTGTCCCTCCTATTTTACCTGATTCATAAGCAAAATGTAAGCAGCGATACCTGTCAAAATCCGCTTTTTGGAAATTTAATTGTCCAATCTCCCAAAGGTTTAATGATTTCGCTTCTTTTAATGGCGCTCTATCAGGATAAGTGAGCGCGTATTGAATCGGAACCCTCATGTCAGGTGTACCTAACTGAGCCATGACACTTTTGTCATGGAATTCCACCATGGAATGGATGATGCTCTCTTTATGTAACAGCACATCAATTTGATCGTATGGGATATCAAACAGCCAATGCGCCTCAATCACCTCAAGCCCCTTATTCATCATGGTCGCTGAATCGATCGTGATTTTTGCGCCCATGGACCAGTTCGGATGATTCAGCGCTTCTTCAACCGTTACACCCTCAAGCTCCGTGCGTTTTTTATCTCGGAAACTGCCGCCTGAAGCTGTGACGATTAAGCGTTCAATGTTTTTAGCTTGTTCACCTTGCAGGGATTGAAAAATAGCGGAGTGTTCACTATCGACAGGAAGTAAAGGCACGTCATACTTTTTGGCGTACTCTTTTACTATATGACCAGCTGTCACAAGTGTTTCCTTATTTGCAAGTGCGATCGTCTTTTTTTGTTCAATGGCTTTTAATGTCGGCACAAGTCCGACACTTCCTACCAGTGCATTGACCACAACATCCACTGCATCATAGGTCGCTGCTTCGATGTTCGCTTCATCACCCGCAGCCATTTTGATATCGTATTGAAATGAATGACCTTTTAACGTGCGATAGGTCGCTTCGTCTACACATCCAACAAATTCAGGCTGAAATTGTTCAATGATAGGGATGGCCTTGTCTATATTTCTGCCAAACGTCATCGCTTTCAACTTGAATTTGTCTGGATGCTGCCTGATCACATCTAATGTTTGTTCTCCAATTGATCCTGTTGCGCCTAATAGCGAAATATATTTCAAATTGCCACTCCTTCTCTCGTTCAATTAGTTTCTATGAGGTTAGCTAGCAAACGTGGCCAGCAATAAATATAAAAACGGCAGAACGAATAAAAAGCTGTCAAACCTGTCCAAAATTCCGCCATGACCTGGGAGTATTGTCCCTGAATCCTTCACATGGTAATGACGCTTTAAAGCAGATTCCACAAGGTCGCCAAGCTGTCCAAAAATACTGAGCAAAAGAGTAATAAACATAACAAGCAGATATGATGGCAAAAATCCTGTAACCGCCTGGAACACAAGTGACAGCACGACCGCTGTGACGATTCCGCCGATAAATCCTTCTACTGTTTTGTTTGGGCTGATCTCTGGCCAAAGCTTTCGTTTCCCCATAGATTTCCCAATAAAATAGGCACCTGAGTCAGTGGACCAAATAATCACCGCTGCGAAGAAGATCGCACTCATGCCATACAAGCCTCTAATTTGAATAAAATAATAGAAACTAACGCCAATATATAATGTGGCTAATATAACAAAAGCAACCTCATCGAATGTGAAAGAGTTTTTGCTCAGAACTGTATAAGTTAAAAGGATTAAGACTGCAAATAAAGCAATCTGCATTTTTGATGCGTCTACGTTCGGGAAGAAGCTATTTTCTCCGCCCATTAAAAGCCAAAGCAATATTAAGCTGACAATGCCAGGAAAGCTGAAAATCGAAATCTTTTTCATTCTAAGAAGCTCAAAGAGAGCGACACTTCCCATTAAATAAATCAGCAGGGTAAATGGCATTTGTCCATAAATCACTGCAAGTAAAAACACTGCAGCTGCCAGAACACCCGTCAAAATTCTTTGTTTCATCTGCACCACCCTCTAAATTCCACCGAACCTCCGGCCGCGGCGCTGGTACTCTCCGATAGCGCCTATGAGGTGCTCATCAGAAAAGTCAGGCCAAAGCACATCCGTAAAGACAAACTCGCTGTATGCAATTTGCCAAAGCATAAAGTTGCTTAATCTAATTTCTCCACTCGTGCGAATAAGCAAATCCGGATCTTGAAGAGATTCTGTCATTAAATAAGCTGAAAACATCTCTTCTGTGATGTCTTCTGCTCGAAGCTTGCCTTCTTTGACTTTTTCAGAAATTTGTCTGCATGCAGAAATAATTTCTGTCCGTCCTCCATAATTGAGCGCAAAATTTAAAATGAGTCCGTCATTATTCGCCGTACTCTTCACTGCGTTCTCTACCGCTTTTTTCGTATGCTGCGGGAGGCCGTCTGGATCACCTGTTAAACGTACACGGACATTTTCCTCGATGAGTTCAGGCAGATAGATGTTTAGAAACTCTTCAGGAAGCTTCATTAAAAAGTCTACTTCTAGTTTTGGACGTTTCCAATTTTCTGTAGAGAAAGCATACAAAGTCAGCACTTTGACATTCAGCTCATTTGCAAGCTTGGTCATGCGCTTGACAACTTTCATTCCTTCATGATGTCCTGCTACCCGTGGAAGCGCACGTTTCTTCGCCCATCTTCCATTCCCATCCATGATAATGGCGATATGTTCAGGAATTTCTCCATTTAATATGTCTTCTTTTGTCAGGCTTTCTAAGTTGGAAGCTGCTGTTTGCTGATTCTTCCAATTTTTGAGTATATTGAGCATGAGATTCCTCCATCACCCAAAAAGGTTGCGTTCCCGCTAATAATATAGTCCTCAACAGTATTAACAAAAAAACCCCCTGTAAACATGAAGAGGGTCTTTTCACTATTATCTATTGTACATAGTTTTTTCTTAAACTTCCATGATTTCTTTTTCTTTATCTTTTGTCACTTCATCAATTTTAGCGACATATTCATCTGTCAATTTTTGAACATCCTCTGTAGATGATCTTAATTCATCTTCAGTGATCTCCCCATTTTTCTCTAGCTTTTTCAATTCATCATTTGCATCACGACGAACGTTACGAACAGCTACTTTTGCTTCTTCTGAGTATTTTCTCACAACTTTTACAAGTTCTTTACGTCTTTCTTCTGTTAGTGCTGGGATCGCAATACGGATCACGTTTCCGTCACTTGTTGGTGTGATACCAAGATCAGACTTTTGGATCGCCTTTTCGATATCACCGATCGCTGTTTTATCGTAAGGTGTGATAATCAGCATACGTGCTTCTGGCACTGTAATTGACGCAATTTGGTTTAGTGGTGTTTCCGCACCATAGTAATCCACTGTTACTTTGTCTAAAAGGGAAGCATTAGCTCTGCCTGCACGGACAGTTGCTAGTTCACGTCCGTATGCTTGAACGGCTTTTTCCATTTTTTCTTTTGTTTGGTTCAACACTTCTTTTGACACGTTATTTCCCCCTCACGATCGTTCCGATTGATTCGCCATTGACGGCACGTTTAATATTTCCTTCTTCCATAATAGAGAAGACGATTAATGGAATGTCATTGTCCATACATAATGAGGACGCAGTAGAATCCATTACAGCAAGCCCTTCTTTTAGTACATCAAGATATGAAAGCTTATCATATTTTACTGCATCCGCATCTGTACGAGGATCAGCACTGTAGACACCGTCTACATTGTTTTTCGCCATTAAAATGACATCTGCTTCAATTTCAGCTGCACGAAGTGCTGCTGTTGTATCAGTAGAGAAATAAGGGTTACCAGTACCTGCAGCAAAAATCACGACACGTTTCTTCTCAAGGTGACGGATCGCTTTTCTTCTTATGTATGGCTCTGCAACCTGTCTCATTTCGATAGAGGTTTGTACTCTAGACTGAATGCCAAGCGTTTCTAGGCTGTCTTGTAATGCCAATGAATTCATCACTGTTGCAAGCATCCCCATATAGTCTGCTGTTGCCCGGTCCATTCCTAAGTCACTGCCTGTCTTACCACGCCAAAGGTTTCCTCCACCTACAACGACTGCAACTTCAACATCAAGTTCTGCAATTTCTTTTACTTGCTTTGCAATTGATTGAATGACAGTTGGGTTAATTCCATTTCCAGCATCACCAGCTAGTGCTTCTCCACTTAGCTTCAGTACAATGCGATTATATTTCGGTTTGCTCATGATAACCTCCAAGTGTAAACTATACCGTCTCTTATTATGCGTAAGAAACCGCCTTTTGTAAATCAATATCCTCTAAAAAATAGGGAACACAGTGCTTGTGCTCCCTAAAAAAGCCCCAGAGAGCTTTTCAAACATTATTTTTTCACTTGGCTCATGACTTCTTCAGCAAAGTTGTCTTGACGTTTTTCGATACCTTCGCCCACTTCATAGCGAACATAAGTTTGAACAGTTGCGTTTTTCGCACCTACAACTTGTTTCACTTTTTCATCTGGGTTTTTAACGAATGCTTGGTCAAGTAAGCAAATTTCTTCGAAGAATTTGTTTAGACGGCCTTCTACCATTTTAGCAACGATATTTTCAGGCTTTCCTTCTTGAAGCGCTTGTTGTGTTAATACTTCACGCTCACGGTTTGCTTCTTCTTCAGACACTTGGTCACGAGAAATGTATTTAGGGTTTACAGCAGCAACGTGCATTGCGATGTCTCTCGCAAGCTCTTCATCAGTTGTTCCGTTAAGAACCGCTAATACACCGATGCGTCCGCCCATGTGTAAGTAAGAACCGAATGCAGCGTTATCTTCTTTTGTGATGACTGAGAAACGGCGCAGCGTAATTTTTTCTCCGATTTTCGCAATTGCAGAAGTAATATGTTCTTCAACTGTTGAACCATTTTCCATTTTAGAAGCATGTGCTTCTTCAATTGTTGCAGGTTTCGCAGCAAGTAAATGATCAGCAAGTTCGTTAAGAAGATTTTGGAATCCTTCGTTTTTCGCAACGAAATCAGTCTCAGAGTTCACTTCTAGGATAACGCCAGTGTTGCCGTCAGTTTTAATAAGAGTTAATCCTTCTGCCGCAATACGGTCTGCTTTTTTCGCAGCTTTTGCGATCCCTTTTTCTCTTAGAAGATCGATTGCTTTGTCGATGTCACCATCAGTTTCTGTTAACGCTTTTTTACAGTCCATCATACCTGCACCAGTTTTTTGACGCAGTTCTTTTACTAATTGAGCAGTAATTGCCATTTTACATTTCCTCCTTCTATGTTAAAACACGGATTACTAGGTGAAAAAAAGGTGATAAAAGGCAGTTCCCTCTTATCACCTTTTGAATAGGTTACGCAGTTGTTGTTTCAGTTTCTGTCGTTTCTTCTACAACAGCTTCTTCTTCGCCTTGTTTAGACTCAAGAATCGCATCTGCCATTTTAGCAGTTAGAAGTTTTACAGCACGGATTGCATCATCGTTTGCAGGGATCACAACATCAATTTCGTCTGGATCACAGTTTGTGTCAACGATACCGATAATTGGGATATTCAATTTACGAGCTTCTGCAACTGCAATACGCTCTTTACGAGGGTCGATAATGAAAAGTGCATCTGGAAGACCCTTCATGTCTTTGATTCCGCCTAGGAATTTTTCAAGACGTTCTAATTCTTTTTTCAGTTGAACGACTTCTTTCTTAGGAAGAACTTCGAACGTACCGTTTTCTTGCATTTTTTCGATATCTTTTAAACGTTTGATACGTTTTTGGATTGTTTCAAAGTTTGTTAACGTTCCACCAAGCCAGCGTTGGTTTACATAGTACATACCAGAACGGATTGCTTCTTCTTTCACTGAATCTTGTGCTTGCTTTTTCGTACCAACGAAAAGGATTTTTCCTCCGTCAGCAGCAAGGTTTTTCGTGAAGTTGTAAGCTTCCTCTACTTTTTTCACCGTTTTTTGAAGATCGATGATGTAGATACCGTTACGCTCTGTAAAGATGTAACGCTTCATTTTTGGGTTCCAACGGCGTGTTTGGTGACCGAAGTGAACACCAGCTTCTAGCAATTGTTTCATAGAAATAACTGACATGTTGTTGCCTCCTAATATAATGGTTTTTTTTCCTCCGCTTAAGTCATGTTCACATAAAACTGCGCCACGGCAGCACCTTCATACGAATCATTAAGCGTGTGTATTTAACACCAAGAAATAATATAACACATGATGGACTGACAATCAAGAATCCTTTACAGCTTTCCGCTAAATTTTAATAAAAGCTCGATTTCTGTCTTGCCCGTTTTTAATTCTTTCGCTATTTCTTCTAATGATTGCCCTTGATCATATAAGGCCTTTACTTGATCCTCAAATGTTTCTTCTATTTCACTTTCAGAAGGCGCAGAAGCTTCTGTTTCGAGACTTGAAACGGGTTCGTTTACCTTCTCTTCCTGCACCTCAACTTCGCTAAGGAGAGCCGACAGGTGCTCTGGAACTGGATCTTCACTTTCTACCGATTGCAGGGATTCAATTGGTGGTTGTGGCTGCTTTGGTGTCTGAAGATCCGATTTCAGCTCTTCAGCAGAAAAATCAGGGGAAGTGGCTGCAGCTTTTGATAGTTTTTCATTCTCTTCTTTGACTTCCATCAAAAATGCAGCCAGGGTATTTTCCGTTTCTTCTAAAAGCTCTCGCTGCTTTTGTTCTGTTGCCTTCAGCGAATTCATTCTCGTGTATAAAATGATCACAAAATAAATAAGTGCAGCATGAAGCATAAAGCTAATCAGCCATAGCATATTTTTTCACTCACTAACTCTTTAAGATTGAATGGCTTTATCAAGCAGATGCTTAAGCTTGAACAATGCCTTTGAATGAATTTGCGAAATGCGGGAGGTCGATAAATTAAGCACTTGACCAATTTCCGTTAACGTCAATTCCTCTTTATAGAAAAGACTTATCACAAGCTTTTCTTTTTCCGAAAGCTCTGTCATTTTTTCGGCAAGCTGTTCAATTAATTCATCTTTCAGCATTTTTTCTTCAGGTGTCACAGTCTTTTCGTCGCGAATCATGACTTGAACGTTTTCTCCGTCTTCTTGATCATGCAGCTTCTCATCAATCGAGAGCAAATTCGCAAAGAACCCTTCATTCATCGTTGTGACCACATCTTGTTCACTCATGCCGAGTTCTTCAGCAACCTCTGTTGGTGTCACATTTCGTAAATATCGCTGTTCAAGCTTTTCAATTGCCGCTTCTACTTTTTTTGTTTTTTCTCTTGATGTACGAGGCAGCCAGTCCTCTTTACGAAGACCGTCGATGATGGCCCCGCGAATTCTGAAGGATGCATATGTATCAAACTTCAGATCTCTTCCGGGGTCAAATTTTTCAAGGGCATCATATAAACCGAGCATCCCTAGACTGATCAAGTCTTCTTTATGCACTGACTTCGGGAGACCGATGGAAATTCTTCCAACATGATATGTGACGAGCGGCATATAGCGGCGCATAAGATCATCTCCAGCAGCTGGGTCCTTCCACTCTTTCCATCTAGCCCATAGCGCCTGATCTTCGTAATTTAAGGATTGCATCTTTCTCCCCCTATACTTCCTTAGTTATATCTTCATAATGCCTTGTTTCACAGTGCGGATCTCAAGTTCTGTTGTAAGCGGATCGAATTCAATCGTGCGTCCATTGTTTCCGCCCGTGTCCTCACTAATGATCGGGATATGATGAAGAGACAGATGTTCTTTCACAGCTGATACATTTCTAGGTCCAATTCTCATCAGATCATTGGTTGACTTAAATTTAAACATTTCTGCGCCGCCAGCAAGCTTCGCTTTTAGCGCATGTTTGCGTGCTCCTTCTTTTAAGAGCAGATCAATTGTATGCTTGACACCTGTATCTGCATACTTAGCCAAGTTCTCTACCGCTCCTTTTGAAAGAGAGGAGTCTGGAAGCATGACATGGACAAGTCCTGCCAATTTTTTTTCTTGGTCAAAAAGGACAAGTCCTACGCAAGAACCGAGACCGGATGTCCGAATACGGTCCGGTGTTTTCACAAGCTGAACATCCGCTATACCAACCTTTACAACTGCCGGAATCTGCACGTTCATTATAGGTTACCTAATGCTTTGAACAGTTTTTCAAACGATTCAAAGTCTGGTAATAGAAACATATTTCCTTTCAGCTCTTGCTGATTTTGATCATCAAAAATCGATGTATCAATCACAATCGCCTGATCGCCGAGAGGGCTAAACTGCATTAATCCTTCACTAATGACAGCCCCGAACATGTCGAGCGTGACATCTGGAACACTTGGGTGAAGCTGCAGTTTTGTTAAATCGGCAAGTGCTGATAAATAAGAGCCTGCTAAAATATTTCCTAGCTCATGAAGCGCTGATGTTCCTAGCATGTGTTCATGAATCGTATCAATATCAAATGCTGGGTCCTGAACAAGCTCTCTTACAAATTGTTCAGCTTGTTCAAACGGCATAATGAAAAAGATTGAACCGGTAAGATCACCCTCCATTCGCAAAAAGATACTGGCAACTGGAAGGTCTGCTCCACCAAAGAAATCCATTAAATCTTCAAACGAGAGAACTTTGACAAAAGGAACAGCCATATCAATTTTGCGGTTCAATAGGCTGGCAAGAGCAGACGCTGCATGGCCTGCTCCGATATTCCCAACCTCACTTAAAATATCTAGCTGTTCCTCTTTAATTTCATTGAAAATGCTCATCTCACATCCCCCTTAATGAACAGGTGCATCTTGCACGCTCTTGTCGAGGACCGCACCAGCATGAATGATATTGAATAGACGCTGATCATGCTTAATAATTCCTGTCACCCATGACAGTCCTTCTTTTTCAGCTGAATCAGTAGAAGATTCTACCTCTTCCTGATGAACAGTAATGACATCATTTGCTTCATCAACAATCCAGCCGACTTCAATGTCACCAACTTGTACAATAATCATTCTTGTTTCGTCTGTAATCTCGTTGTCAGTTGATCCAAGTCTCACTCTAAGGTCAATGACAGGTGTCACGACACCACGTAGATTAATGACACCGCATATATAAGGGGCAACGCCAGGAACTCTTGTCGGCTGCTGCCATTTTTCAATGGACTTTACTTCTGATACTGAAATGGCGTATTCTTTTTTGTTTACGATAAACACAATCATCTTTTCGCCAGTTTTGATATCTGTACTCATTTCAGACCGCTCCTCTATTGTTTTTTACTTAATCAGTGCATTACAGTCAACGATGAGTGCAACCTGACCGTCACCTAAGATTGTTGCGCCTGATATCGCAAATACGTTTGGTAGGTAATCTCCAAGTGATTTCAATACAACCTCTTGCTGACCGATAAACGAATCGACCACAAATGCTGTTAGCTTGTCTCCTTTACGGACAACAATAATGTGCAGTTCTTCTTCTAAATCATTCGCATTTGGTACGTTGAACTGTTTCTTCAAGTACACAACCGGTACGATAAATCCACGGAAATCAATGACTTCACGATCATGCGTTTGAAGGATGTCACTCTTCTTAATGACAGCCGTTTCTATAATAGAAGAAATCGGAATAGCAAATGTTTCTTCCTCTAGTTTCACAAGAAGGACGGAAATGATCGATAATGTGAGTGGAAGCTGAATTGAGAACAGTGAGCCTTGACCTTCTGTTGAGTTAATACTCACAGAACCACCTAATGATTCCAGCTTGTTTTTCACAACGTCAAGACCTACACCTCGGCCCGAAATATCAGAAATCGTATCAGCTGTAGAGAACCCTGCTGCAAAGATCAATGAATCAATTTGGTGATCTTCAAGCGTTTCCGCTTCTCTTTCTGTAATAACCCCGCGCTCTAATGCTTTTTCAAGGACCTTTTTACGGTTAATCCCGCCGCCATCATCTTCTACTTCAATGAAGACATGGTTTCCGCTATGATACGCTTTTAATAGAACGGTTCCTTTTTCTGGTTTGCCTTTTTTCACACGTTCTTCTGGTGATTCAATCCCGTGATCGAGACTGTTTCTAAGTAAGTGTAAGAGCGGATCGCCAATTTCATCGATCACTGTTCGATCAAGCTCTGTCTCAGCACCTTCAATGATCAGTTCAATTTTCTTATTGAGCTCTTTCGTCAATTGACGAATCATACGTGGGAATCTGTTAAACACCGTTTCTACAGGTACCATTCTCATGTTCAAGATGATCGATTGCAGGTCTCCAGAAATACGGGACATTCTTTCCACTGTATCCGTGAGTTCGTTGTTTTCAAGTTCTTTAGCAATCTGTTCTAAACGTCCTCTATCAATGACAAGCTCTTCAAACAGGTTCATAAGTGAATCTAGACGATCGATGTTGACACGGATCGTTTTCGTTCCGCCGGCAGCTGCACCGTTATTGCCATTTGCTTTTGGCGCATCGTTTGCTGGCACTTTAGCAGCAGGAGCTGCGACTTCTTCATTTTTCTGCTCAGGTTTCGCTGCTTTTGTTTCAGCCGGAGCCACTTCTTCAAAGGCAGAGACTTCAGAAATCTCCACTTGTTCAACCTCTGAGATCGCTGTCACGATTTTTTTCACTTCTTCCATCGGCTGTTTCGATAAGTAAGAAATGCTGAATTCAGATTCAAAATCTTCTGATTCTAAAAGTTCTGCATTCGGAACCGTTTTGACAACTTCTCCTGCTTCGTTCAGTCTTTCAAAAATCATATAGACACGAACGGCTTTTAATAAGCATGCGTCACTTAATGTCACGGTCAGCTCATAACATTTAAAGCCTTGTTCTCTTGCTTCATCAAGAACTGTACGCTCAAATTCGTTATAATTTAGGTCGCTTGCAGCTGATGATGCTTCAGCTGTCTCAACGGCAGATGCTGTTTCTGCATGGCTTCCTGTCACATCTAGTTTTTTACTAATCTCCGTGACATCACGTTTTCCATCCCCGCCCTCTGCAATCGATTGAACCATTGCTTCAAGGTGATCGAGTGCTTCAAACATCGTATCCATTGATTCAGGAGTGACAATCATTTGTTCGTTTCTGATGGCATCAAACATGTTTTCTAAATGATGTGTTAATTGAGCCATATCATCAAAGCCCATCGTTGCACTCATGCCTTTCAGTGTATGAGCGGCTCTGAATATATCATTCACTAGCTGCAAGTCTGTTGGGTTCTTTTCTAATTCAAGAAGTTTTTCATTACAAGTTTGTAAGTGTTCTCTGCTTTCATCTAAAAAGATATCTAAGTATTGGTTTACATCCAACGTGTTCACGCCCTCTCTTTTTTCATGGAGCTTATAATTGCATGTGCGATGTCATCCACATGCCTTGTTTCATGTGCAAGGCCTGCTTTAATGACTGATTTAGGCATTCCGAAAACAACACATGATTCTTCTTTTTCTGCAATGACTTTTGTATGACCGCTTGCGACCATTTTTTTGACACCTTCTGTGCCATCACTACCCATTCCTGTCATAATGACAGCGATTTTCTCGTAACCTTTTATGTTGCTGATGGATTCAAATAAATAGTTAACAGAAGGTTTGTGACGGCTGTCAGTGTCTTCTGGGGACAGCCTGATCACTAAAGCTGCCCCTTGTTCATGAAGTGACATATTCAATCCACCAGGAGCTATGTAAGCCACTCCATTTTTAGCGATGTCTCCATCTTGAGCTTCTTTGATCGTAATTTGTGATAAATGATCTAATCTAGTAGCCAGCGATGCCGTAAATCCTGCCGGCATATGCTGCACAATCAAAATCGGCGCCTCTATGTCTTTTGGCAGCTTCGTGACGACTCGTTGAAGCGCCCTAGGCCCTCCCGTAGAAGTTCCGATTGAAATAATCTTTCGGAGTGATGAACCGCTTCTTACTTCTTGCAGGCGGGGAGCGACCGCTGGAATTGGACTTGGCGGCTTCATGAACGGCTTAGGAGAAACTTGTTTCTCAGTACGTTTTCTCGACAGGCCTGCCGCAAGTACCCGCTCTACAATTTGACCTCTTACTTTGTGTAAATCGAGCGAAATACTTCCTGAAGGCTTTGTCACAAAGTCAAAAGCACCGAGTTCTAAGCAATGGATGGTTAATTCCTTCCCTTGCTTCGTCTGGCTTGACACCATAATCACAGCAAGGTCGTGTTCAGCCAGAATTTGTTTTAATGCTTCTGTTCCATTTAGAACAGGCATTTCCACATCAAGTGTGACAACATCTGGATTCAATTCCTTAATCCGCTTTAAGGCATCTTCTCCATTTCGCGCCGTTCCGACGACTTCAATTTCTTGCTCGGCACTTAGGAAATCACTGATGAGTTTTCTCATAAAAGCCGAGTCATCTACTACAAGCACTCTAATCATGAGTCCACCTTCCTCCTTTTAAAAAAAGAGGACAACTTATCTATAAACGTATGCTGCTCTCTCCGTGCCTCTCTTATCTGCTGATGATACAGTGTTTCAGCTAGCATTTTAATGGTTTTACTTAGCCTTGAATGAGGCTGCTTCATATAAAATGGCATTTGTTCAGTGACTGCTTTAGGAACAGCAGGATCATCAGGCACCGCCCCAGCAAACACAAGCTTTCGGTGTAGAAATGACGTCACCACTCCTGCTAATTTCCGGTACGTTTCAGACCCTTCTGACGGGGTTTTACACCGGTTGACGATGATTTGAACAGACTGTTCAAACTGATGAATGGCTAAGTGCTTAATTGCGCTGTAGGCATCCATGATGGATGTTGGTTCTGGCGTTGTCACAACGACCACCTCTCCTGCCGATAAGACAAAGGGGAGTTGATCTTTTGACAAGCCTGCACCCATATCAAAGAATATACAATCAAAGTCATTCAATATTTTCTCCATCTCTTCTAAAAAGAACGACCATTGATCTTTTTCTAAAGAAAACAGCTGTTCAAGCCCGCTTCCGCCAGAAATGTAATACAGATTGTCCGTTCCTTTTGTCATAGCCGCTTGGAAGGATTTTTTTCTAACAAGCACGTCTAATATAGAGCTGGTCGATGTTTTCCCTAGTAAAATATCAATATTCCCCATGCCAAAGTCGAGGTCGATGATGAGCACTTGCTTGCCCGTACTTGCGATAGACAGTGCCATATTCAGCGTCAAATTCGATTTACCTACTCCGCCTTTACCGCTCATGACAGCAATGGTTTTCGCCTGTCCATTCGCATGAAGAGAGTTCGGTACAATCAGTTGATTCTGCTGAACAAGCTTTCTTAAACCTTCGGCTTGGTCAGGCTTCATCATTGTAAGACCATCCTTGTCAAATCAAGGGGAGAACTCTCAAGAATATCCTCAGGTACATTTTGACCATTTGTTAAAAACCCGAGCCCGATTTGAGATTCTGCAATGATTTGAAAGATCGTTCCCATCGTGTCTGTTTCATCAACTTTAGTAAAAATAAATTGATCGATTGGAACGTGTTCAAAACGTTTGACCATGGCTTTCATATCTTGATATTTCGATGTCGCACTCATGACGAGAAAACTTTGAATGCTTTCATCAAATGGAATGATATCTGTCAGCTCTTTGATGTACGCCTCTTCTTTAAAGTTACGGCCTGCTGTATCGATGAAAATATGATCATAGTCTTTAAAGGTCTGCTGTGCTTTCACAAAGTCCTCTCTTGAATAACAAACCTCAAGAGGTGCATTCAGCAGTTCAGCATATGTTTTTAGTTGTTCAATCGCTGCAATCCGGTACGTATCTGTTGTGATAAAAGCAATTTTCTTTTGCTGCTGAATGGCTGTTTTCGCAGCAAGCTTTGCAATCGTTGTCGTTTTACCAGCACCAGTTGAACCAAACAACACAATGTATTTCGAACGAATCATCGGCTCATCAGAAGTGTGAGCCGGCAGCATCCCTGTGAGTAGTTTTTCAAGTTCTTTTTCAATCTGCTCTTCTTTCACAGCACCTTTTGTTAAAAGACCCTTTAAGCACTCATCTCGAATCTCATCATCAAGACCTTGATCCTTTAGCTTTTGATCCATTTTCATGAGAGAATCCGGCAAGATCCCGGCATGGCGTTCGTTTCTTGCATATTCTAAAGGCTGAGAATGAGAAGGCGCTGCTTTAACGGCTTGAGTGGCAGCCGGCAGCTCTTGCGTAAGATGTTGAATCTGCTCCTTTTTCGGTAACACCGGGATAGGCGCAGCTGCTGGTTGTAATCCTTTACCGGCTCTTTCTTCAAAATCTTGATCCAGCACTGCAATCACTTCGACCATTTGCTGTTTCTTTAAACCGAACAGCTTTCGTTTGACAACGGTTTTCGAATTTAATATGACGGCATCCTTCCCAAGCTGCTGCCTGATTTGGATCGTTGCCTCCTGCATAGAATTCGCTGTGATTTTTTTCATTTTCATTAGATATCCACCACTCCGATGCTCTGTACTTCCACATTTGCTTCTAGTTCGTTATAAGATAGTACCGGTAAATCTGGGAAATATCTTTCTAACAACTGTTTGACGTACATTCTTATAGGAGGTGAGCATAATAGAACCGGCGTTTCCTGACGAAGCGAAAGCTGTTCAATTTCTCTCGCCACTGATTGAATCACACTTTCAGAGGATTCTGGATCTAACGATAAGTAGTTCCCATGCTCTGTTTGCTGCACGCTGTCTGCAATCACCTTTTCGACTCGGCCTGAGCATGTCACGACTTTCAATGATTCATTTTCTCTTGCATACTGTGCAGTAATCTGTCTTGCAAGTGCCTGTCTAACATACTCTGTTAGCAAGTCTGTATCCGTGGTTAATTTTCCGTAGTCTGCAAGGGTCTCAAAAATGGTCACAAGGTTTCGAATGGAGACCTTTTCTTTCAGAAGCTTTGCAAGTACTTTTTGGATATCCCCGACCGCTAGTGGATTCGGTGTTACCTCATCTACTAGAACTGGATAACTTTCTTTCAGATGATCGATTAATTGCTTCGTTTCTTGGCGTCCAAGCAGTTCATGGGTGTTTTGTCTAATCTTCTCTGTGATGTGGGTAGACACAACAGATGCTGGATCGACCACTGTATACCCAAGCATTTCAGCCTGATCTTTTTCCGCTTCTGATATCCACTTTGCCGGCAGACCAAAGGATGGTTCGATTGTTTCAATTCCTTCAATCGGATCATCATCAGGCGTTGGGGACATCGCTAAATAATGATCTAGCAGCAGCTCTCCTTTTGCCACTTCGTTCCCTTTTATTTTGAGCCTGTATTCATTCGGATTCAGCGCAATGTTGTCTCGAATACGGACAACTGGAATGACAAGACCTAGTTCAAGAGCAAGCTGCCTTCTGATCATGACAATTCGGTCTAGCAGGTCTCCGCCTTGATTGGCATCTGCAAGCGGGATCAACCCGTAGCCAAATTCAAATTCAATGGCATCCATTTGCAGGAGATGAATGACGCTTTCTGGACTTTTCATCTCTTCTACCTCTGCCTGTTCTTCCAGTACTTCTTCAATCTCTTCTTGATCCTGTTTGTTTTTCGACATCATGTACGCACCGAGTGCAAGTAAACCTGCGATCGGCCCTGTCAAAAGTACGCCAATTGGTGTAAACAATCCAAGCAGGAAGATCGTGCCTGCTGTGACGTAAAGCATGGCAGGGAAGGCAAAGAGCTGACCCGTAATGTCTGAACCAAGGTTTCCGTTAGAAGCCGCTCTCGTGACAACAATCCCTGTCGCTGTTGAGATGAGAAGTGCAGGGATTTGCGACACAATTCCGTCCCCCACTGTTAAAAGAGTAAAGTGGGAAGCTGATTCTTGAATTGACATTCCTTGCTGAATCATCCCAATAATGATGCCAAAAATAATATTGATAATAACGATGATAATACCTGCGATGGCATCCCCTTTAACGAACTTACTTGCACCATCCATCGCACCATAAAAGTCTGCTTCTCTGGCTACTTTTTCACGGCGGTTTCTAGCTTCACTTTCTGTCAGCATTCCTGCATTCAAATCTGCGTCAATACTCATCTGTTTACCTGGCATCGCGTCGAGTGTAAATCTGGCCGCAACCTCTGATACACGCTCTGCCCCTTTGGTGATGACAACAAACTGAATGATGATCAGAATAAGGAAGACAACCAGACCAACAAGTATATTGCCCCCAACAACAAATGATCCAAACGTTTCGACAACCTTACCAGCATCTCCAGTTGATAAAATAGAACGGGTTGTAGAGATGTTAAGCCCTAAACGAAACAGTGTTAAGAGCAAAAGTAACGATGGAAAAATGGAAAATTGCAGTGGTTCTTGCATGTTCATTGTGGTGAGAAGCACGATAAGCGCAAGAGAAATATTAATAATAATTAAAATACTTAATAGGACGGGCGGAAACGGTATGACCAGCATCGCCACGATTAAAATAACACTGAATAAAACAGATAAATCTCTTGCTGACATGCCTGTTCTCTCCTTTTAAAACCAAAAATTCATAAAATCTTTTGTTTCGTTTTATATACGTAAGCCAAAATTTCTGCGATCGCCTTAAAATATTCTTCCGGCACCGCTTGGTTGATATCCACTT
Source organism: Bacillus sp. RSS_NA_20 (assembly GCF_020165915.1). Taxonomy (NCBI): domain Bacteria; kingdom Bacillati; phylum Bacillota; class Bacilli; order Caryophanales; family Bacillaceae; genus Bacillus; species Bacillus sp. RSS_NA_20. The sequence goes on along the minus strand of NZ_JAIUKW010000005.1, from coordinate 403,932 downwards.
GATCATAGAGGGCACGAGCGAGCGGCCGGTTTTCTACAGTCATGACATCATGTTCTTTCGCAATTGTTCTAATTTTCAAAGCCAAAATATCTGTTCCCTTTGCCACAACAAACGGCGCGTCCATCTTTTCTTCGTCATATTTCAAGGCAATTGCGTAGTGGGTCGGGTTTGTAATGATGACGTCCGCTTTTGGGACTTCCTGCATCATCCGTCTCATGGCCATTTCCCTTTGCCGCTGTTTAATTTTTGATTTTATGAGCGGGTCACCCTCTGATTTTTTATACTCATCTTTGATGTCTTGTTTAGACATCCGTAAGTTTTTTTCATAATCAAATTTCTGATACATGTAGTCAAGCCCGGCTAAGATCAGAAGAGCACCTGCTGCATATAACCCCATAATCAAGGTCATATTTGCCACGAAATGAAGGGTTTCCTCTGCAGTGAGTAGAGGGAGCCGCAAGATTTCGTCAAAGTGCATCCATAGAGCGATAAATGTCGCAAAACCAACAAAACCAATTTTTAAAATGGATTTTAATAGCTCAACGAGTGCTCGAATACTGTATATTCGTTTAAACCCTTTGATTGGATCAAGCTTTTCTAATTTGGGCTTGATCACTTCAGTTGAAAAGAGAAATCCAACTTGTAAATAGTTACTGATGATCCCTGCCAGCATCCCAACACCAAGAATTGGCATGAGGAGGAGACCTGTCTCTTGAAGCAATTCCAAGAATAACTGGTGAATATTAGATGTGCTAACCTTCATTAGCATCGTTGTTGAATAAAAACGTTCAATGAGCGCAATAATACGCTCTTTCATAAAAGGCCCAATAAAAAAGAATGATAAAAAGATTAGTAGAAATGAGATGGCTGTATTGACGTCGGTACTTTTGGCAACCTGCCCTTTTTTACGTGAATCACGTCTTTTTTTCGGTGTTGCTTTTTCTGTTTTTTCACCTGCGAAAAATTGCAAGTCGAGTCTAAGTCTTGTCGTCATGACGAACCACCGACCAATGCTAAGAAATTCCTCATGGTGAGCACAATCGTTTCAAATGTATTTTGGACGACCCCGAAGATGACACCCATACAAATGATGATCATAATAAAACTCACGCCCATTTTAATGGGAAGTCCAACGACAAATACGTTCATTTGCGGAACTGTACGTGCCACAATTCCTAATGCCAAATCGACTAAAAACAAACTAGCCACAACAGGTGCTGAGATTTGAAAGGCTATGATGAACATTTGGTTGAAGCTCTTTGCAATAAAGTAAGCAAAGGATTCACTACCGAAGTTCAGCGCATACTGATCAACTTGAATATATTGAAAACTGTAATAGATTCCATCAAGCAGCAAATGATGTGCATTTGTTGCCAGCATCAGCAGCAAGGTCACCGTATAAAAAAACTGCCCCATCAGCGGCGTTTGCGCCCCTGTTTGTGGATCAATAATATTGGCGATCGCAAAACCCATTTGAAAATCGATGAATGAGCCGGCAATTTGAACTGCGGACACCATGATATATGCAATCAGTCCAAGAAGAAGTCCGACCATTGCTTCTTTCACGGCAAGCATCATGTAAAGACCGTCGATATCGAGTGCTGGCGGTTCTTTAATGGTGCTAAAACTAATGACAGCCAAAAACAGTGAAAAACCAACTCTGTGAACTGCTGGTATCGTTCGATGCGCTAATAGCGGCACTGTCACAAAAAAAGCGGTGATCCGAATGAAAACGAGAAGAAAGGCAGGAAATAATTCTATGATTGACATCTCTGATTAACCTGCAAATCGATCTAAATTAGAGAACAGCTCTGTTGTAAATGACACAATTGTTGAAAGCATCCACGGACCAAACACAACAAGTCCAATGAGCACTGCAACAATTTTTGGAATGAACGCAAGCGTCTGTTCTTGGATTTGGGTTGTCGCCTGAAACACACTGACAATTAGTCCCACGATTAGTGCGAGCGCAAGAAGCGGCCCGCTGACAAGTAAAACAACATACACTGACCTTTCAGCCATCGTAATGACAAATTCTGAACTCATGTTTTAAGCACCTACTCTAAAAGCTTTGCAGCAAAGATTTAACAATCAAATACCATCCATCAACTAATACAAATAACAATATTTTGAAAGGGAGCGATATCATAACCGGCGGAAGCATCATCATCCCCATCGACATCAGGACACTTGCGACCACCATGTCAATAATTAAAAATGGAATAAAAATCATAAAACCAATTTGAAATGCCGTCTTTAATTCTGAAATTGCAAACGCTGGTACCATCGCCGTTAAGGGAATATCTTTAATCGATTCAGGAGTATCCATTTTTGCGTAACTAAGAAATAAAGCCAAATCTTTCTGTCTCGTATGTTTACTCATAAACTCTTTAATTGGCACTTCGGCTTTTTCATAGGCCTGATTTAACGTAATATCATCATTTAAAAGCGGCGTGAGTGCCTCTTTATTAATCTCTGAGAACGTGGGTGCCATAATAAAAAATGTGAGAAATAAAGCAAGTCCTACAAGCACTTGGTTTGGCGGCATTGAGTTGGTTGCAAGTGATGTTCTGACGAACGAAAGAACAATCACAATCCGTGTAAAACAGGTCATTAAAATAAGAATGCCTGGTGCAACTGAAAATACAGTTAACAATAAAAGCAGACGGACAGATGTGCTAATATTCCCTGCGCCACTGGAATTAAATAAATCGATAAACTCATTCATTTTGTTTCGGGCCTTTCTTTCTGACTTCTGATTGGGTCTTTTTCAATTCGGCTAGCTGCGCCTTTAAATTTGCTGAAAAAGAAGAAGTGGTCGGCTGATCGTGTTTCTTCACTTGCGATGTCAATTTTTGCATCATTTTCGGTAAGTCAGTCTTACTTTCCATCGCTTCTTCGTATTGTTTCACAATCGCTTCGCATTCTTGTTCATCATCGATTTCTTTTAGCAGCTGGATTGAGTCTGCTACGCCGACAACTAATACTCGTTTGCCCACTTTGATCAGCTGAACTGAACGATTTTGACCAACCGTCGTTCCGCCAATATTTTCAACATAGCGAAATGGCTTGAGTAAGCGGTTTTGCTTTCCAACAAATCTCACCAATCCGTAAATGAGCAGGATGACAAAAAGTAAGGCACCAATCATTTTGACAAAATCCATAATGGAGACAGAAGAAGAGGGAACTTCTTCTGCCGGATTCGTTTGATTGTCAGTGGTTTTCTTTTCTGTATCCTTTTTGCTTTCTTTCTCACCTTTGATCCAGTCATTCACCATGCCATTTTCAGGATCTTTTGTTTCAGCAAACAGTGAGGCTGGCTGCGCTGTAAAGAAAAGCATAAAACTGATCATTGCTATACATATCAAACGTTTTTTCAACAAGTCTTACACCCTTTTTTAGCCTAACGTTTTATTAATTGCTTCAAGTACACGGTCTGCCTGGAATGGCTTCACGATAAAGTCTTTTGCACCTGCTTGAATGGCATCAATAACCATTGATTGTTGTCCCATCGCTGAGCACATAATGATTTTTGCAGAAGCATCGATTTGTTTAATTTCTTTTAATGCTGTGATCCCGTCCATTTCTGGCATTGTGATATCCATTGTGACTAGATCAGGAGATGTTTCTTTAAATTTTTCAACAGCTTGTGCGCCGTTTTCTGCTTCTCCTACTACATCAAATCCGTTTTTTACAAGAATATCCTTAATCATCATTCTCATGAATGCTGCATCATCTACGATTAATACCTTAGTAGCCATTTACTTATTCTCTCCCTATATGTTTGTTTATTTTAAATTAGAAAGTCTTTCTGACTGACTTAAAATGTCAGTCACACGTACACCAAAGTTCTCATCAATGACAACAACTTCTTCTTTGGCGACGATTCGTTTGTTGACCAGAATGTCGACTGGCTCACCTGCAAGTTTGTCCAGTTCAATGATACTTCCAGCGGAAAGTTCAAGTACTTCTTTCACACTGCGCTGCGTTCTTCCAAGCTCCACTGTAATGGAAAGTGGAATATCCATCAGCATATCAAGATTACCGAGCTGACTTGTTGTATGCTGAGGCTCACTGAATGCCTCAAATTCAACCGGCGCCACATTGACAGGTTCTGCCGGCTTTGGCTTCGCCTGTCTTTTCGGCGGTGCCGATTGCTGCATAGGAGCAGATTGTGCTTGCGGAGCAGCCTGCTGTGGTTCAGGTGCACTCTGAGGTGCTTCTTGAACCGGCTCTTCTTCCGCTGGGTCTGTTAATTCTGCAATCAAATCTTTCGCAAACGTAATAGGGTAAAGCTGCATAATATTTGAATCTATGAGTTCACCTATTGTTAATCTAAAGGACACTTTGACAAGCATCTCTTCAGCTGGAATGCGGTCTGTGCCTTCTCCTTCTTTCACATCAAGCAACTCAACGCGAGGCGGAGAAATATCAATCTTTTTATTAAAGACTGTTGACATGGACGTCGCTGCTGAACCCATCATTTGGTTCATCGCTTCTTGTACTGCACTTAAGTGAATTTCACTTAACGACGGGTCAGCATTTGTTCCATCTCCGCCCATCATTAAATCCGCAATGACTGCCGCATCGGTTTGCTGGATGACAAGCAGGTTACTAGCACTGAAGCCTTCCGTATAATTCACTTCAATTGCGACATACGGATGAGGAAATTCCTCATTCAGCTTGCTTTTTTGAATCACTGTGACAGTTGGAGTTGTAATCTCCACTTTTTGACTTAATAGGGTTGAAAGTGCTGTTGCAGAGCTTCCAAATGATATATTTCCGATTTCCCCAATGGCATCTTGTTCCATTGCAGAAAGGAGTGTATCAGGCTCTATATCGTCATTGCTGCCTCCTTTAAGGAGCGCATCGATTTCATCTTGTGATAATTTACTTCCGTTATTCTCCATCTTCTTCACCTCTTATGTCGTGATCTAGAATTTGAATCGCCTGTTTCCGATTCACGCGGCCGGCCTGTCCCAAGAATTTCGGTTTATTTCCGACCATAACAGTAAGAGGCGCATTTACTGGTTTGTCCAAGGCAATACAATCACCAATTTCCAAATTCAAAAACTCTTCCACCGTCATTTCCGATTGTCCAAGCTCTGCGACTACCGGTATTTTCGCCGTCATAATCCGTTTTTCAATGGCCTTTGTTTCTTCTTTTTTCGGTTCATTTCGTTCCGATTGCATCCAGTAGTGTACAGACAGCTTCGGAATAATAGGCTCTAATACTACGTGAGGAATACAGAGATTAATAACCCCGCTTACCTCACCAATTTGTGTATTAAGAGAAATGACGACAACTGTTTCGTTTGGTGACACCATTTGAACAAACTGGGGATTTACCTCGAAATCTGCCATTTCTGGCTCGATGTCGGTTATGGACTGCCACGCTTCTCTGTAGTTTTCCAAAGCTCCCTCAAACATGTTTGAGATAATCTTTGTTTCGATTTCTGTCAGTGATTCTGTCTTATTATGACTAATGCCAATCCCACCCATCAGCCTATCCATCATGGCATAGCCAATCGTTGGGTTCACTTCAAGCATGATTCTTCCTTCAAGCGGGCTGACGTAAAATAAGTTTAATAATGTCATATTAGGAATCGAACGAATAAATTCTTCATATGGCACTTGGTCAACCGAGCTGACAGAAATTTGAATATATGATCTTAGCTGCGCTGAAAAGTGTGTGGTAAGCAGTCTAGCGAAGTTATCATGAATTCTTGTTAAACTTCGAATCTGGTCTTTTGAAAAGCGCAGTGCACGTTTAAAGTCATACACTTTCACTTTTTTCGTCGTTTCTTCTTTTTTCAGCTCTTCTGCATCCATTTCGCCTGTTGATATGGCGGATAATAATGCATCGATCTCATTCTGGGAAAGCACTTCTCCTGACATTTCTTCACCTCCATCGTGTCAATTAATCGCCTCTATTGCAGATTAAAGGAGGTTATATAAACTTCTTTCACCTTGCCATCTTGCAAATAGTTATTCACTTTGTTTTTGACCTGTGTTTTAAAATGTTCTCTGCCTTTTTTGCCATCAAGTTCATCTGCATTCGTGTCTGATAAAATGTCGATCACAGCATCCTTCACTTGGAAGCTTCTTTTTTCAAGCTCTTCTTTGGCTTTTTCTGAATCTGTTTCAATATTTAGTACAAGTTTGACCGCATTTCCTTCAGATTTTAAATTGGTCACAATCTCAGGAATTTCAACAGAAGCTTTTACGACTTCATCTGCTGTTGGCTCTTTTTCTGCTTTTGCTTCGTCTGACCCATTCACCAGAAAGACAATACCTGCTCCAATTCCGACGATAGCAATAATCATGATTAGCATTACTACGACTAATTTCTTCTTCATTCAAACTCCTCTATTCCTTGATTCAATGAAATGACTTGGATTTTTCTATAGAAAGAAATGATTTTCTCCTGAAGCTGCTCTTCATCTTCTTTCACAACGAATTTCTTTCCATTGGCGAGTGTAATGGTCGTGTCTGGAAAGCTTTCGATTTGCTCGATATGGAGAGCGTTGAGCATAAATCCTTTGCCATTTAATCTTGTCACTTCAATCATATTAAGCAGAGAAGCGATAAACCGCTCCTCCTACCTCCTATCGTTTCAGATTCACAAGTTCTTGCAGAATTTCATCAGATGTTGTGATCGTCTTTGCATTCGATTGGAATCCACGCTGTGCGATAATCATTTCTGTAAACTCGTCTGTTAAATCAACGTTTGACATTTCAAGTTTACCTGTTTGAAGTTCACCTGTTCCTTGAGTTCCAGGAGCCATGGCATTACTTGGTGCACCGGAACTGAGTGTTTGGCGATATAAGTTATCCCCAACTTTATCTAGTCCTCCTGCATTACTGAAAGACACAAGTGATACTTGTCCAACAGTACGAGAAACGTTGTTCTCCACAACAGAAACGGTCCCATCTGGCCCAACACTAACACTTGACACATTGTCTCGTGGAATGTTGATTCTTTGCCCATCCATACCAAGAAGATAGTTTCCATCAGATGTTACCAAATCCCCATTTGAATCAGGTTTGAAGTTCCCTGTTCTTGTAAAAAGGATTTCACCTTGCTTTTCAATACGGAAAAATCCATCTCCATTAATATAGAAATCATATGGTTCGTCTGTATTTTGAGAAGAACCTGATGTCATGATTTTATCAATAGAAGATAAAGCTGATCCTAATCCAACTTGTTTTGAGTTGATTGAACCAGAGTTATTCGTCGGTCCACCAGAACTTGCAATGGTTTGACTGACCATATCTTTAAAAGTGATACGGCTTTTTTTGTATCCATGTGTATTGACGTTGGCCACGTTATTGGCTACAACATCTAATTTTGTTTGGAAGTTTTTCATTCCGCTAATTCCTGAGTAAAGTGAGCGTAACATTTATTTTCCTCCTCGATTTGCTTACGATTTTTCTCCAACAGTTGTAACGTCCCAAGGGCTGATTTTCGTCCCATCTTCTAAATATAGGAAGTATTCATTGTTTATGTTTTTCACAGACTTCACAGTGCCAGATATGTCTTTATCATCTTGTTTGCCCGCTACTTCTTTACCAATCCAGCCTACATATGTCGTAAATGGATCTTGGTGTGCAACAAATGTAGACATGATCTGATTCATTTGAGTGATAGATTCGTTCATATTCATTTGCTGTTCTAAAGAAGAAAATGTTGCAAGCTGTGTGACAAACTCACGGTCATCAATCGGGTTTGTCGGATCTTGGTTTTGAAGCTGCGTAAGTAAGATTTTCAAGAACTGATCTCGGCCAAGTGTATCTGTTTTCTTTGCTGCGTTTGAAGAAGTGTCCGCTTGTGCGGCTGTTCTATTCGTCGCATCAACAGTTGCCATTAGATCTCCTCCTCTTCTTCTTCTGATCCAACAAGCGCATCTAGTACATCTTGGAATTCAGCTTCCTGTTCATCAGGCTGCTGGAAACTTTGTCCTTTTGATGGCTGCTGCTTGCCTTCCTCATTAAATTGTCCAAAAGATGGCTGCTCATTTGACTGAAGCGGTATATGGAAACGGTCAACTTGAACCGACATATTCGGTAACGCCTGCTTGAGCTGCGGCAGATGATGCTCTAGCAGTTCTTTTGCTGCTTGCGTTGAAGCTGTAATTTTACTCGCATACATCCCGTTTTGTTTCGTTAGCTGGATGGTAATAAACCCTAGATTTTCTGGATTTAATCGTACGGTAAACCGTCCGCTTGAATTACCAAATGGTGTGAACTTCATTTGTTTCCACGTATTTAAAATCTGCTGATCAACCGTGCCTGGCTTTTCGTCAGTTGTTTGCGTCTGCTGCACAGGAGCAGCTGATTGCAGTTGGAAGAACTGTTTATGCCCTGGAAGCAGCGTATGGGTGATTGTTTTTTCAGAAGCAGGTGCCGTAGTGCCTTGACCTTTGGTGACTTCTTTTTTCATAAGCCATTCAAGTGAGGCAGCACCTTTTGCTGGAGATGAGAAGGAAGATTCTTGCCTTGGAGCAATCATTTCTTTTAACTCTCCTAAGGAAATTTTCCACTCTTTATCTGACCCTTTCGCATTCGCCATCATATGATCGATTAACTGATTAAAGTGTTTCAGCTCGCTTTGCGACATATTATTCAGCTTAGGTGCCGATCCTTGCGAGAAGAACTGCTCTTTTACTTGTTGAATGAGCTTTTCATCTGCTCCGTTTTTCGTTAGAAACTTGATGAAATCTTCACCTTTTGCTTGAATATCCTGTACAAGTTTTGCATCAAAGCTTACCGGCTGCTGATTCAGTATTTGATATAAGAAAAAGTGGACTTGTATGAGCTGTTCACTATGTTCAGCAACTGGCTTCTCATCCTGATCGCCATAGATAACCGATTCCATCTTTTGAAATAGCTCTTCAAGTGACTTTAAGTCAGCCCCCTCAAGCTTTTGACCTTGCAGCGCCTGAAGTGCCGCAAGAAGATCTCCATCTATTCCTTCTTCAGGTGATTGTATCCATTTTTCAATGATTTGCATCGCATCATTCATGGATAGATTGGTTTCCGCCGGCTGAGAAATAGCTGGACCACTTTGAATACCTGCGCCATTTAACAATTGTTTAAACAGGCCGCGAGCAGATACTGCCCCCTCTCCCTTTAGTCCCGAGAGACCTTGGGAAGATTGCTGTAAGGCTCCAATGTCCAATAGCTTCACTTATTGTCCACCTCCATTTTCACTTTCTTCTTTTTTGGCAAGCTCCTTCGTGAACGTTGCTGCCTTCTGAGGTGTCAGTTTTGCTAATATGTCCGTCAGCTTATTTTTACTCAGCTCTTCAAGGATCTTCAAAGCTTCTTTATCACTTAGCTCTGATAAAATTTTGGCAGATTTCCCTGCATCCATGCTTTCATAAATGCTGGCGACCTTTCCTTTTGATTGCTGATTAGAAGATGCTGACGAATCAGTTGAAGATCCTGATGCGTTATTACTTGATGATGTACTGTTTGATGAACTGTCACTTGCTGACGTGTTCTCTTTATCAGATGTTTTTTCAAGTGAATTGATTTTTTGATTCAATCGTTTAATCTCTTCATCACTTGTCTTCAAGTCTTTTTGAGCAATTTCAAGTTCATTCTCTTGTTCTTTAATCGTCTTTTTCAACGCTTTCAACTCTGTATCACGTTGATCGTTATTTGAAGATGACGTTTTTGATGTGTCATCTGATCCAACCAAGCTGCTAATCCCCGGAATGTTTTGGAGCGGTTTCTTTAGATCATAACCTGCCATATAAAGGATTGTGCCCGTTACAATCACAAGCACAACCAATGGGATAATGACAATAAACAAGATCCATTGAAATTTACCGCCGCCGCTTGATTCCTTTGTTTTTTCCTTCTTAGGCATTCATCTCGACTCCTAATGTCCTTGAAACATGAATTGGCTGATAGAGATATCATCCATTTCTTTCATTTCAATTGCCTTATGTTCAAGGGAGAACTTTTCAAATTGCTTTTCTTTCATTTTTTCAAACTTTTTAAACTCAATATTTTTTTCAGTTAAATCAGATTGTTTTTCATTCATTTGATGGCGTTTCATGATCACAAGCTGCTGATAATGATGAATGGTGTTATCTAAGTTCGTCACAAATTGCTGATAATGACGCATTTCTTGAACACTCATCCCACTTCTCAGCTTTTCTTCTTTGCTCTTTTCCATTAGCTCTTTTTTACTCATATTTTCATAGAGTTTTTCAGCGGCTTGCTCAAATGCCGAAACGGATTGTTGATACGCTGCGAGTGATTTGTCTTTTTCACTTTCTTTCAATTCTAAGAGCTTTTGAAATTTGTATTGATATCTCACTGTTTTTGTCAATCCTCTCTATTCATCAAACTGAGCAATATCCTCACGCTGTCTTCAATCGATACAGCCTCTTCAACGTCCTGCTTCAAAAATGAAATCAGTTGTGGGTAAGCTTGCATGGCCTCATCAATATCTTTAGAGGAGCCTTTTTTATATGCTCCAATGTTAATGAGGTCTTCAGCGTTTTGATATGTGGATAAAAGCTGGCGGAACCGGTTAGCCGCTTCCTTGTGATCATGACTTGCGATATTACTCATAACACGACTGATACTTTTCAGAATATTGACAGCTGGAAACTGTCCTTTGTTGGCCAGTGCACGATCAAGTACTATGTGGCCATCTAAAATCCCCCGCACTGTATCAGCGATCGGCTCATTCATATCGTCACCATCAACAAGCACTGTGTAAAACGCTGTGATGGAACCAAGTTGATTTGTACCAGTTCGTTCTAGCAATTTTGGCAGTATAGCGAACACTGAAGGCGTATATCCTTTTGTTGTTGGCGGTTCACCGGTTGCAAGTCCTATTTCCCGCTGTGCCATGGCGACCCTTGTGACAGAATCCATCATAAACATGACATTTTTGCCTCTGTCTCTGAAATATTCGGCAATAGCTGTTGCAGTATAGGCTGCTTTTAATCTTGTCAGTGCGGGCTGATCTGAAGTTGCGACAACAACAATCGAACGCTTCAGTCCTTCAGCTCCTAAATCTTTTTCGATAAACTCGCGAACTTCACGTCCACGCTCTCCAACAAGTGCAATGACATTGAGATCCGCTTCTGTCTGCTTGGCAATCATCCCCATCAAGGTACTTTTTCCAACACCGCTTCCCGCGAATATGCCAATTCTTTGACCAGTGCCGACTGTGAGCAAGCTGTCGATCACTCTGACACCAACGCCCATTTTTTCACGAATAGGCGGTCTGTCCATCGGGTTTGGAGGAGATTGTTCTGTTGAGACAGGTGCAAGTCCTTTAGGAAGCATGCTGCCGTCCAGTGGATCACCGAAGGCATCAACAACCTGACCGATTAAACCAGTTCCTACTTTGACCTTTAACGACTCACCTGTTGCTTCAACAAGACTGCCTGGTGAGATGTTAGAGGCTTCTACGTAGGGCATGAGCAAAATGTTTTCATCTTTAAAGCCAACGACTTCTGCTTTGATCGGATGATTCTTACTCCCTTTTTTGTGAATAAGACATACATCACCGATTGAGCTTTCTGGCCCCTTGGACTCGATCATCAGTCCAACAACTCGATTGACTTTACCAAAACGTTTATAAGGATCGGCGGTTTCAATCGTTTCTTTTAGCACATCTATGTTCATTTGTGATCACCTGAATCAATGACTTCTAATAACTTTTCTTTTAACTGATTCATTTGGGTATCAACGCTCGCTTCCACTTTTCCAAAGCTTGTTTCGACGTAACAAGTACCTTTTGGTGCTTTTTCATCCGAGTAAATGGCAAGATGTGTATTCTTTTGAAGGATTCTATTTAATTCATCTTTATATTCCATCACATGTTCGTAATGTGCAGGGTCGACATAGATGGAAATATCGTCATATTCCTTCACTTCTGAAATGACCTGCTTCACTAGCGTTAAAAATTGTTCTTTTGTGTCCTCAGCTGCATTCCATACTCGTTTAGCGAGCTCAAAGGCAAGTTCGACAATTTCTTCAGCAGAGCTTTCGATTTTCGCTTCATAGTCCTGCTTTGCAAGGCTGACAATGTCATTCGCTTGATCAAGAATCGATTGATACTGTAAATTCGCATCTGCTTCGCCCTTTTGAAAACCATCTTGATATCCTGTTTGTTTCGCTTCTTCAATGAGCTGTACTCTTTCTGCTTCAAAATCAGCTCGCCGCTGATTGATTTCAGCCATTGTTTGTTCCAGCTCACGATTTGCTTGTTCTAAAATACGGCTTGCTTCATCTTGCGCATCACTTAATACAAGTTGAGATGCTTCTGTCTCGTTGACAAGCTCTTCTTCGTGATGTTCTCTTTTGAATTCCACTTGCTGCAAGGGAATGGTTTGACGGCCTTGTTCAGGAATAACAGATGTTTCATGTTTGATAATCCTAGACAATGATATCGTCTCCTCCACCTCGAGCTATGACGATTTCTCCAGCCTCTTCAAGTCGTCTTACGATGCTGACAATACGAGTCTGTGCTTCCTCGACATCTCTAAGCCGGACAGGTCCCATAAACTCCATTTCTTCTTTGAACGTTTCGACCATACGTTGCGACATGTTGCGGAAGACAATTTCTTTGACTTCTTCGCTTGCCACTTTGAGTGCAAGTAGTAAATCGTCATTCTCAACATCTCGAATCACGCGCTGAATGGCTCTGCTATCAAGAGTGACAATGTCTTCAAAGACAAACATACGTTTCTTAATTTCATCAGCAAGCTCAGGATCTTGAATTTCCAGTGTATCTAAAATGGTTTTCTCCGTTGCACGGTCTACACCATTCAGGACTTCGACTACCGCTTCGACTCCGCCCGTTTGGGTATAATCTTGCGTAAAGGTTGAAGAGAGCTTTTGTTCAAGAATACGTTCCACCTCATTGATGATCTCTGGAGATGTGCGGTCCATTAAAGCAATTCTTCTTGCAACCTCGGTTTGTACTTCCTCGCCTAACTCAGATAAAATCTGTCCAGCCTGTACTGGATCTAGGTAGGAAAGAATGAGCGCAATGGTTTGTGGATGCTCATGCTGAATAAAGTTTAAAATTTGCTCTGGGTCAGCCTTTCTAGCAAAATCAAATGGTTTCACTTGAAGTGAGGATGTTAAGCGATTTAAGATGCTGTCCGCTTTGTCCTCACCAAGCGCTTTTTCAAGCACTTGTCTTGCGTACATAAGGCCACCTTGTGATATGTAGTCCTGCGCGATGGCAATGCTGTGAAATTCTTCGATGATCTCATCTTTTTTAGCAGTATCTACACTTCTTACATTTGAAATTTCTAATGTTAATTTTTCTATTTCGTCTTCAGACAGATGTTTGTATACAGATGCTGACACGTCTAGCCCTAAGGAAATCATTAGGATTGCTGCTTTTTGTCTGCCTGTTAGTCGATTTGGATCTTTTCTCGACATGTGTATTCCTCCTAATCCTCGGACAGCCAGCTGCGTAGCAATTTAGCAAAGTCTTCTGGTTTATCTTTTGCCATTTTTTCAAGCTGATTTTTTCTCACCATTTCTTCTGTTTCTGGCTCAGTATCGATATCAGGAACATGAATTGGTGTACGTTCATCAAACTCAAACTCTTCTTCCTCATCTTTTCTTCTCTTACGTACGAGAAGGATAATGAGAGCGATAATGGCAAGTAGTAGCACACCGCCAACAATATAAACCCAAATTGGAATATTGTTTGAAGGGTTTTCTGCTGCCGTTTGCTGTTTACCGTCTAATTTTGATACAGATAAAACGATTTTGTTATCTAAGTCAGCTTGAGTGAGCGCTTGACCGTTTGTGTATTCTTTATCAATCGATGTACTGATGATGGTTGAAAGAATTTTTTTGATATCATCCTGCCTTTCAGCAGTTAATGAGTTAGGATCGTTTGCAGTAGGTGGTTCAACCAGTGCCTGAATGCCAACGTCTCTGATTTTATAAGGACTTTCTTTGATATCTTTATGAATGCGGTTGACTTCATAATTGATACGATCTTCGCTCTTTTCGTAATCTCCGCTTCCATTCGTTCCATCGGCACCTTGATAATTTGTGACATCATCGTCACCTGTTCCAGCGGTGCCTCCAGCTGCTGCGCCATTGCCTGAATAAGTTTCAGCAATCTTTTCAGCGCTGACAGCAATTCCTTGCATGTTTTCTTGATCAACTGGTTCGACAAGATCTTCTTTTCTTTTTTCTTCAGTAAAATCAATGTCTGTAGTGACCGATACGGCAACTTTCTCTTGACCCATCATCGTTCCAAGCAGCTGTTGAATTTTTCGTTGAAGATTCTTTTCAATCTCCTCTTTTTTCTGCTGCTGTGCATCCATTCCACTTGCATAGGAATCTGAGCTGCTGTTTAAGTCATAGTAGTTGGAATCTTGGTCCATAATGACAATGTTTTCTGTTTTTAAATTCGGCACACTTTTTGAAATAAGATGATAAAGGCCTTTTACTTGTTGCTGAGTAAGCGTGTAGCCTGGTTGAACTTGCAGCACAATTGATGCTGATGCATTACTTTGCTCTTCTCCAACAAAAACGGAATCTTTTGGCAGGTTAATCATAACCTTTGAATCTTTAATCCCATCAATCGTGTTGATCAGATTGGATAGTTCTGTCTGAGTTGCGTCTACTTTCAGAACATCAAATTCATTATCTGTTAAACCGAAGCCGGAATTGTTCGCAAAGAAGGAGTAATCAATATTCCCCGTTTTAGGAAGTCCTTCTGATGCAAGTGTTACTTTTAAAGTGTCTGCTTGCTTTTCTGGAACTAAAATCGTCGTTCCGTTATTTGCAAGTTCCGATTTAACGTTTTTGCCATCCAGTTCCTGTTTGATTTGTCCTGCTTCTGCCTCAGACAAATCTCTAAACAACGGAACCATTTTTTCAGAAGAAGCAAAGATGCTAACAACCGTAATAATGATTGCTAGGGCAGCTACGCCGCCAATCATGAGTATTTTTTGTAATTTTGATCGATTTCGCCAAAACTCAACTGTTTTTGTTCTTAATTGCATTAAAGTACGATTCATCTTAACCCCCGGTCATTCCATTCAGTCTATTTTTTGTCCACCAGCACCTCCTACATCTGCATTCTCATAATCTCTTGGTACGCTTCGACTGCTTTATTCCGAAACTCGGTTGCAGCTGTGAGTGTCACACTCGCTTTTTGTGAAGCAATCATGACTTCATCGAGATTGACATCTTTCCCTTGTGCGAGAGCATTCGTATACTGGTCTGATTTCAGCTGTGATTGATTTAATGCCTCAATGGAATTCTTCAGCACATCAGAGAAATTCGTTTGACTTTTAGGTGCAGCCGCCTGCACAGACGATGCATTCGTCAATTCACTTGCTTGCTGAGCGGTTTGAAGCTGGAAAGGAGATATTGCGTTAACCAATTCTTTTCACCTTACTTTCCTATTTCTAAAGCTTTCATCAGCATGCTTTTATTCGCATTCAGCGCAGTCACGTTTGCTTCATATGACCTTGAGCTGCTGATGAGATCAACCATTTCCTTTAATGGATCAACGTTTGGTGTTTGAACATATCCATTTTCATTGGCATCGGGATTTGTAGGATCATATTGAAGGTTGAATGGAGTTTCGTCTTCAGTAATTTTTGTTACTTTGACGCCGTTTCCTAATTTGCCGCTCGAATTCATGCTTGAGTTCAATATAGATGAAAATGATTCACCTGACGGCTGTAATGTGACGAGCTTGCGTCTATAAGGCTCCCACTTGCCATCAACCTGTTTAGCTCTTGTTGTATCCATATTCGCAAGGTTAGAGGATACAACGTCCATTCTGAGCCTCTGTGCTGTTAATGCTGAGGCCGAAGCGTTCACGCCTGAAAAAATCGACATCACTTACCTCCTGTCAAAACTGTTTTAAGAGAATTGAACTTTCCGCTCATTCTTTCAACCAACGCATTATACTGAATTTGGTTTTTAGCGAGTTCACTCATCTCTTGATCAATATCGACATTATTTCCGTTTTCTTGATAAGAAGTACGGTTACTCGAAACAACTGAATAATTAGACCCTGTTTTAGAGAAATCAATGTGACCTTGGTATGTTTTTTTAGCATCTAATTTGATTGACGCATCATTTAGCATGTCGTGGAATGCAACTTTTTTAGACTTGTAGTTCGGTGTGTCTATATTCGCGATATTATTGCTTATGACTTTTTGCTTAACGTTCGCTCTGCCCAAGGCATTCTCAAGGTTACTTATCGTTCCAGAAAATATATCCAAAACCATATACCTCCAATCATATGTATTTCATTCCATTTAATCATGTCGAGATTTGTAAAACCATATGTTCATTGTAAGAAATAATAGGATTAAAGTCTATGATGTAATTGTAAAAAAAACTCGTAATATATATCTATTTTACGAATAGGTATAAAGACCTAGATTCAAAGCACTACAGAATTGTAAGGGGTTTCTTGGAAAAAAGAGTGTCATTTTTCGGACAAATACTCATTTTTTATACAAAAAAACCCTTTTCAGCGTTTATTTCGGCCGAAAAGGGTTTTTTTTGATTAGTGAGATTTTAAATTTTCAAGTTCAATTAAAAATTTGTTGTTTAACACTTTGATGTATGTTCCCTTCATTCCAAGAGAACGAGATTCAATAACGCCTGCACTTTCTAATTTACGAAGTGCGTTTACGATCACTGAACGAGTGATTCCTACACGGTCAGCAATCTTACTTGCCACAAGCAGCCCTTCGTTTCCATCAAGTTCTTCAAAGATATGCTCAATCGCTTCAAGCTCACTATATGAAAGAGAGCTGATTGCCATTTGAACAACCGCTTTACTTCTTGCTTCTTCTTCAATTTCTTCCGCTTTCTCGCGAAGAATCTCCATTCCAACAACTGTTGCGCCGTATTCAGCAAGAATTAAATCATCATCTGTGAATGTATCTTGCAAACGAGAAAGGATTAACGTCCCTAAGCGGTCTCCGCCTCCGATGATTGGCACAATCGTTGTCAAACCTGATTGGAATAAATCACGGTTCTCAATCGGGAAAGCTGTGTACTCACTGTTGATGTCAAGGTTTGAAGATGTTTCAGGGACATTGAATAAGCTTTTTGTATATTCTTCAGGGAACTGACGATCTTCCAGCATTTTTTTCATACGTGCATTTTCAATCTGCTGGTTAATGGAGTAGCCAAGAAGCTTCCCTCTTCTGCTTAATACGAAAATGTTTGAATCAATGACATCTCTCAGTGTTTCTGCCATTTCTTTAAAATTAACCGGTTTCCCCGCTGCATCTTGCAGCATCGAGTTAATAATCCTTGTTTTTTGTAGTAACGCCATAATAATGATCCTCCTAGATTACTTTATTCATTTGTTAAAGTATAAATTGACTTAAGTCTTTGTTATTTGCAATCTTTCCTAGCTTCTCTTCTACATACTGAGGGGTAATAGTCACTGTTTCCATTGTAATATCAGGCGCCTCAAATGAGAGCTCTTCTAGCAGCTTCTCAAGTATGGTGTGAAGCCTTCTTGCACCGATGTTATCCGTCTCCTGATTGACGTGATAAGCCACTTCGGCAATCTTATGAATAGCATCGTCAGAAAATTCAAGAGATATACCTTCTGTTTCAAGTAAAGCCTTATATTGCTTTAATAACGCGTTATCTGGTTCCGTTAAGATTTTCACAAAGTCTTCTATACTTAATTTATCTAATTCTACACGGATTGGGAAGCGCCCTTGAAGCTCTGGAATCAAATCCGAGGGTTTCGCCATATGAAAAGCGCCTGCTGCTACAAATAGAACATGATCTGTTTTCACAGCCCCATACTTCGTCATCACAGTGGAACCTTCTACAATCGGTAAAATATCACGTTGAACCCCTTCACGAGAAACATCTGCAGACGATGCACCACCGCTTTTGGCAATTTTATCGATTTCATCGATAAAGATGATTCCTTGCTGCTCTGCTTTTTGCACGGCTTCCTGACCGACTTCATCCATATCAATCAGTTTTGAAGCTTCCTCAGCAGTTAACGCTTTTCTCGCTTCTCTGACGGTCAGCTTTCTGCGTTTTTTCTTTTTAGGCATGAGATTGCTAAGCGCATCCTGCATGTTCATACCCATTTGCTCCATACCCGAGCCTTGAAGCATATCAAACATGGAAGGCTGCTGCTCTTCAACTTCAATCGTGACGTAATGGTCTTCAAGTTCACCCATCGCCAGCTGGTGCGCAATGCGTTTTCTCGTCGACTCAAGCTCTACTTCTTCACTTGAGTGATCTCGATCACTTTCATCAGCATCAGAACCACCAAACAGCATCTCAAAAGGATTTTTCACAGACTGACTTTTTTTCTTTCCAGGAACAAGTAGATGAACAAGCCGTTTGTTTGCTTGTTTTTCCGCTTCTTCTTGAACATCCTTCATTTTTTCTTCTTTGACTAGTCTGATTGCTGTTTCCACTAAATCTCTGACCATTGATTCTACGTCACGTCCGACATATCCAACTTCAGTAAACTTCGTCGCTTCCACTTTAATGAAAGGTGCACCAGAAATCCTTGCAATTCTGCGGGCAATTTCTGTTTTCCCCACACCTGTCGGACCAATCATTAAGATGTTTTTAGGAACGACTTCATCCTTTAGCTTATCATGTAAAAGACTTCTTCTGTAACGGTTTCTTAAAGCCACCGCCACTGCTTTTTTCGCATCAAGCTGACCAATAATGTACTGATCGAGCTTTTCAACTATCTCTCTTGGGGTGAACGGCTTTTTCTCCATACGTCTCATGTCCTTTCTATTCAAGCTCTTCTAAAGTGATTTGATCGTTCGTGTAGACACAGATTTCTCCGGCCGTTTCAAGAGCCGCCTTTGCAATCTCTCGAGCTGAGAGATGGTCACCTGCATGTTTTTTGAGTGCTCTCCCGGCGCTAAGCGCGTAGTTACCGCCTGACCCGATAGCCAAAATGCCATCGTCTGGCTCGATGACCTCTCCTGTTCCAGATACGAGCAGGATGCTTTCTTTATTCATGACGATCAGCATGGCCTCAAGCTGTCTGAGCATCTTGTCACTTCGCCATTCTTTCGCCAGTTCTACAGCTGCTCGTTTTAGGTTACCACCGTATTCTTCAAGCTTCGTTTCAAACTTCTCAAAGAGTGTAAATGCATCTGCAACTGAACCAGCAAAACCTGCGAGTACTTTGCCTCCGAAAAGACGGCGCACTTTTTTTGCTGTGTGTTTCATGACGACAGCCTGCCCAAAAGTGACTTGACCGTCCCCAGCCATCGCACTTTTCCCTTTATGTTGAACGGCAAAGATTGTGGTTGCATGAAATGATGACATGAAAAAACCTCCTTTTAGGATCGTTTAAAAGCCCTTGGGTGATGAGACATGTACGTTTTTCTTAAAGAATCTTTTGATACATGCGTGTACACCTGTGTTGATGATAAATTTGAGTGACCGAGAAGTTCTTGAACACTTCTTAAATCCGCTCCCTCGTTTAAAAGATGCGTAGCAAAGGTGTGCCTTAACATGTGTGGATGGATATGTAATGTGCCAGACGCCTTTTTCATTAATTCAGTTAGAATGAATCGAACGCCTCTATCTGTAAGAGGAGCTCCGCGCTGATTCAAAAACACATGTGAATCAGCACGATCCTTTCCCTTCACTTTCAGCTTCTGCCTTCCATCCTCTAAATATGTGGAGAGCGCTTCATGTGCATAAGATCCGAAAGGTACATACCGCTGTTTGCTGCCTTTCCCATGTACAAGCACTGTATCCATCGATAAATCAAGATCAGATTCTTTTAATGAACATAACTCACTGACCCTCATACCTGTTGCATAAAGTAGTTCTAAAATGGCTTGATTTCTTTGACCAAGCGGTGTATTTACATCAGAAACTGTAAATAGCTCTTTTAGTTCCTCTTCATACAAAAATGAAGGAATTCGCTTATCCTGCTTTGGTAAGCTAACGAGTAAAAAAGGATTTTCTTTCACAAGCTGTTCTCTTAATAAAAATTTATAAAAGCTGCGAAGTGCAGAGACTTTCTTACTAATCGTTCTTCTTGTAAGGCCTTTTTCATAAGCTTCTGTTAAATAAATTCTCGTATCTTGATAGGATACCTCTTCAAAACCGTCTATTCCTTGAATGTTCATAAATCTGACAAACTCTTCAATCGCCTCAGTATAACCTGAGATCGTTAAAGCTGAATAGTTCTTTTCAATCTGCAAATATTCAATGAATAAGTGGACAAGACGCTGTTTATCTGTCATTTTTACACCTCTTTAAGGCTTTTAAATGGTATCACATATCTTGCTTTCCGTGCAATGTTTTACTACAGAGATTTCGAAATAGTTTGAATAGTTTCGATTGCGCGTTTAGCGTACTCTGCATAGCGCTCTTGTTTGTTTTTAATTCGAACGCCAAGATCTTTCAGCAATCCAAAGTTTGCATTCATCGGCTGGAAGCTTTTCTTGTTTGTTGATGTGATGTAGTAAGCCATACTGCCAATCGCTGTTTCTTCTGGAAGTGTCACAAGCTCTTCTCCTTTAACAAAACGAGCTGCATTGATTCCAGCCACTAGTCCTGAAGCCGCGGACTCAACATATCCTTCAACACCAGTCATTTGTCCGGCAAAGAATAAGTCATCTCTATTTTTAAATTGATACGTCGGTTTTAGAAGGCTTGGCGAGTTAATAAATGTATTACGGTGCATCACACCATAGCGAACAATCTCTGCCTCTTCAAGACCTGGAATCAAACGAAATACTTCCTTTTGATCGCCCCACTTCAGATGTGTTTGGAAACCAACAATATTATATAAAGTACCTGCTGCATCATCCTGTCTTAATTGAACAACAGCGTAAGGTCTTTTTCCTGTTTTTGGATCTTCAAGTCCAACTGGTTTCATCGGGCCAAAGAGCATGGTTTTTTTTCCTCTTTTGGCCATGACTTCAATGGGCATACAGCCTTCGAAGAAGATTTCTTTTTCGAACTCTTTTAACGGCACAGTTTCAGCAGAAATGAGCGCCTCATAAAAACGATCGAATTCTTCTTCTGTCATCGGACAGTTTAAATAAGCCGCTTCCCCTTTATCATAACGTGATTTCAAGTACACTTTATCCATATCGATGCTGTCTTTCTCGAGGATAGGCGCTGCTGCATCGTAGAAATATAAATACTCTTCACCTGTTAAAGATTTTAATTCTTTTGAAAGTGCTTCTGATGTAAGAGGACCCGTTGCGATAATCGTCGGACCTTCTGGAATGCTTTGCACTTCTTCTTGAAAGACCGTCACATTCGGGTGATTTTTCACGCGGTCTGTGACGTTCGCTGCAAATTCATGACGATCTACTGCAAGCGCTCCACCAGCAGGAACCGAGCTTTCATCTGCTGCTGCGATGATTGCTGAATCTAAATGACGCATTTCTTCCTTTAAAACACCGACTGCGTTCGTTAAAGCATTCGCACGCAATGAGTTACTGCATACGAGCTCCGCAAATTTATCTGTGTGGTGAGCTGGTGTTTGTTTGACAGGTCTCATTTCATACAGATGGACTTTAATTCCGCGCTTGGCAATTTGCCATGCCGCTTCACTTCCTGCTAAACCTGCTCCGATCACATTTACAAATTGACTCATTGTACAACTCTCCTATTTCGTAAGTTCTATTTGATGACATAAAAAAGCAGGTGAACAAGGCTGCTCACCGCTATTTTTGTTGTTCCTCTTTATAATCACAGTTCACACATTGAACTTGAATGCCTTTTTTCAGCTTTTTCTCTACAAGCATATTTTCGCATTTTGGACACTTTCTTTCAATTGGTTTGTCCCAAGAAACGAATTCACACTCTGGAAAACGATCGCAACCGTAAAAAATGCGGCGCTTCTTAGATTTCCGTTCAACGATATTTCCTTCGTGACAAGTCGGGCATTTGACACCAATATCTTTGACAATTGGTTTTGTGTTACGGCAGTCAGGGAAATTAGAGCATGCCATGAACTTACCGTATCTCCCCATTTTGTACACCATTGGATGACCACACTCTTCGCAATCAACTCCGGCGTATTCAGGCTCAATCTCAACTTCCTGCATCTCTGCTTCTGCTTTTTCTACCCGTTTTGCAAAATCTTGATAGAAACTGTCGATAATGCGTACCCATTCAATCGTACCTTCTTCAACGCTATCAAGTTCTTTTTCCATTTTCGCAGTAAATTCTACGTTAATGATTTCAGGGAAGAATTCAATAATTAAGTTGAGCACAATCTCTCCAAGCTCTGTTGGAATAAACCGTTTGTTATCAAGTGCCACGTAGCCGCGCTTTTGAATGGTATCTAATGTTGGTGCATACGTCGATGGGCGGCCGATACCTAGCTCTTCAAGGGTTTTGACAAGTCTTGCCTCAGTGTAACGTGGAGGCGGCTGCGTGAAGTGCTGCTCTGGTTCAATATCTTTTGAAAGAACGGTATCCCCCTCTTTCAGATCAGGAAGCATTTTGTCCTTTTCTTCTAACTGGTCGTCCTTCCCTTCAACATATACTTTCATAAATCCAGGGAATTTCACCTTACTTCCATTTGCACGGAAAGTAAGCCCGTTATTTTCAAGATCCACACTCATTGTATCAAGAACAGCTGGTGCCATTTGGCTTGCCACAAAACGTTCCCAAATCAATTTATAAAGACGAAGCTGATCTCTACTTAGCACGTGTTTGACATCTGCTGGTTTTCTTAGCGTAGAAGTCGGACGGATGGCTTCGTGAGCATCCTGTGCATTTTCGTTCTTTTTGGCAGTACGTTTTGTTGTATTCAAGAAATTCTTGCCGTACGTTTGATCAATGAAAGCAGATACTTCTTCAATTGCCGTATTGGAAATACGTGTTGAGTCCGTTCTCATATATGTAATGAGACCTACTGTACCTTCTTTACCAAGATCAATTCCTTCATATAATTGCTGTGCAATCATCATCGTTTTCTTCGCACGGAAGTTTAGTTTTCTCGCTGCCTCTTGTTGTAAGGTAGATGTTGTAAACGGAACAGCTGGGTTGCGTTTACGTTCTTTTTTCGTCACTTTTTCAACAGAAAACTTGCTTCCTTTTAATTTCGCAAGGATTTCTTTTACATCTTCTTTTGTTTTTAGCGGATGTTTTTTGCCATTTACGCCAAAGAAACTCGCTTCAAAACTTTCTTTCCCTTTTAGGAAGGTGCCATCAATTGTCCAGTATTCTTCTGGTTTGAATTCATTAATTTCATTCTCGCGGTCAATAATCAGGCGGAGTGCAACTGATTGAACACGACCGGCGCTTAAACCCTTTTTGACTTTCTTCCATAAAATCGGGCTGATTTTATATCCAACGAGACGATCTAAAATCCGTCTTGCCTGCTGCGCATCAACCAAGTCCATATCGATCATACGTGGATGTTTAAAGGAATCTTTAATTGCATCTTTTGTAATCTCGTTAAAGACAACGCGGCAATCTGAAGAGAGGTCAAGGTCAAGGCTGTGGGCTAAATGCCAAGCAATCGCTTCTCCCTCTCTGTCGGGGTCAGCTGCGAGATATACTTTTTTTGCTTTTTTCGCTGCTGTTTTTAATTCTTTTAAGACTGGACCTTTTCCTCGAATCGTAATATATCTCGGTTCGAAGTCATGCTCAGTGTCAACACCAAGCTGACTTTTCGGTAAATCCCTTACGTGCCCCATTGAAGCCTTTACTTTATACTTTTTTCCTAAATAACGCTCAATCGTTTTCGCCTTTGCTGGCGACTCAACGATGACTAAATAATCAGCCATACTCAAAATCCCCCTTAAGAGGTGTTCTCTCTTTATCCATTTCACAAATTTATATTTATGTTAATTGCACCTATCTAACAGGCAATCGTTAAAAATTCTTTATGATGAACATCATTATAAACACGAAAAACAAAGTGTAAACTTAAATCCTCACTATTATTAAATATTCCGATGTCTTTTGTCAAACGATATTTTTATGGGAGTTCAGTATATTGAACACCACTCAAGGAGAATTCCTCTAAAATATCCTTCGTTGAATGAACAAGCTTGGCACCTTGCTGAATCAGTCTAGCTGGACCTATAGAATTAGAATCAAAGATCGATCCTGCAACAGCAAACACTTCTTTTCCTTGCTCTAATGCCTGGTAGGCTGTAATAAGCGAACCGCTCTTTTCTTTGCACTGGACCACGATGGTTCCTCTTGTCAGGGCACTAATTAATCTGTTTCTCATTGGAAAATGCCATTTTTCTGGTTTGATATAAGGCGGATGCTCTGACAACAGTAAATGATGTTCTCCCATATATTGAGCCATTTGCACATGTTCTTTTGGATATACATGTTGAAAGCCGCCAGCTACAACACCAATCGTTTTTCCTTTTTTTCTTATGCACTCTTTGTGTGCAAGTCCATCAATTCCTTTTGCTAAACCACTCACAATCATCCAATCTTCCTCTACAAGTTCTCCAACAATTTTCTTCACGCACGCTTCTCCATAAGAGGATGGCACTCGTGTACCTACTACACCTAAACTTTTTTCTTCATTTAAATAGGTAACGTTTCCTTTTAGGAATAATACTGGGGGAGGATCATAAATGTGTTTTAGTGAGCTGGGATATAAAGGTGATGTGATGGGAACCATGTGAATATTTTGCTTTAAATAGGCTTGAACGATGTGTTGAAAAATGGGGAATTCATTTTCTTCAGCTTGTTGTAAGCGGGTAAAGTCGATCTTTTGTAATGATCGATCCTGTTTGAAATGATGTGTTTCTTCATTTATATATAGCTCAGGATCGACTTTCCACCATTTTGTTAACAAAGAGGGTGAGATGAGGCCTTTTAAGCGGTGAAAAATCATTCTTTCGGACACGTTGTACATACCATTCCTCCAGTTTAAGATAGAAAGAAGAAGACTTGTCAAAGAACAAGTCTTCTTGTGTCATTAATGCGTTTTACAAGCTTCGAAGAGATTCTTCTCTTTTAACACTTTAATTAAGGTTTCTCCCATGACAGATGGTGTCTCTGCCACTTCAATTCCACATTCACGCATTGTTTTTACTTTTTCATCAGCAGTTCCTTTACCACCAGAAATAATGGCACCAGCATGTCCCATACGTTTTCCTGGAGGCGCTGTTTTACCGCCAATAAAGCCAACAACCGGCTTGGTCATATTTGCTTTTACCCATTCAGCTGCTTCTTCTTCAGCAGTACCACCGATTTCACCAATCATGATCACAGCATGCGTTTCAGGATCTTCATTGAAGGCTTTTAATACATCAATAAAGTTCGTGCCATTGACAGGGTCTCCGCCAATTCCTACAGCTGTTGATTGACCAACACCAGCCTCTGAAAGCTGATGTACCGCTTCATATGTAAGCGTTCCAGAACGAGACACAACACCAACATGACCTTTTTTATGAATGTAGCCAGGCATGATGCCAATTTTACATTCTTCAGGTGTAATCACGCCAGGACAGTTCGGTCCAACAAGTCTTGTCTTCTTACCTTCCATATAGCGTTTCACTTTAACCATATCCAGAACTGGAATGTGTTCTGTGATACAAATCACTAGATCCACTTCTGCATCAACAGCCTCTAAAATGGCGTCTGCTGCAAATGGTGCTGGTACATAGATAACAGAAGCATTTGCTCCAGTTGTCTGTACTGCTTCAGATACAGTATTAAATACAGGAACTCCCTCTACTTCAGTTCCACCTTTTCCAGGTGTGACACCGCCAACGATATTTGTTCCATACTCAATCATTTGTTTTGTATGGAATAATGCGGTTGAACCGGTAATCCCCTGAACAATTACTCTCGTATTTTTATTAATAAATACACTCATTTAGGTTCCCTGCCTTTCTGCTCTACTTGACTAAAGATACAATCTTTTCTGCCCCGTCAGCCATAGACTCAGCAGAAGTGATATTTAAGCCTGAATCACTCAGGATTTTCTTCCCTAATTCAACGTTTGTTCCTTCAAGACGTACAACGAGTGGTAATGTTAAGCCGACTTGTTTCGTCGCTTCAACAACACCTTCTGCGATGACATCACATTTCATGATGCCGCCAAAAATGTTCACGAAAATCCCCTTGACATTTTGATCAGATAAGATGATTTTAAATGCTTCCGTTACTTTTTCAGCAGTTGCACCGCCGCCAACATCAAGGAAGTTTGCAGGGTCCCCGCCGTAATGCTTGATGATATCCATTGTAGACATCGCAAGGCCTGCTCCATTCACCATACAGCCAATATTCCCATCTAGAGAAATGTAGCTTAGGTCATATTTAGATGCTTCAATCTCTTTTGGATCTTCTTCATCAAGGTCACGGTATTCTAATATATCTTTTTGTCTATATAAGGCATTGCTATCAAAGTTTAATTTTGCATCAAGTGCCATGACTTTTCCATCACCTGTTACAACAAGAGGATTTATCTCGGCAATTGAACAATCCTTTTCAATAAACGCATTGTAAAGGCTTGTCATAAACTTAACAGCTTGACCAACTAATTTTGTTGGAATATTAATTTTAAACGCAACTTCTCTCGCCTGATAGGCTTGGAGACCAATCGCTGGGTCGATGACCACTTTCACGATTTTTTCTGGCGTTTTTTCTGCTACTTCTTCAATTTCAGTACCGCCTTCTTCAGAAGCCATCAAAACAATTCTTGATGTTGCTCTATCCAAAACGAGTCCTACATAGTATTCTTTTTGAATATCGCAGCCCTCTTCAATAAGTAAGCGTTTTATTTCGCGCCCTTCAGGCCCTGTTTGATGTGTGACAAGTGTCTTGCCGAGCAATTCCTCTGCAAACCCTTTCACTTCATCTTTTGTTTTTGCAATTTTTACCCCACCAGCTTTACCACGGCCGCCTGCATGAATCTGTGCTTTTACGACATATACAGAGCTTCCTAGCTCTTCTGATGCTTTCACTGCTTCATCAGGTGTAAATGCTACTTTACCATTTGGAACTGAAACCCCATATTTTCTTAGGATTTCTTTTCCTTGGTACTCATGGATATTCATTTCCCATCCTCCCAACATATGTAGAAACAAAAATTATAAAATAGACTGCGCTTTCATTTTAAAGAATAAAAAAGAGAATGTCTAGGGTTCTATGTAAAATCGTAAAATCCTTCTAAACATTCAAACTTTTATTTTATTAAAAATATAAATTTTTCAGTCAAAACACTTATTTTACCTTATTTTTTCATTTTTTGATCCAATCGATAGATAAATGAAAATATTTCTGCTACAGTATCGTATAACGCTTCTGGGATTTCCTCATCGAGCGTTAAGTGGCGCATCAGTTCTACTAAATTACGGTCTTCTTGAATAGGGACTCCAGCTTTTTGAGCTTCTTCAATAATATGATCAGCCACATAGCCACTGCCTGTTGCAACGACTTTTGGCGCTTTTTGTTTTTCTTCATCATAGTGTAGAGCGACCGCTCTTCTAAGCGGTTTTGAATCTTTCATACTCGTAAGTCCAGCCCTTTCTCGCTGATTTTATGAAAGTGTTCATCCAGAAAGTCAGACGGATCAATTGGCTCTTCTCTCTTTTTCGCTGTAATCCCCGTCAAACTATACCCTAGGGCATTTAAATTCTCTCGAACAGCTGGAATCATTGGATTAATGGTCCCTTGCAGTTCGTGAGCCGTCTCGACTGTAATTGACATCACTTTTTGCTGAATCGTACAGTCTATTAACGTTTCTTCTAAGTTTTCCATGTTTAAATAAAACATTAAACGGCACTGAGAAATATCGATAGAGCCATCTTTTTTCTTATGCCCTTTTAGAATAAAGGTTAAATCTTGAACACTATGTTTTGAGAAAAGCGGGTAAGAAACCATCATTTGACTAACTGTTTGGTTTTCCTGATGCACTAGTAACTGCCCATTTAATCTATGGAATAATTGATCCACTTCTTTTTTTACGGGCTCGGGAACATCAGCTTGCCTTGCATCATTTAAAACCATCTTTAATTGGTGAAGCTCTTGGCTTTTGACATCTTGGCTGCCCTTTTCCAGTAATTTCAGCATCCCAATTTCATCTCGTACACCTATCGCTTTTTTCATCGTCATCAGTAAATCGAGTACATCGGTTTTATTGCTTAATGCTGGTTCAGTCTGCTGAATGGCCTTTGCCAATGCGTTCGCCTCTGTTTTTGAAAGAAACGGAAATTCCCTTTGAAGCACGGCTGCCTTTGCGTCAGCCTGTGGCCCTGCCTGCTGGACTGCTTGAACCAGTGATGTGAGTTGTTTTACATCAAGCTGCTGCTGTCCGTCTGTACCTTGCTTTGTGATGCTCGTCAGAATGCGTTCTATTTGCTGAAGCGGGAGCTGTTTTGGACTTAATAATTGCTGCACGCTGTTCTGATTCACTGTATCCGCCTGTCGCCCTTGTTGTATAGCGGTGGGCTGGCTCTGCTTTGTTTGCTGAGCCGGATTGACATGAGGCTGCACTTGCTGCAAGCTTTCTCCTTGCTTCGTTTGACCTTCTTTTGCTCCTAGAAGCACCGATAAGAGCTTTTCTGCATGAACGGTTGTCTCAGCATTTACAACCGTACGAACGGCCTGTGTAAGAGCCTGTGTGGCTTCTGATTGCTTCGGAAGCTGTGTTAATCGATCTAGCAGTGCTGTCACATCCTGATGAAGTGCAGAGGGGGATTTCATCGCTAATATTGATTGGAGCACTCCTTGTTGAATCGGCAAATCTTTCTTTAAAGCAAAAAGAAGTGCTTGCAGACCTTTTTTGATATCCGCACCTTGAAGTTGTTCAATCCATTTTACTGCCGTTTTTAACTCTGCTTCGTTGATGACCGGTTTTTCTTTTAAAAAGGCTGTAGCTGTTAACATTTGTTCAAGTCCATTTTTAAGCGACAGACCTTCTAGTAGTTTAGCTGCGGCATCCTTTAATGTTTTAGGATCTTGGTCAAATTGCTGAACAGGTCTTAATTTACTCAGACTGCCTCCACCTTCTTGTTCTAATTGGAACCAGTAGAAAGAATCGGCTTTGAGCTGAGCCGCTAGCTGCGCTTTGATTTTGGTCGAACCTATTTGAACAAGTGCTGTATCATCCCCGAGCATTTTCAGTACTTTGCCGAGAATGAGCCGGTGAATATTTTCCTTTCCTTCCGTGTTAAGCGGAACAGATTCTGCCGTATTCAGCCGACTATTCAGTGCAGTATGTATATCTTCAACTCTTGTCATCACAGGCAGCCTCCTTGTGTCAAAATATTTATGAAATAACAGATTTCACTGGTGCAAATGATAACCGGTGGATAGGTGTGGCGCCATGTGTTTGAATGGCAGCAAGGTGCTCTTTCGTTCCATACCCTTTATGTTTTTCAAATTGATACTCAGGGTACTGGCGTCCATACTCTTCCATCATTTGGTCCCTTGTCACTTTGGCAATACATGCACCAGCTGCGATGGATGCGCTTTTAGCATCTCCTTTGATGATATTCTCCTGTTGAGTAGGAAGCGGGAGCGTCATCGCATCTATGAGTAGATAATCAGGTGTGTGAGTGAGCTGCTTTACAGCCCTCACCATCGCCAGTCTTGATGCTTCGTATATATTGATTTCGTCAATCGTTGCCGCATCAACAATGCCGATGCCGATGTCGAGCGCTTCCTTTTGAATGAGCTCATAATAGGTCATTCTTTTTTTCTCAGATAGCTGTTTTGAATCATTTAAACCGAGTAGGACGGTATCTTCTTTTAATATCACAGCTGCCGCAACCACTGGGCCAGCGAGTGGTCCTCTTCCTGCTTCATCTATGCCTGCAATATAAGTGTATCCTTGCGCTTTTGCTTTGGTTTCAAATTGCAGCATTTGCTTCCATGCTGCATGTAGTTCTTGCTGCTTTTCTCTCTCTTTGTTCCATTTGTCCATCAGCTTCTGGACACTTTTTCTTGTATCGTCTTTCAATAGTTCACGAATGTATGACTCGTCGTCAGCATGTTGTTCTATTAATGCTTTTATTTGTTTGACCGTGTACATTGGCTTTTCCGCAGCCTCCTTCTTTATATCGGCAGTTTTTCGCAAAAAATAAAGACCCGCATGAGCTGCGTGTCTTTTAGCTTTCAGGCTTCTCAAAAGTGAGGGGACCAAATTTTTCCGTTCGAATATCCCGAATGATGATTTCGGTCGTTTTGTCGTAATTAATGAATCCTCCACTCATCAGACAGCCGCGTTTTGTGCCAATGGCATCAAACAGCTCAACTGTATCTTCAGGTATTTCTGCTAGATCATAGCGTTTTTTTAATCGCTCTGGATAGTGCTCT
The DNA here is from genome assembly GCF_020165915.1 of Bacillus sp. RSS_NA_20. NCBI lineage: Bacteria > Bacillati > Bacillota > Bacilli > Caryophanales > Bacillaceae > Bacillus > Bacillus sp. RSS_NA_20. Next base: position 373,659 of record NZ_JAIUKW010000005.1, on the reverse strand, counting down.
TCTAAAAAGCGCAGCGCATACACTGCGACATCCTGCAAGTTGATGATTGAGTCTTTAATCGCTCCGGTGACGGCCAGCCTAAGACCTACTTGTTCATCTTCAAATTTCGGCCAGAGAATTCCGGGGGTATCGAGCAGTTCAAGTTCTTTTCCTACCTTCACCCATTGCTGTGACGTCGTAATACCAGGTCGATCTCCTGTTTTCGCAATATTTTTCTTTGCCAACCGATTGATCAGCGTTGATTTGCCGACATTGGGAATTCCGATAATCAAAGCTCGAATGGCACGCGGCTTAACACCTTTTGCTTTCATTCGATCGAACTTTTCTTTTAAGATTTCTTTTGATGTCGTAATGATTTGATTTAACCCTTGTCCATCGACAGAATTAATGGCAAGCGACCGTACACCTTGCGCTTCAAAGTGTGCCTGCCACTCTTTTGTCATACGAGGATCTGCTTTATCTGCTTTGTTCAAAAGCATAATTTTCGGTTTGTTTTGGAGGATTTCTTCAATCATTGGGTTTCTAGAGGACATCGGAATTCTTGCATCGGTTAATTCAAATACGATGTCGATGAGCTTTAATTTTTCTGTGACTTCCCGTCTTGCTTTTGCCATATGGCCTGGAAACCATTGAATTGTCATATGTGCACCTTCTCTCTTCTAACGGTTGTCTCTCTATACATTGTACAAAAAAAGAGCCTGTTACAGGTAACAAGCTCTTTCCTTTGATATCATTATCGTCTGATTTCTTTGATACGAGCCGCTTTACCGCGAAGTTCACGTAGGTAGTAAAGTTTCGCACGACGTACCTTACCGTGACGTACAACTTCGATCTTAGCGATTTTTGGTGTGTGTACAGGGAATGTACGCTCAACGCCTACACCGTAAGAGATCTTACGAACTGTGAAAGTTTCGCTGATTCCACCACCACGACGCTTAATTACAACACCTTCAAAGATCTGGATACGCTCACGAGTACCCTCGACAACTTTCACGTGTACACGTAAAGTGTCACCAGGACGGAACGCAGGAAGATCAGTGCGTAATTGTTCTTTTGTGATTTCTTCAATCAATTGTTGCATCGTTTTCAACTCCTTCCAACAGATGCTCATGTCCTCTTTCTTCATTGCAGCGGAACATCGTTTTCAAACTTGAATCGGCAAGCCGTCCAAGTCACAAGTAGTATCATACCACACCTGTATACCTTGTGCAATACAATCTAGTCATTATGAAGCTGCCAAAGCCATCTTTTTTCTTCATCCGTTAATGTTTTGCAAGAATCGATCAAATCTGGCCGTCTTGTATAGGTTCGTTTCAACGATTCTTTACGCCGCCACTCTTCAATTTTGGCATGATTTCCAGAGAGAAGCACATCTGGTACTTTCAATCCTTTATAATCAGCTGGTCTTGTATAGTGTGGATGCTCAAGCAGACCTGTACTAAATGAATCTTCGATATGAGACGCTTCTTTTCCAAGCACATGAGGCAAAAGCCTGACCACACTGTCTGCAATCATCATCGCCGGCAGCTCTCCGCCTGTGAGAACGAAATCTCCGATTGAAATTTCATCTGTGACAAGATGCTCCCTGATGCGCTCATCGTAGCCTTCATAGTGGCCGCAAATGAACATAAGATGCTCTTCTTTTGCAAGCTCTTCTGCTTTCTTTTGTGTATATCTTTCTCCTTGAGGACAGACAAGAATAATGCGGGGCTTCTTGTTTGCTTTTTTCGTTAAATCTTCTACCGCATCAAATACAGGCTGTGCTTTCAGAACCATGCCAGCACCGCCGCCATACGGATAGTCATCCACTGTTTTATGTTTATGATCGGAATACTCCCTAAAATTCACGACATCAAATGAGACCGCATCTTTTTCCTGAGCTTTTTTTAAGATCGATGAGTGAAGCACCCCTTCAAACATTTCAGGAAATAGTGTTAAAAAGTCAATTTTCATTCGTCAATGAGTCCTTCCATCACTTCAATGTGTACTTTCTTGGATGAAATATCAACTGTTTTGACGACAGATGGAATATAAGGGATGAGGGCATCTTTTTTGCCTTTTCTTCCAACCACCCATACATCATTTGCCCCTGGCGTTAAAACTTCTTTGATTTGACCAATCAGTTTGTCCTCTTCATCATATACTTCACAGCCGATGATTTCGTGGAAATAGAATTCCCCTTCATCTAATGAACCAAGATGTTCTTTTTCTACTTTTAAAATCGACTCTTTTAATTGCTCAGCTTCATTTAACGAGCCAACTTCTTCAAATGTCAGTAAATCAAATTGTTTGTGCTGTCTATGTGATGCGACAGTCACTTTTATTGGTTCTTTTTGATTTTGTTTGAAAATATAAAGGACGCTGCCTTTTTTGTAGCGTTCTTCTGGGAAATCAGTCTTTGACACAACACGTACTTCTCCGCGCACTCCATGTGTATTGACGATCTTTCCGACATTCAACCATTCTAGCTCCATGTTCTCAATCACCCCTGACGTATTTCCACAATGGTGCCGTCTTTCACGACGATGACATTGTCTTGCATTTTGTCATCCCATTTATCACCTATTTTTACTTCAATCAGCGCATCCACTTCTGTTTCTTTCATTTCACTGCCAAGAGGCAAGATATGCAGCTGCTCGACTTGAAAATCAATTTGCCTCATTTTCTCTTGTCTTTTTTCAATGGCTTTTTGAAATTGAGGGATGGCTTCTTGCTGATGTGGTTCTTTTTCATGCTTTTTTAGTTGAAAATATAGTTGATTGCACTCACGTTCTAGTCTTTCTTTTTTCTCCAAAAAAGTCGTTAACAGTTTGTCCTTACTGCTTTCAGTTAATACTTGCATAACGGTGACATGTTGAATGATCTGCATCTTCCTTTTTGTCCCCCTATCCGAAGGCATTTGTCCTCTACAGTATAACGAAAAATAGATTTAAACGTGTAAAAAAAGGGGAGGTCCTAAGCCCTCTCCCTTTTTAGTCAGCAATCTCAAGTTGAACTTTCTTAGAAGACTCTGCACTTGCTGCAAATATGACTGTTCGTATCGCTTTAGCTGTACGTCCCTGCTTTCCGATCACTTTTCCGGTATCTTCAGCATTGACAGACAGTGTGTAAATGACCTGCTCATCTTTTTCTAATGAAGATACGTGAATATCTTCAGGGAAATCAACAAGTGGCTCGACGATGGACACAATCAATTCTTCCAAGGACAGCTCATTCATTATTTGCTGTTTTTCGCATTATGAAATTTTTCAAGAATTCCTTGGCTTGAGAAAAGGTTACGAACTGTATCAGATGGTTTCGCACCATTTTGAAGCCATTTAAGCGCTAATTCTTCGTTGATTTTCACCTCAGCTGGTGATACCACTGGGTTGTAAGTTCCAACTGTTTCGATGAAACGACCGTCACGCGGTGAACGAGAATCTGCTACAACAATACGATAGAAAGGAGATTTTTTTGCTCCCATACGTTTTAAACGAATTTTTACTGCCATTTTACTAGCACCTCCGAAAATATTTCAACAAGATAGTATATTAACAATGATAAAAGGGTTTGTAAAGTGTTTTTTCTTAACAACGGTTTTATCATGTATAACCAATTACATAAATGGTAATTTAAAGCCGCCTTTTTTCTTTCCTTTGGACATGTTGGTCATTTGCTTCATCATCTTTTTCATTTCGTCAAATTGTTTTAAAAGGCGATTGACTTCCTGTACAGATGTTCCGCTTCCTTTTGCAATCCGTTTTCTGCGGCTTGCATTGATGACCTCTGGCTGTTCTTTTTCTTCGGTCGTCATTGATTTAATGATCGCTTCGATGTGATTGAGCTGCTTTTCGTCTACTTGGACGTTTTTGAGCCCTTTCATTTTACCGGCTCCCGGCATCATTTGAATCAGTTCATCAAGTGGACCCATGTTGCGAACCTGCCCAAGCTGCTCGAGGAAATCATCGAGCGTGAAGCTCATTGTCCGCATTTTTTGTTCAAGCTCTTTCGCTTTATCTTGGTCAACGTTTGCTTGTGCTTTTTCAATAAGCGTGAGCACATCTCCCATGCCAAGAATTCTCGATGCCATCCGCTCTGGATGGAATGGTTCAATTGCATCAAGCTTTTCACCTAGTGCGGCGAATTTAATCGGCGTATTTGTGACTGCACGAATTGAAAGTGCTGCCCCGCCTCGCGTATCACCGTCTAGTTTTGTCAGAACGACACCTGTTAAACCAAGCTGTTCATTAAAGCTTTTTGCGACATTGACAGCATCTTGACCAGTCATCGAGTCAACAACGAGGAAAATCTCTTCTGGATTTGCGACTTCTTTTACTTTCTGAAGTTCATCCATTAAGTCTTCATCAATATGAAGACGTCCTGCTGTATCTAAAATGACATAATCATGATGTTCTTCTTTCGCTTTTTCAATTGCCTGTTTGGCAATTTCGACAGGACTAACTTGATCACCTAATGAGAATACGGGCATATCAAGCTGTTTCCCAAGCGTTTGAAGCTGCTGGATCGCTGCTGGTCTGTAAATATCAGCCGCCACCATCATCGGCTTGCGATTATGTTTTTTGCGAAGTAAGTTGGCAAGCTTTCCAGTTGTGGTCGTTTTACCTGCCCCTTGAAGACCAACCATCATAATGACAGTTGGAGATTTTTTCGCTACAGCGATTTTACTCTCTTCCCCGCCCATTAATTCAGTGAGTTCTTCTTTTACAACTTTAATGACCTGTTGTCCTGGGGTAAGACTTTGCATGACCTCTTGTCCAACTGCCCGCTCGCTTACTTTTTTCACAAAGTCTTTGACTACTTTAAAATTGACGTCAGCTTCAAGAAGGGCAAGGCGTACCTCGCGCATCATTTCTTTTACATCTTGCTCTGACACTTTTCCTTTGCCGCGGATTTTTGAAATCGTCTGCTGCAGTCGGTCGGCTAATCCTTCAAATGCCATACTGTGCCGCCTCCTAATCTAATTTCTCAAGCGATTCAATTAAAGCTTCTGCTTCTTCCTTTTGCGCGGAATCTGCTACAAGCTCTCTCATTTTTGTGAGAAGTTCTTTACGCTCTTTAAATTTCTTAAACAAGAGCAGCTTTTCTTCATATTGTTCAAGCATCGCTTCAGTCCGTTTAATATTATCATAAACAGCCTGTCTTGATACTTCATATTCATCCGCAATTTCACCGAGGGAAAAATCGTCTAGGTAGTAAAGCGACATGTAGCTCTTTTGTTTTGCGGTCAACAACGATTGATAGAAATCAAACAAGTAGTTCATTCTCGTTGTTTTTTCAAGCGTCATGGGCTCTCTCCCCTTTGTTAAGTTCATTCCCTTTACAACAACTAAGTTTACACGGTTCTAATCTATGTGTCAAGTTTTTATCTTGTCACTTCCTGCGGCGATATATAAATAAAAATGCCGGCAGTTTTGCCGGCATCCCCAGATTGTTGACAAAGGGCTAAAATGAACTTGATTTTAGCACTTTGTCTTCTTTTCAGCGTGATAGAAAACCTTTGCAGTCTAGGAAGGACGAGTACTGGCGCGGAGCGAATTTATCATTCGTGAGCACCAGCACGCAGGACTGACAAAGAATGCGAGGGTTTGTCTACACGCTGAATGCCGGCAGTTTTGCCGACATCTTGATTAGTCTTCTTGATCAATCATGTCTGAGAATAATCCGTACACATACGATTCAGCATCGAACTCTTGCAGATCGTCTACTTTTTCACCTAATCCGACAAGTTTTACAGGGATGTTGAGCTCATTGCGAATGGCAAGAACAATCCCGCCTTTTGCAGTACCGTCAAGCTTTGTTAAAGCGATACCTGTCACGTTTGTTGCTTTAGAAAATTCCTTCGCTTGCGCCATCGCATTTTGACCCGTTGTCGCATCAAGGGCAAGCAGTACTTCATGCGGTGCATCGGGCACTTCGCGTTCAATGACTCTCTTGACCTTCTCCAGCTCTTTCATCAAGTTGACTTTATTTTGCAGTCTGCCTGCTGTATCACAGATCAGGACATCTGCTTTTTTGGCTTTAGCTGATTGAACGGCATCATAGATGACCGCTGCCGGGTCAGAGCCTGCTGTTTGTTTAACGACAGGAACACCAGAGCGCTCGCCCCATACTTCAAGCTGCTCAATCGCCCCCGCACGGAACGTATCACCTGCTGCTAAAATGACGGATTTCCCTTCATTTTTCAGCTTGTTTGCCAGCTTACCAATGGTTGTGGTTTTACCGACACCGTTCACGCCTACGAATAAAATAATATTTAAACGGCCGTCTTCAATGTTCAGTTCAGAGATTTGTTCCTCACCGCTATTGTAAATCTCCACGAGTTTTTCAGAGATGACTGCTTGTACTTCACTTGGGTCTTGAATGTTTCTTAATTTCACTTCTTTTTTCAGCTCATCAATCAGTTCCATCACAGTCGTGAAACCAACATCAGCACCGATTAACACTTCTTCTAGTTCTTCAAAAAAGTCTTCATCCACTTTACGATAGCGAGAAATGAGTTCATTTACTTTTCCCTGAAACGAATTTCTCGTTTTTTCAAGTCCATCTTTAAACTTTTCTGATACTGAATCGGTTTGCTGCGTAAATTTTTCTTTTAATTTCTTAAAAAAGCTCATTGGTTCAAAAACCTCCTTTAATTACTGGACAAGCTCTTTCGTTTCCTCTAGTTTGACAGATACCAGTTTTGAGACACCTGACTCCTGCATCGTGACACCGTACAGAACATCTGCTTCTTCCATGGTTCCTTTTCGGTGTGTAATCACAATGAACTGTGTTTCTTGGCTATATTTCTTTAAATACTGGGCAAAGCGGAACACATTCGCTTCATCAAGCGCTGCTTCTACCTCATCTAGCACACAGAATGGAACAGGTCTCACTTTTAAGATCGAGAATAATAAAGCGATGGCTGTTAATGCTCTTTCTCCGCCTGAAAGCAGGCTTAGATTTTGCAGCTTTTTCCCCGGCGGCTGCGCCACAATATCGACGCCTGAGTTTAGTAAATCGTTTGGATCTGTCAACTTAAGGTCTGCTCTTCCTCCGCCAAATAATGCTTGGAAAACAGATTCAAAATGCCCGCGGATTTGAGAGAATGTCTCAGAGAAACGTTTCGTCATCTCCTGATCCATTTCTTCAATGACTTGGAATAACGTATTTTTCGCTTCTGTCAGATCATTGCGCTGTTCAGTTAAGAAGAGAAAACGTTCATTCACACGTTCATACTCGTCAATACTGCCTAAGTTCACTGTTCCAAGCTCTTCAATGGCTAGTTTGATCAATTTCACGCGTTTTCTTGCTTCATCCGGCGATAGCGTCAGATGATACATTTCTTTTGCTCCTTCAAACGAAAGGGCATACTCTTCGTTTAAATAGGCGATGAGGTTATCAAGTTCAACTTCCATGCGGCCAAGCTTGATTTCTTCATCTTTTAAGCTTGTCGTGAGCTGTTTATACAGGCGTTTTTGCTCTTTTAGTTCACGTTCTGCGAATTCTAATGTTTCAGAAAGAGCCAGGCGCTGTTTGCGTCGCTCTGAGATAAGCGCTGTCGTTTTGTTTTTATGTTCCAGTTTCTCTTTTGCCGCTTCTTCCAGTTGTTCGGCGCCGCTTGAGCTGGATGACATTTCACTTGTTAAGAGGGACAAATCTTCTTTTGTTTCCGTCAGCGTCTTTTCAGCCTCTTCTAATTCAGCCGTTAAGCTCGATAGTTTTTCTTGTTCATTCGCTAAAGACTGCTCTTTTTTGGCAAGCGAGATTTTCAGCTCTGTTAATTCGGAAGAAATGGTTTCTTTCGTTGAGCTTTGGGTCTGCTTCCGTTTTGTTAACGTGTTGATCTCTTCGTCAAGAGAGGTCAGTTTCTCACCTATAGATGTTTCAAGGGCTGCCTGCTCTTTGTCCTTGCTCGCAAGTTCGCTAGAGCGCTGCTGCAACTCTTCTTTTTCTTGATCATAGAGCTCTAGATGAGCGTTAATATTTTTTTCCGCTACTTGCAGTTCATATAATGTCCCTTTTAACTCTTGCTGCTTTTCTCGAAGAATTTCGCCGCGCTGACGCAGTTCATTTAATTGGACTTCGCTTGCGGCAATCGATTGCTTCGTTTCTTTTGTTTCTTTTTCAAGGATCGTTGTTTTTTCTTCCATTTCAACGAGCTGCTTTGTTAATGTTTCAATCTCTCGGGTTCTGGAGAGGAGGGAATTGTTCTTTTTCTTTACGCCGCCCCCAGTCATTGAACCGCCTGGGTTCACCACGTCCCCATCAAGGGTCACGATGCGATAACGATGTCCAAGCATTTTCGCCAGCTCATTGGCACCTTTTAAGTCTTGAACAATCAGGACCGTTCCAAGCAAATTCTGTATGACTTTTTCATACTTTTCGTCAAAGGAAACGAGCTGACTCGCTACGCCGATAAATGCGTCATGCTGCTCAGCTGTTTGAATATCTCTAAACTGAATGGTTCGTTCTTTGATGACGTTCATCGGCAGGAAGGTCGCACGCCCAAAGGAATGCTGCTTTAAGTATCCAATGGCCTGTCTGGCAGCCGCTTCATTTTCAGTAACGACATGCTGCGTGGCTGCGCCAAGTGCAATTTCAATCGCTGTTTCATGTTGCTGCTCTGTTTGAATCAGCTCTGCAATCGCCCCGTGAATACCGCCTAACCGGTCCTTTGCCTTTAAAACCTCTTTTACTCCTTGGAAAAAACCTGAGAAGTCTTCCTGCATCGATTCAAGCATTTCTTTTTTAGATTTTGCCTGCTGTACATATTGATAGGCTTGGTAAAGAGCCGTTTCTTTTTTCTCGTATTGACGCTTCATCTGCTCTAGCTTTTGTTCCGCTTCTCTAAAGCGTTTCACCTGAGCCAAAATGTCTTCTTCTCGTTCTGAAAGTTGCTGCTCGGCTTCTGTTTTCTTTCCCTTCACAGACACCCGTTCTTCGATATGTTTCTGATTATTTTGCGTTAACCGCTCTAGCTGCAAGGCTGCTTGGCGCTGCTGCTCTTCTAGTAATGTACGTTCGTTTCGGATAGAAGCTTGCTCGTTTAATAAGTCAAAATAATCGCTTTTCAGCTGTTCAATTTGCCCTTCCACATCTTCACTATGAAGAGACAGCTGATGCTGTTTTGTTTTCACTTCATCTTTTAGCTGCTGCACTTCTGTTTGCAGGCTGTCACGTGTGACTTTCTGCTGTTCAATCTTTTTCGTTAACAACGACTGTTTTTCGGTTAAACGCACGAGCGTGTCTTCTAGCTGCCCTTGGTTAGCGGCCGCATTTTTTTTCCGTTCTTTTAGAACTTCTTTTTTCCCTTCAAGCTTTTCTAGTTCTTCACTTGTGAAAAGGAGGACTTCTTGGAGGTCATGAATCGAATCGTCAAGCGCCTGAATACGGTCTCTCGATTCTTCGATTTTGGCTTCCTTCGCTTGAATGTCTGTGGACTGCTTCATTTCATCTTGTTTGAACCGCTCGACAGCTTCACCAAGTGTTGTCCATTTTTTGTGCAGTGCTTCAATATCATGGACGGTGAGAGCAATTTCTACATTTTCAAGTTCTTCTTTCTTTTGCAGATAGTCTTTTGCGATAGATGCCTGCATTCTTAGTGGTTCTACTTGATCTTCTAGTTCATGCAGAATATCTTCCACCCGGTTTAAGTTGTCCTGCGTTTCAAACAGTTTATTCTCGGCTTTTTTCTTTCTTGTTTTATATTTCAGGACACCAGCTGCTTCTTCAAAGATGCTACGTCTTTCTTCAGCTTTACTCGATAGAATCTCTTCTACCTTACCTTGGCTGATGATCGAAAAAGCTTCTTTTCCAAGACCTGAATCCATGAAAAGATCAATAATATCCTTTAAGCGGACAGATTGATTGTTAATGAGAAATTCACTTTCTCCAGAACGATAGACTCTTCTTGTCACACTGACTTCGTGAAAATCGATCGGCAAAAAGTGATCTTCGTTATCGAGCGTTAATGTCACTTCTGCTAAGTTGACTCGTTTTCTTGAGTCACTTCCTGCAAAAATGATGTCTTCCATTTTTCCTCCGCGGAGGCTTTTTGCTGATTGCTCTCCAAGTACCCAGCGGATCGCATCAGTAATATTACTTTTGCCGCTTCCGTTTGGTCCAACAACAGCTGTAACCCCTTTGACAAAGTCTACGGTCACCCGCTGTGCGAAAGATTTGAATCCTATCACGTCTAAACGTTTGAGGAACATGAGAGTGATCCTCCTTATGTATTTGAAGTACTATTATCTTACCATATGAACTGAAAAAAGATGATGGAAAACAGAGTGAAATCCCCCTGAATCACGAGGGGGATTTTATTGGTTCATATGATGTTTCTGTAATTTAGCAAGTGCTTCCTGTGCAGCATGCTGTTCCGCTTCTTTTTTTGAACGACCATTTCCAATTCCGAGCACTTCTCCTCTAAGGGATACATTGGCTTCAAATTCCCGGTTATGTGCTGGACCTTTTTCATGCAGGATTCGGTATTCAAGTACACCTTTTCCATCTCGCTGAACAAATTCTTGAAGCTGGCTTTTAAAGTCCATGACATGTGAGAATGCCCCGTCATTAATTTTCGGGTATACATAGGCTTCTAGGAATCGTTCAACAGGCTCAAGTCCTTGATCTAAATAAAGCGCTCCGATAAACGCCTCAAATACGTCTGCTAAGAGTGCTGGGCGTTTTCTGCCGCCTGTCATTTCTTCCCCTTTTCCTAAAAGAACAAGGTCTCCAAAGGACAGCTCATGTGCTAATGACACAAGTGATGGCTCACATACGATCGCCGCTCTCAGTTTTGTTAAATCTCCCTCGCTCATGGCTGGGTACTTTGCAAATAAGAACTGTGAGATCGTCAACTCTAAAACAGCGTCCCCTAAAAATTCAAGTCTTTCATTATCCTCATAAGGTTTTTTACGATGCTCATTCACATAAGAGGAATGTGTAAAGGCTTGATAGAGTAGTTTTTCATTTTTAAAGTGTACAGAAATGCGCTGCTGAAATTCTCTGAATTGCTCTAGTTTTTTGCTCTGTTTCTGTTTGTCTTTATATTGTTTTGGCATAGCAACCTCCAGGTAGGCGTCATCGCCTTTAAGGATACTGATTATATGGAGTCTCTCTTTCTACATGCAAGGAAACCGTGCTCCTTAGCATCTGAAAAAGGCTGACAATTGATCAGCTGAATATGTTGAAACTAACATAAATTTTCAAAGTCCCGCCATGAAAATAGACGGGACTTTGTTACGCTTATTGCTGGTTATTTATGTAGTTCACAGCGTCACCGACTGTTGCAATTTTTTCAGCATCTTCGTCAGAAATTTCCATATCGAACTCATCTTCAAGTTCCATAACTAGCTCAACTACATCAAGGGAATCAGCGCCTAAATCTTCTTTAAATGAAGCTTCCATTTTCACGTCAGCCTCATCAACGCCAAGGCGGTCTACAATAATTTTTGATACACGCTCTAATACGTCTGCCATTGCCTTTCACCTCCCCTCAAAGTATTATAGTTGATTCGTTTTTAAAAAACTAGAGAAAACGTAACGAAATTTTGATATTTCTTAGGACATAACCATTCCGCCATCCACTTGGATGGTTTGGCCTGTAATATAACCTGCTCCTTCTGAAGCTAAAAAGACAACAACGTTGCTTATATCTTCAGGCGCACCAAAGCGTGCGAGCGGGATTTGCTTAAGCATTTCTGTTTGAACATTCTCATCAAGCTTGTCAGTCATATCAGTAGAAATAAAGCCTGGTGCTACGGCATTGACTGTAATATGACGGCTTGCCAGCTCTTTCGCTGTTGTTTTCGTTAATCCGATCACACCAGCTTTTGCTGCAACGTAGTTTGCTTGTCCAGGGTTTCCGCAAACGCCGACAACAGATGCTACATTGATGATTCTTCCGCTGCGCTGTTTCATCATTTGACGTGTCACAGCTTTTGTACAGTTGAAGACACCTTTTAAGTTTATGTTAATGACATCATCCCATTCATTTTCTTTCATTCTCATGAGCAGGTTGTCCTTTGTAATTCCAGCATTATTCACAAGAATGTCGATTGAACCAAATGTATCAACGGCTTGTTTCATTAATGCCTGTACTTCTTCTGCATTTGACACATCCGCTTTGACAGCAAAAGCCTGCTGGCCAAGTGCTTTGATCTCATCGACGACTTCATTTGCTTTTGCTTCGTTGCCTGAATAGTTCACCACAACATTGGCACCTTTTTTCGCCAAATCGATCGCAATCGAACGACCAATACCGCGAGATGCACCTGTGACAACGGCTGTTTTATTTGTAAGCATCAAGAATCCCCCTTGAGTGTTTGAATGGCTGCTTCAATTGTTGCTTGATCTGATACGGAAATGGTCGTCAGGCGGCGATTGACTTTTTTCACAAGACCTGAGAGCACTTTACCAGGACCAATTTCAATAAATGTTGTCACGCCTAAGTCAATCAGGCGTTCTACACTTTCTTCAAATCGAACAGGAGAATACAATTGTTCAATCAGCTTCGTTTCAATTTCATTACGTGATGTCACGATGTCTGCTGTTACGTTTGAAATCACTGGCGTCGCGGCATCAGAAATGTCTAATTTAGATAATACATCTGTGAATTTTTCAGCTGCTGGTTTCATTAATGCAGAATGGAAAGGTCCACTCACTTCAAGTGGAATTGCACGTTTTGCGCCCTTTTCTTTCGCTTTCTCTGATGCAAGTTCCACACCTTTTGCTGTACCAGAGATGACGATTTGGCCCGGACAGTTTAAGTTCGCAAGTTCTACAAGATGACCGCTTTCTGTCACTTCTTTTGTCACTTCTACAAGCGCTGCTTGGTCTAAGCCAAGAATCGCCGCCATTGCGCCTTCTCCTGCTGGAACGGCTTCATTCATTAATTCGCCGCGCTTTCTCACTGCGTAAACGGCATCTTTAAACGAAAGAGCTCCCGCTGCAACAAGGGCTGTATATTCACCCAGGCTGTGCCCTGCTGCATAATCTGCTTTGATTCCGCTCTCTTCAAACTTCTTTAAGATCGCGATGCTTGTCGTTAAAAGAGCTGGCTGTGCATTATATGTCAGCGTCAGTTCTTCTGCATCTCCTTCAAAAATCATTGAAGATAAATCAAAACCAAGGGTCTGATCTGCTTCTTCAAACACAGCTTTAGATGCTGCTTCTTGGTCAAATAAATCTTTTCCCATGCCAATTTTTTGAGAGCCTTGGCCTGGGAATAAAAAAGCAATTTTACTCATGCTGCTCTACCTCCATTACGACTCATTCGTGTCTTCTTTTTGAACTTCTTGATGAATGATAGCTGAAACGTCTTTTTTAACGATGTCACGCGCCTGACGAATGGCATGAAAAATCGCATTTTCATCAGAGGAACCATGCGCTTTAATAACGGGCGCTTTTAAACCAAATAATGCGGCACCACCATATTCGGAGTAATCCATTTTAGATTTCATCTGCATTAATTTTGGCTTCATCATACCTGCTGCTATTTTAGCTGTGAAACTGGATGTTAAGGTTTCTTTCAGCATTTTAAAAACAGAAAGGGCTGTGCCTTCGATCGTTTTAAGGGCGATATTCCCCGTGAAACCATCTGTGACAACGACATCAGCTACACCCTCTAATAAGTCACGCGATTCTACATTTCCTACGAAATTCAAATCTGATGCTTTTAATAATTCGAAGGTTTTTTTCGTTAAATCGTTGCCTTTTTTATCTTCTGTCCCGACATTTAAAAGTCCAACGCGTGGATTGCTCTTCGGGAAGACATGCTCTGCGTAAATAGATCCCATCATGGCATATTGCACAAGATGCTCTGGCTTTGCATCAACGTTTGCGCCGACATCCAATAATAAGAACCCGCTGCCATCAAGTGTTGGCAACGTCGGAGCAAGTGCTGGTCTGTCAATGCCATCAATTCTGCCTACGATAAACAGGCCTGCTGTCATGAGTGCCCCAGTATTTCCAGCTGAAATACAGGCATCTGCTCTTCCTTCTGAAACTTCCTGCGCCATTTTCACCATAGAAGAATCCTTTTTACGTCTCACTGCACGCACTGGTTCATCCGTTGGTTCAATGACTTCTTTTGCATCTAAGATCGTGATGCGTTCATGATTTGTTATGTATGATTTGATCTTGCTTTCATCGCCGACTAGTGTAATCTCGATATCTGAAAATGCTTCTAAGCTTTTTTGCACACCGTCAATAATGGCTTTAGGGGCATGATCTCCCCCCATTGCATCGACTGCAATTCTCATGTTATGTGCCACCTTTTACTTTTGTTTTGAGCGATACATGACGAAATCGCCTGAGAAGACAACTTCCTCACCTACATAGCTGTTTACTTCAACTACGGTTCTGCCTTTTTCTTTATCATGTGAGGCAACTTTGGCTTTTGAGACAACTCTTTCGCCTTGTTTGACCTGCCTTGTAAACTTAATATTTGCTTTTGCTGTCAAAGCCAGTTCATCGTCGATGACGGCTACTGCCAGCGAATTTGCCTGGGCAAAAAGATGATGTCCCCTGGCAATTTGGTTACGGCTGAATACATGCTCTTTTCTTACTTCAAAAATGGAAATCGCTTGATCATCAAGCTCTACATCAATCATTTCTCCAATGACTTCATCCAGCGGAAGAGACTTCACTTCATCCTCTAATGTCTTTTCGGCCACGTGCTTAATTCGTTCGCGTAATTCAGGGATTGACAGCTCCAAACGGTCAAGACGAACTGTTTGAATGCTTACACCGAATTTACTTGCCAATTCTTCATCAGTAATGAACGGAGTCGAGCTGATCGTTTGCTGGAGAAGCCTTTGTCGTTCTTTTTTATTTAGTTTCATATGCAGACACCATCCGTACATTTATGACTAGGTACTAATAGTAGTATATAATCTCATAGATGATAAATCAATCCTTGTTTCAAAAAGACAAGAAAATTCCTCCAGCACTTGATCAGCTCAATTTATCTCCGCCAAGCACACCGCTGTCTACGAGTGTTTGCCTAAGTTCTTTGTATTCAGGGTCTGTCCAAAAGGCTTCAGACTGCACGAGCTCTGCCGCATCTTTTCTAGCGGTTTCAAGCGCTCTATAGTCATGAACCATGTCTGCCACTTTAAATTCAGGCATTCCGCTTTGTTTTTTGCCAAAGAAGTCGCCAGGGCCTCTTAGTTCTAAGTCCTTTTCAGACAGTTCAAAGCCATCCGTTGTTTCAGACATGATCCGCATGCGCTCTTTACCGGTCTCTGATTTAGGGTCCGCCATTAAAATACAAAAAGATTGATGCTCTCCGCGTCCGACCCGGCCTCTTAACTGATGAAGCTGTGACAGTCCAAAACGGTCCGCATCATAAATGACCATGATGGTCGCATTTGGCACGTTGACTCCAACTTCAACAACTGTCGTTGACACAAGGATTTGCACTTCATTGGAAGTGAAATCTCTCATCACTTGATCTTTTTCATCACTTGCAAGTTTCCCGTGCATTAAGCCGATCGACCATTTTCCGCGATACGCCTCTGTCAGCATGCTGTGAACATCAATCGCATTTTGGACATCCAGTTTGTCTGATTCTTCTATAAGTGGACAAATAATATACGCTTGTCTGCCTTTTCTCAGCTCTTTATCAACAAAAGCAAGAATCCGCTCAAGCATGTCATGCTTCACCCAATACGTTTCAATCTGCTTTCGGCCAGCTGGCAGCTCATCAATGACAGAGACGTCCATTTCTCCAAATACTGTGATGGCAAGCGTTCTTGGAATCGGCGTTGCGGTCATAAACAAAACATCTGGGTCCTGCCCTTTGCTTCGCAGTTTTTTCCGCTGTTCCACGCCGAACCTGTGCTGTTCATCTGTAATAACAAGACCAAGCTGCTGAAATTCCACTTCGTCCTGGATAAGGGCATGCGTGCCGACTAAAATATCAATTTCTCCCTCTTTCAGACGTTCAAGCAGTTCTCTGCGGCGCTTTCCTTTCACTGAACTCGTCAAAAGAGCAATATTTAGCCCCCATTTTTCAAATAGCTGATACAGTGAATCGGCATGCTGTTCAGCCAAAATTTCAGTTGGCACCATCAGCGCACCTTGAAAGCCGGATAAATGGGCGGCATAAAGGGCAATTGCCGCTACAGCTGTTTTCCCCGATCCAACATCCCCTTGAAGAAGCCGGTTCATCCGGTACGGGGATGCCATATCTGACATAATTTCATCCAGCACTCTTGATTGTGCTTTTGTCAGCGGGAACGGCAGGCTATGAACAAACTCAAAGACCGCCTCTTTTGAGAACGGATGCTGGATGCCTGATGTTTTTTCTCGTTCTTTTTTTCTGATCGCCTGCATCTTCAGCTGGAAGATGAGAAATTCCTCGTACACGAAGCGTCGTCTTGCTTGCTTGAGCGAGTCTCTCGTTTCAGGGAGATGAATGGTTTTTAGTGCTTCTTGATAAGACATGAGTTTATAAGCAGCTACAAGCTGCTTTGGCAGTGGATCTTCTGCATGGTCTACATAGAGTGACAACGCTTGTTTTACAAATCGTCTCATCATTTTCACGGTTACATTTTCTTTGACCGAATAAACAGGTTCTATACTGCCATCTTGTTCGTGTGTTCCTTTTTTAAATTCCTGAACCATAATGGATTGCCGGTTTTTATCCCACTTCCCTGTGACGGATACCGTATCGCCTAAAACAAGACTTCGTTTTAAATAAGGTCGATTGAAGCATATGGCTGTAATCAAAAAACGACCGACAAGCAGCCTGAATGTCAGCCTGCTTCGTTTTTTTCCATAATAGGTGAGAACGGGCTCACTGTGCACTTTTCCTTCAACTGTGACACGTTCGTCATGCCTGACTTCTTCTAAGTTGCGAAGCTCATAGTCGTCATATCGATAAGGAAAGTAGCCGAGTAAATCGGCTACTTTGTAGATTCCAAGTTCATTTAGGGTTTTTTCTGTTTCTTCTCCAATCCCTTTTAGGGCAGAGATCTTATCTTGCAATTTCTGTATCACGAGATGAGGTCACACCTCCGAAAATCTTCTTTTCAAGCTCCCTTGCTGTCGGTGTTGCAGCTAGTCCGCCTTGTGCGGTCTCACGAAGAGCGGTTGGCATCGTTTGACCAATTTTGTACATCGCATCAATGACTTCATCACAAGGGATGCGGCTTGTAATGCCGGCAAGTGCCATATCTGCTGCAATCATCGCATTAGAAGCGCCCATTGCGTTTCGTTTCACACATGGTACTTCCACAAGTCCTGCGACTGGATCGCAAACAAGACCTAGCATATTTTTTAGGGTGATGGCCATAGCTTCAGCGGATTGCTGCGGCGTACCGCCTGCCATTTCTACAATGGCTGCTGCTGCCATACCTGATGCAGATCCTACTTCTGCCTGACAGCCGCCTGCTGCACCAGAGATACTTGCGTTATTGGCCACAACAAAACCAAATGCACCAGATGTAAATAGGAATCTGACCATTTGTTCCTTTGTTGGCTTTAATGTTTCTTTCACCGCAAAGAGCGTTCCTGGCACAACACCTGCTGAGCCAGCTGTAGGCGTTGCACAGATCGTTCCCATTGCTGCGTTCACTTCATTTGTTGCCACTGCCTTACTGACAGCATCTAAAATGGTATGACCAGACAATGTTTTGCCTGATGCGATATATGCTTGAAGTTTCACCGCATCCCCGCCTGTTAAACCAGATAATGATTTCACACCTTTCAGTCCGTTTTCAACGGCCTGTTCCATCACTTCTAGGTTGCGGTACATCTGCGAGAAAATGTCTTCACGTGACTTCCCTGTCACTTCCATTTCTTGAGTAATCATAATTTCTGAAATGGAGGTATTCCGTTCTTCTGTTAGCTGCACGAGTTCTTTGACGTTTTTAAACATCATACATAACCTCCTTGTTGTTACTCTGCAATTTGTGTGACTTGAATAATGTTTGGCAGCGTCTCAAGCTCTGTTAAAACCGCTGGATCAATATTCTGATCCACTTCAATCGTCATGAGTGCTTCTTGCCCGACCTCTTTACGTGCCACTTCCATATGACCAATGTTGATGGCGAATTTCGCTAACACATTGGCAACTGCTGCAATCGTCCCGTAACGGTCGTTATGAACCACAAGAATGGCCGGGTGATTCCCTGAGAGTCTCAGTTCAAAGCCATTTAATTCTGTGATTTCAATTTTACCTCCGCCAATGGAAATCCCGATTAATTCAAGGCTTCCATTCGCATCTGAAATTTCTACTTTTGCTGTATTTGGATGCGCTGGCACCGCATCTTCTTCTTTAAACTCAATGTCGATTTCTTTGCTTTTTGCAATATCGATCGCTGTTTTAATTCGTTCATCAAATGTATCAAAGTCAAGAACACCGCCGATAATGGCTACATCTGTCCCGTGTCCTTTATACGTATCTTTAAAAGAGCCATAAAACGATACAGTAATTCGTTTCGGTTCTCTTCCGAACAAGCTGCGAGCCACTCTTCCAATACGAGCCGCACCCGCCGTGTGCGAACTTGATGGACCAATCATGACGGGTCCAATAATATCAAACACACTTCTAAATTTCATAGGTCTTCCCCTCTCATCACCAATCACAGATTGGTTTGTTACTCCCTTTAGACTAATGGATTCATTCGATTCCCGCAACTCATTTGACGAATGAACACATAGTAAAAAAATGCAAAAGAAGAAGAAGGGCTTCATGTGCCCTTCTTTCTTTATTCAACAGCCAAAATATATGAATAAAGCGGCTGTTTTCCATCGTGGACTTCAACTTCTACATCTTCAAATGTTTCTTCAATATATGCTTCTAAAGCTTCCATCTCATCAGATGATGCATCTTCCCCTTTGATGATTGTGACAATCTCATCATCTTCTGTCACCATTTGGGTCAAAAGCTCTTTTGCTGCATCTAATTGATTTTTAGCTGTTAAGGTGATTTTTCCATTGTATAGGCCCATATAATCGCCTTTGGCAATGTCGATCCCATCAATTTGGGTATCTCTCACTGCAAAGGTAATTTGGCCGCTTTTCACATGATCAATCGCTTCTAACATCGCTGCTTCATTGTCTTCATTTGAAGCTGCTTCATTTAGAGAAAGAAGTGCCGACATTCCTTGAGGAACGGTCTTTGTCGGAATAACAACGACCTCACGACTTGAGACAGTTGCCGCCTGTTTAGCTGCCATGACAATATTAGAATTATTAGGTAAGATAAAGACGGTTTCGGCATGAATGCTATCAATTGCTTTGACAATGTCTTCTGTGCTCGGATTCATTGTCTGTCCGCCTTCAATGACGACGGATGCTCCGATACTTTTAAACAAGTCAGCAATCCCTTCTCCCATTGCGACACTCACTACTCCAAAACGCTGTTTTTCAGCAGCTGTTGCTTTTGGTGCAGCAGGCGAGTGATCTTTTTCTTCATTGACGATCGAGCTATGCTGCTCTCTCATGTTTTCAATTTTCATATTAATTAAGCTGCCGTAGCGCTGTGCATATGATAAGACATCCCCTGGCTGCTCTGCATGAATATGAACTTTTGCAAGCGTATCATCAGATACCACAAGAAGTGAATCTCCGAATTCGCTTAATTCTTCTCTGAAGGCATTTTCGTCAAAGGACTGTTTGTCTTCTTCGAATTTCACCATAAATTCTGTACAATAGCCAAATTCAATATCTTCTGTGTTCATATGGCTTTGTGCACTTTTATGATGCTCTGCACTCACTAATTCTTTTAATGTTGGCAAAGAGGCCGTTTTAGGAGGAAGCTCTTCTCCTCTTAATGAAGCAAGGAAACCTTCATATACACAAAGAAGTCCTTTACCGCCGCTATCTACAACGCCGACTTCTTTTAAAACAGGAAGGAGATCTGGTGTGCGGTCTAGTGATGCTCTTGCTTCCTCAATCGTTAATTCAAGCACACGATCGATTTGGTCTTCTGTTGCTGAAACAGCAACCGCTTTCTTTGCTGCGTCTTTTGCAACCGTTAAGATGGTTCCTTCAATCGGTTTCATGACGGCTTTATATGCTGTATCAACACCGGCCTGCAAGGCAAGCGCAAATTCTTTTGCATCAATTGTTTCTTTTTGTTCTATATTTTTGCTGAAACCTCTGAAGAGCTGAGACAGGATCACACCTGAGTTTCCTCTTGCCCCCATTAACAGCCCTTTTGACAGAGCCACCCCGACCTTACCAATGTGATCGGTATTTGTTTCTTCAACTGCTTTTGCCCCTGAAGTCATTGACAAATTCATATTTGTCCCCGTGTCTCCGTCTGGCACTGGAAAAACATTTAACGCATCAACAATTTGTGCGTTTTGAGAAAGATGGTGAGCACCTGCAAGAATCATTTTTGCAAATGAGCGGCCACCCAGATTTCTAATAGACAATATATTTCCTCCTTACTACGGGTTCGTAACTTTTACTCCTTGTACATAAATGTTGACTGAGTCAACTGAAAGTCCAATCGTGTGATGAATCGTATATTTGACTTTCGTTTGAACATTATGTGCGACTTCTGATATTTTTGTACCGTAGCTGACGATGATGTACATATCAATATGAATGCGATCTTCTTTTTGACGCACAAGAACACCCCGGCTGAAGTTCTCTTTGCGGAGAATATCCGTCAAGCCGTCCTTTATTTGATTTTTGGACGCCATGCCAACAATACCATAGCAATCGATCGCAGCGCCTCCTGCCACCATTGCAATGACTTCATTTGATATATCAATTTGTCCGTATTTCGTTCTAAGTTCAATGGACACATTGGTTCCCCCTTTTTGAGAAATTGCCCTGAGTTATCACTATTTTACTATAAGACCCTTCTTTTTAAAAGAAATCATTCAATCCGACCCAATCCTACTTATACTATAGCCTTGATTTTTTATCAAGATGTCAAGGTATTTTTCTTGAAAGAGGAGTAAACAATCCTTGCAAACCCCTTGAAGCTGTGGTAAATTATTAAAGTATCTTGAGGCATCTCTAAGTACGTATATGAAGAATATGATGATGTTTTCGCAGTTAGGAGGGAAACAAATGGCACGTAAATGCGTTATTACAGGCAGAAAAACAAAAGCTGGGAACAACCGTTCTCACGCAATGAACTCTACAAAACGTACATGGGGCGCGAACCTTCAAAAAGTTCGTATTCTAGTGGACGGTAAGCCTAAAAGAGTATATGTATCAGCTCGAGCTTTGAAATCTGGTAAAGTTGAGCGTGTATAAGCAAGAGTAAACGCCTGCTACATTTAACTGTAGCAGGCGTTTTTATGTGGAAATAAAGGAGATTACTCATTAATCTTTCTTAAATGAACCAAGCATCGCACGGACAATGCCGCCAAGAAATCTAGGCAGTTTGATTGTATAAAATTTCATTTTGTCCCCCTCCTAAAAGTACCGCTTGCAGCACAATTGAGCTTAATCAGCCATCCACATTGATAGGTTGGTCAATCTTTGCTTCTTACCATTATTAATATGCCTTCATGAAAAGAAAAAGTACCATTTGAGTGGATGAGTTCGTTACTAATACATAGTGTGGAACCAGGCTCAATATGACAATTTTTCAGAGGATATTTGAAACCTTTTAATGTCAGCTTTTCAACCGATGTACCGAAGGGCAAAAACGACACATATTTTTTATCCGGGTTTTGTTTGATTTCGTATGTACCAGGTCCAAACATTTGAATGATATTTTGTTTATCTACAAGGGTCATGCTCTGTTTATGCTGAATGCCTTTGTAAAGGAGATGGATATTCCCAAGAAAATGATCTGCTCTTCCGCCTGTGATGCCGTAAATTTGAATATGTGCTGGATTCTGACGCAAAGACCAGTTCAGCGCAAGTTCTAAATCCGTTTCATCTTTCTCTGCCTGAAATAGATTGAGTGCAGGCAATTTCTTTTTCAGTTCATGAAGCTCTTCTTCTGTCACACTATCAAAATCACCAAATGCTCTGTCAGGTACAATGCCGTGCTCTAGTAAGAAAAGGGTTCCCCGATCTACGCCGACCCAGAGAATGTCCTCCTCAGATGCTTCATGATCAAGCGGCGGGATGTACGCAAAAGGACCGCCGGCTACGATATGTATGTGCATGATTACGCTCCTCTCCATTGAAAAAGAACCAAAGTCATTGTGATCTTTGGTTCTTTTTCTTATGCTTCTCGAATGGCCTGAATGGCCGCCGCGCGGTCATCTTTCCCATATACCGCTGAGCCGGCAACAAGTAGATTAGCGCCTGCCTCTTTGCAGCTCTTTGCTGTCTCTACATTGACACCGCCATCTATTTCAATGAGTAAATCAGTTAAGCCTTTTTGTTCACTAAGTGTCTTTACTTCTTTTACCTTTGAGAGAACAGAAGGAATAAACGCCTGTCCGCCAAAACCAGGGTTCACCGTCATGAATAAGACGAGGTCAACATCCTCTAATACATGCGCGATTTGAGAAACGGGTGTGTGCGGGTTTAAAACAACCCCTGCTTTGACACCTTGTTCTTTTATATGCTGAATCGTGCGATGCAAGTGTGGACACGCCTCAACATGGACAGAAATAATATCAGCGCCCGCTTTTGCAAATGCAGGGATATACTGGTCTGGCTGCTCAATCATTAAGTGAACATCGAGCGGCAGCTTTGTATGCGGCCTGATCGCCTCCACTACATTTGGTCCAAATGTCATATTCGGTACAAAATGACCGTCCATCACATCAATATGAATATAATCCGCTCCACCTTGTTCCACATCACGGATATCTTTCTCCAGATTGGCAAAATCGGCTGATAAAATGGATGGGGCAATATAAACCATGATTTAGTACCTCGGCTTTCTGTCTTTAATTTCAGTTAAAAACTCTAAATAATGCTGATAGCGATACTCTCTGATGCGATCGTCTTCTACTGCCTCTTTTACCGCACATCCAGGCTCTTTTACGTGCAAACAGCCCCTGAATTTACATTCTGCACTCTTCTCTCTGATTTCTAAGAAATAGAGCCCTAAATCTTCCGCTTCAATACCTGTAAATTCAAGTGAGCTGAATCCCGGTGTATCGGCAATAAGCCCTTCAGCCGTTCGAATGAGTTCCACATGTCTTGTTGTATGTTTCCCCCTGCC
Organism: Bacillus sp. RSS_NA_20; assembly: GCF_020165915.1. NCBI lineage: Bacteria > Bacillati > Bacillota > Bacilli > Caryophanales > Bacillaceae > Bacillus > Bacillus sp. RSS_NA_20. Next base: position 350,567 of record NZ_JAIUKW010000005.1, on the reverse strand, counting down.
AAGATGGGAGGAAATATCGTTTGTTTTCAGTGCTAAATCAGGACTCATCGCATTTAAGAGAGAAGACTTCCCTACACCTGATTGACCTGCAAATACAGTAATCTTGTGATGGAAATGCGGAGTCAGCTTTTCAATTCCATCCCCTTCGATCGTAGATGTTAAATGAACGTCGTATCCAATTTGGCGATAGTCTTCTGCATAGGCTTGAATCGCTTCTCGCTCTTGCTCTGTTTTCAGCAAGTCCATTTTTGTGATGCAGATTATCGGTTCAATCTGGCTCTCTTCAACAAGCACTAGGAATCTGTCTAACAGCGATGTACTAAAGGTTGGCTCCGCTGCTGAGAAAACGAGCACCGCTTGATCAACGTTGCTAATAGGCGGCCGAATCAGCTCGTTTGTCCGCTCTTTTACTTCAAGCAAATAGCCTTCCTTATCGTTATCTGCTTGATAGACGACATAATCTCCAACAAGAGGGGTTATTTTGTTTTTACGAAAAATCCCTCTTGCTCTACACTGAATTACTTTGCCACTTTCTAAAGACTCATCCAGCACATAATAAAATCCGCTTAATGCTTTAATAATTTTGCCCTCAGGCATAAAGTCCCTCCTTTATTCATCATCAGGGTATTCAATCGTTTTGGAGCTTACTACTTTATCATCCACAGTCACCTGATAGTATCCTTTTTGACCAGGTTCTATCTTAAATTTAATCGTTCGCTCAGTGGGCGCAGTGATTTTAAAGGTTTCATATAAATCAGAAATGCTATGTTCTGCATCGTCAATGGATATTTGAACATTCATTTCTTGTCCTTCTGTTTCTGGTTCATATGGGATCGCAATCTTTTCAGTCACTGTTTTGGCTGGTTTCTCTTTTGGTCCAAGGGAGAACGTAATTTTAACCGTATCACCAGGTTTAACAGCTGTCCCCGCTCCCGGTTCCTGCTTCATGACCTCACCTTTTGGCACATCGTCAGAATATGCTTCTTTTTCATCTAGCTTTAGTCCATTATCCTCTAAATAATTTGATGCGGCCTGTTTACTATACGTCGTTAAATCCCGTAAGGTAATATCGGCAGGGCCTATACTGACGGTCAATGTGACTTCTTCATCTGCTGCGACAAGTTCTGTATTCGCGGAAGGTTTCTGTTCCATGACAATGCCTGATTCTGTGTCATTATCATTCACTTCCTCTACAACAACCTGTTTAAACCCTTTTTTCTCTAATAGTTCTTTTGCTTTCTCGACCTTTTCACCTGTTACATCAGGTAATTCGGTTTTTTCTTTACCTGTACTTTGATAAAGCTGAATTTCTGTCCCTTCTTTTACCTTTGTTCCAATTTTCGGGTCTGTTTTGACAACCAGCCCTTTTTCAATCTTCTCGTCGGCAATATCAATGGGTTCAGAAGCGACGGTAAATCCGGCTTTCTTCAAGGTGTCTTCCGCTTTTTCAACCGTCATGCCAGAAACATCGGTCACCTCTACATCCTTTGGAAAGAGTAATCCTGGGAAGACCGTGATCGCTAAAATGGTCGCAGCCGTCAAAACAAATAAGATCGATGCTACAATCCACGGCCATTTTTTCCGTTTTTTCTTCGGCTTTTGTTTCTCTTTTTTCTTTGGTTTTTGAACCGGGTGGACGGCTGTTTTTTCATTGTCTTGATCGACTTGATGATCTTTTATAATAGGAATGGCTTTTGTTGCTTCATGATCTTCTTCAATGACAAAGCGCTTTTCTTTTAGTCTTGCAGGGTCAAAAGCCGTTTTTAAGTCTTTTTGCATTTCAGATGCATCTTCGTATCGATAGAATGGATCTTTGGCCATCGCTTTTAAAATGATGTTCTCCACGCTTTGTGGTACAGAAGGATTCCACCTTCTCACAGATGGCGGCTCTGATTGCAAATGCTTCAGTGCGACACTGACAGCGGATTCTCCTTCAAATGGCATGCGTCCTGAAATCAACTCATAAAGAACAATACCAAGTGAATAAATGTCTGACTTTTTCGTTGCAAGACCGCCACGCGCTTGCTCTGGGGACAAATAATGCACGGAGCCAAGAACAGAATTCGTATGGGTAATCGTCGCTGAGCTAAGTGCCATGGCAATGCCAAAATCAGTGACTTTGATATTCCCCAAGTTGTCTATTAATATATTGTGAGGCTTAATGTCTCGATGGACGAGCTGTTTCGCATGGGCTTCTTCCATCGCCGCAACGACTTGCTCCATGATGCGAATTGCTTCTTTTGGATGAAGCGGTCCATTGGCGTGTATGTATTCTTTCAGCGTCATCCCTTCGACATATTCCATGACAATATAATAAATGTCATCTTCTTCTCCTACATCGTAGATACTGACAATATTCGGATGATCTAAGCTGGCTGCTGATTGCGCTTCTCTCCGGAACCGTCTAATAAAATCATCATCGCTTGCAAAGTCAAACCGTAAAATTTTAATCGCCACTTCGCGATCTAAAATCATATCCTCCGCCAAATAAACGTTGGCCATTCCGCCTCCGCCTATGGCGCGAAGAATTTGATAACGGCCGCTGATCCTTTTTCCGATCAACACTTGCTGTCACCCTCCTCTGTTTGGGAGGAGATTTCTAACAGTACTGCTGTAATGTTATCTTCACCGCCGTTGTCATTCGCTGTTTGAACTAACTCTGTCACTTTTTTATCTGGTGCGGTTGTTTGCGATAAAATCTGAATCAAATGTTCTTCTTCTACTTTATTCGATAATCCGTCTGAGCAAAGCAAAATTTGATCTCCTGGATCCACTTCAAAAGTTCTTGCATCAATTTGAACGTGTTTATCCGTTCCTAACGCTTTGGTCAGCACATTTTTTCTTGGATGATATTCTGCATCCGCTTTTGAAATCTCTCCTGTTTTCACTAACTCATTCACTAGTGAGTGATCATCTGTTAATTGGGTCAGCGCGCCTTCTCTTAGCAAATAGCAGCGGCTGTCACCAATATGGGCTATTGTGACCGTTTGCAAATGAACGAGCGCACAAACGATGGTCGTCCCCATTCCTTGGCACTCCTCATTGTTTTTCGCATGTTCGTATACTTGGTCATTAATATCGCTAATTTTTGAGATTAACCAATTTTCTTGATCGGCTGGTTTATTTGGAATTGAAGATGTTTCCTGCCAGTATTCTTTTAAAGAAGAAACTGCCATCTTGCTGGCTACATCACCAGCAAGATGACCTCCCATTCCATCTGCTACAACAGCTAGAAGTGTGTCTTCTTTTGCTTCAAAAATACCTGCATCATCTTCATTATGCTGACGGACTTTTCCTGTATCGGTTTGAAAGGCTGCCCTTATCAACATTCGTCACCTCGTCTCTTCCTGACGCTCCTTCGCTCTTAGCTGACCGCAAGCAGCATCAATATCATGGCCTTGCTCTCGTCTAATCGTTACGTTTACTCCTCGTTCTTTCAGCGTTTTTTCAAATAGGAAGATTTGTTCTCTTGGTGTTCTCACGTAATCTCTTTCTGGTACATAGTTCACCGGGATGAGGTTTACATGGCATTTGATTCCTTTTAATAAATCAGCAAGTTCTTCTGCGTGATGGACTTGATCATTGACTCCGCCAAACAGACCGTATTCAAAGCTCACGCGTCTGCCTGTTTTTTGAATGTAGTATTCGATAGCTTCCATTAATTTTGGCAGCTTGTATGCCTTATTGATTGGCATGAGGCGGCTTCGAATTTCAGTATTTGGTGCGTGCAGGGAGACAGCAAAGTTGATTTGCATTTGCTCATCCGCAAATTGATAAATCTTTGGAATGATCCCGCTCGTCGAAACGGTAATATGACGTGCACCAATATTTAAACCGTTGTCATGGTTAATGATTTTAAGGAATGCAAGCATTTCATCAAAGTTATCAAACGGTTCGCCAATACCCATGATGACAACTGAGCTGACGCGTTCATCTGTTTCATCAAGCGCCTGTTGTACTTTCAATACTTGGGCCACAATTTCTCCTGCTTCAAGGTTACGTTTCAAACCGCCAAGTGTAGATGCACAGAATGTACAACCAATCCGGCAGCCAACCTGTGTTGTGACGCAGACAGAGTTGCCATATTCGTGGCGCATCAGCACGGTTTCAATGGTATAGCCATCGTGTAATTCAAATAAGAACTTGATCGTTCCATCTTGAGAAGTTTGTTTGATCACTGTTTTTAAAGTCGTGATGGCGAATTGATCTTTTAATTTTTCTCTTAATTCCTTTGAAAGGTTAGACATTTCATCAAAGGACGTGACGCGTTTTTCATAAAGCCACTCAAAAATTTGTGTTGCACGGAAAGGCTTCTCGCCTTGTTCCTTTAACCAGTCTTTGATTTCATTTAGCTCAAACGAGTAGATCGACGGCATGTCTGTTTTCAGTTCTTTTCTTACTTTTTGTTTTTGTTCTGTCATTTTTTATCCCTTCTTTCTCATGCTGCAAATAAAGAAACCATCTGTTCCGAAATAATGAGGAAGAATTTGTACACTTCCGTTTTGAACAAACGGAGCAACCTGCTCAGGCAGCCGTTCATTAAGAGATAGATCGGGTTCGAAGTCTTGGTGTTCTTGTAAAAACGCATGAATCACTTGTTGATTTTCTGTTGGATCCATTGTACATGTACTGTATACAAGGGTTCCGCCTGGCTTTAGCAGCTGGGCTGTTTCATGCAAGATCGATTGCTGAATTGTCGCAAGTCTTGCTGAGTCTTCCGAGGACTTTGTATATTTCATATCTGGTTTTCGTCTGATGACGCCAAAACCTGAACATGGTGCATCAATAAGAATACGGTCAAACGAAGCATCATCATAATGGTCGGATGCTTTTCTTGCATCAAGCGCTTTTGCCTCAATATGCGTTAAGTTTAGACGCTTTGCCGCCTGTTTGATCAGTTTTACTTTGTGCTCATGTAAATCAAGAGACACAATGTTCCCCTCATCGTTCATTCGCTCTGCAATATGTGTTGATTTACCACCAGGGGCGGCACAGGCATCAAGCACCATTTCTCCCGGCTGAGGATCCAGCGCTCTTGCGACAAGCATGGAACTTTCATCTTGAATCGTGACAAAGCCCTCTTGAAAGAAAGGAGTAGATACGATAGATCCTTTCATGAGTTTGAGTGCATCCTCAGATAGGTCGCCGAGCTCTGTCTCAATTCCTGCATCCATGAGTTCTTGCTGCAGTGCAGTGCGGTTTTTTTTCATTTGATTGACACGCAATGTCTGCTTTGGCGGGACTAAATGAATACGGCACATGCTTTCTGCTGCTTCAAAACCGTACGCCTCCACCCATTCTTGTACGAGCCACAATGGATGGCTTGTCTCTATTGAGAGCCGCTTGACCGGATCTTTGATCGCATCAAATGATGGCACGCCTTCTCTTTGCACAGAACGAAGAACGCCGTTGACTAGTGAAGAAATACCTTTATGTCCGCGCTTTTTCGTTAGTTCCACTGCTTCATGGATGGCTGCACGATCTGGAATTTTTTCAAGATAAACCATCTGATAAAGAGACATCCGCAAAAGCTGCATCACCCATGGAGCCACTTTTTGCGGTTTTTTCACAAAGGGTGTGAGCATATAATCAAGTGCCAGCTTGTTTTGCAGTGTACCGTATACAAGTTCTGTTAATAGCGGTTTGTCTTGATCGGAGAGTTCTTTCTCTTTCATCACTGACTGCAAAAGCAAGTTACTGTAGGCTTGATTTTGTTCGAGTTTGATTAAAGCGTCTAGCGCTACTTCTCTCACATTACTTTTCTTCATTGATTAGCCCTAATTTCTGTCCAATTTCGATATTTGCGCCTCTTAAGAAGTCTTCACCGCTCATTTTTTTCTTTCCAGCGGGCTGTACACTCGTTAATAAAAGGCCTTGCTGATTTCCTGTTCCAACGACTGGTCCTTCTTTTTGAAGCTCAATCACTTTCCCAGGTTCTTCTGGTGCTTGAAGCGGAACTTTTTTCGCTTCCCATACTTTTAAGTTAGCACCGTTCCATTCAGTATAGGCAACTGGCCATGGATTTAAGCCGCGAACTTGGTTGTAAAGCTCTTCTCCTGGCTTGGTCCAGTCTAACCTTTCCTGCTCCCGCTTAATATTTGGTGCATACGTTGCTGCCTCTTCATTTTGCGGAATTGGCGAGATAGACCTGCTTAACACATTTGGAACTGTGTCTTTTAATAAGGCCGCACCAGCCACACTTAATTTATCGTGCAGTGTTCCGACGTTGTCTAATTCATCAATTTCTACTTCTACTTTGCTAATCATGTCACCTGCATCAAGCTTTTCTACCATATACATGATCGTCACGCCTGTTTTCTTTTTGCCTTGCAGGATCGCATAATGGATCGGTGCACCGCCTCTTAGTTCTGGCAGCAGTGAGGCATGAACGTTGATACAGCCAAATTCAGGTTCATCAAGTAATCTTTTTGGCAAAATTTGTCCGAATGCTGCTGTTACGATCAAATCTGGCTTTAACGCAAGCACTTTATCAATTTCTTCATCAAGACGTACCTTTTCAGGCTGTAAAACTGGAATGCCGTGTTTTAAGGCTTCTACTTTTACAGGAGGCGGCGTGAGCACTCGTTTTCTGCCTTTCGGGCGATCTGGCTGTGTGACGACCCCGACAACTTCGTATCCTTCTGTTATAAGTGTTTGCAGCACAGGTACTGAGAAATCAGGGGTTCCCATAAATACGATACGTGCCATTTTCTTCACCCTTCCATTTCCGCAAGTTCTTTTTCTGTATACGTTTGAATGATCTTCGACGTGAATAATACGCCGTCTAAGTGATCAATTTCATGCAATAAAGCTCTTGCTAAAAATCCTTCTGCTTCTATTGTAAATGGTTTGCCTTTCTTATCAAAGGCTTTCACCTTCACATAATTTGGTCTTTCAACCGTTCCGTACAAAGATGGAAAGCTCAGGCAGCCTTCAATGTCTGTCTGGCTCCCTTCCACTTCAAGAATCTCAGGATTTACTAAGTCAATCCTCCCAGAATCTTCTCCGATATCGACCACGGCGATTCTTTTTGAGATGCCGATTTGTGGTGCGGCTAGGCCGACTCCATCTAGTTCAAGCATTGTATCATACATATCATCCAGCAGTTTTTTGAGTTTTTTATCGAATGTATCAACAAGCTCTGTTTGTTTTTCAAGCACGTCTGCAGGATGTAAGACTATCGGTTTGATTGCCACGAAAAGACCTCCGTTTTACATCATCATATATGGATTCATATCGATTGATATCATCAACTGTTTTTGTTCCATTTCTTTTTGATAATGATCTTGTATTTTTCGTAATAAACTTGCCAGTTCATTTTCCCTTTTGTATTTTATCACGCATTGATATCGATATCTATCTTTGATCTTAGCGATCGGAGAAGCAGCAGGACCGAGAATTCTTGTATTCGGTGCACAATTCATTTTCAGGAACTGAACAATTTTGTCTGTGACATGCGCTGCCTTTGTCACTTCTTCATGTGATACAGTCACCATCGCCAAAAAATAAAATGGCGGATAGGACTGATGACGACGGTGCAACATCTCCTGCTCATAAAAGGCTTCATAATCATGCTGTTTGGTTAATTCAATACTATAATGCGAAGGTGTATATGATTGAATAATGACTGACCCCGCTTTTTCATGACGTCCCGCACGTCCGCTTACTTGTGTAAGAAGCTGAAACGTTTTTTCACTTGAACGAAAATCAGGGATGTGAAGAGACGTATCCGCACTAAGGACACCGACAAGTGTAACATCTGGGAAGTCTAATCCTTTTGCAATCATTTGCGTCCCAAGCAGAATGTCTGCTTCTTTATTACCAAAGGACGTAAGAAGCTTTTCGTGCGCACCTTTCCGAGAGGTTGTATCTACATCCATTCGGATGACCCTTGCTTCTGGCAATACCTTCGTCAGCTCTTCTTCCACACGCTGCGTGCCTGTACCAAAATAGCGAATATGCTCACTATGGCATTCTGGACATTCTGCAGGTACAGGAGCTTCGTGACCGCAGTAATGGCACTTCAGCCGTTTTTGAAAGCGGTGATAAGTGAGAGAGATCTCACAATGAGGACATTGTTCCACATATCCGCAATCCCGGCACATCACAAAGGATGAATAACCTCTTTTATTGAGAAATAAAACCGCCTGCTCTTTCCTTTCAAGTACTTCTTTTAACCTGAGCATTAATTCTTCTGAGAACATGGAGCGGTTGCCGTTTCTTAATTCTTCTCTCATATCAATTAAAGAAACGTGCGGCAGCTGCTGCTGATTGACGCGCCGTTTGAGCGTCAGCAGTGTATACACACCCTTTTTCGCACGCGCATATGACTCAAGTGAAGGCGTTGCACTGCCTAATACAACCGGACATTGGTGCCGCCCTGCTCGTTCAATGGCCACATCTTTCGCATGATACCGAGGCATTTCTTCTTGTTTATATGAAGATTCGTGTTCTTCATCTATAATGATCATTCCTAAATTCTCAAACGGGGCAAAAACAGCCGATCTTGCGCCAACGACAAGTTTGACTTCCTTGCGGTGGATTTTCCGCCATTCATCGTATTTTTCCCCAGTCGATAAGCCGCTATGAAGGACAGCCACATTGGAGCCGAAGCGCTCTTTAAAACGCTGGACCATTTGAGGCGTTAATGAAATTTCAGGAACTAGGACGATCGCTTCTTTTCCCTTTTGGAGGACATGATCAATCGTCTGCAAATAAATTTCGGTTTTACCGCTTCCTGTGACCCCGTGCAGTAAAAACGTTTCATGTTTTTCATCGCTCACTGCTTGATGAATGGGTTTTGCCGCTTCTGCTTGCTCTGTTGTGAGATCAAGAGGAGTAGATGGTGTAAACTCCCTATCCCGATAAGGATCTCGATAAATCTCTTCATAGCTTTCTGTTAACAGACCTTCTTGAATCAAGGCTTTTATCGTTTGAGAACTAGCACCTGTTTGCTGCTGCAAATCTTTTGCTAAAAACGTCGTTTCATTCGCTTGAAATAAAAAGGTAAGCAGCGCCTTCTGTTTCACCGCATTTTTCTTTAACTGTTCCTGCTTTTCTTCAAGTTTTTCTTTCGTAACTGCTACCTGAAGTGTCCGCACCTTTTTCTTTCCGGATTTTTGTGAGACGTGATATCTGACTTCTAGATGACCTTTTTGGACATGCTTTTGAATAGGCTTCAGCTGTTCAGGCGGAATGTCAGCGTAAAGGATGCTCTCTTGCTGACCGAAAAGCTCTTTCAATGACTGCGGAAGTTCCTCAGCTGATAACACCTGAATTTCTTTTTCATATTTTGCTTTCATCGCTGCTGGAAGCATCGATTGAAGCGCCGTAATATGATAGGACAATGTTTTTTCCGTCAGCCAGTGGGAAAGCTCCAATAGCTCATCTGTCAGAACAGGAGATAAATCAAATAAATCGACAATGTCCTTGATATTTCCTGACTGTACGTCTGTTTCTTCTTTGATTTTTGTCACAAACCCTTGAATTTTCCTTGGGCCAAAAGGAACCACTACCCTCATACCAGCCTTGACAAGGCCTTTAAAGCGGTCTGGCACACGATAGTCAAATGGCCTGTCAATGGCTTTCGTTGTGACATCGACGATCACTTCAGCAATCATGCTCGATCACGCTCTTTTGGCAGCAGCTGCTTTGCCTCCTGTAAGATTTCAAAGGCAAGGTCTTTTTTGCTCATCATTGGCAGCTCTTTTTTTGTTCCGTCTGCTTTGATCAATGCTGCGACATTCGTATCTGTGCCAAAGCCTGCGCCCTCTGCTGCAACATTGTTCGCGACAATCATATCTAAATGCTTGGATTCGATTTTCTTTTTTGCATAGTATTCTACATCCTGCGTCTCAGCTGCAAAGCCGACTAGCACCTGATGTTCTTTTCTTTTCCCAAGCTCTTTTAAAATATCTTTCGTCCGCTTAAATTCAACCGCTAGTTCACCGTCTTGTTTTTTCATTTTATGAGAATACGTCGTGACAGGCGTATAATCGGCAACGGCTGCTGATTTAATCACTATATCTGCTGACTCGTACACCTCTAACGCTGCTTGATACATCTCCTCAGCCGATTCCACTTGCACCACATTCACATGCTCAGGTGCAGTTAACGAAACAGGTCCTGAAATGAGCGTGACATCAGCCCCCATTTGCTCGGCAGCTTCTGCAATGGCATAGCCCATTTTCCCAGAAGATCGATTTGAAAGGAAACGAACAGGGTCGATCACTTCTCGTGTAGGACCAGCTGTGACCACGACTTTTTTGCCTGAAAGCGGCAAGCTGGTTGGCTCATCAAAAAACGCACGGATGTGTTCAACAATTTTTTCAGGCTCCTCTAAGCGTCCTTTTCCAATGTAGCCGCATGCTAAATAGCCTTCACTTGGCTCTATAAACCGGTAGCCGTCTTCATATAAAGTGCGGATGTTTCGCTTGACAGCTGGATGGTCATACATGTGCACATTCATAGCCGGTGCAACCCATACAGGAGCTGTTGAAGCAAGCAAGGTCGTTGTGAGCATATCATCAGCAAGTCCTGCGGCCATTTTACCAATGGTATGTGCTGTTGCAGGGGCAACAAGAATGAGATCGGCCCAGTCAGCTACATCAATATGCGCTATGACTTTTGGATTATTTTCTTTAAATGTATCCACATACACCTCATGCCGAGATAGGGCTTGGAAGGTGAGCGGAGACACAAACTCACGGGCAGATTCTGTCATAATCACTCTTACGTTTGCGCCTGCCTGTACGAGTTTACTAGTGAGTGCAGCTGCTTTATATACGGCGATTCCTCCGCTGACGCCGAGTAAAATATTTTTCGACTGTAACATTTGTTTGTCCCCCTTAACGGCCTTTTTCACAAATTCGTCTACAATTCAAAAAAGTCAAAACCAATCATAGTTTTGACTTTTTTGAACGTATCGTATCTGCATAGCAGAAGCGATGTTATTCTTGCTCTTCTTTTTCAAATGTCAAAAGACCAGCATCGATTTCTTCAAGAGCTTTCCCTACAAATTTATAGGATTTTGTGTTTTCGATTTGTTGATCTTGATGGATTTGCATTTCACGTGCACGGCGTGCAGACACTGTGACAAGTGTATATTTTGAGTCAAGTTTGTTCATCAATGAGTCAATTGAAGGATCTAACATGGTTTATTCTACCCCCAGCATTTTTTTATATCTTGGTGCGACTCTGTCTCTTCGCAGGTGCTCTGCAAGGACGATCGCTTTAATTCTTTCACATGCAAGCTCGACATCGTCGTTTTCAACGACATAGTCATAAGCATCCATCATTTCAATTTCTTCTTTTGCAGCAGCCATTCGGTTACGGATGAGATCCTCAGATTCTGTCCCGCGTGTAATAATGCGGTTTTGAAGTTCTGAAAGACTTGGCGGTGCAAGGAAAATAAAGAGACCTTCTGGGAATGCTTCTCTTACTTGAAGTGCACCTTGCACTTCGATTTCAAGGAAAACATCTTTTCCTTCGCTCAATGTTTGTTCTACATAGTCAACAGGCGTGCCGTAGTAATTCCCAACATACTCTGCCCATTCTAACAGCTTTTTGTTTTCAATCATATGTTCAAATTCTTCCCTGGTTTTAAAGAAATAATCAACACCATTTCTCTCACCTTCACGCGGTTTGCGGGTTGTCACAGAAATAGAGTATTCAAATTTCGTATCTTCCTGGGAGAAAATGGCTTGTCTGACCGTTCCTTTTCCAACTCCCGAAGGTCCAGAGAGAACGATTAAAAGTCCTCTTTCTTTCATAATGGCGTATTACCCCTGCCCTTCATCTATGATTTCTTCTTTTACAGAAAGTCTTTGCGCGACAGTCTCAGGCTGAACGGCAGATAAGATGACATGGTCACTGTCCATAATGACAACAGCACGGGTTCTTCTTCCGTATGTCGCATCAATGAGCATGCCTCGATCTCTTGCGTCTTGTATCATTCGTTTAATCGGTGCTGATTCCGGACTGACGATCGAAATCATCCGATTCGCTGAAATGATGTTTCCAAATCCGATATTGATCAACTTTATGGTCATCTTCTTTCGTCCCCCTGTAATATAAACGTCTCTAGTCTCGCCGAAAGAGACGCACTGTAAACAGCATACACAATGACTATTCTATATTTTGCACTTGTTCTTTTATTTTTTCAATAGCGCTTTTCATTTCAACCACCAGCTTTGTTAAATGGTGATGGTTTGCTTTAGATCCAATCGTGTTCACTTCACGGTTGAGCTCCTGTACAAGAAAGTCAAGCTTTCGTCCGGCAGCGCCACCTTGCGTCAAAATTTGCTGGAACTGCTGAAAATGACTTTTCAGCCTGGTAATCTCTTCTGTAATGTCACAGCGATCAGCAAAAATGGCCGCCTCTGTGATCAGCCTGCTCTCTTCAAGCGCCTCTCCGATCCATTCTTGCAATCTTTGATTCAATCGTTCTTTGTACTGACTCACAACCTCTGGTGCAAACACTTTGATTTCTTCTGTAAATGCCTCGAGTTCAGACAGCCTGAGTTCACAGTCTTTTTGAAGTGATGTTCCCTCCTGCTCTCTCATAAAGCAAAGCTCCTTGACAGCTTCTTCACAAGTGTCTATCAGCAAATGCTCCAGCTGCTCATTACGGCTGACTGACTCTTCCACCTGAACAGCCTGTTCCAGCTTCAGTAAGTCATGTGCATGCTGAATACCTGAAATATGATAGCGGTCCTCAAGGTCTTTTGCGGCTTTCATATATTCATCAAGCAGCGGCCAGTCAATCTGTAAAGACCGGCTTGCAAGTTTACCGCCTTCAATCGTAACAAACAGCTCAATTCGACCGCGCTGCACGTGACGAAGAATGATTTTTTTTAATGTATCTTCGAAATATAAAAGCGGCCTCGGCAAACGGGCATGAACCTCTTTAAAACGGTGATTGACCGATTTTAGCTCAACTGACACTGTCAGTTCACCATCCGTTTTACTCGCTTGGCCGAATCCCGTCATACTGCGTATCATGTGAAAACACCCAATTCTTTCATATTAATAAAATGAAAAAGGTAATAGCAGACACTATTACCTCAAAATTATACCATAACCAATTATTTTTTTCTTGTCAAAAGTGATCCTGCCAGTAAAAAAGTTGGCAATGCAGACATACCGATGATCAGAAGCCAATCGACTGGTGCGACTGCCACCGTTTTGAAAATCGGCTGAAGCGGCGGATAATAAATGACCACAAGCATCAGCAGAAGGGAAGACACAACGGCGCCGATCAAGTACATATTCCCGAATGGATTGCGTTCAAAAATAGACCGTTCACTGCGGCAGTCAAACACATGAATGAGCTGCGCCAAAACGAGTGTGCTGAATGCAACCGTCTGCGCATATTGAAGATTGTTCGGATCACGGTGATACACAAACATAAAGGCTAACAAAGTGGCAATCCCGATCAGAAACCCTCTTGATATGACCTTCCAACCAAGCCCTCTTGCAAAAATCCCCTCTTTCATGTTGCGCGGCTTTCTCTTCATGACATCGCCTTCTGGTTTATCCATTCCAAGTGCCATAGCCGGCAAGCCGTCTGTGACAAGGTTTACCCACAAAATTTGAATTGGAACGAGAGGCAATGGAAGCGCAAGAAGCATCGCAAACAGCATGACCAAAATCTCTCCCACATTCGATGCCAGCAAATAGCGGACAAATTTGCGAATGTTTTCATAAATATTCCGGCCCTCTTTAATAGCGGATTTAATGGTCGCAAAGTTGTCATCAAGCAAAATAAGAGAAGAAGCTTCTTTGGCAACGTCTGTTCCGGTAATCCCCATGGATATGCCGATATCCGCTTGTTTAATCGCTGGCGCATCATTCACCCCATCACCTGTCATCGCGACAATATGGCCATTTTTTTGATAGGCCTTCACAATTCTCAGTTTATGCTCAGGTGATACACGGGCAAAGACGTACACATCTTCTGCTGTTTGCTCCAGCTCTTTGTCGCTTAGCTGATCCAGAGCTTTTCCATCAAGCACCTTTCCTTGCTTCGGTAAGAGACTTAAATCTTTAGCGATCGCTTTAGCCGTTTCTACGTGATCGCCTGTAATCATTACTGTTTTAATGCCAGCATCCCGGCATTCTTTAATCGCTCGTCTCACTTCAGGACGAGGTGGATCAATCATGCCCTCTAGACCGATAAATGTGAGGCCAGTTTCTGCCTGCTGAACAGATGTGATTTTTTCTGCCAGGCTTACTTTTTTATATGCAATTGCAATGGTTCTAAGCGCTTGTCTTGCTAAACCTTGAATGGCAGCTTCTGTTTCTTGCCGGTGGGCCTTTGAAAATGAGGCGGTGCGTCCGCCGTGCATCATATGACTTGAACGGTTCATCAGCACATCTGGCGCCCCTTTGGCAATGACATACCGCTCCTTCTGATTCGTTTCCACGACGACTGACATCATTTTTCTTTCAGAGTCAAAAGGGAATTCCTCCACCACACGAAATCCCGCTTCGATGAATTGCTCTGTAAAACCCGCTTTACGCGCAGCGGTTAGAAGTGCTCCTTCTGTCGGATCGCCATCAAGTCTCATCTCGCCGTCTTTTTCAACGATGGTCGATGTATTACAAAGTGCTCCGTATAATAGCACCTTTTGCAGGCTTGGATGTTTGTCTACATGGACAAGTTCCCCGTTTAAGGTAAAATCACCTGACGGCTCGTACCCAGTGCCAGAAATATTCCACGTTTTCCCCTCTGCCCATACATGTGTCACTGTCATTTTATTTTGTGTCATTGTGCCTGTTTTATCTGAGCAAATAATCGAGGCGCAGCCAAGTGTTTCCACAGCCGGCAGCTTTCTGACAATGGATTTTTGTTTAATCATCCGCTGCACACCTAGGGAAAGTGCGACAGTGACGATCGCCGGCAGCCCTTCTGGAATCGCAGCAACAGCGAGAGATACACCCGCTAAGAACATATGATACAAATCATGACCTTGCACCACACCAAGAACAACCACAAGCACAGTTAAAAATAATGCAGCCACAATTAAAATTTTTCCCAGCTGCTCAAGGCGTCTTTGCAGCGGTGTTTCCATATTACCTGCTGAATCCAGCATACCGGCAATTTGTCCCATCGCCGTATTCATCCCTGTACCAATGACAACCCCTACACCGCTTCCTCTTGTGACAAGCGTCCCCATAAAGGCCATGTTCGTCAAATCTCCAAGCGAGACATGATCTCGCGAGAGCGGACTCGCATGTTTGACCGCTGGGATGGACTCTCCAGTGAGGGCAGATTCTTCGATTTCCAAACTCTTTGTTTCTAGTAATCTGATATCTGCGCCAATTCGATCCCCACTTGAAAACTTCACAATATCTCCCGGCACGAGGTGCTTGGACGGGATCTTGACCCATTCATTGTTTCTCCTTGCATAGACATGCGGCGTTGATAATTCCTTTAGTGCTTGGAGGGACTTTTCCGCACGGCGTTCCTGATAAAAGCCAAGCACACCATTTATCAGCACAATCGCCACAATCGCCACAGCATCAATGTATTCACCTAAAAAGGCAGAAATAATCGTTGCCGCAAGCAGGATTAACACCATAAAGTCTTTAAATTGCGCTAAAAAAATAACGAACGCCGACGCCTTTTTCCCTTCCTGCAATTCATTTGGCCCATGCTTTTCAAGCCGCTTTTGCACATCTTTTTCTGACAGTCCGTCACCTATCGATGTATTCATTGTTTTTAATAAATCGGTTTGGTTCAGTTCATGCCAATTCATTTGACCTCGTCCACTCCTCTTTTGTTCTCTCTCTTATGCAGTGTTCTATAAGCCAGTTTATTCAGACTCGTCCTAAATCATGCTATAATAATAAGACTGCCTAAAGAACGAGAAAACGTAAGGTTCTTTCAGTAGATTTGTGTGAAAGAAGAGGGTGTATCCAACATGTCATTTGACGGCATTTTTACATACGGTATGACTAATGAATTGCAAGAAACATTAACTGGCGGAAGAATTTCGAAAATACATCAGCCATACAAGCATGAGCTGATTTTTCATATCCGGTCAAAGGGGAAGAATCATAAGCTGCTTTTATCCGCTCACCCGAGTTATGCAAGAGTACAGCTCACTGAGCACCATGATGATAATCCGAGCGAACCGCCAATGTTCTGTATGCTCCTCAGAAAACATCTTGAGGGTGGGTTCATTGAACGTTTTGAACAAATTGGGTTAGATCGGGTGATCGTGCTGCACGTGCGAAGCCGAAATGAAATTGGCGATGAACAAACCCGTAAGCTATATATTGAAATTATGGGCCGGCACAGCAACTTGATTCTCGTGGAGGACGAAACGGAGCAGATCATTGACGGACTGAAACATCTTTCTCCATCTGTGAACAGCTATCGAACGGTGCTACCAGGACATCAATATCTTCTGCCGCCGGCACAGCAAAAGCTGAATCCTTTTGACGTGACGAAGGAAGATATTTTGAAGCATTTACGTTTTCAAGAAGGGAAAATCGCCAATCAAATTGTCGATACATTCTCCGGGGTTTCTCCGCTGTTTGCTAAGGAAGCTGTCCACCGGGCCGGTCTTGCCAATCAGGAAACGATTCCAAGTACATTGCTCGAGATGTTCCAGCTCATTCAGGCGCATTCTTTTACCCCTCAGCTCACGAGAAAAGACGGGAAAGAGTATTTTTATTTATTAGAACTTCAGCACGTCGATGGTGACATGAAGACGTTTGATTCTCTTAGTGAGCTACTTGACCGCTTTTATTTCGGAAAAGCTGAAAGAGACAGAGTCAAACAGCAGGCGGCTGATCTTGAACGTTTTGTTGCGAATGAAAAAAAGAAAAATGAAAACAAGCTAAAAAAACTAAAAAGAACGCTTGAAGAATCTCAAAATGCGCATAAGTACCAGCTTTATGGTGAATTGCTTACTGCCAATATATATGCAATTAAAAAAGGGGATAAAGAAGCGACTGTCATCAATTATTATGATGAAGAAGGCGGAGAGATCACGATCCCGCTCAAAACAAACAAAACCCCTTCTGAAAATGCACAAGCGTATTTTACAAAATACCAAAAGGCAAAAAATGCAGTAGAGGCCGTAAATGAACAAATTGAGCGAACACATGAAGAAATTGTATATTTTGACGAGCTGATCCAGCAGCTGTCCTCTGCCTCACCAAAAGATTTAGAGGAAATAAGAGAAGAACTGGTGGAAGGAAAATATTTGCGTCCCAAACAAAAACGCAACGCCAAAAAGAAAAAACCATCGGCCATTCAGCTTGAAGCATATGAGTCCTCTCAAGGTGTTCCGATTCTCGTTGGAAAAAACAACAAGCAAAACGAATATTTGACCACAAAGGCGGCAGCTCGTGATGAGATTTGGCTGCACACAAAGGATATTCCTGGATCACATGTCGTCATTCGTCACAAAGCACCTGATGAACAAACCTTGCTTGAAGCGGCACAAATTGCTGCCTACTTCTCGAAGGCAAAAGAATCAAGCTCCGTCCCTGTCGATTATACGAAAATCCGGCATGTGAAAAAACCAAACGGAGCAAAACCGGGCTTTGTCACGTATGATCAGCAGCAAACATTATTTGTGACGCCTGATGAGGATGTTGTCCTAAAGCTGAGAAAATAAAAAAGAGCCGATTAAATCTTTGGATGAGATTTTATCGGCTCTTTCTTTGTCGTTTTTTTCTTTCTATATAGAGCTCATCGAGTGCATCTACATCCTCTTGTTCAAGCAAGGTCTCAATGGCCTCAGCCAGCTGTTTAGTGCGGGCTGGGCTTGCACCACTCGTAGATATGGAGATTGTCACTTTTCCTGCCCTTACAACCTTTGGCACAATTACATTGCCTAGCTCTGACTGGCTCACACAGTTGACGAGCTGATGAGGAAGCGCTGATTGCGTCATCCACTCGTTTACTGAAGGGTCGTCTGTAGCAGCGACAATCAAAAATGCATCCTTTACATCTTCCGCATCAACTTTCTTTTTCTTCCAAGTCAGCTGATATGTCTCAATGAGATTCGTCATTTCATCACAAATGTCAGGGCTTACAATGGTTATGCTGCATGGCTCCATGCATAGCGCACTCGTCCTTCTAGCCGCAATCCTTCCACCGCCGGCAATCAGCACATGTTTATTGGTTAGATCAAGATGAACTGGAAGCATGGCTTTCTCCTTGAAAACGAAACGCATCCTCTTTGTTTAAGATGGTTTCCTGCACACGTTCAATATAAGCTGCTTTTACATGGGGATGAAACCCAATATATCGGCAGACACGGACATCTCGCAACCGCTCTCTCGCCTGATTCGCTTCACTCTCAATCTCTTTCATTAAAATGCCAGTAAATAAAAGATAAGGCACGAGATAGACAGGCGTATCGTCATCTACTGTTAACTGTGCTAAGACGTCACGATAATTCGGTTCACACGCTGTAATAAAACACGGAAAAACCTCTGCACAAGGCAACATGCTACGGACATCATCTGCAATGCCAAACACATCCCGCTTTACATCTGGATCAGAGCTTCCGCGGCCAATTAAGAGAATTTTTGCGTGCTCTCCCTTGTATCCTGCTTCTTCAATCCTTGCGATAACCGCTTTCGTGACTTCTTGGTTCACGCCTATAGGTCTTCCATATGTCACCTTCACTTGTGGGAAACGTTTTTGTACTTTCACAATCTCATCTGGAATATCTGATTTGGCATGCATGGCAGTTAAAAGGAGGAGCGGGACGATCGCAATGTGGGTTGCTCCTTTTTGTACACAAGTCTCAAACCCTTCTTCGATTGAAGGGTCCGTCAACTCTAAAAAACAAATTTCTTGGATATCTGCTTCCACTAACGGCATACAGCTTTTCATAAAAGAAATGGCTTTATCCTGTGCTTCTTTTACCCTGCTTCCATGCCCAACATAAAGGACAGCTTGTTTCATTTGACTCCTCCTTGCGACCTTAGTTTTATTCAGACGAAAAGACACGATGTCTACACGTGTCTTTTCATCTTTGTTTTCATTTCTCAATCAGTGCTGGTTCAAACCAGTTCAACTTTTGATGAAAGTGAACGACATCTCCTACCACGATTAAACTTGGGTGCTCGATCCCTTCTTTTTCAACCGTTTCAGATAGTGTCGCCACCGTGCAGCAAGTCGTCTTTTGCCTTGTGGTCGTTCCCCAGTGAATAAACGCAGCTGGGGTTTCAGGCTTCCGCCCATTCTTCAAAAGCAGCCGCTGGACTCTTTCCACGTTTTTGACGCCCATGTAAATGACAAGGGTATCAATCCCCGTCGCCAGCGCTTCCCACTTTTCTTCAAAATGTTCATCCTTTTGATAATGCCCTGTTACAAACGCAACATTTGAGCTGAATTCTCGGTGCGTGACTGGAATGCCTGCATAAGCAGCGGCTGCAATGCCAGAAGTAATCCCTGGGACAACTTCATATGGAATACCATGCTCAGCTAAGCATTCGATTTCTTCACCGCCACGGCCAAATACAAAGGGATCACCGCCTTTTAGACGAACGACTATGTTCCCTTCCTTCGCATAAGCAACAAGCGCTTCATTAATCGCTTCCTGTCTCATCGTATGATGATTCGGCAGTTTGCCGCAATAGATCAACTCCGCCTCCGGTTTGGCATGGGCAAGAATCTCTTGATTGACAAGACGATCATATAAAATGACATCTGCCTGCTGTATTGCCTTATGGGCCTTTAGCGTAATTAAGTCTGGGTCACCCGGTCCGGCACCAACAATGTATACTTTCCCCATCTTGCTTTCTCCCCCTGCCATCAGGCGATTATTTCGTTTTATCCTTTACATAATCAACAAGGCGCTGTTTTGACTCCTCGCGTGATAATTCACCTGTATCTAGGACGAGCTCAGGCGCAGCTGGCTCTTCGTATGGTGAATCGATTCCCGTGAAAAATGGAATTTCGCCGTTTCTTGCTTTTTTATATAACCCCTTTGGATCACGCTCTTCACACACGTTCAGATCACATTTCACAAACACTTCGTGAAATTCTCCGTCTTCGACTAACTGTCTTACGATTTGGCGGTCTTCTTGAAATGGTGAAATAAAAGCAGTAATAACAATCGTTCCTTGCTCAACAAATAATTTCGCCACTTCACCGATGCGCCGAATGTTCTCTTTTCTGTCGTCATCTGAAAAGCCTAAGTCTTTATTGAGTCCATGGCGTACGTTATCGCCGTCAAGGACTGTCACTTGGTACCCCTGTTCAAACAGCTCTCGAGCCGCTGCGTTGGCGATCGTTGATTTACCTGAACCGCTTAGACCTGTCAGCCAAATGATTCCGCTTGTATGGTTGTTTTTCTGTTGATATTCTTTTTTAGTAATAGATGAATCATGCCACACGATATGTTCGTTGCTCATGTCATATCCTCCTTTAAGATACCGTCGTTTTTAATCCTTCGATTAATGTTTCAATGACTTCTTTTCGGCTGAACGTGCTCGGTGGTAATTCACCATTTCTCAGCATCGTTCTAACCTTTGTACCTGAGAGAATGACATGTTCGCTTTTATCATGTGGGCATGTTTTCGGTGTTGCCATGGCTTCACATGTATTGCAGTAAAAGCTGTGCTCAAATTTTAATGGTGTGATCCCAATTTCTTCGCTTGTAAATTGTTCAAATAGCTCCTGCGCTTCGTATGTGCCGTAATAATCACCAACACCCGCATGATCTCTGCCGACAATAAAATGTGTACAGCCATAATTTTTACGCACAAGCGCATGAAAAATCGCTTCCTTTGGTCCAGCATAACGCATGGCAGCAGGAAAAACACCTAAAAAGACGCGGTCTTTCGGGTAATAACCGTTCAGTAACACTTGATAGCTTTTCATTCTTACATCTGCTGGAATATCATCAGATTTTGTTTCACCAACAAGTGGATTTAGAAATAGACCATCCACTGTTTCCAGTGCTGTCTTTTGAATGTATTCATGCGCACGATGGACTGGGTTTCTCGTTTGGAAACCGACAATGGTTTTCCAGCCGTTTTCTTTAAAATGTTTTCTTGTTTCTTCTGGCTCATACGTAAATTGCGGGAAAGGTTTTTCACTGCGTTTTGTCAGTGTAATTTTACCACCAATATACGTGTCACCGCGTTCAAATAATTTTTTCACGCCTGGGTGATTGCGGTCATCTGTTTTATACACATTCACTGCTTCTTTTTCCTTATCAGGTGTGTATTGATCTTCCACCTCAATGACCCCGTATACTGTTCCATTATACGATAGACGAACAATGTCACCTTGATTGATCTCCGCTGCTTTTTCCTTTGTGACAGGCAAAGTAATCGGAAGAGACCAAACGACACCACTTGCTAGTCGCATACTGCTGACAACTGCTTCATAATCAGCTTTCGTTAAAAACCCTTCAATTGGACTATACCCGCCAATTGCGATGAGTTCAAGGTCTGCAAAAGAGATGGCATCCAGCTCAATTTCTTTCGCAGCTGTGCTTAGATCAAATTCTTCATTTACTCGATTAATTAATACGCCACCATGTGGTGTTAAACTCATTTGTTCATCTTCCTCTCAATGTTCATATTTATTAGATGTTAATAGTCGGATTTATATTTAAATCCCGCCGCCCTGTTCATGAATCGAGCTGCTCTCATTTTTAACTGCCTTCATAAGACTCAGTGCACCTAATGAAGCTAGCAGTACACTCATCATGATAAAGATAGAGTAATAGTCTCCTTTTAAGAAAAGGCTTACCAGCAAATAAGATAGACTAAGTGATAAGAAAGGTGACACAACCCATACCTTCAGCATTTTTTTCACAACATGTTTATGAAAAATGTTCGGTCCACCCTTTGCCATACCTAGCCCAATAATGGACGATGAGGTAATTTGAGTAAGGGGAACAGGGAGTCCGAATATAGAGCTGACGATGACAAGTCCTGCACCGGTGCTCGATAATAGAATGCCTTCACCCGTTTGATAGCGTGTAATTTTCTTTCCGTTTGTTTCTAGTACCCTTCTTCCTAGAAGCAGCGCCCCAATGGCCACAAAGATTCCGCCGTAAAGGGTCCCTTGCCCGACTGATAAAACACCTGACGCGACAAGCGGGCCGACCGCATTGGCGACATTGTTCATGCCGGCTGAAAATGCTTCTAAAAACCCACTGATAATCAAAACAACAGATAAGATCAATGTACCTTTTTTGGATAACGTCCGTTTAGGGAACAATCTGATGATTTTGACAACAGCAAAGGTAAAAACAAAGGCAACAATCGGAATAATCACCCAAAAAGAGACAATGACTAAGATCGATTTCACATACAGCACTTTATATGCGGCTGCCACACCGACCACAGCTCCTACTGTGACCTCACTTGTGGATAAAGGAATGGCCAAGAGATTCGCTATGAAAAGTGATAATGCGGCCGAGCCAATGATGATACACACAATTTCAAGTGTGATGACAGATTCCGGCATAATCCCGGAGCTGATCGTTTTGACGACCTCACCGCCGCCAATCACTGAACCTGCTAATATTCCAACCGCACAAACGCTGAGCGCGTATATTGGCTTTTTGATCGCACCTGAACCATATGCGATGCCCATCGAAGCAGCTGCTCCGCTTGCGCCAATATTTAAAGCAAAGAATAAGCTAAATAAAATTGCGGCGATTTCCATACATTATGCTCCCTTACTCATGTAATCCGCACTCAGTCTTTGCTGTCCCTGACCATCTTCCAGAACGCAAATCATCAGCAGTAAATGCCGGCTGTGTACAAGGTGCACACCCGATGCTTGGATATCCTTGGTCGTGCAGCGGATTATAAGTAAGATCCTCTCTAGACGCATATCTCCATATGTCCTTCCACGTCCAGTGAATGAGCGGACATACTTTGACTGATTGGAATTTTTCATCCTTATTTAAGAAGTTCGTACCTGCTCGTTTAGGCGACTGCTCTCTTCTTAAACCAGACAGCCATGCCGGATAGCCAGATAGTGCCTCTTGCAACGGAATGACCTTTCTCATATGGCAGCAGCTTTGAGGATTCGTTTCCCATAATTTATCACCATGCTGCTCATTCTGCTCTCCCACCGTCAGCTCAGGTGTTTTCAGCACGATGTCTAACCCGGGATATCTTTCCCTAACTGCATCAATGGTGTCGTATGTTTCCTTGAAATGCAGACCTGTATCTAAAAAGACAATTCTTGCATCTTTTTTTACTTTCGCAATAAGATCGATCAGGACAATGCCCTCAATGCCAAAACTGCATGCATAAACGAGCTGATCACCATAGTGGCCGTACGCCCATTTCAGCACAGATAGGGCCCCTTTATACAAATCGTCCTCTTGAAATGTAATGGACGGCTCTTGCCAATTTTCATAAGTTAACATTGTTTCTCCCCTTCCGGAGTACTGCTTCTATTGCTATTCTCCGCACTACTTTAATCTGATTTTTTCATTTTTTTCCACTTGAATCACTTGACCGTCCTGAACGATCAACGTAATTGAACCGAATTTCATATCCCCAATCAGCTCTTGCATATGCTTCACTAAGTCCTCATCCTGGTTTTGTTTCAGTTCCATCTCCTCTTCCTCCTCACCGTTAAAATAAAAAAACTTTCTTTCAGTCCGAAAGAAAGATGAGGAAGCTCACGATTTCCTTATCTTTCAAAATAGAATCATTTTGCAGGAAGTAGCACCTTGCAAATCGCAGGTTGCCGGGCTTCATCGGGCCAGTCCCTCCACCTCTCTGGATAAGAGTTTTAATTTGTATTAAATATTAACACAATTCAAACAAAAGTCAACCCGACTTTATTGATAGGATTAGTTTTTATTTAAATTTGAGTCTATTTTACTATTTTTAACCAAATAAAAAACTGTGCAGTGCAGCACAGCTTTTTTAAAACAAGACAAGCTTTTTAGACCGTTTCTTCCATCCAAGATTCAGACGAAGGATCCTGTCTCCAGCGTTTTAGTTTATTCATAGCAGAAGGCTCGATTGCTTTTAGCTCAAGTGCCACTTCTGTCAGTGTGTCATAGTCTGTCAGCGTGACATAGGGAATGTTTTTCTCTTGAAAAGCCGCAGCTGCTTTTGGCAGTCCATAAGTGAAGATCGCAACAACTCCGAGTACGTCACAGCCTTCTTCTTCTAAAGCAGCCACAACTTCAAGAACGCTGCCTCCAGTTGAGATGAGGTCTTCTACGACAACCACTTTTTGGCCAGGTGATACGGCTCCTTCAATTTGATTTCCTTTTCCGTGTGCTTTTGGTTTACTTCTTACATAACACATCGGTACGTTCAGACGATCAGCTGCTAATGCCGCATGAGGAATGCCAGCTGTAGCTGTACCTGCGACAACTTCCGCTCCTTCAAAATGAGTGAGAATCAAGTCTTTTAAACCTTCCGCAATGTCTCCTCTGACCTCAGGATAAGACAAGGTGAGGCGATTGTCACAGTAAATCGGTGATTTGATACTGCTCGCCCATGTAAATGGTTCGTCTGGTTTTAAAGAGACAGCTTTGATTTGTAATAAATGCTTCGCGATTTTCGTTTTCATCCGGCAGTCACTCCCACTCTTTCAAAATTTGTTGATAAGCTTCCACTGGGTTTGTGGCTTTTGTGATCGATCTTCCCACAACAATCTGTGAAACACCCTGTTCTTTGGCAAAGGCAGGTGTCGCCACACGCTTTTGGTCATCCGTTTGATCATTTGGTAAGCGAATTCCTGGCGTCACAGTGAGAAAGGAAGGAGAGATTTGTTCATGAAGCTGTTTTGATTCATGAACAGAGCACACCACACCATCAAGTCCACTTTCATATGCCAATTGTCCATAATGAAGCACCGCCTCTTGCAATGGGCGGTCAATTAGTAATTCTTTTTTCATCATATCTTCTGACGTGCTTGTCAGCTGGGTCACTGCAATAATAGCCGGGCGATTTTGCCCGGCAGGGGTTCCGCTTTCAAGCCCCTCTACGGCCGCCTGCATCATTCTTTTCCCGCCGGCTGCATGCACATTCACCAAATCAACACCAAGTGCAGCAAGCCTGTTCATCGCTTTTTGCACAGTTGTTGGAATGTCATGAAGCTTCAGATCAAGGAAAATACGGCAATTTTTTTCTTTCAGTACGTCAATAATGGCAGGACCTTCTTGGTAAAACAGCTCCATGCCGACCTTTACGAATAATGGAGTGCCTTCAAAACGATCTATAAAGGCGTGCGCCTCCTGTCCTGATGGAAAATCAAGCGCGATGATGGGCAAGTGCTTCATGTTTCCAGCTCCTTCCGATGCATTCCTCTACAGATGAATACCCATAAGCCGCTAATACATTCGGCAGTTCATCAATGATTTCCGGGCAAATAAATGGGTTCA
Organism: Bacillus sp. RSS_NA_20; assembly: GCF_020165915.1. Classification (NCBI taxonomy): domain Bacteria; kingdom Bacillati; phylum Bacillota; class Bacilli; order Caryophanales; family Bacillaceae; genus Bacillus; species Bacillus sp. RSS_NA_20. The sequence continues at coordinate 325,209 of NZ_JAIUKW010000005.1, read as the reverse complement.
CAAAATTGGCTGTCCCAACAGCTACCGCACTTGCGCCAGCTAGTAAAAATTCAAGTACATCTTCAGCGCTTTGCACCCCGCCCATCCCAATAATCGGAATAGAAACGGCCTGACTGACCTCATGCACCATTCGGATGGCAACAGGTTTTACAGCAGGACCTGATAATCCACCTGTTTTATTGGCAAGAATGGGTTTGCCTGTCTTTAAATCTAAACGCATTCCAATCAAGGTATTGATCATGGTGAGTCCATCCGCTCCAGCCGATTCAATCGCTTTAGCAATCTCAACGATATTGGCTACATTAGGTGACAGTTTCACATAAACAGGAACGGAGGAAACTTCCTTAACGGCTTTTGTCAATGTAGCCGCCATTTCTGGATCGGTCCCAAAGGCAATTCCGCCTGTTTTCACATTCGGACACGAGATATTCAGTTCAAGGGCGTGAACATTGCTTGCTTGACTAATTTGCTTTGCTACTTCAACATAATCATCAACTTGTGATCCAGCAACATTGGCAATAATAGGGGTATCGAACTGCTCAAGCCAAGGTAATTCATGTTCAAGCACGCCTTTTAGACCTGGATTTTGGAGACCAATCGCATTCAGCATACCGGCTCCTGTCTCAGCTACCCTCGGTGTCGGGTTGCCAAATCTCGGTTCAAGGGTCGTGGCTTTAATCATGATGCCGCCCAGCAAGGAAAGGTCATATAATGATGCGAATTCTTTTCCAAATCCAAAACAGCCTGATGCAGGAATGATTGGATTTTTTAAAGATAAGCCGGGTAATTCGATGTTTAGCATGATAGCGCCACCTCCTCCGCTTTAAAAACAGGTCCATCCAGACAAACTTTAACATACGGTTTCTCGTGCTGATCGGTATGACAGACACAAGCAAAGCATGCACCGATTCCGCAGCCCATTCGTTCTTCCATTGAAATATAGACAGGCTTATCGGGATAAGAGTCTTTTAGTGCTTTTAACATAGGTGTCGGTCCACAGGAAAGCAAGACATCAAAGTCCAGCTCATTCTCTTCAATGACATTTGTCACGAAACCTTTCGAACCATATGTCCCATCAACGGTTGCGATAAACGTATCTCCGAGTGCTTGAAACTTCTCCTCATAAAATACATCCTTTTTCGATTGAAAACCGAGAACATGTTTTACGATGACGCCTTTTTCCGTTAACCGCTTAGACAGTTCATATAACGGAGGCACACCGATTCCTCCACCGACTAATAATGCGGTCTGTCCGGCCTGAACGACTGAAGGGTCATAGCCGTTTCCAAGCGGACCTAACACATCGACTGACTCTCCCGCCCGCTTTTGGGAAAGAAGCTTTGTGCCCTCTCCCTCTGCGCGGTAAATGATGGTTGCTTCTTGCTTTTCGGCATGAATGTTGGCAATACTGATCGGTCTTCTCAGCAGCGGTGTCATGGATTCACTGACCTTTATATGAAGAAACTGTCCAGCTGTTTGAAAGGATTCAACAAGATCACCCTTTAATGTCATTTCGTAAATATGATCAGCGATCTCTCGGTTCGAGACGACCGTCAAGTATGCTTTTTTCATATCGTTACTGTCACCTCAGCATTCGTTTTCACTTCTGGCATTTCATCTGCTCTAAATGTCATGCTCTCTAGCACTCTTAAAATTGCTTCCGCTGTATCTAGTGACGTTAAGCAAGCGACACCATTTTCAACAGATTCACGTCTAATTCTAAAGCCGTCTCTTGCTGGCTGTTTTCCTTTTGTTAAGGTGTTGATGACAAATTGGGCTTCACCATTTCGAATGACATCCAGCAGATTCTTTCCTTCTTCTCCTATTTTGCCGACAACACTTGATGGAATGGAAGCTTGTTTTAAGTAATTCGCTGTTCCTTCTGTTGCTAAAATATGATAGCCGATGGAATGGAATCTTCTTGCAATCTCAAGTCCTTCTTCTTTATCTTTATCAGCCACTGTCAGGAGAACCGTTCCGTCTTTTGGAATTTGAATGCCTGATGCAATCAATCCTTTGTAGAGGGCTTTTTCGATTGTGACATCTTTCCCCATGACTTCACCTGTTGATTTCATTTCAGGCCCTAGTGTAATATCTACTCTTCTTAGTTTTGCAAAAGAGAAGACTGGAACTTTCACATATACGCCTTCTTGCTCAACATGAAGCCCTTCTTGGTAGCCATAGTTTTTCAGTTTTTCTCCTAAAATAACCTTTGTAGCTAAGTTCGCCATTGGAATGCCTGTAATTTTACTTAAGAATGGGACAGTCCGGCTTGAACGCGGATTCACTTCAAGTACATACACTTCACCTTTTGATAGAACAAATTGAATGTTCAAAAGCCCAATGATGTTAAGGCCTTTTGCGAGTTTAATCGTGTATTCTGCGATTTTCGCTTTGATGTCCTCAGACAAAGTTTGCGGCGGGTAGACCGCAATGGAGTCTCCAGAGTGAACGCCGGCTCTTTCAATGTGTTCCATAATGCCTGGTATGACAACCGTTTCTCCGTCAGACACAGCATCTACTTCAATTTCTTTTCCTGTCAAATACTTGTCAATGAGCACTGGATGCTGCGGATTGACTTTCACCGCATTCTCCATGTAGTGAAGGAGCTCAGCTTCTTGATACACAATTTCCATTGCACGGCCGCCTAATACATAGGAAGGACGGACAAGCACGGGGTAACCGATTTGATTCGCAATCGCTACTGCCTCTGGCACAGACGTTGCTGTCTTACCATTTGGCTGCGGCACGCCGAGTGTTTCTAATGTTTGTTCAAACTTGTCACGGTTTTCCGCACGGTCAAGGTCTTCAAGCGAAGTTCCAAGAATCTTAACCCCTCTATTTGATAATTCATCTGCTAAGTTAATCGCTGTTTGTCCGCCAAACTGAACAACGACACCTTCTGGTTGTTCAAGGTCGATGATGTGCATCACATCTTCTACAGTGAGTGGTTCAAAGTAGAGCTTATCTGAAATACTAAAGTCTGTTGAGACGGTTTCAGGGTTGTTGTTAATAATAATGGCTTCATAGCCTGCTTGTTTGATTGCCCACACTGAATGAACGGTCGCATAATCGAATTCAACCCCTTGTCCGATTCTGATTGGACCTGAACCTAGCACGATGACACTTTTCTTATCTGTTCGTTCGGATTCATTTTCATCTTCATATGTGCTGTAGAAATACGGTGTTTCTGATTCAAATTCTGCCGCACATGTGTCCACCATCTTATACACAGGAACGATGCCTGCTTCTGTTCTTAGGTTATAGACATCTGCCTCATTCATATTCCATTCGCGGCTAATATAAATATCTGAGAAACCTTTTTCTTTCGCTTCTTTTAAAACGTCTACATTGCCTTTGTTTTCTTTTAGTGTCTTTTCAAAAGCGATGATGCCTTCCAGTTTATGAAGGAAGAAGTAATCAATTTTCGAGAATTCATGAATCTGTTCGACGGTATAGCCTCTTCTTAGCGCCTCAGCGATATAAAACAGACGTTCATCTCCTGCTTTGATAATCCGCTTTTCAAGCACTTCGTTTGTAATGTCCGCTTCGTCTTTTAATTCAATGTGATGCACATCCGCTTCAAGTGAACGAACAGCCTTTAAAAGAGACTCTTCTAATGTGCGGCCAATTGCCATGACTTCACCCGTTGCTTTCATTTGTGTTCCAAGTCGTCTGTTAGCAGATTCAAACTTATCAAACGGCCAGCGCGGGATTTTTGAAACGATATAGTCGAGTGCTGGTTCGAACGCTGCATATGTTTTACCTGTGACTGGGTTCATCATTTCATCAAGTGTTAGGCCGACTGCGATTTTCGCTGCAAGTTTTGCAATTGGATATCCAGTTGCTTTAGACGCAAGAGCAGAAGAACGGCTCACGCGCGGGTTTACTTCGATAATATAGTATTGGAAGCTGTCTGGATCAATCGCCAGCTGTACGTTACATCCGCCTTCAATGCCAAGTGCACGGATCAGCTTGAGTGACACATTACGAAGCAGCTGATATTCACGATCACTTAGCGTTTGACTTGGTGCCACAACGATACTGTCACCTGTGTGGATGCCGACAGGATCAAAGTTTTCCATGTTACAAACCACAATGGCATGATCTCCGCTGTCACGCATGACCTCATATTCAATTTCTTTAAAACCTGCGATACTTTTTTCAAGCAAACATTGTGTCACCGGACTTAACTTCAGTCCATTCTCGACGATTTCTTTTAATTCTTGCTCATTTGTACAAATTCCGCCGCCTGTGCCGCCTAGTGTATAGGCTGGTCTAACAATGACCGGGAAACCGATTTGATCTGTGAATGCCATCGCTTCTTCAAGGTTATGGATGATTTCACTTTCTGGTACAGGTTCATTTAATTCATTCATTAGATTACGGAATAAATCTCTGTCCTCTGCTTTTTGAATAGCTGACAGCTTTGTGCCTAGTACTTCAACACCGCATTCAGCGAGTACACCAAGATCTGATAATTCAACAGCAAGGTTCAATCCAGTTTGTCCGCCAAGTGTTGGCAGAATCGCATCAGGACGTTCTTTTCGAATGATTCGTGTTAAAAATTCTGGTGTCAGTGGTTCGATGTATACCTTATCGGCCATTTCTGTATCCGTCATGATCGTCGCCGGGTTAGAGTTCACAAGAACGACTTCATAGCCCTCTTCTTTTAGCGCTAAGCAAGCCTGTGTGCCTGCATAGTCAAACTCCGCTGCCTGACCGATGATGATTGGACCTGAACCGATCACTAAAATCTTTTTGATATCTACGCGTTTTGGCATACTTCTTCCCCTTCTTTCTCAGTTGTATGAATCATGTTCATGAACTCGTCAAATAAGTAGTTCGCATCTTCTGGACCCGGTGATGCTTCTGGGTGATACTGGACAGTGAATGCTGGTGCTTCTTTATGTTTTAATCCTTCAATGGTATTGTCATTTAGCGCAATATGTGTGACTTCAAGCACGTCTTCATTAATGGCGCTAACCGTGTAGCCATGGTTTTGAGACGTCAAGGTTACCTTGCCAGTTGCTAGTTCTTTGACTGGATGATTGGATCCTCTATGCCCAAATTTCATTTTTTCTGTACTTGCGCCGCACGCAAGCGCGAATAACTGGTGTCCTAGGCAGATACCAAAGAGTGGTACCTTTCCAATCAGCTGCTGAATCATTTCAACTGCTTCTGGTACATCGACTGGGTCTCCAGGTCCGTTTGAAAGCATGATGCCATCTGGTTTTAACTGTAATACTTCATCTGCCGTGATATTGTATGGCACCACAATGACATCACAATCTCGCTTATTGAGCTCGCGCAAAATGCCGTGCTTCATGCCGAAATCGACAAGCACAATTCTTTTGCCTCTTCCTGGGCTTGGATACGCATTTTTCACAGATACTTGGCTTACTTGATCTGTTGGTAGCTGCATCGTTTGAAGGCGGCTTACAACGTCTTCTACTTGTTCATCCGGTCCTGCAAAAGCTCCTCTTAATGTACCTGCACTTCGGATCATGCGCGTGAGCTTGCGTGTATCAATGCCGCTAAGACCCGGGATATTTTTCATTTTTAAATACTCATCAAGTGAGTATGAAGAGCGCCAGTTTGAAGGCTTTTCACAAAGCTCTTTCACGATCAGCCCTTTCACAAACGGTGTGATCGATTCAAAATCATCACGGTTAATGCCGTAGTTGCCGATCAGCGGGTAAGTGAGTGTGACAATTTGTCCGCAGTACGACGGGTCAGACAAAATCTCTTGATAGCCTGTCATCCCTGTGTTAAAGACGACTTCTCCGACTGACGGTTCTAAGCTGCCAAAGCCTGTTCCTTCGAATACTGTTCCGTTTTCTAGCACTAAGCGTCTCTTCATTTTACTAGTCTCCCCTCTTCATAAACGACTTTCCCAGATGCAAGTGTCATGACCGGCCATCCTGATACAGTCAATTTGTCAAACGGTGTATTTTGTCCTTTAGATAAGAAGCTTTTTTTGTCAATTGCCATTTCTTTGTTTAAATCAATCAGTGTGATATCAGCGATTTGACCTTCTTCCAGCTTTCCGTATGGAAGAGCAAAGGCTTCTGCTGGTTTGATGGTCATATAATCAACAAGTTCTTTTAATGTCCATTCCCCTGTTTTCACAAAACGTGTGTACAGAAGCGGGAACGCTGTTTCAAGTCCGACAATCCCAAAAGGTGCCCTCTGCATCGTTTCGTTCTTTTCTTCTTCTGTATGCGGTGCATGGTCTGTGGCGATAAAATCAATCGTGCCATCTAAAAGCCCCTCGATCAGTGCCTCGCGATCTTCTGCTCCTCTGAGTGGCGGATTCATTTTATAGTTTGTGTCAAGACCTGGGATGTCTTCATCACATAAGAGCAGGTGATGTGGCGAGACCTCAGCCGTCACACGAATGCCTGCTTTTTTTGCATCGCGTACCACTCGGACGGATTCCTTTGTGCTGATATGGCATACATGATAATGACAATTCGCTGCTTCTGCTAAGAGGACATCTCTTGCAATATGCACCGATTCACAAATTGACGGTATCCCGTTTAACCCATTTGCTTTTGAAAAGTCTCCTTCATGAACGCATCCTCCATAAATGAGTGAGTTATCTTCACAGTGCGCCACTATGGCTTGATCAAGGCTTGCTGCCTTTTTCATTGCTTCGTACATCATGCCTGCGGTTTGAATACCTACACCGTCATCCGTAAAGGCAAAAGCGCCCGCTTCTTTTAACGATGCAAAGTCTGTCATCTCTTCGCCAATTTGTCTCGTCGTGATGGAAGCGTATGGAAGAACTCTTACAGATGAGGTCTCTTTGATTCGATTCATCAGCCACTCCATTTGTTCTTTTGTATCTGGAACTGGTCGTGTATTCGGCATTGCTGCAATGGTCGTATACCCGCCTCTTGCTGCTGCCTTAGAACCTGTTTCAATGGTTTCTTTTTTCTCGCCGCCTGGCTCTCTTAAATGCACATGCAGATCAATCAAACCTGGTGATACAAATAGCCCTGCTGCATCAATGACTTCTTCTCCGTCTTCTCTTTCTAAGTGACCCATTGCTTGAATCACTTTTCCTTCTACCCTAATATCCTGCTGCACTCTTTCCCCAGTACTTGTTAAGATAAAACCGTTTTTAATGAGATATGACATAGACAGAATCTCTCCCTTTTTGATGTAGTCTGCTATTTTGAAAAGCCCTTTTTAACACAGCCATTCGGATATACACACCATTTTCCATTTGTTTGAAAATCCTTGACTGTTTTGACTCTACTAATGAATCATCTATTTCAACACCTCTATTTACTGGTGCTGGATGCATAATAATCGCTCTTTCTTTCATTTTGCTTGCCCTGTCTACTGTTAATCCATAAGTCGATAAGTAACCCTCGTTGCCCATCTTTTCTGAGTGTCTTTCATGCTGAATTCTCAGCAGCATCACCACGTCAGACCGCTTCATGGCTTCGTCCACCTCGACATACGTTCCATGAGGATTTTGTTCATCTTGGAAGGAAGCTGGTCCTGAAAAGAGCACTGTCGCTCCTAGTCTTGCGAGGACTTCAGCATTGGATCTTGCCACCCTGCTATGTTTGATATCACCATGAATCGAGATGGTTAAGCCTTCAAAACCGCCAAACTCTTCGAAGATCGTCATCAAATCCAGCAATGATTGGGTAGGGTGCTGACCGCAGCCATCTCCAGCATTAATGATTGGAATCCCGACCTTCCCAATCAGCTCTTTGTAATATTCGTCGGTACTGTCTCTGATGACACATGCCTTGACTCCGATGGATTCAAGTGTTTTCACTGTATCGTAAAGGGTCTCTCCCTTTTGAACAGAGGTACTTGCTGCGTCTAGGTTCAGCACATTCATTCCAAGTTTCTTCTCTGCCACCTCAAAGCTAAAACGCGTTCTTGTACTTGGTTCAAAGAAGAGGTTCGCTACAAATTCACCTGCTAAACCATGTTCCTGTTTCCCTTTTTTCAATGCACATGCTTCTTCAATCAGCTGTAAAATCTCTTCCTTTGATAAGCTGCTCATTGTCGATAAATCATTCATTTTTTCTGCCCCCTCTAGTTTTTCATCACTTTCAGGTTCAAAAAAACCCTAAGCCTCGGCAGCTTAGGGTTCTCCAAAAGAAGCAGGGGTGCTTTCGCACGTTCTGCTCCGTTTAGAACCCTTGTCAGCCTCACTGGACTTCTTTTAAAAGGTTTTCGGTATTCGATTCATTTGACTCATCATCTTCTGCCTTCTGATGCGGCAGAATCATGTTTAACAGGACGCCAGTAATTGCAGCGAGTGCCATTCCTGACAGCTTCAGATTGATTTGTTTCACCTCAATAAATGCCCCGCCAATTCCAATGACTAAGATAACTGATGCGATAATGAGATTGCGCTTTTCTTCAAAATTCACTTTATGATCAATCAGTATTCGCAGTCCGCTTGAAGCAATGATTCCAAAGAGCAGGAACGAAACGCCTCCCATAACCGCGGACGGTACTGTACTGATTAATGCTGAAATTTTCCCAACAAAGCCGAAGCAGATTGCAAACACCGCTGCTCCGCCGATGACGAAAATACTGAACACTTTTGTGATGGCAAGGACGCCAATGTTTTCTCCATAAGTCGTTGTTGGAGGTCCACCAATGAGTGACGCAAAGATCGTCGCCGCACTGTCTCCTAAAATGGAGCGGTGAAGACCTGGTTTTTTAATAAAATCCTGCCCGACCACCTTGCTTAACACAACTTGATGGCCGATGTGCTCAGACATGGTCACAAAGGCAACCGGCACCATCACTGTGAGAATGCTTAAGGTCACAGCGGGTGTATAGTCGACAAATGGTACAACAAAGTCTGGAACAGCAAACCATTTTGCAGCAATGACCGGCTGGAAGTTCACAATGCCTTGTGTTAAGGCAAAGAGGTAGCCGCTGATAATGCCGATTAAGACTGGAATCAAGCTAAGGAATCCTCTTAGGAAAATCATACTAATAATGGTGACAGCGAGTGTGAAGCCTGCAACCATTAAGTGCTTCAGGCTGTAAACAAGCTCCTTTGCATTCGGATCCACGTACATCGCCATGTTAACAGCTGTTCCAGCGAGTCCGAGTCCGATGACCATAATGACGGGTCCTACAACGACAGGCGGCAGAAGCTTCATTAGCCAGCCTGTGCCGAGCCATTTGATAAATAATGCGATGAGTGCATATGCCACACCCGCCATAAAGGCACCTACCATTGCGGCTCCAGGGCCGCCGGTGGCTTTTACATTCAAGATAGGGGCGATAAAGGCAAAGGACGATCCAAGATACGCCGGAATTTGCCCTCTTGTGATGATTAAGTACACAATGGTTCCAACCCCGCTTGAGATGAGCGCAACGGCTGGGCTCATATCAATGATCTTTGGTACAAGAATGGTTGCACCAAACATGGCAAACAAGTGCTGCAGGCTGAGTGACAGCCATGTGAACGGTTTTGGGATATCTCGAATGCCTAAATTGGCTTTTTGCTGACTCATGATTTTCCTCCTAGATGTGTCCTTTTTCATTAAAAAAGCCTCTTTGCGAGTATGCGCAAAGAGGCCTAGAAAAACCGTACACGTCACTTTAGCCGTGTGCTCGGTGTCTCTGTTATTGCCCTCTTTGCAAACTCTCTGGAATGCATTTAAAAAGGTTATTTTTCATATATAGCGACAAGGTCGTTTTGATCTACTTCATTGAGCTGAACCATGACTGTCTCTGCTTTTGATGTCGGGATGTTTTTTCCGATATAATCTGCCCGAATCGGCAGCTCCCGGTGTCCCCGGTCGACTAGAACAGCCAGCTGAATGGAAGATGGTCTTCCTACATCTACAAGCGCATCCATTGCTGCTCTCACCGTTCTGCCTGTGAACAGAACATCATCCACGACAATAAGTGTTTTGTCATTAATGTCAGCTGGAATGTCTGCACCCTTGACAAGCGGGTCTTGGTTCTCTGTCTTTTTTGTCAGGTCATCACGGTATAGCGTAATATCAAGTTCACCCACAGTCACTGGGTTTCCTTCAATTTGCTCGATGCGCTCTGCAAGGCGCTTTGCAAGATGAATACCTCTTGTCTTGATCCCGGCTAGGATGACATCCTTCATCCCTTTGTTGCGCTCAATCATTTCATGTGCAATACGGGTAAGCGCTCGTCTTATCGCTTGTTCATCAAGAATGACTGCTTTTTGTTCCATCTTTTACACCTCTTTTTGACAAATAAAAAGCCCCTTCTGCAAAGGGCAGAGAGGGGCGCTCATTTGTGCATACTCGTGCACAAATTGATCCGTTATCCTTCTCAGCCTCTCTGGACTGTTTTAAAGAATCTCAATTTCTTCGTTTATTATTTCAAAAAAAGAACGGCCTGTCAATCGTTATTTCTTAATGAATCGATAAAGCCTCGCATATCAGCTGGAATTGGAGCTGTAAACTCCATATATTCTCCTGTTCTAGGGTGATCAAATCCTAACACGCCTGCATGCAGCAGTTGTCCATTGAAATCAACCGTTTTTCTCGGGCCATATTTTGGATCTCCGGCAAGTGGGTAACCAATGTATTTCATATGAACACGAATTTGGTGGGTTCTTCCTGTTTCAAGACGGCATTCTACAACGGTAAAGTCTTTAAAGCGCTCCATCACATCAAAATGAGTGACTGCCTGCTTTGCATTTTCTTTTGTGACCGTCATGCTTTGGCGATCTTTTTTGTCTCGACCAATTGGTGCATCAATCGTTCCAGTATCATGCTGAATGATACCATGAACAACGGCTGTGTATTTTCTAGTGACCGTTTTCGCCACCAGCTGATTGACGAGTGATTCATGCGCCATATCATTTTTTGCGACCATTAAAAGCCCTGACGTATCTTTATCAATCCGGTGGACAATTCCTGGTCGCATCACACCATTAATGCCTGACAAATCATTGCAATGAGCCATGAGGCCATTGACAAGAGTACCTGTCACATGTCCTGGTGCTGGATGAACGACCATTCCTCTTGGTTTATTGACCACTAGTACATCTTCATCCTCATAATAAATATCAAGATCCATTGATTCCGCTTCTACATCTAGTGCTTCTGGATCTGGAATCTCTACTTTGATTTGATCTCCAGCTTGTACTTTATAATTGGCCTTCACTTGTTTTCCATTTACTTCGATGAGCCCATCTTTCACCCACTGCTGGACTTGGGTTCTTGACCATTCTGGTTCAGTTGTGCTTAAAAATTTATCAAGCCGTTCACTCGTTTGTTCTTCTGAAACGGCAATGTTTACTTGATTCATGTAGTTGACTCCTTATTTTTCTTTCCATCTAACAGCATTTGAATAAAGAGCAGAATGACCCCCACACATAGAGAGGAATCTGCGATATTAAAGATTGGATAATGATAATCCCCAAATACGAAATGAGCAAAATCAACCACTTCTTGACGGAAAATACGATCAATAAAGTTTCCAATCGCTCCGCCAAGCATTAAGGCAAGCGCTACGCCAAGTAGCTTGTCCTTTTGTCCATGTTTTTGCAAATAATAAACAATTCCTGCAATAACAACGAGTGTGATCACATAGAAAAACCACATTTGTCCTTGGAGAATCCCCCATGCGGCTCCTGAATTTCGGTGGGATGTGATGTAAAAGAAGCCATCAATCACAGGAATAGAATCACCGAGCATCATATGTTTGACAATGAGCCATTTTGTTAATTGATCTAAACAAATTATCACGAATGCGATTATGTAATAGAACACACACGTTCCTCCATCTTCATACTTTGGTCTTTAAGCATTTTATCAAGAAAACAGGATGGAGTAAAGAAACTTTAGTTGACAGACAAAAACCTCCCTACATGTGGAAGGCTTCAAAATGAGAATCGTTTGATTCGTGAGGATAAGGGGTGAATGCTTTTTTCTCGTATTGCTTATGATATAAAAAGTCGTCAGTCGTACGAGCTGTCGGAAGAATACTCATTTGTTCAATGGGCATTGTATGCCCTGTCGCCTCACATATGCCATAAGTTCCTTGTTCAATTTTTGCAATCGCGAGCGAAACATCTTGCAGTTCTTCTTTGATGTGATAAAGAAGCGTGGTCGTTTTTGCTTGATCGAAAGTGACATGTTCAGCGGGTGAACGCAATGATGCATATTCAAACAGTTTCGATTGCAGTTCTTCTCTCATTTGAAGGAGTTCCATGTAAATCGTCTCTAGATCGCCATTCATGTCGCTGTTTCAACTCCTGCCCTGTCGTGATAATCATATTGTTGCCCCGCCTGTTCACTTTAAAGCCATAAGATTTTTCCTTTCGTTCTAAACGCTGTCATTTTCTCTATATCAAAAACGCCCCGCTATATGCGGGGCGCTAGTTGGTGATATCACGCTGTTAATTCTGGTAATATTTCTCCACGATTTCAGCATTTTTAAGCGACAATGTTGGGTATTTTGGATTTGCGCCAACATCTTTTGAAATAATGCGGGAGCGTTCGCACAGTTCTCCTTCTGCTTTTTGAACGACAATTCGTCCTGATGTGTATTCAGACGCTGATGCGTCTGCATGCTTCTCATCTTCTACTGTTAATTCAGAAATGATAAAGAGCTGCTTCACATCTTCTTTAATGGATGCAAGAAGGTTTTTCACTTCCTCTGTTGCATAAAGGGTCACACTTGCTTCAAGTGAACGTCCGATGACTTTCTCATTACGCGCAATTTCCAGCGCTTTTAGCACATCGTCACGTACTTCCATAAAGCGGTCAAACTTCACTTCTGTCGCTTCTGCTTGAGGAACAGCCACACCTTCTGGCATATCTGTTAACTGAACACTTGGCTCTTCAACAAAGCTTAAGTGGCTCCATAGTTCATCTGCTGTATGCGGAAGAATTGGTGCTGTCAGCTTCACTAACGCCATTAATGTTTCATAGAAGACCGTTTGCATGCTGCGGCGGTCTGGATGATCCGCATGCTCAATGTATACCACATCTTTTGCAAAATCGAGATAGAAAGAGCTAAGCTCAATCGTACAGAAGTTGTGGATGGCATGATAGACAACCGCAAATTCGTAATCATCATAAGCTTTTTTCACTTTATCAATCAATTTGTTTAATTTGATTAAGATATATTGATCCACTTCGCGAAGCTCTTCGACTGGTACTGCATTGACTGCTGGATCAAAGTCAAACAGGTTACCATGCAAGAAGCGGAACGTGTTACGGATTTTACGATAAACTTCTGCGACTTGTTTTAAAATGTCGTCAGACACTGGATGATCGGCTTGATAGTTGACAGAAGATACCCAAAGTCTAAGAATCTCCGCACCAAGCTGCTTCGCCACTTTCGTCGGATCGATCGTATTGCCTAATGATTTACTCATCTTGCGCCCTTCTTTATCAAGCGTAAAGCCATGGCTGAGAACACCTTTATATGGCGCTTTTCCTGTGACAGCAACCGCTGTAGATAAAGATGAGTTAAACCAGCCGCGATATTGATCAGAACCTTCAAGATAAAGGTCTGCTGGACGAACAAGGTCATCTCGTTCTTCTAATACCGCTTGGTGAGAAGAACCAGAATCAAACCATACATCCATGATATCTTGCTCTTTTGTAAATTCACCATTCGGGCTGCCTGGATGTGTAAAGCCTTCAGGCAATAATTCTTTTGCTTCTTTTTCAAACCAAATATTCGAGCCATGTTCTCTAAATAATTGAGAGACGTGCTGAATCGTTTCATCTGTGATGATTGGCTCACCATTTTCAGCATAGAAGACTGGGATTGGAACGCCCCATACACGCTGTCTTGAAATGCACCAATCACCTCTGTCACGCACCATATTGAACAGGCGCGTTTCGCCCCAAGCTGGAACCCATTTCGTTTCTTTAATATTATCTAATAGCGCTTCTCTGAAATCTTTAATGGAAGCAAACCACTGAGCAGTTGCACGATAAATTGTTGGTTTTTTCGTTCTCCAGTCATGCGGATAGGAGTGCGTGATAAAGTCGAGCTTTTTCAATGCGCCTTTTGCTTCAAGCTGTTCTGTGATGGCTTTATTGGCATCCTCGTAGAATAGTCCTTCAAAACCAGGTGCTTCTTCTGTCATCACACCTTTTTCATCTACTGGACATAACACATCAAGACCGTACTTCATACTTACAATAAAGTCATCTTCCCCGTGACCTGGCGCTGTGTGAACACAGCCTGTTCCTGCATCTGTTGTGACGTGATCGCCAAGCATCACAAGAGAATCTCTATCGTAAATTGGATGTGCTGCAACGACCTTATCTAATTCTTTACCTTTTAACGTTTTCACAACTTCGTACTCTTCAAAGCCAAGTGTTTTTGCCACTTGTTCAACTAGTTCAGATGCGATGACATATCGCTCAGCACCCACTTGAAGCACACTGTACTCTAGGTTTGGATGTACACAAATGCCAAGGTTTGCAGGAAGTGTCCAAGGTGTTGTTGTCCAGATGATGAACTGCTCGCCGTTTTCAAGTACGCCTTTGCCATCTTTCACTTTAAATGATACGTAAATCGATGGTGAACGTTTGTCCTTGTATTCAATTTCTGCTTCAGCAAGTGCTGATTCACTTGATGGAGACCAGTTAACAGGCTTAAGACCTTTGTAAATATAGCCTCTTTTCGCCATTTCACCAAAGACAAGAATTTGCTGCGCTTCGTATTCAGGCTTCAATGTCACATATGGATTGTCCCAGTCTGCTCTTACGCCCAAACGTTTAAACTGATTGCGCTGACCTTCGATTTGTTTCCAAGCATACTCCTCACATAGTTTACGGAATTCTGCTGTCGACATTTCTTTGCGTTTGACTTTTTTATTTTTCGTAAGGGCTGTTTCAATCGGTAAGCCATGTGTATCCCAGCCCGGTACGTACGGTGCATGGAATCCATTCATTGATTTAAAACGGACAATAAAATCTTTGAGGATTTTATTGAGTGCGTGCCCCATATGAATGTCACCATTCGCATATGGAGGTCCATCATGCAAAATAAAGGTCGGGCGTCCTTTTGTCCGCTCTAAAACCATTTGATAGATGTCTTTTTCTGCCCACTCCTCTTGGATTTCAGGCTCTTTGTTCGGCAGGTTCCCTCTCATCGGGAATTCTGTTTTTGGCATTAATAAGGTGTCTTTGTAGTTCATACCTATTCCTCCACATGCAAATTCGTATTAAAAAACAATAAAAAAAGCCCTCTCATCCCATAAGGGACGAGAAGGCTTGTCTCGCGGTACCACCCTTTTAGACAAGCGCTTTGAAATTGCCGCTTATCCACTCTAAAATCGTAACGTGATCAGACGCCTTTTCTTACTCATTCATTTCAGAAAAGGAACTAAAGGGGTGATCTCGTTGCAGCGTTTCGTAATGTCAGGCTTCCACCGTCCCTGATTCGCTTTATTACGCATGTAACCGCTGCGAGTGTCCCTTTCAAACGTTTATCTCTTGTTAATTTATGATGGTATTATATGCAACATGAGCACGTCATGTCAAGATGATGCGCTTATTCTTTTTCGTCAAAGACAGCGTCAACTTCATATTCCAGCAAATGATCCCAATCATCATTTTTCAGAAGATCAAGCTGAGCTTCGATGAGCATTTGGAAACGAGTTCTAAAGACTTTCGACTGTTTCTTGAGCTCTTCGATTTCCATAGCAATCTTTCTTGATTTTGATAACGCTTCGTTGATAATACGGTCTGCATTTTTCTCAGCTTCACGAATGATCAATTTCGCTTCTTTATCAGAATGACGCTTCACGTCTTCTGCTGCTTCTTGCGCCACAAGAATGGATTTGTTTAATGTTTCTTCAATTGTTGCAAAATGGCCTAGTCTTTCATCAAGCTCGTTGACTTTGTCTTCAAGCTCGTTCTTTTTGCGAAGTACGATCTCGTAATCTTTACGTACTTGGCTTAAAAACTCATTTACTTCATCTTCGTCATAGCCGCGAAAACTTTTTGTGAACGTTTTATTATGAATATCATTAGGTGTTAATGGCAATCTTGCCACCTCCAGATTCAAATTCGTTATGTCAGAAGCTCAAATGTTACTTTGAATTTATCTTTTTTTGTCTTCCCATCAATTGTTTTTAAGCTAAAGCGGCCAAATCCCCTGACAGAGAGCTGATCACCTTCACCAATTGTAAAGGAAGGGTCTTCAGTGACTTTCCAGTTGACTTTGACAAGACCATTTTTGACCAAAAGCTGTGCTTTTTGCCGAGA
Organism: Bacillus sp. RSS_NA_20; assembly: GCF_020165915.1. Classification (NCBI taxonomy): domain Bacteria; kingdom Bacillati; phylum Bacillota; class Bacilli; order Caryophanales; family Bacillaceae; genus Bacillus; species Bacillus sp. RSS_NA_20. The sequence goes on along the minus strand of NZ_JAIUKW010000005.1, from coordinate 308,983 downwards.
CTGACGGCTGACAGCAGCACATACAGCGTCAAGCCGCAGTGAAGAAATCGTATCTTCTTTGATATCGGTTTTGCTGATGACTGGCTGAAGATCTGCCTTGCTAATTTCCTCTAATGAAACAGATGCTCTGCCCACATGCGTCAGCTGAGCCCGAACAAAATCGGCAACATCGCTTGTACAAATAAATTGCACGTTGTCCTCTGAAAACAACAAATCACCGAATTTTTGACGCTTCAGGCCTATCCCAATGAGCGAACCGAGAAGGTTGGGGTGTTCTATCGAAATAAACTTTTTCGCATAGTTCACCTGAAAATAAGTCAGTTCAAAATCCTGTATGGTCGGTGCTAAATAGTCAGGATAGATCAAAGCCCTTTTCCGCTCTGCTTCCTCATACCCGCCAAAAAACATGAGACCAAGTTCATCAGAATGCTGAATCACGGACTGGGTAATGAACTGCTCACGCGGATCAAGAAAGTCTGTTAATTTCATTCGATATTGATCGAGTGCGATGTTTTTCCAGCCTAATACTTGGTCGACAAATGGCTGTTCGTCTTTTCTAAAATGTTGATAAATATCGCTCATTTTGTTCCCCTTTTATGTAAAAGAGCCTGGCAGATGCCAAGCCCGGCAGCCTGTCTACATGAATCGTACAATCATATTATAAAGACCAGTTAGTCCATACAATGATGCGAAACGAATCACAAGCAATGCCACAATTGGCGAGATGTCAATCATGCCAATTGGCGGAATAATTTTACGGAATGGTTCTAAATACGGTTCGCAAATGTTTGTCAAGAAGCGGCCAATCGCTGTTTCTCTTGCAGATGGTACCCATGACATAAAGATGTAAATAATGATCGCGAATGAGTAAATCGTTAATACAGTCTGTAGAAACTGAAAAATGTAATATAGAATCACTTTGGTTTACCACCTCTGAGGTTCTTCCTCTGTCAATAGCTCTGATATTGTGCCAGATACATCCACATTATCAGGAGTGCAGAGGAATATATTCGAGCCAATACGCTGAATGTCTCCACCGATTGCATAAACCGTTCCGCTTAAGAAGTCGATGATTCGCTTTGCTTGATCGTGCTGAATGCGCTGCAAATTGACGACGACTGCACGCCGATTTTTAATATGATCTGCAATCTCTTGAGCCTCTGCATAAACACGTGGCTCACTTAACACCACTTTAGAGGATTTTTGCACGCTTTGCAAGCTGACGACATTTTGTTTTCCTGCCTGAGGACGCTCTTGAAATGCCGCTTTATCTTTTGTGTTTTTTTCTTCTTGTGCTGGTTCTCTTTCTTCATCAATATATTCGTACTCATACTCTTCATCATCGAGTGTGAAGAAGCTTTTAAACTTATTTTTTATGCTCATGTCACGCACCTCCTGTTTCATTTCCAACAAGTGAAGAGCCAATCCGAACAAATGTCGCACCTTCTTCAATTGCGATTTCAAAATCGTTTGACATGCCCATCGATAAATGCTGACAAGGTGCATTTACTTGGTTCAGTTGTTTTACCTCTTGTTGAAGGCTTTTTAATGTTTTAAAACAGTTTCGTATCACAGTATGATCATCTGTAAATGGAGCCATCGTCATGAGTCCAGCAATTTCAATATGTTTGAAATCAGCGAGCTGTTTGACAAATGGAATCACGTCTTCGCTTTGTAAGCCGTGTTTTGACTCCTCAAGTGATGTGTTCACCTGTACAAAACAGCAAACCGTGTGATCCGCTCTTTTTTCAATTTCATTCGCAAGGGACATTCTGTCTAGCGAATGTAAGTAGTCAATGGTCTGAATGACAGATTTCACTTTTCGCGTCTGTAAACTGCCGATGAAGTGCCAGCTAATGTTTTCATCGGTTATGGCTGCCTGTTTTTCAAGTAACCCTTGGTCACGATTTTCACCAAAGTGCAAAATGCCGGCATCCTTTGCTTCTAATGCTCGTTCAATCGAGACATATTTTGTGACAGCGACAACCGATACATCGTCTGGATGTCTACCTGCTCTTTTACATGCTTCGTTGATATGTTCATTTATTTGTCTGAGATTCTCTCGTACATTCAATTGCACTTATGCCTCCTTAAACCCGACAAAAGACATCATACGTCCTGTTTTCCCTTGATCACGCCGGTGTGAGAAGAAATGCTGCTCATTGCAACTTGTGCACATCGAACTGACATGTATGTTTTCTTCTTTTAATCCTGCATGAAGTAATACGTTTTTGTTTAGTGTTTTTAAGTCAATTTTGTATTGTCCTTGTGACATCTCGGAATACACATCCTCTGTTGAAAAAGGAAGCTGTTTCACTTGATCTATGACAACATCATCTACTATGTAGCAGCAGCTGCCAATGGATGGTCCAATGACGACTTGTATATGATCGGCATCAGCGCCTTCTTGGCGAACCCATGCATCAACCATGTTGGCGCCAATTTGTTTGACGGTTCCTTTCCAGCCGGCATGAGCCGTTCCAATCAGCCCAGATTGCGGCGCTAGAAAATAAAGCGGAACACAGTCAGCGAAACAAAGAGCGAGCATGATGTTTGGTTCAGAGGTGTATAAACCATCTGTTCTAGAGAGTGCTTCATCATACTGAAGACTTCCTCTTCCCTTTTGTTCCTTTGTGACTTTCATGATGCGATCCTCGTGTGTTTGGTCAGCAAACACCCAATTAGAGAGCGGCACAGCAGTAGCATCTGCAATGACTTGACGATTCATTTGGACACTAGAAGCATCATCTCCTACATGGAGTCCAGTGTTCATTGATTGATATGGAGAAAGGCTAAAGCCGCCATTTTTTGTCGTAAAACCGGCCAATATCTCTTTTCCAGAACATGTCATGTTCGTCCAATCATGAATCAGCATTGCATCAGGTGATTTCTGCTGAAAGGGGTCATATTTGTCTATCAAAGCTGCCTCCCACCTTTCATTCATCTCTCTTTATATCGCTCCTATTTTACCACAAGACCTGCTAAGACAGTTAGTGGGATTCATTAAATATTACACTCAAATGTGCCCTTTCTACAGGTTTTTTTTCAAATTGATATGAAAACGTAATCTTTTTACCCGAAAAAGACATTGATTGCTGAGAATGGAGAGCTTATGTTAAGGATCATTGAATGATTCATTGAGGAGTTATACGAATTTTAAGAAGACAAACGGACAAGTATCACATCTTCGCCAATTTTTACTATATTTCGCCACGGGACAATCATTTCCTCTTCTTTTCCGAAAAATCCCATCATTTTACCTGTACCGCCTATGATAATCGCTTGTATTTTACCGCTCGTGACATTGATATCGATGTCTCCAATAGTACCTAATTTTTTTCCGCTGGACACATCGACGACATCTTTGATTTGGAATTCAGAAATACTGATCATCTGTCCTTCCCCGCCTTTCGTTTTCTACTATAATATGTATGATGGAAAAGCAGGGAAGCAGACCAATAGTTTCTCTTATCTACAATTTACTTAAGTGAGGGCGGCCGTTTTGCCACATGACTTCAACTGGACATTCAAAAAAGGAAGAAAGCAAGTCACTTGTCATCATCTGCTTTGTCTCCCCTTTATGAAAAACAGTACCTTCTTTTAATAATAAGGTGTGCTGAAAAATCGGGAGAATCTCTTCTGCATGGTGGGTCGTATAAAGCAATGTGGGCGCATCTGGTTTTGATGCAATCAATGAGATCGTCTCCAGCACTTGTTCTCTTGCTAAGAAATCAAGACCCGTCACAGGTTCATCTAATATTAGAAGCTTCGGATCATTCATTAAAGCTCTTGCGATCAGCACTTTTTGTTTCTCCCCTTGCGAGAGGGTTTCATACGTGCGATTGGCATATTGAAACGAGCCAAATGTTTTTAATAAATCAATCGCCTTCTCTCTTATCTCATCTGTCGGTGTTTCATAAAGTCCGATGGAAGCAAATGCCCCGCTCAAAACAATTTCAAATGCATTGTCATCTCTGTGCAGCTTCTTTTCAAGACCAGCAGAGATGAGACCAATTTTCTTCCTTAGTTTTTCACCAAGCGCTTCCTTGCCAAACACATGGCCTAACACCGTCATCTCACCTGACGTTGGAAAATAATATGAGCAAAGCATATTTAATAAAGCCGTTTTCCCAGCACCATTTAAACCATAAAGCACCCAGTGTTCCTGGTCTTTCACCTGCCAGTCAATAGAACGAAGCAGCCATTTTCCATTTCGTTTTAAAGAAACATCCTTCAAGTCAAGCGACACGATCTTTTCCCCCTGAATAAAAATTCTGAATATACAAATAATAACGTCTACAGCATATCGCAAATGTTTCAATCAGTAAACCTAACGCAAAAAAGCTGCTCCCTAAAAGGAACAGCTTTTTTGCATGGTTACGAAATTTCAATTCGTACGCCTTCTTTAATATCAGGAAACGTATGCGGGGATGCAAAGACAGCTCCCGGTAATACATCATCAAACGGCTCTTGGAAGTAGATCGAAATATGGCCGAGTTCCTTAAAGTTGTCATTTGCTTTATTGCCTAAAGCAGTAATGGTATACGTTTGGTCGCCCACTTGAATCGTTCCGCCTAATTTCAGCGGCTCTTCTTCTAAGTGTTCAAACTCATGAATGACAGACATATCTCTTAATTCCTGCGGCGCTGCTGGTCCAAATAAAACAATCAGCTTATCTTCTTTAAACTGCGGGACTAAGATCCCAATTTCTTTTACGACAGATTGTGTTACCATGTATCTCGATTCCTCCTTTAATACGTTTAATACATACCGAAGCTGGCAACGTATGCGATCACAACAGATAGAACGCCTGTAATGAGACGGCTATACAAAACAGCTGGTACCCCATATTGTACCGTTTCCGGCTTCGCTTCACCAAGTGATAGCCCCACCGGGATAAAGTCACACCCTACTTGACCGTTGATCGCAAACAGTGCTGGAAGAGCAAATTGAGGCGGAATATTTCCTAGTGCAATTTGACTACCAATCAGTACACCGATGACTTGTGCAATGACTGCCCCAGGTCCTAAGACAGGCGATAGGAACGGTAAGGTACAGACAACAACGAGCAGTAAGAGCCCCCATAAAGATCCTGCCAAAGGTGAAAGGAAATGGGCAATCAGATCACCGATTTTTGTATAATTGATAATTCCAATTAACATACTGACAAAGGCCATGAATGGAATAATGTTTTTAAGGAGCATATCAACAGAATCACGACCAGCTTGATAGAATGTGCCGGTTACTTTTCCGATTCCTCTTGAGAATCTCATGAGGAAATTCCCTTTTTCTTGACGTTCTATATTTTCCTCTTTCAATTTTGAATAGGTTTCTTTGAAATTCTCTTTGTCAATTGGGCCGCTGCTTTCTTGACCTTCTACATTCCCTTCACTATCAGATGCTTCCGCAAAGGAAATATCTTTTTCTGTGACACCTGATACGAAGATATCCTCTGTAATGTGTTTTGCAAGCGGTCCAGAAGGAGAGGATGCCAGCACATCGACAGTTGGAATGCGTTTCATTGGATAAAGTCCGATTCGCGCTGTTCCTCCGCAGTCAATGACAACACACATCATTTCATCTTCTGGTATAGAATTTTTAAAACCATCACATGCTTCTGTCCCTGTCATTTCTGCAATTTTACGTGCAACTGGGTGAATGCCTCCTCCTGTAATGGAAACGACCTTTCTTCTTTTACCGGTTGGTTCAAGCTCTAATCCTTTTCCCCATCCGCCAGCACCTTTTGCAACAAATACTTTGTGGTTTGTCATGTCTAACCCTCCCCTATTGTGAATTCGCTTTCATTTTTCCTGCTAAGTACTTTGTGATCCATTCCGTAATGATTCCGCGAAGTAAAATGACAACGATCCCGACTAAGAAGTAACGAACAGCCAGCTCTGACATAGAGTATCCAGCTTCTTTAATCCCGTTCGCAATTCCTAAGTAGACAAACAGTTCTCCTGCGTTGGCATACGGGAACAGTGATGTCACCGGATGAACAAATGAAACAGCTGAATCATAGAATGCTGGTTTTTGTTTTTCAGGTAAGAAGCGGCCAAACGTATAAGCCATTGGGTTTGTCAAAATAAGAACGGATAAGATCGGCATTAACGTATAGCGCAAAATGGTATATTTCGCTGCAAACTGAATCGCTCTATTCACTCGCTCTTCTCCAATAAACTTCATGACAGCATAAGTGAAAGTAAGTAACACAACAAGCGTTGGAACGATACCTGTAACAAGACCCATGAACTGCTTTCCGCCGGCTTCAAACATCCCGATAAAGTGCTCTCCAAACCATTGAATCCATTCCATGTTTCATCTCCCCTTTCTTAGTTCACATTTGTTATATTTTTTTTAGAAATCGAGACAAGCGCCTGCTCCGCTGCCATGGAGAGTGCTTGCATGACAGCTGGTCCCCTTTTGCGCTTTTTCAATGTTTGTTTCATCATGTGATGCTCATCAAGCACAGCCCCCACATGTTTTCCTTCATAGGAAGGCAGTTCCTTAAATTTAGACAAAATCGAGACGCCACCCAGCACATGACACTTTTGAATGATGTATGATTCATCGACAATGATGAGCGCAATGGCTCCAGGACCAAATTTGCGCCGCTCCATTCCTGAAAACAAGTGATAGCCTTGTTTCCCTTTATAGTCGTCAATCAGTGAATCCATGCTTTTGCGGTAGTACTTGATTTGAATAAACGATAAACCATACTGCACAATCAGAATGATACAAAGTACGATTGCTAATTTTTCCATAGCCTCACGTCCTTATGATTGAAATAAGTGATCTTGTAATGAACGCAGCTTCCAGACCGTTGTGCTTGCATCAAGTTCTACATCATCATGAGATAGGAATTGCCCCAATTTGATATCTTTTTTCGCTACCACTTTTCCACTGATTAAGCCAATTGGGATGTGGCCGTTCGATTTCATGTCTTGATGTGTTTCAAGTACACCTCTTACGGAGTATCCGCCAATACCATCAAGTGTTTCTCCTGCTTTAATATCTCTTTTCGCCACAGCGACAGTTTCTGATACTGGTACACCAATTGGATGGATTGAAGAATCATGTTGTAAGACTGCTTTTGCGATCGTCACTGGTGTTTCAAGACTTGCTAAGTGGAAAGGACGATACAGTGTGTAGTGAGGACCTTTTCCAACTTTTAAGTAGCGAAGTTCTTCATCTACTGGCTCAAGATCACTCTTGACGATGACAAAGACACCTGGTGCCAGTCCGTTTACATATTCAACGACTCCGAAGTTATCCAGTACGCCGCCTTGCTGTTTTTGATTTAATTTATCTGCTACATTTTCTAAATTCGCTTCTACTCCATGCATGCCGACTTTATCAGGCAAAAGTCCTGTTGCATTACTTAATAGGTTCATTTCTGCCATCGTTTTTGTTCCGTCTTGGAATGCTGCCAGCATGTGGGCACTCATATGTTTACTATCTGCTTCAGCTTTACACGTATCTGGGTTTGCTTCTGGGAAGAATGGGTTGTTCTTACCTTTCCCAGCAACCAATACTTCAAGCCCCATTGTTTTTGCAAATTCATATAGTTCTAGCGTTGCTGCTGGTTCATCTCCAGCTGATCCAGAGTACACAAGTCCTGCATTCGTGAATAATTTATGCATGACCAAACCGATCGTTATATCGACTTCTACATTTAAAAGAACGAGATGTTTTTTTGAATTAAGCGCTTCCAAAGAAATGTTTGCTCCGACCTCTGGAACACCTGTTGCATCCACAACGACTTCCACAGAATCTGATTGAATCACTTCTCTGTAATCATTTGTGACGACCATTTGATGTGGTTTCGCATGCTGCTTGTAAAAATTCGCTGCTTTCTCAGCTGCACTAAGATGAATATCACAAACACCTGCGACAATCATGCCTGGAATTTTAGAAATTTGTGAAATGAGTCCAAACCCCATTTGGCCTGCCCCGATTATCCCAACTTTGATTGGATCTCCGCTGCGTTCTCGTGCTAACAATTGTTGATAAATTGACATCTAAATCATCCTTTCAGGTTTTCTTGCTTCACAATAGATTGCTAGAAAAATAATCTGAAACTTTTAACAAATGTTATAAAAATTAACAAAAATCTGTTTCTTGTAACATTTGTTATTTTATTTATCATTTGTTATGAACTTAGTTTATATGATGTGTCAACTTTGTGTCAAGATAAAATCGATAAAATTTTCAATCTTTTTGAGTCTAAAGACTCAAAAAAACTACCTAATCGGCTTAGGTAGTTACTTTAATAGGGCATCTCCGGTTTGTTCATCTGTAATTAACACATGAATTAATCCACCTTCTAACGCTGCCCTGATCGCTTCAATTTTTTCTTCTCCTCCAGCGACACCAATCACAAGCGGGATCTCTTTCAGTTTTTGAGGACTGATCCCCATCACCCGGTCGTTCCACGGATGCGGATACACTTCACCTGTATGATCAATAAAGTTATAACAAATGTCACCCGCGACATCTTTCGCTTGCAAGATATCTTCCTCACCACTTGTCATATAGGATTTCACCATCGTTGAATGTTGCGGAACCCCGCCTATTCCTACGACCGCGATATTTGATGATTCTCCTAATTCAATGACTTTTTTGATCGACGGCTGTCTAATGAGTACATCTTTCGCTTCTTTCGTATCAAGCATGACAGGCACATGTAAAAACTCACATTTGGATTTGAGTGCTTCTGAGCATCTTCCAATAATATAGTTGGCATGAATATCAACATCTTCATTTCCGACGCCTCCGACAAGCGGAACAAATGTCACAGACGGAAAATGCTGAACAGACGTAAGCGCTTTCGCCATTTCATGCAAGGTGGTCCCTGATGAAAAACCGATGACTTGTCCATCCTTCATGACTTTTAATAAAAAGCCCGCAGCCGCAGCTCCTATCCGACTTTTTGTTGTTTCTTGACTGAGAGATTCCACACACACGACTTCTCGCAGCCCGTATTTTCGCTCTATTTTTCTTTCTAACGAACCATATTGTTGATTTACTTCATCATGAATAATGATTTCCACGATTCCTGCTTCACGTGCTTTTGCCAAATATTTCGATATGAGCGAACGGCTAACCCCAACAGCTTCTGCAATTTTAGATTGAGTGGCGCCTTCTTCATAGTACATATGCGCAACCTTAATGAGCAGCCTTCTTTCATCATGGAATGTCATAATAACCCTTCTTTCCGCTTCTCTATTCCCTCACAAATGATATTTCAAATAACATTTGTTAAAAACAGATTAAATGAAAAAAATAACAGAGTCAATACTACAGATGGGTTCTCTAAAAAGAATGAAAAAAGCCGCACATTAGCGGCGGCTTTAAAAAATATTTTTATTCATTTGTTTGATTGCTGCTTTTTCAAGCCTTGATACTTGTGCTTGAGAAATACCGATTTCTTCTGCCACTTCCATTTGTGTTTTGCCTTGGAAAAAGCGTTTACGAAGGATCATTTTTTCTCGATCATTCAATCTGCGCATTCCCTCTTTTAAGGCCAATTCTTCTACCCATTGTGTATCTTTGTTCCGTTCATCACTAATTTGATCCATCACATAAATCGGATCTCCTCCGTCATTATAAATCGGTTCAAACAAAGAAACAGGATCTTGAATGGCATCTAGGGCAAAAACAATTTCCTCATGAGGGACTTCTAACACTTTGGCAATGTCTTCTGCCGTTGGTTCCTTGCTTGTCTCACTAATCAGTCTCTCACGGACTTGAAGCGCCTTATAGGCAATATCTCTTAGTGAACGAGACACCCGGATAGGGTTGTTATCGCGCAAGTATCGACGGATTTCTCCTATGATCATAGGGACCGCATAAGTTGAAAATCTGACATTGTGGCTTAAATCAAAATTATCAATTGATTTCATTAATCCGATACAGCCTACTTGGAAGAGATCATCAACATACTCGCCTCTGTTGTTAAAACGCTGAATCACACTTAAAACCAACCGCAAATTGCCATTGACTAGCTTTTCTCTTGCTGTATCGTCACCTTCATCTTGCAGCTGTCTGAATAATTTTCTCATCTCGTCGTTTTTCAGAACAGGCAGTTTGGAGGTGTCGACTCCGCAGATTTCCACTTTATTTCTGGACACTTTTTTCCCTCCCTACAGGAGCTGTTGTACAAAGTTCAGTATCTCCGTGGGATGGAAAAATATGCACGGTCTATAACGAGAAAGATGTGAAAAAATGGTGATCCCTTTGACAGTACAGGGATAAAGCTTTCAAAAAAATTTTTTTAGACCATCTTATTAAATTCTTTTTGCAATCGTTTAATAATTCTTTTTTCGAGCCTTGAAATATAGGACTGAGAAATACCAAGCATGTCGGCAACATCTTTTTGGGTCTTTTCTTCACCACCAACTAAACCGAATCGTAGTTCCATAATCTGTTTTTCACGATCGTTTAATTGTTCTAACGCTTTTTTCAGTAATTTTTTATCGACATTTGCTTCAATATCCCGGGTGATAATATCATCATCTGTCCCAAGTACATCTGATAAAAGCAATTCATTGCCGTCCCAGTCAATGTTAAGCGGCTCATCAAACGATACTTCTGAACGGATTTTATTATTTCGACGCAAATACATCAAAATCTCATTTTCAATACATCTAGACGCATATGTGGCCAGTTTGATCTTTTTTTCTGGATTAAACGTATTTACTGCCTTTATGAGGCCTATCGTTCCGATACTAATCAAATCCTCAATGTTAATGCCTGTGTTTTCAAATTTTCTTGCGATATAAACGACCAATCGCAAGTTTCTTTCAATCAAAATGGCTCGTGCTGTTTGATCACCTTTTGGTAATTTAACGAGCAATTCTTGTTCTTCATCCTTTGATAATGGCGGAGGCAGTGCCTCACTTCCACCAATATAATAAATCTCATCACTCTTTAGCCCTAGCTTCATGAGGAGTTTATACCAGTAGTAAGTGAGTTTAAATTTTAATTTTTTCATCTTCTTCTCCCTTCTAAATGTCCAGTTGACTTCGTAAGATAAAAGACATCACAAAAAAACTACGACACCCCTTGTATCATTTTTCCGTCTAACATCTCTGGATGAATGATGGATTGAAATTCCTGATCTGCTGATAATCCACTTAGACTCATCCCAACAAAACACTTCGCTGGCTGGATCATATGCGTTTTTGTATAAAGGACGACCGTATCTGGTTTAAAGCATAGTAGAAACCCGTGATCATGACCGACTGCGCGATATGGAACGAGTCTTAAACGATCAAGCAGCGGAAAATGGTCATCAAGCTTTTGCATCACTTCAACAGGATGAAACTGTTTCATTTTTTCTATAAATGGCTCTCCGAAAATAGATGTGAGCTGATCGAGCTGGACGATCATGACAGGTGTTTTCGTCAATGGATCATAAAGCTGATTTCCAGAATCGACCAGACCATTTAAGCGGATCGTTTCTCCTTGAATGTGGATCTCCACAAGTACTTGTTCGTCATATTGTCTTTTTTTCGCACCAACCTCTCCTAATCGTTTCTTTGAAAACAGCCAAATGGCCGGAAAGCCAGTGAGAACAAAAAGCCAGCTAATGGGATCACCAAATCCATCATTTTGTGAAATAAGCAGTCCATCTTGAATGACTGTATTTGTCTGCAAAAACGAATGAACCCCGATCATGCCCCCTCCCATCAAAAATGTGACAAAGTAAAAAGCAAACAGGTTTTGAAAAAAGGAACGAAATCTTTGAAAGCCAAAGGTTCCAAGCACGATCAAGACAGAAAAAAGCAGTTTGCCTAAAGGGTGCGACACAATCATTGCAAATGGCGTAAAGAGCAAGAGAACAATGCTCGATCCAATGAGAGCTCCTAACATATATCGCCTTTTTTTCACTTGTCGTTTGAGAATAAATGCCGTGAGTAAGAGCAGCAATAGATCAAAACAAAAGTTTAACAGCCAAATGACATCTAAATAAATGACCACCTTCTGCTCCTTTCATCTGAAACAAAGAATCAAAAGCAGTACTTGCACTTGTTTGTACCAGTATAAAACAGTCATCGGATGGAAGTCTGTCAATTCTTGTAGGGGATGATAGAGAACTTTTGGTGGATTGTTATCGTTTTTGTCGACGTATGAGACAGAGAGAACATCAGAATGATTTGTTGGACATGTGTCTCCTCTATCAATTGCACAAAAAAAGACACGCTCCGAAGAGTCGTGTCTTTTTCGCTGTCATTCTTTCTCATTGATGGTGAGTGTTCCTTCTGCCTTCTGTCTTGTGACATTTCCATAATCATCTTTGACAATGACTTCAATCACTGCACCTTTTGCTTTTGCAATAGATGTCGCCGTCCAGTAGCCTTCATACGTTCCCGGTGCTACTTCACGAATCGGCAGTTCAGTTGTGTTTTGAAGTTTTGATCTAGCATTTGTCAGCGGCATATGAAGAACAAAGGTGGCATCTAGCTTTTCCCTGCTTTTAAATGAAATCTTAACCGATTCACCTGATGATAGATTCATATTCTCTTTTGGCGTTAATTCAGAAATGACAGGTGCATCATATTGTACATCGATGTCGACCTTTTTAGTCGTTTTGTTTCCAGCCGCATCTTTTGCTGTCACTTTGATTGTATTTTTCCCATTTTCAAGTAGCACCCTTGCAGAATATGCCCCATCCTTTACGTTCGCTTTTTTTCCATTGACTGTGACTTGGTCTAGATAATCATCCGCTACTTTCCCTTCTACCGTGAGTGATTCTCTATTAGACTTGTCGCCTTTTTTCGGTGTATCAATGGTCAATGTCGGTGCTGTTTGATCGATGATCACCTTGACTGGCTTGGAATGTTTTGTTGAGCCTTTATCCGTTACAGTCGCCGCCGTGAAGACATGCTCTCCACTTGGAACAGATACATTTTCTTTGAAAGTACCCGACTCATCTGATTTGACTTTGGCCACCTCTTCATCATTTTGATAAATGGCCACATCGAGACCCGGAGAGGCCGTGCCTTCAATCGTCAATTCACCTTGATTTGTAATGGTTCCTTCCTTTGGAGAAGTGATTTCTGGTACATCTGCTTCATAGTTTACGAGCGCACGAATCATATAATTCCCCTCTTCTTTCGGAGAAGGAGAAAAAGCACCGCTCGTCAGCTGCCAGCTTCTTTCAGCATTAGGGCCATCTTCATCTGTGGCAAGTCCCGGAGATTCGGTATTCTTTTTCGTTTGAATATAAACAAGATAGAAATCGCCATCCACTGTAATGGCTTGATCTTCTAAATCTACTTTTGTCCATTCACCATTACGCAGCGCATTTGCTTTTAAAGGTCCTGCGATTTTCTCACCTGGTGCGCCACCCTTCCCAGAAGCATCATATACTTCAACAGCAAATTCATCGCCTCCAGGAGCTGGCCATTCTGATGTCCAAAACCGGAAAAGACCACCTGTGACTTGTGCTTGTTTTTTTCCTTTTTCTAATGAAAACTTCACAGCCCACCCATTGCCAGGATCGTAGAAAGCCCGTGCATTTTCAGCCGTTCCATCATCATAGCCAATCTCTCCCGGAAAACCGATAAAAGGCTCAAGTTTCACTGACTTTTCAAGCGGCTTTTCCGTCACATCCGCTGTAAACGTATAGCCTTTAAACCCCTTTGCAAAAATTTTGACTGTATAGACACCACTTAATGCCTCTAGAGAAAATTCACCGGATTCATCTGTTTTCACCGGCTCAATTTTTGCGTCCTCCACAAGATAAACAGTTGCATTCTTCACCTTTTCACCAGTTGTTTCATTGACGACCGTGCCGGAGATCGTTCGTTTCTCTAGCGGCTGTAAGGAGAAATTCGCTTCTGCTGTTTCTTTTGATGCCACTTTGACTTTTTGGGACCGTGATTCAAAGCCGTAAGCTTCCGCTTTCACTGTCCATTCTCCTGCTCCTTGAGACAGCTGATATTTCCCTGTCGCTTCATCGGTGGAAGTTGATTTTCCGCTTTCTAGAACACTGATTTGCGCTCTCATTGGAAGAGCTTGAATAGATGGAGCATCATGACTGTTTTGCTTTTGAATTTGTACATGTTTATTTTTTACTTTAGCAGGCTTTGCCTTTTTTGGATCAACTGATTTCTTATTCTGGCTTGTGGATTTTTCTTTTTTGATCACACCCAGCTGGTTCTTGGCTTGTTGAGGCAAAGCCTCATCTGTGATTTTCACATCATCTAAATAAAAGCCATCTTTTGTGACACTGCCATCTGTTCTTATCTGAAACAGGACTCTCACTTTTTGACCTTTATAAGCAGATAAATCAACTTCGCCTGCTGTCCACGCATTTGTTTTCCCCGTATAAGCTGTCGCTTGAACGGCGTCTTCACCCTCTGGCTGTACATAGACATGCACATAATCATAATTGGCTTCGAGATCATGCCAGTATTGATATTGCAGGTAGGAAGAACCTGAATCTGGTACAGCAATGAGCGGCATAGACAAATTGGCGTCCGTTTTATTTTCATAAGGACTATCTAAATTGGTGGCGTAGACATGTTCCCCGCTAAATGCTTGTTTTGGACCTGTGGACGGTTTTCCCCACTGCCACGGATCTTTTGTTCCACCACTGAACCATCCACTTGGCCATGCTTCAAAATCTTGTGAGTAACCAGTGGTGATGGATGTTTTAATTGGAAGTGTATAAGAATCTGATGCCGCTTCATTTTCTCCAAAATCTTTCACAATCCATCGGTACGTCACGTTTTCCCCCTCAAGTTCAGGGAGCTGCACCGTATAGGTTCCTTTCAAATGATTTCCATCTGTGCGGTCGGCTTTCAGCGTCTCCCATTCACCTTGATCTACTCGGTAAGTCAAAGAAACATTTGTCACTGCTATCCCATCTTCTGCAGTGATGGTCAATGGGGTTGGCGTTGCAGCAAAAATTTCATTCGGACCTTTATGTGAAAAAACAGGTGGTTCTGTATCTTCTCCTTCTTTTGTCACCTGACCTTCAATCGTACCGATTCCATTGGTTAAAGCAGTAATCGCCTCTCTTGCATCAACTAACCCTGCCCCATAGCCGTTGTTAGGGGATTCAGGAAATTGCTGATCTGTCAGTGGTTTCGCTGTGTCAATAAGAATTTGCTGAATTTCATCCACAGAAAGGTCTGATTGCACTTGGCGAAGAAGAAGAACAACAGCTGAGACATGCGGACCTGCCATCGATGTACCATTCCATCCATCCTCATATCCTTTTCCCGGGATCGAAGAACGAATGTTTACTCCCGGAGCAGCAATATCTGGTTTCATTACGCCATATGGAGAAGGACCCTGAAGGGAGAAAGACCCTAACTTGTTGTCCTGGTCTGTTGCGCCTGTAGCAAAGGCTTCTTGATAGTTAGCGGGATTTGCAATCGAACCCGCACCGCCCGGATTGAATAAATCGGTATTACCGGCTGAAAATTCTGGAAAGATGTCTGCTGCTCTCCAAGCATTCACTACATCTTTATACCAATCATCAAGACCTGGCCCACCGCCCCACGAATTATTCACAACATCAGGTGCCATTTCTGGGTGAGGATTTCCGTTTTGATCTTTCGGGGCTAAAATCCACTCACCGGCATCTAACAGATCAGCATCTGTACCGCCATCTTCTGAAAAAGCTTTCACTGCAATCCATTCTGCTCCCGGTGCGACCCCAATTTGATTCTTTCCATCTGGCTCAGAACCAACCATTGTGCCTGTCACATGGGTCCCGTGCTCCAAGTCATCATAAGGGACTTCAGAGCCTGTCGTGGCATCATACCAATTCAGTTCATGAGATGGTTCGTTCGGACGAGCAGGATCAAACCCGCGGTATTTTTCTTTTAGCGCAGGATGATCCCATTCGACACCAGTATCAATACTTGCCACAACGGTTCCAGTCCCGTCATAGCCTAAATCCCACGCTTCTGGTGCATGCACCTGAGCAATATTCCATTCAACTCCATCTACTGCTTTGATTTGTTTGTTTGGCTTAGCATGCTTCAAATCAACAGGACGATGAAGTTGACGTGTTTCATTCGGCAGCACTTGAGCTACTTCTGGAAAAGAAGCAATCTTTTCCATCACTTCTTTTGTTGCCGTCACAGCTAGACCATTCACAATATAGTAGGAATGAATATCATTCACTTGCTTATTCTTTTTTTCCTTTTGTAAATACGCTAGGAGCGCTTGCTGCGTTTCATCAGATGTTGCTCTCAGCTTAGATACAACGGCTGATCTTTTTGTGTACTGCGTTTTAGCCGCGGTTAATTTTTGTTTTTTTGCTTTTGATACAGCTTCTTTTGCTACTTTTTGTACATTCGTTTGTTCCTTCATTTTGACTAAGAAGGTCACCTTATCTTCCTTTTGAAACTGCTTCTTTAATCTCGAAGAAATCTTGGCTTTTGTTGTCTTAGAGGAAACAGCTTCCTCCTGATATGAGGTAGAAGTCGATTTTGCTTGAACCATCCCAAAGCTTGTCATCGTTAAAATACCAATCACCAAAAGACTCATGAAACGATAGACGGCGGTTTTACGAAACTTCACTTTCAATAAAATCCCTCCTCCTCAAATGGTCAAACAGTGTGTATCCTGCCCCTCCCCCTTCTTTTTGATCATGACAAGATTCATGGTGTTCTCATTAATGTAGTCAAATAAAGTTCAACATTTTGTCGTTTTTTGTAAAGGAAATTAAAAATGATTCTTTTGACTTAAGAGACTCAAGCCAAAACACATACAATAGTTCCAAATAACACGCGAAAACAAGACTTTTATATCAATCAAACGCAGGATCTTCTCACCATGACGACATAAAAAAAACCCCTTCCAAAGGAAGGGGTTGAATCGTGCTTGCTTATCGTTTATTGCGGTTACGTAAGAACGTTGGGATATCCAATGTATCATCACTTGACTGTGTATTTTGTCTTGGTTGTGATGATGTTTGCTGATGTTCTTCACGTTTTACTTCACGCTTTTGTGGAATGGATTGATTTTGCTTTAATCCTTGTCCTAATGGATTTCTTTGAGGTTTTGTCACTTCCGGCTCTTGCTCAATAAAACCGGTTGCGATGACTGTGACCACAATTTCATCCTTCAAGTTATCATTAATGACAGATCCAAAGATCATGTTGACATCTTCATCAGAGGCTGATGCAACAATATCCGCTGCTTCTTGTACCTCATAAAGACTAAGGTTCGTACCACCAGTAATATTCATGATAACACCTTGTGCTCCATCAATCGCTGTTTCAAGAAGTGGTGAAGAAATGGCTTTTTTCGCTGCTTCAGCAGCACGGTTTTCGCCTGTTGCGACACCAATTCCCATAAGAGCTGAACCTTTGTTAGACATGATCGTTTTCACGTCAGCAAAGTCAAGGTTAATTAAACCTGGTGTTGCAATGAGATCTGAGATCCCTTGAACACCTTGTCTTAACACGTTATCTGCTGCACGGAATGCTTCAAGCATTGGCGTGTTTTTATCGACAATTTCAAGCAGGCGATCGTTTGGAATCACGATTAACGTATCAACTGCTTCTTTCATAGAAGCAATCCCTTCAACTGCTTGAAGCTGACGCTTTCTTCCTTCAAATGTGAAAGGACGAGTCACAACTCCAACTGTCAAGGCTCCAGAATCTTTTGCGATTTTCGCAATGACAGGTGCAGCACCCGTACCAGTTCCACCGCCCATACCGGCTGTCACAAAGACCATGTCAGCGCCTTTTAGGACTTCCTCAATTTGTTCTTTGCTTTCTTCAGCAGCTTTTTTACCGACTTCAGGATTCGCACCTGCTCCAAGCCCTCTTGTCAGCTTAGCACCGATTTGCATTTTTGTTTCTGCTTTTGATAAGTTTAACGCCTGTGCATCTGTATTCACTGCAATAAAATCGACACCCTGTACGTCATTTTCAATCATTCGGTTGACAGCGTTATTTCCGCCGCCACCTACACCGATTACTTTAATTGATGCTAGGCCGTCTATATTTGTTTCAAACTCCAACATGCTGAATCCTCCTAATCCGTCGAAAATCTAGTTCTATTCCCAGAACATATTAAATAGTTTTTTCATTTTGCCCGGTTTTTTATTTGTCTCTTGTTGCGCTTTTTGTTTCACTTTCGGTCTTGGCTGAGCTTCTTTTACTTGTGGTGTAGAAGAAACCGGCTCCATGGACGCGCCTACTTCATGAAATGCTTCATCCGGCATTTGGAATCCAACCTGTCTGCCCTGAATCTTTGCATTGCGATAAGCAAAATGGATCAAGCCCACTCCTGTCATATATTGAGGTTCCCTGACCCCAATATAATTAGGACTTGCGATTCTTACATTGTTTTGTAAGACCGTTTGTGCCAGAGAAAGGATACCTGGTATAGCTGCCTGTCCACCTGTTAGAACGAATCCGCCAGGCAAATCATGGACACCCATATTGCGTAATTCCTCTGCCACAAAAAGCAGAATCTCTTCCAATCGCGCTTCGATGATATTGGCTGCTTCAAGTTGTGTATACGTCTGTTTTTGGTCCGTACCGATGACGGAAACTTCAAATGTCTCCTCAGACGATGCTTCATCATAGAATGCATGCCCAAATTGCTTTTTGATTCGTTCAGCTTCTTCAGTGGAAGTTCTAAGTCCTATAGACAAATCTTTTGTAATGTTCTCTCCGCCCAATGGGATACTGTGAGTAGAATAGAGATGCCCGTTTTCAAATACGGATATCGTAGTAGAGCCGCCGCCAATATCGACAAGAGCTACCCCTAGATTTTTTTCATCTTTCGATAACGCTGCTGAACCCGATGCAAGTGGCTGCAAGCAAATATCCATAATTTCAATACCAGCCCGCTCTACACATCGGAGCCAGTTATGTAGAATCGTTTTAGAACCAGTGATTAACGATCCATCCACTTCTAGCCTTACACCTAGCATTTTTTTCGGATCTGTGATCTCATCTCTTCCGTCGACGATAAATTGTCTCGGAATGACGTCTACTACGAGATGTTCTTGCGGAATAGATACTACCTGTGCAGCATCCAAGACACGTCTCACATCTTCAGCATGTATTTCTTTATTTTCACTAGACACTGCGACCACGCCGCTCGTATTTTGAATATGAATGTGGTTTCCGTTAATTCCGACTATCGCCTTTTGTAAAGGAAAACCTACCATTCTCTCAGCCTGTTCAAATGCTTGTCTAATAGAATGAACTGTTTCATCTATATCAACAATCGATCCTTTTTTTAACCCCTCTGAAGGGACATTTCCAACACCTATAATGTTAAGCGAATCATCCGCCATTTCTCCGACGATGACTTTTATATTGGATGTACCGATGTCAAGGCTGACGTAAATTTCATTGTTGTTCATTCTATGGCACCTCCTCACATATCAATACTTTCTATTCTATTATTTGCTGAACAACAATACAATGAATGTGTTTTTACAAGTGTGTAACAAAACTTAAAAAATCAACATTTTTTATTAGGATTACTGAAAATATTCGTTACATCATATGTATATCCTTTTTTATGACTCACTTTTTTTCTTTTTTTCTCTAGAAATTGTCCATTTTGTTAGTAGAATTCTTCGAATAACGGCGATATTTTGAAACAATCTAACACCGAATGCAAACATTCCGACTAAATACAAGTCTACACCAAGATGGACGCCCAGAAAAGCTAAACTTATTGCGAGTATAATATTAAAGAAGAAACCTGATACAAACACTAGTTCATCGTATGCCCCTTGCAGATGTGCTCTGATTCCACCAATCAATGTATCAAGCGCAGCAAGTACAGCGAGGGAAAGATAGTTAGAATACTCATTCGGTATCGTAAAATTCGTTAAGAAACCGATCGCAACTCCTATGATTAAACCAAGTACAGGAAGCCACATTAAGATTTTCCCTCCTTTACATCGTCAAGAGGCTTCAATTCATTTAATTGAATTGTACCGTCAAATGCTTTTAAATGAATTTTTTTCTTCGGCGGTCTAATACTCAAACTGAAATTTTCCTGAGCAAACAAATCACCAATATCTGATACATTTAAACGGCTGTATAATTTATCGGCCTGCTCGCTGACCATCTTAATCGTGACTGTATCACCATCTATGCTGTAACCATCCATTTTCGTCGTACCATTAATATCTCGAATAACACTGGTGTTAATCACCCGGTGTTCATTAATGGAAATATGTTTTGCCCCAAACATATTGGCTTCGTTGATTAATTTTTTCAGAAGATCAGGTGGTATATTTTTGACTTCTTCTCCGGTAAGTTCCTTAGAAAAAAGCTGAGTAATTTCTATTTCGACTCCTTCACCCGTTACCTCTGTAAAACCAGCCTTTTCTTTCAAATCCTTCAACGTTTTTGTTAATTGTGCTTCTTTTGATTGATCTTCTTGGTTGCCATACTTTTTTAGCATTTCATCATATTTATCAATTTCTTTTAATAAATCCAGTTCTTTACTTTTAGATGCAGATAAATCCTCTCTTAATTCCCAAACGTCTCGAGTATCGCGAACTTTAGGCTTTTGTAGAGAGTTAAACTGGATCGAGACCATGATGCCAAATATGACCATCAGGACTGTCAAACTAAGTAATGGCTTCTTTTTCCTCAACACCACTCACCTTTTCACATTTAATCTTTGTTTCTTAGAAGAGGATTCATACGAATATCCTTCTTTTCAATCGTCATGGAAATATGATCACTTGTCAGCTGATCAACCACCCCGCCTGCAATGTTTAATGCAGGAATCAAAACAGCTGGATCTCCAATAGCAGATATGACAAATGGTGCTGGATGTTGAACACCATCAACCGTGACGACTGGACCGTTACAATGTATGTATGATTGGTGTGTGATTCTTTGTCCGTTTATAGCTACAGCAGATGCCCCTGATATAAATAGTTCGTTTATCACATGGAAAATGTGGCTCTCATGCACAATGTAATTATTGACATTTTGTCCACTCGGGATATAAGATGCATCTTCCAGAGATACTTTTACCCCTTTCCCTTTTACACCTATTTCTCCTGTAAACATTCTGTATTTCTCAACATCTTCCAAAACATTAAAATACTGCTCTTTTTCATTTTTCAAACCAAACTCTGTTTCTTGGACTTTTGATTGAAGACGATAAAGTTCTTTTTCAAGTTTTTGATTCGCCTTTTCTTGCTTTGTTAGCTGACTTTTCAAAGAATATTCTTTTTTCCATTGTTCTGTTCGATTGACATCTGCTCGATGCTGCTTCGTATATTGGTATGAAAAAGAAATCAGAAATCCAAGAACAAGCATTACAATTGAGAATATGACGGTTTTGCCTCTCAACGTTCATCTTCCTTTTTCTTAGATTTAAAAGCTTCAAAATACGTAGCTACTTCCATATGAATCGTACCTTTCTCAGAAGACGAAAGCTCTTTGACAATGGCAGGGTACGTCGTCATTTTATCTGCGAATGTTTTAATTGATGCAATAACGGTGTTTCCATCATTCATATAAAATTTAACGAGCCACTGATTGGAGCTAGTCGGTACGTAATATACTTCTGAGATTAGTTCCTGAATAGAAGCCGGCAGTTGATTTAGAGCTTTCACTGTTTGCTTCAATTTCTCTTTATTGTCCCAATCGACAAAAATAGGTCCTGCGTGACTTGGTGTTACTTCATCTGGCAAAGCCGTCCCGTTTTCAAGAAGCTCATAATAAAAATGTCCCTTTTGCAGATACGCAATATTTGCATACTCTTTGACAGCAATACTGACCTTATTAGGGAAATGTTTTTTGATACTGACACTTTTAATCAATTTATTTTGCTTTATATGGTCTGCTGTCATATCTTTATTTAAATTCCAAAACTCTGTCTCGCCTTCTTTAATTTGCGAAAGTTTAACGAGCTGTTTTGTTGGTACATGTTCATTACCGGTAATGGTTAAAGAAGAAATTTTACTGATTGGTGTTTGCAAATAGACAATAATTAAAACCATGATAAAAAACAGCAAAATAAAAGAGATTAATCTCCGATTCGCTTTCTGCTTCCTTTGTTCTTTAATTTTAGGGATTCGCTCTTCTATATTGACGATCTTTTCATTTTCATGATCAGGCCGCATATATACTCTTCACCTCATTCAAAGCTGCTTGTCCGCACCTTTGGATCATTCTTTATCTCATATTGATTAGAAAACAAACGGCATGAAAAAATGCCGTTTGTTTTCCTGTGATACCATCATTCATAAGTAGTAGCCTTTAATTTGCTTCACCAATAATTTCTACTTCTGTATGCATCTCTACATTGTAGTCATCTTTGATTTTCTTTTGAATGTACTGAATTAAGTCGAGCACATCTTGAGCCTTCGCCCCACCAGCGTTGACAATAAAGTTTCCGTGCATATCAGAAATTCTAGCGCCGCCAATCTGATATCCTTTTAAATTCGCCTTTTCTACAAGCTGTCCTGCATACTCAGGTAATGGATTTCGGAAAATACTGCCGGCGCATGGTTTATTATACGGTTGTGTTTCCTTACGATAATCTTTATTTTGCTGCATTTTCTTTGTGATTTTCTCACGTTCATCCTGTTTAAGCTTGAACACTGCTTCGAGAACAATTCCAGGGCGTTCCTTTTGAAGCACAGAAGTTCGATAGCTAAAATTCATTTGCTCATTAGTTAACCACTCGATCGTTCCATCTTCAAATAAGACTCTCGCTTTCACAAGAATCTTGCTAATGTCAGATCCATGTGCCCCTGCGTTCATATAAACAGCGCCACCAATAGATCCTGGAATACCAGCTGCGAATTCCAATCCTGACAGCCCCTGCTTACTAAGAGACGTCGCGAGTCTTACAACTGAATAGCCTCCACCAACTGTAATTTCTTCATCATTGACAGTTAAGTGATCAAGCCCAGCGCCCAGCTTTAAAACGACCCCGCGAATTCCTTTATCAAGGACAAGTAAATTGGATCCTCTCCCAATGACCGTCCATTGAGTATCATGTTTTTTCACCTGATCCATAATTGTTTTGACAGCATCGACATCTTTAGGGATGACTAATAGATCGGCCGGTCCGCCTATTTTCATTGTCGTATGATTTGCAAGCGGTTCATTTTCAAGTACTTTACCAACTTGCGCTTCTAATAATTCATTCTTCAAGTTCTCCATATTACCCTCCGCCTTACCTCATATCATTCATCATGAAGTCGTAATTTCTTTTAACACATTATATAAACGTGTGGCCGCATCTGGTACTCCAAGTTCTTTTGTTAAACGGCTCATTTGATGTAGTTTCTCGTCATTACCAGCAATTTCATCAATTGCATGAAGCAAGCGATCTCCAGAAAGCTCTGATTCTCTTAAAACGATCGCAGCGTCATGTTTTTCAAGTGATCTAGCGTTAATTTCCTGATGATTTGCGGTCACGTATGGACTTGGAATTAAGATAGTCGGAATTCCAAGTGCCGTCACTTCAGCAATCGTTGTGGCTCCCGCTCTTGCAACAATGACATCAATTGATTTTAAATACTCCGGCATTTGATGCAAGAAAGGCTTTGTGATCATATTCGGTGCTTCACCTTTTTCTTTTAATTCGTTCAGCACTTTTTCATAATGAACCTCACCTGTAATATATAAAAGCTGATAGTTCTTTGCCTTTAATTCATCTTGCATGTCAATCACTGCTCGATTGATTGGAGCTGCACCTCTGCTCCCGCCAAAAATAAGAACCGTTTTTTTCTTCTCATCCAGCCCAAACTCTTTAAGAGATTTTCCCTCTTTAATAGAGACGACTTCAGAGGCTCTTGGGTTTCCCGTAAAAACAACCTTTTCTGAAGGAAAGTGTTCCTTTGCTTCTTCAAAACAGATGGCTACTTTATTCACATACCGTGCCAGAAACTTATTTGTGATGCCTGGCAGGCTATTTTGTTCGTGAATGATCGTTGGGATTTTTAGCTTAGACGCAGCATAAACAACTGGACCACACACATAACCACCTGTTCCAATAACAGCATCCGGCTTAAATTCTTTTAAATAAGATTTACTTTTTTGGACGCCCTTTAGAAACCTCATCACTGTTTTTACATTATCAAAGGAAAGCTTTCTTTTAAAACCTGAAATTTCAATTGATTTAAAAGGGATATTTTCTCTTTCTACAATTTTCTTTTCAAGCCCATTCTCAGTGCCAATATATAAAAATTCCACATCAGGATGCAGTCTTTTCACTTCTTTAATAAAAGCTAGAGCAGGATAAATATGCCCGCCTGTTCCGCCTCCACTAATAACTATACGCATTATACCATTTCCCCTCAATTTTTTTCTGCTCTGAACAAAGTATAAACCCTGTTTTAAACAACAGGGCTCCGTCAAAACCTGTAAAGAAGAGTCAATCATCACGTTTTCGAAACAGAAACTGCCATTTTCACTCTTCAAATCATTTTTTCATACTTTTGCAAAATAAAAGTCTATATGGTTTCATGAACTATCAGCACATTAATATCTAGCATACCTGCTTACATTCAAAAGTACGCCAATTGCCATCAGCATTAATGTCAGTGATGAACCGCCATAACTTATGAATGGGAGTGTGATGCCCGTCACAGGGATGAGACCTGTGACAACTGCGATATTAATCATTACTTGAATGGCAACCATTGAGATGATGCCCACTGCCAAGAAACTTCCATATAAATCTGGTGCACCGAGGGCTATTCTAATGCCTCTCCACAATAGAACACTAAAGAGCAGCAAAATGAGTGATCCACCTATAAATCCAAGTTCTTCAGACAATATAGCAAAGATAAAGTCTGTTTGAGGCTCAGGCAAATAGAAGAATTTTTGTCTACTCTGACCTAGCCCCATTCCAAACAGACCGCCTGGACCGACAGCATATAAGGATTGAATAATTTGAAACCCGCTGCCAAGTGGATCCTCCCAAGGATTTAAATAAGATGTAATTCGTTTTATTCGATAGGGTGCTGATAAGACAAGTGCGGCAAATCCGCTAAGCCCTAAAAGACCGAGAAAGATAAAGTGAGCGATTCTTGCACCTGAAACAAATATCATAATAATACAGGTTCCAACCATAACCGTTCCTGTACCTAGGTCCGGCTGTAGCATAATGATGGCAAATGCAGAAAACACAATGCCTAGTGCTGGGGCGAAACCTTTACGAAAGGATGTGATATTCTTTTGTTTTTCAGATAAGAATTTTGCAAGAAACGCAATCATCGCAAGCTTCATAAATTCAGATGGCTGAATACTAAACGCACCGACACCAATCCAGCTTCTTGAACCATTTCTCTCCATACCGATACCAGGAATCAAGACAAGCACGAGTAGGAGAAAACACACTGCAATCAGTATCTTTGACCAAGTCCGCCACGTCCAATAATCGACCCGCATAATGAAAAACATTGCGATAACTCCGATTCCGGCAAACAAAAGCTGTCTTTTTGCAAAATAAAACGAATCATCAAATTTATACGATGCCCACACAGCACTTGCGCTGTACACCATAATTAAACCAATCGTCAATAAAAGTAACGTAATGACAACAAGCAAAAAATCCGGAGAAGTTTTCTTATTCGTCAAGAGACCGACACCCCAAGCATAATTTCATTTGGGCTGTCAGTCATATGAGAGACAAGCCCTTATTTAAGCATATGCACGGCGTTTACAAACATGTCTCCTCGTTCTTCAAATGTTTTATGCTGATCCCAGCTTGCACAAGCTGGAGACAATAAAATCACGTCTTCTTCTTCAGATATGCTAAACGCCGCAGGTACTGCTTGTTCAACATTATCGACATGTTTTACGTGATGTATTCCCAGCTCTTCACCAAGCTTCACAAACTTAGGCGCAGTCTCACCAAATGTAATTATTCCTTTTACATTCTTCATAAAAGGTTTTAATTCATCAAATTCATTGCCACGATCCAGTCCACCTGCTAGTAAAATGGTCGGCTGCTTGAAGGCAGACAAAGCTTTACTTGTTGCCAGTATATTGGTCGCTTTACTGTCATTATAAAATTTTCTATTTTGAATCGTCTCCACAAATTGCAAACGATGCTTCACTCCACTAAATGTAGTAAGAACTTGCGCAATCGCTTCGTTTGAGCAGCCTGCATTTTTTACAACACAAATAGCTGCTAGAATATTTTCTTGGTTATGCTCACCAGGAAGAACAACATCCTTGAGGTCAATGACATGTTCATTCATATAGTAGATGGCACCATCTTTAATAAACGCTCCATGTGCTACCGGCTCTTTAACTGAGAAAAACACTTTTTGCGCTTTCGACTCTTCTGCTAGTTTGACAACAGATGGATCATCTAGGTTAACCACAGCTATGTCATCTTCTTGTTGATGTGCATACACTTTCTGTTTTGCTTTTTCGTATTCTTCACGCGTGTGATGATAGTCTAAATGTGCGTCAAAAATATTTAAAATTAAGCTGATTTTAGGTCTGAATTCAACGGTTCCCATTAACTGAAATGAAGAGAGCTCAGTTACGATCCATTCATCGCCCGCTGCACGCGCGGCAACTTCACTTGCGACCGTTCCGATATTACCTGCTACCAATGTTTTTTGGCTGTCTTTTTTCAACATTTCATAAATCAAAGTGGTCGTGGTCGTTTTTCCATTTGATCCGGTAATCCCAATAAAAGGAGATGAGGTCAAATGATACGCCAATTCTATTTCAGTCCAAACTGGAATTTTTCGGCGAAGCGCCTCTTGAACCATCACATTCTCATAAGGAATTCCAGGGTTCTTAATTAAAATCGTAATTTCTTTATCGTCGAACATACGAAGAGGATGACTGCCACAAATGACATCAATCCCCTTTTCAGAAAGTAACTGAGCAGGCTCGTTTTCTTCAAAAGCTTTTTGGTCATTGACCGTCACGTTTATTCCGTGTTCGTGAAGAATTGAGGCTGCCGCATATCCGCTTTTTGCAAGCCCTAGTACTAGTACGTGTTCGTCTTTTAACATTTGCATCCTATTCAATTATAACCACACCTCGATGTAAATTCCTAAAACAGCAAGCAATAAACCAGCTGTCCAGAAGGTGACAACTACTCTCCACTCAGACCAGCCAACTAACTCATAGTGGTGGTGAAGCGGGCTCATCTTAAAGATTCTTTTTCCAGTTGTTTTAAAGGAGATGACTTGAAGGATAACGGATAACGTTTCAACAACAAATACTCCTCCAATAATGACGAGTAAAATCTCAAGTTTTGTTAAAATGGCAATGGCCACTATGGCACCGCCTAAAGCAAGCGATCCCGTATCACCCATAAATACTTTTGCAGGATGCGCATTAAAGACAAGGAACCCAAGGACAGCGCCTGCTACTGCTACCGAAAAGATCGCCACATCATACTGAGATTGATTCCAAGCCAATATGGCAAAAGCTCCGAATGCAATAGCAGCTGTTCCAGATAATAAACCATCAAGTCCATCCGTAAGGTTTACCGCATTAGAACCACCGACAAGCATGAAAACGACGAGGATAAAGTATGCCCATCCTAAGTCAAAGCTGACATCTGTTCCTGGAATGCGAATAGTCGTTGCAAACTCATAATAATGGAAGACTGCATAGAAAATCACAGCAATCACAATTTGCCCGATTAGTTTTTGTTTCGATGTTAAGCCAAGATTTCGCTTCATCGCTACTTTAATATAATCATCTAAAAATCCTAATAATCCGTAGCCAAGGGTGACAAATAACAATAAAAACATTTCAGGACTAATCTCAGAGAATTTGTTAATCATCACGATCGTTGTAATTGTAATAGAAAAGATAATCATAATTCCACCCATTGTTGGGGTACCAGATTTCTTTTGGTGAGACTGAGGTCCTTCTTCTCTAATACTTTGACCAAATTTAAGCCTTCTTAAAAACGGAATAAAAATCGGGGATAAAAGAACACTGATTAAAAATCCCATTATGATTGTAAACAATATCACCTGTTCAAGCATTGTTCTTTACTCCTTCCGAATTTCCAAAGCCGTTTTCCATTAGAAAATAGCATTCATTATTATGATATTCATTCGTGTCTTTCGTATGTTGTTTTTGTACAAAATGCTTCATTTCATTACACTCTTTTCATCATTTTTAAGATTTGTTTAGATCTAAAATAGCGTCCGCTGCCACCTTGGCATCATCAAAGTCATAGACTTGATCACCAATGATTTGGTACGTCTCATGGCCTTTTCCAGCTATTAAGACTGTATCGCCCTTTTTTGCATTAGCAATGGCAAAAAAGATGGCCTGTTTCCGGTTCACAAAGCTGTGATAATAGGCGTTTGGCACGCCATTTTCCATGTCTTTCAAAATGGCTGATGGATCTTCACTTCTTGGATTATCTGATGTAAAAACAGGCTCATCTGCATATTTCACAGCGATTTGGGCCATCTGAGGGCGCTTGGTTTTATCACGGTCGCCCCCGCAGCCAACTACACAGAAAATTCTACCTTCTGTTAATTCTCTGCACGTAGTCAGTACATTTTCTAAACTGTCAGGTGTGTGCGCATAATCAACGATGACTGGGAAGTCTTGATCAAAATTCACAAGTTCGAATCTTCCTTTGACTCCCTCAAGTTCTTCAATGGCACTAACGATCGTTTCAAACGTTAAGCCTGATACAATTCCTACTGATACAGCTGCTAAAATGTTATACACATTGAATTTCCCAATAAGGGCAACCGTCACATTTTTTGTGCCGATTGGGGTGATCAAATCAAATTGTGTTCCCTTTGGTTTGATTTGAATGTTCTTTGCCATTACATCTGCTTCTTGCTCTAAGCCATACGTCATAATTTCAGCAGCTGTGACTTTTTCAAAATAACTAGACGCTTCATCATCTGCATTTAAAATGGCATGCTTCGGCTTATCATGCTGAAAGGCACTTCCGAGCTGGGAAAAGAGCAAGCTTTTTGCATGTTTATATTCTTCCATTGTGTTGTGGTAGTCCAGATGATCTTGGGTAAGATTTGTAAAGACGGCAATATCATAATCACATCCATGAACACGTCCAAGATGCAAAGCATGTGATGATACTTCCATAATGGCCGTATCTACGTCTTGATCAAGCATCTGCTTAAAGGTTTTCTGAAGGGTGACACTCTCAGGTGTTGTGTTTTTCACTTCGAGAATTTCATCGTTTACCTTCATATACATCGTACCGATTAAACCTGTTTTTTTATCGGCTTTTCTCATGATTTGCTCAATCATGTGTGTTGTGGACGTTTTCCCGTTCGTTCCTGTAATACCAATTAGATTGAGTTTATGAGTTGGCTGTTCGTAAAAAGCATCTGCTATTCTTGCAAGTGCTCTTTGAGAGTGTTTTACAATAATGACTGGTACATCTGTTATGTGAAGTGGGTGTTCTGCTACAATCGCTGCAGCCCCGCTTTTCACTGCTTTTTCAGCGTAATCATGTCCATCTACTGTATAGCCTTTTATACAGACAAAAAGACTCCCTTTTTTCACTTCTCTTGAATCCATTTCAATGGAAGTAATCTCCGGATTTTCGTTTATCAGTTCATTGTTTTCACTTTTAAAGTATGTAAGGAGTTCTTGTAATTTCATTTCATATCAAACCTCTCAAATTCGTTCACGTGCATGTCTTGTGAAAAAAACACACAGTCTATATTTTATCGTAAAAAAAAGGATACATCCAGCGTATTCCTTAAGTTTCTCTTGGAAAAAGCACACTTTATGCTCTTTTTTTAAAGCGACCCTTCTCTTTCAACAAAAAGAGGCAGCCGAATGAGTGCGGCTACCCTCTGTTCATTCTTTATTATTCATCATTTAAGTATAATCGGATCGTGGAACCTTCTTTGACCTTTGTGCCGGCAGCAGGCGATTGCTTCACCACTTTACTGCCAGTTCCTGAAGCATCAATCTTTAGATTAATCAGGAGTGATTCAAGGTCAGAAACAGATCCTCCTACAAGATTCGGTACCTCAATGGTTTTTGTGTCCAGCCATTGATACTTCTTTTCAATTTGTCCTTTTCTTTTTTTCACGCCCATTTCAGGCAGACTGTCTCGCATAATATGGCCCACAATAGGTGCTGCTACTGTCCCACCAAATTGAATCGTGCCTTTTGGGTTATCTACTGCTACATATACAACAATGCTTGGATCATCCGCAGGTGCAAACCCGATAAATGACACAATGTGGTTATTTTCCATGTACTTTCCGTCTTTTACTTTCTGTGCTGTTCCTGTTTTTCCGCCCACCCGATATCCTTCAACGAATGCATTCCGACCAGTTCCTTGAGCGACTACACTTTCAAGGGCATACCTGATTTCTTTAGACGTCTCCGCTGAAATGACTTTCTTCTTGGCAATTGGTGATTGCTTTTTCACTACCTCTTTTGTAATTGGATCGATCCATTCTTTTGCAATATACGGCGTGTAAAGCGTTCCTCCATTTACTGCGGCTGCCACTGCAGCTACTTGTTGAATCGGCGTAACAGATACACCTTGACCAAATGCTGTTGTTGCCTGTTCTACAGGACCAACACGATCAAGCGGGAACAAAATTCCTCTACCTTCTCCTTGAAGGTCGATTCCTGTCTTTTGACCAAAGCCGAAATTTTTAATATAAGAAAATAGTTTATCTTTTCCAAGACGGTCGCCTAGCTCGACAAATCCTGGGTTACAAGAGTTTTGTACCACTTCTAGAAACGACTGTGATCCATGTCCTCCCTTTTTCCAGCATCTGAGCCTTGCGCCATCCACTGTCACAGATCCGCTGTCAAAAAAATGATCACGTTTTAAATTTACTTTATTTTCTTCCAGGGCAGCTGCCAGTGTAATGATTTTAAACGTCGATCCTGGCTCATATGTGCTCCACACCGGTAAGTTTCGGTTAAATACTTTTGAATCAACTGATTGATAGTCAGCCGGATCAAAGTCAGGTCTGCTCGACATTCCCAGAACCTCACCATTTTTCGGATTCATGGCAATGGCAATCATGCCATCTGGGTTATATTTTGCCTGAGCATTGTCTAGTTCTCGTTCGATGATGGTTTGCACTTTTGAATCAACGGTTAATTTCATATCAAGCCCATCTTTAGGCGGTGTATAATCATCTGCTTCATCTGGCATTTTCTTCCCTTTTGCATCAGAATAAAATTTCACAGAGCCTTTTTCACCTTTTAGGTCATCATCATAGTACGCTTCTAGCCCAAGTAAGCCTTGATTATCAATTCCAGCAAAACCTAATACATGAGATAAGAAACTTCCAAACGGGTAATGTCTGATGCTGTCCTCTGCTACATAGACTCCATCTAAATCAAGCTCTCTGACTTCTTTTGCTTTTTCATGAGATACTTTTCTCCCCTCTGGGGAAATTCGTTCTATAGACGTTTTCTTGGTGACATGCTTGTACGCTTTCTCCTCAGACATATTCAGCACTGCTGCTAATTTTTTGCTTGTTTCTGCTGGGTCTTTCACCTGCCGCGGCACGACTAAAATAGAGGGAGCACTTTTGTTCGTCGCCAGCTCCACCCCATTTCGATCCAAAATATCTCCTCGTTCTGGTTCAAATGGAAGGTTACGGCTCCATGAATCTTTCGCTAAACTTGTCAGCTTCTCGCCCATAATAAACTGCACATATCCTAATCTAGTATCTATGATGAAAAAAATGATCACCCCAAACAGCAGCACGAAAAGCAATCGTTTTCTCACTGTTACACTTGACACTCGCACGCCCGGTTCACTCCTTACATATGGCTTGTTTTCATCATATGCAGGCTCGTCTTTTTATAGAACGATCTCGTCCATCGCTCAAGCAAAAGAAAAAAACCTAGCAAATGATTTGCTAGGTTTTCAAGTTAATTTGGACTTTTGAAGGTCACTGTGACGACTTTATCTGAAATCTCCGCTCCACTTTTCACGCTTTGTTTGACAGCATATCCTTGTCCATTTGTTTCAATATGCACACCTGAAATAGACGCATATTGAAGAACTTCCCTTCTGGACCAGCCTGTCATATCAGGCATTTTAATGGTTTTCCCTGCTGTTTTCAAAAAGACTTTCTGGCTTTCAGAGAATTCAGAGCCCGCATTTGGCCATTGGCGTTTAATGGATAGACCGTCACCAATGACAACAGGTGATAACTTTTTGTTTTTTGCTTCTGTTTCTGCCTGTTTCACTTCTAAATCTAGGAATGACGGCATTGTTTCTTGTTTTATTTTCTGTTTGCCAGATTTTTTATCATCTGTTTTTGTTGGTGCGATATTTAAATAGAGCAAACTATTTTTCATCACAGGGTTAAAGATTTCTGAAACAGGGGCAGAGCCTGTTTGTGTTTCAGATAGCTGAGGCTGTTGGACAGCCACATAAACGAGCAGCTTCGGATCATCTTTTGGTGCCATTCCCATAAATGAAAAGACGTAATCGTTTCTCCCTTGAAGGTAGCCGCCAGCACCGCCAATTTGTCCTGTACCTGTTTTCCCAGCGACATCAAAACCTTTGATTTGATATGGCTGTCCTGTGCCAATTTTTGAGGAAACGACCTCACCTAAAATGTCACGGACTTGCTTCGCTGTATCAGAAGAAATTGGTTTTCCAGCTACTGTTGGTTCGTGCTGTAAAATTGTTTTGTTTGTGTTCGGGTCTGTAATATGATCGATTACATATGGCTTCATCATCGTTCCACCGTTTGCAATGGCTGTCGCCGCTTCAATTTGCTGAATTGGGGTAATCGCGGACGCCTGACCATAAGCAGTCGATGCTTTGTCATATTCGTATCTGAAATTGATTTTACTAGACGCTTCGTTCGGCAAGTCTATGCCTGTTTTGTCATAGAAATGGAATTTTTGCAAGTATTGTTCGTAGCGTGTGAAACCTAACTTTTCTTTTGCCAGTTTCGCAAAAGCTACGTTTGAAGAACGAAGAACACCTTCATGAAAATCAATTTTCCCCCAGCCATTTCCGTTGTTATGGTCTCTTACAAGACCGCCGCCTACTTTATAAGTACCAGACTGATACTTGTCACTGCCTTGGTACACTCCTTCTTGGATAGCAGCAGCGAGTGTAAAAATTTTCATCGTTGAACCTGGTTCAAATGCGTAAGAAATGACATCGTTGTTATAATTCGTAATGTCGAGTTCATTTAAATTAAAGCTTGGCCGCTGTCCCATTGCAAGAACTCTTCCAGTTTTCGGATCAACGACTGTCGCAATGATTTTCTTCGGCTTATATTTTTTAGCGACCTGCGTCATACTTTCTTCAAGAAATGCCTGAATTTTTTGGTCGATGGTCAGCGTGACGTTTTTCCCGTCTTTCGGGGCAACGATGTCTTCTTTACTATTCGGAAGTGCCCATCCGCTTCTGTCGCTGTTATACGTTACATAGCCATCTTTTTCTTTTAAATATTTATTCAGCGCCTTTTCTAGACCCATTGCGCCTGACATTTCCTTGGTGGCTTCATCTAATCTAGCATAACCGATTAAGTTCGAAGCAAACATGCCGTTTGGATAATACCTCTTTGTGTCTTTTTCAAAGGCGATCCCAGGAAGTTTTAGCTTTTCAATTTTTTCCTTAGTTGAAAAACTAATATCCTTTCCGGCTTTACCAAACTCGACTTGGAATGCATCTTTTGTATTCAGACGCTTTAAAATTTCACTCTCACTCATATCAATGACCTTTGACAGCTCTTTTGCTGTCTTTTCTTTGTCAACGACATGCATCGGATGCTTTGGATCGACCGTCATTTTCTTGCTCATGATTGCAATTAGCTTATACACAGATGTATCTTCCGCAATCACATTGCCATTTCTGTCTAAAATGGACCCTCTTTTGGCTTCAAGTGTTTTTTTCGATTGATATTGTTCATTGGCTTTTGCAGCTAACACTTGTCCATCGACGGTTCCCGTAATCTGAATATAAATAAAACGTGCAAGGATGATAAAGAAAAACAGGGCGAAGCAAATACTCGCAATTGCCGCGCCTCTGTTCATCATTTTATTCTTTTTAGGCATCGCCATGTTAATCGACCTTCTTAACATCTTTCGATATGCTTAAGCCGGCTTTTTTAGCGGCTTCAATGATTCTCTCTGGTTCGCTTAGTAAATCTTTTTGCTTTTGCAGTTCAGTGATCTTTTTCGATTCTAAAGACACTTGCTGTTCTAGCTTCTGCACTTCGATATTTGCGTGATAAACAGCAAAGGCTTTAGAAATGATGAGGATCGAGCTGCACATGAGAGCCATGACAAACATGACAAGTAAGATTTTTTCACCAAGTGTAATAGAACCTCTTCTTCTAATCACAACCGATTGACCTTGTTGCTCGGTTTGATGTTGCTTTACTTCTCTTTGGTAAGCCAAATTACTCATAAGAAACCTCCTTTTTATCATCATCTATGGTGTCGTTTACTTTTTTTCTGCAATTCGGAGCTTCGCTGAACGGGCACGGTTGTTATATTCCAGCTCTTGTTCTGATGCAACGATTGGTTTTCTCGTGATCAGCTTCAGTTTTGGTTCAAGTCCTTCTGGAATCACTGGTAGTCCGTGCGGAAGTTCTGGAAGAGAAGACATTTCTTTAAATGTACTTTTACAAATCCGATCTTCAAGTGAATGGAATGTAATGACAGAAATTCTCCCCTTCGGATTGAGTAACTCTATTGCTTGTTCTAGTGCTTCTTCAAATACTTTCAATTCGTCATTTACGGCAATTCGGATCGCTTGAAACACTCTTTTCGCTGGATGTCCGCCTTTTCGTCTTGCAGGTGCGGGAATTCCTTCTTTAATAATGTCGACAAGCTCACCTGTTGTTTCAATTGGCGCTTTTTTTCTAGCTTCTTCAATTTTGCGTGCGATTTGCTTGCTGAATTTTTCTTCCCCATATTTGTAGAAAATCCGAACTAGATCTTCAAATGGCCATTCATTCACCACTTGTTTTGCCGACAAAGCAGCGGTTTGATCCATTCGCATGTCAAGAGGTGCATCATGGTGATAACTAAAGCCTCTCTCTGGTGTGTCAAGCTGAGGTGATGAAACCCCAAGATCAAAAATCACACCGTCTACGCTTGTAATTCCTTGTTCATTCAGACGTTCTTTTAAATATCGGAAGTTGCTTTTTATGAAAAGAATGTTCGCTTTAACATGTGCGAGCTTCTCTCGTGCATGATCCAGTGCAGCATCGTCTTGGTCAAACCCAATCAATGTACCTTTTTCTGATAATTGAGATAGTAAATATGAGCTATGACCTGCGCCGCCTAGCGTGCAGTCCACATATGTACCGTCTTCTTTGACGTTTAAACCGTCAACTGTTTCTTTTAATAATACTGTCTCATGTTGAAACATGATGATATGGTCCCACCTTTTTCAAATAGAAATGAATGTGTAGAAAGCTTGCTGCACAAGGGATTATTATATATCAAATCCAATCATGTTTTCAGCAATTTCAGCAAAAGAATCTTCTTGCTCTTCTGTATATTGTTCCCAGATCGACTTACTCCACAACTCAATTCGATTTGAAACGCCGATGACCACACATTCTTTTTCGAGTTTTGCATATTGGAGTAGGTTGGATGCGATGTTAATCCGCCCCTGCTTGTCCAGATCACATTCAACTGCGCCGGAGAAGAAGAACCGGGTAAACGCACGTGCATCTTTTTTCGTTAGCGGCAGCGCTTTGAGTTTCTCTTCAATTAGTTTCCACTCACTCATAGGGTAGCCAAATAAACATTGATCAAGCCCTCTCGTCAGCACAAACTGTTCTCCGAGACCGTCTCTAAATTTAGCAGGGATGATCATGCGCCCTTTTGTATCAATCGTATGTTGGTATTCACCCATGAACATGATATTAGAGCCCCACTTTCTCACCCATACTCTCCACTATCCACCACTTCTCTCCACAAAACTTATTTTACACTGTTTCTACATAAAAAAAAACCCTGAACTAGTCAGGGTTCATTAAAACTTTATTTCAAAGTTTGACAATTTGTTGCTTGTTTTGAAATGAAAATGGCAGATTTTTGAACGTTTTGAAGAATTCTGGACCATATTTGTTTAAAAAGTACATGATATTCCAAATTCTTTCTTGTGGTGCTTCGAGTGGTTTTAAACTATTTTCAATCCGTTCAAAATCTCGAAGGATGTATCCTTCCTTCTCTTCCACACGCTTTGCAACCTTTTGATAAACAAATTGAAGCTGGTCTTCTATAAATTTGGCATTTTTATCTAATAGCTGTTCAAAGCTTGGTTCGATCTCTAGCGCTTCTTGTCTCATTGCCTCGTGAACATTCGCTAATTCACGTTTGGCATGTTGAACCGATTGAACAAAGCTGTCTGGAAGACTTTGCTGAAAGTGCGCATCCTTCTTTTCTTTCACGCCTTTTGTCAGCACTTCTTCAACCGACAATTCTCTTATCGGCAGCTTCTTATCAATGTGCCTTTCAAGAATGGTGACGTGCAGTCTTGGAAGAACGGGTGCCATTTTGACATCGAAGTACTCGAAGATGCCTTTCAGCTCACCCCAATAGTTCACTTCACCGTGTCCAGCCATAAAAGCAAGCGTTGGAAGAAGGGTTTCCTGCATCAATGGACGGGTCACCACATTATTGCTAAACCGCTCTGGGTGCTCCTCGACTTCCTGCAAAAGCTCATCTTTTGTCCAAGTAAGCCCCACTTCGGATATAGAAAATTGGCCATTCTCTTGTTCAATGAGGAAACGCTCATCATCATATTCGTAAAACAAGTTGGCTTGATGGTCACCAGCTTCAATAATCGGCTGATACCCCGCTTGTTCCATGGCAGCCTGCGTGTTA
This sequence comes from Bacillus sp. RSS_NA_20, assembly GCF_020165915.1. Classification (NCBI taxonomy): domain Bacteria; kingdom Bacillati; phylum Bacillota; class Bacilli; order Caryophanales; family Bacillaceae; genus Bacillus; species Bacillus sp. RSS_NA_20. The sequence goes on along the minus strand of NZ_JAIUKW010000005.1, from coordinate 272,216 downwards.
TTTAAGTGAGCCACGATCGCATCACTCGACTCCACAATTTGCTTGAATAACGTACGTTCAAGTGGCTTCACGCCGAAGTCTCCTGAATTCAATAACAGCAGTCCATCTTCTTCAAATAGATCGCAAACAATCCACTCAAAGAAATCAGTAAACGTTTCTGATTTGCGTAAACATCGAAGAAGCTGATCAAACAAGTCATTGGTGTAAGCAGATTCCTCATAGGTTGAAAATACATCACGAAGCCATCTCTCTGTTTTCTCTTGGTGGAGAGGTGTTCTTTTCGCAGCTGTTTTTTTCACATGATGTAATGGAAGCTTTTGTTTGACTGGGCCTTTTTCGCCAGACGTGTACACAAAGTTAATTTCGTCTACGTCGTGATCTTCACCCGCTACCCAAAAGACCGGAATAACAGGAACGCCAAGCGCTGATTCTTTTTCTTTGGCAAACTGAATAATGGAAATGATTTTATGTATGGTATAAAGCGGACCTGCCAGTAAGCCTGCCTGCTGTCCTCCAACCACCATGACGCTCCGTTCATCACGGATCTTCTCAATATTCTCACGCATCGCAGCCGAATCAAATTTTGCATGATATGCGCTCATATAATCCGCTAAAGCCTCGCGCGGGAAGCTCCTTTCCATGAGATCGTCGTATCTCTTTTTCCATGTGTGCTCAGAATGTATATCATAATCAAAAAAAGCAGTCATCTCTTTTTTTTCTTCTATATAATCACGTATGAATAAATTCTGACTTCGGATGGAAAGTTCAGTCAATTGCATGTTTAGAACTTCCTTTCTTCAATAAATAGTTAGTTTCCCGAAAAAAGTATAGCATGTAAATGAGCTCACTCAAAAGATTTTGTTTGCTTTTTTTCCAATACTTCCAAGCTTCTATTCAAGAAAGTGAGGAATGGCGGCGTCATCCCTTGACCTTGAGCTTTTTTTAAAAGGTAGCCAATGATTGCTTTTCTTTCAGTTTGGCGGCCTTTGACGATATCTTGTAGCATTGACGATTGATTGGCAGCCGTTTGATGGCAAATTGATTTCACATGAGCCCATAGACGATCTTTCTCAAGCAACCCTAGAATGGAAACCGCTTCTTCAAATGCACATGTCATCATATGTTCATATGATGGGTTCGATACCAATTCCCCATTATTCACATGTAATAGAGCCGTCAACGGATTAATACACACATTGACGAGCAGCTTTTCCTCCAGTACTTTCTTCCATTCATCTGTATAAACCATTTGAAAATCGCACGTTGATAGTTCACTACCCATAGGTTCTTTTTCCTCATGCAGAAATGCTCCCCACTTGATGACACCAATTCCTGTATGGTTTACTGCGCGATCAGACACCTTCATTGCGCCATGCTCTACTACACCAATATATAACTGATGTGCCGTTTTCCAGTTCTTTAAATCGACGAGGTGGGCCATTCCGTTCTGCAAAAATAAGATCCGCTGACGAGGCAGTCCTGATAATTCACTTAGAACATCTTGCAGGTGATGATACTTCACTGTCACAATCAGCAAATCAAATATTCCTTTGACTCCCGTATCGGCTCCAACAGCTGATTGAATGGTTTCCCCTCTCACCATTCGTTCAATGCCGAATGCTCGAATTTCTTCTGCCTGCTGTTTTCTTCTTGTAAAGAGGGTGATGTCATGATGCTCTGATAAATAACTGGCACAAAGCAGACCAATCGCACCACCGCCAATGATTCCAATTTTCAATTGCCGCACTTCCCTTTTTCTGTTTACTTCATGTTATCAACTATTTTACCAGTTTCGTGCTACGATGCAAAAAGCAGATAACGCGCTATGATTGAATTTTTTTAATTAAAAAACTATAATAATAATTGTAAAAACTTTTTTTAGGCGGATGGGATGAAAACGCCTTCAATGACATCACTGTCGACATTATGTGTGTAAGGGGGAAGATCACATGACACAAGTAAAACGTCTTCTGATTAACTACAAAACATTAGAGGAATTTAAACAATTTAAGGAATATGGCATACAAGAACTTTCCATGCTTGAAGACCTAGAGAGTAATATGATTGAAAATGACAGCAACTCTCCATTTTATGGGATTTACTTTGGAGATAAGCTTGTGGCACGTATGAGCCTCTATCAAGTAGACGGCTCGACGACGACGTATTTTGACCATAATCATGATTATCTAGAGCTGTGGAAGCTAGAAGTGCTGCCAGGATATCAGCGTAAAGGATACGGCGAAGCGCTTGTTGATTTCGCAAAATCTTTCGGCCTTCCAATTCGAACGAATCCACGCGTTAAATCTGCCGGTTTTTGGGATAAAATGGGCTTTGAAGCGGTGAAATATGATATGGAACGCGATAAAGGAGAAAACCCACTCATTTGGGAGCCTGCACATATTCAAAAGAACACAGGTGAGTCCGCTTAATCATTAAGAAAACGCCCCTCTTTCCATCTGTGAGGGGCGTTTTCTTATTTTGCGTAATCTTTTAAGCTGATATTCTGTTTGACTCTTTCAACAATACCAATAAGTGCCCGGTAATCTTCTTCTGTCATTTTTAATTGACGTTTCAGCTGTTCATTTTCTTCGGTGAGTGATTTTAATTGATGCTGTGCATCTTTCAGCTCCTCCCGTAAATAAGCTGGACCAGATGGTTCTTTCTCAAGCTGCTCTAGAAACCGAATTACTTCTCGAAGCGTCAGTTCAGTCTGATCAGAAGATGCCTTCTCTTCTATGGTGAACGCATGCTGCGGTAAACCCGAAGAATGGATACCAATTTTTTTACGCAGTTCTTTTCGCTGTTTTTTGGCAAGCTCAATGCCTGCCTGGTACTGCTTTCTGACGTAAGAATTCCACCTGAATCCACATGCTGCTGCTGTTCTTGACAATGCTTTTCCAACCTCTTCAAATGCTGAAAGCTGGGTACCTCCATCTCGGATATGCCTTAAGACAACTTCTGCTAAAAGTAAATCTTCATCTTGTGTCCATGCGTCCTGCCGTGTAATCGTCAACTCATCATCCCCCCTTGAATCTGAATACCACATCATATGCGCTTACTAGAGTAGATAGACTATTTGCAGGAGAGAAACCTAAAAAATAGATCAATAAAAAAACGCAAGGGAAGATTCCCTCACGTTTTTTTATCAAGCATTAGTTGCTTTTTACGTCTTTGCCTTTGTATGTTCCGCAAGATTTGCAGACACGATGAGAAATTTTCATTTCACCGCATTCTGGGCAAGCTACCATACCAGGTACTTGTAGTTTGAAATGCGTACGACGCAATCTTTTTTTCATTTTAGAAGTTCTTCTAAAAGGTACAGCCATTATTCCCACCTCCTTAAAGAGTTAAGATTCATTATTTTCTTCTAAGAGCTTCTTCAAGCCTTCCAGACGAGGATCAATTCGGTTTTGATGTGCATCTTCCGAAATGACCGCCCAGTCATTCCCTTCCTGTGGTGCAGCACCTTTTACGTCAGCTTGGTCGCAAAAGATTTGCATGGGCACTTCAAGAAGAATTTCTTCCTTGACTATAGGCGTTAAGTCGATGATATCGTCTTCTACAACAGATACGTCTTCATCTTCTATATCGTCTGTCTTATGAAGTACAAATAGTTCTTTTGTTGAAATCGCAAATGGATAATTTACATCAACAAGCGTTCTTGAACAAGGCAATGTCATTTCACCTGTGATGGTTAAATCAAATGCGACTTGCTTTGATTCGATCACTCCAGTCCCTTTCACCTCTACTGGTGAAATACGACGTATATCTGAATGAAGGCTAGTAAGTTCATTTAAGTCAACCGTCTCATGAAAATCGAAGCTGTTTTTAGCTTTTTGATGTAACTGATAAACTGTCCATTTCAATTGTATCACCTCTAAGAGCAACAAACATGATTATAGCTTTCATCATGCTATTTGTCAATATTTTTTCTTTACAGTCCTTCATGACGTCAAAGGGCTGTTTGACATCAGTTCTCGGAATGCCTAAACTGAAAAAAATGGTCTTCATTTTTCCCTTATGCTACTGTAGCACAGACCATTTAACCATAGCAAGAAAGGCGGAACATCTATTGAAAGCAGTGGGAGTCGTTGTCGAGTACAATCCATTTCATTATGGGCATGCCTATCATGTGAATCAGGCGAAAAAACAAACCTCCTCAGATGTTGCCATTGCCGTCATGAGCGGTTCTTTCCTCCAGCGCGGGGAGCCTGCCATCGTCTCAAAATGGGCACGCACAAAAATGGCACTGCAAAACGGCGTAGACATTGTGTGTGAGCTTCCATACATATATGCCGTACAAAAGGCAGAAACCTTCGCCAATGGCGCTGTGTCCATCCTTGATGCATTAAAATGCCATTCTCTTTTTTTCGGTAGTGAGGATGGAGAGATCAACGCATTTGAGCGCACAGCACACGCTTGGTATGAAAAAAAGGCAGAGATTGATCTTTTAACAAAAGAAAAGGTGAAAGAAGGTCTTAGTTATCCCGCCGCCGCAGCAGGTGCGTTTCAAGAGGCCATTCATTCTGAACACTTACTGGATTTGTCCAAACCAAATAACATTTTAGGCTTTCATTATGTTAAAGCCATCTTAGAGAGAGCTCCTCACATGCAGCCTTTTACGTCTCAAAGAATTGCATCTGATTATCATGATGAAGAACTGCCTAACAACCAAAAAATCGCAAGCGCCACAAGTATCCGAAAAGCATTAAAAGAACAGAGCTCATTTCAAGCAGTCACGCCCTATCTCCCGGACGCTACTTTAAAGCAATTACACGACTATCATTCTTCATATGGTCTTTTACATACGCAAGAAGCCTATTTTCGCTTTCTGAAACATGTTTTTCATACAATGGATACGAGTGAACTAGAGGGCATCTATGAAATTGAAGAGGGCATTGAACACCGCATGCAAAAAGCCATGACACTTGCGTCTTCCTACGAAGAGTATCTATCACTTGTCAAAACAAAACGATATACGTGGACAAGGTTACAGCGGATGAATACGCATCTATTAATGAACGTGAAGAAAAAGACGATGCACGCGCTGCTTGAAGAGAAAAAAGCGCCCTATATTCGTTTACTTGGAATGACAAGGAAAGGACAACAGTACTTGTCTCTTGTAAAAAAAGAGTTGGATGTACCACTTGTGAGTAAACTGTCTTCCTTTTCACATCCCGCCCTTGATCTTGATATTCGCGCTTCAAGGGTGTTCAGCCTTCCCATCTGTGAACCCATGCAAACAGAGTTAACAAAAGCAGAGTTTAAAACATCACCGATTCGATATGATGAAGAGAGCGGACTCTTTTCATCTCGATAGAAAAAAGCAGCCTGCAAGTCAGGCTGCTCTTTTTTATGATGCTTTCTCTTTTAATTTGTTTAAATAGTTTAGTGCGTCCTGCATGGTATCCACAGGAACGATTTTCATATCACTTTTAATATCTTTTGCTGTTTTGACTGCATTTTTGTAGTCAGAGTTTGGGTCACCTTTATCATTCGGTGCAAAGAAGATGTCTTTCCCTGCTTTGTCTGCTGCAACAACCTTTTGATCAATTCCGCCAATCGGTCCGACTGTACCATCTGCATCAATCGTTCCAGTTCCTGCGATCGCATAGCCATGTGTTTCATCTTCTTTTGTCAGCTGATTGTAAATTTCAAGTGACATCATTAAACCAGCCGATGGACCGCCGATGTTTTCAATATCCACTTTCACAGAAGGAGACACTTTCACATGACGGTCTGTAAATAGTGATACGCCAATTCCCACTCGTTTTGGCTCTTCTTTAAATGGTTTTAACGTCACGTTCTGCGTGATTTCTTTGCCATTACGTTCAAGTACAAAACGGACAGTCGTGCCTGCTTTTTTACTGCTGATATACGAAACCATTTTATCTGCTGACTCGTATGTATGGCCGTCGACACTTTTGATCTTATCACCAACTTCAATCTTCCCATATGCAGGCATTCCTTTCATCACATAGCTCGCATATACCCCATTAAACGTATAATCTACTTTTTTTCCCGCTTTTGTATAAGCGGCAATCATCGCATTTTCTTGAGAACTTTTCATGAGCTGCAGCTGCCGTTTCATATAATCCTCATCAGACTCTCCGTCCGCTTTAATATTTTCTTCTGGAACGATTTCGTCATACTTGTTCATTTTTGCAAGCAAATACGTATATGGATTGGCTGGACCTACTTTAATGGTCATAAGAGAAAAGCTGCCCTTCTCGCCATATCCTCCGTCTACTTGAATGTGTGGCGCAATTTCTGTGGCATCACCTGGCTTTGTGACGTAATAGGGCAGTTTCACAAAAGTTAAGCCAAATAAGACTAGAACAACAGCAAAAAAGCTGAGCCAGCGAATATTTAATTTTTTCATTCGATTAACACTCCCATTTATCAATGACATCTTTCAGTTTTCCTTTTAGTTGGTCGGCGGCGAGTTCACCTGCTTCAATCATTTCTTGAACCTGTGTAAACGCACTAGAGCTAAAGGTCTCGAGCTTCGGCCGAATCATGAGATCTGCATGAATGGTTTGGTGACGAACCAATTCATTTTGAAGGATGTCCAAACTTTGCATAATGACATCCGATAATCTCGTTGCCTTTTCTGTTTTTTTCACCCTTGATACATCAGAGGCGATAATGAGATCTGCCCCCATTTCTTTGAGAACAGAGACAGGAATGCGGTCCACTACCGCTCCATCCACCAATTGCCTGCCGCCTATTTCATGCGGAACAAACACACCCGGAATGCTAATGCTTGCCCTGACTGCTTGTGAGACAGACCCTTCTTTGAACACAACCTTCTCCCCTGTCTGAAGGTCACAGGCGACAATCGCAAGAGGCATGCGCATTTCTTCAATATTCTTCCCATATGTAAACGTGTGAATCAGCTGCAAAATTCGATTTCCTTTTAACAGACCGATTTTTGGCAGTGTATAGTCAGCATAATACTTTCTTCTGAAGACAAGTGCAAGTTTTTTCATTTTTTCTACGTCTTGTCCTGCTGCATAAAAGCTCCCCACAAGAGCACCAATACTGCTTCCTGCGATCATATCCACCTGAATTCCTTGTTTCTCAAGACTAGATAAAACCCCGATATGCGCCATCCCTCTGGCACCCCCGGAGCCCAGCGCAAGCCCGATAATCGGTCGTTTCATGAATCCACCCTCCTCTTTCTATGCATATATACGAATCTATAGGTCTAAACATGCCCCTTCTCATCGTATAGTAATAGAAGACAGGCTCGGCTAGCATCTCTTTTTCTTTAATCACGAGCTCGCCAATAGATTATAACGGCAAGGGGCGACATCTCCATGAAAAAATGGAACACTCTGTTCATCGCTGCTTTTTTTATCTTTTTAACAGCCACTGTGATTACACATCCACAAGCCTCTTTGCAAGCATCGAAAAATGGACTTGCAATGTGGTGGGAAGTGGTTTTTCCATCGCTGCTACCTTTTTTTATTTTGTCCGAGCTATTAATCAGTTTCGGAATTGTCAGATTTGTCGGCGTATTATTAGAGCCATTTATGCGGCCTATCTTTCGGGTGCCTGGTGTCGGCGGATTTGTGCTGGCGATGGGAATGGCCTCTGGTTTTCCTTCTGGCGCTAAATTGACGACAAGACTTCGGCAGGAAGGACAGCTGACAAGAATTGAAGCAGAACGCCTTGTGTCATTTACCAATTCTTCAAACCCTTTGTTCATTTTTGGAGCAGTGGCTGTAGGATTTTTTCATCACCCAGCTTTAGGCATTGTGTTAGCCTGTGCACATTATTTAGGAAATCTCGCGGTTGGGGTGACGATGCGCGGATATAAAGCACGTCATGATGCGCACCTCAGAAGCCGAAAAGGATTTTTATTGCCTCCAATTCGAGAAGCATTCAGCGCTCTTCATATGGCAAGACTCGCAGAAAAAAGACCACTTGGCCAAATATTAAGTGACGCTGTCATGTCATCTGTTCAAACGCTCTTTATGATTGGCGGCTTTATCATTTTATTTTCTGTCTTTAGTCAAATGCTCGCTGTCGTTCATGTAACAGATCTTCTCTCTATCGGGATCGGCTCTATACTGAAAACGCTGCACCTTCCGCCGGAATTAGATCTAGCCATGATTGCGGGTCTATTTGAAATCACATTAGGAAGTCAGCTCACAGGGTCACAAGAGGTTTCCCTGCTCGCTAAAACAATTGTGGTCAGCTTTATTTTAGGATTTAGCGGATTCTCCGTTCAAGCTCAGGTAGCTGGGATTTTGGCAGCCACCGATATACGCTTTAAACCGTTTTTCTTCGCCCGTTTGCTTCACGGTATTTACGCAGCCGTCTTTGCCTTTTTGTTATTCAAACCCCTTTATGTCTCTAAAGCAGACATGGCGCTTCCAGCAGGGGCATTTGAAACAAGCGAGCAAGTCGTGATGTTTAGCAGCGTGTTATGGAATCAGCTTGTATCTGCTGGTCCTCTCATCACCTTGTTCAGTCTGATCGTGTATATTGCACTCTATTATCAGAAATTAAAAAATGGATGAGTGCACAATGCACTCATCCATTAAATTTCTCTTTCAGCGCAGCTTCGACCTCTTGCGGTACAAGCTCTTTGACTGATCCATGATATTTCGCTACTTCTTTAACAATGCTTGAACTTAAGAAGGAGTATTGATTATTCGTCATCATAAAGAACGTTTCAATGTCATCATTCAACACTTTGTTCATTGATGTCCCTTGCATCTCGTATTCAAAGTCCGTCACCGCTCTAAGTCCGCGTAAAATGACTTTCGCCTCTTTTTGTTTCGCATAATCAACGAGCAGTCCATGAAAGGATTCCACTTTGATATTTGGTAGCTCCTTTGTTGCTTGACGAATGAGTTCACATCGCTCTTCAACAGTAAAAAGCGGCTTTTTTGACGAGTTATTAAGGACGCACACATATACTTCATCAAAAATCTTCGCCCCTCTTTTGATAATATCCAAATGGCCCAATGTGACTGGATCGAAGCTACCCGGACAAACGGCTATATTCCCCATGCTTTAATTTCCCCGCTTTCTATAGATCGTAATGCCAGTCATTCCGTACATTTCCTGCCTTGAGATATGCAGCTGTCCTGCTTCCTCTGGCAGTGTCACATCTTTATCATGCTCACACACAATGACGCCATCATCTGCTAATAAGGAATGCTCATCAATCGTATCAAGAAGTGCTTTCAACTTTTGATCTTTATACGGCGGATCAAGGAAGATGGCTTGAAAAGATTCTTCTCGCTTCACTACAGCGGCGAGTGCACGGTTTGCATCATTTCGAAACACTTCACTTTGATCCATCAGCGACAATTGATTCAAGTTGCCTTTAATCGTCTGAATCGCCTTCATATCTCGATCCACAAATATACAATGATCGAATCCTCTAGAAAGCGCTTCAATTCCTAAACCACCACTTCCAGCAAATAAATCAAGGGCCCATCCCCCATCAAAATACGGTCCAATCATATTAAAAATGGATTCTTTTACTTTATCTGTTGTTGGTCTTGTTGATTGGCCGGGTACGGCTTTCAGCGTGCGGCCTTTTTTTGTTCCAGAAATCACTCTCATTTTTCCACCACTTTTTCTGCTTGCATCTATTGAATATTGTTTGATGACAAAAAATTCAACATTATCTTACCATATCCACTCCACATGGGACAATGCACTGAATTCCATTCATTTTCTATGTATAGATCACAAAAGAGAGGGTCATACTACTGTTAACAGCATCTGATGTGGTGCTGTTGCCAACCGCGGAGAAGACTTACGTTTCCCCATAAGTTCTTCCTCCGGTTTCTCCTCTCCCTTTGCCTTCTCCTTAATGAATCATTAAGAATAGAAGGACCCCGCGGGTGATGCCGCGGGGGTTTTTTTGTGTCTTTAAAAGCCCACCTTATAATCATACTCTTTTGCTTTGTCCAATTTCGATTCGTACTCTAATTTAATAAAAGGTTTATAGGAAGGCTCAACACGTTTCACAAATGGCAATGAACTGAGCTTTGCCATGTGGCGCTCAAGATCATTCATATCACAATAAATCACTGCATATTTCATTTTCCTTGAAATATAGTGAACATTCCCAAATTTCCTTAGCGCTTTTGACTGCTTTAACGAATGCAGCCAAACGACCATCCCTTGACGTTTGGTATCCATCTTTTCACCTGCCGCTTTTCAATTCTTTCCGTTCATTATGTAAAAGACGAGACGTTCAAGTCTCGTCAAGATACTTTACAGCCACAGCTGCCTCCTGATCCACAGCCACCGCCGCATGATGATAGACCATCAAAATATGGGTTCCCTGTTGGAACTTTAATATATGCTGATACAGCTTGACCGATTTCAATACTAATCTCATCTAAGATGGATTGAATTGCTGTTTCTGCTTTTTTGAAATCAACCACTGTATCGTGAAGATCTAGCTTTCTTTTGACCTCACGCATTTCTTTTGAGATCGTTCTATAGTCCGGATGGTATTTGCCGAACCGCTGCACATCTTCATATTGCTCTTTTACTTTTGTAAAATGGGCAATAATTTGTTGGGCTTCTTCGTCTTGCTGGAGACGCTTAAAGCAGTTGCGGTAATGTTCAGCCTCCTCCGACTGAAGAATCATGGCAGCCAATTGATTTGCTTCCTCTTGGAGCTCCACAGATTCGATTGTCGCATACATAAATGTTGCACCTCCAATTCATAGTTTACCACGAAACCTATGGATCAGAAAATGCTTTTACGTGACAAATACATCCCACGTCTCTCTTTTCTGCTTATATTCAGGGTGACGAGAATTTAGCACAACGGTCATTTTATGCTTTCCTTTTGAAAGGTGCTTGACCACAAACGCCGCAGTATATTCGTTTCCTGCCCGTTTCCCATCTACATACACAGTAAAATACCCTGTCTTCTTATCCTTTTTCAGGGGTGAAGGTTCAAGGTGAAAATCTTGAAGTGTACTTTCTATATACACAACAGATCCCTGCACTTTGTATTTTAAAAAGCCTTGCTGCTTCATTTCACTTTGCGTTTGCTGCATGACTGGTACTGCTGGTTCTTGCCTAGTTACTTGCTCTTGATCATGTTGACTTTGACATCCGGTGAGAAGAAAAAGCAATGCGCATATTGACAGCATCCATTTCATGTTCTGATTCTCCTTTCGTCTACTTTCATAGGATGCTCATGAAATAGACATCTTAATCAACTCAAAAAAAGCCTCACCCGGCTCCATTTTGATTGCGCATTGCTTGGAACATCTGGATCATCATTTCAGCCATTTGGACACTATTGCTCAACTGGCTCACACGATGAGGAATGGTTTTTTCGTAAAAGTTCATTTTATCTAATTCAAACGAAGTGACATTTTCAGGATGCCGCGTTAACTGTCTATACCAGAGTGGGCGCTGCCTGATGAATTTGATTCGATCCTCTTCGGCCATGACAAACTCTTGTACTTCTCTCCGCACCAAAAGCATCCCCTTTCAATTAATCTTTCCTGAAGGAGAATGGGTGCTGGCTGCCTCCAGATGAACCCTTCTTTGAGCCATTTGATGAAAATTGACCGAGTAAGCTTTGTAAAGAGGAAATAGACTGGCTCATTTTATTAATTTGTTCATTCATTTGATCAGCGTCCATTTTTTTCACAGCAGAAACCATTTTAGACATAAAATCTGCTTTTCCCGGTTCACTTTGCTTAGTGGCTTTTTCTTCTTTTGCTTCTTCCGTTTGTGTTTGCCGGTAAGGAGACCACATATCATCTTCCTCACCAAACATGACCCAATTCTCGTATAAACTTTGCCAGCTTTTTTCTTGCGTCTGCACTTCTTGAATTAATTTCGGATGGCGTCTGACGAACTGTTTAAATTCATCAATGGATGTTTGCTTTTGCTTATTTGTCATATCCTCACCCCCCATACAAATGCCTACTATACTATATACATCTGGGTCTATTTTGGTGAGCCCTTTTCATAAAAAAACAGCCGCTATCTGTGCGCAGCTGTTTAGAGGATTAAGACGTTTTCTTAATGAAGTTTTGTGTATAGTACTTTTCTTTCACACCAACGCCAAGGTGCGTGTAATCTTGATTTAACAATGCCTTCCGGTGACCTTCGCTATTCAGCCAGCCTTCTACAGCTGCAGGGCCATCAACATAATTATATGCAATGTTTTCCCCCGCAAGCTGAAATGCGACCTCGCCTCTTTCTAACCGGTCTTTCAGCGTGCCGTATTTTTTAGATTCATGGGAGAAATAATGATGATCTTTCATGTCCTCACTATGCATGAATGCCACTTCAGAGGTTTCATCGTCCCACTTTAAGGTCGGCAGTTTGTACTTATGGCGGATAATATTGGTCATATCAAAAATTTGTTTTTGACTCGACGCTTCAATATCCTTCCATTTTTCACCTGATATCGCCTCAGGTTCAATTAATTGGCCTCGATAGACGACTTCATACGGCTTTTGTTTGACAAATGTATCTGCGTTAAAGGCTCTAATGCTCGAAAGAGTGCTTTCAAACTTATCCATGTAGAGCTGGACATACACATCATCTCCCACTTTCACCGTCGGCCTGGTATTCATATCATCTTCTGAGAATTCAAAGCGATATGAATTTCCCTCGTCCTCTACATGAATGTAAGGAGCGATTTGTGTTTTTTTAAACACTTCACTTGTGGCTTGACCGATTTTAAACGGCTCAACATTCAGCCCATCCCCTGTCGCAAACAAGGTCACCACTTTACTGTCCTTTACCCCTACTTGAATATAGTGTTTCTTCGATTGATTGTATATCCACCAGTCATAATCATATGCGGAAGGATCAATGCGATCTGGTTCCCCTAGCTGTTTAAGCACTTCGTTTGAAGACTTCCCCATAAAGGACATGAGCCCTTTTTTCGGAATGTTGATCGGCTTATCGCTAGATGTTTCTTCATTAGACACCTTCGGCTCATTGCTGTTTTCTTTTTCTGGTGAAGATCCATATTGAATAAACAGAACGTACGTTCCAGATATAATCAGGAGGATGAAGAGTGTTTTCAGCACAGTTTTCAAATAAACACCTCCGTTAAATTGGCAAGGTACAAAAAGTACCTTCTACTGTCATTTAAACAAAACTTGCTCCATTTATCAACGACAATACAGCCTATTTAACACGAATTTAAAATATGCCCCTCCTAATGAAGAAATCCTTGGCCATGATCCTGGTCTTGTTGAGAGATCTCCGTCAGAGCATCACCTGCACGATCGTTTGATAAATCTTCAACTGATAAATCCCCAAGGGCTACGATTCCTGTGAGTGCCCCATTTTTGACAACCGGGATACGGCGGAGCTGATGTTCTGACATCAACCGGACAATTTCTTCTAGGGTTGCATCTTCTTCAGCTGTCAAAACTTCCTTCGTCATGAGGACACCAACCTCTTGTGAGTTCGGCTTTTTCTCAGCAATACCTCTAAGTACAAGGTCGCGGTCTGTGACAATACCAACAAGCTGATCTCCGTCGACTACTGGAATGGCACCAATGTCAGCATCTTTCATTTTGACTGCCGCTTCATACGCATTGTCGTCCTTTCGCAACGTCACTACTTTTTTCGTCATGATATCTTTGATTTTTTTCGTTTTCACGTTGATTCCTCCATCCGTTATTTTCTTTATTACTGTAACCAGCTTATAAAAGAACATACCTTTCACAGTTGAAAGTTTAACGCTTTCATACTATGATTGTCAGTAAAGGGAATTTTTATAAGGAGGGGTTTTGGGTGAAGTTTGAAGGTACGGGGATTGAAAAGGTATCAGCTGACTTAAATAAATTAGATTTCATTATGGAAAGTGAAGGATTTGTACGAGCCGATCAATGGGATTATGAGCGTGTGACGTACGACAGGAAGTATAACATGGTAGAGGGGACGTTTTACTTACGGATCTCTGGCTACGCCACTGAAGGAGATGTTGGCTCCAAAAAAGCCCACATCCAGCTGCTGACACCTTTACTTGGAAAACACTATTATCCACATGGTGTTGAATATGGAGAAGGCGAAGACTTCCCTAAATCTCTTATTCAATCAAGCAAAAAAACGCTGAACCAATTAAAAGAAAAACTAGAAGCGATAACTGCTGAAGCATAAAAAGCACAGCCCCTGCGGCTGTGCTTTTCATTTATTCATATTTCGGAATGAGCGCATCTGGTACGGCATCTTTCGCTCTTTCTTTTCTCGCCCAGTCAAAGAAGACAACAGCAAGAATCGATCCGTATACAATCTCTTGAATGATTTTCATCAAAATAGCACCTAGCTGCTGATCTTCTAGCAGCGGCAATGTATGAAACATGTCAGGTCCCGTAAGCGCAAGACCAGCAAGCATATCACTCGGTACGCATAGGTGCAGTGCTTGTATCCATGCGCCGGCATCTGAATAAGTGGCATAGATAGGCGCTTCACTAAACATAATGAGTGCGCAGGCAGGTGTCATTAAAATCCCATCTGCCATAATATATCCAAGCTTTAAAATGCCTGTAATCTGCGGCTGACTTTGCACTTTATGGACAAGCGGCCACCACATGAAAAAGGCAGCGATAAAAATGACAACCGTCATCAATGCGTGATAAAACGGATCTGTTTTAACAAAATCGAACACAAGCGGAATATGATACAGCGAAAACAACCCGTTAAATCCGAGCAAGGCAATCAACGGCTTAGAAAACAAGCGGAAAATCGGCTGAATGCCCCGTGTTTGAATGATCCGCTCCCAAATCGCCGCAGGTAAACCTGTAATAAGAAGCGGCGGGATGACCAAATAGAGCACTGCCATTTGCGCCATATGCGCACTGAACATAATATGCCCCATTAAATCAATCGGGCTCCCCTTCACTGCATAAAGCAACACAAGCCCCGTGAGAAACAGCGTTTTCTCTTTCACCGTCGCACGGTGCTTTCCCTTCGTCACGAGAAGCAGATAAAAAGCGGCTGCTGCTACAATACATGTCAAATAGTAAGGACTCCATAATGCACGAAATCCAAATATCTCTAAGTTTTCCATTGCTGCGCCTCCTTCAAGGGCAAAGCGAGCTTACCACCAAATAATGGTCAAAAAGGCTAAAACGGTAATAAACGCGACAAACACACCTGAGTAAAGAAACAACGCGGGTGTTTCATGCCCTTTTTGGTTCATGTGCATAAAATAATAAAGCTGAAAAGCTACCTGAATCACTGCAAGCAGTAAAATAAAAGGGACAGCGAACCAATTTCCGACATCTTCAGAGGCGATTGTTAAAAAGGCAACAAACGTTAAACCAATCATCAAGCCGAAAGAAATGAGCTGATGCTTCATTTCTTCGGCATTTTTCTTTTTCCGATAGACAAGATCGACTTTGGACTGATTTGTGTTTTTATTTCCCATTCTTATCCCACCATTCCCATTAAATATACAACGGTAAAGATGAAGACCCACACAACATCAATGAAGTGCCAATAAAGGCTCGCCACATAATATTTTGGTGCATTGTATAAATCGAGTCCGCGTCTCATATTCCGAATCATCAGAGCGGTGATCCAGCAAAGTCCAAATGCGACGTGAGCCCCGTGTGTTCCAACAAGCGTATAGAAGGAAGAGCCAAGTGCAGAGCTCGTAATGGTAAATTCATACGCATGCACATAATGATAAAACTCATAAATTTCTACCCCTAAAAATCCAGCACCTAAAAGAACGGTTACACCTAACCAAAGCTGCATTTTTTTAAAGGCAAAGTTTTTCATATGATACATAGCATACACACTCGTTAAACTGCTCGTTAACAGAAGCATTGTGGCAATAAAGACAAGTGTGAGGTCAAACATTTCAGTTGTTGTTGCGCCGCCTGCATTTGAATTTTTCAGCGCCAAATAAGTGGCAAACAAAGATGCAAACAGGACCGTTTCTCCCCCAAGAAACAACCAGAACCCGACGAACTTATTCTTTCCTTCTAACGTGGCTTTCTCAGGAGAAGCCGGAAAGGTTTCCGCTGTCATTTTTTGTGGTTCCATTATGCTTTCACCCCTTTGTCATCGTCATCCGTCAAATCTTCTTTGTGAATATGGTATCCATGATCATCTTTAAGAGAGCGAACGAGCATGGTCGCAAACGTGATCCCAAGACCAATGAAGATCACCGGTAGACCCCAGCTGTGTTCTTGACGATACATAAAACCAAACGCTGACACAAATAGACCGAATGAGATAATGATAGGCAAGATGGAATTATTCGGCATGTGAATATCATCGAGCGGTTCAGATGCTGTCATTCCTTTTTTACCATCCATTTTCTCAATCCATAATGGATCAAGTCCCCGTACAAGAGGCAGCTGCTTAAAGTTATATTCTGGCGGAGGTGAAGATACTGCCCATTCAAGCGTTCTTCCATCTCCCCAAGGATCGCCCGATACACGCTCTCCTTTTGCTGTCGTCCAGATAATATTAATCAGCATGATCACAACTGCTACAAACATGAACAGTGCCCCAATCGTACTGACCAAGTTCCCAAGGTCTAGACCCTGACCTGGCAAGAATGTAAAGACTCGGCGCGGCATGCCCCAAAGACCGAGAAAATGCTGGATAAAGAACGTTAAATGGAAACCGACGAAAAACAGCACAAAGCCAATTTTCCCAAGCTTCTCATTCAGTATTTTCCCAAACATCTTCGGCCACCAATAATGCACACCAGCTAAAATACCGAAGACCACACCACCGATAATGACATAGTGGAAATGCGCCACAACAAAGTACGTGTCATGGAACTGATAATCCGCTGCTGCTGCTGCAAGCATGACGCCGGTTACACCGCCAAGTAAGAATGACGGTATGAACGAAACTGAATATAGCATCGGCGTTGTAAACTTCACATTACCGCCCCATATGGTGAGCAACCAGTTAAACACTTTAATTCCAGTTGGCACCGCAATCGCCATTGTGGCTACGGCAAAGATCGCATTGGCAATTGGACCAAGTCCTGTTGTGAACATGTGATGCGCCCACACCATGAATCCAAGGAAACCAATTAATACAGTCGCAAACACCATGGACGAATAACCAAACAATCTTTTTCTTGCAAACACCGGAATGATCTCAGAGAAAATCCCAAATGCCGGCAAAATCAAGATATACACTTCTGGGTGTCCAAAAATCCAGAACAAATGCTCCCAGATGATTGTATTTCCGCCGAGCTCTGGATTAAAAAAGCTCGTATCAAACATTCGATCAAGCATCAGCATCGCAAGTCCTGCTGTCAGCGGCGGGAATGCGAATAAAATTAGTGCAGATGCCACAAACGTCGTCCAGGTAAAGAGCGGCATTCTCATATACGTCATACCTGGCGCTCTCATATTAATAATCGTTGCAAGAAAGTTGATTCCGGCAATTAGCGTACCAATACCCGCTATCTGCAACCCTAAAATATAGAAATCCATGCCGTGCCCTTCTGAATTCAGCGTGAGCGACGCATAGGCAGTCCAGCCTGCATCAGGTGCTCCGCCCATAAACCATCCAAGGTTTAAGAAAATTCCTCCGAAAAAGAACAACCAAAAACCAAGTGAATTCACAAATGGAAACGCTACGTCACGTGCACCAATTTGAATGGGTACAACCGCGTTCATTAATGCAAATAAAAGCGGCATTGCTGCAAGGAAAATCATCGTTGTTCCATGCATCGTCATGACTTCATTGTAAAACCCTGCACTCACAAAATCATTTTCAGGGATGGCTAGCTGAATACGGATAATCATCGCTTCCAGGCCACCAATTAAAAAGAAAAATCCCCCTGCCACTAAATATAGTATGGCAATTTTTTTGTGGTCAACCGTCGTTAAGTAATCCCATAAGACAGCGCCAAACCCCCGCTTTTTAGCTATTGTACTCACCATGAAATCCCCCTCTTATCTCCCATTTGCCCCTTTTCATATCAATGTCTATCTTCACGTTCTAAAAACAGACTATATCTGACAGATGACTTATTCTTGGATGTAGAGACTTATTCGGGAGCTCTTAACAAAAACTTCACATAGATCGTATACCCTTTTGAATGTGCACCACTTCAAGCTGCTCAAGGCATTTACTGTATTTTAAGACCTTTTAAATACTCGTAGAGTGCATCTGCTTCTGAATCATTTAGTTTAGGGTACGTCCCTGTCATCTTATTACCTGGTTTAAAGCTCTCTGGATCTTTCAGCCATGCTTTGACATTTTCTTTGTTCATGTCTTTAATTCCAGCTACTTTTGTCCGCTCTCCGAAGGTTGCAAGGTTTGGTGCAGTCCTTGCCGCCTCTGGCCGTTCATCTCCAGGCTCTACCGCGTGACAGCTTAAACAGTTTTTCTCTTTAAAGAGTTTTTCACCCTCAAGGGCTAGATCTGACGTAGATGCAGGCTTCTTATAATCTGCCATCTTTTTCGTCCAGCCTAAAAACTCATCTTGAGAAAGCGTTTTAACTTTAAAGTCCATTAAAGCATGTGATGGACCACAAAGCTCCGCACATTTCCCATAGAAATATTCTCCAGCATCTTTCGTTCGTTTTGAGTCAAATGTTAAATAAAACTTGTTCTCGTTGTCTGTATTTGTATCAATTTTACCCCCAGCCGATGGAACCCAGAAAGAGTGTTTCACATCGGATGCTTTCAGCTTAAAATAAACCTTTTGGTCAGTTGGAACAATCAATTCCTGACTTGTCACAATCCCATAATCAGGGTATTCAAATTCCCACCAATATAAGCTGGCTCTTACATTCACAACAAGTGTTTTTTCAGGATCTCGTTTTTTCTTATCCATGGCGCTTGTATCCCCTAGCTCAAGCGTGTATGCCACAACAGGTACAACGAGAATAATGAGTAGAAGTATCGGAATCGCTGTCCACGTAATTTCGAGGTTACGGTTCCCTTCTACCTGTTTAGGAATCGTATCTTCTCCCACTTTAGAACGTTTGAATTTAATGATGACGTAAAAGAAAATGATCGATACAACAATAACGACAAGAACCATAATAAGTGTACTCAGTACCGTTAGGAAAAACTGTTTATCTGCTACTTCCCCAACTGGCTTGAGTGTTGATAAGTATGGTTCACCGCAGCCCGCCAAAACGAGCGTCAGTAAGAGAAACAGTGAATAAACACGCCATTTTCTTATCATAATTTGTCCCAACCCCTTTTGCTTGATCTCCTTTGCCTTTCGGTTTTACCTCTTATTTATAAAATCACCTTTCACCCATCCATAACCCCCGCCTCTTATAAAAGCACTTACATTTCCTCTTTTCATAAAAAAATGATGTTTTTACTCAAAATACCATCTATGTATAAACAGAAAGCCGCCTAAATAGAACTGAATATCAGGCGGCTGTCATAGTTGTAAGAAAATGTTGTGTTATAAGATATAGCCATTGTTTTGATGTGATCAAAGTGTATTTCACTCTAGAATAGTGTAATAATAATCATCGCAACGAAAAAGATCGTTAAGTAGTTTAATGAATAAACGAACATGAGTGTAGACCACTTCATGATATCTTTCATTTTAAAGCCCATAAGACCAATGACGAGCCATCCAATGTTCAGCAATGTGCCAAGTGCGACAATCGGCCATCCTAATCCACCTAAGAAAAATGGAAGCGGAAGAAGACATGCTGTCCAAATGATGATTTGGCGTTTTGTGACTTCAAAGCCGTAAACAACTGGCAGCATTGGAATACCTGCTTTGCGGTAATCTTCCGTTTTCTTAATCGCAAGTGATAAGAAATGTGGAATTTGCCAGATGAACATAATCATAAACAGGACCCAAGCCGTTGTGTCGATGGTGCCTGTAACAGCTGTCCAGCCGATTAATGGCGGAACCGCACCAGATACACTCCCAATGACTGTATTAATGGTGTAATGGCGTTTAGACCACATCGTGTATAGAACTGCATAAGTAAAGACACCGATAAATCCAATCACTGCTGATGTAACAGTTGTCATCAGAAGCATAATCAGTCCAAGTACAACAAGCAGAATACCAAATGCATACGCTTGACCTGGCTGAACTTTACCTGTCACCGTCGGTCTTGTTTTTGTTCTTTCCATTAGTATATCAATATCACGGTCAAACGCATTATTAATGGCGCATGAACCGGCAATAATAAGAGAAGAACCAATCATTGTTAACAGCACAATATCAAGATTCCCAAGGAAACTCATACCTGTAAAATAAAAAGCAAGCCACATTCCAGTAAAAGTTGTAATGAAATTGGAATTGACGATGCCCATTTTAATAAGAGCAAGAAAATCTTTTAAAGCGGTTGTTTCTTCTATTTGTCCATGAATAGCTGCTTCCGCGGCTGTTTTGGAATTTGCCAATGTGTATAACCTCCCTTGCCCAAACCTTCAAACGAACGAATAAAACGTAAAATCGTTACAACTCTATCATACAAGATAAAGAGCTGTAAAAAAACATCCTATTAAATAATAAACGACAAACTTGAAGTTATTTGTGAACTTTTCGTGAATTTATTAGGATGTGCGTTTCAGAAGGCGGTGCAAAATGAAATATTCTCTCCTCTATTTCTATCAGACTGTCAAAGAAAGATCAAGCACTCTAAATCTGTAAACTTTGTGAACTAACATATCATTTTTTTGTGAACTTTGGTCATTATGAATTGCAACAGAACACGCATTTGGCTTAAACTTGAGAGCATGTGAGGTTTTCATTTAGATCAGAAGTTATTTAGAGAAGGTGAAATCATTTGATGAAATTTGCTTTAAGGTTATTGAGCGTTGTCACAACATTTGTGATGCTGATCGTTCTGATTGGCGGTGCGCTTGTGACGAAAACTGGCTCCGGTCTTGGCTGCGGCAGACAGTGGCCCCTTTGCCACGGTCGTTTCTTTCCAGAAATGAACCCTGCTTCCATTATCGAATGGAGCCACCGCATGTCAACAGGAGTTTCCACCATTCTTGTACTGGCACTGGCGGTCTTATGCTGGAAAAAAATCAGTCCAGTATTCCGTGAAACCAAATTCTTGGTCATCATGTCCATTATATTCTTACTGCTTCAAGCGCTGTTAGGGGCACTCGCAGTCGTGTTTGGTTCTAACGCACTTGTCATGGCACTGCACTTCGGTATTTCACTGATTTCTTTTGCTTCCGTTTTACTGCTGGCACTGCTTGTGTTTGAAGCCACCAGATCTGAAACAAAGCTTGTGAAGCCGCTTCATATCGGCAAAAGAATGCAGTTCCATATTTATGGGTTGATCACATATACGTATATTGTGGTGTATACGGGCGCCTATGTGAGACATACAAAATCAAGTCTTGCATGCTCTGTCTTCCCATTTTGTTCAAAAGACGGCGCACTTCCAGCGTATTTTAATCAATGGGTTCAAATGTCTCACCGAGCAGCAGCCCTTCTTTTATTCGTTTGGATATTTGTTGCGATGTTCCATGCCCTTAAACATTATAAAGAACAAAAGCAGCTGTATTATGGATGGATCATTTCAGCCATTCTGATTACACTTCAAGCGATCTCAGGTGTGATGTCTGTTTATTCTCAGCTCGCACTCGGTTATGCGCTTGCTCATTCATTCTTTATTTCTTGTTTGTTTGGGGTACTATGCTACTTCTGCTTACTCATTGCCCGGTTTAAATATGAAAATAGAGAGCCTTTCAGATAAACATACAATCCCCCTTTCATCCGAAAAGGGGGATTTCTTTTATGTTTGTTTCGCTTCTTCAAATAGCGAAATGGCTTTTTTCCGTCTTTCTTGATGATCGACTGTAGGCAGAGGATATGTATCCCCTAGCACACATCCCGATTTCATTTGCTCATCTATCGGCATTTTACTCGGTTCATGAATCCATTTTTCATTCACATGCTTTAGTTCTGGTACATACCTTCTAATATATTCTCCGCTTGGATCAAATCGTTTCGACTGGGTCGTTGGGTTAAAAATACGGAAGTAAGGAACCGCATCTGTTCCGACAGAGGCTGCCCACTGAAATCCTCCAATATTCGAAGCCTCATCATAGTCGACAAGTTTTCTCGCAAAATACGCTTCGCCCTTTCTCCAATCGATGAAATAATCTTTTGTCAGGAATGAAGCCGTCACCATTCTCAAACGGTTATGCATCCAGCCTTCTTCATTTAACTGTCTCATCCCTGCGTCAACGAGTGGGAAGCCTGTTTGTCCTTTACACCAAGCTTCAAAAAGTGTCTCATCATCATTCCATTTTATATGTTGAAAGGAGGAGTTGATTTCTTTTTCTTTCATCTCTGGATAATGCGCAAAGATCATATGATAAAAATCACGCCATGCCAGCTCTTTGATAAATGTTTCCTTGCCCTTATCTTCAAAAAGTTCTTCCTCATTGACAGCATGAAAGATCGTGCGAATAGAAATGGTCCCGGTTTTTAAGAACCGAGACAGCTTGCTCGTCCCAAAAACAGACGGAATATCTCGTTTCTCGTGATAACGCGTCAATCTTTCTTGAATAAAGCCGTCTAGCGTGCTTCTCGCTTTGTCTGACCCAATCTGATCGAATTTCCTTGTACATTTCTTGATGATGTCCCTTAGTTTCTCATCTCCCTTTTCAGAAAGTGACTCATCACAAATCGTATGCTTGCTGCTCAGAAATGATTTGTCAACTTTTATCACAGACTGCTTCTCCTGCTTCCGCCACGCTTGATAGTATGGAGTAAACACTTGATAATGAGACCCATCCGCTTTTAAAATATCTCTCGCCCCATGCAGATGCGTATCTTGCCACTTTGACACATGAATACCCTTTTCTTCTAAGAAACGGGTCACTTGCTCATCACGTGTTCGACCATTTCCTACTTCGTCCTCATTAAAAAAGACCGCATTGATGTCATAAGCATTCATGAGCTTTTGAAAAGCGGACAAAATATCATCATGAATGAGATGAACATACATGTGAGATTCTCTCGCTTCCTTGACGAAATTGGCCAAGTTTTGAAAGAAATGTTCGTTGTTCAAATCCAGTTCCATTTCTGTAAAAAATGGATCTAGATGATAAAAAGCAAATAATCGGTACTGATGTTTTTTTGCATATGTGATCGCTTTTGATAAGGCGATATGATCATCCAATCGCATATCTCGGCGAAACCAAATCACGACAATTTCCACTCTTTCTTCACCTCATTCTATAGTGTAATCACTCTAGCGGACTGCTGCACATTTTAATGCGCTCAAAAAAAGACACATCGCAGTGGATGTGTCTTGGATTGTTGACAAAGGGCTAAAATGCTCTTTATTTTAGCCCTTTGTCTTCTTTTCAGCGTGATAGAAAGCCCTTGAAGTCTAGGAAGAACGAGTACTGGAGCGGAGCGAATGTGACATTCGTGAGCACCAGCACGCAGGACTGACAAAGAATGCAAGGGTTTGTCTCACTCATTATTCAGGCTTTAAGACAATCAACAGATCTCCAGTTTGAATCCCTTCTCCATTCGTGACATGAATTTCATCCACGACTGCTGAGAACGGTGCTTGTACCGTCGTTTCCATTTTCATCGCTTCATTGATCATCAAATGCTCACCTTGAGAAATTTTCTGTCCTTTTTCAACAAGCACTTTGATCACAGTGCCTGGCATCGATGCCGCAATGTGATTTGGATTTGAGCGATCTGCCTTCATTTTTTCTTGAACGGAGGATTTGATGCTTTCATCCTTAATGACCACTTCACGCGGCTGTCCATTCAGCTCAAAGTAAAGCACTCTTGTAGCATCTGGATTCGGTTCTCCAATGGACACGAGTTTGACAATGAGGGTTTTCCCTTTTTCAATTTCCACCTCAATTTCTTCACCAAGTCTCATGCCGTAGAAGAAGGTTGGTGTGTCAAGAACAGAGATGTCTCCATAGCTTTCTGCTGTTTGAACAAATTCAGAAAAGACTTTCGGGTATAAAGCATATGCAATGGCATCTTGTTCTGTCAACGTCAGATCATGTGATTCTTTGAACTGCTTTTTGATTTCTTCAAAGTCCACTGGTTTCAGTTTCTCACCCGGTCTGACAGTAAGCGGCTCCTCCCCTTTTAAAATCAGCTTTTGCAATTTTTCTGGGAATCCGCCATGAGGCTGTCCTAAATAGCCTTTAAACAATTCAACAACCGAATCTGGGAAATCCAGTGTTGCTCCTTTTTCATAAACATCATCTTCTGTCAGATCGTTTTGCACCATATAAAGCGCCATATCTCCGACCACTTTAGAAGACGGTGTTACCTTCACGATATCACCAAACATGTCATTTACACGTCTGTACATTTCTTTTACTTCATTCCAGCGTTCGCCAAGGCCGACCCCTTTTGCCTGCTGTTGCAGGTTACTATACTGGCCACCAGGCATTTCATGCTCATAAATTTCTGTATGCGGTGAATTCATTCCGCTTTCAAACTCATGGTAATATTTTCTGACGGAATCCCAATATTGAGAAAGACGTTCAACCGCTTGAACATTCATTTCGGGCTTTCTTTCATGTCCGTCTAAAGCATAATATAATGAGCTCGCACTTGGTTGTGATGTGAGCCCCGCCATAGAGCTGACAGCAACATCAACAATATCAACACCTGCATCAATCGCTCTTGCATAGGTGAAGAGTCCATTTCCACTCGTATCGTGTGTATGAAGATGGATTGGAATCGTGAGCTCGTCTTTTAGAGCAGATACAAGTTCATAAGCCGCCTGCGGTTTTAATAATCCCGCCATATCTTTAATGCCTAAAATATGAGCGCCTGCGGATTCAAGCTCCTTCGCAAGAGAGACATAATATTTCAAATCATATTTCGGACGTGATGGATCAAGAATATCACCTGTATAACAAATCGCTGCCTCTGCCACTTTGCCGGATTCACGAACAGAATCAATGGCAAGCGTCATGCCTTTGACCCAGTTTAGACTGTCGAAAATACGGAAGACGTCAATGCCTGCCTCTGCCGATTCCTTTACAAATGCTTTAATCACGTTATCCGCATAGTTTGTATATCCGACAGCGTTTGATGATCTTAATAGCATTTGGAACAAAGTGTTTGGCACTTCTTGACGAAGCTCTTTCAACCTTTCCCAAGGATCTTCTTTCAAGAAACGATATGCCACATCAAATGTCGCGCCGCCCCACATTTCCATACTGAATAACTCTGGCCATAAACCTGCTGTTGGCTGCGCAACTTTCTTTAAGTCGTGTGTTCTAAAGCGTGTTGCAAGCAGGGATTGATGTGCGTCTCTAAAAGTTGTATCCGTTAAAAGTACACTGCTTTGCTCTTTCACCCAATTGGCGAGCCCCTCAGGTCCATGCTTGTCTAACAATTGTTTTGTTCCAGAAGGAATCGTTTCATGGACAGCAAGTTTCGGCACATTTGGTTGATCAAAATGAGGCTTCTTATTTTCCGAAATACCAGGGAACCCATTAATGGTAACGTTACCAATATAAGTAAGCATTTTCGTTCCGCGGTCTTTTTGCTTAGGGAAGTTAAATAGCTCTGGTGTTGAATCAATAAACGATGTATCATATTCCCCTCTTAGAAACTTCTCGTGCTTTGCAACGTTTTCAAGAAACGGGATATTTGTTTTAATGCCACGAATCCTGAATTCTTGTAAATTTCGGACCATTTTAGCCGCAGCTTGATCGAATGTAAGTGCCCAAGTAGACAGCTTGACCAACAGTGAATCGTAATAAGGTGTAATCACCGCACCTTGGAAGCTGTTTCCTGTATCAAGACGTACTCCAAAACCACCGCCTGAACGGTAAGCCATGATTTTTCCTGTATCTGGCATGAAGTCATTCAAAGGATCTTCTGTTGTGACCCTTGATTGAATGGCGAATCCATGTGTAAAGATATCTTCTTGTTTTGGTATCCCGACTTCTTTGCTGTGGAGGTCATGTCCTTTTGCGACAAGAATTTGGGTTTGGACGATATCGACACCTGTGATCATTTCTGTGATCGTGTGTTCCACTTGGACCCTAGGATTGACTTCAATAAAATAAAACTCACCATTTGCCACTAGGAATTCTACAGTCCCTGCATTGATATACGATACATTCTGGGCCAGCTGAACAGCCGCTTCACAGATGTCTTCACGCAATTGATCTGAAAGGGACACACTTGGTGCAACCTCAATGACTTTTTGATGACGCCTTTGAACAGAGCAGTCACGCTCATATAAATGAATGATATTGCCGTGATTGTCTCCAATCACCTGCACTTCAATATGTTTCGGATTTTCAATCAGCTTTTCAACGTATACTTCGTCATTTCCAAAAGCCGCTTTCGCCTCTGACTTTGCACGGTCATAGGCTTCGTTCAGCTCCTCTTTTGATCTGACAATCCGCATACCTCGGCCGCCGCCTCCAAGTGAAGCTTTAATAATAAACGGGTAACCGTATTCTTCACCGAATTTTTCGACTTCTTCGACCGAATCAACTGGCCCGTCACTTCCTGGAATGACTGGAATTCCAGCTTTTTTCGCTTCATCTCTCGCTTTTACTTTATCTCCAAACATATCTAAATGTTGAGAAGTTGGGCCGATGAATTGGATGCCTTCCTCTTCGCATCGTCTTGCAAAATGAATGTTTTCAGATAAAAATCCGTATCCTGGATGAATCGCATCCACGTCATTTCGTTTTGCAATTTCGATGATCCCCTCGATATCAAGGTAGGCATCAATCGGCTTTTTCCCTTCTCCAACTAGATATGCTTCATCGGCTTTATAGCGATGATAAGAGCCCGAGTCTTCTTTGGAGTAAATGGCCACTGTACGTAAGTTGAGCTCCGTACAGGCCCTAAAGACTCTGATAGCGATTTCCCCTCTGTTTGCAACTAGAACCTTTTGAATTGTTCTCTGTGACATTCTCACTCCTCCATATCCCTTAAAATTTTATATGTACTCTATAATAAAGGAAGAAATGAAAACTGTACACTTTTGTTTTCTAAAGATTCAAAGTTTTCTGCAATCCATTTTTTTGAATCGATGGTTTGCTGATTGATTTTTTCTTTTTATAACGCTCTTTATATTCAGTGAACATGCTGATATTCAGCAATATTCCCATACATCCACTCAGTAAAATGATAGAGGATCCCCCGTAGCTGATAAACGGAAGTGTGACCCCAGTGATCGGAATGAGACCTGAAACACCGCCCAAATTAATACACGTTTGGATGGCAATCATTGAAGAAATTCCTATTGCAAGCAAACTTCCAAACGGATCTTCACACTTTCTCGCAATGTAAAAACCTTTCACGACAATAAAACCAAGGAGAGCAAGGACAAAAAATACACCGAAAAAACCAAGCTCTTCCGAGATAATTGCCATGATAAAATCTGTATGCGGTTCTGGAAGGTATCCATACTTTTGTACACTCTCTCCAAGACCAAGCCCAAAAAAGCCGCCTGATCCAATCGCATAATATGAATTAATCAATTGATGCCCAGAAGCGCCTGCGTCTTTAAATGGATCTTGGAAACTCTCAAAACGTCCAAGACGATTCTGCGTGAAAATTTTATCCCAAAAAAGAATAATAAACGGTGTCACAACAACCATCACCGCACTAAATAAAGCGAGCAGCTTGGCCAGCGTTTTACCGCTAAACCCTGAGCATAAAATCATCGCAAGGGCAATCATACCAATGATAAAAGCTGTCCCATAGTCTGGCTGTAAAATAATAAATCCGCATAGGATGGAGACAACCACAATTGGAGGTGTCACCCCTCTTAAAATATGGTCAATATAATGCTGCTTCTTTGCATAGACAGCAGCAAGATAAATGATGACAACGATCTTCACGAATTCCGCTGGCTGAAGACTAAAAGGTCCAAATTTGATCCAGCTTCTAGCATTCCCTGCAATGTGACCGCCAAAGTACACATAAATGAGAGAAAACACAGATAACAAAAGCATCACAATTTGGAATCTTTTATTTAAGAGCAGCTGATACGGAATGAGGGCTGTAAACATCAAGATGACCGCCCCAACAATCATAAATAAAAGCTGTTTCTTGAAAAAATTATCTGGCGCAGCATCATATCTGATCACAGATGTAATCATACTTGAGCTATACACCATCACCAAGCCGAATGCGCTAATTAATATAATGGCGAACAATAATGAGTAGTCATACGATTTTAGCATTCTCTTTAACATATAATCCTCTTCCTAACGTCTATTTCTACTGCTTGATATTCTCTTCTCTTAGCTGTTCTTATTCTACTACATTTTCTCCGTTTGATCCCGTTTTACCTCTTTATATTGTTCGTCTTTCATGAGACAATCAAGTCCGTTTGGCATCAATCAAAATAAAAAGGCGGACAAAAAAACTCAAACTTATGTTGTGGAAGTTTGAGTTTTCAATCATTATTTTTTTGTGAACGCATCATGAAGTGCGGATAATTCTCTCTCAAGTTTATCGAGTAGTTTTTTGCCTTCATGTTGATCAACTAATCCAAGCCGGACAGCGAAATCAATTTCTCTCGATAATCCGAACATTTGAGTATCTAAAACCTCTTCATAAAGAGGACATTGCGGCATCGTTAAGTTGTCCATTTGCACTTGGATCAATTTTAAAATTTTATCTGCATCCAATTTTAATAAAGCCAGTGCTTTTTGCCGATGATCGACTAAAATTTCTGACGCCAAAAGTATCCCTCCGTTCCCCAGGCGAGTACCTAATTCTTCTATTTATCATAAAGCGAAACGCCCAAAATTGCAAGCAGATTTGTACAGTTCGCTCTGTAAAAATAAAAAGAAGCCATTCGTCATTAAAAGATACTCATCTCATATTTTTCACTCATGAGCTCAAGCAGCTTAATACCCGCAATACTATTCCCTTTTTCATCCAAAGCAGGCCCGAATATACCTATCCCAAAGTCGTATGGCGCCGCCCCCATAATTCCGCCTGAAACACCACTTTTAGCAGGGATTCCGATATTGATCGCAAATTCCCCGCTCGCATTGTACATACCGCATGTGACCATAAACGTTTTACAAATTCTAGCCACATCTTTCGAAAGGACTTGCTTTCCTGTCTCTGGATGCCTGCCATCTAATGAAAAAACACACGCGATCTTCGCCAAATCCAGGCTATTCATCATGACGGCGCACTGCTTCGTATAGACGTCCATCACCTCTTCTACATTCCCTTTAATGATATGATATTGCTTCATATAATAGCACATTGCGCGGTTAATCATTGATGTTTCAAATTCAGATGCAGCGGTTTCTTTGCAATATGTAATGGTGGTGTCATTGGCAAGCTCTCTAATAAAACCAAGCAGCCGGTTCAGCTGATCTTGCGGCGTTGCCCCTCTTATTAAACTTGTAACGGCAAGCGCTCCTGCATTAATCATTGGGTTCAGCGGCTTATTGGGGCTTGCTGTCTCTAGTTTAATCATCGAATTAAACGGGTCGCCAGTCGGTTCTTGTCCAACATATTGAAACACTTTTTTCGGTCCTTCTTCTGAGAGCACGAGCGCCAGTGCTAATACTTTTGAAATACTTTGCAGGGTGAATCGTTTATCAACATCTCCCGCTGAGTGGCACGTATTACTCACATGGTATACAGCGACAGATAAATCCGATTGATCCGCTTTACCGAGTGCCGGAATATAGGATGCTACCTTTCCATTTTTGGCCACCTTTTTTGCCTCTTCTACAAATCGCTGAAGCTCTTCATTGTCACGACATGCCATGCCCAAAATCCTCCCTATTTTTCGTCTAATCGTAGTGTGTACAAGGAAGTGCATGTTTATGAAAGTGACAAAGCGGGCGAAAACTTCTATAATTTATGTTGGAAAGGGGTTGTCTTGAACATGAGCATTATTCAAATCAAGGGGAACGTACAATACAAGATCACCATTGATCCGAGTGTATGGATTTTTGATGACCGTAAATTTTTAATGGATTCATTTTTTGAGAAAAGTGCAACAAACGAAGAGCAGCAGCTAGATCAGGAGCTTGATCAAGAGCGGGTCATAAGAGAAGGTCAAACACTTCCACCCACATTAAAAACAGAGAAAAAATACGAAAAAGAAAGACTTGTCACAGGCAGCTTCGGGATGAAACTTGGCGACATGATAAAAAATGCAGAACCGCTCGAACAAGCGGAGACGTGTGAATTTGTCACAGAAACAGAAACAATTGCTGTTCCGCTCTCTAAGGCGATGGATAGCATTGCCCATTTCAGCCAAAATGGAAAACCTATAACAGAAGAAGGACCAATCCACGTTTATTTCGAGGATCAGTCCAACATCACTCAGCCGATTAAAGGCGTCAAAGAGTTAATCATTACATAAGATAGCGGGTCTGGACTATAATAAATCAGCTGCAAGCTGTGCAAGTCCAGACCTTTCTCCTTTGACAAGCTTGACATGTCCAGATATTTGCTGCCCTTTGAAACGCTCAATGACATATGTGAGCCCATTATTTAAGCTGTCTAAATAAGGGTGATCAATCTGCTCTGGGTCTCCCATCAGCACAATTTTACTTCCCTCACCAACCCGCGTTAATAATGTTTTTACTTCGTGTTTTGTTAAGTTTTGCGCCTCATCGATAATGATAAATTGATCAGGGATACTTCTCCCGCGAATATACGTTAAAGCTTCCACTTGAATTGAACCGATGCCCGCTAGTATCGCATCGAGTTCACCAGGTTTTTTTGTGTTAAATAAAAATTCTAGGTTGTCATAGATCGGCTGCATCCACGGTCTGAGCTTCTCTTCTTTTTCGCCTGGCAAATACCCTAAGTCCTTACCGACAGGAACAATGGAGCGGGCCACGATGAGCTTTTTAAACATGCCGAGGTCCTCTGTCTGCATTAATCCAGCAGCAAGTGCAAGCAGTGTCTTTCCTGTTCCCGCTTTTCCGATAAGTGTCACAAGCGGAATATCGCGGCGTAAAAGTAACTCAAGCGCCATCGTTTGCTGGACATTTTTTGGGCGAATTCCCCAAATATGTTCTTGGTCATAAATAAGCCGTTTTACATGCTCTGCTTTTTGATCAAGCATCCCCAAAGCAGAACCACCCTCATTTCCCTTCATAATAACAAATTGATGAGGGTTTAATGGCGTTTGGGTGACGTCTTTTATTGGTAACTGATTTTGCTTATAAAATGTATTCAGCTGCTCAGTCGGAATATAGAGCTCGTGATAGCCGTTATCAATGTCTTCATTTTGCAGCACACGATCGCTTAAGAAATCCTCTGCTTGCAGACCAATGGCATCCGCCTTTACTCGCACTAGGACATCTTTGCTGACCAAAATGACAGGCCGGCCATCCGGTTTTGTTTCTTCCTCTAAGCTCAAATTCTTCGCAACAGCCAAAATCCGGTTATCGTTTGTTTTTTCGATGAAAATTTCTTGAAGTTCATGGAAAGAGCGATGATTCAGCTCAATACGCAGCGTTCCTTTTGACTCCAGCGTAATTTTTTCATGCAGTTTCCCTTTCGATCTCAACCCGTCGATTAAACGTGAGACACGTCGTGCGTTTTGCCCAACCTCGTCCATATATCTTTTTTTCGAGTCTACTTCTTCTAACACTACGGCCGGAATCACAACCTCGTTGTCTTCAAATGAAAAGATTGAATTCGGATCCTGTAATAACACATTTGTGTCTAATACATAAATTTTACTCAGGTCCTTCGCCTCCTGATCGGGGTTTCATTCATCCTTGTCTTTCCAAAAACGATTGTTAAAATATATGTTTTCATGAATAAAGTTAGAAGGTTAATTCAACAATAAAATAAATCATGCAGTTTGTGAAGGAGGGAATACACATGCGACTATTTTTGACGTTATTCATGGTTCAAACCATTCTTTTATTAGGCGCTTGCCAACATCAAGAGAAGCCTTTGGCACAAGAACATCAAGACGGAAACAAGCATTTAGTAAGAGTATCAGACTCATCCAAGAAAAACACTGACAAAGCCCGCCCATCAACAGATGTGGCAAAACACCTAGTGAATGTGACTGAGCATGTAGCAGATGTAAATGACGCAACAGCGATCGTCATCGGCAAGTACGCTGTCGTTGGCATTGATGTAAAAGATGATTTAGATAGAAGCAAAGTTGAAACCATTAAATATTCAGTCGCCAAAGCTCTGAAAAATGACCCAGAAGGTGCGAATGCTGTTGTCGTCGCTGATCCAGATACAGTGAGCCGTTTAAAGGAAATGGGTAAAGAAATACAAGCAGGCAGGCCAGTAAGCGGAATTATGGATGAACTAGCAGCCATTGTGGGACGTGTTATGCCAGAAATGCCTCGAAATGAAATCGACCGTAACGAAACAGATCCAACGAATGATCCGAATCATCAGCTCAAACAACAAGATCAAAAGCAATTAGAAAAAAACCAAAACGATCAATCAAACCATCATATGAATCAGAAGAAATAATGAGAACGGCTTATATCTCTTGTGATATAGCCTCAGATTATTGACAAAGGGCTAAAATGAACTTTATTTTAGCTCTTTGCCTTCTTTTCAGCGTGATAGAAAACCTTTGCAGCCCTAGGAAGGACGAGCATCGGCGCGGAGCGAATATGACATTCGTGAGCACCGAAGCGCAGGACTGACACCGAATGTGAGGGTTTGTCTACACGCTGCGGCTTATATCTCTTGTGATATAAGCCTTTTTTATACTGATTTTAAGTGGCTCAAAAAACATGCTATAATGAAGGCATGACCAAAGTGAGGTGAAAATGATGAGAGTGAAGTGCTCATTATGTGAAAAGCTTGAAACCATTAATGATGATACACTTGTTGCTAAACGGTTAAGAAATCGACCGATTCATACATATATGTGCGATGACTGCCAAGAAAGAATTAAAGTAAAGACAGAGGCACGCATCAAAACTGGCAGATTCTCTCTTTATCAAGATCCTGCGACGAAAGAGAAAAAGAAGAAAAAAGGAAAAAAAGAACAGAAGACATAAAAAAGACCTGACACAAGTTCAGGTCTTTTTTACGTACTTACTGTTCCTTCTTTTTTCGCACGATGCAGTCGTATTTTATAAATAATCAAAATGACAGCTGCCACAACCAGGCCTTCTGCGACTGGCAAGAAGATACCTAGAAATGTGAGAAACGTGCAACCAAAAATCAAAAACAAATAAATGACAAGTGCTTTTAAAATCGGTAAACGTCTAGCAAATCCGAGTTTAAAAACAACAATCGCTAAAACAAGGATGGTGCCATATAGGAGCCACATCCCTGTTTGCGGATTTTCATCGACACGAAACAGCATCGCGAAAAAGGATAGATTCTCACTTACTTCCTGATCATTCAAAAAGATTCCCTCCCCTTATCTTTCAGGGTTCTATCTTTTTAATTCTTCATGGAATTAAGATAATCCTGCTAGCTTTTTCTTCTTCGCAGCTTTCTCACGTTCGTTTTTATCTAAAATTTTCTTTCTTAAACGGATCGATTCCGGTGTAACCTCACAGTATTCGTCTTCATTTAAGTACTCAAGAGATTCCTCAAGTGACATAATACGTGGTTTTTTCATACTAACCGTTTGATCTTTTGTCGCTGAACGTACGTTTGTTTGTTGTTTCATACGGCTCACGTTGACAACAAGATCGTTTTCACGGTTATGCTCACCAACAATCATTCCTTGGTATACTTCAACACCCGGCTCAACGAAAATCACACCGCGCTCTTCAACGCCTTGGATTCCGTAAGCAGTTGCTTTACCTGTTTCCATTGAAACAAGTACACCTTGACGGCGTCCGCCAACTTGACCAGACTGCATCGGCTGGTAGCTGTCAAACGTATGGTTCAAAATACCAAAACCACGAGTTAATGAAAGAAATTCAGTTGTATATCCGATTAAACCACGTGATGGAACTGTAAAGATCAGGCGAACTTGACCATTACCATTATTGATCATGTCAATCATTTCACCTTTTCTTGCACCCATTGATTCCATAACAGAGCCAGTATGCTCTTCAGGTACATCAATTTGAACACGCTCTACAGGCTCACATCGAACACCATCTACTTCTTTTACAATAACTTCTGGCTTCGATACTTGCAGTTCAAATCCTTCACGTCTCATATTCTCAATCAGAATTGATAAGTGAAGCTCACCGCGTCCTGATACGACCCAAGCATCAGGTGAATCCGTTGGATCTACACGAAGACTTACGTCTGTTTGAAGCTGCTGTTCTAAACGCTCTTCAATTTTACGTGATGTCACGTACTTTCCTTCACGGCCTGCAAATGGGCTGTTATTCACAACAAATGTCATTTGAAGTGTCGGCTCATCAATACGAAGGATCGGCAAAGCCTCTTGGTGTTCTACCGGGCAGACTGTTTCTCCTACGTTGATGTCTTCCATACCAGATACTGCGACAAGATCTCCAGCTTTCGCTTCATTGATTTCCACTCGTTTTAACCCTTGGAAACCAAAAATCTTCGTCACGCGGAATTGTTTTACACTGCCATCCACTTTCATTAGAGCAACTTGCTGTCCTACTTGCATCGTTCCTCTAAATACACGGCCAATTCCAATTCTTCCAACATAATCATTGTAATCAAGTAGCGCCACTTGGAATTGAAGCGGCTCTTCATGGTTGTCGACTGGGCATGGGATATGGTTGACAATCGCTTCAAACAACGATTCCATGTTTTCATCTTGCTTACTAGCATCGTTACTTGCTGTACCATTGATTGCTGATGCATATACAACTGGGAATTCAAGCTGTTCTTCTGTTGCATCCAATTCAATGAACAAGTCAATGACTTCATCAACTACTTCAGCTGGACGAGCAAAGTCACGGTCAATTTTATTGACAACAACAATTGGTGTTAAGTTTTGCTCAAGTGCTTTTTTTAGCACGAATCGTGTTTGAGGCATACAACCTTCATATGCATCCACAACGAGAAGTACACCATCTACCATTTTCATGATACGCTCAACTTCACCACCGAAATCGGCGTGTCCTGGTGTATCTAAAATATTAATGCGTGTATCTTTATAATGGATCGCAGTATTTTTAGCTAAGATCGTAATACCGCGCTCTCGCTCTAAATCATTTGAATCCATGGCTCTCTCAGCGATATTTTCATTCGCACGGAAAGTACCAGCTTGATGGAGCAATTGGTCAACAAGCGTCGTTTTACCATGGTCAACGTGGGCAATAATTGCGATGTTGCGAAGGTCTTTTCGAAGTTTCACATTTTCATCTCCTAAAATAATTAGATAACTTTCATATTATATCACAATCCCCTTTAAATGCCGATCGTTTTTCTGTAAACTTATATTAACTCTAAAAAAAGGGATGGAGACAAATGAAACAAATCAAATGGCTTCTATTATTATGTGCATTACTTGCCGTCGTCAGTATGGCGTTTATTGGAGTGTCTGTTGCAGAAAAAAGCATACTGGGAACATGCTTAAGTATTGTGTTCGCCATGAT
Organism: Bacillus sp. RSS_NA_20; assembly: GCF_020165915.1. Lineage (NCBI taxonomy): Bacteria > Bacillati > Bacillota > Bacilli > Caryophanales > Bacillaceae > Bacillus > Bacillus sp. RSS_NA_20. The sequence goes on along the minus strand of NZ_JAIUKW010000005.1, from coordinate 236,807 downwards.
TTTCATGGGTACAGGATTTACATTAAAACGAAAATTAAACGTGCAATCATAAAATTTATGAAAAGCCTTTTACATTTTACATGTAGAAGGCTTTTATTTTGGGTAAAAACAAGACCAACCACCTATGTAACACTAATGATTCAACTAAAAATTTCATATAGTGTTGGCAAATCTAAGCAATCTGAACTCCTCCATTTTTCGACAAGAACTTTTATAGTTCTCCAAAATCAAACACAAAGTTACATTTTTCCTATTCTTCCACAAAGTTTCTCATGGTATGCTGTTCTTGCAACAAAATTTAACAGAAAAGGGAGAGAAAAGAAGCATGAAGAAGTTTTTGAGCAAATCGCTCAGCTCTGTTGTATTTTTCGCTTTAGCTATCATTTTTACTTTCACAACAGTAGCTCCTGGGCAAGCAAGTGCTGCAACTTTCAAAGGGATTCCTTTTGAGCAGCAACAAATTATTAAAGATTTATTGGAGAAAAACGAGCGTGTTATCAGCATTCTCATCAATTCATTTGTTGAGGAAGACAACAACTACACATTTGATGTGAAAAAAGCTGTTGAGCTCGGTCTGACTGAAGAAGAAGCGGCGACTGCTGAGAAATTCTTAGATCGCGCAGCTGTTCTTACAATCGTTTTCAGTGAAAGCATCACTAAAAACGAAAAAGGAAAATTAGTTTTTGATGCAGAAAAAGCTGTTGAACTTGGTCTTACTAAAGAAGAAGCAACTAAATTCGAAAAGCTTTTCAAATCAGTGATCAGAATTGCTGATCTTGCTGGTGATGCACTTGTTCTAGACAAAAAAGGAAACGTTGTAATTGATTCTAAAATCGCTAAAGGTCTTGGATTCAGCTCTACTGAATTACTTGTTTTCAACCAATTGCTTAAGAAAATTCCTCAAGAGCAATTAAAAACGTTCTATGATGCAGTTCAAATTGCTAAAGAAAAATTGAACTAAGCTCAAAAAACCCCCATCCGGTTCATCCAGATGGGGGTTCTTTCTTATATCCAATAGATCAAGAGCATGATGAGATAGACGATACTAAAAACGATACTTGCCCTTAATAACAGTTTTCCATAGTAGCGCTTTTCAAACTTTCTTTTTTCTTCTTTTTCATCTATGAACGGTATGATATCTGTTGACTTTGCAATAGAGACTGGTTCTTTCATTTCTTCATATAGATGAAGGCATTTTTTGCATGAACGTAAGTGCTCATTCACTAATTGATTTGTTTCTTCACTCGTGTCCCCTTCTATATAAAGTGGTAATAGTTCTTCAATCAAATAACAGCTCATTTGTTGAACTCCTCACAATGTAGCTTTCGTTTCAGCTCTAATCTTGCTCGATGAAGGGTTGTCTTTACTTTAGGTAAAGTCCAATTCAAAATTTCCGCTACTTCTTCATACGATAATTCCTGAATATCTCTTAAAATGAGGACTTCTCGGTAAGAATCCTTCAATTGATTGAACTGGCTCCACAGCCTTTGAATATCAGCTTGAGTTTCTAAATGGTCTTCAGGTGTCATGAATATCTGCTGCTCTAAAAAATCAGCTTTTTCTACATCCGTAAAAGTTCGTTTTACTTTTCGGCGATAGTCGTTGAATATAATGTAGTGTCCGCTGGTACAAACTTTGAAGCGAATGCTTTCGCACTTGCTTCAGATAAAGGGCGATATTCTTCTGAGAAAGTATCTGTCAGTTCCGTTTTAGTAAATTGAAACATGATATGTGGGAGATTTAGGATCGGGTTCAGCATCAGCATAAAAAAGACGACAATTCCCCAAGCACCCCACTGTCTCAACTTCACCTTGTTTTGTAGTAACGCACCTAACAAATGTAATGTCATAAAGCTTCCTGCGGCCGCTACTAAAATCACAATGGATTTAAACGAAGATTGCAGCTCATGCTTCGAGATAGAAGGATAAAAAATATACAGCAGCACAGCGAAAATCAAGCCATAGAAAAACAGCAATTCTTTCCACTGCCGATGCCAAAACAAGCGAAAGAAAAGGTGAAGTACCAAAGCGGCAAAGCCAATCATAAGCAAAATGATGATCAAATCTCTCCATATCAGCTCCGTATCACCGCTAAGAAAGAACTTTTTGCTTTCAACTAACACAATAAATACCGTTTGACATAAAGGCAGAAGTAACACAGATAAATCAAACGCAAAAAACATGCCTTTATTTTTTAAATAAGGAAGAGAAATCACATAGAAAAGTGATGCAAGCAAGACATATCCATAGATGAGAAATTGCATGAAATCTGTCAGCACTTCAAATGTTTCGATCGTATACTGTCTAGCTTGCACTTGGTGGATCATCTCAAGTGTCATACTCCCTAGCAGAACTACTCTTAATACGATTCCAGCATAAAATACATAACTACTCTTCTTTTCTTTCCATATGGGAAGTGTAATGAAAAGGACAAATAGTCCAAGCACACACCATTGAATCATGTGGATACTGTACTCATTTAAAATAAAAAACCTTTCAAAATGGAGGGATAAATCACTAAACAAATCAAACATCGCTACACAATCCTTTACTTCAAATTAAGGCCTCGTTCGTATAGACATTTGACTTGTCAAAAAGTTTCATCAAATACAAAAAATCACTTCATTCTCATGAAGTGATGTTGTTTATTGTTTATTTCCGCTTCCCTTTATGTAATCATGCAAGATTTTTTCACAGACGGATCGATTTCCAGCAACAATGCTATTTTTCTCTAGAAACGTCAAGCGTTCTCCGTGAATATTCGAGTAAACAGCGCCTACCTCATCAAGTAACACACATCCAGCCGCATAATCCCATGGCGCTAGCCTTAACGTGACATATGCGTCGCTTCTTCCGCTTGCAATATAAGCCAGTTCAAGTGCAGCTGATCCAATCGTTCTTGTTCCTCTCACATCGCGTACGAGACGGGCAAACGGCTTAGCGTCAAAATGGGGGCTTTCAATCGCCCATGTTGGGTTAATGCCGACAATGGCTTTTTCAATGGCGACATCTTTTAAAGGCGGGAGTAAGGTATCGTTCATATACGCCCCTTCTCCTTTGACTGCATGATAGAGCTCGTCATGAATGACGTCATAAATAAGACCGATTTTCCCCACACCATGTTCAAATATCCCAATTGAAATGGCAAAATTTCGTTTTTGATGGACAAAGTTCATGGTGCCATCAATTGGATCAATGATCCATACTATCCCGTCAAGAGAGGTCACTTCTTCCCCTTGGCCCTCTTCTCCTAAAATATGATGATCTGAAAATGTCGACTGTATCTTTTCAATGAAGAAACGTTCTGTTTCTTTATCGATGTTTGTGACAAGATCATTTGGATTTGATTTTGTTTCAATTGATAGACCTTCCTGCATGGATGCTTTAATGCGGCTACCCGCTTCTTTTACCCAAAGCTTTGCAAGTCGGTCAATTTCCACCCAGTTTGTCATCGGACTGTAAACCTCTTTTCTATGTAGTACCTATTTGTATTAGCATACTGATATTATGTACGTAAAAGCAAGAAAAAAGCAGCTTCATACAAAAACGAACCGATGAATTGGTTCGTTTTTACCTCACCTTGTTTTACCCTTGAAGCTGCTCCCATTCTTTTCTTAGGCGCTCAAGCTTTCGTTTGCTGCGTTCTACCTGGATATCATCTTTTTGCTCGATGGCTTCATGAAGCGTAGAAAGCTCATAATCAACCTCTAATCTCCACACAGCGATGCGATTCTTCTTCTCTTGTCTATACCCATGCTTCACGATTTGCTTCATTGGTCAACGCCCCTTCCAGAGAATGATTCATTCCTTGTCAGTTTTCATTGATAAAAAATACAATCGATAAGAGAAATGGTTCTTGCTTATATCGTATGAAGCGATCGCATAACCGCAACGACATTCTGAAAATTGTGTTTTTACCTATTTGTTATGTACCACAAAATCGATGTTTTTAAACGCCGAACCAAGATCCCTGCTATCTTTCTCTTTAAAGTGCATCTTTTTTTGAGCTTGACCCAAGCTATGATAAAATATGATCAGCGAAAAGATACAGGAGGCATAACATGAGTGAAATGCGTTTTAGAGATGAAGATTTTGAAACATTCACAGTAGACGGTTTAGATGAACGTATGACCGTATTAAAAGAGAGAGTCCGTCCAAAGCTTGAAGCACTTGGTGAACATTTTGCACCGCTTCTTTCTTCTATTACAGGAGACGAAATGTTTGTCCACGTGGCAAAACATGCTAGAAGATCAGTCAACCCGCCAAATGACACTTGGGTGGCTTTCGCTAACAGTAAGCGTGGGTATAAAAAGCTCCCTCATTTTCAAATTGGGCTTTGGAAAACTCATGTATTTGTATGGTTTGCGCTCATTTATGAATCTCCAGTAAAAGGTGAATATGGGCAATTATTCGAAAAAGAGCTGGACACGATCCAAAAGAAAATACCGCAAGACTTTGTTTGGTCTAAGGATCATATGAAACCGGACGTCCTCCGCCACAGCGAACTTGATGCTGAACAGCTGAGAACACTATTTGAACGTGTTCAAACAGTCAAAAAGGCCGAACTCCTTTGCGGCATCCAGCTTCCTAGAGAAGAAGTTGTTCAAATGAATAATGAAGAATTCTTATCAAAAATTGAAGATGCCTTCCGCACAGTAACTTATCTATACCGCTTTACACAAAAAGAATCTGTATAAAAAAACGAGCCTATGTTGGCTCGTTTCAGATTGTTGACAAAGGGCTAAAATGAACTTTATTTTAGCCCTTTGTCTTCTTTTCAGCGTGATAGAAAACCTTTGCAGTCTAGGAAGGATGAGCACTGGAGCGGAGCGAATTTGTCATTCGTGAGCACCAGCGCGCAGGACTGACAACGAATGCGAGGGTTTGTCTACACGCTGAAACGAGCCTATATTGGCTCGTTTTTTACATCCGTATCATAGCTGTTTCTTCAGCCTCTCTTGCGCTTTTTACTGTTCGATAAGGGGAATACCCACTTCCCTTTTCAAACGCCGCACAATGCGTCTTTTCTTCTGCTTTTGATGGTACAACTTCTTTAAATCGTTTATAAGCCTCTAGTAACGCTTGTTTCGCAATTCCTGTTTCATAGGCTTTTTCAACGGCTTGAAAAAATGAAATGACCGCCATCTTTTCTTCAGTTGTCCAGTCGACGTCCATTGGATATTGATATTCCATTTACTTGTCCCTCACTTTAATCCACATTTCTTATTTGAACTTTTATTATAGCATCTGTTTGATCAGAATCCGATTGATTTTATGCTTTACATTCCGATCAGTTCATAATATAATTCTTTTGTTTTATGCAATGAAATCTGCTGTTATTGGGATAATAATAGCAGGTATTTCGATGAAGGTGGGAAAGCAATTGTCACAACATGATACACCCTTATACACTGGACTAAAAAAACACGCTTCAACCAATCCAGTCCAATTTCACATTCCAGGCCATAAAAAAGGAGCCGGAATGGACCCTGAATTTAGAGCATTCATTGGAGACAATGCATTAAGCATTGACCTTATTAATATAGAACCTCTTGATGATTTACATTCGCCTCGAGGAATGATCAAAGAAGCACAGGAGCTTGCAGCAGAAGCATTTGGTGCCGACCATACGTTTTTCTCTATACAAGGAACAAGCGGCGCGATCATGACAATGGTGATGACCGTCTGTGGTCCTGGAGACAAAATTATTGTTCCACGTAATGTCCATAAGTCGATTATGTCTGCTATTGTATTTTCTGGTGCAGTACCTGTTTTTATTCACCCGGAAATTGACAAAGAGCTTGGCATCTCTCATGGCATCACGCCAGAGTCAGCTAAAAAAGCGCTGACTAAACACCCAGATGCGAAAGGGCTGCTTGTGATTAACCCAACGTATTTTGGCATTTCAGCTGATTTAAAAACCATTGTAGACATTGCTCATTCATATGACGTACCTGTTCTTGTAGATGAGGCACATGGTGTGCATATTCATTTTCACGATGAGCTTCCATTGTCTGCGATGCAGGCGGGAGCTGATATGGCAGCAACAAGTGTGCATAAACTTGGTGGCTCTCTCACCCAAAGCTCGATTTTAAATATAAAAGAAGAGCTTGTTTCAAAGGATCGAGTACAATCTATTTTAAGCATGCTGACAACTACGTCTACTTCTTATTTACTTTTAGCCTCCCTGGATGTCGCTAGAAAGCGATTAGCGACTGAAGGAAAGGCACTTGCAGATGAAGCCATTCGATTAGCTGAATCAGCAAGAACTCGTTTAAACGAAATTGAAGGTATTACTTGTATTGGTCAAGAAATTCTCGGTTCACCTTCTACTTACGATTATGACCCAACAAAATTAATCATCTCCATTAAAGACCTTGGACTCAATGGCCATGATGTGGAGAAATGGCTAAGAGAAAGCTACCGAATTGAAGTAGAGCTCTCTGACCTATACAACATTTTATGTATCGTGACGCCTGGCGATTGTGATGAGACGATTGATACACTTGTAACGGCTATGAAGGAAATTGCGGCCACCTCTGCACGTCAAGGCGGCAAACAAGCCGTGACAGAAGTGTTACTGCCTGAAATCCCTTCGCTTGCGATGACGCCCCGTGACGCTTTTTACGCAACAACGGAAGTCATTCCATTTAAAGAAGCGGCTGGCCGGATCATTGCAGAATTTGTCATGGTTTATCCGCCTGGTATTCCTATTTTTATACCAGGAGAAATCATCACAGAAGAAAATATCTCCTATATCTTTAAAAATATCGAAATCGGTCTTCCTGTTCAAGGACCAGAAGATTCCACACTAGATATGATTCGTGTCATTAAAGAACAAAAAGCCATTTTATAAAAAAGAAACATGCAGCCCCAATTGGAGCTGCATGCTTTTTTATTTATTCAGAGGCTTCATCACAGCAATGACAGTGACCACATGTTCCATAAAGTGTTGTCACTTTTTCATTTTCAAATTGATCAATGGTTTCATTGCAATCTTGACAAATAATTGTACCCACTTGTACATTCCCCTTTTCTTTACTCAAAGTTTGAAAGCGTTTAATCTATTTCATATCTCTATAATATGATGTCACATTTAAGTTGTCAACGGTTAATTGTATGACACAATTAATCATTTTTTATAAAAATATGTTTTTTTCTCATCATATTGAGGAAACGTTTCAAATGTATTTTGCTTCATATCAATTCTGTAACAATTGAGTAACAATCGAAAATTGTCAAAAAGGACGTGATACACTAGAGTGACTAACAGGGAACTGGCTCCTAAAAATGTTGGTACAACCCCAAAGGATTTTGAGGTGAATAGATTGAATTTTATGAGGACCCTTCTCATTATATTCCCTATGCTCTTTGTACTTAGTTCATGCTCATTTGCGTATATCATACCGAATCAGACAGACCAGGTCAGTCATATTCAAAAGCCAAGAATTCTCTTTTTTACTGATGCAGAAAATCTTGATAAAGAAAGTCCTTATTATGACGCAGTGCTCGATTTAAAAAATGAATATCCGAAGGAAATGTCCAAGATGATTGTCAAAGAAGATCGTAAAGGCTGGAAAAATGAAGTAGACGAACTGCCGGCTATTTTACTTGTCAATAATGAAAAGGTCATTGTGAAGGTGGAAGGTAATGTCCGAAGTAAAGAGGATATCTTATCACCCATATGCCAAGCATTAGATCGAGTGAATACAAATTAACGGTTCGACTTTGCACTTATATATCCATATGAAAAAAGCCCTCAGCTCATGAGGGTTTTTCGTTTTCAGCGAGGTTTCACATACATAAAAAAACCCTCTCCGTGTGGAGAGGGCTTCAGCGTGTAGACCAACCCTCGCATTCTTTGTCAGCCCTGCGTGCTGGTGCTCACGAATGTCAAATTCGCTCCGCTCCAGTACTCGTCCTTCCTAGGGCTGCAAAGGTTTTCTATCGCGCTGAAAAGAAGACAAAGGGCTAAAATCAAGTTCATTTTAGCCCTTTGTCAACAATCTGAAACCCTCTCCGTGTGGAGAGGGTTTCAACGTTCATTATTTTACGATATGGATTGGGCTTCCGATTGCTACTTCAGCCGTTTCCATTGTGATTTCACCTAAAGTTGGGTGAGCGTGAATTGTCATTGCGATATCTTCAGCTGTCACACCAGCTTCAATTGCAAGGCTAAGCTCTGAAATCATATCAGAAGCGCCAACACCTGCAATTTGTGCACCGATCACAAGACCATCCTCTTTACGAGTGATCATCTTCATGAAGCCATCAGTTGCATCAAGAGAAAGTGCACGTCCGTTTGCTGCGAATGGGAATTTCGCTGCAACGATATCGATTCCTTCTTCTTTTGCTTCTGCTTCAGTGTATCCAACAGTTGCAAGTTCTGGCTCAGAGAATACAACAGCAGGAATACCAAGGTAATCAATTTCAGCTGGCTCTCCAGCGATTGCTTCAGCAGCAATTTTACCTTCGTAAGAAGCTTTGTGTGCAAGTGGTGGTCCATCAACGATGTCACCAATTGCATAGATGTTTGAAACGCTTGTACGGCATTGTTTGTCAGTTTTGACAACTCCGCGGTCTGTCAATTCAACACCAACTTGCTCAAGACCAAGCTCATCTGTGTTTGGACGACGACCAACAGTCACAAGTACGTAGTCAGCATCGACAGTTTTTTCTTCACCTTTTACTTCGAAAGTAACAGTGACACCGTCAGATTTTTCTTCAACGCCTTTTGCAAGAGCGTTTGTGTGAATTTCAACGTTTCCTTTTTTCTTCAGGTTACGTTTCACTAATGAGCTCATTTGCTTTTCAAAACCTGGAAGGATTTCGTCTCCACCTTCAAGGATGACAACTTCTGTTCCAAAGTTCGCATAAGCAGTACCAAGCTCAGTACCGATGTATCCACCACCGATGACAACTAACTTTTTAGGTACTTCTTTAAGCGCTAAAGCACCAGTTGAGTTGATCACGCGGTCTGTGTATTTAAATGTAGGCAATTCGATTGGACGAGATCCAGTTGCAAGAATTGCATTTTTAAATGTATAAGTCTGCGCTGAATTTTCATCCATGACACGTACAGAGTTGCTGTCTACGAAATAAGCTTCACCTTTGACGATGTCTACTTTATTTCCTTTTAGAAGACCTTGAACTCCACCTGTTAATTTGTTTACAACAGAAGCTTTCCACTCTTGAACTTTTGTGAAATCAACTGTTACGTTTTCAGCTTTGATACCCATGTCTTCAGAATGCTTTGCATTCTCGAAACGATGTCCAGCATTGATCAATGCTTTTGAAGGGATACAGCCGACGTTTAGACATACGCCGCCAAGTGTTCCTTTTTCAACGATTGTTACTTTTTGTCCTAGCTGTGCAGCACGAATAGCAGCTACATATCCACCAGGACCTGCACCGATGACAAGAGTATCTGTTTCGATTGGGAAATCTCCTACTACCATGAATTTACGCCTCCATTAAAATTAATTGTGGATCATTCAATAAACGCTTGATGTGGTTAAGGGCATTTTGCGCAGTAGCTCCATCAATCATACGGTGGTCAAAGCTTAGGGAAAGAGCTAAGACTGGAGCTGCAACGATTTCGCCATCACGAACAACCGCTTTTTCAGCGATACGGCCAATACCAAGGATCGCTACTTCTGGGTGGTTAATGACTGGAGTAAACCATTGTCCACCAGCAGAACCGATGTTTGTGATTGTGCAAGATGCACCCTTCATTTCAGCTGGAGCCAATTTACCATCACGTGCTTTTGTTGCAAGCTCGTTGATTTCGTTAGATACTTCGAAAATCGCTTTGCGATCTGCATTTTTCACAACTGGAACAAGCAAGCCTTTTTCAGTATCAGCTGCAATTCCGATGTTGTAGTAATGCTTTTGAACAACTTCATCTGTTTTATCATCGATAGAAGTGTTAAGTACTGGGTACTTTTTCAAAGCAGAAGTTAGAGCTTTTACAACGTAAGGCAAGTAAGTTAACTTGATTCCTTGATCAGCTGCAACTTGTTTGAATTGTTTACGATGTGCAACAAGGTTTGTTACATCAACTTCATCCATTAATGTTACGTGAGGAGCTGTGTGCTTAGAGTTCACCATTGCTTTCGCGATCGCTTTGCGGATTCCGCTCATTTTCTCGCGAGTTTCTGGGAATTCTCCTTCTAGAACTGGAGCTGCTGCCGCTTTTGGAGCCGCTTCTTCTTTCGCACTTTCAGCTGCTTGAGGTGCTGCTTCTTGAGTTGCTGCAGAACCGCCATTAAGGAAGCTGTCGATATCTTCTTTTAGCACGCGGCCATTTTTACCAGTACCTGCAACTTTGTAAATTTCAACGCCTTTTTCACGCGCATATTTACGTACAGATGGCATAGCAATAACGCGTTTGTTAGGATCAGCATCTACTTGCTCTTGTGCGCCAGCACCAGTTGCTGCTGCCGCTTCTTCTTGAGCAACTTCTTTCTTTTCAGGCTCGTTACCAGCTTCAGCAGTACCTTGTACTTGAGCTTCAGTTTTCGCTTCGCCTTCTTCTTCGCTGCCTTTAAATTGAAGATTTTCGTAACCAGGTGCATCAAACGTAATGATTGTTTGTCCTACAGTTGCAACTGTTCCCTCTTCAACTTTTAATTCTAATACTTTTCCTTTAACAGGTGAAGGAATTTCTACAACTGCTTTATCATTTTGTACCTCTGCTAAAACGTCATCTTCATTGATTTCGTCGTTTGGTTTTACAAACCACTTAACGATCTCACCTTCGTGGATACCTTCTCCGATGTCCGGAAGTTTAAATTCAAATGCCACTGTTTTTCGCCTCCTAGATTATGTTAAACCCTTGTTCTGTCAACATTACACGGTCATGTAATTGATAAAGGGGAAGAGAAATAAATTCTTTTCCCCTCTGTCATTTAATTAAAATTCAAGAACTTTCTTAGCTGTTTCAAGCACGTCTTTATGGTTTGGAAGCCATACGCTCTCAGCTTGAGAGAAAGCAAATACAGTATCAGGTGCAGCTACACGAAGTACTGGTGCTTCTAGGCTAAGAATTGCTCTATCATTGATTTCAGCTACTACGTTTGCTGCAATACCAGCTTGTTTTTGTGCTTCTTGAACAACGATCGCACGACCTGTTTTTTCAACAGAAGCGATGATTGTTTCAATATCAAGCGGGCTCACTGTACGAAGGTCAACGACCTCAGCAGAAACGCCTTCTTTTTCAAGTTCTTCAGCAGCTTTAAGTGATTCGTGAACCATTGCACCGTAAGTGATGATTGAAAGGTCAGAACCTTCACGTTTCACGTCAGCTTTACCGATTTCAATTGTGTACTCTTCTTCAGGAACTTCCTGACGGAAAGAACGATAAAGTTTCATATGCTCAAGGAATACAACCGGATCGTTGTCACGAATTGCAGAAATTAATAGTCCTTTTGCATCGTAAGGTGTTGAAGGAATAACAACCTTGATACCAGGCTGTTGTGCAATAAGACCTTCTAAGCTATCAGCGTGAAGCTCAGGTGTGTGAACTCCTCCGCCAAATGGAGAACGGATTGTCACTGGAGAATGCCAGCGTCCACCAGAACGGTAACGCATACGAGCCATTTGTCCAGAAACAGAATCTAATACTTCGTAAACGAATCCGAAGAATTGAATTTCCATTACTGGGCGGAATTCTTGTAGTCCAAGGCCAATTGCAAGACCGCCAATACCAGATTCAGCAAGTGGAGTATCGAATACACGATCCTCACCAAACTCTTTTTGCAATCCTTCAGTCGCACGGAATACGCCGCCGTTTTTACCAACGTCTTCTCCGAAAACAAGAACGTTTTCGTCATTTTTCAGTTCTGTGCGTAACGCATCAGTGATCGCTTGAATCAATGTCATTTGCGCCATGGCTTACTTCGACTCCTTCTGTTTGTAGATTTCAAGCTGTTCAACCAAGTTAAATGGTTTCACATCGTACATGTTTTCAATCAAATCAGTGACTTTCTGCTTAGGCTGTTCGTCAGCTTCTTTGATTGCTTGTTTGATTTGTTCTTTTGCATCTTCGATGACTTTATTCTCTTCTTCTTCAGACCAAAGGCCTTTGTTTTCCAAGAATTTGCGGTAGCGTACCAATGGATCTTTTTGCTCCCACTCATTTTCATCTTCTTTTGTACGATATCTTGTTGGATCGTCACCAGCCATTGTATGTGGGCCGTAACGGAATGTAAGAGTTTCAATTAATGTTGGACCTTCACCATTTACAGCACGCTCACGAGCTTCTGCAGTCGCTGCGTATACAGCTAATGCATCCATACCGTCAACTTGTACGCCTACGATACCAGCTGCAGCTGCTTTTTGTGCAATCGTTTGTGCAGCAGATTGCTTTTCAACAGGTGTAGAGATCGCATATCTGTTGTTTTGGACAACAAAAATCGCTGGCGCTTTGTAAGCCCCTGCAAAGTTAATACCTTCGTAGAAATCACCTTGTGAAGCTCCACCATCACCAGTGTAAGTGATTGCAACAGCATTTTTACCGCGCTTTTTCAAACCAAGAGCTACACCAGCAGCTTGAATGATTTGTGCACCGATAATGATTTGCGGAGAAAGTGCATTCACATCTTCAGGCATTTGGTTTCCAACAAAGTGTCCACGAGAGAACAAGAATGCTTTTGTCAGTGGAAGACCGTGCCAGATTAATTGTGGTACATCACGATATCCTGGAAGAATGAAATCTTCTTTCTCAAGTGCAAAGTGAGTTGCAAGCTGAGAAGCTTCTTGTCCAGCTGTTGGCGCATAGAAGCCAAGACGTCCTTGACGGTTCAATGAAATTGAACGTTGATCTAATACACGTGTAAACACCATACGGCGCATTAATTCTTTTAATTGGTCATCTGAAAGATCTGGCATTGCCGCTTCGTTTACGACTTCGCCTTTTTCGTTTAAAATTTGGAACGTTTCAAACTGCTTTTTGATGGCATCGAATTGCTTTTTGCTATCAACAATTGCTTTTTTTGTTTTTGCAGCCATTCTAAAGTCACCTCTTCCTTTCTTTTAACAGTCAATTTGTCGTGAATCCATTTATACATACAGATATAGGATAACCCAAAATGCTCATATGACTCCTGTATATAATAGCCACAAAGATCATTGTCGAAACATTGGATGATCGCTTGCTTTTGAGTTTTTCTAACTGTATTAACGATAGTTCACAAAAAACTAATACAACTTCTGTTAACAAGGAATAGTTTACAACAAGAAAAATAGTCCGTCAATTGATTTAACGGCTTTATTTAAATAAATGTATTCGCTTTACTTTTTATGGTGACCTGTATCAATCTGTTTAATCAACAGCACAAACTGTACTAGTATAGAGTGGATCACTGTACTACAATAGCACATGTTTGTTTTTGTCGAAAAATAAAAAAAGAGCTATTTTCAGCTCTTTTGATCGTGATGGACAAAGGGCTAAAATGAACTTCATTTTAACCCTTTCTCTTCTTTTCAGTTTGACATCTTGGAAAAACGAGTAACGACACGCAGGCACTTTGTGAGTAGCAGCGATAAACAGAGCTAGCAAATATGCAAGTACTGTTTTTAACTGTTTTGTGATTCTTTCTGAGCTGTTTTGTATAAAGCTTGTTTATATTCGTTCAATTGATCTGTATATTGATTGAACTTCTTGCTTTCTTTTCTCACTTTACTATAGGAACGATTGACTGTTTTCAGTTTGGATTTCAGTTCGGCGTATCCTAAGTCTTTTCTTTTTAAGGATTCATACAAGTGCTTGTCTTGTTTCAGCGCCTTTTGATACTCACGGTAAAGCTGATCATACGATGCATATCTTTTTTCAATTGATTTGACTGTTTGTTCTGCTTTGTCTTTTACTTCCGCATCTTTTATCTGTCCAGCGAATTCCTTTACAGATTGAAATTCTTTTTTCGATTGATCCATGCTGTCTTTTTCTGTTTTTAAATGTTCTTCACGCTTTTCTGCCGATGCTAATGCTTGATCAGACAAGTTTGAGACTGTTTTTGTGTGGTCTTTTGTTGTTTGAATCATTTTTTTATACAACTGCTGTTCTTTTTTCTCATAGCTTTGCAGTGCGCCTTGTTCTTTTTCAAAGGATGCTTCTTTTTCGCTCATTTTCGTCATGGCATCTTGCATCTCATAAAGCGGATTTTGACCTCCGCAGCCCGCAAGCAAGAGGGTGCATATCCCCGCTAAAGTTGCACCTGCTTTTATTCTTCTTTTCATCTGTTTCAATTACAAGGTCCCCCTTTACATCTCCACATACCACTATAATTTTTCAGGGCGGTTGTGACAAGGAAAGAGGTTGGTTTTTTGAGGGGAAAGAAGATTTTTTTCATGCTCTAGGCTCATGACTATACAAATAGTGCATTCATACATAGTTTATATTACACGCTTCGCCTTCACTTATGAGAGGCCGAGTGTATTTCCAAAGGAGGTCAAAAGTATGTCTAATTATAGTCATGGAAGTATGTATGGTGGATACGGCGGTTACGGTTATGGATACGGCGGCGGTTGTTGCTATCCAAGTTATGGTGGTGGATACGGTTGCGGTTACGGTGGTGGACGTACATTCGCTTTAATCGTCGTCCTATTCATTCTATTGATCATTGTTGGCGCAGCATTCTTAGGCGGCGGTGGCTGCTGCTAATGGCTGAATAAGCCTCTGACCGGTCTCATACGACCGGTCTTCTTTATTTCATTGCATATGTCGTGTATCATTTTATATACTTTACATACAAAGGAAATAGGAGTGAAGTTTTGTGATTACCATGGATGATATCGTACGAGACGGGCATCCCGTCTTAAGACAAACAGCTGAAGCGGTCGAACTCCCGCCAACAGAAGAAGAAAAACAGCAATTAGCTGACATGATTGAATTTGTCAAAAACAGTCAGGATGCAGACATTGCTGAAAAATATGAACTTAGACCCGGTGTTGGCCTAGCAGCTCCGCAAATCAATATCAGTAAACGAATGATCGCTGTTCACTGTGAAGACGAGGGCGGAGAACTTTACAGCTATGCATTATTCAATCCTCGCATTGTTAGCCATTCAGTCAAAAGAGCTTATTTAGCTACTGGAGAAGGCTGTTTATCTGTTGATGAAGCCATCCCTGGATTCGTCCCGCGCTATGAAAAAATCAGGGTGAAAGGTACAACGCTTGAAGGTGAAGACATTGATATTCGCCTCAAAGGGTTTCCGGCCATCGTTTTTCAGCATGAAATTGACCACTTAAATGGCATTATGTTTTATGATCATATTCAAAAAGATCATCCATTCGCCGAGCCAGACAACGCGGTTGCGATCGGCAGATCATAATAAAAAAACAAGACCCGTCCATCAGCGGGTCTTGTTTTTTATTCATCAATAAGGCCTAATTCAGTCACAGCGTGGAATATGCCATCCTCATCTACAGGTTTGGTGACAAAGTCAGCTAATGTTTTTAATTCATTGACTGCATTCCCCATCGCAACACCTGTTCCAACAAACGAAATCATTTCTCGATCGTTCAGCCCGTCACCGAAGGCAATTGTGTCCTTTTGATCGTACGGAAGTCTTTCAATGACTCGTTTAATTCCTTCAGCCTTTGATCCACCTTTTGGCAGGACATCAGTAGACAGCTCATGCCACCTGACGAGATCAATTTCTTCACGGAACGCTTCATATAGATGTTCCTCTTCTGCTTTACAAAATAGCAGCATTTGATAAATGACGTTTTCTTTAAAGAATGACAAATCGTGCTCGGGATGCTCTGTTTTTAAAGTACCAATCCCTTCATGGATAAATGGATGGTTCGGCACAGACGCCTTCATCGTCTTCTCTCCCATGAAAACAAGCGGATGATCATGTTGATCCGCTGTTTCATAAATTTTATCCATCAGCTCTTGCTTAAGCGGATTGCCGTAAATGACTTCTCCTTCGTACATGACATACTGACCGTTATAAGCAATAAATGAGTCAAGCCCTATTTCTTCTAAAATAGGCTGAATGAGAAAAGGCGAACGGCCAGATGCAATGAAGAGATGATGCCCTTTTTCTTTTAATAAACGAACAGCTCGCTTCGTTGATTCAGGTATTTTTTTATCATGGTCATATAAAGTACCGTCGATATCAAAGAAGATGACTTTTTTATTCATATCTCGTCTCCTGTCTCTTGTTATGTATACCCTCTCCCCTTCATCATACAGAAAGATCTTCACTGACGAAACCACTTCCTCTTAAAACGCCCATTTCCCACATATAACCATGTAACATTAAGTGGAAACATCATATAATACAAGTATATAGAGAGAACGGAACAAATGGCTGAATGAACTCATACCGAAAGGAGGCGATCCGCGATGCTTCGTCGTCTGCGCAAGAAAATTCGAAGACAATGGAAGGACATGCTTCGTAAAAAATCGATTGCTTAAAAGGATCTTCCGCACATTTGCTGAAGGTCCTTTTTTCTCTGAGACTTTTCTTATGCGCGTTTTTTTAATATAATAGAATAAGCGAGTGTAACATACGGTATTTAAGGAGAGATTTGGATGATATATAAGGTATTTTTTCAGGCAAGTACGACTGAGGTACCTGTGAGAGAACACACAGATTCACTATACGTTGAAGCGGTTTCTGAAAGAGACGTACGCGATAAGTTGAAAAAACATAACTACAATATTGAATTCATTCAGCCTGTAGACGGTGCTTTTTTAGACTATGAACGAGAAAGTGAAAATTTTAAAGTATTGGAGCTATGAGAGGAATGAAATTTGTAAAAAACGATCAGGCGGCAGTTTTTGCGCTCGGCGGATTAGGCGAGATCGGTAAAAACACGTATGGCGTTCAATTTCAAGATGAAATCATTTTGATTGATGCTGGTATTAAGTTCCCTGAAGATGAACTTCTAGGAATTGATTACGTCATCCCTGACTATACGTATTTAGTTAAAAACGAAGATAAAATCAAAGGTCTTTTTATTACTCATGGACATGAAGACCACATCGGCGGTATCCCTTATCTTCTCAAGCAAGTGAATATTCCAGTTTACGGAGGCAAACTCGCAATCGGCCTACTTCGTAACAAATTGGAAGAGCATGGTCTATTAAGACAGACCAAACTTCACATCTTTGAAGAAGAAGATACGATCAAATTTAGAAAAACAGCTGTGTCTTTCTTTAGAACGACGCACAGTATCCCAGATTCTTATGGAATTGTCGTGAAGACACCTCCTGGTAACATCGTACATACAGGCGATTTCAAGTTTGACTTTACTCCTGTTGGCGAGCCTGCCAATTTAACGAAAATGGCTGAGATCGGGAAAGAAGGCGTTCTTTGTCTTCTATCTGACAGTACAAATAGTGAAATTCCAGAATTTACGATGTCCGAAAGACGTGTAGGTGAAAGCATTGATGACATCTTCAGAAAAGTAGATGGTCGTATTATCTTTGCTACATTTGCATCTAACATTCACAGACTTCAGCAAGTTATCGAGTCAGCTGTTGCCAACGGCCGAAAAGTCGCTGTGTTTGGGCGTAGCATGGAGTCTGCCATTGATATTGGACAAGAGCTCGGATATATCAAATGTCCAAAAAACACGTTCATTGAACACAATGAAATCAACCGCCTTCCAGCAAACAAAGTAACCATTCTTTGTACTGGTAGTCAGGGCGAACCGATGGCCGCTCTTTCTCGTATTGCCAACGGTACGCACCGCCAGATTTCAATTAACCCTGGAGACACTGTTGTCTTCTCGTCTTCTCCGATCCCAGGTAATAATATTAGCGTAAGCCGTACCATTAACCAGCTTTATCGTGCTGGTGCTGAAGTCATTCATGGCTCACTCAATAATATTCATACCTCTGGACACGGCGGGCAGGAAGAACAAAAGCTGATGCTCCGTTTAATTAAACCTAAATTCTTCATGCCGATTCACGGTGAGTACCGCATGCAAAAAACGCATATTAAACTTGCGAATGATTGCGGAATTCCTGAGGAAAACTGCTTTATCATGGATAACGGTGAAGTTCTTGCACTGAAAGGTGACGAAGCAAGTGTCGCTGGCAAAATTCCATCAGGCAACGTGTATATCGACGGTAGCGGTATTGGTGATATCGGCAACATCGTGTTAAGAGACCGCCGCATTCTTTCAGAAGAAGGTCTTGTCATTGTTGTTGTCAGCATGGATATGAAAGAATTCAAAATTTCTGCAGGTCCTGATTTAATCTCAAGAGGTTTTGTCTACATGAGAGAATCTGGAGACCTCATTAATGACGCGCAAGATCTCATTTCAAAGCATCTTGAAAAAGTAATGGAACGCAAGACGACTCAATGGTCAGAAATTAAGAACGAGATTACTGACACTCTTGCTCCTTTCCTTTATGAAAAAACAAGACGCCGCCCAATGATCTTACCGATTATTATGGAAGTGTAATGACGTACAGGGAGACACAGCCAATTGGCTGTGTCTCTTTTTTATGCGCAATAAAAAAAACCCGCATATCTTTACGATACGTGCGGGTTCAGTCATTGTTTTACGATTGAATCGGGAGATGCTGAAAACTTCTCACATCAAACAATCCTTGTGTTGTCATTTTCACATCAGGAATGACTGGCAGTGCCAAGAAGGATAATGTCAAAAACGGATTAAAGTCTAAGACAAAGCCTGTTTCCTTTAAAGCATCATGAAGTGCATGAAGGCTTTCATTGACCGTATGTGCAGGTTGATCTGATAATAAACCGGAAATCGGTAATGGAAGCGTATGAAGAACTTCTCCGTCTTTTACAACGGTCAAACCGCCCCCTGCTTCTTTTAACGTCTCAATGGCTTTGATCATATCAGCATCATTTGTTCCAACGGCAATTAAGTTATGCGAGTCATGGGCAACTGTTGTTGCAATTGCCCCCTCTTTTAAGCCGAATCCGCTGACAACCCCTATCCCAATTTCAGATAGACCTTTGTGGCGTTCGACAAGCACTATTTTTAATACATCTCGATCAATATCACTCGTAAATTGTCCATCGCTTCCAGAAGGAGATATTTTTTCTAATTTCGTTTCAAGCTGATTCGGTATAATGCGAATGACATTCATCTTTTGGTGATCTGTTATAGGCAGCGTTAGATCTTTCTCTTGAACGTCCACTGCATGTACCGATTGCATGAGCGAAGAATTTGGCGTGATCTTGTCGACACTTGGCAAATATTCTCCATGTTCAGAGACCAATTCTCCTGCGATAAAGACGCTTGTAATTCCTACCTCATGTAAGTCAGAAATGAGCATAAAGTCCGCGTCAAAGCCTGGTGCAATCGCTCCCTTTGTTTTAAGACCGAAACACTCCGCTGCGTTTAAACTTCCCATTTGATATGCTAAAAAGGGGTCCAATCCTTCTTGTATCGACATCCGTACTTGTTCATCAATACTTCCTTGAGCCATTAAATCATCTAAATGTTTATCATCCGTACAAAAGAAAAAGCGTCTCGCATTCTTCTCATTGACAGCAGGTAATACGTTTTTCACGTTTTTAGCAACAGAGCCTTCTCTGAGCATGACATACATGCCTCTTTTGACACGTTCAAGGGCCTCTTGAGCTGTTGTCACCTCATGATCCGTTTGGACATTAGCTGTTCGGTACACATTAATTAATCGGTCCGTTAATCCTGCTAGATGGCCATCAATGAGTTTATGTTCATGTTGAGCATCAAGCAGTTTTTGAAGCATATCTTCTTCCGCTTGTTCAACCGCGACATAATCCATCACTTCGGCAAGACCAAGCACTTCTTTCTCCTGATAAAGAGGCTTTAAATCTTTTGCTTTTAGTGTAGCACCTGATCGTTCAAAGCTGACTGCCGGTACACAGGATGGCAGCATGAAATATATATTTAAAGCAGCTTTTCTCGCTTCTTCGAGCATAAAACGGATACCTGCAACACCGGATACATTGGCAATTTCATGCGGGTCTGTTACAACAGTTGTCACGCCGTGAGGAACGACAGCTTTGGAAAATTCAGCAGGAGTCACCATCGAGGATTCGATATGAACGTGGCCGTCAATGAAACCGGGAACAAGCATTTGACCTGTTGCATCCAGCTCCTGTTCTCCCTCATACTCCCCAATTCCTACTATTTTTCCATTTTCAACAGCGACATCAGCGT
Organism: Bacillus sp. RSS_NA_20; assembly: GCF_020165915.1. Lineage (NCBI taxonomy): Bacteria > Bacillati > Bacillota > Bacilli > Caryophanales > Bacillaceae > Bacillus > Bacillus sp. RSS_NA_20. The sequence goes on along the minus strand of NZ_JAIUKW010000005.1, from coordinate 216,663 downwards.
CTATCCATTCCTGGTTAAACACGTCCATAACCTTCGCATGTTTAATCACTAGGGCTGCTTTTTTTCTCTTTGCAGCTACCTCAATTTGATGTCTGAAAAGCTCCTTATCCAACGACACTGCCTCCTCCGAGTAAACAATATAATGTTTCTTATCGTAAACGAATCTGTTTGTCCAGTCAATGACATTTAGAGAAAATCAACCATATCAAAAGATTGATTTTTATTTCTGAATAGTGATAATTGGCTGAAAAATAACCATGTTCTATTTTGCTGTTCTTTTAGAAAGTAAACGGCTCATTTCCACTTTGTTCTCTCCCACAATGTCCGCCCCATACGTACACTTCTAAAGCAAAAAACACCCCTTCTCGGAGTGTTTAATAGTCGTTCTGCATTTCCCGTTTTTCAAAGCGCCCGATATCTGCCACTGCCCCAATGACAATGAGGATATCTTCTTTTTGAATCATTTCATCTGCGAGCGGTGAAACGATCACTTCTTTCCCGCGCTTAATTGCCACGATATTGATCCCGTACCTTGCACGAATGTCGAGATCTAACAAAGAGTGCCCGGCGAGTCTGCTGTTGGCGACGATTTCAATAAGGCTGTACTCATCTGACAGCTCTAAATAATCAAGCACGTTGTTAGAAATAATTTTATGTGCAATCCGTCTGCCCATGTCTCGTTCAGGATGGACAATACGGTCCGCACCAATTTTATTCAAAACCTTTTCATGGTAGTCATTTTGAGCTTTCACTGTGACCATTTTGACACCAAGTTCTTTCAGCATAATCGTTGTTAAAATACTCGCCTGAATATTTTCACCTATCGCCACGATCACATGATCAAAATTGCGAATGCCTAGGTTTTTTAGGACAGATTCGTCCGTCGAATCACCAATCACGGCATGTGATGCAATTTTAGCATATTCGTTCACACGATCTTCATTCATATCCATGGCCATGACTTCAAGTCCTTCTTCGCTTAGCGCCTTGCAGATACTTCCGCCGAAGCGTCCAAGACCAATGACTGCATATTCCTTTTTCATGTTCAGACTCCTTTTATATCACTTACCATGCATTTTACTACGGTTTGATTAATGAATCCATATGTGACCGTATTTTTTTACGGAATGCTTCACTTAAGTAAAGGTCTGCTCCTTTTTCGATTTCACTGCGATAATGACCAGGAGGCGCAATTTCTTCGCTCTTTTTTAAAACGAGAAACGTTAAGCAGTCCTCATACACTTGATCACCTACTGTGACATCGACAAATGCTGGACGATAAGTTCCTTCATTTACACCTTCTCGTTTGTACAAATAACGAATGGCATCAAAAGGTACTTCATATAGAACACCCTCTGTTTCTCCACCGTCTTCTACCATATCTGCTCTTGATCCATCAGGGCGCACCAATGTAAACCTTGTGGTAAAATGATCAAGTGTGCCGCCGCCGATGATTTGTTTGAAATAATGTTCCACTTTCGCAAGCTTAAACCTTGCATCATCCATACAGGACCCATAGGCAAAATAATAGAAGGAAGACGGTTTGCGCTCCCATAGTTGATATGACTTCCAGCAGCCGCTTTCAATCTCCTTCAGGCTCGATGCCTTCTGCTTACATATTGTATAAGCAACGGCTGACCTTGGCCCCTGGTCTGTCATAACCTCTATTTCCTGCTGGTCATACCCTTCCTCTAGCTCATCTATCTTATGCAGCGTTTCATCACTGACCTCATACAATTCTCCATATACTGTGTTTTGTTCCGAGACAACACACACAGGGTAACCCTCACCTGTATCGTACAGTCTCCCTTTTATCCAAGCAGATGCTGCTAATGGACTGCTTTCTTTCATCAATGTCTCGTGATACTTTTCGTGCTTTAAAAGTGTCCCATACACAAATAACGTCTTTGTCTCTTTCGTCATCACACATCACATCCTCTCACCTTGCTACTATCTGCTTTTTTGATACACAGGTAAGTAAATATCAAAAGCCGTCCCTTTGCTGAGCTCACTCTTTACATCCATTCTTCCATGGTGATCTTTTAAGATCGTCGCACAGATCGTTAAACCAAGTCCTGTACCTTCTTTTTTAGTCGAAAAGAAAGGATCATATATTTTCAGAATGTCCTCTTCGGACATTCCTTTTCCTTCATCTTGAATCGTGATTTTCCATTCATTCATCACTTTTTCTGTTGATATGTATATATTGCCGCCTTCAGGCATCGCCTCGATCGCATTTTTGATTAAGTTAATGAACAGTTGCTTCATTTGATTGGCGTCTGCTAATATCGTGCCAGCATCCTGCTTTTTAAATGGCTGTTTGAGATCAATATTTGAAAGAACGGCATTGGTCTTTAATAACGTAATCACCTGCTCTAGCAAATCATGGAGCTGTACTTCTTGAAATTGAACCGATTGAGGTTTTGCTAAGACAAGCAGCTCACTTAAAACAAAATCAATGCGTTTAATTTCAGAAAAGATGATATCAAAATAATCGGTTCTTTCAGGATATTGCGTTTTCATCAGCTGCAAAAATCCATTGACTGAGGTGAGCGGATTTCTGACTTCATGGGCAATGCCAGCGGCTATTTGCCCTGCAACAGCCAGCTTTTGTGCCTGCATTTGCAATTGCTGATTTGATCTTTCAAGTTCAAGCTTTGCCTGCTTTTGTTTCGTGATATCTGCAACCGTTCCAATACCTCCAGTAAACTGGTGCTGTTCATCGAAATAAAGCTTATAATGCACATCTCCCCATACCTTTTTTCCTTCTTTATGGAGAAGCTGCAGCTCCACCCGCCCCTCATCCTTATGCTCTTTGATCACAGACAACAAATGCTGAACGACATGCTCTTCTTGATCAAAGTACTGATTGTACATCGTACCTAGACACTCCTCTATGTCGTAACCCGTCATTTGTTTCCATGCTTGATTTAAAAAAATGATTTCACCTTTTTCATTGGTTTCAAAAACGATTTCTTGCAAGTTATCTGTGATTCGATTCAGCCGCTCTGTCAGTTCGTGTGCTTCTTTTTCTCGTTTATTTAAATCTGATACAAGCAAATTCAACCGGTCCACATAGCCTGAGATGGTCCAAATACCGGCCAAAACAACGACTGTAAAGGCTAGATCGAGCGGCCAATTAATGTGATAGCCGCTAAGATAATAAAAGAAATCCCAGCTCAAAATTAATATAAATGCAAGAACGGATAACAGGATCCGTACTTGATATGTTTTGTTCAAATAATTCCACCTGCCGCCCTGAGATTCTTTGTCAATTGTACCATTTTCCACTTATTTTTTGAGGGAGATGCGGCATTTTTAAGGAACTTTTTTAGAAAAAAAAGCCTGCTCTCAGCACAATGGGAGAGAACAGGCTATTTTTATTTACTGCTGAAGGGCTTCTTGAAGCTCTTTTAGCAGTAGTTCTGCGCCTTCAGCGCTTAATGTAATTTGACCATTTCCATACTCGTGGTTCTCAGAAGTAATCTCACCAGTCATCAGGCAGACGCCCTCTGGCTGATATTTTTTCAAGACGATTTTATCTCCATCTATAAAAAATTCCATACTGTCTTTAATAGCGATATCAAGTGCTCTTCTCAATTCGATTGGCATCACAATACGCCCTAGTTCATCTACTTTTCTTACAACTCCGATAGATTTCAATTTCGTTCCCTCTTTCTTTCATTAGCTCAAGATCAATCTGTTTTTCACCAATTGATATATCGTAGACGTAAGAGATTCTTAAAAGGTTTCTCCTGCATAAAATTTTTTTTCAAAATCGAAAAACCAAAGGGAAAATTTATTGTGAATGTCAAAATGAGACTTGAATTTTACAGATTCATTTCAAGGTGATCACACACCCCCACAAATGACCTCAACCCTCTGAACTTTTAAATGTAAAATTGTTTAAAACAGCAAAAATAGAGATTGGGTGAAAACATGTTTCAAAATGCCGAAATTGGAATTGATTTAGGAACAGCTAACATATTGGTTTACAGTAAAAATAAAGGAATTATTCTCAATGAACCATCCGTTGTGGCAGTAGATACGGAAACAAAAACTGTCCTTGCAGTGGGGGCAGAAGCAAAAGAGATGATTGGGAAAACACCTGGAAAAATTGTAGCGATCCGTCCGATGAAAGATGGTGTCATCGCTGATTATGATATGACAACCGATTTACTCAAACAAATTATGAAAAAAGCAGGAAAAAATATTGGGTTTACCTTTAGAAAGCCGACCGTGGTTGTTTGTACACCTTCAGGCTCAACAGCAGTCGAACGCCGCGCGATCAGCGATGCTGTCAAAAATTGCGGGGCAAAGCATGTGCATTTAATTGAAGAACCCGTCGCAGCTGCAATCGGTGCTGATCTCCCGGTGGACGAGCCTGTTGCCAACGTCGTTGTAGACATTGGCGGAGGAACGACAGAGGTAGCGATCATTTCATTTGGCGGGGTTGTCTCTTGCCACTCGATCCGAATTGGCGGAGATCAACTGGATGAAGATATCATTACTTTTGTGAGAAAGAAATACAATTTACTGATCGGTGAACGGACAGCTGAACAGGTAAAAATGGAAATTGGTTATGGACTCATTGAACACGAACCTGAGTCATTAGAAGTACGTGGACGCGACCTTGTCACAGGTCTTCCAAAAACAATTACACTTGAATCAACAGAAATTCAAGGTGCTATGCGTGAATCACTTCTTCATATTTTAGAGGCGATTCGGGCTACATTAGAAGACAGCCCTCCAGAACTGAGTGGTGATATCGTAGATCGAGGCGTCATTCTAACTGGCGGTGGTGCACTATTAAACGGCATTCAAGAATGGCTCTCTCAAGAAATTGTCGTCCCAGTTCATATCGCAGCAAATCCTCTTGAATCTGTCGCAATTGGAACAGGTCGTTCATTAGAAGTCATCGACAAATTGCAAAAAACATTAAAATAATCTTCATGTTCTACTTCTTTTTTCATCATTTCGATCATATCGTGATGAATGGATAAACGTGAAGGAGGAAGAACATGTTGCTTGATTTAGGTAAACGGGTCGTTGTCACAGTCATTTTAACCGGTATTATTTTAGGAGGAATGAGCCTATCGTTTTCACATATGCCCCCTTCTAATGCACAGCCTGTGAAACAACTGAACCGCTAAAAAAGCCGCACGAAAGCGGCTTTTTTATTTTGCTTCGGGACGGCTCCCCATTTTCCTTTTCGGTCTTAAATCTGATATGATGAACATGACTAAAGGAGGGTTTTTATGAGTTCATTCGAAAAACAACTAGATCAATATGCAAAAACCATCGTTGAAGTAGGTGTAAATGTTCAAAGTGGTCAAGAAGTGGTCGTATCTGCGTTCACTGAATCTGTAGACCTTGTCCGCCTTGTGGCAAAACACGCATATGAGCGCGGAGCGAAAAACGTACATATCCGCTGGAGTGATGGTGTTCTGACCCGTTTAAAATATGAACATGCCCCACAAGATGTGTTTGAGCAATTTCCAGAATGGGAAGCACAGATGATGGAAACCATCGCAAAACGTGGCGGTGCTTTTATTACGATCTTGTCAGAAAGCCCTGATCTTCTAAGTGGCATTGACTCGAAAAAAATTGCTTCACAGCAAAAAGCTGCAGGTTCAGCACTTCATACATATCGTCAATACGTTCAATCTGACAAAGTTGCATGGACAGTCGTCGGTGCTGCATCAAAAGATTGGGCGAAAAAGATTTTCCCTGAGCATGCAGATGAAGAAGCTGTTGCATTATTATGGGACCAAATCTTTAAAGTCGCCCGTGCTGACCAGCCAGATCCTGTTGAAGCGTGGAAAAAGCATGATGAATCACTAAATGAAAAAGTAAAAGTATTAAATGAACGTCACTACCACAAGCTGCACTATGAAGCACCAGGTACAGATTTAACGATTGAACTTCCAGAGCAGCATATTTGGGTAGGTGCTGGCAGCGTAAGTGAACGCGGCGTATCATTCATGGCCAATATGCCAACAGAAGAGGTCTTTACCGTACCTAAAAAAGATGGTGTAAACGGGACTGTCTCTAGCACTAAGCCACTTAGTTATGCAGGAAACATTATCGATGAATTTACGTTAACCTTTGAAAATGGGCGTATTGTAGATGTGAAAGCCAAAGAGGGCGAAGACATTTTAACCTCTCTCGTTGAAACAGATGAAGGCTCACATTATCTAGGTGAGGTTGCCCTTGTACCAGACGATTCACCAATTTCTAACTCAAATATCCTCTATTACAATACACTTTACGATGAAAATGCATCCAATCACCTTGCCATTGGCAGCGGTTATGCATTTAATATCGAAGGCGGTAAAGAGATGAAACGTGAGGAACTAGACGCAGCTGGTGTGAACAGCAGTATTACACACGTCGATTTCATGATTGGTTCAAAGGAAATGAATATTGATGGAATCACAAAAGATGGTAAACGTGAACCGATTTTCCGTAATGGAAATTGGGCTTTTTAAAGAAAAAAGACATCCTCATGTGGATGTCTTTTCTTTATGTTTATGCATACAGCTCTTGTAGTCTTTTTTGAATCTCTTGATCTGATAAGAACTCATCATAAGTTGTTTGTTTATCAACGATGCCATTTGGCGTCACTTCGATAATCCGATTTGCAACTGTTTCAACAAACTGATGGTCATGAGATGAGAAGAGCATAGCCCCTTTAAAGCTCATTAGACCGTTATTCAGCGCTGTGATGGACTCTAGGTCTAAATGGTTCGTCGGCTCGTCTAACAGCAAAATATTCGCTCCAGACAGCATCATTTTTGATAACATACAACGAACCTTTTCTCCACCTGATAAGACGCTTGCTTTTTTCTTCACTTCTTCCCCAGAGAAAAGCATACGGCCTAAGAAACCACGCAGGAAGCTTTCACTTTGATCATTAGGAGAATATTGACGAAGCCAATCAACAAGATCTAAATCGCTTCCTTCAAAATATTCACTGTTGTCTTTAGGGAAAAAGGCTTGAGATGTTGTCACGCCCCATTTAAACGTGCCGCTGTCTGGCTCCATTTCACCAGCAAGGATTTTAAATAAAGTAGAGACAGCAAGTTCATTACGGCTTAAGAACGCAATTTTATCCTCACGATTCATAATAAAGCTGACGTTATCAAGTACTTTTACACCGTCAATCGTTTTTGATAGACCTTCTACTTGAAGGACATCATTTCCGATTTCACGCTCTGGCGCAAAATGAACATAAGGATATTTACGAGAAGATGGTTTAATGTCATCTAGCGAAATCTTATCAAGCAATTTCTTTCTTGATGTCGCTTGCTTCGATTTAGATGCGTTCGCACTGAACCGAGCAACGAATTCTTGAAGCTGCTTAATTTGTTCTTCTTTTTTCTTGTTGGCATCCTGGCTGAGTTTTAATGCCAGCTGGCTTGATTCATACCAGAAATCATAGTTTCCGACATACACTTGAATTTTTCCAAAGTCAAGGTCTGCAATATGCGTACATACTTTGTTTAAGAAATGACGATCATGCGATACGACGATGACGGTATTTTCAAAGTTAATGAGGAACTCTTCTAACCACTGAATGGCTTGTAAGTCCAAGTGGTTCGTTGGCTCATCGAGAAGTAGAACGTCAGGCTTACCGAATAAAGCTTGTGCTAAAAGCACTTTTACCTTTTCAGATCCGCCAAGCTCAGACATTTTCTTCGATTGCAGGCTCTCTGGAATGCCAAGACCTTTTAATAGGATCGCAGCTTCACTTTCCGCTTCCCATCCGTTTAACTCAGCAAACTCACCTTCAAGCTCTGCTGCACGAATCCCGTCTTCATCTGAGAAATCAGGTTTCATATAAATCGCATCTTTTTCCTGCATCACATCATATAGACGTTTGTGACCCATGATGACGACTTTTAACACTTCAAACTCTTCGTATTCAAAGTGGTTCTGTTTTAAAATCGCTAAACGTTCACCAGGACTCATATGAACATCGCCCGTTTGAGCTTCAATTTCTCCAGAAAGAATCTTTAAGAACGTTGATTTACCAGCTCCATTGGCACCAATTAGTCCGTAGCAGTTGCCAGGAGTGAACTTAATATTTACTTCTTCAAATAATTTACGATCAGCAAATCGCAAACTAACATTATTCACTGCAATCATTTATTAATCCTCCATCACTCATTCATCAATATGAAGTATAACATGAATAACGATTGATAGAAACGTCTCTCGCTAAGAACAAAGGCTTTTTGTCCAATATGGTATAATAAGTGGGAATGTTTTTGTTGAAGGAGTTCGGGCGATTTGAGATTACTCACACTCATGGAATACTGTTTATTAATTTTCTTTATGGGCATTTATTTATCGGCAACAGGCTTTAATGCAAGAGACTTTGGCCTTTATATTGGGCTTGTCCTCATTTACACACTGGTCCACATCTTTTCAAAACGCTTTTTACAAAAGCGCGGAAAAGACAATGTGAAAATTGGATTATTCCGTTCTGTTTTGGCGATTACTGGGTCCGTTTTCGCTTCTGTTTTGGCCATTGTCATCATTGTCACGATGCTCACACCAAATTAAAAACGACCCTACAGGAAGGGTCGTCCATTCAAGCACCTTTCTTACGCAATGAGAAAGGTGTATTTATTGTGTTTGTCGAATATCGCCAAATGGGAAGAAAACAAATTCTGATGTGCCGACAATCCGATCCTTTTCAATGAGTCCGAGTCCATTTCGACTGTCCATAGAATTCAGTCTGTTGTCACCCATAACAAAGTAATCGTTTTTCGGTACTTTCACTGGACCAAAATCTCCTGTTAAATGTACCTCATACTCTTTGGCATGCGCCTTGTTCTCTTTTAAATAAGGCTCATCTACTTTTTTACCATTAATGTAAAGCGTATCATCCTTCATTTCAATCGTGTCGCCTGGAAGGCCGATCAATCGTTTGACATAATGAATTTTCTGACCGTCTTTTCCATTAATAATCACGATGTCACCACGTTTGACTCCACCGAGATAGTTGATGGTTTTGTTGACAAACAGCTTTTCTCCATCATGAAGGGTTGGTTCCATTGACTCTCCTTCCACCACATACGGCTCAAAAATAAACGTACGGATGATGAGGACGAGGGCAAGTGCAATTAAAATAGCTTTGATCCATTCAAACAGAGAACTTTTCTTCTCTTTTTTGGCTTGTTTCCCATCAGATTGAATGTCATTTTCGTTTTGTTTGTTTTCTTCGTTCAAAATACTGCTTCCTCCTAAGACTTTCTGCTAAAAGACTTGAAACGCGAATTGAATAACTTTACTTTATCACATGTCATTTAAAAATTCACAAGACAACCATTCAATTAGATATTTTTTCCTAATTTGCTGATGATTAAACAAAAAGAAGCACCGCTCTTCACGATGCTTCTTTTCAAATTAAGCTTCTTGTCGGACTGGTTTTTTTAGAATTCCGAGAAGTAGCGCTGTAACAATGGCACCGATTAAGATGCTGATGATGTAAAGAACTGGATGGTTTGTTACCCAGAAAACGAATAGTCCGCCGTGCGGTGCAGGAAGCGTCACTCTAAAGAATTCTGTTAATCCACCTGCAACTGCTGCACCAATCACAGCTGAAGGAATGACGCGCAGAGGATCTGCCGCTGCAAACGGGATCGCCCCTTCCGTAATGAACGCAGCTCCCATGAAGTAGCATGTAATACCTGCTTCGCGGTCACGTTTAGAGAATTTGTTTCTAAAGATTGTTGTCGCTAGGGCAATTCCTAGCGGCGGCACCATTCCGCCTGCCATAATCGCAGCATGCGGTGCATAGTTGCCAGCAGCAATCATCGCAAGACCAAATGTGTAGGCCGCTTTGTTAATCGGACCACCCATATCAATGGCCATCATACCAGCTAAAATAATCCCCATTAATACAAGGTTTCCAGTACCAAGTGATTCAAGCCAGTGTGTTAATCCGTCCATGACCATTTTAACAGGCGTGTTGACGATGTAATGCATGATAATCCCTGTAAAGAAAATACCGAACAATGGATAGAGCAGAACTGGTTTAATACCATCGAGCGACTGTGGTACAAAAGTGAATACTTTTTTGAGCAGCACCACGATGTAACCAGCAAGGAAACCAGCAATCAATCCGCCTAAGAATCCAGCACCTGCTGCAGAGGCCATGAATCCGCCAACCATACCTGGTGCAAAACCTGGACGGTCTGCAATACTCATTGCGATAAATCCAGCTAATACAGCAACGATTAAGGCAAGTGCATTATCTCCGCCAATTCCTTTTAATACAGCTGCAAATGAATTGAAAGAAGGATCTTTAGGGTCAGCTGAATTAATTCCCCAGAAGAATGAAATCGCAACGAGGATACCGCCCCCAACAACAAACGGAAGCATGTTGCTTACACCGCTCATTAAGTGCTTATAGAATCCACTTCTTCCCTTACCTGACGATTCATTTTCATCTTTTGAAGAACTGCCGCCTGAACCTTTATAAATCGGCGCATCTTGGTTGATGGCTTTTTCGATCAATTCTTGCGGACGGCGAATTCCAGCTGTCACAGGTACTTCAATGACATGTTTGCCTTTAAAGCGTTCCATTTCAACTTGTTTATCAGCTGCCACAATAATAGCTGGCGCTTCTTCAATTTCTTTTGCTGTCAGGGCATGTTTAATTCCACTAGAGCCGTTTGTCTCAACTTTAATGTCAACGCCCATTTCTTTTGCTTTTTCTTTCAAAGCATCTGCGGCCATAAATGTATGCGCGATGCCTGTTGGACAAGCTGTCACCGCTAAAATTTTAGCAGGTTTTCCCGGTGCAGTCGGTTCCTCTTTGACTTCCTCTTCTTCTTCATCGTCTTTATCATGTGTATTGATAATTTCAATGATTTCATCTTCAGTAGCCGCTTCAAGAAGCTGCTTTCGGATCTCTTCACGCATGAGAAGTGTGGATAAACGAGAAAGTGCTTCTAAATGCGTGTTGTTTGCGCCTTCAGTTGCTGCAATCATAAAGACAAGATGACTTGGCTGTCCGTCTAATGATTCATAATCTACACCAGCTGTTGAACGACCAAATGCAATGGCAGGTTCTTTCACACTTGCTGTTTTCGCATGAGGAATCGCAATTCCTTCTCCGATTCCCGTAGAGCTTTGTTTTTCACGATTAACAACAGCTGCTTTGTAGCCTTCTTTATCATTTAATTTACCAGCTGTATCTAATACAGTGACCAGTTCTTCAATAACGGCTTCTTTTTGCTGGCTGTCTAATTGAAGCTTAATCGTATGCTTCGTGAGTAGTTCTGTAATTTTCATGATGACTCCTCCTTTAAATGCGTGTGACTTTTACTTGTGGCAATAATGTATCGACAAGCTCTTTTGTTCCAAGTTCCTCAGAAAATGCTGTAGCACTTCCTGATGTGACGCCAAGCTTAAATGATTCTTCTATGGAAAGGCCTTTAGAAACGCCAGCTAAGAATCCTGCAACGACTGAATCCCCTGCACCAACTGAGTTGATCAGCTTGCCTGTTGGAACATTAGATTGAAAGATCCCTTCCTTACTGAATAAGAGAGCGCCGTCTCCAGCCATAGATACAATGACATGTTCAGCACCTTGTTCCAACAGCTTTTTCCCATAAGGAATGGCTTCTTCTGCAGATGAAATACTGGTTTCAAACATTTCACCTAACTCATGATGGTTTGGTTTCATTAAGAATGGTTTCAGATCTGCTGCTTTTTTTAAGGCTTCTCCAGAAATATCAAGTACGACTCTTACCCCTTGCTTCGCACATACCTCAGCAATGCGCTCATATGTGTTATGAGGCAGTGAAGAAGGAATGCTACCTGCTAATACAACGACATCGCCTTCTGTTAATGAAGTGAATTGGGATAAAAACGAATCGAACTGTGCTTCAGTAATACTTGGACCGAGCCCGTTGATTTCTGTTTCTTCGCCTGTTTTTAGTTTCACATTGATACGTGTATCTTCTGACACCTCATGAAAGGCTGTTTGTAATTGTTCGTTTTGTAAAAAGTCTTGAATATATTTGCCTGTAAAACCGCCAATGAATCCAAGTGCTTTTGATTCAACACCGTGCCGTTTTAAAAGCCTTGAGACATTGATTCCTTTACCACCTGGATATTTTTTGTCATAGGTTGAACGATTTAAACCGCCGACCGCAAAATCCTCCACGTGTACGATGTAATCAACTGATGGGTTTAAAGTAACTGTATAAATCATGTTTTCACTACCTTTATAACCGTTTTTTCATGGTAATTATCGAATGAATCCTCTTTTGCGTCGTTTGTGATAATGGTCGCTTCCTGTAAACTAGCAAAGGTTGAAAACGATATTTCGCCAAACTTTGAGGCATCTGTTAAGATGTAGGTTTTTTTCGCCTGCTTCATGGCTCTTTTTTTAATGAGCGCTTCTTCTGGATCAGGTGTTGTAAACCCTGCCTCGGGATGAATGCCGTTCGTCCCAACAAAGCTCTTGTCAAAACGGTAATTTTCCATAGCTGTCAAAGCTGCGGCTCCCACCATGGCTCCTGTTCGATGTTTCACTGATCCGCCTATCAGGTAAAAAGAAATGCCTTTTCTCATGAGTGCTTCAATGTGCATGACACCATTTGTCACCACCACGATATCTTGATCTGGATCGATAAAGTCAATCATTTGCTGTGTTGTCGTACCAGCATCTAAGTAAATACAATCGCCTTGTTTTAAAAGTGATGCAGCTGCCTCTGCAATCAATGACTTTTCATGAAGGTTTTTGGCAGATTTCTCAAACACATCCGGTTCAAGACGAATACTAGATATTTTAGCTGCTCCTCCGTGAACTCTTTTAAGAAAGCCTTTTTCTTCGAGGGCTGACAAATCTCTTCTAATTGTAGATTCAGACGCATCCGTCATAATCATTAAGTCCTGTATTTTGATGACATCGTTTTCTTCTAAATAGTCGATAATGAGTTGATGTCTTTCTGGTGTTAGCATTGAAAACACCCCCTTTTGAAAACGTATTCATTTTGCGCGCACCTTTATTGTAATCGCTTTTTTCAACATTATCAATACAAAACAATCAAATACATTCAATAACTATCAAAATCTTTCACAATGGTCATCTTACCTTTATATGTACCATTTGTAAACTGAAAAATATGTGACATTGAGAAGAAAGTCATGATATTAGCATTTCTATCATTTTTCATTTCATTCAATTGAACGAAAAAAAGCCTTTATGCGTTTTGCATAAAAGCTTCAGGTGGGGAGCAGCAGGCAATATATCTCGTTCTACCTTCTTGTCAGCACCTCGTACGTTAACTTTAGGATTATTCATATCTAAGTGATTCAATCGGATCGAGCCTCGCTGCTTTATTGGCAGGAATCAGTCCAAAAATAATACCAATGAGCATACTAAATAGGACGCCTCCACATACGATTTGCCACGATACAAGAGAAGGCCACCCTGCAAACAGTGACACAAGTGAAGCACCTCCGAAGCCAAGCGCGATTCCAAGTAACCCACCGATCAGTGTAAGGACGACAGACTCAATTAAAAACTGAACGAGTATTTGAGCCCTAGTTGCCCCAAGTGCCTTTCGAATTCCGATTTCTCTTGTTCTTTCTGTGACAGATACGAGCATAATATTCATGACACCAATGCCGCCGACAAGTAATGAGATACCAGCAATTGAGCCAATGATTGTTGTCATGACAGACGTAATCTGACCAATGCCTGCTGCAATCTCTTCCAGATTGATCATTTCGTAAGCATCTTCTGTATGATGGTTTTCATTTAAGCGTGCAGCCGCACTCTTTCCCACTTCTTTCATTTGATCAGCATGTGCAACTTGAATAGACAACTTATCATATTCTTTCACACCGAATGCAGTTGTCAGCATTGCAAAAGGGACATATATTTCATTCATATCAAATGAGAACAGACCTTCCTGTTTTGCTAAAACTCCGATCACCTCAACCGGCTGTCCATTCATCCAAATCAACTCGCCTACTGCCTTCTCTCCATTAAACAATTCTTTTTGTATCCCTTCTGAAATAACAGCTGCCCTTCTTCCGCTCCTAAAATCGATTTCACGTAAGTCCTGTCCTTCTGCTATATGTAATGAATGTACATTCGTGTAGCCTTCATTAATTCCATTGACCGTTGCATCTATTGTTGTATCTTGGAATCTTAATTGCATGCCTTGTGCCGTGGAGGAGGCAACCTGTTTAACCCCATTCAATGCTTGAACACTTTGAATGTCTTCTTCAGTAAATGTGGCTTCAAATAACGCATTCGGATTCGCATTTAACTCCTCATCAGAGGGTGTATAGGTCATATCAATGGTATTGTTTGGCCCTGAAATTGATTCTTTCAGCATTTGCTCTCCGCCTTGACCGATGGCAACGACTGCAATCACTGATCCAACCCCAATAATAATGCCAAGCATTGTTAAAATAGAACGCAATTTATGAGCTAGGACAGAATTCAGCGCTATTTTGATATTTTCAAAGAGTTTCATTCATTGCGTCTCCTTGTATCAATCTATCTTGAACGAGGCGTCCATCTCTTACAACGACTATCCGGTTTGTATACGCAGCTATTTCTTCTTCATGAGTAACGAGCACAACCGTTGTTCCTTCCTCATTGAGCTTTGTAAACTGTTCCATAATCGAGCCGCTCGTTTTTGAATCAAGAGCGCCTGTTGGTTCATCTGCCAAGATGAGCTTCGGCTCATTGACAATCGCACGTGCGATGGCTACTCTTTGCTTTTGACCCCCTGACAACTCGTTTGGCATATGCTTCATTCGATCTGCCAAACCAACCTTTTCAAGTGCCATTTCCGCACGCTCTTTTCTTTCCTTTTGACTGATACCAGCGTAAATCATCGGAAGTTCAACATTTCGCCTCGCATTTAATCTAGGCAGTAAATAAAATTGTTGAAAAACAAAACCAATGGATCGATTTCGAATCACTGCCAATTCTTGATCCTTTGCTGCCGACAGCTCCATACCTTGAAAATGGTACTGTCCGGAGGTCGGGTGGTCCAAACAGCCAATGATATTCATTAACGTTGATTTTCCAGAACCGGACGGGCCCATAATGGACATATACTCGCCTTTACCAATGACGAGGTTCACATCACTTAATACATCAAATGTCTCCTCAGCGACTTCGTAGCTTTTTGTCACGTTTGAAAGCTGAATCATTCAGCATTCACTTCCATTCCGTCATACATATCATCTGATGGCTCTGCAATGATTTGATCTTCTTTTGTTAAACCTTTCGTCACTTCAAGATCTTGACCTGACGTTTCACCTAATGTCACTTTTACTTTCTTCAGTGCATTCTTTTCAACAACATAAACGTATGATCCATCTTTCTCTTTTTTTACGGCTGTTTCAGGAATTGTGAGCACTTGACGCTTGTCCGTTTCAATTTCCATGATCATTTTAAAGCCTGGTTTTGCATCCGGCTTTTTCCCTTTTATTTCAATTTCGACTGGATATTGTACGGTTTGATCACTAGCAGCTGTTTCTGCTGTTGACTGGGCAGGCACAGCGCCCACTTTTTTCACCACTCCTTGCCAGCTCTTTCCGCGAATGACATCAGACGTTACCTTTACTTTTTGTTTCTTTTTGACTTTCATGGCGTCATACTCAGTGATTAAGCCTCGTACGATCATTTTTTTCTCATTGCCAATATGGATCACCGGCTGTCTCTCTTCTAGCTTCCCTGCGCCAGCATCTTGCTCGATGGAGATGACTGTTCCTTCAATTTTGCTATGTATCGTTAAATCTTCTATTTGTGCCTTTATTTTTTCTTGGTTAAGCTCCGCTTGTTTTTGCTCTAATTCAGCGGCTTTGAGTTCGAGTTCAAGCTGATCTCGCTCGTTTTTCGAATCAGAGCCCGCCTTTTTCCCCTGATTTTCATCTAATGTATTGAGTCTACTTTGTAATTGTTCAAGCTTTAATGTACTTGATTCAGCTGCAAGTGCTTGCTGCTGTTCTTCAAGCTCCAGTTCCTTATTTTCATATGTAAGGAGCGGTGTTCCAACTTTCACCTTTTCTCCTTCTTTCACAGCGATATGATTCAGGCTTCCCTTCTCCTCTTCTGTATAAATGAATTGCTCCTCCGAGAATGAAAGTGTTCCAGGCGTCATCACCGTAGAAGTTATTTCTTTTGATGCAAGTTGGATTGTTTTAAATGATGCCGTAGAGGCAGGCTTTGATTGGTTTTTTGCAATATTAAATCCAATGAATAGACCAATCACAATAATGATAATGGATCCGATAATGATTTTCTTTCTCATAAAAACATTCTACCTCCAGCTTACTGCATGTTGATGGTGATCGTAGTTCCTACATATTGAAAAATTAAAGATAATACATAAAAGACACTCACAATAATCCAAGATATTCTTGGCGAAATGCGGCCGACTTTGATCAATAAAAAGCCTGTTAAAACAAGATTCCAGATCACAAAAAGATCGATATTGGCTAACACGGCATGCCATGGACCAGACATTCGAATGAATGCGTTTAATGAGGTAACCGTGATATCTTTTGGCACATGAAAAAAAATGATCGCCAAATGAGAAATAATCGTACCAATGATCGTAATAGGCGTGATATACAGTACACCTGAAAACAGCTGATGAAATGTTGCATCACCTTTTGCTAAAAAGACGATGAACTTGTATACGGCAGTATTAATGACAATCCCAATGACCAGACCAATGAGCGTGATCACATAAACGAAAGGGATTGGTAAAATTAAATCTGCCCACAATCCTTCATTCACTAGCTGAGACAAATAAGTGACAACAACTGTTAATACAAGCACACATGATAAAGGCCACCAAACGAATGGCTGCTCCCACACTCTTTTTAAATACTCTGATGGTCTTGTGCTTACGCCTATAATTGTGGGTTTTTGCGTTGTTTCTTTCATCAAATGTCATCCTCTCCATGTGCTGTAAGTATGGAATCGTTTTTTCATACTCTTGTTGTTTCTATTTTATCAAAAGATTGCCAATAAGTGATAGATCATTTGATTTTCTTATTTTCATAGTGATAGGATTGAATCTATTATTCTATTTTCATGAACGACATCTTTCAAATGATACCTTGATCCGACCATATTCATATGAAAAAATCATGATTTTACTGACTGAAAAATAGTTTATGAAGTAAACAACATGTCTTTCGGAATAAATATCCTTTTCCTTTGGATTCAGATGGTCTCAGTTAGACACAACAATTTTTTGTTAAAATATTCCTAGTAATTTCAATGAATCCCGGCTTTATAGGACTATGTTTAGCGCCTTTTATAGAACAGATGAGCCTTTAGTATCAATACTTTCATATTAAAAAAATAAAAATAAAAGGATTTTACTTGATCAAATGTTATTTTTTCATATAATGTAAAATAGAGGTAGGTTAAATGATAGTGGAAATGGAGTCAAGTGAATGTTAAGAGAAAAATTGAAAATGCAATTGATTTTACTTTATGAAAAGGAACAAGAAGCATGGCAATACTTTAGAAAGGAAAGAGAACTGATTTATCATGAGCTCAAATTACTTGATATGAAAGAGAGCAGACCTTCTAATGACAAAATATACTACGCAGCAAGGTGTGTAGATATTATTAAAGAAAAAAAGGGAAGCATCGTGAGCACAAAAGAACTAAAAGAACAGCTTCAAGCTCAAACAGATTTCAATGTGAGACGAATCAGCGAATTGTATGATCTCATTCAACAGCTCGATCCTCACATTTCTAAAGCACGTCGGGGATGTTTTATTTACGAAGATCATACCCAAGTACCTCTACAATCTTTTCACACATAAAAAAATTGGTTACAGCCGCTGGCCATAACCAAATCCTCTAATATCTATTATCCACCACTTACAGGAGGAATGAGTGCAACAGTGTCCCCGCTACGCACTTCAGCATTTCCCCTCGTATATATTTCGTTGACTGCAACCATCACGTTTTGTGCAGTATCAACTCCATATACCTCCTGTAATTCTATTTTAATTTCATCAACCGTTGTTTGATCTTTTTGAATGATGATTTGTTGTTTACCGGCCTTCTCAGCAAGGCCGGCGAACAATAATACGCTAATCATGCCGCTTCCCTTCTTTCTCGTTAAGTTGGAGAGTACTAGGTTTTCCTTCAGGGTAAGAAACGGTTTCAAGCTGATCACCTATCCAAGCCTCTCCATCTTCCCAGTATTCCTTTTTCCAAATAGGAACTATTTCCTTTATTCGTTCAATCGCATATTCATTGGCTTCGTATGCAGCTTTCCGATGAGGTGATGAAACAGCTATTGCCACTGCAATGTCACATATCTCAAGAGTGCCAATACGATGCACAATGGCAGCTTCTGTATCAGGCCAGCGTTTTTTAATTTCTTGTCCAATTTGACTCAACATATTTTCCGCCATTGGTATGTATGCTTCATATGTTAAACGCAGCGTTTTTTTGCCATTTGTCCATTCTCTTACCGTGCCTATGAATGTCGTAATGGCTCCCGCTTTGCGTCTTGTGACATGCTGAATCAATTCATTCACATCAATCGGCTCTTTTGTGATCTTAAAAAGTTCATTCATACGAGGCTTCCCCCTTCAATAAATTAAAAGCAAATGTGATCCCGCGCTTGTCAAATGCTGAAAACACAGGAAACGGGTATTTCTCAGTGAATTGTATTTCTTTATTGAAATAAATGGCTGCTTGTATATGAGAAAGTGTCGAAAGATCAATGAGTTCCTGTTCGTCTTTGACACACAGGATTTTGCGGTAAGGCGCCTGTTTGTATCCTTCGATCAAGATGGCATCTAAAGGAAGATGCTGACACATGTTGAGTAGTTGTGCGAATGTCATGTGCTGCATGAAAAAGTGACATTCACCTTCTCCCTCCACACCAGCGGCAAATGCACCCGCTTGAACATATCGATCCGTATCTTTTTGTTTGAACAGACGGTCTGGCTTTCCGCCATGTCCGTGATGTTTGAAGCAGCCTAGCTGCATTTCTTCTTCATCCGCCAGCTGACATAATTTTTCGATCAGCGTCGTTTTACCACTATTTTGATAGCCCACGACTTGTAGAATGATTAATTTGTCATCCAACATGGAGCACCGCCTTCGTGGTGAAATAGCAGAACGCTGACCTGGTCACCTGCACTAAACCCTCTTGTTCCTCCAGGCAAAACAATGAAACAATCAGCATGAGCAATAGATGTCACCGCACTAGATTTATCAAGACCGGTTGGCGTCACACTCAGCTGGCTGCCAGCGAAATCAAGTGATGCTCTAACAAATCGAGTGAATGGATTGGCTTTTGGAAAATCATGTGTCAGCTTCGCCTCAGCAAAAACGGGAAATGGATTTTCTTTCAAACACCATTTATAAATGATCGGTTTGACAAATAGTTCAAAGCCAACAAAACAGGCAGCCGGATTTCCTGACAGCCCATAAAGCAATTGACCATTTGACAACGCAGCAACGGTCGTCACACTTCCAGGTCTCATCGCCACTTTATTAAACAACACATCTGCACCTAGTTTTTCATAAATAGCAGGTAAAAAGTCAAAATCACCTACCGATACACCACCTGTTGTGATGAGCATATCAACTTTGCTTAAGGCTGCTTTTACGGCTTCATAGCTTTGATCAAAATCATCGGATACACCGCCTAAATCAAGCGGTTCTCCTCCAGCTTCAAGAACCTGAGCGTACACCATACTTAGGTTACTATTTCTAATTTTACCGTCCACCATGGCATCACTTACTTGTAGGAGCTCGGTACCTGTTGAGATGATACCGATCACCGGTTTTTTGACGACTGGCACAACCGCATATCCGAACGTTGCCAATATCGCCGTCACGCCTGGGGTAACTTTTGAGCCTTTTTTGATCATGACGTTCCCTTTGAGGGTCTCTTCTCCTTGCCGAGAAATATTGTCCCCCTTTTTCAGAGGTCTTTTAAGTGACATCATTGATTTACCGTCTTTTTCAAACGTTTTCGTCAATTCGAGCATGATCACAACATTTGCTCCTTTTGGAATCTTCGCTCCTGTCATGATGCGAATCGCTTGAAAAGGACCGATCGTTTTTGCAGAAACAATACCTGCCCCTATATGATCAATGACCTCAAATTCAACCGGATGCTCGCTCGATGCATCCTTTGTATCTTCTGCTCGAAGTGCAAAACCATCATACGGAGAACGATCAAAGGCAGGAACATCATGGTCTGCTAAAATATCCTCTGCAATCCATCTTCCAAGGCTGTTCTTTAAAGGAACCCATTCGACTTGTCCATGTTTTTGAAATTGGTGGACTTTCTTTACTGCCTCTTCTACTGGAATTGGCTGTCGTCTTTCCATCACTTCTCACTCCTATATGCCTAGCAGTCTTGCTAGTAATGAATTGGCTACTCTTTCATCATTTGTCCCATGGATTAATACACGTCCTCCTTTAAAACAAACGATACGGTGTGTTTCATAGCGTATATGAATTAAAAAATCGTTCACTTCCACCTCACAAATAGATGACAGACGCTCTTTTACATGCTGAAATGAAAGGTTTTCTAAATCCTTCGATATGATCTGAATGGTGTCACGCCCGCAAAGAATCGCTGTTTTTTTTCGCTGTTCATCTAAATATGGATACGTTCTATTTATGCCGCAAGATGGACAGCTCTCCTGCTTCGTACGAGATACATCCATTTTAAACGAAGACGACTGCCACAAATCAAACGTGACAAACTTTCGCTCCATTTGCTCTTCATGCCCAGTTAAATATTTTAATGCCTCTGTTTGCTGATAAGCCGACACCATTTGGACAGCAGGAGAAATAATACCAGCTGTATCACATGTCAAACCCCCAACAGGCACTGAGGTAAACACACAGGATAAGCAAGGTGTTTTGCCCGGCAAAATGGTCATATACATTCCCTGACTGCTCACACAGGCACCGTAAATCCAAGGCGTATTTGTTTCTAATGATAAGTCATTCATCACCATTCTTGTCTCAAAATTATCAGTCGCATCAATGACGATATTTGCCTTTCGGAATAAAGGTCTTAACAGCTCTACTCCTGCATCTCCAATAATGGCGTGTATGGTCACTTCATGGTTGATCTCTTGGAGACGTTTTT
Organism: Bacillus sp. RSS_NA_20; assembly: GCF_020165915.1. Lineage (NCBI taxonomy): Bacteria > Bacillati > Bacillota > Bacilli > Caryophanales > Bacillaceae > Bacillus > Bacillus sp. RSS_NA_20. Next base: position 195,508 of record NZ_JAIUKW010000005.1, on the reverse strand, counting down.
TCGCCGCTGCCGCTTTTGGCACATGCATCTTTGCATCGTGTTCAGTGTACAGCTGCTGCCGCTGTAAATTTGAGAATTCGACATAATCACGATCTACAATCGTCAAAGTACCAATTCCAGATCGGACAAGCCCTTCAGCAGATGCTGTTCCAAGTGCACCAGCTCCAACAATAAGGACATGACTTTCGGAAAGCGCAGACTGCCCTTTTTCGCCTACCGGAGGGAACAAGATTTGCCTTGAATATCGCTCGTTCAATATTGTTCTCTCCTTCTCGTTTTTATGTATCATATCATACCGTTTTCAGGTAAATCGCTTCTTTTATTGATATTGTGAAATTCATTTGGTGCCACGTTCAGTTCGTCGGCTGGAACAACCTGGACGTGAAGTTTTTGTAATAAATCTTTGATAGCTAATTGATTCTCTTTTAAGCACGCAGAAATAAACGGAAGACTGCGGCGGTGATAAAGCGCAAATAACGGCTGTAATCTTTCCTGCACCATCGGGACCACAGCATCTACATGCTCATGGCAATAAGAAGATAAAGCGACGGTTGTCTCTTTTCGTATGAATGGCATATCACATGCCGTCACTAAATACCACTCTGCTTCTTGCTTTTGCATAGCGGTATATATGCCTGCAAGCGGGCCATACCCACGCACCTGTTCATCATCTAACCAAACAGCTTGTTCCCCTCTTGCTTTGAAAAAAGGCAGAAGCTTCGGGTGACTGATGATGATGGTTTCCCCTTTCAAAAGTTGCTCTTTCACATGTTCATATAGTGGTTTCCCCTGATAGACATGACTTGCTTTTGGCTCTCCAAAACGCCTAGAAGCACCTCCAGCTAGTATCACATTCACTATTCTCATCATCTCATCCCCTTTGATATGGTTGTTCTAATCGCACTCATTTCGCATACTTTATTGATAACATGAATAAGGAGGGTCTACCTATGAACCGGCGCCATGCTTCTCCCCTATTCCATGATCTGTCTCAAGAAAATCTATTTTTAAAAGCTGAAACGGCCAAATATCAACAGATGATTTCAGATTTAAAGTCCACGTATACGTATGCTAAAAACAAGAAGCTATCTCAAGAATATCATGAGATGAAAAAGGATTTCACTCAATTAAAACAACAATTGGATGAAATGACCATTGACCAAGACGAAGCATCATCTAAAATACAGGATCTCTCTTATAGCAAATCGGAATTATTACATAAAATCGTCCTTCTTCATGAAATGCTGCAAAAGGAAACCTATCATAGACGAAAAGAAACAGAGGAAAAGCACCGATTGCATTTGAAGGTTGTAAAATATAAGGAAATGTCTCAGCAACTACAGGAGCGATTACTAGACCAAGATAAACAGCTTGCAAAAGAGGAGAAAAAAGGAAATACTTTATCCGCTGTGATTGAAAAACTGCAGCAAACTCTAGGCGATAAAAACGCAGAGCTTCATTTATTACAAGAAGGCGTCCGGCATCTACAGGAGCGTTTTTATGAAACACAAGAAAAATTACTGCAAATCGAAAAAGCAAAAGAGGCCATTTTTTATGAAACGCTCACGAGCTACCAAAAACAGTTAGCCGAAAGCGAGGAATGGATCGCTTCTCATTTTGCTGATATCGACCAGTCAGCCCAAACAAATGCCGAGCCGTTCTCACAAGACCCTATTTTGCAAACAACCGAAGAAATAGGACCGATTTTGAAGAAACTAAACGAACAAGTAGAAACGCTCCAGGCAAAAGTTGATGCGGTGCAGCGGAGTGGAGAGGTTATGACAGTGAAGATCGATGGATTTAAAAAACAGCGCGACAACATGCCCAAAGAACGAAAGATTGTCTATACAGTTGATCAAAAAAAGTGATCCATTCATCACGTACGCAAGAAAAAACTGCTGGCATTTACGCCCAGCAGTTTCTTTTTTATTTATTCGTCTTCTGTTTGAATGTCGCCTTCTAAAATATACTGTCCGCGATAAGGTTTCTTCACTTCTGGGTACATTTTAATTAAGCTTTGCATAAACGTTGTCATATTTGGAATTTCAAGACCGCTCTCTTTTTCAATCTCTTTTTGAAGTTCAGAGCTTTTAATCGCCGCATTATGACGCTTTAATGTTTTGATTGCAGCTTCACGAAGCTTAGCTGCCTTTGATCCAGGTCTAGCTGTGCCTCTTCTGCGTCTTGTAGATCCTTCAGGAATACCTACAGGTGCACCATTTAGCTGACCTGTTCCTAAAGATGATGTAACGTTTGACTGCGTTTGCGCAGGCTGATTGTAGCTTCTCATTTCTTGTGCAGCCAGCTCAGCTAATACAGGCAGTGAATCTGTTTTTCTCTCTGTACGTACTTCTTTTTTTGTATCTGTGACGAGACCTGTACCTTGACGGTCTAATTCTCTTAGTTTTGCGTAAATCGCATCTCGTTCAATTTGATATTCACGGATGACCTTTACTTCTGCTTCATTTAATTGTTCCAATCGTAAACGTAACGCTTCCCTCTCATTAAACAATGGATTTCCCCCTCATCATATAAAAAATATTCTATAGTAAATATTAGATTAGAAAACTAATTTTATCAACTATTTTTTTATCATTTTACAGTTTGCTATCAGATAGGTATTTCCAACTAAAATTTTGCCAAAGAAGAAAAATCGGCACCCATTTCATTGCCACTATAGGCTTTTGACCACCTTTAAAATATTGTAAAAATTTTGAATAAATGCTTATACTACTTGATTTATATAGTTATTTACCAAACTGAAATTTCTTTTGTGCAAAAACGTTCTGAATAGTAAAAAGTTAAAATCTTTACATTTTCATTTCAAAATAAAAATGTAAATAGGTCATAATACCTTTTTATTTTAGGAAATTTTTTTAATGAAATCCCTCATTTTCTCTTTTCTTAGGCATTCCACCTACAATCATATTCATCCATGCAATATGTCTCCTATTTTTCCCCATGAAAAAACCCCCATTCATGGGGGGAAAGCCTATTCTGCAGCCTTTTCAGACTCAGAAAGAACTCGATTGACACGTTTTTCAAGCATTTTCATACCGCTTCCGCCAGCTTGGAAGTGGCGTAAAGCACCTGTTTTATCGAATACATAGTAAGCTGGTACATATTCGTTCTCAAATGCTTCTGTTAATTTATGGTCGCTGTCTACAAAGATTGGCTGAGTGATTTCATGCTCATTTGCAACCTCTTTGATTTTTTCTAGATCTAGGTCATCCTCTGAACGTGGCATATGAACTGCGATCACGTTTAGTTGATCCTTGTATTCATCACGGAATTGGTTCACTTGCGGCATCGCCTCTTTACAAAGGTGACAGCTAACTGACCAGAAGTGGATCAATGTTGGTTTATCACCAATTAATTCTTCTCTTGTTACTTCTCCATTTAACCATTCTTTTGCACCAGTTAGTTCCGGCATTGGTTGACGTAATTTCATTTTGAAGCGCCTCCATCCATTGTATGTCTCGAAACAAAAAAGTCTAACATCAGTTAGACCCCAGCATGTAGACAAACCCTCGCATTCTTTGTCAGTCCTGCGTGCTGGTGCTCACGAATGTCACATTCGCTTCGCGCCAGTACTCGTTCTTCCTAGACTTCAAAGGTTTTTTATCACGCTGAAAAGAAGACAAAGGGCTAAAATCAAGTTCATTTTAGCCCTTTGTCAACAATCTGAAGGTCTAACACCAGTTAGACTGTTTCTTCAACTATCAATTAAAGTGTTTTTTGACCAGGCTTCCAGTTCGCTGGGCAAAGTCCACCAGTTTGTAATGCTTGAAGAACACGTAGTGTCTCATCTACATCACGACCGATATTGTTGTGGAATACTGTTTGATATTGAAGTTCGCCTTCTGGGTTAATGATGAATAGACCACGAAGTGCAATTCCTTCTTCTTCAATTAAAACACCGTATTCTCTAGATACTGTGTGGTTTGTATCAGCAGCTAGTGGGTATTTTAATTCTCCAAGACCATTGTCTTTACGATCTGTGTTGATCCAAGCAAGATGCGTATGGATTGTATCAGTAGATACACCGATGATTTCTGCATCTAAATCTTCAAACTCATCATAACGATCGCTCATTGCTGTAATTTCAGTTGGACAAACAAAAGTGAAATCCATTGGATAGAAGAAAAGAACTGTCCATTTGTCATTCTTGATGTTTTCCTCTAAACTCACTTTACCAAATTCCTTATTAGCAAGTACTGCTTCCATTTCAAAACGTGGAGCTTGTTTTCCTACAAAACGCTCTGCCATATGTAAATCCCTCCAAAAATAATATCTTTATACAGACTTCTTAGCTGTATATAAAATGAGAATCAACAGGTTGAATTCTCATTTAGTTAATAACTTCACAAATATAATTATAATACTTAAGCGATTTTTAGTCAATATTAATTAATAATAAATTTAATTAACGATTTGTCACAATCTCTCGCTCCAACTATTAAAAGTTTAACATGACTTGCATAAGGGAACAAATGATTAGCTTCTCATTTCGCACATACATAGAAAGGTTTTGAAGATCATGAAAGCACTTGAACAAGTAGATTGGGTTTCCATCATCATGAATATCAGTATGATTTTGCTAAAACTCATTGCTATTTTTGTGATTTATTTTATCATCAGAGCGATTGGAAATAAGATGATTAAGCGTGCCTATTCAGCATTCTCTGAGAAGCACGATGTCTCTTTATCACGAGCTCAAACGCTGCAAAGTCTTACCTTAAATATTTTCGCCTACTTGCTGATTTTTATTCTAGTTGTGATGATCCTCGACTTATTTCACTATAACCCAACCGCCTTGCTGGCTGGCGCAGGTGTTGTAGGACTTGCCATTGGATTTGGCGCTCAGGGATTAGTGAGTGATATTGTGACAGGCTTCTTCATACTGCTCGAAAAACAATTTGATGTCGGCGAGTATATAACGGTTGCTGGTTTCGATGGGATCGTTGAACAAATTGGACTGAGAACAACACAGCTTAGAAGCTTTGATGGCACTCTTCATTTCATTCCGAACCGAAGTATACTGAATGTAAGCAATCATTCACGAGGGACGATGCAGGCACTCGTTGATATCGAATTATCCCCAGATGAAAATGTGGATCAGATGATCAGCACTTTGCAAACAGCCTGTGATGAAGTTCGTGAGAGCATGCCGCAAATCATCGAAGGTCCTCAAGTCGTTGGAGTGGAATCATTTGGCTCCTCATCCCTCGTCCTTCGCATCATTGCAAAAACTGAAACGATGGAGCAGTGGCGTGTCGAACGAATTCTACGCAAAAAAATGAAAGAAGCACTCGATCTAGCCAAAGAGCAAAAAGAACCAGGATCATAATATCCTGGTTCTTTTTTGTTAGTTTTATTGAACACGCTGTTCTACTTCTTGACAAATTTCATCAGCCGTCATACCTGACGCTGTAATAACAGATGCCTTTGTCGTTGTGTCTGAAATGCCAAGAACATTTGAATCTAACCCTGTGACCACATAACAGTCACACTGATCCATTTGCTGTTCATTTTGAATTCGTACGACATCATACCCTTTTTGCTTCAAAAGTTCTTCTACATCGGATAAAGATGGTTCTACACCAATTCTTGTCATAATCAAGAACACCTCCTGTTCATAAGGTGTACAGGAGACCATTTGATTATTCATTCACCTGCTTGCTTTTTAAAATAAGCCGTCATGACGTTCACAGCTGTTTCAATCGCATTTTCGTCAGGCGTGAGTTTTGCATGGTGCAGACCATATTCTGAATCTACCCCTAGCCAAAACATGAACCCAGGGTATTTTTTCAGCATGTAGCCGAAATCTTCTCCTGTCATCGCTTCTCTGCATTCAATGACGTTCGCAAGACCTTCTTCGGCTACATATGACATAAATTCTTCTGTCAAATCCTTTGAATTGTCCACTTCGTAATAAGATGAAGGGTATCGAACTGTCGCCTTGCATTCATAGCCAATTTCAATTCCCTTTGCAAGTGCTTCAATTCGTTTTCTCACCTTTTCCATAGACTCTGGCGAGAGCGTGCGAATGGTTCCATCAAGCTTTGCGTGCTGCGCAATGATATTTTGAGCAGTGCCACCTGTAATCGTGCCAACTGTAATGACGGCACTATCAAGAGGGTCCACATTACGTGAAATCACCGATTGCAGCTGCCCTACTAGTGCACTTGCAGCCACCACCATATCATTTGCTAAATGAGGGTATGCGGCATGCCCGCCTTTTCCTTCAAGATCGATCACAAGCTCACTCGTATTAGCAAATAATAGGCCCGGCTTTGTTGCAATCGTGCCGACTGGATATTCAGGTGCAATATGCAGCGCTGTAATAAAGTCTGGCGTCCACTTTTTTAGAACATCACTTGCAAGCATTGGTTCAGCTCCGCCTGGCCCTTCTTCTGCCGGTTGGAAAATAAATAGCAGATCTTCTTTGATTGGCTGATGCACGAAATGATCAATGATACCAAGAGCAATGGTCATATGAAGATCATGTCCACATGCATGCATGTAGCCTTCATGTACCGATTGAAATGGGTAGCCCGTTTCTTCAGGGATAGATAATCCGTCCATATCTGCACGATACGCAAAGACACGCGCAGGATTTGTCCCTTTTACTTTCACAAAAAGTCCAGTCCGCCATGTTTCCATCTCAATTCGATCTGTTGGGTACGATTCGAGATGCTTGATGAGGTAAGCTTGTGTTTTAAATTCCTTAAAACCAAGCTCAGGAATTTGGTGCAAATCTCTTCGAATGGATATTAATTGCTCACGATTTAACAAGTGAACTCGCTTCCTTTCCTCTATACGAATAAGACGTGGATATATCATCCACGTCTATGTCTTCAGCTGCGAATTGTGTCAATTAAAGCTGACGCAGTTCTTGTTTGATTTCAGTTTTACCTTTTGTTTTTTCATCAATGTCTTTGATTTTCTTTGCAGGTGTACCTGCTACAACCGTGTAAGGCTCGACATCGTTCACAACGATCGCTCCAGCTGCTACAACTGCACCTTTTCCAATTGTCACACCTTCTAAAACAACAGCGTTTGCACCGATGACAACATCATCTTCTACTACAACTGGCTTAGCAGAAGGCGGCTCAATAACACCTGCAAGAACAGATCCCGCACCGATATGACAGTTCTTACCTACTGTCGCACGGCCGCCAAGAACAACGTTCATATCAATCATCGTACCTTCACCGATGACTGAACCGATATTAATAGAAGCACCCATCATGATGACTGCATTATCGCCAATTTCCACTTGATCACGAATGATTGCACCTGGCTCAATACGTGCTTTGATGTTTTTCAAATCCAACATAGGAATCGCAGAGTTACGACGGTCATTTTCCACGACAACATCTTCAATTTTGTCTTTGTTTGATGCTAGAGCTTCTTGAATTTCGCTCCACTCACCGAAGACAACACCAGTGTTACCTGTGATAAATGTTTTTGCATGTTCACCAAATTCAATACCTTCTAAGTCCCCTTTAATGTAGACTTTCACAGGTGTTGATTTTGTACTATTTTGAATAAATGAAATAATTTCATTAGCGTCCATTTGTTTCATGTATGTATGTCCTCCTCTTAATTTATACTTCATTACTGTACCAAAGGAGAGTTTTAATGACAAGTGAAAGAATCGTCTGCGCCTTGGCAAATAAAACAAGCGGGCCTCTTTATCCCGCTTCTTGCTGGTGAAGATGAACAAATTGTCTACCAAAAGAAATCAATTCCTCTTCCTCGTTTCCTTCTGGATTCAGCTCAATTTTGATGGATGGTAGGACGATATCACCGCCCAGTTCTTTCACTTTTTCTTCAATTAAATCCACAGCTCCGCAAAAATGTTCATAAGATGTATCTCCAGAACCGAATACAGCAAATGCTTTACCCGTCAAATCCAGCTCTTCCATTTCCTCATATAGATCAATAAAATCATCTGGAAGATCACCATCTCCCCAAGTATATGCACCTAACAGAATGTGCGAGTAATCATGAAGAAGTTCAGCATCAATATCCATCGCTTCATGCCGGTCCACGCTAGCCCCAGCTTCCTTTAATCCTTTTTCGATTAAATCAGCCATTGCTTCTGTATTTCCTGACATTGTGGCATACACCAATAAAACTTTTTTCGTCACTTTTTCTTCCTCCTTATTAATGAATCAGTGCAGGTTCCTCATAAGGCCTGACAAACTTACTTTCATATAAACCCGCACAGAAAAAATTCTCCTTTTGATTGGCGACACGAAAACCGTGCCCTTTGATCGTATCAAACCACTTGAGCTCTTTTTGCTCTATATCAAGCTGATATACCTTAGAAAATCCATGCTCGTCCTGTGAGGTGGTCACGTACACAATGCCGTTATCCTCTGACACATCCAAAAATGATTCCTCTCGCGCAAAAGCTTGTGATTGAATATCATGCAGCATATTTGTATGTAAGTCTAAAATTTGAACAGATCCTCTTTTCCCTTTTTTAGAGCCCATCGCACAGACAAGGAGGTGTTCCCCGCAAAGCAACATAGAAGCAGTCATTCGGTGCTCTTCTCTGTTTAGGAGAAAAATCTGTTCACTTTGCAAGTCATACACCCATATTCCTCCATGCACCTCATGAATCTGTGTTCCAATATAAAGATAATCACCGGCTACACATAATGAGCGAATCACAGGGGGCTGATTTACATGAGCAAATGGCTTCATAATTTCCCAGGAAATTCCGAAATCGGTTGACACATAAATACTATGCTTTCCATGTGCGCATACAAACCCATCTTTGCGTCCTGTAATAGACCAAACAACTGCATTTGTCGGAAAAGATGATAGCGCCCACGTGTGGCCCTCATCTCCTGATCGTATGACAGTTCCATTTTCACCAACTCCGAACAAATACGGACCAATATAACTGATAGCGTGGATTTTATGCTTGAGCTTAAAAAGCTGCTGCCATCCGCCCTCCACACTGTAATGAAAAATACCTTCTCGTTTGACAGCAACAAAGTAGCCGCCACTTTTAGACGCAGCAACAGCTGTCGCACCTTTATGAAACATGATTTTCAACTCTTTTCTCAGACAATGATGCCCACGTTAAAAAGCTCGTTGCAAACTCCTCACAGCACGCCACATCTTCATCTGTATCTGGCGCAAGTTCCATTTTCAATGTTTCAGGAAATACGGATGCACCTGTCGATTTCAGCATGTCATGAAAGGTATGAACAGCCTCGCAAAACTTCGGATAACTGTAATCGCCTGATCCAAATACCGCCGCTTTGATGTGAGAAAGTTCAAGGGATGAGACCTCTTCATAAAAATCTTCAGCTTCATAAGGTAAATCACCGTCACCCCATGTGTAAGAGCCGATCATGACATAATCGTATGAAGAAAGATCTTCTGCACTTGTGTCGTCAAATTCCATCATCTCTGTCTCTATCCCTTTTCCTTCAAGCGTTTGTTTTAAGATCGCTGCCATATCTTCCGTATTGCCAGACATACTCGCAAATGCAATTAGTGCTTTCATCTATTGGTCACCTCATCTAAATGATAATCATTTTCAATTATTATATGTACACTTTAAATGATAATGATTTTCATTGTCAAATGTTTTATGAAAAGGTGCTGTTCAAAATACACATGACGTACATCAAAAAACCGCTCATTCCAATTGGAAGGCGGCTTTAATTGATCATCACTCTATCTCTTTGTGATGTACTCTTTTTTTATTTCTGAATAAAATATGGACCGCAATCGGTTTCGTGCGTCATCACAAATGTCCAATTTTCTTCCCAATCCATGACATACAGATCACTATAGTCCATGTGTCCGTCTGTATACGGCAATTCCTTTACTGACAGGTCAGCGGCGTTTTCAAACAGATACGCTTCTTGAGCAAATTGATAAAAAAGAGTACATGTATGCTTTGATTGCTGATGAAAGGCGTTGATCGCTGCCTCTTTTTCAAGGCATTCAACTTTTCCCCAGCTACATAAGTGCCATAGGAAGCCATCCATCCCAATCTCTTTTTGTTCTTCTAAAGAAAGATGACTTGCAAAACGTCCACGCCATCTCTCGCGTAAATAAGTTCCCCATTTCGGTATATCCATCTTCTTTTTTCGTTGATTTCTCATCATTTCTTCCAGCTTTCTTCTTTTTCAGTATGAAACAAGTAAATCTATTAGAAACCTAATCAAACTACTTATCCTAAAAAAGCACCTCCTCTTCCAGAAGTACTTACACTGCCTCACTTTCAAGCATTTCTTTCACCACACCAACAAATGCTTGAACTTGTTTTAACTGAAAAGAGGCTTCATATCCTAACAGCCACGTGTCACGTCCGATTTGCTCTCCATTTGCGTCTACGAGCGGGGTTTTGTGTACGCTTTTCTCATGATCATATAGGGTGACCGAAGGCAAAATGGCGTAGCCGATACCGTGATAGGCCATTTGTTTACATGTCTCAATCTGGTCCACAAGAATCGTCTGTTTTGGCGACACTTTAAACTTTTGATGCCACCAGTGCTGAATTTCTTGATAATAGGTGCTATCACTTTTAAATTGAATAAACGGGCGTTCTGTCTCAATTAACTCATCCACGTCCTTGATGACAGAATCGACTAAATATAAATGATCGGTCATTAAGTATTCCTTTGTGCCCTTCCAATCAGGATTCCCGCGAATGATGCCGATGTGGACATGGTCTTCATACAGACTTTTAAGCATCTCACTGCTCCAGCCTGTCACAAGAGATACTTTGGCATTTGGGTATTTCTCGACATACCGCTTCAACACCTTTGGCAGCCAGTGCTGACCAATAATGGACGCAACTGCAAGCTTGAGTGTACCGTGAATGTCTCCTTCAAGCTCGTCAATTCTCTCTCGCACTCGATCCTGCTCAGTCGTGACCTCTTTGGCGAATTGAATAATCTGTTCGCCAGCTGAAGTGACTGTCAAGCCTTTTTGTGAACGAAAAAAGATTTTGGTTCCCCACTCTTTTTCAATCGTTTGCAGCCTTTGAGATAAGGCAGGCTGAGAGACAAAGAGCCGCTCTGAAGCCTTTCTCATATTCAATTCCTCACTAAGTACAACAAGCATATGTAACTCTTGAAGCTGCATGGGCGCCCTCCTTCTCTTGATAAGTTTTTCTTATTTTATATAGTCATTATATAAATAATAGCTTATGAAGGCAAAAAAAATAAGCTGGGCTGCAGCTCATTTTTTTGCGGAATGAATGACCTCATTTAAGCGCTTTAATACAACACGCCGAGTGAAAATTCCTTCGAATACTTGCTCCTCATTTTCCACACAAACAAACCCATTATTCGTCACAGCGTGAACGCCTTTTAAAACAGGATCGGTCGTTTTCAGTCTTGGAATATCTGATAGCATGACCTCTTCTACCTTCAATTGGTCGAGCTTTTCAAATTCAATTCGTTCTAAGCCAAAGATTTTATCCATAATCATATTTGTTCCAATTAACCCATGAAGGTGATAAGAAGCATCCAGAACAGGTATGGCTGTATATCCTGTTTTTGTCAGGACCAATAGGGCGTGTTCAAGATTATTTCCAATTTGAACGTGTGCCACTTTATCTGCATCAATCATATGCTCAGCTACTGTTGACTCAAGTAATTGAGCCGGTTCTATCTCTATCATGTTTCTTCGACCCCTTTTCTCTCAATCATCAATCATACATTCCCCTTTAACATTAAGCATAAACTAAAACGAATTTTGTCGAAAGATTTTTTTCTGCATAAAAAAGATACTCAGCGTAGAGTATCTAATAGAATGTTCAATCGATATTAATTCTCAAACCTTACTCTGTCATACAATGTGATCAATTTCTTATACGTATTGTCGTCGACATTTTTTGTTCCACATTCTATATCATTGATCTCACTGCTTAGTAATTCGACAGCATATTCCTGATTCAGTAATACGTTTAATAATAGCTTTTTCTCTTCTTCATTAAAACGATTTTCGATGACGCTCATTCAACATCAGGCCCCCTGTTTCATATATGCTTTTATATTGATTAGCAGGCGTTTGAATGTCTGCTTCCTCTCTATACAGCTAGAATAAGGAACTAGAATCGAATCGTCAACCGCACGTTTCGACAACGTTTGGAGAAAAATGACGGAATTTATTTTGTGTATCGATTGGCGTAGCAAAATGCTGCGTATGAGTCGGGTTTTATTTTTGCTTCAATTCCCATGGCTGTGATCATTCCGGTCATTTCCTGGATCAGCTCTTTTGTACTTCCTTTTTTGCCAATATCTAGATGGACTTCAAAACGAAGGTCTGCCCCTTCCTCAGCAAACGGAAGAAGCAAATCCATCAGTTCTGTTAAAGGTCCCTCAAGGATGTCTGAACATACCTTTTGGCTAAACGCTGTCTCTAATGAAATTTTTTCTCTAAGACTTTGTACAGGCCGATTCAACACTTGTTGCGTGAGACAGCCCCAAGCTCCTTTGCCGATCCGGTGAAGATGAATGGCAGTCATAAATGTTGTGACATTCTGATTGACCTGAGAGTCCGTACCAATTGATAGTACATAAACAGATCTCGGGTCTTTTTGAATAAAGTCTTTCATTCTCATGACAACATCAGAAAACGCTAAATGCTCTTCAGAGAGATTAAAGAAAAAAGAATCACTCACAGAAAGGAACTCCTTTTTAATGGTCTCTTATCCGAATATTGCACTGAATGATCATCTTCCATTTGTTCATCACTTATGAAGTGTATGCTTCCGCAATCAACGAAGGAATTCTTAGAAAAAACATTTCATACGATTCAGCTTAGGATTGTAGAAGCTCAAAAATCTCAATCGAAATCATATCAATGTTGTCAAATGGGAAAGTGTTTGGCTTATCCCCTTGTTGAAAAACAGTCAATTCAAACGTTTGATTCTTTTCGAAATACTTAACACTACAGATTTTCTCACCGTTCACTTCGAAATAACGCTGTGCCGGCTCGTTTGCAGCTTCTGCTGTCTCTTGAAGACTTTGCAGCCTTGTAATGATACCCATTAATTGTGACATTCTAAAAAAAGACTCCTTTCAAAAAAACAACTCAAGATGAACCCGTATTGATTATACACAAGTCCTACAAAGCATCATACCATAAAGTGTTCTCAGATGATATTTTTCCTCTTGAATTCAAAAAAAGAAAAAGAATCTGTTTTTTTATTTTGAGTCTTTTTTCTTATCTCATGCATCTTGTTTTTTATAAACCGGCCGATCTCATCAGGCGTTTCGCAATTTCGTCAAAATCTTCTTTTGAAATACCTGGAGCAAACTCTTCCGGCAAATCTCTATAATCTGGCACGGGTGCACCTTTTGGCGTACCCTCAATAACTGTCAGCGGCTTTCCATCAATCGGATGGTTTCCTTTCCAAATTTGATTGATATCCTTATAATCCGTGTCACTAAATGTATACAGCTTTGTATGAACATTTTGATCTTCAAACTTTCTTGCAGAATCAAAGTATTTATTGTCGAGATTTGGAATCGGCAGCATCTTCCCAACATCTACTCCTGTCGCTACCTCAAGGGCTTTTGCATACGCCACAACATGTACGCCGCCTCTGACAAGTAAATAACCGATCATTTCTCTTGCCGTAGGGTGATCCGTCATTTCATATACGCGCATTTTATGCGTACGAGCTCCGCACTCTAGGAAGAAGTTATGAAGAAGATCCAGAATCAGATTACCACTTGAGAACACATTCTCACCTGTCCACGGCTTTGCCATGGAGTCAAACGGATAGCCTGTTTGTGCCGTTTGGATAAAATGCTGCGTATTTCGTTTATCAACAGCCGCTTTCATCGGGGTCGTATCTGGATCGCCCCCATGGGTGGTTCCCGTAATCATGAGATTGACTGCAGTTGTCACAAGCTCTACATGACCGAATTCTTCAGCTGTAATACTTGATACAAGATCATAAAATGGTTTGAGCTTTCGTTTCCCTCTAAAGTTAAACGATTGAAACATGTAGTTATTTAATGTGGACATTTCACCAAATTTTCCGCCGAGTAATTCTTGCACAGCCGCTGCACCATTTGCATCTGGGTGATCAGGCATTGGTAAATCAATCAGCAGCCGCTTGTCACGTTTGATCATGACTTTTCCCTCCTACTGTCTAACTATCATCATTTAAGGTGTATGGATGAATTGGGATGTCCTATGCATGAAGGGAATGATTGGCGCACAAAAAAAACTTGGCGGGGGTAGCGCCAAGTTTTTTGGATCTTGATCTGATAGAGGGGTTGGGGAACAGAGAGTAGCTTCTCTCTATAACTAAATGATAATGATTATCAGTTTCATTGTCAACCATTTTTTCTATCTTTTTTCTAATAAAAAAAACAGCCATGACGGCTGTTTTTAAATTAATCCTTCCTGCTCATATAGATAAGCATACGGAAGATCTACAAACAAATACACGTCTCCCTCTAACGGATAAGAAAACGTACGTATTCGTTCTCCAGTTTCTAAATCACTGTAGATATCGCTGAAGAATCCTTTTCCGCTAATTCTCATTTGAAGAATATTCGCTAGAAAATAAGGGCGCCAGCTCCAGTTTTTCTCTATATACTCTGGCTGAAACAGCCATTCTTTCTCTTTCTTAAACACATTCCCAGTGATTTGAAACCCTTCTTCATTACACATATAAATGCGAAAGCTGCAATCGGTTAGTTCATGTGCCAGTTTTTGTATAAGTTCATCATTTGTGCTGCATGATTTTTTTAACGTACTGACGGCTTGATGTATTCGCTTATAAAAGGTTTCAGAATGTTCATAGACAGCTTGGAGTTTCTTTTTCTCATGGGCAATGAATTGCTGAAATTCTTCTTTAAGCTTTTCTTTTCGTTTGTTCCGGTCAATTAATTCTGCCGCAGGCTCGTGAAGGTAGAAGCCTTGAAAATATCTTCCGCCATTTCTCCATGCATATTGCAGCTGAAAATTCGCTTCAATATCTTCATAGATTAAAGCCGCTCCTATTTTTCTTGCAAGAAGTGAAATGCTGTATAACACATATTCATAGGAAGGAGATGGAGACGAAGCCCTTAAAGCCTGTAGATCTATTTTTAATAGATCAGGTGAAAGCAGAGCAATCCGGTCAAGATTGCTGCTTTCTTTTCCTATATTAGATACGGCGATTTTGATCCCATATGTACGATAATACGTTAACGTATGGTAAAGCTGTTCAATGTCGCCGCTAAACGTATGTTCAGTAATTTCAATGACAAACCGGCTAAGCTGAATACCCTTTGCTTCATATTCTTTTAAAAGTTCTAAAAAACTTTCGCCATGATCAAGCATGAGGACATTCGCATCATGATTAATAAAGATGAGCAAATCTTCATCTGCGGTTGTGAAGAGATCAAGCGCTTGACTTAATACTTTGTGATCTACTTCCAATTTATATTCGTCAGGAATAGATGAATCCGTAAAGAAGGAGCCTAGACTAACTGTTCCCGACTCAAGCTTCATTCTTCCAAGAATCTCATAGCCTATCACTTTTTGTTCCTCCGCACTGAAGATCGCTTGATAGTGCGGGAAAACAGCTTCAATATTCGTTAAAATATCCAATGGATCGACCATTTTCATCACCTGCTTCTCTCTTTGTGTGATTATACCATATCAAAAGCAGGTCTTACACGGTCATTCAAAATGGTGATTGGTTGAGCCATTGCCCCCCATCCATCGTGATACAATCTCCATTAATATAAGATGCATGCTCAGATAATAAGAAACTCGCAAGTTCTGCAATTTCTTCTGGTGTGCCAAGTCTACCGAGCGGAACACTATCTAATGTTCTTTGGGCAGCCTCTTCAGATTCCCACAGTTTATCTGCACCACCTGTTCTTTCAATGGGCCCCGGCGCAATGGCATTTACGCGAATGCGATATTGCTTTCCCCATTCGACTGCAAGCGTTCGAGTAAGAGACAGTACGCCTGCTTTTGCGGCTGCTGAATGCGCTACACCAACACCAGCCCCCCATGCATATGTGGCGACCATGTTGATCATACTTCCGCTTTTCTTTTGACGAATCCAATAGTTGCCCACTGCATGGCTGCAAAAAAAGGTGCCATTTAGCACAATATCTATGACCGCTTTCCAGCCGTTAGGAGACAGTTTTTCTGCTGGAACTAAAAAGTTGCCTGCCGCGTTATTAATAATTGCATCCACATCACCAAATGTATCTACCGCAAACTTTACCATTTGATCAGCATCTTCTGGATGTCGCACATCCATTTGAAAATAAGCGATCGAACCACCTTGCTGTTTGATTTCATTTGCCGTTGTTTCAAGGGTCTCTTCTGTTCTTCCAGTAATCACAACATTCCAGCCCCCGAGTGCCAAATGAGTCGCCATCGCCTTCCCCATTCCGCTTGATCCCCCTGTGACAATCACTGTTTGCTTCGTCATTTGTTCTCCCCCTTTGTGGTTTTGAATGACTATTCATTCATTATCCGTTTATCATATCATGATTTCCCCTCCATGCACCATATGGGAGATTCATCAAAAATCATGCTATACTTAATTTTATTTTTAAAGGAGACTTATATGAAGCAACTTTCCCGCAGGCAGTTTTTAAAAGGAGCAGCTGGTGCGAGTATTCTCGGTCTTTTGGCGACCACATCCGGTTATGGCTATGCTCGGTACATTGAGCCGCGCATGATCGACACCGTATCACTCACCATTCATGATGCTCAGCTACCGGCTTCGTTTAACCAGTTTAAAATTGCTCAATTTAGTGATGTTCATTTAAGTGATACATTTCCGGCAAAAGATTTAGAGACTGTTGTCCAAAAAATCAACGCTGCATCTCCAGATCTCATTGTGTTTACAGGTGACCTTGTTGATTTTGAAGCATCGATTGAAGAACATGAAAAAGCCAAAGCCTCTTTGTCTAAGCTTGATGCTCCGTTTGGAAAGTTTGCCATATGCGGAAATCATGACTACGGACCATTTGGCATTGATCTATATGAGGAAACGATGAAAGCTTGCGGTTTTACATTATGTAAAAATGAAGTGTTTCACTTAGAAAAAGAAGGCGGACGCATACAGATTGCTACACTGGATGATCTCATGATGAGTATGCCTGATTACCATTTCATTAAACGAGAAGTCTCTTCTGATCTCTTTACGTTATTGCTTGTGCATGAGCCTGATGCCGCACTAGAGCTTGAAACAATACCTATTAACTTGCAGCTTTCTGGGCATACGCATGGTGGTCAAATACAGCTTCCTTTCTATGGACCGATTCTCACAGCACCTTTTGGGCGTACATATGTCGAAGGCTTATACGGTAGCTATCAGCACCGTATCTATGTCAACCGCGGGCTTGGGACAACTAGACTGCCGCTTCGGTTTTTAGCCAAACCTGAAATCACTTTTTTCACCTTAACATCTCACGTGTAAAGAGAAGCCAAATCACCTTTTCCTGCATATGTATAAACAAAGATCATTCTCATGACAAATGTTAGGAGAAACCTTATTGGGCCTGATCCCGTCCATATAGTATATGTGAGGCGGGGATCATGGCTTCTTTTATTTGAGTAAAAGGAGTGTGCTTTCGTGCTGCGATACACGGTAAAAAGTGGAGAAACACTTGCTTCTATAGCACTTGATTTTCGAACAACGACAGATGCTTTAAAGGCTGCAAATCCGTCACTTCAAGCCCGCGAGCCAGAACAAAATGAAGTCATCATCATCCCTGGGTTACCGGATCCTAACACGATCCCTTACCGCATATCTGTGTCAATTTCAGCGAAACGTCTCGTACTGTTTTCTGGATCACAGCTCTTGCGCTCATACCCGATCGCAACTGGCAGAATATTAAACATGACACCGACAGGTTCTTATTATATTGTCAACAGACAGCCAAACCCAGGAGGTCCCTTTGGCGCCTATTGGCTGAGCCTTTCAAAAGTTCATTACGGCATCCATGGAACGAATAACCCGTCTTCAATTGGTAAAGCTGTGTCTAGAGGGTGCATTCGCATGTACAATCAGAATGTCATCGAACTTGCTTCAATAGTTCCAAATGGAACACCTGTGACCATTAGCCAGTAGGAGAAATCAATTGTACGAATGGTTAAAATTTTATATGATAGAAAGTGGGATCTTCAGGTTAAGGAGCGTATTTATGGATATTTTTAAAAACAGAAATTTTGTTCGTCTCTTTTTTGCAGCACTTGCCTCGCAAATGGGGACAACAGTAGGCAATATGGCGTTTGCCTTTTATTTGCTCGATCATTTTAGTCATCAGCCCGCTTACGCCACTTTAGCAGAGCTAATGTATTCACTGCCTACGATCTTTGTCTTTTTTATGGTCGGTGTGGTCGCAGACCGTTTTGATCGTAAAAAAGTCGCAGAGAATTGTGATTGGATACGAGCTGGGCTGACGATCGTTTTATTTATCGTCATTTATTTTAATTCACTGCCGCTTATTTTCTTGATCTTGTTTATACGAAGCGCCATTACGAAGTTCTTCTATCCAGCTGAAGCCTCTCTCGTTCAGGCCATTTTAAATAAAGATCAATATGCAAAAGCTGCTGGTTTAAATCAGATGCTGTTTAGTTTGTTTATGGTATTTGGTGTTGGAATAGGTGCCATTATGTATAAAACGATTGGACTTCACGGTGCTATTACCATTGATTTGGTCAGTTTTATTATTTCCGGTATTCTCATTCGATCATGCAATATTCCAATTGAAGCACGACAGCCAAATGGACAAGCAGGCTGGAAAGGCATGACCGTTAAGACGTCTCTAAAAGATTTTAAAGAAGGCATTCTCTATATTTTAAAAAATAAATTATTGGCTTCTTTAATTTTCGGCTTTTTTGTTTTTGGTCTTGTGAATGGCGCATTTGCCGTTCTTCCGATGTTTACAATGAAATACGGTCTTTCACCGGACCATTTTGAACTGCATACATCCTTTTTTACGATCGCAATCGGTGCCGGACTTCTAGTTGGAAGCTTACTTGGCTCTATTCTTGCGAAAAAGGTAAAGATGCAATATCTCATGTCGATTCCAATTCTAGTTGCAGGTATTTTAATTTTTGTCCTTGGTTCTACCCATACATTATGGTTATTTTATGTCACATCATTTGTCATTGGTACATGTATTGGTCCAGTCAACATTGTCATTGGAGGCTGGCTCCCAAGAATTGTTCACCCTCGTCTGATGGGACGCGTATCAGGGTGGGTTGATCCGCTTACCATGTTTGCACAATCAATGACGCTAGGTTTAATTGCCGTGTTATTTCCAAAGCTCATCACCAATGTTTCTTACATTTATTACGGAATGGGTATTATTATTTTACTCGTCTTCCTTTTTTACTTCATTACACTGCCAAAGTTCAGCAGAGAAGCTGCTGACTTAGATGTGCAGCGTGAATTAAAAGGGCAAGGAGTACAATAGATGAAGCAAAAAGGGCTAAAATAAACATTATTTTAGCCCTTTTTCTTCTTTTCAGCGTGATAGAAAACCTTTGCAGTCTAAGAAGGACGAGTACTGGCGCGGAGCGAATTTCACATTCGTGAGCACCAGCACGCAGGACTGACAACGAATGCGAGGGTTTGTCTACACGCTGAGGACTTTCTTCTATAGAAAGTCCTTTTTTCATGGAAGTAACAAGATAAACGACGATTATTTTTTCTGCTCATCGAAATGATTTGAAGCAAAATGAACGATTCTATCGACTGTATAAATGCTAATAAATAAGATGAGAAAAAGAAGAAGAGGATGAATCGGCCGATCATCTACCATGTACACAATGCCTCCAACGACAAAAGCGACCAATAAAGGCGTTAAAATACCTTTCAATCTAAACCGTCCTTTCTGTTCTCATTGACTTTGATCTTCTTATCTTACAACCAATTTTCCTTTTTATGAAATAAAAGGAATGTGTATAAATGCAACATTTTCAATAAAAATTCTTTACAATATTGGAAGTTTTATAGTAATATAGTCAGGTTGGAGGTGAGGGGTATGCTAAAAAGCTATTATTTTATTCATACAAAAAATGATCAAGGACAATACGTTGTACATACAGAAGACTGCGCATTTTTAGGTGATGCAGCAAGTCGTACGTTGATTGGTCTGCACATGAACAGTGAAAGCGCCATGGATGAAGCCAAAAAAATGACGAGTGAAACTGATTTTAACGGCTGTTTTTACTGTGCTTATTCTAGCCATACGAAATAGTCCATGATCTTAAGCCATATGTTCGACCATGATTGTCTTGCATATGGTAGATTTTATCCGGCAATCCCGTTCTCATATAAGTCATTAACTACCCATTTATTTTAAAATAGGTAGTTATCTATGTTTAATAGTTCACTTTATATACATTTCACATATTTAATTTACCTATCATCTATCAATGAACCCAATTTCTTCTTTTCCCCTCTTATTTTAGGCTGGTATAATGCCATGAATAATATCATGTATACAATACACGCTGTCCCTATCCACTGGAAAAGACCAAATGGCTCTTTTAACCAGAAAACAGTGGTTATCACTGCTGCAAGGGGTTCGACACTTCCAATTAAGCTTGAGTCTTTCGGAGATAAATACTTCAAACTTTCGATGTAAAACCAAAATGCGATCATCGTTCCAAATACAATGACAAATAATAAATAAATATACGCTTCAAAAGGTAATTGAGACAGGTTCACCTTCCATGGAGGATGGACCAAGCTAAGGGCAGCTCCCCCTATAAGCATCGCCCAGCCAACAACAACAAGTGAATCGAATTGTTTTAACAGCTTGATTGGATATAACGTATAAAAGGACAATGCCACGGCTGATAGTATTCCCCAAAATACCGCAACAGCTGGAACAGTTAATGTGGAAACGGAACCATTCGTCAATAAGAGAAACATGCCAACCAAAGCCAATGCGACCGTCAACATATCTCTTTTTGTAAAAGTGGATTGCCGGCGAAATACTAGATACACGATAATCATGACAGGTGCTGTATATTGTAGCAATGTAGCCACCGCAGCATTCCCATGATGAATGGACACCATATAAGTATATTGAACAGCTAACATGCCCATTAGTCCAAATATCAGCACTTGAATGGCCGTACTCTTCATTTTCAACACGCCAATCAATTGCGTGCGTTCTTTCGTCATGTAATGAACAAATAAAAGCAACCCGCCTGAAATGAGCAGCCTGACAGTGACCAGCCAATTGACGTCAATTCCATATTGCTGAAACAATTTTTGTGAAACGGTTCCTCCTACTCCCCAACAGATAGCTCCTATCAGTACAAGAAAAATTCCCTTTCTCCTCTTCATTTTTATTCTCCTCAATTCTAAAAAAATCATGATAATATAGTTGATAGTAGTTCAATTTTTTACATATTGATATATCAATTGAACATAAAAATAAAAGAATATTGAGGAGAACCATGCACAATCATCATTTTCTTATTGACAACAATCTGAAAGAATTAACGGAGCATTCAACCACCACATGGCCTATTGCTCTATATCATACAAAGATTCGTGATCATATGAGCGGATATATCCCTCTTCATTGGCACGACGAATTTCAATTCGTCTTTATTTTGGAGGGAGAGGCTGAGTTTCACATTAACGAGAAGATATTGAACATTCAGCAAGGAGATGGTGTATTCATCAACAGTGGCTGTTTACACATGGCAAAGGATGCAAATGGGACGACATGTACTTATATTTGTTTAAACGTTTCACCTCACTTCATCACAACCAATGAGTTATTCACCACGTTCGTTCATCCATATATGCATGCAAGTCAAACACCTTTTATTTTATTCAACCGAAAAGACGGATGGCCAAACCAAATCTATCAATGTATACAAATCATTCAACGATTAATCGAACAAACTCCGGCATATTATGAACTCGAACTTAATATACAGCTCATCACGATTTGGAAATGCCTTTTACAAAATCGTTTTCAACTGACATATGATGTACGTAAGCACGATAGAAATGAACGTATGAAACATATGCTGAATTGGATTCATGAACATTATCATGAAAAGGTTCTTCTTCAAGATATCGCTCGTGAAGGACAATTAAGCCGCTCTGAATGCTGTAGATATTTCAATGATATTTTAAAGAAATCTCCTATACATTATGTGAATGAATATCGAATTCAACAAAGCCTCATTTTGCTTCAAAAGACGGACTTAAACATAACAGAAATCGCCTACCAAGTTGGCTTCAGCAGCACTAGCTATTTTATTAGTATTTTTAAAAGAATAAAAAATACAACACCTTTATCATATAGAAAATCAAAGGCATCGTTTACATCCAACTGAAACGCCTAGTTGGAAAGGATACCGGATAAATGATGATGCTCTTGCTAAGAAGGATTCATTCATTGTTCTTCTTCACGTTTCAGAATCATCATGAATGGCTATTGTAAATAAGAGTGATGAAAATCTAATGCTTTTTACAATAAGTCTATTTGCAATTTACTAATAAAAACGTATAATTTATACTAAGCACAGGAAGACGAAAGACAAAGGAGAGAAAAAATGGACGATTATGCTCATACTAAAGACATAGAACCTACAGCAGAAAACATCGCAAAAGCCATTTATACTGTTAACCGCCATGCTAAAACCGCACCAAATCCCAAGTTTCTTTATCTTTTGAAAAAACGTGCGCTGCAAAAACTATTGCAAGAAGGTAAAGGAAGAAAAGTGGGCCTACATTTCTCTAACAATCCCAGATATAGTCAACAACAGTCCGACGTGCTGATTGAAATTGGAGATTATTATTTTCATCTGCCACCAACTAAAGAAGACTTCGAATTTTTGCCACACTTAGGAAATTTAAATCAATCATATCGCAATCCGAAAGCGAATATGTCATTAAATCGAGCGAAACAAATACTTCAAACGTATGTCGGTTTAAAAGAAAAACCTGCCGCCACAAAACAAAAATCACATTATACAAAACCCGTCTTCAAACGGCTCGGGGAAAGTTATTTTTAAACAGAAAAACCACTCAAAGCGAGTGGTTTTTCTGTTTATGGACAAAGGGCTAAAATATTGTTTATTTTAGCTCTTTGTCTTCTTTTCTTTAGATAATAAAATGATCTACTTTTTCAATCAGCTGATGAATTTCTGGTTTACTAATTTGATCATCTGCACCGATGGTTTCCCCTTTATGACGCAGATCGTCCGTAATTAATGAAGAGAAAATGAGAATTGGAATGGACTGTGTTAAAGGATTGTCCTTCAGCAGCTTTGTTAATCGATGTCCATCCATTTTTGGCATTTCTATATCTGTAATAATCATATCAATTTCTTCTGTCACACTAATGCCTTTACTGACAAGATCCATGACATGGTCATATGCTTGTTTTCCATCTTCAAAGGTCACAATGTTTTTATAGCCTGCCTCGGTTAATTCATTTGTTAATAAGCGCATAAGAAGCGGAGAATCTTCAACAACATACAGCTTCTTCCCTGTTCTTCTCTCGTCTTTCTCACCGTCAAACATATGATATGTGTCTACACCAGATGCGGATTCAATATCATAGATGATTTTTTCGTAATCTGGAAGGAAAATCATTTTCTCGTCAAGCTTGATGATCCCTGTTAAATGACGGTCCATTCCTTGATTGAGTGCAGTTGGTTTTTCAATCTCTTCCCAGCTGACGCGGTGAATTTGTGATACCGTTCCTGTATGGAACACAAATTTCCGTTGGTTGAATTCAGTCACAATGTATTTCTCTTGTTCTGACTGATCTGACTCGACATTAAAAAAGGAAAATAGATTGATGACTGGTAAAATCTCGCCTCGTAAACTAATCATCCCTTCTACATCTTGGTGAGAGTGCGGTACAACTGTCACCTCAACTGGCTGAATAATTTCTCTTACTTTCATGACGTTAATGCCGAATTGATTTGAACCAATTTCAAACTTCACAATTTCCAATTCATTAGTACCAGAGTCAAGTAAAATTTCTTGTTTGTTTAAAGCCACGGAAATCCCTCTATTCTTCAATATAAGATTGTACTTTTTATATCGGCAGCATGGGTAAAAAGTTGACGTTTCTTTACGCTTTCTCTCGCACGAATTGATGAATCACAAGTCCTATGGCTGCAAGGATGAGCAAAGACCCTAATGCAAGACGGCTTGCGAGATTCCCATGTGCTGCAAATAGCAGTGTGACGGAGCCATAAATGATGGGACCAACAATTGAAGACACCTTTCCCGAAAACGCAAAGAGACCAAAAAATTGCCCTCGTTTTTCTTTAGGCGTCAGCTCAATAATGAGGATTCGTGATGATCCCCAGCTCGCGCCAAGTGAAATGCCGAATAAACTGCCTGCTACCCAGAAGACCCATTCCGTTGTCGCTGTCACAGCTAGAATGAGCGCCACAATTAAAATGACATACACGACTGTAATCGAGCGCTTTGCCCCGATGGCCTTTGTGACATATCCGAATAGAAACGAGCCAATGATACTTGAAATCGTGGACACAAGATACAGCAAAATAAATTGACCTGCGGTAAAACCAATGATAATTTTTGCATAAACAGCCATCATCGCAATCGCTGTCTGCAACGCATCATTCATAAAAAAGAAAGCGATCATAAAAATAAAGGCCGGTTTGTACTGCTTCATCTCTTTAAATGTACGAATAATCTCTTTATACCCGCTGAAAAAAGACGACTTTTTCTCTTGCTGCGGGAGAGGTTGAGAATCTTTTATAATAAAGAGAAAGGGCAGAAAAAAGAGAAAGAATAAAAGGGCTGTCGGAATAAATGCTTCATGAAACTGGTCATTTCCTACAAGTAAATAAACAGAAAGGCCGACAAGTGTACCTAAATAGCCGACAGCAATACCGAATCCAGAAATGAGGGGGATTTCATCCTTTGTCCCAAGATCGGGCAAAATGGTGTCATAAAAAACAAGACTAGAGTGATAGAAAAATTTGGCGATGACGAACAAGGTAACCACCACCAATAAGGAGACAGGAAGACCAAACCATTCGCTTGAGAAATCAATCCCAGCAAAGATCCCCATCATAAAGGTACAGGTAATACAAATCAGGGTAAACACCGTGATATACCGCTTCTTTTTCCCTGTACGATCAATCAGCACACCATATAAAGGCGTAAAAATGACGAGGAAAAAGCTTGCAAGTGCGTTCGCATAAGAAATAAATGTACTGGCGATTTGATCCATCCTCGCACTGTCGCCTATCGTCTCCTGCAAGTAAAATGGGAAGAAAATGGTGATCATATTCGATGAAAATATCGTATTTGCAAAATCATACAATGCCCAGGCCAAAACAGGTGCTGTGAAAAAGAGCCCGAAGCTTGCCCCTTTTTTCTGAACAGTCATTTTCCCTCTTTTCAATAGATTGACTCCCTTCTCTGCTTTTATTTTCACTATCATTCTACTTTATGTGACGTTTCCCTCTTCCATACAAGCAATCTATACAAAAAGCACCCCTTACTATTTAGCAGAGGTGCTTCTCTTCATTATTTCTTTACGACAATGGTACTTGCAATCAAGTCGTGAAGTGCTTGTTTTTTTTCTGTGAAAAACGCAATGATGTAGCCAATGAATAAGATTGGAGACAAAAAGCCTTTTGCAAAAAAGCGGCCTGTCGCGCGCCCGAATGTTATTTTTCCACCCGTTACTTTTGTCACTTTGATGCCAAGAGCCATCTTGCCAAGAGTTCCTTGCAACTTTGATGATTCCATGATCGCATAATAAAGCCAAGTCACCGCGATACCGATTAAGGTCGTTACGCCATAGAAAAAGAGAAGGCCCACAATGACTGCCCATTCTTCATCCGTGATCACCGTTGAAGAATAGTAATAGCTATCATCATACATTAAAAATGCCGCCTCAGGGCTTGAGACAAAAAAGAGTGTTGCGAGAATAAATACAATGATTGAAAATGGTACACTAATAATGACACCGTCTAAAAGATGAGCAAGAAAACGATAACCTACTCCAGCTAGTTCAGGATGTTTTTCTTCTTGAATAGGTGCTTCTGACATGTTTGTTTCCATCCTATTTCTCCTTTATTATGTATGTTTTCTATAAATTTCTTATAATCATTCGTTATTATATCTTATGAATATCGCAAGATCAATGGAGCTTTACATTTTTACATGAATTTTAGATCATTTTTCAATGATGATTTATGTGAATAAATACTGAAAATTCACGAAAATTATGGCACATCTAGTTCTTTCAACGCCTGATTTTTTAACATTTTGTGATATTTTCCTCTCATTTCGATTCTTCTGTTGACAATCACGTTTCACATGGTACAATAGTCAAGGATTTTTTAAAGAAAGGTGTTCATGATGGGAACTGTCGTACTATTAAAGAACAACGAAATGACTGTGATTGAAGATATTTGCGAAGCTGATTTTTTAGATATGAAACATGGTTTATCTAATGAAGATGCTGCTTATATCTCTTGGTATGAAGATTACGATACTGCTTATGGATATTGATTTCATTTCATAGATGAAG
Organism: Bacillus sp. RSS_NA_20; assembly: GCF_020165915.1. NCBI lineage: Bacteria > Bacillati > Bacillota > Bacilli > Caryophanales > Bacillaceae > Bacillus > Bacillus sp. RSS_NA_20. Next base: position 168,968 of record NZ_JAIUKW010000005.1, on the reverse strand, counting down.
CGTAAAAAAAGCGATACAACCTTCAAAGAGGTGGTATCGCCTTTTTTACGTTTGTGTGCTTCTTTCACTTTCAGGTTCTACATGAATAAAGATTTGTGCATGCGGAAACGCCTGCTGAATGTTCTCTTCAATTCGATCACATAATTGGTGAACATCTTCAATGGTTGTTTTTCCATGAACAATCAAATGAAAATCAATATATTCTTCAGCACCGGATCGTCTTGTTCGAAAGTCATGATATTCAATAAATTCTTGGCTGAATGTTTGAATGATGGCCTCTATTGCTTGTTCTTCTTCCGGGGTTAACCGGGCGTCGACAAGCGGCGGGAAGGCTTCCTTCATGAGTTTAAACGCTTCACGCATAATATAGAGCGCTAGCACCATTCCAATAATCGGATCGAGGAAATACCAGTCCGTTAATGCAACAAGCAATAAACTAATGGCAACCCCTAGTGACGTAAACACATCTGTTAAAAGATGCAGTGCATTCGATTTCATGGCAACAGAATGTACTCGCTCTGCCTCTTTGTTCACAACTCTCGACACAACAAAATTGATAAGTGCGCCGATTAGCATGACCACAATACCAAGTACCGGCAGTTTAACAGGCTCAGGATGCATTAATTTATGAACACATTCATAAATGATCCAAATCCCAGCAACAAAAATCAACAAAGTTTCAATCGTTCCAGAAATATTCTCAACTTTCCCATGTCCATAAGGATGTTTTGAATCTGCCGGCTTTCTTGAAATACGAACAGAGATAAATGCAATAAAAGAGGCCATTAAATCGAGAAAAGAGTGAATGGCTTCTGATAAAACCGCAACAGATCCAGTTAACACCCCTACAATGATTTTAAGGACCACAACAAACGTATTACTCATGACGGATAAAAAGGCTATTTTCGATGTCTTTGCTGATTGATCCATCTATTATCGTCCTCCTTCAGGAGATCGTATGCCTGTGAAAGCAATTCCCATGACTTGATTCTCTCGTTCTTTCAGTTTATACCGTTTTGCCTTATTCTAATCATCTTAAGCAGAGCTGTATTTTCCGAGCAGGTTACGCTATAATAAATGTTGCTCTTTCTTCATCTATCACTCATGCTGTGATGGATAGGAGAATAGACTACATATAACGATATCCGAAGCCTTTCCGCAGGTGACATTTATGCAGTGAATGGTAAAATAGGATAAAACCATAAATTTTTAAGGTGATGAGAAATGGAGCATTTGCTGAATCCAAGAGTAAAGGATATTGAAATTTCAGGCATTCGAACATTTTCAAATCTCGTATCTTCATATGAGGATGTCGTTTCATTGACCATAGGTCAGCCCGATTTTTATACGCCGCATCATGTCAAAACAGCTGCCAAAACAGCCATTGACGAGAATTTCACCTCGTATACTCATAACGCTGGATTTTTAGAGCTAAGACAAGCGATCCAGCAATACATCAAAAAGAAAGTCCATCTTGATTATGATGCAGAGACAGAAATCATTGTGACAACAGGTGCGAGTCAAGCAATTGATGCTGCGTTTCGAACCATTTTGACTGAAGGCGATGAGGTCATCCTGCCCGGCCCTGTGTACCCTGGCTATGAACCGATCATTCGGATGTGCGGTGCGGTGCCCGTGCATATCGACACAACAAATGCCGGTTTTAAATTAAATGCCAAGCTGATTGAAGATGCATTAACGGAAAAGACAAAGTGTGTTGTCCTTCCATACCCTTCAAATCCAACTGGGGTCACGCTATTAGAAGAAGAATTGAAAGAAATTGCACAGCTTCTTGAAGGAAAGGATATTTTTATTCTATCTGATGAAATTTATAGTGAGCTGACATTTGATCGTCCACATCATTCCATTGCTTCTTTCTTAAAGGAACAGACGATTGTCATCAATGGACTGTCAAAATCTCATAGCATGACCGGATGGAGAATCGGCTTTTTATTTGCTTCCGCTCCTATTGCTAAACATGTATTAAAAGTACATCAATATAACGTGTCTTGTGCCTCGGCTATCTCACAAAAGGCGGCACTTGAAGCAGTGACAAATGGTGTGGATGATGCACTGATCATGAGAGAGCAATATAAGAAAAGACTCGACTATGTATATGATCGACTCATTTCTATGGGGCTTCCGGTCATTAAGCCTTCCGGCGCTTTTTATATTTTCCCTTCCATTGAATCGTTTGGGATGAGTTCATTTGATTTTTGCATGGAGTTGTTAGAAAGTACAAAACTTGCGGTCGTACCTGGTTCTGCTTTCTCTTCACTCGGAGAAGGATATGTGCGCCTTTCCTATGCATATTCACTTGAAACGTTAAAAGAAGGACTTGACCGTCTCGAACAATTTGTTCTTGAAAAGCGTTCCATACAGTCAACAGACGGATGAAACAACGGCTCTCTTGCCGTTGTTTTTATTTTGCGGGAAACATGATGTGAAACACAGTCCCTTTCTCTGGGTGGCTATCTACCCGGATGGTTCCGTTGTGATTTTCTAAAATATTAAATGTCACCATGAGCCCAAGCCCTGTTCCCTTTTCTTTTGTCGTTAAAAAAGGTTCACCGATCCGCTTCATGACCGATTCAGGAATACCAATTCCTTCATCTCTAATCGTGACAAGTATCCCTTCTTTTTCGGCTTTGGCGGTAATGTCTACCTTCCCTCCGTCTGGCATGGATTCGACGGCATTTTTGATTAAATTGATAAACACCTGCTTCAGCTGGTTTTGATCCCCATTCATCAGGAGATCCTCCTCAATATCACTTGTGTTCATCAAAATTCCATTTAAGTTGGCCTGTGTTTCTAGCAGAGCGGTGACTTCGCTAATGATTTTTTTCAAATCAAGCGTCTGCATGGATGCCGTTTGCTGCGGCTTTGCAAGCATTAGTAGCTCACTTAAGATGATTTCAATCCGGCTCAGCTCAGAGAAGACAATTTCAAAATATTGATCACGGTCTTTTGTTTTTGGTTTAATGAGCTGTAAAAAGCCCTTAATCGCCGTCAGTGGATTCCTTATTTCATGTGCAATGCCTGCTGCCAATTGACCTGCGATTGATAATTTTTCAGAGCGCAGCATGAGTTCTTCTGTTTGTTTTCGTTCAGATATATCTCTTAAAATAATTTGAACGGCTGTTTCACCAAAAAATGTGGTAGGGATACAAACCATTTCTGTATAAATCAACCGGTGTTTAAACGTATGGCAGCTCATCGTCACAATCTCAGAATCTGATGCTCTTTCGATAATACGTGATATGCTCTTTTTGACTTTTTGCTGATCACATGAATGGATTTGATGAAAGATATCTTTTCCGATTAATTTATCGTAATGTTCGGCTTCAAATAATTTAATACCTGATTCATTCATAAATACCCATTTATGATCGTGGATGACGGCGATGGTATCAATGGAATTTTGGATAAGCAGCTGATACCGCTCTCTACTTTTTTGAAGAACGGTTTGAAATTTTTTACGGGAAGAGATGTCCACTAATAGTAAAAGTTCTGCCCGTTGATTTTGATAAATTGCCGGAGATGACTTCACTTCAATATGAATCATGCTCCCGTCTTTCCTTTTCCATATTTGTTCAATCATTCCGACTGGAAGGCCTTGCTGCAGTCTTTTGATTCGGCTTCTCACAATGTCATGGTACTCCTCGGCAATAAAATCAAACGCAGACTTGCCGATCATTTCATCTTTTGTACATACACCCATTAATTGCAGCATCGCATCGTTGGCATACACAATTTTCCCAAGTGCCGTAATACATAACGGATTTGGCAGCATGGCAATCAGATTTTCAGCTTCACTGACATCTTGGAAAGCCGGTAGACTGCCTAACGACTGTTCTGACACTTCTGTTGGTTGAAATACTGCTTTTTGAGGCTCTGTATTCATTACCCTCATTTTCAGGATCATTTCTCTACTCAAATCGTTGTCTAACCCATCACAAGCAACAAAATCAATGCTTGCTTCTACCCATACAGCTGTAAGATCACTTCTAAGCAGTCTAAAGTGGCAAATCTCTAGCATGTGCTGATTATAGAAATAACTTTCGACGAGAAATTGATCTTCGGTATGAACAAAGTCTTTCAAAAAACACCCTAGTAAATCCTTTTGTTCATAGAGCAAAAGCTGCTTACAATTGGAAGAAATGTAGAGAAAGCGGCCATTAGAAGAAAGAACGGCATGTAAATCAATATTCGAGTACAGCTGATTCGAATCTTTCATTTTTTGTTCCATCGTCGTCCGACCCTCCTTTAATTTTTTTAGGGTTGTCCTTAGTTTGATGTATAAAAAGGATTCGCTAGAAAAACCGTATTTTCCTCCCAATCTCGTGTGAAACGTCCATATTTTCAGCAAAAAGGGAGCACTTTCTCTTGCTGTGCTCCCTGCTGTTTATTGCTTTTCATATTTCTTTTGTAATTCAACGTACTTATCAACAATTTTACTTGGAATGGTTTTAATGACAGGATCTTTATCTGATACATACGGTGTGACGACACTAAATGCCACTTTCGGATTGGAAGAAGGATAATATCCTCCAAAGGTTAAATTGTACGTGGCATTCCCCCACCAGCTCCGGTTGGCACCATAGTAGAAGGTTTGGGCTGTACCCGTTTTCCCTGCGACATCATGCTGACCGAACCGGCCAGCGGCAGTCCCGCCTGTTGATGTGACCATTTTTAGTCCCATTTTGACGCGGTCGATATCTGCTTTCGAGTTGTTAATGGTGTTCAGCACCTTCGGCTCATATTTCTTCACAACAGGGCCTACTTCTTCCTTATTCGTTGGAAAGTGAACACTTTTCACCACTCTTGGCTGAATACGATTACCTCCATTTGCGATGGTCGACATGTATTGTGCGACTTGAAGTGGTGTATATGTGTCATACTGACCAATCGCTTCATCAAGCAAAAGTCCGCCGACTGTCTTAGGATGCGTCTGCATTCCGCTTGATTCCTGCGGCAAATCGATGCCTGTTTTTACGCCAAGACCGAATTGCGCATAGTAGTTTCTCATTTTTTGTAAGTGTTCAGGTCTTGCCGGTAATGGCCCATTCTTTTGGTAGGTGATCCCTGCCATTCTCATCGCTACATGAAACATATAGACGTTTGAACTTTTTTGTAGCGCTCGAAGATCATTAACCCAGCCAAGATTGGTATATGATTTCTTCGGTTTTCCATTTCCCGCAAAATACAGCGGTGTATCCGTATAGGATTGGTTGTGTGACATGCCATCTTGATAACCAGATAGGACAGTAGCTCCTTTGACAACAGAGCCCATTTCATACTGTGTCGTAAATGTTCCGATCGCATAATCTGTGACGTCCCTGCCGTCCATTTTCTTCCCTGACATCGCGAGAACATCACCTGTGTTAGGGTCCATCATCACAACAAAGGCACGGTCCATCATATAGTTTCTTGCACTAGCGGATCTTAGCTCTGATTCAACGATTTTGTCGACTTCCTTTTGCAGCTCCATATCAAATGTGAGTGCAAGGTCAAGTCCTCTTCGTCCTTCTGTCCGCTTGATTTCATCAAGCAGTTTGCCGCCGACCTGTGTATATTGAACAGTTGCTTTTTCTGGATTGAGAAAATCCTCATATTGATATTCTAAATAACTTTTTCCTACTCGGTCATTTCTCGAGTAACCTCTTGCCATATAGTAATCTTCACGCTCTTTTATAATACCTTGCTCTGGGGTGGTGACACCGCCAAGGACATTATAGAGGGTTTTTTCATACGGATATTTCCTTGTCCAGTCATTGATGACATTTACACCAGGCAGTTCATCAAGATGCTCTGATACAAGTGAGATCTCTTCGTATGTCAAACTTACGGATGATGTCTGTTTTGATTCTTTTGTTTCATCAAGCAGCGCAACTTTTTCGTCCCCTTTTTTCTCTTCGTTCGGGTCCATCGCTTTCACGATTTGAGGTTCAAAGGCATATCCGCCTGTAAACCTGCGATAGATCGCTGCAACTGCTTTTTCCTCTGCATCTTTTTCGATCGCCTTGACTTCTTTCTTAGGCACACGCTCTACTTGAAGTGGATAGACATCTTTTGATTTAAGATTCTTTTGCTCTGCTTTTGAAATGAGCTTATCCGCTTCTTCCGGATGGCTGGCCAGCCAAAAATCTCGAATGTCACGCTCTCTCAAAAAATCTGTATCCATTTTTATATAAGTCGCAAGTTTTCTTGCTACTTTAATCTTATCCTCCGCTTTCACACCGCTTTCTGATGTATAAACGATGGCAGGTACACTTTCGTTATCAACAACGACTCTTCCTCTCGCGTCATACATTTTTCCTCTTGGAGACGGGTATGATGCTGTTTTGACCTCAGTTCGGTTGGCTTGCTTTTTATAATCCTCACCATTGACGATTTGCAGCACACCGAGCTTGATGACAAGTCCAGCAAATAAACTAAATACAGCGAAGAAAAAGAGATTAATTCTCCAGGCGTTCCGGCGCTTCATTTTTTTCTGCTCGGCAGCACCTTGATGCTGTTTCTCTCCCACTTATGTAGCTCCTCTCATCCTTTCAATCTTTTACAATTACCACTCATTATTGTAACACTTTTGTAATAGTTGTTACAGCGAAACAAGTGAAAAAAAGCTGTCAATCCCTATTCTGCAAAAAAATATACTAACACTTTAAAATATTGGTATGTTTATGTCGTTTTCTTTAAATAGAAAGATTCTCCATTCATTGATATGAGGAGATTCTTTCTATGACTTTAACAAAAATGACAAATGGGCGTTGTCAATGGAGGATGCTGGTACGTTTATAACAAAAAGTCCATGTTATGATTTTCTGTGAGAAAACAAAACAAAGATTTTAGGAGGAGTTACAAAATGAAAAAGAAATCATTCATTTTTTCAGCGCTGACAGCTGCTGCATTGATCACGTTCACTGGAGGGCATTCAGCTGATGCGAAAGAGCCTAACCTGAAACAAGTCATAAACGTACAGCATCAAGCCATTGATCTTCATACATTAGCTGCAAAATTACATATCTCTTCAGATGTAAACAAGCTAAGCACTTCAAATCAAAAAGAGATCGAAGCTCTATTAAACAAGCTGATCAAAAGTGGTCAACCTGTTACTGGTACAAAAGTGGTGAAAGAAGTAAACAAAGCAAAAAATGAGCAAAAACAAGAATCAGTGAAAAAACCAGCTACTTCTAAACCAAGCACACCAGCAAAAGAAAACACAACGAACAACAGCTCAAAATCTGATCAAAAAGACACAACTGCAACAAAAGCAGACAGCAGCTTAAATGCATTTGAACAAGAAGTGGTTGAGCTGACAAATAAAGAGCGTGCAAAACAAGGCTTAAAAGCTCTTTCTGTTGATTCTAAATTAAGCAAATCTGCTCGCGCTAAATCACAAGATATGAAAGATAAAAACTATTTCTCTCATACAAGCCCAACTTACGGATCTCCATTTGATCAAATGAAGCAATTTGGTATCACGTACAAAACAGCAGGTGAAAACATTGCGCAAGGTCAAAGATCACCTCAAGAAGTAGTAACAGCTTGGATGAACAGTGAAGGTCACAGAGCGAACATTTTAAACAAAAACTATACACATATCGGTGTAGGTTATGTGAAATCTGGTAACTACTGGACGCAGCAATTCATCGGAAAATAAGATCAAAAAAACCTGTCTCTATTCGGGACAGGTTTTTAGTTTGTCTTCTTTTTTCAGCCATGTGAGGGCTTGTTTACACGCTACAAACTGTTCCACCTAGGCGGGGCAGTTTTTTTATTTCACCCATAATTTATAGATGCTTTGTGTTCCGCTGTTTTCTTCGCCCTGTTCGCTGAGCTTTTCATATAATGACTTCGCTAGTGAAAGGCCTGGCATCTCTTCTCCCATCAGCTCTGCTTCTTCAAGTGCAATGCCCATATCCTTAATAAAATGCTTCACATAAAATCCTGGCTCGAAATCACCTTTCAGCATTCTTGGTGCAAGGTTTGACAAAGACCAGCTGCCGGCTGCTCCTGTTGTGATGCTTTTAAGTACCTGCTCTGGATCAAGTCCTGATTTTTCAGCATAAGCCATTGCCTCAGCCACACCTACCATCCCTGCTGCGATAGCGATTTGGTTACACATTTTTGTATGCTGACCACTTCCTGCAGGTCCTTGATATTGAATATTTTCTCCCATTTGCTGAAATAGCGGCAGGCACGCTTCATAGGCTGCTTTTTCTCCACCAATCATAATGGCAAGCGTGCCATTTTTGGCTCCTACGTCTCCGCCAGAGACCGGCGCATCTAATGCAAATAGTCCTTTTTCCTTCGCTTTCGCTTCAATTTCTTTTGCCAGCTGAGGTTTCGATGTGGTCATATCAATGAGGTATGTACCAGGCGCAGCATGTGCCACGAGTCCACCTTCTGCTAAATAGACTTCTTCTACATCTGATGGATACCCGACCATTGTGATGACGGCATCTGCCTCCTTTGCGATCTCCTTTACGGTCGATTTCCAAAGAGCACCTTTTTGAATCAATGTGTCTGCCTTTGCTTTTGTTCTTGTATAAACGAGAACTTCGTAGCCAGCATTCATTAAATGCCCTGCCATACTACGTCCCATTACACCGATTCCAATAAAACCAACTGTTTTGATTTGTGCCATCAAGAATTCCTCCTTATAGAGACTTTGTCAATCCACCATCAATGATGAGGGTTTGACCTGTCATATATGTATTGGCTTCAGATAAAAGAAAAGCCGCATATGCTGCAAATTCCTCTGGCTGTCCGTAACGGCCCAGCGGAATCATACGTTCAGCTTGTGCTTTGATCTCTTCAACCGATTGTTGCTCCTCTTGTGCACGGTGTTTGTCCAACTGTTTCACGCGCTCTGTTTCAATTTTCCCCGGGGCTAAGGTATTGATCAAAATACCATCTTTGGCAAGCTCCTGGGCAGCTGTTTTTGTCCAGCCGGTAATGGCCGGTCTAAATGTATTTGACAGCATCAAGCCTGGGATCGGTTCTTTGACCGACATAGATGCAATATTTAACACGCGTGCACCTTGTTTTTTTAAATACGGCAAGGCTTCTTTTAATAACCGAATATAGCTGAGTAAATGAAGCTGAAATGATTCCATCCAATCTTCATCTGTTAAGGTTTCAAGTGTTCCTGTTTGAGGACCGCCTGTATTGTTCACGAGTATATCAAGACGTTTTTCATCACCTGCTGCTGCGACGACAAGCGCTTTAATTTGCTCGGCGTCAGATACATCACATACTTGATACGTCAGCTTCCCTTTTACAAGCGGGGATAATTCTTTGACCGCTTCTTGCAGCGTTTGCTCATGTCTTCCCGAGAGCATCACATCTGCTCCCTCTTTTGCAAGATGAAAGGCAATGGCTTTACCGATACCCTGACTGCTTGCTGCGACCAATGCTTTTTTGCCAGATAGATTAACATGCATGTTGGCACCCTCCTCTGTTCATATTTTATCATACAAAAAGAACCTTGCTCACATGGCAAGGTTCTTTTCTGCAAGATTATAGTTTAAACCGATTGACTGCCTGACGCAGTGCCTGACTTGATTCGTTCAACATTTCTGTTGAAGTTTTCGTTCTTTCTAAAGCTTGTACTTGTTCGTCTGTGGAAGCATGTACTTCCTCAGCTGAAGCGGCGGATTCTTGTGAAATGGCCGCAATACTTTGAATGGAATCATTCATTTTCTGCTGTTCTTCAGTCATTTCATTTATTTGTGTATGAATGCTGTCAATGGAGCCGACAAGTGCCTGCATTTCCATTGTGATACTGCTGAGTGCTTCTCCTGTTGAATTGATGGCATCACCTTGTTCTTCATTCATTTTGCTTGCTGCTGTCATCGCTTCAGCTGCCTTTTTCGATTCATCTTGAATGAGTTTTACGGTTTCACTAATATGTTTCGTTGATTCTGCAGATTGTTCAGCCAGCTTTCTGACTTCTTCTGCAACAACAGCAAATCCTCTTCCGCTTTCTCCTGCTCTCGCTGCTTCAATACTTGCATTCAGTGCGAGTAAATTCGTTTGATCTGAGATTTCAGAAATCGCTGTTACGACGTTTTCAATATTTTTTGTTTTATGCTCAAGGTCAAGCAGCATTTGCTCTACCTTCTTCGATTCTTCATTCGCTTGTGTTGATTTTTGGACGAGCAGACCAAGAGCATCAAGTCCTCTATAGCTTGCATCTTCCGATGATTTTGAATTGGTTTGCATTTGCGTGGCAAGCTCACCCATATGACGAACTTTTTCATACAAATGCTCTGATTTTTCATTAATGGTTTCCGCTTCTGATGCTTGTTTCGTCGCTCCTACAGCGACCTCTTGAATAGCCGTTGCAATCTGTTCACTAGACAGCAAGGTCTCGTTTGAAATTTGGGTCACTTCATCCGTTGATTTCACAACCTGATCTGAAGACTCTTTCACTTTTTCAATTAAGTCCCTGATACCTTCAGTCATTTGATTAAAGCTTTTCGTCAGGAAACCTATCTCATCCTGAGACTTCGACTCAAGCGAGCTGGTTAAATCGCCTTCAGACACTTTACGAACATGCTCGATGAGGCGTTTAATTGGTGTTGTAATGCTTCTAGCCAATAAGTAGCTTAGAATCATGGCAAGTATAATGGCAATGACAGAAATAATGATACTTGTCTGATTCATTTGTTCAGTGATCCAAAGAAGTTTCTTTTTCTCGAAGCTCACACCGATCGTCCAGTTTGCCTCTTTAATTTTTGAGATGACGGTCAGCTGTTTGTCATTATCAATACCCGAGTTATCGATCGCTTTTTTCACAGAAGCGACTTTTGAGATATTTTTTCCTTGCTCTGTTGGATGTGCCAAAATGGTCCCTGTGCCGTCAACTAAGAAAGCCGTTCCCATGTAAGGAATCTTTTGTTCATTTATAAAGGACTGAATGGAAGCCAGTTTCAAGTCAAGTCCAGCGACACCGACTACTTTCCCATTTCGTACGATCGCCTTCGTGGCTGAAACGACCATTTCACTTGTTGCTTTATCAATGTACGGATCTGTCCATAGGACTTCGTCAGGCTTTTCAGCCGCTTGAATATACCAGTCTCGTTTAGACGGATCATACCCTTCACCAAAATCGGACTCCGGGAAAGCAAACATTTTACCATCACTTGTTCCTATATAGGCAAGCGAGATGAGTTCATCCTGCTCCTGCAATCCTTTTAATTCATCGTTTTCAAATGCCAATGTCTGCTTTGTTTGTTTTTGTGCAAATTCTTCAGTAAGTGTACTTGTTGCCAATTGGTTAATCGTATCACCGTAATTCTCAAGCTTTAGTGCTATGATGTCTCTCATGCTTTCTGCCGTTGCTGATGTCGTTGTTTTCGCATCTCGTTCAATCAGTGGTCTTAATACTAAATTGGAACCCACTTGAACTGCGACAACGGTTAAAATTAAAATAACTGAGATGAAAACAGCTATTCTCACTTGAAGTTTCTTAAACATCTCATCACCCCTACATCCTACTTTCGCATCTTAATGTGTATATCGGCAAAATTGGTACCGCATTCAATAGTTGTAAGAAAATTTAAATAGAAAAAACAAGCCATAATGACTTGTTTTAAGTAAAATATTCAATTTTTGCAGACGGAAAGTACTGTTCGATATATGATTCTAATGTCTGTCTAAGTTCTTGTTCTTCATCTTTTTGATAGATATATTTTCCAATTCCATATCTACCCCACTTATATCTTCTCTTTTCTTCATCTAGTTCTAGTTTTGTTTTTGGATAGTTTTTTTGGATGACACGCTTCGCCGGTTTTGTAAAACGGTGCTGAATCATTTCAAAGGTGATATCTTGTCTCACTTCTTCAGGGAGAGCTGCATCGAGTTTTTCAAATAAGACTTTATATCCCTCTTGCCACCCTTCATGAATGTAAATAGGGGCAATAATAAAGCCCAGTGGATAGCCTGCTTTTGCTACCTTTACAGCCGCTTCAATCCGCTGATCGAGTGGTGATGTTCCAGGTTCGAAATATTTAATGACATAATCGGCATTGATACTAAAGCGGAATCTTGTTCGCCCATTGTGTTTTGCGTCTAACAAATGGTCTACATGATGAAATTTCGTAACAAAGCGTAGTTTGCCAAGATCGGTTTGACCAAAGTATTCAATCGCTCGTTTGAGTGTGTGAGTCAAATGGTCAATTCCTACGATATCAGATGTACACGAGGCTTCAAATCGCGTGATATCAGGTGCACGCTCGTTCATGTACTGTTCAGCCTGATCTAAGATCTCTTCTACATTGACATATGTGCGAATGTACGGCTTACTCCCCATCGTCGTTTGCAGGTAGCAATAATGGCAATGCCCCATGCATCCTGTCGCAAACGGAATGGCATACTCTGCAGATGGTTTAGATGTATCAAATTTCAAGGTTTTTCTCACGCCGATAACGAGCGTCGATTTTGCATTACGGTACTTTTGTAAATCATTTTTCCCCGGAATATTTCTCACTTGGTTGTGTGAGGTTGTTTCTCTAATTTCAATTCCCATACCTTCAAATTTTTCTTTCAGCTCTTGTCCTAATGGGTACTCTAGCGCCCGAGGTTCAATATACACAAGCTGAGGAACGAACGGTTTGATCATATTTAGCACATCCTTACCTTATAGGTTCATACCGTTACTTTAACCTCTCAGGATGGCTTCTATCCTTTCTAAAATCTCCCTTATTCAAACAGATCTTGATAAAGGGCTACTGCTTCTTCGTATGTTGGAAATACGGCATCATCAGGGGCTAATGGGTGATATGTTTCAAGTAGAAATAGCGCAAGCTCTTGCTCATTGTAAGGATGTGAAACGATTTCCGCTTCTTTAATTTGTGCGACATTGGCTGCATGTGGATTTCGATAAATGACATATACTTGATCACCCGGCTTATAGTTAGAGAAAGACAAACTGGTCACCTCCATTTTTTATGTTAGGATGCCCTTCTCTGCAAGCGATATGACTGATTATGATAAAATTCGACAAAAAAACCAGACAGTTTGACCTGTCTGGTTTACATCACCTAGTTATGTTGAAACGTTTTTTTCACGAAATCAACCACTTCTTCAGTTGTGCTCAGTGATAAGATATGCTCTTTAAATGATGCAGCCTCTTCCTTAGAAAGCTTGCTTAACTGCGTTCTTGCTGGAAGAATCGATGTTGCGCTCATTGAAAATTCATCTAATCCTAATCCAAGTAGGAGCGGGATTGCGATTTCATCTCCTGCCATCTCACCGCACATGCCAACCCATTTACCTTCTTTATGCGCTGCTTCAATCACAAGCGTTATGAGGCGTAAAATAGCTGGATTGTATGGCTGGTAAAGATAAGACACTCGTTCGTTCATTCGATCAGCAGCCATTGTGTATTGAATCAAATCATTTGTTCCAATACTGAAGAAATCTACTTCTTTTGCAAATTGATCTGCGATAACAGCTGTTGATGGAATTTCTACCATCATTCCGATTTCAATTGAATCAGATACTTCTGTACCAGCAGCAACCAATGCTTCTTTTTCTTCAAGTAAAATAGCTTTTGCTTCTCTAAATTCTGATAACGTCGCGATCATAGGGAACATGATTTTCAAGTTTCCATATGTACTTGCACGAAGTAACGCGCGTAGCTGTGTTCTGAAAATCTCCTGCTCTTCAAGGCAAAGGCGGATCGCTCTATAGCCAAGGAACGGGTTCATTTCTTTTGGAAGCTGCAAGTAAGGAAGTTCTTTATCGCCACCAATATCTAGTGTGCGGACAACCACAGCCTTGCCTTCCATCTTCTCTAAAACGGTTTTATACGCATCGAACTGCTCTTCTTCTGTTGGGAGCTGATCTCTGCCCATGTATAAAAATTCTGTACGGTACAATCCAACTGCTTCGCCGCCATTTTCAAGTACACCTTTCACATCTTCAGGTGTTCCAATATTCGCAGCTAACTCTACGTGAACGCCGTCTTTTGTGACCGTTGGTTGGTCAACAAGTTTCGCCCATTCCGCTTTTTGAGCTAAGTAGTCTTCATGCTTTTTTTGATACGCTTTCACTTCATCTTCAGAAGGCTGAATGATGACGTCTCCACTAATACCATCAACAATGATTAGATCATTGTTTTTCACTGTTTTTGTTGCTTCTTTTGTCCCAACAACTGCTGGGATTTCCATTGATCTTGCCATAATCGCTGAGTGAGAAGTACGACCACCGATATCTGTCGCAAAACCTTTGACGAATTGTCTGTTCAGCTGAGCTGTATCAGAAGGTGTTAAATCTTCAGCAATGATAATGACTTCTTCAGAAATCATACTTGGGTTTGGAATGTCAACGCCTAGCAAATGACCAGTGACACGTTTTGTAACGTCGCGAATATCCGCTGCACGCTCCTTCATGTATTCATTGTCCATTGCTTCGAACATCGTGACAAACATTGTTGCTGTTTCTTTTAAAGCAAATTCAGCATTTACTTTATCAGAATTGATTTTATCCTTTACTGGGTTTAGCAGCTCTGGATCACTTAACACAAGAAGGTGTGCAGAAAAGATATCTGCTTTGTCTTGGCCAAGCTCTTTTAGCGCATGTTCTTTAATTGCTTCAAGTTCTTGTTTAGAAACATAAATTGCTTCTTCAAAACGCTTCACTTCTGTCTCTGGATCGTTGATGTCTTTTTGGTGAACTGTTAAATCTGGTTCTTCCAGACGATATGCTTTTGCAATCGCAACGCCTGCTGAAGCACCGATTCCTTTCAGTTGTTGCATTACTCGCCTAGGCCTTCACTTTTCATTGTGTCTTTAAGTGCAGCAAGTGCATCATTTTCATCAGAACCAGAAGCAGAGATTGTGATTGTAGCACCTTTCGCAATTCCTAGAGACATTACACCCATAATAGATTTCAGGTTCACTGTTTTACCATTATATTCTAAGTTGATATCAGCATCATATTTACTAGCAGTTTGTACAAGAACTGTTGCAGGACGTGCGTGAATTCCAGAATCTGCAGTTACTTTGAATGTTTGTTGAGCCATTTTTATCAATCTCCTTTTTATACATTTCATACATCCACAATATTATATCATACTGCCGAGCTTGTCATCTAACAAGAACGGCAGTTATGAAAATTATTTTGAAATTTTCATGATGTTTTCTTGACCAGCTTTGATTTCACCGGATTCTTGAAGGTCAATAAATTGTCCTTCACTTAAGTTTGTAAATACAATTGGTGTCATTAAAGATGGTACTTCTGACTTAATTTTATCAATATCAACCTCTAAAAGTTTTTGACCGATTTCTACTTGGTCTCCCTCTTGTACAAATGCTTCAAATCCTTCTCCTTTGAGGCTGACTGTATCAATACCGAAGTGAATCAAGATTTCAAGTCCACCATCAGACTGGAGGCCGATGGCGTGTTTTGTTGGGAACACATTTAAGATTTTTCCTCTTACTGGTGAAACCACTGTTCCCTCTTTTGGCAAGATAGCAAAACCGTCACCCATCATTTTCCCTGAGAATACTTGATCTGGCACATCTGTAATTGGATGCAGCTCCCCTGTAATTGGTGAAGCAAACGTTTCTTCCCCTTGTTCGTTTTGAAGCGGTTTTGCAATGACTTCTTCAACCTGCTGACTGACTTCTTCTTTTGCAGAAGGATCTTTCGCTGGTCGAGGTGTGCGTCCTGCAATAATGTCTTGCATTTGTGTTTTTAAATTATCAGAGCGTGGTCCAAAGATGGCCTGGATGTTATTCCCTACTTCAAGGACACCTGAAGCGCCAAGCTTTTTCAAGCGGTCTTTATCCACTTTTTTCTGATCATTTACAGTGACACGTAAACGCGTAATACAAGCATCTAGGTGTTTAATGTTTTCTTGGTCACCCATTGCTTCAAGAATTTCATAAGGTAAGTCATCGCCTTTTCCAGATTGAGCGCTGCTTGCACCGTCAGCTGCTTCATCTTCTCGTCCTGGCGTTTTCAGATTAAACTTGCGAATCGCAAATCTGAATCCGAAGTAGTAAATAACAGCCAGTACGAGACCGACTGGAATGACAAGCCACCAAGCGGTTCTATTTGGCAGGATACCAAATAGGAAGAAGTCGATTAACCCTCCTGAGAAGGTCATCCCGATTTTCACGTTTAGAATATCCATTATCATAAAGGATAATCCAGCAAATACACAGTGAATCGCAAATAATATCGGTGCAACAAACAAGAATGAGAATTCAAGCGGTTCAGTGATCCCTGTTAGGAAAGAAGTAAGGGCCGCTGATCCCATAATTCCTGCTACAAGTTTTTTATTCTTAGGTTTTGCTTCATGGTAAATCGCAAGTGCTGCTGCTGGAAGTCCAAACATCATGAACGGATATTTCCCTGTCATGAATGTACCGGCTGTCAGCTGAACACCATCTTTGATTTGCGCCATGAAAATACGCTGGTCACCACGGATAATATCTCCTGATAAGCTCTTATAGCTAAAAAATTCATACCAGAATGGTGCGTAGAATATGTGGTGCAGACCAAACGGAATTAATGACCGTTCAATGACACCGAATACAAAGGCAGCCAGCGGCTCATTCGCTGCAAGCAGTCCTGTTGAAAATGAGTTCAATGCACCTTGGATTGGCGGCCAAATGACGAGCATCAAAAGCCCTAAAATAAGTGCTGAAATCGACGTAACGATTGGAACAAAACGCTTACCAGCAAAGAAGCCAAGATATTGCGGGAGCTCAATTTTGTAAAATTTATTAAACATATAAGCCGCTAATACCCCGACAATAATTCCGCCAAAAACGCCGGTAGACAAGGTCGGTATGCCGAGCATATTCACATATGCTGGATGACTTTCCTTAAAGAACTTAGCCAATTTGACTGAATCGGATGGAATAGAACCGTTGGCCATTAATACGGCGCTCATCGTCACGTTCATGACAAGGTAACCGATGATCGCGGCAATCCCTGCCACACCGTCTCCATTGGCAAGACCGATGGCAACCCCTACAGCAAATAGGAGTGGAAGATTCGAGAAGACAATATTCCCCGCATTCTCCATAACACTAGCAACAAGCTGAATTGTATCATTGCTTAAAAATTGAGCGACATCAATCAACTGCGGATTTTGCATCGCATTTCCGAGTGCTAGTAAAATACCAGCAGCAGGAAGGATCGCAACTGGAAGCATAAGTGCTCGTCCAATTTTTTGCAACACACCAAAAAGTGATTTAAACACTGGTTGAACCTCCTTTTGTTTTCGCTTACAACATACATTTCAATCACATATTGACGTACATTTCATAATTAACCGTTTACATTTCACTTTCAGAACACAAAAAAGGCATGGTGATATAAGGTTGCGCAAATAACAGGATCTTATCCTGTATTTACCTTAAGTCACTCATGCCTGATCGAATCAGTTACACGTTTCAAGGAAACTATGAAATTTTATTCGTCAATCTGTACAGGTGAAGTGTCAAATAGACAGCTTCAGCATCTTGTACAGGCTTTTTCAATGCATGTTGCAAAATTTTGATCATTTTCCAAGCAGTATTGTAGCATAAAGGATATTCATTTTTCAATAGATGAAGCAACTTTTCTGGCTCCTCTAATGATTCTTCCCGTTTAATACGCTCAATCGAAAACGTAATATGGCGGAGTAAGCGTAAATAATGAATACTTTCTCTATCTACTTTCATATGAAATGCATCTTCTATGACTTGGACCATTTGTGTCATGAGCTGCGAATGACGGTTGACCTCGGATAAAGGCCGGTTCGTTAAAGCAGAGTGAATGTGGAGCGCAATAAACCCAATCTCTCCTTCGGGCAGCTTTGTTTCAACATCTGGTCGCGCATTTATCAGTTCCACGACTTCCTTTGCGACCTCGTATTCTTTCGGGTATAAGGATTTCGTTTCAAGCATAAAAGGATTGGTGATATCATAGCCTTGCTTAACTCGCTTAAAACTAAAGGCAATATGATCTGTCAGAGCAATGTGAATATGCTCATTTAAGCGATGCCCCATTTTTTCTCGTATATGATAAATGACGTCATTGGCAAGCTCAATCATGTCCTCATTAATGTGGTGCAGCAATTGTTTGTATTCTGTTTGCTCTTTTGTGTTCTTTAACACAAACATTTTCTCAAATGCCGCTTGATCGAGAACGTCACCCGATTTTTTCCCAAAGCCGATCCCTTTATCAATCAGGACCACTTCGCCTAAAGAAGGGTGTTTTGCGATGATGACATTATTATTTAACGCTTTATCAACGGTGAAGGATTCCATGAACATCCCCACCTCCTTCTTATTCAATCCTTCTTATCGTACAAAACAGATGAAACGTGCGTCAACGATTGTTTTTTAAAATAGTCGTTGTGCGCTCAACGAGTCGATATGACAGCACCCTTTTTTCTGGTGCCTCTCCTTGTAACGCTCGATTGAACAAGTCAAATGCTTCCTGCCCCATTTGTTTGAGGGGAATGTCTATACTAGAAATCCCCAATGCTTCACTCAATTGATCGTTTTGAAAGCCAAGTATGGCTGGTGATTCTCCAACGTTTATTTGGTGACGCTGTGCTTCTAGTAAAAAACCTGCTGAGACATCATCGTTTGTAATCAGTAAGGCTGTCGGACGATTTTTCATCTCTTTCCATTCTGTAAATAATTGCTTGCCATCAAAAATGGTCAGTTTTCCTTCAATGATCCATTCCTCATCAATGTCCTGCCCAAGCGACCGCATCATTTCTTGATAAGTCTGAATGCGAACTTGGCTATTCTCCCCTTCTGTTCTAGCAAGAACGATTGCGATTCGCTCATGACCGCATGCCGCTAAGTGTTCAAGCCCTTCCTTAAAAGCCTGATCATGCGCAATCGATACCGATGAACATGTATCATGCGGAGTAGGATGACAAAAAATAATAGGACCAGATTCCTGCCACTTTAAAATGTCTCGATCACTTAACGCATTTGAGCAAAAGATTAAACCATCCACACGCTGCTCTTTTAAGCTCATTAATGCTTCTTTTTCCTTTAATGGGTCATATCCTGTTTGAAACAAGGCAAAATGCATTCCGCGCTCCTGTGCTTTCTCTGCAATCCCTGTGACAATTCCGCTGAAATAGGAGTGATCAATTGTCGGAAGCACAATTCCAAGCATATTGGAATAGCCCTTTGCTAAATGCACTGCCTGAATATTCCGTGTATATTTGAGCTCTTTCATCGCACTAAGTACGCGCTCTCGCTTTTCTTCTTTGACATAAGGATGATCATTCATCACTCGTGATACGGTGGTAACAGATACACCCGCTCTTTTCGCAATATCCCTTATGTTAGGCATTTTTTCTCCTACTTTCTCTTGATATGGTAAGCGTTTCATACTTTAAGATGTATGTGAGCTGAACAAATCACTGGGTGGAAAGGGGAATTCAAGATGGGTATTATCATATGGATCATATTATGTTTGACTATTTTGTTTTCTGCTCGATTCGCACTACATCCTTTAGGAAAAGAACATAAAATCAAGCCGTTTCAATCAATTGATGATTTTTTTGTTGATAAGGATCGCAAAGAGTGACAAAAAAATCACGATGACGCTCCCAATACTTGGACGTCCATCGTGATTTTTTTCATTACTTGATGATCGTCAACTCTTTTGGATAATTGGTTAAGGTGACTGGGCCATCTTTTGTAATGAGAACATCGTCTTCAATTCTAACCCCGCCGACTCCTGGTACATAAATACCCGGCTCGATTGTATAAACCATCCCTTCTTTTAGAAGGTCATCATTTGCTTGACTCATAGAAGGGAACTCATGAACAGAAACCCCGAGTCCATGCCCTAGACGGTGCGGGAAGTATTCGCCATATCCTGCTTCTGCGATCAGCCCTCTTGCTTTTAAGTCAAGATCACCAATTCTCACACCCGGCTGGCTCATATCAAGTGCTGCCAATTCGGCTTTCAAGACGGTGTTGTAAATATCCTTTTGTTGTTCAGACGCTTCTTGATAGATGAAGGTTCTTGTAATATCTGAACAGTAGCCATCCACAATCACGCCAAGGTCAAATAAAACAAAATCACCTTTTTTCAAGGCTGCCTGTCCCGGATTTCCATGAGGTTCTCCTGATTTTTCTCCGAATAGTACCATGGTTGAAAAGGACATGCCCTGAATGCCTTTTTTCTTCAGTTCATATTCGATGACAGCAAGAACTTCGGTTTCCGTCACCCCTTCTTTTAGGGCATGAACCCCAATTTTGACGCCTTCGTCTGCCAATTGAGCAGCTTTTTTCAATGTTTCAATTTCAGCTTCGTCTTTAATTAGTCTTAGCTGATTGAGCACATCTTCTGCCCGGACGAATGTTTCTGCCCCAGTGATAGCTTGAAGCTGCTCTGCTCTTTGCAAAGGAATGGATTCTTTTTCAATCGCTAGGCGAGTCGCTTTTACTCCTCGTTTTTCTAGTGCCTTTTGTATGAAATCAAAGGGGTTTTCATGGTCTTCATATCCAATAAGATCTCCAGCCCATCCCGCATTTTTTGCTTGCTCAACTTCCATCTTAGGCAAAATGAAAAATGGATCTGCTTCCTGAAAAACAAACAGCCCCATCACTCTTTCATGCGGCTCTGTGAAGTATCCAGATAGATAGAATACATTCTCCTTTGTATGTATAAATGCACCTTGAATGTCTTTTTTCTTAAGCCAAGAAGACAAGTTTTTCATTCGATTCATCGTGATCCTCCTCACACGTTTGACTACTGATCTATTGTATCAGTTTTCACTGTATTTCGCACAAAAGCGCACTGACCTAAAGCCAGTGCGCTTTTGTGATTTGCTTAAGAAGCACGAAGCAAACGAAGTCCGTTTAAAATAACCAAAATCGTACTGCCTTCATGCCCAATGACACCAAAAGGTAAATCAAGAACTTGTAAGAAATTCGCACAGATTAACAAACAAATAACAGTTAATGAAAAGATGATGTTTTGTTTAATGATTCGGTTCATCTTTCTTGAAAGACGGATCATCTTTGTCAAGTTGTTTAAGTTATTTTTCATTAAAATGAGATCTGCTGTTTCTAAAGCAACATCTGTGCCTCCGCCCATTGCGACGCCAACATCTGCTGTGGCGAGTGCAGGTGCATCATTGATTCCATCTCCGACCATAATGATCGAATCACCTTGTTTTTTCAGTTGATTGACTTCGTGTACCTTTTCATCTGGAAGACATTCAGCGACAACGGTTTGGATGCCTGCTTCCTCTGCAATCGCTTCAGCTGTTTTTTGCTGATCCCCTGTGAGCATGACGGTTTGGATGCCTAAATCATTCAGCTCCTGAATCATTTTTTTGGCTTCAGGTCTGATTTGATCCTTCAAACCGAGACAGCCGACAACTTCTTGATTTTTTTGAACATAGACAACTGTATATCCTTTGGATGAAAGAACATCACCATTCTCTTCAATGTCACGATCCATTGAAGCTTTTCCGGCAAAATCTTTCTTCCCAATCCGCCATGTGTCCTCATTTAATTGTGCTTCCACACCAAAACCTGATGTTTCTTCAATGGTTACGTGGTCTGCCCGCTCTGTATGATGCTCTTTTGCCATGTCAGAAATGGCTTTAGCTAATGGATGGTTTGACTGACTTTCAATTTGATAGAGCGCTTGATAAAAGGTCGATTCATCCTGCCCTTTTGCCAAAACCACTTTTTCAACAGCTGGTTTTCCACTTGTAATCGTACCCGTTTTATCAAATGCAATCATCGTACTTGTGCCCAGTTTTTCTAAAAAGACACTTCCTTTTACAAGCATACCGTTTCTTGCACCGTTTGAGATGAGTGAAAGAGCTGCTGGCATAATTGAGGCAACAAGTGCACAAGGCGAAGCAACCACCATAAACACCATCGCACGGTAAAACGTTTCACTCATGCTCCAGCCAAGTACAAAATGAGGTAGGAACATTAAAATCGCTACAGTGATGAGCACACCTTTTACATATGCACCTTCAAATTTTTCAATAAACGCTTGGCTTGGCGATACACTTTCTTGTGCAGATTCCACCAGCTTAATGATTTTATGAAAAAGTGTTTCTTCATTATGTTTTGTTACTTCTACTGTTAATGAACCATTTAAATTCACTGTTCCTGCAAACACATCTTCCCCTTGCCCTTTTTCCTGAGGCACCGATTCACCCGTTAAGGCAGATTCGTCTACACTTGTTCTTCCGCTCATAATCACACCATCTGCTGCAATTCGTTCGCCCGCTTTGATTAAAATACGATCGCCTGGCGTAAGTGAAGAAGCAGCGATTTGGATGGTGGTTCCATCTTCTTCAATTAAAGTGGCTTCATCTGGAGCGATGCTCATTAAGGCCGTTAAGTCTTTTTTACTTTTATTTGACGTATACGTTTCTAGCGCACCGCTGAGCGAAAAAATAAAAATTAAAATGGCGCCCTCTGCCCAGTAGCCAATGATCGCTGAGCCTATCGCAGCAAATATCATTAAAAGTTCTACATTTAATGTCTTGGATGAAATGGTTTCTTCAATTCCTTCCTTTGCCTTTGCAAAACCACCAATAACAAAAGCAAGAATGAAAAGAGGAATACTCCACATCGTTTCATCCTTTAGAAACCATCCAATCAAGATGAGAATCCCCGAAATGCCTGCTGCGATTAATTCTCCGTGCTGTGCCCATTTTTGAAAGAGCGAGTTGGATCCCTTTTGATCTGTCGTTTGATAAAGTGCTGTATTCTCATTCATGATTACTTTCTCCTCTCTAATTGATAATGATTTTCACATTATCAATCGTTGCCCGTTCCGTTTATCATCTATATTTTCTGCTATTTCAAGCTTTTTATAGGTCTGTAACTCATTATAACAGGTTCTGATCAATTTTCAATTAATAATTATTATAATTTCTTTTTGATAATAATTATCGTTATTAGCAACCGACATTTCTTCCTCTTTCTGAGCACATTTTATTCATCTGAAAGGTAATTGAACACAAAAAAGAACCAACGGATCGACCATTGGTTCTTTACAGAAAGCTTGTGTTCTAAGAATTTGTCCACTCTTTGATTTGTTTTTTCGTCAGCGGACCTACATGGTTTTTGACCACTTCACCCTTTTCATTGATGAAAAAAGTCGTCGGGATCGTCATGATTTGGTATTTCTTCATCATTTCGCCGTGCTCATCGAGAACGATCGGAAATGTAAACTTTCTGTCTTTCACAAATTGGGCAACAGCATGCTTGCTTTGCTCAGCACCAAGTAAATTAACAGTCAGTATGTCTACATCACTTTGATTTTCTTTCACAATCTGTTCAAAGGCTGGAAGCTCCATTTTGCAGGATGGGCACCACGTTGTCCAAAAATGCAGAATGGTCCGCTTCCCTTTCACCGGGATCACCTGCGTTTCACCTGTTAATGTAGGAGCTTCTATCCTCGGCGCCATGACAGGCTCTTTTGCTTCAGCCTCTATGTTCATCAGAAATAAAAGAAGGGTCATCATGAGAAGACTGGCGGGTAGATATTTACGATTCATCAGCATCTTCCTTCCTGATTTTCCTATAGCTTGCCCGCTAGCTGCACATGACATTCAAGCTTTTTTCAATGTAAGAAACATGGAGACGCCGAGTTCCTTGCAAATCGTCGCATAATGCAAAGCCGTTAATAGCAGCATCCCCGTGTTCATTCCTAAGATAACACCCATCATATTTAAGGATTCGATGGATCCTAGGAAATACACCATAGAGAACGACACCATGTGCACCCATATATTATGTAGGAACACATCTTTAATAAGACCCATACCAATTAAGCAAGCTTGAAACGGCATCACGAACAGGTGGCATAAGAAGTAAGGCCATAGCAGCTGCAAGTAGACGGCTGCTTGAGGTGAGTCAAAAAAGAGCTGCGTGAGCGGATAAGCGAAATAATACATGATCATCACGGCTGGCACCCCATATCCAAACGTAATGAGAATCGCTTGTCTGACACGTTTTTTCACGAGATCATACTGCCCCAAGGCATAGGCTTCTGATACATTCGGAATCATCACAATCATAATGGAATGAGCGATAAACGCCGGAAAAAAACCGATCGACATCGCTACGCCAGCAAGCATTCCGTAATGATCTACAGCAAGCGTACCAGAAATGCCCGCTGCAACGAGGGCTCCTTTGATTAAAAACGGTTCAACCGCATTGGCAATAGCATGAAAGATACGCATACCTGTTGTCGGAATGGAGACTGCTAACAAACGTTTTCTGACGTCAATTCCTCTTAACTCAACCGCTCTGACATTCACAGCATTTTTCGCCATGACGTATTGGGAATATAAATAGATAAAGACGACGAGATCACTTGCAACAATCACACCAATCGCGATAAGCACCGCTGTTTCAATATCAAACGAATACCAATGAAAAAACAAAAACAAACAGATAAGCTGGATCGTTTTTTTCAGCATATTGGCTAGAGCAATTCTGCCCATTTGCTGCTTGCCCATAAAATAGCCGCGTGCAATGGAAGTAAAAGCGATGATTGGAATGAGTGACAGAACCAGGCCCTTCATCAGCGGATGATACGATTGAAATACAGGAATGAAAGGCAGTACAATGGCTGCTATTGCCGTTGTTGTGCATGTCACCACAAGCGTCATTTTAAATGCATGGCGAAGCATACTTTTATGAAGCCGCTCATGCGATTCTGCAATGAATTTAGAAATGGAGACTGGCAGCTCTAAGCTGGCGATCACAAGCACAAGCATGATGATCGGAAGGATGCTCATATATAAACCCATTCCATGTTCTCCAAGCTCTCTCGCTAAAATCATATTGACTAAAAACTCGATACACTCAGCAATGAAAGCTGCGACAGATAGCAGAATGACCCCTTTTACAAATCGATTCATGTAGCCTCCCCTTGTCTAAAAGCAAATTCTTTTCACATTCTATGAGACAAGTCCTGAAAATATTTTAATAATTGAAGACAAAAAAACAGCGACTGATTGATCGCTGCTTTTCTTTACACTGCAAACACATGACGGCCAATGCGTTCTACAATTTTACGAGAACGAATCCAGTTATCTGTCGCCGTTTTTGGATTATAAAAATAAATCGCCTTTGTTGTTCTGTCATCTTCTTTGACAACCTGCTTCACTGCTTTTACGGAATCCTGGTCTGCCTTATCATTGATACTTCCATTTGATACTGGCTGGAAGGCATTTCGCTGATAAATCACGCCTCTGACACTGTCAGGAAAAGAGCGGTGTTCTACGCGGTTTAAGACGACGCTTGCTACCGCTTTTTTCCCTGCGTAAGATTCACCTTTTGCTTCGGCATGTACCAACCGAGAAAGCAAGTCCATTTCTTCATTAGAATAGTGTGATTGATTTCTTGAGCTTGCTGGCTTTGCCGTTTCCTTTTTCTTCGGCTTCGGTTTTGATGCCTTTTCCTCTGTTGACGTGCTTAGCATTTTCACTTTAGGCTGATGTTTCTCCTCTGAAAACGCTGGGATCACGGTATGCTTTTCATCTTGATCTATATATGAAAGCTGATGCTTTACAGGTGCTTGTCCAAGTTTCTGACTTAATGTGCCTTCTTGCTCTTGTATATTGTCCATCTTGATCGCTGAGATGAGCATAAGGATGGCAAAAAGAGCTGTATGAATTTTGATCATTCGCCTCATTCCTCCTTTAATCAATGTAGGCTGTAAGATACTTGTCCACTCTAACAAGAGCTTCTTCTATTTTCACGCACAAAGATTTTCATGCCTGTCCAAATTCCGTCATTAAATGGCATGTCCTAGTTGAAATACGCATGAACTGGTAATGTAAGCGTTTAATATAGTCTCTTTTTAGCCTATAATCATCCTTATGCTCCTGATTATGGGTTATTACATTTTCTTTTCATATGTATCAAGCTGGTTTGAAGTGTGACAAAAGAACCAAAATAAAAAGCTTTTTCTCATGAATGAGAAAAAGCTTTAGCTTCTTGCTTCTTTAAGATATTCAAAAATAACATCTCCACCATGCTTGGCGATTCCGCGAAAATGTTTAAAATCATCTTGATTGACCAATACAGAACGAAATGTTAAAAAATCATCCTTTTGAATGGTCACTTGTTTTTCAGTACCATTCCGTAATGATTCTAGTATTGTGTTGATGTGTTCTTCAGTCAAAAAAATCGCTCCTTTTCAGCCTTGATCAAATATTAAATATACCATTCGTTTTCAAAGCGTACAACGAAAACGAAAGAAAAACGTCTTTATCCTTTACATTGGTATGAAAATATTGCAAAATACTTTTTAATAGGGAATGAAATCTGTTTTTAAAGGAGAGGGATCGGTTGAAGATTGCAAAAATTGGGAATGTGATCGAATTTAGAAATGGTTTAACAGGTGTAGTTGAAAAAGTGAATGAAAACTCTGTTATTGTGGATGTCACCATTATGGACAACTATAGAGATTTAGAACTGGATTCACTAACAGTCGTTAATCATAAAAACTATAAAATCATCAAAGACTCCGTACATTAATTTGCAATCCTCAATTCAGCCTACCGTTACATAAGGATATACGAAGCAGAGCTGATCACAATACCTTACTTTTTATGTTTTATGTAAAAAAAGTGATCTGATGCAATATTAGCTCTAGATAGGAGAAACTAATATGCAACATTCAAATGATATCATTGTACGTTTTGGAAAAATAGAAGATGCTGAAACTACTTTAGAAATTCAAAAATCAGTGATTGCTGAGTCAGATTATTTACTGACAACGCCGGAAGAATACAAAAAAACCTTGTTAGAACACAAGGAATGGATACAGAAAAGAATAGAAAACGAAAATGAGACGTACATAGTTGCCCAAACTGGCGATCAAGTCATTGGATGGATAGCCTTTGAACAATCATCAAATAGAAAAAGAACTTCTCACGTTGGTTCTTTCGGCTTGATGGTTGATAAGAGCTATAGAGGTTTAGGCATAGGGGAAATGTTACTAACAGCATTATTAAATTGGGCAGAAAAGAACCCTTCAATTGAAAAGGTTAGTTTAGCCGTTTTCTCCACAAACCAAAAAGCTATTTCTTTGTATAAAAAGATGGGCTTTTTAGAAGAAGGGCGTAAAATCAATGAATTTAAAATAAATGATCATGAATACTGGGATGATGTATTAATGTATAAGCTCGTTTAATACGATGAAAAAGAATTGCAGAAATAAAGACATAATAAATTGAATCATCAATTTATTATGTCTTTTTCTTATTTTCTCTTACATCATTTGATGAAGGCGTCAGTCTTTTTGCGCGTGAAAGGTTTGCATTTCCGCTTTTGTTTTGTACATGTCAACTTCTTCAGGTGTTATCACGCCTTTATCAATTAAAAGGGCGATCACTCCAAGTAATGTGGAGGCACTCCATTTATATCGTTCTTTGTTTTGATGTTCAAGCACCTGAAGCTCTTCCCTCAATTCCATTAGCAGCTTCTCTGTTTTGTCTTCTTTGTTTGCCAACACAAACGCCCCCATTACCATTCGCTCATTTCAATTTTATCTTAAAGTAAATATATCAAGAATAAAAGCACGATACACCTTTACAAACATACGTTCTGTCGTGTATACTATACATACGAGCTGGTAGCCCCCAGCCGTCCTAGCAAGTTCTATTCCTATTGGTATGAGAAGAGTGACATGACTCTTCTCTTTTTTTATGTGTCATCATGATCTATTCCATAAAAAAAGACATGTCATCCACATGTCTTTTCTTATTTATTAGCGATTATCAATCGTTTCTGGATACATATCGTGATTCATCATACGATACGATGCCATCTCTTCATACTTTGTCCCAGGTTTTCCATAGTTCGTATACGGATCAATTGAAATACCGCCTCTTGGTGTAAATTTTCCCCATACTTCGATATATCTTGGGTCCATTAATTCAATGAGGTCGTTCATGATAATATTCATACAATCCTCATGGAAGTCACCGTGGTTACGGAAGCTGAACAAATATAATTTTAATGATTTACTTTCGACCATGATTTCATTTGGGATGTAGCTGATATACACGGTCGCAAAATCTGGCTGCCCTGTTTGCGGGCAAAGTGATGTGAATTCTGGGCAGTTGAATTTCACAAAATAATCTCTATTCGTATGTTTATTCGGGAACGTTTCAAGCACTTGTGGTGCATAGTCAAACAAGTAATTGGTCCCCTGGTTTCCTAGTAAAGTGACACCTTCTAATTCTTCTGGTTTTCTTGTCGTCATTTTGTCTCTCTTCCTTTCTATACGCCTCGTTTATTTCCCCACAATAGCGTGTGCAGTTGTGGTAAGACTCTCACACGATTCAAATCAGGGTCTTGCGCTACTTGATCTACAAGCATTTCGTATTTCTTTAATAAGTGCGTCAATAGGTACGCATCATCAGCTGTTGTTGTATCATCATTTCCCACCTGCAAATAAAAAGGAAGGTCTGGGTATTTCGCATGGACATCCTTTGCATAGGCTAGATCAAGATCATCAAAGATGACGACCTTCAGGCTTGCATGATGCAATCTGTTTCCATTTTTCAATTCATCTATGATACGCGTTAGTTTCGTAAAATCTGTTTTCATATTTGAACTTGGTGGTTTTGGAGAAATGGTTAAATCATCTATCTTCAAAAACCAATCTTGATACATCGTTCCCTGCGTTTCAAGCGCCGTATCAATTCCTTCTTCATGCAATAAATCAATAAGTGATTCCATTTGTTTCAAAAGCGCAGGATTCCCACCTGAAATGGTGACATGAGAAAATGCCTTTCCACCTATTCTCTTCAGCTCTTTTACAATGTCCTCTGCCTGAAGCCACTGAATATCATGCTTAGCTGATCCATCCCATGTAAAAGATGAATCACACCAGCTGCAAGAGTAGTCACAGCCAGCCGTTCTGACAAACATGGTTTTTTGGCCAATGACCATTCCTTCTCCTTGAATGGTTGGACCAAAGATTTCTAAGACAGGAATCGCTTTAGTCATTGAGCTCAACTCGTTTCGGACGGTAAATGCAGTAGCTTGTTGGTGTCTCTCTGACAAAAACTTGAACACATGTCGGCTTGTTCGCTAAAGTCGTTAAATATGCGGCCACTTTATCATACACAGTCTTTGCGACAACCTCAGTGGTTGGCATCGCGTATGGATCATTCGATGAGAATTCTTCATGGTCATTGAGCAGTGTATGGTCGTACTGTCCATGAATGAGTTTTTTTAGTGTGCTAAAATTCACAAGGAAACCTGAATCATCTAGATGATCTCCTGCAATCGTAATGTTAATCGTATACGTATGACCATGTACGCGGCTACAAGCGCCAGCATCTTCTCTCGGGATAAAATGGGCTGCCGATAGATGCATATCTTTATTTAATTCAAACGAAAATGGATGATTCGTCTGTGGATAGATTTGAGAAAGCATTTAGTTCGCCTCCTTCATGTCCATATAAGTGTCATAGCCATTTTTCCGAAGCTTACATGCAGGACATTCCCCGCAGCCATCAGAAATGATGCCATTATAGCAAGTGAGTGTTTCATTTTTCACAAAATCTAGCGCATTCAGTTCATCAGCCAGTTTCCACGTTTCAGCTTTATTCAGCCACATGAGCGGCGTATGGATGACAAATGGTTTTTCCATTGCCAAATTCACCGTGACGTTACAAGATTTCACAAACTCATCTCGGCAATCTGGGTAGCCGCTAAAGTCTGTCTCGCACACACCCGTGATAATATGACGTGCTCCAATTTGATACGCAAGAATGGATGCAAAGGATAAGAAAACTAAGTTTCTCCCCGGAACAAATGTGGAAGGCAGTTCTCCTTCTTTTTCTTCAATATCAATGTCATCTCTTGTTAAGGCATTGGGTGCAAGCTGATTTAAAAGAGACATATCTAATAGATGATTTTTCACCCCTAGCTTGTCAGCAATTCTTTTGGCGACATCAATTTCTTCTTGATGACGCTGATTATAATGAAAGGTTACCGTTTCAACCTCTTTAAATTGTTGAAGTGCCCATAGTAAACATGTCGTACTGTCCTGTCCCCCACTAAAGACAACGACCGCTTTTTCATTTTTCATTTTCCTTATCCTCCTTTTGCAGACCCGTACCACCGCACAAAGCTGCATCTGAAAGGTTCATGAAAACCCCTATTTTTCTCAAAAGAAAAGACACCTTTACATGTGTATGAGGTGTCCCAGCCATAAAAAATAAAAAATGCCACATCCAAGGATACGGCAAGTCCTTAGTTTTTTATAGAGGGTTTTGCTAGAACCTCTCCCGTTTTCACGGATTTTTGTTCAATTTTCACAGAGGATAGTGTACCACATAATTGATGTACAAGCTATCCCTTCTTTACTTAATCACCTGATGCAGGCACTTTTTTCAGACAAAGAAAGAGGATAAAAAAGATACTGACATAGCCAAAAACAGGGTAAACCGTTGAAATGAGTGTGCCGTATCCAATTTTACTGATCACATAACAGCAAAGCAAAATAAAGGATATCGTATACATACTGTTCAATCGGATATACGCCCTCACCTGTCTTTCGAGACCGTATAAATTCCCTATAACGGATGTAAAGACTTCACCAAAGATCACGAATAAATAGATGAGATGAATGGAGTTTGCGACTTGATACACCACTTGGGCCATCGGGATATCATAAGACTCCAGCATATCTAATGAAGAAAGAGATAAAAAGCAGGCGAGCAGAATGAGTGTCAGCATCAGTCCCCCAAGCACCGCTCCTTTTTTGATAACGGCTTCGGATGTCATTTCGTTTGCGACCGGCACTAATACGGCTTGAGACAGCGCTAAATTAAATGCACCATATGAAATCGCAGACAACATCCATTCGCCCTCTCCCATTTGCAGCCCCAGAACGTGGCTTTCACCGCTACTAAACACAAATGAGTCTAGAAACACAATCAGCGAAAAGAAAATCAGCATGGGAACGACAAGTACATTGACACCAAATAACCCTTTTGACCCTTTAAAAAGGACAATGACACTTAAAATAATCGTTAAAAAAATACCATATTCTTTTGAGATGCCAAGTTGTTCTTCAAAAATAGCGCCTGCGCCAGAAATCATCACTGACGTCACACCTAGTAAGATAAAAAACATGACGATGTTAATATATCGACTCGCAGCAGCTCCAAATAAAAACCGATTCATATCTTGATAAGATTCCGCTTCAATTCGTTTGGAAATCAGCATCATTTTTGCGCCAAGGCCGGTAAAAATAACACCGCTAATCAAAATCCCGATCAATCCAATCCAGCCAAAACGAACAAAAAATTCTACGATTTCTTTCCCTGTCGCAAACCCAGCTCCAACCACTGTTCCTACATATACAAAGGCAAGCTGAAAAGCGGATTCATTTGAACGTTTCATATGACCCCTCCGCACCCATCACTTTCGATTGTCTCTTTTTTATCCTATGAGACAAGTTCCTTGAAAAGAAGGACAAACCATGTTTAAATGCAAAAAAGGATTTTTCATTCAGCTATGAGCAAAACAGTTGAAAGTCAAAATAGGTCAGAGTATACTATAGTCAAAGATGGTCAAACAACAGACCATTTTATTTAACATTCATTGGTCAAATAAAGTCAAACTTTATTTTAAGGAGGTCATGGCTTATGCGTTGTCAACATTGTCAAGTAAATGAAGCAACTATTCGCCTGAATATGCAAGTAAATTCGTCCCGTAGCCAAATGGTTTTATGTGAAGACTGCTATACCTCTTTGATGGAACAGTCAAAAATGAAAATGGGTCCTAACCTTTTCGGAGGCGGTTCATTCTTCTCTGAGCAAGCAGGACATGCGACGAGCCAAGAGCGGCCTAAACAAAAAGGCTTACTCGATGAGCTTGGCCGGAACTTAACGGATGGCGCACATGCTGGTTTAATCGATCCTGTCATTGGCCGTGATGAAGAAGTCACAAGAGTCATTGAGATTTTAAATAGAAGAAATAAAAACAATCCTGTCCTCATTGGTGAACCTGGTGTTGGTAAAACGGCCATAGCCGAAGGACTAGCACTAAAAATTGCAAATGGAGATGTACCAAGTAAATTAAAGAACAAACAAGTTTATTTATTAGATGTCTCTTCACTTGTGGCAAACACAGGTGTACGTGGTCAATTTGAGGAACGGATGAAGCAATTAATCAAAGAATTGCAAAGCCGTAAAAATATCATCTTATTCGTTGATGAAATTCATCTTCTTGTAGGCGCAGGCTCTGCCGAAGGGTCAATGGATGCCGGAAACATTTTGAAACCAGCTCTAGCTCGAGGGGAACTGCAGCTAGTAGGTGCGACAACATTAAAAGAGTATCGTCAAATTGAAAAAGATGCTGCCCTTGAACGCAGGTTCCAGCCCGTCATGGTTGATGAGCCAACACAGGATGAAGCATTCGAGATATTAAAAGGCATTCAAGATAAGTATGAAGCCTATCATGGCGTCACCTATTCTGACGAAGCGATTAAAGCGTGTGTTCAATTATCTTCGCGGTATATTCAAGACCGCCACTTGCCGGATAAAGCCATTGATTTAATGGATGAAGCAGGTTCAAAAGCGAATCTCTCCATTGATGCAGCAAGTGAAGATGAATTAACAAACCGTCTTGCGCAAATTGCCGCTGAAAAACAAGCTGCTTTAAATGAAGAACGATATGAAAAAGCAGCGAAGCTTCGAGACGAAGAAGAAGCGATTGAAGCGAGATTGCAAAACAAAACAAATGACAAAGAACATGTCGTCACAGCTGAGGACATTCAGTCGATTGTAGAACAAAAAACAGGTATCCCTGTCGGCAAACTGCAAGCAGACGAACAAACAAAAATGAAAGAAATTGATGTGCGCTTAAAAGCCCGCGTCATTGGTCAGGAACATGCCGTTGAAAAAGTGGCGAAAGCCGTAAAAAGAAGCAGAGCCGGCTTAAAATCAAAACACAGACCAACTGGCTCCTTCCTTTTCGTTGGACCAACAGGCGTCGGGAAAACCGAATTGTCTAAAACATTAGCGGAAGAATTATTTGGCTCAAAAGAAGCGATCATTCGTTTAGATATGAGTGAGTACATGGAGAAACACTCCGTGTCCAAAATCATCGGTTCTCCTCCTGGTTACGTTGGACATGATGAAGCCGGCCAGCTCACGGAAAAGGTTCGCAGAAAACCATACAGCATCATTTTGCTCGATGAAATCGAAAAAGCGCACCCTGATGTCCAGCATATGTTCCTTCAAATCATGGAAGATGGCCGTCTAACAGACAGCCAAGGCAGAACCGTCAGCTTTAAAGACACAGTCATCATTATGACAAGTAACGCTGGCAGCACAGATAAAAAAGCAGTCAAAGTCGGATTCCAGTCTGAACAAGAAGAAGCCATCGAAGAACAATCATTGATTGATTCACTGAGCGCTTATTTCAAACCGGAATTCTTGAACCGTTTTGACAGCATCATTCAGTTTGATTCATTAGATAAAGACGATTTAGTCAAAATTGTGGATCTTCTGCTCAAAGATTTGTCAGAGCAGTTAAAAGAACAAAATCTAACTGTTCACGTCACAAACGAAGCGAAAGAAAAAATCGCTGAACTTGGTTATCATCCAGCATTTGGGGCTCGTCCGTTACGAAGAACGATTCAAGAGCATGTTGAGGATCAAATGACGGACATCTTGCTTGAAGAAGAACAACTTACTGGATTTACAGTCGATGTTGAACATGACGAAATTGTTGTGAAAAAGAGCTAAGTACATCCTAAGGAGGATCTTCAGCTCCATCATGTTGCAGTGTCTAAATTCCATCTGAGCGCCGACGCTCCCCCGCCTCTTTTCCTTTACGATAAAAGAAAAAGAGGTGGATCACATGGATCACATGATCAATTGGAACTACGATTTGATCAAAATCATACATGAAGAAAAATTAAAAGAATTGCTCTTAGATGAAACAGCTCAAAAAAGATGAAGTTTCCAGATTGTTGACAAAGGGCTAAAATGAACTTGATTTTAGCCCTTTGTCTTCTTTTCAGCGTGATAGAAAACCTTTGCAGCCTTAGGAAGGACGAGTACTGGCGCGGAGCGAATTTGGCATTCGTGAGCACCAGAGCGCAGGACTGACAAAGAATGCGAGGGTTTGTCTACACGCTGAAAACTCCCTTTTATATGAGGGAGTTTCTTTTTTTACGGCTTTCAGAAAGCGCTTTCGTCAAAATTTCTTCACATAAACTGTCTTAATTTTATATTCTGACTAAAACCCTTCTAGAAGACACCGATATTAACTATAGAAAAAGATAGTTAAAGGATTTGGTGAGATAATGGACAAAACATCGTTAATTGGTATTATTTTAGCATTTATTGCACTGAGTGTCGGTATGGTTTTGAAAGGTGTGAGTCTAACCGCTCTTATCAACCCGGCGGCTATATTGATCATTGTGGTTGGGACAATTTCAGCTGTTGTCATTGCCTTCCCATCTAGTGAAATTAAGAAAACACCAAAATTATTCGGCAAAATTTTCAAAGATAGCAAGCTTCCAACGATACAAGAAATGATTCCTCTATTTTCAAACTGGGCACAAATTGCTCGTCGTGAAGGTCTTTTGGCATTAGAGGCAAATCTTGAGGAAGTCGATGACGATTTTCTAAAGAACGGCTTAAGCATGGCGGTTGACGGTCAAAGTGCTGAATTTATTCGCGACGTCTTAACAGAAGAAGTCGATGCCATGTCGGAGAGACATCAGTCAGGCGCATTAATCTTTACACAAGCTGGTACATACGCTCCGACTCTAGGGGTACTTGGTGCCGTTGTCGGACTTATTGCCGCACTTGCAAACATGGGAGACATTGAAGCACTTGGACATGCGATCAGTGCTGCATTCGTCGCCACACTGCTAGGGATTTTTACAGGGTATGTGTTGTGGCATCCATTTGCCAACAAGCTGAAGCGTAAATCAAAAGAAGAAGTAAAGCTTCGTCTCATTATGATTGAAGGGATTCTTTCTGTCCTTGAAGGCCAGTCTCCAAAGGTCATTGAGCAAAAACTTCTGATGTACTTACCAGCAAAAGAACGTGCAAATCTTGTCATTGAAGAAGGAGAAAAACAGAATGGCTAGGAAACGTAAAAAACATGATCATGAAGACCATGTAGATGAGTCTTGGCTGATCCCTTACGCCGATCTTCTTACGCTTCTTCTCGCCCTCTTCATTGTGCTGTTTGCATCTAGCTCCATTGATGCGGCAAAATATGAACAGATGGCTAAATCGTTTAATGTTGTCTTTACTGGCGGCACTGGCGTAATGGACCAATCAAGCATGCAGAGCACCGAAGAAACAGAAAACAGCAATCAAACCAAAAAATCCGCAGAAGATGAAGAAGAAGAAGCAAAAGCGAAAGCTCGTGATCAAGCGGTATTAACAAAGGTTAAAAAGCAAGTAGATTCATTCATTGCGGATAAAAAACTTGGTTCGAAGCTTGAAACAAAGCTGACGGATGAAGGTCTGCTTATTACAATTGAAGACAGCATCTTCTTTGATTCTGGGCGAGCGGTGATCCGCTCGCAGGATGTTCCGTTAGCCAAAGAAATATCCAAGCTGCTCGTCATTAACCCTGCTCGTGACATCGTCATTAGCGGACATACAGATAACGTTCCGATTCGGAATTCTGAATTTGAATCCAACTGGTATTTAAGCGCCATTCGTGCGGTCAACTTTTTAAATATTCTCCTTGAAAACAGCAACCTAGACCAAGAGAACTTTAGCACAAAAGGTTACGGTGAATTTAAACCGATTGCCTCTAACGATACCGCAGAAGGCAGAAGTAAAAACAGACGCGTCGAAGTTCTTATTTTGCCAATTGAGAAAAAAGCAAAATAAATAGGAAGCCAGCAGCTTCCTTTCAGATCATGACAAAGGGCTAAAATGATGTTTATTTTAGTCCTTTGTCTTTCTTATGAGCGCGATTGAAAGCTCTTGTCGTTTATCGGTGCGTAGGACTGACACCATATGCGCGGATTAGTCTAGTTTACATACTAAAAAGGAAGCCAACGGCTTCCTTTGTTTATTCTTTATGATCATATAAATGCTTGGCACGAAGTCCTACATGTTTGAGCATATCGATGCAGGCATCCTTCTCCTCTTCACTAAGCACACTGATCATCTCGTGAATCTCTTTTGCATGATCTGGGAAGATGTCATCAAGCAACGCTCTTCCCTGCTCCGTAATATGTGCAAATGTCACCCTGCGGTCTTCTGCACAAGCTTTCCGGCTAAGGAGTTCTTTTTTCTCCAATTTATCAACCACATACGTGATGCTTCCGCTTGCGAGTAAGATCTTATCACCTATTTGCTGAAGCGGCTGATCACCTTTATGA
Source organism: Bacillus sp. RSS_NA_20 (assembly GCF_020165915.1). NCBI lineage: Bacteria > Bacillati > Bacillota > Bacilli > Caryophanales > Bacillaceae > Bacillus > Bacillus sp. RSS_NA_20. The sequence goes on along the minus strand of NZ_JAIUKW010000005.1, from coordinate 132,590 downwards.
TACAGCAATTCTAATACAGCAAATTCAGTCGGATTCAGACCGTGCTTCACAATATGTTTGTTCATGTGGTGATTAATGGAGCGATAGGCACGTGATAGTACAATAAATAATTTCAAAGATTTCTCAACATTATGATTTTCCATTTTTTATCATCCTTTATGAAATGCAACCCACTAATGTGACATTAATAAACAATAAGTAAAATGTCAACATGTTGAACCATTTTTAGCATGAAAAAGAGACCAGAACGAATCACCTAATTTTTTAAAAATCTCACAAGTCATCGTAATAAAGATAGGTTCAATGCTATAATAAGTCTATTAGGTAATACGTTGGAGCGATGAATCATGAGTATACTGAAAGGGTTTTGGAAGAAGATCAAGCTTTACCTTATTTTGGTCGTGATTCCAACCCTCATCATTAGTTATTTTATCTACGAAAAAGAAACTGAGAAAATTGATGTAAAAAACAAACAAACCGCTACACTTATGTTAAATATTCACAAAAACCAAATGAATTATTTAATCAGTGAAACAGAAGCAAGACTAACTTCCCTTGCCATGGGATTTGACCAGCCGCTTGAAACGAAAAGAGTACAAAACATCCTAGAGAAAATCTATAAACAAGAACCTCGTTTTTCAGGCCTGTATCTCCTAGACCAAAAAGGAAATGTCACAGCCAGCACCACACCATTAAAGGAAAAAATCAACCTGTCATTTAGAGATTACTTTAAACGTATTCAAGTCACAAAACAGACCGTCATCACAGATAACTATGTAAGCCGCATTACTAAGCAGCGGATTCTCTCCATTTGTGTCCCTGTTTTGAATGAAAACGACGAAGTCACGGATGTGCTAGTCGCTGCGATTCAAATTGATTATTTAAGAAATATTATGAATGTATTAAACCCAGAGCTTCATTTTAAGATGCTGAATCAAAATGGAGACGTTGTGTTTACAAGTGGTCCACAGCCAGCATCTGAAAGTGATAGTACCGTGTCTACATATTTAGATGAAAACAGCTGGAAGCTGGAGGTTTTTCCGCAGCGTGCGACAACAAGTGAAGTACTGTCTGTGATGCTGTTTCCTTTATCCAGTGCATTTATTCTCTTAAATATCTTATTCACACTCGTCCAATATATCATTTTAAGACGGCAAACCCAGCAGGAACGCCACCAAAATGAAGCACAAAAACTTGAACTCATTGGAACACTCGCGGCAAGTACAGCCCATGAAATTCGCAATCCATTAACAGGCATTAGCGGGTTTATTCAACTTTTGCAAAAGAAGTATCGTTCAGAAGAGGATCAGCTTTATTTTTCTGTCATCGAGGAAGAAATTAAACGGATTAATCAAATCGTCAGTGAGTTTCTTGTGCTTGGAAAACCAACGGCTGAAAAGTGGCAAAATAATTCTGTGAAAGAAATTGTCAGTGAAATCATGCCAATTGTATTTTCTGAGGCGAACCTTTATAATGTCGAGGTTGATTTGCAAATCAATACCATTCAAGATGTTGGCGTGTATTGCACGAAGGATCACATTAAACAAGTTGTATTAAATGTAGCGAAAAACTCGTTAGAAGCGATGCCAAATGGCGGTCATTTGAAGATTGTCATTGAGGCTGAAAAAGAACAGGTCATCATAAAAGTGAAAGATACAGGTGAAGGTATACCAGAAGAGATGCTGAAACATATCTTCCTCCCTTTTATTACGTCGAAGGAAAAAGGAACAGGTCTTGGGCTTGTTGTGTGTAAACGAATTATTTCGATGTATGGGGGGACAATCGATATCGAGAGCGAAGTGAATAAAGGAACAACCGTGATCATCATGCTCCCTTCTGCACACTAATAGCTGAAGCATTCAGCCGGTTTTGCTAATGGCAAGACCGGTTTTTTGATGTCAATAAGAAGGACGATTAACAGAAAGGAGACTCATTTGTGATACAAGATCATGAAAGGAAGCAACAGATTGTTGTTCATGAAAAAGAAGATACTGATACTCATTCATCAGGTTGTCCAGTTCTTGACTATATTTAATTGTCGTCTCACCTGTATAGCCTTCTACTTGAGCAGCTTCTACCATTTGTCTTCTCTTTTCATCAATTGACATTAATAGCTGTTCTTTCCGTACATAAATATTCATGATCTCAGCTCCCGCTCTGAATTCGTCTGTCTACGCTCTAAATGATCCGACACCAAAATTATACTTTATTTGTAAATTAAATTAAATATGCTTATTTTATTTAATTTTTTACAGCCTAAAGACCTTTTACCCAATGAATTCTGGGGGTAAACTTCAAAATTGGACAGGACTGACACATTGATTAAACAGAATTTTATCCTATGCAGAAGACCAAAATCAACTATTTTCTCTCTCATTTTATGTCTATTTTCCTAAAAAAAAGCTGATCTTCCGCCTCATGCGAAATGATCAGCTCCCACTATTAAACCGTTTCTTCTTCGTAAATTGGCACCCAGCCCTCAGTTGTGACAAATATACGAACTGCGACGACTTGACGATCTTCTTGAAGTGTAAAGTAGTGACGAATATTCGGAGGCACAGAAATTAAATCACCTGGATTCAGTCTCACATCAAAAAAGACACCATCTTTGCCTTGAATGGCAAAAATTCCATGACCGCTCACGATAAATCTGACTTCATCATCTGTATGATGATGTTCACGTTTAAAGTTTTGAAGCAGTTCATCAAGGTTAGGGGTCGCATCTGATAATGAAATCACATCCTGCGCTTTGTATCCTCTTCGCTCGGAAATACTCTTTATTTCCTCTTGAAACACAGTTAAAATTTCTTCCTTTTCATCATCTGTTAAATCGTACTTTTCTGATAACTGTTTTGGTAGTTTTTCAATATCCCAATGTTCATAAATGACCCCTTGCTGTTCTAAATACGCCCGGACCTCTTGTTCGTTCTCAAGTAACGTGTTCTCTTCATTATGAATGTAAATGGTCGCCATGTGTGTTTCCTCCTTTTTATTTAACAAGCTGCTTTTGATAAAGCGCTACTTTCAAATGATAGGTAAATAAAAATTCATAAGCCTCTAAGACTCGTTTGGCTTCAAATGCGGTTTTCCCCCAAACGGTGATGCCATGATTACGAATGAGTACAGCACCAGCATCGTCCGTCAGGTGCACTGCAAATTGCTCTGCAAGGTGCGGAATATGAGCTGGGTTTTCAATAATAGGAACAGTGACTTCTGCATCCTCTTCCCAATAACCAAGCGCTTTAATAATTTCGTTGCCTTTAAAACGAACTTCTCCTTTATCGCCATACAGCTCAGAAATGACATTGTTATCGATCGTGTGGACGTGAAGACAACATCCTGCTTTCGTCCGCTCATAAACGTATGTGTGAAGCAGTGTTTCAGCTGATGGCCTGAGCGGCTCATTCGGATGAACCGGCTGACCTGCTGCATCAACAAGAACAAAATCTTCGTCGGTTTCTTTTCTTTTATCTTTGCCGCTTGCCGTCACCAAAAACGAGATGGGATCATCCGACACTTTTATCGATAAATTGCCGCTCGTTCCGTAAAACCAGTCTCTTTGTGCCAATTCACGTTTGACGTCTGCTAGTTCCTTCCAGCGTTTACTCTTCTCGTCTGCCATTCCTTCACTTCCTTTATTTGATCAAATTGCGCTTTTAGATCAACAAATGTTTCATACTCTTTATGTACGAGCCCTAGCTCTTTACATTCGTTCAGTAAATAATCACGTGCAAACGTGAGATCCGCATGTTTCGCTGCCTCAATATCAGTCACTGAATCACCAATCATGATAATAAAATCATCTTCCTGCGTCAGCTCTCGAATAATGGAAGGCTTGCAGCAGCCACAGCCATTTTGGCATTCTGAATCACAAGTATGCGGCCATTCAATTTGAATATGGTCTTCTTTAAATGATGCATGGTTACAATAAATATTCTCTTGTTCGACAATCCCTTCAAGGATGGGATAGACAAAAAAGTCCATACCGCCGCTGAGTACATAGAAAGGAATGTCTGCTTTTTTGACATCATCGACAAACTGTTCAAATCCTTCACGAATCTCTGTATCCTCTAAAATAAATGACCGAATGGCTTCTTTCTGATCACTCGTCAGTAACTGAAACATCTGTCCGACGCCTTCTTGGATCGTGATCTCTTTTGCTAGAACACCATCCTTCCATTTCGTCCATTCTTTTGGAGCAAACTGCTTCATGATGCGAATGATATTATCATTTTTCGTAATCGTGCCATCAAAATCACAACATACAATTGGTTTTTTCATTTATTCTGCTACCCTTCCCCAAAGATCAAGTGCTGCTTGTAAGTCTTGACAAGTTGATGCTTTTTCTTCGATAGACTCTTTTTTGACCACCGCATCAATGATCGAACGAAAGGCTTTCCCTCCTCCGATTGCTCCCCGCGGATGTCCGTGAATTCCCCCGCCTGCATTAATGACATGATCAAGTCCAAAATCTTTGATTAAGATCGGCACCATTCCCGGGTGAATGCCTGCTGAAGGAACAGGAAATGTTTGTTGAACTGTATCCTCTTTCACACATGCTTCGAAAATGCCAAAGGCATCTTTTTTCGGAAGGGCGACTGATCCATAAGGAGAGGGAAAAAGACTTAAATCAGCGCCAGCATATCGATTTAATTTGCCTAAAAGAAGGGAATGCGAGAATCCATAGTCTGGAGAGGATGTCATTGCACCGCTCACTGCTGGATGTGCCATGATCGGCAATGGGATCTCTGGGTCTTCAGCTAAGCTTTGCATGACATCAAGTCCATAGGCAAAAACGTTGAATAAAAGCGCATCAGCCCCTAGTTCGGCTGCCTTTCTTGCTCGATCTTTCAAATCAAAAGTTCTACCAGTTAAATTAACAGCATAAAGCGTGCGATGTCCTGTCTCTTCATATGTTTCTTTTAATATCTTTTTTCCTTCCTTGATTCGATCTTCAAAAGGCGCTAATGGGCTTTCAAATAAAATCTCATCATCTTTGATGAAGTCTACTCCACCTAAAGCCTGTAAGCGGAGCTGTTCTTTTAAATCCTCCATATCACGGCCGATTACGCCTTTAAATATACTCATCAATAGCGGCCGATCAAACACGCCTACTTTCTTTCGTATCCCCTCAATGCCAAATACCGGTCCTGGCAGACAGCGTTTAAACCTTTCCGAAAATTCGATATCGACGAGCTTTACTTTCCCATCCAGTGAAAGCTTTCCAAAAATCGTCGTAAACACCGCTGGTATATCAGCTGAAAAGTTCGCCTCAGGATAAGCAATGGTCACCTCTGATTGATACAGACCACCAATTGCGGGGGACTGTTCTTTTACGCTCACCACACGGCCTTTATGTTTTTTCAGCTGCTCCTTTTTGAGCTGCGGCAAGTCCGTCCATGACCCGACCGTTAACCCAAGTGCGATCTGCTCTGCTTTTCGGTCTATTTGTTCATCCTCTCGATGTGTTAGTACGTATGTTGCCAGTAGTTCACTCACTAGGAATCCCCTTTCGATTGCGTCCTGTATATGGTCAATAAAAAAACCTCTTTAAGTGCTTGATCAGCGCGTTAAAGAGGTTTCGTCTCATTCATCCGAATCTTATCTCTCAGCGCTTGCTGCAAGAATTAGCACCGTGCTTCATGGAAGTCGGTTGCCGGGCTTCATTGGGCTAGTCCCTCTGCCTACTCTTGATAAGAATATTCAATTTTCTTAAATATTGCCTGAATTATCGCACCATTTTTTTACGTTGTCAATGGCTTTTTTTCAAATAACTGCAAGGCAGCGATACGATCAGCGGCTTCCTTTAGCCGCTCCTCACTTGTTAAAAGACCGACTCTGACGTAGCCTTCACCGTGAGCACCAAAGCCATTCCCCGGTGCAACAACAACATGTGCTTTTTCTAATAATACATCAGAAAAAGTTTCCGATGTATATCCTTCAGGCACCTTTAACCAAGCAAAAAACGAGCCCTTTGGCGCACTGACGTCCCAGCCAATCTCTTTGCATGCAGCAATCCAAGTGTTTCGTCTTTTTTCGTACCGATCATTTTGTACTTGGACGCACGTTTGATCGCTTAAAAGTGCTTCTGCTGCTGCATCTTGAGTTGCTTTAAACAGTGACACAAACAGGTGATCCTGATAAAGCTCAATGGCTTCGATAACAGAGGCATTCCCTGCTGCAAAACCGACTCTCCATCCAGCCATATTATACGTTTTGGACAATGTATAGATTTCAATACCTGTCTCTTTTGCTCCGTCTATTTGCAGGAAACTGAGGGGCTTTTCGCCGTCAAATCCTATGCCGCCATATGCAAAATCATGGACTACACACATCTTATTTTCACTCGCAAACGCAACAGTATCTTCAAAAAATGTCCGGGTTGCAGTCGCACCAGTCGGATTATTTGGGTAATTTAAGTACATCAATTTTGCTTGATTCTTATCCTCTTCTGACAGTTGGTGGTAGTCAGGCAAAAAATCATTTTGTTCAAGAAGAGGCATTGTGACCATATGAGCTCCGGCAAGCACAGCGCCTGACCAGTAATCAGGATATCCTGGGTCTGGAACAAGCAGCGTATCACCTGGATTCAGTAAACATTGCGGCAATTCGACTAGTCCCGCTTTTCCTCCAAATAAGATAGCAATCTCTGTCTTTGGGTCAAGCGTGACGCCATATTCTCTTTCATAAAAAGCAGCTGCGGCCTTTTTTAGTTTCGCTGTCCCGCGGAATGAGGAGTATTGATGATTTTCAGGTTTTGCTACCGCTTCCTGCATCGCTTTCACAATATGTGGAGGAGTGGGCTGATCAGGATTTCCTTGACCTAAATTAATCACATCTGCCCCTTCCTGCATTTTTTTCTGCACTTTTTGAACAAGCGACGCAAAAAATTGTTTCGGTAAATGTTTCAATACATCCGATTGCTGGAATTCCATTTTTTCACCTTCTATTCAAGTTACGTGACAATACAATCACTGTAATGGATTGTTTTATGAATTGTAAAGCAATTTTGAAAAAAGATTGACATGTGAACTGCAGCTCTGATAATATCTAGAATTAAGAAATGCAAGCAGACATGAAACAATTACATATTGATTTCTCTTATCGAGAGTTGGGCGAGGGATTTGGCCTTTTGACCCCAACAGCAACCGACCGTTAATACCACTGTGAAGTGGGGCGCAGCAAGAACAGCGCCAAGACAATTTATTGTCTTATAGGGCACGGTGCTAATTCCATCAGACGTATGTGCTGAGAGATAAGAGAGGCTTCGAGCATACACGCCATCAAGCCTCTTTCTCTCAGGAGAAAGAGGCTTTTTTATATGATTTGGAGGGGAAGCAATTGGTTACACTTACGGCATCATATGAAGAATTAACAGAGAGTTCGGCAGTTGCATTAGCCATTAGACTTGGATTGATTCAAGAAAGCAGTCATTTGACCTGTACTGAAATTGGCGACGGAAATTTAAATTACGTCTTTCATATTTATGATCACAAACAAGCAAAAGGACTGATTATCAAGCAGGCTCTTCCTTATGCAAAGGTCGTTGGAGAAAGCTGGCCGCTGACATTAGACCGTGCAAGAATTGAAAGTGCAGCACTCATCAAGCAGTCAGAGTATGCACCACATCTCGTACCAGCCGTCTATTATTCGGATACAGCTCTTGCAGTGACGGCAATGGAGGATCTATCACACCTTGAAATCGTCAGAAAAGGGCTAATTGCCGGAAAACATTATCCGTATTTATCAGATCATGTCGGAGAATTTTTAGGCAAAACACTATTTTACACGTCTGACTTTGCCACAAATCCTAAAATCAAAAAACAATTCGTGAAGCAGTTTACAAACCCTGATCTTTGTGACATTACAGAGAAACTCGTCTTCACAGATCCTTTCTTTGACAGCGAAACGAATAACTTCGAAGTGGAATTAAGGGAAGAGGCAGAAGCACTATGGGCTGATCTTGAACTGCAAGCAAAAGCAGCCGAATTGAAACGGATCTTCTTAACCTCTGCTGAAACACTGGTACATGGAGATCTTCATACAGGCAGTATTTTTGCAAACGAAGCGGAAACGAAAATCATTGATCCAGAGTTCGCTTTTTACGGTCCTTTCGGATTCGATATCGGTCACTTTATTGCCAATTTGTTCATCAATGCTTTATCTCATGAGAATGAGCAGGATCAGCAGCACCTTTTTGATCATGTCGTCAATGTGTGGGCAACATTCAAAGAAGTGTTCACAAAAGCATGGAAAGAAGACAGTATTGAAGCGTTTAGTGTATCGGACAGCTTTTTAGAAACAACCTTTGACCGTATTTTAAAAGAGGCCACCGGCTTTGCTGGCTGTGAGCTTGTTCGCCGAACCATCGGTCTTGCGCATGCGGCTGATCTCGATGCGATTCCATCACATTCTAGAAGGATTCAGCAGAAAAAAGCAGCACTTACACTAGGAAAAACATTGATCAAACAATATCAAGCAGTGGAAACAGCGTCTGACCTCGTCGCATTATTCCAGCAAACTGTAAAGGAGTGACGAGTTTTGTCTAAAGAATTTGAAGTTCCCCGTTCCGTCGAATGGGAAGAAAACCGTATCAACATTTTGAATCAGCAAAAATTACCTGCTGAAACCGTGTTTGAGCATTTATATACAAAAGAAGATGTGTATGATGCCATTGTGACGCTAAAAGTGCGCGGAGCACCTGCTATTGGCATTACAGCGGCTTTTGGGCTCGCACTTAGTGCACAAGAGATTGATACAGAAGACATTGATCTCTTTAAGCGAGAAGTCGCTCGCCTAAAAGAATATTTAAACAGTGCTCGTCCAACCGCTGTAAACCTTGCCTGGGCATTAGACCGGCTTTATCAGCGCACTCAGCGTGCTGCTTCGGTGAATGCAGCCAAAACTGATCTTGTCCATGAAGCCATTCAAATTCAAATCGAAGATGAAGAAACATGTCGGCAAATCGGTCAAAATGCTCTTCAGCTCTTTAAATCTGGTGATCGAATTATGACCATTTGTAACGCAGGCTCCATTGCCACAAGCCGGTATGGAACAGCGCTTGCACCCTTTTATTTAGCGAAAAAGAAAAACCTCGATCTTCACATTTACGCATGTGAAACACGTCCTGTCCTTCAAGGCGCTCGTCTGACGACATGGGAATTGATGCAGGGCGGCGTAGATGTGACGCTTATCACGGATAATATGGCAGCCCATACGATGAAAGAAAAACAAATTTCTGCCGTTATTGTTGGTGCAGATCGAATCGCTAGAAACGGTGATACAGCAAATAAAATTGGAACGTTAAGTCTGGCTATTTTAGCTAAACACTTTCAAATTCCATTTTTTGTGGCAGCGCCTCTTTCGACCTTTGATGTGTCAACTCAGGATGGATCAGATATTCCGATTGAAGAACGCGACCCGCAGGAAGTAAAGGAATTAAACGGCATCCAAATTGCGCCTCCTGACGTGCAGGTATTTAACCCTGCCTTTGATGTCACTCCTCACCATCTCATTTCCGGTATCATTACAGAAAAAGGCATTATCACTTCCAACTATACAGAAGAGATTGATGCACTATTCACCGAAAGCGCGTCACTTTAATCAAACAAAAGCGCGGGGTTCTTATCATTTAAGAGCACCGCGCTTTTTTGTTTCGTTCGTTTTTGCTAATATTTCTTTTTTCTGTTCTTCTGTCAACACCTTCATTTTGACACATAGTGATGTGACGGCGTACATTTTATCTTTTTTGCCCCATAACATGTTAGCAGCCTCCTTTTTCCCTAGACCAACTTTTTTAGCTTAATAAAAGGATATGTCGCTCGCTAAACATTTGGAACAGGTCAATTCATTTATTTTTGAACAAATGGGATGCCTTCTAATTCTAACAGGATCGCTTTCATCCCTGTCTTCGTCCCTGCATAGCCAGTCAGAGTCCTGTCTTTTCCAATGACCCGGTGACACGGGATAAAAATTGGCAATGCATTGCGTCTATTAGCTTGTCCAATGGCTCTGACAGCCTTTGGATTGCCGATCGCTTCTGCAATATCAGCATAGCTTTTTGATTCACCATACGGAATAGTAGAAAGTGCCTCCCACACTTGCTCTTGAAACGGAGAGCCTGCTTGCTTAAGCGGGAGATCGAACACTTTCCGATCGCCCTTAAAATACTCATCCAGCTGTTTTTTCGCTTCTTTTAATACAGGCGTGTCTTCTTGTTTAAAATGGCCTCTCTGTTCTTTGACCAAAAACGATTCATCATCAAACTTCACTTCAATGATGGCACCATCTTTCTCTAGTATGTATAATGCCCCGATTGGTGCGGTATAGACTGTATAATACACATTAAAGCTCCCCTTCTTGTTTCTGCTGCCGGAGTGGAAGCGTGAGATGGAACACTGTTCCGACCCCTTCTTCACTCTCTACTTCAATGGTTCCTTGATGCTCTTCAATAATTTTATAACTAACCATTAACCCAAGTCCAGTGCCTCTTTCTTTTGTTGTATAAAATGGTTCTCCGAGACGCTTTAGTTTATCCTCTGTCATGCCGCAGCCTTCATCACGAAGAGAAATCACAATGTGCTCCTCCCCCTTCCTTTGAATGCTCACGTAAACATTTCCTTTCTGAGGCATTACTTCAATCGCATTTTTCAAAATGTTAATAAAGACTTGCTTTAACTGATTTTGTTCACAGTAGATGAGCGGAATATCATCCAGCACATTTAAGTGCATTTGCACATTGCCAAGATTGGCCTGTGCGTGAAGAAGGTCCATCGTGTCTTTGACAATTTGCACGACATTTTTTTCTTCATAGATGATGGCCTGCGGTTTCGCTAAAATCAAAAATTCTGTAATGATGGATTCGATTCTTTTTAGCTCTGATGTAATGACATTAAAATAGAGCGAATACTCCCCTTCAATGTTTCCTTTGAGCAGCTGAATGAAGCCTTTTAAAGCCGTCATTGGATTTCTAATTTCATGGGCAATTCCAGCGGCAAGCTCTCCGACAACATGAAGCGTATCCGATTTTCTTACCCGCTCTTCTAATTCCTTGCGTTCAGTCACATCTCTAAAGATGGCCAAATTCATGTTATGAATAATATTTCGTTTAAAAGAAAACTCCAAAATACGTTGATCTGGATGGTTCAGCACAAATGGAACTTCATTGTCCATCTCATCTAATGACATCGCCTGAGCTGGCTGCGCCAAATTTTCAATTTGATATGGCGCAAGGATATGAAAAAGATTCATTTCCGTTAAGTGATCATCTTTGAGGCCAAGCAGTTCACTTGCGGATGGATTCACATCAATAATTCGGTATTGATTATCGAAAAGAACAATGCCATCCATAGAGCCATTAAATACTTTACGGAATTTGAGCTCACTTTCTCGCAGCTCCTCTTCCATTCGCTTTCTGTCACTGACATTCCGTAAAATGGTTAAGTGCTGCCCTTCTAATACCGCATGCTTAGAGGTGAACTCAAGCTCTTTGAATTGGCCATTCGCCATTCTAAAGAGGAGTTCTTCTCTGATTTCAAGATTCCTGATATACCGTCTTCTTGTCGGCCGGTATCTGCGATCAGATTTGACTAGAAAATCCATGAGTTTCTTGCCAATCAGCTGCTGCATCGGTAATTCGAAAATTCGGCAGGCGGATTCATTTGCCCTGACAATCTCTCCATCATCCGCCCAAATGATGATGGCATCCATCGCATTTTCGAATATTTCTCTAAAACGTTCTTCACTTTTTAGCAGCTTTTCTTCCATTAATCTTTTTTCTGTAATATCACGCATGATGGACATGTAAAAACCACTCATCACATTGGATGTGATGGTCAGTTCGAATAATTTGTTCTGCCCAGATTGAAGGGTAACAGGAAGTTCTCCCTTTGCTTTCCCTGTTTCTTTCAATGAAGTTAAGAGCTGCTGGAGCGCTGGAAGGTTTTCTTCTTCAACAAATTCATTTAAGTAGCGGTCTGTTAAATCTGTTTTTTGAAGTTCAAAGCTCTGGCAAAAAGAGTGATTGGCGTCAATCATACAACCATCCTGATCAAAAATGACCATACCGTCAATCGCTCGATCAAATAAATCTTTAAACAGCTGCTCATTCATCGAGCGTTCTCGCTCTAATATTTTCTTTGAAGAAATATCACGCATGACGACAATATATTGTTGATTCACCACGTCGTGCTCTGCTACAAATTCAATATATTTTGTCTCTCCATTTTCAAGTTGAATGGAGATCTCTCTTTTTAACGTTCCTTTTCGAAAAAAAATCTCAAGTGAGCAGTCAATTTTGTTTTTCGGGATGCCGTATAGGAAATCTAGAACGGATTTATTGAGGAGGTCTTCTTTCGGTGTTTGCACAAGCCTACATGTCGCTTCATTGGCTTGAATAATGTTGAGGTGCTGATCAAATATAAAAATGGCATCTAACGTCTTATTTAACAGCATTTTGTGCTGTATCAATTCATTTCGCAAATATTCGTTTTCTTTTTCTAATTTTCTGATATTTTTCGCACCATCGAGCGTTTCAGTCATTCTCTTACACTCCTTTTCCAGCCTCATTCCTCTACAATATTTCTACAAGATTTTCATTGTTCCTTCATTCGACTCATAAAAAAAGAGAACTTTTTACACGAGGCTTGCTTCATTTGTTTCATTTGGATGACACGATTGTATAACGATTCTCTTTTCTTACGCTTCTTTTACAACCGCTCTACAATTTCACATCAAATAGCGAAATGAGCCAATTTGTATTTTAAAATGGGGCAAATGAGGGAACAGTGCACTTAGAACGTTTATGTTCGAAATGAAGCAGGAAAGGTGATGTTATGACATCCACGAGAGACAGTTATTTTGATAATGCAAAATTTCTTCTGATTTTTCTAGTTGTTTTTGGTCATTTGTTACGGTCATTCATACATGATAATGACTGGATACTCTACTTATATAAATTTATTTATACATTCCATATGCCCGCTTTTATATTGGTGTCTGGCTTCTTTGCCAAAGGTTTTAGAAAACCAGGTTTTATGAAAAAAGTCGCAGTTAAGCTGATCATCCCATATTTGATTTTTCAGGTCATCTATTCTGTGTATTATTATTTCTTACAGGATCAAAGCATCTCTAACTTAAATCCGATTGATCCGCAATGGTCTTTATGGTTTTTAATCAGTTTATTCTTTTGGAACTTACTACTTATTCCTTTTTCAAAACTGCCATTCCACTGGGCAATGATCGTCAGTTTATCGATGGCGTTACTTGTCGGTTACGTGGACAGCATTAGCGATACACTCAGCCTATCTCGTACATTTGTCTTTTTGCCGATGTTTTTAGCTGGCTTTTATTTAAAAAAGCAGCACTTTGAATTTATCCGAACAAGCAAAGGGAAACTGACTGCACTTCTTGTACTGATGGCCGTGTTCATGTTTTGCTATTTTTATGAATTCGATTATTCCTTTTTATTTGGGTCACAGTCTTACGCTTCTCTTGGAGATGAAGGACTCATTGCAGCGATGAAACGAATGGCATGGTATTTACTTGCATTTGCTGCTACCTTTAGTTTCTTTGCATTAGTCCCAACCCGCCGGTTCTTTTTTACCAAATGGGGCACAAGAACTTTATATGTCTATTTACTTCATGGCTTTGTGATTAAGCTTTTAAGAACGACTTGGTTTGATGATTGGGCTCTAAATACGGCAAGTGTATTGATTCTATTGCTACTTACGGTCCTCTTAACCTTTACCCTATCTAGTACATTTGTTAAAACTGTTGCACAACCAGTCATCGAGCTCAAAATGACCAGTCTGATGCGAAGCATTACTGGCAGACAAAACAGTTATATTAAATAGAAAAAACGATCTCTCAGGATCGTTTTTTTCTATTTATTTTTTGTTTTTCTGTTCAGTATGACATACATCGTTTTTTTTAGGCTTCATTAAAGTATCAATCCATTTACTGCTGTTTATATCTCCTAGCTCGCTGCCAAATTCCTCTTCCAAGATATCGGGGTTCATCGGTTTTTTATGGTCTTTCATGTCTTTACTTTTCACATGTTTTTTAGTCACGAGATGCTCCCCCCTGTTTACCTTGATGAGAATTTCGGTTCGCCTGGCGGTCTTCTGATTGCTCGTCAAATTGTGTTTGTCCTTGATCGTGTGCCATGCTTTCTGTAGGCGTCATATTATTCGTGAGTGCTTCATTTTTTGCTGTTTTTCTTTTCATCTGTCATCATTCCTTTTTAACATGTTTAGTTCTTCGCTCAATTGATCAAATAGCTCTTTCATTTGTTTGACTGTCACTGGTTTTTCCTCAGGCTTTAACTCATATCCAATTTGCCCATTCGCTTCTAGCGTTGCTTTTTTGAGACTGCTGATGTCTGTGATGCCCTGCTGCTTTAAGCGCATTTTGAATTGGTCCCTTGTCAGCCGCGTTTTTTTCAGCTTGTGATCAAGCATTTCTCCATCCTCTAAAATCACCACAGACTTCCCTGAAACCAACTTTTCAAAAAAATCAAATTGGATCGACAGCTTTTCCATAATCACAAGCGCCACAATAAAAATGGCGGCCGCATAAATGGTTTCAAGTAAATTATGCTCAATGAAGGGTTGGATAATAATCGATCCAATTGAAATCATGATGACTGTCTGTTGAACCGTTAATTGACTAATGGATTTAGGTCCTGCTATTCTCAGCAGCAAGGTACCAACGAGCAGCATTACAATTGCTTTCCATAACACATCCAGCACGTCTCTTTCACCTCTTACCTATAGATTGCGAACATCCCTTGTGATTTAGCCAGTTATATAATGGAAATAAAAAAACCAGCATTCAGTAGGAATGCTGGTTAGCCGATGATCACACGCTCTTTCGGATAATGATAATTCGCTTCACTTTCCCGGCGGCCAATTAAATACAAGAAGCTTGGAATTCCAATCCGTCCTATAAACATGACCACCATAATAATACACTTACCAAATACCGACAAGTCAGACGTAATTCCGAGCGACAGTCCCGTTGTTCCAAAGGCAGAACAAACTTCAAATAAAGTTTCAAGAAGTGTATGATGGTCTGATAAAGTTAACAGAAACGTAGCACCAAACACTAAAATAAAGGCCATCATCGTCACCATGAGGGATTTATTAATATCCGCTTGATGAAGCTCTCTTTTAAAGATTTTAATGGACTTATTTCCTCTCGCAAAGTGAAACAAAGCAAGTAAATTAAGGGCAAACGTGGTTGTCCGAATTCCGCCCCCTACCGAGCTTGGAGATGCCCCGATAAACATCAGCAAACATAAAAATAACAGTGTCGGCTCTGTCAATTGCGTAATATCTAATGTCGAAAGCCCGCCACTTCTGGTAGCTGTTGATTGAAACAAAGAATAAAACAAGATTTCATGCCAGCTCTTCCCTAGAAAAGTAAACCGAGCTTCAAGTGCATAAATCCCAATTGCCCCAACGACAACAAGGAGACCAAACGTGATCGTTGTAATTTTCGTAAACAATGAAAACGATGCATGTTTTCGGTCTTGATTGAATAAATAATCCTTTACTTCGACAAGTACCGGAAAGCCAATAGCGCCAAAAATGATGAGCAGCATCGTGATAAATTGGACGAAATAGTCATCTTTATAAGGAATTAACGAATTTCCAGTAATATCAAATCCCCCATTGGTTGTGGCACTGATACTAGAGAAAAATCCGTGTAAAAAAGCGCCTTGCACATCGTAATACTTTAGAAAATACATACTTAAAATCAGACCGCCTACAAACTCAATCAGTAAGATTAAATATAAGACCTGCTTCATGAGTTTTACAATTCCTGATAAGTTGCTCTGGTTTTGGTCTGCCATAATTAATTTTCTTTCTTTAATGCCGATCCTTTTTCGCATAACCAGCCAGACGAATGTACCAAGTGTCATAATGCCGATACCACCGATTTGCAAAACAAATGCAAGGATCCACATCCCGGTCACACTAAATGTTTGTGACGTATCGACAACAGTCAGACCCGTGACACTGACAGCACTCACAGCTGTAAATAGCGCATCAATAAATGTCCATTTGACTCCTTCTTGGTGAGCCACTGGCAGACTGAGTAGAATGAACGACACGGTCACAGCAAGAAAATAATAAAGGGCAATCAGCTGAAAAGCCGACAGCCGGTCGATTAGTTTTTTCATTGGATTCATGGTTATTCCTTCTTTTATCTTTCTTTTCGAATACTATATCATTTTAATGAAAAGAGAGAAGATTTTAAAGGTATTTTGTGCTTTATTTACTTTTTCATCAAAAAGAAAAAGACATCCTTACGCAGAATGTCTTTTGATCTTTCTTATTTTGCTTCGAGTCTTCTAATTCTTTCGTTTAAATCAGGGTGTGTTGAGAAAAGAGAAGCTTTTCTTTTACCACTGATTTTCAGTGTAGCAACAGCTGCTTGATCATCATCTTTAATTCTTGATGTATACGCCTCTAGTGAACGGAGCGCATGAATCATTTTATCTTTTCCTGCAAGGTCCGCACCGCCGCGGTCTGCATGGAATTCGCGATGTCTAGAGTAAGCAAATACGACAAGGCTTCCTAAGATAGAGAAAATAATTTGGAAGACGATCACAGCGATAAAGTGAACAATCGGCACAAGCTCTTCACGTGGAACGAAACGGCTTGCGATCCATGCCGCAATTCTTGAAAGGAAGACAACAAACGTGTTGACGATTCCTTGAAGTAACGTCATTGTAACCATGTCACCGTTCGCTACGTGAGCGACTTCGTGAGCGATAACCCCTTCAACTGCTGCATCATCCATTTCATGAAGCAATCCAGTTGATACGGCAACAAGCGATCTTCTTTTAGAAGGACCTGTCGCAAATGCATTTACTTCAGATGATTGGTAAATACCGACCTCAGGCATTTTAGAAAGGCCTGCTGCTCTTGATAGTCTGTGAACGCGGTCAACAAGCTGCTGCTCATCATATGTTAATGAATCCTTTTCTGGATTTAACACACGCACACCCATCATCATTTTTGCCATCCAGCGAGACATCGCTAGTGACATAAACGAGCCTACAAAACCAACAACTGCACTGAATACAAGAAGATAAAGGATATTAAGTCTTCCGTCTGCTCCTATATAAGAACCAACACCAGTTGCTGCACTAATAACCGATAGGACAATACCAATCGTAGTGATAACAAGAATGTTCGTTAATATAAACAGAAATATTCTTTTACCCATACATAACCTCCGCTGTCATATTAAGTTCATTTGAACTTATTAATAAAATTATAAAAATAAACGTCTCAAATTGCAAGGAAAAAGGAATCGTTTTCTATGTTTATCATACTGGCTCAAACCTCGTCATTTCAATGATTACGCTACTTGCATCCGCAAACAAGTGAACAAATTGTGACGCACCGGTCCTATTTTAGTTTATTTTGCATTTTCATTAAAAAGAGATTATGATGTTGAATTAGATCAATAATCACGTTTTTGACGTACAAAATGAGGTGGAACATGGTGACTTTTAAATTAACGAGAATTGACATGACGAGACTTCTGTATTCTCTAAAAGGCGAGGGAGATCTGACTCCGCTTCAGCTTTTGAATTTATCTGTAAAAAGCGATAAGGAACATGGATATGATGAATTAAGAATCCCTTCGTTTTTTGAAAAACTCGAACGGCGGAAGCAAAAATCAGAGCACGGGCTTTCAACGAACGAAATCGTTGAGCTGGGCAACTTGTGTGAACTGACTTCTCTTAAATCGACAGCCATTCAAAACTGGATCAAGCGCGATATTAAAGATATGATCGGCCATCCAGAGCTTGGCAAGAAGTACTCCATTGATCAAGTCGTTATTTTATTAATTGTCCGGGATTTAAAATCAGTATTTGATTTTGATTCTATTCGTACGATCTTATCTGCCTTATTTAATACGATCACAGATCGAACGGATGATATTATCAGCCCCATCCGTTTTTATGAAGCATATGCGCACGTCCTTGATTTTATTTATCACCATACACATTTTCCATTAAAGGAAACAAATTTACGAGAAATGACAGAAGAGCAGACGGACAAACTCCACGAAGAGTTCACAGAATTGACGAAGCCGCAATGGCATTTGATTAAAGGCATTATCAGTTCTACCGTGTTCTCCGTTTTCACTTCTCACTTGCAAAGCACAGCGCAAGAAATGATGTTGAATACGCTTCAGCTGAAAAAGGCTTAAAACTGAGCCCGAGGTGACCTTCATCACCTCGGCTTTTTTGTGCAGCAATTGCCAGCATAATTGCAGGCTGTTTTTTTCAAAATAAGAAGGCGCAACAAACATGAGGTGAAAGGAGGAATATGTGATGGCAAATCGAAATCAACTTCTTGTTCCTGGAGTAGAACAAGCTTTAGATCAATTTAAATACGAGATCGCTCAAGAATTTGGCGTGAATCTCGGTTCAGATACAGTCGCACGTTCAAACGGTTCTGTTGGCGGCGAGATGACAAAAAGACTCGTACAGCAGGCGCAATCTCAAATGGGCCATTCAACTAAATAAAGACATGGTGAAATACGCCGGATCTATTCTGGCGTTTTTTTACTGTTCATATGTAGGCTCATCCCGGTTTTCACGGTATGAAGGCGGTGTATTTTTCCCTTTTTGTTTGACGTCATTTCTGTTACGTTCGACGTACGGACGATTCTGACCACTGTCGTTTTTTTTTACATGCTTTTCAGCATCACCACGTGATGTGCCATTTGGATGTCTTTTTTCATCAGGATCAGTCGAGTGATTTTTTTTTTGCTCTTTGTCTTTTTCAAAAGGGCGGTCCTTTTCTTCTTTTCCCTTTTTCTCTTTATTTTCATGATTAGGGCTTGTTTGGTGAGGCTTTTGAACAGCTCCTTGCTCTTCCCTCTCAACTTCCTTCTGCTCTTTGTCTTCGCCTTCAGGAGCTTCTTTATCAGGCTGCATCTCATCGCTATCGTCTGTCTTTATGTCTTCTTTTTTGTCTTCGTCTTTTTGATCTTCATCAGCATTTTTCGGCTCTTCTTCTTTGACAGCCTCGTCATCTGCTGGATCTTCATCTTCTTTTTTAACGTCCTCTTGTTCGTTTTCTTGCATTTCTTGATTTCTAATATAAGTTCCTGTTGAGATGCCTGCTTTTTGTGCCTTTTCTCTTGTTTCCAGGTCACCTTCCACAGTTTCCAGCTTATAATTGCGCTTTTGATATTCCCCCGAGATGGTGCTGATTTTACTTTTTACGTTTGTTTTGTATGTATGATCCCGCTTGTTTTCATAAACAGTTGAAATATAAATGCTTTTAGAGTGGTTCACGTATCCTTTTTTATCACAATCATCGATGATTTCCTGCACGACTTTGGTCATGTCGTTTTTTTCTAAATCTTTCATACTGGCCAGTACTTGCTTCGCATCTTTATTCAGCGGAGTGACACCGATCACTTGATAATTGTGATCGAGTTTCAGCTCAAAGCTTGGGTTAATGTCAATCGTCATATATGCATATGCTTTTTGACTTGAGAAAGATGGCATCATAGTGAAAATCACGACAATAATTGCTGCAATTGATAGAATTCCTGCATTTAACGGACGTAAACGAAGCAGGTCAAAAAAACCGGCTCTTTTTCTTTCGAGACGTGATTCATTCGGAAACGTCACTTCTTGACCGATTTCATAGTCTTGCTGTTCATACTTTGTCCGCAGAAATTGTCCATCAGGGGTCAGCAGTGTGACATATTTTTTGTTTTTCTCTACTATAATGCCTCTTCTCATGAATTAAGCACCCCTTTAAGGTAATCTTTCAAATACACATAATCACCTGTCATAATGATCGCCATCGCAATAATATATTTTCTATTTCTCTCAATCGTTTTTCGGCTGACTTCCACTAGCTTTTCCAGCTGTTTGACTGGCAATTGTTTTTTCTGAAATAAAATGGTTCTCAGTTCATCGTGCTTCACGAGTGTATGGGCCACTTTAATGGCATTTTGTCTCGCATCCGCATGCTTTGGTGAATGCTCAAGCAGTTCTTGAAACGTAAGACCATATACTTTCAATCGTTCTTTAAAATGTTCAATCTCTTCTCTTCTATGTTCTTGTTCAATTAAACGCCTATATTCATTTGCAGAAAGCTCTGCTTCAATCATGCTTTGCGAGTATTCGCCATTCTCACTTTCTTGAAGGTCCATTTGAACCGTTGGCGCGTTTCTTGCTTCTTTTCGAATATAGTCGATTACTTTTCTTTTAATAATTAACTCCGCAAATGCAAGGAGTGAGTTGCCTTTTTCGGCAGAGTATTTTTCTATCGCTTCATTAAAGGCAATTAAGCCTACGCTAAATTCATCATCTTTTTCATCTATATATCGTTTACAAACGGATGAAACCGTCTTAGCGACAAATGGTTTGTATTGCTCTATTAATGCATTTTGCAGCTCGGTATCACCCTGTTGGATGTTGATTGCCGACTGCTCTAATGTTTGCTTTTTCTTTCCCTTTTTAAACAAAAGGCTAAGCAATGGTTTCACCTCAGTTCTCCCTATATTACTCATTTATGATAGCTAATTTATGAGGGAAGCGCAAAGGAAGGAATGAGGAATTCATTTCCTGTTACTCAATTGTGACATGTATTTCTTTATCTACTTTACAACGTTTCGTTTAAAAGCAAAGAAATAAGGGGGTATCCCCCCCTTTTTTGTAATATACGTGTTATGAAAATGAAATGATATTTCTTTCAAAAAACCTACTCTTCCAGCCGCTTCTCTTGTTTTTCCTCGTTTTGTTGGCCACCTTTTCTTGATGGACTTGATAAAAACCAGCCAAATGCTGCAATCGCGAGAAGGACCGTCCAGAAAATGATTTTCCATAATGTTGAATGAATGAAATGAGAGGACACGATCCCAATGGCTGGATGAGAAAGTGTATAGAGCGTCAGCTTCACGCCAACCCATCCGACAATGACAAATGCCGCTGTTTCTAGGCTTGGTCTCGTTTTAAGCAGTTTCACAAATACAGTCGCCGCAAACCTCATGATCACTAGACCAATGATACCGCCCAATAGAATGACAATAAATTGACCGCCATCAAGCCCGCCAATTTGTGGAAGGTTTGTTGCTGGCAGAGTCACAGCTAATGCAACAGCTGCTAAAATAGAATCTACTGCAAATGCAATGTCAGCAAGCTCAACTTTCACGACGGTTGCCCAAAAGCCGCTTTGTTTCATGTTTGTGTCTGCTTCCTTTTTCTTAAATACGTGCGATTTTAAAATATGGTGAATCGAAATATATAGAAGATAAATTGCGCCAATGGCTTGAACTTGCCACACATCTACTAAAAACGAAATAAGAAAAAGAGAACCAAATCGCATGACAAATGCTCCCGCAAGTCCGTAAAATAATGCCTTTTTTCTTTGTTTTTCAGGAAGGTGTTTGACCATCACAGCCATAACCAGCGCATTATCAGCTGCTAAAATCCCTTCTAATCCAATCAATACGAGAAGAACCCACCCGTACTCTAAAATAATTGCTGCATCCATCATCATTCCTCCTTATTTTTTATCTATTGTCCCACAACAGACAAAGGCTTATGAATGCAAAAAAGACCTTTGCCTGTAATGGCAAAGGTCTTGCTAGACATGTGATATGTAAATCATGCCAACAAAGCCGATGGAATGAGGTTCCATGTAATGACGACTTTGTTTCCGGTAAAAACCGGACGCTACTCCCCTTTGGTGGGATTAAGAATATTTAGATTACTTATATCATAATCAACAGACCCCGGATTGTCAACAGGTGACTTTTTATCTCCACCCATTGATTAAGCCGTTGGTGTTTCTGTTTTTCTTTTTCTTCGTTTCAGCCACACGTAGAGAACAAACAATAAGAGCATACCAATTCCAATCGGCAATACATATGGTTCTAAAATGGTTCCAACCTCTTGCCAGTTCTCCCCAAGGACAAATCCTAGATACACATATACAAATGTAATTGGCGTAATCGCCAAAAACGTATACAGGCAAAAAACCCACACATTCATCTTCGCAATCCCACACGGAATGGAAATAAGGGTTCTGACCCCTGGAATAAACCGGCCACTAAACGCAACAAATCCGCCATGTTTTTCAAAAAAGGCATCCGATTTATCAAGTGACTCAGGTTTCACAAAGAAATACTTCCCATATTTATTTAAAAAGGGTCTGCCTCCGTAACGCCCTAACCAGTACAAGGTCAAGGGGCCTGCCACACCGCCAATAGAACCGGCAGCCACAACACCGATGAAGGCCATGTCCCCTTTTGAAACCCAGTAACCTGCAAGAGGCAACACCACTTCAGCAGGAACAAATTCAATGCATAATGCAAGAAAGATGCCGAAGTACGACAAATTCTTAAAGGCATCAGCTAATGAAATAATAAAATCTTCGATGTTTATCAATCCCTTTCACACATAATCAGTTTGACAGGCTATGCTTGCAAATCGTACCGTGCCACCTATTAAACGAATAAAAAACCCAAAATGATTCACTTTTCTTCGTTTTTTTACATAAAATTTGATTTTACTATAAAAAATGTTCAAAAAAAATGCTGAATGCCCTTTTTAAGTAAAGGAAAAGTGAACACAGGCGCCACTTGATCCGATATATTAAGTATATGTCTGTTTTTAGATACAGGAGGTTTTCTTACATGACACATTTAACAGGAAGCTACAACGGATGGCTTGTCTTTCTGTCAGTCGCTGTCGCCGCTGTCGCCTCCTACTCAGCTCTTCAATTAGCCAGCCGGGTGATCCAGTCGAGCGGCGCAAAGAAAAGAGTATGGTTGATCATTGGTGCGATGATCATGGGGATGGGAATATGGTCAATGCATTTTATTGGCATGATGGCGTTTCATCTACGCTCTGGTATCACATATGAAACACCCTTACTCATTTTATCGATTTTGGCCTCTTTTATCGGTTCTTTCATTGCTTTTTCAATATGTATTCAGCAGCAACTTTCTACAAGACGACTTTTGATTAGTTCGATCACGATGGGCTCAGCTATTTGCAGCATGCACTACCTCGGATTGGAATCAATGGCCAATGTCACCATCAGCTATGACCCTGTTCTCTTTTTTCTTTCGTTTTTTATTGGTGCGCTCGCTTCATTCTTTTCATTACACCTTTTTTTCCGGCTCCATCGCTCTGAGAAAAGGCGGGAGGATCAGCTGTTAAAAATAGCGGGTGCTCTGATGATGGGCGTTGCTATTGCGGGCATGCATTACACTGGCATGGCGTCTTCGACGATGTTTTTTCATTCAGATGGTCAGGTCGCTGCGGGTGGTTCTCTTGAAATGTCACCATTCAGCCTGTCCATTTTCATCGGCCTGATGACACTTATCGTCCAATCACTTATGATTTTCGGCGCCTATATTGATCACCGGATTATGTCACAATCCGATCAGCTAAAAGAAAATGAACAGCGGTTCCAATCACTGATCAAACATAATATAGATGGGATTATCGTGTTATCTGTTGATCGAAAAGTGATATCTGCGAATGACCAAGGCAAACACATTTTGAAAATGTGCAATTCCTGGATCGGTGATGATGTGAGTCAATACGTCATGCCGACTGAGATGTGGGAAGACTTTATTTATCAATCTAAAAAAGCAATTACGCGTGAAGCAGAACTGAAAGCAGCAGATCGTTTTTATTATTATCATGTTACATACATACCCGTACACGTCAACCATACACTTGACAGCATTTATCTCGTTTTAAAGGATTTAACCCAGCAGAAGATTGCTGAAAAAGAAATTCATGTGATGGCACATTATGATGCATTAACTGAACTTCCGAACCGTCGTCACGGAATTAATCATTTAAATGATGTTTTATCCGCTCAAGAAGAGACAAAAACGTCAACGGCAGTTCTTTTTCTTGATTTAAATCGGTTTAAAATTATTAATGATGCCCTTGGTCATAACATAGGCGATCTGCTGTTGAAAGCCGCCGCAAACAGACTAACCAAATGTTTGCCTGACAATGGCTTTATTGCAAGAATTGGCGGGGATGAATTTTTAATGATCTTTCCTCACATGGAGCATAACACACATAAAATTGAACAGCTTTTGAAAAACATCATTCGCCAATTTGAACGTCCTTTTTTCATTCAAAACCATCAGCTCATTACATCCATTAGTATTGGAATCGCCATCTCTCCGCAAAACGGAAAGAATGGTATGGAATTGATGAGAAAAGCAGATATGGCCATGTATTTATCAAAGAAACATAAACAAAGCCGCTATGAATTCTTTACTGAATCTATGGAGAGATTGAGTGAGGACAGACTCAATCGCGAACTGGAGCTACGAGATGCCATTCAAAGAAAGCAGTTTGTGCTTCATTATCAGCCGCAAATCAGCGCCAAAACAAGACAGATGACAGGTGTTGAAGCCCTTTTAAGAATGAAAGCACCAGACGGTTCTCTAAAATCACCCGAGGCTTTCATTGAACTTGCTGAAGAATCGGGCCTGATTATCGATATTGGAAGGTGGGTCATTGACACGGCATGTAAGCAGGCAAAATTGTGGTATGACAAGCAATTGAAAATCCCTGTAGCGGTCAATTTATCTGCTAAGCAGTTTAACTCTGAAGACTTAATTGATTTGATCAAACTAACGCTAAAAAAATACGACCTTCAACCATCACTTCTTGAGCTTGAAGTGACAGAAAGCATGACAATGGACAACATCAAGCAGTCAAAACAAGTACTGACATCTCTAAAACAACTTGGCGTCCGTATTAGTATTGATGATTTTGGTACAGGCCATAGCTCTTTAAGCTATTTGAAGGATTTGCCGATTCACCGTCTGAAAATTGATAAATCATTTATCGAGGATATTTTGAGCGATTCAAAGTCTGAGCAAATTACAGGGGCTATTATTGCAATGGGGCACCAGCTATCTCTAGAAGTCATTGCTGAAGGTGTTGAAACTTTTGCACAAGCGCAACTTTTATCTGCGCAGGGCTGTGACGATCTACAAGGCTTTTATTATGCCAAGCCACTTCCGGCTAGTGATATTGAAAAATTTATCGCCTATCCTGCCCATCAGCTGGATACATAAAAAAGGTGCCCACCATGGCACCTTTCAGCGTGTAGACAAACCCTCGCATTCTTTGTCAGTCCTGCGTGCTGGTGCTCACGAATGACAAATTCGCTCCGCGCCAGTACTCGTCCTTCCTAGGGCTGCAAAGGTTTTCTATCACGCTGGGCTGAAAAGAAGACAAAGGGCTAAAATCAAGTTCATTTTAGCCCTTTGTCAACAATCTAAAAGGTGCCAACCATGGCACCTTTTCGTTTTATCTAAATAACAAATGCTGACTGTGAATACCTGCTTTTTTCAGCAGACTAATTAATTGCTCCTGTTCTTCACGCGAAAGACCAGAAAACGCCCGCGCAATTCGAAGAGAATGGATTGGATATATTTTATCCAGATAACTGCGCCCTTTATCCGTTAAATGGGCATAAACTGACCGTTTATCCTTTGGGTCCTGTTCTCTTTCAATGAAACCATTTCGTTCTAACTTGTCAATTACGTACGTAACATTCCCGCTGACAAGCAGGAGTCTTGAGCCGATTTGCTGAAGTTTTTGAGCACCTCTCGTATACAGTAATTCGAGAACGGCAAATTCAGTTGGATTGAATCCATGCTCCTTGCTGTCTCTAATACTGTGTTCGGAAACGCTTTTAAATGCCCTTGCAAAAACTTTGTAAAGCGTCATTGAACGTTCTACTTCTTCTTCATTAAACGATAGTCTCATCACATATCTACCTCTTATAATATTTTTTTAACTTCAAGGCTTTCTTGCGGTGCAGTTGGAGCCTTTCGTAAAAAATAGAAGTACGTTTTTAAAAACCCTTTCAACCACATAAGTGACTCCATTCGTGTTATGTATAAGATTTCGATATAAACTTTTAAAATCCTTCTTATTTTTCACAATCATCTCGAAAAAAAGCTTTTCCAGCAAACCATCATGTTACGACAAATTTTAACATAATCTGTAAAGGCTCTATATTTTCTTACATTTGATTCGTCAAATTTCTACAAAATTCAATATTGCTATAATATTAAACACAAAAAAAGAACCCTTCATGTGACAACGCACATGATAAGGGATGTTAAAGATAGCGATCGGTTTTGTTGAAAAAGAAATGATACTCTTTTTTTAAGTCACTAATTGTCATGTTCTTGGTCATATCAGGGCTATACACCCCAAGTGAGCAAAGCTGCTTCGTATAATAATGTCTTTCTTTCGCTAAAGCTTCTTTTAATATACTCCGCATGACATCTCCCCTCCTATCAATGGATATGGATCGGGTGCTTATGAGGACTTTTTATACAAATCATTTTGTACGGCTCTAAGAAGAGCATGTGCATTCTGACCCGCAGCCTGCATGAACTGCTCCAGCAGTTCATCCCTCTTCACATCTAATGCGATGATTTCTTTTGCCATACGGATGATCTGTGTTTTCTCCATCAAGTGCGCCTCCTCCTTATTTTTTCTTTTTATTATCATATGTTCACGTGATATAATTTGCACTTTATATGTTAATTTTCCTTCCGTTGTTTTTCACTTTATTCATTTTTGTGTTATATTATCTAACAAACGTTAGGTTTTTTTACTGACTGTTCGATATAATATGAAGAAAAGACTTGCAGGGGTGAGGATATGACGCAGGAAGATGTATCTTATAAAGATAAAAAAGTCATTTCAATCGGGATTGTCAGTGAATTAACAGGACTTTCCGTCAGGCAAATCCGATATTATGAGGAACGTAAACTCATCTACCCCCAGCGCTCAACAAGAGGCACACGAAAATATTCTTTTTCTGATGTAGAACGTTTAATGGATATCGCCAATAAACGGGAAGATGGTGTGCAGACAGCGGAAATTTTAAAAGACATGAAGAAAAAAGAACAGGCATTAAAAAGCGGACAATATAAGAAAAAAATGCTGGAAGGTCAAATTAACGCACACTTCCGGTACAAAAATCGATGAACTAAATAAAAATCGCTTACTCGGCAAAATTGACTTAGCACCTGAATATGGAACGATGAAAGCACGAACTTACCCAAAGACCGATTCTTGCAGAAGAGTCTATTTCAGACAACGAAAGCCAATGAATCATTGAAACAGCAAAACGAGGCAGCAATTGCAGCCTCGTTATTAGCTAAAACAACCATTCAACTATTTATCACCTAAGATACTTGATCTTTAACGATTTAGTTTTTCAAATTTGTTCAGGAATCGAAACAGTTCGTTCATTGAGCACATTCCCCGTGTTTAGCGTCGTTTTGGGTTCTATTAAGAGCAAGTGAACTTCTTCTTCAGCAATTGGCTGATGTTCAACTCCTTTTGGAATCACAAGAAATTCTCCTTCATTAAGCGTTATTTCCCTATCCCTAAAACGGATGACTAGGTTGCCTTTCCACACAAAGAACATTTCATCCTCATCATCATGGTGATGCCAAATGAATTCACCCTTAATTTTCACCATTTTCATGTATGAGTCATTCAACTCTCCACCTATTCTAGGATTCCAATAATCATTTATTTGCGAAAATTTTTCTTCGATATTTACCTTTGAAACCAATCGATTCCCCTCCTTATTAAATGGAAACGTCTGTTTTAATTGCCACAGCTAAAAAATTCTCATTTTCTCCTCTCAATCAGATAAAAGGGACGCAATGAGCATCAACCTCTTCTATCATTTAGTTTACATACTTCATTGGATCACGTAAAATCAAAAAATAGCATATAGATCATCACAATTTGTGATGCAAAAAAGGGGAGTTAGTTTGGATATTAAATCTTTGGAAGTATTTAAAGCCGTTGCCATTGAACAAAGCATCACAAAAGCTGCTCAAAAATTAAATTATGTGCAGTCCAATGTCACCGCAAGAATCCAACGTCTTGAACAAGAGTTAGGTGTACCTCTTCTCTATCGATATCATAAGAAAATATCTTTAACGCCTGCAGGACGTGAACTGCTGCCCTATGTAAATAAATTACTATACGATTACGAAGAAGCGATAGAAGCAGTAAAGCTTTCCTCTACTCCGCGAGGATCTTTACACATTGGATCTATAGAGTCCACCGCATCTACAAGATTGCCCAGCATTTTCACAGAATATCACAAAACATTTCCACAAGTAGAATTGAGCTTGTATATGGCACCTACAGTCGACCAAGTTAGCGCTATCCTCAACTACAAAGTAGACAGCGCCTTGGTAGATGGGCCAATTCTTCATCCAGAAATCATCGAGTATCCTGTATTGGAAGAATCCCTCGTTCTCATTACAAGCTACTCCACGGAGCAATTCCAGGTAGAATCTATTTTACATGAGCCGTTGCTCTCATCATTCGCCCATTGTATTTATTTAGGACGATGGCAAAAGTGGCTAGAGAACAACGGCTATCCTCCTATGAAGGTCATGGAATATGGTACGTTAGAGGGCGTCCTTAAATGTGTTGAAAGCGGGCTGGGAGTGACTATATTACCAAAATCTATGGTTGAATCTCGGGGGGAAGGCAAATTCACCTGTCATCCATTACCAGAACCACATCGAATCGTACCCACTGTGTTGATCAGGCGACGTGATTCGTACATGACCAGTGCTCTGTCACAATTTATGGAGTTAATAGGCATTACGAATATGTGATCTGAGACAGATCATTGTTTTCATTAATAAGAACATGTGTGATAAAAAAGAGGATAGATAGAGCGACATTCTTTCAGCTCTTCTATCCTTTTACATTATCTCAACTTATGCCAAGCATATGAACGATTCTTTTTATTTAGATGAAGCGTCTGTTCCTTCAACAACCCCTACAAAGTCAATCCGTACGCCGCCTTTTTCAGGATCTTCTTTCACCCGAAAGGCAAGCGCCTTTTTTTCTCCAGTGTTTGCATCTTTATAATTTGCATGAAAGACGTGGATGCTGGCTTCTTCCAATTGAAAATCTTCATAAGAAAGCGTCTCAATTCCCCATTCCTTTTTCGATTTAAGAATGTCATTTGGGCTTGGGACTGCACCTTCGACATAGACATTGTCCATTTTTCGTTTATTTCCTTCAGTTATCGCTTCAAGCATATGCTCTGATGCCACAAGTCTTCTGTCTTTTCCCTCGTCTTCTCTTGAACATGCACTTAGCAAAACAATGCACATGAAAATGAATAAAAACTTCTTCATTTTTCTCTCCCACCTTCTCCTTAAAATGTAAAGGATGGAAGCGCTATATGCAATCTTTATTCAAAAAAGACTGTAAAACGTTACATTTTACAGTCTTTTGACTACATCAGTGTATGAAGAAATGCTGTTGCAATTCCAAAATAGATGAGTAAGGATAAAATATCATTCAATGTTGTGATCAGTGGTCCAGATGCAATGGCTGGGTCGACGTTTAATCTGTGTAAAATAATCGGCACGACCGTACCTGCCATTGTCCCAATAATCAGTGTTGCAAGAAGCGAGGAACCAACAACAAAACCTAAAATCATATTGCCCTGCCATACCATGGCAACGACCGTAATAATGATTGAACAAACAATCCCAATATAAATACTTGTTCTCAGCTCTCTGAAAATCAAGCGCATAATGGTTTTTTTCGTTAATTCTTCTTTTGACAATCCTCTAATAACAACCGCTAGAGACTGTGTCCCTGTATTCCCTGTCATACCTGCAATCATCGGCATGAAGAATGCTAAAGCAACGACTTGCTGCAGGGTATCTTCAAAATAATTTAAGATACTGCCTGAAATCAGCCCAATGAATAAGAGCAAAATGAGCCATGGAAGACGGCGGTATGCCGCCACAAATGCCGGTGTGTCGAACGTGATATCTTTACCAGAGGCAGCAAACTTTTCATAGTCTTCTCCTGCCTCTTGAATCACAACATCAATGATATCATCGACTGTCACAATTCCGACTAAGACATTGTTCTCTTCTACAACAGGGATGGCAAGGAAATCATATCGCTCAATGAGCTTTGCGATTTCTTCCTGGTCTTGAAAGGCACCAACGGCAATGACTCTTGTAAACATAAGATCCTGCACTTTTTCATCCGGTTCACCTAAAATAAGATCCCTGTATGAGAGTACCCCTACAAGCTGTTTTTGATCATTTATGACATATAAGTAGTTGATCGATTCGGCAATTTCAGCAAAGCTTTTCAGTTTCACCACGGCATCTTGAACCGTATAATGCTGCGGAATCCAAACGTACCGATTGGTCATGATCCGGCCTGCTGTCTCAGCAGGGTAATTCATGAGAAGCTGGACGGCCTTGGATTCCTCTGCTTCCATGTTAGATAAAAGCTGATCCTTCAGCTCATCCTCCATCTCATCAAACAAGTTGGCAAGATCATCGTTATCCATTTTGTTTGTGACGAAGGTGGCTTTGTCTTTCCCTACTTTTTCAAGAACAATCTCTTGATATTCCCGCTCCAGTTCACCCATCATTTCCGTCACGTCATCGACTGTTAAAAAGCTGAGAAAGCGGCCGCGATGTTTTTCTGGAAGCTCCTTGAATAAGTAGGCCATATCATAAGGCTGCAATTCTTCCATAATGTTTTTAAATTCTTTACGTTTTCCATCTCTTAGTAAAATAATGATGCGTAAAATGAGTTCATCGTACGTAATGTTCTGTATCATCGCTGTTACCTCCCCAAAATCAGGAGATACCCGAATCCCTTAGCTTGTGCGGGGGTCAGGATCTCCTCTATCTGATGTGTCAATCTGATCTTTTGACATACTCTCTATGTGTCTCGAATCGGGATGATCCATCCCCACACCTCCTTTTCTCATAAAAAAGCACCTTCAACCGAATGAAGGCGCTTTGTAAGCATGACAAATAAACACTTGCTCCTTCAATCGTAGAGCTTTAGCACTGTATGGCATAGGATTAATCCAGCTGCATTAAAAATCACCTTATGTCGATGATTCCTGTTGACCCATTGGCGTCTTTGGACATTTTTGGGCAGCAGCGTATCTCCATACAGGAGCCTCACCTAACGAAGTCTCATATTGTTGACACACTGAGATTACAGAAAAAGCGCAATGATGTCAATAAGCAAGATGCCAAGTTTCCTGATGTATTCGCTTACTTTTCAAAAAAAGAGCGATCGACAAGTTGACCATCGCCCTTTCATGTCTTTTATTCCTCTTCTGGCTGATTCATATCCTCTTGGGAGAGGAGATGAAAGGAATCATGCAAAAACAAAGCATATCCTTCTCCATCAGGATGGGGAACATATTCCGCACGATCCATCGTCTGTTCTTCTTCTTTTTTCTTCATCATATTCTCTCGCCTCCTTTCCAGTAGTTTGTCCCAATGAAAAAACCTTACACATAAAAGTGTAAGGTTCAGCGTGTGCGTGCTGGTGCTCACGAATGTCAAATTCGCTCCGCGCCAGTGCTCGTCCTTCCTAGGGATGCAAAGGTTTTCTATCACGCTCAAAGGTTCATTTATGGCTTAATCGTCCCATTCTTGCTTGAGGATTTTACCTGTTTTAGCGGAAATCTCAAAATCAACTTCTTCGCCGCTTGGTGTCGTAATTTCAATTTCATACAAGTACACACCATTTTCTTTATCTAATTCTGAATCTGTGACTGTTCCTTTTACTTTTGCAAGGGCAATTTGTTCAGCCTGTTTTTTGGTGATTTTTACATTTTGTTTCTTTTCTTTGACTGGATCATTGAGCGCTTTGCCTGTTTTGGCATCGACATATACTTTATATTCAAAGCCGCCTTTTTTAATCTCGACCTCATATACCCATTTTCCTTTTTTACGCTCAAGATCTACATCATCTACATAGCCTTTCACAACTTTTAATGCTGCTTTTTCAGCCTGTTTCTTTGAGACAAATGAAGATTTCTTTTGCACCACTTGTTCGGCATTTGCCGTTTGATTTGTATTTTGCGCTTGAAGGGTGAAACCACCTGCGACAAGGGCTCCTGTGAATGCTGTAGCGACTAGTACTTTTTTTATCATATTTCATTCCTCCTCTGTTTGATTTCTCCTTTATCTTAAAAAAACAAGATGATAAAGGAAGGAAAGGAACATGAGAAAATCATGAGAAAATGATTAGTTTTCGTACGTAATACCTTCAATATCTCCTGTATAGGCATTCACTAACACCTCTGCCTCTCTTCCATCCGGCAAATCGAGCTCTACCTCAAACACGAGCATTCCGCTAAAAGTTTCAAGATCTGCATCATCCACTGTGCCGCCCACTTCTTTTACGGCAATCTGAATGGCTTCTTCTACCGTTATTTTTGTCAGCTTCTTTTCTTTAGAGGTTGGCTTTTTCTTTTCTGCTTCAATCACCTTGAACGTGTCTTTCTCAACATCCACTTGATACAGTTCTTTTTTTGATTGAATCGTAAAGATAAAGCGATCCGATTTTTCTTTCTTTTGAATCACAGTACCCTTCACTTTTTTCACTGCCACTTCTTCTGCTTGGAGTTCGGCATTTTTCTCATTTGGTTTTTGATAGCTCTTTAACTGTTTCATCTCTTTCATTTGACCGCTTGAGGAAGATGCAATGATTTGATAGATGCCATTTGAATTTTCAAGCGTCAATGTATAGTCCTGTTTATGATTGATCAAATCAATATTTGTGATGTTTCCATTGTAGTCTTTTGCTATGATTTTTTTAATGTCTGCTTCGCTTAATATTTTTTTGTCAATGGTTTGAATCATGAGCATTGCAAAGGCCGCAAGAATGAAAAGACATCCTGCGAGCGTAAGCAGCATTTTCAGTTTTCTAGACATGCAGCGCCTCCTTCCTATTTCCTATTTTATAAGGAGGAAATGAGAAATTGATGAGAAAAGACCTACTTATTTCTGAAAAAGAATGGTCATCACGGTTCCTTCACCGATACGGCTGTCTACCTTTAGCTCAGCCCCATGCTCTTCAGCAATTTGCTTCGCAATTGACAGGCCAAGTCCAGTCCCACCCGTCTCACTGTTTCTCGCTTCATCCACACGGAAAAAGCGGTCAAAGATTTTCGGCAGATCCTCTTCTTTTATGCCAATTCCTTTGTCAACAACCGAAATAAACGGTTTCTCTCCTGCTCGTCCGCAGTTCACATCAACTGGCTCTGCACTATATTTAACCGCATTATCAATCAAGATGGTCAAAAGCTGTTTGATCTTCTCTTCGTCTCCTTCAGCAATCACAGGCTGATCGGTTTGTATATGAGTAAGGATGGTTCGATTGGTTGCCACTTCAAGTGTATGGCCGACTTGGCTACACAATTGACCAAGATCAACCGGCTTCATGTCCAAGTAAAGCGGCTGCCCATTTTTCGCCAGTGTGAGTAGTTGATCTGTCAGCCTTTTCATTTTTTTTGCCTCATCATGAATGGCTTGAGAGGATTCTTCTACGACCTCTGGCCGGCTTTGCCCCCAGCGTTTTAGTAAATTGCTGTAGCTCATGATGACGGTAATGGGTGTTTTCAATTCATGAGAAGCATCGTGTAAAAATTGCTGTTCTTTCTCATAATGTTTCTCGAGAATTTCGGCCATTTCATTAAAGGTTTGACCCATTTGATACAGTTCATCCTTTGAATCGCCTGTTAATTCAATTCGTTTAAATGCCTTTTCTCTCATACTTGCTTTCATCGTATTGGTCATTCTACTAATTGGGCGGACAATTTGTTTCGTTAAAATGTGGCCTGCAAAATAAGAAAGCACAATAAACAAAACGCCAGTAGTGATTAAAATCATTTTTAATAACGCCAAGTTCTCTTCTGTATTTTCAATTTCTTCATATACTTGCAGCGACACAATGTCCCCATTTGTCCAAATGACAGGGATAGCCGCAAACGCAATCATATGCTTATTGTATTCTTGAATTTCTGCTGTCTGACCAGATTCGTATGTAAAAGGAAGTGAGCTAAACGTAGATTCCTTCGTGACGGTCAGCTTTGATTCACCTTTCTCTGTGACGACACGGATCATACCATTTTGAGGCAGATACGCTTTCAGAAGCTCTGAAGATGGAAGGCCCTCTTCTTCTGACTTCTTTAGTGCAATCGCAATATTTTCAGCTACTTCCGACAGTCTGGACATATCTTTTTGCGTCAAGGTCATTGAAAAAATAAAATAAATCGCTGTATGAAACAGCAGCACCATTAAAAACAAGGACAACGATGTATAAAGCTGGATCTTATTTTTTAATCTCATGCTTTATCCTTTCATCACATAACCCACACCTCTCACTGTGTGAATCAATTGTTTTTCAAACGGGTAATCGATTTTTTTTCTTAAATAGCGAATATAGACATCAACCACGTTCGTGTCACCAAAATAATCAAAACCCCAGACAGCTGTTAAAAGCTGATCTCTTGTGAGCACTTGCTGTTGATGTTTCAATAAATGAACAAGCAGGTCATATTCTCTCGGTGTCAGCTCAAGCGTCTGACCGCCTCTTTGAATTTCTCTTGTTTTCTCATTCACCGTTAAATCTGCAATACTTAGCTCAATGTCCTTTTCCTCTTGCGCATTGTGATTGAACCTCAGCTGTGCACGAATTCGCGCTAATAATTCTTCTATGTCAAAGGGTTTTGTAATATAATCGTTTGCCCCAAGATCAAGACCACTGACCTTATCGGGAACACTTCCTCTTGCGGTAATCAAAATGATCGGTGTTGCCGTATTTGTCTTTCGAACCCTTCTAAGCACTTCAAGTCCGCTTAATTCTGGAAGCATGACATCTAGAAGCACTAAATCAAAACTCTCCTCCTCGAGCGCCTGGAGCCCTTTCATCCCTGTATCTTGGACTGTGACCTCATATCCTTCATATTCAAGTTCTAATGACAGCACTCTTGCAATTTTCTTTTCATCTTCGACCACGAGTATCTTCCCTTTGTTCATCTCTATCTCTCCTATCTGAAAGGCAAGCTTGTCTTTCCATTATTATATGTTGCCTTTCTCCATTGGAACAGTCACAATCTTCATATCTTATTTTTCATGAATGAGGAATTGTTATGTAATATGGTTGATTTTTATTTTCAGCTGATCCTTTCACATTACACAAATCAACAAAAAAAGCCTCTTTTCTGAGGCTGGTCCTTTACTTCTTTTTAGGTTGACTGACAAAAAGCTCATCTACAGTCGTATTCAAAACAGAGGCGATGTCAAAGGCTAATTGTAAAGTAGGGTCGTACTTATCGTTTTCAATGGCATTGATGGTTTGTCTCGAGACCTTACACCGTTTAGCAAGTTCTTCTTGGGATAATTTAATGGATTTCCTTAGTTCTCTTATATGATTTTGCAATTTAATCACCATATTTTTTTCTGTATATGAGTAATGTAACTAAATAAATGACCGAAATCACAGTTAGGAACATGATGGGAGAAATCCCAAACCCCTTATCAGAATGGTTCCCTTGGATCGTTAAAAATATGGACTGTGCGACTTCTAATATAAGCATACCAATGACCACCATAAATGCATACGATTGCGCTTTTGAGTAGATAAATCTCTTTCTTTCATCACCCTTTTGAATCATAGGCGCAATAAAGATGAATAGTCCGACCACTAATAAGATGACTGAATACACAACTTTTACAACATCCAACGGTTAGTCCCCTCCCAATCAAAATGTCAAACACTTTTTACATTTTGATTATATCATCCGCTTAAAAAATGTCAAATACTTTTTACATTCTATATTCTTTCGATCATTATAATGAAAAAACAATCATCTGCACATGGCATGTACCTTTTTCTTTTCTGTCATCCTCTATCTCCTTATATGATTGTTTTTTCGATCTGCCTTTTTTAGTTCTTTTCACCCATTTTCATCTGTACAGGTGCAAGCTCACTATGCAGCATTTGCTTCTTTTTCATATGATACTAAGAGTTTTCTTCAAAAGGTGACTTCTTTCGGCAAGATATGAGGAGAACTGCACAATAAATAATTATTTGATTATTTGAAAAATTATTACAATTGACCCTTTCCGATCAAACATTTGTTTTATACAATAACATTACGCAACCTGAATCTACTTTGAAAACAAAATAAGGAGGGCTTTCTTATGAAAGGTGAAATTCGCTTAATTCCGTATGAAGTAAAAGCCAATGTGATGGAAGCGAAAGAGACGCCGGAAAGTATTCAGGAGATTAAAGCACCCGAACTTTGGTCAAGTGGCTTCAAAGGAAAAGGCATAACCATTGCTGTCCTTGATACAGGTTGCGACACGGAGCATCCCGATTTAAAAGATCAGATTATCGGAGGAAAAAACTTTACCGATGATGACAATGGCGATGCTGAGAATGTAAAAGACTACAACGGGCATGGTACCCATGTATCAGGAACGATTGCAGCAACAGATCAAAATGGTGGCATTTTAGGTGTTGCGCCTGAAGCCAAGCTGTTGATCGTGAAAGTTCTTGGAGGGAAAAATGGCAGTGGGAAATACGAATGGATTATCAATGGCATTAACTATGCGGTTGAGCAGAAGGTTGATATCATTTCCATGTCTCTCGGTGGGCCAAGCAATGAACCAGAACTGCAAAAAGCCATCCAACATGCGGTAAGCAGTGGTGTGCTTGTTGTCTGCGCAGCAGGAAATGAAGGTGACGGAGACGAGCGTACTGAAGAGTTCTCCTACCCAGCTGCATACAACGAGGTCATTGCCGTCGGCTCTGTCTCTCTTGCAAGAGAATCCTCTGAATTCTCCAATGCGAATAAAGAAATCGACCTCGTCGCTCCAGGTGAAGACATTTTATCCACTCTCCCTAACCATAAATACGGAAGACTAACAGGCACTTCCATGGCTGCCCCTCATGTGAGCGGTGCACTCGCCATTATTAAAAATGCCGAAGAAGAAGCGTTCCAGCGTAAGCTGACAGAACCTGAGGTATATGCTCAGCTCGTACGGAGAACCCTTCCGCTAAAACAATCGAAAACCCTTGTAGGAAACGGGTTTTTATATTTAACTGCACCAGATGTGCTTCTTGAGAAAACATTGGAAGCAGAACTTTTGTCTCTATAGGTACATGTTAGGTCCTGAGAAAAGATAGAATTTTCTCAGGATTTTTTTAATTAAAATTATTCAAAATTTACTTTGACGAAATGAAGTGAACGTTATATAATCGAACACAATAAATTCATAGTTTGAGAGTCGGTAATTCGATCACACATCGAATTTTAATTGGGAAGACCGGTGAAAATCCGGCGCGGTCCCGCCACTGTAAGTGAGGAGAGCTTTTCGTTAATAATCCACTGTCGTAAAGATGGGAAGGATGAAAAGCTTGCAGATTCACTAGCCAGGATACCAGCCGCTCTATCACATCAAACCCCCTACGGTTGATAGGAGATGTCGGAAAAGCGTTCGTCATTGATACTTACGCCTTCTTTCGCACACACATTTTGTCTTTTTAAACCAGACATTTGCCCTCATCAATCTTGACCATGAGTGTGAGTGTCTTTTTATATTTAGAGGAGGAATTGGAATTGACAATTGTTAAAACAAGTAATCTAGGTTTCCCGCGAATTGGTTTAAACAGAGAATGGAAAAAAGCACTTGAGTCTTATTGGAAAGGTCAAACTGACCGAGAAACCCTCTTAAGCACACTCGATGAACAATTTTTAGCCGCTATTAAAACTCAAATTGATCAACAAATTGACGTTGTTCCTTCTGGAGACTTTACCTTCTATGATCACGTGCTGGATACTGCCGTTATGTTCAATTGGATTCCAGAGCGCTTCCGCAGCTTGAAAGACCCGCTAGATACATACTTTGCGATGGCAAGAGGAACAAAAGATGCTGTCTCAAGTGAAATGACAAAATGGTTTAATACAAACTATCACTACATCGTTCCAGAATACGAAAAAAGCACAGAATTCAAACTCACACATAACAAACCGCTCGAAGCATACGAAAAGGTGAAAAAAGCGTTTGGTGTTGAAACAAAACCTGTCGTTCTTGGTCTTTATACATTTGTTTCTCTTTCTAAAGGCTATGAAGCCAATGAAGTGAAAGAGATTCAGCAACGCCTAGTGCCGCTTTATACTCAGTTGTTAAAAGAGCTTGAAGAAGCCGGTGTAAAATGGGTTCAAATTGATGAGCCTGCTTTAGTCACAGCTTCAAGTGAAGACGTGAAAGCAGTAAAAGCCATCTATCAAACGATTAAAGAAGCTGTACCTGCCTTAAACGTTCTCCTTCAAACATACTTTGACTCAGTAGATGCCTATGAAGAGCTTGTCACGTATCCTGTTGAAGCCATCGGTCTTGATTTTGTCCATGATCAAGGACGAAACCTTGAACAATTGAAAAAACACGGCTTCCCAAAAGATAAAATTTTAGCAGCCGGTATCATCGACGGCAGAAATATTTGGAGATCAGATCTAGGAGAAAGATTATCGTTTATTTCTGAAGTGATTGCTGACGTGCAGCCAAAAGAAGTATGGCTACAGCCTTCAAGCAGCCTGCTACATGTACCAGTTGCAAAACATCCGAGCGAACAGCTTGAAGAAAAACTATTAAACGGACTTTCTTATGCCACTGAAAAGCTGGCTGAATTAACGCTATTAAAAGAAGGCTTATCAAAAGGAGCAGCTGCCATTGATGCAGACATCCATGCAGCAAATGAAGCACTTCTGACGTTAAAAGAATTCGCGAAAGGAACGAATGCGGACCTGACAGCAGAGCGCAACAGCCTTTCATCAAAAGATTTTAAACGTCCAGTTGCTTTTGAAGAACGACTACGCATTCAAAATGAATCTCTTGAACTGCCGCTTCTTCCAACCACAACAATCGGAAGCTTCCCTCAGTCAGCTGAGGTGCGCAGTGCTCGTCAAAAATGGCGCAAAAATGAGTGGACAGATGCAGAGTATGATGAATTTATTAAAAAAGAAACAAAAAGATGGATTGATATTCAAGAAGAGATTGGCCTAGATGTACTCGTTCATGGAGAATTTGAACGTACAGACATGGTTGAATACTTCGGTGAAAAACTCGCTGGATTTGCCTTTACAAAATTCGCTTGGGTTCAATCTTATGGATCACGCTGCGTGAAGCCGCCGATCATTTATGGAGATGTAGAATTTACAGAGCCAATGACAGTGAAAGAGACGGTTTACGCTCAAAGCTTAACAGAGAAAAAAGTCAAAGGAATGCTGACAGGGCCTGTCACGATCTTAAACTGGTCTTTCCCAAGAACAGATATCTCTCGTAAAGACATTGCCTTCCAAATCGCTTTTGCTTTACGCAAAGAGGTAGAAGCGTTAGAAGCAGCGGGTATTCAAGTGATTCAAGTGGATGAACCTGCGCTAAGAGAAGGTCTTCCTTTAAAAGAGAGTGATTGGGCAGCATACTTAAACTGGGCAGCAGAGTCATTCCGTCTATCGACATCGTCTGTTCAAAATGAAACGCAAATTCATACACATATGTGCTACAGCAACTTCGAGGATATTGTTGATACGATTGAAGACCTTGATGCAGACGTGATTACGATTGAACATTCACGCAGTCATGGCGGGTTCCTCGATTATTTAGAAAAACACCCGTATTTGAAAGGTCTTGGACTTGGGGTATATGACATCCACAGCCCGCGCGTTCCATCTGTTGAAGAAATGAGTAAAATCATTGATGATGCACTGAACGTATGTCCGACAGATCGCTTCTGGGTCAACCCTGACTGTGGACTGAAAACAAGACAAGAGCCTGAAACCATTGCTGCTTTGAAAAACATGGTGACAGCTGCTGAAGTCGCTCGTAAAAAGCTAGCGCAGCACGCATAATGGACTCACTCTTCCCCTGCTGAACATTTGGCAGGGGTTTTTTATGCGTAAATTGTCCTGTTCGATCTCCTCCTACAATGATTCCTTTTCTATCATGATTCGTTTATACTAGAGAAGTCAGTCGAACAAAGGGAGGAAGCCAATGAATCACGAAGCTTTTTTACAACGCGCAATTGATCTTGCAGTAGAAGGAGTAAATAGTGGCACAGGCGGCCCTTTTGGAGCGGTCATTGTCAAAGACGGTCAGATTATTGCAGAGGGAAGCAACAATGTCACAACGAGTAATGATCCAACTGCACATGCAGAAGTGACAGCTATTCGAAAGGCGTGCCAAACACTACATACATATCAATTAGAAGACTGTATTTTGTATACAAGCTGTGAGCCTTGTCCAATGTGTCTTGGTGCTATCTATTGGGCTAGACCAAAGGCCGTATATTTTGCCGCTGGACACAAGGATGCAGCGATTTCTGGTTTTGATGACTCCTTTATTTATGAAGAAATCAACAAAGAATACGAATCAAGAAACATTCCATTTTACCAGCTGACCCTTCAAAAAACCCATGCTCCATTTGAAGCATGGGACACATACGACAAAAAGAAAGAATATTAAAAAAAGACACCTGCTCCACAGCAGGTGTCAGTGAGAAAGGGCTAAATTTTAGCCCTTTTTTCTTTTCATGATTCCGCCACTTCAAGCTCTACTTCGATGTTTCCTCTTGTTGCTTTTGAATATGGACAGAATTCATGTGCAGCCTCAACAAGCTCTTTCGCTTTGTCATGGTCAAGCCCTTTAGCGGAAACAATCAGCTTCACGCCAAGTTTAAAACCGCCATCACTTTCATCTTTTAATAGACTAACATGTCCTTCTACTTCTGATTCAATTTCGACACCTTGCTTCTTAGCGACTTGTTCAAGCGCCCCTCCGAAGCAGGCCGCATAACCCGCTGCAAATAATTGTTCAGGATTCGTACCAGTTTCTCCATCTTTCTTTGCGTTTGGCATCACAATGTTGTGGTCAAGCACACCATCATCAGAACGAACATGTCCTGCTCTTCCGTGCTGTGCTTTTACTTTTGCAGTAAATAATGGTTTCATCTTGATCTCCTCCTTCTTCTACTTATACCTTTCACGTTCTATTCGTTGCTCAAACATTTATGGCACATTGAAGAATTTTTCATTTTTAGTCTGTATTTATTTTAAAAAGGAAGAAAATCTTATACAATGATAAGTATGACAAAAAATAGTTGGTGACAGATATGACAAATGAATTTGAACATATGAAGCTGGAAAATCAGCTTTGTTTCTTGTTATATGCAAGTTCAAGAGAAATGACAAAGCAGTATAAACCATTATTAGAAGAGTTAAATATCACATACCCGCAATATTTGGCACTGCTTTTGTTATGGGAGCATGGGACATTAAATGTGAAAACAATGGGAGAGCTTTTATATTTAGACTCCGGTACACTCACACCTATGCTAAAACGAATGGAACAAAATGGACTCATCATCCGTGAACGTTCGAAAGAGGATGAGCGTTCGGTCCAAATTCGTTTAACAGAATACGGAGAAGCTTTACAAGAGAAGGCCACTTCGATTCCATTTCAAATGCTGTCTGGAACAGGCAGATCAGAAGAAGAGCTGAAAACACTTCGCGCTTCTTTACATGAGCTTTTGCAAAAATTAACACAATCAAAAGGCTGAGGGAATATTCCCTCAGCCTTTTTTTGATGTCTATTATTGAGCGACAGCTACTAATTCTACTTCAATGTTTCCTTGCGTTGCTTTTGAGTATGGGCAAACGCCGTGTGCTTTATGAACAAGTTCATCAAGTGCAGATTGCTCAATTCCAGTTCCTTTTACTTCTAATTTGACACCTAGTTTGAAACCGCCGTCTGAACTGTCTTTGATTAAGCTTACATGTGCCGTTACTTCACTTTCAAAACGGATACGCTCTTGTCTTGCGACCATTTGAAGAGCTGAATCAAAACATGCAGAATAGCCCGCTGCGAATAATTGCTCTGGATTCGTTGCTTTCTCAAGCTTTTTCGCTCTTGGCGTTCCTGGCATTGCTACATCATGCTCTAGTACGCCATCTGTTGACACAACCTTACCTTCTCTTCCTCCTACAGCTGATACCGTTGCAGTAAATAAAACTTCTGACATGAATATAACCCTCTTTCGCTCTATTAATATTTTCTACAATTGAATTGTACACAATCTAAATTCAAGAGTCAATGAAAAACACTCACTTTCATCTTTCCTCCATTTTTTATTTTTATGAATGTGCAACCTACGATGATTGAAGCGGTCAATAAAAAAAGCCCTTTAAAAAGGGCTTTTTAGATCGTGATATGCTGCGGATTCGGTTTTTCTAGCGTATGGTTTCTGTTATCGGGGTCGGCATTAGGTGATGTGATCCATAATGCCAAGATCGTGATGCTTGTACAGACGACTGCCCATTTTTTAAAATTCATATAAACAATCCCCTCTCTGAATATAGATACGAGCATGTTCCGCTTCCCCATAGAACATGGAAGATTTTTCATAATCCTCCATTTCATTATAATACTTTGCGGTGTCTAAAGCCAGCTCTTCTATATCTGGATATGCATAGGAAGATTCTAAAAAATGGAAAATCTGTTTAATATGCTCTGCATCTTGTCGTAAGTACAATGCTTCTAAAAAAATGGTCTTCTGAATATGAATGTCATCCTGCAGAGCTTCTGCTCGTTTCATACATTCTTCTCTGTAATATAATGCTTCATTGTTTTTACCTTGTTTGTATAAGATCTGAGCGGCTGTATAAAGAGGGTCTATCGATCGACGAAGATGATCAGATTGGTTTTGATCAAATAATGAGATGGATTCTTTCATTAAGTCGAGTGCGCGGTTCAAGTCTCCCATTCTGTAATAGCTGTTGCCCATATTAAACAAAGAAGAAGCAATAAAACGCACATTCTGAAAGTCTCTTGATCTTGCAAGTGCTCTTTCGAGATGTGGCAATGCCTTTTCATGCCTTCTCATATCATCATAATTACCGGCTACAATAAATTCACACTGAATGGTACGAAGCGCATATAGTTCGTGCTGAATATAGACATCCAGCGCTAGTTTGGCATGGTGCATCGAAATGTGTGTTTGTTTCATGTGATAATATATTTCTGACATTTTAAAATGAAATTCTGCACGTTCAATATCGTCGGATACAAAAGAAAGCTTGTGCTCTGCCTTTTGATAGGACGATATGGCAGCAATGTACTCTCTCCGGCCGAATTCATACATGCCTCTGAAGAAATGATAGTAATATTCAAGCATGCCTGTGACATGCGTTTGATGCTCATCTATTTCTTTCGAAAGCTCGGAAAAGTTGGCGCGAAGCTTTCCTTCCTTTAATGGCTTTAAATAATCGAGCATGACCTCATGCCTGAATTCCATTAAAGAAAAATAGAGAAGCAAATTCTGATCTTCTTCCATTGAATCAAGAGAGGTGCGAATTTCCTGCTTTAACTGTTCTGCTTGTTCTGAATCAAATCTGCGGATTAATTCATACCACTTGTTGATTTTCACTCCAATATCCGAAGAGGGAATGATTTTCGCCATACGTTGCCTTCTCCAATCTTCTCAAAATATAAAACATTACCATATTTTATCATACTTGACCGAAGAAATACAAAAATGAAAGGAAAAAGAGAGCCTTGTGCGATAAGACTCTCTTTTTGAATCGGTTATTCTCTTATTTGTCCTTGCCCACGAATGACAAATTTTTCAGAGGTTAGGGCTGGCAGACCCATTGGTCCTCTAGCATGCAATTTTTGTGTGCTAATGCCGATTTCCGCTCCGTAGCCAAATTCAAAGCCATCTGTAAACCGGGTAGATGCATTATGATACACAGCGGCAGCATCAACGGCTGTTAAGAAAAGTGCCGCATGCTGCTCGTTTTCCGTAATGATCGCTTCAGAATGCTTAGAGCTATACATTTGAATATGCTGTATCGCCTCTTCCATGGTCTTGACGGTTTTAATACTGACAATCGGCGCTAAAAATTCCGTTTCAAAATCAGTGGCCTTAGCTAATGTGGCACTCGGTGCAATTGCACATACTGCTTCATCGCCCCGTATCTCTACACCATGTGTCTGAAGTGCTTCAAAGAGCGAAGCGCCATGTTCTTGTGCCCATGTTTCATGAATGACAATGCTCTCAATGGCATTACAAACAGATGGTCTTTGTGTTTTCGCATTCAGAACAATTTGTTCAGCCATTTCTTTTTGAGCTGTTTCATC
This sequence comes from Bacillus sp. RSS_NA_20, assembly GCF_020165915.1. Lineage (NCBI taxonomy): Bacteria > Bacillati > Bacillota > Bacilli > Caryophanales > Bacillaceae > Bacillus > Bacillus sp. RSS_NA_20. The sequence continues at coordinate 88,496 of NZ_JAIUKW010000005.1, read as the reverse complement.
AATGTAAATATGACAATTCCCTGCACCCGTCTCAAGTACTGGAACAGTAGACTCTCTCACAACAAGATCAATTAAATGTTTCCCGCCACGTGGAATCAGGACATCTAGATAGTCATTTAAAGTGAACAGGGTTTTAGCCGTCTCACGGCCTGTATCTTCAATCAATTGTACACTGTCTACGGGAATATCCGTTGGTTGCAGCGCTTCATGAATGACTTTCACAATCGCTTTATTACTATGAATGGCCGATGAACTTCCTCGAAGAATCACAGCATTTCCAGTTTTCAAGCAAAGAGTGGCCGCATCGACTGTCACGTTTGGTCTTGCTTCGTAAATCATCCCAACCGTTCCAAGAGGCACACGTACTTTTTCAATGAAAAGCCCGTTTTCTTTTTGAATGGTCTCTAATGTTTCACCAATTGGGTCTTTGAGCTGAATGAGTTGATGCGTAGCGTCTGCAATCGCTTCAATTCTCTCTTCTGTTAATGTAATTCTGTCGATCACAGATGGCGTGAACTCTTTGTCTATAGCCGCCTGAACATCTTTTTGGTTCTCGGCAATTAAATACGCTGAAGATGCTTTTAATGCTTTTGCAATAGCGTCTAATGCAGCATTCTTTTGTTCAGTTGTTTTTAATAGTAGCTGATCTTTTGCTGCGCTTGCCTTTTTTGCTTTTTCTAGAACTTCATTCATCGTTTTCCCTCCTCAGTTTTGTATGTGCTGAACCCAGTGATCTCGGTGAATGACTTCAGGTTTTTCATAAGAAAGCTCCTGACTTCGCATCCCTTTAATGCCAAGAAGCTCATCAGAATCATACAATGTTTGCCCTTTACCGACTAACCCGTTTGGACCAACAACTTCGACGACCTCTCCTTTAGAAAATTCACCAGCCACATCAATGACACCAGCTGGAAGAAGACTCCTTCCATTATGCAAAATCGCCGCCTCTGCTCCCGCATCAATCATGATCTTCCCAGAGACTGGTGAGTGGAATTGAATCCATTGGCGACGGTTATTGACTGATGATAAGTCTTGTTCACCAATATATGTGCCGTCCCCTTGACCAGCGAGAATGTGAAGAAGCTTGTCTTCTCCTGCACCTGTGCCAATGAAGACTTTAACGCCAAGGGAGAGAGCTGTTTGTGCAGCTGAAAGCTTAGATTTCATCCCGCCTGTTCCAACCTTTGAACCCGTACTCTTCGCATATGAGAACAATTCATCTGAAATGTGAGTCAGCACATCAAACCGCTTCGCATCAGGATTCTCACTTGGATTGGCATCATAAATTCCGTTGATATCTGTTAAAATGATCAATTGGTCTGCATGAATTAAGCCACTGACCAGTGCTGATAACATGTCATTATCACCAAAGGTAAGCTCCTCGATGGACACAGAATCATTTTCATTAATGATCGGTAAAATTTTTCTTTCGAGCAGTTCCATCATCGTTGCGTAAGCATTTCGATATCTTGTACGATCTGAAAAGTCATTACGTGTTAAAAGCATTTGTGCAGGCGTCATCTGAAACTGTGAAAATAGTTCTGTATATTTCTGCATTAACAAGCCTTGACCAACAGCAGCAGCAGCCTGCTTTCCTTTTAAGGTCACAGGTCTTGACGGATATCCTAAACTGCCAAATCCCGCCGCAACGGCACCTGACGAAATGAGAATGATCTCATGCCCTGCCTCTTTTAGCTTTGCGATGGCTTTGACATGATCCTGCATTTTTTGTTCATCAATGGTTCCCTTTTGCTCTGTTAATGAACTGCTACCAATTTTTATGACGATCCTTTGCTTTTTCATCATTGATTCCCTCCGCTATACCTTTCACCACATAAAAAATCCCTTTTTCTCCTTATGTAAAGGACGAAAAAGGGATTTTCCGTGGTACCACCTTCATTGAATAAGCATACGTCTGCTTATTCCACTCAACTCCTGTAACGCCAGGCATGCGCTTAGATTTTTCCTCTAAGGCTCAAAGGGTAGGTTCAGCAGCTGTCTGTGGCAAATGTTTCAGCGTGTCATTTGCTCTCTTTACACAGCAGGTCCTGCTTACTATTCCTTCTCAACGCTCGTTAATTTTTTTATATTATCACCAATTGCTTCAGAAAAGTCAAGCGGTCAATTAAACACAATCGTTTTATTCTCATGGACAATGATTCGATCTTCTAGATGCCATTTGACAGCACGGGCAAGCACACTGCGCTCAATCGTGCGGCCAATATTTTTTAATGCCTCTGCATCATCTCTATGATCTACCCGCTCAATATCCTGTTCAATGATTGGCCCTTCGTCTAAATCATTGGTGACATAATGGGAAGTCGCGCCAATCAGTTTAACCCCTCGCTCATATGCACGCTTGTAAGGGTTAGCCCCTATAAAAGCCGGCAAGAAGGAATGATGAATATTAATGATTTTGTTCGGGTGCTGTTCAATAAAGGCTGGCGTCAAAATTTGCATGTATCTCGCAAGCACAACCGCATCAATATCATATTCTTCTAATAATGCAAGCTGTTGTTTTTCTGCATCTTGACGAATGTCTTTATTTGCCTTCACGAAGTGGAATGGAATGCCGAGTGCTTCGACTGTATCTTTTGCCGTTTCATGATTGCTGATGACAACCGCTATTTCAGCCATTAAATTACCGCTTTGCCATTCCCATAAAAGTTCATGTAAACAATGAAGCTCTTTGGATACAAAGATCGCCAGCTTTTTCAGATCACTTGCACGCGACATGCTCCACGTCATGTGAAATGATTGCGCAATTGGCTCAAAGCTGCTTTTCAATTGATCTAAGTTGGCAGAAATGTCTTTCCAATCAAATTCAATTCTTAAAAAGAATCGGCCGCTCTCATGATCTGTTGTGTATTGACTAGATTCAATGATGTTTGCTCCATGTTCAAATAAAAAAGTAGAAACAGCTGACACAATACCAGGCTGATCCGGGCAGCTGACTAAAAGCCTTCCTTTTTGCTCATGCTTTTGTCTGTGTAATTCAAGTTTCTCTGTAATCAATGTTCTCATGTCTTATGACCTCATTTACATTTTTCATTCTAATGAAATATTATACTGGACTGGAAAGAGAAAAAGCAATTAAGCGTCGTGTTTTTTATTGAATATTCATTCAATTCTGCACCTAGCGTGATATAATATGAATAGACCTTTTATCACAAAAGGAGTGATGGAGATGAAAAACATGACTTTGTTTGGTAAAGTGAGCTTTTGGCTCGGCATCGTATGTCTCATCACGGGCATTTATCTATTTATGACCGGAGAAAGACTCATTCCTTTACTTACATTTGGTGTATGTTTTCTGCTTGTGAGTCAGCTTTACCGCAAAAATGAGAACGATTCCAATCATCATTCGATGTAGCAAAAAGGTTGGCACATGTTTGCCAGCCTTTTCTTATTCAATGATTTTTAACCCGACCGCTGCTGATAAAATGAGTGCGATAAATAAAATACGTTTTGCGTCTTTCGACTCACCATAAAACAGCATCCCAACAATCGCTCCTCCAGCTGCTCCGATTCCTGTCCAAATCGCATACGCCGTTCCCATCGGAATTGTATTCATCGCAAGAGACAGCATCAAAAAAGATAGCGAAAAGCCAGCTGCTATGAAGAAAATCCATTTGACATGGCGATCTTTCTGGAATTGATTCATCATGGTGACACAAAGCATTTCTAAGATGCCTGCCCCAATGAGTAAAAGCCAGCTCACGATTCAGCCTCCCCTTTCTTTTCACCTGTGGTCAATTTGAGTCCTAATACACCGCTTAAAAGGACCATAATCAAAAGTAATTTTACTAGCTGTACCTGCTCACCCATGACCATCCCTACTATGACCGTACCTGCTGTTCCAAGTCCAGTGAAAACGGCGTAAAGTGTGCCAACTGGAAGTACAGTCGTGGCTTTCAGGAGTAGATAAAAGCTGACGACAATACAAACGATGGTTGCGCTCCATTCCAATATAGAGTCAGCATATTTCAACCCCATTACCCAGCCGACTTCAAATACGGCTGCAATCAAAACATTTCCCCATTTCATTCGATCTCTTCCTTTCTTACCGATTCCAAGCAATAAAAAAAGCCCGGAAATCGATCGTTTGATCAAATCTCCCGGGCTTTTATCCCTCCGTGTCCATACGGCCCATTCTTAGAGGACCCTATGTGTTTTCTCTCGGTCCAGACTGCGCTGCCGCACGGAACCCTAGAAAACCAATTCATGATAAGCAGATCTAGCGTAAAGCCGATTCTGTATGAAAAAGTGTATCACACCCTGATATGCCGGTCTACCACTTTGCTTTTCCCCTTCAAATATACTTGTTCATTTTTCGAAAGAAAGTGGATGAAAGCGAAGTATACTAAATGTTAGAAAGAGGAACGACCACATCACTGATATAATAAAACAAGAGGTGGATCAAATGATGATGACCGACGAACAAAAACACGAATTTTATCAAGCACTTGTTGATAAGAATCCACAATATGACGGCACGTTTTTTGCTGGTATTAAAACAACCGGCATCTTCTGCCATGCCACATGTACTGCTAGAAAACCAAAATATGAGAACTGCGAGTTTTTCTTTACAGCAGAGGAGGCGCTGCTTGCAGGGTATCGGCCGTGTAAGCGATGCACGCCTTTAACATATCCTAACAGCATTCCAGAAGAAGTCAAAACACTTGTATCAGCAGTTGAAGAGAGTCCTGAGAAACGGTGGAAAGAAGAAGATTTTCGCCAATTAGGTATTCACTCTGCAACAGCTCGGAGAAAATTCAAAGAAATCTATGGAATGACCTTTGTTCAATATGCTAGATCACGCCGAATGGGACTAGCGTTTAAAGAGATTCTGAACGGAAAAAAAGTCATTGATCAGCAAGTCACCTTCGGTTACGAGTCTTCCAGTGCCTTCAATGATGCCTTTACGAAAATCATGGGGAATCCACCCAAAAAGGCGCAAGTCAATATTTTGCATGCGAATTTTATTTCCACTCCGATTGGGCGGATGATGAGCATTTCAGATGCAACCCATGTGTATTTGCTTGAATTTATGGACAGGCGAGGATTAGAAAGAGAAATTGAGAACATCAGAAAAAAACATCATGCCCGTATTTTAGTTGGAGAAACAAACGTCCATCAGCAATTAGCTAAGGAATTGGCCTTATATTTTGAAAAGAAACTCACGCAGTTTACTGTACCACTTGCTATACATGGCACCCCTTTTCAGAAAAAGGTATGGGATCTTCTCTTACAGATTCCACCAGGCGAAACGAGATCGTATCGAGATCTTGCCATCATGCTTGGCGATCCCCATTTGGTTCGGGCAGTTGGAAATGCAAATGGTGCCAATCAGTTGGCCATCATCATTCCTTGTCACCGAGTCATTCAAACAAGCGGTGAACTTGGCGGATATGGCGGGGGAATCGAACGAAAGAAATATTTACTTCAGTTAGAACAAAAGAAAAAGCGGCTCTCCTTATGATTCAAGCGAGCCGCTTTTTCCGTCACGAGTAACACTGTAAACATCAATCATTTGATCCCATTTTGAAATGGTTTTTTCTTTTTTCATCCCCATTTTCATTGCGACCTTGACTGACGCTTCATTGTCAGGGCGAATTAAGCTGACCATTCGCCTCACCTTCATATCGTCAAAACCATACGCAAGACAGCCTTTTGCAGCCTCAACAGCATATCCTTTTCCCCATGCCGATCTCTTTAGCATATAGCCAATTTCAAGCTCTGTTTGTCCTTCGACGTTTTGGAGAACAATTCCGCTTTGTCCAAGTGGTTCTTTCGTTTCTTTTTCTTCAATGATCCACAGGGATGTATGGTACGTGCGGTCATTCTTTTGATTCCAAGCAACCCACTCTTTTGTCTGCTTTTCATCCTTTAGTGAAGGATAATACTTCATGACCTCTTCATCTTGGAACAGCTTTTCATATAAAAAAGGCGCATCGTCTTCATCCATTGTTCTCAGTCTGAGGCGCTCTGTTTCAAGCACGATCCGTGTTTGATGTGCCATTTTTTATCCCCCCTGCTTACTTGCTAAAAATATCCCCGAACAACCCATTTGAATCTGGGGCAAAGTAATGGAAGCCCGCACCCGTTAAACTAGCTGCTAATACGGTCCACATGATTAAACTGACCGTCATCCACACAGCGACTTGTTTTCTTTTCGTACCGAAGCTCATACACATAAAAGCCGCTAAATGACTGCCAATAATAAAAGGACCAATAAGTGCCAGACCAGGGAGACCATACCGTTCCCAAACCTTTCTGGCTTTCAGCTGTTTTTTCTCTCCTTTTTCATCATGTTTCTCCTCTTTCCTCTTCAGCCACCACGCTTTAAATCGGTCCACGAAGACGATGAGTAGCAAGACGGTAAGAAAGTTGCCGACGAATCCAATAACTGCCGTTGTCACAGGATGCAGACCACTTAAAATCCCCAGCGGAACGACACCAACCACTTCAAAGAAAGGTAAAGCAGCCAATATAAAAACGAGTACATACCCCCATACAATATCCAATCACAGAACCCCTTTTCATTTTTGTCCTCTTCTCATTGTAAAGAAAAATGTGATCCCATATCTACATTTTTTTAGAAAAAGAAAAGCACATCGCAAGTGATGTGCTCTATTTACATTAAATGTTCATTTTTCTTGTTTGTTTTCCGTAAAAAAGCAATTGTGAGCAAGACTAAAATCACAATGGATACCAGACTTGTGAAAAGAAGCATGAGAGGTGATGTCCATCCAAGCCATTCGAATAGGAGTTGCGGTCCAAAGAAGATCACCGGAATGAGCGACACCATATTCGCCTTTAATATGGCATTTAATAAGACAATACACAGCAGCAACAGAAGAATGACGCCCCATCTTTGGCTCGAGGTCAGCACAAGTAAAGGAGTACCAAGTTTTTGGTCCAATAATTTCACTGTGATCAAGGCTGTCATCTGAAAAACACCTAATATCCAAAAGTAAAAGAATGCCCTCCTGCTTGTTTGAAAGGCAGAAGCTCTAAACATCACAATGGTCATGATCACATTGGCCACTATGATGAGCGGATAACCAATGAGTGCATACCAAGAATACGATAAACTTTGACTAATGGCATCTGCTAACATCATGTAAAAAAGAGATCCAATTAAAAAAGCACTGACAAACGGAACCCAGTCTTTATGATTTCTAGAGAGCTCTTTCGCTAGCTCGTCAGCAAAGCCCCGTGGATCTCCGCCAAATACATCTTCCCCTGTTTTCCCATCTTTCTCAGCTTCGACAGCATGTGTCGTTAATTCATCCATCACTTCGTCGATCTCGTCCTGATTTTTCCCTTTTGATATGAGATAGAGTTGCAGCTCTAATAAGATGTGTCTCGTTTCTTTTGTTACCAACTTCTCACTTCCCTTTATGTAATAATCGCTCTACATTCTCTGACAGCTCTTTCCATCGCATGATAAAATCTGTCAGCGCTTCTTCGCCTCTTTGTGTGAGCGTATAGTATTTCCTTTTCGGCCCGCTCGCCGATGCTTTTGTGGACGTACTGACCAGCTGTTCTTTTTGCATACGCAGCAAGATCGGATAAATACTTCCTTCACTAATCTGATCAAATCCATAGTGCGCAAGCTTCTTTGTCATTTCATATCCATAAATTTCACCTTCAGAAATAATGGACAGTAGGCATCCCTCTAAAATTCCTTTTAGCATTTGTGTTGATTGCGTCATCATCAATCCTCCGCTTTCAGTACCTTGCATGACAAGATAGTTTGATCTTACCACACACTATCTTGCCATGCAAGATACCGACATAGAAAAAAATCACCGCTTAAAGGGTGATTTTTACGCCCAAGGCTTATCCGTCCCAAGTGCGTCAGCCAAAGCTTTACTATGCTTTCGGCGGCTTTTTCTTTCCTCTGCCCGCTGCTTCGCTGTTTGATGAAGCATGATTTCTTCCTCTGTTTCCGGCATGACTTGTGGAACTCGTTTTGGCTTCCCGTTTTCATCAAGCGAGACAAATGTAAGAAATGAAGTTGCTGCGAGTCTGCGCTCTCCAGACATCAAGTTTTCCTTAATGACTTTGACGAATACTTCCATAGAAGATGTGCCGACCCATGTCACATAAGATTCTAAGCAGACGGACTCTTTCTGTCCAATCGGCTCTAAAAAATCAACTGAATCCATTGATGCGGTGACTGTTTCACTACGGCTGTGTCTTGCTGCCGAGATGGAAGCAATGTCATCTATATAACTCATTAATTTCCCGCCAAATAACGTTTGGTGGTTATTCGTATCGAGGGGGAATACCCTGCTGGTTTTCACAACTTTTGATTCCTTGCAGTATTTGAAATTTTCTTCACTCATCGTCATAGCTCCTTCTTGCTGTTTTCGTTGATGCGGAACGACTTTTATTAAACACTATTCTATTAGGTTTGTCTAAACTTTTTGCTTTAGTCTCTCATGAGAGATTTTCTTTCGGAAATGTTTCAACATTTACTAGAAGGAGGAATAATATAACTATCGATAAACAAGGAGGCCCTTTGATGGATTCTATGAAATCAGAGAAAGTGTACAAAACGCCGCAATGTATGAGTGAATATGATGATTTACAAGAAGTCCTCTTATGCAGTCCAATTTATATGGAAATTAAACAGATCATCAATGAAACCCAAAAGCATTTTGCAAGAGAAAATATTTCTCAAATCAAAGCCCTCACGCAGCATAAGCAATTCATCCAAACGCTGAAAAACCATCATGTCCGGCCTGTCCTTCTTCCTGCAAATGAACGTTTCCCTGAACAAGTCTTCACTCGGGATATTGGATTTACAATTGGACAGACTTTATTTGTTTCAAACATGGCAGCCCCTGTCAGACAAGGAGAAGAACATTCCTTAAAAGAATGGGCACAGACAAAAGGATGGACAACCATCACGCTGGATGATGGAACGATTGAAGGCGGCGATGTGCTTATAGACCAAACCCGTGTATTTGTGGGGATCAGCAAAAGAACAAATCTAGTCGCCATCCAGCAGCTCAAAAAAGAACTGCCGAATCACGACATCATTCCTATTCATCTTCCTTCTCACATTTTGCATCTTGATTGTGTGATGAATATTCTTTCTCATCATGAGATCTTGATTTACCCTGAAGCTTTTACGGAAAAGGATCTTCAGATGCTCACAAAGCATTATGATCTCATTGAAATAAGTGAGCAAGAGCAGTTCACACTTGGACCAAATGTGTTGTCCATTGGTCAGAAAAAAGTCATCAGCTTACCAATCAACCAAGAAACAAATGCTGCATTAACAGCCCGCGGCTACACCGTCATTGAAGTAGATTTTTCAGAAATCATTAAATCCGGCGGCTCTTTTAGATGCTGTACATTACCTATTAGGCGTTCATAAAAGCCAAAAAGCCAGCTTGTTTACTCGCTGGCTTTTTAAACGCTTGTCTTCTTCCCTCTATCTATTTCCTATCATATAAATGACAGGCCACTTCATGTCCATCTTCGACTGCTTGTAATACTGGCTTTTTGTCCGCACATACATCCATTGCAGCAGGACATCTTGTCCGAAATACGCAGCCGCTTGGCGGATTCACTGGACTTGGAATTTCTCCCTTTAAAATAAACCGCTTGCGTTTATCTTCCACATCAGGATCTGGAATCGGGATAGCAGACAGCAATGCTTGTGTATATGGATGAAGCGGTGTTTTATATAAAGCATCACTGCTAGTCATTTCCACAAGATGTCCTAAGTACATGACACCGATTCGATCGCTGATATATTTGACCATCGATAAATCATGGGCAATAAATAAAAACGTCAATCCTTCTTCTTTTTGCAGTTTTTTCAGCAAATTCACGACCTGAGCTTGAACGGATACATCTAGTGCAGAAATCGGTTCATCTGCCACAATAAACTTTGGCGATAAGGCGAGTGCCCTAGCAATCCCTATTCTTTGCCTTTGTCCTCCGCTGAATTCGTGAGGATAGCGTGTAGCAAAATCATGACTTAGCCCCACCGCTTCAAGCAGTTCCTTCACACGTGCGAGCCTTTTCTTTTGACTGCCATACAATTGGTGGATCTCCATCGGTTCTAGCATAATATCTTTTACAGAGAGCCTAGGATTTAAAGAAGAATACGGATCTTGAAACACCATTTGAATTTGTCTATTGAAATCAAATGATTCACGGTTCGATAAGTGATGGAGACTTTTCCCTTCATACAAAGCTTCACCTTCTGTCGGGTCATAAAGCCGCATGAGCACTTTTCCAAGTGTAGATTTACCGCAGCCTGACTCACCAACAAGACCAAAGGTTTCGCCTTGTTTCAGCTGAAAGGTGACACCATCTAATGCTTTTAACGTTCTTCCTTTCGATAGATGAAAATGCTTTTTTAAGTTGTTGACTTGCAGAAGTGGTTCACTTCCCATCACATCTCCCCCTCTCAGCTTTCAAATACCGCCTTGTTCCTGCCCATTCCTGTTCATATGAAGTACCAGCAAGAGTAAGAAGTTCAATCTGTCTGCCCGTTTTAGGCGAATGAAGCATCATGCCATCTCCAGCATACATCCCTACATGGCGAACTGCTCCCTTCCCATTGTCATTGGCAAAAAACATGAGATCACCTGGCGCCAAATGATTTGATGCGACTGGGGTTCCTTGAACTGCTTGGTCACTTGCGTCTCTCGGTAATAAACATCCACACGCTTTGTACATACTGTAAACAAAACCCGAACAGTCGTAGCCATAGCTGCTCATGCCGCCCCACAAATATGACAGTCCAATAAATTGTTTTCCTATGGCTAAGGCATCCTTACCGCTCATAGAAGAAGGTGATGAAGCACGGCGCACATCTTCTTTTTTGATTTCTCTTCTTCCTACTGGAGTTAGAACATCAAAGGAATCGCTCATTTCTTCAACAGGTGCTAGTTCTGTTAAAAAACTAACCTCCATATCCGGTGTTCCGTTTTGATATAAAACCGCTTTTTTCTGACAAACAATCAAGGGACTAGCAGGTGGTTCACTCTCTGATACTTCATTTAATTGCTCTACAGGGATATAACCTGGGTAGCCTTGCGGGTGTTTCCGGCTTGCCTGCTGCGGGATGACAACTTTCATCCAGCCATCTGTTTCCTCCAGCCCAATGACTCGTTCGCCAAGCAGTACTTGGGTTTGAATAAGGTTTTCTTCACATAAGGCCAATTTCTGTTCATATGTTTGCTGATCAATCCATTCTTTGATCTGGACGGAACTTTGAAGAACGTGTCGATCCATTTCTCTCGGCGACTGCGGTGCTGTCCATATATTTGCGACTGGAACCTTTGATTCATATAACATCATAAGACCCCTTTCACTCTTTGAATGCCTAACCCATGATGCGGCGGAAAGAGAATATCTTTTCCTTGATAGATAATTCCTCCGTCTATTAAGTCCTCTTTAAGCATAAGCGGCGCATCAAAATCATAACGGGTAATATTCGGCTGGCTTGCAGCAAGATGAGCGGCTGCGGTAATCCCTAGTTTTGATTCGATCATACTGCCAACCATGCACTTGACGCCGTATGCTTCTGCTAAACTATTGATTTTCAGCGCTTTTTTGATACCGCCTGTTTTCATTAATTTTAAGTTGATGAGATCACAGCTTCTCGTTTCTAACACCTTGATGGCATCATGGAGGCTAAAAATACTTTCATCTGCCATAATCAATGTGTCTGTTGCTTCCGTCACCCGGCGCAGACCCTCGATGTCTTCTTTAGGCACTGGCTGCTCGACTAGTTCAATATCGAATGCCTCCATTTTTCGAATGGCCACAACCGCTTCCTTCCATGTCCAGCCTTGGTTGGCGTCAAGCCTGATTTGAATATCCGGCCCGACTTTTTCTCGAATCCGTTTGATCCGCTGAATATCCGTCTCTATATCATCTTTTCCCACTTTGATCTTTAAGGTACGAAAGCCTTCAGCTGCATATTGCTTCGCATCCTCTGCCATTTCTAGCGGACGGTTGACACTGACCGTATAATCCGTTTCCAGCTGATCACGATAACCACCAAGATATTGATAAAGCGGCAGGCCAGCCTGCTTCGCTAAACCATCGTAAATCGCCATATCTATTGCAGCCTTTGCACTCGTGTTTCCTACAAGTACACGGTCGATCGCTGAAAAGATTTGTTCATATTGTGACAATGAGGCCCCAATCAAGATCGGCCTCATCACAGCGCAAATAGCATAGTCGATGCTTTCCAGTGTTTCACCTGTAATGACCGATGTCGGCACTGCCTCTCCATAGCTGACATCACCTTGATCATAGGTGATGATCACAATAAGAGATGCGGCGTCATACACCGTTCTTAATGCTGTTTTGAAAGGCTTCTTTAGCGGTACACTCGTTCTGCATGTGCAAACATCTACGATTTTCATTTGATCGCCTCTTTCGCTGCAACACCTGGGGAAATATGCAGTTTTTTCCCTGTAGCATCTAATGTAGCCTGCACGCCGATTGGAATGGCGAAGTTTGGAGATGAATGACCGATCCGAAAGCCGCCAAGTGCAGGTTTCTGTTGCGGGACAATATACGTCTCCCATAGCTGATCGAGCGTTAACGACTGCTCTTTCTTTTTCGGCTCACATTGATGAAAATCACCAATGATAAATCCCGCAGCATCATGTAATTTTCCTGCAGATGCTAAGTGCTGCATCATTCGATCGATTTTATATGGTTCTTCGTCAATATCTTCTATCAATAAAAGCTTCCCCTTTGTATCAATTTCAAAAGGTGTACCAAGTGTCGTGACGATAAGGGCAAGATTTCCTCCGGTGATTTCGCCTGAAGCCGTGCCATGATAAAAAGTGTGAAGAGGTGACAGGTGGTTCGTATACGAAAAGGCTTTCGGAGTGAATAGCTGTAAAAAGGTATCTTTTGTATACGGATGAACCTCCTCAAGTCCCACATCAGAGGAGAGCATTGGACCATGAAAGGTCACAAGACCCGTCTGCTGCTGAATCGCTGTATGTAAAAACGTAATATCACTGTATCCCCAAAAGATTTTTGGGTTCCGGCGAATCAAGTCATAATCAATGGCTTCTGCAATTCTTCCTGTTCCGTAACCTCCGCAAGCACAAATCACTGCCTTCACGTCTGGATCTTGAAACATGTAATGAATATCTTCCACTCGTTCATGATCATGACCTGCTAAATAACCATACCGGGAGTCGATATACTTCCCCTTTTTCACCTTTAGCCCTAAGCTTTCTAAAAAAGAAATACCTCTTGCTAATTTCAGCTCATCAGGCGGGCTTGCTGGTGCAATGATTCCCACTGTATCTCCTGTTTGAAGTGCCACTGGCAGATGGTTCATGCCAATCCCCTCTTTCTCTTCGTTTCTTTCAATCTATGGGCATCTTCTTCATAACATGAACGAATAAAGGAACAGACGCTTTTTTCAAAGCGTCCCAGATTGTTGACAAAGGGTTAAAATGAACTTTATTTTAACCCTTTGTCTTCTTTTAAGCGTGATAGAAAACCTTTGCAGCCCTAGGAAGGACGAGCATCGGCGCGGAGCGAATTTGACATTCGTGAGCACCGAAGCGCAGGACTGACACCGAATGCGAGGGTTTGTCTACACGCTGAGACGCTTTTTTCAAAGCGTCCCGTTCTCTCATTTTTTTCATTTACTCTCCATCTACCTGTGCCCATTTCAAATCAATGTAACCAACAGGATGACGGACAATGCCCTTTACGCCTTCTTTTTGTAAATAGACTTGGTTATAAAAATGAATGGGAATGATCGGTGCTTCTTCCATCAGAAGTGCCTCGGCATCATGCAGCATACGATTTCTCTTTTGTTCACCTGCTTCTTGACTCGCCTTTTTGATCAGCTGATCATACGTATCATTTGACCAGCCTGTCCGGTTCATCGCATTTCCTGTTTGGAAGCTCTCTAAGAAATTGATTGGGTCTGCATAGTCAGCTAGAAATGAGCTTTGCGAGAATTGGAATTTGAGTGCCTTTTGATCTTCTGCAAACACATTTGCTTCCATGTTTGCAAGCTTCACATCTACCCCTAGCGCTTCTTTTAATTGCTGCTGAATGGCTTCTGCTTTTTTCTTATTTTCAGGCTTTGTACTATATGTTAATGTGACGGGCGGAAGCTTAGAATAGTTCTCTTCTTTCAACCCTTTTTCTAATAGTTTTACGGCTTCACTCGTATCATGTTTGACAAGGTCGCCGCCAGCTTCTCTGAAATCTTCACCCTTTGAATCTAAAATTCCTGGTGAAACGAAGGCACGTGCTGGCTTCTCTTCATTTTTCGTCACATACTTTACAATATCCTGAGGGTTGATCGCCATTTGAAAGGCTTTGCGAATGTTCTTATTTTGAAAAGGCTCCATGTTGACATTTAGGCGATAAAAAAACAGCCCTGCTTGATCTTCAATTTGCACATCTTTGCTTTTTAACAGGTCTTCACTTTGTTCTGCCGGAACGAAGGCCGTATCTAAATCTCCTGATTGATACATTTGGTAATCTGTGTTTCGGTCACTGATCATGAGCCATTTCACTTGATCTAGCTTGACCGTTTGTTTGTCCCAATACGTGTCACTTTTTTCCATTGTAAAGCTTTCATCATGCTTCCACTCTGTCAGCTTAAACGGTCCATTACCGACAAAGGTTTTCGCATCCTTGGCCCAGTTCGGGTCCTTCTCCGCTACCTTCTCATTCACCGGGAAAAAGGCAGGGTTTGCGGTCATATTTAAGAAAGATTTCTGCGGGTATGCTAGCTTGACCTCTAGCGTTTGATCATTAACAGCCTTGACTTTTACATCTTCTTTCTTCCCTTTTCCGCTGTTAAACGCTTCGCCCCCTTCAATCATATAAGCTAAGAATGCCGCAGAAGAGCCCGTCTTTGGATCTAGCAGCCGCTTCCACGCATATTCAAAGTCACTTGCTTTGACTGGATCACCATTTGACCACTTAATCCCATCCCTTAAATGGAACGTGTACGTTTTTCCGTCCTTTGAGATGTCCCATTTTTCCGCCATGGCAGCAGATGGTTCGTGCTTTTCATTCAGTCTTGTTAATCCTTCCATTAAGTTATTGAGCCCTTGCCAGGACACATTATTAAAACCAATGGGCGGATCAAATGATGTCGGTTCGTTTTCATTATTTAATGTTAAAACTTTCTCTTCGCCCTTGCTTGAAGATCCTTTGCCTGCTTGCTCATTGGCTGTACATCCTGCAAGCAGCATCACTGCGATAAAGCACATACTGAGAATCCAACCTGTTTTTCTCATGAAAAACTCCCCCTTTGTGTTGAAGATAAAACCGTTTGCTTCGCTCGTTCATCTTGGAGCCAGCAATGTACTGCATGTGTAGGTGAACGCTGCGTTTCATGCGGCATGATATGATCACACACTTTCATCGCAGACGGGCATCGATCGGTATATGGACAACCTTTTGGCGGGGCAAATAAATCAGGCGGGCTTCCTTCAATAGGAATGAGTTCATCTTTCATATCCAGCCTTGGAACGGATTGCAGTAGCCCTTTTGTATAGGGATGCTGCGGACTGTAAAAGATATCTCGCCTTGTCCCAACTTCAACGATTTTCCCCCCGTACATGACGGCCACTCGATCAGCGACTTGTGCTACGACGCCTAGGTCATGTGTGATTAAAATAATCGTCACGCCTGTTTTTTTCTGAATCTCTTTAAATAGTTCTAAAATCTGCGCCTGTATGGTGACATCTAGTGCAGTTGTCGGTTCATCTGCAATCAGCACCTTCGGCTCACAAATAAGAGCCATTGCAATCATGAGCCGTTGCCTCATGCCGCCGCTGAACTGATGCGGATATTGCTTCAGCCTCTCTTTCGGCTGCGGAATCCCCACCAAATCAAGCATACGAAGCGCCTCTTCTTTCACTTCTTTTTTTGTCAGCTTCTGATGCACTTTTGCAGCCTCCATCAGCTGATCTCCAATTGTCAGCGTCGGGTTGAGTGCCGTCATAGGATCTTGAAAAATCATGGAGATATCGACACCACGTATGCTGCGCATGTCTTTTTCAGATAATGACAGCAAGTTGCGATCACGAAACCAAATTTCCCCTTGATCGACTTGTGCGCTGTATGCAGGGAGAAGCCGCATGATACTTTGAGACGTCACACTTTTTCCGCAGCCTGATTCTCCGACAATGGCGAGGGTTTCTTTTTCATACACATCCACATTCACTCCGCGTACCGCTTGAACAGAACCGCCATATGTCCGAAAGCTAACATGCAGATCGATAATCCGAAGCATTTTTTTCATCACGCCATCACCTCTTCATCTTCGGATCAAGCGCATCTTGCAAGCCATCACCTAAATTATTAAAGCAAAACATCGTCAGCGAAATAAAAAATGCCGGAAAGAATAAACGCCACCAGTGGCCATTATCTGACAGCACTGTCGGCAAGGCGTCATTGGCCATCACACCCCAGCTTGCAAACGGGGCTTGAATCCCTAAACCGAGAAAACTTAAGAATGCTTCAGCAAAAATCGCTGTCGGTACAGTTAGCGTCATCTGGACAATAATCGGTCCCATCGTATTCGGCAGTAAATTTCTGCGGATGATGCGCAAGCTTTTTGCGCCAAAGGTTTTCGAGGCAAGGACATATTCTTGGCTTTTCAGCTGAAGGACTTGACCTCTCACGATTCTTGCCATCCCGATCCAGCCTGTGACAGTGAGCGCCACAATAATAGTGACAAGCCCAGGCCCCATCAGGACCATCAATAAAATGACGACGAGTAAATACGGCAGACCGTAAAGCACCTCGACGATCCGCATCATGACATGGTCATACTTCCCGCCTTTATAGCCTGCAATACCGCCATAGATGACACCGATTGCAAAATCAATGAGAGCGGCCATCACGCCCACAAATAATGAAATGCGTGCGCCGTACCAAGTACGTGTAAACACATCACGTCCAAGCTCATCTGTTCCAAACCAGTGAGCAGCTGACGGTGGCAAGTTTTGCATAGAAAGCCGCTGTTCTGTCACACTATTCGGCGCAAGAAGTGGACCTAATACAGCCATGAGGAAAAGAAAAATCAGCACCGATAAACTAAACATAGCGAGTTTATTTTGTTTTAACCGTCGCCAAGTATCTGCCCAATACGAAAGTGAGGGTCTTTTAATGGCATGGACTTCAGATGTCTTTTGTTCTTTAGGAGCAAACCATTCATCTGGCACTTCATGCGCTTGATTCGTTTGATCATGCTGAAGGTGTATGCTCATGCCTTTCCTCCTTTCTGATGCAGCTGGATCCTTGGATCAAGCAGACGATATGTCACATCTACAATGAAAAGAAGGGTAATTAAGATGATGCTGTAAAAAACAGTAGTTCCCATGATGACAGGATAGTCACGGTTGTTAATACTCTCGACAAAGTATTTTCCCATTCCAGGGATCGCAAAGATTTTTTCAATGACAAAGCTGCCTGTTAAAATACTTGCGACAAGTGTGCCAAGGATCGTGACAACAGGTAAAAGTGCATTCCGCAGGGCATGTTTAAACACAATTTTATAAGGGGAAAGTCCTTTCGCTTTTGCAGTTCGAATATAGTCCTGCGACAGCACTTCAATCATGCTCGATCTCGTTAACCGGGCAATGATCGCCATTGGACCTACCGCCAGTGCAATGGTAGGAAGCACCATATGCATTGGACTTGTCCACATCGCTGTAGGAAAGAGTTTTACATTCACAGCAAGCTGCTGAATTAATAAGGTAGCAAAGATAAAGTTGGGTATGGATATACCGAAAACAGCAATCGTCATGGCGATATAATCAATCAAGCCATTATGCCGGAGGGCAGCCATGATTCCGAGCAAGATGCCGGAGATGACAGCAATCAAAATAGAGATAAGACCAAGTTCTAATGAGACTGGAAAACCTCTCGCCAATAAATCATTGACACTTTCAGAAGGCTTTTTAATGGAAGGACCAAAATCAAAAGTAACGATGGATTTTAAATAGATCATATATTGAACATAGAGTGGCTCGTCTAAGTGATAGTAGCTTTCGAGGTTTCGCTGGACAGTTTCGTTTGTATTTCGTTCTTCATTGAAGGGCGATCCTGGGATGACCTTCATTAAAATAAACGTTAAAGTTGTGATGGTTAAAATCGTGGCAATCATGGCAATCAAACGCTTGAGCAAAAAGCTGGCCATCTGCTGTCTCCCCCTCGCTTAACAAAATGTTGTACGTGCGGCAAGCTCTGTCATGACAAGCATCGCTTGGTAGGCTTCTAATATATTCTCTGCTTGGTACGTCACCGTTGTTGTCCCTTCGATGATGGCCGTACCCGGCATTAAATTCGCCCATTCGGCTTGTCCATAATTGGCAAACTCGATTTTCAGCACTGGCTGCTCAGGAGGCGTGAGCGGCTTCATTTGATGAATTTGTTTCATGGCAGCTTCCACTTGCTGCGAGATGAGGGTGCTCACTTTCGCTGGTGTTAAGCATTTCACAGCAGATCTTGAAATGGTTTCTTTCACCGCCACTGTTTTCACGCCAGGCATTAACTTTTCAGCTTCAAGTGCTGCTTGATCGTCTCCGCATACAAGAATGACCGGAACACCATAATAGCCTGCGACATACGCATTAAAGCCCATTTCACCAATCGGATGATCATTTATGTAAAAATGTCTGACACCAAAAATCATACTGTGAGACATCACACCTTTCATTGATGCCCTTGCATGATAGCCTAAAAAAACAGCGGCATCATACGTTTGATCTAATCCTTGGACCATTGAATAAGGCTTTACATCACCTGATATGAGAGATGCTTCCTCATGCAAATCTTCAATCAACAGATTATTCATTTTAGAATGGCTATCATTCACTAAAATATCGGTCGCCCCATGTGTAAGAAGAGCTTCTACACAGGCGTTCACTTCACCTGTCATGATTTTTCTCCCGCGCTCATAATTGTGCTGGCGGCTATCAACAAATGTATGATCAGCTAGACCAGTAATTCCCTCCATATCGACTGATAAATAGAGCTTCATCCCCATCCCCCTTTAATTAAACTTAAAATTTGTGTATATTTTTCTAAATTTTCTAAAAAATTATATGAGAACTTGATTGATTTTTCAATACAATGTCTGAAAATAAGGAAATTAGACTCAGGTAATACAGGTCAAAAGCATTGATGATAAAGGATTTAATTTACAGAAAAAACACCACTAGCTATGTCTTTAGTGGTGTTTGTCTGCTTCATCGATTTGCGATTTTAGTTGCGCATATTTTTTCATCGTTTGTGTAAACAAGTCATCGAACATTTGCGGTGCCTGCTGCTGGATGACTGCAGCGCCTTCTCCTGTAATCCCGCCTTTTGTTGCGACCCTGTTCACCGTTTCAGCAAATGTCAGTCCGTGTTCAACAAGAACTTGTCCTGTACCGAGCAGCGCATATGTTAAAAATTCATAGGCTTCTTCTAAAGAAAGCTCACTATTCCGAACAGCGGCTCTCGCCATTTCTTCAAAGATTGCTGCAATAAAGCCCGGAGAAGAGCTTGTCAAATTACTCGCCGCATCAAAGCGGTCCTCTTCCACTTCCCTGACGATACTAAAAGCTGAAAGCAGGCGGTGGAGCCGTTCTTGCGCCTCCTGCCCAGTGGTTTCACCATGCGCCACAAGGGATACACCCGTTCCTACGGCTGATGTCAAAGTGGGAATGTATCTAGACACCGGCTGATTCGTATGTTGCATTAATTTGTCTAACGTGACAGCCGCTGCCACTGATACGATATGAAGAGATGTCTTTGCGGGGCTCAGCTGATCTAAGACATCAAGTACAGCAAGCGGTGGTACACAAACAAACACGACATCACATGATGCAGAGATGTCATCTAAAGAGCAAATGTTGACATGCTGGTTCTTCTCTTTCAGCTGTTGCAGACGCTCCGTTTCACTTCTTGTATGGATCATAAACTGACTGGCATGAAGTACTCCTTTATCCAGCCATTTTTGTACCATCATATCTGCCATGCTTCCATATCCAATGATTCCAATAGTCTCCACAGTTTAATCTCCTCTATTTTGCTTAGATTCACTACTTATTTTAACAATTTCCCACAATGTTTTCATTTTTATCCCACACTTTTTTCTTACGATAAAGTCAGTATCCACCACATACAGTCAAACATCTTGAACACATACATGTAAAAATCGATGAAAGAGAGTGATCTTAATGACACAACACAAAGATGAAAAACACACTTCTTATGAATTACAAAGAATTGAACAGCCGAAAAAACAGCAGAAGAAGCCAAGTGGCTGGCTGAAGCCATTTGTCAGCGGGATTGTAGGCGGTACGTTAGCGTTAGGTGTTTACGTTCTGACTCCATATGCTCAGCATTCAGAAAATCATTCAACTGATTCGTCAACGAAAACAGCCGCTGTATCGACAAATGATACAAGTACAAATTCGTCAAAAACAACAGCGTCACAAACATCCAATTCGACCAGCAGTATTTCCAATATGGTCGAAAACGTATCACCAGCCATCGTCGGCATTACAAACTATCAAACACAAAGTCAAACAACCACAGATTTTGGCGATATGAACACACCTTTTGATGGATCACAGCAAAATCAAAACAGCAGCAGTCAAGAGCAAGAAAGCGGTACCGGATCAGGGGTTATTTTCAAAAAATCGGGCAGTAAAGCCTATGTATTAACAAACAACCATGTGATTGAAGGAGCAAGTAAATTAACAGTCTCCTTGCATAATGGCAAGACGGTGGAAGGAAAAGTAGTCGGCTCTGATCCGCTGACTGATCTTGCTGTCGTGGAAATTAGTAGCAGTGGCGTTACAAAAGTCGCTGAACTTGGAGACTCCTCATCCCTTCGTGCAGGAGAAACCGTCATCGCAATCGGAAACCCGCTTGGTGAAGATTTATCAAGAACAGTGACGCAAGGAATTGTCAGCGGTGTCGATCGAACAGTGTCTATGGATACATCAGCTGGCGAAAGCAGTATTAATGTCATTCAAACAGATGCCGCCATTAACCCCGGCAACAGCGGCGGGCCGCTGTTAACAACAGACGGAAAGGTTGTGGGGATCACCAGTATGAAAATTTCTGAAACAGGTGTGGAAGGTATCGGGTTTGCGCTCCCAATCAATGATGTCAAACCAATTGCAGAGCAGCTTCTCACAAAAGGAAAAATCGAACGACCTTATATCGGTATCAGCATGCTGGATCTCGAACAAGTACCAGATGCTTATCAGAAGGAAACGCTTGGACTGACAAGCAGTCAGCTGGATAAAGGCGTGTACGTAAAAGAAATCGCTGCTGGCTCACCTGCTGCCAAAGCTGGATTAAAGACAGAGGATGTCATCACCGCCATCAATGGTAAAAAAGTGACAACCGGCAGTGAATTACGTCACGAGCTTTACACGAATGCAAAAGTAGGAGATACCGTCAGCATCACACTCGTTCGTAATGGAACAGAAGAAACAAAACAAGTGACATTAACACAATCTGAATCAAAGCAAGTCAGCTCTTAACGAAAAAAGCAGCTCATAAAAATTGAGCTGCTCAGCGTGTAGACAAACCCTCGCATTCTTTGTCAGTCCTGTGCGCTGGTACTCACGAATGTCAAATTCGCTCCGTGCCAGTGCTCGTCCTTTCTAGACTGCAAAGGTTTTCTATCACACTGAAAAGAAGACAAAGGGCTAAAATAAAGTTCATTTTAGCCCTTTGTCAACAATCTAAGCAGCTCATAAAAATTGAGCTGCTTTTTTCATGTTCACTTGATTGGGACTAATCTTTGTTCAATTTCTGATCGTTTGTGCTCTAAAAATGGTGGAAGTGCTAATTGATCACCAAGCTCATCTACGCTTTCATCCACTGTAAATCCCGGACCGTCTGTTGAGATTTCAAACAAAATGCCGTTTGGCTCTCTAAAATATAGGGCTTTAAAATAAAAACGTTCTACAACACCAGAGTTGGTGAAACCGGCTTTGGCTATTTTATCATGCCATTTTTCAAGCTCTTCTGCGTCCGCTACACGAAAAGCTACGTGATGAACACTACCTCTACCAGATCGCTCAACAGGTCCTTCTGCTTTTTCAATGACATGAATCTCTGTTCCAGCTCCGCCTTGTCCTGATTCAAAAATCGTCACGATTTCCCCATCATTTGATTGTTCACGTGCTTTTTCTGTGAAACCAAGGATGCTCGTTAACACACTGATCGTTTTATCTGCTTCTGCGACTGTTAATTCTACTGGCCCCAAACCTCTGATCGCAAAATCAGCAGGAATCTCATCATGCACTGGCGGCTTCGCTTCATCTTGCACGCTTGGTTCTACAGTCAAAAACAGCTGCTGTCCTTCTGGATCTGTAAATTTCAAGGCAGGTCTGCCACCTCTTAAAGAAGCTGTTTCTTTCTTTACACCTTTTTCTTCAAAGCGCTTTTCCCAAAAAGTGAGTGCCTCTTCTGAAGTGACAATCAGACCTGTGCGTGAGATCGCATTTGTTCCGTCCAGCCGGCGGGCGAGCATCGGTATTTCAAAAAACGTCAGCTCTGTACCAGGTGAGGCGACCTCATCTCCATAAAATAGATGATACATCGATGGATCATCTTGATTGACTGTTTTTTTCACCAGTTTTAAGCCAAGGATTTGGCGGTAGAAATCAACGTTTTTCTGAGCATTTGCTGTTAGTGCTGATACGTGGTGAATCCCATTTATTTTCATTGTGTTCACTCCTATTATAAAATATCTCGAATTCAAGATAATATCCTTATGAATAAAATAGGTCATTTTAGAAGAAAAGTCAACCATTCGGCTGCATCTTTATTGGATGTTCGGTTTTCGCCTATTAAATTAACATTACATCAAAAATATTCTTATATTGTTCGCTTTTAAGATAACATTCATCCTAATATCCCCAATAAACGAACACTTTTAAATACAAATACGAAAATCAGAAAATTTTTTTAATTCTTGTTTTCCTAAAATCGTATTACAATGAACAAAATACATGTCACAGTAACGTATGAAAGTGATGCAGGAGGTCGTGTGTAATGAACAAAGAACAACCAGCGTTAAAACAAGACATCGGCTTATTTTTTGCCCTATCTCTTGTCATCGGAACAATTATTGGATCTGGCGTTTTTATGAAGCCTGGCAACGTCCTTTCTTATTCAGGAAGCTCAGGCATCGCCTTATTCGCATGGCTGTTAGGCGGGATCTTAACCCTTGCAGGCGGACTCACAGTCGCTGAAATTGGTACACAAATCCCACGTACTGGCGGTTTATATGCCTATCTTGAAGAAGTATACGGTGAATTTTGGGGCTACTTATGTGGCTGGGTGCAAATTATTATTTACGGACCAGCGATTATTGGTGCTCTTGGTCTTTATTTTGGTTCATTATTAGCTAATTTATTTTCTCTTTCTTCTTTATGGGCTACAACCATTGGCATTATCACCGTTCTTTTTTTATGTGTGATCAACATCATGGGAACGAAATACGGTGGTTTTGTCCAAGGACTGACCACGATCGGAAAACTTGTTCCAATTGCAGCAATTATTGTGTTTGGCTTATGGAAAGGAAATGAACATATTTTCACAGCCGTCAATGAGAGTATCGCTCAGATGAACTTCGGTGCAGCAATTTTGGCAACATTATTCGCCTATGATGGCTGGATTTTGCTTGCAGCGCTTGGCGGTGAAATGAAAAATCCAGAGAAACTGCTTCCTCGCGCGATGGCAGGCGGTATTTTAATTGTCACAGCATGTTATCTCTTTATTAACATCGCCCTTTTGCATGTGTTACCAGCTGATCAAATCGTTCAACTAGGTGAAAATGCCACAAGCACAGCTGCTACAATGCTCTTTGGTCCCATTGGCGGTAAAATTATTAGTATCGGAATCATCATTAGTATCTTTGGCTGTTTGAATGGAAAGGTTCTTTCGTTCCCGCGTGTCATTTTTGCGATGGCAGAACGAAAACAAATTCCATTTGCCAAAGCCATTTCACGCATTCATCCTACTTTTCAAACACCTTGGATCGCTGTATTTGTACAGATTTTGATTGCCATTGTGTTTATGATCGTCAGTAATCCCGAGAAGCTGTCAGAGGTTTCGATTTTCATGATTTACATCTTTTATGTGATGGCCTTTTTCGCTGTCTTTAAGCTAAGAAAACAAAACAAGGGAATAAAGCGCGCT
This sequence comes from Bacillus sp. RSS_NA_20, assembly GCF_020165915.1. Lineage (NCBI taxonomy): Bacteria > Bacillati > Bacillota > Bacilli > Caryophanales > Bacillaceae > Bacillus > Bacillus sp. RSS_NA_20. The sequence goes on along the minus strand of NZ_JAIUKW010000005.1, from coordinate 64,283 downwards.
TATAGCGTACCACTTTACCCGCTCACACCGATCATTGCGATTATCGGCTCTTTCTTTGTCTTAATCAGCACCATGATCACCGATTGGCAAAGCTGCCTGATCTCCATGCTGATCGGCATTGCCGGACTGCCGATTTATTACTATATGAAAAAAACACAAAATAAAGCAGAGCGCTAAAATAGCCTCTGCTTTATTTTTTATATTGCTTAATGACCTTATAAGATTCGTTTAAATATCTCATCAGCCGGTATGGCTTACTTAAAACCCGGATGGGGAGTCTTGAAATAAATCCATTCAGATTCGCCTTATACTCCTGCGTCATCCGCTTCGGCTTTGTCGCAATTTTTTCATATACTTCTTTGTAAAATTCCTTTATGATGTCGACTTGCACACTGATTTTCTGATGACACTCTGTACACTCAACGCTTTTCATCTGATCATTCACATAAACGATGCTGTGGAGGGTCTCTTCTTGGCACCGAGTACAGTGTAGGTTTGCTTCCATTTCGGTTTTCTTCAAGATACACAGCTCCTTTCTCGTTTGATGTTGCTCTTTTTATACAATACGATGGCTGTCAGCTGTTTATTGGACAGATGCTTCCTTTAAAATAGCTGCCGCAGTCAATTCATCGGTGACGAGCACCTGAATAAAGCCGCCGTTTAAGGCCCCTAAAATACTTTCAGCCTTATGGGTTCCTTCCACAACTGCGATGACTTTTTTCACGTTCTTTAATTGTTCTAACGATAATCCAATCACCTTTTGGTTCAGCTCATCTTGGACTGGTTTCCCTTCCCCGTCAAAGAAACGAAAACCAATATCACCAACAGCTCCTGATTGCCTTAAACCAGACAAATCTTCTTCTTTTAAATAACCGACTGTTTTTAATGTAGAGCCTTTATGCGGATTCCCAATACCGATGAGGGCAATATCAACATTTCTGCCTTCTTCAAGCACAGCTTCTATGTCCTGCATCGCCATCAGCCGCTCTTTTAATTCTTCTGTTTCTAAGATCGCAGGTGCATATAAATAGGAGCACGTACCATTCATTTTCTTTGCCAGCTCATACGCCAGCTGATTCGCGTGAATGTCGACCGCCTGCCTGCCCATTCCACCCTCTAAAGGAATGACTTTGACATCGTTTCTTCGTTCAAATGGATATTCCTTCACTAGCTCGGCAAGTGTGGTCCCCCATGAAATACCGATTTTCTCAGCGCCTTTCATGTTTTTAGAAAGATAATAGGCGCCCGCTTGACCGACTGCCCGTTTGACCATCTCAGACATTGTCCCGACACTTGGAACAACGACAGCATCCGTTAATTGAAAGGTCGTTTCCAGCTGTTTTTCAAGTTCCACTGTATGAATACTTTCGTCTTTAATGTACACTTCAACGATTCCCACATCTTTTGCTTTTTGTAAGAGCTTTGAAATGACTGGTCTTGAGACATTGAGTTTTTTTGCAATCTCCTGCTGCGTCCACCCGTCTGTATAATAAAGATGAGCAACCTTGACGAGCTGTCGTCTTTCTTCCCAATTCAGCATGTGACATCATCCTTTTAATATACTATGATTACCAGTATACCAAACATTCGTTTCTAATTGGAACAATTGTTATGAAAATGACAAAAAGAGCGATCAACTCTCCGCTCTTTTTCCCTCGCTATATTTAGGCTGATACGTTCTCCCGCCGTCTAATAAGAGTATCTGTCCGTGCAAATAGCTTCCCTCGTCACTTGCGAGAAATAAAGTGACTCCAGCAATATCTTCTGGTTTTCCTAATCTCCCGATAGGAATAAGTGATCGAAGCTGACTTTTCTCAAGCTCAGTCGGATAGAGCGTATCAAGCATCTGAGATTCAATGACGCGTGGTGCAATGACATTGATGCGGACATGATGGGAACCCAATTCCTTTACAAGCGAACGCATGAGACCAAATGCCCCGGCTTTTGACGCGTAATACTGGATGCCGCCGCCAGAGCCTGTTATCGCAGATCCTGATCCAATAATGACGACGCTGCCTTCTTTCCGCTCACATAGATAGGGTGCTAATGCTTTGATGCAATAGAAAAGACCATATAGATTCACAGCCAGTGTTTTTTTCCAAAGTGAAAAATCAACTTCTAAAAAAGGAAGGGATTTCGTCATTCCTGCTGAATAGACAAGATGCCCAATGCCACCCAGCTCCCTTTCAGCTGCTGACGTCATCTGCTGAACACTTTCCCACGATGAAACATCAGCTTGGAACGTCAGCAGATGAGGATGCTGTTGTTTTAAAAGCGAAAGTCCCTGTTCATCTATATCTGACACAGCTACACGATGCCCTTCTTTTAAAAAACGCTGAGCAATTTCTTTGCCGATCCCTTGGGCACCACCTACGATGAGAACTGGTTTTTGTTGATTAGCCAGCGCTCTCACCCCCATCAAGCATAATCGCTGCTCCATCTGTAAATGCACCGTACGATGTACTTAAGAAAACAGTCATATGAGCCACCGTCTCCTTGATTTGCTCTTTGTCAGGAAGCAAATGGAGAGGCGGCGGAAGTAGAGCCAATACCCGAATGCCTTTGTCTTTAAATTCGCGCGCTAATCCTTTTGTCATGGCATTCAACATACTATTTGATGTAGCATGTGAGATCCCGCCATCACCTGTTATGCTGCCTGATGAGGAAATATTAATGATGCAACCCTTCTTCTGATCCACCATATGCCACACTGCGGCTTGACTGGAAAGAAAGACTGTATTTACGGACCTTTCCACTTCATCGACCCATATCTCAGGACTTACGTCATCAATCTCCCCATCTGCTGTTTGCTCGGCTTGATTGACTAAAATATCAAGTTTGCCGCATGTATCGATGACTTGTCTTAGCATCAGCGTGGCATCACGCGGTGTCTCAAGCGGATTGATGACAACAGTCGATTGGCCGCCTAATTTTTCAATGTCTTTGCTAATCGACTTTGCTTTTGATTCATCACGAAAAGCGTGTATGAAAACATGTGCACCTGCCCGGGCCAAAGCCAGGCAGATGGCTTCTCCAAATCCATCTGTGCTATCTGTCACAAGTGCCACTTTCTGATGAAGCTGGACGTGCACACGGATCTCCTCCCTATCCCTTGTTTGGCATTTATTTTCTCAGCTTACTCACAATATCAAGAGCTGCTTCATAAAAGCCTTCTGAGATGGTAGGATGCGGGTGAATCATTTTGGCCATCTCTTCAGCTGTTCCTTCTAAATACATAAATGAGGAAGCCTCTGATATCATCTCCGTTACATGCGGACCAACCATTGTAGCGCCAATGACTTCACCATAAACGGTATCGTACACAAGTTTAATAAAACCTGTTTGAACACCTGCTGCCAACGCTTTTCCGCTTGCAGCTAAATCAAATCGCTCTGCCCGCACGTTCAGCCCTTTCGCTTTCGCCTCTTTCTCAGTCAGCCCAACACTCGCTACCTCTGGCAATGTATAAATACATCTAGGAACGATGTCGTGATTCATTCTTTCAGGCTCGCCGCATATATTGCTAACTGCAACGGCTGCCTCTGCCATCGCCGCATGAGCGAGCTGATAGCCGCCGGCTACATCGCCAATTGCATATACACCTTCAGCACTTGTCTTCATCTCGTCGTTTACTTTAATAAAAGGGCCATCCAGCTGAAGATCCAGCTGACTGACAGCAGATACATTTGGTCTTCTTCCGACACAAACTAACAGTCTTTCAGCCGTAAAGATGTGCGTCTCTCCTTTATCGTCTGTCGCATGAATCGCTTTGACTCCTTCGCTTTCTGTTACCTCTGTCACCGTCGTTTTCTTTGCGATATGGATGCCTTTTTTCTTCAATTCTTTTTCTAGTAATTTCGACGCTTCTTCATCTTCCTGCGGAATAATCGACGGAGCGGCTTCTATAATGGTGACTTTTGATTGGAGACTCTGGAAGATGCATGCCAGCTCAAGACCAATTACACCCCCGCCAATGATGACGACAGATGCAGGAATATCTGGGATGTCAAAGATCGTATCACTTGTGTCAAATTGAATCTCTTTGAGCCCTGGAATAGGCGGAATAGCAGGTGATGAGCCAGTGGCAATGATCAGCTCTTTTGTTTCAATCGTTTCTGACCCATCTTGTTTTTCAATGTCAATGCGATTTTTTGTCACAGCTGTGCCTCTGCCGTTATATACATCAATCTTTCCTTGCTTTAATAAAAAGGCGATTCCGCCCCTGAGTTTTTCGATGACATCATCTTTACGTTTTCTCATTTTATCGAAGGAAAGAACCATCTCACCTGTTTCGATTCCCCAGCTTTTTGCTTTCTCAATGGATTCAATGACTTCTGCATGTTTGAGCAGTGTCTTTGAAGGGATACAGCCTCGATTTAAACAAGTCCCCCCTAGAAAATCCTCTTCAATCAATGCAACTTTGTGTCCACGTTCAGCGGCTTGAAGGGCGGCAGTGTATCCGCCAGGCCCTCCGCCAATGACTGTCAGATCATACGTTTTTGTCATCCGATTCATCTCCTACATTAGCAATTCAAATGGTTGTTCAAGCACTTTTTTAAGGTCTGTTAAAAAGGCTGCTGCTGGTGCACCATCTACCACTCGATGATCAAATGATAAACTGACGCCCATCATTGGCCGCACCTGAATTTCTCCATCGATCACTACAGGTTTTTCTTGAATGCGTCCAACACCTAAAATCGCCACTTCCGGCTGATTAATAATTGGGGTAAACGTGTCAATGGCATACATCCCTAAGTTACTAATGGTAAATGTAGACCCCTTCAACTGGTCTGGCAGCAGCTTTTGATCGCGTGCATTTCGACCAATTTCTTTTGCTTCTTTTGTGAGCTGTTTCAGCCCTTTTTGATTTGCATGAGAGATGACCGGAACCATTAGGCCGTCTTTCACAGCAACCGCAAGACCAATGTGCACATCCTCATGGAAATGGAGCTCATTTTGTTCAAACGTCATATTGATTTGCGGATGGCGCGTGAGGACACTGCTGACCGCATGGATGATGATTTCTGTAAACGACAATCTGTAGCCTGTCTCTTTTTCAATCGCTGGGAGCAGCTGTTTGCGCACTTCTTTTGCTTTTGTCATATCAATTTCACTTGTTAATGTGACGTGCGGCGCTGTAAAGGCACTTTGTGACATGCGATCTGCGATCACTTTTCTCATCCCGGCTAGTTTTTGTGTTCTTACTGGAGCAGCTTCTGCCTTTTGTGCGCCTGCTGCTGTCACATCACTCTTCATGATTTTTCCGTGGACGCCAGAACCAGCAACATTCGCTAAGTCGATCCCTTCACGAGCAGCCACTTTTCCTGCAAGTGGTGATACGCGCTGGCCTTCCTCGTTCGTATGAAGTGCCGCTTCGACATCCCGTTTTTGAATTCTGCCTTTTGGTCCTGTACCAGATACTTCTTGAATGGCTACTTGGTGATCTTTTGCCGTTTTTCTCGCTGCAGGTGTTGCGCGTACTTTCTCACCCACCGTTGGTTCAACTTCAGTCGAAACAGATGGTTCAGATGGTGATGACGTTCCGCTGTCTTCAGAAGATGCTTCATCTGACTGCGCTGGCGGCTCGCTCGGTACCTGCTCATTTGCCTCTCCGATATATCCAATGACAGCATTGACTGGAATCTGATCATCTGCTTCGTAATATTTCTTTAGAAAAACGCCATCATCATAGGCTTCAACCTCGATATTGATTTTGTCTGTCATAATCTCAAATAGAGGCTCACCGATTTCAACCGAATCTCCTTCTTCTTTAAACCATTGAAGCAAGGTACCGATCTCCATCGTACTGCTTAGCTTCGGCATAAATATCTCTTTTGGCATGATCTTCTCCCCCTTTACTTAAGAGCGCACGAGCTCTTTTGCTGCTTCAATAATATCTGGCACTTGTGGAATGACTGCTTTTTCCAGCGTTGGGTTGTACGGTATTGGAACGGCAAGACCGCCAAGTCGTTTAATAGGTGCATCTAAATAGTCGAAGGCTTCACTTTCCGCTATCATACTCGCAATCTCTCCGCCGTAGCCGCCTCGTTTCACTGCCTCATGCACAACGATACATTTGCCTGTTTTTTTCACAGATTCAATAATGGTTTCTTCATCTAATGGGACGAGCGTTCTCGGATCAATGATCTCGACATCGATTCCTTCCGCTTCTAGTTCCTTCGCTGCTTCGAGCGCTTTGTGCACCATAATGGCTGTTGCGACAATTGTGACGTCCTTTCCGCTTCTCTTCACATCCGCTTTCCCTAAAGGAATCGAGTACTGCTCTTCTGGTACTTCACCAATTGTTTTATATAAAAGCTTGTGTTCATAGAAAATGACAGGGTTGTCATCATCCATTGCTGCTTTTAAAAGTCCTTTTGCATCATAAGCTGTTGAAGGCTGAACCACCTTTAGTCCAGGAATATGAGCCATCCACGCTTCTAAGCTTTGGGAGTGCTGCGCTGCGGCACCTGTCCCGGAACCTGCTGGTGTTCTGACAACAAGCGGCACTTTCCCTTTTCCGCCAAACATGTAACGTGTTTTCGCTGCTTGGTTTACAAGCTGATCCATTGCAATTGTAATAAAGTCAGAGAATTGTAGTTCTAAAATCGGACGCATCCCTGTCAAAGCCGCTCCGACTGCGCCTCCTGCGATGGCAGCCTCTGAAATCGGCGTATTGCGGACGCGTTCTGGACCGAATTCCTCGATCATCCCGCGCGTGACACCAAATGCGCCACCGTATACGCCGATATCTTCACCTAAAATGAAGACATCTTGATTTTTTCTCATTTCCTGACTCATTGCTTCTCGAACGGCTTCTAAATATGAAATCTCTCTCACTGTCGTGTTTGTCACGTGATTCCCCTCCTAATTAGGCGTATACATCCTCTAATAGTGTGTCAATTGATGGTTCTTTACTATTTTTCGCAAATTCAACAGATGCCTCGATCTCTTGCTTCGCTTCTTCTTGTAAACGAGCAGCCTGTTCTTCTGTCAGAACATCTAGCTCCATTAAGAGTGACTTAAAGCGTTTAATTCCGTCTTTTTGTCTCCATTCTGTCTCTTCTTCACGTGTACGGTATTTTTTCGCATCACTCTTTGAGTGACCCTTCCAGCGATACGTTTTCATTTCAATGAGTGATGGCCCTTCTCCAGCTCTTGCACGGCTTACCGCTTCATCTACTGTATTCATGATTTCAACCATGTCATTTCCATCAACTGTTTTCCCTGGCATTCCGTAGCTTTTGGCTCTTGTTGAGATGTCTTCAATGTTGATCATTTCTTTCACAGGACCAGACATGCCGTATTGGTTGTTTTCACAAATAAACACAACAGGTAAATCCCAAATGGAAGCAAGATTCAGCGCTTCATGGAAGCTGCCTTCATTTGTAGCGCCGTCTCCGAAGAAACAAAGGACCACAAAGCCTTCCTTTTTCATCTTGGACGTGAGCGCCGCACCAGTTGCAAGCGGAATACCGCCGCCAACAATTCCATTTGCCCCAAGGTTTCCTTTTTCTAAGTCGGCAATATGCATGGAACCGCCTTTTCCTTTGCAGTAACCTGTTTCACGTCCGAATAGTTCAGCCATCATTTTATTGACCTCTGCACCTTTTGCAATACAGTGACCATGTCCGCGGTGTGTACTGACAATCTTATCTTCATCCTTTAACACAGCAATAGACCCAACAGCCGATGCTTCCTGTCCAACACATAAATGGGTCGTTCCATGGATTAATCCTTTAGCAAAGAATTGATCGACCTTTTCATCAAAATATCTTACTAACCACATTTGTTTATATAAATCTGCTAATTTCTCATGACTAATCTGTTCAGGCAAAGTGATTTGTTTTTGCATTTCTTCTCTCCCCTTTACATTTGTTCTTATGTGTTACATTTGTAATTATCATACGTTTAACTCTCATTGAAGTCAAGTATTTCCGTTTATTTTTTAAGCGTTTTCATCTTTTTTCAGAAAAAAAGAGAAAGGCAAAGCCCTTTTCCAAAGACCTTCTCTTTCTCTCCATCTCGTACATTCTCATTCATCTGGATACATCATGATTTTGACGCTTTCTCCTTCTGGATGCCTAGCGCATTCTATCGCCTGACGAAGCTGACTTAATGGATATCGATGCGTCACCATTTTTTCTGTATGAACGACCTTTGCTTTTAAGAGCTCTAGCGCTTCACGATAATGGTATGGATGCGACGAATAAGCTCCGACTACTTTCACTTCATCATGGAAAAAACGTTCTGCTGGAATGGAGACATCCCCTTTCGGAAAGTGAGCAAAGACCAAAATCGTTCCGCCTCTTGCAACAGCTTGAAATGCTTCTTTTAAAAGCGCACTGCTCCCCACAGAAATAATGACAAGATCCGCTCCCTTTCCATCTGTTTCTTTCATGACGCGGTTTTCTACTGGCTCAGATGCTGGATGAAAAGCGACGTCCGCCCCAAGATTTCTTGCTTGACGGAGCCTGTTCTCATTTACGTCTGTGATCAACACTTTTCCAGCCAAATAATATTTGGCAAGCTGTAATTGAATGCAGCCAATTTGTCCCGCTCCAAGAATCAAGACCGAATCTCCAGGATGAACGGGCGCCCTTTCAAAGCCGTGAAGACAGCAGGCAACCGGTTCGACCATCGCTCCTTGTTCATATGAGACGTCATGTGGGAGTTTGCCCATTGTATGCTTCACATGTAAAGCAGGAACACGAATATATTCCGAAAAACCGCCCGGCTCTACATTTGTGGCTGCAAATTGCGGGCACATTGTATAAAATCCTCTTTGACAAAAGTCACAAGTGAAACAAGGGACATGATGCGCTACATACACCCTGTCTCCCGTTTGAACATGTGTGACGTGACGGCCTGTTTCGATAATGTCACCAGCGATTTCATGCCCTAGCACTGTGCCAGGAGGTACCGTCTCATGTGTCGCTTTATAAATATCCGTCCCACATAACCCGCAGGCACGCATTTTTAATAATACTTCATCATCACCAATGGCTGGCCGCTTCCGCTCCTCGTAACGAATGTCCTCTGAAGAATAAAAGACAGCTGATTTCATTTAGCCGCATCCTCCTTTTCATCACATGTCGCAAGACTCTGCAAGGATTGAACGAGCTGCTTGTACTCACTCATCTCACTTGAAATCCAGTAGCGTCCTCCAAATATTCGCGCAGGTCCCACTCTGACATATACTTTCCCGATATGAGGATATGGTTTTAAAAACAATTTTCCTTTAATATCGGACACGGCATATGTGTGCCACCTGCCAAAAGCACCTATTTTCAGCTCATCTTCACTAATCATGATATTCGTTGGCTGATTCAGGCCAGTGATGCTAGAAAGCATAAGGATAGGCAGCGTATAGACACCTAACACAGCTAATGGCTCAGGTCCTGCCGACATCAACGTATAAAGAGACCAGAGAAAAAACACACATATTAACAAGGCCGGAAGGAAAATAGAAAACATGGCAGACGTTCGGCTATAAGCATGCTGCTGCATGAGAGCTCCTCCTTTCAAATGACATGGAAGGAGCTTTCGCAGCTCCTCCACGCAATCATCGTTCACTTAATATGATCGATAATTTTTTCAATATCTTCTTCAATGCCAAATCCCGTTAAAAAAGATAACGTTTGAATCACAGGCGTTCCTTTTGTATCACTAACAGGCGTTGTCGTCACAATTAAATCAGCACCCTCCGCTTTCTGCGGAACCTCAGATGCCTTACACTGTTCAACGATGACATCGTATCCTTTTTCCTTTAATGTCTCTTCTACCTTTTTTGCCACAACCGTTGACGTAGCAACTGCCGTTCCGCAAGATACTAATATTTTTTTTGCCATGAGAATCCCTCCAGCTCGTTTATTGATCTTTCTGATCTAAGCCCATTTCTTTTGCATACTGCTTTTTAATATCATTTCGCACCCAGTACCAAAGAAGCGCATATGCCAGTGCACAGACAATCGCTGCAATGAAGTAAGGATTGCTCGGATCAAGAAGTCTCACCATGATCCAAGGAATGACGTGTGAACCAAGATCGATACCAGAGATCATATTTGCCCCTTCTGGGAAATCGAAACCAACTGCTTTCCCCATTGTTGTGGCGAGTGGTGCAAGGTTCGTTGCAATGAAGAAAACAATCATTAAAGTAAAAATACTGTTAATGAGGCCGCGAATAATATTTCCACGAGCGGCTGCTACTGCCCATACCACTGTAAATGGCAGAACCGATAAGTCTGCAAACGGCAGCATACCATTGTAAGGAAGGACAACAGCGAGCAAAATGGTGATTGGCACCATCAAAAGGGCTACAGCCATATTCGCTGGATGACCAATGACAATCGCTGTATCCAAACCAATATAGACATTTTTTCCAGGGAAACGCTTTTGAATATAAGAACGAGCACCCTCAGAGATTGGAATAAGTCCTTCCATTAATAAAGCAACCATTCTTGGCATTAACACAAGCACTGCAGCCATTTGAATTCCAAGGGTCATGACACCTTTTGCATCATAGCCACCAAGAAGACCAATAATGATACCAAGTATAAGACCCATCACAAGCGGTTCACCAAAGATGCCAAAACGTTTTTTCAAAGTTTCTGGATCCGCATGAATTTTGTTTAAACCAGGGATTTTATCAATCACTCGGTTTGACGCATACATCAGCGGAGCGAAGTTGACCGTTTCAGCATGAGCCATCGATACGCCTTTTAATCCGAAATGGTGTTCGATCGTCGGTGCCGTCCAATCGGCTAGTTTTAGTGTAATCGCAGAAACGATTAAACCAACGGCAAGGGCTAAGAACATATTATGATAAGCGTAGTAAGTAACAGAAGCAGCGAAAATCAAATGCCAGAAATTCCAAATATCCACATTCAATGTTTTCGTAAAGTTAACAGACAGCAAAATGACATTTAACAAGAGCACAAGAGGAATCATCAAAGGGGCAACAGGTGTACCAAATGAAATGGCGGCTCCAATCGGCCAGCCGACATCTAAAATATCAAGCTTTAATCCAAGAGAATTGACCATGGCTTTGGCTGCTGGTCCAAGACCGCTTACAAGTAAATTAATGACAAGATTGACCCCGACAAATCCAATTCCGATGGTAATACCTGCACGGAAGGATTTTTTAAATCCTTGCCTTAAAATCATACCGAATAACGTCATAATAATTGGGAGCATAATTGTTGGCCCTAAGTCTAAGATGAAATCGACGGCTTGCTTGATCATACATCCACCTCCTGATTTTAGATAAAGCGCTTACATTATGTCGTGAATAACTATTGGTTTAATTCTTTTTGAAGTACATCAACAGCTTCTTCATACGATGTCATCTGAGATAAACTTGTCATTACTTCTTCTTTTCTGAAAAGCGTCATCAGTTTCTCTAACATCACGAGCTGCTTACTAGGTTCAGAGATTGCCAGAACGAACACAATTTTGGCTTGAACTGTCTCATGAGGGCTTCCCATCTTATGAAAAATAACAGGTTCCTTTAATGTCGCTACACTGATCGCCGGTTTGTTTACATGTTCAGGATCTGTATGGGGAATGGCCACCCCAAAGGTCGCAAGAGGAAGACCGGTCGGATATGTTTTTTCTCTTTCAAGCACTGCTGGTAAAAAGCTCGATTTAATATATCCTCCAGTTTCTAACCTTTCTGCTAAATAGGCAGTCACCTCCTCACTTGAAGATGCTTCGTATTGCAGCTCAATCAGTTGTTGATCTAACTCAAACAAGCTGTTCAAACAACCACCCCTTTCATTTGGTATAAATATGAACACATGTAACAAAAAGAATGAACATTTTAAAATAGAACCTTTTGTAAAGCGCTTACAAATAGATGTTTTATAAAATGTTCAATACCGTTACCTTTGTAAAGATATTATAATATTCGAAATTATAAGTCAATGTTCCTAGGAAAATTTTTATAAAAAAAGATGCAGCTTTTTGCCGCATCTCTTTCATTACATCACATCAACTTCTTGTTAAATATGGCTTCCTATATCTAAAAACTCAGCTACAAAAAGGTTGTCTGTCTGCTCTGTCATTTCTTTTTTTGTGCCGATTTTTTCGATTCTGCCCTCATTCATCACCACAACACGATCAGCGATATCAAACGCTTCTTCTTGATCATGCGTCACAAAGATGGTCGTCATTTGAAATTCTTGATGAACTTTTTTCAGCCAATGTCTTAAGTCTTTTCTCACCTTTGAATCTAGTGCACCAAAAGGTTCATCTAAGAGAAGAGCTTTCGGTTTAACGGCTAGAGCACGTGCAAGTGCTACACGCTGCTTTTGTCCACCTGACAGCTGCTCTGGATAACGGTGTGCATACTGCGTTAATTGAACGACTTTCAGCAGCTCATGCACCCGCTCTTTGATGTCTTTTTTAGGCAGCCTTTCACCTCTAGGTTTCATCTTCAATCCAAAAGCCACATTATCAAATACCGTCATATTTCGAAAAAGCGCATATTGCTGAAAGACAAAACCAATTTGCCGTTTTCGCACTGGAATGTGAGTATAATCTTGTTCTCCAAATAAGATCTGCCCTGTATTCGCATCATCAAGCCCTGCAATAATTCTTAATAAAGTCGTCTTACCTGATCCAGATGGTCCTAGTAAGGATATTAATTCCCCATTTCCGATCGTCAAATCCACGTTTTGCAAAACCTTCGTCTGCCCAAATTGCTTTGATATTTGTTTCGCTGTAATCCCCAAGGCTGATCCCTCCATTTATTTTGAACGCTTGCCAAGCCTGTGATCTCTCTGCTGAATGATCTGCTTGATGATTAATGTAATGACCGCTACAAACGCCATGAGAGAGGCCACAGCAAAAGCCGCTTGGAATTGATACTCGTTGTATAGAATTTCTATATGAAGCGGCATCGTATTCGTCATTCCGCGTATATGACCAGATACAACCGACACTGCACCAAATTCACCAATTGCCCTAGCCCCTGCTAAAATGGCGCCGTAAAAAAGGGCCCATTTTATATTTGGAAGTGTCACAAGGAAAAAGGTCTGCCACCCACTGGCACCAAGCGTAAGTGATGCTTCTTCCTCATGAATGCCTTCATTTTGCATAAACGGAATTAACTCTCTCGCAACAAAAGGAAATGTCACAAAGATGGTCGCAAGAATCATCCCTGGTACAGAGTAAATCACTTTCCATCCATTTGCTAAAAGCGACGGTCCTAAAAGTCCATTTGAACCAAATAAAAGTACAAATACAAGTCCTGCAATGACAGGTGACACCGCAAACGGAAGATCAATGACAGTCGTTAACAAACGTTTTCCCGGGAAATGAAATTTTGTGATGAGCCAAGCAGCACTGACCCCAAATATCATTTGAAGCGGCAATGTGATCATCACAATGAAAACAGTCAATTTAATTGCCGCAAGCGTGTCTGGATGTGAGATGGCAAGAAGATAAGAACTCCATCCTTTCTCAAAAGCCTTTGAAAATACAGCAATCAACGGCATGAGTAAAAACAAAATCAAAAAAGCATACACCACACTAATTAACATACGCTTCACCGCTTTTGATTCCGTCACAGGACTCCTGTACTTGATGCGGTGCTCTTTAAGAAGCTCCCTTTCCAATCATCTCACCTCACTTCCACTTGTTTTTTCCGCTCGACAAACCACTGCAATCCGTGAATCAATAACAAAATGACAAATGATAAGAGCAGCATGAAACAGGCAATAGCTGCGGCACCTGGATAATCATACTGCTCAAGCTTAGACATGATCATCAGTGGTGTAATCTCTGTTTTAAACGGAATATTTCCCGCTATAAACACAACGGAGCCATATTCACCGAGTGCTCTTGCAAATGCAAGAGAAAATCCAGTCATCACCGCTGGAAACAAGGCAGGCAGCAGTACATGAAAAAAGGTCTGTTTTCTTGTAGCACCAAGTATAGCTGCGGCCTCTTCCACTTCCTGCTCAAGCCCCTCAATGACCGGTTGAACCGTTCTTATGACAAATGGAATGCCAATAAAAATCAGTGCCAAAATAATCCCGAGCGGGGTGTAAGCCACCTTCACATGCAAAAATTGCCCAATCCACCCATTCGGAGAATAAAGAGTCGTCAAAGCGATGCCAGCCACTGCCGTTGGAAGAGCAAACGGCAAATCGATGAGGGCATCCAGGATGTTCTTTCCTGGAAACGAGTACCGCGTGAGAACCCATGCGATCAGTACACCGAAACCTGCATTGATGAGTGCAGCTGCAAAAGAAGTCGTAACCGTAAGCTGCAGCGACTTTAGCACCCGTGCATCACTAAAGACATTCCAAATTCCTTCTGCTCCTAATGAAGCCGTCCAAATAAATACCATAGATAAAGGAATCACGACAATCGCACTGACATAAACAAGTGTCACTCCGAGACTCAGCCCGAATCCAGGCAATACACGTTTTCTTTTATTGGCGGCAGCATAGCCTTTCTTCATCACGTCGCCCCCCTATTTTTGTCCGCTATATATTTGATCAAATAATCCGCCATCATCAAAAAATCTTTTCTGCGCCTTTCGCCATCCGCCAAATGCCTGATCAATGGTCACCATATCAATCTCTTTAAATTGATCTTTATATTTGTTTAGCACTTCTTGATTTCTTGGTCGATAATAGTTTTTAGCCGCAATTTCCTGTCCTTTTTTAGAATACAAATAATCTAAATAAGCCTTTGCCACTTTCTCTGTTCCTTTTCGTTTCACATTTTGGTCGACAACGGCAACGGGCGTCTCTGCTAAAATACTAATAGAGGGACTGACAATCTCAAATTTGTCTTTGCCTAATTCATGCAGTGTTAAATAGGCTTCATTTTCCCAAGCAATTAACACGTCACCAAGACCGCGCTCGACAAAAGTTGTTGTGGCGCCACGAGCACCTGAATCGAGCACCTCAACATGTTCATATAACTTTTTCACAAAATCCTTCGTTTTTTCTTCATCCCCATGAAAGGTTTTATCGGCATATGCCCATGCGGCTAAATAATTCCATCTTGCACCGCCTGACGTTTTTGGATTTGGTGTGATGATAGATACACCTGGCTGAATCAGGTCGTCCCAGTCTTTAATCTTTTTTGGGTTCCCTTTCTTCACAAGAAACACAATAGTAGACGTATAAGGTGTGGACTGATTCGGAAATTCTTTTTGCCAATCCTTTGAAAGTAGCCCTCGATCTGCAATGGCATCAATGTCGTACCCAAGAGCAAGTGTAGCCACGTCTGCTTCGAGTCCATCAATAATCGATCTCCCCTGCTTACCTGACCCTCCATGAGACTGCTGGATTGTCACATCTTCACCGGTTTTGTCTTTCCAATAAGTCTGAAAGGCTTGATTGTATTCCTGATACAATTCACGGGTAGGATCGTATGACACATTCAAAAGCTCAACCTTTCCCTTTTGATTTGAGGCTTCATTCGCATTTGAGCATGCAGCACTTGTGATGATGAAAAGTGTGATCGCAATAGACATCCATATCCATTTTTTCACGTTATCCGCTCCCTTTCACATTGAATAGTGACACCAACCTTGCCGTTTTCAGTTCTATACGCAAAAAAGGCCCTCAGCGATTGAAGTACAAAAAAGTCCTGTACGTCAATGCCAAGAGCCTTCGGTTGTCCGATCAGCTATGTATGATTGATGTTAGTCTATATATTATTCAAACTATTCACAGGTGTCAACTGTGTTTTTATTTTAATGAAAAAAAGAAACGCCTTCTTGATGAGGCGCTTCTTTTCCCGGGAAATGCTATTGATCTGCAGCTACCTTTAGATTGACACCAACAGCAGTTCCATTTCTCGTTGAATCAGCTACTCCAGTAAATGTCCCTGCTTTTCGATCAATCAGTAAAGCTTGCACATTCCCTATATCAATAGGTGAACTGCCAAACTGGTGACCCATATCATTTAACTTTGTTCTTACATCTAGAGGGACACCTACTTCATAACGATACGAAGTTAAGCTGTTTGTGTAGATTCTTGGCTCTTCTACCGCATCCTGAAGCTCCATGTCATATTCAAGTAAATTGAGAATCGTCTGTGAAACAGAAGCAATGATCGTCGTTCCACCAGGAGATCCAACAGTCATGACAGGCTCTCCATCTTTAAAAATGATCGTCGGGGTCATACTTGATAATGGACGTTTATTTGGCTGGACTTCATTTGCACCGCCAGGTCGTGCATCAAAATCAGTTAGTTCATTATTTAAGAAAAATCCATACTCTGGAACAAGAATCCCTGTACCAAATAATTGTTCAATGGTAGTGGTGAATGACACAACATTTCCCCACTGATCTGCAACAGTAAAATGGGTCGTCTCACCAATGGTTTTATCTTCTGGCTGAGGAACAATTGGGGATGGATTTTTTTCATCCTCATATGCCCAAGGATCTCCTTCTTTCGGGCTGCGATTCATTTGATCTAATTGAATGAGAGAGGCTCTTTCTGAAATGTAATCATCGTCTAATAGTCCTTTTAGTGGAACATCTACGAATTCGGGGTCGCCGGCATATGCGGCTCTGTCAGCATAGGAGAGGTGCATCGTTTCAGCAAGAAGCTGATATTTTTCGAATGATTTGGGGTCATACTGAGACAGGTTAAAATGGTCAAGTATTTTGAGAATTTGTAGCATAAACACCCCGCCTGAGCTTGGTGGTGGCATGCTTGCAAGCTGATATCCTTTATAGTCTCCCCAGATTGGCTTGTCAGTCTTGACTTCATAACGTTTGATATCTTTTGAAGTCATCGTCCCGCCAAAATCTTGAACTGTATTTGCAAGTGCCTTTGCTACTTTTCCTTCATAAAACGCTTTGCTTCCTTTTTTCGCAATAAGTTTAAATGTTTTTGCAAGACCTGGCTGGACAAGCAGATCTCCTTCTTCGAGCGGCTGATCATTTGGAAGAAAAATTGGCGCTGCGGCCGTTTTTTTCAATTTTGCTTGATGATCATCAATCGCTTTTGCCAAGACAGAATCAATTTCAAAACCATCTTCTGCAAGTTGAATGGAGGGCTCAATCAATTCCTTCATAGAACGAGTACCCCACTTATCTAATGCAGCTTCAAGACCTTTTACAGTCCCTGGAACACCTACCGCATTTCCATGTGTAGATCGCTCAGCAAACGGAATCACTTTTCCATCATCTGTTAAAAACATGTCAGGTGTTGCGCCCTGTGGTGCTCGCTCTCTGCTATTGATGATGGATGTTTCCTTTGTCTTCCCATCATAAACCATCATAAATCCGCCGCCGCCAATTCCAGACATCATTGGCTCTGTTACGTTAAGTGCGTACTGAATGGCAACAGCAGCATCCACTGCGTTCCCACCTTTTTTCAATACGTCAGCACCAATCTCCGATGCAAGCGGATGTGCAGTAGCCACCATCCCATCTTTGCCAACAGCTACTTTATTCCCATGAGTTTCGTTTGCAGTGACTTGGCTGACCGGCAGAAAAAACGAGAAAACAAACAGACATATGGACAAAACAGTTAGAGAAATGCGTTTCATGAACAACACCCCTTCCATATTCTTACTTTGACCTTACCGACTTCTTGACCAGAATACAATAGATTATTCTAAAATTTCAAAATTTTTCATTCTATCATCCTATATCTGCCAAACAAAACACATGTTTTCAAAACATATGACATGCACATCTTGTAGTAATAAAGACATACGTTTTTCAAGTAGGAAACTTCACGATATAATAAACTCATAACAAAGGGGGAAAAAGGATGAACCACAAAAGCACTTTATTTTGGGAATCTTATTGGGAAGAAAAATCAGGAAAAACTCCTGATCACGCCTCTGTTTCTGCTTGGGCATTTGGCGCAAATCCAGATCACTTGCTTGACCTTGTACAACAAGGAAAAAAAACAGCCACTTGTTCTGGATACCTTTTTTACGAAAAAGAACAAGAGCCGCTTCCAAAACCCGGTCATTATGCGGTCATTTTGGACAGCCGGGAGGAACCAAAAGCCATCATAGAGATCACGCAAGTAGATATCATGCCAATGAATGAGGTTCCTGAATCATTTGCAAAAGCAGAAGGTGAAGGCGATCTTTCATATGACTATTGGTACAAAGAACATGAAGAATTTTTCACAGAAGCACTTAAACCGTACGGATTAACATTTAAGGAAGATATGCTTCTTGTTTGTGAGCGATTTAAGCTTGTTTATTCAGCTTCTTAACTTTTAAGCGGTGCCAAAAATGGTCCGCTTTTTTGCTTTCTTTTCCCCTTTCTGAAAAAGGTGAGTTGAGATCACATCTTTAGGTCAGAATAAGATCAAATAGAAAAAGTGAAGAAATTTTCGACTACACCTGTTTTTTTTCGACAAAAGAATATATAATTATTTGATGTGTGCATTGTCTCATTTATACAATGGAGGGTTTTTACATGTTAAAAAGGAAAAAAGACAAGTTTTCCGTCTTGTTAACGGAAATTGCTAAAAATTTAGATGAAACTGCTGAGTATTTTGTTAGCTATAAAGTAACAAATCAAACCACTCTGAAAGAATTTTCTGACACATTGAAGGAATATGAGACAAAAGGTGATAATCATGTTCATACCATGATTAAAGAGCTGAATAAAGCCTTTATTACACCGATTGAACGTGAAGACATTCTTCAATTGACGAATAGCCTCGACGATGTTTTAGACGGCATTGAGCATTTTTCTGCAACATTAGAAATTTATTCAATTACAAGCTCTGACGAACATATCGACAAATTCAGCCACTACATCAGAGAATGTGCGAAAGAAATTTTAATAACTATTGAATTACTGGCTGAAAATCGCTTAAAAGATATTCATCCGCACGCAATCAAAATTAAAGAGATTGAGCATAATTGTGACAATCTTCACCGCAAATCACTAAAGAACTTGTTTGGAAAAGAAACAGATCCAATTAAGGTCATTCAATACAAAGAAATTTACGAAACACTTGAAGAAATCGCAGATTCCTGTCAAAGTGTTGCCAACAATCTAGAAACAATCATTATGAAGAATGCGTAACGGGGTTAGTTAAACATGGATACATTACTCATCCTTACCATACTTATTGTCATTTGTGCACTTGCTTTTGATTTCATTAACGGATTCCACGATACAGCAAATGCCATTGCCACTTCAGTTTCAACAAAAGCGTTAAAGCCTAGACATGCTATTATTATGGCAGCGTTCATGAACTTCTTAGGAGCAATGACATTTACAGGTGTGGCAAAGTCCATTACAAAAGACATCGCAGATCCTTTTACACTTCAAAACGGATCTGTCGTCATTTTGGCTGCTTTAATTGCAGCCATTACTTGGAACTTGCTTACTTGGTATTACGGGATTCCGAGTAGTTCTTCACACGCACTGATCGGGTCAATTGCAGGAGCTGTTATTGCCTCTGCTGGTTTTGGCGCTTTAAACTATTCGGGATTCATTAAAATCATTCAAGCACTATTGCTTTCACCTATCCTGGCTTTTGTTTTGGGATATATCGTGTATACCATTATCAAAATTATATTCCGAAACAACAATCTCGCAAAAACAAATAAACAATTCCGACGTGTTCAAATTTTAACGGCTGCACTGCAATCGTATACCCACGGAACAAACGATGCGCAAAAAGCGATGGGAATTATTACGATGGCTTTAATTGCAGGTAATTTGCATACAACAGATGACATTCCTTTCTGGGTACAATTCTCTTGTGCGCTTGCAATGGGACTAGGTACGTCTATTGGCGGCTGGAAGATTATTAAAACAGTCGGCGGTAAAATCATGAAGATTCGTCCAGTAAACGGAGTATCTGCAGACTTAACAGGTGCAGCTATTATCTTCGGTGCAACATTTATTCACTTACCGGTTAGTACCACTCACGTGATCTCATCTTCTATTCTAGGTGTAGGTTCTGCACATAGAGTAAAAGGAGTCAACTGGGGTACGGCAAAACGTATGCTTGTCACTTGGGTGATCACATTACCGATTTCGGGAACTCTAGGGGCACTTATATACTTTGTGTTAAATGCGATTCTCTAATATCAAAGACCTGTCTAACAGGTCTTTTTTTAATTGTTTGCATACTCAAATGCTCTTTTCCTGCAAGCCATTTTTTCATGAAGCAGGGTTTCCAATCATATCCATAGAAATAAATAAGTATCCATCTGTCTATGGGAGAGAAGAACATGCTATTATTTTTTCAATTGACTGTTTGGTTATTGCTAGGTGCTCTTGCTGTATATGTATTTGCGGTATGGCGCTTTGAACAAAAAGTAAAAGAAAAGATGTTTGCGATTCGTAAAACGTGGTATTGGATTTATGTAGCGGGTGCTGTTGTGTACTGGACAAATGACCCTTCTTCAATCTTCACCGATTGGATGCACTACCTGATTATTGCTGTTTTTTTCGCATTAACTGATGCCTTTATTTTCCTCAGCTCCTATATAAAAAAACTCGGAAATCATGAACTTGAAACCGACACCCATCAACTCCTAGAACAAAATAACGACCTGCTTCATTCTTACCTCAATAAACTAAAAACGTACCAATACCTATTGAAAAACGAACCGATCCATGTATATTATGGAAGTATAGAAGCTTATATAGAGGGAATTGAACGACTGATCTATTCTTTTGCAGAAAAAATGAATATTCAAGCCGCTCTTTGTCCTTATGATACGCAGGAGCAAAAAGATGACTTGCTGCGGACACTTGACCAGAGAGCGCTCATTCAAGCAAAGCTTGACAGGCAGGAAGTGTATTACGATGATTTCGGCAAACTGGTTCTCATCCCGTTTTCAGTAGCGGATGCACACTTTGTGATTAAGCTGACCTCTGAGGATATTGTCACTGAATTCGACTATTTATTAATGACTTCACTTACAACGATTTATGACCTAATCTTGCCTGACGAAGAGGAAGGTGATGAAGATGGAACACGCACTTCAAGGGGATAATAACAATCGCAAGAAAAACCCATTTAAGATTTTAAAGAAAAAGCGCCATATTAGTATGGCTGATTACAAAGTAAGTCCCCATACGGAGCGTATTTTCAAAAAGAATGAACAGCTCCTAGATGAGTATAAAAATAAAAAAGCTTGATTACACTAAAGGACGCGGAACTTCATCCGCGTCCTACTTCCGTTTTCACATCTACTTGCATACAATAAAACCAACTGCTGCAACGATTGAGGTGCCAATATGAAAAAGAAACTTAAACAATTGAGGTATGTTCAGTTTGCTGAATTTAAGCCATCCCCTTATGTCTGCCGATTACACGAAAAAAGTGTAGCCGTCATTCAAGCGGCCAAAAAGAAAGACTCACTGATTTAATAGTTGAAGCAACTTTACTTTTGTTTTAGGACCGTATACTCCATCACTTGTTAGACCATTCATCAGTTGAAATCGCGCGACGGCATTGGCTGTTTTTTCCCCATAAACGCCATCAATGCCCTTATCTACAGCTGTTTTGTCAGGATAAAAATACACAGCAGCAAGCGCTTTTTGGACGAGACGTACATGCTCCCCCTTTGTCAGAGGTGATGTCACCTTTAACACCCCATCCGGCAGTTCATAACTGAGCTTTTCTTCTGCATGATAAATTTTGAGAACTTGTCCAACTCGAATCATGTTCGGGTCACTAATCTGATTCCATGTCTGTAAATCACTCACTGTGACACCATGGGCTTTAGCAATACTCGTTAGCGTATCCCCGCTTTTCACCACATATGTGATCACCGTTTCCGGATCACCTGCAGTCTCAATTCCTCTTTTAAATTCATCCCATGTAGCTAGCAGCAGACGTGGACATGTTTTTCCTGACCAATGCTGATGCGTCACCACATTTGCTAATGGAATGCCATGTTCTTTTAAAAGCTTTTGAATAAGCCACTGGGCATGTTTGACAGCTTGTTGAAAGTTTCCATCCTCATTTTCACAAATTTCAATGCCAATCGATTTTCGGTTGCCATCTCCATGCCCATCCCCAGCATGCCACCCATTTTCATTTAAAGGGAGATGCTGAAAAATTTCCTTGTCATCCACTGTGAAGTGCCAGCTTACCTCTGTTGTTGAGCGTTTGACATATGCCGCATGACTTTTTGCGTCAGCTCCCTTAGATGTATTGGCTGTGTTATGCACAGTTACATAAAGCGGCATCATAGCATATCCTGGCCGATTTCCGTTTCCAACTGGAATAAAATCTTGATAAATTTGTACCATGTTTTGCACTCCTTTTTGTTAAATTGATGTTTGATCTTGTTCATCAATCGGTGGCAAACGTAAGACAAATTTGTTTGTTTTCGTCATAAGACTATGGTAAAATTTGAATTCAATCGCCGTTTTATCTTTGTAAAAATAGAACAAAAAAACAGGAAAAACTTCCAATTTTCTTTGATTTTATGTTAAAATTGTTAAAAATAAGCCGATATAAAAAGTAAGCGATAGCTTTATTAGCCATTTAGTCCTATATGGACTTTTCTTTTACGGCAAAAATAGAACATACGTTTGTATGGAGGTTTTGACATGACTTATTTTTTAACCCATTTAGAAGAAGATATTAAACGGTTATACACTCAACTGCAAATAAGCGGTCCTGCCTATGTAGACATGCATAGGATCGCAGCTGAATTTCATGTATGGGTACACTACGAGGATACTGGCAGCATGATGATCAAACATCAAGGTCTTTACAGTATTATTTTAAACAGAGCCTTATCGTCAGAAGAACAGTGGCAGGATTTCGCCCACGAGCTTTGTCATGTGCTGAAGCATACAGGCAACCACTTTAACATGCACAAGCTCTTTCGAGAACTGCAAGAGTTTCAAGCAAAACAATTCATGTATCACTTTTGTGTTCCGACTTTTATGCTGCTGCAAATGACGCTCCCAAACCTTAGGCAGCAAGCCATTTTGCATATTGCTCAAACATTTCATGTCACTCGGGCTTTTGCTGAAAAACGGCTTGCTCTATTTGAACAGCGAAGAGCCGGCATTCAATTTCAAAAAGAATTCACTTCTTATTTAATGAGAGCAGGCAAGGTCGCAGAAAATGAAGCTGCGTATCAAACAAAAGCGTCTGCACACGTGACGTCAGAAGTTTATTCATAAAGGCTTAACACTTGTTTCAGTACATTTGTGTATTGATAAAATTGTTCGGTTTGTGTATCACGCCTACGGCTCCGCCTAAAGTCTTGAAAGAAAGCTCTTCTCTGAGCTTGGCTAATTTCAATTTGAACACTTTTTCCTGTGAGGCATTGATTATTAATATTTTGAGGATGTGTTCCAGCAAATTGATCCGATTCAGATAAAAGTAAGGCATGGAAGCCATTTTGTGTGAGACACTTCACTGTTTCAGCAGCTTTTTCCCTGTCGGTACCGCCAACTAAAGTTTGTAGGACGTCTGTTTCTCCATAGCCGTGGAGTGCAAACGTATAATGATGTGTATGCACTTGAGAAAGACAAATCGGCTCATCAAAACGTGTGCTCGTAATATGAAGAACATGATTGCCTTTCACTTTAAGGCCCTCGAATAAATACATAGAATAATCTGTTGCCACTTCATGGACCAGCTCGCTCACGCCAGATTCAATTCCTCCCGCATGAGGTGACAGGACGAGAAGCTGATCCCCTTTCCGCTGATGAAGAATCTGATAGTCGATCCCTTTTCTTTCATGAGCGGAAAGCTCTTCATAATTTTGATACGTATCTATGATTTGATTCATTCCATCTGCCCCATTTCTCTATATGAGCATAAGTCTACTGATCGCAAATTCTTTTGTAAAGTGTTTTCGATTCACCAGTGTGATCTGAATGCATCCTTAAATTTTCCTTATCTTTACGGGCTAACTGTTGAATGTTGAGAAAAAATGACCGATAATTGAAATGAATAGAACTTTTGAACTATATGAATCTTTTTGTAATCTCTCTCATATATTAGAATATTGCGATCTACACCTGGAGGAATTCATGTTTAAAAAGAAAACCACCATCATCCTTGCCATCTTATGTCTTAGCTTCGCCGGAATTATTTACTGGAAATGCTTCTCTCTTCAAGGCGTGTCTCACGGAACATTCATCCGCTCGATATCATCACCTGATGGAACCTATACCATTAACACATATCGACATAGCGGAGGAAAGCTAAAAGAGAATGCGGTCAGAGCAGAAATTGAAAACAAACTCACCCATCACAAGAAAACAATCTACTGGAAGTACCCTGATAAAGATCCTCTGATCAAATGGGAAAATGCACAGCTCGTTCAAATTGGACATGAGTTTTTAAATGTGGTCAAAGGTGAAACATACGATTATCGCTTTGATCAGAAAAACAGAAAATAACGAGCCAACAAAAAAACGAACCCTTTCTGGATTCGTTTTTTACGTTAACATCGCCTTTTGCATAAATTCTTTCATTTCTTTACTAACCATCGTCAACCTATCTACAATTTCACTAAACTCCGTCACTAATAAAGCTTGTTCTGAAGATGACCCTTTCATATGGCCCATACTCTCAAGTAACGTATGTATATTAGAGGAAATCCCTTGCAATGAGCTTTCTATGTTTTCTGTTGCACGTGAGGTTTCGCTTGAGAGCTTTTGAACCTCGCTCGCTACCACACTAAAACCCGCTCCCTCTTTCCCTGCCCTGGCCGCTTCAATTGAAGCATTCAATCCTAGCAAACTCGTTTGCTTAGAGATACCTTTGATCATTTTTGTAATATCTGAAGTTTTTTTCGAACTTTCAAGTGTTTGCTGTGTTTGGAATGTCATTTCCTCACTTGTCGCAGAGAGCTCTTCTGAATGAGCCGCCACCACATGTACTTTTTCTTGAATACTTTGAATGATGTCGTTCAATGACTCCATATACGCCTCAAGCTCTATTTGATTTTTAAGCGGAAAACCTAAAGCGATTGCACCAATGACTTGTTGATTTTCATCGAAAATCGGCAATCCCATTGCATTTAAAGGCGTCCCATACACCGATTCAGGTACAAATGTACTTGATGTTTTGCCTCTAAGCGCATTTTTCATATTCTGATCATCTGGTTTAATGGGATCTCCTGTCCGTATTTGAAAATCCACATCTTTTGATGGCAAATACAGCAAGAATTTTTCTCGATCAATGACCCCCATCGTCACTTCATCTTTTAAAATCTTCATCATATAAGGTACTGCGGTTACAATACTCTGTAGTATATCCATCTTCTCTACCCCCTTAATGTATTTATCGGTCATTCCTCTTAAATTTGATCATGATTTTTAAAAAATAATGATCAAGATTGAAGTTTTTTTCATATTTACGAGTAAAAAGTATGCCAATTCCTTTCTATATTCAAAAAAACGAGAATTTGCTATACTTAGAAAATCAACATATGATGAAATGGTCATGTAACCATTTTATATATTCACTGGAGGCGCATGTTGTGACACAACCCATGAAGTATGAGCGGGCGATCGTCATCGGAGGCGGAATAACGGGAATGCTCGCTGCAAAGGTTTTATCAAGTTTTTACCTTGAAGTATTGATTATTGAAAAGGACGAATTGCCAGACGCTCCTGAGAATCGTCTTGGCACGCCTCAAGCTTTTCATCCACATAGAATGCTGCCACTAGGCAAAAAAATAGTGGAACGTCTATTTCCTGGTTATACAAAAGAATTACTCGAATTGGGCGGGTACAACACATGGCATCAGACATCTCGATTTATGACAAAAGATGGCGAGTTAGTACTCACCGATACTGAAGAAACAGCTGTCACACGACGTGCCATGCTAGAGTGGGTGCTGATGCAAAGAATGTTATGCGAGGAACGTGTTCAATTTTTAGAAAAACATGAAGCGATCGCTCTTCTTTTTGAAGAAGAAACGACTAAAGTGAGTGGATTACAGGTCAAAGATCGGAGGATAAAGCCTGGAATCATCAACAAAATGAGTGCGGACTTAGTCATTGATACGTCTGGAAGAATGTCTAAATTGCCAAAATGGCTGAAAAGCGCAGGACGAACCTTGCCTCAGACAGATGAGCTAATCGTGTCTCTTGGCTATAGCACGAGATACTACCAAATACCATCTGAGGCACCGAACCTAGAACCAATGGTCATCGTTGGACAGCCAAATAAAAAAATTCCAACAGGACTGTTTGAACGAGTAGATCATGATTTAGCAGCGGTTCTTCTCTCTGCAGCTGGCGGCTCTCATTATCCAACAACGGACGCTGATCAGTTTGATGTAGAGACCGCTAGGCTGACCAATCCCTCGATAGCAGAAGCCATCACTCATTTAATTCCCTATACGAAACCAAAAGGATTTAGAGTTCCGGCTTGTGTCAGAAACCACTATGAACAAATGGAAGATTGGCCAAGCGGCTTATTGGTCATGGGTGATGCCTTATGCACATTAGATCCAATACATGGTCAGGGAATGACAAAGGCCGCTCTTGAGGCACAGACACTTGAGCGTATGCTCAAACAAGCACAAGAAGATGAGCTTATGTTTTTTGAAAAAAACACCTTACAACAAATGCAGCAAGCCAATGAGCTTGGCTGGTGGCTTTGTGCAATTGCGGATATGGCATGGGAAGGCGTCGAATTAAAAGGAACCCCCATTCCCCATCTGACATTTGTACAAGAATTTTTCAATTATTATGTACAATATGCCGTTCAAACAAAACAACCTAAATACCTTGAGGCGTATCATCGTATGCATTCGTTCTTAATAGAACCGAGAAAAATCATCAACCTAGAGCAGCTGCAAGACATGATTCAAGCTGACTCCACTGGTGAGGTCGGCCACTGGTGGCAGAGGTGGGATCAAAAGAATGATGAATTAAATCGAGCTTTCTTCTATGAAGCTGTTCCAGATTTTCAATTACATCTGTTGCTAAAATCAACATAAAAAAAAGCCCCATCAAGGGGCCTTTCATTAACGTAGTAATTGAAGTACGTTTTGTGGCTGTTGGTTCGCTTGTGCAAGCATTGCTTGAGACGCTTGAGAAAGAATGTTGTTCTTCGTGAACTCACTCATTTCTTTCGCCATATCAACGTCACGAATACGAGACTCAGCAGCTGTTAAGTTTTCAGCAGAAGCACCAAGGTTGTTAATTGTGTGCTCTAGACGGTTTTGGACTGCACCAAGTGCTGAACGTTGTTTAGATACCGCACCGATTGCAGCATCGATTTTTGCTACTTCAACGTCAAAGTCAAAACCATCTTCATTCACTTTAATATCTTTGACAGTCAATGTTTCAGCGTCCATTTTGCCGATCTTTACGTTGATATTTTGCTCAATGTTCGCTCCAATTTGAAATTGGAATCCATCCTCTACACTACCATCTAATAGATTCTTTCCGTTAAATGCTGTACGCTGAGAAATCCCATCAATTTCATCAACCAAAGCAGTAAGTTCTTCTTGAATCGCCGTTAAATCTTCTGTCTGCTGTGTACCAACGTTACCCGCTTGAACTGTCAATTCACGCATACGTTGAAGAATCGCATGAGTTTCAGTTAATGCACCTTCAGCGGTTTGAATAAGAGAAATACCATCTTGTGCGTTTTTAGATGCCATTTCTAATCCGCGGATTTGTCCACGCATTTTTTCAGAGATCGCAAGACCAGCTGCGTCATCTCCTGCACGGTTGATACGAAGACCAGAAGAAAGCTTCTCCATGTTCTTTTGTCCTGCCCCATTGTTTGCAGACAAACGGTTTAATGTGTTAAGTGCTGCGATATTGTGGTTAATTCTCATGTTAAATGACCTCCATGTGTTTGAACCAATTAGACATCCATGTCCAAAAGTTCTAAATTAGAATTTTTTTGTAAGCCTTACAATCCATTTATCGAACTTTAATGGAATATGTTTAACAAAAAAGGAATAAATAAGGAAAAAGTCTTATTCATTATGATCGTTTCGCTAGAGTATGACAAATTTAAAGGTCATTTTTCATGATTTATCAGAGGGATTTAAGAATCATAAGACTGGAGAAAATGTGAAGGAAAAAACAGCATAAAAAAAAGCCCCTCAAAGGGGGCTTTTAATTAACGTAATAATTGAAGTACGTTTTGTGGCTGTTGGTTCGCTTGTGCAAGCATTGCTTGAGACGCTTGAGAAAGAATGTTGTTCTTCGTGAACTCACTCATTTCTTTCGCCATGTCAACGTCACGGATACGAGACTCAGCAGCTGTTAAGTTTTCACCAGAAGCACCAAGGTTGTTGATTGTGTGCTCTAGACGGTTTTGGACTGCACCAAGTTTAGCACGTTGAGATGACACTTGATTGATTGCTTCATCAATTCCTTTAAGTTGATCGTCAAAAGATGTAGTAGCAAAATCAGTTACATCGATAGCACTAATTGCAACAGTAGTTCCTAAATCAGCGGATTTCATACTGTCAATATTTACAGTCAATTGTTGGCCAGAATTTGCTCCAATTTGAAAAACAAGATCAGCTGTTCCTTGAGCAAAAGAACCATCTAGAAGAGTTTTACCGTTGAATTGAGTACGGTCACCAATCCCATCAATCTCTTCGATTAATGCATCCATCTCATCTTTAATAGCAGTTAAATCTTCAGTTTGTTGAGTACCAGTGTTACCTGCTTGAACAGTTAGTTCACGCATACGTTGAAGAATCGCATGAGTTTCAGTTAATGCACCTTCAGCGGTTTGAATAAGAGAAATACCATCTTGTGCGTTTTTAGAAGCCATTTCTAATCCGCGGATTTGTCCACGCATTTTTTCAGAGATTGCAAGACCTGCTGCGTCATCTCCTGCACGGTTGATTTTAAGACCAGAAGAAAGTTTCTCCATGTTCTTTTGGCTCGCACCGTTGTTTGCAGACAAACGGTTTAATGTGTTAAGTGCTGCGATATTGTGGTTAATTCTCATTTCCTATTACCTCCATGTATGTGGGACCTGACAGACGTCCTTGTCTGAAAAAAGTCCTTTGTTCTAGGGTTTACATGCCCTGACATTTAAAATATCGGCTGATTCTAAAGAAAGTTTAGCTTTTTCACATCTTTAGTCTTATTTACAAATTGCATTTACTAAGTATTCGTTTCTAAATTAACTTTATAAAGTCAAATTTTATTTAAACAAAAGCCCCTTAAAAAGGGGCTCTTCATTAACGTAGTAATTGAAGTACGTTTTGTGGCTGTTGATTCGCTTGTGCAAGCATTGCTTGAGAAGCTTGAGAAAGAATGTTGTTCTTCGTGAACTCACTCATTTCTTTCGCCATGTCAACGTCACGGATACGAGACTCAGCAGCTGTTAAGTTTTCACCAGAAGCACCAAGGTTGTTGATTGTGTGCTCTAAACGGTTTTGAACTGCACCAAGTTTAGAACGCTCTGAAGATACACTTTTAATTGCTGTATCGATTTTTGCAATTTCTGTGTCAAAACTGAAAGCAGCAGCTGAAACATCAATAGTATCTACGCCTAAAGTAGTAGCATCCATGCTACCAATTTCAACTTTGATATTTTGAGTTGCGTTAGCACCAATTTGGAATGTAAATCCAGCAGTTTCAGTACCATCTAATAATTTTTTTCCGTTAAACTCAGTACGATTAGAAATTCCATCGATCTCTTCAACAAGTGCATCCATCTCATCTTTAATAGCAGTTAAATCTTCAGTTTGTTGAGTACCAGTGTTACCTGCTTGAACAGTTAGTTCACGCATACGTTGAAGGATTGCATGAGTTTCAGTTAATGCACCTTCAGCTGTTTGGATAAGAGAAATACCGTCTTGTGCGTTTTTAGAAGCCATTTCTAATCCGCGGATTTGTCCACGCATTTTTTCAGAGATTGCAAGACCTGCTGCGTCATCTCCTGCACGGTTGATTTTAAGACCAGAAGAAAGTTTCTCCATGTTCTTTTGGCTCGCACCGTTGTTTGCAGACAAACGGTTTAATGTGTTAAGTGCTGCGATATTGTGGTTAATTCTCATTTCCTATTACCTCCATGTATGTGGGACCTGACAGACGTCCTTGTCTGAAAAAAGTCCTTTTTTCTAGGGTTTATCAACCCTGACAATTCTATTATCGGACGTGGTTATGGGATGTTTAGCAGATTTTTTAAAAAATATCTTGTTTTTTTATGATATTAATACTAAATTTAACAATTATGTAAAATATAAAAAACTGCTGATCTATTATCAGCAGCTTTCATTTTATCAATATTGCTTGATATCAAACATCAAAATATTTTGGTACACTACGTAATCCTTCTTACTTGTGAAAGGTCCTTTATTGTGTTCATCATTGATTTCATAGAAGTTCATCCCAATTCCAAAGCTTCTTTCTTTGTACCAGTTAAGAAAATTGTTGATTTCTTTCATTGAGAGCAGATAATCCTTTTGCAGTCCGTTTATCATAGTAATTGAAAGTATACCTTTTGTTGATTCTTCCCCAGGCTTTGTTCCATCCTGATCTTTCGGTTCTTCGGTTGACCCATCACCTGGATTTGTCCCGTCCTGATCTTTCGGTTCTTCTGTTGTGCCATCACCTGGATTTGTCCCGTCCTGATCTTTCGGTTCTTCTGTTGTGCCATCACCTGGATTTGTCCCGTCCTGATCTTTCGGCTCTTCGGTTGTACCATCATCTGGTTTTGTTTCCTCCTGATCCGTTGACACTTTTTGCAGATCTTTTAATGGAATAGAGATAACAGATTTAAAATTGTTTTTGACAGAATGACTACCAATTGATTCAGCATAGTCTCTTCCACCAATAACATATAATTGATCATCAGCAATAACTGCCACAGATCCAACTCTACCTTCAGGGATTTCATATAAAGAATCTTTAACTTGACTAGTTTTTGGATCAAATATTTGAACTTGTTTTAATAATTTGCTAGATCTATCTCCAATTTGCTGTCCACCAATGATAAATAGTTTATGATTATATGTCGCAAATGCAGCTTCATAGGCAAAAGAATTTAATTGAACATCCTTTAAACGTTGCCACTTCCCTAGCGACCTATCATATTCTAAAATGTCTTTATCTTTCCCTCGGCTAACATTAGCCTCACCACCAGCAATATATATTTTCCCATTTATTTCTGAAATACTTCTACCTTGGTGATTCACTAATAGGGAACTATCTAAAGATTCCCACTCTCCACTTACCGTATCATAGGAATAAAAATTTTCTTTATAGGATGATAAAGAGGATACGATAAAAATCTTTTCTCCAACTGTAACAGCTCGTAAGGCACCTGTTGTATAGGATGTATATATAAATTTATCAGGCATCTTAATCGGTTCTTCTGTCCATTGGTCAAGTTCTGTATCATAAACATCCATAGTTCTATGAACTGTTTTAGTCGTTTCATAGAGACCGCCAATGACATAGATTTTTTTATCTACTGTCGCATAAGCAGCTCCTGTTCTTGACCTAGGCATCGCTGATTTTTCTGTCCACGAATTAGTTTTAGGATCATACATATATGTTGAATCATTGAACTTAGACTGCTGGCTAGCTCCACCGAATACATATATTTTTCCGTCAACTACACCTACACTTGCTCCGATACGCTCTTCCGGTAAGTCCGCTCGCTTCGTCCAACCATTTGTCTCAGCTGCATGAGCTTTTAACGGATGAATTGTGACCATCATAAAAATGGTCAAAAGCACTAAAAATAATCCTTTTTTCATCGTTTCTTTCCTCCATCTCTTAAATTTCCCTCCTTTTATCGACATATTTGTAATAAAATTTAATTTTTACCGTTGTGCCTGTCATAAATTTAGGACGCTCTTATTTCTATTAATATCTTTCTACATATATCACTTTTATATGACATTACCTTTTCATAATCGCTTCTTCATTTTTCAACTGAATCATGAGTGAGGATTGAATATATAATAAATTGATAATGCGGCGTGCCATTTCTGAGGGAGATGCATTATAGTCATTTCTGATCCATTCAATGATAAAACCGAAAATGCCGTATGAACGATATTGGACAAAATAACTGTCGTTGATTTCTGTATACTGATCACTCACAAACGACATTCTATTTTGGAAAATATATTGTATTTTCTTAAGCAATTTTTCTTGTATGTGGGGAATTCGGTCTTCCATCACTAATAAATCATAATAGTCGCGATTTTCAACGATATATTGAAATACATCAGTGCCTTCTGGTTTCATGCGAGTTAAATCCAACAGTGGATTTTCACGAGTCGGCTTACAAAATTCATATTCAAAATCGACCATTTCCCGGTGAATAACATCTGCTGCTAATTCATCTTTACTTTCATAATGCACATAAAATGTCGTCCGATTATAGTTTGCCTTTTCCACAATATCCTTCACTTTTACGTGCGAATATCCTTTTTCTTTTACTAGTATTTTGAATGTTTGACGAAGTGTTTCTTTTGTTCGCTCAATACGACGATCCTCTTTTTTGATCATGGGGCCCCTCCTTTAGACACTTTTTAAAAAATGTTGATTAGAGATACATAAATTTATTTGTGTTGAAAACCTATACAAAAAAGATTTTTTGCTGATTGAAACGGAAAATCTTTCGTCCTACAATCAACTTAGTCATAAAGAAATGAATTTTTTGTGACATTTGATCTAACCTTTCTTCAGAATATCATACTATACAAAAAGTGAGGGCACATGATATGGAAATTCAAGCGATGGTCACAACAAATGAAAAAGATTTCGAGAAACAAACACTATTACTAGATGATCCAAAAGCAGATGAAGTGCTTGTCAAAATCGTTGCATCTGGCGTTTGTCATACGGATGCCACTGTATTAGATGGCACGCTCCCTGTTCCACGTCCTGCTTTATTAGGACATGAAGGCTCTGGCATTGTCGTGAAAGCAGGTTCTAATGTCACAACCGTTCAAGAAGGAGACCACGTTGTACTTGGTTTCGCTTATTGCGGTCATTGCCATAATTGTCTTGACGGGAACGCTGGTGGATGTGAAAACATGATTCCACTGAATTTTTCTGGTCGTAATAAACATAATGAAACGCCTATCCATACACATGATCATCAAGATGTATCACAATTTTTTGGTCAATCGTCATTTGGTACATATGCAACGGTTGATGAGAAAAATGTGGTGAAAGTAGACAAAGAAACTGATTTACGCTATTTAGGACCATTCGGTTGCGGCTTAATGACTGGGAGCGGTACTGTCCTTAATTCACTTGCTCCAGCTCCAGGTACAAGCTTTGTTGTGTTTGGTACAGGCGCTGTTGGTTTAAGTGGGTTAATGGCAGCAAAAATTGCAGGCTGTGATCCGATTATTGCCGTTGATATCCATGATAGCCGCCTTGAGCTAGCAAAAGAATTAGGTGCAACACATGTCATCAACAGTAAACATGAGAATCCAGCTGAAAAAGTGAAGGAAATCACAGAAGGAAAAGGAGCACATTACTCATTTGAAACAACTGGAGTACCAGAAGTCACACTAGCTGCCCTTCACTGCCTGCGTGTCAAAGGAACTTGTGCAACAGTAGCAGTAGGAAAACGCGATTTAACGTTTAATGTCACAAATGATCTCATGCTCAATGCGCTCACGTTAAAAGGTGTGATAGAAGGAGATGCCGTTCCTCAACTATTCATTCCTAAACTAGTCAAGTTCTTTAAAAATGGACAATTCCCAGTTGAGAAACTAGCAAAATTCTACGAATTAGAAGAGATTGAACAAGCTTTTGAAGATTCTAAAAATGGATCTACGATTAAACCCATTCTTATTTTAGATAAAGAGTATCGAGCTTAAGCCGAAATAAGACATGAAACTCAAAATCCCCCTTTCCATATAAAGGGGGATTTTTGGACTTTCATGCTGTCCTTACCTTCACACATACATCACCGGCTTCGAAATTTTAATAATCTTCCCGCCTCGACGATAAAACCTTGGAACACGGCGGCTTAAGGTCGCGACAACTTCGTAATTGATCGTATTCAGCATTTCAGCAATTTCATCAACAGAAATTTCTCCCCCCTTTTGACGGCCATAAATGACGACTTCCTCGCCTTGCTTTGCTTTCATCTCTCCTAAGCTGATCATCGTCATATCCATTGTGACTCGGCCCGCAATTGGCATTCGTTCTCCGCGGAAAAGCATAAACCCTCGATTGGATAAAGCACGCGAGTACCCATCTGCATAGCCAATCGGTATGGTCGCAATGACTTCGTCAGGCTTTGCCACATAGGTTGCCCCATAGCTGACCGTTCTTGGCTTTGTCACCATTTTCTTCACGAACGCAATTCTTGCTTTTAAACTGAGAGCGGGCTCTAGCTGAACAGCGTCTAAGCTTTCAATGTATTGCGAGGGATACAATCCATAAAGTCCGATACCAAGCCGGATCATATCGGCACTAAATTCAGGAAACGCAATCGAAGCAGCTGTATTGTTCATATGTACGGTCGGCAGTTTGATCCCTTCTTCTTTCAAAAACCGAAGAAAATCAATGAAGATGCTATGCTGAAGCAACGTAAAATCAGGATCAGGCTCATCCGCAGTGGAGAAATGCGTAAATATTCCATCCCACCTCAGGTTTTCACTCTTTTCAAGCGCCTTCACCACCGCTAACAGCTCTTCCTTTGTCCGTACACCTAATCGCCCCATCCCTGTATCGACATTGACATGAATCCCAAGCTGGCGCTGGCTTTCTTCTTCCGCTAAGATCTCATTTGCTTGAGCAATCCAATCTTCACGAAGGCCAGATAGATCAATTCTCCAGGCTGCGGCCCTTTTCACACAGTCGAGCGGTGTAAATCCAAGAACCAAAATCGGCGCTTCAATTTTCGCTCTTCGCAATACAATGCCTTCCTCTAAACTAGCAACTGCGAGCTCCGTCGCACCGCTTTCTAGTGCCTGCCGCGCTACCTCCACTGAACCGTGTCCATAAGCATTCGCCTTCACGACGGCCATGATCTTACTCTTCTTTGGAATATGCGCTTGAATGGCTTCGATATTTCTTTTAATCGCATCAAGATTAACTTCAATCCAGACTTCCCTGCAAAGCTTTTGCATGTATGCTTCCTCCTCATCACATGAGTCATTTCAATATCAATGTTCGTTTTCGTGTCTAGTCTATCTTTATTCATTTTTGAAAAAAACATTCAACTACAATGACTGGACTGTCTTTAACTTGATTGAGATAAAAAAAGAAACCACATCAAAATGTGATTTCTTCTTTATGAACAGGAATTTAGTTAATATACAGATTTCATCATTGAATTAATTTGATGATAAATTTCCTCCAAATTTTCTCGTTCAATTAAATATTCAGCGGTGCTCTTACGAACTGGCACATCAAATTGCAGGAAGGTGATCGTGATCGTTGATGCTTCTTGATCATTCATCGTTAATCTTAATTGAAGTGTAGAAATCTCTTCATTATTATCACTAGTAGAATGTTCAATCGGTTTACCATCTTCTAACATGTCAACTTGTTTCAACTCTTTCAAGGAAAGTTCAGTGACTTCAAACCTGAATTTTTGAGATGAGCCGCCAGGTTGATATGTAATAAAGCGCATTTTCTTTCGTTCGTCATCAATCGCAAATCCTTTATCAACATTTTGCGAAAAGATGTATGTTGAGGACTGAAATCCGTCTTCGTGAAAGAGCATCATCATCTTATCTAATAAGATGTTTGGATCATTCTTTTCTTTTTTTCTTTGCAGCCTTCCCGCTATGAATAAAATGACCATTCCCCCAATGATGCTAAAAGCCGTTCCCAACCCATTACCTACATCTATGAAAACAGTAAAACCTAAAATAGCAATCATAAAAGCAATGATAATGCCTATGATGAATATCACTCGATGCTCCTTCCTATCATGACCCTTCATGAATGGTTTAGCCATAGTATAGCATTTGAAGCAAAATGATTTAAGAATATAAATCTGATAGGCAGAAAAACAGACCTTAAAGGTCTGCTTTTTCATTGAAGTTCGATAAAGTGTTTAAAAAATAGGTAGTAAGAACTCACACATGCCTTCTTCTTCTCTATATCTCTCCATAATAGATGCCGGACGCATGTTCAATTGATTGTTTTGCATCATTTGAGGCAATTGGCTCCAAAACAAATTC
The DNA here is from genome assembly GCF_020165915.1 of Bacillus sp. RSS_NA_20. NCBI lineage: Bacteria > Bacillati > Bacillota > Bacilli > Caryophanales > Bacillaceae > Bacillus > Bacillus sp. RSS_NA_20. Next base: position 28,219 of record NZ_JAIUKW010000005.1, on the reverse strand, counting down.
ACTTTTTCGGTTGTATGTGTCACTGTAAACACAGCATACTTTCCCCCTTCAAAATGTCCAGTCTGAACCATTTGATCTTTTGAGAAATCTCTATTTGTCATAAACATAAGGTCGTATCTGCATTTTTCTGGTGGGATTTTTCCAGGATCATCTTGAGGAACACCATATATACCATATTCCTTTAATTCATCATTTAATTGATGTTGATTGATCCATTGTTTAAATCTCTTCATCATCTCTACATTTTCTTTGCTACCATAAGGTCCTATATTCCTCATATACACCATACTCATATTACTTACTATTTCAATTTTGTAATTCATGATTTCCCTCCAACTCTTATTGGAAGATTGGCCAATCATTCCTTACATCCAACGGTAACATCCTTTAAAATATAATACAGCAGGTTATTAAAAAGAATTTTTAATGTATGTTGGAAAATACATGTTTTCCAGTTAGCAAGATTCCAATCTTTTTTTCAATTTCCGCACACTTGTTTTTTTATGAAGATTTATCATTGAGATAGGTGACAATCTAATTTGACAACATCTTACTCATCGAACATATAAAAGACGCTGTACAGCTGTATTCTCAGTGAAAATCACATTAAACAGTATCATCGTCATATTTAGCAAGACTAAAAATATCTAGTCATAAAGAGAGCCGGGTATACGTTGACAATCTTTCATGCATTGAAAAAAGTTTCAAAAGATGTGGCTTAACCTTAACTGCCATGTATCTAGAAAACTCAGATTAAAAGGATTCTATTAATCATATGCGAACTGATCTATTTTATAAAATAAAGGAAAACCCCACTTTTACTTAAAGTAAAGGCGGGATTTATTTAGAATCTGAGAGAATAAATTATGATTCTCTTTCTAAAATTGGTTATTTTATAAAAGACATTAATCTGTAGTTTGTATTTTTCCAGAATTTATTTTATAAACAACATGACATAGTTCCTCTGTATCTTTTTTATGGTGAGAAGTTAATAAAACAGTTGCACCTCTTTCATTTTCTGCTTTAATCAACTGAAATACATTTTTCACTGAATCCTCGTCCAGTCCATTCATCGGTTCATCTAATATGATAATGTCTGGCTTTCCCATAATAGCTTGAGCAATTGCTAATTTTTGTTTCATACCTAACGAATATGTTTTAACACTTCTTTTATTATCAGGATTCAGTCCAACACTGTCAATTACCTGTCTAATTTGTTGATCATCTATTCTTTTTTGTATATCAGCAAGAAACTTGAAATTATCAAAACCACTGTATTGTTCTAAAAAAGCGGGTTTCTCTAAAAGCACGCTAATACTTTTAGGAAACGAAATTTGTTTATGCAAAATTTGATCAGATACTATAACCTCACCACCACTTGGTTTCACCAAACCAGCTATCAGTCAAAAAAGCATTTTAGGAACAAACATTCAATCATGCCAAAAACAAATAATTCCTAAATATGTATATTTTTTGAATTTTTATTTATTTAGACATTTTTTGACATTTTTCTCCTACTAGACGTGCTATTCTTATAAGCATCTGTTAAACATTGGTTTAATAGAAAAATAAGGAAAAGGGAGATGTTTTAATGTTTAAGGGAAAAATGAAAAAAATAGTGGGAGCTACTCTCTTCACTGGTGCTTTAATGTTCTCTGCAATTCCTGCTGATGCCGCTTCGAATTTAATCCCTATTAGGGACAAGTATGATGGCTATCAATATCAATGGAATGGCTACAATAGCAGTGGAGTAGCAACCGTCACCGTTTTCTTTAGAGATTCGAATGGTAAGTCTTACTCTAATACTTATGAATGTGTCACTGTTATAAGCGGCACTTGTTATGTTTACGAATAATGTAAAAATGCAAAAAAATCTGTCCCTTTATTAGGGCAGATTTTTTTGCTTCACATACTTAGAGGCCTCACATGAATAATGATTCCCCCTAGTAATCATTTTTCATGTGGTACACTTTTCTAGCTATTCTCATATTATTAACAACATTGAATGGATATAAAGACGAAAAAGAAATTTACATTGGCAATGCAAATTTTGAATGAGTTTATAGTGGGGTTTTGCGAATGAAAAATGAGACTTGAGAACTTTTGAATCTTTGTTGTTCTAGTATCGGCTTATACTGCCTGCCTTCCAATCAGAATGTTAAATTCATGAATGCTTTGCTAACTATTGATTTTGATTAAAATCTTTAGCGATAAGAAAGGTGACAATCAAATAGAAGATTGTGCCGAAAAACATACCATTTAACAAACTGATTAACAACATCTGACAAATCAGACCAACATAATAAGACACTGGCGTCCCTGGAAATACAGCCATATTAAACAGGCTAATCATAAAGGTTAAAGCAAAGAATATAATGAAAATCCTTCGAAATAATTTGGATTTTAACATTGTCACTTTACTTCCTCCTCAATATCTTTTCTATGGAAAAAATATTCTTTATTCATAGCATATATACCGTCTTAAAATAAAAAGCCCTTAAGGGGCTTTTTATTTAAGCAGTATAACCGATACTTGCCGTATGACCTCTCCTAGCTACATCATGACTTGCTGTCACTTCAGATGTAAAATAACTAACAATACTGATGACACTGATCACTGCACATACTACTGATAACGTTTTAAATTTCATACTGACAGTCCCCCCGCTTTACTTGAGTTTGGAAATAAAGAATTTTTTCATAGAAATGCATCGCATTGTCTTTATCTCCCATCTCATTATAATATTTTGCAGCATCTTTTGCTAAGTCTTCAAGGTCAGGATACATGGACTTCATCTCTAACCAATCTGAAATTTGTTCTAGTTGTTCAAAATTGTTGTCAACGTATAGTGATTTTAAAAACGTAAAGATACGTAACAACACATGATCTTTCAGCTTTTCAGATAGTTCTATACCGTTATGTAATGCATACGTACCTAGATCTTGTTCGTTCTTTTTAAAATAGGATTTTGATAACATAACGAGAGGGTCTAAAATTCGATTTAAATGCTCGTACCCCTGCTCTTTAAATGCTCGAATCGAGTCATTAAAGTGAACAATTGCTTGTGCTAGGTCACCATGATGGAAATAACTCAACCCTAAATTATAGAGCGCTGACCCTTTTAGTCTTTTTGTTGAGTGATCGGCAGCTTGTTCAAGCGCACGTTCAAAATGTGGAATGGCTTTTTCGGGGCAGCCCATATCAATATAGTTTAATCCAATGACAAAAGAACACTGGATTTCTCTGACTGTGTATGTATCTTTTTCTCGGTAACATTCTATCGCCTGTGCGATATGGTGCATGGACATGTGGGTTTGTTTCATGTGGTAATAGATTTCCGCCATCTTGTAATTGAACTCGGCACGTTCAATATCGTCGCTGACAAGAGACAGCTTTTTTTCTGCTCGCTTATAGAAGGTAATCGCATTGAGGTATTCGTAGTTTTCAAATTCATACATCCCATAGAAAAAATTAAAGTAATACTCAAGCAATCCTGTTAATTTCTCTTGATCTTTTTTTATCTTCACTGCAAGTTCCCTGAAGTTCGCTCGTTCTTTCCCATTTTCTAAAGGATTCAAGTAATCTAGCATTAATTTATGTCTGAACTCCATGAGTGAGAAATACAATAATAAATCTTGATTCTCTTCCATATGATCAATCATTGATTTGATTTCTTCTTTATATGCTTCGGCGTCCGGTACATTAAATCGTTGAATATGATAATACCATTCATTGATTTTCAAACCGACGTGAGAAGAAAGCACTTTCTCCATCAGCTCTTACCCCTTCCTCTATTTTCCCTATAATGACATATATTATCATTTTATGAATCATTCGACACCGAAAATAAACCGCAAAAAAGCCCTATAAAGGGCCGTGTGAATGATAGATAACATGACTTCTATTCATAAATAAGCACCCAGTACTTCGCCCCAGGTTCCCCTTCCTCTACAACAGCCTTCCATCCTCTTTTTTGATAAAAAGACAAAGCTTTGTGATTTTCGGATACACATTTGAGGGTGACTGGTGTTCCGAGCACTTTGATCGCATGTTTCAGCAACAAATCGCCAGCCCCTTGACCAGCAGCTTCTGGATGTACAAACAAGAGATGAATAAAACGATCTGGTACATATAATGAGATGAATCCAAGGATTTTATTGCTCTCCTCAGCTAAGAAAATTTGCTCTTCCTGCGTATCTTGATCAAAATCTTGCAGTTTGATTTCTTCTGTATTGAGCCAGTGAAAGCTCTGACGTCGGGATTCTAAATAGATTTGTCTTAATTGTGGATAATCTTCTATGCTTGCTTCTCTTATGAACATCGCAACATCCCCTATGTTTTCATTTGAATGTTAATTCGCTTCTAAAATGTGTTTTGCCTGTGTTCTACCTGCCAATAACAATTGATCACTGAACTGCGAATCATTGACAGCTCGTGCAAGAGCAATTGTACCAATCATGCTGCTTACTAGTGCGTAACTGGTAGAGAGATCTATGTTTCCCGTATCAGCTATAAACGCCATAAACCGTTTCAATTCATCTGTATAGGCTTTACGTACCTCTTGCGATAATTGAGCAATCTCCCCTGCCAGTGCAGGCAATATACAGCCGATCTCCGTCTGATCACGGTGAACGGAACTTAAATAAAAGTCAATGATCGTCTGAATTCGAGGCTGATCTACTTTCTTATCTGCAACACTTTGCAGCAGCTTGATCGTATCAGTAATAGCAAAATGAAAAGTCTCTATTACCAACTGATCCTTGTTCTTAAAGTGAGCGTAAAACCCTCCATGAGTTAGACCTGCCCCTTTCATAATGTATGGCAAACTGATATTACGGACCCCATTTGTTCGAAATGCTCGTGCAGCACTTGCGATGATCTGCTCTCTCACTTTTGACTTATGACCTTTCGGATAAGGCATCCTCTTTTCTCCTCCTTCCTTTTAACTCATCTAAGTGTATTTATTAAAAAATTATATTCATCATATTATCATGTGTCAATTGACTGAAATCCATCTTTCCTCACTCAAATGGGATTGACTTTGCCAAAATATGATGACTATAATATATTATGATCATCATATTTTGAAATTGGAGGTGCAAGAAATGATTCATTTAGAAACAGTAGATACATTAGTGATTGGATCAGGTCCGGGAGGCTACGTGGCGGCGTTACGTTCAGCTCATCTCGGCATGAAGACAGCGATTGTAGAACGTGATCAGTTAGGTGGCGTATGCACCCATGTAGGCTGTATCCCTTCTAAAGCGCTAATAGCAGAAGCAGAGCGGTTCAAACTCCGCACACAATGGGGTGGTTTTCAAGAAGGCGGTTCTTTCAATGAAGCCCAAGCGTTCAAAAAAGCTGTTGTGGAAAAACAAGCTGGGGGCGTCCAATTTTTGTTAAAGTCAGCGGGAGTTACTATTTTGGAAGGCGAGGCAAGCTTGTTCGATCAGCATACAGCGGTGATTCAACATGCCGAAAAAGGTGAAAAACGAATCAACTTCAAACACCTTATATTAGCAACCGGCTCTCGTCCAATTGAAATTAAATCACTCCCTTTCGGAGGTCGTATATTGTCTTCCACTGAAGCACTATCCCTTCCCGAAATCCCTAAAAGCCTTGTCGTAGTTGGGGGTGGATATATTGGTGTTGAACTCGGACAGATGTTTGCAAGGTTTGGATCAAAAGTCACCATTCTAGAAGGCGGTAATCAAGTATTGCCTGGCTTTGAAAGTGAACTTGTCTCACCTGTTGTTCGACAATTGAAAGAAGATGACATCACCGTGATTACAGGAGCAAACGTCATAGGTGCTGAGCAGCATATGAGCGGAATTGATCTTTATTATGAGAAACAGAAAGAAAGTTACACGTTGAAAGCAGATTATGCACTGATTACTGTCGGAAGAAAACCGAATACAGATGGAACATTAGGTCTCCATTCTATCGGTTTGTCCATTACCCCTAACGGACTAGTTAAAATTGATGAACAATGCAGAACTTCCATTCCGCACATTTATGCAATTGGTGATATCACCGAGGGTCCTGCTCTGGCTCATAAAGCTTCCTATGAAGCGAAGGTGGCAGCAGAGGCAATCGCCGGGAAACCTTCGATGATCGATTATAAAGCGATCCCACTTGTTGTGTTTTCTAGCCCAGAATTGACGAGTGTTGGACTGAGCGAAACGGATTGCAAGCAACAATCCATTCCGACTGTTACTGGAAAAACAATGTTCTCTATTAATGGTCGAGCACTGGCATTAAAAGAACCAGAAGGATTTGTGAAGATTGTGGCCCATGCTGAATCTGGCCTTATTTTAGGAGCACAGATCGTAGGTGCAGAGGCATCTACTCTTATATCAGAACTTTCTCTCTCTATTGAAATTGGTGCTACAGTAGAAGATTTAGCCATGACGATTCATCCTCACCCAACATTAGGTGAAATGATCATGGAGGCTGCAGAAATGGCCACTCGTAAAGTTGAAAAAAATCTGGCACGATAATTCATTCAGGTGCATCTTTTAAAAATTGAGTAAAATAATCGCCATAGCCTACTTAGGAATAGGCTATGGCGATTTCAATTGAGTCATGATATAAAAGCAGCGGTATATTGATCTTTAATTGGATACCTCATCACGTTTTTTCCCTAACTTCATCGATAACTGCACGCCAATCATCAGCATCACGATGGCGAGCATTGCGACAATAGCAGCTTGAAAATGTCCGCTGATATCGAAAATCAAACCGATTAAAAATGGACCAAATCCTCCCATGATATACCCGCCCATCTGTGACATCGCTGACCATGTACCGGCTTCTTCTGGCGTACGCGTTTCAATAATAGGCAACATAAGCGCCAAAGGAAATAATCCACCTGCTCCAATCCCTAGAAAAATAACAGCTGGCAGGATCGGCATTGGCAGTAGAAGGAATATGAGGCCAATCAGCTCTGACAAACTGCATAAGATCAGAAATAATTTCGGCTTTCCTAGACGATTAACGATTGCTGGAACAAGTAATGCCACCGGAATCTGAATGAGCGTAAATATCGTAAGCAGCATGGCGGCATACTGCGGACTATTCCCAAAATCAAGCGCAATGGGTGAAATCCACGCTGTTAACGAATAGAACATGCTAGACATAAAGCCAAAGAACAAAGTAAATTGAATAGCTTTTTTGTTTCGTAGCGGTAATCTCAGCGGCACGTCTGCATGATCTGCTTGTTGGTTTTTACGAGCTAGACCGAGCCATAAAATCAGTGCAATAACGCCTAAAACCGCCCAGCAGGCTAACGCAAGTGGAAGGTTATGCTCACTGCGAAGGTAAATCGGAATGGTCAAGCCCGAAGCAAGTGCAGCGCCAACTGTCATCGATATAGAGTACACACTGACAATCCCAGGACTTTTCGGAAAATACTTTTTAATAAAACTAGACAACAATGGTCCGGCAAAACTAATTCCAACTCCTCCTGCAAAAGCAGTCATGAGAAGGATGGTAACCGTTTGACTTGTACCACGCAGTCCAGTCGCAATTGTGATAAGAAAAATCGAGAAAAAAAGAGTTCTCTCTAATCCAAACCGGCGGCTTAGTTTCGTTGCTACAGGGGCAAACACTCCCATGCACAAGACCGGCAAAGTGGTTAAAAGACTTGCCGTGAGTGCACTAACGCCAAGGTCTGATTGAATCATGCTCATCATAGAAGCTACGGATGTAATGATTGGGCGCAAGTTTAAGGCAGCTAAAAATAAAGCAGCTAAATAAAATACTTTTTTTATCAATACTCTTCTTCCTCTCTCATCTTGTTGAGGTTACTATGAGTATAAATCCGCTTCATTCATTGATCAATACAATAATTCGTATTATGATGATAGGAAAATACTATCATTAATGAAAGGATGGCATATGGATACTCGTCACATTACCTATTTTATGGCTGTATTCGATCATTTACATTTCACAAAGGCTGCAGAGCAACTAGGTATATCACAGCCTACATTAAGCCAACAGATTCAGCTGCTTGAAGCTGAAGTTGGGATGCCGCTTTTTGACCGAATCGGTAAAAAAGTAGTTGCAACTGAAGCTGGTACGCTTCTTTATCAATATGGCTTGAAAATGCTTCAGGCTGAGCGAGATGCCAAAAATGCTATGAAAGAACTCTTATCTGAACAGCGGGGTACCGTTCGGCTTGCCGTCCTTCCCTCTGATCTTGACTTTCAGCTTGTTCCGCTTTTTGTAGAATTTAAAACGCTGTATCCAGAGATCAATCTAAAGGCTTTTTCGACCATCTTTGTTCGTGACGAGGTGCTCTCACATAAAGTCGATATCGGAATTGGGCTGCGCGGGCCTGCGGATAAACGCCTGATTCAAATTCCACTTGGCGATGAGCCCTACGAATTGTTTGTTCATTCAGACAGTGAACTGGCAAAAAGGCGTGAAGTGACGCTAAAAGAGCTGACAAAGCATGCGCTGGTCATGTATCCAAAAGGCTATCTAGGAAGAGATTTGGTCGATGACGTATGTAAAGAACACGGTTTTGAATTGGACACGGTCATGGATGTTGGGTCTGCCACTTCATTATTGCAGTTGGTTGAAGCCGGGATCGGTGCCACCATCCAGCCAAGAGGGCTGTTAAAGCAACATTCAGCATGGCCTAATATTGTCTCTATCCCTATTTCTGCTCCTGCTCCTGTTCGGCATCTTGAATTAACGTATTATGCCGATCGATTTGTGACCAAAGCGCAAAAACAGCTATCTGAATGGCTAATAGACTTTTTCAAATCAAGAACAAATTAAAAAGTGAGGGTAACACATGAAGAATGCAAACAGCATATTTACAAGAACAAACCGGGTTGTGATTCGTCAGTTTGATCAGCAGGATATTGAAGCATTTTATCAATACCGATCAAATCCCTCTATTGCCACATTTCAATCCTGGGAAAACTACACGCACGAAGAAGCTGAATCATTTGTTCAACACCAAATGACGCAACAACCTAATCAACCAGGGACGTGGTTTCAATACGCGATTGCCTTATCTGAATCCAATCAGCTGATAGGAGATTGCGCCATTCATACACTCGGCAGCGAGCCTAGAATCGTTGAAATAGGATTTACACTCGCGCCTGAATTTCAAGGAAAGGGCTATATTCACGAAGCCTTGAATTCAATGATCGAATATATTTTCACTACACTGAACAAGCATAAAATCATTGCCTTTACAGATGTACGCAACGAAAAATCCATTCGAGTGCTGGAACGTTTAGACATGAGACGCGAAGGACATTTGCTGCAAAATTACATGTCGAAGGGACATTGGGTCGATGAATATCAATATGCCATTCTTCAATCTGAGTGGGCCGCGAAGCGTCATTAAACATTTATTTCCTATTCAAAATCCCTAAATAAGCGCTCCACGGACCCACATCGGTTCGATATCGTTCCGCCATGACCCGAACAATTTGGGAGATATGGGTGAAATCATGGACAACCCACGCAGAAAGTAATTCGCTCACTTGCACGACGCCGAATTCTGGATGGACGCCCTTTTTCTCTAGATCAAGACTTGAATGTGTCATACGCTGAATGTATGCCACATTCTCCATCCGCACATGATGAAACTCCGCTAGTGCTTGTTCTATCTGTCTTTCAGTTTGATTCAAATGGGAGTAGCGGTCAAATGCAGGAAATGGGGCATTCTCTCCATCAGCAAGAATGACATTTAATCGAGGAATCCAGTTGAATTTCTCTGCTTCAATCAAATGTTCAATGACTTCAACGGGATTCCACGTTCCCTCCCCTTCACGACTGTGAAGCCAATCCTTCGATAAACCTGACAAAAGACTTTCTACTGTACGAGGAGTTCGACTCAACATATCTAAAGCTTCATCCAAATTGAAATTCATATGGTTGCTCCTTTAGCAATTTTTCTTTATTCTAATGTTTTTTGATTAGATTGCAACTCATACCTCAAAACAGATAAAAAAGAAAATAAAAGGCGCTTTTGATCAACCTTCTATATACAAATAGAACTTTTCTATAACACTCACCATCCTTTCTTTTTTTATAATAGAAAAAAATGAAATGTGGTGATATTGATGTCTACAACGATTGGGATTATGGGCGGTATGGGCCCTTTAGCGACGATTGATCTGATGAAAAAAATTATCTCTCATACACCAGCTATTAAAGATCAGGATCATCTCCATGTAATTGCTGATAATGATCCGCAAATCCCTGATAGAACCAATGCCATATTTGGGAAAGGCGAAGATCCTACAGAATATATGATTGCATCAGCTAAAAGATTAGAACGCGCAGGAGCGGACTTTATTCTGATTGCATGCAATACCGCTCACTTCTTTTTAGAAAACGTACAACAATCCACTCATATCCCTATCATGAATATGCCATTAGAAACCGCAAAGCACCTGAACAAACATCACTATACGTCTGTGGGCTTACTATGTACTGATGGCACATTAAAAACCCAGCTCTATCAAAAAGCTTGTGCCCATCACAAGATTGATGTCATGACTCCTAGTGAAAATCTTCAGAAAAGTGTGATGAATGGGATTTATGCCGTGAAAGCAGGGAAATTGAGTAAAGGCGAAAGTGAACTGGCGTTAGCTGCAGAAATTTTAATCAATCAAGGAGCAGAAGCCATCATTGCCGGCTGTACAGAAATTCCTTTAGTTCTAAGGTCAACCAAAGCTGTGAAAGTGATTGACCCTACTGTCATTTTGGCGAAAGAAGCTGTAAAATTAGTGTATGAGCTTGAAAAACTAAACATTTAAAGAACGTCATATAAGGGGATAACATGAATATTGAGAATATAGAAGCGTTTATTTATGTATGCCAGCTAGGCAGTATCAATAAAGCTGCAGAAGCATTGTATTTAACCCAGCCTTCTGTATCGGCACGTATTCAATCGTTAGAAAAAGAATTAGACCTGAAATTATTTGATAGACAGAGAAATAAACTATCTCTGACGGAAAAAGGTGAACAGTTTTACCCGCATGCCAAAAAGATTCTCCATTCTTATCAAGAAGCAAAGCATAGTCTCAAACAAACGATGCTCCCTTATGAATTGACGATTGGATGCGCATCCTCTATTTCCAATAATCTATTGCCTAACATATTGCCCGCCCTAAAAGAAAAATACGAAAATCTGAAAGTGAAAATTGTAACAGGACATTCAAAGGATGTTGTCCAAAAAGTGATTAACAACCAAGTAGACTTTGGCATTGTCAGGACTGAAACACATCCTCAAATTGAATCAATCCCGATTTTCAGCGATCCAATCGGGCTGTTCGTCCCAACTCATCACCCGCTTGCCAGCCTAGGCAACATCAATATGAATGAACTAGAAGAACAACCTTTTATTTTCTTTGACTATGGGTCATTTGATTGGTTGATGCTCCACCGATTATTTCAAAAAAACAACATCACACCGAACATTTCCATTGAGGTTGATCATATGGAAACTGCAAAAAATTTAGTGCTACAAGGAATGGGACTATCGTTTCTTCCTCATCATTGTGTTAGAAATGAAGTAGAACAAGGAACACTAAAACAAATTTCAATTGAGCCATCTATCAATTTCAACATCAATATTGAGTTCATTTATAAAAAAGGAAAATCCAAATCCGTTTTCATTGATCAACTCAAACAGTTTTTTCATGAATTAGATTAAAAAAAGCCCTTTTTAGGGGCTTTTTTGGATTCGTTCTGATTGATTAGCTTTCGTTTGCCAACATGTATGCTGCCGTTTCATGCATATCTTTCAATCCTGATCTCTGTGCGTACTCGGCCACAGTGATCGCACTTGTCGTCAGAAGTTCTATTATATGTTCATCCATTCCTGACCAAGTTCTCCCGCCTGCTTTTTCATACGCATGGATAAGTTTCGTTAATCCTTCTTTCCCAAAGAGAAGTTGATGCGACAAAAAGTCGGCAGATACATCACCAATCCCCACTTCAGACCAATCAATCACACCAGTAACACATTGATTTTCATCAATCAGAATGTGGCCAGGATGCAAATCTCCATGCTTCACTCCCACAAAAGGCGGCCATAAAGAATCTTTAGCTAGCCATTCTTGCCAGCGCTCCCATAAACCGCTGTTAATGGTGTATTGCGATTTGACACGTTCCATTCGCTGTTTCATTGATCCTCTTAATTCATGAGCACTGAGCATGTCCACACCGATCGTTTTAAAAGGCTGTTGATCTAAGGAATGTACATTCGCTAAAACTCTTCCTAATGATTCATAATAAGCTTGCGGTACATTCGTTTGGTCAAATCTCCACTCATAAGATTGCTGTTCCACATCAATACTAGCCGCCGGTACCCCCTCTAATTGTTTATAAGCAATCAGACTTTCTGTAAAGATAGACCACTTAGGAACCTGAAAGTGAACCTGATTACTAATGTAATCTAATGTCTTTTTTTCTTGTAAGGTATGTTTCATTGATTCAGGTCTGCGAGGCATTCTTATTATCCATTGATCACCATGTAAATCTTCGACGTGAGCGACACGGAAATCCACACCTGATTCATTTATTTTGATGGTATTCTCTAAAATCTCTAATCCGTGATGTTTGACTAACTGCTTTAATTCCAGTCTATTCATATCCAATCCTCCAATTGTTCATTTAGTCATGATCAATAGGCATCAAGAATATCATCACAAAACCCACAAACAGGCTACTTTATGTGGTCAGAGTAAACAAAGCTAGACATATGCCTTTCTTTGCATCATAAAAAAACATACAAAAAAAAGACAGATCGATTAGCTGCCTCTTTTCTAGTGAAATTGCATACTTTCCCGCTGAAGATCATTAAAAATGTGCAGACTACCCCGTTTACTCCGTTTGATGAAAACAGAGCCTTTGAACATATGAAATTACTGATTGTTCAAAGTTTTCTGGCGTAATCTTCCTGAATGCATCATCTTTAACCATCCTCCTCTTTATCATATAAATTTACTATACTTTATTTAAATATGGCTTTCAATAAGATGACAAAAAGAAGCCCTTTTCAGGGGCTTTTCGTCTTTCACCATCGTTTATTCCCTGGATGAATATCTTCTCCCAAAAAAGCGGTATTAGGCTCACCACTATTTTCTAGAAACTCCGCTATTTCTTTCAGCTCTTGATTGATAAGGTCATTTCTTTGCATATCCGGGTTTAACAGAAGGATGGAGTGAATCGTTGTCGCTGCTTCATACAAAACATGTTGATCTTTTATCTGTTTGATGCATTGTTTCATACGATCGAAAAACCATTCAATCTCTTCAATTTCTTCCATCGGATAATGTGCCATTTTAAAGAGATTCTGCTGACGAAGGTCTTGTCTCTCAAAAATTTGTTCAAGCTCTTCTTTACTGATATACAAATCCGAGCATTCCTCATCAATTTCTACTACCTCGATCATCGCATCTTCAGCTGTATATAACTGCTCAATAAAATCATCGAAAGTATCCGCCAGCTTAAAATCGACTCCCATCTCTAAATCAAAATAGTGAATAGGAGGGTGCTCTTTCGTTTGTCGATAATCCATTGCGATCCATGTATCTTCTTCTCCGCTGATGAAAATAAGTCCTTCAGGCAGCTCCAATTCATCACTTAACTGAGGGCTAGTCATAATTCCATCACCTTTGGCGATTCCTCTTAGATGGTCAAATTGAACATGATCCTCTGCCCATGAATTCGGCTGTTCCGTTGGAAAAGCATTACGAACTGTAAAACCACCGTTCCATTCTAAAATGAGCTTTTTATATGTATCAGGTAAAGTGACACCAAGTCTTCCCTCTGCCTCAAGAATTTTTTCCTCATCTATCTTTTCTAACGTGAAAGGACTCTCTTCTTCTTTCTCCCAAAATGGTTTCAAAGTGGGGACCTCCTAGTTTCTAATGAGATCAGTATATCATTGACCACTGTACATGAACTTTAATAATGAATACAAATTGACAACTATAAATCCTTCGCAATGAAAAAACAGACCCCCTTAAGGTCTGTTTTCTTTTTATCTATACGTTTTGTGATATTGCATTTCGGTCAATTAAAGTCGTGTTTCGGTCAGTTTTTGTTGTTCTTCCATTGTAGTATTTCGAATCGATTTTGTTTCAATGAACTCCCTCGTTTCTACAGTTGATACACTCAATAATACAAAGCTTACTATGAATAGTAAGCTTTTAATAATCATATAGACATTCTCCTTTTTGAATATCATTTTGAGCCTTAAAAAACTTGATCAATAATCTCCTAGTGAGAACGAATGTTGAGCAACTAGATGAGTTAATTAAATTGTCATTTGAGAATATTCATAAATCTGGAACACATTTGAGAGAATGAAAACATAATATTAAGGATTGGACAGTAAATTTCATTACGCATCCCAAATGAGACATTTGGAAGTGAACAATTCAAATTAAGAAAGCAAGACACATTGATTACTTGCTTTATAAAAGGTTTCATTAATATCACTATTCACACTGTCTAATTAAATTATTCTTTTTCCATATTTTAATCCTGCTTTATCTTTTAACTTCTCAGAGTATCCGATAGTTTAATTCAGATTGCTTTACGTAAATCCTCCTGTCATTATCGAAGGTTCCTTCATATTTGGGATAAAAACATTTTGAGATTGTGTAACTTCTCATGGAATAAATTAATTTGTTCCCTTATCATTAAATTAATAAATTTAAAAGAAGCGGGGAAAAAGATGGAGAGAAAAATCAATATCAATCCATTTGAAGAAATTACAGAAGTAAATATAAATGAATGTACAAAAGAAAGTCCGTTGAAAGAATTTGAACTCCCCAAGGGAATGTTTCAAAAAAAAGACGATCATTTTATGAACATAGGTAATTGGGACACACAACATTGGGAAGCTATTTTGGAGAATAGATTGCTCTCAGTGAATCGAAATTTTGGTTACACAATGTTTTACTATTACAAAGGCATTCCAGATGATGAGTGGTATATGTCTCCTGGGAAAAACGGTCAGTCAGTTCAATATTATCCTCACTTTGAAGAACAACATTACAGCAACTTTTACAATTTCACATACTTTGTAGACACATTCTTTCTAAAGGCTTACACATTGTATGAAACGATTGGACATTTGTTGTTCAAACTTTATAACTTTGAAATCAAAGAAGATGACTTAGTAAGTTTTAATTCTGCAATTTACAGATTAAAAAATGTGAACCGTCCATTGTACAAAGACTTAAACAAAGTAAAATACTCCAATGATTTCCAAATTGGTGTGCAAATGAGGCATGATATTGCTCACAATCACCCTCCTTACCGTATAGATTCTGGAATAAGAAAATTACATGGAATGGTTACTGTTGGTGTGGGAAAGTACACAACTTCAAGTGAAATTAAAGCAGCAATGATTGGATTACTGAAAAGTATTGAGGCCACATTTGAGGTGCTTGAAAAACACTTACCAATTAAAGAAGTAGCCAAATAAAAAAGAGGAGCCAGATAAGGTTCCTCCTTGCTTGTTACGACTATTTCCTTTCACGATTTTTTATAGTATCCAACAGTCAATTCTTTCTTCATTATCTCCAACAATTCTTTTCTCAATGATTCAAGCATTTCTCTATGAAATTTTATTTTCTCTCTAATTTCTTTTTTCTCTGCTGGTTCAACTTCTTTGTACCAATCATGTTCTAATAACAACTGTCTTTGTTCTCCAACTATTTTCTCGCAGAGTTCAGCCACTATCTCCGATTGATATAATAATGTTTCACTAAACAGTTGGTAAACCTCTAATCTTAAAGTATCTGCTTCAAAAAACTTTTTGTGCTGAATAAGATTATGTAATTCTTTTTGCATTTCTCTTTTATCCGTTTCCCACAAGTAAAAAATCCTACCTTTATCTTTTTCTAATAGATCGTGATTACTTAGATAGTTTTCTAAATCTGTCTTTGTGTGTTCCATAAAATTAGGAAATTGTTGATACCAATTTGTAACAGCGAAAATTGAATCTGTAGCTTTGTAAAACAAGCCATATAACTTAGGATAAGTTTCATGTTTCTTTTCAGTAAATAGTTGGAAGTCATGAACTTTCCTTTGTGAGTCAAATAACAAATTATTCTTGAATGCCTCAATATTTCTATTTAAAAAGTGCCTGTATAATGCCAAAATAATTGTGGTTGTAAAACCACTTGTCAAAATCGTGATCAGAATGTCTTTCACAAAAAACTTCCTCTCTTACTAAATTAAATTATTTTTTCTAGTGTTTCTTTTTCTTTATTTTTTAATTTTTTTAATTTGGATTTTTTTTGTTTCTTAGATAAAAATAGGTTCTTTTTTATGTCTTTTAGCTTCTTTTTGTATTCTTTATGTCTTGCTCTTTTTACACTTTTGATTTCCATATGATAAACATTGTACAACTTAATGTAACTTAAGGTGATTTCTTTGAAGAATTTTTTGAACTTAAGATACGGTTCTATTATTTCATAATCTCTTTCGGGCTCTTTTAAGCTATAATCAAGAAACTCGTTCCATAAATGTACGTCTTTTCTCATTAATAAGTGTATATTGGGATAAACAATATCTTCCACTTCTTTAATGACTTTATCCCAAGTATCAAAATTATCAATTGAAGGAACAATATATGTATGTTCCTTCCCATCCGGAGTAACGTCATAAACTTCCTCAACCTCTGTTATCTCTAATACATGATCATATTTGTAATAAAGAATAAACAATTTATTATATACCTTAGTAAGTTGCTCAAAAGTTATATTTTGTAAGTGTTTTTTCTTTTCACTCTTATTCTCCTTAAACATAACAAAGAAGGTTGTAAGTGCAGCAGCAATCAATGGTCCTGCAAAAAATTTCAAAAATAAGTCCATAAATTCTCCCCCGTTTTTTCTTAATTAGATTTTCATAAAAATTGCATCCAATAACCAGTTTAATCCAACGTGAAGAGTCAGATTCAGTTACTTTTTAAGGTCGCACTCCTTATATAAACTTATGAGAGCATTAACGCTACTTAGAAAAGAGTGCTAAAACAACATAAGATATTTAAGTTCATGCCACAAACAAATTAGAACATAACACTGCAAAACACCATAATAATTAGAATTCTAAAAATACTCAAAAACTACCTGGAGGATAAAAAGTTCTAACCCCGTTCGTCCTCATTTTAAAAAACAGACCATACAGGGTCTGTTTTAATTTTGCCTATTAGTTTTCAGATGTTGAATTTGGATCGATCATCGTCGTGTTTCGATCAGTTTTTTGAGGAAATACAGTGGTATTTCGATCAGTTGATTCTTGTGAGAAATTAAAAGAACCTAGGAAAGCAGCACCTACCAATAAAGTGGCGCTAATCAATATCTTCATTTTAATATTCATATAAACACTCCCCTTTTTGGATTTCGGTTTGAGCTTTTATGGCAGTTCTATAATAATCTGCTACCCTCTCCGAATCATTCCTTTTTTCATAAAGATTTGCAAGGCTTAAAGCAAACTCTTCAATATAAGGATACAACTTCTTTTCCTCTAACCCTTTAAACATTTTTCGTACATTTTCAATACCTTCATCTACATAAATTGTCTTTAATGAATTGAGCAATGTTTTATAAAACAGATTATTTTCTGCTGTTGCACTTTTTATTCCTTTAGCAATATATTCAAGTGCTTCTTTTGTTTTATCACTTTTAAACAAAGTCCAACTTAAACTAAAAAATAATCTTGGTTTAATATCTTCATTGTTTTCAGTCATCTTATCCAACCCTTTTTTATAGAAGGAAGCAGCTTTAATATAATCCTGTTGCCTGTCATACGTATTTCCAAGATTCAAATAAGTTTTAGCGATTAATCTTTGATCATTTATTTCTTCAGCAAGATCTAGTGCTTTATGTAAGTGGGGGAGCGACTTCTCATATCGTTTAAAATCATCATAATTTCCTGCGATCACAAATAAACTTTGAATTTTTCTCACCTTATAAAGATCATAACGATCATAAATCTCTAGGGCTTTTATAATATGGTGCATAGAAACATGGGTTTGTTTCATGATGTAATATGCTTCAGCAACTTTAAAATGGAATTCTGCTTGTTCAATTTCATCTACAACAAGTGCCAGCTGCCTCTCAGCAATCTTATAATATTGAATGGCTTGTACATACTCTTTCTTACTGAATTCATGCATGCCTCTAAAAAAGGCATTATAGTATTGCAACATTCCAGACAGTTGATGGTTAGAATTCTCTATTTTATCGACTAGCGCGGAAATTGATTGATCGAATGAAGGTTTTATATAATCAAGCATAAGTTGATGTCGAAAACACATTAATTGATAATAGATAAGAAGATCCTGATCTTCTTCCATCCTATCTATTTCCCATTCAACTTCCGCTTTCAAAATTTCTGCATCGGGTACACTGAATTGCCGAATCATTTTATACCATTCATTTATTTTCACACCAACATGTGAAGAAAGAACTTTCTCCATCCCTTATTCCCCTTCCACTAATTTCCCTTATATTACATTTATTATCACATGTATGAGTTTACAAGGCACCGAAAAGAAACCGCAAAAAAAACAATTGAGTAACCGCGATTTTACACATTTCTTCTCACAACAGAAAAAGCAGACTCTGCAAAGTCTGCCTTTTTCTAAAAATCAAATGACTACACCTTTTGAAAATTAATTATACAATGACTCGCTTAACCACTCTTCACAATGTTCTATAAGCCACCTCAAATATTCCACATATTGGCCGGCATGATAGCCGTCACAAACAGCATGATGGACTTGAATGGCGACTGGCAAGGTGATTTTTCCTTCTTTCATCTTAAATTGACCTAACGTAAATATTGGCAGTAAATAAGTTATATCTGTAGATACATTAAGGTTAAAAGAAGTAAAATCAATCCATGGCAGACTTGAAATATTGAATATGTTTTCTGGCATATGAGGTTTCGGAAATAGGTTGTTACTTTTGCTGTAAGTGTCCATGTCCGCTACACAGCTTTTATAAAACCGAGCAAAGTTTTCGTCATAAGGCGTCCAAATACTTGAAAACGTCTTTGTTTCTTTATTTAAAATCGTATAACTTGGATGGAGAATCTCCCAGTAACCAAGTGCATCGTTCACTTGATCCATCCGAAATTCCGGTATTTTTTGCACAGCTCTTGCTAACAAATAAATTTGCACAGGATATACTTTTAGCCTTTTTTCTTTTAATATTGCATACAATTTCGTGATGTCTAGATCGATCACCAGACTATATGTGCATCGGGTTACCTTCATATAATGATGAAAGTGCTCTTTTCTCGGATAATTTTCATCTATTTGTTTAAACATTTTCTATCTCCTCCTGAATGTAATTGCTTGTATTCAGGAGGAAGCTTTATCTGTTTTTACCACCACAATCATCCTTTCACAAGATATATCATGTTTCTGTTTATTCAAAGACTACTATGAGCTTTGCCTACGTTAAAGCCTCCAGCAACTCTTCATAAGTCATCTTGCCCAACGTGAATTTTTCTAGTGCTATATATGTATTCTCCGCTGAGGTATTCATTCTATTATGACAGTCATTCACTAGCTCATGTTCATTTGGTAATGGTTCATGTATATGTTCTGTTTTTCGAAATGCTTCATAGTATCTTATACCAAATATTCTTTGGGACATCGCATTGATGTGAATTCCGTCCGGATTAGGTATAAGGCTTTTCGCAGTAACATAATAACAATTTTCATGATGATTTGCATATTTTTGTAGTATCTCATTGATCAGTTGATGTTCCACACATCCTGCGCCAAATGCTGTCTTTCCTAAGAAATCGCCCAAACCACCTATCACAAGCGGAATGTTAGGTACAGATAATTCAGTTCTCAGTTCATGAAATAATCTTCGTATTTTTTCATCGTATTCTTTGTATTTCCCATCTTGGCTGTCACTTTCTCCTTGATGCCATAATATTCCGGCCAATTCGCTATCTTCCCTTGCAAATTTAGCTTCATTTATTGCATGACGAAATAATGCCCCATCTCGTGACCATTCATCAATGGTACTGCCACCTTCGGCACATGGAATAAGACCAATTTTTTCTCCCTCATGATCCTTACACCAAGTCTCCGCGAAGGAAGCCGCCAGTCCTACACCAGCTACCGACCTATCAAAATGAATAGGTTCAGTCATCATTTGCCATCTTCCATTTCGCAGCATCATGATTCTTTCATTATAAATTGGCGGCACTTCATGCTTAAAGCCTCGACCCGCCATATTAGATTGTCCAATTAGTAAAAATGACTTCATATTTTTCTCCCCCTCTCTTCATTTTTCATATTTTTGTTGAAAGAACAGTAAACAGTAATTACTTAGGGTAAGATCCTGATGCATCTATCAATCAGGTGGATCGACTATGATCAATCCACTTAAACCATTTTAACAAGAAGAAATCTCTTGTCCATGTTGTCATATGGGCTGACGTTAAACTTGTGAAAAAAACATATTCATGTATAATACAATTGATGTATCATACATGAATTTTAGGAGGGTGACCTTTTTGAAAAGAGAAGATGCCTTAAAACTAAGATCAGATATTAAGAAAATGATTATAATAACTGGGGTTTTTGAATCTCAAAATTTGCCCAATGGACCATTTGAAAAACCTCTACCAACTTCTCAAATGATGGCGTTAGAGGAAATAGAGATGGAAAAATTAACTGTTTGGCAACTATCCAATAAACTTAGATTAGAGACTTCAACTGTAAGTAGATTGGTAGATAAGTTAGTAAAAAAGGGACTTGTTTATCGTGAAGTAAATGAAAAAAACAGAAGAGAACTTTTTCTGCACCTCACAGAAAAAGGTCACATTACTGTTAATCGCTTAAGAGAACAATCCCTTACATTTTATCAACGTATCCTCAATAATTTATCAGAATCAGAACAAAAAATAGTTGTGGATGGTTTTGAATTATTTATTGATTCTATTTCTAAGTCTTTTGATTAGAGTGAGGTAAATCATACCCTTTGGAGGATAAAATGAGTTTGGATTTTGAACGTCCTATGATTGAACTAAAAGAGAAATTTGATGAATTAAAGAAAATGATGAAAGAACATAATGTAGATTTATCAACAGAAATTCAAGAATTAGAAAAACGTTTAAATAAAATGCAAGATGAAATTTATTCTAATCTTACACCTTTTCAACGAGTTCAAATTGCAAGGCTACGTAACCGGCCCACGACATTGGATTATATACCTTTATTGTTTACAAACTTTTTCGAACTTCATGGTGATCGATTATATGGTGATGATCAAGCAATGATAGGTGGTATTGCAAAATTTAAAGGGATGCCCGTTACGGTTATTGGTCATCAAAGAGGGAGAAGTACAAAGGAAAATATAGAAAGAAATTTTGGAATGTCACATCCAGAAGGATATAGAAAAGCGCTAAGACTGATGAAACAAGCTGATAAATTTAATCGCCCTATTATTACATTTATTGATACAATTGGCGCCTATCCAGGGAAAGGGTCTGAAGAACGTGGAATTTCTGAAGCAATAGCTCGAAATCTATTGGAAATGGCAACACTTAAAGTGCCAATTGTTTGTATTGTAATTGGAGAGGCATCAAGTGGTGGAGCTCTTGGCATTAGTGTCGGTAACCATATCCATATGTTAGAGTATTCATGGTACTCGGTCATTTCACCAGAAGGAGCAGCATCTATCCTATGGAAGGATGCTAAGTATGCTCCAGAAGCTGCTAAACACATGAAAATTTCAGCAAAAGATTTAAAGCATTTAGGAATTATTGATGAAATCATTCCTGAAATGAAAGGTGGAGCACAAAATGATATCAAATCACAGGCAAAATTGATTGAATCTGCAATCGAATCATCTCTTAAAAAATTGATACGATTATCCTCGGAAGAGCTTATACAACAGCGATATGAAAAGTATAGACAAATAGAGAATTATAAATGAAAATACTTAAAACCTTATTACATTTCTGAGGATTCTTACTAAAAAGTTCTAAATATTTTGTAAGTAACCTCTTAAACTGGATATGCTGATACTATTAAAAGTGTGTGATCGGTATGGAAAAGGGATTTTTTGATTCTAAAAATACTGAGAAACAATCTGGTGGATAAAGTTCGTCCCCAATTCGTCCCCAACCAAAAGAAAAAAAACAAAAAACCCTTGCTAGGCAAGGGTTTCAACGATGATTCCGACTGGGCTCAAACCAGCGACCTCTACCCTGTCAAGGTAGATATATGGCATACTGTGAGTATCACCAATATCCTCTGGTGTTCCTTAGTATTTTTTAAAAACCGAAAAAAATGTTACCTTTTTATACACCTGTTTTAAGCTTTATCACCATTAATATATTTCACTAACATAGCTGCTGCGTACATAAAGAATGCAGCGATTAAACCATTCACCATACTTCCAAAAACTACAATCAAAATCTGTCCTGCGTAATCTGTCCATGTCTTATCTGGAAATACAGCAATGTTCCATATACTTATGAGCATATAGAATCCAGTCGCAATGATAAAAGTCCAAACAACTAACTTAGATTTGAGCATTTAACGACAATCCTCCAATATCCATTTTCTTCTATGATAACATGAGTTCTTTTAAAATCCTCAATCAATTCACCCTGTTTAGACAAAGACGCTTCGGATGCACCAACAATCCTAATATTTTTATACGCCTGAAACGATGCTTTAATTTCATCATTAGTTGGCTCTCGCGTTCTAATTTCTTTAATTCTTTGTTTAGCCAAACTATAATAGCAGTATAAAAGATCATCAATATAATTAATGTAACTGTTCCTTTCTTCCTTTACCTTCAGAGCCCTATAGACCTTCAGCACCTTGATTAGAGCATTTCAACTTGCTTCTCATCAATCCCTGGTAATATACACAATTGTTCAGATTTCACCTTACCACTCCTTAAAAGTTCATATTGAAATTTTCTTATAATCTATCTAACTCTAAAAACCGTTCATATTTTTACAAAAACGCCCTTGATTTTATTATAAAAAATGGGATAATCAGGAATATCAAAATAAACAAGGGAGAGTTTTAAATGAGATTAAAAAAAGTTTTAACTTTTTCGGCATTATCCTTTGCTTTACTTGTTTCTGCATCTCCTGCATTCGCTTCAACTTCTAATGCAGACAGCAACATGAGTCAAAAGGTAATAACTCCTCAAGATGAGCTGAAAACTATTCATCTAAAAGCCAATACACAAAAAGAATCTATCAAATGTTTCGGTCTCTTTATTAAAAGATGCATAAAAGGGTGATGGTACTTGGACAGGCAAAATAGATAGGGGGGTGACCCTCCTATCATTTTTAATTAGCTAACTTTAAAATATATAGCCGCCTTCACTATGCCTATGTTAGTGATTTCAAGATTTTAATTCAACCTTGATAATTACTGTCTGTTGATGAGTTCCAAATACCTTTTGTTTGTTCCCATCTAAGAATATTAACATTGAAAAGTTGGTATTAGTCCGTTTACTTTTCCCCCCTTATGCTTATGTTTCCACCGTTTGTTACAAAATCAACCACTTTGAGAAAAAACGTTTCTTTTTGTTACATGCGCTTATATGTAACTAAACGTTACGTTAGAATGTATTTATTAAAGGGTAGGCAACAACAAATAGAAAAGAGAAATAGCTAACGCAACAATATATGGAAATAAACTTGGTATCTCAGCATATACAGCCTATGAATTAGGGACAAGAGAACCAGACCATAATACGTTAATAGCTATATCGAACATTTCAGATGTCTCGATTGATGTTCTTCCCAAAGGTAGAAACAACAAGTCGAATATTAAAAAGATATCGAAACATTAATCGCTTCTCGAGATGGAGAAATTACAGAAGAAGAAGCTCGCGAATTATTAGAAATTAACCCTTAAAACACTGCAGAACACTTTAATCGTTTTGATCCTAAAAATACTGAGAAACAATCTGGCGGATAAAGTTCGTCCCCAATCAAAAGAAACAGAACAAATATTCGTTGTCAAAAAAACAAAAAACCCTTGCTAGGCAAGGGTTTCTACGATGATTCCGACTGGGCTCGAACCAGCGACCTCTACCCTGTCAAGGTATACGATAAGTCTCCGGTAAGTCAGACGGCAAGTCAAACGTTGGTATATAGACGTTAAGTCAGTCGGTAAGTCAAACGGTTTCACTTCGATACTTCGTATTATAGACGATAGGAGCGCTATTCTGCAAGTATTTCATGCGATACCTACCCGAATTATTCCGCTTCAAGAAACGCCTCGAACGCCTCTAATTTACCGCGCATTTTCCTACGTTTTGCCTCGCTTGCTGCCCGCTGAAACGAAATATACATATACGCATCAAAACGGCTAATTTCGTTCAATTTCGCTTTGAGTATCGTCTTGTGCCACGCATCTACAAATGGCTCCGGATCATGCTCGATCATCAACGCAGGGTCTACGGATGCTTTAGCCCGCAATAACAAGCCGTAATATTTATAGATTTCTGCTGCTTCAAAGTAGCGACTCATAGCGTTGTAGATTTCCGTTGGCAACGAGTTTTTCAGCGCTTCAGCCGGTACCGCAGCCGTATCTTTAACGTGCTTTTGATTTAAGTGATTAATAGAATCCGATGGTTCATTTTCGATTTTTGGCGTCTCAACCGTTGGTACATCGGCGTTTTCCGTCTCCTGCCGAGTGGTCATTGTCGACTGGTCATTCGCAGCTAACGGTAAGATGACGATTATGTTGGCGCCCTTGCCACCGTTGATTTTACGAGTCGTCGCAACCTTCTTGACGATATTCAACGCAGCCAGTTGATTAAGAACGCGGCGTGCCGTCTTGACGGATTTACCGATTAGGTCGGCTAAGGTTTCCGCTTTGAGATGCGCTGCGCCTGCGAACTTAACCGCATAGCGTGCGATCTGTTTAAGTGCGGTCCGCGCCGTGTCGGATAGGTCGTATGAGTTACGTTTGATATGTTCGTAGACGGCCTTGTTTAGTGCCTGCGTCGACGAGAACGTTTGATGTTCCGCTAAGTAATGCATATCGATACCTCCTATACATTTATTCGTTAATACGTATATTACGCTTATACGTATAATAAGTCAACGAAAATAATTACGTTTATACGTATTTACGTAAACAAATAGATACGGTATAATAAACAAAAAAGCAACGGAGGTCCCTTATGAGGCATGTCGTTTTGCGCATCGATAAACTTATGGAACAATACGGATTGACACAGGTTGAATTTGCGGAGAAGGTCGGAATACGTCAAGCTGCTATTTCGCAATTGGCACGTAATCATGTGGCGAGAGTTTCCGTAGATCACTTAGACCGCATCATCAACACGTTTGAGATCGACGATATTTCCGATTTAATCGTCATTGAAAAAGATTGATAAACGAACATATATTCGGCTATAATTTAACCGGAGGTGTCGCCAATGTGGGACGAACGGAAGGATCAGAACCGCTGGCAGATGAAGTTCATATTGCCGGAGCACAACGAAGCTTTGCGTCAATTACACCTCGCGAAGCAGAAGATAGAACGTCCGGTATTAAGCGAGGAGCAAGTTGACGAATTTGAGTTCGTTATTTCCTCGGCGGTGAGCGAAGACCTGCCGCTGGATTTCGAATTATACGATGACGGATTTGTTCGCGAAGTAAGTGGACGCGTTGTTTACGTGGACCATCTACGGAAGGAATTTCGTGTGAAGGATAATCGAGGCGATACTAATTTCGTTAAGTTTGCGGATATACTAAACGTAAAAAACGCCCCATCCGGTTAGGGACGGGGCTTTTCGTTATTGATTAAGCGTATACTTTCGTGAGAATGTAGCCGCGTCGAGTACATCATCTCCGTTTGTTTTGAAGATTCTCCACGAGAAACTTACGCTTGTCACTTCGCTAGGAGACGTATTAGACATCGGCCATGCGTAAAAGAAGTCGAGCCTATCGCCTTTGTTCTTCATCACAGCCGACCCTTCCTCCGATACCGTTATCACTTCTTCCGGACCTAACTCTTCTCCCGTGTTCAAAGTAATCGGATTCGTTGCCGGATAGGCTTCAAAGGACGAATGGCCGATATTAGCCATCGAGCCTTTAATCGCTATATGAGCGCTCGACGGAGAGATAAGTACTTTATCAATTTTAATATCTAAGCCATCGTAATTCTCTTCGTCATCCATTTCCGCACTATATAACCATATACCGCTATCTTCACTTAAGTCCTCACTCGCAGTAGCCTCTTTCGCCTGAACTTCTTCGTCTTTGTTATTCGTTTGAGTATTCGACGAACATCCCGCAATTATCAGCAAGGCTATTACTATAGAAAAAAGTAGTCTGACACGCTTCATTTAACCACGACCTTTTTCTTTTAATTATACGTCATTGTTATGTAAGACGGCTACCTACGTTTTTATACGTAAGCAACCGCCGAAAGTTCCGTCTACTTCTTTCCGACCTCATCCAACGCCTTTCTTTCTCGCGCCTTCTTAGAAACATCGTTATCCTTCCAGTACGCTAATAGCGCCGTAAAGCCGAGGAACAGCAGCGCAATAAAGTCGGACACTGCCGCTTCGTCTACCGGAATCGTCTGAACGCCAAACATCGTCAGCCCGCTATTTACGAGAGCCAACGCAAGCAAAATAAACCGAGTCACCGTTCCTACGCTAATATTCGTCTTCATACGCTATACCCCGCTTTCTTAAGTGCCGCCACTAGTTTGGCGCGTGTTGCTGGTCCGTAAATACCGTCGTTTGCAATGCCGGATTGCGTCGACTGGAATCGCTTGACTGCGTTGGCCGTTTTCGGACCGTAGGCGCCGTCGATTCCGTTATTCGCCGCCCCTTTGTCCGGATAGAAATAAACGGCTGCTAGTGCGTTCTGAAGATTCGTAACCGCTGTACCGCGAGCACCTTGACGGATGACGCCGGTAGGTACCGTTAGTTTTTTGGACGGAGACTTCGGTGCGCTAGTTTTAACCGGCTTAGTCGCTGCGCCTGTTTTAGCTGGCGCTTTGCCAAACGTATCCGTACCGTATCCTTTATAGTTAAACTGAAGGTGCGGCTTATCTACGAATGTCTTCCAGTCGCCGCCCCACTCAAATCCGATCGCTTTCGCCTTAGCAACCGCCTTTTTAATATCCGCCGCACCGTATCCGTTCCACAACGTATCCTTACCTTTTACCGGCACGAAATCCAACGCCTGCCCTACGAGATGATAAGAACGCATCGTCTGTGAAGCGCCTTTTGCAACGTTTTCCCTTTGCTGCGCTTCAGTACGAATAGTTTCGTAGATGAGGACGTCGATATTTTCCGCAACAAGGTATTCGTACCATTTAAGTGCTGCCGCTTTTGTGTTATCCGCCAACTTTGCGAGGTTTTCTCGGTTTCTCTTATCGTAAGTTAGTGCCATATAATCGTCTCCCTTTTCGTTTTATTTAGAAGTAATAACGGAACAGGACCGGTACCAACGCTAGCATTACCGGAACTGCAATTCCGATAAGCCAACGTCGATCGCCTTTTACCTGGTCGCGGTATTCTCGTAGATCATCGCGAGCCGTTTTAGCAATACGTAGGGCTTCGCTCGCCTTGTCGTCGGCCGTGTCCGCCCTAGATAGCGCCGTTGCCGCCATTTCTCGGAACTCTTCGAAGATGCGCGTCTGATGTTGTTGGGTAGCGATGATGGTGGCGATGTCGACCTGTATCTTCGCAATCTTTTCGTTAAGTTCGTGCGTAGTCGGTTGAGTCACCGCAAATCCTCCTTAAGTGCAAAATAAAAAGC
Source organism: Bacillus sp. RSS_NA_20 (assembly GCF_020165915.1). Taxonomy (NCBI): domain Bacteria; kingdom Bacillati; phylum Bacillota; class Bacilli; order Caryophanales; family Bacillaceae; genus Bacillus; species Bacillus sp. RSS_NA_20. The sequence goes on along the minus strand of NZ_JAIUKW010000005.1, from coordinate 426 downwards.
CTACGACTCATCGGCCGGCGGCTCATCAACTTCGTATTTATCTCCCGTAATTTCTTCGTATTGTTCCGGTGTAATCTTCTCCATAACTACTGCGGCCGCGACTTGCTCCTTCGTCCAATCTCCGTCTGTGTAAAACTTCTTGATGAACGCGAACCAGTTCATTAAATCACTCCCTTCATCATTAAAGTGAAAACCAGCTCCGCCTGCTGCTGGCGTACTATTTCGAGTTCTGTCGGAAAATATTCTTGTTTAATTCCGTCTATATAGTCTTGCGAAGCCGTTTCGAACCACTCGTCTTTATCCTGATCATACTTGGCTATATAAAGACCATCCGGGGGTTGTGTTTGCGTGTAACCATCGGGTACTTGCTCACCGTTTTCTACATCAACTAGAATTTCCTCTCCGGCCTGCCAAACGAAATTTTTC